>NZ_CP017689.1:0-2400000 GCF_001831495.1 Thalassotalea crassostreae
GTGGAACACTCACTCTGGCAAAGTTGCCTATCAGTTCTTGAAGAAGAATTGCCTGCCCAACAATTTAGTATGTGGATCCGTCCTCTGCAATGTGTTGTGAATAACAATACGATGACTTTATACGCACCAAATAGATTTGTTCTAGATTGGGTGCGCGAAAAATATATTGGCCGCATTACACAATTAATAAACCACCAAGTTAGTGGTGATCCTATTCAGCTGCGTTTTGATGTAGGTAGTAAACCTGCGGATGTTGAAACAACAGTGCCAGCTGCTAATAAAAGTGAAGCGGTTCAAGCAGCACCTAAAGACAATAATAGCGATTCATTCTTACCTAACGTAGCGGCAAAAACCACTAACGTTCGCGATAAGTATACTTTTGATAATTTCGTTGAAGGTAAATCTAACCAGTTAGCGCGAGCTGCGGCGTCGCAAGTAGCCGATAATCCGGGTCAAGCCTATAACCCTCTGTTTATATACGGCGGTACTGGTTTAGGAAAAACTCATCTATTACATGCAGTAGGTAACGGTATATTGCGTAATAAACCGAACGCAAAAATAGCATACATGCATTCAGAACGTTTTGTACAAGATATGGTTAAAGCGTTACAAAACAACGAGATAGAAAAGTTTAAACAATATTATCGTGGTGTTGATGCACTATTAATCGATGATATTCAGTTTTTTGCTAAAAAAGAACGTACTCAAGAAGAGTTTTTTCATACCTTTAATGCATTATTAGAAGGCAACCAACAAATCATCTTAACCAGTGATAGATACCCGAAAGAAATTGAGGGTGTTGAAGATCGATTAAAGTCTCGATTTGGTTGGGGACTAACCTTAGCTATCGAACCACCTGAGTTAGAAACCCGAGTCGCTATATTAAAACGTAAAGCGCAAGAGAGTAATACCAACCTTGCTGACGAAGTGGCGTTTTTTATCGCTAAGCGTTTACGTTCTAATGTTCGAGAGCTTGAAGGTGCATTAAATCGAGTTATTGCAAACGCTAATTTCACCGGTCGCCAAATCACCATAGATTTTGTCCGAGAAGCGTTGCGTGATCTACTAGCGTTACAGGATAAACTTGTTACTATAGATAATATCCAACGTACCGTTGCAGAGTATTACAAAATTAAAGTTGCCGATATTTTGTCGAAGCGACGAAATAGGTCGGTTGCTCGACCTAGACAAATAGCTATGGCATTAGCGAAAGAATTGACTAATCACAGTTTACCTGAGATTGGAGATGCATTTGGTGGCAGAGATCACACCACTGTATTGCATGCTTGTCGTAAAGTTAAATCGTTACGAGAAGAAACACATGATATAAAAGAAGACTATTCAAATCTAATAAGAACACTATCATCGTAAATAGGGTATAAAATAATGAAATTTTCATTAACTAGGGATTTACTTTTACAACCACTTTTATTGGTATCAGGCGCAGTAGAGCGAAAAAGCACATTACCCATTCTTGGTAATGTTTTATTAGACGTTAGTGGGCAATCACTTACTATGATAGCTACTGATTTAGAGCTTGAGATGGTCTCTAATACGGAAGTTAATAACCAAGGACCGGACGGAAAAGTAACCGTACCAGCCCGTAAACTTCTCGATATATGTAAGAGCATGCCTGATGATTCAGTTATTGAGTTTGAGCAAGATGGCGAATCAATAAGTATTAAGTGTGGTCGTAGTCGTTATTCATTAGCTACCTTACCAGCAACAGATTTTCCAAACATTGAACAGTGGCAGGGTGATGTAGAATTCACTCTGAAAAAATCTCAATTATTACGATTGATAGAGAGCACGCATTTTTCGATGGCAAACCAGGATGTTCGTTATTATCTAAATGGTATGTCGATAGAAACTGAAAATAATGAAATTCGATCAGTAGCTACCGATGGACATAGATTAGCGATTTGTAAGATAGGCAATGAAAAACTTACTTTACCAGCAAGACAAGTAATTGTTCCTCGTAAGGGTATTCTTGAAATTATTCGATTACTCGACCCGGTTGATGAAGATATTCAAATATTTTTGGGTAGTAATCATATTCGTATTATTGACTCAAATTTCTCATTTACTAGTAAGTTAGTCGATGGGCGTTTCCCTGATTATCGTCGTGTATTACCAAGAAACGGCGATAAAGTTTTAAGCATCAATAAGGAAGAACTTCGCCAGGTATTATCGCGAGCGTCAATTTTATCCAATGAAAAGTTCAAAGGTGTTCGTCTTAATTTCGAAACTAACGAACTAAAAATTACCGCGAATAACCCAGAGCAAGAGCAAGCTGAAGAGTATTTAGAAATTGAATACCCATTTGATTCTTTAGAGATTGGCTTTAACGTAAGTTACATCATCGATGTGCTTGGTGCGATTAAAGACGACAAAGTTAAGTTTACCTTGTCAGATGCAAATTCGAGTGTAGTAATAGAAGGGCACGATTCAGGTGAAGCGATTTACGTGATCATGCCAATGCGTTTGTAGATTCGTTGATTGAATGAGCATTACTAAGTTAAGCGTAAATAATTTTAGAAATTTAGCTGCAACCAATAACAGTTTTGACGAAAAATTAAATTTAATTATTGGTAACAATGGTAGTGGTAAAAGTAGTTTATTAGAAAGTATTTTTTTTCTAGGTCATGGTAAATCGTTTAGAACAACAAGAATAGAAAACTTAGTTTCCAAAGAACACGACGCATTTGTCGTCAGTGCTCGAGATGATAAAAGTAATCAACTTGGTGTTCAAAGATATAAAGATGGCCTATTTAACATAAAGATAAATGGCGACAGCAAGTTTAGGCTTTCGGATTTAGCAAAAAATATAGCAGTGCAGGTGATTACTCCAGAGACATTTCGATTGTTTTTTGGAGGTCCTAAAGAGCGACGTAAGTTCGTAGATTTAGGATTGTTTCACGTGGAACATCATTACGCAGAGTTGTGGCGAAACTTTAGAAAAGTGTTAATTCAGCGTAATGCATGTTTAAAAAATAGAATAAGAGGGCAGCAATTCGATTACTGGACAACTGAATTTTGTCAGTATTCAAAGCAGCTGGCCGACATCCGCAAACAGTATATTGATACGTTGTCGGAAGAATTAGAACCTTGGTTAACTATTTTACTGCCAAGTTTAAAAGAAAAAATTAGACTAAGTTACAGTCAGGGCTGGGCAGGTAAAAAAGACCTAGCTGATGTTCTGGCTGAAAATAATGAGAGAGAACTAAAGTACGGGCATTCACTATTTGGTGCTCATAAATTTGATGTAAGTTTTCATTGTGATAAGACAAACATCGAACAAGTGCTTTCTCGCGGTCAACAAAAATTGTTCCTGATGGCACTCACTATTGCACAAGCAAGTTTGATATTTAATAGTCAGCAGGTAACACCAATATTGTTAATCGATGATATTGGCGCAGAGTTAGATAGCGGTTCTCGAAGCGCTTTAGCGACTGCAATAAAAGAATTAAATTGTCAGTTATTTATAACGGCAATTGACAATAATGCACTGGAACCAATAATTCCAGAACAACAAGGTTATAAAATGTTTCACGTGAAACATGGCGAAATAACGGAAATAACGCAAGGCGAATAAAATGAGTGTAGAAAATGATTATGACTCGTCCAGTATTAAAGTCTTAAAAGGACTTGATGCAGTACGAAAAAGACCAGGCATGTATATCGGTGATACCGATGATGGTACTGGTTTACATCACATGGTTTTCGAGGTTTTAGATAACTCTATTGATGAAGCATTAGCTGGTCACTGTAGTGATATCGTGGTTACTATTCATGGTGATAACTCAGTATCTGTTAAAGATGATGGTCGTGGTATTCCTACCGATATTCACCCAGAAGAGGGCGTATCCGCAGCCGAAGTTATTATGACTGTACTTCATGCAGGTGGTAAATTTGGTGGTGAAGATTCTGGCTATAAAGTATCTGGTGGTCTTCATGGTGTGGGTATCTCTGTTGTAAATGCACTAAGTTCTAAACTTGAATTAACCGTACGTCGAGCTGGTCAAGTTCATGAACAAACTTATAATATGGGTGAGCCAGCAGCGCCACTTGCTGTTATTGGTGAAACTGAGAAAACAGGGACTCAAGTTCGTTTCTGGCCAAGTGCAGAAACATTTTCTGATACCATTTTCCACTATGACATCTTAGCGAAACGTATTCGTGAATTATCATTCTTGAACTCTGGTGTGTCAATTCGTCTTATTGATGAACGTGATGGTCGTGAAGATCACTTCTTCTATGAAGGTGGTATTCAAGCATTCGTTGATTATCTAAATACCAATAAAACTCCGGTAAACGAAGAAGTTTTCTACTTCGACTTAACTCGTGATGATGGCATTGTTGTAGAAGTTGCAATGCAATGGAATGATGGTTTCCAAGAAAATATCCACTGTTTTACCAACAACATTCCACAACGTGATGGTGGTACTCACTTAAGTGGTTTCCGTACCGCATTAACGCGTACGTTGAATTCTTATATGAGTAAAGAAGGCTTAAATAAGAAAGCTAAAGGTGGTGCCGAAACGAACGCAAGTGGTGATGACGCTCGTGAAGGTTTAACTGCTGTAATTTCTGTTAAAGTGCCTGATCCTAAGTTCTCTTCACAAACAAAAGATAAGCTTGTTTCAAGTGAAGTTAAAACTGCCGTTGAACAAGCAATGGGTGAGAAACTAGGTGAGTACCTATTAGAAAACCCAAGCACAGCAAAAACTATCATCATGAAAATTGTTGATGCTGCTCGTGCTCGTGAAGCTGCTCGAAAAGCTCGCGAAATGACTCGTCGTAAAGGTGTATTAGATATTGCTGGTTTACCTGGCAAGTTAGCAGATTGTCAGGAAAAAGATCCTGCACTTTCTGAACTATATATTGTGGAGGGTGATTCTGCCGGCGGTTCTGCCAAGCAGGGTCGTAATCGTAAAAACCAAGCAATCTTACCGTTGAAGGGTAAAATCTTAAACGTTGAAAAAGCGCGTTTTGATAAGATGATTTCTTCACAAGAAGTTGGCACGTTAATTACTGCGTTAGGTTGTGGTATTGGTCGAGATGAGTATGACCCAGAGAAAATGCGTTATCACTCAATCGTAATCATGACCGATGCCGATGTCGATGGTTCTCACATCCGTACTTTATTGTTAACTTTCTTCTATCGTCAAATGCCAGAAATAATCGAACGCGGTTACATCTATATTGCTCAACCACCACTTTACAAAGTGAAGAAAGGTAAGCAAGAAAGATACTTAAAAGACGATGTTCAAAAAGAAGAGTACTTTACGACTCTTGCATTAGATAATGCGTCTTTACATGTAAACGAAAATGCTCCAGGAATTTCTGGTTTGGCATTAGAGCAGTTATTTAATCAGTATCGTGAAACTATGGTTATCATCGATCGTATGAAACGTCACTTACCTGAATCAGTGCTAGAGCAATTAGTATATGCACCGGTAATTAGCAAAGATGACTTTACCGATAAAGCTAAAGTTGAAGCATGGACGAAGACTTTCGTAGAACTTCTAGCTGATCAAGGCGATAGTTCAACTTTATATTCTTCAGATGTTGAACATGACGCAGAACGCAATATCTACGTGCCTGCTATTACAGTTCGTCTACACGGCATAGATACACTTTATCGCTTAGGTTACGACATTATCCATTCGTCAGAGTTTAAGGCTGTTATGGACCTTAACAGCGCTATTAACGGCTTACTTGAAGAAGGTGCTTACGTTAAGCGTGGTGAGAAAGTATTACCGGTTAAATCGTTTGTTGAAGCCCGTGCTTGGTTACTAAAAGAATCAGAACGTGGTCAATACATTCAGCGTTATAAAGGACTAGGTGAAATGAACCCAGAGCAATTATGGGAAACTACCATGGATCCTGAAACTCGTCGTATGCTGCAAGTGACCATCGAAGACGCAATTGGTGCTGATCAACTGTTTACTACATTGATGGGTGACCATGTTGAACCTCGTCGTAACTTCATCGAAGAAAACGCACTGAACGTAGCTAACTTGGACGTATAGTTTGGTTTAATTACGCATAGAAAAATACTAAGAAACCAGCTAACAAGCTGGTTTTTTTATATCAGCCACCTCAATGAACACGCTGTGAACTAATAGAAATAGCTCCCTACCAATCCCTAAACTTACACAAACTATGCAAACGTTACATAACACCTACAATTAACGCTAGTCGAATAACTAAACAGTCGTTATAATTGACGGCATTTTTTTAACTTAATAGATTACTGGTATTCATGAGCACATTTGATATCAAAACATTCCAAGGCCTGATCCTGAAATTACAGGAATATTGGGCGCGCCAAGGTTGCGTTATTGTTCAACCATTAGATTTAGAAGTAGGGGCTGGTACTTTCCATCCTATGACATTCTTACGCTCAATTGGTCCTGAGCCAATGAGCAGTGCTTATGTGCAGCCATGCCGTCGTCCAACCGATGGCCGCTACGGTGAAAACCCAAACCGTTTACAACACTACTATCAATTTCAAGTTGTGTTAAAACCATCACCTAAGAATATCCAAGAATTATACTTAAACTCTTTAAAAGAGATTGGTATTGATACCTTAGTTCACGATATCCGCTTCGTTGAAGACAACTGGGAATCGCCAACTTTAGGCGCCTGGGGTCTAGGTTGGGAAATCTGGTTAAACGGTATGGAAGTAACTCAATTTACCTATTTCCAACAAGTTGGTGGTCTTGAATGTGCACCAGTCACTGGCGAGATTACCTACGGTCTAGAACGTTTAGCAATGTACATCCAAAACGTAGATAGTATCTACGACTTAGTATGGGCTGATGGCCCAATGGGTAAAGTATATTACCGTGATGTTTTCCACCAAAACGAAGTGGAGCAATCTGCTTATAACTTTGAACATGCTAATGTTGACGCATTATTTACTCAGTTTGATGTATGTGAAGCGGAAAGCGCTAAGCTAATTGAACTTGGTTTACCATTGCCAGCCTACGAGCAAGTAATGAAGGCATCTCATGCGTTTAACTTACTTGATGCACGTCATGCTATCTCGGTTACCGAGCGTCAACGTTATATTTTAAGAGTTCGTACATTAGCTAAAGCATGTGCAACTGCCTACTATGCAGCTCGTGAAGAACTAGGTTTCCCTTTATGTCGTACAGAACAATCAAAGGAGAGTAAATAATGAATACTAATACTCTTCTAATAGAATTAGGTACTGAAGAATTACCACCGAAGGCGCTAAAAACATTAGCGACCGCTTTTTACAATTCAATCACTGAGCAACTAACTGCCGCTAACTTAGGTTATACAGAAGCAAAATGGTTCGCTACACCTCGTCGCTTAGCGGTTATGGTTAAGCAACTTGAGCAACAGCAAGCTGACAAAGTTGTGGAAAAACGTGGTCCAGCTGCCAATGTTGCATTCGATGCAGAAGGCAACGCAACTAAAGCAGCTCAAGGTTGGGCCCGCTCAAATGGTATAACCGTTGAGCAAGCTGAACGCTTAGTTACCGACAAAGGTGAATGGTTATTACATAAAGCGACGCAAAAAGGTCAATCGATTAATGATTTGATTACTGCAATCGTACAAAATGCCGTGGCTAAGTTACCTATTCCAAAACCGATGCGATGGGGCAGCAGTCGTATTCAATTTATTCGCCCGGTACATACATTAACGATGATGTACGGTGACGAAGTGATTGCTGGTGAAGTGTTAGGTATCCAATCTGCGAATGAGTTACAAGGTCATCGTTTCCATTTTGACGGTAACATTACCTTAGACCATGCAGATAACTACGAAGCAACTTTAGAAAGTGCGCACGTTATCGCTGATTACGAAGTTCGTCGTAATAAGATTATCGCTGACGTTAATGCAGCAGCTGCAGAACTTAACGCGACTGCTTTACTTGATGATGAGTTAGTTGACGAAGTTACATCAATCAACGAATGGCCATCAGTGTTAGTGGGGAGTTTTGATGACGACTTCTTAAACGTACCTGCAGAGCCTCTAATTTACTCGATGAAAGACCATCAAAAGTACTTTCCAGTTATGGCGAAAAACGATGAACTTTTAGCGAAATTTATTTTTGTCACTAACATTGAATCTAAGCAGCCTGCAGAAGTTATCCGTGGTAACGAAAAAGTTATTCGCCCGCGATTAGCAGATGCTGAGTTCTTCTTTAAAACCGACAAAAAGCAAAGCTTAGAAAGCCGTTTAGCTAGCCTTGAAAACGTATTGTTCCAAAAACAACTTGGTACATTAAAGGATAAATCTGAGCGTATCGCAACGTTAAGTAAACACATTGCGAGTAGTTTGAACGAAAACGCTGATAACGCCTATCGCGCTGGTCTATTATCTAAGACTGACCTGATGTCAGATATGGTATTAGAATTCCCTCAAGTGCAGGGCACAATGGGGAAATACTACGCACAGAATGATGGTGAAACTGCTGATGTCGCGCAAGCCCTTGAAGATCAATATCGTCCAAGATTTGCCGGCGATAGTTTACCTAAAGGTAATATCGGTGCGAGTGTTGCTATCGCCGATAAAGTGGATAGCTTAGTTGGTATTTTTGGTATCAATCAGCCACCAAAAGGTGATAAAGACCCATTTGCATTGCGTCGTGCGGCAATTGGTTTGATACGTATCATCATTGAAAAACAACTTGCTCTAGATATTGCAGATTTACTCGCGGTTAGTATCGAGTCATACGGTAACAAGTTAAGCAATGACAATACTGCTGCTGATGTTATCGAATTTATCATGGGACGTTTCCGCTCTTTCTATCAAGAGCAGGGCATTAGCGTTGATGTCATTCAAGCGGTGTTAGCGAACAAGCCAACCGCACCTTTAGATTTTGACCAACGTGTACAAGCGGTAAGTTACTTTAGAACACTTGATGAATCTCAAGCACTTGCAGCGGCCAACAAACGAGTTGGTAATATCTTAGCGAAATTTGAAGGCGAGCTATTCTCGGAGTTTAACTTTGACCTAGCGACTGAAAGCTTTGAGATAGACCTTGCTAACGCATACAACGCTCTAAATGCTGAGTTAGCGCCATTATTTGCTAATAAAGAATACCAACAAGCTTTAACTAAGTTAGCTAGCTTACGTGAACCGATAGATGCGTTCTTTGATAACGTTATGGTTATGGCTGATGATGAACAGGTTAAAACTAACCGTTTAACCCTTCTTAGCAAGCTAAGAGCCAGCTTCTTTAATGTGGCAGATATCTCATTACTGCAGTAAAGAGTTGCTATAACTTAAGCACATTGTGACAACACGAGGTTCCGGCCTTCGCCGGAATGACGTTGAACTGTTTTAAGAGTTTTTACACCGTCATTGCGGCGAACGTCGCAACCTCCCACAGAGTGCAGAGAATAAAACTAAACCTTCCTAATCAAATAGCGATAGACATTATCATTGCTATCTTTTGCCAATAATTCATGTTCCATAAATTCACAAAAACTTGGAATATCACGGGTAGTTGAAGGGTCGTCGGCAATAATGAGTAATGTCTCACCTGAATTAATTTTTCTAATATTCATTCGCACCATCATTACTGGCTCGGGACATCGTAACCCAAGTGCATCAAGGCTATGATCGGCAGCATCAAATAGTTCATTACTCATAAAGATTCACGTGATTGTTTATAACAAAGTTAATAATAGCGCTATTGTAAATTTAACTTATTAGGTTAAACAAGTTTTAATTAATTTAACCAGAAGGGCAAATACTACTCGCACTTAAAAAGCTGTGCTATTATTCGCCCCAAATTTTATACATACAGAAGTAATACATATGAAAGATTTAGCCAAATATTATCCGGCACACATCACTGAACTACAAAACCGTACTGCAACCATTCTTGAACGTGAAGGCTTATCGGCTATCGCTATTCATGCTGGTTTTGCCAGTAAAATATTCCTTGATGATATGTATTCACCGTTTAAAACCAATCCACACTTTAAGGCTTGGTTGCCGGTCACTGAAACACCAAATTGTTGGTTAGTTGTAAATGGCAAAGATAAACCAGTACTTGCGTTTTACCAACCATTAGATTTTTGGCACAAAGTGACCAAACTAGAACAAGATTATTGGACCGACTTTTTTGATATCAAAATCATTGGTAGTGCCGATGAAGTTGCTGACATTTTACCAAACAACAAGCAGGGTGTTGCGTATATTGGCGCCCATGAAGATGTTGCAGATAAGTTTGGCTTTGAACTTAAAAACCCTGATGCCTTATTGAATTACTTCCACTATCACCGCGCCTACAAAACTGACTATGAACTTGTTTGTATGAGAGAGTCTAATCGTTTGGCGGTACTCGGTCATAATGCGGCTAAAGAAGCGTTCTTTGCTAAAGCCAGTGAATTTGAAATTCAATTGGCCTACCTAAGTGCCGTTGGTCAAGGTGATAATGATGTCCCTTATGGAAATATTGTTGCCTTAAATGAAAATGGCGCAATATTGCATTACACCGCTCTAGAAAAGCAAAGACCGGCACAACATCACTCATTCCTAATTGATGCTGGTGCAAGCTTTCATGGCTATGCGTCAGACATTACTCGAACTTATGCATTTGAGAAAAATGAGTTTTCCGACCTAATCGAAGCAATGAATGTGATGCAACTCGAATTGTGCAGTGGACTAGTGCCTGGTGCAAGTTACGTTGATCTGCACATTAAAAACCACCACATGTTAGCGGAGATCTTAAATCGCTTTAACATCGTAACTATGGACACTGAAGCTATGGTTAATGAAGGGGTTACTCGTCATTTCTATCCACATGGTCTAGGTCATCACCTTGGCTTACAAGTGCACGATATGGGCGGCTTTATGAGTGATGATAAAGGTACGCACGTTAATACACCAAGCGAACACCCATTCTTACGTACATCTCGTGGCATTGAAAGTAAGCAAGTGTTTACTATCGAACCTGGCCTTTACTTTATTGACCAGTTCTTAACGGATTTATCTAAATCTAAACATAAAGACAGCATTAACTGGACTAAAATAGAGCAACTTCGTAAGTTTGGCGGTATCCGTATCGAAGATAATGTCATTGTCCATGATGACGGTATTGAAAATATGACTCGAGACTTTAAGTTAGCTTAATCACGATAGCGGCCACGGTGATCTCTTTAGTCAATAACACTTGGTTATTTAGCAATGGCTAACAACAAGGTTAATAGCAAAAAAGTTAGCACTAATGTGACTCCATATTTGATACCTGCAAGCAGTATTGAAGTAGAGACCGTGGTAAACCGCAGCCGTTTTATTTGTGCCATTGAGCATTGTGATAACAACGCTGCGGTAAAATCTTTCATCGAAAAAATAAGGCTGCAATACCCAGATGCCTCGCATCACTGTTATGCCTTTATTAGCGATCGACCTGAAAATAGCCAAGCTTATGGCTTTAGTGATGACGGCGAACCAAGTGGTACCGCCGGTAAACCTATGTTAGCAGCCGTGCAAGGCAGCAATATTGGTGAAATATGTGCTGTAGTAACCCGTTATTTTGGTGGCACTAAGCTTGGTACCGGTGGACTGCAACGAGCTTATGGTTTAAGCGTCCGTGAGGCCATCGACTTACTTCCTACGACTTTAAAAACACCGATTGAACAGGTCTCTTTGCATTGTGATTATCAGCAAGTAAAGGACATAGAGCATGCGATAAAACTCAGCAATGGCGAGGTGGTTAGCCAAGATTACGGTATTGATGTGGTCATGGTTATTAGCTTACCGATTGTTGACGTAGATAGTTTTTGTGACCGGGTAACAAAATTAACTGCCGCTCGCGTTTCGGTGAAACGAGATAATACTAATACAATCAAAGAGTAACTAACTTCGCAATTGCCAAATAATTGTTAATTGCCACGACACTTTCAAGATTGTTATGCTATATTCAGAGCTAACAAAGCTTGCAGCAAAAATATAATAATCAATGCAATACCGTAATATCATCAGAATTTTAGGGTTATTGGTGACCATTCTGAGTGTCACCATGTTACCGCCAGCGGCCGTATCGCTAATTTACCGCGATGGTGGTGGTGTGGCATTTTTGATGGCCTTTGTTCTATGCTTGATCACTGGTTTCTTATTTTGGTATCCAAACCGTGACCAAAAAGGCGAATTAAGAGCCCGTGAAGGCTTTCTTATCGTTGTTTTGTTTTGGACCGTACTGGCAAGTTTCTCTTCCGTTCCGTTAATGCTTACCGAAACACCTGATTTATCGGTAACCGATGCCTTCTTCGAATCGTTTTCTGGTCTAACAACGACTGGTGCAACAATCCTTACCCAAATTGATGGCTTACCTCATGCGGTATTATTCTATCGCCAGCAGCTGCAGTGGTTAGGTGGTATGGGTATTATCGTATTAGCTGTTGCCGTATTACCTATGCTTGGTGTCGGTGGCATGCAGCTCTATCGAGCGGAAACACCTGGCCCGGTAAAAGATTCAAAAATGACGCCGCGGATTGCCGATACAGCAAAACATCTTTGGTATATATACTTAACCTTAACCGTTGCTTGCGCGCTGTCATATTGGTTTGCTGGTATGTCGGCATTTGATGCGATTTCTCATTCATTCTCAACAATTGCAATTGGTGGTTTTTCGACGCACGATGCATCAATGGGGTATTTTGAGTCGCCGATAATCAACATGATTTGTGTGTTCTTCTTGATTATCGCTGGTGTTAACTTTGCTTTGCATTTTGCTGCGTTTAGTTCGAAGAGTATTAGAACTTACTTTTTCGATCCTGAGTTTAAAACCTTCATTTCTTTTCAAGTAGTATTAACGCTGATTTGTTTCTTCTCGTTGCTTGCCTATGGCCATTCAAGTAGCTTTGAACAAGCATTCGATGATGCCATGTTCCAAGCTGTTTCGATAAGTACCACCGCTGGATTTGCCACAACAAACTTCGCCGATTGGCCGGCAATGTTACCGATACTGCTAATTTTTGCGAGTTTCGTTGGTGGCTGTGCTGGCTCTACCGGTGGTGGCATGAAAGTAATGCGAGTCTTGTTATTGTATTTACAAGGTATTCGCGAGCTTAATCGCTTAATCCACCCGAAAGCGGTTATAACGATTAAACTTGGTCGCAAAGCGTTACCAGATAAAGTCGTCGATGCGATTTGGGGCTTCTTCTCTGCTTATGCGGCTATATTTGTTGTCTGTATGTTGTTATTGATGCTCAGTGGCATTGATGAGCTTACCGCCTTTACTGCCGTTGCAGCGTGTTTAAATAACCTCGGCCCTGGTCTTGGTGAGGTCGCGGCAAACTTTTCATCGATCAATGACTTTAGTAAGTGGGTGCTTATTTTAGCGATGTTGTTTGGTCGTTTAGAAATATTTACTTTACTGGTACTGTTTATGCCAGCATTCTGGCGTTCATAAAAACTAAACAGCGTATAGCTAGAGGTCCCGAAACCAATTCGGGACTATAGGTATTGAAAAAAGGTATTGAAAAAAGTTGTTTAAAAGAGCGGCCTAAAAGAAAATCGCACTTACTGCGAATAACTTCTCAACCTGATGAATGTATTTCTTGTCTACTAAGAACAAAATAACGTGATCGTCTGTTTTGATCACCGTATTAGAGTGGGCAATTAACACTTCGTCGCCGCGAACGATAGCGCCAATGGTCGTACCCGGCGGCAATTTAATTTCACGAATTTGACGACCGATAATTTTCGATGATTGCTCATCACCTTGCGCAACAATTTCGACTGCTTCAGCCGCACCACGACGTAAACTATAGGCATTTACAACACCACTTTGACGGACATGGGTTAACAACGCTGAAATAGTTGCTTGTTGCGGTGATACAGCGATATCAACACTATTATCAACTAAATCTAAATAGGCACCACGTTGAATAAGAGCGATTGTTTTGCGCGCGCCAAGACGTTTAGCCAACATAGAAGACATAATATTTGCTTCGTCATCGTTGGTAACGGCAATAAATACATCGGTTCTATCAATGTGTTCTTCTTTCAACAACTCAATATCGGAAGAGTCACCAATAAACACCAACGAGCTATTTAACTCATTTGATAAGTACTCACCACGTTTAGGATTTCGCTCAATGATCTTAACTTTATGGTTTTTCTCTAACTTACGCGCTAAACCGGCACCAATATGACCACCACCAGCAATCATAATACGCTGATAGCCTTCTTCGAGTTTTTGTAATTCTGCCATTACTGTACGGATATGACCGGCAGCTGAGATGAAGAATACTTCATCATCGGCTTCAATAACCGTGGTCCCTAATGGACGAATTGGCTTGCCTTTACGATAAATTGCGGCAACACGGGTATCAATATTCGGTATATGCTCACGTATTGTCGACAGTGCATGTCCGACTAATAGACCACCATAATAGGCGCGGATACCAACCAATGACACTTTGCCCTCGGCAAAATCTCGCACTTGCAAAGCACCTGGGTAATCAATTAGTCGCGCGATATCTCGGGTAACTAGTTGCTCTGGAGCGATAATGTGATCAACAGGAATGTTTTGATTGTGGAATAGATCTTTTTCACGCTTAAGAATTTGCTCACTGCGAATACGAGCAATCTTAGTGAAGGTACTAAATAGGGTGTATGCAACCTGACAAGCAATCATATTTGTTGCATCGTCGCTGGTCACAGCAATAATCATATCGGCATCTTCACAGCCAGCTTTATATAAAACATCTGGGTGAGCACCGTTTCCAGTTACCACCTGCAAATCTAGCTTATCTTGTAACTCACGAAGTTTATTAGAGTCACTATCAACTAGTGTGATGTCGTTATTTTCACCGACTAAATTTTCTGCCAGCGTGCCACCTACTTGGCCTGCACCTAAAATGATTATTTTCATTTGTTTTTAATTACTTAGCATTGTTATCGTTATTATTACCGCTTTCTTGGCTTTTGCCAGTGAAACGAGCTACTTTCTACGACTTTTTTAACAGTTTCGCATAATAAAAGCCATCCATCGAGTCTTGACCGGGTAAAATTTGCCAATCTTTAGCGTCTTGCCCCATATCGATGGTCGCCAGCGTCGCGTCAGCATTTTGCTCGACAAATCGAGAGACCTGCATTGTATTTTCTTCAGGCAAAATTGAACAGGTTGCATAAATCATTGTGCCACCGGGTTTCAGCAGTTGCCAAATGGCCGCTAAAATTTGTTGTTGTAATACCACCAAGTTATCAATGTCGGATGCCTTTCTTAACCACTTAATATCAGGGTTTTTACGTATTACGCCGGTACCAGAGCAGGGTGCATCTAATAAAATACGATCAAATAGCTCGCCATCGAACCAATCTATAGGATTTGCAGCATCACCGGCAATAACGTTCGCGGTTAAACCCAAACGAGCCAAATTCTCTTCAACTCTAACTAAGCGCTCAGGCTCAACGTCAATAGCGGTCATTGCTTTAATATCTGGTGTAAGCTCTAAAATATGACAGGTCTTGCCACCAGGCGCGGCGCAGCAATCTAAAATATTATCGTCACTTCGTGCTGATAATAATGGCGCGGCAGCTTGCGCTGCTCCGTCTTGAATTGATACCCAACCATCAGCAAAATTTGGCAATTTAGTAACGTCAACCGCTTGTTCGAGCAAAATCGCATTACTTACTGGTGCAATATATTTTACTGCAATATCAACATCTTCAAGCAAAGTTAAATATTGTTCAACGTCAGTTTTTTGCTGATTCACTCGCAGCCACATTGGTGGTCGCTGTAAATTTTCAGTCAATATGTTTTGCCACTGCTCGGGATAGCCTGCTTTCAGCTTCTTAATCAACCAACCGGGATGATTAAATCGCACAGGCTCGGCAACACTATCATCTAATTCGGTCGAATCGAGACGTTGGAAGTTTCTTAAAACAGCGTTGACCATGCCTTTTAAATGACGATTTTTCAAAATTGCTGTCGCTGCTACCGTTTCGGCAACGGCGGCATGATCTGGAATACGGGTATATTTAATTTGGTAAATACCGACGATCATTAAAAAATGAAAGACTCGTTGTTTACCGGTAAGAGGCTTTTTTACAAACTGGCGCACATGGTGTTCAAGTTCTGGCAGATAACGCAGTACACCATAACAAAACTCCTGCAACAGGCCTTTGTCCTTACCTGATTCAACTAAGGCTTGTTGTTTCGGTAACTCTTGCGATAGAGAACGTCCTTGATCAACAACGGCGTATAAACAACGTGCTGCCAAAGCTCTGATATTTTTGCTCATTAGCGTATCTCAGCTCAAACTATAATTGAGTGCCAACGCTAAACCAGTCAGCGCGACCATTTAATATATCAGCAACAGCCATTGGCTTTTTACCGGGTAATTGCAGTTTGGTTAACTTAAGTGCACCGCATTTGGTACTAACCACGATGCCGCTTTTATCTGCGCTGACTATGACGCCAGTAACATCGTTCTGTTTTCCGTCTACATTAATAGGCTCAGCTTGCCATACCTTAATGCGTTGCAGTTCATCGTTTACGGTCAAATGAATTTGCGCAAACGGCCAAGGTTGAAATGCTCGGATCTTTCTATCAAGTTCGGCTGCCGTCAAAGTGAAATCAATTACCGCTTCTTCTTTATTTAACTTTTCTGCGTAATTAGCAAGGGCGTTATCTTGTGCTGTTGCTGTATGGGTACCATCTGCCATCATTGCCATCGTCTCTAGCAGTGCTTGTGGGCCAAGGACAGCTAGTTTTTCATAGATACTGGCGCTAGTATCATTGCTGTCGATAGCGCAAGTTGCCTTTAACAACATTGCGCCGGTATCTAGACCTTTATCCATTTGCATAATCGTTACGCCGGTTTCTGCGTCGCCAGCTTCAACTGAGCGTTGAATAGGCGCGGCACCGCGCCAGCGAGGTAACAATGAACCGTGAACATTAACGCAACCTAGTTTTGGTGTTTCAAGGATCACTTCCGGTAACAATAAGCCATAAGCGACAACAACCATCACATCGCTATTGTAACTTGCTAGAGTTTGTTGAGCGCTTTGCTCCTTAAAGTTTACGGGTTGCTCAACCGGGATATTATGTTCCAGTGCAAGTTGCTTTACTGGGCAAAAAACGATTTTTTTACCACGGCCGGCGCGTTTATCTTCAGGGCAATATACCGCTTTGACGTTATGTGTTGAGTCAATGAGAGCTTGCAAATGCTTGGCCGCAAAATCAGGTGTGCCGGCAAAAATAATATCAAGTGGTTTAGACAAAATAGGTTTCCACGTATCTATGGGTTATGGTTTCAATTATCTGTTTTAACGCAAACGAACTAACCGAATACAGCCGTTAGTTCATTCAAGTTAAGTCGGCTCGCTAATCGGTTTCCGACTATCCGCGCGCAGCTAGACGAGCTTCTTTTTCTAATTTCGCTTTAATTCTTTGACGCTTTAAAGGCGAAAGGTAATCAACAAACAGCACACCTTTTAAGTGATCGAGTTCGTGTTGAATACAAATAGCTAATAATTCATCGGCATCAAAACTGTATTGCTTACCGTCACGATCAAGGGCACTTACCGTAACTTGGCAGTGGCGCTCAACCTTGGCGTAATTACCGGGCACCGATAAACAGCCTTCTTCATTAATCATTACTTCGTCACTAGTGTTGGTGATTTCAGGGTTGATTAATACTAATGGATTTGACTGATCATCTGAGGTGTCCATGACAACGATGCGTTGATGAATATCAACTTGCGTTGCGGCTAGGCCGACACCATTTTCGTCATACATAGTTTCAAACATGTCATCGATGATTTTTCGAGTCTCATCAGTAACTTCGTCTACATTTTTAGCGATGGTGCGTAAACGTTCATCGGGAAAGCGTAATACATTTAAAATAGTCATAATATTTACAAAACAATAGCGATTATCGAGATAGAGTGTTATGTTTTAATTTTAGCCATTATTTAATATTAATAATAGCGCTTTATAACGAATGGCAAGTATTTAAGCGATTTGCCCTAGTTATTTGCTTGAAATGGACCGAAAAAGCATGTTTAAAAAAATACTAATAACAATATTTTTTATATTTTCGTCAACCTTTGCTCTTGCTGATGTATTGCAAATTAAAGATGATGCACCTAAAACTTATGTTGTGAAAAAAGGAGATACCCTCTGGGATATTTCTGGCATCTTCCTCAATGAGCCATGGTTGTGGCCAAAATTATGGCGCATGAACCCAGAGATAAATAACCCGCACCTTATTTATCCTGGTGATGAGTTGCGTTTAGTCTATGACGAGCAAGGGCAACCTATGCTGGTTAAAGGCAAGCCTGAATTAAAATGGTCACCTCAATCGAGAAAGACCTTAAAACAACAAAATCCAATTACCATCTTGCCATTGGAAGTGTTGGC
This sequence comes from Thalassotalea crassostreae, assembly GCF_001831495.1. NCBI lineage: Bacteria > Pseudomonadati > Pseudomonadota > Gammaproteobacteria > Alteromonadales > Colwelliaceae > Thalassotalea > Thalassotalea crassostreae. The sequence continues at coordinate 18,371 of NZ_CP017689.1, forward strand.
GCCGTATCTGAATTATTCGACAGTACTAACGGATGAAGATATTGATAGTGCTCCGATTGTTCTTGGCGGCGATGAAAAATATAAATCGAACATGGAAGGTGCACTTTTATACGTTAACGGTGAACTTGAGCCAAACCAAAACTATGCGATTTATCAAAAAGGTGAAGAAATTTTAGATCCTGTAAGCAATGAACATTTGGGCTATTACGCTATACTTGTTGGTACTGCGAACGGGTTACGTAATGGTGATGCTGAAACTAACAAGCCATCAACACTGCTTTTGACTTCGTCAAAGCGTGAATTACGAGCTGGTGCAATCGTGAAGCCAGTGAATGAAGGACAATTATTACCAAGTTTTTATGAAATGCAATTGGTTCAGGATAAAACCATTGATGCTCGCATGATTTCGTCACATAACTTAGCTCGTGAATTTGGTAAGTTTGAAGTCGTAGTGCTAAACCAAGGCATCGGTTCTAATATTGAAATGGGTGATGTTTACGCGATTAATCGTCAGTCGCCAGAAGTTATCGAAACTGCAGATGGGCCAATTTATAGTGAAGATGCTTCAAGTTGGTATCGACTAACCAGTTCTAGTGAGAATGAAAAGCGCGTCGATATGCCTGTGGAAAACATTGGTCATTTGATGGTGTTTAAGGTTTTAGATAAAACTAGCTTGGCGATTGTGTTAGCAACGAAAAAGCCAGTATATATTGAAGATACAGTTAGCGCCCCGTAACGAGGCATTAAAATAATAATAAATCTCTGATAGGGCATTTTTCTTAAGGATGAGAAAATGTCAAAAGTACAACTCAGTGCAACACAATGCTGGCTGGCGTTAAGGTTAATCCCGCGTCTAGCCAGTAATATCAAAATATCCCTGATCAACGAATACTCCATTGCAGGGATTTTTAATCTAACCTCTTTGCAACTGCGCAGTTTAGGTTTAAATGCCAAGCAAGTCAGTGCAGTAGCTAATCCCAATCTCAAGTTCATTAAAGACATTGAACGAGCCTGTAGCCGTCACAATATTAGCTTGGTTTGCTATCAGGATGAGCAGTATCCACAATTACTTAAGCAAACCGAAAATCCACCTATAGTTTTGTTCACACAAGGCAACATTGAACTATTAAATAAACCACAACTTGCCATCGTTGGTTCTCGTGATGCCACCTTTGCTGCTAGAGAGCATACCCGCTATTTTGCCGCGCAATTGTCCTCTCAGTTAGTGATTACCTCAGGTTTGGCGCTTGGTATCGATACAGCCGCTCATCGTGGCGCCCTGATCGCGAACAATTTTACAATCGCTGTGGTTGGCACTGGATTAGATATTGTTTATCCGGCGCGAAACAAGACCTTAGCCAATGAAATTTTAGAAAATAATGGCTGCATCGTTAGTGAAAATATTCCAGGGTCAAAGCCCCATCCAGGATGCTTTCCTAGGCGTAATAGAATTGTCACTGGCATGGCATTAGGTGTCTTTGTGGTTGAGGCAAAAATTAAAAGTGGCTCGCTGATTTCTGCGCGCAGTGCGTTAGAGCAAAATCGAGAAGTGTTTGCTATGCCAGGGGCAATCAATAATGAACAATCTAAGGGATGTCACAGTCTAATAAAGCAAGGTGCAATTTTGGTCGATGAGGTGTCAGATATTAGCAATTGTTTGTCGTTGCCTAATTTTACTGGGCTGCAACAAAAGCAGAAAAAAAAATCTAAAAAAACTGGTCAAAATGGCTTGTTTATCGATGAATTGTTGAGTAGTGTGGATTATGAAACTACTTCCGTAGACATGGTGGTTTCTCGGAGTCAACTTCCCACAGAGGAAGTCCTAACCCGATTGATGACGCTAGAGCTTAGAGGTCTGGTAGCTGCGGTACCGGGAGGCTATATCAAATTGCATGACAACAATAATAATTGCCATCATGCTGGCACTTAAAGGGGATAGTTATGTTCGATATTCTTATGTATCTTTTTGAAAACTATATCCATAGTGACGCCGAAGTAATGGTCGATCACGATGTAATTACCGATGAACTCACTCGCGCTGGTTTTCATCAGGATGAGATTTACAAAGCACTTTCTTGGATAGAAAAACTTGCCGCGTTGCAAAACAGTGATGCCTATCCATACCTAACTCGTCGCCCAGGCACATCTGTTCGTATTTATACAGATGAAGAAGCTCGTGTACTTGATGTTGAATGTCGAGGCTTTTTAATGTTTTTAGAGCAAGTGAACTTACTCGATTTTGCTACCCGAGAAATGGTAGTTGATAGAGTGATGGAAATTGATACTAATGACTTTAATATTGACGATTTAAAGTGGGTTGTTCTAATGGTGCTATTTAACGTACCGGGCAAAGAATCCGCTTATTCACAAATGGAAGATTTGATCTTTGACGAGTGTGATGGGCCACTGCACTAATATTTATCCGGTGCTAAACATCACAAAATAATACCGATAATCCTAGGGTTGTTCGATAAATAAGCATTTAGCTCTTATGCTAGGTGCTTTTTTTTGTCATAATTAACCTCAAAATTAAGCCATTAAGTTCCGCTATCAAACCACTATGACTAAAGACAACGACCCGTTATTTAGAAAACATGAACATGCTTTAGAAAAAGCATATGAGGTTTGTCCTGACTGTGGCAGTGAGCTTGCGGTGAAAAATTCAAAAGCAGGCGCTTTTATTGGCTGTGTAAGTTACCCGGCATGTAGTTATTCAAGACCTATTGTCGAACAGGAAAAGTTTGAACAACAAACTTTAGTGGGTACCGAGTGTCCAGAATGTGGCAATGAGTTAGCGGTTAAGCAAGGTCGATACGGGATGTTTATTGGCTGTACCAACTTTCCTGAATGTCACCATATAGAACACGAAGAGAATGAAGTTGTTGCCGATGTTGTTTGCCCACTTTGTAAAAAGGGCCACTTATCGGAGAAACAAAGTCGCTATGGTAAAACTTTCTATTCTTGTGACAATTACCCTAAGTGCAAGTTTGTTGTTAACCACCAGCCTGAGCCAGGAAGCTGTGAAAAGTGTGGCTTTGAGCTGTTATTAAAACGAAAAATGGCGGCCGGTGAAAAGCATCAATGTGCGAGTAAAAAGTGTAATCACTTTCAAGCTGACTAATACTAACTAAAAAAGCAAAAAGCAAAAAGCAAAAAGCAAAAAGCAAAAAGCAAAAAGGGAGCTGACTTCAGCTCCCTTTTTAGTAATTAATTAATCGCTTTTAAGCCATTACTGGTTAACTCTGCTTTGCAGCATATCAGCAAATTGTTGCAGATCTTCAAATGCTTTAGGATCTAATATTGAGGCTAGCTTGGTTAGCTTATCGGCAAGTTGCTGTTCGCTGTTTGCACAAACGTTTATGTGACCCATTTTACGGCCAACACGCTTTCCTTTATTGTACCAATGTATTGCAACCCCACTTATAGCTAATACGTCTTCTGGAACGTTATCTTCACCTAAAATGTTGATCATCGCAGTAGGGCGTATTAATTCGGTATTACCTAGAGGCATATTGCAAATTGCACGCAAATGGTTTTCAAATTGACAAGTATCAGTGCCTTGTTGTGTCCAGTGACCAGAATTGTGAACTCGAGGTGCTATCTCATTTACCAGTAAGGTATCGCCTAGTTGGAAAAATTCGATAGCGAGCACGCCAACGTAATCCAATTTATTAGTGATTTTACTAAATACTTCAAACGCCTGTTGTTGTAATTTTTCTGCAACAGGTAAAGCAAGACTGACACTTAGAACACCATTGGTATGGTGGTTTTCAGTGATAGGGTAAACCGCTATCTCGCCGTTTTTATTACGCGCACCGACAATCGATACTTCGCGATCAAATGGCACCATTTGTTCAGCAATAATGCCTTGTGGAACCGAAGTGTTAGCGCCTTTTACGAACGCTTCCATGTCGGCCCAAATAGCTTCAGCTTGGCTCATATCTTTTAGACGCCATTGACCTTTACCATCATATCCTTCAAGAGCGCTTTTAAAGATGATCGGTAGCTCTAAATCACTTACGGCATTACTAAAGTCACTGTATGTATCTACGACTCGATGTTTCGCATTGGCAACCTGACATGATTCTAGCAAGGCTTTTTCTAAACGGCGGTCACCGCCGATTTTAATTGCTTGGCTAGATGGCAATAATTTACCGGACGCTTCACATTGAGCTAAAACATCATGTTTTACATGTTCAAATTCAGCTGTGATCACATCCGCTTGTGCGATACCCGAGGCTAAATCACCAAAGGTATATTCGTTAGCAATAGGGTGAACGACTTTATTTGTTCTAACATCAAATGCTTTAATATCTAGGTTTAACGGAGCGCCTGCTAACTTCATCATGCGTGCCAATTGACCAGCGCCCAGTACCAATACCTTGTTCATTGCAATTATTCCGCAGGATTTGGGTTATTTAAGATGTTTTCGGTTTGCGCTTTACGAAATGCTTCGATATTCGCCATGATAGCTTCATCATGAGTACCTAAAATTTGCGCGGCTAATAAACCGGCGTTAGCGGCACCAGCTGTACCGATCGCTAATGTACCTACGGCAATACCTTTTGGCATTTGCACAATTGATAATAAAGAATCTTGACCACTAAGGGCTTTTGATTGAACTGGAACACCTAAAACAGGCAAGCTGGTAAATGCTGCCGCCATTCCCGGTAAATGTGCCGCGCCACCTGCGCCAGCAATAATTACCTTGATGCCACGTGCTTTTGCTGACTCAGAGTATTCGGCAAGTAAATGCGGAGTTCTGTGTGCTGAAACTACTTTAGTTTCATAAGGAACCTTTAATAGATCTAACATTTCAGCCGTATGTTGCATGGTTGGCCAATCTGATTTTGAACCCATGATGATACCCACAGTCATGTCTTTATACCTTTTAATTTAATTCTTGTTGTACCCACAAGGGTAAAAAATAAGGGCGCATTATACCCTTGTTTATACTAATACCCAATATAGTAACGAAGATTATTTAAACAATTTCTCCTAGACTAAGGTCGGATTGTCTAATCTTTAATTTAGTTTCATCATTATCATATAGCATAAGAGGGGACTTCACATGTCTGAAAAATATATTCGTGGCCTTGAAAAAGTCGCTGCTAATCATCAAGCATTGACACCAGTTAACTTTTTAAAGCGCACAGCACAACTGTATCCTCAGCGTAAAGCAATCGTTTACGGTAGTGAATCATTCACTTATCAAGAGTTTAATAAAAACGTTAATCGATTGGCTTCAGCACTCGTTGCCAGAGGCGTAAAAAAAGGCACCACAGTGACAATTATGGCAGCCAATATTCCTGCATTTTTAGACGCTCATTTTGCCGTACCTATGATTGGTGCAGTACTCAATTCGTTAAATACTCGCCTTGATGCCGCCAATTTAGCTTTTATACTCGACCACGCTGAGACCGATGTATTACTCGTTGATACGGCTTATATCGATGTTATGCAACAAGCCGTCGCCTTATCTGATCGTAACCCTATGATTATCGATATTGTTGACCATGAATGTGTCGATGGCCGCTTAATGGGTGAAATAGAGTACCAAGATTTATTGGCTGAAGGCAGCGCCGAACCATTTGAACATCTGATTGAAGATGAATGGGATGCGATGGCGCTAAACTATACCTCGGGTACCACGGGTAATCCTAAAGGCGTGGTTTATTCACATCGCGGCGCCTACTTGAATGCCTTGGGCAACAATATGATTTGGCCATTGGGCGAGAATTCTGTGTATTTATGGACTCTGCCAATGTTCCATTGCAATGGTTGGTGCTTCCCGTGGACGATAACAGCCGTTGGTGGCACTCATGTGTGCCTTCGCCAAGTTGAGGTTAATGCCATCGTTGAGGCTATGGTTGAAAACCAAGTTACTCATTTTTGTGGTGCGCCAATTGTACTTAATATGATACTTAATGCGCCGACTGAATTAACCGAAGAATTAGCACAAAAAGTACCGCACGATATTAAAGCAATGACCGCTGGCGCTCCGCCACCTGCGGCGGTTATAAAAGGTATGGAAGCGTTAGGTTTTGATATTACTCAAAGCTATGGCTTAACTGAAGTTTATGGACCGTGTGTGGTAAGCCAATGGAAAGATGAATGGGATGAGTTAGGCGATGACGAACGTGCAGCGTTAAAAGCTAGACAAGGTATTCGTTACCCGACTCAAGAAGATTGTGATGTACTTGACCCTGAAACGATGCAACCGGTTCCATGTGATGCTGAAACCATTGGTGAAATCATGTTTCGTGGCAATACCACAATGAAAGGGTATTTGAAAAACCAAGCAACGACGGAAGAATCCTTTGAACAAGGATGGTTTCACTCCGGCGATTTAGCGGTTAAACACCCCGATGGTTACATTGAAATACGAGATCGTTCGAAAGATATTATTATCTCTGGTGGCGAAAATATTTCGTCGGTTGAGGTCGAAGGGGTTTTATATCGACACCCAGCGATTATGGAAGCTGCGGTTGTTGCCAGAGCCGATGAAAAATGGGGTGAAACGCCTTGTGCTTTCGTTGACTTAAAGCCAGGAGAAAGTGCAACGGAAGAGGAAATAATAGAGTTTTGTCGTAATGAAATGGCTCGCTTTAAGTGTCCTAAAACCATTATTTTTGCAGAGCTACCGAAAACTTCTACCGGTAAAATTCAAAAATTCATTCTGCGTGAGAAAGTGAAAAATCTATTTACTTTGGATAAATCAGCTTAGCCATTAAGGTGATTTACTCAAGCTAAAATTGAGTAAACAAGTTGCTGCAAACAAATAAATGCGGTCATTATATAAAAGCGTTATAATGGCCGTTTTTAGATCTTAACTCGTTTTACGAAGCACGTTTTATGAAGCAAAGCAGTTTAACTCAACATCAATTAGAACAAGCTAAACAGGCTTATTTGGCCGGCGGTATTATTGCTTATCCAACCGAAGCCGTCTTTGGTTTAGGCTGTGATCCTAACAATCAAAATGCAGTTGAAAAGCTGTTGACCCTCAAACAACGTTCGGTAGACAAAGGTTTGATTTTATTGGCAAGCAGCTATGCTCAACTATTAGCTTATATTGATGATGCACAATTGTCTGAACATAAACGTTCAGCTCTTTTATCAGACTGGCCAGCTGGTGTGACACAAGTAATGCCAGCACAAAACACTACGGCTTCATTTTTAACCGGTAAATTTTCCACCCTAGCAGTGCGCGTTACCAGCCAACCTGATGTTGTCGCCTTATGTAATGCGTTAAATAAACCTATTGTTTCTACTAGCGCTAACTTAAGCGGTCAACCACCAGCGTTAACCTGGCAACAGGTTGAACATGACTTAGGCGACAGAGTTGACTTCATTATTAAAGGTGACACCTTAGGTTTTACCCAACCATCGACCATTATTGATGCTCTATCAGGAGAAGTGTACCGCCAATGAGCCAAATTAACTTTGACCAAGTCGTAGATTTTTTAAAGTCTCTACAAGACCGAATTTGTGATGCCTTAGAGACTGCCGATGGCAGCGGAAAATTTATTGAAGACAATTGGCAGCGCCAAGAAGGCGGCGGTGGTCGAACTCGAGTATTAACTGACGGCTCAGTGATTGAACAAGGTGGCGTTAATTTTTCTACTGTGAGTGGCGATAAATTGCCACCGTCAGCGACCGCACATCGACCGGAGCTAGCGGGTCGAACGTGGCAAGCGTGTGGTGTGTCTTTAGTTATTCACCCGAAGAACCCACATATTCCAACATCTCATGCTAATGTTCGATTTTTTATTGCCGAGAAAGAGGGCGAAGCACCAGTATGGTGGTTTGGCGGTGGTTTTGATCTAACCCCTTTTTACCCAGTGAAAGAAGATGTCGTTCATTGGCACCAAACAGCCGCTGATTTGTGTGCCCCGTTCGGTGATGATATTTATCAGCAACATAAGCAATGGTGTGACGAGTACTTTTATCTTAAACATCGCGATGAAACTCGTGGTGTTGGCGGTTTATTCTTTGACGACTTAAACCATTGGGATTTCGATACCTGTTTAAATTACATCAAAGCAGTAGGACAAGGCTTTATTGATGCTTATGTACCAATCATTAATAAGCGCAAAGATACACCTTACAATGACCATCAACGTCAATTTCAATTGTACCGTCGAGGACGTTATGTTGAGTTTAATCTAGTGTTCGATCGCGGCACATTATTTGGTTTGCAATCAGGTGGTCGTACTGAGTCAATATTGATGTCGATGCCACCGCTGGCTAGATGGGAGTATAACTATCAGCCGGAAGAAAACAGTGCCGAAGCACTGCTTTATAGTGAGTATCTAAAACCGCAAAACTGGTTAAACGTGTAACTTTGCTATCCAATAAATAGACAACAAAAAATCCCGCTCTAAGCGGGATTTTTTTGATTAATGATTTATCGATAGCCCTTAATTATTAAAACGGCGAAGTTCTTCCATGGCATTTAAAATAACAGGCATTCTTAATTTTGCATCGCTTTGCTCTTGGTATTGATTATCGTAAATGGTGAAATTGCCAACGCGATCTAATTCATTTAAACGATCTGCTTCTTTTATTGCGTAGTAGCCATCGCGACCTAATAAAATCCAATCGTGTTTTTGCTTTTCAAACAAAGATTGACCTGAGCTATAGTCAGCTGTGTCATTGTTACAACCTAGCGCTGCAGACATAATTGTTGGCGGTATATCGTAATGGCTGGTTTCGCCTTGATACATTGCTTTTTCTTGTTCTGGCCAATGAATAATCATCGGCACCTGTGTTTGGTAGGTTGAGTAGTTACTGTTATGGCCCCAATAATTTTTGCCGCTATCGTTGAACTCTTTGCCGTGATCACCGGTAATGATGATGATGGTATTGTTAATTTCATCACCAAGCTGTGCAATGACTTTCGCTACTTGCTGGTCCATAAAGTAAATTGCATTTCGGTAAAGGTTTAAAAACGGTGTAGCGTCATAATCGTTATTCAGCGCCATATAATTTATATCATCTAAAGATGGCTTATATTTGCGTTCAAAATCGTCTGGAATAGAAAAACCATGGGCCGCATCAAATAACATAAATGAGAAAAATGGTTTGTCATTCGACTTTTGTTGATGCCAATTAATAAAGTCTTTTGTCAGGTCTATGTCACGTTCATAAGGCTTGTCGCCAACAGAGTGGGTTCTTAAACCGTCAACACTGGCAAATATTGTTTGATCAAATTCAGGACTCGTTAATTTCGCACTTGAAAAAATACCCATTTGATATTCTTGCTGTTTTAACACTTCCATCATTACCGGACTGCGTTGTTGATCGAGTATGGTCTGCCAGTAATGACCGGGAATACCATAAAACAAACTGAACATGCCGTGGCGAGTATTGTTACTACCACTAAAATGCTGGTCAAAACGAGTAGAGTTTTCAGCAAGATTATAGATATTTGGCGTTAAATCCTTATCCATCATATCGGCGCGCCAGGAATCAAAAACGATGATCATCACATTTTTCTGTTGTTCAGCAGCGCTGCATTGCAATGCTTGCAGTGGATAGTTAATTGACGACTTAACTTTCTTTTGCTTTAACAGCGCTTGTTGTTTTTGCGCTTCGATGTTTACCACACCAAATTTTGCCATTAAGCTTTTTGCGGTCAGCGGAAAAGAAAGCGGTAAATATCTCGCTTGTTGAGTGATTTGCTTTTTAAACATTGCGTCAGCCCAGGTATGGATACCGTGACCACAGAGTAAAAGTACAAACCAGATCTTGACCATAGGTTTGAGTGAGTAAAACTTTTCTTTATATTTAAATCGGATGTATTCACTGATAAATATTTGAGTCGCAAAAAACGCTAAGATTATGCTGATAATCATCGCCCAAAGCTGCCACGAAAAACTAAATATTTCAGTACCACCCTCGATCATCAATTCAAATACAATGGTGTTGAAATGAAAACGATATTGTTGATAAACAAATGTGTCAGCGAGTAGCAACGATAACGCCAACGCTATCAAGGTAATTGCTATTGATCGAAACACCCATCCTACTTTAATCAATCGAGCAAAAATTCTTAAACCAACTAACAATAGTAACGCTAATAAACCCAGTTGTGCGATGCCGTAGCTAACAATAAAAAGAAATGAAATTGTATCTTGTGGGTATGGGTGTGGGCCGAAATAACGTAGGGAAATTATCAGTGCAATTAGCAAGTTTACGATTAAGTATCGGTTAAGCCAGCTCTTGTTGTATTTATAATTAGGATTAATAAGCATTTTCGTTTTAATAGTTATCAGTTATTTGTTTTAAATCAAAATATTCATTTTCTAGCTCGTTACAATTTATCACAGTTTTTAACATTATGAATATATATAAGGCAACGGCCATGAAAAAGAATTTAATAAGTTTAGCATTAGTGTCTCTTCTAGCAAGCAATGCGGCAATCGCAGCGTCATACCAAGAAGGTGACTTTGTTGTTCGTGGCGGTGCCACTATGGTTGCACCTGACGATGGTAAAGCTGGCGTTTATTTAGATGGCACTAATTCTGGTTTAGAAGTAAGTGTTGATGACAATACCCAGTTAGGTTTAAATTTTGTTTACTTTTTTGATCGCAATTGGGCTGTTGAAGTATTAGCGGCAACGCCTTTTACTCATGATGTACAACTTCATGCGGGTAATGAAGAAACGACGTTAGCAGAAGTAACTCATTTACCACCAACAGTAAGTGCAATCTATTACTTTAATACCGGCTCAAAATTTAAGCCATATGTGGGTGCCGGTCTTAACTACACAGTTTTCTTTGACGAAGAATTTCAATCTGGTTTCGAAGAAGCAGGATTCAGTGATTTAGAATTAGATGGTTCTTTCGGTTTTGCTTTGCAAGTAGGTGCCGATTACCAACTTAATGATAAATGGCACGTAAACGCATCGGCTCGTTATATTGATATTGGTACAGAAGCTAATTTCTTAGTAGCAGATTCTATTAAAGGTACGGCAGATGTAGATGTTGACCCAATGGTATTTAGTTTAATGCTAGGTTATAAGTTCTAACATCGGACTTAACGCACATATAATAATGCCACTTGCGATTTCGTCGGTGGCATTTTTTATTTTAACTTATAAGCAGATGTTCTTTTATTTAACCATTGTTTTGGTTAATCTCTAGTAAAACCACCTAATTAGTAAAACACCATGGACAGCTACCTTGTTTACGGCAATCCAATAGCCCAATCTAAATCGCCATTTATTCATCAAATGTTTGCACAACAATGTCAGCAGAACATTGAATACGATAAACGTTGTTCTACCGAGAATGAGTTTACTGACGAGGTACATAGGTTTATTGCTAATGGCGGAAAGGGCGCTAATGTTACTGCGCCTTTTAAAGAACAAGCAATGCAACTGAGTGATGAACTTAGTGTTCGTGCAAAAGCAGCCGGCGCGGTAAATACATTGTCTTTTAGCAACAACATAATTTTCGGCGATAATACCGATGGCGTTGGTTTAGTTAATGATCTAATTGACAATAACATCACCTTAACCGGTAAAAGCATATTATTAATGGGTGCTGGCGGGGCGGCAAGAGGCGTTATTCAACCACTTTTAGAGCAAAACCCACAGCAACTAATTATCGTCAATCGAACATTAGAAAAAGCCAAACAGCTAATATCTCATTTTAACGATGAACGTCTATCTGCGATTTCATTCGAGCAAACAGCAAATATAAACGTAGATGTAATCATTAATGCTACCTCGGCTAGCTTGTCCGCAAAATTACCTCCGCTTAGCGTTAGCGCCATATCGCCTTCTACAGTTTGTTATGACATGGTTTATGGTAAAGAATTAACACCGTTTTTAGTGTGGTGTGCAGATAATAATGCCAGTAAAGTCATTGACGGATTGGGAATGTTGGTTGGCCAAGCCGCTGAAAGCTTTTATCAATGGCGAGGGGTGAGACCGGATCCAAAACCGGTATTGTTGGCATTGCGAGAGATGTTGGATAAGTCATGAACCAAGCCATTTTAATTAACGATGATTTTGAATATATAAAGCAAGATAGTTGTTGGCGATTTACTGGGATGTTAAACGCCGAGCGAGTTACTATCTATATAAAACATCAAAACCAAACCTTAACTGATTCGCTTAAATTTGATTTAGAAGAAATGGTAGAAGAATTTCTTGAAGAAGATGAGCCAGATGACAAAAACGAAATCTGGCTGTAGCTTGTTTAATCAGGTTGCCGCAGAGCTAATTTGAATTTAGGACTGTTCTAATATTAGTTTTGCTCTAATAAATACTCGTCTTTTAATCTAACGTAATTTGCATTTGTTGCTTTCAAAAAGTGAAGTTCGTCTTCAGTTAAAGGTCTTTTCTTAGTGGCCGGGTTACCTACATATAAATAACCGGCGTCTAGGACTTTATTTGGTGCAACTAGTGAACCGGCACCGATGATAATATCGTCACCAACTACTGCTCCATCCATTACTATTGCGCCCATGCCAACCAAAATTCGATTCCCTAAGGTGCAGCCGTGCAACATTACTTTATGTCCTATAGTCACTTGTTCGCCAATGACTAGAGGAAAACCATCTGGATTACGTTCAGTTTTTCGAGTGACATGCAGTACGCTGCCATCTTGAACATTAGAGCACCGGCCTATGGATATTGAATTTACATCACCACGAACGACAACCAACGGCCAGATACTAACGTCGTCCGCGATAGTGATATCGCCGATAACAACACTTGAGTTGTCTATATAAACATTTTCTCCAAGTTTAGGTGTTATTCCTCGGTAGCTTCGTAATTTTGAATTTGTCATCATTCGCGTCTCTTAATTAATTTATATTGATAATAGCAAGTTATTACTAATCTACTTACTATTTTACCTTTACTTTAAAAGATTTTTTCCATCAAAATATTTAGTCGGCCATTATAAACTTTGTGAACAATATTTTAACAAAATTGATCTTTATATTAATAAAAAGGCCAATTATATAGCGATCTGTACAGAATATAGACGAACAAACTAGTTTTTTAAATTAATTCAAAAAAACAGTTGACCTTATCTTAAAAATCCCTAAAATGCGCATCCACTTCTTCGGGACATCCCAAGACAGTGTTTTGACAAGTTTGGTTATCGATATTGATAGCAAAACGGTGAAGAAAACTTTTTTTAAAACTCTTGAAAAAAGTCGTTGACATCAAAACTGGATGACGTACAATGCGCATCCGCTTCGGGGCAAGGCCTGCGAAGCAACAAGTGAATAACGAATGCGATTATCACTTTCTCGAAAGAGAGCTCTTTAACAATTAGTTATCATGCAATTTGTGTGGACATTCACGTTGATGTAGATTTTACCAGAATCTTCGGATTCAAAACTTACTCAGTGAATGACTACACAAATATACATACTTAAACGATGTTTTTATAACATTAGATAAGTACGTTTTATTTGAAACTTATTTCTTCGGAAATAAGAGTACAGAATTCATTGAGCCGAACCACTTGTTGGTTCACATTACACTTTTTAATTGAAGAGTTTGATCATGGCTCAGATTGAACGCTGGCGGCAGGCTTAACACATGCAAGTCGAGCGGTAACATTTCTAGCTTGCTAGAAGATGACGAGCGGCGGACGGGTGAGTAATGCTTGGGAATATGCCTTTAGGTGGGGGACAACAGTTGGAAACGACTGCTAATACCGCATAATGTCTACGGACCAAAGGAGGGGCTCTTCGGACCTTTCGCCTTTAGATTAGCCCAAGTGAGATTAGCTAGTAGGTAAGGTAATGGCTTACCTAGGCGACGATCTCTAGCTGGTTTGAGAGGATGATCAGCCACACTGGGACTGAGACACGGCCCAGACTCCTACGGGAGGCAGCAGTGGGGAATATTGCACAATGGGGGAAACCCTGATGCAGCCATGCCGCGTGTGTGAAGAAGGCCTTCGGGTTGTAAAGCACTTTCAGTCGTGAGGAAAGGGTGTAGATTAATACTCTGCATCTGTGACGTTAGCGACAGAAGAAGCACCGGCTAACTCCGTGCCAGCAGCCGCGGTAATACGGAGGGTGCGAGCGTTAATCGGAATTACTGGGCGTAAAGCGTGCGTAGGCGGATTGTTAAGCGAGATGTGAAAGCCCAGGGCTCAACCTTGGAACTGCATTTCGAACTGGCTATCTAGAGTACTGTAGAGGGTGGTGGAATTTCCAGTGTAGCGGTGAAATGCGTAGAGATTGGAAGGAACATCAGTGGCGAAGGCGGCCACCTGGACAGATACTGACGCTGAGGCACGAAAGCGTGGGGAGCAAACAGGATTAGATACCCTGGTAGTCCACGCCGTAAACGATGTCAACTAGCTGTCTGTAGACTTGATCTGTGGGTAGCGTAGCTAACGCGCTAAGTTGACCGCCTGGGGAGTACGGCCGCAAGGTTAAAACTCAAATGAATTGACGGGGGCCCGCACAAGCGGTGGAGCATGTGGTTTAATTCGATGCAACGCGAAGAACCTTACCATCCCTTGACATCCAGAGAATTTTCTAGAGATAGATTAGTGCCTTCGGGAACTCTGAGACAGGTGCTGCATGGCTGTCGTCAGCTCGTGTTGTGAAATGTTGGGTTAAGTCCCGCAACGAGCGCAACCCCTATCCTTATTTGCCAGCGAGTAGTGTCGGGAACTCTAAGGAGACTGCCGGTGATAAACCGGAGGAAGGTGGGGACGACGTCAAGTCATCATGGCCCTTACGGGATGGGCTACACACGTGCTACAATGGCAGATACAGAGGGCAGCGAGACCGCGAGGTGGAGCGAATCCCAGAAAGTCTGTCGTAGTCCGGATTGGAGTCTGCAACTCGACTCCATGAAGTCGGAATCGCTAGTAATCGTGGATCAGAATGCCACGGTGAATACGTTCCCGGGCCTTGTACACACCGCCCGTCACACCATGGGAGTGGGTTGCAAAAGAAGTAGCTAGTCTAACCTTCGGGGGGACGGTTACCACTTTGTGATTCATGACTGGGGTGAAGTCGTAACAAGGTAACCCTAGGGGAACCTGGGGTTGGATCACCTCCTTACCTTAAGTAATTTCTCAACTTCGTTGAGTGTTCACACAAATTGCACTGATAACAATTAATAAAGGATAGAAACCAAATTTAAAGTATCCTCTAGGATTTTTTAAATTTGGTTTTTTACCAAAATCATCGCCGAATGTGAGCGTTGATTAGATCTTTAACAATTTGGAAAGCTGATATTAAACCCGATAATTCGTGTTTATGATCACCAGTCATAAACGCATGCGAATTATCAACCAATGAGTTTCTGTTTTACAGAAACACATTTAGACAATCATTAGATTGTCGAAATTATAACTAACATAGTCGTTATGTTAGTTGTTCTTACTCAAGGCTCAAGCAGCAATGCTTGAGATAGATAACTTGTTGATAAGTTATCTCATTCTTATTGAATGCGTGAAAATGTCAGACGTACATTTAGATTTGGTTTTGTCACCAAGTCACTCAGGTTGAAAGACTGGTTGGGGTTGTATGGTTAAGTGACTAAGCGTATGTGGTGGATGCCTTGGCAGTTAGAGGCGATGAAAGACGTGTTAATCTGCGATAAGCGAAGACAAGGTGATAAAAACCGTTATAGTCTTCGATTTCTGAATGGGGAAACCCACCCGTCGTAAGGCGGGTATCGTAACGTGAATACATAGCGTTATGAGGCGAACCGGGAGAACTGAAACATCTAAGTACCCCGAGGAAAAGAAATCAACCGAGATTTCGTTAGTAGCGGCGAGCGAACGCGAATTAGCCCTTAAGTGGTTTGTAAGTTAGTGGAATGTTCTGGAAAGGACAGCGATACAGGGTGATAGCCCCGTACACGAAAATAAACTTACCATGAAATCGAGTAGGTCGGGACACGAGAAATCTTGACTGAATATGGGGGGACCATCCTCCAAGGCTAAATACTCCTAACTGACCGATAGTGAACCAGTACCGTGAGGGAAAGGCGAAAAGAACCCCTGTGAGGGGAGTGAAATAGAACCTGAAACCGCATACGTACAAGCAGTGGAAGCCGGATTTAGTCCGGTGCCTGCGTACCTTTTGTATAATGGGTCAGCGACTTATGTTCTGTAGCAAGGTTAACCGATTAGGGGAGCCGTAGCGAAAGCGAGTGTTAACTGCGCGTTTAGTTGCAGGGCATAGACCCGAAACCCGGCGATCTACCCATGGGCAGGTTGAAGGTTGAGTAACATCAACTGGAGGACCGAACACACGTATGTTGAAAAATGCGGTGATGACTTGTGGGTCGGAGTGAAAGGCTAATCAAGCCGGGAGATAGCTGGTTCTCCCCGAAATCTATTTAGGTAGAGCCTCGGACGAATACCATTGGGGGTAGAGCACTGTTAAGGCTAGGGGGTCATCCCGACTTACCAACCCTTTGCAAACTCCGAATACCAATGAGTACTATCCGGGAGACACACTATGGGTGCTAACGTCCATAGTGGAAAGGGAAACAACCCAGACCGCCAGCTAAGGTCCCAAAGTCATAGTTAAGTGGGAAACGATGTGGAAAGGCATAGACAGCTAGGAGGTTGGCTTAGAAGCAGCCACCCTTTAAAGAAAGCGTAATAGCTCACTAGTCGAGTCGGTCTGCGCGGAAGATGTAACGGGGCTAAACTATGCACCGAAGCTGCGGATTCTTACATTAGTAAG
Source organism: Thalassotalea crassostreae (assembly GCF_001831495.1). Classification (NCBI taxonomy): domain Bacteria; kingdom Pseudomonadati; phylum Pseudomonadota; class Gammaproteobacteria; order Alteromonadales; family Colwelliaceae; genus Thalassotalea; species Thalassotalea crassostreae. The sequence continues at coordinate 35,066 of NZ_CP017689.1, forward strand.
AGTGGTAGGGGAGCGTTCTGTAAGCCGTTGAAGGTGAGTTGTAAAGCTTGCTGGAGGTATCAGAAGTGCGAATGCTGACATGAGTAACGATAAGGGGAGTGAAAAACTCCCCCGCCGAAAGACCAAGGTTTCCTGTCCCATGTTAATCAGGGCAGGGTAAGTCGGCCCCTAAGGCGAGGCGGAAACGCGTAGTCGATGGGAAACAGATTAATATTTCTGTACTTCTATATATTGCGAAGGAGGGACGGAGCAGGCTAAGCAAGCATGGCGTTGGTTGTCCATGTGAAAGTATGTAGGTGGGTGTCTTAGGTAAATCCGGGACGCTGTTAACACTGAGATACGAGACGAGACTCTACGGAGTTGAAGTTGTTGATGCCTTACTTCCAGGAAAAGCTTCTAAGCATCAGATATATAGGAACCGTACCCCAAACCGACACAGGTGGTTAGGTAGAGAATACTAAGGCGCTTGAGAGAACTCGGGTGAAGGAACTAGGCAAAATAGTACCGTAACTTCGGGAGAAGGTACGCTCTCTAGTGTGAATCCCTTGCGGAGTAAGCACAGGAGAGTCGAAGTAACCAGGTGGCTGGAACTGTTTATTAAAAACACAGCACTGTGCAAAATCGAAAGATGACGTATACGGTGTGACGCCTGCCCGGTGCCGGAAGGTTAATTGATTGGGTTAGCTTCTGCGAAGCTCATGATCGAAGCCCCGGTAAACGGCGGCCGTAACTATAACGGTCCTAAGGTAGCGAAATTCCTTGTCGGGTAAGTTCCGACCTGCACGAATGGCGTAATCATGGCCACACTGTCTCCACCCGAGACTCAGTGAAATTGAATTTGCGGTTAAGATGCCGTATACCCGCGGCTAGACGGAAAGACCCCGTGAACCTTTACTATAGCTTGACAGTGAACATTGCTCCTACATGTGTAGGATAGGTGGGAGGCTTTGAAACCGCGTCGCTAGATGTGGTGGAGCCAATCTTGAAATACCACCCTTGTATGCGTGATGTTCTAACCTGGGGCCCTTATCGGGCCTGGGGACACTGTCTGGTGGGTAGTTTGACTGGGGCGGTCTCCTCCCAAAGAGTAACGGAGGAGCACGAAGGTTGGCTAAGTATGGTCGGACATCATACGGTTAGTGCAATGGCATAAGCCAGCTTAACTGCGAGACAGACACGTCGAGCAGGTACGAAAGTAGGTCATAGTGATCCGGTGGTTCTGTATGGAAGGGCCATCGCTCAACGGATAAAAGGTACTCCGGGGATAACAGGCTGATACCGCCCAAGAGTTCATATCGACGGCGGTGTTTGGCACCTCGATGTCGGCTCATCACATCCTGGGGCTGAAGTCGGTCCCAAGGGTATGGCTGTTCGCCATTTAAAGTGGTACGCGAGCTGGGTTTAGAACGTCGTGAGACAGTTCGGTCCCTATCTGCCGTGGGCGTTTGAGAATTGAAGAGGGCTGCTCCTAGTACGAGAGGACCGGAGTGGACGAACCCCTGGTGTTCCGGTTGTCACGCCAGTGGCATTGCCGGGTAGCTACGTTCGGAACTGATAACCGCTGAAAGCATCTAAGCGGGAAGCAGGCTTTGAGATGAGTTCTCACTGGGACTTTAAGTCCCCTAAAGGGTCGTTGGAGACTACAACGTTGATAGGTCAGGTGTGTAAGTCCTGTGAGGGATTGAGCTAACTGATACTAATTGCCCGTGAGGCTTAACCATACAACACCCAAACAGTTTTGTTTGAGTATGCACTGAAATTGTTCCAGACAATTTCTAGCACTTCCTCCATCCATGGAGGTCGTATGTTGTATGTTGTTTGACACTCTTTGAAAGAGAGTTCACGCATTAAAAAGAATACTTGAGAAAAACGTTTAATATCGACTTCCTGAACTTGTTTCAGGATCTCATTCAGCTTTCGAAATTGTTTAACAAGTTTTTGTCTGGCGACCATAGCATTGTGGCCCCACCTGATCCCATGCCGAACTCAGAAGTGAAACGCAATTGCGCCGATGGTAGTGTGGGAGTTCCCATGTGAGAGTAGGTCATCGCCAGGCTCCTATTTCGAAAAGCCCGCTCATTTGAGCGGGCTTTTTTCGTTTTCAAACACTGTGCGTCTAATGGCTCGACCTACTACGTAGGTCACCGGCAAAACCGTTCATCCATGAACTTGCCGGCATTTGTGCATCCATGCACTTCATCGCCAGGCTTCCAATTCAAGAAAGCCCCTAGCTAACGCTAGGGGCTTTTTTACTTTCCAGCCTGGCTCGACCTACTACGTAGTTATCAGTTATTGTGTTATAAATCATACAAATATAACGTTTCGGTATAACTAACTATAAAAATCCTATAAAAAAGTATTAGCTAAATTGCACAAATATGTAGTAATCTGTTGTTAGCTCAAAAGTATAACAATAATAAAAAAATACTAATAAAGAATAAATATTCAAGATAATCGAGCTAATTATGGAAAATCCATAATGTTTCAACAAGAAATATGGGGGGAGCATGGCGAGAAATAATCTCAATAAAATAAATATTGCCAATCGCTCAACTGACGAAAATCTAGAGCAGTATTGGCAAGAAAACAAACAAGTTTTTTATCGCTTATTATCTGCATGGATAGTTATGGTTGTTGGTTGCAGTGTTGTGTCACTGGCATGGTTAGATGTATATCAATTATTTGGAGTGCCGTTAGGTTATTGGCTAACTCATGAAGGTGCGATGTTAGCGACTTTTGGCTTGGTATGTGTTTATCATCTAAAAATGAAAAAGATAAGATTGAAATATGGTTTTGATAAGCAAAGCCCGGTTCGTCTTACAAAACAAAAGTTAGCAAGAGAAGCAAAAGGCGATTTTGCTTAAACCGAAGTTTTGAACAACTCATTATTAGAATGAGTAAAAAAAAAGGACTTAACATTAATGTGTAAGTCCTTTTTTATTGGCTTTAATTTATCAATTGATAACTTTTAGTTTAAATATACTGTGCTGTATGATGATTTAAAATTACTACATCCAACTTTTCTTACTATGCTCTACTTCATATAGACTTCTATTGATAATTTCATAGCCCATACTTTGCGGCATATAAGGTATCTTTACTGAGCCTGCTGCCAAAATAAAGTTAACTGAACACAAGCCTTTACGCTCTAAAAACCAGCTTTGATTAAATTCAGTTTGTTGTACTTTATGAATTGGGAAACAACGATAATCGACCCCTAAACAACCCCTGCGAACGTAAATAAAGTTTTCATCAACGGCGTAGCCCCAACGTTTAAATCTCATAAATATCAAACCTGACAGAATGCAGGAAATGATCGCTACCCCTGTAAAACCGTCATATTGTCCATTATGAATCAATACTGAGCTAGTAATCGCAATAAACGGTAAAAGAAATATAGCCAAGTTTCTATATAGCAAACGCTTCGATACTGAGTTGAACGTAATTGTTTGCATTTGATTATCTGGGTAAGCATCATTAATTAAATGTTGGCACTCTTTATTAGTAACTGATGGAACAATTATCTTATTGGTTAGTTGACCTGGTTGTGCATGCTCTAATCCGGAGTTGATCTGTTCAAATCGAAGATTGATGCGTCTAAGCAATACATCTAACCAATCCTGTTGGCGTACAATCATCTGTAAGCGAGATAATCGCATAGTAACTTCATTGCGAGTAAATAAACCACTACGTCGGATATATTTGTCGCCGCTGCGACTTAACCTAAAATCATGAAAAGAAATTATTGATCCAAGTATCGAAAATATCGCCATTGGTATCATGATAATTAAGAATGCAGTGATAAACGTTGAAACGATTTGCCAGACTGACATGGTCGAGAATTCAAAGTACTGGCCCAGATTAACGTTGAAAAACATCAACCACTGTCCAACTTTTTTACTAATGGGTTCAATAAACGGGGCAAGACCAGCAACGAAAATCCACACTCGATTGTTAGTAAGACCATGGATCACCAAATCATCTAGGTTTCGAGTATCTAAGGTTATTTCCTCATCACTAATGTTCATCTCTTGAGCATTATCGAGGCTGTCAATGTGGTCGTCGTTATGTTTTGTATCTGACAAGTTGGACGAAAGTATTTCTGCCTTGAGTTTTTCGGCAAAAGACTTTTTAAGAGCGACAACCTTAGCCTCTTGTTTTGCCGTACCTGCAGTGTCTAGTTGTAAACAGGCATATGAAAACGGTCGATAATAAAACGGTTCGGTCAACTCAACGTTCTGTATACGAGAGAAAGGTAAATCGATGTACTTCTTTTGAAAAACACCGGACCTGATTTCAATCTTTTTGTCAGTAAGTCGATATTGGAAAAAGTAATAACTAAGCAAAGAGAATAACGTACTCAAACCTATCACGCCGTACAATGCCGGATAAGCCACATCTGGATTTTCTTGTAGCTTTTGATAAAACACCAATAGCGCGGGAGCAACGTATATGATGTTGCCAAAGATATTCTTAAAGAACATTAATAGGAAATAAACCAATGCTATAGGCGATATTCGTTGCCATTGATGAGTTTCTTTAACTTCGTCTTCTACGTTAACCTCACCTTCAAAGTCACCTCCAAGATCGTCGATATCGTTGTTAGTATTGTTACTTGGAGAATCATCTAGGCCTATGGTTAGTGCAGGCTGAGGTTGTTTTTCAGCATCGCTACCAATGTTAGTCATGCTGCTTAACATCCTTGTGTTCAAGAATAAATTGACGAATGTGTTCGGCTAACTCAAATTCAAGGCCAGGAATCTCGAAGGTATGAAGCGCACCACCGGCACTAAACACCTGCAATGTGGCAAGTCCAACCTTTCTTTCCACCGGACCTCGCTTTAACTCAACATGTTGTACACGCAATATTGGTTGACTGATTGTTTTTTGGAAAAATAGTCCTGATTGATAGCTTACGTCTTCTTCGCGCAGCACATACTTTTTTAACGGATCGGCAAAGTTGACGTATAAGGTAAGTAACAATCCTATTGTTGCCGAGGCATACAAAACGACGGTTAAAAAGATCACCAAACCATTGGGTAAATCAAGCCAAGGCTGATGAACCATCGCAGCGATTATTAATACTATAATTAAGGTACTAACTAAATGTACTAATCGGTGAGTTGGCGCGTACTTTATTGATAGTGGTTCAAACGTTAAGTTTTCAAGTGCAGGAAGCTCGTCACTGAGAATAGCTTTATTAGAAAAGGTAGAAATACCAGCTGTGTCGGTGATAGTCGGCTGTGAAGAAGTCATATACTAATTATTATTGTGATTGATGAGCTTTAGCTTATCCTGAAATTTCGCATCGGTAAAATAAAGTTTTGTAAGTTAATATAAATTTTTCATGTACTTAAAAGCTATACATTATAGGGTGGTTAAGTTAGTATTTTTTATACAATTTAAGAAATACAATTACTCTAGTGTAGTAAATTTCTATGATGTTGCTTTTAACACTGGTTATTCCTAGTCATTTTAACCACCCTAACTATGTTAATTCCAACGACATTACTCCAATGAGATTCTTCAACAATAAAATAATAAAACTTATGACCAAAACATTTCAGAACTACCTTATTTATTTGCTGGCATTTACCAGTGGCTTTTCCATCATGGGCGTCGAGTTACTTGCCGGCCGAATTTTAGCGCCATACTTTGGCTCAAGTGTTCATGTTTGGGGCAGTATTATTACCGTCTTCATGTTAGCGCTGTCGTTTGGTTACTTAATTGGCGGCAGAATTTCAGTATTAGCACCATCGCTTAAACGTTATGGTTTTATCTTCTTATTTGCTGGGGCTACTTTATTACCTTTAACGTATTTTGGTATCGATATTCTCGAGTGGGTTTTTATCCATATCGAAGATAGTCGCTATGGCTCGTTAATTGGTTCAGCATTACTGTTCTTTATTCCAACTATAATTTTGGGCATGATTTCGCCATATTCAGTGCGCCTTTTAGTGCGTAGTGAACATGAGAGTGGTCAAGTTGCTGGTGTACTTTATTTTGTATCAACCTTAGGCTCAGCTATGGGCACATTAGCGACTTCATTCTACTTTGTGCTGTGGTTTGAAGTGAACCAAATTATTATCAGTTTCTGCCTGATCTTAATTTTGCTTGGGATGACATCAATAATGGTTAACCAATTAGAGGGTAAAAGTAATGCCATACTTGAACAAAATAGCTAATTTAGCATTACTTATTTCTATTGTGTTCTGCAGCACTGCGCAGGCGAAAGCAAAAATAATTAAAGAGCAACGTTCACTTTATCGCAATATCTTCGTTGAAGATGATGGAGATATTCGCTGTTTAAAGTTTTCGGTAAAACGACGCACTAGTAGTCAATCTTGTATCAATAAAAAGTATCCGAACAAGATGGTATTTAACTACACCAAGTTTGCTTTATCATCATTGATATTTTACCCACAACCTAAGCGCGTACTTATTATTGGCTTGGGCGGCGGTACATTGAGCAATAGTTTGTTGCAATTGTATCCTGAGATCAAAATTGACAATGTAGAAATCGATCAAGCAGTGGTCGATGTAGCCAGGGATTATTTTGATTTTAAAGAAACGGACAACGTAAAAACCTACATGCAAGATGGGCGGATATTTATCAAGCGAGCGTTGATGAGAAAGGATAAATACGATGTCGTTATTCTTGATGCATTTAATGGTGAATATATCCCTGAACACCTAATGACTAAAGAGTTTCTAGAAGAGACTAAAGGTTTGTTAACAGAGCAGGGCATTGTAGTAGCAAATACCTTCTCTTCGAGTGAGCTTTATCACTATGAAAGCGCAACTTATCGTGAAGTGTTTGGTGATTTCTATACCATTAATAAAAGCAAAACTGGCAATAGAGTGATTATCGCCTCGAATGAAGAGGTAAAACCAGAACTGCTTAGTCAAGGTGTAGAGTTGCTGCAAAAGCCACTTGCAGAATATGATGTTGATTTAGAAAAAACAGTAGGTTACTTAATGAAAGAAACTGAGTTGCCTCGTAAATACCGAGTGTTAACTGATCAGTATTCACCTGCGAATTTATTATAACGCCGGATTAATCGCTTAATGGGGTTCATTGTTAACCCCATTAAGTCGCAATCTATTAGAAAGCGAAACCACCGCCTATGCTATACACTTCTATTTCTTCACCCTCAAGCTGATAAATTTGAATTTCAGACTTGATGGTGAAATCTCCATAATCATATTTAAAGCCTATGCCGTAAAACATGTCAGCGCCGGCTTGTTGTGAATCAGAGCTGCCGATTGGACGCACAGTATTATTACCTGATAAGGTTGCATCTAGTTGTCCTTCCTCAATTTGCCAAGCATTGAGGCCAAGGGTTGCGAAAAACGATGATCGTTCAGTGATTGGCATAAGACCGACAATATTGACCATTAAGGCCGCAGATTCTTCACCTTCGCGAAAGTCAACTTCACTCACTTTATTTAAGGCCGATTCTTGCCCTTGCCTGGCGGAATTTAAATCAGCAAAGTCTGCCTCTAAACCAAAGTAAGGATTGAACTGTAAAGATTCAATTTGTATTTGTGTTTCGGTTTTGTTTTTTAGAATAAAAATGCTTCGATTGTCTGCTCTGCGGTTGTTAACTTTACCACCAAATTTTGCTGACTCTTCGATTTCACTCAAATCTGGAATATACACAGAACCAAAGAATTCATTTTGTTGATTTTGTTTTTTACGAAAATCAACAATCTCATTCACAGAAAGTATCTGTTTTTTGGTTGCTTCATTTATCGCTTTATCAACAGTTCTATCATTTATCTTCAGCGTCTGTTTAGATTTATTATTGGCGGTTTTCTCGGGGGTCGTCGACTTCGTATTCTCGCCTGGCACTGCAAACGGCTCTTTCACTACGTCTTCACGGTTTTCCACCGCTTTATCGGTCGACTTAATGCTTTGAGTAGGCGCCCAAATGTAATGCCAATACGCTGCGGTACTTGCCAATATAACCAATAGGATGGCTAAAATTTTTTTCATTGATATTCCGAAATCGATTACAACGCTAACAACTACAATATGAGTTCGATTTGTAGACAGTAAGTTCAGTTATAAATTGCTAATTGTGATTATTATATGCTGTGAAAACAGACTAGGCTATTGATTTATAGAAGAATCGATTAAGCGAATTTTCTAAACAGTGATTGATTGCCAAATGCAACATCATATTCCTTTGCTACACTTGATTTACGACCGATAAAAACAATGGAGTTAATTTGAGCGACAAGTTTTTTGATGATCTACAAAGAGCTGCGAAACATGCCTATGATAATGCCTATGCGCCGTATAGTAACTTTAGTGTTGGCGCCGCTGCTCTTACCTTTGAGGATAAGATAATAACCGGCTGCAATGTTGAAAACGCATCTTATGGATTAACGGTTTGTGCTGAACGTAATTGTCTAGCTAGTGGCATTGTTCAAGGTGAACAAAAATTTAGAACTATCGTTATTTATACTGAAACTAGCAAATTGACACCGCCATGCGGTGCTTGTCGCCAAGTCATTTCAGAATTCTTAGAACCGAACGCTATAGTCTCAGCAACTAATCAACTAGGTGAAAGAGTCGACTGGTCTGTTGCCGAATTACTTCCCGATGCGTTTACGCCAAAAGATTTAGAATAGGTAATTGATTATGATCCTGCCGCAAGAAATTATTCGCTTAAAACGAGATGGAAATGCATTAGACAATGAACAAATGCAGCGTTTTGTCGATGGCTTGGTTGACGGCAGCTTTAACGATGCTCAGGTTGGCGCGATGGCAATGGCGATTGTTCAACAAGGTATGAGCGTTGAGGAAACTGTGGCCTTAACCTTGCAAATGATGCATTCAGGGGAAGTTTTATCATGGCCTGAACTTGATGGACCTGTTGTTGATAAACACTCTACCGGTGGGGTCGGCGATAAGGTCAGTTTTATGCTCGCCGCTATTGTTGCCGCTAATGGTGCTTACGTGCCAATGATCTCAGGTAGAGGGCTAGGGCATACTGGCGGCACAGTGGATAAGTTGGAAAGTATTCAAGGCTTCGATGTAGAACCGAGCAATGAAAAATTTAGGGCAATTGTAAATGAAGTGGGAATGGCGATCATTGGCCAAACCAGTAATATCGCGCCAGCAGACGGCCGTTTATATTCGATTAGAGATATTACTTCAACTGTAGAGTCTATCCCCTTAATCACCGCTTCAATACTGTCGAAAAAATTGTCGGCCGGTCTTAATGCATTGGTGATGGATGTTAAAGTTGGCAATGGCGCTATGATGCAAGATATCGAAGCATCAGCTGCGCTTGCTCAAAGCATCGTAAATGTCGCTAATGGTGCAGGGGTGAATACGCAAGCAATTATCACCGATATGAATCAAGTCTTAGGGTTTAGCGCAGGCAATGCCTTAGAAATAAAAGAAACTCTCGATTACTTAACAGGCCAAGCACGCGAGCCAAGGTTACATCAAGTGGTTTCAACCCTTGCCTGTGCGATGCTAATTGATGCCAATATTGCGGCCAACTCTAATGCCGCTCAACGCTTAATTGATGACGTGCTTACTAACGGTAAAGCCGCTGAAGTATTTGCCAAAATGGTCAGTGCGATGGGGGGACCGAGTGATCTATTTAGCAAGCCTTATCACTACATGCGAACGGCAAACTGTATTCAAGATGTCGTCGCTCAGCAAGATGGATACATTAGTGCGATGCAAACCCGTGATATCGGCATGGCTGTTGTTGGACTTGGTGGAGGGCGTTTAGCTAATGGTCAGCAAATCGATCATAGTGTCGGCTTTGACCATATCATTCATGTAGGTCGTAAAATATCTAAAGGTGATGTATTGGCTCGGGTACACGCAAAATCAGTTGAAGAGGCGAAGCAAGCTGCGGTCATTTATAGCAAAAGTGTAGCCATTAGTGATACTCAAGTTCCCCCAGGGAAGGTTATCTATCAGACAATAGTAGAGCAAAAATAACCTATAGCGACTTAGCATTAGAATAAATTTTAGAAATCCTTTTCTAAATATTTTTTTGACTTTAATTAGTGTCTAACCAATTTATTTTGCTAGCTTTGCGGCATGTAATAATAGCTCAGGAGCTAATCGAGTTCTAAAGTTCGGGTTTACATATTGAAACTGTACTAAACCTTTACTGTCAATTACATACACAGCTGGAGCTGGCAACACTAAACGTTCAACACCAGCGGCATTTTTTTGTAGTGGATTCTTTAAATCCATTTTTGCTAAATATCTATCAGTCACTTTTTGCGATGTAAAAAACGCTAAGCCGAACGCTTGGCTAACTTGGCTATTGTAATCAGATAATAGTTGGTAGCTTAATTCTCTGTCGCTAATGCTTTTATTTAGATCAGCGATGTTATCGGTAGAAATTCCAATCAGCTGAAAACCTAAATCTTTTAAGTCTTTTTCAATGGCTTGCAGTTGTCCCATTTGCGTGTTGCAAAACGGACACCAACCGCCACGATAGAAAAATAATACCGTTGGTTTACCGTTTACGATTTGCGCTAAATCAACAGGCTTATTGTTTAAGTCGGTCGCTTGTACGCTAGGAACCTTTTGGCCTGGTAACAGTGGCGACACCACTTCTGCTGACTCGGCTATAGGCTTAGCAGCGACTGCTGCAGTCGAGGTAATTAATAGTAAAATGGTAGAGCAAATTAGTTGCACAGTTTTCATAAAATTCTCTTATTATTTATTGGCCCATTTGTTGAGACAATTGATAGTTGTAATACTTCTACAATAGACCTGAAAAGCCAATAATAATTTCGCAAAAGTTTTATATATTCTAAAAAACTAATTCGTCGCTAACTATTTTTCCCATTAAAGTCGTCTAGGGCTGTTTATTTCCTGAAATGAGAGCAATATTTGAGTAACTTATCATGCCAAGTATGTTGTGATCTTTAATCACAGGAGCACGTGAAATTCCAAATTGTTCAAATAAACGAGCGCAGTAACGTACGTCCATATCTGGTAAGACACTTAATACCGGCTTAGTCATTATTTCATAGAGGTTAACGCGTTCAGGTGATCTGTCGGTGGCGATAACTTTTTTCGCTATATCCGATAAAAAAACGGCGCCATATTCATCGTTATCGTTGCGCTTTTCAACAATAATCGTACTAACACCGGTTTCTTTGATTTTTTCAATCGCTGCTGCGACTGTTTCGAGTCCATCACAAATAATGAATCTATCGTTCATTGCTTGTTGAACCTGGATTATTGGTGAGGTATTCATAACTTGCCCTTAATTACTTGTTCTAATTGGCTGATTTGGTGTTGCACGCCGATGGCATCTTCAACGTCAAGTTGGATTGCCATACCGGCGCCTGAGTTTTTATCAAGACCTGCGACGTGGTCTATGGTTTCGAGAATCTTTCGAGATAAATGCTCTTCGACAACAAATAAAATGACATCGACCTGAATATCGAGATTTAGACCAAAAAACGTAGTCTTTTTATTTAGTCCTTCACCGCGGGCGTGATTAATCACCGTTGCCCCCGTTGCACCGGCTTCGCGAGCCGAATCAAGCACTTTCTCTGTGACTTCATCATTTACGAAAGCAATAATCAGTTTAAAATGCATTACAGTGCTCCAGAATTTTGTTTTTTATTAATATATTCAATGATTTGAGCATAGGCCATTACTGAGATAATTGGAAATAGACTAGCAAATGCAATCAATCCAAAACCATCAATTAATGGGCTTCTGCCCTCTATAGTTGTCGCTAGTCCTAAGCCTAAGGCGGCGACTAATGGCACAGTTACTGTCGATGTTGTTACTCCGCCTGAGTCATAGGCCAATGGGATTATCATTTTCGGGGCAAAGTTGGTTTGTATAACCACAAGAATATAGCCCGCAATGATGTAGTAATGAATAGGGTCGCCAACCACAATTCGGTATACCCCTAGAGTAATTCCAAAGCCGACACCTAAAGCAACGGCGATTCTTAAGCCCCATAAACCGATAACGCCGCCTGACACCTGATTCGCCTTTATTGCCACTGCTAATAACGATGGCTCAGCAATGGTCGTTGAAAAACCTATCGCAAAGGCAAACGCATAAACCCAGTAGTAACTCATCCAGTCGATGTCACCATCGCTGCCACTTTTAATGAATTCATGGGCGGTAAGCTGCTCTGCCATTAACTCACCGAGTGGGAATAATGCTTTTTCTAAGCCCAGTAAAAATAGTGATAAACCGAGAATTACATAGACTAAACCAATTGCTTTCGCTTTGAGCATAGGTACTTGTTTTTTCAGCACTCCATATTGAAATACCGCCAAAATAAGAACAATTGGGGTGACATCAATGACTGTTTGTAAAAGGGTGTGGGATAACTCGATAAGATAATTCATTAGTACACCATGCCGTAAGCCATAACGAAAATCATTGGTAAAAGTGAAGCAAAGGCGATAAGTCCAAATCCATCGAGCATAGGGTTTCGTCCTTTGATTGCCGATGCTAATCCAACCCCTAATGCAGTGACTAATGGAACGGTTATAGTCGATGTTGTTACACCACCAGAGTCATAAGCAATACCAATGATCTCCTTTGGCGCGAAATAGGTCATCACTACCACTAATAGATAGCCAATAATAATAACGCGTTGGATCGGCCAACCTTTTAATATCCGAATGACACCCAATATGATGGCGCAACCAACGGATAAAGCGACGGTTATACGTAATCCGAATGCATATTGTTCAATTGAGTCTGCAGTATCAACAATAGCGCCAGCTTTGGCGGCTATATCACCAGCTTTAGCGGCAACAGCGATAAGTGCCGGTTCGGCAATTGTCGTACCAAAGCCAAGAAAAAATGCGAATAAAACTAACCATAACAGACTGCCTTTACGGGCAAAAGCATCAGCCATACTTTCGCCTAAGGGAAATAGGGCTTTCTCTAAACCAAAAACGAAAAATGTTAAACCGGTTACGACCATTAGTAAGCCAATGATAATCTCTACAAAATTAGGTAATGGTTGTTGCAAAACAACAAGTTGAAAGAATGCGATGACGATAATAATCGGCAAAAGATCTTTAAAACTTGCGAGCATTGCTTGTAAAAACGCTTTCATTTATCGGTAATGTCTAGTTAGTGATTGATAGAAGGTTACATTTGTTATTATATCGATAACATATTAAAACAAATTAATGTAGATCAAATATTTAACGGTTATTAATTGCATCACTTCAATATCCACATTTAGGTTAAGATCTGGTAGTCTTGTTTTATTAATTCAATTAAAGATTTTATAAACATGAGTCTACTCGTCTCCGTCATCATCTTTTTACTTGCCGTGGTTATCGCGGTACCTATTTTTAACCGAATTAAGCTAGGTTCTATTCTTGGCTATCTGTGTGCAGGCGTTGTCATTGGGCCGTCGGTTCTAGGTCTAATTGACGACCCTGATCAAATCCTTCACTTTGCTGAACTTGGTGTTGTGTTTTTACTGTTTATTATTGGTTTAGAACTAGCGCCGCAAAAACTATTGGCAATGCGCAACCTCATATTGTTTGTCGGTGGCGGGCAGTTAATACTTACCATCGCAGTAATTACAGTAATTATGATGTTTATCGGACTGTCTTTTAATGTTTCGATTGTGCTGGGCATGGCGCTAGCGTTATCCAGTACCGCTTTTGCCATTGGTCTACTAAAAGAAAAAGGTATCCTTAACCATTGGAATGGGCAAAAAGGCTTTGCTACGCTATTAATGCAGGATTTGGCGGTAATTCCTATCTTGTTGATTGTTACCGCACTAGCTGGTGTAAGCAGTTCCGACGGCCCTCAATGGTGGGTATCATTTATGGCGGTAGTCGGCGTATTGTTAGCCGGTAAGTATTTCATTAATCCGATGCTTTCTTTATTGTCTCGTTACGGCGGGTCTGAAGTGATGACCGCAGCATCACTATTGATAGTCATTGCAACAGCAGAAATTATGTATTTAGCTGGATTATCCATGGGGCTCGGTGCCTTTATGGCCGGACTATTATTAGCCAACTCAAGTTTTCGTCATCATTTAGAAGTAGAGATAGTGCCATTCAAAGGCTTGCTACTAGGTTTGTTCTTTATTGCTATTGGTATGAACTTAGATTTAGCGCTAATGGTTGAGAAACCTCTGGTGATCATTGCTGCAACCATTGCGCTTATTTTAGTTAAGGCGTTGATTTTATGGCTACTATATCGATTTATTTATTTCAAAGACGAACCAGGTAAAACGCCGCCGCTAATTGCCGCAATATTGCTGTCACAAGGTGGTGAATTCGCTTTTGTTATATTTAATGTCGCGGTTCAGGATGGATTATTGTCAAGCGAAATCGCTAACATCGCCATTTTAGTGGTTGGTATTTCAATGGCATTGACAGTACCGTTGGTAATGCTTGCAGAAAAATGGCTAAATAAAGCTAGCGATACAGAAAGTGAATTTGATAGTCATCGTGAAGTGGACGAACCTCATGTGATAATTGCTGGCTTCGGACGTTTTGGGCAAATTACCGGCCGTATCTTAGCCGCCAACAACATCCCATTTACTGCCCTTGATAATAATGCAGAACACATTGAATTTGTTAGACAGTTTGGCAATAAAATATTCTTTGGTGACGCGACTCAAACTAAGCTTCTGCATGCCGCCGGCGTTGAACATGCAAAAATATTCTTTATTGCCGCTGATTCAGATAAACATGGCTTTGAAATTGCCCATACAGTAAAAGAACATTATCCGCAGATTAAAATAATTGCTCGAGCGAAATCTCGCCTTAGTGTGCTTAAATATCGTGAAATGGGCATCAATACTAACGTTCGTGAAATGTTTGATTCAAGTTTAGTTGCAGCAAAACTGGTACTTAAAGAGTATGGCTTTGAAGAAGCTCGAGCTGAACATATGATCAAAGTGTTTAAAAAGCATGATGAAGAATTGCTGGAAAAATCTTATGAAGGTAATAAGTACGATTTGAATAACTTGATCAAAATATCGAATCAAGGTCGTGCGGAATTAGAATCTTTGTTTAAACACGATAAAGAAGACTAATAAGTAGCGGTACAGATATGGAAAAGATCTTAATTAGCAGTTGTTTTTTGGGCAATAAGGTTCGATACGACGGCAAAGCGAAAGCTCTTGTTCATCCACAAATAAGCACTTGGCAGCAACAAGGCCGATTAGTCGTTGTTTGCCCAGAAGTTGCCGGTGGTTTGTCGGTCCCAAGAGCGAAAGCTGAGCAACAAGCTGGTAAAGTGATCAATAATTTGGGTCAAGATGTCAGTGCCGAGTTTCAGCATGGCGCTGATTTGGCTTTGCAATTGTGTCAGCGGTACAATATTCGATATGCATTGTTGAAAGAATACAGCCCATCCTGCGGTAGTCATGAAATATATGATGGAAATTTTAATGACACCAAAATAAAGGGCCAAGGAGTTACAGCAAAATTACTAACTGCAAACAACGTTGAAGTTTATAGTGAATTGAATATTGCTCAGTTAATTGTGAAAATAACACATCCCAACAATGCCGAACAGGTATAGTAAGAAAACCTATGAATCATTTAAATAAAATTTTTACAGTAATCATTGTCTCACTGTTGACGGTAAGCTGTGCACAAATGTCGACTTCTACAGATGCTAATGAAAAGTTCATGTTGTTGGTTGAAAAGGAACAGTCTTATCAACAAAGTTTAGATCCTTTTGTCAAAGAAAATAACCTACTGGTTCAAGATATTTCAGCGCAAGCTCTTGCCGCCGAAAATGAAAAATTAACTGAGTTCTATCAACAGTTTAAAGCAATTGAAAACGCTCATCTATCTGAGCAAAACCAAATCAGCCGCGAATTGATGCTTTATCGTTTAAAAAACTCCATTGATTCATATAGCTATAAAGCGCATTACATGCCATTAACTGCGGAAGCCGGTTTTCACGCTTATTTAAGCTATTACCGCTATCGCAGCGCTTTTAATTCTGTGGCGGACTATCAATTATATTTAGAGCGTTTGGTTGCATTAGAAGGCTACTTCGCACAACAAATTCAGTGGATGGAAAAAGGGCTCAAGGCAGGCATCACTCAGCCTAAAGTCGTACTGGCGGGTTTTGAACAGTCGATTAGTGCCTTTATAAGTGAAAATGCGAATAAAAGTGAGTTTTATCAACCATTTTTAAAGTTTCCTGGTCATATTACCCTAGAACAACAGCAACAATTAAGAGCACAAGCGAAAAAAGTAATTATTGAACACGTTAATCCAATGTATCAGCGATATTACGATTTTATGGTTGAACGCTATATTCCCAATGCGAAACAAACTATTGCGGCTAAAGATTACCCTGATGGCAAAGCGTTTTATCAAAATCGTGTAAAACATTATACAACGCTTGATTTAAGTGCTGATGAAATACATGAAATTGGTCTCAAAGAAGTTGCTCGTATCCGCGCCGAAATGGATCAGGTAATCAAACAAGTGGGATTTAAAGGTAGTTTCGCAGAATTTACAGAGTTTTTGCGAACAGATCCCCAATTTTACGCCACTACTCCCGAGCAATTGCTTAAGGAAGCTAGCTATATTTCCAAGAAAATGGATGGTCAGTTACCATCATTATTTAAAACCTTGCCACGTACACCATATGGTGTTGAGCCGGTACCTATGAGTATTGCCCCTAAATACACGACTGGTCGTTATAAGGGAGCTTCTAACCCTACACAAGCAGGTTTTTACTGGGTAAACACCTATGCCCTTGATCGTCGCCCTTTATACGTATTGGAAGCGTTAACATTACATGAAGCGGTACCTGGTCATCATTTGCAGATCTCATTGGCGAGTGAAATGAAAAATGTACCAGCATTTCGAAATAATACTTATATTTCGGCTTTTGGCGAAGGTTGGGGTTTATATGCTGAGTATTTAGGCCTTGAAGCTGGATTTTATAAAGACCCATATTCTAATTTTGGTCGTTTGACCTATGAGATGTGGCGTGCAGTGCGTCTAGTTGTTGATACTGGTATGCATGTTAAAGGCTGGAGCCGAGAACAAGCAATGGATTACTTGGCAAGCAATTCGGCATTGTCGATGCACAATGTTCGTACTGAAATTGATCGTTATATTTCTTGGCCAGGGCAGGCGCTATCATACAAACTAGGTGAAATTACGATTAAAAAGTTAAGAGCGAAAGCCGAGAAAGAATTGGCTGAAAAATTTGATATCAGGGAATTTCATCATCAAGTGCTGAAAAACGGCTCAATACCATTGTCGACTTTAGAAAAAGTGATTGATGAATATATTAGGGCTGCGAAAGCGGGTGGTGTCAAATAAAGTGACAGTAGCCATTGGCCGGACACCAAATCATATAAATGAGGCAATAAACAAATTAAGCTAATCAGAAAAAAGGTTAGTTTGAGGTTAACGCAACAGAGAAGTAACACAGAAAGAAATAAGACAAGGCACGCAAAGAAACAATCTATAGATACTGGAATTACTAATTAAAATAAGCCCCCACTATATCTTAGTCGGCAGTTCCGCTATCGTTGGTACATTTTCGATGTTATTTATTATTGGTTTTATCCAGTTAGTAACATCGCAAAAGTTCCTTTAGACCGGTAACTTTGCGTCCCTAGCTTTCACTAGGTTTGCCTTGGACGAGCTAAGTAGCCCTACGAATGATTATAGCGAATTGTTTCATTGTGTAAAGCTTTTGTTGCAAAAAAATTACAAAAACCGCCATTTTTTATCGTTTTTAAAATATAATTCGCCATTTTTTACGTGATTGTAAGAACATTTAACAACTGGAAATCATATATGAGTCAAGTACTTACAGAGTTATTGAGCCTTCTTAAGTTAGAGCAGCTAGATAATAATTTATTTTTGGGAGAATCGCAGGATCTTGGTTTTAAAGCGGTTTTTGGCGGCCAAGTAATTGGTCAAGCACTGTCCGCAGCAAAAGAAACTGTGGTTGAAGAACGTCAATTACACTCATTTCATTGTTATTTTTTACTCCCTGGAGATGCAAAAAAGCCGATTACTTATATGGTCGACATTACTCGTGACGGCGGCAGTTTTAGCAGTCGAAAAGTTTCGGCAATGCAAAACGGTAAAACCATATTTAACTTAATGGCATCTTTTCAAGTAGAAGAGGTTGGCTTTGACCATCAGGATGAAATGCCTGAGGTAATTGCTCCCGACAACTTGCCAAGTATGATGGATTTACAACTACAGCACAAAGATAAGATCCCTGAACATTTGCATTCGACCCTTTTTGCCGAACGGCCTATCGAATTTAGACCGGTTAAAGAATATGACTGGTTAAATCCGCCTGTTTCCAGTTCCAAAAATCAGGTGTGGATGAGAGCTAAGGGTGATATGCCCGATGATTTGCGTGTTCATAAATATTTATTGGGCTATGCTAGTGACTATAATTTCTTACCGACAGCGGTGCATCCTCATGGCCGCAGCGTATGGTCGCCAAACTTTCAAATAGCAACCATTGACCATGCAATGTGGTTTCACCGAGAGTTTCGTTTTGACGATTGGCTACTCTATGATATCGATAGCCCTTCAGCGAGTGGCGGTAGAGGCCTTGTGCGAGGTAAAATTTATGATCGTCAGGGGCGACTTGTTGCCTCGACCATTCAAGAAGGTGTTATTCGACAACGTTAATCTGTTTATAGTGGAAAATGAAAAGGCTCCAATTAGGAGCCTTTTTTAACTCGAAAATTAGCTATTTATTATCAGCTGTTAATCTTTCTTGCCAGTCATAACCTGTAACGTTTTGAAATATACGTAGTTCAAATAGAGGTGCGATTGCAAATAAATGGTCGAAGATGTCTGCTTGGATGGCTTCATAATTTGCCCATACAATATCATTACTAAAGAAATACAACTCTAGCGGCACTCCATTTTCACCTGGTTTCAGTTGACGAACCATGCAGGTCATATTTGGGTGAACATTATTATGGTTTTGCAGATAAGCAAACATATAGGCTCTAAATGTTCCGATATTAGTCAAACGTCTACTATTTGGGTTTTCTTGATTATCGCTGCCTTTGTCTTGATTGAATTGTTTTAACTCGTCGTTTTTATCGCTCAGGTAATTTTTCAATAACTCAATTTCCGCTAACTTTTCTAATAATGCGTCTGAGCAAAAGTGAATACTGTTTAAATCAATATTAATACTGCGCTTTATTCGACGACCGCCTGAGGTAGACATACCACGCCAGTTCTTAAATGATTCACTGATCAAGGCGTAAGTAGGGATTGTGGTGACTGTGTTGTCCCAGTTTTGAACTTTGACCGTATTTAACGCAATTTCTTGAACGTCGCCATCTGCACCATATTGTGGCATTTCAATCCAGTCCCCTGGTGCCACCATTTTATTGGCAGAAATCTGGATACTAGCGACTAAGCCTTTGATGGTATCTTGGAATACTAATAACAAGACTGCGGTCAATGCACCTAAACCACTGAGTAAATAAATCGGCGAGCGATCGATAACAATAGAAATGGCTAATATAATAGCAACCATATATATCGCTAATTTTAGCAACTGAATCGTAGCATTTAGCGGCAAATAGCGCTCTTTGCTCGATTCTTGAAACATACTGTTAGTCACATTGAGTAGTGCACTTAAACTGCGAGCAACTTGGATTGCAATGGCCACTTTGGCAAAAACGGTGATACCAATAATCAATAACGGACTGTCGCCGACAAATAATGGTAACAACGCAAGTAGCAATATAGCTGGCACTAACCAAGCAATGCGGACAAATACTTTATGTGAGACAAGTAAGTCATCAATCTGATTCGATGAACGAGTCACTATCTTATGGACAAAGTGCAAAACCTGGTTGCGAGCAACATAAAAACTTAACCAACATAGAGTCAACAGGATTGATAATCCGATAGCACTAGTTAATGGTTCTATATAAGGTTCAGTAGCGGGGATTTTTGCCAACCATTGTTTTATAAATTCAGTCATATATTAGCGTTTTTCATTATGATTAATTTGACGGTAGTAATGTTACGATACCGATGATTGTTGAAATTAACAATCATATATAGCGGCAAAATATAGAATCTGTAAAGAAATCAGGGCGTTTTCGCGAATATAAGCAAGTTTTTGACGGTTATCCATTGCAATTGCTTAACTTTTACTGTTTTCTTAAACTTTGTACTGATTTATAAGCTTTTTGGGTATTGTATAAACTATGAATTTTAATCGTGTTGTAATAAAGGTAGGCAGTGCATTAGTGTCGCCAGAAGGTAAAGGCTGTAATGGCAAATACCTTTTAGCTATTGCACGTTTTATTACCGAGTGTCATTTACGTGACAAAGAGGTGATCTTAGTCTCATCAGGTAGTGTTGCCGCTGGACGTAATTTAATACACCACGGTTCACCCAACCCGTCTATTACGGCAAAGCAGGCAATGGCCTCGGTTGGACAAATGCAAATGATGGCAAATTGGCAACGTTTTTTTGATCGTCCTTGCTCACAATTATTAATTACTCATGGTGATCTGAAAGACCGCCAGCGTTACATCAATATCAAAAACACTCTAAGAATATTGTTAGAAAACAACGTTCTGCCGATTGTAAATGAAAATGATACGGTGGCAACCGAAGAACTTAAAGTTGGTGACAATGACAACTTAGCGGCCTTAGTTGCCATGGTAAGTGATGCAGATTGTTTAATGATTCTATCAGATGTGAATGGCGTCTATGATAGCGATCCACGCAACAATCCAAAAGCAAAATTGTTTAGTGAGATCACTGAGATTAACGAGGCGTTATACGCAATGGCTTCAGGGACTTCCAATCACATTGCTACTGGCGGTATGAAAACTAAAATTGAAGCCGCAGAAAAAGCTTGTGAACACGGCATCGAAACCTACATTGTTAATGGCAGTGATTCATTGGTGTTCGATAAGTTACTTAATAATGAAAATCCTGGTACTCGATTTATTGCCAAGGATTCAAGTGTAAAAGCCAAAAAGCATTGGTTAAAACATACCCTGAAAAGCCATGGTTCTGTTGTCATCGACGAAGGCGCAATTAATGCGTTGCTGAATAAAGGGGCGTCATTACTTGCCAGTGGTATTAATGAAATATGGGGCGAATTTGCAAAAGGTGAATCAATTAATATTACCGCCCATTGTGGTACTCGCGTGCTTGCTAAAGGCATTTGTCAATACAGTAGTAGCGACTTGGAAAAGATTAAAGGTAAAAATAGTGCTGACATCGAGCAACTTTTAGGCTATTGCCCGAGTAAAGAAATAATCCATCGTGACGATATGGTATTGCTCAGTGAAAATTAGGCGCACGTAACCAGACGAATTAGTTAAACATAAAGAATTAAAGAACATAAACATGATAAACACAGATAATGAATATTTTGATATCGCCGCCGTGGCAAAAAGAGCGAGGCTTGCGGCGAAACAAGCGGCACAATTAACAACGGCTGAGAAAGACGCCTTATTGACCGCTATGGCTAAGGCTGTGACTGATAATAGTGAATTTATTATTAGTGAAAATAGTAAAGATATTGCCGCTGGCAAACGTAATGGCTTAGCCGAAGCGATGCTCGATAGATTGTTGCTAACCCGGGCGCGAATTAAAGGCATTAGTGATGCAATTATTGATATCGTCAACTTAGACGATCCTGTCGGCAGTAAGACGACCGCTACTATTCGCCCTAATGGCATTGAAGTGATGAAAATGCGCATCCCTTTAGGGGTGATAGCGATGATTTATGAAGCACGGCCAAATGTCACAGCAGAAGCTGCGGCACTGTGCTTAAAATCAGGAAACGGCGTGATTTTACGAGGTGGTAAAGAAGCGCTACATTCGAATTTGGCGATCGCATCAATACTTCATCAAACGCTACAACAATTTGGTTTTGCCGAAGACATGGTCAGTGTTGTACCTGACCCCGATCGTGAGGTAATTGCAAAACTACTCACTCTTAATCAAGATATTGATTTGGTCATCCCTCGTGGTGGTGAAGGGCTTATTCGTTATGTGAGTGACAATTCTCGTATTCCAGTGATCCAACACTACAAAGGTGTATGCCATTTATATGTTGATAAAGCGGCCGATCTAGATAAAGCGCTAGCAATTTTGGTTAACGGTAAAACCCAACGACCTAGTGCTTGTAATTCGTTGGAAACCGTCTTAGTTCATCAAGATATTGCAGATACTTTCCTTACTAAAGCGGCTGATGAGTTGGCCAAGTTTAATGTGAAAATCCATGCCTGCGAAGATTCTATAAGTTACTTTGACGGCGCATTACCGGCCAGTAATGCTGATTTTGATGCGGAGTATTTAGCACAGGAAATTGCCGTAAAACAAGTTGCTGATTATTCACAAGCGGTTGCTCATATTCAACAATATAGTTCAGACCATACTGAAGTAATCGTTACAGAAAACAAGGAGCGCGCCAATGATTTTATTCGTGCGATCAATTCATCGGTAGTGATGGTTAATGCATCTTCGAGATTTTCAGATGGCGGCGAGCTTGGTCTAGGTTCAGAAATAGGGATTTCTACGTCGAAGTTACATGCCTATGGCCCAATGGGATTAGAGGCGCTAACGACGCAAAAATTTGTGGTGTTAGGCGATGGTCAAACGAGACCATAATTACCAATAAATAGATTAATCGAGACATTCGTCAATTTTACAAAGTTGACGAATATTGCTCTTATGTTTTGTACTTTCGATTAGTTTAGCGACATTTCGCTACAAACTGATGCTTTTAATAAACTAAACAATTGCTCTTTTCTCGATTCACTACCAAGCACCCACATTAATTTAGTCGTTGCCGCTTCTGGTGTCATATCGCCACCATTGATGATGTAGTTAGAGCGTAAGTTTTTACCCGCGGCATAACGATGTAAATCTAATGAGCCGGTGTAAACATCAGTCACAATAATCGCACATTTAAAGCGATTATTAGTTTGCTGTTGAGCTTGCTCTACCACTTCCGCCAAATTAAACTCATTTGGTGCAGTGCCACTGCCAAATACTCGTAATACTAAGCCTTCTATATCACTACCGTTGATTATTTTCAGTAGCAACTCGCTGGTCATGCCTGGATTAAGATTGAGACTTAATACTTTATCGCTATAACCTAAGCTTGCGCTATTTAATGGCGGGTAAGCATTTGGCTGCGGACGCAATTGATTTTGGTTGATTTGAGGTACTGGAAATAGTTCTCCTAAAATCTGTGCATTTGGCGTAGTAAATCCGATCGCTGAGCGTGTACTTGATTTACGCGCTCGGTTACCACGCAACAACTGTCCGGCAAAGCAAATCATCACTTCGGTAAGTGCAGGTAAAGATTTTCCAGCTTGATCAGCAACGTACAATGCTAAGCGTAGGTTTTGTAACCCATCACTGCCAGGTTTACTTAATGGTACTTGCGCACCAGTGACAACGACTGGTTTAACGTTTTGACATAATGCATAAGATAGCGCTGATGCGGTATACGCCATAGTGTCTGTGCCGTGAAGAATAACAAAACCATCATAATCATTATTGTGACGAATGATCATTGAAGCCATAGCGTCCCATTGCTTCGGGCCGATATCAGAAGAGTCTGAGGTTTCAATAATAGTGCCGTCGCTTGACGATAATGGTTTAACATCAATTACTGAATTTAAATCAGTTGTTAGCTCGGTAATTAGGTCGAGTAAAGATTCGCCATTACTCGCTTGCAACTCACCACTATCTATAGCCGCCATTGTGATGGTGCCACCAGTATTTATTACTAAGATTTTGTTAAATGCAGTCGTCATTAATGTTCAACTTGATCTGTTGTTGTCGATATTGCCGACATTCTAGGTCAAAAATTGAATAAGCAAAAGAAATTTGTAGAGGAATCATACAAACGAAACTGGGGTCAGAGTCAGGTTTAGTAATTAATCTGACTCTGACCCCAGTTTAGCAATGCTATGTGGGGCAAAAAAAGAAGCCAGTAGTTATCTATGTGAATAGATAAATACTGGCTAACTGGAGTAAAACTTTAGTTAGTTAACGTGAACCGTTATTGACTTGCTTCAACGATACGTTTCATATCAGTCATATAACCACGTAATTCTTTACCAACAATTTCTACAGGATGATTACGGATCGCATCATTTACTTCGATTAAACGCACGTTATCAACGCTGTTCGACGAAGATGCAAGACCCTCACCTAAGTCTTCAAGTGACAAGTTCTTAGAAAATTCGGTAAGTAATGGAACTGCTGCATGGGTAAACAGGTAGTTACCGTATTCAGCCGTATCTGAGATTACTACGTTCATTTCGTATAATTTGTTACGAGCGATACAGTTAGCAATTAGTGGTGTTTCATGAAGTGACTCATAGTATGCAGACTCTTCAATGATGCCAGCAGCAACCATAGCCTCAAATGCTAATTCAACACCTGCTTTGATCATGGCAACAACAAAAATGCCTTTGTCGTAGTATTCTTGCTCAGTGATTTCAGTATCACAATCAGCGGCTTGCTCAAACGATGTTTCAGCTGTTTCAGCACGCCATTTTAATAGGTTGGCATCATCATTTTTCCAATCTTCCATCATCGTGGCAGAAAATTGTCCTTCGATAATGTCGTCCATATGCTTATTGAATAAAGGACGTAGAATAACTTTCAACTCTTCAGACATATCAAACGCTTTAATTTTTGCAGGGTTTGATAAACGGTCCATCATATTGGTGATACCGCCATGCTTTAAGCCTTCAGTAGTCGTTTCTAAGCCATATTGTAATAACTTACGTGCATACGCTGCATCCATACCTTGGGCAACAAGTTGTTGATGACCTAACACCGCAGCTGTTTGTAACATACCGCAAAGAATCGTTTGCTCACCCATTAAGTCAGATTTAACTTCGGCGATGAAAGATGATTCAAGAACACCTGCACGATCGCCACCTGTTGCTGAAGCATACGCTTTAGCAATAGCAAAGCCATTGCCTTGTGGATCATTTTCCGGGTGAACAGCAATTAGCGTTGGTACACCAAAACCACGTTTGTATTCTTCACGAACTTCTGTTCCTGGACATTTAGGGGCAACCATTACTACGGTAATATCTTTACGAATTTGCATGCCTTCTTCAACAATGTTGAAGCCATGAGAATAAGCCAAAGTTGAACCTTGTTTCATCAAAGGCATTACCGCTGAAACCGCTGATGTATGTTGTTTATCAGGGGTAAGGTTTAATACTAAATCTGCTTGAGGAATAAGTTCTTCATAGTTACCAACAGTGAAGCCATTTTCAGTGGCCCACTGCCACGATTGACGCTTTTCACTGATTGCTGCATCACGCAGAGCGTAAGAAATATTACACCCTGAATCACGCATATTTAAACCTTGGTTTAAGCCTTGTGCGCCACAACCTACGATAACGATATTCCAACCTTTAATAAAATTACAGCCATCGCTAAACTCGTCTCGGTTCATGAAACGACACTTCCCTAATTGCGATAATTTTTCGCGTAAACTTAATGTATTGAAATAATTTGACATGTTCTAACTCCAGAATATCTTGCTGCAACACCTTTATGCAGCTTTGATGTAACCTTACAATAAATATTGTGTTGCTTAAAATGATATATTTGCACAATAGTGTTGCAAAATGTGCAATACTGTTATCATCAATTGATTACACGATATGAAAATGGATAGAAAGCTCCTTCAAGTATTTACGACGCTGGCCGACAGTTTGCACTTTTCTCAAACTGCACATGCCCATCATGTCAGCCCGTCGACGTTGTCACGAATGATCCAACGAATTGAAGATGAATTGGGTTGCCAACTTTTGCAGCGCGATAATCGAACGGTACAACTAACAGAGGCAGGTAGCGCGTTTAATGAATTTGCTAAGCAGCAATTACAATCGTGGCAGCAACTTCAGCAACAATTGCAACAAGGACAAGGACAATTAAAGGGTAAACTCAGCATCTATTGTTCAGTAACAGCGGCTTATTCTCACTTACCAAAACTACTCGATAGTTTTCGTCAACTATACCCGCAAGTGGATATCATTTTGGATACCGGTAATGCGGCTGATGCGATTGATAAAGTGACTAACGGAGAAGTCGATTTTGCTATTGCAGCCTATCCTGAAACACTACCAAAAAGTTGCCATTTTTATTCAATAGCTCAAATTCCTTTATCGATTATTGCACCAACTATAGATTGTCAGGTGTCGCAACAACTTGAAAGTCGAAACATAGACTGGGCCAAGATACCCTTTATATTGCCAGATCACGGTAGCTCTAGGCTGCGCTTTCAACAATGGTATCGACAGAAGAAACTAGGTAAACCGCACATTTATGCAGCGGTCTCTGGTCATGAAGCTTTAGTTTCTATGGTGGCGTTAGGTTGTGGTGTGGGTATTGCGCCGGAAGTTGTTATTGAGAACAGCCCAGTAAAAGAGCGAATCAAAAGATTGACAGCGCCCTCAGTGCTTAAACCTTTTGAACTTGGTGTTTGCTATCTAAAGAAAAATATCAATGATGCGGTTATTGCTGCATTTTTAGATTCAATCCGCGATGTGTAATGACAGTAAGAAGTTAGCTCTTAGGTTAACTTTTAAGTTTTGCTTTTCGTATCCCGCTCTTTCGCGATTCGCTTTGATTCGGTAAGTAATACCTCGTAAACCAGATCGATTAAGATTGTTCCTTCTTTGGTGCACATGGCATTGATGTATTGGCCGACACGGCGATGACCAGCGTCATCTAATGCGGTGCCAAAGGCTATTTGAGTTGCGAGTTCTAGATGCTCAGGATGGCTATCGGCAATTCTGTTAAGTGATACTTGTAGAGCTTGTATACCAACTTCTTCGGCAATGCGAATATCACCGAATAAACCTTTTAAATAATCCTGACACATCTCATCGCTTTTCAATTCTGTCGCCGAACTATTGGCACTCATTAGCATTAATGGAATCATGATTGCAGCTAGTTTCATTTGGACAGCGCCTATTAATAAAGTGAATGATGTGTTTTTTAATGTTCCAGTGCAGGCAATAAGAGTGCTCCACACCACACGTTTATTATAGACAGTGAATTCGCTAGCGATGTATTAGTTTGTTACCAATGCATAGTTGCGGTGTGTTTTAACCAATCAAACTATCGGTCAAGTGCCGTATCAACCTATCCATGGCGCGATAAGATAACGCTTCGACAATATGCTGGCGTTGAATGGTTTTGATATTGTTCATGTCGGCAATGGTTCGAGCTATCTTCAGTATCTTATGATGGGCGCGGGTAGACAACCCTATTTTCTCTACTGCTAGCTCAAGAAACTCGCAATCACTCTCATTAATGTGACAATGAACTTTTAATTCGGGACTGGTTAAATGGGCATTTGCTTTACCTTGTCGTGCTAGTTGAATGTTGCGACAATTTTGCACTCTCGTTCGTATTGTTTCACTATTTTCGTTGAACTGGTCGTTATCATTCCATACGCCTTTAGCCAAACGGCTTACTTCCAATTGAATATCGATTCGATCAAGAAAAGGGCCTGATAGCTTATTCAAGTATCGTAATATTTGTTCCGGTGAGGAGCGTTTGTCAGTATAAAATCCAGTCGGGCTTGGGTTCATCGCTGCAACTAATTGGAACTTTGCCGGATAGGTAGTTTTGTGTAACACTCGAGAAATCGTTACTTCACCAGACTCCATTGGCTCACGTAACACATCTAGAACTTTGCGATCATATTCGGGTAATTCATCTAAAAACAATACGCCATTATGTGCCAATGATATTTCGCCGGGGTTAGGGTAGGAGCCGCCACCAACCAAAGCTACCGCAGACGCGGTATGATGCGGTGCCCTAAATGGTCTTAAACTAAATTGCGAATCGCTGACATCTTGTCCGCAAATAGATTGGATTGCCGCGCTTTGCAGTGCTTCTTCTGCGGTCATATCAGGTAAAATACCCGGTAGCCGAGATGCTAACATTGTTTTGCCTGTGCCTGGCGGGCCAACAAACAAAAGGTTGTGGCCGCCACTTGCTGCAAGTTCTAAGGCCCGTTTTGCCAATGGTTGCCCCATAACATCTTTCATGTCTTTGGCTTGACGTATAGCGGTTGGTGTGGCTAATGGCTTCTCCACTAATGGTAAAGGTTGTTGATTAGCAAAATGAGCGAACAGTTGGTTTAGGTGATGCATGGCAATGATGCTTGCTTCATCAACCCAAGCAGCTTGTTTAGCATTGCACTTGGGTAACACTAGTATTCGTTTATCGTCTCTTGCGGCTATTGCTAACGGGATCTCGCCAGTGATTTTTCGCAGCTCTCCCGATAACGCTAACTCACCAGCAAATTCATAATTGTTTAACTCTGCTTTAGGTATTTGATCGGAAGCGGCTAAAATTCCTATGGCTATCGGTAAGTCAAAACGGCCGCCTTCTTTGGGTAAATCCGCTGGCGCGAGATTTACGATAATTTTTCTAGAAGGAAACTCGTAACCGCAATTAATGATGGCACTGCGAACCCTATCTTTGGATTCTTTAACCGATGTTTCCGCTAAACCAACGATGCTAAACCCTGGAATGCCCGGGCTTAAATGTACTTCAACAGAAACTAAAGGTGATTCAAGCCCGACTTTGGCTCGCGAATAAATTGTGGCAAGTGACATAATAAAATCCATTTTTTATAACTATCCATAGTGTTGTTAAGTTTAGTCGTTATTTGTACTTTTGCTAAAGCAAGCAGGCGGCTGTTCTAGATTCTTATTTATACTGTGAATAGTTATTCCTCCTTAAAAACCAACAAAACCCTTGTTCATGTAAAAAAATTGTGATAAAACCTAAGTTAACTAGCAGTCAGAACAGACTCATAATTTATTTTAGCTATCTATTTATAGCGATTTTCAAACGAATAAGATTGATTAGATGATTAAACAACGCCTATTTATTATTATTGAAAATGTCCTAGTGATTATTCTATCACCGGGGGCAAGGTGTTGATTTAAATTAAAATATTTAAAATATCAACCCCTCGCTTCCTACGGAAACGGGGGGTTTTTATTTGCACCATTTAAAATGCTCGCGCATTAGCCAGGGACGGCAAGACAAAAGGGATTTTTTATTTGTAATGTTTTATCAGTGTTTTCACTAATAAAATATGTTTAGATACTTATTCTCAAAATTTGAATATATTTTCACAATGTTGGGCGTAGGTATGAGTTTGTTAAGGCGACTGTCATCACTATGTGACAATTTAAGCAAAATTTTACTAACGATTTTGCGAAATAATTCGACAATTGCCTTAGAAAGGTTAAGAATCAGCGGCAATATTTATTGTGTGCTACACAAAGACAAGTTAATAGGAAAGTAAAATGGCTAAAGTTAATGCTGATTTAATCTGGTTCAATGGCGAATTAATGCCTTGGGAAAATGCAACTGTACATGTAATGAGTCATGCATTGCATTATGGTTCTTCTGTATTTGAAGGTATCCGTGCTTACGATACTCACAAAGGCACTTGTATTTTTCGTTTAGAAGAACATATTGATCGTTTATTTGATTCTGCCAAAGTTTATCGCATGAACATGCCATTTGATCGTGATGCAGTAATGCAAGCGTGTAAAGATTCAGTGGTAGGTAATGGCTTAAAGTCAGCTTATCTTAGACCTTTAGCTTTTCTTGGTGATATCGGTATGGGCTTGCGTCCAGCGGATGATGCGGTTGCAGATATGATGATTGCGGCATTTAGTTGGGAAGCATACTTAGGTGCGGATGCATTAGAAAATGGTGTAAATGTTGGCGTTTCTTCATGGAACCGTTTAGCTCCAAATACAATGCCAACAGCAGCAAAAGCCGGTGGTAATTACTTATCATCACAGCTAATTTCTCGTGAAGCGGCTCGCCATGGTTACACAGAAGGTATCGCGCTAGACGTAAATAATTATGTGAGTGAAGGCGCAGGTCAAAATTTATTCTTGGTACGTAAAGGTATCATTTATACACCTCCTGGTAGCTGCTCAATTTTACCAGGTTTAACACGTGACACTATCATTACTTTAGCGAAAGAGCTTGGTTATGAAGTGCGTGAAGAATTAATCGCCCGTGAAGCACTATATCTTGCTGATGAGTTTTTCATGTGTGGTACAGCAACAGAAATCGTACCGGTGAGTACGGTTGATGGCATTCAAGTTGGCACAGGTAGCCGAGGCGAAGTCACTAAACAATTACAACAAGCTTTCTTTGGTTTGTTTGATGGTACAACAGAAGATAAGTGGGGCTGGTTAGAGCCAGTATCAGAATAAATAACTAAGCACCTTGGGGGGCTTAGTTTTTATCTCACAATCTATTGCATGTACATATTAAATATAACTAAAGAGGTTTATAGCTACTAAAAAAGGATACATTATGCCCAAACTGAGATCGGCAACTTCCACCCAGGGTCGAAATATGGCTGGTGCACGTGCTTTATGGCGCGCAACTGGAATGACAGACAATGACTTTGGTAAACCAATTATTGCCGTAGTAAATTCATTTACTCAGTTTGTACCAGGCCATGTGCATTTAAAAGACATGGGCCAACTCGTTGCTGGTGCGATTGAAGAAGCCGGTGGCGTTGCTAAAGAGTTTAATACTATTGCTGTTGATGATGGTATTGCTATGGGGCACTCTGGCATGCTGTATTCTTTACCTTCGCGCGATTTAATTGCCGATTCAGTTGAATACATGGTTAACGCTCATTGCGTTGATGCCATGGTTTGTATCTCAAACTGTGACAAAATTACGCCGGGCATGTTAATGGCCGCGATGCGATTAAACATACCAGTAATTTTTGTATCCGGTGGTCCAATGGAAGCTGGTAAAACTAAGCTTTCAGATCAAATCATTAAACT
This sequence comes from Thalassotalea crassostreae, assembly GCF_001831495.1. NCBI lineage: Bacteria > Pseudomonadati > Pseudomonadota > Gammaproteobacteria > Alteromonadales > Colwelliaceae > Thalassotalea > Thalassotalea crassostreae. The sequence continues at coordinate 65,917 of NZ_CP017689.1, forward strand.
TGATTTAGTCGATGCCATGATTCAGGGCGCTGATCCAACCGTATCAGATGAACAATCTGATCAAGTAGAACGTTCTGCCTGTCCTACCTGTGGTTCTTGTTCAGGTATGTTTACTGCAAACTCTATGAACTGTTTAGCAGAAGCACTAGGTTTAGCATTACCAGGTAACGGTTCTATGCTGGCAACGCATGCCGATCGTGAGCAATTGTTCTTAAAAGCGGGCAAGCAAATTGTCGAACTTACTAAGCGTTATTACTTCGAAGAAGATGAATCGGCTTTACCACGTAATATTGCCAGCAAAGAAGCATTACATAATGCCATGTGTTTAGATATTGCTATGGGGGGTTCAACCAATACCATTTTGCATTTACTGGCCACAGCACAAGAAGCTAAAGTCGACTACACCATGGAAGATATGGATAAATTATCACGTATCGTCCCGCAACTATGTAAAGTAGCTCCATCGACACCTAAGTATCATATGGAAGATGTACATCGCGCCGGTGGAGTTATCGGTATTTTGGGTGAACTAGCACGAGCTAATTTATTAAATACAGACGTGCCTAATGTTTTAGGTACAACCTTGGCGGATGTCATCGCGAAATACGACATCAAAGTTACCGATGATGAAGACGTTAAGAAATTCTATCGAGCAGGCCCTGCCGGGATTCGCACTACTAAAGCGTTTAGCCAAGATTGTCGTTGGGATACATTAGATGATGATAGAGAAAATGGCTGTATTCGCAGCTTAGATAACGCTTTTTCAACAGAAGGTGGCTTAGCAGTGCTTTCAGGTAATATTGCCGTTGATGGTTGTGTCGTAAAAACTGCTGGTGTTAGTGATGATAACCTTACCTTTACTGGACCCGCGCACGTATTTGAAAGCCAAGACGATGCCGTAGCTGGTATTTTATCGGGTAAAGTCGTTGCTGGTGAGGTTGTGGTGATTCGTTATGAAGGCCCTAAAGGCGGACCGGGTATGCAAGAAATGTTATATCCAACAACCTATTTAAAATCCATGGGTTTAGGTAAAGCTTGTGCGTTATTAACGGATGGTCGTTTCTCTGGTGGAACATCGGGTTTATCTATTGGCCATGTTTCTCCGGAAGCTGGTAGTGGTGGCACTATTGCACTCGTTGAGCAAGGAGATATTATTGAAATCGATATCCCAAATCGTTCAATCAAATTGGCCTTATCCGAGGAAGAGCTCAGTGCACGTCGCATTGCTATGGAAGCCAAAGGTAAAGATGCCTGGAAACCTGTCAGTCGTGAACGTCCAATTAGCTATGCATTGAAAAACTATGCAATGTTGGCTACTAGCGCCGACAAAGGTGCGGTTAGAAATACTGAATTGCTCGACAATCAATAGGGTCACGATGACGGATAACAAACTCAACAAACAAACGACAAGTCCTTATTTGGGCATAAACTATTTGCGCAAAATATTAACTGCGCCTGTTTATGATGTCGCCATAGAAACTGATCTAAGTTGGTTGGGGAAACTGTCAAGTGAACTTGGCAATGATATTTATTTAAAACGTGAGGATCAGCAACCAGTTCACTCTTTTAAATTGCGTGGTGCTTACAATAAGCTGGCGCAATTGTCGGAAAAAAGACGCAAACAAGGCGTGATCGCAGCTTCTGCAGGTAATCATGCCCAAGGGTTAGCGTTGGCAGCAAAAACATTAGGTGTAACAGCTACTATCGTTATGCCAATAACGACGCCTGAGATTAAAGTCGATAATGTTAAGCGCTTCGGTGCAAACGTTGTTCTTACGGGTAGTAGTTTTAGCGAAGCCAGTGAATCGGCAATGATAATGGCCAAAGAGCAGCAATTAACGATTATTCCTCCTTATGACGACAGTGATGTCATTGCCGGTCAAGGTACGGTTGCCAAAGAATTGTTACAGCAGTTACCAACTGCTGATGTTGTCTTCGTGCCTGTTGGCGGCGGCGGTTTATTAGCGGGAATGGCTGTTTATTTAAAACAGCTTTGTCCAGAAATAAAAATTATCGGTGTTGAAGCTGAAGACTCAGCGTGTTTAGCTGCAGCGATGGACGCGGGAGAGCCGGTTGATCTCGACCATGTCGGCCTATTTGCCGATGGTGTTGCGGTTAAGCGAATAGGTAGCAAAACATTCGCGTTAATAGAAAAATATTGTGACCAGGTAATTACTGTAACTAGTGATGAAATGTGTGGTGCGATAAAAGATATTTTTGAGCATACCCGAGTTATCGCTGAGCCATCAGGAGCGCTGTCATTGGCAGGATTGATCAAGTATTGCCAAACCAGTAAAGGTGGTGAAAAGTTAGCAGCGATATTAAGCGGTGCAAACATGAATTTTCATTCACTGAGGTATGTCTCTGAGCGCTGTGAACTCGGCGAGCAAAAAGAAGCGGTATTATCGGTCGAAATTCCTGAGCAAAAGGGTAGCTTTAGACGTTTTTGTCAGATCCTTGGCGGATTAGCGATTACCGAATTTAATTATCGATATGCCGATAATCAAAAGGCAAATATCTTTGTCGGTGTTAAGTTAACCAACGGGCAGCAACAACTCGATGAATTAGTTACTGAGCTTACCAGCAAAGATTATAAGGTTACCGATTTTACTGATAATGAATTAGCAAAGCTGCATGTTCGCTTTATGATTGGAGGCAAGAACACTGCGCCAATGGATGAGCGCTTATTTAGTTTTGAATTCCCCGAATATCCAGGTGCTTTGGAAAAATTCCTTGATACCTTAGGTGAAAATTGGAATATCTCATTATTCCATTACCGTAATCATGGCGCAGCATTTGGTCAGGTATTGGCGGGAATCGAAGTGCCAGATAATAAACAGAATGGCTTGTTTGAGCATTTAGATGACTTAGGTTATCAATATCAGGAAGAGACAAATAACCCAGCTTATCAAGCATTTTTAAGTAAAATGTAACTCGAATAAAAACCGCATCGTTTCAACTATTGTTTAAAGCTACTCTATAAGCTATTTTAACCGTTGAGAGTAGCTTATACATTAAGTCTATTTATTCAGTTTTTCTTCTATTTCGGCGATTTTAGCCGTCAATTCATCTAATTTCGCTCTAGTTTTAATCAAAACCTGAGTTTGCACATCAAATTCTTCACGGCTAACCACATCGAGTTTCGACAGCTTTGATTGTAGAACTTGTTTCGCCTTTTCTTCAAAATCTTGGGCAACATTTTTTACTTGTGGCGGAATTGATTCGGTAATTTGCTTAGCAATGTCTTCGATCTTCTTGGCGTTAATCATGATTGTCTCTTATTCGTTTAATTCGGTCAGTGATTACTCTATTGTAGCGAAACTTTATTTAGTTGTTCAGCAGTTTTTGTAACAACTTTGCTAACTGGCATTAAAAGTAATAGGATGAGCGCAGAAAATTAGGTAAAATCTGCGGCCTTATATTGAACTCACACACGCTAGATTAAGAATCAATGAAATTAAACCCAGGACAAAATGAAGCGAAAAATTATGTATCCGGCCCATGTCTGGTACTCGCTGGTGCCGGCTCGGGTAAAACAGGTGTTATTTGTCAAAAAATTTCATACTTAATTCAAGAGTGTGGCTACAAAGCACGAAATATCGCAGCGGTAACCTTTACCAATAAAGCGGCTCGAGAAATGAAGGAACGAGTAAAAAGCATGTTAGGCCGCGATCTAACACGTGGCTTAATGGTTTCAACGTTCCACTCTTTAGGTCTAGATATTGTACGCAGAGAATTGAAAACCTTAGGTTTTAAACCTGGTTTTACCTTGTTTGATGATCAAGACACATTAGCGTTATTGAAAGAGCTTACCGAAAAAGAATTAGACGGTGATAAAGAATTACTGTCGCGCTTGCAAAATCAAATATCAAATTGGAAGAACGATTTATTGTTGCCAGAAGGTGCTTTAAAACGTGCAAATGGTGCCGATGAGGTGCTATTCGCTCAATTTTATCAAGAATATCATAAGCATATGAGAGCATATAATGCTCTAGATTTTGATGATTTGATCATGATCCCGACCTTACTGCTTAAAAATTATGATGAGGTTCGCTTACGTTGGCAGCGAAAAATTCGTTATTTGCTTGTAGACGAATATCAAGATACCAATACCAGTCAGTATGAAATGGTTAAAAACCTAGTCGGTGAACGTGGTCGACTAACCGTTGTTGGTGATGATGACCAATCAATTTATTCATGGCGTGGCGCTAAACCACAAAACTTAGTATTACTAGGCCAAGACTTCCCTGAGTTAAAATTAATCAAGCTTGAACAAAACTATCGTTCAAGTGGCCGCATACTTAAGTGTGCCAATATCTTGATTGCTAATAATCCCCATGTATATGACAAAGCGCTTTTTAGTGAACTTGCCTATGGGCCGGCATTACGTGTTGTGAAAACCAAAAACGAAGATCATGAAGCTGAGCGTGTTGCTGGCGAATTATTGGGTCATCGTTTTTTGAATAAGAGCAAATTTAAAAACTACGCAATCTTGTATCGTGGTAATTTTCAATCGCGGGTGATTGAAAAAGTATTAATGCAAAACCGTATTCCCTATAAAATTAGTGGTGGTACATCATTCTTCTCTCGTAGTGAGATTAAAGACATCATGGCCTATCTAAGGCTTATTGTTAATCCAGATGATGACAATGCCTTCTTACGTATTTCTAATGTCCCTAAACGTGAGATAGGGCCTGCAACGTTAGAAAAATTAGGTACCTACGCCAATATTCGCCAAATTAGCATGTTTGCAGCAAGTTTTGAGCTGGGCGTAGAGCAGCACCTTAATGGTCGTGCACTTGAAAGAGTGCAGAACTTTGCCCGCTTAATTGTCGAAACTGAAGACAATGTTAATCGTGGTGACGCGCCGGCAGTATTGCGTTCCTTAATCCAAAAGATCAACTACGAAGATTATCTTTATGATACGTCGCCGAGTGCAAAAGCGGCAGAAATGCGGATGAAAAACGTTGTTACCTTGTTTGGCTGGATCACTGACATGCTTGAGGGTAAAGACGATGAAGAGCCGATGACATTGCCGCAAATCGTTTCTCGTTTAACGCTACGAGATATGATGGAGCGCGGTGAAGAAGAGGATGACGCTGATCAAGTGCAGTTAATGACACTTCATGCCTCAAAAGGATTAGAGTTTCCCTATGTATTCTTAATCGGCACCGAGGAAGGGATTTTACCGCACCAAACCAGTATTGATGAAGATAACGTCGAAGAAGAAAGACGATTGGCCTATGTAGGAGTAACTCGAGCACAGCGTGAGCTTATTTTTACTTATGCGCAAGAGCGTCGCCAATATGGTGAAGTCATTCGTACTGAGCCTTCACGCTTTCTTTATGAAATGCCGCAAGATGATTTAGTTTGGGAACAAAGCGGGCAGCGCAAGCAAAGTGCTGAAGAAAATCAAAATAAAGGTAAAGCCGGCGTAGCGGGACTGCGTGAAATGCTAAACGCAAAAAAAGCCAAAACTTAATGTAAAATTAGCCCCAATTTAGCGCTCAGTTAACCCATAAATAACGTCATTATCAAACAGATGCGACGACACTAGGAGAGTGTCTAGCTTGTTGCTTTACTCGGCTATCTGCGCGGCTCAATAACGTCATTAAGCTATCGTCCTCATGCTTATTTGTTGCCACGCCTAATCGATACTGCAAATCTATATTTATGCCATTACTGTCGGCAAATGTTTTCTTATCAACGATAGTTTGTAATTTATTCACCAGCTTTTGCGCCTCTTGCAGGGTATTTTCAGGTAGAGATATTACAAATTCATTGCCACCAATTCGAGCCATCAATTGATCATCTTGAATACTAGTCTGAATTAATCCGACTAATTCACATAAAAACATATCAGCAGCATCATAGCCATGGTTGTCATTGATGAAACCTAAGTTATCTATATTGATCAATATCACCGAAAACGGACGCTGTTGTTGTTTGCTATAACTTAATTGCAGATTCGCTTGTTGAAAAAAATAATTACGATTAAAACACCCTGTTAAAAAATCGGTGCTTGCCTGTTTTTCCAATATTGCTTGGGTCTTTTCAATTTGTTTATTAAACAAGGTCAAGACCACAATAACTTCTAACATGATCAATAATATAACCGATTGATAAAGAAAATGATTCACCTCTTCGTTCAAGGTGATCAACGGCGCAGTATTGAGACTATTTTCACAATAGAAAAATAGCACGATTGCGCTTATCGTCAGCAGCCATTTCTCTTTATATTGATTTAAGTCGAGTAGTAAAAATACCCCAGTAGGCACTAGAAAATAGAATAAATGAAAGCCACTGTCATTGGTCAGGTAAACATTAGTACATACCCAAAGGTGCAATAGTAATACAACAAAAAACCAGATCTTTGCCAGGGTTATGGCATTGCGTGACATTATTAATGGCCCAAGGGTATAAGCCAGAGTAAAGACTAAATTAAGGCTGCCAACTAATAAGTCTTGAAAGTAAAATAGGTAAAGCAGGCTATAAAACGCTGAAATAGCAACGGTGATTATCGAGACAATATTTGCCGCTTTAATACGACTAGTTGCATCGAATGATTGAAACTTCGTGCCGCTACTGATTATGGTATTGAGCATAATGGCCAAGATTGATTATTGGAGTTTAACTAATTTATTGACCTTTATATTATGCAAAAACAACTTAATTAGCTAGGCACAATGATCAATGTTACCGCTAGGGTTAATTGCAGAATTATTATTTGCACCACTTTCTTTGCTGGTATTTTCAATGCTTTTTGGTTTGCTAATAAAGAAACCTTGTCCGTATTCACAACCACATTGTACAACCATATCCAATTGTTGTTGCGACTCAATTCCTTCGGCAACAAGTCTAAAGCCAAAATTATCACCTATTTGCGAAAGTGATTTGGCTAGCTCTAAGTTCTTAGGGTTTGAACATAATGAGCGCACAAAACTTCGATCGAGCTTTATTAACTCAAACGGATATTTGCTTAGGTAATTTAATGACGAAATGCCCGAGCCATAATCGTCAAGCGCAAGTCTTACGCCAGATTTTTTCAATAACTCCAAATTACTAAGTGACTGTTTAGGGTGACGGTTAAAAGCATGTTCATTAAACTCAATGATAAGCTGCTCTGGGCGGTCAAAGTTATTGCTAATTAGCGTACTTAATTCTCGTACTGATTGTGTTTGCCAAACATGCTTTCCGGATAAATTGACGCTTATAAAAGCATGTTTAAGAGCACTGTCTTGCTGCCACAATTTAATCTGTTTAGCGACCGTCTTTAACACCCAATCTTCAATGTCTAATATTAATGACGTTTCTTCGGCGAGTTCTAGAAAATCGGCCGGAGATAATAATCCTCGTTGTGGGTGCTGCCACCTTAACAGCGCTTCGAAACCAATCGCTTTTTCTTCATGTAGTTCAGTGATTTTCTGAAAATGTAAGGCGAACTGTTGTTCTTTAATAGCCGTTCTAAGCTCGCGCTCTAGGTTAAGGTTAGCCAGTAATTGTTCGCGCATACTCTTGTCGAAAAACATTAGTCGACCATTACCAATGGATTTTGCTTGATACATGGCCGCATCAGCGTCCCGTAAAATTTCACTGGCACTATTATATTGTTGGTCACAAATACTTATGCCAATACTAGCACTTGAATACAACTGCTGTTGTTCAATAGTAAAGGGTAGAGCAATGGCTTCAATAATACGGGTGGCTATTTCTTCGGCATCATCATTGCTGCTGATTGAATCAAGTAAAATAACAAACTCATCGCCACCTAAACGAGCAAGTATGTCATTACCTCGAATACACTGTGCAATTCTGTCAGCAATTTGCACGAGTAGCTTGTCACCGACATGATGTCCTAAGGTATCATTGATTATTTTAAATCGATCCAGATCGATAAATAAAACCGCAAACCTATGATTAGGGTGTCGTTTTAAGTGTTTTATCGAGTGCTCTAGTCGATCGCTAAACATCGAGCGGTTTGGCAGTTTAGTTAATGGATCGTGGTGGGCTTCATAAAAAAGCTTTAGCTCACTCTTGCGTCGCTCTTCAACTTGTTTTCGCAGGTTAAAATTACTGCGTTGCAAGCGTTTAGTGCGGTCGAAGATAATGTCTTCTAAATCTTTACTGTAAACCTTCAATTGTTCGCTGGCGCGATTGCGGACAATAGCTGATGCAATATGTAAGGCAATAAAGTGGATCATTTCCAAATTGCTGCGTGCACTGTTATCTGGATTAATAAACCCTTTAACACCGACTAAACCCATTGATACGTTGCCCATGATTAATGGTGCAGCAAGCCAAACATCAACCAGTTGAGTTTGACTGTGGCGTTTAGGGAAAGGTCTGACAGAGACGTTATTGTCTTGTTCTAATATACTGACTTGGTGATGATTGATAAGGACAGGCTTTTCGATACCTGAAATAAATTCGACCATGTCACCGCTTAGTTGCTGGTCTATTTTAGAACAAATTGATTCATCAATATAAAAATGGTCGGCATTAAGGCTGTCTGGTTCGGTAAATAGTTGAATATAAAGGTTATCGGTAGGAAAATACTGTCTGATTATTTGCTGTAAATTTGGATAAAAGCAGGCCATATCGGTTACTGAGCCAGCCAGTTCCGACAGTTTCAACAAGCCTTTTTGAATGCGCTTGGTTTGCCTATATTTGTCCAGCAATTTCGTTATTTTATCTGATTTTTTCTGCATTTTCCGTAATGCCTTATGTCCCGACTTCACTTATTAATATCATTATTTACTGTTGAAAAAATAGGGTATTAACGACAATTTGATTTGCCTAACGACCGACTTTAACAGTTGGACTTTGAAGTATAGTAGAAGTTTAAGAAATTGCAGGGAAAACGAATAAAATAGGGGTTTGTAGTATGATTGTACAATTAACAATCTAAATGCGTTAAGCAAATATTAGACATTAAAAAGCCGAGAATAAACTCGGCTTTCTTAATTCTTGCGTTAGAGAATACAACAGTAATTTAGTGCTCTGCTATTGCGCCTTTAAGTTTGCCTAGGGCAGTTTTCTCTAATTGGCGAACACGTTCTGCAGAAATTTGGTATTTATCTGCTAATTCTTGTAATGTCGTTTTATCTTCATCTAACCAGCGAGTTTTTATGATGTCTTGACTACGTTCGTCAAGCATAGTGATTGCTGCTGCAAGTTGACCATTAACGTGATTATCCCAGTTATCATTTTCAACTTGAACTGACAGATCTGAGCTATGGTCTTCCAAAAACTGTGCCGGAGCAAAACTCTGAGTAGAAGAGCTGTCATCGTCGCTATCTGTAATATCAAACGATTGGTCACTACTTGCCATACGATTCTCCATTTCAAGCACGTCTTTAGACGATACCCCTAGAGTGTCAGCAACAGTATTTACTTCTTCTTGGCTAAACCAGCCTAGACGTTTTTTGTTCTTTCTTAGGTTAAAGAATAATTTACGCTGAGCTTTAGTGGTCGCTATTTTAACCATACGCCAGTTTTTTAATACAAACTCATGAATTTCAGCTTTGATCCAATGAACTGCAAATGATACTAGACGAACACCAACTTCAGGGTTGAAGCGTTTTACCGCTTTCATTAAACCAACGTTACCTTCCTGAATAAGATCGGCTTGTGGTAAACCGTAACCTGAATAACCTTTAGCAATATGAATAACAAAGCGAAGATGCGACATGATTAATTCTTGTGCCGCAGATAAATCGTTTTCTTCATGTAAACGAGTTGCTAATTCATGCTCTTTTTCAGCTGTAAGAATTGGAATACTATGAGCTGAACGCACGTATGCTTCTATGCTGCCACCTTGTGGGACAGTTAGTGCCATTGATTGCATTGTATTACTCATCTTCTACCTCTTTAAAACCTTATGTGAGCTGCGTTTCAGCTCAGAATACACATGGTAAATTACCATGGACTCTGGATACTATCACAGCTTTTTCTGGATCGCTAATTAAAATATATGGGGCATCTAATCGAAAAAATCAACCCACTAAATAATTTATCTAACTGTTTGATGATTAAAGATTTAATAAGTTCAGAGAAGTTTATATAAAAATTGTAACAGAGCGTTTATTTTAGCAAACACTCTGCGACTAATATTAGACGGAACTATTCGGCGCTTGGTTCGATATCGCGGATATGTTGCCTAACGGATATGTAACTACCTAATAAACCAAGTGTGATAGAGGTAACAAACAGCATAAACACCTCATTTATCCCTAGGCCTTGTAACGAAAATTGGCTTTGATACAGCTTCGCCAAATCGACAATCGCTATATCTAAGTAAGCAGCAAGAATACTGACCGTAATAATGGCTAATATGCCACCAAATACACCATACCAAAAACCGGTATACATGAATGGTCGTTGGATAAAACCATCGGTTGCACCAACCATTTTCATCACCGCAATCGCGTCTTTTTGATTTAATATTGCTAGTCGAATGGTGTTACCAATGATAAGAACCACCGATAGGCTTAACAATACGGCCAACACACTAACAATATCTTGAATCAATACCATGATGCTTTGTAAGCGTGTTAGCCACTCTAAATCAAGCTTTCCTTGCGCCACTTCTCGTTCTGACTCAAGCTTTTCAAGCAAGCTTTTCGCTGCCATAGGTTGGCTGAAACGCTTTGATGGTGTTACCAATATCGTCGCTGGTAGAGGATTGTCGTCCAAATAAGTTAATGCTTTACCAAAACCAGACAGTTTTTTAAACTCTTCTAGTGCTTGGTCAGCGCTGATATAGGTGACCGACTTTACTTCTGGGTATAGCTGTATTCGCTTTACTAAATTTTGCGCGCTTTTATCGTTAACGTTGAGTTTTAAAAATACACTGATTTGCGCTGCAGAGTCCCATTGGCTACTAATTTGCTCGGCATTTTTGGTAAACAAATGCAGCGTAGCTGGCAATGTAAGGCTAATACCGAGTACTAATATGGTCATTAATGACGCCATTGGTGTGCGCCATAAATCTCCTAGACTGCCAATCGCTTGCTGCAAATGACGAACGGGTAACAAGATCAGAGAATTAAAACTGAATCGAGAAGATTTACGCATCATGGTTTTTTGTTTATTGACCATTATTCGACGTCCTCATCAGTATGAGACAAACCGTCGGTGATCATCGTCCCTTGTTTTAGAGTGAGAGTACGATATTTCATCCGCGCAATTAATCCTAAATCATGGGTTGCAATTAATACCGTTACGCCAACCGCATTAAATTCCTCAAATAGACGAATGATATCTAAACTTAATTTAGGATCGAGGTTACCGGTAGGTTCATCGGCAAGGATGATTGGTGGTTTATTTACGATAGCTCGGGCAATGCCGACTCGCTGTTGTTCACCACCCGATAGCATGTGCGGGTAGCATTTGATTTTGCTACTTAAGCCGACTTTTTCTAATGCTGCTTCTACACGTTTTCGTATTTCGCGATGACCGACATTTTCAATCACTAAAGGCAAGGCAACATTATCAAAAACGGTGCGGTCCTTTAGTAGGTTATGATTTTGGAAAATCATCCCTATATTACGACGCATATAAGGTACATCACGATATTGAATTCGAGAAATATCGCTACCGTTAATATATATCTGACCCGAACTTGGCTTTTCCATTACGCTAATTAATTTCAACAGCGTTGATTTACCCGCGCCGGAATGACCCGTTAAAAAAGACATCTCGCCAGGTTGCAACTCAAAGCTAATATTTTTTAGCGCGTTGAATCCACCTGGATAAGTTTTGTTTACAGCATTAAAACGTATCATATTGTCACTTTATTTTTATAATTTTGAAGTCACTCGATGAACAATGGGTAAAAACTACCTAGCTTTACTGTCTCTCAAATAGAGCCTCAATAAAGTCTTTTCCATCGAATTGACGTAAGTCGTCGATACCTTCACCAACACCTAAATAACGAATTGGTAAATTAAATTTGTCAGCTAAAGCAAAGACCACACCACCTTTAGCGGTGCCATCTAGTTTAGTTACATTGATGCCGGTTAACCCAACTGCTTCATGAAACAGTTGAGTTTGGCTAATGGCATTTTGACCAGTACCCGCATCAATAGTTAGCATAACCTCATGTGGCGCATTTTCATCTATTTTTTTCATTACACGGACAACTTTTTTAAGTTCTTCCATTAAATGCGCTTTATTTTGTAGGCGGCCAGCGGTATCGGCTATAAGTACATCGACACCTTTACTTTTTGCTGAATTGATTGCGTCAAAAATTACTGAGGCACTGTCGGCACCAGTATGCTGGGCGACTACAGCAATATCGTTGCGCTCGCCCCAAACTTGTAATTGTTCTACTGCGGCAGCACGGAAAGTATCACCGGCAGCAAGCATCACTGACTTACCTTGTGCCTGAAACTGTTTTGCCATTTTACCAATGGTCGTAGTTTTACCTACGCCGTTTACACCTACCATTAAGATAACATGAGGCGTATTTTGTTCCATTTGCTGAGCATCAGCGTCTGCATTGTTTAGTATTTTACTTAATTCTTCTTTAAGTAAATCATAAAGCGTTTCAGCATTTTTAAGTTGTTTACGCGTTGCCGACTCAGTTAACGAGTCAATAATTTTCATCGTTGTATCGACACCGACATCAGCTAATAAAAGTTGTGTTTCAAGTTCTTCAAATAACTCATCATCAATCTTTTTACCGCTGAACAAATCGAAAATACCACCACCAAGGTTTTGGCGTGTTTTACTTAGGCCTTGTTTTAAGCGTGCAAAAAAACCTTCTTTTTTCGGCTTTTCAGCGTCAGTCGATTCAACTTCAGCAACTTTTTCCACTTCTGCGTCTGAGTCTTCAGAATCAGTTTCAGCTATGTTTGCTTGTTGCTCACTAGTCCCTTCTGTAATAACGTCTGCTGTAGTATCCGCAATAGTATCCGTAACAATGTCTTCGACTACATTTTCTGCAGGCTGCTGAATTTCATCTGCATGAGTTTCTTCAACAGCTTGTGTCGCTGTCGCTTCATCAGAAATACTGATTTCTTCATTTTTTTGTGCGTCAGCATTATCATCGGCAATCAGCTGCTCATTGTCAGTAACTTCTTGCTCCGCAGCAACTTCTTCGCTGTGCTGTTCTTCCTTTTTGAACCAGGAAAAAAGACCTTTTTTCTTTGCCATAATCGGTTTTTATTCACTCATATGTAATGGTTGGTGCTTATTGAACACCTGGATTGATATCTAATTGTGATGTTTAGGTCTGAAAAATATGCTTGTCCAGAGCCCAATTAATTAGTCACAAAGCTATCATCTAACGAAAATTTGCGCTTATAATATCATCATCAACGCAGTGGCAAAACCACACAGATCAATTATTACTCATTTGATTGAAAATTAACTTGTTGGCAAGGCATTTAAATGGCTAAAAATCGTAATAATAAAGCACAAAACCAGCAAACTGGGCAAGTTAGAATCATTGCTGGTATTCATCGAGGTCGCAAGTTACCGGTGATGTTGGCGGAAGGATTAAGGCCGACAACGGATCGAGTAAAAGAAACGGTTTTTAATTGGTTGATGTCACATGTGCAGCAAGCAAACTGTTTAGATTGCTATGCCGGCTCAGGAAGTTTGGGGTTTGAAGCGTTATCTCGTGGTGCCAAGCAGGTGACATTTTTCGAGTTAAACAAACACGCGGCGAAACAACTTAAGGAAAACCTAGCATTATTAAAAGCAAACAATGGCCTAGTAAAGCCTGGCGCATGTAATGACTTACTTGCCGTCGAACAAGAAGGTTTCGATTTGGTCTTTATTGATCCACCATTTCGTAAGGGCTTTATTCAATCAACCGCGGCATCATTAGAGCAAAACCAGTTGTTAACTGACAATGCGTTAATTTACGTTGAGGCGGAATCAGAATTAGCAGCGATTGAAATTCCAGACAATTGGAAATTATTAAAAGAAAAGGTTGCTGGTCAAGTCGCGTATCGTTTGTACCAACGCAGCTAAACCGCTCTCTTTAAGTTTTAACTGCCGGCGATTCTAAAGCCAATTTTTAACGTCACTTGGTAATGGCCAACTTTGCCGTCGACTATATGTCCACGGGTTTCAACCACTTCAAACCAATTCATATTGCTAACCGACTTAGAGCATTCATTGATAGCGTTTTCAATGGCGTCTTCGATACTAGTCGTAGAAGAGCCGACGACTTCGAGTTTTTTATAGGTGTGATGATCAGACATGTCTATTCCTAAATTCAGAGAGTTATTTCACTTGGTATAAAACCAATTTTCACTAAAACTGATTTAAGAATAGACCATATTTGGGTTAGCAGATTAGACTTCAATGCCTAAATTCGACAAGCCTTCACTTAAGGCTAATTGTTTTAATAGTTGGCAGGTCTGTTTATTCGCTTTACCTTTTGCCGCGGCATCGAATAACTCTTGTTGACTGGCAACTTCCCAAGCCATTAAAGGGTGTTCGTCAATATCACTTTCTTGAATAATTATTTCTTGCTCCGATTCGTGTTCAGAGGCTAGTAAAATTTCTAAATAGTAGCGTACGCTTGACGTGGATAAGGTACTAACATTGGCCATTGTTTCATCGTCTTTGTCTTGAATAGCTTGCAATAAAGAGCCTAAGGCCATGCACGTATCAAGGGCGGGGTAGACGCCAAAAAAGTCAAAATCTTCGACATCAGGGATCACTTCTTCAAGTTTTTCTAGCTGCACAGCAAAGTTTATCTTAATTTGACCTTGCTCTAATCGTTGCCAGATTAAATTTAACTGATTGCGTAAAACATTGAAGTCACCAAAATCGGCAGCTTCAGAAAACATTCGATAATTAGGTAGCATGCGTTCGAGTAGCGCTGCTGAAAATGCTGTTTGTTGCCAAGCAGAAAGGTTTTCAAATGGAAGTGTTAAAGACACAAATACGTTCCTAACAATAGAGTAATGTGGGCTAATTATAACGTAATAAAGTCAATTTGGGCAGCTATCCAACGTATGTCTTATAATATTAAAATAATAACCTTTGTTAGTTATAACTGTAATTAATTCAATCATCTTGGAGAGACCATGGCAGGCCCATTAACCGGTGTAAAAGTGTTAGATCTTAGCCGTATTCTTGCTGGACCGTGGGCAACGCAAGTGTTAGCCGATTACGGCGCACAAGTGTATAAAATTGAAAAGCCTGAAACTGGCGATGATACACGCCATTGGGGGCCGCCTTACTTAAAAGATAAAGCCGGCAATAACACTAAAGAGTCGGCTTATTATTTGTCGACCAATCGTGGCAAAAAATCCATATCTCTTGATATTACAAAGAGTAAAGATCGCGATATCATCATTAAAATGGTGAAAAAAGCAGACATTATCGTTGAAAACTATAAAGTTGGAGGGCTTAAGGAGTATGGCTTAGATTATCAATCTTTGCTTGCTGTTAATCCTGAAATTATCTATTGCTCAATAACGGGTTTTGGTCAAGATGGTCCTTATGCAAAACGCGCAGGATATGACGCTATGATACAGGCAATGGGTGGATTAATGAGTATCACCGGCGAACCTGATAAGTTGCCAGGTGGCGGGCCGCAAAAAGTTGGTGTGGCAGTGGCTGATTTGATGACCGGAATGTATGCGGTCTCTGCCATTCTTGCTGCATTGCATCATAAAAACCAAACTGGCGAAGGTCAGCATATCGATTTAGCCTTGCTTGACACCCAAGTGGCATGGCTCGCCAACCAAGGCAGCAATTATTTAATCTCTAACGAAGTACCACAGCGCTTAGGCACAGCGCATCCGAATATCGTTCCATACCAATCGGTAAAAGTTAAGGGTGGCCTTATGTTTTTGGCGGTAGGTAATGATCGTCAGTTTGCCAAATGTTGCGAAATACTGGGCTGTCCAGAGCTCGCTATTAACCCAGATTACCAAAGCAATGAACAACGAGTGGCTAATCGTGATGTCTTGATTAATCTTTTAGAACAACGTTTTTTAACGCAAGAATTAGATTATTGGTTAGAGCATTTATCCGCCGTTCAAGTTCCGTGTGGGCCAATTAATAGTATTGATAAGGTATTTGATAATCCACAAGTAAAGCATCGAAACATGCTGTTTGAACTAGATCACCCGCTAGCTGGAAAAGTGCCACAAGTGGCCAATCCGGTTAAATTTTCAAAAACACCAATTGAATACACCTGCTCGGCACCAATGTTAGGCGCAGACAATGACTTAATTAAAGACTAACGGCCTTTTTTAAAGTGGCGAGACTCTGCTTGGACCGTATTTATCATTTTGCCCAGAGCTTTATCTTTCGCTCGTTTCTGCGCTAAGGTAGAACTGTTAAATTCTTGTTCGCGCATAAGCTTTTGGTAGCTTTTAAAACGGCGTGGCTCCAAAGTACCATTGTCTAAAGCCGCTAATATAGCGCATCCGGGTTCGTTGTTATGGCTGCAATTAGAAAACTTACATTGAGTAATTAACTCCGTAATTTCAGCAAACGTGTCACTAACGCCTTGCTCACAAAAACTTAATTGTAGTTCTCTCATCCCGGGGGTGTCTATAAGTAACCCTCCTTGTTCAAACCATCTTAACGCTCGATAAGTAGTGGTATGTCGACCTTTACTATCGTCTTCTCGAATTGAGCCAGTATCTTGCACTTCATTTCCTAGGAAGCTATTTAACAATGTCGATTTACCAACACCAGAAGAACCTAAGAAAGCTAATGTTTTGCCTGTTTGGCAATAAGTCATTAGCTTAGCTACCTCGTCTTTTGCCAGTGCATTAATTGCGTAAACCAGCAATAGAGGGTCTAGCTTTTGTACTTGCTGCACTTTGTCATCTACATCATTACAAAGATCGGCTTTAGTTAGCACAATAACTGCTTCTACTTGAGCTTCATTGGCGAGTGCTAAATAGCGTTCAATTCGGCCCAGATTAAAGTCATTATTTAGTGAGCTGACAATCATCACCGTATCAATGTTTGCACTGATAAGTTGTACGTCTACTTTTGATCCAGGTGCTTTGCGTCGAAAAAGAGATTGGCGCTCTAGGCAGCGATATAATTTTAAAGAATCATCAAATAGTACCCAGTCACCGACACAAACTTTATCGTCATTTGGTGTTTGAAAAAGGCTTTTTTGGCCCGCGTCGTTCATTACTACAGCACCACTTTTATGCTGCTCTATCACTCTGCCGATATTGAAATCGGTTAGCTCTTCTAAGCTAAGTTGCTGCTGAAAAAAAGGTCGCCAACCTAAATCATGCATGGTAGGTGTCATCGTGTTTATACCGTCGCGAAATAATTTAATTTTAAGAGTCCACTATTAAAGGCTCAGTTCTTTATTTATCGTTGTTAAACAAGTTACCGGCAGCTGGTCTTCCGCCTCTAACCAACAAGAGTTACTGTAACTTTCAAAATGAAGCACTAAATAATCCTCGTTTAACCGTAAACGATAATATTGTCGATCGGCACCAATGACTGTTTCAAGCAGCTGATGATCGGCTATCTTCGACAAAATAGTTTGCGCTAGCTTTTCAATATCATCTTGATCCCAATAAGGGGTAAAAGTAATCAAGAGCATGGATTCGTTTAGTTCTATATGTTCGATAGTGTGCATAAGTTTTTATTTAAGTTTCTAATATCGTTTTAATAAACTAGGTTCCACAAAACGTGCGGTAGCCGGAATCATTATCAATAGGCAAATCTTGATAAAGATGGGTATCAGTGAGCTGTTCATAAGGTGACTTTAACACCTGAATAAACTTAATCGCGGCATCTATATTGCCGTTTTCACATTCCGCTAGTACTTGTTCGACATGATGATTTCTTGGTATTACCAAAGGGTTAGTTTGTTGCATTACCCGTTGCGCGCTTTGAGCATCAATCGCTAGCATGTTTAGTTGCTCACGCCATTGTTGATAGCATTTTCCGAGTTGACCATGAAGTTTATCTGCAACATCTTTATCGGTTAATGATTGCGCCAACTGCACAAAGGTTACTGTGTAATCTAAGCTTCTTTCCTGCATCGCTTGTAAAATATCTTTAGCGACTTGATGTTCAAATTTATGGTTGTCTCTAACGCCTAACTTGCTCGCTAACATCTGTTGGTATTTTTGATTAAATTGATCGACAAAACCATAGATTATCTCTTGTACTAATGAAATGGCTTGCTCTTGATCATTATCGATAAATGGAATCAGGGTTTCGGCAAAGCGAGCCATATTCCAGTTGGCAATTTGCGCTTGATTACCAAATGCATACCTCCCTTGGCTATCGATTGAACTATATACTGTGCCGGGATGATAAGTGCCCATCATTGCACAAGGGCCAAAATCGATTGTTTCCCCATTGATCAGTGTATTATCGGTATTCATTACACCATGAATAAAGCCAACTCTTAACCATTCAATAATCAAATCAATTTGTTTATCGATAACCTTGTTTAGAAATTTAACCACTCGCTCTGGATCATCACCTGCAATGTCATCAAAGTGACGTGAAATTGTATAGTTGATTAATTTTTCCAAAGATTCTCGATCACCTTGAGCGGAAAAATATTGAAAGGTGCCGACCCTAATGTGACTGCTTGCAACTCGAGTAACGACAGCTCCCGGACTTGTTTGTTGTCGATAAACCGGCTCTCCGGTGGCAACAACCGCTAAACAACGGGTTGTAGGTACGTTTAAGTGAAACATCGCTTCACTCATAATAAATTCTCGAATTGCCGGACCTAATGGACAACGCCCGTCACCTTGACGGGAGTAGGGAGTTTGACCGGAGCCTTTCAGCTGGACATCAAAGCGACTACCTGATTGATCTATTAATTCCCCTAGTAAATGAGCTCTACCATCGCCAAGTTGCGGGTTAAACCCGCCAAATTGATGGCCCGCATAGGTAAGCGCAATTGCATTCGCTTGCTCAGGCAATAAGTTACCAGAAAAGTATTGCGCCAATAACTTAGAGTCACTAATTAACGCTGGGCTCAAAGCTAATTGCTGAGCTAACTCATCATTAAATAGAAGCAATTGCGGAGCAGTGACCGGCGTCGGCAATACTCGTTGAAAAAATTCTTTACCTAATTGGCTATAGCTATGGGAAAAATTCAAAATTTCTTCCGAAAGTGATTGGTTGGTTACTATTTTAAGAAATATACCTGCTTTTGTACAAAGAATATAAGGCTAATTCTCTATTTTCATCGTCAAATCAGTAGATTAATTGATCAAATTAGAAAAAAATCGCAGACAGGTTAATTTTTTTTCCATATAATCAAATAAGCAATAAAATTAATTAACAAACAATAAGAGTAGTCACTATGAAAAAATTAACTCTAGTATTAGCTACAGCGGTAGCAATGGCAGCGCCTGCAATGGCAGCTGACGTAGAAGCTGGTAAAGCAAAGTCTGCAGTATGTGCTGCTTGTCACGGTGCTAACGGCGTTTCTGCAATTCCAATGTACCCGAATCTAGCCGGCCAAAAAGAAGCGTACCTTGTTAAGCAACTTAAAGATTTTAAAAATGGTACTCGTAAAGACCCTGTGATGGCTGGTATGGCTATACCACTTACAGATGCTGATATTGCCAACTTATCTGCTTACTACGCAAGTCTTAAGTAAGTTTAAAAATTTATTAAAAAAGCGCATTTCAAATGCGCTTTTTTGCTTTTTAGGGAAAGTTTTTTGTCGGCTGAAATAGACTTTCTTTGATATTCTCCAGTATTTTTAGCTATAAAACCACGAGCAAAATTTAGAACTTAATAACATTAATGAAGACTCAAATTATACTTTATATTGCCTGTTTCGTTACTGCTAGCGCTGCGGCTGAAGAAAAAGCTGTTGCACAGTCAGAATCACACACCCAAATAAAGATGAAAACTGAGACGAAGGTTGAAGCCAATATTGATGATACTTCATCGCAATTAACTGCAGCGCAATTAACTAAAGAAGAAGCCAGTCGTTTGGCTGCGATTCATGTTGAAGAGCAGGCGCAAATTCAAGCTTTGCAAGAGGCTAAGCTGAAAGCTAAACAAAAACACTTAGCCACTTTGATTGATTTTTGTGCGCCATGTCATGGCAAAAATGGCCAGTCTCCAGTGCCTTTTTACCCAAATCTTGCCGGCCAGCATCAACAATATTTATATAAACAATTAGCCGCTTTTAAATATCGTCGTCGTAAAGACGCCATTATGCGAAGTATGGTAACTCGCTTAAGTGAAGACGATATGCTTGAATTATCGAAATATTATGCCAATCTTGATAGCGGAATACACTTGCCCATAGAGGAGCAAACTAATGTTGAAACTCAATAGAGTATTAATTGTATTATTAACTTTTACTATGATTTCATGTTCGGAACACACCATGGACGAAATTACTGAGACAACAGATTTAAATCCTTTAGCAGAACAATATGTAAAGCTCGCACTGATGGTGGGCAAACATCAAGACTACTATATTGACGCTTATTATGGGCCGCAAGAGTGGCAAGCTTCAGCAGAAAAGCTGCCTTTAGCAAAGCTAGCATTGATGGCTGATCAGCTTATTGTCGCCATCGAAGAAACTGAACCGGAATCAACACAACAATTACGAGCCGATATGCTGCTAGTACAAACACGTTCGGTGAAAGCATTTATCGATCAGCTAAATGGTATTGATTTAAGCTTTGATGAAGAATCCATGGCCCTATATGACGCTAAATCTCCCGATTTTAATGAACAAGATTTTGATAGAGCATTAGCGGATTTAGATAAGTTATTACCAGGCGATGGTGACTTGAACATTAGAATGGAACAATTTAAATCGGAATTTGTGATTCCAGTTGAAAAACTAGACTCAGTATTCACCGCGGCCATTACCGAATCAAGAACTCGCACTAAAGCCTTTATTGAGTTACCGGAAAACGAAAACTTTACTGTTGAATATGTAAATAACCAACCATGGAGTGCGTACAATTGGTATAAGGGTAAAAGCTTTAGTCTGATTCAAGTGAATACTGATCAACCTATTTATATCGATAGAGCGATAGATTTAGCAAGTCATGAAGGCTATCCTGGCCACCACGTTTTTAACTCCTTGATGGAAAAGCATCTGGTTAATCAAAATGGTTGGATAGAATATTCAGTGTACCCCCTATACTCACCTTTATCTTTGTTAGCGGAAGGGAGTGCTAATTACGGTATCCATGTTGCCTATAGCCATGAGCAGCGATTAGCGTTTGAGAAAGATGTACTGTTTCCATTAGCAGGCATTGATGCCAGTAAAGTTGAGCTTTATTATCAGATACAAGAAGTATTGGGTAGACTCTCTTATGCGGGAAATGTTGCGGCAAAACGTTATTTAGATGGCGAAATCAATCGAGCTGAAGCAGTTGCCTTTTTAATGAAATATTCTCTCAGTACTGAGAGTCGTTCAAATCAACGAGTAAGCTTTTTTGAACGCTATCGTGCCTATGTAATTAACTACAATTTAGGTCAGGATATTGTTAATAATTACGTCGAATCTCGAGCGGGAGATAACATTGAAAAACGTTGGCAGATTTTTGCAGATCTTTTAGCAAACCCTAAAAGTGCATCTATGATGTTGGTACGTTAACGTATTAATCCGGCATGTTCCAAACATCAGTATTTCAGTCAAACCTATCTAATAATGGAATTAGTCTTTGTGCTTGTTTTAGCTTGGCCTAAATTTATGCAAAGACTAAATTCTAGTGATTTCTAAGTTTTCACTCTTTATTTGTTATCTCTTAATATTGTCATTATTTTTTACTTTGTCGTTTATGTAAGCATAAAAACGGTTTAATACCCATTCATGAACTATGCTTAGGCTAAATTTATTAAAACTAACCTCTTTCTATATCCATCTGAGTAGAGCAAAGTTTTAGTCTACGAGGCAAGTCATGAAGTTGTTAAATGTTCTTTTGAGTATTCTTTTGAATGTAGTCTTCTCAATCACTATCGTTTTTTCCGCTAACGCAGAAGAGACAAAAAAATCCTTTAGTTATGCAACCTATTTTGTTTGCGAAACAGAAAATGAAAAAACCATTGATGAACTTATCGACAAAGTATATTCACCTTTTTATGATGGTGCAGTCAAAGACGGTACTATTAATAGTTGGGGCTGGCTAGCTCATCAAACTGGCGGTAATTGGCGTCGTATTCTCTATCATACAAGTGATAGCGTGTCTCAACTTTTGAAAGCACAAAAGGTTATCGGTGAAAGAATGTCTAAAGCAATAGGTGATAAGCCTGATGCTTTAGCGCGAGGTTGCAGTACACACGATGATTATATCTGGCAATCTGTCACAGGTAGTAGTGCAGTTGGTACAAATATGCCACGAGGTAATGCGGGCTTGTCGACTTATTTTGAATGTAGCTTTATGGGTGAAGAAAGTAGTGACGAAATTTTTAAAAACCATTTCGCGCCTATATACAATGCAAATGTAGGCAAAGGTAAGCTAACTTCGTGGGGCTGGTTATCTCATGTTATTGGCGGAAAATATCGTCGCTTACTGACACTAACCGCCGAAGATTATGATGACCTTCTTGCGAGCCAAGAGAATATATTAAAACAAATTTATGATGGTGGTGATAACAAACATGCGATGGAATTTGTTCGGGCTTGCACCAGCCATACTGATTACCTATGGGATATTCAAAAAGAAACACCATAAAAACATATTAAATTAGTCTAGTAATTTATATTAATCCAGAAAAAACAGAGCGGATAAGCTCTGTTTTTTTATTGTTAACTTGCTTGCTATTTTACCATTAGATATAGGCAAACGCATCGGCATACATGTGCTCCAAATTTGCGCCTTTGGAGACAAATTCGGTTCTTAAAAAACCAACCATATCGAACCTTCCAGCCATATAGATATCATAATCTGCAAGCTCATTTATATCGTCCAATAAAGGTTCATGAACTCGGCCAACTCGCCCTTGCCAGTCACTTTTTGCATTTTCAACTACCGGATGAAACTGGCCATTATTAAGTTGATTGACTAACGCATGAGTCTGTTCGATATGATATGCAGCTGATTGATCTCTTAACCCCCAATAGACAACAACAGGTTGTTTAACATTGCGGTTAACTAAATCGGTTAGAATAGATTTGATATAAGAAAAGCCAGTGCCACCAGCTAGTAATATAATAGGGCGCTTACTCTCAGTTCTAAGCTGGGCATTCCCTCCCGGCATTTCAATTGTTACGGTGTCACTCTCTTTGATTCTATCGATAACTTGCATCGCCCAACTGTCTGCACCAAAGGCGCCGATTTGTAATTCAATAAGATCACAGTTAGGGCTAGAGGCGATTGAAAATGGACGTTTATCATCGTCATCCATGACAAAGTTTAAGTATTGACCCGCTTCAAATTTAACCATTTTTTCAGGTTTTAATAGCACTTGATATACGTTGTCGGTGAGTGCTGTAAGTGATTGCACTTGGCAATTAATAGTATTCATAAAACGTTATTTCTATCTTCTTTTACTGTCGATAATATCTAAGTCGTCCCAGATAGTATCAACATAGTCTTTAATTTCATCAGTCATTGACATCGGCGTACCCCATTCACGATCAGTTTCACCTGGCCATTTATTGGTTGCATCCATTCCCATTTTTGAGCCTAAGCCCGATACTGGTGAGGCAAAATCTAAGTAGTCAATTGGCGTATTTTCAACAAGAGTAGTGTCGCGTGCTGGGTCCATTCTGGTGGTCATTGCCCAAATCACATCTTTCCAATCTCGCGCATTAATATCATCATCACAAACAATGACAAATTTGGTATACATGAACTGGCGTAAGAACGACCAAACCCCCATCATTACTCGCTTGGCATGTCCTGGGTATTGTTTCTTCATAGTAACGACAGCCATGCGGTAAGAACACCCTTCTGGCGGTAAGTAGAAGTCGACAATTTCAGGAAATTGCTTTTGAATAATCGGTACAAACACTTCGTTTAGCGCTACACCTAATATTGCTGGCTCATCTGGTGGACGGCCAGTATAAGTACTGTGATAAATTGGATCTTTGCGCATCGTTAAGTGCGTTACCGTCATCACTGGAAAGTTATCAACTTCATTGTAGTAACCGGTGTGATCGCCATAAGGTCCTTCAGGCGCCATTTCATCTGGGTCTAAATAACCTTCCATAATAATTTCTGCCGAGGCAGGAATTTCTAAATCGTTACTTATGCTCTTAACAACTTCGGTTTTACTGCCACGTAATAAACCGGCAAAAGCATACTCAGATAGAGAGTCAGGTACAGGAGTTACCGCACCTAAAATTGTTACTGGATCAGCGCCAAGGGCAACAGATACTGGATACTTTTCACCAGGAAACTTGTTCTTAAATTCTTGAAAATCTAGTGCACCGCCACGATGTGATAACCAACGCATGATGATCTTATTTTTGCCAAGTAATTGTTGGCGATAGATACCTAAATTTTGTCGTTCTTTTTCAGGGCCGCGAGTGACCGTTAATCCCCAGGTGATTAACGGCGCAGCATCACCTGGCCAACAGGTTTGGATTGGTAGCTTAGTTAAATCAACATCGTCACCAGTAATAACGATTTCCTGACAAGGTGCTTTCTTTAGGCGTTTGGTTGGCATATTTAAAACTTGTTTAAATACTGGGATTTTTTCAAAAGCATCTTTGAAACCTTTTGGTGGCTCCGGCTCTTTTAACATCGCCAATAACTTGCCAACTTCTCTAAGTTCAGAAACGTCTTTTTGTCCCATTGCTAATGCCACGCGATCCGGTGTTCCAAATAAATTGGTTAACACTGGCATGTCATAACCTTCAGGATTTTCGAATAATAACGCAGGACCTTCAGCACGCAGAGTGCGATCGCTAATTTCGGTCATCGCTAGATTGGTCGAGATTGGTTGTTTAATACGCTTTAATTGACCAATTTCTTCTAACTGGTCGATAAAATCGCGTAGATCCTTATATTTCATATGGTCTTTCAAGAATTTTATTTGCCGTCATTGTACCTGTACTGGCAGTGAATTTGAATTATTTAAAGGCAGCACTTAGGCTAAATAGATAAAATTAAATAAAAAGTTAGGATCAAAAGATGAAATTAGTCGTTATTTTTAGCCTGCTGATGTCGTTTATGGCACCCGTTTCTGCTGCGACTCTATGCGCGGATAACGCCTATAAGCAATTTGATTTTTGGCTCGGCAATTGGCAAGTCACCAATCCAACCAACAATAATGTTAGTCAAAGTAAAATTACTAAAATAATTGATGATTGTGTCATTTTTGAAGAGTATTCAACGCCGACAGGCTATCAAGGTAAAAGCTTAAATATATATGACAAGACACGTGATATTTGGCATCAAACATGGACGGATAATTCAGGAATGTTGTTACTTTTAGAGGGCTCTTTTAAAGCTGGCGCAATGGTGCTAGAAGGCCAGCTGACAAACGATAAAGGTCAAGTAAGTATACAGCGCATCACTTGGCGAGCGTTAACCGCGGACAAAGTAAGTCAAATATGGCAGCAATCAAGTGATGATGGCAAAACATGGCAAACACTTTTTGATGGCATCTACCGTAGAGTTGATTAACGACTTTTTCACGATAAGTTACCATGACTTTAGTAGATAGTGGTGCTAGCATTAATGCAAAATATAAAACACGTAAAATAAGTGACTTAAACTATGAAAAACATAAATAAAGTTCTGTTTGGCGGTTTATCTGTTTTATCGATGGCAACATTAGTTGCTTGCGAAAGTGATAAAGCAGAGAGCGCTGATAAAGAACAGGCACCTTTCGTTGAAATTGACAAAAATCCATACCCTAGTACCTACAAAGCATTAGCTTCACTACCTACTTTAATTACCAATGTAACCTTAGTTGATGGTATCGGCGGTATTACTGAAAATACATCAGTATTGCTCGCAGAAGGAAAAATAAAAGCCATTGGTAATAACCTTGACGCCGCTGGTGCGAAGGTAATCGATGGCAAAGGAAAGTGGTTAACACCAGGTATTATCGACGTGCACAGTCACTTAGGTGTCTACCCAAGTCCAGGTACTGGTTCACATGCCGATGGCAATGAAATGACTAAGCCTGTAACCGCAGCGGTTTGGGCAGAGCATTCAATCTGGCCACAAGATCCTGGTTTTAGACGCGCATTAGCAGGTGGTGTAACAACATTA
Source organism: Thalassotalea crassostreae (assembly GCF_001831495.1). NCBI lineage: Bacteria > Pseudomonadati > Pseudomonadota > Gammaproteobacteria > Alteromonadales > Colwelliaceae > Thalassotalea > Thalassotalea crassostreae. Next base: position 92,049 of record NZ_CP017689.1, read on the forward strand.
CAAGTGCTTCCAGGCTCAGCAAACCTAGTCGGTGGTCGCTCAGTGACTGTTAAAAACCTTCCCGGTCGTGTCATTCAAGACATGAAATTCCCTGATGCACCATACGGCTTGAAAATGGCTTGTGGTGAAAACCCTAAACGTGTTTATGGTAAAAAAGGTGGCCCTATGACCCGTATGGGTAACGTAGCTGGTTATCGTCAAGCTTGGATAGATGCGAAGGCATATCAAGAATCATGGGCCAAATATAAAGCTGATTATGAAGCGGGTAAAGATGCGAAAGCGCCGAAGCGTGATCTGAATAAAGAGACCTTAGCTGGTGTTCTTGACGGTGAAATTTTAGTACATATGCATTGTTACCGTGCCGACGATATGGGCACAATGATGGACCTGATGAAAGAGTTTGATTATCAAATCACTTCGTTCCAACACGCCGTTGAAGCATATAAGATTGCCGATCGTTTAGCCGAAAATAATATTTGTTCAGCGATGTGGGCAGATTGGTGGGGCTTCAAAATGGAAGCGTATGACGGTATTCGTGAAAACGTTGCTTTTGTTGAACAGGCTAAAGCATGTGCTATTGTTCACTCCGACAGCGCAACAGGTATTCAACGTTTAAACCAAGAGGCGGCAAAAGCTTGGGCTGATGGTGTCAATGCAGGTGTTGATATCTCGAAAGCACAAGCATGGACATGGTTAACATCTAACGCTGCGAAATCACTAGGTATCTTTGAGCAAACAGGTTCAATTGAAACTGGCAAAAATGCGGATGTTGTTTTATGGACAGCGGATCCATTCTCAACTTATTCACATGCGGAAAAAGTATTTATTGACGGTGGTTTAGCGTTCGATATGAACAGCCCTGAAACATGGCCGGTAAGTGATTACGAGTTAGGACAAGTTGCTGAAGGAGATCAAAAATGAGCAAATTAACATTAACCGCTTTAGCAACAATAACGGCACTGTCGGTAAGTGGCGTTGCAAATGCAGAAAAACTGGCAATTATTGGCGGCACAGTGCATACCATGACTAAACGTGGCGTAATAGAAAATGCAACGGTTCTAGTAGAAAATGGTGTGATCACTAAAATTATCGGCCAAGAAATTTCGACTGATAATAGTTACCGTGTAATTGATGCGAAAGGTAAGGTTGTTACGCCTGGTTTTATCGGCGCATTCACATCACTTGGTCTGGTCGAAGTAGGTTCATGGGCAGGTATTGTTGATGCACAGGCAAAATCTGATCTTAATGCAGCTTTAGATGCAACCTTAGCTGTTACACCGGACAGCACTTTACGCAATATCACTCGTATTGAAGGTATCACCAGTGCGGCAACGTCACTTTATGGCAGCGACTCAATGTTTAAAGGTCGTGGTGCAATGATCACTTTAGGTGATAACGATGAACCTGTGACCAAAAAACGTGCGTTTATGGTTGTCGATTTGTCGGCGCGTGGTGCACATCATAGCGGTGAAAGTCGTGCAGCAATGTGGTTTAATTTCCGCACGGCATTAAACGAAGCCATTTATGCTCAACGAATTGACTTCACTCCACAAACTGAATGGAGTGGTACTTTATCTAAAGAAAACGTGAAGGCGCTTATCCCTGTTATAAAAGGTGATATTCCTCTGTTGGTTGAAGTGCATCGTGCGGTAGATATTCGTCGTATTATTCATATGACTAAAAACTTCCCGCGTTTGAATATCACTTTAGTTGGCGCAACAGAAGCTTGGCGAGTAGCTGATGAAATTGCTAAAGCAGGGTTTGAGGTTATTCTTAATCCAGAGTCAAACTTACCTTCAAGTTTTGATAATAACGGTGCAACGTTAGCAAATGCAGGTCGTTTGCACGAAGCTGGCGTTCCTGTCGCGATAGGCATGAACACTCACAATATTCGTTTAGCGCCACAGCATACAGGTAATGCTGTTGCCAATGGCTTACCGTGGCAAGCTGGCTTAGAAGCATTAACCACAGTGCCAGCAAAAATATACGGTATTGATGATCAATACGGTAGCCTTAAGCCAGGCATGAAGGCGGATATCGTAGTATGGAGTGGTGATCCTCTAGAAGTAACAGTATCACCGACTAACGTTATTATTAATGGTGATGAAGTGCCATTAGAGTCTCGTCAAACGAAGTTGCGTGACCGTTACCTGAAGATCGATAAAGAAAAACCGCAACAATATACTCGTCCATAATATATTTTTTTATGACAGTAAAAATAAAGGCGCTAGATAATTATATCTAGCGCCTTTTTTATCAATTATTTTTCACCATGTTCAGCTTATTTCTTTAAAGATAACTTACCTTTTGGTCGTTCTGATTGGGTTTTATCAGCATCACTTTTAAGGCGGCTTTGGTCCCATGGATCAACCTTGTTTGTGTGTTTATCAATTTTCTGTGTTGCTTTAACGGTGCCTGCTACTGCTGTCTTACGTGAACCTGCTACAGCGGCGGTAATTTCAGCCATTTCTTTGGCATTCAAATTACGCCATTGCCCTGGCTTTAAATTACCTAGTGAAACCGACATGATTCGATTTCGTTTTAGTTTTTTCACTTCATAACCAAGATATTCACACATGCGGCGGATCTGGCGATTTAAGCCTTGGGTTAGTACTATTTTGAACACAAATTTACTCACTACAGATACTTTACATGGCTTGGTTATGGTTCCTAAAATTGGTACGCCCCGTGACATTCGTTCAACAAAACGCTCACTGATCGGTTTGTCGACAGTAACCACATATTCTTTATCGTGGGCATTTTCAGCGCGAAGGATTTTATTAACGATGTCACCATCACTGGTTAAAAATATTAACCCTTCAGAAGGTTTGTCTAATCTACCAATAGGAAAAATACGCTGTTTATGACCGATGGCGTCAATAATATTGCCACGGACATTTCGCTCAGTGGTGCAGGTAATGCCAATCGGTTTGTTGTAGGCTATGTATATTCTATCGGATTTATTCTCAGGCATAGCACCAATCGCTTTACCCGAAACCTTTACTAGGTCACCCGGCAAAACTTTGGTGCCGAGTTCAGGCTTTTTACCGTTTATTGTTACAACACCTTGTTCTATCAGCTTGTCTGCTTCACGGCGAGAGCAATGGCCAGATTCACTAATAAATTTATTTAAACGCTTACCGCTTTGAGTGTTCAATGTTGATTTCCATAACAATAGACAAAATATTTGTGCTAATTATCGCTTAAAATTGACAGATAATCTTTAAAATGACAAAAATTAATTCATAGGTATAATCAAATTAACAGTTTGTACTAAATATACTTCCAGTAAAGTTAGTATTTTAGGTAACGTTTATTCGTTGGTAGTAGTGGCTATGAATATAAATAAAAAATCGCACGGCAAGGGTTTTACCTTAATAGAATTGGTGGTAATAGTCGTCATTCTTGCTGTGTTAGCAGTTATTGCTTTACCTAAATTTATTAATATCCAAGCCGATGCCAGAATCAGTGTTATTCGCCAAGTTCAAACCAGTATCAAATCAGCCAATGATCTATTATTTGCCAAGTCCAAAGTACCAAGTTATTCAGTAGTAACCTCTCGTGGTGGCCGATTTACTGATATTGATATGGATGGAGACGGTGATTTCGTGATTCGTCAAGGTGACTTAAGTGAGCCAGATATTCGCTTGATTTGGTATTATTTGGATAATGCCGACCTATTAAAGCAAATCAATTTAAGTAGTGAAATAATTGAACAACAAGATGGTATACACGACACTTATTTAGGTTATGACTTTGATGGCGACGGTGATGTAATTGACGATGGCTGTAGCTTTAAATATAAACAAGCTCAAAGCAACGGTGGCAAACCTGAGTATTCACTAATTACTGACGGTTGTTAGGACTGACGGTTGTTAGCAATGCTGGCAGGTAAGGGCTAGCCTTTAGCTTGAACAATAGCCTGTTCAATATCCGCCAATTCAGCTTTACAAGTAATTGATTTAATCGCCTGCAAAATTAAATCTTTAGAATTTCCGGCAAATACCTTTTCTATAAGGTCACCAACTAAATGCTGTTGTGTAATGTCAGGGCTATGAAGCGCAGAATAGACGTGAGCTCGTTGGCTTTCATCACGTTGCACTAAACCTTTCTCAAACATAATTTGCAGTATTTTTAAAACCGTAGTGTAGCCAATATTTTGTTTTTCATTAAGCAATGTGTGTATCTGACGGACCGTCGATGGTCCTAGCTTCCAAATTGTGGTTAATAATGATAATTCAGCTTCGGTAGGTTTTCTTAATTGCGTGTTATTTAACTCGTTATCAGATTCTTTGTGCGGTTTTTTACTAGGCATATTCGGTCTTTACATCTATTAGTATTATTATGAATAGCTTTAAGGTTAGTACGTTTTTTAAACAGATACAACTTGCTCTAATAAATAGTGCTGCGGTTAATCTTTAGGGTGTATTTTTTCTAATAAGTTATGTAATTCTGCGCCAAGATCGCGTGCTTGGTCATGTTTTATACCATCAGATAAACGACCCTGACTAAATGCCGAAAAAGCTTGTCCTATCGCTAATTGATTTGGTGTAACGGTCATTTGCATATTTGCCAATAACATTCGCAAAGCCATTAAGCCGCGCATGCCACCTAGGGCACCAGGCGATGCAGACATAATAGTTACGAATTTATTTTTAAAGGCACTCAGTGGTACTTCATCCGGTGTGGTTGCACGCGAAGCCCAATCTAAGGCATTTTTTAATAGCGCAGTGTAACCACTATTGTATTCTGGAGAAGCGATCAAAAAACCTTGGTGTTCAGTTAAAAGCTGCTTAAATTTTGCCGCGTTTTCTGGCATTCCGTGTTGCTTTTCAAGATCTTGGCAAAAGATAGGCATCGGATAATCTTTTAAATTTATTACCGTGACGTCACTACCGGCAGCTTGTGCTCCGCGAGCGGCGATAGAGACTAACTGTTGGTTGAACGAACCGTCTCTGGCGCTGCCTGAAAATGCTAAAATATTACTCATTATCACTACTTTTAATCGATTCAAAAGGTCTGATTTATAACATAGTTTGATTCAACCAAGTTTACCAGTATTAGCGATGAATATTTTATTTATACAAGTATTTCAATGATTTAAGTGTTTCTTTGTAGTTTGAGTGTATTTGCGATATTAATTGCCGTACGCTCAAGGTTTGGCGCTGCATTTGCTAGTAGTTGTTCTAAAGTTGAGAGCTGTGAAATGATTGGAAATACCGCGTCAATTCCGTGGTCCAAGACAACATGGTAATCATCACTAACACAGCCTGCGATAGCGATTACAGGTACATCAAACTGTTTAGCTACTTTGGCAACACCAATCGGTGTCTTACCATGAATGGTTTGGCTATCGATACGACCTTCACCAGTGATCACTAAATCTGCACCTTTAACTGAATCGACCAAATTAAGCTTATCAATGATGATGTCAACGCCGGGTAATAGCTGCGCATCAAGTGCTAATAAACTTGCACCCATGCCGCCAGCCGCGCCACTACCATTTACTTGTGCGACATCTGTGGCACAAATTTCTTTTAACTTATTACCTAGATTTTTTAAACAAAGATCAAGTTCGATGACATCTGCTGCATTTGCACCTTTTTGCGGACCAAATACAGCACTTGCCCCTTTGTTTCCGCACAGTGGGTTATCGACATCACAGGCAACGGTGATCGTTACATTGGCAAGTTTGGGATTAAGGTTAGTCGTATCGATGCTATCTAAATGTTTTAGCGCAGCGCCACCACTTTTGATTAGTTGTCCGTCTTTATCTAAAAGTTTCGCCCCTAACGCTGATAGCATTCCTGCACCGCCATCATTGGTAGCGCTGCCGCCAAGGCCAATAATGATTTCACTGACGTTTTGGTTTAATGCATGGTTGATTAATTCGCCGGTACCAAAGCTACAAGTAAGCTTTGCATCACGTTGATCAGTGGCAGTGTGATGCAAACCAGAGGCCGCTGCCATTTCGATTACGGCAGTCGTCTGATCGCCAATGAGGCCATAAAACGCTTCAACTGGCTTCTTTAATGGTCCTGATACTTGCACACTTATTAGCTCACCGTCAGTCGCATCGACTAATGTTTGAACTGTGCCTTCACCACCATCAGCCATAGGAATATTGGTAATATTTGCGTTAGTAAAAACAGAAATAAGACCTTTTTCTATAGCCCGCGCCACCTCAATGGCGGATAAACTTTCCTTGAAAGAATCTGGTGCAATTACAATGTTCAAAGTGCCACTTCCTTATTAAGCAAAACTAAATTAATTAACGTCTTCTAAGATATTAATTTAAAAGATAGACGTTTTTCTGAGCCTTTTACAGTTTTTTATCTATAAGTGGTTATTTTTACTTGTTTTTTGCTTTTGCAAACGCATCAGCAAAGGCATTTCCCATTAAGCTATTCGCTGGTTGTGTTTTATTGCGTTGCTGATTTCTATGTTTGTCATGCTGTTTAGTACTCGAGCTAGTTGTATTCTTGGCTTTATTTTGCGGCTTTGTGTTATTGCCATTTGCCTTTTCATCTAGGCGCATGGTTAACGCAATTCGCTTACGGTTAGCATCAACTTCAAGCACTTTGACTTTGACAATATCACCAGCTTTAACTATTTCACGCGGGTCGCTGACAAACTTATCAGTTAGTGATGAAATATGTACTAAACCATCTTGATGAACACCAATATCTACAAAAGCACCGAATTTAGTGACGTTAGAAATGACACCTTCTAAGATCATATTCAGCTCTAAATCGGTAATCTTGTTTATACCTTCTTTAAACTGTGCGGTTTTAAAGTCTGGGCGAGGGTCTCTACCTGGTTTCTCTAATTCTTCAATAATGTCTTTGATGGTTGGTAATCCGAATTTATCATCGACAAAATCATTGGCATTTATCGCTTTTAGCAGCTGACCATTACCAATCATATCAATTAATTGTTGACTACAACTCGTCGCCATATCTTCAACAAGTTGATAACTTTCAGGATGCACGCCACAATTATCTAGTGGATTACTACCATTTTGAATTCTTAAGAAACCTGCTGCTTGCTCAAACGCCTTTGGGCCAATACGTTCAACTTTTTTTAGTTGCGCACGTTTGTCAAAACGGCCATTTGATTCCCTAAATTTAACTATGTTTTGTGCCATGGTTTTATTTAAACCGGCGACTCGTGTAAGCAATGGTATCGACGCACTGTTTAGGTCGACCCCGACCGCATTTACACAGTCTTCGACAACACCATCAAGAGTCTGACTTAGCTGACTTTGACTAACATCATGTTGGTATTGGCCTACACCAATGGCTTTTGGTTCAATCTTTACTAATTCGGCAAGAGGGTCTTGCAAACGACGAGCAATAGATACTGCACCACGAAGTGACACGTCTAATTCTGGAAACTCGTTGGCTGCAAATTCTGACGCCGAATAAATACTCGCACCAGCTTCTGAAACGATGACTTTTTGTGGTTTATTGGATTCAATTGAAGCGATTGCTTCGGCGCACAGCTTGTCGGTTTCACGAGAGCCAGTGCCATTACCGATAGCGATTAGCTCTACTTTATGTTGCTTGACTAAATTAACTATGGTTCTTATCGACTTGTCCCAATGCTTTTGCGGCTCATGAGGAAATATTGTGGAGGTGTATAGCAGTTTTGAGGTGCTATCGACGATGGCTATCTTACAACCAGTTCTGATACCAGGATCGATACCCATGGTAATTTTAGCGCCGCCAGGGGCTGCCATTAATAAATCTTTTAAGTTGTCCGCAAATACTTTAATCGCTTCAAGCTCGGCACGTTCACGCAATGCGCCAAGTAATTCCGTGGTCAAAGAAACCGATAATTTAGAGCGCCATGCTAAACGAATGACTTTGTCTAGCCAAGGGGCAGCAGCTTGATTTGATATGCGTAAATGATAATGATCGCGGATCAGTTGTTGGGCACTAGACTCAGAATTTTTATCCATGCCAGGATCGACATCGAGTTGTAATTGTAAAATGCCTTCGTTACGGCCTCTTAGCATTGCCAATGCTCGATGCGAAGGAACCTTAGCTAACTTTTCGCTGTGTTCGAAGTAATCTTTAAATTTACTTCCTGATTTTTCCTGACCTTTAACTAGTTTCGCCGTTAAATGTGCCTGTCTTAAGATTAATTTTCTTAATTTTTGTAGTAATGTCGCGTCTTCACTAAAACGCTCCATTAAGATAAAGCAGGCTCCTTCAAGCACGAGCTTTTCGTCAGTAAACCCGTGTTCAACATTGATGTATTGAGTTGCTGCATTGTCTGGATTGACAGATAAATCTGAAAACAATAAATCTGCTAGTGGTTCAATGCCAGCTTTAATGGCAATTTGTCCTTTGGTTCTGCGCTTAGGTCGGTAAGGTAAATATAAATCTTCTAATTCAGTTTTATTATCGACACTATCTATTTGTTGCTTCAATGCAGGGGAAAGTTTGCCTTGCTCGTCGATGTTTTTTAAAACAATACGCTTTCTGTCGAGAAGCTCTCGCAAATAATTCAATCTTTGTTCAAGGTGTCGCAAATGATTATCATCTAAACCGTTTGTTGCTTCTTTTCTGTATCGAGCAATAAACGGCACAGTAGCGCCATCATCAAGTAACGTTATCGCCGAGTTGATTTGACTTTCTTGTACATTAATTTCGACGGCGATAAGTTTGCTAATATTTAACATTAAACAATAATCCTGGTTTAACTGAACGAGTGTTGGCCTGCTACCTTTGAAAGGTATAATTATATTAATTAGGCAACAAATTTACTATGATGTCGATTATATACCGCCCGTGACTAAAAAGTGCTTTTTTTATGAAAAGTATTGATAAAAAGTTATAGCAAAGTGTTACTAGCAAAATAGTTGAAATGAATTAATGGCAAGATCAAATTATATTACCCGTGAAGGCTACCAAGTTCTTGATGATGAGCTTAAATATTTGTGGAAAGATGAACGGCCAAGGATCACTCGTTCTGTATCTGAAGCTGCAGCGCAAGGCGATCGAAGCGAAAATGCAGAATACATATACGGCAAAAAACGCTTACGTGAGATTGACCGTCGAGTTCGCTTTCTTTTAAAGCGTCTTGAGGATTTAACCATTGTATACCCAGAAAAACAGCAAGAAGGCAAAGTCTTTTTCGGCGCCTGGGCAACATTAATTGACGAAGACGATAATACTGTGTGCTATCGCTTGGTAGGCCCCGATGAATGGGATGTCAAAAAAGGTGAAATTAGTATTGATTCACCAATGGCACGAGCACTTATAGGTAAACGGGTTGATGATGAAGTTGTAGTGAAAACGCCAGAAGGTGAACGAGTTTTTGATGTGGTGGCGATTTCTTATAAACGACCAGACTAAATATTGAGGATTGTTAAAGGGGCGACTATCATTCATAACTTGTAACAAACTAATTTAGAAAAAATAAACAAAGCGCTTTTGCATTTAATGCTAAGTGTTTATAGTCAAAGAAGTTTAAATTATTACTGAGGCTTAATATGGGTCAGGAAACGCCGAAAATTTTAGTGGTCGATGATGATATGCGCTTACGTTCATTGTTAGAGCGCTATTTAGTTGAACAAGGATTTGTTGTACGCAGTGCGGCTAATTCGGAACAAATGGATAGGTTACTTGAACGTGAGAATTTTCATCTGCTTGTTCTTGATTTGATGTTGCCAGGTGAAGATGGTTTATCTATTTGCCGTCGTTTACGCCAAGTAGAGAATGAAATTCCTATTATTATGTTAACGGCTAAAGGCGATGAAGTTGACCGAATCATTGGTCTCGAATTAGGCGCCGATGATTATATGCCGAAGCCGTTTAACCCACGTGAATTGTTAGCACGAGTAAAAGCTGTATTAAGACGTAAAACCCAAGAAGCACCAGGTGCGCCTGCACAGAGCGAAGAAGTTATTGAGTTTGGTGAATTTTCATTAAATCTTGGTACCCGCGAAATGCGCAAAGGCGACTTAGTGATGCCACTTACCAGTGGTGAGTTTGCGGTATTAAAATCTTTGATTACTCACCCAAGAGAGCCGTTATCGAGAGACAAACTGATGAACCTGGCCAGAGGTCGAGATTATTCAGCATTAGAACGCTCAATTGATGTGCAAGTCTCTCGTTTAAGACGCATGCTTGAACAAGACCCTGCTAATCCGAGATACATACAAACGGTTTGGGGTTTAGGTTACGTCTTTGTGCCAGATGGGCAAAACCACGCCTAACCGCTGTTGAATAGATAATGAAGATATTGCCACGCAGTGCGTTTGGCCAAACAGTATTGTTAATCGGTTTTTTATTACTGATTAATCAGGTTGTGTCTTATTTATCTGTGGCAATTTATGTAATCAAACCAAACCTAGAACAAATTAATCAGCTATTAGCTAAGCAAGTCAAAGTCGTGTTTATTGACGGTGGCAACGCAAAGTTTAGTCCGCAAATGGCAGAGGCTTTTCACAAAGAAACTGGCATTGGTGTATATCGTCAAGAAGATGCTCTTATTCTCGGCTTAGCTGACGCTGATTACTATCCATACTTATCCATGCAAATGGGTGAACTGCTCGAAGGTGAAGCAGAAGTTCGTATTTCTCAAGGTGATGAATATCTGTTTTGGATAAGGCCGCCTCAGGCACCGAATCTATGGGTGAAAATTCCTTTACACGGCTTGGATGACGCAAGCTTTTATCCACTTATTTTCTACCTAGTACTTATTGGCGTGCTTAGTGTCGCCGGTGGTTGGTTATTTGTAAGGCAGTTAAACCGTCCACTTAAAGCACTACAAAAATCAGCAATTGATGTCGGTAAAGGCAAGATTCCTGATCCATTAACCGAGCAGGGCTCCACGGAAATTGTCGCGGTAACACGGGCGTTTAATCATATGTCTAAAGGCATTAAACAGCTTGAAGCCGATCGCAGTTTATTAATGGCCGGTATCAGTCATGATTTACGTACGCCGTTAACCCGCATTCGTTTAGCCAGTGAAATGATGTCAGAGGATGAAGATTATCTCAAAGCCGGAATCGAAAATGACATAGACGATATGAATTCCATTATTGATCAGTTTATCGACTATATTCGCCAAGACATGATGGAAAAGTCACAACCAGCGGACCTAAATGCGATGATTGAGGAAGTCGTTAATGTTGAAGCAATTGACGATAAGCAAATTGATCTTAAATTGGTACCACTTGATGATATTCCTTTAGTCGTTCCGGCAATGAAGAGAGTTTTAGCGAATTTGATTCAGAATGCGTTTAAGTATGCTAATACAGATATAAGTATTCGTTCTGGTATCGATAAAAAAGCTAATGTCGCTTTTTTTACTGTGGCTGATAATGGACCGGGCATTGCTGAAGATGATATAGAACGATTATTTGAACCATTTACTCAAGGTGATACTGCTCGCGGTGCGGTAGGTAGTGGTTTAGGCTTGGCTATTGTAAAACGTATTGTTGATGCACATGGCGGTAATATCAGTTTAAAGAACCGAGTAGAGGGAGGGGTGAATGCTCGGGTAGAGTTACCATTAAATTAATAGAAGTATACTTGGTGAATAGAAAATATTTACAAAAACAGCAAAACAATTTAAACCAATAATTAAAAATAAAACCGCTCTAGAAAGTTCTCGTGATAAGGCACAAAATCCAATCGCCGACACAATTTGTAATGCTTTACCGATCATTACGCCTTGAAAAATACCAAACTCATAAGCTAAAAAGCGAATGATTTTGTTCGCTTCTAAAGCGATTGAACCATTGATCATAAAGTTTAATGTCGACACATAATCTAAAACAATAGTTAACAAAAGGATAAACCAAAGCAATCGGTATCTCTGCAATGAGAAAAACAGATTTCTTGTTAGAGCGACATTCTGGTTAAGTATGGTTACAGTCATTGTTTATGTTGTCGAATTAACTTCCATTCGTGATTTATATTAACGCGATGGTGTGGATGTGAATATAAAGTTCCTTTGGCAATTGCCAGATAGTTCAACAGTACTCCTAAAAACTAAAAGGACTTTAAAGTTTAGGATCAAATACTAATTTTTCCACTTTTAAATGACAAATTTTAAGTAGAGCTAAAACTATTACTCCCTGTAGTTTTGGCATACCCAGCATCCTGTTGGCGTCGCTCTTCTTGACGTATAAGGACATATTAATGCAGTGATCACATGGATGTGAAAGAGCTGTCGTCCCTGAAGCCGCGACATACCTACTTCCGTGTAGGCGTCGCTCTTCTTCGTCTCTGAAGCCGCGACATACCTACTTCCGTGTAGGCAAAAAAATCCAAGAGCATGCTCTTGGATTTTGTTTTTTCTGCGTTGGCAGTTAACTGTCGTTATAAAGTTATAACGATGGACCTGCAGCAACTAACCCTGCACCGTGGTCGTTATCTGTAAATTTCTCAAAGTTATTTACGAAACGTTTAGCTAAGTCTTCAGCCTTGTTGTTCCATTCTGACGCATCACCGTATGTATCGCGTGGGTCAAGAATGTTTGAATCAACACCTGGAAGTGCTGTTGGCACACTTAAGTTAAACATTGGTAAGGTATGTACTTCTGCATTATCAATTGAACCGTCTAAGATGGCATCGATAATACCGCGTGTATCTTTAATTGAGATACGCTTGCCAGTTCCATTCCAACCAGTATTTACTAAGTATGCTTCTGCGCCAGCGTCAGTCATACGTTTAACTAATACTTCAGCGTATTTAGTTGGGTGAAGGCTTAGGAATGCCGCACCAAAACAGCTAGAGAAAGTAGGCGTTGGCTCAGTGATGCCACGCTCTGTACCTGCTAGTTTCGCAGTAAAACCTGATAAGAAGTAGTACTCAGTTTGTGCTGGCGTTAATTTAGCAACAGGTGGTAAAACACCGAATGCATCAGCAGTTAAGAAAATAACTTTCTTTGCGTGGCCTGCACGTGATACTGGCTTAACAATATTGTCAATGTGGTGGATAGGGTAAGAAACGCGAGTATTCTCAGTCTTGGCGTTGCTATCGAAATCAATTACGCCATCTTCTCCAACCACAACGTTTTCTAATAATGCATCACGGCGAATCGCATTATAGATGTCAGGTTCGTTTTCTTTGCTAAGGTTAATTGTTTTAGCGTAACAGCCACCTTCAAAGTTGAAGATACCATTGTCATCCCAACCATGCTCATCGTCACCAATTAACTCACGCTTAGGATCCGTAGAAAGTGTTGTTTTACCAGTACCGGATAAACCAAAGAATACTGCAGTATCGCCGTCTTTACCAACGTTAGCGCTACAGTGCATTGACGCGATACCCTTAAGAGGTAATAGGTAGTTCATCATTGAGAACATACCTTTTTTCATTTCGCCGCCGTACCAAGTACCACCAATTAACTGCATTTTTTCAGTTAAGTTGAAAGCCACGAAATTCTCAGAATTTAAGCCGTGTTCCTGCCAATTCTGGTTGTTAGTTTTAGCACCGTTCATTACCACGAAATCAGGTTCGTATGAGTCAAGTTCAGCGTCTGTTGGACGGATAAACATGTTCTTAACGAAATGTGCTTGCCATGCTACTTCAGTAATAAAGCGCACTTTAAGACGAGTGTCTTCATTTGCACCACAGAATGTATCAACAACAAATAAACGTTTGCCTGATAACTGCTCTGTCACTAAACCTTTAATGTGATCCCATGTTTCAGGAGTCATTGGTTTGTTATCGTTTTTACCTTGATCTGACCACCACACGGTATCACGTGAAGTATCATCGCGAACGATATACTTATCTTTTGGAGAACGGCCGGTAAAAATACCTGTATCAACAGACACTGCACCTAGTTCAGTTACGGTACCTTTTTCAAAACCAGATAGACCGGCTTTGGTTTCTTCTGCAAACAGAAGGTCGTATGAAGGATTGTAAACAATCTCAGTTGTGTCACTAATACCATATTGCGACAAGTTGATAGTTTTCGCAGTAGTCATTTTCACAAGCTCCGGGATGTGATTAGAGTTAATACTCTATGGTCAAGGTTAATTTGGTGAATAGTAACGAAATTGTTGCAAAATTAAAAGTAAAAAGTGGTATGTTATGAAAGTTTTTACATTAACTTTCATAAGGGTTACAGAATTGAACCAATCAGGGATAAAAAATCGTTGTTAAATCAACGAGAAATTATCCCTTAATAACAAATTAATGTTGGGCTTTCGGTGTTAACAAAGGTGATAAAGTCGCTTCGTCAAAACGGTATTGAGTAAGGCAAAAATCACAAGTCATATTGAAAGCTTGATGCTCACTTAGATGCTCTTTAATGCCGTCAACTCCTAGATTGGCAATTGCAGATAAACACTTGTCTTCGCTACAGCCACAAACAAAGCTCACTGGCTGTGGCTCAAACATCATTACTTTCTCTGCATGGTATAAACGATATAGTAGGTCGTTTGCATCAAGATTGAATAACTCTTCGGCTTTAATTGTCGAAGTTAATTGACTGATATGATCAAAATCGTTGAGTTGTTGTTCTTTATCGTCAGAGTCGGGAACAACTTGTAGCAAACTACCACCAGCTTTAGCCTGCTCAGCATCAGCGAATAACCAGATTTTGGTATCAAGTTGTTCTGAAGTGCTAAAGTAATGTTCCAGACATTGCGACAAAGAATCACCTTCTAGTGCTACGATACCTTGATAACGTTCACCTTTATCAGGGATTATAGTAATAATCATATTCGCTTTGCCAAGAAGGTTGTTTAAAGAATCTCCAGTTAATTCTCCGTCTATTTTGGCAACACCGCGCATTTGTTGTTGATGATCACCGTTAATAACTGCATATTTGACTGGACCATCACCTTGAAGTTGTACCGAAATTTCACCCTCAAATTTCAATGTTGCTGTTAACAAGCAAGTGGCGGCCATCAATTCCCCAAGAAGTTGGCTTACCGCTGCTGGGTAATTATGATTGCTGATAATTTGTTTATAGCTTTGATCAAGCTGAACTAATTCGCCTCGAGCATGTAAGCCTTCAAAAAGGTATCGGTTTAAAACATCGCTGCTAGTGGTCACGGTCTAATTCCTTTCTTTAAATTGTCGAAGTTGTCGACGTTGTTTTTTGTCTGGCTTGGTATCTGAAGCAGGGCTTAATAAGATACCTTGGCGCCTAGCTAATGCCGTTTTTTCTCGAACTTCGACACTACTTTCTGTTTCTTGGTATAGGGTTTGCGCAAACGTCGCATCTCTGCGCCTATCTGCTAAGCCAATAATAATTACTTCTCGTTCATCAAAGCCTTGACGAATACGGATTTTATCACCCAAGTTTACCATTTTACTAGATTTACTGCGTTGGCCATTGTAAAACACCTTGCCGCCATCGATCATCTGCTTGGCAATAGCGCGAGTCTTGTAAAAACGAGCGGCCCATAACCATTTGTCTAACCTTACCGGTTCAGTTGTTCCATCAGCGCCATTGGTGCTTTTTTTAGCTTGCTGTTTCGTCATAAAGTTGTCCAAAAATAATTGCGCGAAAGTTATCACAATGAAGCCAGTTTCGCCAGTTCACTTTGTGAACAGAATGTAAACCATTAAAATAAGTCGAAAAAAAAGCCATTTCTAACTTGTTGATGGCCGCTAGCTCAAGTATTATCGTGTGCAAGAAATATATATATCAATCAATTTAAGTTGTAAAAATAGTCATGGATATCGCTTCAATTACAGTTCAGTTACAGGTCTTGTGGCGCAAAGTGCCTCAACAGGCCTTAACGCACGGCTTAATTGTAGTGTTAGCTAGCTATATTGCCTATTTGTGTGCTCAATTTACATGGGCTTTAGTACCTGAAGCAAAAGTAGTCATGCCGGTGATATCGAGCGCGACTAATGTAAATGCTAACAGCACTAGTACGGTCAATACATCGTCGCTTAAATCACTGAATTTATTTGGACAGTATAATAGTAAGCCGGTGGTTGCGCCTAAGGTTGAAACAATTAAATCTGCTCCAGAGACGAAACTTAAACTGACTTTAGCAGGTTTAGTTGCCTCGGATGATGCTCAAATCGCTGCAGCGATTATCGAATCTAAAGGGCAACAAAATACCTATGGTATTGATGATCGTATCGAAGGTACACGCACAACATTAAAGCAAGTACTTAATGATAGAGTCATTATCGAAACATCAGGTCGAATGGAAACATTAATGCTTGATGGTTTTGATTATACGTCAATGGCTGAAGTTCCTGGACAGCAAGGGGTTGTTAAAATACCGAAAGTGGTTAAAAAACCTAAAACCAATAGCCGCTTTGATGCAGAACGAGCAGCGCGACTTAAAGAACGTGTGAACAAAGCGAGAACTGACATTCTCGATAATCCAGCTAAAATTACTGATTATATAAAGATTTCTCCTAAACGAAGAAATGGTAAAGTCTATGGCTATCAATTGATGCCTAGTAAAGACCCTGAATTCTTTGAAGGTGTAGGGTTAATACCTGGAGATGTCGCAATACAAATTAACGGCAAAGATTTAACCGACATGCGAGAAGCTCAGCAAGCGATGATCGAATTAAAGTCGGCAGAACAAATTGACCTATTGATAGACCGTGATGGTGAAACACACAGTATTTCAATGGGAGTGAATAATTAATGGAGAGTGTAATGCGCCCAAGTTTTAGCGCAAAATCAGTAAAACGTACATTAGTGAATGCACTGATGGCGATGTCAATGGCGTTAACATTAGCTGTTACGTCGGCTTCGGCAGCACAATATTCACCTAATTTTAAAGGTACAGAAATTACTGAGTTTATTAATATTGTTGGTAAGAACCTTAAAAAGACATTTATCGTTGATCCTAAGGTTCGCGGTAAAATAAACGTTCGTAGTTACGATCTTTTAACAGAAGAACAATACTTTCAATTTTTCCTAAACGTTCTTGAAGTATATGGTTTTGCCATTGTTGAAATGGAAAACAATGTCATCAAAGTTATTCCAAATAAAGATGCGAAAAGCGCTTCAATCCCTGTAGTTGGTGATGAAAATCCTGGCGTTGGTGACGAAATGGTTACCCGCGTTGTCGAAGTTAAAAATGTGTCTGTGCGTGAACTTTCACCTTTGCTTCGTCAGTTAAGTGACCAAGCCGGTGGTGGTAACGTAGTTCACTATGAACCATCAAATGTAATTATGCTTACCGGCACTGCTGCCGTAGTTAACCGCTTAGTGAATATTATTACTCGAGTTGACCGTGCTGGTGACCAAGGTGTTGAAATTGTTAAATTGAAGTTCGCATCAGCGGGTGAGATGGTTCGTATTATTGAAAATATCAATAAACCAACATCAGGCAAGGCCGACACGCCAGCATTCTTAGTACCCAAAATTGTTGCTGATGATAGAACAAACTCAGTCATCGTCTCAGGTGAAAGCCAAGCGAGAGAGCGAATTAGAAAGCTTATTGAGCGTTTAGATAGTGAATTAGAAACTTCAGGTAACACCCGCGTTTATTACCTAAAATACGCAAAAGCCAAAGATCTTGTTTCAGTACTACAAAGCGTAAGTGAAACAATGAAGAGTTCAATCTCAGGCTCATCAAGCAAATCAACATCAAAGGCCAGTCGCAGTACATCAAATCGTGATATCTCAATTGAGTCTCATGACGATACCAATACCCTTGTTATTACCGCTGAACCGGATATGTTGCGTTCATTAGAGGGCGTCATTCGTCAATTAGATATTCGTCGCGCACAAGTTCTAGTCGAAGCGATTATTGTTGAAGTATTTGAATCAGACGGTGCGCAACTTGGTGTGCAATGGTTCCATGAAGAAGGTGGTTTTACTCAATTTAATAACGGAGTTGTGCCAATATCTAACGTTGCTGCTGGTGCAATTGCTGCGGAAGGTGAAGAAGGTAATACCGTAACCACTATTGATGGCAATGGTAATCCGGTAACCACTAAGAATCCAGATACAGATGGTGATTACACCATTCTAGCTCAATTGCTAGGTAATGTAAGCGGTATGATGTTTGGTGTGGTAGAAGATAACTGGGGCGCAATCGTGCAAGCAGTAAGTTCTGATGTCAATTCAAACATATTAGCAACGCCGTCAATTACCACTTTAGATAACGAAGAAGCTTACTTTATTGTTGGTCAAGAAGTGCCAATTATTACTGGCTCTGCGACCGGCAGTAACAATGCAAACCCTTTCCAAACGGTAGACCGTAAAGAAGTTGGTATCAAATTAAAAGTCACACCACAGGTGAACGAAGGTTCAGGTGTACAGTTGACGATCGAACAAGAAGTATCGTCGGTTAGTGGTGCGACTGGTGTTGATATTGCAATCAACAAACGTGAAATCAAAACCACGGTAATGGCCGATAATGGCGCAACAATTGTACTTGGTGGTTTAATCGATGAAGACGTACAAGAAAGCCAACAAAAGGTTCCGATCTTAGGTGATATTCCAATCATTGGTGCACTGTTCCGTTCGACTAGTTCGACAACACGTAAGCGTAATTTAATGGTGTTTTTACGTCCGACGATTATTCGTGATGGTCAGTTGATGGAAGCTATTTCGAAAGAAAAATACAACTATATGCGTGCAGACCAATTGCGCAAACAAGAAGAAGGCTTAGCGTTAATGGAAGACGCAGTATTGCCTCTGTTACAAGATTGGAATGACGATTTAGAGTTACCGCCTACGTTTGACGATTACATGGAAGAACGTGCCGTTGAAAAGTTGACTGAAGAAGACGTACAACCAGTTGATGTTGAAGAAGATGGTAGTAATGAGCAGTAATGACGTAACGGAGTTGCCATCAGGTGCAGAACAGCAGGATGCCGAATCTGCCATTGAACAACTTAAGGCCCAATCAGATTCTACTCATAATGACGTGACGCCTGCGCAAATAGAAAGCGACGATGAAGAGCTTTCTATGCAGCCGTTTCAATTGCCTTTTGGTTATGCCAAGCGTCATAACGTTTTGGTTGAGTCAGGTGATGATGGCCTAACGTTGCATGCAACCGCGGGCTTAACTGCAGAAGTACTTTTAGAAGTTCGTCGCTTTTTAGGCCAAGGCTTTGCGATGCAAAGTCATGGCGCTGATGAATTTGAGTTGTTATTAACCGAAGCGTATCAGCGTAATTCATCTGAAGCTAAACAGATGATGGAAGACATTGGTAATGAGGTAAATCTGTATTCTTTAGCCGACGAAATATACGAGTCTGAAGATTTATTAGAAAACGAAGATGACGCGCCGATCATTAAACTGATTAATGCGATGCTATCTGAAGCGATTAAAGAAAGCGCGTCTGATATTCATATAGAAACCTTTGAACGAGTACTGAAAATACGCTTCCGTGTTGATGGCGTGTTACGTGAAGTTTTAAAGCCAAATCGTAAACTAGCATCTATGTTAGTGTCACGTATCAAAGTCATGGCAAAGCTAGATATTGCCGAAAAGCGTATTCCACAGGATGGGCGTATTTCTCTTCGCATTGGTGGTCGCGCAGTTGACGTTCGTGTATCGACGATGCCATCAAGCCATGGCGAACGTGTAGTATTGCGTCTTCTTGATAAAAACGCTGCGCGTTTAAACCTACAAGATCTAGGCATGACCGACGCAGGTCGCAAAAAATTCACTAACGTGATTTCAAAACCGCACGGTATTATCTTAGTTACCGGACCAACTGGTTCAGGTAAATCTACAACGCTTTATGCAGGCCTTACTCAGATTGATGCGAACGAGCGCAATATTTTAACGGTTGAAGATCCAATTGAATTTGCTATTGAAGGTATAGGTCAAACACAAGTAAATACAAAAGTAGATATGACCTTTGCTCGCGGTTTAAGAGCGATACTACGTCAAGATCCAGATGTGGTAATGGTAGGTGAGATCCGAGATCTTGAAACCGCACAAATTGCTGTGCAAGCAAGTTTAACCGGTCACTTAGTTTTATCTACGTTACATACCAATACCGCGGCAGGTGCGATTACTCGTTTAGAAGATATGGGCGTAGAACCATTCCTATTGTCATCAAGTTTGCTTGGTGTACTTGCCCAGCGTCTTGTACGTACAGTATGTAAAGAATGTCGTGAAAGTCACCTTCCATCTGAAGAAGAAGCAAAACTATTAGGTTTGCCAGTTGATACTGAGCAACAAATTTATCGTGCGAAAGGTTGTTCAATTTGTAACTTTATGGGCTATCGAGGCCGTACAGGTATCCATGAGTTATTAGTTGTTGATGATGATATCCGAACTATGATACAAAACAACGAAGGTGAGCAAGCGATTGAGAAATTCTCTCGTCATGTTACACCTAGTATCCGCCAAGATGGTTTCGATAAAGTAATCGCTGGTTATACGACGTTAGAAGAAGTTCTACGTGTAACTAAGGAAGACTAATATGGCGGCGTTTGATTATCAGGCTGTCGATAGCCGCGGCAGAAACAAGAAAGGCGTAATAGAAGCTGATACAGCGCGTCAGGCACGTAGTATGTTACGTGATCAAGGTCTTATGCCGATGGAAGTTACTCCGTCGTTAGCAAAGGCTATCAAAGAGTCTAATCGTAAAGGCTTTGGTGCTAGCAAGATATCTGCGTCAGAACTTGCCCTTATTACCCGTCAATTAGCCACCTTAGTTGAATCTGGATTGCCATTAGAAGAGTCGTTAATGGCAGTTGCCGAGCAATGTGACAAAGACAAGCAAAAGTCGATGATTATGTCGGTTCGTGCCAAGGTAACCGAAGGTTATGGTCTGGCAGAGTCAATGGCAGAGTTTCCTAGTATTTTTGATGACTTATACCGCTCTATGGTTGCTGCAGGTGAAAAGTCAGGTCATCTAGATAACGTCTTAAACCGTCTTGCAGATTACACCGAACAACGCCAACACATGCGCTCGCAGCTAATCCAAGCCCTTATTTATCCAATTATAATGACCATAATTGCGGTCTCCGTTATCGTCGTATTATTGGTTGCTGTGGTGCCTAAAATTGTTGGCCAATTTGATCATATGGGCCAAGATTTGCCCGGTACTACGCAATTTCTAATTGGCATGAGTGATTTCCTGCAATCTTATATTCTATGGATTATTGCACTTTTTGTTGTTGCGATGGTCTTATTTAAACAGATGATGAAAAAACCGGCGTTTAAGATGATAGTGCATAAACGATCGTTATTTATGCCAATGCTAGGAAAGATCACCTTAGGCTTAAACACCGCGCGTTTTGCTCGCACATTATCAATACTTACCGCAAGTTCGGTGCCGCTATTGGAAAGTATGAAAATTGCTGGTGAAGTACTGACCAATATTCATATTAAAGAAAAAGTGAATGAAGCAGCCGATAATGTACGAGAAGGCGCAAGTTTGCATGCATCTTTGAAACAAACAAAATTATTTCCACCAATGATGATGCACATGATTTCATCGGGTGAAAAATCGGGAGAATTAGAAAACATGCTTGGCCGTAGTGCCGATAACCAAGATCGTGAATTTGAAGCCATTGTGAGCATATCACTAAAGGTGTTTGAACCGGCTCTTATGGTAACGATGGCAGGTGTGGTACTATTTATAGTAATGGCGATTATTCAGCCAATACTGCAGTTAAATACAATGATATAGGTGTAGAAAATGAGAAATAAACAACATAAGTCAGTAAAGGGCTTTACGCTACTGGAAGTCATGGTTGTTATCGTAATTCTAGGTATTTTGGGTTCTTTAGTTGTACCTAACCTTATGGGTAACTTGGACAAAGCGAAGGTTCAAAAGGCGATTTCAGATATTTCTGCTTTAGAAACAACGTTGAAGTTATATAAAACTGACAACAATCGTTACCCAACGACGGAGCAAGGGCTTGAAGCATTAGTAGAGCAAACAGACATAGAACCTTTGCCGAAACGTTTTCCGTCAGACGGTTACTTATCATCACTACCAGTTGATCCTTGGGACAATGAGTACATTTTAATTAGTCCAGGTGAATTTGGTAAAATTGATGTTTTTAGTGCCGGTGAAGATCTTGAACCAGGTACTGAAGATGATATAGGTAACTGGAATTTAAATGAGTGGCGTTCAGGTGAAAAACAACTTGTTGAATAACAGATTTTAAGTTCATTAACGGTCTGAAAATCTATTGATATTAAACAGCACAAACGAATCGTTTGTGCTGTTTTTGCTATCACGGTTAGGTAAATGTTAAAAAGAAGTAACGGTTTTACATTGATAGAAGTGATGTTGGTAATGGTCATTATCGGCCTCATTGTATCTGCGATTGTACCTAACATTACTCGAGATTCTATTGCTGATGTACTAGAAGAGAAAACCCGATTATTTCAACAACGTTTCTACCTAGCCAGTGAATATGCATTACTTAATAACATCGAACTTGGTCTATATGTAGAAGAAAATACCTACCAATTTCTCGGCTTTGATGGTGTAAGGTGGGTACCAGTTCCTGATGTTGAAGGTTTTAGTAGTGAGGTTTTCGATGAACCATTCTTTATTAGCCTTGAATTAGATGACTTGCCAGTAGATGAGCAAATGATGCTGGATAATTCGGCCTATGAAGAGTATGCCGATGAGCAAGGTATCGACGACGAAGAGAGTGAAGACGAGCCCGTATACCCACAAATTTATATTTTGTCTGGTGGTGACATCACACCTTTTAAATTGACGCTTGGTTATGATGATGATTTTGACACACCAGTAATGTACGAAGTAACTGGTTTGTATACGATTCCATTAGAGGTTGAAGGACCTATTTATGATGAAATTCGCTAATCAACATAAAGGCTTTACCTTACTTGAAGTTTTACTAGCTTTAGCTGTATTTGCTTTTGCCGGCACAGCCTTGCTTAGTAGCACAGGCAACACTTTGCTGGGTACCTCACATATTGAACGCGTAACATTGGCACAGTGGATAGCATCAAATCAATTGGTCGAAGCCAATTTAGACCAAAACTGGCCGCCGAAAAAGGCCAGTGGCACAGTCGAGTTAGCCGATCGAGATTGGTATTGGACTCAGACTATTACTGCGACTGAAGATAAGAATATGCGACATATTAATGTTGCGGTATTTGAAAATGAAAGCGATGAATTTTCTATTGCCGATTTGACTTCTTATGTTAGTAATCCAAAGGCCTCTAAATAATGAAAGTTAAAGGATTTACGTTATTAGAAGTACTGATTGCTATGGCCATATTCACTATGATTGGCTTGGCAACCACGTCGTTTTTGACCACCATTATCGCGACATCTGAGAAAAACCAAGAGCGCAGCGACAAACTTAATGAATTACAGCGCGCGTTTTTGGTGATGGAGCGTGACTTTACCCAGATGACAATGCGTACGGTGCGTTTAAATGGTGAAGCACCTAACGAATCTTTTATCTATACCAATGAATCAACTTATTCATCGAATACCCATGGTATTGCGTTTGTCCGCCAAGGCTGGCGAAATCCTGGTTTATTATTGCCACGTAGTGATGTGCAAGCGCTTGCTTACCAACTTGAAGAGGATACTTTAAATCGTTTGCATTATAACTTCGTCGATTCTGTTGTTGGTGAAGAGCCGAAGATTCGACCTTTATTGACTGGCGTCGATAAAGTTGATTTCGAATTTTATAATGGCAAAAAATGGGTCAAAGAGTTACCGAAAGAAGGTTTACCATTAGCCGTTGCGATTGAAATCGAACTCAAAGAGTTCGGGTTAATAAGACGTCAATTTTTAGTACCTGGAACAGTACAAGCGCCATCAACTGATTTAGGGCTGGGCGAATAAATGACTTCCTTTAATGCTATCGCTAAACAAACCGGCGTCGCTCTTATCACGGTTATGTTGGTTGTTGCTTTTGCTGTGGTCATTGCAACTAAGATGAGCGGTAGCTTAATGTTCCAGTTGCAACGTGCTGAAAATATAAATTCCAACCAGCAAGCTTATTGGTACGCAATGGGAGCTGAAGCGTTTGCAAAGACAGTATTAACATTATCTTTTAAAGAAAAGGATGATAAAACTGTAACTCACCTCGGCCAACCATGGGCTTCAGGTGAAACAAGCTTTCCGGTAGAGCTTGGTGAAATAAGCGGCGAAATAAGCGATTCTCAATCTTGCTTTAATCTAAACTCTTTGATTAATTCCGACCCGAGTATGCTCAAGAGCAATAATGAATTAGATACCGGTGGTGACAATGAAGATGATGAGCAAAATGGTAATTCAGGAAAGGGTAATAACAATAACCCGCCTCCAGCAGAGAACGACAAACCAAATTCCAAGGTAATTAAGAATGTTGCCAAACAGTCGTTTATTGAGTTGATCATTTTACTTAATATTGATGGTGTAGGACAATTTGAAGCTGAATCTATGGCCGAAGCATTATATGATTGGTTAGATGAAGACTCTTCCATCGAAACTGCCGGTGGTGCCGAAGATGATGATTATTCGGCTCGAGAATTTCCGTATTTAGCGGGTAATAGCAAGCTTGCTAGTATTAATGAGCTAAGATTAATAGAGCATTTTACGCCAGCAGCAATATTTGCTCTGAAAGAACATGTATGTGTTATCCCTAACTCAGCGGATCATAAAATTAATATCAATACCATTGATCCAGAAAAACCAGAGTTATTACAAGCACTGCTCGGCGGTGTTGACCAAAGCGTTGCGGAAGATATTTTTTCAGAACGCGGTGAAAAAGGCTTTTCAAACCTGAGTGATTTTTATAGCATCAGTGCTGTAAGTGGGTTAGAGAATTTTGAACAGTTAAAGAAACAATTTGTAGTCGATAGCAGCTATTTTAAGTTAACGACCAAGACATCATTTAACGATAGCTACTTTAGTATGAATTCAATCATGAAAATTAATAAAGATGAGACCATAACAGTGATCTCTAGAAGTATCGGAGCCGAATAATGAAAGAAACGTTATATATTCGGATTTCTAGTCAGGAACAAATGCCTATTCAATGGCTAATTGCCGCTGATCTGCAAAGTGACGAGCTCGCTAGCGGCGAATTAGCGAATAAAGGCGAACTAGTCAGTCTTGCCGAAAAGGCTGAAAACCGTGACGTCGTGGTGTTAGCCGACAGCGCAAACATCGGTATTTATTCTCTAAACGTGCCGGGTAAATCTGATCGAGTGATGCGCGCGACCATACCTTACACTCTTGAGGATGATTTGGCAGAAGATGTGGAATCACTATTCTTTGCTTATGCTAATAAGCCAAAAGACTATCGAGGCAACAACAATAACTTTTTTACGGTAATTGCTCACCAACAAATGGAGTTGTGGTTATCGTGGTTTAAAGAAGCAGGTATTGCTGTTAAAACCATGATCCCAGATGTTCTCACTTTACCTCAGATAGATAACAACCCTGCAATGATTTCATTAAACCAGCAGTGGTTGGTTAGGACCTCTAGCTGGGGTGGCTTTAATATTGATAATGATTTTGCTGAATTAGTGCTCGCTCAAAAACTCGCTCAAAAACTCGCTCTAACTCAACAAACTAAAAATAGCGAACAAGAATCAGAGCAACCAAATAACGACGCTGATACCACAACCGGCTTGTTATCAACATGCATTGTTGATTGTTATTCACCACAAGAATTTGTCATTGAAGATGTTGAGTTTAATAGCCAAGCCGAGGAACTCCCTTTACTGTTGATGGCAAGAGGTGCAGCTAATCAAGCGATTAACTTATTGCAAGGTCAATACCTGGTAAAAGACGAACGCTCACCAGTGATAAAAAATTGGTTGTGGGTAGCTGGCGTTGCAGCGGTTGCGTTGACGTTAAATATTGTTGGTAAAGTTATCGAAATTAGTACACTCGATAATAAAATTGCACAAGTTAACGAGTCAATTGAAGCGAATTATAAAAAGGCTTTTCCGCAAACCAAAAGAGTTCGTTTATCGACACTAAAAAGAACATTATCACGAGAAATTGAAAACTCGGGTGGCGGCTCTACTACCAGTGGTATGTTAGCTATGATGGCGCAAGTCCAACCAGCTTTCTCACAAGTACCTAACTTGAAACCTGAATCCGTTCGTTTTGACGGCAAACGGTCAGAGCTTAGGTTATCTGTTACCGCAAATGATTATCAAAGCTTTGAAAAGTTTAAGAGCATTCTAGAAGATTCAAGCTTAACCGTAACCGTAGGCGCTCAAAATAACCAAGGTGACAAAGTTACCGGCTCATTTAGTATTAGGAGTAACTGATGCAAGACTGGTGGCAAGGATTAAACTCAAAAGAACAGAAATTAGTCGGATTTGGATCGATATTTGTCGTAATAATATTGTTTATTATGCTGGTATGGGTGCCATTGAATGACAGTATCGAAAAATCAAAATTGCAGTTGAAGAAACAGCAAGATCTAGCTGTTTGGATCAACGAAAACTTAGCAACATATAAGCAAGTCAAACGCAGTGGCGGTACTAAAAAAGCAACGGGAAGTTTAACCAGCATTGTTAATACTTCGGCGAAAAGCTTAAAAATTACTTTGGCCCGCATTCAGCCGCAAGGAGATGACCTGCAAGTGTGGGTTGATGAAGTATCATTTAATGTTTTCTTATCCTGGCTTGAAGACTTAACTAACAAAAAAGGCTTGAAAATAGTGGCAGCGGATATTGCTCTAGGCTCATCGCCTGGTACTGTGAAAGTTAGACGATTACAACTGACGAAGGCTTAACATAATGAATATTAAAGCAGTTAAAAAATATTCGGCATATAGCGCAGCATTTATCGTGCTGTACCTATTCTTTGTCGTTGTTAGTGCTCCAGCAGATAAAATTATAAGCAAGATCCCTTTACCTAAAGGAGTGGTATTGAGTGGAGTCACGGGCTCTGCTCTTTCGGGAAACATTGCTAAAATATACTTACAAAATAAAACCATAACTGATGTAGATTATTCTCTCAGCATCATGTCGTTAATTATGCTTGACCCAAAAATTGAGATTAATTTAAGAGATAAAGTCAGTGGTGCCGTAGGCAAATTTTCAGTATCAAATTTGGCTGAAGAAAATGTAAAGATAACGAACGTTACGATAGCCGCACCGGCATCTAAAGTTGTGCCTATGCTAAACCTTCCGATCGACTTGAATGCGAAAGGCATACTTAATATAAAGATGGATGAATTCATTGTTGGCAAGCCAATATGTAGTAATGTTGTTGGTACTATGGTGTGGCAAAAAGCACTGATTAACCCTGCAGGAGATGATGCTGAACTTGGCGATATAAAAGCCGCGTTAAGTTGCGAAAACGGTATGGTTGTCGCCAAGATTGATCCTCAGAACAGTTTAGGGCTAGAGCTTACCGCAACAGTGCAAAGTAGAACTCGAGTTAGCGCTGTTGGCTTTTTATTGCCAGGGCAGGAGTTTCCAGCGACGCTTAAACCAATGCTAGACTTTATGGGCAGACCAGACAGTCAAGGTCGCTACAATATCCGTATGTAGTCCTGATTAATAGAATAAAAAAACCACCTCATCAGGTGGTTTTTTGTTATTAGGCTAACGAATAATTAAATCTTATATCAATGTATCAACATGCTATTACAACAGTCGTGGGTGAATGGGGGGATTTAATTCACTTGGTAATTGTTTTAAATGGGCAACTTTAACTAGGCTTTCCGTTATGAAGTTACTAAATATGCCGTCTACGCCAAGGCGATGCAATTCAATAATATCTTCTTCACCATCGACAGTGTATACATACACTTTTAAACCTCTTTGGTGTGCGTCCTTTACAAACTCATAATTGACAAAGTCGACATCAATATGGACGCTATAGGCGTTTAATTGTTGCGCAAACGCGGCGTAGTCTATTGGACAACTTGCGGTCAGAGCACCCGTTTGAAACTCCGGTCGAATAGATTTTATTTCAAACAAAAGGTGATGATTGAATGACGAAAATAAAAATTGATTATAACTAAAACCATAGCATTGAACAGCGTGGTCTATAACCTCTAATAAAGGTATTACAGTTCGGTCTGCCTTAAGCTCAATATTTACCAAACATTGACCATGAATGGTTTGTAAAACTTCATCTAATGTCGGTATTTTTTGGCCTTTACCGGCATCAAGCTTTCTTATTTGTTCAAAACTTAAGTCAGAGATCCTGCCAAAGCCGTTGGTGGTTTTATGCAGCCAACGGTCATGAATAACAATGAGGTGACCGTCAGCAAGGTGGACGTCAATTTCTATCGCATCAACCTGAGTTAACAGTGCTTTTTCAATAGCAAGAATGGTATTTTCGGGTTCGTAGCCGCTAGCGCCTCGATGTGCAAATACCAACATAAAACAAACCTTACTTTACGACGCTTGCATAAGGTTGGCCAAGACGAGTCACTGTTTCAGGACCGTCGCCTTCAGTAAATTCAATTGTGTTAGCAGGGAAACAACATACTGTTGTTGAGCCTAATTTGAAACGACCCATTTCTTCCCCTTTTTCAAGGAAAATGGCTTCTTTTCCATCTGCTGGGTAACTCCAGCGTTTAACTTTATTATAGCTCTTAGATGGCGCAATGGTGCCCGCCCAAACAGTCTCAATACTAGCAACGATAGTAGCACCAACTAATACGAGTGCCATTGGGCCAATTTCAGTATCAAAAATACAGACAACACGTTCATTACGAGCAAATAAATTCGGTACATTCTGAGCGGTTAATGGATTCACTGAAAATAAGTCACCAGGAACAAATATCATTTCTCTTAAGGTGCCGGCAATCGGCATATGGATACGATGATAATCTTTTGGCGCTAAATAAATTGTAGAGAACTTTCCGCCTTGAAAAGGGGCCGCAGTTTCGCTATCGCCACCAAGTAAAGTCTCAAGAGAATAATTGAATCCCTTTGCTTGGATAATTTGATCGTTGACGATATCGCCTTGCTGTGAAATCGCGCCATCTACTGGGTAACATATTTCTTTCGCATCGGGATTGATAGGTCGAGCACCATCAACTAATTCGCGAGTGAAAAAGTCATTAAAGGTAGTAAAGTCACTCGCATTTTGTAATTTCGCTTCACTCATATCAATGCCATATGCTTTGATAAAACGGCTAATAGCGAATTTAGTTAAGAATCCCGCTTTTGCGCCAGCAAATTTGCCTACTAAACGAGATAATCCATGCTTCGGCATGGCATATTGTAATGCGATTTTTAAGTTATCAAGTGACACTAAATTTTCCTTTCAGGTTTTAATTGCTTAGTTAATTATTAACTACCGATGTAAGTATAGTAGTTTTAGTATTTAAAATATGATGAATTATATGAATTTTTTAATTAAAGCGCGACGTTAGTTTATTACTGTCTAAACTGGCGATGATACGCTGGTAACTATCAAATCGAATCTGCGTTATGTTTCCATCTGCAACGGCTTGTTGTAGCGCACAACCGGGATCATTTTGATGCTTACAATCTCTAAATTTACAATAGCCAAAATAATCTTGAAATTCGATAAAACCTTGGTCCACTTGCTGAGGGGTAAGGTGCCATAAACCAAATTCCCTGATCCCAGGAGAATCAATAAGTTTACCGCCACTTGGAAAATGATATAGGCGAGCAACCGTGGTTGTATGTTGACCAAGGCCAGAGTTCTCAGAGACATCATGAGTAAGAATATCGAGCTCTGGCATTAAGGTATTTACTAGTGTTGATTTACCAACACCTGATTGACCAACAAAAATACTGGTTTTATCAATTAACCGTTCAGTAATTTGATTTATGCCTTGCTCGACTTTTGAACTTGCGAAGATAATTTCGTAACCAATCTCTTTATATAGATCAAGATGAATATCTATCTCTGCTTTGGTTTCATCATCAAGCAGGTCTATTTTGTTCAATACAATAATTGGTTTAATGCCAGATAACTCAGTGGCGACTAAATATCTATCAATTATGTCGGGATTAAAAACCGGTACTACTGACGAAATGATAAAAATCTGGTCAATATTGGCTGCTATTGGCTTTACGCCATCGTAAACATCTGGTCTTGAGAGTTCTGATTTTCGCTGGTGCACTGCTTCTATAACACCGGTAATGCTGTGTTGAGTTTCCTTTCCTTGTCGCCAAACAACGTTATCTCCGCACACTAAACTGGTAATTGTACGACGAATATTACAACGAAAGATTTCTCCATCTTCATTTTCCACATCAGCATGTTGTCCAAAGCGACTGATAATAACGCCTTGTAATTGTTCGCTTAAATCACTGTCTTGCCAAACGATATCTTTTTCTTTATTAAGTTTGTTAGCCAGATTTTTTTTAATGCGTCGATGCTGACCTTTAGTCAGTTTTTTTGCCTTAGCCATGGAAAAAAGTCATTGGTTATTTATTTGCCTTTTGCTGCTGAAAACATGCTTTGTCTCAATAAGTTATTCAATCTTAAAGGGTCTTTACTGTTTGCATGAATTTAATATTGGCGTATTATACCTGCACTATGCTGATAATGAAAATGTTCACCGTTGTTGGCAGCACCGATATATGAATGGCAAAGGTTTATAAATGACTGTAAATGCAAATAATTTGGTTTGGCTTGACCTAGAAATGACAGGGTTAGAGCCTGAAATCGATGTGATCCTAGAGATTGCGACCATTATTACCGATGGCGAATTAAATATTCTTGCTGAAGGTCCAGTATTTGCGATACACCAGTCAGATGATGTATTAACCAACATGAATGAGTGGTGCATAAAACAACACGGAGAGAGCGGCTTAACGGAGCGCTGCAGAACATCGTCGACAACACTCGCTCAAGCTGAGCAGGCGACGATTGAGTTTATTGAACAATATGTACCTAAAGGCGTGTCACCGATGTGTGGTAATTCAATTGGTCAAGATAGAAGGTTTGTCAATCGCTATATGACAGACTTCGAAGCTTGTTTTCATTATCGAAACATTGATGTTTCTACGATCAAAGAGCTGGTTCGTCGTTGGCAACCAGAGCTGTTAGATAAAGTGAGTAAACAAGGAACCCATTTAGCCTTGGATGATATTCGTGAATCCATCGCTGAACTTAAAGTCTATCGTCATCACGCATTTAAAATTTAACGTAAACCAACTGACAATCTATCGACAATAAACATTTGTCGATTAACTGGTATGAGGACACCGCTTTTATAGCAATAGGTGGAAAACGTGCTGGTGTTTCTTTATTGTATTCTTTAATATGGATGTTATAAAAAAGTTAATGTAGATGTCACTTTATAAAAATAACAAGGATTTGTGACTATGAGCGTTACCACGTTAAAGGTAAAAACCCCAAGACATATCATTACCAAAGCTGCGATATACGTTACGGCTTTGCTTGCAGCTATGCTTATTCTCGCCTCTGCTTCTTCCTGGTTATACAACCAACAAGCTGCGAAATCAGATTTCTTAAGAGAACAACAAATCCCATTTATTAAAAACAATGCACAATTAATGAAAAGCATTGCTGAGCTTGAAAATCAGCTTACCGCTCATCAACTGGCAATTACTCACCAGCAATTGGCAACGCCACTAGAAAACGTAAAACAAGCTTGGTTAGAAATTGTTGAATTAAGTAATAAGCATGTCGAGCTTGTAAATGATAGTTTGCGAGACACTACCGCAACTGAAATTGCCTCTACCGCTCAGACATTTGCTAATGATTACAAGAAATTTGTTTTGCTTGTAGATGATTTGCTACTGATAAGACAAGCCAGAAATGGTCAATATAAAGCCAATACTAAGAGCCTTGACGAACTCATAAAAAAAATAAATAGAATTAGAGTAGATAAACAAAATCAGTTACAACAACAATCCTATGAGATAGCGAACACGCCAGGGCAGGTTAAAACGCAAACAATCAATAACATGATGAAAGTGATCAATGAAAACAACTTTTATCAATATATTTATCAAGAATTGCTAAAAGTAGAGAGTAATCTAACCGCTTTGTCGGGTAATGTTTCAGCTTATGAGTTTAATCAGATTTCGAAACAAATCGCTAATTTAACGAAGAACATAAATACTGAATTATCGAATAAAGATGAAGACGATCGGTTACCTGAAATTACTGACGATATCGGTTATATCACCAGTCAATTAATGGGATCAGGACAATTATTTGCTAAATGGCGCGATGAAAATATAACTACCGCTAAAGTCATTGAGCAATTATCTAATTATCAGCAGTTTTTAATGCGCACAGCGTCATTAATTGAAAAACCAAATTTTTATGATTTACCTGAATTTGAACTAAATTTACCGTTGTTAGGTATAAAAATAAAAGAGTCAACAATGTTACCGATTGTGTTTCTCTTCATTGTCATTTTACTCGCTGGATGTGCATTTTTAGGTTGGCGACTTATGGTCTTGGTAAATCGCAGTTTTATACATGGTGCAGATCATGCATTGCTTGAAGTAGAGAAAGAGCAGGCAGCAGAATTGGCCATTCAAAATGCCAAGGTTAAACATAGAGAGCAACTCAAGTCGATCATCGATGAGCCGACAAACAAAGAGCTTCGTAGTGAAGAACAGAACAGAATTAAAAATATAGAAGCTGAAACTGATGCCGTTCATTCGCCGAGTTTTTACCAAATAAACAATTTGGTTATGGATCTGGATAAATTTAATCAATACCATGGCTCTGCTGAAATGGCTGTGTTCATGCTTGATGACTATATGCAACGTAATAAGCAGAACTTTCAAAAGCTTAAAGACGCATTAGCTAATGAGCAACTGGGTAGAGTTGAAGAAATAAATGCTGCGATATTCAAAACTGCTAAGATCCTATCTGCACCTCGCTTGATTAAAGTGTGTGAGCAGCTTGAAGGTGTCTGCGAACAGCAAGATATCCATAAAGCCGTGCCGCTTTTAGCCGAGATGAATGAGGCTATCATCGAAATAAATAAGTTTATAGCCGAAGCGTAACGTTTAGATTCCAACCTTTAACTAATTGTAAAATCAGTGTTGAAGGAGCGATGTAAAAGCAATTTACTCTAGAGTCATAAAACTTTGGTCAGCCTATTTCAAACTGAAAATTTTTTGTCATCATATTCAGCGCAAATAATTTTCATTTAGGCATAAAAAAGCTCGGTATTTACCGAGCTTTTTAGTATTCGTAGTTTACTACTTACGCTTCATAGCGTCGAAGAATTCATCATTCGTTTTCGTCATTGCTAACTTATCGATAAGGAATTCCATTGCATCAATTTCACCCATCTCATGAACGATTTTACGTAATACCCACTGTCTTTGCAGTTCAGCTGGTTTAGTAAGAAGTTCTTCACGACGAGTACCACTGCGGTTGAAGTGAATAGCAGGGAATACACGTTTCTCAGCAATTTTGCGTGAAAGGTGTAATTCCATATTACCGGTACCTTTAAATTCTTCGTAGATTACTTCGTCCATCTTAGAACCCGTATCTACTAGCGCGGTAGCGATAATTGTTAAGCTACCACCTTCTTCAATGTTACGAGCAGCACCAAAGAAACGTTTTGGACGATGCAATGCATTGGCATCAACACCACCAGTTAATATTTTACCCGATGAAGGAATCACTGTGTTGTATGCTCGAGCTAAACGAGTAATCGAGTCGAGTAAGATAACCACGTCTTTTTTATGCTCAGTTAAGCGTTTTGCTTTTTCGATAACCATTTCTGCCACTTGAACGTGGCGACTTGCTGGTTCATCAAACGTTGAGGCAACCACTTCACCTTTAACAAGGCGTTGCATCTCGGTAACTTCCTCAGGACGTTCATCGATAAGTAATACCATCAGCTCACAATCAGGGTGATTATGGGCAATACTTTGAGCGATGTTTTGAAGTAATAATGTTTTACCTGCTTTAGGTGGAGCAACGATAAGACCTCGTTGACCTTTACCAATTGGAGATGCTAAATCGAGAACTCGAGCAGTAATGTCTTCAGTACTTCCGTTACCACGTTCCATGGTTAAGCGTTCGTTTGGATGAACAGGAGTTAAGTTTTCGAATAAAATCTTGTTGCGAGAGTTCTCTGGGCGATCAAAGTTAACTTCATTAACCTTTAATAGAGCAAAATAACGTTCACCGTCTTTTGGTGGGCGAATCTTACCAAATACCGTATCACCTGTGCGTAAACTAAAGCGTCTAATTTGACTCGGAGAAACATAAATATCATCTGGACCAGCCAAGAATGAAGAATCTGCGCTTCGTAGGAAACCAAAACCATCTTGAAGTATTTCAAGTACACCACCACCGAAAATATCTTCACCGCCCTTGGCATGGGCTTTTAATATGGCGAATATTACGTCTTGTTTACGGTTGCGAGCCAAATGGTCAAGCTTCATCGATTCGGCTAGTTTTAACAGTTCACCGATAGATTTATCTTTGAGTTCGATTAGATTCATATTGAGAGGTCTTGTGCTATTTATATTATTGCTTAGTTATAGTGTCTGATACCGGTATTGTGCCGCAACAGAACGAAAAGAATTTGAATAAGGTATGTATGATTGTTTAAGTTAGCATTAAAATCGCAAATGGTAAAGTTAGCAGCGAAATTAGATGCTATTACAGGAGTTTTATATGAAAAAGGCTAACCAATGTTAGCCTTTTCAATAATTATTACAGGTTAGCGTCTAAGAATTCTTTTAATTGGTTCTTAGAAAGTGCGCCAACTTTAGTGTCTGCAATTGCACCGTCTTTAAATAATAATAATGTAGGGATACCACGGATTCCGTATTTCGGTGGTGTGCCAGCATTTTGGTCAATATTTAATTTAGCAATTGTTACTTTGCCGTCGTATTCTTCTGCTACTTCAGAAAGAATCGGGGCGATCATTTTACATGGACCACACCATTCTGCCCAAAAGTCTACTAAAACTGGTGTTGAAGCATTAATTACGTCAGCATCGAAGCTGTCATCTGTAAGCTGAATAATTTTATCG
Source organism: Thalassotalea crassostreae (assembly GCF_001831495.1). NCBI lineage: Bacteria > Pseudomonadati > Pseudomonadota > Gammaproteobacteria > Alteromonadales > Colwelliaceae > Thalassotalea > Thalassotalea crassostreae. The sequence goes on from NZ_CP017689.1 coordinate 126,858, forward strand.
CTCATTTTTTTCTCCGTTAATTGGCATTTTGCCGATAAGTTGCAATTTTTAATCGATCTACGTTGGTTTTGCAAGTGCGAAATTAGCTATATTTAATAACTTATTTAAATATAAGTAAATTATTCGCAATTATATTTTGGGTTAAACGAGATAATACTTAATCGATTAGGCATTAGGTGTTATTCTAATGGCTATGAAAAAAACACATTTAACCGAAACAAAATTTTCTGACCTAGGGCTATCACCAAAAGTGGTTGCCGGTTTAGAAAACATGGGCTTTCACCATTGTACGTCAATCCAAGCTAAATCATTACCTATTTTATTAGGCGGTAAAGATATTGCTGGGCAAGCGCAAACCGGTGAAGGCAAAACTATCGCTTTTCTAGCCGCAACATTTGATTTGTTGTTGCGAAAACCAACACCAGAAGGCTCTGAAAAAGAGCGCAAACAACCAAGAGCTATTATTATGGCGCCGACTCGTGAGTTGGCGATTCAAATCCATAACGATGCGAAAGAAATGGCTGCAAGTACTGGCTTACGTCTTGGTGTTGTATATGGGGGCGAAGGTTATGAAAGTCAACGCCAAACCCTAGAAAATGGTGTAGATATTTTAATTGGCACCTGTGGCCGTTTAATTGACTACCTTAAACAGGGCGTTTACAACCTAAATAATATTGATGCTGTGGTTCTAGATGAAGCCGATCGCATGTTCGATTTAGGTTTTATTAAAGATATTCGTTATATGTTCCGTCGCATGCCAGCGGCAAATGAACGTTTAAATATGCTTTATTCAGCAACATTATCATTCCGCGTCAAAGAATTAGCTTTTGAACATATGAATGATCCGGTAAGTGTTGAAGTGGCGCCAGAGCAAAAGACTAATGTTCGCATCAGTGAAGAATTGTTTTATCCATCGAATGTGGAAAAAATGAATTTGCTGCAAACCATTATTGAAGAAGAATGGCCTGATAAAGCCATTATCTTTGCCAACACCAAACATGTTTGTGAACGTGTTTATGCGCATCTGCAAGCAGATAAACATCGTGTTGGTTTATTAACCGGCGATGTACCACAAAATAAACGAATCAAAATACTAGATTCATTTACTCAAGGTCATTTAGATTTTTTAGTGGCAACCGATGTTGCGGCTCGTGGTCTACATATTCCAGCAGTTACTCATGTATTTAACTATGATTTACCTGATGATTGTGAAGATTACGTACATCGTATTGGCCGTACTGGACGTGCTGGTGCGTCGGGACATGCTATCAGTTTCGCTTGTGAAGATTACGCGATGAACTTACCGCCTATCGAAGAATATATTGAGCATAGCTTACCAGTGAGTAAATATGATTCGGACGCGTTGATAACAGATTTCCCTAAGCCGAAACCGAAACCGCGTCGTCATAATTCGAATAATCGTGGTGGCCAAGGTGGTCGTCGCAACGATAATTACAATAAACAGAGATCACATCACAAACGATAGGAATGTTTAATGAGTGCAAGTAAACCTTCTTGCTCGCAACCTTTATACGCAGTCATTGATTTAGGTTCGAACTCTTTTCACATGTTAATCACTCGCCTGGTCGCTGATAGCGTCCAGGTGGTTGATAAAGTTAAACGCAAAGTACGTTTGGCGTCTGGCTTAGATAAAGACAACAATCTCGATGACAAGTCGATGGCACGAGGTTGGGAGTGTTTAAGCTTTTTTGCTGAGCGTTTACAAGATATTCCTGCTCAAAACATTAAAATCGTTGCCACTGCAACATTACGCCTCGCTCAAAATGCTGATCAATTTATTGGTCGTGCAGAAAAAATTCTCCAACATAAAATTAATTTAATTTCAGGTATTGAAGAAGCCCACAATATTTATCTCGGTGTTGCTCATACTACCTGTAGCGCAGACAATCGCTTAGTTATTGATATTGGTGGTGCCAGCACAGAGCTGATCGTCGGCAGTGGTTTTAACGCCAAAGAAGTGTGCTCTTTGGATATGGGGTGTGTGACCTTTAATAGCCAGTTTTTTACTGAGGGTAAATTTACCCAAGCTGCATTTGATCGTGCCGTTGCTGCGGCAACGACAATTTTATCGGATAAGGTTGAGTCATATAAAGCTATCGGTTGGGATGTTGCTTTAGGCGTTTCAGGGACGCTACAAGCCATTGCTGAAGTATTAACAGCGCAAGGCAAGCTGCAAGTTATCGATTTAAAAAGCCTAAAGCTAATCGAGCAGCAAGTCATTGCTTGTGGAAGTGTCGATAAGCTAGAAAATGTTATTGGTTTAGAAACTGAACGAAGACCTGTTTTTGCTCCGGGTTTAGCAATTTTAACGGCGATTATGGTTAGTTTTGATGTCGATGAAATTCATCTTGCTGGCGGAGCGATTCGTGAAGGCGTGCTCTATGAGTTGTTGCCTAATATGCGTAACGTAAATATTCGCCAAAGAACATTAGCGGGTCTAATCGAACGCTATAGCATTGACGAGCGTCAAGCCTACCGAGTCGCCAATCTTGCCGATATTATGGTTCAACAACTTAAGTCTGATTGGCAATTAACAGACGACTTAGCAGGTTTATTACAGTCTGCTTGCGCACTGCATGAAATCGGCTTGCTATTAGAATATAAAAATAATAAAAAGCATGCCGAGTACATCTTAGATAATACCGATTTAGCCGGCTTCTCAAATGTTGAACGAAAATTTTTAATAGCTTTAGTTTCAAACTATAAAACCGAATTTAATTTAACCAGCTTAGCTAAACAAACTTACACCGAACGCAAACAAGCGATTCATCTAATTGTAATACTACGTTTAGCTGTAATTCTCTCAAAACGACGCCAAGACGATGTCATGTCAGCATTTAAATTAACGGTTTCAGCGACTAATTTAACCTTGTCGCTACCGCCGCTATTCATTAAAATGCATCCGTTAATAACGGCAGAGTTAAAACAAGAAGTTCAATTTTTGCAAGAGCTTGAAGTTAACCTTCTAATTAGTACGTTAACTTAACGGATAATAATCTACACCTGCTTTTTGCTTGCCCAAACACATGCCACGACGACCAGTAAGGCACCGCTAAATGAGATAGTGGACATCACTTCATTTAATAGTACTGTGGCTGCAAAAACACCGTATACAGGCTCTAGTAAAAGACTCATGCTTACCACGACCGCTGATATCGTTTTCAATGAATGCAATAACAGTATATGAGCCAATGCGGTAAATACTACTCCGAGTAATGCCAAGGTAATGAATTGCTCGGTATTTGGTATAATTGCAAGCACTATGACAAATGGCAGTAGCAATATACTTGCGAATAAATTTTGATAAAAAGCGATGGTCAGTGCTGGCGTACAACAGAGTTGTTTTTTGTTATAAAGCGTTAAGACTGCAAAACTTAATGCGCTTAAAGTACCAATGAAAAAAGCGTTTAAGTTTACATTAGTCACATCGGGAGAAAGGAAAACTGCGACGCCGATGGTGCAAAGTGTTAATTGCATTAGCGTTGTTCTATCCAACGATGTGCGACCTACAACGGCATCAATTATAACTACCCATATTGGGTACGTCGCAAAGGCCAATAGACCGAGAGTTACGGTACTTAACTGAATGCTATAAAAAAAGCTCCACCAATGAAACGCGAGCAGAGCACCATTGAACAATAGCTTAACTAATAATGGTTTAGCGACTCTTAAAGAATGCTTGATCAATAAGCAAAAAATTAAGATTGATATAACTGCAAAAATGGTACGGCCAAAAACAATGATTGTTGCAGGCAAGGACAACCATTTGGCAAATAGGGCGCAAAGGGCAAATAAAACAATTGCCCCGTGCAATGCCAGTAAATTAGAGTGTTTTGTTAGCAAAGATAGTTACTGATCTTGCTTTAACCAACGAGCAACTTGTTTAGCAAAGTAGGTTAAAATACCATCGGCACCAGCTCGTTTAAATGCAAGAAGCCCTTCCATAACACATGGCTTTTCAGCCAACCATCCATTTTGAATTGCCGCCATATGCATAGCATATTCGCCACTCACTTGATAAGCGTAGGTTGGTACTTGAAAATTATCTTTAACACGGCGGACGATATCAAGGTATGGCATACCAGGTTTTACCATAACCATATCCGCACCTTCGGCAATATCTTGAGCGATTTCATGCAGTGCTTCATCAGAATTTGCAGGGTCCATCTGATATGAATACTTGTTACCACCTTTAATGTTACCAGCAGAGCCGACCGCATCTCTAAATGGTCCGTAATAGTTCGACGCATACTTTGCTGAATAAGCAAGGATACGAGTATTAACAAACCCCTGATTTTCTAATTCTTCGCGGATTGCGCCGACTCGACCATCCATCATATCTGACGGTGCGACGACATCTGCACCAGCACGAGCATGGGACAGCGCTTGCTTTACTAATATTTCTTTGGTGACTTCATTAAGGACATAGCCTTCTTCGTCGATAATGCCGTCCTGACCGTGTGTAGTAAACGGATCAAGCGCGACATCGGTAATCACACCTAGCTCAGGAAAAGCTTCCTTTAACGCTCTTACTGCTCGTTGTGCTAAACCATCATCGTTATATGCTTCTTCAGCGAGTAAAGATTTTTGACTGGCAGGCGTTACTGGAAATAATGCAACGGCGGGGATCCCGAGTTCAACTAATTCCTTAGCTTCTTCTAGTAACAGATCGATACTTTTACGTTCTACACCTGGCATAGAAGCAATCGCTTCTCGCTGCTGTTCGCCTTCTAATACAAATACCGGATAAATTAAGTCATTAACCGTTAATTGATTCTCGGCCATCAGTCGGCGCGAAAAGTCATCTTTGCGCATGCGTCGCATGCGTCGCGCCGGGTATTGGCCAAATTGATTTGTATTAGTCATGATCTCTCCTAATCTGCAAAACCAAAAAGCTGCTTTGCATTGTCACTACTGTGTATAATTAATTGTTTCTGCTCTATGTTCATTGCTTGCGCTAGTGTACTTGCAACATAGGGCAAAAATTTTGGTTCATTACGACTGCTCTTAGGGCGTGGTCGAATATTACGCGGTGTTAAATAAGGCGCATCGGTCTCGATCAAAATTCGATCAAGAGGTATGTATTTTGCTATATCATATAGTTCTTGGCCTCGACGCTCGTCACATATCCAGCCGGTAATACCAATGAAAAGTCCCATATCTAAACAACACTTTAATTCAGATAAGTTACCTGTGAAACAGTGGCTTACACCATATATTTGAGAGCCAAACTGTTGTTGCAAAATATCTTTCCAGTGATTGAAAGCATCACGTTGATGAAGGAAAACAGGCATTTTAAGCTCATCAGCAAGCTGTAATTGCTCGGCAAATACTTGCTGTTGATTCTCAACCGTTGAAAAATTCCGGTTAAAATCTAGGCCACATTCACCGATGGCTTTGACATAATGATGACTTGCAAATGCTCGTAATTGTTCAATGTAATCACAGTTCACATTATCTGCGTCGTGAGGATGAACACCGGCGGTACAATATAATTGCTCATATTGTTTACACAGCGCCAATGCTGCTTCACTTTCTTTTACATTAGTACCTGTAACTAACAGTGGGCCGACATTTTCGCGACGCGCATTTTCTATTACTTGTTGACGATCTTTGTCAAAACGTGATGAAGTTAAATTAACGCCAATGTCGGTTAAGTAATCGCTCATTTATTTTATGCGTTTTACTTTTACTGTGCGATTTTGGTTTTCCACCGATAAAATAAAGGAATTAAAAACTCCGCGGCTAATTTTTACTTTCTGACCAACTTTGAACTTCATTCTTTCTGAAGACAGAGTTGTCCATATTTGGCCATTTTCGAATTTAATAGTCCACTTACCATGCTTAGATAATTTCGAACTCTTGATGATTAAGTGTGTCTCTTCAATAGTTTTGACTTTTTTCTGTTTTAAACCAAAGTTAGCTTCTACCTGTTGAACTTGCTCTTCTTCGCTTTTCTCTTTTACTGTCGGTAGTACCGGTTGATTGATTATCTCATCTTCTACTGGCGCAGATGATAAAATTAGAGGTTTAACCTCTGAAGTTCTTTCTTTGTTAGTATCAGTTTCAACTATGGCTTTAGCCATGTCGTCATAACAACTTAAGCGTTGTTTATCTTCATCAATCGCAGCACATTCTTGGATAGTGGTTGCAAAAGCATGAGTTGAAAAAAAGCTAACTAATAATAATGCGATTAATTTATTCATTTTCGATGCGCTCTTTTTCTTCTTTGATTTTCTTTGATTCAGCATTATAAAAAGATGCCAATATTACGCCAAGCTCAAACAGTATCCACATTGGGATCGCAAGTAAGGTTTGAGAAATAACATCAGGTGGTGTTAGTAACATACCAATAACGAAGACGCCCACAATAACGTAAGGGCGCTTTTCTTTTAATTTTGCCGGTGTTGTGAATCCAGTCCAACACATTAAGATGATTGCGATAGGGATCTCAAACGCAATGCCGAAGGCAAAAAATAACTTAAGTACAAAGTCTAAATAGCTCGAAATATCAGTGGCAATTGTTACGCCTTCGGGCGCAAATTTACTAAAAAAGTCGAATGCTAATGGAAATACAACGAAATAAGCGAATGCAATTCCACCGTAAAATAATAATGTTGAACCAGCCATAAGTGGTGCAACTAAACGTTTTTCGTTTTTATAAAGCCCAGGAGCGATAAAACGCCAAATCTGGAACAAAATAAATGGCATAGCCAAAAAGATAGATACTACTAAGGTCAACTTAAATGGAGCAAAAAATGGTGATGCTACATCTGTAGCAATCATATTTGAACCATCAGGCATTACCGCAAGTAGCGGTTTTGCTAGATATTGGTATATGTCTTGAGCAAAATAAGCCAAGCTGATAAATATCAGTAATACACTCAAGACCATTGATAGTAATCGAGTTCTTAGCTCAAGAAGGTGTTCAAATAATGAAGAACCGGTAGAGTGATCACTTGTCATGGTTTGATCCATCACTCGTTTCTGAACCTATAGTTGGCTGTTTGTCTTTGGCATAGGGACGATTAACAGAGTCGGCGGCAGCTTTTAAACTATCAACGGATTTTTGTAGGTCATCAGGCAAATTATCTAAACCTTGTTGCTCTGCTTTTTTCAGATTGTTGTGCAATTCATGAATTCGCAACTCTTCTTTAAACTCGGTTTGCACGCTAGCACTAAATTGCTTTATATTGCGAAACCAACCGCCTACAGTTTTAATCGCAGTTGGCAATCGCTCTGGACCTAGTACGACTAAACCAAGCACGCTGATTAGCGTTATTTCCCAGAAACCAATATCAAACATCGTTTACGCCTGATCTTTTTCTTTTTCAGTTGAAGCAGACTTTTCAGCAGTTGCTTTGGCGTCTAATTTTTCAGTCTCGTCTGATTTTTTTTCGTCGTTGTTATCTTCACTTACCGCTTTTTTAAAGCCTTTAATTGCCGAACCTAAATCACCGCCTAGATTGCGTAATTTTTTTGTACCAAAAAGAAGTAGAACAATAACCAATATAATAATTAGTTGTGCAGGACTGATTCCAAACATATAAATATCCTTAGTAATTTAATGTTTTCCATTATAAGTATAGTGTCACCGTTTTTATAGCAATTTATTACTATCGAGAAAAGTAAAATTAACATTCTGATGATTTAATCGTAAATTTGGTCGTTTTCTTTATTTAATTAAGGATGACAAGGGGTTAGTTTCCACCTAAAGTTAAAATAGTCACCTTAAGATATCTAAGGTTATGATAACTTGTAGTTTTATCGGAGTATTCGCCTTGCGATTCATTCAATGGTTTATTTTTCTAATCATATACATAGGTTCTGCCGTTGCTGAAGAGCAGCCAGAAGAAGCCTATATTGAGGATGTAAATGAAACTATTATTATTCACCCAAATCCAGAAGATGATTGGCTTTTCGGGTTTCATGATGTGATAAGTGATTCTGTATTTGGCACGGCAAAATGGTTTGATAGTTTTTTTGCTACCGAAGATGGTGAAGACCTCAGCCCTGAATCATTAGCGAGAATACGTCTTGGTTGGGAGCCCAGAGCAAGAGATCTTGATGTGTTTAGTCAAAAGTTCAGAGTCCGAATTAAGTTGCCTTATTTAGCGGATAGAGCAGACTTAATGTTTAGTGATGAAGTCGATGACGATAACGTTGAACAACAATTTGATAATGATAAATCACTGACTAATGGTGAAGATGGGGATTCTTTTACTGCCGCTATTCGATTTATTAATTTGGACCAAATTGAAGAGTACGTGGATAGCAGGATTGGTATTTCTGGCGGTGATATCTTTTCTAAGGTGAGAGTAAAACTTACGTCTGACGTCGGAACTAATCATCGAGTTAAATTTTATCCTTCGATATTTTACTACATTGATGATGGCTTTGGCTCTCGCGTACTTTTGGAATACGATTACAATTACGCTGCAGATAAACAGTTTAAGACTAATATTAGTTGGCGTAACTCAGAGGCTTATACAGGACAACGCTGGCGCAGTGGCCTTTATCATTTGCATCGCCTAGATAGGTTTCGGGCAACGTCTTTAGGGTTGGTGGTACGTGGCGAAAGCAAAGGAGAACGAGGCTTTCTTATCGACAGCTATACCTTAAGTTTTCGTTATCGAGTTAATGCCTATCGAAATTGGTTATTTTTTGAAGCTGAGCCATTTGTTGAATGGCCGGAAGAAGAAGATTATAAAGCTACGCCAGGTATTGCGCTGAGAGTCGAAGGCTACTTCCAACGCAATTAAAACTTGCTAGTTCTTTTTAAGCGCTAAAATAGCGCAGCCGATACTCGCAAAAAAAGCTACCAATGATAAGCCTACCTGCTGATCTACAATTAATATTGTAGAGCCGACAAATAGTGCTGAGGCAGCGATGCTATATTTGAGTTTAACTTGTTGAGCGATTTGTTGCTGCTGCATTGCGACAAGTAGTTTTTGTTGTTCGATTGCAGATTCTTTACCTGTTTTCAGGTAATCGTATATGAGGTCTGGTAGCTCTGGCAATTTTTCACCCCAAAATGGCAAATTTTCTTTGATTGAATTAAACAAAGCTTTTGGTCCCATTTGCTGTTTAACCCAATCTTCCAAAAATGGCTTAGCAGTTTGCCATAAATCTAACTGCGGATATAACTGACGACCTAAACCTTCGATGTAAAGCAAGGTTTTTTGCAATAAAACTAACTGCGGTTGAACTTCCATATTAAAACGGCGTGCGGTATTAAATAAGTTTACTAACACTTGGCCAAAAGATATTTCAGCCAGTGGTTTAGCAAAAATTGGCTCACAGACAGTGCGAATCGCAAATTCAAATTCATCAACATTGGTATTGTGCGGTACCCAGCCAGAATCGACATGAAGCTGTGCGACTTTATGATAATCACGGTTAAAAAAAGCGACAAAATTTTCTGCTAGGTATCGCTTATCTTCTTTGTTCAATGTACCAACAATACCACAATCAATGGCTATCCACGTTGGGTCGTCGGGATTAGTGGCATCAACAAATACATTACCTGGATGCATATCGGCATGAAAGAAGCTATCTCTGAATACCTGGGTGAAAAACACTTCTACACCGCGCTCAGCCAGCAACTTCATATTGACGTTTTTCTGTTCTAAGCTATCTACTTCGCCAACACCAATGCCATAAATACGCTCCATAACCATGACATTTTTATGGCAATACTCGCTATAAACTTCCGGTACATGCAGTACTTTATCATCGGCAAAGTTACGACCTAGTTGAATTGCGTTAGCGGCTTCGCGAAGCAAATCGAGTTCATCTATAATGGTTTTTCGATATTCATCTACTACTTCGATTGGGCGTAATCGTTTGCCTTCACTATAAAAGCGATCGACCAAGCGAGCAAATGCTTGCATAACTTTGATATCGGCTTTAATGGTTTTTTCGATGTTAGGACGAATTACTTTTACTACCACTTGCTTTGCTTGCTCAGCCTCTTCAACAAGAGTAGCGGCGTGCACCTGAGCGATAGACGCGCTTGCTAGAGGTTCAACATCAAAATCATCAAAATATTGAGCAAATTTTTCTTCACCAATGGCAGCAATGATCAATGCTTTTGCTTTTTCGCCATCAAAAGGCTCTACACGGTCTTGTAAATGCGCGAGTTCATTTGCCATTTCTTTTGGTAAAAGATCTCGACGAGTTGAAAGCATTTGTCCAAATTTAATAAAAACTGGGCCAAGAGATTCTATGGCTAGACGAAAACGAAGTTCAACAGGTTTGTCTTTATGCTTGTTCCTAATCCAAAATAGACTATGGCGTGCGAGTTTAGCTGCAAAAGGTGTTTTTTCTTTTGGCAGTAGCTCGTCTAGTCCATAATTAAGGAATGTTTTTACTATTTGATATAATCGTCTACTGCGCACAAATTTCTCTTTGTTAACTTAGTTTAAGTACTAGTTTTTCAACATCTTGCGTTAAAGTATCGACGTCTTGTTCGAGTTGCGCAACTTGTTGATTAAATTTATTAATTTTAGAACCGGTCACCAATAATTGCTTCTCATGCAAAAGATACTCGCTACTATCTAATTGAATTTGTTCTGTGGCAAACTTAATTTTGTTAGCTATTAGTTTACCTAGTTTACTGACTTTAAAAGCCGGCACATCGCCAATTCGCAAAGCGAGTTGTTGCTGCCAATCGATATCGAGTGATTCGGCTACGCTAGCAAATTGTTGTGCAATTTTTACATCACCAACGATATCGAGCTCACCTGATTTTATCAGCGCGGTAATTTGATCACCCTGCTTTAACTTAGGCAACGCTTTCAAACTTGTCTGAATCACGCAGTCAGTAGAAAGCTTACTGGCGATAATATTTAGTTTGCCGTTATCAGCAAGAATAGTTAATGGAAATTCGAATTCATTGATCAGTAATGTCAGCGATTTTTGTTCGACACAGGCTAATAGATTCTGGTCTTGGTTAGTCAAACTGGACTGATGTGAGCTCAATGCTTTATTGGCAATGAGCTCAATCAACGCGCAAAACGCTTGTTTAGGCATTAGCTGTTCAATCATAGATTAAAACTTATAACCCTTATGTAGAGCAACTATTCCACCGGTTAAGTTGTGATATTTGGTTTGCTCAAAGCCAACATTTTCCATCATTGACTTTAACGTTTCTTGATCAGGGTGCATACGAATTGATTCAGCAAGATATTGGTAACTTTCACCATCTTTAGCAACAAGTTCGCCCATTTTAGGCAGGATGTTGAACGAATAGAAATCGTAAGCTTTGTTCACTAAGTCGTGTTCTGGCTTGCTAAATTCCAGTACTAATAAGCGTCCGCCGGGTTTTAATACACGGTAAATTGACGCTAACGCCTTATCTTTATCGGTTACATTGCGTAAACCAAAAGCAATGGTCACAATGTCAAAACTGTTGTCTTCAAACGGCAGTGCTTCAGCATTGGCTTGTACATAGTCGACGTTGCCAACAATACCTAAATCGCGCAATTTATCACGTCCAACATTTAGCATTGATGAATTGATATCAGCTAAAATTACTTTACCAGTTGGACCTGTTAGCTTTGAAAATTTCGCCGTTAAATCGCCTGTACCGCCTGCCAAGTCAAGAATACTATTACCAGGGCGCACGCCACTTGCGTCTATGGTGAATCGTTTCCATAGGCGGTGAATACCAAAAGACATTAAATCATTCATAACATCATATTGTTTCGCCACAGAATGGAAAACACTGGCAACCATTGTTTCTTTTTCATCAGTTTTAACGGTTTTAAAGCCAAAATGAGTGGTATCTTTTACATCTTTAGTCATTGCGGTTTAGCCTATGCTAATCAATTATTTCAATGGCTCTAGTGTACTTAACTTTGCTGCTATCGGTAAAGTAATTTAGCGATTTATGAATAGTAAAAGCTCGAAGCAAGAAAAATACTGGTGTCAGAGCCCACTTAATTGAAATAATGGACTATGCCACCAGTATTTTAGCACTATGCGTTTGAGTATTGCTCTTTATTGGCAAGCCAGCGTTTTATTAGCGCTTCCGCTTTTTCTGGATGCTCACGCCAAAGCATGCTCGCTTGTTGTTGGATTTCGGGAATAAGTTCGCCGTCTCGTACTAAATCGGCAATTTTTAGCTCGGCTAAGCCTGTTTGACGTGTGCCAAGGAGCTCACCAGGGCCTCTAATTTCTAGATCGCGTTGGGCAATTAAAAAGCCATCGTTTGATTCGCGCAACACACCTAGACGTTTTGTAGCGGTTTTTGAAAGCGGACTTTTATACATGAGTACACAATGTGAGGCGACAGAACCTCTACCGACACGGCCGCGCAACTGATGTAATTGCGCTAAACCTAAGCGCTCAGGGTTTTCAATAATCATTAAACTCGCGTTTGGTACATCAACGCCAACTTCGATGACTGTTGTAGCGACCAGTAAATGAATATTTCCCGCTTTAAATTCATCCATAACCGCTTGTTTCTCATCGGCTTTCATTCGCCCGTGCACGAGACCAACTTTTAATTCTCCAAGTTGTTGTTGCAGATACTCAGCAGTATCTTCAGCGGCCTGACATTCAAGCACTTCAGACTCTTCTATTAGCGTACATACCCAATAAGCTTGACGGTTTTCAGTCATACAATTGAGCTTAACTCGTTCAATGACGTCATCACGCCGTGCATCGCTTATCGCCACTGTAGTGATTGGTGTTCTGCCAGGTGGCAATTCATCGATTACTGAAGTATCTAAGTCGGCATAGGCAGTCATCGCCAATGTCCTTGGGATAGGTGTCGCGGTCATAATTAATTGGTGTGGATAGCAATCACCAATTTTACCTTTCTCTCGTAATTGCAGCCGTTGATGGACACCGAATCGATGTTGCTCATCAATAATAATCAGGGCCATGTTATGAAATTCTACTTGCTCTTGAAACAATGCATGTGTGCCTATCACCATTTGCATGCTGCCATCACTAATCGCATTCAGTGCATGCCTTTTCACCTTCACCGGGCTTTTACTAGCCAGCCAACCAACTTGAATACCAAGAGGGGAAAACCAATTGGCAAAATTTATTGCGTGCTGCTCCGCCAATATTTCAGTTGGTGCCATTAAAGCTACTTGATAGCCTTGACCTATAGCGGTAAGTGCGGAAAGTGCTGCGACTAAGGTTTTACCAGAGCCAACATCACCTTGTACCAAGCGCATCATAGGTAAATCTTTAGCTAAATCACTACGCAGCTCATTGACGACTCGTTGTTGTGCCCCTGTTGGCGAAAATGGTAACGACTTTAAAAATGATTGCTCTAAGTCTTCTTTGATGTGCAGTGGTATCGCTGGGTGCTTATCACTAGATTGTCTGAGCTTCAGCATGCTCAAGTTGTGAGCCAACAATTCTTCTTTAATCAAACGGAGCTGAGCAGGGTGTCTACCTTGCTCAATCATTTCAATACTCACTTCTGGCGGTGGGCGATGAATTGTCAGTAATGCGTCGGTAAGTGATATGTTTTCAGCGAAAAATCTATCAGGAAGAAGATCTTCGACTTTCCCTCGTTCAAGTCTGAGCAGTGCTTGATCGCAAATATTACGAATACTGATTTGCCTAAGGCCGTCGGTCGCTGGGTAGACCGGTGTTAATGTTTCTTCTACTTGAGGTGCATCAGTACTGTCATCTATTTTTTTGTATTCTGGATGAATAATTTCAAAGCCACGCGCGCCACGCTGAATTTCGCCAAAACAGCGAATGCGAGTACCACGACTAAGGTTATTTTTTTGGGCAGCACTAAAATGGAAAAAACGTAAGGTAAGCTCACTATAACCGTCACTAATGCGAACCAGTAACATTCGTCGCCGACCAAGACTAATTTGGCTATCGACGACTTCACCGATGACACTTGTATGAAGGCCTGGCATCAAGTCTCTGATGGCATAGACTCGAGTGCGGTCTTCGTATCTTAGGGGTAGGTGGAAGACCACATCTTGTAATGTATAAAGGCCGAGTTTTTCTAGCTTTTTGGCAATGCCAGGACCGACGCCTTTAAGCACAGTTACCGGTGTGCTCGCTAAAGTATGCAGTCCTTCGCGTGATGCCATAGTCATACTACTCGTCGATGTCTGCCCAAGCTTCTTTGTTCATTTGCATTTTTTTCCACCAATCGTCATCGGCAACAATTTCGCCATCATCATCGATTTGTGGATAAGGTAGTCCTTTGCGTTGACAGGCTTTTGCAAATATTGGGTGTCCACCTTCAAATAATACGCGATTACGATGTTCCGCAGTGACTTCAGAAGGACTGTCATACATACCTGCTAACTGACGTTGACGCTGAGCTTCGTAAAGAGTCACCGCACAGGCTACAGAAACATTTAATGATTGCACCATACCGACCATAGGAATAACGATATCTTGATCGGCCATTGCTAAAGCTTCATCGGAAGCACCAAATTTTTCTTGGCCAAGAATAATGGCTGTAGGCTTAGTGTAATCAATCTCGCGAAAATCCACGGCAGTATCACTTAAATTGGTGACTAGTACTTGCATACCTTGTTCTTTCAATCGAGTGATCGCGTCTTTGGTGTTGTCATAACTATGAACGTCAACCCAGTTATGAGAGCCAACAGCGCTGCTTGCACCGACACGCATGCGCTCATTTTTCCAAACTGCGTGAACATCACTAACACCGATGGCATCACAGGTACGAACAACAGCCGCGAGATTATGAGGTTTGTGCACCCCTTCCATGCAAACGGTTAAATCGACTTGTCTTTTGTTAAGCATTTCGAGAATGCGCTGATGTCTTTCAGGTGTCATATTAATTTACGCTTGGCAGTTCTAAAATACCGTCAATTTCAATATCAACGCCTTTCGGTAATTGGCTAACGCCTATTGCTGCACGCGCTGGGTACGGCGTTTCAAAGTAACGACTCATGATTTCATTTACGGTGGCGAAATTGGCTAGATCTGTCATAAAGATATTTACTTTCACCATGTCATTAATACTGCCACCAGCGGCTTCACAAACAGCAACCAAATTTTTGAATACTTGCTCTGCTTGTTCAGCAAAATCAGACGATATCACTTCCATCGTCTCTGGGATCAGAGGTATTTGTCCCGATAAATAAACCGTGGTACCTACTTTGGTCGCTTGTGAATAAGTGCCGATTGCACTCGGTGCTTTATCTGTGCTGATAACTGTTTTCATAATTTCGTCTTAGTTTTCTCTTAAAATTTGGGCCAATATTACTTACGCGTTCTCACTACTTTTTGAACGTCTGGCATAATCTTCAATTTACGGATGATGTTGGCAATATGTATCCGGTCGCGACAAGTAAGCTCTAAACTCACTAAGTATAAATTTGAATCCTTCTCTTCAGAATTCAATGAACGAATATTAGAATCACACTGTGATATTACCGAAGTTAATTTCGCTAATACCCCTTGATGATTAATAATTTCGACACGCATTGCGGCAACAAATTCTTTATCAATGTCGTTGTCCCATTTTACCGGGAAGAACTTACCAAGTTCTTTTTCACGACCACTAATGTTACGACAACCATCTTGGTGAACCATCAGGCCTTTGCCAGAACTAATATAAGCGACAATATCATCCCCAGGAATTGGGTGACAACATTTGCCATAAGTAACTAACATGCCCTCAGAACCTTTGATTGGCATCTTCGCTTTTCCATAGCTGTTTTGCTCATCATCATCACTGGTAAACTCACCAGTTAATCGTCTTGCAACACCGATACTCAGCGCATTACCTAAACCTATATTGACTAGTAATTCATCAAGAGATTGATAACCGGTTTCAACCACAACTTCTTGAATACGTTCGCTGCTAATATCTTCGAGCTTATGTTGGCCAAGCGCATGTACTAATAATCGTTTACCAAGATTAAGTGATTCATTTTCTTCCATTGTGCGCAGATAATTACGTATTTGTAATCGAGCTTTCGCTGTAACTGCAAAGTTTAACCAAGTAGCGTTTGGTCTTGCACCTTGTGATGTGATCACTTCGATTGTTTGTCCAGAAAGCAGAGGTTGTCTTAATGGGTAAGGTTTACGCTCTACTTTCGCACCAACACAGGCATTACCTACGTCGGTATGCACGGCATATGCAAAATCTACAGCCGTTGCACCAATTGGTAATTCAATGATCTTACCTTCAGGCGTAAATACGTAGATTTCTTCCGGAAATAAATCTGTTTTTACATTTTCGATAAACTCAAATGAGCTACCCGCACTTTGTTGTAATTCGATTAGCGATTGCATCCATTTACGCGCACGCACCTGTGCGGTAGAGCCGACTACATCTTCGCCTTTTTGTTTATAAACCCAATGAGCGGCAACGCCTTTATCGGCCATTTGGTCCATTTCTTGGGTTCGAATTTGAATTTCAATCGGAATACCATGAGGACCAATAAGAGAAGTGTGGAGAGATTGATAACCGTTCGATTTTGGAATCGCTATGTAATCTTTAAAACGAGTTTCTATCGGTTTGAATAAGTTATGTACAGCACCTAACGCTCGATAACAGGCATCATATTGTTCTTCAACAATAATTCGAAATGCGTAAATATCCATAACTTCGTTAAACATTAATTCTTTGTTTAACATTTTTCGATAAATTGAATACAGGTGCTTTTCGCGGCCAACAACTATGGCTTTAATACCACTTTCTGCTAGACGAGTTTCTATTTCTTCTTTGATGTTATCGATGATTTCTTTTCGATTCCCACGAGCTTGCTTTACTGCTTCACTAAGCGCTCTGTGGCGCATAGGGTATAGGCCTTGGAAACCTAATAACTCAAGTTCATTCTTAATGCCGTGAATACCTAGGCGGTTGGCAATTGGAGCGTAAATTTCGAGAGTCTCACGGGCGATACGTCGACGTTTATCAGGCCTTAATGAACCAAGCGTCCGCATATTATGAGTACGGTCAGCAAGTTTAATCAATATTACCCGTATATCTTGAACCATCGCCATGATCATTTTACGGAAATTTTCTGCTTGTGCTTCTTGCTTGTTACTAAAGCTTAATTTATCTAATTTACTGACACCTTCAACTAATTCGGCCACTGTACTACCAAATAGCTCGGCAAGTTCATCGCCTGTAACTTCGGTATCTTCAATGACGTCATGTAATAGCGCCGCCATCAACGTTTCATGATCAAGGTGCATATCAGCCAAATTACGGGCAACCGCAACAGGGTGAGTAATATAAGGGTCACCACTTGAACGCATTTGTCCATCGTGAGCATCAAAGGCAACTTGATAGGCATGCTTAAGCAAGTCTATGTGCTCTTTCGACAGATAAGTTTCAGCTTGTTTTTTTAATGGTTCAAAAAGATACACCTAACGGCTCCAAACTTGATTATTTTAAGGTGAATAACTTTAACACACTGTTATTTTATGTTGCTTAAAGATAAGGATACTTTGAAATGAAAAGAAAGCCAATGGCAGAACCATTGGCTTTCTCTTTTATTCGATAATTTAAGTGATTTAGAACTTAAAGTTGGTTGCCAACAATCGCAGCAACTGCAGCTAATTCAGCTGAATCTTGTTGAACTTGATGCTGACGTTCTGCATTGTCCATGATTTCTTCAGTGATTAGGTCTTGTTCGATTTCACGTAGCGCTAAAACCGTTGGTTTATCATTTTCAATATCAACTAATGCTTCTTTACCACCAGTGGCGATTTGACGTGCACGACGTGATGCAACTAATACTAAGTCAAAACGATTACCAATTTTTTCAACTGCATCTTCAACAGTAACGCGAGCCATGTAACTACTCCAATAGAACAATAAATTTATTTTCCAATTCTTTAAGAATCGGCATCAAGCTGCATAGTTTACTAAATGCGCAAACTTTATGCTAGAAAAAATTTATCTTTCCTAATGCTTACTTGAACGCTTGCCGAGCTTTTCACTTAGGTTTCTTGATTTTATTGGTTAGTTGTTAACATCAAGTAAATCACTAAACAAGGACTGATGCTTTATTGCCTGTTGCGATTGTTTCAATCGTTGGTTGCTGACAATAACGTTTAAGTCATTTAACGCGGAGTCAAAATCGTCGTTAACGACAATGTAATCAAACTCTTGATAATGGGAACATTCTGAAACTGCCTCGTTCATGCGCTGGGCAATCACTTCTTCACTATCTTGACCGCGGCCGACCAAACGTTTTTCCAATTCAGCCTTACTAGGCGGACAAATAAAAATAGTGGTGACTTGAGGTTTCTTCAGTCTGACTTGCTGTGCACCTTGCCAGTCGATATCAAGGAAGACATCAATTCCTTGTGCTAATTGATCATCTATTGCGCTTTCAGAAGTACCGTAATAATTGCCAAATACTTCGGCCCATTCATAAAACGCACCTTGTTTAATTAACTCTTTGAATTTATTCACGCTGACAAAGTGGTAGTGTTCGCCATCGATTTCACCAGGACGTGGCGCTCGTGTGGTATGTGATACTGAAACTTGTAACCTTCTGTCATTATTTTGCGCTAGCAGGCCTTTGATTAAGCTTGATTTACCGGCTCCCGATGGCGCGGCTAAAATAAATAAATTACCAGGAACAATCACGTAAACTCCAAATTACAGTTAAAACTCATTTATCTAAGACACAGTCATTTAAGAGCTAGTCATCTAAGACAATAAAAACGTAATTTTAGCGTAAGTTTAGCTGTTACACTAACAATAATTTTTAACCTCGAGAGGTTTATATCAACTTTCTGGTTTTATTCGTTTACTGTATAACGCTTGATAATATTTATCATTTTCATCGGCAAGTGCTTTTTGTTGGTCGGTAAGTTGAATTACCGGCTCTATAAATTCGCCAAAACGTTCCGAATTTTCTACATTTTGGTACCAATGACTGCTCCATACGCCATCGCTGTCGCGTCTGCCCTTAGGCCAAGACAGCATACGTTGTTCAAATGGAATATCCAGTTGTTGGCACAATTGACTTAACACACTTTCTGGATTTTCTAATACATCCTTACTATCGATAATCGGTATGTCAGATTGAGTAATTTCACACAGTTGTTGATAAAGCTCATATTGACGCACAATGCCAATGTCATCGTTATTAACACTTGGCATTTTCTTGACATAGGAGTTTATGACATACAAAGGGTTTCTAATTAGAAAGCAATGCTTGAGGTGATTAGTCCAATCTAGGTCGATATCTTTCAGCATATGGTGGGTCATATGCTTTTGATAAAACACTTCGCGGCCGTTATTTTCTATTTCATGATCGGTTAACAATTGTTCTACGACATCTTGCCAACGATTTGATTGACTTGCGAGGATCTGTTGGTACATAGGATGCTTAAGTTTGGTCTGCGCTAGATAATAGGCATAAAAAGGTTCATCAACCACGGCACTATCGGTTCTATTCTCAAAACTTCGCATCATCGCCGTTGAAATATTTCGCGGGCCAGACCACATCGCAATTCTTGTTGTCGTTATATCGTTCATGCAAAAACCTTAGTCGCATTCTTTTGCAATCAACGATAAATACAATTGTTGTAAACGCGCAACCATTTCACCTTTACCTTGTCTTTGCGGATAATCACCAATATTGCGGCCATCGATTGACTTGACTGGAGTCACACCGGCAAAGGTGCCTGTAACGAATGCTTCATCTGCACCATATACCTCTGATAAGGTAAAGTTTTTCTGCCTAACTTTGATGTCATTTTGCTTACACAGCTCAATGACATTACCTCGAGTTATCCCTGTTAAGCAGTAATCACCGGTAGATGTCCATACTTCACCGTCTCTAACAATAAAGAAGTGAGTAGAGTTACATGTAGAAACGAAACCGTGTGGATCAAGCATTAATGCTTCATCAGCACCCGCTTTTGTCGCTTGTATGCAACCGAAAATACAATTTAACTTAGAATGGGTATTCAGTTTTTGGTCTTGTACGTCCGGCGCACCGCGGCGCACGTAAACTGTATAGAGATCTAAACCTCTATCTGCTGTGTCAGGTGATGGAACTTTATATTCTGGAATTATCACAATAGTTGGCGGAGTGATAGTTACGCGAGGATCTTGGTACGGTGTTGACTTTACGCCACGGGTTACCATGAGGCGAATATGGACGTGATCTTCCATATTATTTGCTTTACAGGTTGCCAAAATCCGGTCGATGAGCTGTTGCGGGCTGATATCGAGATCCATATCCAACGCTTTTGCACCTTCCCATAGTCGGCGCATATGTTGATTAATAAAGGGTAACTTACCATGGTGTAAGCGTAGGCCCTCCCATACACCATCACCTAGAATAAAACCGGAGTCGAAGACCGATATCTTCGCTTCATCACGGTGGAATAGCTCACCATTAATATTAATTTTGATATCACGATTTCGTTCATCATTATTGGTGTGGTGACTGCCTTGGCTCATAAATTTTCCAGGTTAAATTTTTGTTAAATTTAATTTAGCCGTTATTTCTATTGTCAGCAATAAATTTGTAGCGGAGATTTTTTCAGAGCGTTAGAAAAAGAAAAGGCCACTTAATAGCTAAGTGGCCTAAAGACAGATTTGCTGTATTTGAATACAGCCAATTAAAAGGTTTTGGTTGGGACTTTTAATTGAAGGGAGTTAACCTTGTGACGGGAAAGATATATCAACATAATTTCACAAACAATTTATAAGCGCTTAAATATTCCTCAAATTATTATTTAGTAATGATATAATTTTAATAAATACAATGGCTTAACGGTTTTTATGAGTTGATAATATTTGTAATTTTTTATTGTAGATATAAAAAAACTCAGTAAAACTGAGTTTTTTATGAATTATTTTGCACTCTTTGTTACAGGACTTTAGCAATACTCTTTGCTAAGTACTCAACATTGCTGTCAGCTATACCAGCAATACTCATGCGTGATGAACCAACCATGTATATACTGTAATCATCCATCAGCAGTTGAACCTGTTCAGGGGTAATACCGAGGAAAGAGAACATGCCTTTTTGGGTATTTATAAAACTAAAGTCACGGTTAACACCTTGGGCTTTTAGGTTGTCGACTAATAATTGACGATTGCCATTAATGCGATTTCGCATTACCGCTAATTCGTCAAACCATTGCTGGCGTAATTCGTCACTTGATAAAATTGTTTCAACAATTGCAGCACCATGTGCTGGTGGCATTGAGTAAATACAACGAACCACTTTAAGTAACACTGAATTAGCAATTTCAGTTGTTACCGTATCTTTGCCAATAATGGTACAAGCTCCAATACGTTCACGATATAAACCGAAGTTTTTAGAACAAGACGAGGCTAGAACCATCTCTTCTACATTGTCGGCCATTAAACGTACGCCGTACGCATCTTCATCTAAACCGTCACCAAAGCCTTGGTAAGCCATATCGATAAACGGCGTAAACCCATTCTCTTTTGTTAGAGCAACAACTTTTTGCCATTGCTCTTGGTTTAAATCCATGCCGCTTGGGTTATGACAACATGCGTGTAGCAATACAATGTCATCTCTACCAACACTCGCAAGTGTAGACATCATTTCTTCGAATTTAAGAGATTTGTTTTCATAATCGTAGTACGGGTATGTTTTAACGATTAATCCGGCAGCTTGAAATAGGCCAGTGTGATTTGCCCATGTAGGGTCGCTTACCCAAATAGTAGCACCAGGCTTACAAGACGCTAAAAATTCTGCACCAACGCGCAATGCACCAGTACCACCTGGAGTTGAAACGGTACGAGCCCGGTTTTGCTCAAGCACTTTGTGCTCTGAAAAAATAAGCTTGCTCATTTCATCATTGAATAAAGGTGAACCTGTAGGGCCAATATAGACTTTGGTATCTTCACTATCTAAACGAAATTTCTCAGCAGCTTTTACACAATCAAGAATTGGCGTAACGCCAGATTCATCTTTATAAACACCGACACCTAAATCAATTTTGTTAGGGTTCGAGTCTGTTCTATATTTTGCCAACAATCCTAAAATAGGGTCGGCAGGTAGCGCTGATAAATTACCAAACATGGTGATTTGACCTTCTAGTTTTTCACAGGTTGAATGTACGGAATCAAGATATTTGATTGTGATTCCAAATTTAAAGCTAGGATAGCTTAGATAGATAGGAAAATTAAGGCTAATTTGCGCAATTTTTGATCTTTTTTCGAAAAAAACTAAAACAGTATAAATTAACCTGAGAATTTTCTAGCTTATACGTTTAAAAATGCAGCCAAAAAGCCGATTGCACCACCAAAAACACCTCCCCAAACAACTAACCATCCAAGATGCTTACGGATCATCTGTTGAATTATTTCTTTAACTAGTGCTGGAGTTAGTTCTTCGAGACGCTTATTGATGATATCGGTGACTTTATCACGCAGACTTTCAACCACGTTTGGCTGTTCTAATTCATTACGCACTAATTCATTAAATTTATCTGACTCAGTGATATCAACCAATGATGTTTTCATTTTCTCAATAAAAGAACTTTTTAGCGGCATTAATGCCTCACTGCCACCAAACATCGACAGCATAGCAGCGAACGAAGACTCTTCTATGGTTTTTACCAGGGAATTGAACGCAGGCTCTAAATCAACCTTTTCGATAATTGGCGTTAAATTAAAATGAGCGGCACCACCACTTTGTTCAGATAAGAACTTATCAATATTTTCATCGGTAAAAAATTGCTCCATCATTAATTCTCGAATACCACCTTTAAAATCTTCAAAACGAGCAGGGATAACACCAGAGCCATAAAGAAACGGTACTTTTTCAAATAACATATGAATAGCTAAGGCATTTGTTATTGCACCTGATAAAGCAAAAACACCAATGGAAAAAATAATGTCGTGACTAAAATAGTAACCGCAGCTGGCTATGATAAAAGCAATGACGTTAGTGATAAAACTTTTGTTCACTGTACGTGTCTCCGTTAAGTTGAACGTTATAGCAGGGTTCTGCAAATAATGAACTCTCAACATAGGTTTATAGAAATTAATTTGTGCTATGTTAGAGCGCAGCAGATTTAAATTCAAGTCACAGAGATGCCAGTAATGAAAAAATTTATACTACTTATCGCTTTCAGTTTATGCAGTTATAGCGCCGTTGCTAACGAGGATAGTTGGCGATTGGTGGCACCTGAAAATATGCTATTACTCGAACTTGAATATGGCAACGTTGTGATTGAGCTCAAGCCTGAATTCGCACCCAAAAATATTGCAGAGTTCAAGCGTTTGATAAAAACCGAAATGTTTAATGACGCCAAGTTCTACCGAGTTGTCGATGGCTTTGTCGCGCAAGCTGGCCCTAAACCGTCTTATCAACCCAGAGCGATGATACCGCTTGAAGCGACCAAAAAACTGACAGCTAAAGACAATTACGTCGCTGTAGAAACTAAAGATATGTTTGCTGATGAAACAGGATTTATTGACGGCTTTGCCGTGGGAGTTGAAGACAAAAGTAATCAAAGTTGGCTGTTACATTGTCCTGGTACCGTTGCAATGGCACGAAGTACAGAGCCCAATACCGCCGCAGGTGATTTTTATGCAGTTATTGGTCAAGCACCACGTTATTTAGATCGGAATATGAGCGTGATTGGCAGAGTTGTTTATGGTTTAGAGTATTTGCAAAAGCTAGATCGATTTGTGATAACTGATGAAAAACAATGGCCAGAAATGGCCGGCACATCTGAGATAAAAGCGATTAACTTAATGGCAGACTTACCTAAGGATAAACAAATTCAGATTGAAGTGTGGCGCACAGAATCAAAAGAATTTCAAAGCATGCTCGATTCACGACGTAAACGCAGCCATGATTTCTTCATATTCAAACCAAAACCGGTACTCGATGTCTGCCAAGTACCTAATCAAGGCAGACTAGCTGAATAACTACTTCATGTATGACAGCGTCTGATTATTAACACATTGAGTAAAGCTACGCTTGCGCTCTTCAATTGGTAGATTGGCTAACGCTTCGTCAACAGCGACTAATTTAGATTTTTGCTGCTCTTCGGTTAACCCTGACATCTGATCAATAAAGCAAGCCTTTATCCCGTAGTTTAACGCGGCATTAGAAGCGATAGTATCTTCACCCAAACACGCTTGAAGTTTATCTGCAAGCTCTGTTTTATCCATTTCATTGATTAAAAACTCAATGCTGTAAGAGCCTTGTTTTTTATCAATCATACAGCCATAGAACATATCGGCAACTGCAACCTTTGGCATTAATTCTTGATGAATCTTAGAAAATTCATTAAGCATTTTGTCGTCGCTAACATTGGTCTGAGCGAAACTAGTTGATAACAGCATGAAAGTGACAAATAAAGTGCAGGCAATAAAGGATAATAGGCGCATAATAGAGTTTTAAAAATTTAAGGTATCCCATATTAACGCAATTGCATTCACTAAAACACTATCGATTTGTAAATGAAAATGGCCATGCTGACATGCGTGACTGTAATCAATATCGTTGTAGTTGAGGCAATATTGCCAAATTTATTGCTAATCTAGAAAAATCCGCAATAATTAGTTAATCAGAATAAAAAACAAAAACAGCAAGATTATTAAATACTTAAAAAAATAACGAGAATAATTACTTATGTCGAGCGAAGATTTAATTCGCACCTTATCAAAAAGAGAAGTACTAGTCTTAGCCATCGGTGCAATGATTGGCTGGAGCTGGGTTATTATGACCGGTATTTGGTTAACGTCTGCAGGTACAGTTGGGGCTATACTCGCTTTTATTGTCGGCGGCTTCGCTATTTTATTAATCAGTTTAACCTACGCTGAACTTGTTTCTGCTATGCCGAAGGTTGGTGGAGAACACGTATATACCGAAAGAGCGTTTGGACGAACTGGATCATTTATTTGTACTTGGGCGATAATTATGGCCTATATTACCGTACCTGCATTTGAATCTGCCGCACTTCCTACTGCAATAGAATATTTATTTCCGCAGTTAAAAGCGGGGTATTTATGGTCGGTCTTTGAGGCAGATGTTTATATCAGTTACGCCATTATTGGGGTTATCGCTTCCATCGCAATTACCATCATAAATTACGTTGGCATTAAATTTATGGCGGTTGTGCAAACCACAATAACCGCCGGATTCTTAATTATTGGTTGGATGTTTATGATGGGCATCTTTACCGACTTTAACCTAACCTATGTGACCCCTTTATTTGTCGATGGCCATAAAGGTTTTTTCGCCGTGTTAGCAATGATACCAGCATTAATGATTGGGTTTGACGTGATCCCGCAATCAGCAGAGGAAATTAATCTAAAGCCTAAGTCTATTGGCAAGTTATTGGTATTCTCAGTGGCTATTGCTGTTGTTTGGTATTGTTTAATTACCTTGGGTACTGCATTGGCAATGACTAGTGATGAACTATCTAGCTCTTTTATGGCTACTGCAGATGCTCACGCAAATGTTTGGCAGGGTCAGTGGGCCGGAAACCTGACTGTATTAGGTGGCATTGCAGGAATTATTACCAGTTGGAATGCTTTTGTTCTTGGTGGCAGTAGAGCAATTTATGCGCTTGCAAAGTCGGGTCATCTACCATCGGCATTCGCAAAATTGCACCCAAAATATAAAACCCCCTATGTAGCGATTATCTTTATAGGTTGTTTGTGTGTGATATCACCGTTTTTCGGACGAACTATTTTGGTATGGTTAATAAATTCTGGCAGCTTTGCGGTGGTTATTGGTTATGGCATGGTTGCCTATGCATTCTTAAAGCTGAGACAGAAAGAACCTGATATGCCAAGACCATTTAGAGTAAAAAATGGTAAGTTTGTTGGCTATATGGCACTGATCGTTAGCTTGAGCTTAGGTTGGATTTATTTGCCTTGGGGGCCAAGTGCACTACTTTGGCCTTACGAATGGGCAATGGTTATAGCGTGGTTTTCTCTTGGCTTATTGTTCTTTGTTTGGGCAAAAGTCAGCCGTGCAAAAGCTAAATCGGATTCACTCGCCAAATAAATACACAGTTATTATTTCCAAGTCGTTAGCTAAAAGGTAACGGCTCTAATTAAATGTTCTAAATTATAGATGGTAGTCTCGCTCTACCTTACAAATGCGGGTGGTGTATGCTTTATACCAATAATCTTTCCCTTGTTGCTGTGCGACCTTATGCTCGCTATTGTTCTTCCACTGCTTAATCGATTCCAAATCACGCCAAAAAGAAATAGTGATTCCGATATCTTCGCGGGCAGACTCGAATCCCAAAAAACCTGGTTGCTGCTTTGCCAGGTTTTCCATGGTTACAGCCATTTTTTGATAATTTTGATTGTCACTTTCGTTAAGAATACTACTAAAAATTACCGCGTAGTAGGGCGGTTTTGGAGTATTAGCGATCATGTTGAGTCTTCCAAATTATTAATTGATTATTCGCAGGCATTGAAATATCTTTTTCTAAAACTAAGCCTGCGTTTAATGCCAACTGATTTACCGCTTCAAAATCTCTTATGCCACTGTTTTTATCTCTTTCTTGCAACCACTGCTGAAACCCTTCATTACTACTACTTGTATATTTTCCTTGGTATTTAAATGGACCGTAGACACAAAGTAATGCGTTATTTGTCATTCGGTGAGGTACGTTGGCAAATAGTTGTTTTACATGTTCAAAGGACATAATGTGCAAAGTGTTTGCGGTAAAGACAATGTCGTATGGCTTGCAAGGCCATGAACTGCTATCACTAACGTCTATTACGATTGGAGATCTTATATTTTTTTGCGGGAAGGATAATAAGTTTCTCAAAAGGGCTTTCTGGTGAATTAATTGATCACTCGGTTGCCACTCTAATTGCGGATGTTTAGCTGCAAAATGCAGAGCATGTTGCAATGAATAACTACCGATTTCTAACACCGAATTTGCTTCGGTAAAATAGGGACTCAAGTGCTCTAATATGACTTCTTTATTGCGCTCACAAGAAGGTGAAAAGTTATCAGTATTAAACTCATTATGCATAAAGGTGTTGTTGTCGTTTTTGGTCATCTGTTTTAGTTTGAATTGACTTGCTCTTATTAGTCTATATAAATACTTACTCCATATGAGTAGGCATAAACATAAATGGCCGCTACATGCGACCATTTTAATGTTTAATACTATGGTTTGAAAATACTAAGACTTAAATAGTATTAGGCTTTATTTTCAACCGGTATCATATGTACATCTCGTTGTGGGAATGGGATGCTGATACCTTCACGATCAAAGGCTAATTTCATTTCTTCATGTATGCCAAAATAAACCTGCCAGTAATCATCGCTCTTAACCCACGGGCGTACAAAGAAATTGATCGAACTGTCGCCGTGTTCGGCTAACCATATATCTGCCGCAGGCTTTTTCAATATTCTTTCATCTGCATCTAAAACGCTTTGAATAACTTCTTTCACTTTCGGAACAGAATCTGAGTAACTAACGCCAAATTTCATATCTACACGGCGTACTCTTTGACTAAAATCATTAATCAAACAACCATTTGATAATAAACCATTGGGTATAAATACCTTTCGATTGTCATAAGTAATCATAATGGTGTTGAAAATTTGAATCTCATGAATAGTGCCTTCAAACCCTTGTGCTTCGATTACATCACCAGCTTTAAATGGTCTGAAGAATAAGATTATGATACCGCCTGCAAAGTTAGCTAAACTACCTTGTAGGGCTAAACCAATAGCTAAACCTGCAGCACCTAGAAGAGCGATCAGGGAAGCAGTTTCAATGCCTATCATCGATGCAAAGATGATAATTGATATTGTTCGCAGAGCAATATTGATAATGCTAAGTAAAAATTTGTGTAAAGTGACTTCCACTTTACGAGCAGTCATCGCCATGTCCATAAGTTTAACAATGCGTTTTACTATCCAAGTAGTAACCCACAAAACCAACAATGCAACAAACATTTTGGTACCAAAAGTGATCACCAAATCAATAAAGGTATCTAAATGTTGTTGTATTGATTCGATATCTACGTTTTCGAGAAGATCAGAAGATTCTATTGCATCCATATCTTTGCCTTTTATATGTAAATCAAGGAATTATTCATTCAATTAAGTATTAATTTAATATAGTAGAAAAATTATAAAATTGATGTTTTTAATTGAAATATTTTGTATTTTTTTGCGTATTGTTGCTTCGCTAAGTTGTTGATTTGCCATCGACGATGACAAGTTTTTCTATTCAGCACGCTTCTTAGATATTTATAATATGGCATCCAGTACTTTAAGAAGCAAAATTTACTTTATTTTGCTTCTTCGAAATCTCCCCCAAAATAATATTTGTTTTAGTCTTAACAGTAACACTAACTCTGCGGGTTAACGCTGGGACCTTCGAAAAATTAGAAGTAATTGAAAACAAAAAAACAGAAAGTTATGTAAATTAACTTTCTGTTTTTTGCTTTATTGGTACATTGATTTTTCGCACATCATTAGAAAATAAACTCTTCTTCCGTAATAGCCATCATGCTATCAGCGCCGTTAGTCATACAAGCTAAATGACCTTTTGCTCTCGGCAAAATACGTTCAAAATAGAAGTTAGCAGTCTTAACCTTGGCTTTATAGAACGCTGTTTCGCTTGACCCTTCTGCTAGTTTTTCGGTCGCTACTTTGGCCATTTTTGCCCAGAAATATGCTAATGTCACATAACCAGCATACATCAGGTAATCGACCGATGCGGCTCCCACTTCATCAGGGTTTGCCACCGCTTTGCTTGCAATCATCTGAGTGTGTTCACCTAATTCTTTGATATATCCACCTAACGTTTGGCAGTATGTTGTTAATTCTGCTGTTTGTCCGTTTTGCATGCAAAATGTTGAAACTTCGGTAGCAAAGACTTTTAATAGTTCGCCTTTTGAGCCAAGTATTTTTCGCCCAAGTAAATCGAGAGCTTGTATACCTGTCGTACCTTCATAAAGGCAACTGATTTTAGCATCGCGCATTAGCTGTTCCATGCCCCATTCTTGCACGTAGCCATGACCACCATAGACTTGGACACCGTGACTGGCACACTCAAGGCCAAGCTCAGTTAAAAACGCTTTCGCAATAGGAGTTAATAGTGCCAAATTTGCTTCTGCAATGGCGATAGCATTGTCATCTTTACTGACTTGAACAATATCTACTAACTGCGCTAAATAGCCTATTAATGCTCGACCACCTTCAGCTATCGATTTTTGTGTCAATAACATACGACGAACATCAGGGTGAACTATGATTGGATCAGCGGCGCCATCTGGATTTTTTGGACCCGTTAATGAACGCATTTGTAATCGGTCTTTAGCGTAGGCTAATGACCCTTGAAATGCTGCATCTGCATGAGCTACTCCCTCATTAGCGACACCTAAACGAGCTGCATTCATAAAGGTAAACATACAATTTAATCCACGATTAATCTCACCAATTAAGTGACCTTTAGCATTATCAAAATTAATGACACACGTTGCGCTACCGTTGATTCCCATTTTGTGTTCAATAGAGCCACAAGTAACTCCGTTTTCGTCACTAATGCTACCGTCATCATTAACGTTAAACTTAGGTACGATAAATAATGAAATTCCACGTGTTCCTTCAGGTGAGCCTGGAATACGCGCAATAACTACGTGGATGATATTTTCTGATAAGTCATGTTCTCCAGCGGAGATGAATATTTTACTGCCATTGATACGGTATGTGCCGTCATTGTTTAATTCTGCTTTAGTGCGTAACATCCCTAAATCGGTGCCGCAATGTGCTTCTGTTAAACACATGGTGCCGGTCCACGTGCCTTCAACAAGCTTAGGCAAGAACATCTGTTTTTGTTGCTCGCTACCATGGGCTTCCAATGTTGCCATGCAGCCGTGGCTTAGACCTGGATACATTGCAAAAGAATGATTCGCTGCAGAGGTAAACTCGCCAATTGCTGTACTTAATGATGAAGGTAATCCTTGACCACCAAACTCGATTGGTTGAGAAAGAGTAGGCCAGCCGCCTTCAACGTACTGACTATAAGCTTGTTTAAATCCATCGGGAGTTCTAACTGCACCATCGGCCCATGTACAACCTTGTTGGTCACCTACTTGATTGATTGGTGCGATTACCTGCTCATTAAACTTTGCCGCTTCGCTTATAATGGCATCAACCATATCAAGGCTTGCATCTTCAAAGCCTAATTTTTGATAGTGTTTGTCGCAATCTAACAGTTCTTGCATCACGAACTTAACGTCGCGAACGGGCGCTTTGTACTCTGGCATATTTCTTCTCACTGACACTTTGAATATGATTTCAATTATTTTTAGTTTTCCTAAAAACTCTTTATTTCGGCGAACAAGTTAAACAAGTCCGACCACTTACTTTTGATTAACAATATAGCGATGTCGAAAATAAATCAAGTTATTGAATAATAAGAACGTCAATAGTATAGAAACAGTAATATCAGCTTTCGCTACCTCTGAAAGCAGGTATGTAAGTTATATTTGATTTTGTATTGGACTCTATAT
The DNA here is from genome assembly GCF_001831495.1 of Thalassotalea crassostreae. Taxonomy (NCBI): domain Bacteria; kingdom Pseudomonadati; phylum Pseudomonadota; class Gammaproteobacteria; order Alteromonadales; family Colwelliaceae; genus Thalassotalea; species Thalassotalea crassostreae. The sequence continues at coordinate 157,327 of NZ_CP017689.1, forward strand.
GTTGACGTTTTAGTCAATGAATTTGTATATCAGTATTGCTATGATAAGTGTATTTGCAATATTTATATTGTTTTAATCGTCGCATTTATTAATCGTTAATGGCTAGGGGCTTATCGTGAATTTTATTATTGGTTTTATATGGTTGTTAGCCTATCAATTACTAGGTGAAATAATGGTAATTATTTTCGAGTTGTCAGTTTCTGGCCCTGTGATTGGACTTATTTTGTTATTACTAACACTAATTGTTCGGGGGAAAGAAGGAGAGCCGCTAAAGTCAGCAGCGGATAACCTTTTGAGTCATTTGGCGATGTTATTTGTACCTGCAGGTGTTGGTTTAATGGTTCATTACCAATTATTAGCCAAAGAGTGGTTAGCTATTAGCGTGGCACTTGTTATAGGAACTGTCATTATGTTGTTTAGCTGCGCCCTAATAATGAAATGGTCGACTAAACTTTTCAGCAAAGAGGTGATTGATGAATAGTCAGCAAAAATTAGATGCAATATGGCAGTTGATTCAATCTTCACCTTTAACTGGTTTGTTATTGACGTTATCTATATATAGCCTCGCTGCATACTTGTATAAAAAATCAAATCATAACCCTATAGTTAATCCGGTCATTATATCGATTGCGACAATTATTATTATATTATTAATTACCGGGATCTCTTATCAGGACTACTTTGCTGGCGCTAGCTTAGTACACTTTTTACTTGGTCCAGCAGTGGTTGCCCTAGCAGTGCCATTGTTTCAACAATTGCACCGCATAAAAAAATTACTTTTACCTATAACTATTACCCTAATTTGTTCGGTATTTATCGGCAGTTTATCTGTCATTTATATTAGTGATTGGTTAGGCGCTAGCTTAGCTACGCAAATTTCTTTAGCTCCGAAATCTACATCGACACCAGTGGCCATGGGAATTTCTGAAAATATCGGTGGTATTGTTTCTTTGACAGCTGGATTAGCAACTGCTACCGGAGTAATTGGAGCGATTTTAGGTACTAAAGTATTTTCTTTAATGAAACTCAAAGATGACAGTGTTAGAGGTATCGCCATGGGGTTAACATCTCATGGGATAGGTACTGCACGCGCATTTCAGGTTAGTGATCGGATGGGGGCATTTTCTGGTTTAGCAATGGCTATAACAGCATTTACCACAGCGTTCTTATTGCCATGGATTTTGACATTCATTGGCTTGATATAGCAGATATAAGGTGGCGTTTAATATGAAGTTTGTATAGTTGGACTTTATTTGATAACGTTGTCAGTTATGGTTGGAAATATTAAGTTAATTTGGTAGAGAACCCTGTGAACTATTTTAAGCATTTTTTTGTTATATTATTTTCGCTGAGCTGCGTAATTTCTTGTGGTGGCGAAGGTTCTGCGGATAATTATGATGTTGAACCGTTGCCGATAAAAGAGCCTGTTCCTGAGCCAGAACCAGAACCAGAGCCAGAGCCAGAACCTGAGCCTGAGCCTGGGCCAGAACCTGAGCCAGAAAAGCCTGGACCAACCGCAGAAGATCTGATTGTTGTCGAAACTCAAGAAAACGGTAATGTGATTTTTCAGGATGACATTGTTCTTGGCAGTAAGCCGCAAGGTAATACTGAATTGTTCAACCCAGAAATTTCAAATAATATTATCAACGATCGTTGCGTTGCATGTCATTCACCAGGGAATGTAGCGCAACGTACCGATTTAGTTTTCAGTAATACTATCGATTACCAATCAGCATTCGACCTGTATGCGGTTAATTCAAGCACTAGATTATTAAATAAAGTTAGTAAAACAGTTTCACATAATGGTGGTGAAGTTGTTGCGAAAGATTCAAGTGAATACCAATTACTCGTTGATTATATCGCCACCATAGAGTTAGTTGAGACTTGGTCGGCATTAGACATCGATACAGATGGCGATGGCATTTTTGATGCGCTTGACCCAGATGATGATGGCGATGGTATTAATGACGCAGATGATGAATATCCAAAGACTAATTTAACTTTGGAAGTACCTGAAGAACCAGACCACAATGACACACTATATGCATTGATTAATAATGACATTGTATTAAGTAAATGTGTGGTTTGTCATAATTCATCAGGGCAAGCGGGTGCAACCAATCTTATTTTTAAAGATCAAACTCATGCAGATAATGAAACAGAGAATATAAATTCATTAATTTCCTTTCTTTCCGATAACAGTAAAGCTGAATTATTATTACAAAAAGTACAAGGGTTGCTTAATCACACTGGTGGAAAATTATTCTCTCCAGGAAGTGCAGAATATGGTTATTTGGAAGATTTAATTAGCTCATTAGGATTAACTGATAAGTCCAACTCATATCCAACTAATTTCAGCAAAGAACTAAATAGCAATACTTATCGCCGCGCCTCAATTATCCTTTCTGGTGAAGTTCCGAGTAAAGCCGAGCTAGCAAGGCAAGATAGCTTGTCAGCAGCCGAATTTGAAAATGAAATTATTAATTTAATGCAAGGCGATGGATTTAAAGAGTTTATTAAAAATGGCGCTAATGATCAGTTATTGGTCCGAGCTATTAATGTAAATGCATTTCAAAACGTGCATCAAGTGATGCGCCATTGGTATCCAAAATATGGTGAAATGTATGTTAACTCATTAAATAGTGGTGGCAGTAAAGGTGGCTTTAGAAATACGGTCGCCGAAGAATTAGCTGAAGCTCCTCTTGAGTTGATTAACCATGTGGTGCAGAACAATAAGCCATATAGTGAAATTCTAACAGCTGATTACGTAATGGTGTCTAAGTTAACTGCGCAGATATTTAAAACCAACCTAACTCCATCCACTGGTCAGTTTTTAGTAGCGAATGCCAACAATGGCCAGCAAATTAAAAATAATAACAATAAAAAGCCAGTAGATTGGGATAAAGGAACAATCCTTACCGGATCAAATAAGGATAATGATGATATTTATACACCTACAGGAACCAATGTATCATTACCTAATGCTGGTGTTTTAACTAACTACAGTTATCTAAATAAATACTTTTCTACCGCTACAAATCGTAATCGAATGCGTTCACGATGGACCAATTATTTTTTCTTAGGCTTTGATATTGAAAATTCGTCTCCTCGATTGGTTGATGGTGATTTAGACTTTGATTACCCAACTTTAGAAAACCCGAATTGTGTTGTTTGCCACGAAGTGATGGACCCAGTTGCTGGTACCTTCCAAAATTTTGGCGATGATGGATTATATCGTGATGGGTATAATGGTGAACATGCTTTGGATAATGGTTACCGCCTAAATAAAAGTGGTCTATATCAATTTAGAGAAGGCGACCTATGGTATCGAGATATGTTACCAGCGGGCTACGCTGAAGAAGTGGTTTCGACTCCGGAGACATCTCTTGCTTGGCTTGCTGAAAAAATAACGTCTGATGACAGGTTTGCCTCAGCAGCAGTGCAGTTTTGGTGGCCAGCGATTTTTGGTGAAGATGTCTTAAAGCATGATCAAGATGATCGCATTTGGGCACAGCAACAGTTTATAAAGTCAGTCGCTGAAGATTTTTCTGAGCACCAGAATTTAAAACGCATGTTAGCAAAATTAATTCTCTCTGATTGGTTTAGAGCAAAAAGCCGTAACCAGGGTGTTAATGATCAAGACTTAGTGATTTATCGAGGTGGCAAGCGTTTATTAACACCTGAAGAAATGTCAGCGAAAACTAAATCGCTCACTGGTTTTGCTTTAGAATATAACACCACATATCAAGCATTCTATGGCGGTATTGACTCAGAGCAGGTTACTAAAAGAGTGCGCAGAATAAGCGCCCCGCTATTTCAAGTTGCTAAGTTACAAGCAAACCAATACAGCTGTTTCATTGCAGGTAAAGATTTTGAAAAAAATAAAGCGAATCGAAGATTATTCAGCGATGTTAATTTGTCCGACACCTCAGAAGGTTTAATTAAAACGCAATTAGTGACCTTATATGAACGTTTGCTTGGTGAGGAATATAACGTAAATTCAGCGGAAATAAACTCAGCATATCAGCTATTTGATGATGCAAGAAATGCAGTTATCGGTAGTAATGAAACCAATATATTAAAATCCTATGAGCGTTGCGATGGCTTTGACGGCAAAATGGTCAACAATAAAACCAATGGCGATCCTCAGCAAACTTTTAGTGCTTGGAAGGTCGTGTTAACAGCACTACTTTCTGACTATTCATATTTGTATGAATAAGGAATGACTATGAATAGACGAAACTTTTTAAAATACAGTACAGCTGCCTTAGCAAGCAATTCACTCTTGTCTAATGTGACTTGGGCGGCTGACCCCGGTTATACCGGTGAGTTTGTTTTACAAGTGCAAGTATATGCAGCTTGGGATGTTGCAAGTTTTTGTGACCCTAAGCAAGATGTTAATATTAATTCGTGGGCAGCGACAGAGTCGATACAAACAGCCGGAAATTTGCAATATGCGCCGTTTGCCAATAATAGTCAATTATTTGATAACCATCATGATAAAATGTTGGTGGTCAATGGCGTAAATTCTTTTACCAATTCGCACAGTGCCGGCCGCCTATATTCTTATACTGGATATAACGGTGGTGGTTATCCTTCATTGTCGGCATTATTTGCCGCTGCCAATAGTGCAAGTGTACCAGTGCCGGTAGTTTATAATGGTGGCGATTTCTTTACTCAAGGTCTTGTTGCAGCAAGTAAGCTTGGTAATGACCCGAGTACTTTTTTACAAATACTTGAAAATGAAACGCCAACTACCAGTACTAAGCCCTTTTTAAAACAACAACAGTACTCGTTAATCGACCAATTTAATCAGCGTCGATATAATATTAAAGCGGGAGCTGAACACAGCTTACCAATGGATAAAGTATCCATTACTGATTACGGAAAGTCGATTCAACCGTCTGCAGCGTTTGCTAATTTCAAGCCTTTATTAGAGCAAGTGGAGCAATCGGAGTCTTCAGGTGCTTACGAACGTGAATACGATTTTAATAATAAGCTTTTAAAACAAGCTAAGTTTTCACTATTATCGTTTGCTTCTGGTTTATCTGTAGCCGCAGATATTGTCGCTAGAGGTTTTGATAGCCATAGTGACCACGATAACAAACAGGCGGGTGCTTTATCTGATTTGACCTCAACCCTGGACTATATTTGGGTGCTAGCTGAAGAATTAGGTATAGCAGATAGATTAAATGTTTATGTGGCTTCAGACTTTGGTCGTACGCCTTTTTATAATAATGGTACTCCACCAGGAAAAGACCATTGGGCTGTTGGTAGTACGCTAATAATGAAAAAGAATGCACCATGGGCGGGAAAAGCAGTTGGTTCAACGGATAATAAGCTTAATGCGCGCAAGGTGAATAGAGCGAAACCAACAACAAGTAATGACAATAATGGCGTAATATTGGAGCCTAAACATGTTATGCAAGCAATGCGTAAACAACTAGGTATTGATCAATCTGATGCTGCATTAGCGTTTCCGCTAAAGGTTGATTTTGGTGATGAAGTAGACTTATTCGCATAAGTTGAATTGCGCTCAATCAGTTAATTAAAATAAAAATTTAAACAGCTTTCTAGGTTAGAATAATGATAATAAAAAGACCAAATTGTAAAGTATTAACCATCATCTTAATGGTAATGTGCAGCAGTGCTTGTACTACGGTGCAACCGTGGGAAAGAGGTAATTTAGCCAAAAATGAAATGGCTTTAGACAGTGACCCTATGCAGTCGTCATTTGCCAATCACGTTTATAACTCGAAAGAATCTAGTTCAGGTTCAAGTAAAGGTGCCGGCGGCGGCTGTGGGTGCAATTAATGAAACTCGCAGATTCTAAAAAAGCACTCAGTGCCCTTGCCGCAACCGCAGCAATTTTACCTAATATCGCCATTGCAGACTCGCCCTCAGAATCTATTGTTTTTGGCTACAAACATCATAAATATAGTGAAGCTGATGCCAGTAAAAGTGCAACCGGCACAAATAGTGTTGGTCGATACGACATCGACGTGAACCAATTTCAATTGCTATTGCCGATTGGTAGTAAATATCAAGTTAACTTTGACTACCAAACCGAAACAATGAGTGGCGCATCGCCTTGGTATACCTATAAGAGCAATGATGGCAAAGTTCATCAAGCAATGAGTGGTGCCTCCATTAAGGACACCCGTGATGATATTAAAGTATCCTTATCTACCTATTCCGATAACTCAACATTAACAGTTGGTATTGCTAATTCAAGTGAGGATGATTATACCGGTAATAGTGTTTCTGCAGCGTATAGCCATACTAGTGAAGATAAAATGCAAACTTATGCAATCAGTGCTGACTACTCGGATGATACGGTAGATCCAGTTGATAAAGATGCATTTGAACCTGCACGTGTTGAAGAGCAGGATAAGCAATCATTTTCAACGATGTTGTCAATGACACAAACAATTAACCGAAATATGATTTGGCAAATGAGTGGCGGCTTTATTTATAAAGAAGGTTATTTGTCTGATCCATATAAATTGGTTGATATCGTAGACCCACTGGATACAACGCAACGTATTTTAATTGGCGATCAACGTCCAGAAGACAGAACTGCTTGGTTGTTAACAAGTCGAACAAGAAATTATATTGAAAGTGCGCAAGCAGCCTTGCATATTGATTATCGGTACTATTCAGATAATTGGGATTTAAATTCGCATACATTAGAAGCTAAGTGGATTCAAAACATTGCCGAAGATTGGCGCATCATTCCTTCTGTAAGGTATTACACGCAATCTGCAACAGACTTTTACCAAACCTATTATGAAAGTGAACGCCGACAGAAATACTATTCTACCGATTACCGTTTGTCTTCATATGGCGCAATCACTCTAGGCTTAAAAGTTGAAACTAAAATTGATAATTGGTTAGTAAACCTTGGCTATGAACAATATCGTTCAGATGGTAGCTATGGCTTGGAAAGTGCCCATCAGGATAACCCCGGATTAGTCGATTTTGATATTTTGAGTTTTGGTTTCTACTATACTTTTGATTAATTTATGAAAAAATATTTGCTCATTGCAGTGCTTCTTATCGTTACGGGTTTTGTGCTGATAAAACAACAAGATTTGACCACGGTTCCTGAGTTTAACGTTATTGAAGTTATCGATGGTGATACACTTTTAATTAGCGCTAAACCTAAGGATAGAATTGTTGAGTTAGCTTATATCGATGCGCCGGAGTTAGATCAGCCGTTTGGTTTAGATGCAAAAAATTGGCTGTTAGAGCAGATTGAAGATAATGACTCAAAAGTAGAACTAAGGTTCGTTCAAAAGAGCGATAAAGCATTAGTTTTGGCTAAAAGCGTCAATTTAAATCGGAGTCTTGTGGTATTAGGATATGTCTGGCTTGATGTCGACAAGAAAACTACCGACGTTAAATACGCGCAAGATTTTAAACGTGTACAGAAAGCGAAAAAAGGATTATGGTCTTTACCCGACTATAAACGTATTCCTCCATGGATTTGGCGGGAGGATTCGCTACAGTAGTTGAGTACCTCGAATGAACATTATTAGCAAAACATTTCGATTTAAAGCTATGGGCTCTCCCTGTGAATTTCATCTTTGTAGTACAAGCGAATCAGTGCTGGAAGAAGCTTTTTCAATTGCCAAAAATGAAGTAGAACGGTTAGAAAAAAAATATTCACGTTATCAAAAAAACAGTTTGTTGAGCCAAATAAATCAACAGGCGGGAAAGAAAAAAATAGCCTTGGATGCCGAAACCATTGCGTTATTTACCTATGCGAAGCAAGCTTTCGATCTAAGTGAAGGACTATTTGATATTACTTCAGGGGTTATGGCCAATGTTTGGAATATGCACTCTACAGACAACATTGATATAAACCAAGTTGACTATTGGCTTAATTATGTTGGTTTTGAAAAAGTCGATTTTTCTCAACAATCGATTTATATTCCAGAGCAAAAAATGCAAATAGATTTAGGTGGCATTGTTAAAGAATACGCCGCAGATAGTATTGTTCGATTGCTATCAAAATTTACATCTTTAACGGGACTGATAAATCTAGGTGGTGATGTTGCTATTTTAACAAATCACGAAACACCGAAAGTATGGCAGGTGGGTATTTCCGATCCCACTAACTCTGGCAGTGCAATCGCCAATATTCCGCTTACTTCAGGAGGCGTTGCCACATCCGGTGACTATGAACGCTATATAATGATTGATAATAAGCGATTTTCGCACATTATAAGCCCTAAAACTGGCTACCCTGTTTCTGGGCTATTCAGTGTCAGTGTGTGGCAATCTAGTTGCGTTTTAGCTGGTACTTTGGCAACTATTGCGATGTTAAAAGAACAACAGGGCTGCACTTGGTTAAAAGAATTAGGCATTCCTTATTTAGCGATAAATCATGATTATAGTGTGAGTACGAATCAAGTTTAGCCCGTAAATCTATAGAGCAATTTTTCAGGCTAATCTAACCTTCCCCAAAGGTCATTTATCGCTGTGCTGTTTCCTATTTTCTATTTCAAATATAAATACACTACTACCCATATTACTATTGGGTAAACTCTAGGCTACCGAAATCGACATTGACGTCGGCACACCAAACACTAATGCCGGTTAAATCATCGAGTGTTTTGCCATTAGGCAGTGTCACTTCGAAACTCTCGTTGGTGTATACTTGACCGTTAAGCATATCGCTCATTCTAAATGCATCATCACCATTATAGTCATGATCAATAGCACCATAGATGTAAACATCTGGACCGCCGCCATCATAATTGAAGTTGCTGATAGCAATTGTACAATCATCAATAATCACCGCGTCACCAGAAACATCATGAGAAAACGTGCGAAAACTTCCTGAGTAACCAACTTTTTCATGGGTTTTAGGACAGTTAGTTATTTCATTGCCGTTGATTAAATCGATAGTGGTTTGAAAATGGTAGATCGCCTGATCTTTTGCAATTAAACTTTGATTGATTTCAGTATTGGCGGCCAATACGTCATTTACTGCGGCTTCGAAATCTGGTGAGTCAATTAGCGCAGTAAAGCTCTCGAATAATTGATGGCTTTGCTCACTAATTTCAATACCATTATCTGGCATGCCGTCTTTATCTAAGCTTTGTAACAAGCGAATCGTATTCACTACCGAAATATCATAAATATCTTCGGTGGAATATAGATCTAGCGGCGTGATTATTGGTGCGGTACTAACCTCAGGAAAGTCAATTGCGCCAATAGAGAAGGTGATCATTTCACCTTGTTGATAGATAAATTCACCCTCTACATTTGTAACGCCATTTTGACTTGCAGTTTGATAGTTTAGGCCGTGAACTTTTGCATCAAGAAATTGGCCGGTAAAGGTTTCAACCATAGTGTTTGCAGGAGAAGCGTCATTGCTACCACCAGACCCGCCGCCACAGCCAGATAAAACTATGACAAACGTCGAAATTAATATTGAATTCACATTGTTTGAAATAAGTTTCATAATATTCGCCTTATATAAATAAATGTCTTAATTTAAGTATACCGGCGCATTAGCGAAAAACTTTCACATAAGTATCACATTTTTGTGTCATTTATACTTATTTGTTTTCCAGCAGTTGGCTTAATGATTCCACCTGTTCTGTTAAATCGCTCACCTGTCGCTCTAGTGATTCGATTCTCGAAACAACATCCGTTTGATTTTCCATGGCAGAGTTTCCAGCAGATGAAATTGCTGAATGTGGTTCATCAAAATCTTCGTTATTGTCGCCAAATAGATGTATATAACGGGATTCTCGTTTACCGGGTTCGCGGGCTAGTTTTTTCACAAACTGATGATCGTTCAAATCTAACAATTGCTGTATTGTCGCTTCAACTTCATTAACATCAACAAAATCTGCTAATCGATTGGTGCGAGTTCTCAATTCCCCTGGGGTTTGCGGCCCTCGTAAAAGTAGCACGCAAATAATCGCTTTTTGCTGCACGGTAAATTGCAAATCACTAAACTGAGTATTACAAAAACGGTGCACGTATTTATTCACTCGCCCAGAAGCCATTTGGTCGACCATTAATAAGTTTAATTGAATCAACTGATCAACTTCATTTTGTACATCAGTTTCTGAAAGTGACATTACCGGTTCACGGTTACTCTTTTGATTACAACCGTTAGTAAGAGCGTTTAATGACAAAGGGTATTGTTCAGGCGTGGTGATTTCTTTTTCTAACATTACGCCAATAACACGACATTGTTGGCTTGATAAAGTGACTGCCATAGTAAGTATCCTTAACTCGATAATATTGATTAGCAAGTGAATTGGTATTGCATAGATTTAGTTTAGCGCAATTAAAAAGCCATACAAATGTATGGCTTTAATGAGTAATAGTTTTGAGCGTAACTGTTATTCTATATTCTGAATTTGCTCGCGCATTTGCTCGATTAACACTTTTAATTCCACTGCAGCTGCGGTGATGTCGGTGTTAATTGACTTTGAACCCAATGTATTTGCTTCACGGTTAAACTCTTGCATCATAAAGTCTAAGCGGCGGCCTTGAGCGCCACCTTTTTTGAGGATTTTTTGAGTTTCCTTAACGTGGCTATGAAGACGGTCAATTTCCTCGTCAACATCCATTTTTTGTGCAAGTAAAACCAGTTCTTGTTCTAAACGTGTTGAGTCTGGGTCGATTCCAGCATCTTTGAACTTTTCGATAATACGGTCACGCTGCCATTGAATAATTTCTGGCATGTGTGCTTTAACGGTTTCAGCTTGCTGGGTAATGCCGTCTAATCGCTGATTGATAAGCTCAGCCATATTAGTGCCTTCGCTTGCACGAGCGCTAATAAAGTCTTTCAGCGCTTGATCAAAACCTGCTAAAAGCTCGGCTGAAATTGCGTTCATATCGGCTTCTTCCGCTTCCATAACGCCAGGCCATTTCATGATATCAACTGGATTAAGTTTACCATCACCAGCGGTATTGACGATCCAATTTGCACTTTCGATTAATTGTTCGGCAAGTTTGGTGTTGATTGATAAATCGCTTTTGGCTGCAGGATTAATGTTAAAGCGCAGGTTACATTCAACCTTACCGCGGGCTAACTTTTTGCGAAATCTTTCGCGTAATACCGGCTCTAAGCCACGGAATTGTTCTGGCATACGAAAGTAAGTTTCTAAAAAACGTTGGTTAACAGAGCGGATTTCCCACACTGCATTACCCCAATCGCCTTTCACTTCGTTACGGGCAAACGCTGTCATGCTATGGATCATAAATTCATACCTTGTGATTAAACTGGTTATAGTTAGAAAATTTAGCAATCAGCACTGTTAAATTGTTAAGTGCTAAAAGGTGCATAGATTATGCACCACAGATCAGCATCGAGCAAATTGATATTTGTGAGTAGGCCTACTGATCTTACTAAAGGTATGAATTAAATTAACTATATCCCATGCGCTTTTTGATCTGCTCGGCGACTCTAAAGGAATTTGCGTAGATGGTATAGGTATATGGAACACTGCCGCCGGTAGGCATAAAAGATGCGTCAGTCACGTAGAGATTATCAACATCATGGGCTTTGCAGTTTTTATCTAGCACAGAAGTTTTAGGGTCATTACCAAAACGACAGCCGCCGGCTTGCAGGTTCGCCGCTGGATAGGACGAAATTGATGAACTGACGTTCGTCGCGCCCATCGCATTTAACAAACCTTCAGCTTTTTCTGCTAAATATTCACCAACCTTTAAATCATGTTGATGGGCACCTATTCGGATTTTAGCAACACGATCGCCCCATTTGTCGGTGTTTTCTTCGTCTAATGACACAAAACAATCATCGTTAGGTAGCCAATCATTGAACACTTCAAAACGTAATGTTTTACCGTAGTTAAAGGCATACTTTAGATTTTCTTTTAATTGCTCACCCCAAACCAAATTATCATCATTGCCCCATTTTTCTGAGCTTGCTCTCGAAATTGGGTTCTGATGGAATAGAAAATCAATGGTTCCGCCTTTTGCGGGCTTGCCAAATGCTTTGTCATCAATCTTGTACCAATCTTGTAGGGCGCGATTAATAAAAGGACCAACAACTCTAAGTTGTTGTTCTTGCTCATCACTAATTTGATCGAATAGGAAGTCTCCTTGACCAGTACCGCCGGCAGAAAAGATTAAGTTCTTGCCTACTTGACCGTTATTGTTGGCCAGTCCATTTGGGTGTTTAACGCCGTTAGATGCAAGTAATAGTCGTGATGTTTCAATAGCTTGGCAAGCGACAACAAATGTTTTTGCGCTCACACTATGTTTGCGTTCAAATTTATCGTAATACCAGGCTTTACTGACGTTGCCGTGCTCATCGGATTCCAACTTAAACACCTTTGCATGGGGCTTAATTGTGCAGTTTCCTGTTGCAACAGCATGATTCAATAACGCTGCTCTTGCTGAGCCTTTAGCCCCAGAAGAGCAACCATAACTCGAACAATATCCTGAGTATTCACAGCTGCGTCGACCCATGGCTGGCTGCGACAGCACCGCTCTTGGTACCGGGAAGCTATGATAACCAATATCTTTTGCAGCCTTATCTATCCAACTCGAAATCGGATGTTCAGCAGTTGGTGGAAAAGGGTAATCGCTGGTGTGCGGCTCAAGGTACGGGTGATCGACCACCTTTCCAGATACGCCCACTTGTTTGTCGACTAAATCATAATAAGGTTCGAGTTCTTTATAACTGATGGGCCAATCAACAACGTTGGCGTTTTCTATATCGCCAAATTCAGATTTTAAGCGAAAGTCCATCGGTTTTAAGCGATGAAAATAACCACTCATCAAGTTCGATGAGCCGCCGACCATGTTGCCATTCCAAAAATCCCAACCAGACTCACTTGTTGCTTCGCCTTGCCAATAGCTCTGATCGTCATCATCGACGTACTCTTCTTCAATAACATGTTGTTCGTCTTCGAGTCTCGGTGAATACGTTGTGCGTCGGCAGCAGGCCAATTCGTCTTTAGAAAAATCTTCTTCATTCAGCCAAGGCCCTTTTTCTAATACCAATACCTTGGCGCCAGCTTTAGCTAAAGTTAACGCGACAGGAGAAGCTCCGGCGCCACTGCCGATAACGCAAATATCGAATTCTGGTTTGTTATTTGCCATTAAACAGCTTTCCCTTTGTTCTTGTGGTTCACTTGACTGGTTAGAGAATCATCGACTGCTTTTACATCTATGCGGGCGTAGGCCGGAAGTTCGTAATAGCGTTTTCCTTCTTTCGGTAAAGGAAATCCAGGTTTATGGTTGAGCCATTTCCAACCAATACCTTCGGGATTTCCACCATAAGAGGGCGGTGAAAGCATTGCTTCAAATATGTAGCTGAGCAAGGTACTTAGCCAGTTTTCGCCAGCGCGGGACTTACTGATGGCGCGCAGTGCCGATTCTTTTTGTTTTGTGTCTAAATCGACAAAGCTTTTATCTGAGTTAGATTTGGTATAGCCATTTAACCAACCGACGCCGTTTAAAATAAATTGCTTTTCATCTTCTTCAGTCGGTTGTTGATGCATTACGTTGTATAAGTAATTGATTGCTTTGATCTCTTTTGCACCTGGTCCGGAAGCGGAACTTGGTAAAAGATGTTCAAGCACCAGTTGCAGCGTGAGATAAGGATCTGTATTTAATTGCGCTGCTGGAACTTTTGCATAAAGCGCAGGAGAAACAACGGAAAGGGCGCTGGTAGCAGCGGCAGATTTCAAGAATTGACGGCGAGATACTCGGCTACGTAGACTTGCAGGTAGAGTAAAACCATTATCGAAAAAAGAGTTCATTACAATCCTTTTGTGCTTCATGGGTTTTTAGCGGTGTTATTTTCAGCGCTTGTTTTAGTGCCGGCTTTACTGAGGTTTAGTTGGTTGTTTTCAGCTTTAAACTGGTCAATAAATTGCAACCACGCTTCGCGCGAATATTCGCCTGAGCGCAAAAACTCTGCAGTATCTTTAGATAAAATCATCTTGCCTTTACCGGTAGAGACATACATATGTGGGTAACCAAGCACCGGCGGCAGACCTGCCATAAATTTTTCATTTTCATTGCTATCGCTGACATTGATTTTTAACAGCACGAAATTCTCGTGTAAGGCATTATAGATATCCGGATTATCAGCAAGAAATGCATCGATTTTGTGACACCAAGTACACCAGTTTCCACCAATTTCGATTAACACATTACGATTAGATTGGTTGGCAAGTTGGATTGCTGCTTTCGCATCTTTAAAGGGGTCACGTTGTTCATCATACACTTTACTATACAATGGTAATTGCGCGGCGACAGCCAAGGTACTGAATAACCATGCATTAAATAACAAAGTAGTCATTAAAGTTTGTCGAGCAAATTTGAGGGTACGTTTAATCATAGTAATTTTATCTATACTTTTATCGACATGTTTTCTAAAACATTATTCTGGATGAAGTTATCTATCTTTCAAGAACATACTAATGAGACCTAGTTACTACTAACTATATTTCAACATCTTTATTATTGATAGTTAGATAACAGATTTAATCGCCGTTTTTACTATAAAAAACAGAGATAATTCTTTATAATGCGCGCCAAACAATCATTTACGATTTAAGGAAATTTTATGCGTCCAAGTGGCAGAACAGCTGGTCAAATTAGACCTGTTACGATTACTCGTCAATTTACCGTACATGCGGAAGGCTCGGTACTTATTGAGTTTGGCGATACTAAGGTTATCTGTACAGCTACTGCTGAAGAGGGCGTACCACGTTTTCTTAAAGGCCAAGGTAAAGGCTGGATAACTGCGGAATATGGCATGTTACCGCGCTCTACTCATACTCGCATGCGCAGAGAAGCTGCTAGTGGCAAGCAAAGTGGCCGTACTTTAGAAATTTCACGTCTAATTGCTCGTGCATTGCGCGCGGCGGTAGATTTAAAAGCGTTAGGTGAGAATACAATTACAGTTGATTGTGATGTTATTCAAGCAGATGGTGGCACCCGCACTGCATCAATTACTGGAGCTTGCGTTGCGCTAGTAGATGCACTTGATCACTTACGTGCTAAAGGGGTATTAAAAACCAACCCGCTTAAACACATGATCGCTGCTGTGTCTGTAGGTATCTATGAAGGTACACCGGTTGCCGATTTGGATTATCCAGAAGACTCTGTTGCTGAAACCGATATGAACGTTGTGATGACGGATACTGGTAAATTAATTGAAGTTCAAGGTACTGCCGAAGAAGCGCCGTTTAGTTTCGAAGAAATGCAAGAAATGATGGTCCTTGCCAAAGATGGTATTAGTGAATTATTTGACGCTCAAAAAGCAGCGTTAAGCTAATCGTCGTAAATAGACACAAAGATTTAGAACAGGAAAAACAATGAAAGATTATCAACGCGAATTTATTGAGTTTGCCCTTGCTAAGCAAGTACTAAGATTTGGCGAGTTTACTTTAAAGTCTGGCCGTACAAGTCCTTATTTTTTCAATGCTGGCTTGTTCAATACTGGTGGCGACTTAGCGCGTCTTGGTCGTTTTTATGCTGCAGCGCTGGCAGACTCGGGTATTGATTTTGATTTACTATTTGGCCCTGCTTACAAAGGTATTCCAATCGCGACGACTACGGCAGTTGCCTTAGCCGATCATCATAA
Organism: Thalassotalea crassostreae; assembly: GCF_001831495.1. Lineage (NCBI taxonomy): Bacteria > Pseudomonadati > Pseudomonadota > Gammaproteobacteria > Alteromonadales > Colwelliaceae > Thalassotalea > Thalassotalea crassostreae. The sequence continues at coordinate 172,928 of NZ_CP017689.1, forward strand.
TATGGATATGCCATATTGTTTTAACCGTAAAGAAGCAAAAACTCACGGTGAAGGCGGCTCTTTAGTGGGCTCTGAATTGGCTGGCAAGGTAATGTTGGTTGATGACGTTATTACTGCTGGCACAGCGATTCGTGAATCAATGGAAATTATAAAAGCCCATGGCGCTGATCTTTCAGGTGTATTGATTGCCTTAGATCGTCAAGAAAAAGGTCAAGGTGAATTGTCAGCGATTCAAGAAGTTGAACGCGACTTTGGTACGACGGTTATTTCCATTGTAAGCTTAAGCGATGTAATTACTTACTTATCTGATAAACCAGAAATGCAAGAGCATTTAGAAAATGCTAAAGCATACCGCGCTCAATATGGTATTTAGATAATAGCTAAAAATTTAATCAGTAGAGTGATTTAAAAAGCCGCATTTTGAAGTGACCCCCAATAGTTGGACTATCCAATTACTGGGGGTCTTTTTATGTCCAAGCATAAAAGAATATTTAAAATAGAAACGGCCATCAAGGCTGAAGAAACAAGCTCAATTGAACTAAGCCGAAAGATTGGTGTTAGCTGTCGACAAATTAGGTACTGGGGAGCAGTTTATCGTATCCATGGAAGCAACGCCTTTCAACATCCTGGCCTCCCATATTCCAAACAATTTAAACTTCATGTCATTAAAACAATGGCAGAAGAAAACTGGTCATTAAGCTATACAAGCGCCTATTTCGATTTATCTTCATCAGGAATATTATCAGCGTGGTTAAAACGTTATAATCAGTCAGGCTCTGATAATTTAACACCAAAAAAGATAGGTAGACCAAAGATGGCTAAAACTCCAAACTCTCACAGAGGTAAATCTCCTGAAAGCATGTCTGAAGAAGAAATGAAGGAAGAGTTAGAGTACCTCAGAGCTGAGAATGCTGTATTAAAAAAGTTAGAAGCCTTAGCTCAAGAAAAAAGAAAGCGAACCAAGAAAAAACGATAGTGGTTCAAGAGCTTAAGGCAAAGTATAAACTCGTACATTTATTGGAAGCTACTGGTCTAGCCCGCAGTGTCTATTACTATCAATGTAAAGCCCTGCGTAAGCCAGATAACTACGCGGACGTGAAGGTATTAATTAAGAGCCTGTTCCATGAACACAAGGGACGGTATGGTTATCGAAGAGTTGCCAGTGCGCTACGTAGCGCTGGAACCTTGATTAACCATAAGGCAGTGCAGCGCTTGATGGTTGAATTAAACCTTAAATCAAAAGTCAGACCAAAGCGCTACAAGTCATATCGAGGTGAAGTCGGTACAACAGCACCTAACTTATTGGAGCGAAACTTCAAGGTAAGCAAACCTAACCATAAGTGGGTAACTGATGTGACGGAATTCAAAGTCAAAGGACAAAAAGTGTACTTGTCGCCAATTCTTGATTTGTTTAATCAAGAGGTTATCAGCTATGAAGTAAGGAAATCGGCACACCTTCCACTGGTGACAGACATGATAAACAATGCATTAAAAACGTTAAAGGATCATGAAAAGCCAGTGATTCATTCAGACCAAGGCTGGCAATATCGAATGAAAACGACGCAAAACATAATAAGAAAAGCAGGGTTAAAACAAAGTATGTCGAGAAAAGGTAACTGCTTAGATAATGCTGTAGCAGAAAATTTCTTTGGAATTCTGAAAACAGAAATGTATCATCGTGAGGAGTTCAAAGATGCGGACGAGTTAATCGACTGCATCAAAGAATATATTCATTACTACAACAACAAACGCATTAAGTTGAAATTAAAAGGCTTGAGTCCGATAGAGTATCGAAATCAAGCCTTATTAGCCGCTTAATAAAGTGTCCAACTTTCTGGGGTCACTTCATTTTTGATGCGGCTTTTTTGTTATTTAACGATAACAAGATTTTGGTTATAACGCTTGCTCTGTTGGCCCATATAAATTGATACCATGGTAAATACTCCAACGCCAGCAAGGTTGGCAATCATGTCATATAAACTGAAGGTGCGAGTACTAAAAAGTAACTGGCTAAACTCTTCAAAGGTGGTAAATGCGATGACCACAACGGCACCGTATTGGTTAAATTTATTATTGGCAAAATAGCGAAACTTAAAGGCGTAGTTGGCAAACAATGTCATCATTCCATACACAAGGAAATGACCAATCTTATCACCGTAAGGTACGGCCTGTTTTACCTCGAATAACACGTTTTCTTGGCCAGTGTTAGCCATGAATAATATCAAACAGATGAAGCTGAAAAAAAGCAAAGCAATAAATTTCATCGTAGTCCAGTAGGCAGTTAATTATGCTGGCCATAATAACTATATTTATATCAAAGTGTTGTGACAAATTGTTATAAATTTGTTAACGGACTTAGGTTCTTTAATTCTGTTTAGACTAAATCAAATCTGAACTTTCAAGCAGCTCTAACGCACGACTAAAGTCATATTCTTCTAGGCGTTTTTGCATAACTTGTAATGTATTTTGAACATTAGGATCTGAAAATAAAGGGGTTAATTGTTCTAATATATCAACAGCTTGAGTATCAAAATTATGTAGAGCTTCGGTTAACTCTCTTAATAACAGTTTTGTATTTTCATCATTGACTTTTCTACTGACTGACTTAGCTTCGACTTGATCCATCTTATGAGCGTGTAAATAGGATTTTATATCACTTAACACTTTATCTAACTCTATCACCACTTGCTCAAATAAACTTCCTATATTGTCCCCTGCGATTAAGCATTGCTCTAGATTATTAGCAATTTGGTACAAAGAAGTTGCGCCAATATTGCCCGCTACGCCTTTTAAAGTATGGGCCAATTGCACTTTTCCACCATCCCCTGTTACATCTTGTGTTGCTTCAAATGTATCAGCGAACTGCTGGTAGCTGTTAAAAAATCGATTTAGTAGCTTGTGATATAAAGGACTATTTTGCTGGGTTGTAGCCATACCTTCTTTTACATTTAATACAGATAATAATGAAAAATTGAACGTTTCTGTTTGTCCTTCATCACCTGTCGAAAGAACCTTGGTTTTAGCTAGCTTAGGTGAGATCCACTTGGCCATGGTATTAAACATTGTATCGACGTTTATTGGCTTAGCAATATGATCATTCATACCTGAATTTATGGCTTTTTCACGGTCACCAGCCATTGCATTTGCGGTCATAGCAATAATTGGCAGCGATAAAAAGCGCTCTTGCTTGCGGATTAATTTAGTGGCGCTGTAACCGTCTAACACTGGCATTTGACAGTCCATTAGAACACCGTCAAAACTTTCTTGCTCAAGGCAATCAATAGCTTGTTGTCCATCCTCAGCCAGAGTAACTTCTAGTCCATTTGACGTTAAAAGTGCGATAGCAAGTTCTTGGTTTAAGTCATTATCTTCAACTAACAATATCTTAGCGCCTTGCAAATTCTCGATACTTTCAGAAAATACTTGTTTTCGACGTTGGCCAGATGACGGTTTTTCACTTTGTTCTCTATGTACTTGCAAAATTGATTCAAGCAAGTGCGATGGCGTAATTGGCTTTGTGAGTATTTTATCAATTCTCAAATCATTAACTGCTTGCGCTGCGTCTTCTTTATTGTACCCAGTTATCATTATAACCTTCGTTGAAGGATTATAATGTGGTATTGATACTAGTTTTTGTATAGTTTCAATACCATCCATTTCAGGCATTTGCCAGTCGACTAATATAAATTCGAATGGTTTTGAATTAATTGATTTATTGATCAGTTTTAGTGCCTCTTTACCGGAACTAGCTACAGTGACATCAAAGTTAAAACTAGTTAATATTTGTTTTAAAATATTTCGGCAAGAGTCATTATCATCAACCACTAGCACTTTCAAACCACTCAAGTTAACTAATTTATTCTTGCGTATTGTCGGCGCAGACTTTTGCAAGGCGCATCTAATTGTAAAGAAAAATTCTGAGCCAAGATTTTCTTCGCTTTTGACACCTATATTTCCGTCCATTGCATGCGCTAAATATTTACTTATGGCTAGCCCAAGTCCAGTACCGCCGTACTTTCTGGTTGTGGAGGAATCCGCTTGAGAAAACGATTTGAATAGATTTGCCATTTGTTCATCAGTCATACCTATACCAGCATCAATAACTGAAAATTTTAAGGTGATCTGATCATCGATGAGATCTAGCTTCTCAGCCTTTATTAAAATTTCGCTATTTTCCTTACTAAATTTAACGGCATTGTTTCCGAGGTTTATTAAAATTTGACCTAATCGCAACGGATCACCAATTAAGTTTTTAGGTAACTCGGTATCGATATCAAAAATTAGCTCAATTTCTTTCTCTGCAACTTTCAGTTGTAAAAGATTAGCTAAATTATCGAGAACATCTTCTAAGTGAAATTCAATATGCTCTATTTCTAATTTTCCGGCCTCAATTTTTGAAAAATCAAGAATGTCATTGATAATACCGAGCAATGATTCTGCGCTTGTATGTGCTTTACTAATATAATTGTATTGAGTTTCATTCAAATCAGTCGCCAAGGCCAGATGACTCATTCCAATAATTGCATTCATCGGTGTTCGAATTTCATGGGACATGTTGGCTAGAAAGTCACTTTTAGCTTGATTAGCAATATTAGCTTTTTCAACGGCTTTATCTCTATCGGTTAATAATTTCTTCAACATTAGAGACTGCTCGTAATCTCTTCGAGATGATAATTCAATTAGATAACTTGGAATAAAACACATTAAAAACGTAGAGAAAATTATATTAAACTGCGCTAATAAAGCATTTGTCTCAATATAGTCATTGGTTACAAAAATTAAAATGTAGGACAACAGAATGATCGAAGCAATCCATAATCCACTGATAAACCTTAGACCGGTAATTAAAAAGACCCAAAACAGCAACAAGCTTGTGCCAAGTGGCGCATAATGTGCTGATACATCGCCAAAATTAACGGCTTTATATAGCTGACCAGAACTCACTGCAATGGCACAAACTATTACTAGCAAAACAAGCCGTTTCTTGAAGAATGAAAAGAATGAACAGGAAAAGGTAACAATAAAAATTGAGAAACATATGATATGCAAAACCAAAGAGTCTAAAGCAAATTTTGGCTCGACCATATAATCAACAATGAACCAAGAAGAATACAGCAGTGAACCTACAATTATTGCTACGCGCATTTGCAGCAATTTATTATAATAAGTTTGTTTTTTGTAATCTATTTCTTTATGTTCTTCGCCAAAGCTCAAGGTCCAAATATTTTGGTTTTCTTGCCACCAGCGCACATAAGTTGGTTTATTTTTGGGCATTTGATTTATATTCTAACTCTCTTGTTTTATCGTTCGCACCATTTCTATCGCCGCCAAAATATTTTCAGTTTGAATTTTGCTGCTGCAGCAATTACCTACAATACTGGCATGGTGTTGAATCAATTCAACTATATTGTCTAAGCTAGCCTCGACTAAATAATTACTATGTTCAATATCTTGTTGCAACTCTTTTAACGGAAATACTTTACCTGTAGCATCTATTAGAACATCTCGCTCACTGAATATATACAACAGCATTTCCTCGTCTTCGAGCCAGTGTTTTTTAGAGTGAATGTAAATTAATTCATCTTCACCATCGTGTTTTATTATAGCGGGCCACTGGATCATAACTATGACGACTCTTTCGGCATTGTTTTTTCAGACTCGAGGTTAGCTTCAATTGGCTTTGATTGGCTACTTTTATCGGTAGGAACTCCCGGAAACTCTTTAATATAAACGTCTTGTTTTGCATAAGGGATCTCAATATTATTCTCAGCAAAGGCTTTATATATGGCGCTATTTACATGGTGTAATATACGACCTCTATTGGCCGGTTCGGTGATCCAGCCCATCAATTCAAAATCTAAACTCGAAGCGCCAAACATACGAAAGCGAACAACTGGCTCTGGATAGCTACACAACTCTTTTTCTTCTTTAGCAATTTTTAGCAAGATTTGCTCGATTAAATCGATATCACTGCCATAAGCTGCGCCAACTTGTGCGCGAATACGATACTTGGTGCTTGGTCCGCCAGATTCGTTAATAACCTTAGTATTGCCCATTACCGAGTTTGGTACAGTCACCTCAATATTATCTCGAGTTAAAATACGAGTACTACGCAAGCCTATATTGGTTACAGCGCCACGCTCACCGGTCTCAAGCACAATGTAGTCTTTAATCTTATAAGGCGCATCCGCCATAATAAATACACCACTAAATAAATTAGCCAGCGTATCTTTAGCCGCAAAACCAACCGCAATACCAACGATACCTGCCGATGCCAGCCACGCTGACATGTCGATATCCCAAGAAGAAAATATATAGTAAACCGACAGCGCGATTATTAGGATTAGGGCAAGGTTTTCAAATAGAGGTAATGTTTGCGCGTGCAGTATATGAAAATGCTGTTGATTACCAGCCATGCGTTGCAGCACCATCTTCGTTACCTTCAAGGCAAACATGGTCCACATCACCAACAAAATAGTGTAGAAAATTGGGAAGATCACATCGCCAATTTCGGCCGGAAACTTGATAATGCTAGCGGCGACAGAAATACCAAACACTAAAATCGAATAAAACAAGGGCTTGTGTAATAACTCAACAAATTGATCGTCAAACTCGGCTTCGGTTTTTCCGGTCATACGTTTGACCCAAGCGATAACCACTTTGTCTAATATCCAAGCAAGAACTAAAGAAGCAAGAATAATCACAAAAGCATGCATAATTGGATTGTCACCAATGTAGCTTAGGTATTCAGTAAGTCGTTGTTTCCATTCGGCCATTAATTATTACTCTTAGTTTTTGCTAAATAAGGATTTGTTTTGAGCTTTATTACGCTTTAAGTTTAGTCGTGTATCGTTAAGCATATGTTTGGCAAAGCAAGGGAATACCGTAAGCGTTTTATCAACTGTTTGATTATTAGCAAGTCGAATTATTTGTTGATAATAAAAGCTTACTTGGCCAACATTATTTATCGCTTTAACCAAAGATAATGAACTGTTATTACCCCAAATACCACTGCCCAATACTAAATTTTGTTCAAAATCATCGACTTTGTCGATTTCTTGATTGATCAGTTGTTGACTAACATCAGGTTGTGTACATAACGGCCTTGCTAAACCAACGACATCGATTTCACCTTCGTTAATCACACTCTCCATTACGTCGCGAGAACGAAAGCCGCCGGTTATCATCAGTGGCACATTAGCTGCTTGTTTAATCGCTTCAGCGTATTCAATAAAATAGGCTTCACGGCGGCGAGTACTCTCTCGTACTTCGGTTGCCTCAACACCCATTAAACTTAATTGCTCGTACGTACCGCCAGAAATCTCTAATAAATCAATGCTGTCTTCACTAAGCCATTTAGCAACTTGCATACAATCTTCTAGTGAAAAGCCACCTTTTTGGAAATCGGCAGAGTTAAGTTTTACTGCAATAGGAAAATCATCACCTACTGCTTTTCGCACGGCTTGAACAATACTGCGTGCTAGGCGAGCTCGATTTTCTAAACTTCCGCCCCATTGATCTTGTCGTTGATTAATTTTTGGAGATAAGAACTGGCTAATCAAATAACCATGAGCACAATGTATTTGCACGCCAGTAAAGCCTGCTTCTTTAGCAAGCGATGCGGTAGTAGCGAAGCGTTGAATAATATCTTCAATTTCTGCTTGCGTTAAAGCTCGTGGTTTTGAAAACGAACCAAGCATTTTTAATTGCACCTCTGAAGGCGCTAAAGGTTCGCTATTGACTAAACTCGGGCATTGACGTCCTGGATGTGAAATTTGCATCCATAAATGATTGCCTGCAACCGTTCCTGCTTGCGCCCAAGATTTAAAAATTTCCAGTGCCGAATCATCTTCAAGTACAACGTTACCAGCACGCTCTAGGTATCGTTTGTCGACCATAACATTGCCGGTGATCAATAAACCCGTGCCGCCTTCAGACCATGTTCTGTAGAGTTGTTCGTGTTGCTTAGTGGGTCTGTCGAGGCTATCGGCAAGCCCTTCCGTCATTGCACTTTTGCCAATACGGTTAATCAGTGATTGGCCGCAAGGAAGGGATAAAGATTGTGCTAATGGTGATGTTGTCATTTGATTATTTTACAAAAATTATTAAATCTATTTTTCAATATTACCAGTTAACCAATCCGATAACACGATAAAAAATTCATCGGCGTGGGAAATAAATGGTGCATGGGAAGCACGGTGAAATGTATAGCTATCACTGTCAGGTAACAGTTTGTCGACTTGCTCAATCACCGCTTTGGGTACTAGCGAATCAAGGCGACCATACATTCTTAATACCGGCATTTTTAACGCCCTTATTTTACTTCTCAAGTCGACGTTTTCTAATAAGGAAAGAGAACTATCTAAGGTGTCAGTTGTTGCCTGGGGGTATTGTTTTATCAGCTGTTTTATTTGTTTTATATCATTGCGAACGTGCTCAGAACCCATGGCTTGAATTTTCAAAAAACCTTCAATGGTTTTGTTACTATCGATACTCAATTGTTGGTGGAAAGATTGCAGTAATTCAGCCTTAATACCGGGCCAATTTTCTTGTTCGACAAAAAACGGACTACTGGTAATGGTGACCAATCCATCCACGTGCACTGGATAGTGTAAGGCTATATTGGTTGCAATAAGACCACCAAGTGACCAGCCAATAATGATACTAGGTTGCTCGATAACGTCGGCAACCATGGCACTAATTGTTTCTAAGTCATAGTTTGAGATTTCAACGTCACTATTGCGGCCAAAACCGGGTAAATCGATAGTAGTGATAAGAAAATGCTTACTTAGGCGTTCGGCAATTGGTTCAAAAATAGCGCTGTTGAGTCCCCAGCCATGCAAAAATACTAATGATTTACCGTCACCTATAGTGTTAAATTTTAAAGTATCTGCCATGCTTATATCTTTATGCTCCAGTTTGTCGATGCACTGCTTTTTATGTGAAATGACAAAACAGTGTTGAGAAAATTTAAAGGGAATATATTCATTTTAAGCAAAGGAAGGCTGATATGGAAATTAACCAGAAAAATAAATTTTGTTTTAGACGTTTATATCGAGCGGTAAAATATTGTGTTCAGCAAAACATACGAGAGTTACTCTCACGTTGCGACATGTGCCAGCAACCATGTCAACGCTACACTATGCTATGCAACACTTGCCATGCAGATTTGAATACCCTGCAATTAAAACAATATCAAAGTAATTTACTTAATCACCCGTTAATACGCAGAAATCTACCACAAATTCACTTCGATAAACTGGTCTCGCTGGCGCCTTATGCGCCACCATTTAGTTTGTGGATAGGGCAATTGAAATATCAAGGTCGTTTTGAAGTATCTACTTTGCTCGCCGATGTTTTTAGTGACCATTTAAAGCAACAGTTATCTATCGAGGATATGCCAGAACTGTTGCTACCTGTACCTATCCATTCAAGGCGATTACGTTCACGTTTGTATAATCAATCGGCCTTGTTCGGTAAGCGATTGGCAAAGCGTTTGACCATTGAATATCGCGATAATGTGCTCAATAAACGGGTTAATAACAAACAGCAAGTAGGTCAAACGGGAGCACAAAGACGACGAAACTTAAAATCAACATTTTCAGTGGACACCAAGTGTGCTTTACCTAAGCATGTTGGCTTGATTGATGATGTAGTAACGACTGGGGCAACTGCGTCAGAATTAGCTCGAGAATTAAAAAAGCACGGCGTACAAACAGTGACCGTGCTTAGTATATGTTTAACTATGCCGAGCTAATATTCGCTAACTAGCATCGTTGTATTGGAGTATTGTTATTCACTACTTGCACTAAAAACTTTAGAAAAGAACAAAGCATTAGCGACAATTTTTGCACTGCCATGCCAATAGCCCCTAAACACAAGGTTTTCACTGCTTAAGATAACTCGTCCTTTACCAACGTTGTGAGCGATTATCGCTGCATTATCACTGACTCTATCCGCAATTTGCATTGAAGCGTAACCACTTAGCAGTGCTTCAGGTTTGAATTGAGATACTGTGATAAATGGCGTAGATGGTTGTTCCATAATCAAGGTAGAGTTTTTAAACAGAGGTAAATCACTATCGGTATAACCATAACTTAACGGGTGAGAAGTATCTAATTTACTCGCAAAAATGGCGCCAGAAAGTCTTTTCTTTGCGGCAAGTTCTTGTTTATCTTGATAGCTTAAATTTCTTACACCAAATAATCGATCAATCCCTTTTTTACTGACAAACTCAGTGTTAACGATATTTTTATCCGACAATAGACGAGCGCCACGTTTTTGCGCATAGATAGTACCGCCATTTTTAAGCCAGCTTTCGATTTTCTTGATGTTGCTATCAGTCATTGTTCGGTATTGACCATCAACCATAATAATATGACTGTAATTGTTTAAGTCGACATTGCCGATACGGTCGACTTCAACCACAGTGACAGGGATATCTTGCATATTGTCTAGATAATACAGCATATCGCCTGCTTCATATGGAGACACACCAACCCCTGCTAGCATTAATACCTTAATTGGTTGCACAACACGTAACGAAGGGCTACCAAGGTCAACGCCATTTTGGTTATGACCCGTCGACAGAGCATGTAGCTCGATTGAGTATTTAGCAGCAACATCGGTTAACACCTTAAACCAATCTGGATTTTCTTGTTCACCTTTGTTGATCACGATAGAGCCAGTGCTAAATGTTTCTATTTTTTCTCCAATTTTCGCAGTAAATTCCTTAGTCGCTACTTTGGCATTAATGTTGGCACTGAGTAATTGATTTAGTGCTGCTGGCGCATTGAAATCCTGCCAATGAAAGGCGTAGGCGTAAGACTGTTGAGTTGGAATGCTTAGGTTTTTTGCCTTTGGCTGCCAAGGACTTTTTGAAAAGCGAATACTTTTACTGGTTTCAATGCGCACCGAATGGATATTATAGGCGAGTGGCAATGTCCAACCTGATACGTCATAAAAAGTTTCATCTTTAAATTTAGTTACTTGCTCAAATATGGTTTTAATTAAACGATATTGATTTTGTTTAAGCGGAATAAAATAACTTGATTGTGGTAAGTAATCTTCATAGTCACCTTGATAGGCTTGCGTTAAAGGGTAAGCGCTAATTTCATGGCGATTTAACAGCATTAGAAAATTACTTAATCGAGTTTTATCGAATTGCTCTTGAATAATATAACCATCAAAGTCATCGTCATCTGCTAAATCATCGATTTTTTGATAAAACTCATTGCGATAGGCATGTAATTTCTGCTTATTATCTTTCGCGGCGTTTAACGTGGAAAAAGACGTAATGACTTGATTTTTAACTGAATATGAAAAACTACGCACACCATTACTGGTTTCAATCGCTGAACCTTCGCTACTTGATTGTTCAAATAAAATTCCGAAACCACCATTAATGTCTGGGTAGGTTGAGCCTTTGCCATAATAAAAATCATCGAAGTTTTCTTCACTATAATACAGTCTGTTTTGGCTATCTAAGGCACTGCGATGATAATTGGCAAAAGTATTAGTAAGCTCGGTTACTTTGGCTGGCGTTAATGGGTTCGTGCGATCAGGTACGCCCGGTTGAAAGAAATAGCTTGAGTCTTTGCCCATCTCATGAAAATCGGCTAACACATTCGGCTTATAATAATGGAATTGAGCGACACGATTGCGACTTTCAATTTGTGTTAGTGGCAACCAGTCTCTATTTAAGTCAAACATATAGTGATTAGTTCTGCCATTCGGCCAAGGCTCGTAATGCTCTCTATGTTCAGGATCAGTGTTGAGTGTTTTTGTACGGTTACCGTTGATCCAAGTACTGTAACGATCCATGCCATCTGGATTCATACTTGGTTCAATAACGATGATTAAGTTGGCGAGTAAATCGCTGACTTCCTTTGAATTACTCGCTGCCAAATGATATGCAACCAACAATGACGCATTCGAGCCAGATATCTCGTTACCATGGATACTGTAGCCAAGCCAAACTACTGCAGGCGCATCTTTATCTTGTTTTCCTGTGGCGCGGCGATTAGCCAATATTTGGTCTAAGTTTTGTAGATTTTGTTTGCTCGAAATGGTTGCTAATACTTGGCTGCGATACTCATTTGTTTGACCTATTTTTGATAATACTACCTGGTCGCTTTTGGCTGCTAATTCAGTAAAGTAGTTTATCAATTGATCATGACGAACATGTCGGTCACCGACATTAAACCCTAAGACAGATTCGGGAGTTGGGATGTCTTTATTATAGTTTTCGTTGTTTTCAAAATAGTAATTGATCGGTTCTGCTTGTACTTTAGCAAGAAATAATAGCGATGCTATTGCCATCAATTTCACTAAATTTATTAGTTTATTCAAAATAACGATTCCTACAGCTTTGGTTTAATGTTTAAAAGTATAATCTTTTTAATAGCTTACCAAATTATAAACGGTAAAACGAAAATATCATGGTAATTGCAAATTATAATTACTGATCATGCAAATAATAAGTTATAAATAAGAAGATAAAATCGGCGATATATCTAGCGCTTACTGACAGACAATAGTATTATAGCGCCATACTTGAGTAAAATAGTCGGGTATCGATAACGCAGCACAAAATAGCGCTTTATCTCCGACTCTGTCGTTAGCATGAGTGAGACAACAATGATTAAAATTTCTGATACAGCACAAGAGCATTTCGTAAAGCTTTTATCACAACAGGCCGAAGGTACTTGTATTAGAGTATTTGTAGTAAATCCTGGTACTGCACAAGCTGAATGTGGCGTATCTTACTGCCCAGCGGAAGCAATTGAAGCAGATGATATTCGCATCGAATATAACGGTTTCGCGGCATTAGTTGATAAAGATAGTGAAAACTATTTAGTCGATGCGGAAGTAGACTTTGTTACTGACCAAATGGGCTCGCAGCTTACGTTAAAAGCACCGAATGCAAAATTACGAAAAGTTGCAGACGATGCTCCATTGTTCGAACGCGTTAACTACTTCATTCAAACTGAAGTAAACCCGCAGCTTGCTGGCCATGGTGGTGAATGTCAGTTAATGGAAATTACTGATGATGGTTATGCCGTTCTACAATTTGGTGGTGGTTGTAATGGTTGTAGCCAAATTGACTTAACGGTAAAAGACGGTGTTGAAAAACAACTAGTTCAGTTAATGGGTGATGAAATCAAAGGCGTTAAAGATGCTACTGAGCATGAACGCGGCGAACACTCATACTACTAATTATTATCACACCTATATTAGTCCATTATTAATGAATAAAAAAAGCCGGATCAAGTTACTTGATTCGGTTTTTCTTTTTGTATTTGAAAAAGTAAATACTCACCAAAAACATAATAGCGATAAACGGCATACTGATATAAATTAGACTATTCCAACCGTATCTAAACAACAGCCAACCCGACATCAATGATGCAAATGCTTGGGTAAAAAATACTAGGAAATCGTTAAGTGCCTGTATTTTAAATCGTTCTTCGTGTCGATAACTTTGCGGTAATAGCACAGTACCGGTAAGAAATAGAAAGTTCCAAGCAATGCCAAGTAATACTAAAGCCCACCAGTAATGCATTAGTTGCTGACCAAGCAGGGCGATAACTGCGGTAATCGCAAAGGTAATGATACCAACTAGCAATATCTTCTCTAAACCAAAACGCAGTACCAAAAAGCCAGTAACCAATGAAGGTAAAAACATTGCTGCGATATGAGATTGAATCACCCATTTAGTATCATCAAGGGTATGGCCATTCATTTCATGCATGCTCAATGGTGTCGCTGTCATCAAAAAGCTCATTAAACCATAGCCAATTGCACCACTTAAAATAGCAATGATAAATATCGGCTGACGCATAATTTCAGTTAACGGTCTTGTCGGAGTTTGTGTATCAGGCTGTTGTTCAATTTCCGGACTTTCAAATAGTTGAAAAATGATCAAGCCTAGAGCTGCCAGACAAGAAAACGCGAGAAATGAACCGGCGTAACCAAAAGGCGAGTCTATCCAGTCTTTGGCAATAACGGCAATTTCTGGACCAATAAATGCGGCAAAAATACCGGAAATCATTAAGGTTGATACGACTTTTGCGGTACTGTCGCTATCAACACTTTCAATGCCTGCAAAGCGCATTTGTTGGGCGAAAGCGACACTAGCACCAAGACATAAACTTGCGACGAGCAATAAATTAAAGTTGCCTATTCGTGCTGCTTGCATGGCAATTAAGCCGCCAATAATTGCCAGAATAAAGCCGAACATTGTTGCTTTTTTACGACCTAATCGTTGCGCTAACTTTGCCGCAACGAAGGTGCTGCAAGCAACGCCGGTGATCATAAAAGTAAGTGGCAGTGTGGCTAAATCCTCACTCGGTGCAATATGTTTCGCCAATAAGCCGGCGATCAGAGTGATAATAGGGGAAATAGCCAATAACAATGGGTAGGTAACAAACAGTACCCAGATATTGCGCGGGAAACGATAAACTTTACTGATTATCACTGCTGCACCTAACATTAAGGCGACGACAATAACGAGGTTCAACAGCACAGTAATTCCTATAAATTATTTAAATAAAGTGAAACATTTAGGCCTACTATAGGAAATTTAAACCTAGATAGCGATATTATTTATTGGTCGACAACATCACTGTGTAGATTATTGGCGTTCTTGTAATAATGTAAAGCGAGTGTAACGCCGCGAGAAATCATAAATAAACAAAATGCCGCCCATAAGCCATGATTGCCGAATGATTGAAATAAAAACCATGCCGGAAAGAATACAAAAAATGTCGATACAATCATGCTGTTGCGCATTACATCGGCCTTGGTTAAGCCAATATAAATGCCATCAAATAAGTAGCACCAGCAACTCAATACCGGTAAGGCAACTATCCAAGGTAAAAATTGTAAGGCGTAATTATTAACGCTTTCGATGTCGGATAATAAATGGATAATGGCATTGCCTAATAACAAGAAAAACAATGAATACAGAACAGCAAATAGCAGATTGTATTTGAGCGCGGTGCTAACGGCTAATTGCATTGCTTTATTATCGTTTGCACCTTTTGCTCGGCCAACTCGAGCTTCTGCGCCATAGGCAATGCCGTCAAGCCCAAAGGAAATAAGTAGTAGGAAATTTAGTAATATGGCATTCGCTGCCACTACGGTATCGCCCATGCGAGCACCCATAAAGGTGATGAACACAAAACAAATTTCTAAGCATAAAGTGCGAATGACGATATCGCGGTTTAATTTTAAATAAGGAACAAACGCGGTTTTTTCAAATACCTTTTGTTTTATCTGAAGCAGAGTATCGATAACTGAGTTTGTTGTTAATCCAAGCGTTTTAAAAATAAATAAACTACCGATGATAAAACCACTATATTCGGCAATTAATGTGGCGCTTGCCACGCCGACGATTTGCCAGTCAAACACCAGAACAAACAATAAATCGAGTACCAGATTGACTAAATTGGTAATGATCAGTAACCACATCGCATATTTGGCTTTGTGCATTCCTAATAACCAACCTAATATCACTAGGTTGGCAAGCGCTGCCGGTAGCCCCCAAACGCGAATCTCACTGTATTGCCGTGCGTAAAATTGAACTTGCTCACTACCACCGGATAACCATAGCGCGCCTTTGATGTATGGGACTTGAATGGCTATTGCTATTGCACCGATGATTAAAGCGACAATGATGCCACGGCTTAAAACCAGTATGCCTTGCTGAGTATCGCCGCTGCCATAGGCTTGCGCCGATAACCCTGACGTCGACATACGAAGGAAACCACAAAACCAAGAGATAAAAGTAATTATCATCGAGCCTACCGCTGTTGCGCCCAAAAAATATGACTCTGGTAGATGGCCAACGACGCCGGTATCGACAAGACCTAACAATGGCACGGTAATATTTGAGAGGATCATTGGAATCGCAAGCGCAAATAATGCTTTGCGTTCAGTGATTTGTTTTGCTTGCAATGAAAAAAACCTGTCGCGATAAGTTATCCATAGGCTATCATAAAACGTAACTAAATTAATCTTTGTGAGTATTTATGAGATCTTCGTTTTACCTATTTTGCTTTAGTACTTGTATGTTATTTTTTTCTAATGTCAGTCAGGCAACGGTGGTACTGGTTTATCACCACGTCAGTGAGTCGACGCCAAAAAGCACTTCAATTTCTCCAAAACAATTTGAAAAGCACCTACAATACATAAAAGATAATGGTTTTACCGTTATTCCTCTAAACGAAATGATTGACAGCTTAAAGGCGAAAAAGCCATTAGCGGATAAAACCATTGTTATCACTTTTGACGATGGCTATAGCGATATCCTTTATAACGGCCACCCGTTGCTAAAGAAATATGGCTTTCCATACACCATGTTTATTAATCCTGACTCTGTTCCTAATAAACCCGGCATCTACCTCGACTGGCAGCAGATAAAGCAAATGTCAGATGAAGGAGTGTTAATTGCAAACCATGGTTTGAAGCATGATTCACTAATAAAAGTGCCAGCAGGCACTAATGCTGACGATTGGCTTGAACAAAAGCTGACTGAGTTGCAACAATCGGAAGAAATTATTGAACAGCAAACAGGACAAAGCTGGAAATATTTTGCCCTTCCTTATGGTGAATATACGCCAATTGCTCAACAGAAATTAGCCGATCTTGGTTACGCTGTTGTTACTCAACAATCAGGCCCTGTTGGTGATTCCACAGATCTTACGGCGATTCCTCGTTTTCCGGCATCTATGCCTTATGACCAACTTGCACCGTTAAAAGATAAATTAAACTCGGTAGCTTTTGAGTTATCGCAACAAACGCAACGCTCTTCAACCGTCGTTGATGCCAATAATCCAATCGACACCAATGTTGAGCTTAAAGTAGATGACTTTTATCCAACAATGCTTGCTTGTTTTGTCGCCGGAAAAGGACAGGCAGAGGTGAAATGGCACAAAGATAACAATGGCTTTACCATGAATTTTGACACCACTTTCGCTGCCGGTAGACAGCGAGTAAATTGTACTGCACCGAGCATTTCAAAACCTGGCCGATATTATTGGTATTCAAAGCCTTGGTTTGTGCCGAATAAAGATGGCTCTTGGTATAAGGATTAAACAAATGAGAAATATTATTTTATATGGCGCAGAGCCGTCACCATACGTTCGTAAAGTTAGATTAGCGTTGGCGTTTAAAGGGATAGAATATACTCAAATACCCGTATTCCCATTTAGCCCAGAAAAACCTGCAGAGTTCACTGAAAATTCGCCGACAGGTAAGGTACCGTTAATGTTTATTGACGGCAACTACATTACTGATTCTGACGTCATCATCGATTTTATTGAGCGTGAATTTCCACAATCTGCGTTATTACCTAATGATAATTTGTTAGCTGCGCGAGCTAATTGGTTTAATACTTATGCCAGTACCGTAATGATCCCTGCTATTGGTGGTCATCTATTTGCTGAGGTGTTTTTGGCACAAGCCTTTTTTAATCGTGCTCGCTTACAAGAAGATATTGATTTGGCTATAAACCAAGAAATTCCAGATATCTTCAGCTATCTAGAAAAAGAATTAGCGGATGATTATTTGGTCGGCGATACAATGACTTTGGCGGATTTGTCGGTAGGCGGAATTTTTGTGTTGATGCGTCATTGTAAATTTAATTGTGATCAACATAAATGGCCAAAAGTGAGTGCATACATAGACCGTGTCCATGGTAGCGAACTCTTTCAAAGTATCATTAATGAGGAAGTTGAGATCCTTACTCAATACGGCGTTGATTATGCTAACGTATCAGTTTAACAATTTGATATCGTAAAAATTGTGTAAAAATATAGATACAAAAAAGCCGCTATTTAAAGCGGCTCTTATAGTAATTAAATTGTAGTCGATTTAATCTTTTAAAAATTAATCACGAACAACTTCAGCGTTGTGATAGATGTTTTGTACATCATCGCTATCTTCAAGCATATCCATAAACTTATCGAACATTTTCAGGTCGTCTTCACCACTGATTTCTTTGTAATCTTGTGGGTTCCAAGTGATTTCATCAACTTCCAAAGTAACATCTGGGTATTCGTCTGTTAATGCTGTCTTAGTTGCGAAATATTCAGTATGAGGCGCTGTCACTGTGATGATGCCGTCTTCACACTCAACGTCAGTAACGTCGACGTCAGCCATCATTAATGCTTCAAGCACAGCTTCTTCGTCGTCACCTTTGAAACAAAATATTGCCACATGATCAAACATAAATGCTGCCGAACCTGGACCACCAATTTTTGAATCGGTTTTGGTAAATGCTTGACGAACGTCTTTTATCGTACGGTTTGGATTATCTGTTAAGCAGTCAACAATTACCATAAAGCCACCTGGACCAAAGCCTTCATAACGTGCTGGTTCATAGTTTTCACCACCTGCGCCACTAGCCTTGTCGATAGCATTTTGAATAACGTGTGTTGGTACTTGATCTTTTTTCGCTTTTTCGATTAAACGGCGAAGCGCTAAGTTACCATCTGGGTCTAGGCCGCCATTTTTTGCGACAACGTAAATTTCTTTACCGTATTTAGAATAAACCTTGGTTTTAGCACCAGCGGTTTTTGCCATTGACTCTTTACGGTTTTGATATGCTCTGCCCATCTTAATCTGCTCTTTTGAATCTGTAATTGTTGTGATTTTATCAATAATCGCGCAATCATTGCTAGTTGCTTTTGTATTGCGGTTAAATTATTGATGAAAATCTTCAGTTGTAAGGATACATAGGGCCTTAAATACAAGTTTTCAAGGCTATAGCCATCGATTAATTTAAAAACTCTAATGATTATGTTGGCTTTAGCTAATTAGTTTAGTTTTGCATGGATAATTTTAAAGTCGGCTAACAGCGTTTTTGAGTCGATACTTGGTATCTGCGTGGGGTCTTGTTGAATAGGTTTGAAAATCGCCTGTATTTGCCCCTTAGGATTTGTCATCACTAAAGATGCACTATGATTAACCATATAATAATCTTGAGTCGTATCATCGGTGATGGCATACATTAATCCTAAATTTCGAGCAAACGGAAACAGCTTGTCATGACCGCCGCGCAAGGCAACGAACTCCTCGTTGAAGTAACGAATATAGCCATTTAATTTTTCTACCGTGTCGCGATTAGGATCGGCGCTAACAAAAGCGATTTGCATATTGTCGTTGGTGAGCGTTTTTAACTCAGGATAAATATAGTTAATTTCTTGCAAGGTTACCGGGCAAATATCGGGGCAGGAAGTATAGCCAAAGAAGAATATCGTCCATTTGCCAATTAATTGCTCATTGCCAAACGCTTGGTTGTTATGATCGGTTAACTCAAAATTAGTCAACGTACGAGGCGTGGAATACAGCAAAGCATGTTCAGGTTGCTGATTACTGATTTGTGTTTGATAAACAAGGGCGCCAATGGCTGCTGCTACGACAGCCAAAATGATAATAAGAATTTTGTTCATGGTGCTAAATTTGACCCTTTGTTTTGTTCATACTTGTTAATCGTTGTTTTGCATTTGTTTAAATTGATAGTACTAAGCGATCGCTGGAATGATGTAGTGATCGGCTAATAATACAATGAATAACACCATTAAATGTACGATCGAAAATCGAAATGTTTTCATTGCTGTATCACTTTCAGGATTGAACTTTAACTTCCATGCATAAGCAAAGAAGGCTAAGTTAAGCACACAAGCACCAATCAAATATATCCAGCCACTCATACCAACTAAATATGGAATTAAACCAACCACGAATTGCAATATGGTATACAGTAAAATTTGTGTTTTAGTAAAATTGATACCGTGGGTAACAGGCAGCATAGGCACATTGACTTTGGCATAATCGTCGCGGCGATGAATTGCTAACGCCCAAAAATGTGGCGGTGTCCAAACAAACACTAATAACACAAGAAGTAACGCATGCGGGTGCACTTCATTAGTCATTGCTGTCCATCCCAAAAGCGGCGGAATGGCACCAGCTAAACCGCCAATGGTAATGTTTTGCGGTGTCGCACGTTTTAAGTACATGGTATAAACCACAGAATAGCCGACTAAACCAGATAAGGTTAACCATGCCGTTAATGGGTTAATCATCACATATAACATGGTAAAACCAATGATTGACAACGCCGCAGCGAAAGTGATTGCATTCTTATTTGAGATGCGACCGTTAGGGAGCGGGCGGTTATGGGTACGTGCCATAATGGCATCAATACGTTGGTCGACAATATGGTTTATGGCAGCGGCCGCAGATGACAAAAGACCGATACCTAACATAGATGGCAGTAATACTTGCCATGGTATAGCACCCGGAACCGATAAGCTCATGCCAACCAATGCAGTAAGAACTAATAAGGCAACTACTCTAGGTTTGGTGATCTCGTAATATTCACGCCATGATACTTTGCTGTTATCAATTTGCTCTAGAGATATTGATTGTTCGTTTGATTCGCTCATAAAGGTTCCTAAATTAGTTTCCTAAATTTTTCGCTTAAGACTGTACGCTAAGGTAATAAGGCTAAGCATCAATAACGCCGCCACAACGTTATGGCTTACCGCAACAGCTAAAGGTAATGTAAAGACAATATTGCTGATCCCTAGCCCTACTTGCACAGTTAAAATGGTGATAATCATAGACGCATTGTTTTTAAAGAAACTTGATTGTGCATTTCTCATTACGCTAATTGCTAACCACAATAAAAATACCGTTGTGATAATCGCGCCAAAACGATGGGCCACATGAATAGTAATACGTTCAGCTTGGTTCAAAATGCCAAATTCATAACTCTTATGCTCAGGCGGTATTGGATCGAATGAGTTGCTAAACGTGAGCTGCTCAGCCCAATCCCCTTGGCAAATAGGTAATTCAACACAAGAAAGTGCAGCATAGTTACTTGAAGTCCAGCCACCTAAAGCAATCTGTACTGTTAATATTAAAATGCCAATAATTGCCCAGTTTCGATATTTTTTTAGGCTATAGTCGCCGCCTGGTATTCGATAAGGCGTCATCCGCAAATACATCAGATACAGTAAACACAAAGTCACAAAGCCACCAAGCAAATGCCCCATTACCACAATAGGCATTAGACCCATTGTCACCGTCCACATGCCAAGGGCAGCTTGAAATATAACTGTTATTAATAAAAATAAAGGCAGATATAAAGGCGTGCCTTGATCTCTATTTTTAAATGCCAGTAGGAAAATTGCGGCAATAAATAATCCTAATGTGCCAGCAAAATAGCGATGGATCATTTCGTTCCATGCCTTTTCCGGCTCTACTGGTCGCTCAGGAAATGCAGACTCAGCTTGCTGAATTTTTTCAGTGGTATTTGGTACGTCAAGAAAGCCATAACAACCCGGCCAGTCCGGGCATCCTAAACCGGCATCGGTTAATCGTGTATAAGCGCCGAGGGTAATAACTACCAAGGCTAAGAGAATCGAAATAAAAACTAATTTTCGAGTGCTATGCATTATCCAATCCTCGAATATTTCAATAATTTTTTCATGTCACTAAGCATGCCTCTGCCAAACGCAGGAATTTCTTCTGCGTTTTGTGGTTGCTGGTAATTAAGCATGATATTGCCAAGTGGATCTGAAACGTAAATTTGGCCAGGAGGTAATTGCTTCAATGCTTCAGCATTGGTGGTTTTAAATTGCCAATGATTGTTGTCTAAAGATTGCAATTGTTCGGCATTAAAAGGTGAACGAGTTAAAGCAACCGGCGTCACTCTTGGTGTTTCTCGACCTAGAGCCAAGTAGGTGTTTTCAATACCTTTAAGAGCTTGTATACATTTGTCATCACAATTTTCCGGTACCGAGTAGATAACGAGCCATTGCTTATTTTCTGGTACGGCAATGCCAATGTTCGCAAGCGTTAGTTCACCTTCAACCAGTGTCCCTTGATTAGTGACACCTTCATTGAACCACTGATTAGTGAGAGCTAATTTAGCTAAAACCACAGGAATAATAAATACTGATAATAACAGTATCAAACTGCGACGTGATTTTGTTTTCTCGTTGGTCATAACTTACCTATTATTATTTTTGTATAAGTTTGTTTTATAATTTTTGATGCTGGCCCAGAGCATTAAACTGAGCCAAGCGATGGCCAATGTTAGCCATTGCAATGCATATCCTTGATGTTTTTCAGGGGGCATTACTACAGGTTGCCAATTTTTTTTATAACCGACATCTTCTTTTGTATCTAAGTAAACGGCAAAGGGCAAGAGGTCGATGTTAATTAGTTGTGATATTTTTTCCGGCTCAATTTGCTGCAGACGCATTGGCCAACTTTCATTGCTTAAAACTTGTTCAGTTAAAACAACACCTTGTTCAATAAATCGGATGTTGCCGCGAAGCTTTTGTCGACCAGAGAAGGTTTTTAAGGTCGGAATAAAGTTTCTATCGATGCTTCCTTCTATCCATCCTAAGTTAACCAATAAGTGTTTTTTAGAGAGTGAATCGAAAAATACTTGAAACACTTTATAGCCGAGTTTGCCATTGTTGGTTTGGTTATCGAGAAGAAACTGAAAGCGATTGTCAAAGTCGCCATCGATAATGACTGCAATATCATTAAGCTGCGTTGTCTCAAAGTTTTGTAATGTGTCGGCTAAAGGGTTCGCATCGCCATTGTTAATACTTTCAATGCGCTCAAGTCTATGTTGTTTTTCCACGCCACGTTGATATTGCCAAAGGCAAAGCTTGATTAATGCAAAAAATACAAGCAAGGTAAATACTACCCAGGACAGTCGCCAAGATTTTAAGAATTCAGTGGTGTTAAATGTTCTATCGCTCATATAGATACCAAGTGAAGTAATTCTCTGATCATTTTATCTGGTTAAAATAAATGACTACTGCGTTATAAAATATTTTAGTAAGATTAACTACTTATAATATTTTATGCCTTGTATTAATTCATTTTTCCTTAGCTAAAATAGCTCTCATAATTACTTCAATTGGTATACAACTTAAATAAAGGAGCAAACATTGATTTATAAAATTGTTATTATCACTTTATTGGTGATAATGATTTATAACCTGTTTCGAGCCATGGTGATGATGAATAAAAACGATCCTGACAAACCACCTATGTCTAAATACATTGGTCGTCGGGTTATGTTTTCGGCATTAATTGTATTAATTTTATTAATTGGTATTGCGACGGGGCTTATTACGCCAAACCCGAGACCTTATTAATCTTTTTAATTGATTAAATTCTTGGTTAAAAAACCTATTTAAAAACCTATTTAAAAACCTAGTCAATTAAAAAAACAGTTAAAAAAGGCCATGCGATTGCATGGCCATTTTATTTTTAACGCTTTCTTAAATAATGTAAACGAATACAAATAATAGTACCCATACCACATCAACAAAATGCCAGTACCAACTTGCTGCTTGGAAGGCAAAGTGATTGTCTGCGGTAAAGTGGCCTTTGAACACTCGGCATAACATCACTATAAGCATGATGGTACCTAAGGTTACGTGTAGACCGTGGAATCCAGTAAGCATATAGAAGGTATTACCGTATATGCCACTTGCAATGGTTAAGCCCATTTCAGAATAAGCATGGATATATTCTTCAACTTGCAATGTTAAGAATGCTAAGCCTAATAAAACAGTAAGCCCTAACCATATTTTAATCTTACCTCGGTTACCGTTCTCTAACGCTACATGAGCAAAATGAGCAGTAAATGATGAGGTTAATAATAAAATGGTGTTATAAAGCGGTAAACCGTTCCACCCCATAGCTTCTGTCGTATCTCCTGCTGGCGTTACCGTTAGTGGCCACGCTGCTTGGAATTCTGGCCATAATACCTGGAAGGTTTCTAGGTTATTACCTTCACCACCTAGCCATGGCACTGATAGCACACGAGCGTATAGTAAAGCGCCAAAAAACGCGGCAAAAAACATTACTTCTGAAAAGATAAACCAACTCATTCCTTGTCGAAATGAATTATCCATTTGTGCACTGTATTTACCCGCCATTGATTCATCGATTACATTGTTGAACCAGCCAAACACCATGTAGATAACCATGGCAATACCGGCAAGTAAAATCCAACCGCCATATCCGTCACCGGTTTTAAGGTTGCCTACATAACTTCCCGCACCAATTGCAATCAAGAATAATGCAACGGCACCGACAATTGGCCATTTACTCTGAGCTGGTACGTAATAACTTTCGTATTCTTTTGTTGTCATTAGTTTTTCCCCTACGCGTTATTATTATCTAAGACTGAGCTTTTTCAGTGATGTCATACAAGGTGTATGACAATGTTAGCTCGGTGATATCTGCAGGTAGTTCAGGGTCTACATAAAACTGTAGAGGCATCCATACTTCATTTTCACTATCGAGAGGTTGCTGATTAAAACAGAAACACTCAATTTTTTGAAAATAGTTTGCCGCCTGGCCTGGAGACACCGATGGCACTGCTTGTGCAACGCCATGACGTCCTGATTCATTTTTTGCGTAAAATTTTACAAATTTCATTTCACCGGGATGCACTTCAATTGAATTCATCTCAGGTTCAAATTGCCAAGCAGCACCCTGTGCTGTGCGGCTGATAAATTGAACTTTGACAGTTCTTGAAGTGTCTATGCCATTCTCATTAACAGCAGCGGCAGTCGTTGCTGTTTTGCCATTTAACCCGGTAATATCACAAAACACATCGTATAAAGGCACTAACGCAAAACCAAAAGCAAACATGGCAAAAACGGTAGCGACTAACTTCGCCACGCCTTTCTTGACGTTCTTATCTAATGGTTGTGCGTTATCTTTATCCATGAGTTTTCCCTAATTACTTAATTTCTGGTGGTGTTGAGAAAGTATGGTATGGAGCAGGTGAAGGCACCGTCCATTCTAAACCTTCTGCGCCGTCCCATGGCTTCGCCGGTGCTTTTTCGCCACCTTTGATACATTTGATCACCAAGTAAAGGAAGATCAATTGCGATAAACCAAATAAGAAGCCGCCAATACTTACCCACTTATTGAAGTCAGCAAATTGCAATGCATAGTCAGGGATACGACGAGGCATACCTGCAAGACCTAAGAAATGCATTGGGAAGAACAATATGTTTACTGAAATCAGTGAACACCAAAAATGTAATTTACCTAGTTTCTCGTCGTACATATGACCTGTCCACTTAGGTAACCAGTAATAAGCACCTGCGTAGATAGAAAATAGTGAGCCCGTTACTAATACGTAATGGAAGTGAGCGACAACAAAGTAAGTATCATGATATTGGAAATCCACTGGTGTCATCGCTAGCATCAGGCCAGAGAAACCACCGATTGTGAATAAAATCACAAAAGCGATAGAGAACAACATTGATGTTTCAAAGGTCATTGAACCTTGCCACATTGTTGCCACCCAGTTAAACACCTTAACGCCGGTGGGCACCGCGATTAGCATGGTGCAATACATAAAGAATAATTCGCCGGCTAGTGGCATACCCGTTGTAAACATATGGTGAGCCCATACGATAAACGAAAGGAAAGCAATAGAAGCCGTTGCATATACCATTGAGCTGTAACCAAACAGCTTCTTACGCGTATAAGCTGGAATTGTTGTTGAGACGATACCAAAAGCAGGCAATATCATAATGTAAACTTCAGGGTGACCAAAGAACCAGAAGATATGCTGGAACATGACCGGATCACCACCACCTGCGGCATCAAAGAATGATGTGCCGAAGTAGGTATCAGTCAATACCATAGTTACCGTACCGGCGAGCACTGGCATAACAGCGATCAGTAAGTATGCAGTAATGAAGAATGTCCAAACAAACAATGGCATTTTCATGTAAGTCATACCTGGAGCGCGCAAGTTCATAATAGTTACGACAATATTAATCGCACCCATAATTGATGAGATACCCATAATATGAACAGCAAACACGAAGAATGCAGTACTACCATTTGAATAGGTTGTTGATAATGGTGCATAGAATGTCCAACCAAAGTTTGGACCACCACCTTCCATAAACAACGACGCTAACAAGATGCTAAAGGCAAATGGTAAAATCCAGAATGACCAGTTATTTAATCGTGGTAACGCCATATCTGGAGCACCAATCATCATTGGTAGCATCCAGTTTGCCAAACCTGTAAATGCAGGCATGATGGCACCGAATACCATAATTAAACCATGTACTGTGGTCATTTGGTTGAAGAAATCAGGTTCTACAATTTGTAGACCTGGCTGGAATAATTCAGCGCGAATAACCATGGCCATTGCGCCACCGGTTAATAACATGATGAATGAGAACCAAAGGTAAAGGGAACCAATATCCTTATGGTTGGTTGTGTATAACCAGCGTTTTATGCCGGTCATTTTATGATCATGATGATCGTCGTCATGATGATCTAGCGAATCTGTTGCAGTAGTCATAATCAATCCCCCTTATTTTGCTACGTCTTTAGCTTGAACCATATCGCCAGTGGCGTTACCCCAAGCATTGCGTTCATAAGTAATTACAGCGGCCATCTCCTGTGGAGTTAGCTGAGCAGCAAAGCCCATCATTGCTGTACCAGGTTTACCGTCGACAACCATGCTAATGTGAGCATTAACATCGCCTAGGGCCATTGCACTGCCTTTTAGAGCAGGGAAAGCTGGTGGCATTCCTGCACCGGATGCTTGGTGACAAGCTGCACATTTTGCCATGTAAACTTCTTCACCTTTGGTCATTAACTCATCCATCGATAAGTCAGACATATCTACTGCTGCAGTTTCTTCAGTATTAACCTCGGCAGCTGGTTGCTCCGCTTCTGGCGCATCAGCAACTGGCGGTGCAGTATTTGCTCCACCTGCAGTAGCGTTCACATCAGCAGCTTGTACTGCATCACCTGAGTTATTGTCCCAAGCATTGCGCTCGTAGGTAACAACAGCGGCGATTTCTTTTAAGCTAAGTTGTTTACCGTAACCTTGCATACCCGTGCCAGGACGACCATGGAAGACAACGTTAATATGCTCTTCAAGTTTGTCTGACTCTATAGCAATTGCGCTACCTTTTAACGCTGGGAATGCTGGTGGTAAACCTTGACCGTTTGCTTGGTGACATGCTGCACAATGTGCAGTGTAAGTAGATTCACCTAGCGCCATTAACTCATCCATCGATAGGTTAGCATTAAGTGATGCCGCTTCCGCTTCTGCGGCTTTAGTCTTGGCGATTTTCTGTTCATTGACCCAACGCTCATAATCAACTTCGCTACGAACATCGACAACAATTGGCATATAACCGTGGTCTTTACCACAAAGTTCAGCACACTGGCCGCGATAAATGCCTGGCTCGTTAACTTTAGTCCAAGCCTCATTGATAAAACCAGGGTTTGCATCTTGTTTAACCGCAAAAGCTGGAACCCACCAAGAATGGATTACATCGTCTGAAGTTATTAAGAAACGCACTTTGCGATTAACAGGAATGACAACTGGATTATCAACTTCTAATAAATAGTTTTCAGTTTTAACATCGCCTTCCCCGTCGCGATTATCAAACTGTGATTTCGGTGTTGTTAATACACTGTAGAATTCGATACCTTGATCGAAGTACTTGTAATGCCATTTCCACTGCGAGCCAGTAACTTGAATAGTAATTTCTGAATTACTATTGTCTTCCATCGCGATTAATGTAGTGGTTGCAGGCCATGCCATACCGATAAGTATAACGATTGGAATTGCAGTCCAAAGTATTTCAACTTTAGTGCTTTCATGAAAATCGGCGGCTTTCGCGCCTTTTGATTTACGGTGGAAAATCATTGACCAGAACATGGCACCAAAAACAACAATACCAATTGCTGTACAGATCCACATTACTAACATATGCAAGTCATAAACTTCTTGGCTGACGTCAGTCACACCTTTAGTCAAGTTTAATGGCATATCAGTTGCCCAAGCTGAACTGGAAATTAAGCTTCCCAATAACAGCCAACTCAGGTTACGTCTTTTCACTCGACATCTCCTTTTGCTTTTTTAGCGTAAGAAAATACAGAAAGAAGGACAAGATACATCTTTATTCGATGTCTCTAATTTCCGTAGTTTGTTTTTATTATTTTTCCGACAAAGAATTCTCTTTGCCGTCATACGTACATCAAATCTACATCGAGGTTATTCGAAGGAAGTGGCAGATTTAGCGCATTTATATTTATTTTTAGGTTACTTCCTGTTCTAGAATTACTTAATTTTTAATCAAGGTCTAGTGCTTTGTTGCAAAATAGTTAAATTAATCACTACTTTTTTGTAGAGCAAATGCTCTTATTTTTGAGGTGGTTAGGAATTTTAGAGCGCTTGAGTGAGGTTTTTAAAAAGCAGATTTACGGTTAAATGTTTAGCGAATAAAAAATTGAATATAAAGTGAATAAAAAAGGAGACTGATGTCTCCTTTTATTGCTCATTAGGGAGGATAAATTAATTAGAACGAGTAATTTATGCTCGCCAATGTAGTTTTATCACTGTGTTCAATACCAACAGGAACTTCTTCGGTGTATTTCACTAAATAAGCTAGCTTGAATGATACCGCGCCAATTACTTGGACTTTTATTGCCGATTCAGACACTGAGATGGTGTTATCAGCACCCATTTCCGTACTAAGCAATTGCACAAATTCAGCGGTTTCTGAAAATTTCCACTTTAATAACGTTGATAAACGAAAAATTGATTCTTCTTCGTCTTCAGCAATTAGGGGATCTTCCACATTCGCCACACGATAACCGAGACCTGCTTCAACATCCCAATCTAACGTTTCTTCTTTGTATAGATTCCAACCTAAACCTGCGGTTGCAGTATATTGGTCATCAAACCCACTAAATTTATCGATGCTGTAAGACAAGCGACCGAATACATATTTATTGTCTGAATAGTTATATTCTAAGCGAGTGTAGGCATCATATTTTTCAGCGGTCTTAACGTCTTCAGCTTCAGAGTATATGGTTTCAAAATGGGCAACGAATTTCCAAGGCGCATTTTCGCGAACTACATGTATTTGTCCACTTGTCGTTGTCTCATTGGTATTGCCTGATAGGTTAACATAGCCTAAATCAACGTCACCCGACCAAAGTTTTGGTTCTTCTTCGGCTGGTGCTTCTTCGGCAAATGCTAGTGCTGGTGACATCGCGATAGCGACGGCTATCAGCTTCAAATTATTATTCATACGTTTCCCCTGAAATGAAAATCACACACAATACTTTAATGTATTTTTTGTGTTGTATAATATCAATCTATTGTCTAAGTTTAATATCTAAGTTGTCTAAAATAGCTCTTCTTCGGTTTCTTCTACTTTGTTGTCTAAAATATCATCTACGTTATCTTCAGTCACCCATTGTGTAGGCTCTGTTCCCTTTTTAAAGAACTCAAAGCGTGTTGTTTTATCTGATCTATTTGTACGTTTACCGGTCTTTTTATCGATCCTTATTGAAATAACGCCTTCTGGTTGTTCAAATGGTTCGGCAGGAAATTCAGTCAATGCGGTTTCCATAAATTTAATCCATGAAGGCTGAGCTGCATTGGCTCCAGCTTCACCGCCTGCCGTTTGATTTCGACCTAAATTACGGTTTACATCACTGCGCCCTAAATTTCGATTTGGGTTATCAAAGCCAATCCAAACAGAAGTCGCTAAGCGTCGACTAAAACCGCTAAACCAGGCGTCCTTCGATTCGTTTGTGGTACCTGTTTTACCAGCAAGATCTCTTCTATTTAATGTTTTTGCACGCCATCCTGTACCGCTCCAACCAGTCCCTTTAGACCAGTCACCGCCGCCGCCCCAAATAACTGAATTCATCATGTCTGTGACTAAAAAAGCGTTTTCCCGACTAATAATTCTTGGCGCTATTTTAGCTGTAATCAATTCAACATCTGCATCATCAAGAGTATCAAAACTTTGCGCATAATCGAGTTGCGCTTGTTCGCATTCATAACAAGCTTGCAATGGTTCGGCTTGATAGAGTACTTCACCTTCGCTATCTTCAATTCGCTCGATTACATAAGGAGTCACTAAATAACCACCATTAGCAAATGCTGAATAACCAGTAGCTACCTGCATCGGTGTCATTGATGCCGAACCTAATGCTAAAGACTCATTTTTAGGTAGAGCTTCGGAATCAAAACCGAAGCGTTCTAAGTAAGAGATAAGGTGCTTTAACCCCATACCGCGAAGTAATCGAACAGACATTACGTTCTTAGATTTTGCTAAACCTGTTCTAACTCTTAACGGTCCTTCATAAATTGCCGGAGAGTTTTTTGGACGCCACGCGAAACCTGAACTTTTATCCCATTGGTTAATCGGTGCATCGTTAATAATTGACGCTAAAGTATACCCACTATCTAGTGCTGCTGAATAAACAAATGGTTTAATATTTGAGCCTACTTGTCGATTCGCTTGAGTGATTCGATTGAATTGGCTTTGGCTAAAACTATAGCCGCCAACACTTGCTAAGATTGCACCATTGTCAGGAGATATAGCGACCAATCCCGCTGATACATCAGGTAACTGACTTAATCGATATTGTTTCGGCGGGCCAGCGGTTAAAGAGTCTTCAACAGATAGAGAGCCTTCAGCTGATTGAGAGTCGTCAGCAAGCTCTTCCACAGGTACATTCTTCACATAAATTAAATCGCCAACAGTTAGTATTTGTTTGGCTTTTTTAGGTGCCGACCCCTGGCTACTATCATCTATGTATGATCTTGCCCAATGCATTTGCTTCCAATTAATAACACCCTGCTGGCCATCGCCCAAGACTATGTCAGCAGACTGTTCGTTTACTTTCATTACTGCGGCTACAATTAAATCTTGGTAGGTTTTTGTCGAACTAATTTGCTCAACTATTTCAGTATTTTCCAATGGCTGTTGTTGAACATCCGCTAAGCTATCTTCGAATTTTTCATAGTCATTCTCTGATAATTGCTTTTGCTTTTGCGCTAGTAAATAATTTTTATCATCTTCCGTTAGCCATAAACGTTTAATTGGACCGCGATAACCATGGCGTTCATCATACGCATATATGTTGCCAATAACCGCTTGTTCAGCAGCTCTTTGCATCTTTCCTGATACGGTCGTATATACTTTGAGTCCTTTAGCATAAGCATCAGTTGTACCATACATATCAACGACTTTTTTATGGGCCATCTCAGCAATGTATGGCGCGCTTAATTCAATATCAACGCCATGACGTTTAGTAAATATTTCTTCGTTGTTTGCCGTGTTATATTCATCTTCAGTGATGTAACCACTTACTAACATGCGCTGTAGTACGGTGGTTCGACGAAATTTTGCTCGTTCAGGATTACTGATTGGGTTGTAATAGCTTGGTGCTTTAGGAAGGCCCGCGATAACGGCCATCTCACCCAAAGTTAAATCTTTTAACTCTTTACCATAATAAACCTGCGCAGCCGCGCCAACACCAAAGGCTCGATGAGATAACTCAATCTTATTTAAGTATAATTCGAGTATTTCGTCTTTGGTTAATAGGCTTTCCATGTGCAGTGAAATAAATATTTCACGCAGCTTACGGATATAAGTTTTTTCTCTGGTTAAGAAAAAATTTCGCGCTGTTTGCATGGTAATTGTACTTGCACCACCAGCATCATTACCGGTAATTTGACCGATAATTGCTCGTGTCATACCAATAGGGTCAACACCAAAATGTTCATAGAATCGATTATCTTCAGTCGCTAAAAATGCGTTTAACAACTGTTGTGGCATATCTTCTAATTTCACTGGAATACGTCTTTTAGTACCAAATTGTGAAATTAATTCACTATCTTTACTATAAATCTGCATCGGAATTTGAAGTTGTACATCTTTTAGTACTTCAACACTAGGTAAATCACCTTTCATATTCAGATAAAACCCGCCAATAACGATAGTGACAGCTAAACCACCGAGTAATGATAATTGAAAAAGTCGTTTGAATATTTTCACAAAATTGGACCAAAAATCGAAAAAGTTAATTAATTATTAACAGTATATCTATTTAATTAGTGTAATAAATGTATTTTTTTAGCTATATTGTGTATAAATAAGAAAAATAAGAATAATCACAGGAAGTTATGCTTAGTAAGTTATGGAATAAAAATGCGTCCATGATGGTAGGAATCGATATCGGTTCCCACTCAGTGAAAGCCGTTCTTATTAGTAAGAGCAACGGCGGTTACCAACTTGACGCATATGCAGTAGAACCCATGCCAAAAGGTGCAGTAGTCGATCGCAAGGTACATGATATCGAAGCGGTGGGAGCTGTTGTTCGCAAAATTCGCAAAAAGATTCTCTCTTCAGTTCAAAATGCAAGCGTTGCCGTTTCTGGGTCAACAGTGATTACCAAAACTATTTATATGGATGTTTCATTAAATGATGATGAACTTGCCAGCCAAATAGAAATTGAAGCAGATAGTTTAATTCCATACCCTCTTGATGAAGTAAGCATTGACTTTGAAAAGCTTGATGTAAATGAATCAGATCCATCAAAAGTAAATGTTTTATTGAGTGCCGTTCGTACAGAGACCATCGAAGCTCGTGTAGCAGCACTTGATGCTGGCGGATTCCATACTAAAGTTGTTGATGTTGAGTCATATGCTTTATCAAGAGCTTCTAGCCTATGTATACCAATGCTGCCAGACGATGCTGCAGATAAAACCGTCGCTTATATCGATATTGGCGCAACGATGACTTTGTTTACCGTGACCGAAGACGGCAATAATATTTATACTCGAGATCAGTTATTTGGTAGCGAGCAATACACCCGCTCAATTGTTAGTTATTACAACAAAACTTTTGAAGAAGCGGAGCAACAAAAACTTTCTGGAGATTTACCTCCTACATACACTTTTGAAGTATTAGCGCCTTTCCAAACGACCTTAATTCAGCAAATCCGTCGCGCAATACAAATGTATTTAACGTTTAGTGGCAAAGATAAACTTGATTACTTAGTTATATCAGGCGGTACCGCTGGACTTGAAAACATACAAGAGTTACTTACCGCTGAGTTGGGTATTCACACTGTTATTGCCAATCCATTTAACGACATGGTTATCAGTGAGCAAATCAACGAACAAGCATTAGCACTTGTTGCACCGCAATTGATGGTGGCGTCGGGACTTGCGATGAGGAGTTTTTCACCATGCCACATATAAATCTATTGCCGTGGCGTGAAGAAGCGCAACGGCTGAAACAACAACAATTCTTCTCGATTTTAATGTTATTGGGCTTACTAAGCTTTTTATCTGTCTTTTTGGTTAGCCAGGTTTATCAAGCGAAAATCGATGGCCAAATTGCTCGAAACCAATATTTGAGCAACGAAATTAAAATTCTTGATGCTCGTATCGAAGAAATTAAAGCGCTAGAAGAAAAGAAAAAAGATTTGATTCAACGTATGACGTTAATCGAACAGTTACAAAAAAGTCGTAATGTAGGTACTCAAGTACTCGACGAAATAGCCAAGATAGTTCCTTCAGGTGTTTATCTAGTGAAACTGGAAAAACAAGGTAATGAAATTATCTTAGAAGGTAAAAGTGAGTCGAATAACCATTTAGCCAATATGATCCGTGAAATTCAAAGTTCGAATTTACTTGCTGATGCTGAGCTTGAGTCGATTACCAATACCGGAAAATCATCTAAGTTACTAAGTCATTTTAAAATGAACTTACGTATCCAAGGTTTATTGGATGATGAAGAATTTAATAATGTTAGTAGCGGGGGGCGATAATGGATTTAGATCTTTCCCAATTTGATAATTTAGACTTAAACAACATAGGTCAATGGCCGAAAGCGGCAAAAATTGTACTGTCTGTAGTACTCGTTGCTTTTGTAGGCTATTTTGCGTTTTATGTTTTAGTGAGCGATAAAATTACTCAATTAGACAAAGAAGTCGGCGAAGAAGTCGCTTTAAAAACAGAATATCAGGCAAAATATTATAAGGCGGCAAACTTAGAATTATTCCGTGAACAAATGGAAGAAGCCGAAGAACTTTTTGCAAAACAAGTTAAACGTCTACCTGAAAGTCATGAAACTCCAGGACTATTAGATGACATTACCTTTGTCGGTACAACGTCGAGATTAAGTTTTGTTAAGTTAAACTGGCAGCCAGAAATTGAACAAGAATTTTACACTGAGTTACCGATAGAAGTTGAAGTAACCGGCTCTTATCATGATTTTGGTGAATTTGTATCGAAGATATCGGGTCTACCGCGAATTGTAACATTACAAGATTTTAATATTCAGGGTAACGTTGAAGGAATGGAAGGCTCTTTAAGTCTGACATTACAAGCTAAAACCTATAAATATAGGGAGGCAGGCAAATAATGCGTAAGTTAGTATTGTTATCCGTTCTGCTATTGTCAGCTTGTTTTGATGATATGACCGACCTACAGGACCATATTGAACAGGTTAAGAGCAACACGCCAAATCGTGTAGAACCAATGCCGTCAATAACAGAGTTTAATCACTTTGATTATTCTGCATTTGCATTGCGTAGCCCATTTGTGGCACCAAAACCTGAAGCGATCCAAGAAAAAATGCAACAGATGTCTGATTGTTTACACCCTGATCCAAGACGTCGTAAGCAACCACTGGAAAAATTTGCACTTGAAAGTTTAGGCATGAGCGGAACTTTAGGTGAGAAAGGAATTATTTGGGCGTTGATAGAAGCGTCAGATAGTACGTTACATCGGGTATCTATAGGAAGCTACCTAGGTTTATATAACGGCCGCATTACAAGTGTCGGCCAAGAAGAAATCATTATCGTTGAATTAATACCTGATGGCGCAGGCTGTTGGGTAGAACGAGAAACTACCATTTCTATGATAGATTCTGAACAAGAGGGGCAAGGGAATTAATGTTTAGTCGTACTTTAAAACATACATCAAAGAGCAATACCGGGCAGGGTGTTCTTGGCGTATTATTATCAACATTGTTGTTGTTGACATCATTTACTAGTGCCGCTCAGGGCACTCTAAATGATATCTACTACAATACCTTGCTCGCTGATGAAGTTGAATTTACATTTGGCTTTGAAGAAGCACTGACTGTCGAACCTCAAATCAAGACCTTTACAGATCCTGCCCGTATTGAGATTGAATTTGATGCTGAAAACTTTGCAGCACCACTTGCCGATACCCAAGTTAATCATGCGGGTATTAAGTACATTGATGTGCAGCAAGTTGCCGGTAAAGTCAAAGCAACTATATTCCTAGATGAATTAAAGCTTTATCAAGCAGAAATTATTGAGGGTAAGCTGGTTATTTTATTAAACAGTTTATCTTCGTTCGATAAAACTAGCCCGCAAGCTGACGTTAATTCTGATTTTATCAACAACATTCAAGCCATTGACTTTAGAAAAGGTGAAGCTGAGATAGGTCAAGTATTGGTGTTTTTAGATGACAGTAAATCTGCCGTTGATGTTGCTGAAAATTTAGGCAAGATTCAAATTGAATTTCATAATACTGATATTATGGATGACCTTCTATACAAGCTTGATGTAACTGATTTTGGCACCATTGTATCAAGTATCGAAACATTCAAAGAAGGTAACAATGCTCGCTTGGAAATTACAACAAGCAAACCGTTTGAGCTTGAGCATAACCAAGTAGACAATATTTTTTCTTTAACTGTTAAAGAAAAAGAAGAGAAAAAATCTTATCTTGAAGATGGTGAAGACTTTAGCGGTAAAGCAATCTCGCTAAACTTCCAAGACATTCCAATTCGTACAGTTTTACAGATTATTGCCGATTACAATGGCTTTAACTTAGTAACTAGTGACACGGTAAATGGCAACATTACTTTGCGTTTAGATGGCGTTCCTTGGGATCAAGCTTTAGATATCATTTTGAAAGTTAAAGGGCTAGGCAAACGTATGGATGGCAATATCTTAATGATTGCGCCAAACGATGAGCTAGTTGCCCGTGAAGCGAAAGAACTACAAGCACAGCAGCAAGTTGCTGAACTTGCTCCTTTATATGCTGAATACATTCAGATTAACTACGCCAAAGCATCGGATTTTTCTAACTTATTGAAAAACGAAGGTACTAGTTTACTGTCTGAGCGCGGCAGCGTAACGGTAGATGAACGTACTAATACGTTATTGATTCGTGATACGTCAAAGTCAATTGAAGATATTAAGCGCATGATTAATGTACTTGATATTCCAATTCGTCAGGTTGTTATTGAATCTCGTATGGTAACGGTAAAAGATAATATATCTGAAGAGTTAGGCGTACGTTGGGGGATGACTCATAACGGCGGTGACACTTCAACTTCCGGTAGCTTAGAAGGCGCTGATCTTGCTAATTCAGGCGTGATTCCGTCGATTGACGATCGCTTAAACGTTAACTTACCAGTGGCAAACCCAGCGGGTGCGATTGCATTCCAGGTTGCACGATTAGCGGATGGTACGATTCTAGATCTCGAGTTATCAGCAATGGAACAAGAGAATAAAGGCGAAATAATCGCTAGCCCAAGAATTACAACATCAAATCAAAAAGAAGCATACATTGAACAAGGTACAGAAATTCCATTTGTTCAAGCAGCTTCTAGTGGTGCAACAACGGTAACATTTAAGAAAGCGGTACTTGGTTTAAAAGTAACACCGCAAATTACGCCAGATAATCGTATCATTCTTGATCTAGTCATTACTCAAGATACTCGTGGTGATACTATTGCCACAGGTACTGGTTTAGCAACGGCTATCGATACCCAAGAAATTGGTACGCAAGTGTTGGTGAATAATGGTGAAACCATTGTTCTTGGTGGTATTTACCAGCAACAAGTAATTAATTCTGTGTCTAAAGTGCCAATCCTAGGCGACATTCCATATTTAGGTTGGTTATTTAGAACGACATCTGAATTTAACGAGAAAAAAGAGCTACTTATTTTCGTTACACCTAGAATCGTTACCGAAAAATTATAACAAAATATTATCAAATACGATTTTTTAAGGCGCATGCTTGCAATTTGCCCCAAACAATTGCGATAATTGCGCCCTTAAAATTTTCGAGGAGTGTCCTCAATTTCGTTAACTAATTTTTTCGAGTATTAAAGAAATCTCATGGCTGAAAAACGTAACATTTTCCTGATAGGTCCTATGGGTGCTGGTAAAAGCACTATTGGCCGAGAATTGGCTGACAAATTACATCTTGAGTTTTTTGACTCAGACCAAGAAATAGAGCGCCGTACCGGTGCAGATATTGCGTGGGTTTTTGATCTTGAAGGCGAAGACGGCTTCAGAAAACGCGAAGAAACTGTCATTGAAGACCTTACCGAAATGCAAGGTATTGTCTTAGCGACTGGTGGTGGCTCTGTGATCAGTGATCATATTCGTAACCGTTTATCTGCTCGTGGCATTGTTGTTTATCTTGAAACGACAATTGATAAGCAAGTAGCTCGTACCCAACGCGACCGTCGCCGTCCATTATTACAGACCAAAGAAGAGCCTCGTACTGTATTAGAAAATTTAGCGGTTGAACGCAACCCTCTTTATGAAGAGATTGCTGACGTTACTGTTCAAACTGACGATCAATCAGCAAAAGTTGTTGCTAATAAGATCGTAGAAAAATTGGATTTCTAAATTCTGATGGCTGAATTAATTGTTCAATTAGCCAATCGCAGCTATCCCATCTATATCGAAGCAGGGTTGTTATTAAACAGCAACCCGCTAATTCGTCATATTAAAAACAAAAAAGTCTGTATCGTCAGTAACGATGTTGTCGCACCTTTGTATATCGATAAAATAAAGCACTCATTAGCGGGTTT
Organism: Thalassotalea crassostreae; assembly: GCF_001831495.1. Taxonomy (NCBI): domain Bacteria; kingdom Pseudomonadati; phylum Pseudomonadota; class Gammaproteobacteria; order Alteromonadales; family Colwelliaceae; genus Thalassotalea; species Thalassotalea crassostreae. The sequence continues at coordinate 210,655 of NZ_CP017689.1, forward strand.
CGATGTTGATGTGATTATTATTAAAGATGGTGAAGCTCAAAAGAATTTAGCTAACTTTGAATTAATTATGAGTCATTTGTTAGCAAACAAACACGGCCGAGACACTACGTTAATCGCTCTAGGTGGCGGTGTTATCGGTGATATTACAGGTTTTGCTGCAGCGTGTTACCAACGTGGCGTCGATTTTATTCAAATACCGACAACGGTATTGTCGCAAGTCGACTCATCTGTCGGTGGCAAAACTGCCGTTAATCATCCTTTAGGTAAAAATATGATAGGTGCATTCTATCAACCTAAAGCTGTGATCATCGATATTGATAGTCTTAATACACTGCCGGTTAGAGAGTTTAATGCCGGTGTCTCTGAAGTGATAAAGTATGGCATTTTAGGTGACATAGAGTTTTTTGATTGGTTAGAGCAAAATAAAGAAGCAATTAAAGAACAAAATCCAAGCATACTGCAACAAATGATCCAACGTTGTTGTCAGGCAAAAGCAGACATTGTTAGTGAAGACGAAAGAGAGTCTGGGGTTCGAGCATTATTGAATCTAGGTCACACTTTCGGTCACGCAATCGAAGCTCAGATGGGATACGGAGTTTGGCTTCATGGTGAAGCCGTTGCTACCGGCATGGTTCAAGCCAGTCGTTTAGCTGCTAATTTGGGTTATTTGACAGCAAACGATGTGGATAGAATTATCAGCTTGATTTCATATTTTGATTTGCCCGTTGAAGCGCCAAAAGAGATGACTTTCGAACACTTTATTGAACATATGAGCCGCGATAAAAAGAACATTGATGGTAATATTCGTTTGATAATTCCTACTGCTATTGGCAAAACTCAAATTTTTGATAACATTAGCTTCGAACAATTAAAGCTAGTGATTTAGCGTCTAGTTAACTAGACTCATTCACTTCAACTCTCCTGTTATCAAGCAGTAATAAGAATAACAACATGAACAACAAGCAAAGAGCCTTTTTAAAATGGGCTGGTGGTAAATATTCACTAAGCGATACCATTGCAAAGATGTTGCCTAAAGGTGCTCGTCTTATCGAGCCATTTGCTGGTGCTGGTTCTATCTTTCTTAATACTCATTACAACCAATATTTAATCAATGATATTAACGCCGATTTAATAAACTTATACCGTACATTGCAACAGCAACCAGAGAAGTTTATTAATGATGCCGCCAAAATTTTCACTGAACAATTCAATGTCGCCGAAGAATATTATCAAATAAGGGCGCAATTCAACGCCACAACTGATCCTTACCAACGGTCGTTATTGTTTTTGTATATGAATAGGCATGGCTATAACGGTCTGTGTCGTTATAACTCAAAAGGGGGGTATAATGTCCCTTTCGGTAAATATAAGCGCCCGTATTTCCCTGAGAAGGAGCTATACGCTTTTGCCGAGAAAGCAAAGACCGCTGAGTTTGTTTGTGAGAGTTATCGTGATACTTTTGCACGAGCAAAAGACGGTGACATAATTTACTGCGATCCACCTTATGTTCCACTAAGTAAAACCGCAAGTTTCACCAGTTATGCTGGCAATGGCTTTGGTTTAGACGAACAGGCAGATTTAGCTAATGCCGCCGAAGAAGTAACAAGAGATAAAGATGTTACGGTATTAATATCTAATCACGATACTATTTGGACGCGTAAAATATATGAACATGCTGACAAATTAAAAAGCGTTAAAGTGGCCAGAACAATCAGTCAAAAAGGCGGAACTCGAAACAAAGTTAGCGAGCTGTTGGCGTTATATAAGCCAAGCTAAATAATAAGTACGTAATGCAAAGCGCCGTTGTTTAAGGTAAAACCATATTTACGATAGCAATTAACGCTAATACAAACAGCACTACCGCAATTGCGCCAACGATAACGAAATGGCTAAATTTTCCCTGACTAAAATCTCGTTCTCTATTTTTATCACTCTGAACCCCGAAAAAAGCGGCGGCAACGCTAGCAATTGTATTTTTTAAATTCACTTATTTTTCCTGTCGCTCAACGCATCAATTATTGAATTATAGAATTATAGATTACACCAATGACTAGCAAAACCAAAAATTAGTGCTGACTTAAAAGCTGCATTGAAAGTTGAAATGATAATTTTGTATTCAAAATGTTATTTTCGAGAGATAAAAATGCTGTGCTCACATTGATGAGAAACGTCCTGTTAGGCAAAAAAAAACGTGAATACGATGTATTCACGTTTTCTAAAATCAATCAATTCGATTATAAATCGATATCAACAGCGTAAGCCACGTAAACTTTAACGTCATCATCTTCTAAATCTGTTGCAGAAACGCCGAAGGTAAATCCGTCTTTATTTAAGCTTGCTCCGTAGTCTACTGATTCTTCAGCTAACCAATCACCAGTATAAGAACCCACATGCAATGCTATTTCAGCATCATTACCTAATGCAATGCTATAGTCTGCTGAAGCATAAATTGAATCACCTGCATCAGCGCCTTCGCCTTCAGCTAATACAGCAACTCCTAACGTTAAAGAACTAAACGAAACGCTACCATAAACTTCTGCAAAATCTGCGTCGCCAGACGTTTCATCTGGGTAAGCGAAGTAAATAAAACCAAGATCAAAGTCAATATTGTCGCTGATGCTACCGCTAAACCCACCGTAAAAATCAAGTTCATAAGTCATGCCTGGAGCCCAACTAGCGTCAGATGCCCAAGTACCTACATAAAATCCTGATTCGCTTTCAAAATCGATACCACCAGACACAGCTGCTTGACCACCTGTTTGCTCAAGTCCACGCCATAGGTAATTACTTGTAACTGCTGCATTTGCACTTAAACCGTCTACCGCTAATGCTGATGTTGATAAACCTGCAGTCATTGTTAATGTTGATGCTAGGATTGCTGCTGAGATTGCTTTTTTCATTTTATTTCCACCTAATGTTTTTATAATTGATTTAAAGTTTAAAAAGTAACTGAGCTTATTGTTGCAATTGAAATGCCAACTCAAATTTTATTGTGAAATGGCTCTATACCCCTTGTTTATAAAGGGATAAGAAAATAAAGAAAAATAAAAGTAAAAATTAGCTGAAGTAGATATTGCGCTTATTTAGTGCGCTGTGTTCAAAAACTGTGCAATGCTTTAAATCAGGGTATTCGGATGATTTATCCAAGAGATGTGAGGTGAGTGTTAGCTAATATTTACACAAAATCGCAGTAAATAACGCGAAATCTCTTCAAACTAGCGCTGTCATTAGGTAAAGTAGCGCTAATTCCAAAAAGGGAAAGTATTATGTCTTCATTTTTAATCGCTCCATCAATTCTATCGGCAGATTTTGCTCGCCTAGGTGACGATGTAGCCAATGTCTTAGCTGCTGGTGCTGATGTAGTGCACTTTGACGTAATGGATAACCACTTTGTACCTAATCTGACGTTTGGTCCTATGGTTTGTAAATCATTGCGAGATTATGGCATTACCGCACCGATTGACGTGCATCTAATGGTTAAGCCTGTCGATAGTTTAATTCCTGATTTTGCCAAAGCGGGTGCAGATATTATTACTTTCCACCCTGAAGCCAGTGATCATGTTGACCGTACTTTGCAACTAATTAAAGATCATGGCTGTAAAGCGGGCTTAGTATTAAACCCAGCAACACCGCTGCAGGTTTTAGATTTTGTTATGGATAAACTTGATGTCATTTTATTGATGTCGGTTAATCCAGGTTTCGGTGGCCAATCTTTTATTCCATCAACTTTAGATAAGCTGAAGCTAGTTAAAGAAAAAATCAAAGCAAGTGGTCGCGACATTCGCTTACAAATTGATGGCGGCGTAAAAGTTGATAATATTGCTGAAATAGCCGCTGCCGGTGCTGATATGTTTGTTGCCGGATCAGCTATTTTTTCAGAGAATGACTACAAAACAGTTATTGATAATATGCGTCACAATCTGGCGACTGTAAAACAAGACTAATTTAAAATAGAACAATACTAGTACACTATTAGAACAATATTTAAGGTTTAAAAATATTATGAGCAAACCAATCGTATTAAGTGGCTGTCAGCCATCAGGTGAATTAACTATCGGTAATTACCTTGGTGCCTTAAAGCAATGGGTAGGCATGCAAGATGATCACGACTGTTATTACATGCTAGTTGATCAACATGCTATCACTGTTCGCCCAAAAGCCGACGAGTTACGAAAAGCGACTCTAGATGGTTTAGCGTTATATTTAGCCTGTGGTGTAGATCCTAAGAAGAGCACTATTTTTATTCAGTCTCATGTACCTCAACACGCTCAGTTGAGTTGGGTATTAAATTGTTATACCCAAATGGGCGAATTAAATCGCATGACACAATACAAAGATAAGTCTGCAAAATCTGAAGCGAATATGAATTCTGGTTTGTTCACTTACCCAGTATTGATGGCAGCCGATATTCTACTTTACGGTGCTTCTCGTGTTCCGGTTGGCGATGATCAAAAACAGCACTTAGAATTAGCCCGTGATATAGCGACTCGTTTTAATAATCTTCATGGCGACACATTTACCGTGCCGGACCCTTTCATCCCTGAACACGGTGCGCGAGTTATGAGCCTGTTAGATCCTCATAAGAAAATGTCTAAGTCGGACGATAATCCAGGTAACTTTATTGGTTTGTTAGAAGACCCGAAAAAGATCACTAAAAAAATTAAACGTGCAGTGACCGATTCAGATGAGCAAGCAAACATTTATTACAACTTAGAAGAAAAGCCTGGTGTATCTAATTTGTTGTCGTTATTGTCATGTGCAACAGGTAAGACTGTTGAGCAGTTAGTTCCAGCATATGAAGATAAAATGTATGGTCATTTGAAAGGTGATGTAGCTGATGCGGTAGTTGCTTTATTAGAACCTATTCAGCAGAAGTATCATGAATACCGTCAAGACCAAGAATTTTTGGATCAGGTAATGCGTGAAGGTGCTGAAAAAGCATCTGCAAAAGCTGACAAGATTTTAAAGTCGGTTTATGACGCAATTGGTTTTATTGCTCGCCCATAAATAGATAAAAAAATACAAATAAAAAACGCAACTCTATGAGTTGCGTTTTTTTTGACGTTCTATTAATTATTCTTCGTCGGCTTTCTCTTTCGCTGTACTGTATAACTCTTTACTCTGTTCAATGAACTCGTCGCTTGAACTTGCGCCGCTAATCGAAAATTCAGGTGTCATTAATGTACTGTCATAAACCGGGTAAGGGTTGAACTCCGGCTGCACGCTCATTTCTTGAAGATATAAGCCACCATAAATAAAGACCGTAATCCCAAGTGCGATTTTAACTCGGCGTTTATTGGTTTGATTAAACGCAATAAAGAAGTTAAACCAAAGCATAGTAAATGTTAATACAATTGTTGTAATAGCGATTAACCACTGCCAAGCCCATTGACTAGAGAGATTGAACCCAAGGAATGCATTAACAAAATCGACCAGCCAAAATAGGTTGATGATGACAAAACTTACCCCTAATTGACTGCTAATACGAGTCTCTTGTTTGTTCATAAAGGCGATTAATGAACAGATTAGTGGCCATAGAGCGTAGGCAATCGTTGTTCCAACAACACTGATGAACAAGTCACTATACTGAATTTCTTTAGTGCCCTGATTGAGATAGTACATTGTAAAATTAAGGATGCTAAACAGTAATAACATAGCGATTACCGTTGGCCATCGACCAATATTCTCTACTAATTCCTCTGTCGCAGAAAAATGTAAGCTTTCGGCTACAGGATGTGAACTGCAGAAAAAACGTAACTGACTTTTACCGATGCGAATAATGTCACCAGAGTTTAGTACTTGCCAAGAAGTGATCGGCATCTTATTGGTTAAGCGAGAGCCGTTGAGAGATTCAAGATCTCGAATATACCAAATGCCATTTTCCAATTTTACTGCTAAGTGATCCGAACACACATGCGGGTCAGATAAAATGATGTCATTTTGATATCCTCGGCCAATAGTGATTGATTCGGTGGCAAATTTATGGCGACCTATTAGTTTCTTACCACGACTTATTTCTTCAATGATTAATTCCATTTTACCGACTCCATAAATTTCTTATTGAATTGTTGGGCAAGTTCTTGCTCAACGCCGGATAAAGTAAAATGGCTAACGATGGCTTGATTACCTTTATCAATACTTGCGGCGATATACATCACATCAAATAATCCTTGGTATTTTTTGTAGGCGCGTACACATAAAACTGATTTGTTGCGAAGGTTACCTTGGTTTTCGGTGATGTCATGTTGGCACTCAAACTCTGAGACGTCTTCTTTACCTGCGCGATTGCTTGCAACTGCACGGTTAATTTGCTTTTGGTAAATTTGATAGAAGCGAGTACTAGAAATATCTTCCGCAGAAAGATAATGAAACTCCATGTCTACAGTGCTGGTATTAAAGTTCTCGGATAAATAAACGTAATCTTCCATTTGACAGTTAGTTACGGCAGTAAAGATTAACGCATTTGGTTTATCTGCATTTGAATTACCCCAGCAACGAATATAATTAACCCCTGTTTTAGGTATTGACGCTGTGGCAAATGCTTTGCTTTGCCACGTAGAGGATAAAATGTCCGTTAGTAGTTCAGATTGATTCTTTTTGAGTTGTGCGGTGATTTGTTGATCAATTGTCAACGCGACTTGCTCTTCGAATTGGTTTATTAATGCCGCTAATTTTTGATGAGGAATTAAAAAGCCTATTTGATTTCCTGAAGACGCAACATTAATACCAACGACTTCACCAAAGCGATTTACTACAGGACCACCACTCATACCTGGGTTAACGGAGCCAGTAAAATGAATACGGTCGTTAAATGATTCTTTTTTGAGGCCATTATAAGTTCCCGGCACAACTATCATACCCAAGTCATGAGGGTTACCTAAAGAATATAGTTCTTCACCTTTAGTTGGCGTTGTTGTAGAGACAGTAAAATATTGAGGTTGATAGTCTTCTTCTAAGCGGACAATAGCTAAATCATTGATCACATCGACGGTCTGTAGTGTTAACTGACCTTTTTCGCCAATGTGATTTTCGTATTCAATAATGTATTTGTCTGGGTGTTGAGCAAAGCCAGAAATAACGTGGTAGTTAGTGGCAATGTAACCATCCTCACTGATTTGAAAGCCAGATCCTATTGTCGACTTTTCACCTGTGGCTTTGTCTATTAATCTTATTTGAAAAAGTGAAGGAGCCATTTCGGCAAATATTTGTTGAGCTTGCTCGGTTGCGTGTAGCGAAAAATTGAAAAGGCTCAACAGAATAATGAGTATACGGGTCATTTGTCATCCTGATTATTATTTTAATCCATTGTGCCACGATATTTTGGTTCGATAAAGGACTGTTATTTAAAGGGTTTAAAATATAGCTAGAGGTAATCAAAAATTTATTATCATTCTCATTAGATTTTATTAATATTCTCATCTACTTTTAATAGTATAAAAAATATAATTGCGCTAAAAATTCTGATTGACGTGTAACCCTGTTATTTTGTGTTTGCTATTAAATAGACGTGTTGTTAAGAAAACAGATAACAGTACCATGGTCCTCTATGGTAGAGAGTGTGTGCACAATATTAATCTAATTTTTAATTTGAAGTATGTCATTAATGTAGTAATTTAATTGTACATATGTGACAAAAATGGATGCGTGTATTTTCATTTTATGATTATTTTTCGGAGACACCATGAAATACACTTTAAGTTTTGGCTTTGTAAATCTTATTTCTGACAATATAGCTGAGCTAATGATCGATGAAGGCGTTGTGATGAGTTTAGAAATGTGTGAAGAATATGATGAATTCCTTCTAAATTACTTTGAAGGACCGTTCGCAGTTTTAGTGAATAAAATTCACAATTATACATTTACCTATGAAGCATCTTTGCACGTAGCGTCGCTTGAAAACCTCAAAGCTGCAGCAGTGATAACTTATGATCAGTTAAACTTGGATAAAGCACGTGACTTATTAGAACGTCGAAAACACGACGAGTTAAACGTCAAAAACTTTTCCGGCTTACATATGGGGCGAAATAAAGCTATCGAATGGCTTGAAGAAGAGCTATCGAAAGTAAAAGTTAATTAGTTTATTTAAACAGAATACTTAACCAGAAATTATGAAAAAAGGCTATTATTTTAATAGCCTTTTTTTTGAAGAAAGTTTCTTAACTAGTGTTTTTAAAATAGCGTAGTAAATGAATCTAGAAGTAATAAAGTCCTACTTGTTAGCTAAACCTCAAACGACATTAAGCTTCCCGTTTGGTGATGACGTTTCGGTGTTTAAAGTAAATAACAAAATGTTCGCTTTAATAGGCGTCCATAATGACTTGCCAATGATAAATTTAAAATGTGACCCTGACGAATCTCTGGCACTGCAGGACATTTTCGACGCCATAACGCCTGGTTATCACATGGATAAAAAGCATTGGATCAGCATTTATTTTGATGGCTCAGTGCCAAAAGGAGAGGTTGAACGTCTTATCGACAACTCTTTTCTTCTGGTGGTTGATAAAATGACCAAGAAAGATAAGCGCTCTATCTTGTTACATTTATAAGGCTATGCTTTGTTTCCAATGAGCTTTGACTGTGGTAATTGCTGTTCTATTAAATCATTCAAATTGTCGATTTCTTCTTTCAATCCTTTATATAATTCCATTGTTATTTTAATGGTAGACATCCAACTGCGTAAATTATCCTTTAATTTCGTATCTTCACGTAGTTGTGTTATTAGTTGATTATAATCCCTGTTAAAATTATCTCGCTTACAATCTAGCAATTGTTGCGAATCAAGATGTTCTGCGCCCCTTGAGTGACAATATTGCCAAATATAAGTTTGAATATTCCATGGAAGCTTGCCTCTAATATGTGTTCGATATTCTGGGCTGCCTCCCGCCACTAAGTTTAATTGAGTACTACCGTTGTCATAGTAGAGATCTAAAGCTTGTAGTAGCTTTGGTTGATCAATTAAATTGAGTGAACCAGTACTTTGTAACTCGCTATAAGTCGGACTCGAAGGAATGAATGTCCAAATTTGACTTGCTTGAAAAAGTGCCAATATCTTCGACCATTGTTCTGCTTGCGATACCTTATCTTTGCTATTTAATAGTTCTAGCGATGTAGTCGCGTATTCCATGACTTGTTGAAAATGCTGTTGTCTTCTGCTGATAGTATCAAAATCAACTTTTAAATCGGCCTGTAATCTTTGATAGTAAACATTACGTATTTCAATTGATTGCTGCTTCGCACTCCAATTGCTCACTTGTAAGCCAACAAATATCCCGGCAACAACGATGATGAAATCAAGAACAACGGCAACCCAATTTTGATTTTTAACGTGTCTACTAAGTCGTGATAAGAACATGAAAATCCTTTATACCAATTCCATTAACTATTTCATTAAGCATAGCTAAGAAACTTTTTGAATCAATTTCACAAGAATATTAGCGGCATTGTTTTAAGAAGTGTTAAACTAGCAACAGAAAATTATTTGAGAGAAATGATATGCCTTGGATTCAACTGCGTTTGCAGGCTAACGAAGAAACCGCAGAAAAATATAGTGATTGGTTAGTAGCCTGTGGCTCACAAGCAGTGACTTTTATTGATGCACAAGACACTCCTATATATGAACCGTTGCCAGGTGATGAGGTTATCTATTGGCACAATACGGTCGTCATGGGGTTATTTGAAGCAAGCCACGACATGGATAAAGCGATCACTTACCTAAAATCTATTCACCCTGACGGTGCGCAGATGCAATATAAGTTAGAACAATTAGAAGATAAGGATTGGGAACGTGAATGGATGGACAACTTTCATCCTATGAAATTTGGTAAGCGTTTATGGATCTGCCCAAGCTGGCGCGAAGTACCTGAGCCAGAAGCGGTTAATGTTATGCTTGATCCTGGGTTAGCGTTTGGTACTGGTACTCACCCAACCACAGCTTTGTGTTTGACATGGCTAGATTCTCTAGATTTAACTGGTAAAACCGTGGTCGACTTTGGTTGTGGCTCTGGCATTTTATCGTTAGCCGCTTTAAAACTAGGAGCTGATAAAGTTATTGGTATCGACATTGATCCGCAAGCGCTGCAAGCAAGTCTTGAAAATGCTAAACGTAATGGTGTAGAGAATAGATTAGAATTGTACTTGCCAAAAGACCAACCAGAATTCAAAGCAGATGTGGTTGTTGCCAATATATTGGCAGGTCCTTTAAAAGAATTAGCACCGGTTATTATGGATTATGTTGGTGACAATGGCTTGCTAGCATTATCTGGTATTCTTGAAGAACAGGGTGAAGGCTTGCAACAACTATACGGCCAATGGTGTAAGATGGATGCTATTGCAGTTCAAGACGAATGGGTGCGGTTATCCGGGGCTCGTAATCGATAACGATTGAATTACAACATCGTCAATAAAAGACAACAAAATTTAATATTTTGTTGTCTTTTTTTTGCCTCTTATAAGATTAAATAAAAGTCAACTATAAAAACTGCCAAAAAACTTAATATTGTTCAAAATATCTACTTTTATTTCTTTGGAAAAGCGCGTAAACTTAGCGCCCTTTTAAGCAGTAGCTCAAAAAATCGTCACGTGAAAATTGGTTCTTACAAGTTAGACAGTAATGTCATTCTAGCTCCAATGGCTGGAATTACAGATAAACCCTTTAGGCAACTTTGTTGTCGGTTAGGTGCTGGTATGGCTGTGTCAGAAATGCTTTCTTCCAATCCTAAAGTATGGAAGTCAGGCAAATCGATGTTAAGAATGGAACATGGCGATGAGGCGGGCATTCGCAGTGTTCAAATCGCTGGTTCTGATCCAGATGAAATGGCCTTTGCGGCTCAAATTAATGCTGATAATGGCGCTCAAATTATTGATATCAATATGGGGTGCCCAGCAAAGAAAGTAAATAAGAAATTGGCAGGTTCTGCATTACTTAAAGCACCTGAACAAGTTGAAAAAATTGTTCAAGCGGTAGTGACTGCAGTTGATATTCCAGTATCTCTAAAAATTCGCACTGGTTGGTGTGAAGACAGCAGAAACGCTGTCGAAATTGCACAAATAGCTCAACACAATGGAATAGTTGCGCTAGCGGTACATGGCCGAACTCGCAATGACTTTTATAAAGGCAATGCAGAATACGATACCATTAAAGCAGTCAAGCAATCGGTTTCAATACCGATTATCGCCAACGGCGATATTGATAGTGCAGAAAAAGCAAAACAGGTATTAGATTATACCGAAGCTGATGCGGTTATGATTGGCCGTGCAGCACAAGGTAGGCCTTGGATCTTTAGGGAAATAAATTATTTCCTTGAAACAGGTAAACATTTACCTCCGCCAGAGCTTGCTGAAATCAAAGCCATCTTGATGGGGCATGTGCAAGAGTTGCATATGTTTTATGGCGAATTTATGGGAACAAGGATTGCCCGTAAACACGTCTCTTGGTATTTGCAAACGCATGACCAAGGTAAACAGTTTCGTTCTATATTTAACGCACTTGAAACGCCTAATGAGCAACTTGATGCGCTAAATATGTTTTTTGATAATTTAACTAAATAAGAGTCTGAACTTTATGTTTGAACAAAATATTACTTCTCCATTTGTTATCGGTGACCTGCAAACTCAGACCAAGGCATCACCTTTACGTACCCAAGCCAAAGTAGCGATTAAAAACTACTTATCACAATTAAATGGTAACGACGTTGACGATATGTACGACCTTGTCTTATCTGAAATCGAAGCACCTATGCTTGAAGAGGTGATGCAGTATACACGTGGCAACCAAACACGTGCTGCAAACTTACTGGGTATCAACCGTGGTACTTTACGTAAGAAGCTTAAAAAATACGGTATGAATTAATAAGTAGGCAGGTTTAGCCTGCCTCAAAGCACCTTCGGGTGCTTTTTTTATACAGGGATGAAGTTACTTAGAATTATCATGGACGGATACGATTCAGTTATTTCAGGTTATGGTTTTTAAACCATAAAAAGTAAACAAAATTTTTTAATTATATAAAGGCAAACAAAAACTATGGATACTCCACGCCCTATTAGACGCGCACTTTTAAGCGTTTCTGACAAAACCGGTATTGTTGAATTCGCTGCAGCACTATCGAAACAAGGTGTTGATCTTCTATCAACTGGTGGTACAGCTAAATTATTAGCTGACAATAACATCCCAGTTACTGAAGTATCTGACTACACTGGCCATCCGGAAATTATGGACGGTCGTGTAAAAACTCTTCACCCTAAAGTTCACGGTGGCATTTTAGCTCGTCGTGATATGGATGAAGCTGTGATGGCAGAAAATAATATTTCTGCAATCGATATGGTTGTTGTTAACCTTTACCCATTTGCTAAAACGGTAGCAAACGAAGATTGTTTATTGGAAGATGCAATTGAAAACATCGATATTGGTGGACCAACTATGGTTCGAGCTGCTGCGAAAAACCACAAAGATGTGACTATCGTAGTTAATGCAAATGATTACGATCGTGTATTAGCTGAGATGAATGATAATGCTGGTTCACTAACGTATAAAACACGTTTCGATTTAGCGATTGCTGCCTATGAGCATACTGCAAGCTACGACGGCATGATTGCAAATTACTTCGGCAAAATGCTACCTGCTTACGATGACAAAGAAGAAAGTGTTAGTGAATTCCCTCGCACTTTCAATAGCCAATATATTAAAAAGCAAGATTTACGTTACGGTGAAAACTCTCACCAAAACGCAGCTTTTTACGTTGAAGCAGAACCAGAAGAAGCGTCTGTTTCTACTGCGACTCAAATTCAAGGTAAAGCACTTTCTTACAACAACATTGCCGATACTGATTCAGCACTAGAATGTGTAAAAGAATTTGATAAACCTGCTTGTGTAATCGTTAAGCATGCTAACCCTTGTGGTGTTGCACTAGGTGACAATATTTTAGAAGCTTATGAAAAAGCCTTTAAAACTGACCCTACATCAGCATTTGGCGGCATCATTGCTTTTAACCAAGAATTAGATGCTGATACCGCAGAAGCAATTGTTTCACGTCAATTTGTTGAAGTTATCATTGCACCTAAAATTTCTGATGGTGCGGCACAAATCGTTGCTGCTAAACCAAACGTACGTTTATTAGAGTGTGGACAATGGACTACGAAAACCACTGGCTTAGAACAAAAACGCGTTAATGGCGGTTTATTAGTTCAAGATCGTGACAACGGTATGGTGAGTTTAGATGATCTTAAAGTAGTAACTAAGCGTCAACCAACCGACCAAGAAATGAGTGATTTATTATTCTGTTGGAAAGTTGCTAAATACGTTAAGTCTAATGCCATTGTTTACGTTAAAAATGATATGACTATTGGTGTTGGTGCAGGCCAGATGAGCCGCGTTTATTCAGCGAAAATTGCTGGCATTAAAGCAGCTGATGAAAACTTGGAAGTTCCTGGTTCAGTTATGGCATCAGATGCATTCTTCCCGTTCCGTGACGGCTTAGATGCAGCGGCTGAAGCTGGTATTACTGCTGTAATTCAACCGGGTGGTTCAATGCGTGATAACGAAGTTATTGCTGCAGCTGATGAGCACGGTATCGCGATGGTATTTACAGGAATGCGTCATTTCCGTCACTAATTGTGAAGGATTAGCGTAGATATAAGTATTAGTTTTATATAAGACGGCAGCAGTATTTCACTGTTGCCGTTTCTTATTTAAGCGTCACCTGACTTAATTGTTATAGTTGCTTGTTTGTAATAAGGGTTCATTTTCTTTTGAACCTATTTTCTTATGAAAGAGTTATCTGCTATAAATAGGCAACTTCGATTTAAAATAACAAATAGCTCAATTAAGGGTATAACAATGAAAACAATGAAATCTTTATTATCTTCTGCGATTCTAGCAAGCACTATCGGTACCGTTTCGTTCACAAGTTTCGCGGCTGAAATTAGTCAACCAATGGCTAAAACACAATTAGAACAAGCCATCGCTGGCAAACATCGTAGTGATAAAAATAAAGCTCGTGATGTTTATCGTCACCCAGAAGAAACATTGATGTTTTTTGGTTTTCGTTCAGATATGACAGTAGTAGAAATTGCGCCTGGTGGTGGTTGGTACACTGAAATATTAGCCCCAGCAGTAAAAGGTACTGGTAAATTATATGGTGCTCATTACCCTGATACAGGTGAAGATAACTACTACAGTAAATCACGTAAAAAACTAGAAGCTAAACTTGCTGCAAATGATGTTTATAGTGAAGTTGAATTAACTAATTTCACCCCTCGTGTTGCCAGCGCAATCGCTCCAGCGAATAGTGCAGATTTAGTTTTAACATTTAGAAATCTTCACAATTGGAAAGTCGAAGGTGTTAAACAAATTTTTGCTGATAGTTTTAAAGCATTAAAGCCTGGCGGTGTTTTAGGTGTTGTTGAACACAGAATGCCAGCTTCGCAAAACTTAGAAGAAAATAGTAAAAGTGGTTATTTCCCGCAACAGTTAACGATTGACTTAGCAATTGCTGCTGGTTTTGAGTTAGCGGCGACGAGCGAGATAAATGCTAACCCTAAAGATACAGCTGATCATCCAAGAGGTGTATGGACATTGCCTCCGGTATATCGTTTAGGTGAAAAAGATAAAGCTAAATATGCGGCAATTGGTGAAAGTGACCGCATGACCTTAAAATTTATTAAACCGGCTAAATAAGCCGAAATATTTAGGAAATAATGAAAAATGAATGTTTTAGTAATTGGTAGCGGCGGTCGTGAACATGCTTTGGCATGGAAAGCAGCGCAATCTGATAATGTTGAAACAGTATTTGTAGCGCCGGGTAATGCCGGTACTGCAACAGAAAACAAACTTAAAAATGTTTCGTTATCTGTTGGTGATATCCAAGGTTTGGTTAGTTTTGCTAAACAAAATGATGTTGCATTAACTATTGTTGGTCCAGAGCAGCCGTTAGTTGATGGAGTTGTCGATGCATTTCAAGCTGAAGGCTTGATGATTTTCGGCCCAAGTGCAAAAGCAGCACAGTTAGAAGGTTCTAAAGCATTTACAAAAGATTTCCTTGCGCGTCATAAAATTCCTACTGGTTTCTACCAAAACTTTACCGAGATAGATCCGGCAATTGCTTATGTTAGAGAAATTGGCGCTCCGATTGTAGTTAAAGCAGATGGTTTAGCTGCAGGTAAAGGTGTGATTGTTGCTATGACTTTAGCGGAAGCTGAAGATGCAATTAAAGATATGCTTGCTGGCAATGCGTTTGGTGATGCTGGTCACCGTGTTGTTATCGAAGAATTTCTTGATGGCGAAGAAGCAAGTTTCATTGTTATGGTTGATGGTAAAAATGTATTGCCAATGGCAACTAGCCAAGATCATAAACGAGCATATAACAATGATGAAGGTCCAAATACCGGTGGCATGGGGGCTTACACTCCTGCACCAGTTGTGACCCCAGAAATTCATGATCGTATTATGAAAGAAGTTATTATGCCGACTGTTGAAGGTATGGCAAAAGAAGACGCACCATACACTGGCTTCTTATACGCAGGTTTGATGATTGATGCTGATGGCACCCCTAAGGTAATTGAATATAATTGTCGCTTCGGTGATCCAGAAACACAGCCAATTATGATGCGCCTTCAATCTGATCTCGTTGAGCTTTGTATTGCAGCTTGCGAAGGTAAATTAGATTCAGCAACGATCGATTTTGATTCGCGTGCTGCTGTTGGCGTGGTTTTAGCTGCTGCAGGTTATCCAGGCAACTACCCGAAAGGCGACGTGATTTCAGGCCTAGAGCTTAATAAAAATAACGACCGTAAAACATTCCATGCTGGTACCGCAGAAAAAGATGGCGACATTGTTACTGCTGGCGGCCGAGTATTATGTGCTACTGCATTAGGAGCTAATGTTACTGAAGCGCAAAAATCAGCTTATGAATTACTCGATCAAATTTCATGGCAAGGTGTAGAGTTTAGAACTGATATTGCTTACCGAGCCATTGCTCGCGAACAATAAATTCTATTGTTAGTCGAATAATATAAAGGGCCAATGCGAATGCATTGGCCCTTTTTTAATTAATTCTTTTTTCTTTAACTAACTTGGTTCTGGTCTTTCTTTCGCTTCTCTTACTTTAAGAGTTCTTTGTTGAAATTCTGAATCATTTAACGTTTCGATAGCATTGCTTGCGTCTGCTGCTGCGATTTCCACAAAACCGAAACCTCGTCGTTTACCCGTATGTTTGTCTTTCATTAAACGCACGGAATGAACAAAGCCGTGCTCAGAAAACAATTCTCTAACTGCTGATTCATTAGCTCTGTAAGGAAGATTTCCAACATAAAGAGTCTTTACATCATCAGAGGATTTACTACCTGCCATCATTTTAATGATCATTGGTGATAAAAATGCGCCGACAAATAGTCCAATTGCTATTGATTCAGCGTTGAAAGCAGTAACGGCACCTGCAGTAAAGTAGCCAATCGCGGTAAGTGCACTTGCGACAAAGGCAGAGGTTAAGATAAGTGGAGATTTCATTATTAATACCTGATTATTGTTTTTTTAATTAATAGATAAATTTTCTAATCAAATCCTATGTTAACGAGATTTTAACAAACTGCAAGTGTAGTGGTTAAAAAGTAACTAACTTGTGTGGATTAATTGTGACTTAGCCATAACTCGTTTTGCCCTTTTAAAATGGAAATGAATTTTATTGTCTTCAAAATAAGCAATGTTTGCTTATTGTTTAGACAAAATATGGTTTATTTTGTCTAAAGTTAAATTTGTGGTTGACGCGGATAAATAAATCAATACAATGCGCAGCTCTTCTACGGCGATTGCCTAGAATAGTTTGAAGGTTTGGGATTGCGTTTATCGCTGATTACAAACGTTGACAATTTAATTTGAAAATACTTTAAATTAGCTGTTGACTTCAAAACGAGGATGAGTAAAATACGCATCCTGCTTCGGGCCAAGGCCAACGGGGCACCAAGTGAATAACGAATGCGATTATCACTTTCTCGAAAGAGAGCTCTTTAACAATTAGTTATCATGCAATTTGTGTGGACATTCACGTTGATGTAGATTTTACCAGAATCTTCGGATTCAAAACTTACTCAGTGAATGACTACACAAATATACATACTTAAACGATGTTTTTATAACATTAGATAAGTACGTTTTATTTGAAACTTATTTCTTCGGAAATAAGAGTACAGAATTCATTGAGCCGAACCACTTGTTGGTTCACATTACACTTTTTAATTGAAGAGTTTGATCATGGCTCAGATTGAACGCTGGCGGCAGGCTTAACACATGCAAGTCGAGCGGTAACATTTCTAGCTTGCTAGAAGATGACGAGCGGCGGACGGGTGAGTAATGCTTGGGAATATGCCTTTAGGTGGGGGACAACAGTTGGAAACGACTGCTAATACCGCATAATGTCTACGGACCAAAGGAGGGGCTCTTCGGACCTTTCGCCTTTAGATTAGCCCAAGTGAGATTAGCTAGTAGGTGAGGTAATGGCTCACCTAGGCGACGATCTCTAGCTGGTTTGAGAGGATGATCAGCCACACTGGGACTGAGACACGGCCCAGACTCCTACGGGAGGCAGCAGTGGGGAATATTGCACAATGGGGGAAACCCTGATGCAGCCATGCCGCGTGTGTGAAGAAGGCCTTCGGGTTGTAAAGCACTTTCAGTCGTGAGGAAAGGGTGTAGATTAATACTCTGCATCTGTGACGTTAGCGACAGAAGAAGCACCGGCTAACTCCGTGCCAGCAGCCGCGGTAATACGGAGGGTGCGAGCGTTAATCGGAATTACTGGGCGTAAAGCGTGCGTAGGCGGATTGTTAAGCGAGATGTGAAAGCCCAGGGCTCAACCTTGGAACTGCATTTCGAACTGGCTATCTAGAGTACTGTAGAGGGTGGTGGAATTTCCAGTGTAGCGGTGAAATGCGTAGAGATTGGAAGGAACATCAGTGGCGAAGGCGGCCACCTGGACAGATACTGACGCTGAGGCACGAAAGCGTGGGGAGCAAACAGGATTAGATACCCTGGTAGTCCACGCCGTAAACGATGTCAACTAGCTGTCTGTAGACTTGATCTGTGGGTAGCGTAGCTAACGCGCTAAGTTGACCGCCTGGGGAGTACGGCCGCAAGGTTAAAACTCAAATGAATTGACGGGGGCCCGCACAAGCGGTGGAGCATGTGGTTTAATTCGATGCAACGCGAAGAACCTTACCATCCCTTGACATCCAGAGAATTTTCTAGAGATAGATTAGTGCCTTCGGGAACTCTGAGACAGGTGCTGCATGGCTGTCGTCAGCTCGTGTTGTGAAATGTTGGGTTAAGTCCCGCAACGAGCGCAACCCCTATCCTTATTTGCCAGCGCGTAGTGGCGGGAACTCTAAGGAGACTGCCGGTGATAAACCGGAGGAAGGTGGGGACGACGTCAAGTCATCATGGCCCTTACGGGATGGGCTACACACGTGCTACAATGGCAGATACAGAGGGCAGCGAGACCGCGAGGTGGAGCGAATCCCAGAAAGTCTGTCGTAGTCCGGATTGGAGTCTGCAACTCGACTCCATGAAGTCGGAATCGCTAGTAATCGTGGATCAGAATGCCACGGTGAATACGTTCCCGGGCCTTGTACACACCGCCCGTCACACCATGGGAGTGGGTTGCAAAAGAAGTAGCTAGTCTAACCTTCGGGGGGACGGTTACCACTTTGTGATTCATGACTGGGGTGAAGTCGTAACAAGGTAACCCTAGGGGAACCTGGGGTTGGATCACCTCCTTACCTTAAGTAATTTCTCAACTTCGTTGAGTGTTCACACAAATTGCCTGATAACGAATATATGAAGAAAATAATAGGTCTGTAGCTCAGCTGGTTAGAGCGCACCCCTGATAAGGGTGAGGTCGGTAGTTCAAGTCTACTCAGACCTACCAAATTTTACTTTTATCTGCGTTATTTTATAACTCGTTTAGGTGAACTAAACGTCGTCATAAAATACCTTGCTAAAAGCAAAGTTGACCGACACCATTGGTGACACAATGGGGCTATAGCTCAGCTGGGAGAGCGCCTGCCTTGCACGCAGGAGGTCAGCAGTTCGATCCTGCTTAGCTCCACCATTTTCTTCAGAAAAACTTAAAGATAAGCGATAACGTTTATCTTTGAGTTTTTAACTCACTGTTCTTTAACAATTTGGAAAGCTGATATTAAACCCGATAATTCGTGTTTATGATCACCAGTCATAAACGCATGCGAATTATCAACCAATGAGTTTCTGTTTACAGAAACACATTTAGACAATCATTAGATTGTCGAATTATAACTAACATAGTCGTTATGTTAGTTGTTCTTACTCAAGGCTCAAGCAGTAATGCTTGAGATAGATAACTTGTTGATAAGTTATCTCATTCTTATTGAATGCGTGAAAATGTCAGACGTACATTTAGATTTGGTTTTGTCACCAAGTCACTCGAAAGTTGAAAGACTGGTTGGGGTTGTATGGTTAAGTGACTAAGCGTATGTGGTGGATGCCTTGGCAGTTAGAGGCGATGAAAGACGTGTTAATCTGCGATAAGCGAAGACAAGGTGATAAAAACCGTTATAGTCTTCGATTTCTGAATGGGGAAACCCACCCGTCGTAAGGCGGGTATCGTAACGTGAATACATAGCGTTATGAGGCGAACCGGGAGAACTGAAACATCTAAGTACCCCGAGGAAAAGAAATCAACCGAGATTTCGTTAGTAGCGGCGAGCGAACGCGAATTAGCCCTTAAGTGGTTTGTAAGTTAGTGGAATGTTCTGGAAAGGACAGCGATACAGGGTGATAGCCCCGTACACGAAAATAAACTTATCATGAAATCGAGTAGGTCGGGACACGAGAAATCTTGACTGAATATGGGGGGACCATCCTCCAAGGCTAAATACTCCTAACTGACCGATAGTGAACCAGTACCGTGAGGGAAAGGCGAAAAGAACCCCTGTGAGGGGAGTGAAATAGAACCTGAAACCGCATACGTACAAGCAGTGGAAGCCGGATTTAGTCCGGTGCCTGCGTACCTTTTGTATAATGGGTCAGCGACTTATGTTCTGTAGCAAGGTTAACCGATTAGGGGAGCCGTAGCGAAAGCGAGTGTTAACTGCGCGTTTAGTTGCAGGGCATAGACCCGAAACCCGGCGATCTACCCATGGGCAGGTTGAAGGTTGAGTAACATCAACTGGAGGACCGAACACACGTATGTTGAAAAATGCGGTGATGACTTGTGGGTCGGAGTGAAAGGCTAATCAAGCCGGGAGATAGCTGGTTCTCCCCGAAATCTATTTAGGTAGAGCCTCGGACGAATACCATTGGGGGTAGAGCACTGTTAAGGCTAGGGGGTCATCCCGACTTACCAACCCTTTGCAAACTCCGAATACCAATGAGTACTATCCGGGAGACACACTATGGGTGCTAACGTCCATAGTGGAAAGGGAAACAACCCAGACCGCCAGCTAAGGTCCCAAAGTCATAGTTAAGTGGGAAACGATGTGGAAAGGCATAGACAGCTAGGAGGTTGGCTTAGAAGCAGCCACCCTTTAAAGAAAGCGTAATAGCTCACTAGTCGAGTCGGTCTGCGCGGAAGATGTAACGGGGCTAAACTATGCACCGAAGCTGCGGATTCTTACATTAGTAAGAGTGGTAGGGGAGCGTTCTGTAAGCCGTTGAAGGTGAATCGTAAGGTTTGCTGGAGGTATCAGAAGTGCGAATGCTGACATGAGTAACGATAAGGGGAGTGAAAAACTCCCCCGCCGAAAGACCAAGGTTTCCTGTCCCATGTTAATCAGGGCAGGGTAAGTCGGCCCCTAAGGCGAGGCGGAAACGCGTAGTCGATGGGAAACAGATTAATATTTCTGTACTTCTATATATTGCGAAGGAGGGACGGAGCAGGCTAAGCAAGCATGGCGTTGGTTGTCCATGTGAAAGTATGTAGGTGGGTGTCTTAGGTAAATCCGGGACGCTGTTAACACTGAGATACGAGACGAGACTCTACGGAGTTGAAGTTGTTGATGCCTTACTTCCAGGAAAAGCTTCTAAGCATCAGATATATAGGAACCGTACCCCAAACCGACACAGGTGGTTAGGTAGAGAATACTAAGGCGCTTGAGAGAACTCGGGTGAAGGAACTAGGCAAAATAGTACCGTAACTTCGGGAGAAGGTACGCTCTCTAGTGTGAATCCCTTGCGGAGTAAGCACAGGAGAGTCGAAGTAACCAGGTGGCTGGAACTGTTTATTAAAAACACAGCACTGTGCAAAATCGAAAGATGACGTATACGGTGTGACGCCTGCCCGGTGCCGGAAGGTTAATTGATTGGGTTAGCTTCTGCGAAGCTCATGATCGAAGCCCCGGTAAACGGCGGCCGTAACTATAACGGTCCTAAGGTAGCGAAATTCCTTGTCGGGTAAGTTCCGACCTGCACGAATGGCGTAATCATGGCCACACTGTCTCCACCCGAGACTCAGTGAAATTGAATTTGCGGTTAAGATGCCGTATACCCGCGGCTAGACGGAAAGACCCCGTGAACCTTTACTATAGCTTGACAGTGAACATTGCTCCTACATGTGTAGGATAGGTGGGAGGCTTTGAAACCGCGTCGCTAGATGTGGTGGAGCCAATCTTGAAATACCACCCTTGTATGCGTGATGTTCTAACCTAGAGCCCTTATCGGGCTTGGGGACACTGTCTGGTGGGTAGTTTGACTGGGGCGGTCTCCTCCCAAAGAGTAACGGAGGAGCACGAAGGTTGGCTAAGTATGGTCGGACATCATACGGTTAGTGCAATGGCATAAGCCAGCTTAACTGCGAGACAGACACGTCGAGCAGGTACGAAAGTAGGTCATAGTGATCCGGTGGTTCTGTATGGAAGGGCCATCGCTCAACGGATAAAAGGTACTCCGGGGATAACAGGCTGATACCGCCCAAGAGTTCATATCGACGGCGGTGTTTGGCACCTCGATGTCGGCTCATCACATCCTGGGGCTGAAGTCGGTCCCAAGGGTATGGCTGTTCGCCATTTAAAGTGGTACGCGAGCTGGGTTTAGAACGTCGTGAGACAGTTCGGTCCCTATCTGCCGTGGGCGTTTGAGAATTGAAGAGGGCTGCTCCTAGTACGAGAGGACCGGAGTGGACGAACCCCTGGTGTTCCGGTTGTCACGCCAGTGGCATTGCCGGGTAGCT
This sequence comes from Thalassotalea crassostreae, assembly GCF_001831495.1. Classification (NCBI taxonomy): domain Bacteria; kingdom Pseudomonadati; phylum Pseudomonadota; class Gammaproteobacteria; order Alteromonadales; family Colwelliaceae; genus Thalassotalea; species Thalassotalea crassostreae. The sequence goes on from NZ_CP017689.1 coordinate 232,842, forward strand.
ACGTTCGGAACTGATAACCGCTGAAAGCATCTAAGCGGGAAGCAGGCTTTGAGATGAGTTCTCACTGGGACTTTAAGTCCCCTAAAGGGTCGTTGGAGACTACAACGTTGATAGGTCAGGTGTGTAAGTCCTGTGAGGGATTGAGCTAACTGATACTAATTGCCCGTGAGGCTTAACCATACAACACCCAAACAGTTTTGTTTGAGTATGCACTGAAATTGTTCCAGACAATTTCTAGCACTTCCTCCATCCATGGAGGTCGTATGTATGGTCTGATACTCTTTGAAAGAGAGTTCACGCATTATATAAAGAATACTTGAGAAAACGTTTAATATTACTTTCTAGATTGTAACCAAATTTTGTCTGGCGACCATAGCATTGTGGCCCCACCTGATCCCATGCCGAACTCAGAAGTGAAACGCAATTGCGCCGATGGTAGTGTGGGAGTTCCCATGTGAGAGTAGGTCATCGCCAGGCTCCTATTTCGAAAAGCCCGCTCATTTGAGCGGGCTTTTTTCGTTTTCAAACACTGTGCGTCTAATGGCTCGACCTACTACGTAGGTCATCGGCAAAACCGTTCATCCATGAACTTGCCGGCATTTGTGCATCCATGCACTTCATCGCCAGGCTTCCAATTCAAGAAAGCCCCTAGCTAACGCTAGGGGCTTTTTTACTTTCCGGGGTTTGTATCATAACCACAGCATACTGCAGGAGGTCCCCGGTCTCGCTTTGGCTCGCCGGGGATGACGTGGTCAATTGTTTCTACTTTCATCAAGAGAATAAGAAAAAGAGCACCGTCATCCCGCAATGTTTTTGTGCGGGACCCCCATCAGGTTATAATGTGCCTTGGAAAGAGCATACATACCTACGCTCACGTTCATCCGGTTCAGCATCTATTCAAACCATCAGGTTATAACGTGCTTATAAACAAAATACGCTATCGATCAATTTTTTATTTCATTCCTATTAAATCAGTTTATAATCAATAGATAAGTTTCGAATTAATAATTTAAATGAATTTTTCCCGCAAAAATAAACTTTCTATAAAAGATTCAATTCCCATTGCAGCAGATGATATTAAGTTCATCAATAGTGCGAAGGAATATCGCGCTGAAATGTTGCGCCTTATCGAGACTGCGCAAAAGCGGATTTATATCACAGCGTTATATTTACAAGACGATGAAAGCGGTCGAGAGGTTCTTCACGCCTTATTTAAAGCTAAACAAAAAGATCCATCAATAGATATTTGTGTTTTCGTTGATTTTCATCGCGCACAACGTGGGTTAATTGGTGAGAAAAAATCTTTAGGCAATAGACAGCTATATTTAGACCTAACAGAACAATATGAACATGCTATTGATATTTACGGTGTTGCAGTTAAACAGCGTGAGTTTCTCGGAGTTTTACACCTAAAAGGCTTTGTATTTGATGATACTGTGTTTTTTAGTGGCGCGAGCATAAACGATATATATATGCATGCTCATGATAAATATCGTTGTGATCGATATCATGTTTTTAATAGTACAGGCTTAGCTCATAGTTTTGTAGATTATTTAAAATCGAACTTTATCGATAGTAACTTAGCGCCAAAACTGAATATTGAAACCGTTCCAGGAAAACGAAAGCTTAAAGGCATAGTCAAGCTAATTAAAACTAGGTTAAAAAGAGCGAGTTATAAAGTTCTCCCTAGCGATACAAGTAGTGGTGATTTATTTGTAAAGCCGTTAGCTGGTCTTGGTGCAAGAGGCAACCCGCTTAATTTAACTGCTCGAAGAGTTTTTAGGGCAGCTAACGATACTCTTGTTGTATTCACTCCTTATTTTAATTTCCCTAAAGCCTTGGCCGCAGATCTACGTAAAGCATTAAAGCGTGGTGTAAAAGTTACGATTGTTGTTGGTGATAAAAAGGCGAATGATTTTTATATCGCAGAGCCTGAAAACTTTTCAACGATAGGCATAGTTCCTTATATATATGAAATGTTGCTTTCAAGGTTTGTTAAACGTAACCAAAGTTATATTGATAATGGACAGTTAAATATTCAACTATGGAAAGATGGGGTAAACAGCTACCACCTAAAAGGTATCGTTGCTGATGATACATATCACTTGTTTACTGGCAGCAATTTAAATCCAAGAGCATGGAGTTTAGATTTAGAAAATGGCATTTTACTATGTGACATCAAAAAGCAGTTACAGCAGAGATGGTTAGAAGAACTAAACGCTATATGCCAAAACAGCACACGAGTTAAATCGATCAATGACATCGAAGCGGTGAGTGAATATCCGGAACGACCAAGAGAGTTATTGCGGAAAATAAAACTAACTCAAATTGATCGAGTGTTAAAACGATTTTTATAAACGAAAAACCAGAGCATCAATGCTCTGGTTTTTTGTTAATGGTTGTTGTGAGTAACGAACCACAATCGTAGTTAAGTATAAATTTGCTCTGCTTTGTTATACAACATCCAAGATGTTAATACGTACTTATCAGAGGACACGGGTATATTTCCTCGGTGTGTGTGGGTAAAGCCACAGGGTGCGACTATCATAGTCCCCGCTTTAGGTTTAATACTTTTATCTTGATAGTAAAAATCAGTTTCACCCCCTTCTTCCACGTCATTCAAATAGATTAAAAATAATAGCGTGCGATGCAATGGTTCGTTACCGTTTGGTTGCGGAAAGATCTCAGAATGCCAGTAGCCGTAATTTCCTACGCCTTTTTCATATTTTTGAGCGTTTATTGGCGCCATTCTAAATAAGTAACGCATTATGTTTTGCGCCTGAGGTTTGCCAATTTCATCAAAGTTATCGACAGTTAATAATGTAGGAACTCCGGTAACAGGGTGCTTCAAAGTGATACTAATACCGCTTATTAAACTAAAGAAGTATTTGGTCACATATTCGGTTAAATGCTTAGTTGCGGCAAAAAAAATCTTTTCCATTGCAGGGTTAAATTCAGCAACTTCATTAAGGTATATATCAACAGAGTCCTTCTTTGATTTATCAACGCCGCCACCGGTGCGACCTTGATTCTTGTTTGGACAAGCATCAAATTGCTTTATAAAGGATTGACAAAACTCTTTGCTTAGAGCGTTGTCGTAAATTTCAATAAAATCAGTCATCACATCGGTATCTATTTTCTTTATAAACATTAAGCGCTACTATGCATTAATTCGCCAAATTACACTATAAGAAATTGGAATAGCGATTTATGTTTAACGATTTTATTATGCCAAGGTTTTCTGATACTGATGCCTTAGGTCATATAAGTAACACTGCATTGCCACACTGGTTCGAATCTTCTCGTCATCATATTTTTAAAATGTTTAGCGCTGACTTGGATGTTAATAATTGGCCTTTAATATTGGCTAAGATGGAAATAGACTTTCATGCCCAGCTTTATTACGGTGAAGAAGTCGATGTTAGGACGTTTATTAGTCACGTTGGTAATTCTTCATTTGTTGTATATCAACAGGCTTGGCAAAAGGGAATAAAATGTGCCACAGGTAAAACGACGATGGTGCATTTTTGTTTTAAAACCCAAAAATCAAAAGTTATTACTGGTGAAGTGAAAGAGCGCTTATTGCAACATATGTATAGTGAATGTGAATAATTTCATTGACTGTTTCGCAAACAGTATTCGTTTAGCTATGTTGATGTTACCATAGCGCTTTCCTATTTTTAGATTTAACAGATTTATTTTTCATATGAATGTAACTGGACTTAACAGTATTGAAAAAAGAGCTTCTCTATCGCTAGCCACTGTATTTGGCATGCGCATGATAGGCTTATTCATGATTTTGCCTGTGTTCGCGATTTATGGCGTAGGGTTAGAAGGTTATAGCCCAATTTGGCTAGGTTTAGCAATCGGTGCTTATGGTTTTACCCAGGCATTATTACAGATCCCTATGGGTATTCTGTCTGATAAGTTTGGTCGTAAGCCGGTGATTATTTCCGGACTTATTATTTTCTGTCTTGGTAGTATCATAGCTGCAGTTGCGGATTCTGTTTATATGGTCGTTATCGGCCGTGCAATACAGGGTATGGGGGCTATTGCGAGTGCGACATTAGCGTTAGCAGCCGATCTTTCAAGGGAAGAGCAACGTCCTAAAGTGATGGCGACTATTGGCATGTTCATAGGCCTATCTTTTGCTGCCGCTATGGTATTAGGTCCGCTTGTCGCCGCAAGTTATGGATTATCTGGTTTATTTTTTCTTACCGCAATTTTTGCTTTTGTTGGCATATTCATAGTTTTATTCATTGTCCCTAATTCGATTAATACAGCACCTAAAGGTGACTTAGTAGCAGCGCCGAAACGGGTTAAACAATTAATTAAAGATGGCAACTTATTCCGCTTAAATCTCGGCGTGTTTATTTTGCATTTAGCGCTGACAGCTATGTTTGTTTCGTTGCCGATAATGCTCACTAAAACTGGATTCGCAATAGGCGAGCATTGGCGCCTATACCTGCCAGTATTGCTTATCTCTTTTGCGCTCATGGTGCCATTTATGATTTGGGCGATCAAAAAACAAAAAGAAAAGCTGGTATTTTGTGGTGCTATTATTTTATTAGCATTGAGCCTGCTATTGCTTTGGTTAAAGCATGATAGTTTTTACGTCATCTTTACCGCGGTAATGCTGTTTTTCGTTGCCTTTAATTATTTGGAGGCAACGATGCCTTCAACATTATCAAAAATAGCTCCTGCAGGAGACAAAGGCTCTGCAATGGGGGTCTATTCAAGTAGTCAATTCTTCGGTGCTTTTGTTGGTGGTTTAGCAGGTGGTGCAATTCAATCAGCATTTGGTTTAGCTAGTGTGTTTTTGTTTAGCGCGTTATTGATTCTAGTATGGTATGTATTTGCTTTATCGATGAAAGAAGTTAAACGCTCAAAAAGCATAAGCTTTAGTGTTAATTTTAATGATGAGCAGCACGCTAAGTTATTAGCAGATAAATTGGCTGATATGGCGGGAATTGTTGAGTCTACAATTGTTTATTCTGAATCAGTCGCTTATTTAAAAATTGATGAAAAGCAAATTGATATGGATAAGTTAAGGGCATTACTCGCTAACTAATTGCATCAATATACCGCCCTAATTTCGATCAGGTTGCTTGTATTAGGCAACCTGATTTCATCATAAATTGAAAGTCCTATTAATTGCTCTGCAAGCGGTGATGTCGGAGTGATCACATTGACCATTTTGTTATCTATTTTTAATTGTAAGCCACCGGCATGAGGCCCAATAAAGTATAACTTTTGTTCGCTATCATCGAGGGCAACGATTGCAGTTAAGGCTATTTCATCATCATCTTCAAAACTTCTACAATTTAAAGACTCATAACTTACTATTTGTTGTTGAATCATTGCTGCTCGTTCTGATTGCCCGTGGGCAAGGTATGAAGCTTCAATCCCTAAAGTATCGTATTGAGTTTCTGCGACACTTTGATCATCGGTTGCTGCCAGATGAGCTTGGTTTGCTGAGTTAACGGCGTTCGCTAATTCTTGCTTCAATTTTTCAATAATTAAATTTATGAGTCGTTGTTTTTCAATCATATATCGTGACAATTGTGTAAGCTAAGTATTTAAAATCTAGTATAATAGTTTGTATTCCAACAATCAGCCCATATATTATACCCATCGATTAAAATGTCTGATCTTTTAGCAACATTAAAATTGAACCGTTATTTATTCCGATTGTTATTTTTGATTCGAACGACAGGAAACAAAATTTATGCAACCAGCATTGCAAATATCCGGCTTAAAGAAAACCTATAAAGGAGGTTTTCAAGCAGTTAAGGGCATCGATTTATCCGTACAAGAAGGTGATTTTTTTGCCTTGCTTGGTCCAAATGGGGCCGGTAAGTCGACCACAATTGGCGTCATCACTTCTTTAGTAAACAAGACTGAAGGTGAAGTACGTGTATTTGGTCACAATATTGATAAAGAACTGGATGTTGCAAAAAGCTTTCTTGGTCTGGTGCCACAAGAGTTTAACTTTAATCAGTTTGAAGCTCCGATAAAAATATTAGTGAATCAAGCCGGTTATTATGGTGTGCCAAGAAAGATTGCGCTTGAACGAGCTGAAAAGTATCTAAAGCAATTGGATTTATGGGATAAAAAAGATCAACCATCTCGCAATCTTTCAGGTGGTATGAAACGTCGTTTAATGATTGCTCGCGCTTTAATGCATGAACCTAAAGTGCTTATTTTGGATGAGCCAACGGCGGGTGTAGATATTGAATTGCGTCGTCATATGTGGGACTACTTGCGTGAATTAAATGCAAAAGGCATTACCATTATCTTGACTACTCACTATCTCGAAGAAGCGGAAATGTTATGTCGAAATATTGCGATCATCGACAAAGGCCGCATAGTCGAAAATACCAGTATGAAATCATTGTTGGCTAAATTGCACATAGAAACGTTCGTTCTTGATATTTCGCCTGTTGAACAAGCTCCAGAGCTTAGTGGATATTCATCACGCTTAGTTGACGGCCATACCTTAGAAGTCGATGTTGATAAGTCGCAAAGTATTAATCCGGTCTTTGCTCAATTAACTGAGAAAGGTATTAGCGTAATTAGCATGCGTAATAAATCCAATCGTTTAGAAGAGTTGTTTGTCACTCTTGTCGCCAATAACAATGCTGCGGAGAATAGCTAATGATCAGTTTTAGAAATCGCATAGCCTTAACCAGTATTTTGCACAAAGAAATCCATCGCTTTATGCGTATTTGGGTGCAAACACTAGTACCTCCAGCAATAACCATTAGTTTGTACTTTGTTATTTTTGGATCTCTCATTGGTAAACGTATCGGTGAAATGGGCGGCTTTGATTACATGTCGTTTATTGTACCTGGCTTAATTATGATGTCAGTCATCACCAATTCTTACTCCAATGTTGCATCATCATTCTTTAGCGCAAAATGGCAGCGTAACGTTGAAGAAATGTTAGTCGCTCCAGTGCCTAATTGGGTTATTGTCGCAGGCTATGTCGGCGGCGGAATGGCGCGCGGTATGCTAGTTGGCTTGATCGTGACCTTGATATCACTTTTCTTTGTCGATATTCAAATTCACAATATCTGGGTGATCATCTTTACCGTTATGCTTACCTCTGCGGTATTTGCATTAGGTGGTCTGATTAACGCAGTATTTGCTGGAAGTTTTGATGATATTTCTATTATCCCGACGTTCGTACTAACGCCTCTTACTTATCTTGGTGGTGTATTTTATTCGTTAACCTTGTTGCCAGATTTTTGGCAGGGCGTTTCACAAATAAACCCTATTGTTTATATGGTAAATGCGTTTCGTTACGGTTTCCTTGGCGTTAGTGATGTCAGCCTTACTGTCGCGTTCTCTGTGATTGGCGTTTTTGTAGTGGTACTGTATTCTGTCGCTATGTATCTTATTTCAAAAGGCATAGGGTTAAGAACATAATGTCATTTGGTGATTCAAAAGCGATCATTACCAATCAACCAGATATTCATGAAAATTTATCTGAGATTGTTAAAAAGCACTTAGATAAAGAATTCAAAAAACCGATTTCTGCTCATACTCAACAAGCATTTGATGAGATAAACGATGTTGTTCAGAAATTTTCGGGGCCTATTATTCTCGATTCATGCTGTGGTGTTGGACAAAGTACTCGCATATTAGCGAGGCAAAATCCGCAAGCATTAGTCATCGGTGTCGATAAATCGGATAACCGTATCAAGCGCAATGTCGAAGATAAATGGCAGGCAGACAACTTTCATTTGGTTCGAGCAGACCTAAACGATTTTTATCGATTAGTTGTTGAGGCGAATTGGCCAGTGAGCAAACATTTTATTTTGTACCCTAATCCTTGGCCTAAATCGAAGCATGTTCAACGTCGTTGGCATGGTAGTGCGGTATTTCCTTATATTATTAAAGTCGGTAAAGAGCTGCATATGCGCAGTAATTGGCAATTATATTTACAGGAATTTCAACACGCTTTAGCTATAGTTAATGTCGATGCTGTGATAGAAGAGGTGGTTGATGATGAAGCCTTGACCCCCTTTGAAGCTAAATATAAAGCAAGTGGTCAACAATGTTGGCAGCTTGCCGCGAAACTTGAAAATAACTGATAAAGTGAATTTCAATAACATTAAACTTTGCTTAAAAAGACAAGACATTTTGGCGAAACTTTATTAAAGTTGCGTAACTAAATTTGAATATCAATATGACGAGTAAACATCCAAAAGGAACATCGATGTTTGTTTGGATAAACTATGACAAATAATAAGCGCGTTGCGAAAGCGACCCCTGAATCATTACATCGAATCTTTACTATTCCAGAAGCACCTGATTCAACCTTAGGTCGGATTGAAGCTGAGATCTCACAAAACCTGAATGGATTTTTGGGTAATCATATTGTTGCCACAGAAAAACCATTATCAGATATAGAGAAAGATTTTGCTGATTCGCGCATTCCTGAGCAGCCGCAATATGTTTCAGATCATACCCATCACTTACTCGAAAAGTTAATTTCGCAATCGGTTCATACTTCGGCTCCTAGTTTTATCGGGCATATGACCTCAGCATTACCATATTTTCAATTGCCATTGTCAAAATTAATGACAGGTTTAAATCAAAACCTGGTGAAAATCGAAACATCGAAAGCATTTACTCCTCTTGAACGACAAGTTCTAGGTATGATGCACCGCATGGTGTATGGCGAAAGTGATAAATTTTATGAGCAATGGATGCACAGTGCTGAACACTCTTTAGGGGCGTTTTGTTCTGGCGGAACTGTTGCCAATATTACTGCGCTGTGGGTCGCTCGAAATAATTTGTTAAGAGCGCAAGGCGACTTTAAAGGTGTTGCTCAAGAAGGGGTATTTAAAGCGTTAAAGCACTATGGCTATGAAGGCGTTGCTATCCTAGTTTCAGAACGTGGTCATTATTCTTTGAAGAAAGCAGCGGACATCCTCGGTATTGGTCGTGAAAGCGTCATAGCGGTGAAAACTGATAAACATAACCGTATTGATGTTAATGCTCTAAAAGCTGAATGTGAGCGCTTAGAGGCAGCCAAAATCAAGGTTATGAGCATTATCGGTGTAGCTGGCACTACAGAAACAGGTAATATTGATCCGTTACGTGAAATCGCCGCGGTTGCAGAACAGTTTAATTGCCATTTTCATGTCGATGCAGCATGGGGTGGTGCGACATTATTATCGAATAAATATCGCTCATTATTAGATGGCATTGAATTAGCTGACTCGGTCACTATCGACGCCCATAAACAAATGTATGTGCCAATGGGCGCAGGGCTTGTGGTCTTTAAAAACTCCGCGGCTGTATCTGCAATCGAACATCATGCCGAATATATCCTACGTAAGGGCTCTAAGGATTTAGGTTCGCACACGCTAGAAGGTTCACGACCGGGTATGGCGATGATGGTGTATGCCAGCCTGCATATTATATCAAGACCTGGTTATGAAATGCTGATCAATCAAAGTATTGAAAAAGCACGCTATTTTGCTGATTTGATCGAACAAGAAGATGATTTTGAACTAATTTCAAAGCCGGAACTTTGTCTACTAACTTATCGCTATGTACCACAAATAGTGCAGCAGTTTATGCAAACTGCAAATCAAGCTCAGCAAGAAGATATCAACATTTTATTGGATAAATTAACCAAGTTTATTCAAAAGCGTCAGCGTGAAGCTGGTAAATCTTTTGTGTCTCGTACTCGAATTGAAGTGCAAGGTTACCAAGGACGCAAAGTGCTAGTATTTAGAGTGGTATTAGCCAATCCGTTAACGACAACGGATATCTTGCAAGAGATCTTACAAGAACAAAAACAGTTAGCGAGCGAAAGTTTGCAGTTTTTACCTGAACTGTTGGCCAAAATGAGCTAACCAATAAATTTGGCAACGTCTCTGATTAAACATAAAAAAGCGACTTAAAGTCGCTTTTTTATGTTTAAAGAATGCCAATTTCAAAACTCGGTTTCTAAAAAACTAAGCGTCCAACTCAACTTGTAGATTGTCAATTAAACGTGCTTTTCCACAATGGGCGGCAGCGAGAATAACTAACTTTTTATCTTCAGCTGTTGCAGGGTTTAAAGTTCTTGCATGGCTGATATGAATATAATCTGTTTTCATCCCAGAGGCGTCAATTTTAGCTGCGGCTTGCTCAATTAATGCGGAAAAGTTTTTGTTAGATTTTACTTCTTCGGCCAACCACAATAGTGTTTTACTTAGGTTAGTCGCAATTGATTTTTCATCCGCGGTTAAATAATTGTTGCGCGAGCTCATCGCCAAACCAGAACTTTCTCGCATTGTTGGTACTGGAATAATAGTGATTGGCATCGACAAGTCTTCTACCATCGATTGAATGACCTGCACTTGCTGGTAATCTTTTAATCCGAAACAAGCGATATCTGGTTGCACAATGTTAAATAATTTACATACTACCGTTGATACACCACGAAAATGTCCAGGGCGAGATTCTCCGCAGTAACCGTCCGATACGTCAGGTACTTCAACGTAAGTCTGATTCTCTAATCCTTTTGGATAAATAATTTCAGGAGTTGGCGTAAACAAGATGTCGGTGTTTGCAGCGATAAGTTTCTGCTTATCATCATCCATTGTGCGAGGATAAGAATCGATATCTTCATTGGCACCAAATTGCATTGGATTAACGAAAATACTCGCCACTATTTTATCAGCATGTTTATGTGCTTCTTCGATTAACGAGATATGGCCGGCATGAAGATTACCCATAGTAGGGACAAAGCCTATAGTTAACCCTTGTTGACGCCAGTCGCTTATTTGCTGACGTAACTGTTCAATTGTTGCAACCGTTTGCATAGTCTATAACGCTCTTTTTCTTTTGCTGCTATTTTTAGCTGAAGCTGTGCTCAGGACCTGGGAAGTTTCCGCTTTCTACTTCACTTTTGTATAACGCCACAGCGTCGCTGATGCTGTTTGTGTCATTCAAGAAGTTGCGTGAAAACTTAGGGATTTTACCCACTGAAATGCCGAATGCATCGTGCATTACTAAAATCTGACCATCAGTGACATTGCCTGCACCTATGCCAATTACTGGAATCGTTAAGGCTTCGGTAATCGCTTTAGCAAGTTCAGTAGGAATACATTCGACAACCAACACTTGAATACCGGCAGCTTCTAGCTGTTTGGCATCGTCAATCATTTGTAATGCTTTTTCGTTATCTCGTCCTTGTACTTTAAAGCCACCAAAGACATTAACAGATTGAGGTGTTAAGCCTAAATGACCACAAACCGGGACACTGCGTTCAACCAAACCTTTAATAGTTTCGACTAACCATTTTCCGCCTTCAAGTTTTACCATGTTAGCACCTGCTCGCATTAACTTAGCGGCGTTTTCATAAGTTTGCTCTGGTGTGGCATAACTCATAAATGGTAAGTCAGACATAACGAGCGCATTCTTTGCACCAGCTCGTACGCAACGAGTGTGGTAACAAATCTCATCCACAGTTACTGGTAAGGTATCCGATTGACCTTGCAGAACCATTCCTAATGAATCACCAATTAACATCGCATGAATGCCCGCTTGATCAAATTGTGAGCTGAAGCTCGCATCGTAAGCCGTGATGGTGGATATTTTTTGCCCTGCGTCTTTCATTTTTTGCAAGGTACTTGTGGTAATTCTACTCATATTGAATGTCTTTTCTTAACTAATCGTAATTAATAAAATCTAATAGAAATTGAAAGCAACAGTGTCACAGAACATATTCTAGTGCAACTTAGCAACTATATGTAGGCCATTTAAGGCTAATTTGTTTCTTAACGAAATGATACTAGTGCCATCAGGTAATGTTTCTGCGTCATTTATTTCTGCTAAAGGATAGATAACAAACTCGCGTTCTTTCATGCCGTAATGAGGTACGGTAAGCCTTTCGTGAGCAATGATTTGTTGGTCGAACAGAAGAATATCTAAGTCGAGGATTCGAGCGCCCCAGCGCTCTTCTTTGCGCACACGGCCGAAATCTAATTCAATGCGTTGTAATTGATCGAGTAGCTCGAGTGGTAATAACTCTGTTTCGATAAGAGCAACCGCATTCATATAGTCGGGTTGGTCTTGCGGCCCCATAGGTTTGCTACCATAAAGCGAAGAAACTTTTACTAACTGTGTTTTCTCTATTTTTGCTAAATGCTTTATCGCGCGCTTGATTTGCTCACTTGGGTTATCCAAATTAGCACCTAAACCGATATAAACTTTATGAGTCATCGATTAATCTTTACTTGCAGGTTTGCGACGACGACGGGTATTTCTGCGACGGTTACTTCGAACTCCTTTGAAACCCTTGACCATTTGTTGCTGTGTTTCATAAGGTGCTTCTTGGAAATTAGTCCACCAATTGGCAAGTTCTAATAGTTCACCGCCTTCAATTTCACCGCGCAGTAGTAAAAAATCGTACCCAGCTCTAAAGCGTTCATGTTCTAGCACTTTAAATGCCTTGTTTCCTTCGCGATGCATAAGCTTTTGTTGCAGGAACCAAATGTCTTTCATTGGATTTTGAAAACGTTTTGGTATCGCGATACAGCGTTGTTGCTCAGACATGGTTTCATTCATGCTCGCAAAAAACGCATCTTGATAAGGCATGCCGGTATTTACTAAGTTATTAATACCTTCTTCTATGTGATACCAAATAACCGCAGCTAATAAAAATGCCGGTGTTACTCGCTTGCCTTCATTGATACGTTTGTCAGTATTTTCTAATACCCGTGAAACGAACTTAACAGCATTACTCTGTGGCGACACCTTATAGGTTTTACTAATATGTGGAAATAGATATTCGAGTAATTGATACTGCTCTAGCAAGTGGAAGTTATCTGTTGCCTTACCACCTAAGAATAATTTTAAATATTCTTCAAACATTCTAGCCGCAGGAATGTTCGCCATAAGAGGGGCTAATTCTTTGATCGGTTTCGCCGTTTCAGTTTCGATTTCCATATCAAGTTTGGTGGCGAAACGAATAGCGCGCAGCATACGCACTGGATCTTCACGGTAGCGGGTTTCAGGATCACCAATTAAGCGAATCAGCTTGTTGTCGATATCACTAACGCCATTGGCAAAGTCATAAACTTTAAAATCTTTTATGGAGTAGTAAAGCGCATTAATGGTGAAATCACGGCGCTCAGCATCTTCGTCAATTGAACCATAGATGTTATCGCGTAATAACATGCCGTGTTCCGATTGCTTCGAGTGGGCTTTGGCCTTTGTCTCTTCGGCACTCGCATGATGTCCTCGAAATGTTGCAACTTCAATGATATCTCTGCCAAACACAATATGTGCAAGCCTAAATCTGCGGCCGATCAAGCGACAGTTTCTAAATAGTTTTTTGATTTGTTCAGGGGTTGCATTAGTCGCAATGTCGAAATCTTTTGGATGTTGGCCAAGCAGTATATCTCTAACACCGCCACCGACTAGGTATGCGTTATAACCACCTTTGTTGAGTCGATAAAGAACCTTTAACGCATTGTCACTTAACTCTTTACGAGAAATATTGTGCTCACCACGCTCAAATACAATTGGAAATTGTATATCTTCGCTATGTTGATTTTTGTCTTTTGAGACCATTGATTTTATAAGCCTGTAAAAAGCGTTAAGTGCCATAGGTGTTAAATTGCCGTGCCCGATCCATTGTAAGCGATATTAAAAAAATACCAACTCAATAATATTGCTGCGCATAATATATGATAGTAGCTAAAAAGAGAATGAAAACTGACAGTTATGCTGCGTTTATCTCATTTATAGCATGATTTCTTGTTTTTTCGGCACTAAATCGATTCGCCAATGACTAATTGCCCAATCTATTATCTTTTCGATAGATTCATTTTCAAGGTGTTGTGGAGGCTGCTGACCGAGAAATTTTAGTGCTTTTATTAGCGCTGGTTGCGGGTTATTGTTATCGATCGCTGGAGCACTATTTTGTTTACTTAGCTTATAACCTTGATCGGTTATCGCCAGTGGTACATGCATATATTTTGGTGCTTCTGCCCCAAGTGTTTTGAACAAAGTTAATTGTCTTGCTGTCGGCTCTAGTAAATCACAACCGCGAACCACTTCAGTGATCCCTTGATAAATATCATCAACTACAACCGCCAGTTGATATGCAAACAAGCCATCACGACGGTGAATAATAAAGTCTTCGGCGCTTAAAGCCGGGTCAACATGCACTGCGCCCTGAATACCGTCTACAAATTCATTACAATGATGTTCATTGACTAATCGGATGGCGCTGTTATCAAGACTATGAGCCAAATTTTTACAGTGGCCAGTATAGATGCCTCCTGCTTTTTTAATCATTGCTCGAGTACATTGGCAGTAATAACTTAGCCCTTGCTGGTGCAGTTGCTCAAGTACTTGCCAATACAAATCACTTTGCTGACTTTGATAAAGCACACTTTCATCCCAGTGCAAACCATAGGCGTCTAATGTTTTTAATATTTCACTATCGGCGCCAGGCATTTCTCTCGGTTTATCGATATCTTCAATTCGGATAAACCACTTACCATCGTTTGCTCGTGCCTGTAAAAAACTCGCAAGGGCTGCGACAAGGGAACCAAAATGAAGTAAACCCGAAGGGGAGGGAGCAAAACGGCCACGATACTGAGTATGTGGCCGTTTCGAAATTGTGTTTGCGATAGAAGTCATCAAACAGGATTAACCTGCCATTTGACGCTCTTTAATTTCTGCAAGAGTTTTACACTCGATACATAAATCTGCAGTAGGGCGCGCTTCTAAACGCTTGATGCCGATTTCAATACCACATGAATTACAGAAACCAAAATCACTTTCTTCAATTAATTGCAGAGTTTTTTCAATTTTCTTAATAAGCTTACGCTCTCGGTCACGAGTACGTAATTCTAAACTGAACTCTTCTTCCTGCGCTGCGCGATCGACAGGATCTGGAAAGTTTGCTGCTTCATCTTTCATATGAGTTACAGTACGGTCTACTTCTTCACGAAGTTGCGCACGCCATGCTTCAAGGATCTTCTTAAAGTGAGCTTCTTGAGCCGTGTTCATGTATTCTTCACCAGCTTTTTCTACATACGGGTCTACGCCAGCTAGCGCCAGAATACCGATTGGTGAGTTTGCTTTTTTAGTTGGCATGCCGAATCTCCTAAATACTACTTAATTCGAAAAGCTAAAGTTTAAAGTTAATTGATTATCTATAACAGAATGTATTTACACTAGCAATCATTGCTTTATATAAAATGAATTAGGTTAGAGAAATTCATAGATGACAGGAAATATAAGGCCAAAATATTCAATATCAAGTGTTAATCAAAAATAAATTGAAGTTTTTTTGTTATTTCAATACCCGTTGCTTCAATATCACAGCCATAACAAAGAATTTCTACGCCATTTTTAATTGCTTCTTTTAGCAATTCTGCGTATTTATTATCAATGAAATCAGCAACTTTTACCTGATTTATACCCGAGTGCTGAACACAGAATAAAAGTACCGCTCGTTTATTTTGTTTAACCAGCGACATTAATTCACGAATGTGTTTTTGCCCGCGAGTTGTCACTGCATCTGGAAAATAACCGCAACCATCAATGAGTAAGGTGGTTGATTTTACTTCAACATAGCAATCAATTTTTTCTTCATCGCTAAGCATGACATCGATTCTTGAGTTTTCTTGCCCGTATTTCACTTCCGTCTTTAATGTTTGATAGCCAATTAGTTCATTAATAACACCATTGCTAATTGCCTCGACTACCAGCTGATTCGCGCGAGTTGTATTGATACCAATCATATTACCGTCAAAATCTTGTGACAGCTCAAAAGTGCCAGGATATTTACGTTTCGGATTATCAGATAATGAATACCAAATTTTAAATCCAGGTTGTGCACAACCCGTCATCGCCCCAGTATTTGGACAATGAATTGTCGTGATAGTGCCGTCACTTAGTTCGATATCAGCGAGAAATCGTTTATAGCGTTTAATTAATGTTGCCGACTGATATACAGATTTAAATTTCATTATTTACATTTACCAATGATACGTTTAAAAAAGTCATTTTTAGTTCACCGTGTTGATTACTAATGTACAATTTTTTGGTGATAACGCCTTTACCTGGATTGCTAGCCGAGAGTCGTTTATCGGTTAACTCAATTTTTAAACTTAATGTTTCTCCAGCAAATACTGGCTTTAGCATTTTTAACTGGTCTATACCCAAACCTGCAACGGCATCAATTTCAAAATATGAGTTACTGTGAGCAAGTTTGGTTGCAATAGCAATAGTATGAACGGAACTTGCAAATAATTTGCCGATTTGATGTTTTTGAGCTGCTTTCTTACTGATATGAAATGGTTGTGGATCCCATTGTTTAGCAAACTCAATAATTTCTTGTTCGCTAACATAGTAAGTTGCCGCAGAATCTACTGTTTCGCCAATGTTTAATTTATCGAAGTGCAAACTAATTCCTTTGTAATATACATTACCGTGGGAGATGGAAGTTTTGAGATACTTAGCCTATTATAGCTTGAAATTATTGACGAAAGGTAGATGAACTTTCGTTCCGAATTCTCTATGTCAGAATAAATTTTCAATTAAATCAACATCTTTATTAATTCTGACAACGCACTCAGACAGGAATTGTAATGACACAATCAGCAATCATTAAAATAACCAATCAAAAACAAGAAAACTGGCAGGCATCTAGTTCACTATCATTTGACGGTGACACTATTGCAATATTCGTCGCAGACGACAGCAATATAGATTTAAGAGCAATTCAAAAAGCAGGTCGAAAAATTGAAGGCTTAGGTGTTAAAAGTGCAACATTATCTGGCGACAACTGGTGTGAAATGAGTCAATGGGCATTTGCTCAGGGATTTAGCAAAGTTGGCAAGTACGAAGCAATTGAATTTTGTGGCAGTGAAGACGTTGTTGCGCGTTTAGCTGATAAACAAAGTGTTTATGCTTGGGCGCGCAATTTAATCAATCAAACGCCATCACAATTAATTCCTGAAGGTCTGGCACAAAGTGCTTTAGCCTACATTAAAGGCTTAGCTCCTGATGCGGTGACAGCAGAAGTGATCAGTGGCGAAAACCTTGAGCAGCAAGGATGGACAGGTGTTTATAACGTCGGTAAAGGTAGTGTTAATGAACCAGCTATGTTGGTTTTGGATTACAACCCAACCGGTGACAAATTGGCACCAGTATTTACCACGTTAGTTGGTAAAGGTATTACCTTTGATTCTGGTGGTTATTCAATTAAACCTAGCGCTGGCATGTTTTCAATGAAATGTGATATGGGCGGGGCAGCTACTGTTACAGCGGCATTAGCACTGGCTATTAAAGGCGGTTTAAATAAACGTGTAAAACTAATTTTATGTTGTGCTGAAAATATGGTTTCTAGCTTTGCATATAAGCTTGGCGATATTCTTACTTACAAAAATGGTACGACAGTTGAGATCGCCAACACCGATGCTGAAGGTCGTTTAGTATTAGCTGACGGCTTAATTGCTGCCACCGACTTTAATGGTGAGATGATTATTGATGCGGCAACATTAACGGGTGCTGCAATGGGCGCAACTGGCGGTGAATACAATGCGATGTTTGCTCTCGATAAAGAGATGATTAGTAAAACTCAAAAAGTTGCGAATAAGCACAATGACCCGGCTTGGGAATTGCCATTAGAAACTTTCCATATGCAAAAATGTCCATCAGCATTTGCAGATACTGCTAACTCAACTACACAAAAAGGCGGTGGTGCTGGCGGCGCAAGTAATGCGGCAGGATTTTTGGCTCGTTTTGTTGGAAATCAAGGTAAAGGCTGGTTACACCTTGATTTGTCAGCTTGTTATAACGAAAACAATAGCGGTTTATGGGCAGCCGGGGCTACTGGTTCAGGTATCGCGACAATTACAGGGTTACTTTTAGAAGAATAACACTTACTAATACCCAAGTTCGACAAAAAAAAGGAAGCTTAGCTTCCTTTTTTTGTACATAAATATAAACAACATTATTTCTTACAATTGTCATCAACTTATTATTTGTTAATAAGTTGTAAAATCTTGCGTGGCGTGTCATAAATTGATGCTTAAATAAACAATTTTTATCGGCTATGGTCGAGTAAGAACAATAACAAAAAGGAATATTCATGTTAACTATCAATGGATTATCGAAAACTTATAGCAATGGCGTTAAAGCATTGGATAATGTTTCACTGCAAATACCTAAAGGGATGTTCGGTCTACTAGGCCCAAATGGTGCAGGAAAGTCTTCGTTAATGCGAACCATCGCTACATTGCAAGAAGCAGATAGTGGCAGTATTGAATTTGATGGCATTGATGTGTTTGCCGACCCACAGGCTTTGCGCCAGAAATTAGGTTATTTACCGCAAGATTTTGGTGTTTACCCAAGAATCTCTGCCTATGATTTGCTTGAGCATATGGCAATCCTGAAAGGGCTTAGTAATAAAGGTGAACGCAAAGAAGCGGTGGAAGGGTTGTTAGCTCATACCAACTTATATCAGCACCGAAAACAAGCTGTCAGTGGATTTTCAGGAGGTATGCGCCAGCGTTTCGGTATCGCTCAGGCGTTACTCGGAGATCCTGACTTGCTAGTGGTTGATGAACCAACAGCCGGACTCGATCCAGAAGAGCGTAATCGCTTTCATAATTTGCTGGTAAGTCTCGGTGAAGAAAAAGTCATTATTCTATCAACTCATATCGTTGATGATGTCTCTGAACTTTGCCCTAACATGGCGGTTCTTGCTCAAGGACAAATCGCACTTGAAGGTAATCCTATTGACCTGACTGAACGCTTGAGTGGACAAATTTGGCGTAAAACAGTGAGTCAATCTGAAGCAAATGAAATTGAACAGAACTTGACGGTTATTTCGAAACGATTATTTGCCGGCCAAACCATCATTCATGTTATTAGTGACGATGCTCCGCAGGGTTTCGAGCAGGCTCCTGCCAATTTAGAAGATGTGTATTTTTCTACTTTGAACCAACTACGCCAGTCAGCATAGGGGAACGTCATGTTTAAACAAATGTTTGTTTTTGAATGGCGTTATTTTGTGCGTCAACCTTCGTTTTATGTAACCAGTTCAATATTTTTTCTGTTAACATTTTTTGCCACTGTAAGTGAAAACGTTCAAATTGGCGGTGGTGGAAATGTATTATATAACGGTCCATTTTCTATCGCGCAAACCCTAATTATTATGGGGATTTTTGCAATGTTTTTGGTGGTTAACTTTGTTGCGAGTACCGCAACACGTAATGACACATCAAAAATGGCAGAACTGTTATACAGTAAACCAATTAATCCAATAAGTTACCAGCTCGGTCGATTTTTAGGATCATTTGCTGTTGTTGCTACCGTGTTTGCTTTTGTCCCGTTAGGGATTCTTATCGGAACAGTGCTTGGTGGCGCAGTGGGGTGGATAGACTCAGAGCGATTAGCCGCAACCAATTTAAGCTACTATTTCTCTGCTTATTTTTATATTTCAATTCCAACGCTCTTGGTTATGTCTTGTTTTTTCTATGCCTTAGCAATACGCTTTCGTTCGATGATGGCAGTATACTTAGCAGCGGTTGGTTTGTTTATTTTTTACATCGTCAGTGGTCAATTCCTTACTGATCCTGAATACCGCACAATTGTCGCCTTAGCTGATCCATTTGCAGCCAATACGTTTGGTGAAGTTACCCGTTATTGGACAATGTTCGACAAAAATAATTCAGCAATTGAGCTTAGTGGTGTGCTGTTACAAAACCGCATGATTTGGCTAGCGGTAGCAATCGTAATTATGGTTGTCTTCGGTGGTTTTAATCGTAAGATTGCGATTAATAGTAAAAAAGTTAAGAAAGCTAAAGAAAACCAAGACGACGAATTAGTTTCTCAAGTAATGGACAATAATATTCATTATCAGAGTAAAGGCATTACAACGTTAGCACACATGGTATTGCGAATTAAATTTGAAATTAAACAAGTTATATTTAGCGCGCCTTTTATCGTTTTAGGGCTTTTTACTATCTTTACTCTGGTTGCTCCTTTACTCGATCCGCAAGGAATGTATGGCGCGCCCAATTGGCCAGTAACGCAAAATATGGTCGAATTAATACGAAATTCAACCGAGCTATTTATGATAATAGTTCTAGCCTATTACAGTGCTGAAATTGTGTGGCGCGAACGTAACTCAGGTATGGGTGACATTATTGATTCGATGCCGGTAAATAGCATCACCTTCTGGTTATCCAAGATTCTGTCTATTACGCTAGTGCTTACCCTGTTATATGCTATTGGTATGTTAGTTACCATTTCAAATCAGTATCTATCGGGTTATAGCAACATTGAGTTAAGCCAATATATTGTTCGCTTAGGATATGCTAGTTTATTGCCATTTTTCATGACCGCGGTATTGGCGTTTTTGTTGCAGGTACTGAGTCCAAATAAATACATCGGTATGCTGTTGTTTGTACTGTATTTTATTTCAACAATTACCTTAAGTAATTTTGGTTTTAGCCACAATTTATATCAATTCTCTCGAGCCCCACAGTTACTGTTTTCTGACATTAATGGTTACGGTCACTTCTTTGAAAGTCGTCATTGGTATATGGCTTACTGGCTCGGATTTACTATAGTATTTTCAGCATTAACCTATGCTCTTTGGCATCGAGGACCAGCGCAACCATTAAGAGTAAGACTTAAAAAGGTTGGCTACTATTTAGGTTTGCCTGGTAAGGCGGCTGTGGCATTTGGTATTGTTTTAGCTATCTTTACTGGCTTTAATATCCATCACAATACCCGAGTACTTAATGAGTATGTTATTGAGGATGATCGTGAAGCGCTGCAAGCTGACTATGAAAAAGCCTATGTGAGCTACTTGAATGATGAGATCCCAACGATCACCAAGACCCATGCATATGTTGATATCTTTCCTAAGGAAAGGCGCATTGAAGCAATGGCAGAAATCACTGTGGTCAATAAATCAGATAAAGCAATTGACCGTTTTATGGTTACTAAACCTCGATTTTCTGAACTTTGGCAGGTCAATATTGCTGGCGGTGAAATTGGTGAGGTTGACGAAAAGTTTAACCTTGCTTGGTTTACATTTAGTCAGCCTTTACAACCTGGTGAAAGCCGTCACGGCACAATTAAAGTAGTAAGAGCCCATAACGGCTTTAGTGACGGTAATAATGATTTTACCCTATTGCATAATGGTACGTTTATTAATAACTATGAGCTGTTTCCTGCGTTTGGCTATCAAAGCAATCTGCAGTTGCAAGATCGTCATAAGCGTCGCAAGTATGGCCTAGAACCAATACAAAGGGCCAATAAGCTAGAAGATGAACGATTCTATAACGAAAGCTTCTTTGGTAAAGGCATAGGCTTTATCGACTTTGAAGCAACAATTTCAACAAGCGAAGATCAATTCGCTATCGCACCTGGATATTTACAAACTGAAAAAGTAGAAAACGGTCGACGTACATATCACTACAAAATGGATGCACCTATGGTGAACTTCTATTCGATTATGTCAGCTAAACTGTTAAATAAGAAAGAGAGCTACAAAGGCATCGATATAGAGATTTATTACCATAAAGACCATGGTATGAATGTTGATAGAATGATTGAATCGGTTCGAGACTCAATTGATTATTTCAATGAGAATTTTGGTCCTTATCAGCATAAACAGCTACGTATTATCGAGTTCCCGGGCTATCGAAGTTTCGCCCAAAGCTTTGCCAATACAGTACCGTATTCTGAAAAAATTGGTTTTATTACTGATTTGCGCGATAAGGAAAATATCGATCCAGTCTATTACGTTACGGCCCATGAAGTAGCGCATCAATGGTGGGGACATCAAGTCGGAGCTGCGAACGTACAAGGTAGCGCTATTATCTCTGAAAGTTTGTCCCAATATAGCGCATTAATGGTAATGGAAACTAAGTATGGTAAAGACAAGATTCGTAATTTCTTAAAGTATGAATTGGATCGTTATTTACGCGGCCGCAGTGTTGAAGTCCTTGAAGAGATGCCATTGATGCGCAGTGAAGGTCAGCAATATATTCATTATCAAAAAGGCTCTGTAGTGATGATGGCCATTAAGGATAGATTTGGTGAAGAACGTCTAAATCAATTACTAAAACAGTTCTTAACGGAATTTAAATATAACAGCACGCCTTATCCAACAACGTTAGATTTAATGGCGCATTTGCTTAACGGCGCAAATGAGCAAGAGCGTGAGTTTATAAGTAGTTTATTTGAATACATTAGTATCTACGATTTAAAAACGGCAGATGTGGTTACAGAGCAAAGAGCCGATGGCAAATATGAATTAACAATTACTATCGACGCAAAATTAATGCGAGCTGATGGTGACGGCCAAGAAACGGAGATTGACTTTAAAGACAATGTTGATATTGGACTTTTTAGTGATGATCCTAGTAGCTTAACGGCAAGTAACCATGTTATGTATTTGCAAAAACACTCGATTAAAACAGGCACCAACACCGTTGTTGTCGTTGTTGATGAGTTGCCTAAATATGTTGGCGTTGATCCATTTGTCAGAATGGTTGATAGAGATAGTGAGGATAATATTTTCCGACTATAAAATATCTATAGCTAGCAACGATATAAAACCGGAGTAATCAATACAGATGACTCCGGTTTTTTTATCTTTTGTTTTCACCGATTTCAATGATTATTGAATTAAATCACAGAGATAGAAATTTAATTCTATACTGAAAAGAGAGTTTACATTGGTGCTGAAAATATTTAGATGAGATATTTCAAAAAAATAATAAATAGCCTAGTTATGGTTTTGCTGCTGTGTTGCGCTGCTGTGCAAGCACAAGAAGTCACCTTGAAAGAAATAAAAGAAAGAGAATCAGAAGCCCAGCAAGCGATGATAGACAGTGAAAAAATACCCGTCGACAAGTCGTTTAAAGGTCATACGCCGTTGTCTAGCTTATTAGCATTAGCTAAAGCGATTCGAGCGGAAAATTTTGATGAGGCTATTGAATTCTTTGATTTTCGTTACACGCCAGCGACGATGACAATCGCTCAAAAGAAAGAGCTAGTTAAGCAGTTAGATATCGTCTGGTCACAGCACCATAGTTTAGATATTTCAATTTTAAGCGACGCCCCTGAAGGACACTTAAATGATGGCCTACCATCACATCGAGATTTATTAGGCGTTATCAAAACAAGCAATTCTGATATTCCTATTTATCTGCAACGTGTCCCCGATGGTAAAGGCGGAAAAGAGTGGAAAATATCGAGCCATACGGTAAATCAAATACCCATATTATGGCAAGAGTTTGGCTATCATCCATTAGCTATATCGTTAGGAGAATACCTGCCGCACTTTACCATTTTTGCGATGCACAATTGGCAATTTGTCGGCTTTATTATCTCTCTAGTACTTGCTTGGTATATTACCGCGTTAATTCGCGCATTATTGATTAAAGTTGTTTCCTACTCAGATACTTACAGTAGAACGATGCGCCGGTTTATTCGGGTGCCGCTGAGGTATTTCTTATTTTTTATTCTTATACAGTGGTCTACTGGGCATTTAGGCTTATCTTTAAATGCTCGCGCTTGGTTAGAAACCGGTACCTTGAGTTATTTAGCTGCAATCTTTTTAACTTTAGGTATTATCGAATTTATCTTTGCTCTGTATGCCAGTAAAGTAGCTCAAGAAAAAAACGCGATAGCGATAATCAAACCGCTTGTGACCACGCTCAAAATTGTCGTGGTGATAGTGTATGGCTTGAACTGGTTTGCCGATGCAGGATTTAACATTACCGCAATCATTACCGGTCTCGGGATTGGTAGTTTGGCTGTGGCGCTAGCAGCACAAAAATCTTTAGAAAACGTTTTTGGTGCCTTTACCTTATACCTTGCTCGACCGATTAAACCGGGAGATATGTGTAAGTTTGGTAATACTCAAGGTCGTGTTGAAGAAATTGGTTTACGTTCAACCAAGATACGTAAACTTGATCGAAAAGTAGTTTACGTACCCAACTCCGTGATTGCTTCAATGGAGCTTGAGAACATTGCTGAAATTGATAATCGCAGATATCAAAAACGTTTAAGAGTTCGATTGAATACCGAAATATCACGATTAAAAGCGTTGACCGGTGCCATTCGAGAGTTGATAGATAACCACCCGAATACCATCGATTTAGAGCGATATGTTCGGTTTGAAGATATTGACGAGGATGCTTTTGTGATTGTTATAAATTGCTATTTAACAGTCTCGGGCCGTGTCGCTTACAAAGAGCTTGAAGAAAAAATCAATTATCAAGTGATGGACATTGTTGATCAACATGACATTGAGTTAGCCATACCGGAATACAATATTTCGATGAATACAGTTAAAACATAAGACCAGCACAAAACAACACCCAATAGGCAAATGCCGCCAGAGTTATTTTTGTTTTTTGGGCCTGAGCAATGTCAACTTCAGGGATATGTTTTACTGTTGCTATTGTCGCAGCCATTGATGGTAATGCAAAAATAAAAATCATAGTACTGATAGGCAAATCAAGAAAGTAAATATTCATTAAGCTAACAATGCTTGTCGAAATTAATATTACCGTTTGAATCGTTAATATTTGACTGACAGAGCTGGGTAGACTTTCCATAGAAACAGAGCCTTCAGCCTGTATGTTTGCTATCAATTTCTGTGAAAAAGGCGATAAACAACTTAGTAGTGCAGCATTCAATGAAATCATGACAATAGTGGTATTTAGCTGCGCTGTATGCAAGTAAAAGCTCAATGTAATTGGTAGTATGGCGATACATACTACATGCAAGAATAACCCTTCTATACTCGGCATTGGGCCACTTGAGCTTTGAGTTCTAGTATTCACTCTTATCGTCATCAGCAATAGCGCACAACCCATCAATGCCATAGAAATAGCAATAAGATTCCCTGGTAAGTTAATGTGTATAACGGCGATTAAAGTTAAAGTAAAAACTAAAAAGCAGGATAGAATTAACATCAACATTTGTCGGCTGACTTTAACTTTAATGGCATTTTGCTTGTTTCTAGAAACTATATCTGATCTTACAAACGCGCGTTGGTAATCTTGCGATAAATTAATACTCATTTGAGCG
This sequence comes from Thalassotalea crassostreae, assembly GCF_001831495.1. Taxonomy (NCBI): domain Bacteria; kingdom Pseudomonadati; phylum Pseudomonadota; class Gammaproteobacteria; order Alteromonadales; family Colwelliaceae; genus Thalassotalea; species Thalassotalea crassostreae. Next base: position 257,940 of record NZ_CP017689.1, read on the forward strand.
AGAATAGTCAGCATTAGTAGAGAACTAAATAAGGCGCCGTCGGTAACGCCGTAAAACGCAGCTAAGGTACTTCCCAATATTATGCTTGAGCATGGTAAGAAAAAACTTCTAGGTTGTATTGCAGCGAGAAACAGATTGATAAAAACAGAACTAACCATAGTGTTTAAATAGCCATACTTAATAATATTGATTTTAGTGAGCGCAGTTTAACGTAAATTCTCGATTGGCAACAGCGGCCACTGATTTAGAACCTTATATTTTACCCCTTGTTCGGTTGATATTGACTGATATAAACAAAATGAATCAAATGACAGTTCTATATCAATGGATTTATTGAACGGTGGTAAATATTTAGCTTTCCGGCAAAGGGTTAAATGCGGCACATATTGCCGGTTGTTTAATGCAATACTGTTTTGAATAGCAACTCGATGACAAAAATTGGCCAAGTCATATACCTGCTGAGGGCAATCCTTGACTCCTAAGTACAATATTTTCGGCCTTTTCCAGAATCCTAAATTATCCAGGGTAAGCTTAACTGGTTCGATGGCTAGTAAGGTTCCAACTTGTACCCTGTCAATTGTTAGCACTAAATTATCATAGGTCTTAGCATCAACAAGCCCCAAAAAGCTCAGGGTAATATGAAAGTTATCGACTGCGACATTGGCAAAGTCATGGTTGAGATTTTGCCGGTGCCAAAGGTCAATTTTTTGTTTTTGAATTATCTTAGGATTTAACCCAAAAAATAGTCGCATCATGTTAATATCAATTTGTTTTAATTCGAAAGTCATTTGAATAGGCTTTAAATATCTTTCTTAAGAATACCCTATAACCAGCAATTACTAATTTAAATATAACAACTTAATTCAAGCAATGGTCAACGCGAGCGAAAACTTACCAATTAATAGCATCAAAGAAGCTTTATTAAATGCTATTGAACAGCAATCTTCAGTGATCCTTTCTGCGCCTCCCGGTGCTGGTAAATCGACGATGTTACCACTGTGGCTATTGCAAAATTCGACATACCGCTCTCAAAAAATCATCATGTTACAGCCGCGCCGTATCGCTGCAAAATCTGTAGCAATCAGGTTGGCTGAGCAGTTAGGTGAAAGTGTTGGTAATACCGTTGGCTATCGTATGCGAAATGATACTAAAGTCTCACAGAACACTCGCTTAGAAGTAGTAACTGAAGGCATTTTAACGCGAATGATCCAGCAGGATAACGAGCTGAGTGATGTCGGGTTAATTATTTTTGATGAATTCCATGAGCGCTCTATCCATGCCGACCTTGCTTTTGCTTTAACCTTAGATGTGCAACAAGGTTTACGCGATGATCTAAAAATTTTACTGATGTCAGCAACGATTGATAATCAGTATTTACAATCGTTCTTACCCGATGCGATATCTCTCAGTTGTGAAGGGCGAAGCTTTGCTGTTGAAATTGATTATCAAAGTCCTAAATTAGATAGGGAATGGCGTAATCATGCATTGAGCGTTGTTAAGCATCAAACGAAAGTTCAGCAAGGTTCAATCTTGGTATTCTTGCCTGGTATCAGCGATATTAAATTTTTATACAACAACTTAATTGAACAGCTGCCAAATGACGTTGATGTTTATCCATTGTTCGGTAATTTGACAATTAAAGAGCAACAACAAGCAATTGCGCCATCGGTGCAGGGTAGACGAAAAATTGTATTGGCGACTAATATTGCTGAAACATCGTTAACCATAGATGGCATTACGATGGTGATTGATTCTGGTCTAGAAAAGGTCGCGCAATTTGATAATGACAGCTTAATTAATCAATTAAAGCTACAAAAGACTTCAAAAGCGTCATCAATTCAACGTTCTGGACGTGCCGGCCGAATTCAGCCGGGACAGTGTATTAGACTCTATAGTCAAGAAGACTATAGCCGTCGACAAGAGCATAGTGAAAGTGAAATTAAGCAAGCAGATTTATTACCTTTAACAATGGAAGTGGCTCGCTGGGGTGTTACTAGCTTTAAACAGCTTAACTTTTTAGAGTTACCAAGTAGTATCGATGAGCAGCGAAACTGGCATTTGCTGAAAACCTTAGATGCTATCGGCGACAATAATAGCTTAACTGACCACGGAATAAGCCTTAGTACGTTTAGTTGTCATCCTCGTTTTGCTCATATGTTGCTTAATGCAATTCATTTATTTCAACAAAATAAAGTAGATAAGCAGTTGCTTTGTGTTGCGTGTTTAATGGCTGCGTTGTTAGAAGAGCGAGACATTAATCGTTATCAAAGCGATTATTCTAATGTCGATTTAACTCATCGTTTACATCAATTGGTGACAGCATTAACAACTAATCGCTCAAAAAATCCATTAATTAATCGCATATTGCAACAAGCAGAGCAACTTGCAAGACAAGTAAAGTCAGTGCTTGGTATTCCATATTCATTGTCATTAACTGAAGCGTCATGGCCGTTGGATATGGTTGGAGTATTACTTGCCTATGCGTACCCTGAACGCATTGCAAAACTTGCGAATAATGGCAATTATTTATGTGCAAATGGCAAAGGGGCGTTACTAAAAGATGATGATAAATTGTTTCTGTCTGAGTTTTTGGTTTGCTCATCATTGCACTCTTATCAACAGAAGTTACATATCCAAATGGCTGCGTTTATCAGCGTCGAACAAATAAATGAGTATTTTGCTAAGCACATCACTGAAAAAAACGTATTATTATTTGATGATAGAAAGCAACGGATTATTAGTGAGCAACAAACGTGTTTGCAATCAATAGTGTTAACTCGCAAACCGGCTACCGCAAATTTAACCGCAGAGGCTCTTACTAGCCTTTGGTGTGATTACATAAGAAAGAAAGGCTTACAGGTAGTAAATTACAATCTTGCTACTGAGAAACTGCTGACTCGCTTACGATGGTTAAATAGTTTTGTTGATGAAATAGCACTGGATGATTTTAGCGAGTCTAATTTGCTAGCCTCTTTAGAGTATTGGCTGGCCCCCTATTTGAATAATGTAAAAACATTAAACCAACTTAGAGCGCTAAACTTTCACGACATCCTATTTAATTCCCTTGATTATTCGATTCAACAATCAATTTCGGTGCTGGCGCCAAAGCATTATGTTAGCCCAACCGGGAGGTCGTTCGATTATATCTATGGATGCGATCCACAGCCCAAATTGTCGCTTCCGATGCAACAAGTTTATGGATTAAGCGATAGTCCATCGGTCGCAAATGGTGCAATCAAAGCGTTATTGGAATTGCTTTCGCCAGCAGGGCGACCAATCCAGATAACCCAAGATTTAGCACGATTTTGGCAAGGAAGTTATAAAGAAGTTCAAAAAGACATGCGTTCGCGTTACCCTAAGCATTACTGGCCGGATAATCCAGCAAGTGCCGTGGCGACCAATAAAACCAAAAAAAATATGGACCATGAAAGATAAAACATTAAACAAACCGAAAGGCTTTACAAAGGGTAAGGCGTCAAAGCAAGGCGGTGCAAAGTATGGCTTTAGCCACTGGATTACTGTAACTGCGATAAAGCTTTCTGTCATTTTTATAGCCATTATAGGTATCTATGGCATCTATTTAGATGGAAAAGTTACTCAGACATTTGAAGGCCAACGCTGGCAAGTACCTGCTCAAGTATTTGGACGAGTATTGACGTTTGATCGAGACCAACAAGTTGATTTTGCAGAGATAGAAAAAGAATTATTAATGCTAAATTATCAGCGCTCAACCAACGCTGAAACCCCTGGCCGTTTTACTCAAAAACAAAATCGTTTCATTATTTATCGTCGTCCATTTGATTTTGGCTATGGACTTGAGCCGGCGAGCAAAATAATAATCGAACAGCGTGATGGTGAAGTCTATCGGTTAACTCAAGATGGTGAGCAAGTTCACGAAGTTAAGCTTGAACCAATATTAATCGATCGAATTTTGTCGGCTGAAGGGCAAGACCGAGTGATGTTGCCGCTTGATCAAATACCGCAGCAGCTAATTGATGCGCTATTGCTAATCGAAGACAAAGATTTCTATCATCATCATGGCCTATCGCCAACAGGCATACTTCGCGCTTTTTGGAAAAACCTACTTGCCGGGGAAACAGTACAAGGAGGCAGTACTCTAACTCAACAACTTGCCAAGAATATGTACCTTTATCGAGACAAAACAATTTGGCGTAAAGTTAACGAGGCGTTGATTTCAGTCATACTAGAAGTGCGCTATTCAAAAGACCAGATACTAGAAGCTTACCTTAACGAAGTCTATCTTGGCCAACATTATGCCAATGGCATACATGGGGTTGGTTTAGCTTCAGAGTTTTATTTTGGTAAGCCAATTAACGAGCTTAACAATAGTGAATTAGCGTTAATAGTGGCACAGATCAAGGGACCATCATTTTATGATCCATGGCGTCAACCTGAAAGAGCAAGTGAACGCCGTGATTTGATCTTAAGAATTATGTTTGAAAATCATTTGCTACAAGAAAAAGCTTATCAAGCAGCAATCACCAGTGAATTGAATATTCGTAAAAACCGCCGCTTCAAGAAGCAAAGCTACCCAGCCTATATGCAACTTGTACGAAGAGAATTAAAAGATATTGGTGCTGCCGGCGCCTTACAATCAGGTATTCGAGTATTTACCGGATTTGATATACATCGTCAAAAAGATGCTGAAAACGCTGTTATAGAACAATTGAAAAAGCTAGAAAACGGCACTGACGTTGCTAATTTAGAAGCCGCAATGGTGATTAGCGATATTCGTTCAGGACAAATTCAAGCGGTAGTTGGTGGTAAAGAAGTTAAGTATTTAGGTTTTAATCGTGCTCTTGATGCTAAACGACCAATAGGCTCATTAATCAAACCCGTTGTTTATATTGCTGCGTTAGAGCGTTCTAATAAATATAGTTTAGCGACGCCTTTAGCAGATAAACCAATTTCATTAACAAGTTCAAAAGGCAAAAAGTGGCAACCCAAGAATTATGACGGTAAATTCCGTGGCCAAGTCCCGTTGATTGATGGTTTAGTGCAATCATTAAATGTGCCAACAGTCAATCTTGGCTTAGAGGTTGGTCTTGAAAATATAAAACAGACCTTGAATGTATTAGGACATAAAGGTGACGTTCGAAAAGTCCCAAGTATATTGCTCGGCTCAATCAATATGTCAGCTTTCGAAGTAAACCAATTCTACTCAACCATTGCCAACGGGGGATTGTATAACGAAGCCCACGCGGTAGTTAAAATCCTGTCTGGCGATGGTGAGCGATTATGGGCTAAAGAAAAGTTACTTGATGCTCGTTTATCACAGCAAGGTGCATACCTTATCGATTACGCCTTAACTCAAGTCACTTCAACTGGTACAGCAAAGTCATTATCTTGGAAGTTTCCACAGCAGCGATTGGCTGGTAAAACAGGAACAAGTAATGATTTACGAGATTCATGGTTTGTCGGCTTTGACCAAAAGAGTGTGGTGACAAGTTGGATTGGCCGCGATGATAATAAACCTATGGGCCTAACTGGAAGTAGCGGTGCTCTGACATTGTTTAGCAACTATTTAGCTGCTCAAGGCAGTAACAGTCGCTTTGATTTGATTCCTGATGGTATTGAGTTTGCAACCTTTGAATTAGCCACAGGTAATGTTGTACTCGATGACTGTGCTAATGTTGAGCAGTACCCTGCAATCACCTCTGGTATTTTTATATCTGAACAGTGTTTAGAAAAAAGAAAAGACCCACCTAATTGGTTAGAAAAGCTGTTTGGAGCGGAAGGCGAGTAAAAACATTACTAAAAAGAATAATAAAACAGCATTAAAAAGCGTTAAGTGGCTCTTTAATGCTGTTGCTATGTGTCTCAGATAAAGGTGGCTACCTGAATGAAACCTGAACAGGGATAGTTAATATTTGCTTACCGAAACGTTTTAACCAAGCGTATATCAATACAAATGCTGCTATCACCCCGGTAATACAAATCATTGCATAGACTGGTTGAGTGGTTATATTGGCTATTTGGAATGTAAATGTAGCGGCCATATAAGCAAGTGCGAAACTCCACGTGCCGGCAAAAAGTGCCCAGCGTGTGCCAACTTCATTCTTTATTGCGCCCATTGCCGCCGCACATGGAGTATATAGCAAGATAAATAATAAATAACTAAATGCCCCTATAGTTCCAGCAAATGCAGACTGCATAATCGTGATCGTTGTTTCTTCAACACCTTGCTCTTGGGCTGCAACATGAATATCAGATATATCACCAATATCAGTGCCAAGCGGATCGTCCGGCTGAATCCCAAGTAAATTCTCTAAAACTGTATCAGTTGCTTCATCCCATAGTTCTGGGATCGTACTTAGCTCACCTGCTTCGCTTTCAGGTGCTGAATATAAGCTATTGAACGTAGCTACCAGTGCTTCTTTTGCAAAAATACCAGTAATAATACCAACACCGGCTTGCCAGTTATCTTCCTTAATCCCCATAGGCTCTAACAGCGGTGTTACTATCTGCGCCGATTGGCTTAATAAAGACTTTTCAGTATCTTGATGACCAAATTCTCCATCAGTACCAAGCGAGTTAAAGAAATTTAAAATACACACTACGATGACAATTGTCTTACCCGCGCCTTTTATAAAGGAGAGGGTACGTCGCCATACTCGAGCACATAAATCAGTAAATTTCGGCAGCTCATAAAGAGGTAACTCCATTATATTGACCGAATTTTTGCCCATTAAAATCGTATGCTTTAGCAATAGCCCGGTAAATAGCGCGGCAGCAATCCCAATAAGATATAAAAGGAATACTAAATTTTGTCCGGTTTCTGGGAAAAATGCAGTGGCAAATAACGCATAAACTGGCAGTCTTGCTCCACAAGACATAAATGGAGACATCATAATCGTGGTAATGCGCTCTCGCTCACTGTCAAGAATTCGAGCCGACATAACGGCAGGAACTGTGCAGCCAAAGCCTACGATAAGTGGTACGAATGCTTTACCGGGTAAACCAATCTTTTGCATTAAACTGTCAACTACAAATGCAGCTCTCGCTAAATAACCACTACTTTCTAAAATTGATAAACCAATAAACAAGCAAGCAATTACTGGGATAAATGTAGCAACGGTCTGTAACCCAAGTCCCGCCCCTTCAATAATCGTAAGTAGCCAAATCGGTAGTCCGAATTGAGCGAGGAAACTTTGCGGGTAATCAACGAAAAAAGCACCAGCAAAGATATCAAAAAAGTCTATGAATGAACTACCAACGTTGATGGCGAACATAAACAATAAATACATTACTAGTAAGAAAACAGGTAAACCTAATAACGGGTGCAGGATGTACTTGTCGATTCGGTCACTAAATGAATGGCTAGCCTTTTCGCTAATGGTAACTTTTTCTACTAACTTATTAATAAAATCATAACGAGACTGCATAATAGCAATGGTTTCTTCATTATGATTTTGGCATTGACCACTCTGACAATCACCTTGCTCAAGCTCTAATAAGTTTTGAGTACCTTGTGAAAGTTTCTCTAAAACAATTTTGGGCAGTTGCAATGCAGTTGGTCGTTTAGTTTTACTGTTGGTAAGTGACAGTAGTTTTTCTACTTTCACGGTAAGATCTTTATCAAGACTATTGGCGGCAATGACTGGACAGCCTAGTTCTGCGCTCAGTAATTGCAAATTCAATTCGTCTGTTTCTTTGCGATCAGATTTATTAACAACCACACACATTGGCAGACCAAGCTCTAATAGCTGGGTGGTTAAATATAATTGTCTTTTTAACTGAGTAGCATCAACGATATTGATCAAGATGTCAGGCTTTTCCGTTCTTAAAAAGTCCTGAGTGATGGTTAAATCTTTACTTTGTTGAGCTCGTGAGGTTAAGGAATTAACACCAGGTAAGTCAGTAACTAGGTAATCAACACCCGCTAACTTACATTGTTTTTTACTGCTAGCAACAGTAACTCCAGACCAGTTACCTGTTTTTTGCTTTGAGCCAGTGAGATTATTGAAAAACGTACTTTTGCCGGCATTAGCAAACCCGACAAGTGCAATATTTGAAAGAGATGACATTAGACTAGTTCGATACCTATTTGTTTGGCAATATTTGCGTCAATAGACACTTTAGTTCCGTGCAAGCGAACGGCAATAGGTCCATTAAAAGGGGCTTTTTGTGCCATGAATACTTCTGACTTAAGAGAAAAACCTTGTTCCATCAACTGCGCCGTCAAATCCAAATTATCTGGCAGATAACTGATTTTAGCTCGTTGGCTTTGTTGTAACTCCGCAAGAGTCATAAAGTACACCTTAAATAATAATCATTCTCATTTGATTTTATAAAATGATCGGCAATTCAGCAATAAAATAATGTAAAAAACGGTTATTAATTGATACAGAGCAACAAAATAAGACGAATTTGCTTGGTTTAGGTAACGTGAGCCAACTTAAACGATGAAATTATCGCTTCGCACGAGCGTATCGAACCCAAATATATAATCCACTGAGTGAAAGGATAATTATTGCTATTGCGATTAGGTCCATAAATAACACCATATAGTCCCCGAATATGCGACCGGAGTGGGCATCTAAAATGATTCGTTCTAGTGATAAAAATTGAGATTTATAGATTGTTTTAGCGTTGTTAATATCGTCAATGTTAACATCTGTAGGGGCTAACCATAAAGGCTCGGTGATCGCTTCAATATTTTGCCAAGTAAATAGGTGTTCTTCATTTTGAAAATACCCTTGTGAGGTATTTAAGATCACCTTGTCATTATTGATACTTATTGCTGTTATGCTTGATGGCAAACCATCATCACTTGTGATTTGGTCGACTAATGCGTAGGTTTCATCTAATAAGGTCAATTTATTCGATGACAAAATAATATGAAAGTCGGAGTACTTTGCTATGGCAATTACTGGGTCTTGGTTTTCAAGTAATAAGTCGTGATTGTGAAAAACTAAACTATCGGCAACAAAAAACTCTTTTTCTGAAAAGTATTCGACATCAATAGGATCTTTAACGCCGTAATGTTGTAATAACCATTGGTTAGTTATGTTGATATGGCCAAGCTTAAATGCTTCGGTATGGTTAAGTGCTATGCCTGATACAGCCAAAAAAATTAATGCAAGCGCAGAAAAGATACCCAACTTACGATGTAATTCTCGCAAATGACGGATAACCATTGAATGTAATGATCGCTTTTTATTGTTTGCTCTTTTAACCATTCTATTTTGTTGCAGTATGCCTTGTTATGATTTTGCCAATTTCGGTTTCGTTTTACTGTCTAACCATAGCGTCAACCGAGCAACTTTTTTCAATGCTCGTACCGACATTGTAGCACCAGTTATACCATCAATATTTTGATTTAACTGATTTTCTTCATCTATTTGAGCGTTGATAAATTGCTTAGTAAAAAATTGATGACGAACTTCATCACCGCGACTTTCTCTAAATGCTAACACAGAAAGGTTAATAATTTTGTTTTGTTCTATATGGACACCAATCGTAATTGGTTTCTCTTTGCCAATTTCATCGATAATCCAGGCTGTCTTATCGTTTTGTTGCCAATAACGTATGCGTAACTTATTGAATTTACGGCTCATGATCGAGCTAATTGTCTCCTTGTCTTCCGCGTTTAACCACATTACATTGGCTTTCGGTGCATTGCCGTTAAATGTTTGAGCCAGAAACTGCTCATTGGTTTGATACACGTCAGTCGCTCTAGCAAAAGAGCTAATAGCTAAAAACATCAATATCGTAAATGTTAATTTGATCACATTATGCCTTATTTATATGGACTTTATTCGCTTAAAAAATATAGAAAATTTTCTGTATTTTTTAAACGAACAAAGTGAATAAGAGCAAGCTCTTATTCACTTTAGTATCGATTTTAACTGTTTTGATTAGAATTGGTAACCAAAACCTAAGTTGAAACCTTTTGAATCTTTAGAGCCACCTAACTCTTCTACGTCAGCTTTTAATACTACATTTTCATGTAAGTAGTAGTTGATGCCGGCACTTGTTGATTCAACCGCATCTGAGTCGCTTAAACCTGCTTCGTTATTGTATTCAGCATAACGAGCGAACACGCCAAATTCTTCAGTGATTTTGTAAGACGGTTCAATGTACCAACCTGTTTGCTCATCACGACCAAGTGCGGCTGCTTCATCACCATCGATATCCCATGTTGCGTATAAAGCACGTATAGAGAAGTCATTCACTTGATAAATAGCGTGCGCTTGAATTAAAGTCGCTGCTGCATCATCAACACCTTCAGCACTTTGTGTAACATCAGTTTGATACTGAATAGTTGATGCTAATTCTAAACCTGCAATACCGGTATATTTTACACGAGCTGTATAAGCTAAGTTTTCTGCACTTGCTTCTGCAACTTTTTGACGACCGCCACGGATTTTATAATCATCGCCTACTTTTAAACCACTAGTAACAGCAGCATCAATGCTTAAGCCTGGAGATACTTTGAAGTTAGCAGCTAAACCTGCTTCCCACCAAGTCGCTGGAATAATATTTTTTTCAACACCATTGCGCTCTACACCGTAAAACGTTGGCGGCTCATGAGTTTCATTGATAATACCAACCGGTACTAAAAATAAACCAGTTTTAGTAGTAATTGTGTCGCTGTAATCATATTCTACATAGGCTTGTTCTAATTCAACTTCACCTGGTTTATCTTCACCGTCACCCGCTAAAGAATGCTCTAATTCGAATTCAGAAAAGAAACGTGTTTTTGAATCGAACTCATGACCAAAAAATAGTACAAAGCGGTGGAAATCTATTTCAGCATCAGAATCTTCGTAGTTATTGTAGTGAAGTTCACCGTAGCCACCAATCGTAGTATTCGCGAAAGGGCTAGCAGAAGAGTTTTCGTCAACTTGAACTGCAGTTGCTTCAAGACGGCTTTCAGTTTCGTCTAATCTTCTTTCTAACGATTTCAAAACTTCTTGCTGCTCAGCAATTACTTTACGTAATTCTTGATTCTCATCTGCCGCTACAGCATTCGTTGCAAAAATAGATAAAAGCGTAGTAGCGATGATAGATTTCTTGATCATGATTGTTCCCTGAAAAATGTAAATAAGTTGTGTTAATTTGTTACGTTTAATCTGATGAAAGGAATTCTAAACAAATAATAATCTAAATGCAAACAATTCTCATTTAGATTTCTTTGATTTAGATCAATTTTTTTAAAATAAGCCAAAAATGTCAGTTTTACGTTGCAATTGTGTGAGTAAACAATTACCTGTAGGCTAGTCCTTAATCCAAAACTCCAAAATCCAAGAATAAAAAATGCAGTTGCAAAAATCATTTCAGAGGGAATCTATGAAAACACCATCAATACTCGCAATAATTGCTGCCGTTATTGGCGTCATTCTACTTTTTAGCAGTTGGTACATTATTGACACTGGCCACGTTGCTGTGACTAAAACCGTAGGTACGGTCGATATGGAAGAGGTTTCTCCAGGATTAAACTGGAAATTACCGATTATTACTAAAGCTTATGAGTTTTCAGCTAAAGAAATCGCAATAGATTTTAATGACCTTAGACCAAAAGCTCGAGATAATTTAAGATTACAAGACTTAGACATCAGTATCTTCTATAAGGTTGAAGCAAGTAAGATTGCTGAAACTATGGTTAAGTATGCCGCTTCATACCGTCGCGGCGAAGACGCGTTACTGCCAGCTTACACCATCGTTTATCGTGAAGGTCGTGATGTTATATACGAAGAAGTTACAAAAATTGATTCTTTAGAGTTACATCGTAATCGCGATGAGTTGCGGTTAGGCATAGCGACAGAATTGCAGCTTAAACTTGATGAAAAAGATCCTGGTGTGTTTACCATCACGCGAGTAGCTATTCGAGCGCTAAATACCGATCCGACAATCGAAGCCGCCATTCAAAAAGCGGTGCAAGCGCAAAAAACACTTGAAGCGAAAAAAGTTGAAGTAGAAATTGCCGGCAAAGATGCAGAAATTGAAATCGCCCGCGCCCGAGGTATTGCCGAAGCGAATGCGATTATCAATTCATCACTTACGCCTGAGTATTTACAACATGAATTAAACGACGCATTAAAGGCGTTTGCTGAAAATGAAGGTGGTGTGGTTGTTATTCCTGCAAACATGCAAGGAATGAGTATGATGTTAGATACAAAATCAATTCGTAAGAACTAGTCATCATCAAATCTGCATTCAATCGGTTGGATGCAGATTGCACTCCTTATTATTAGATTTTGAGGTTTCAATGCGATTGAGAGATTTGAAGGGATTTGGTCCCAAAAGCGAACAAGTATTAGCTGAAGTTAATATAAATTCAGTCGATGACTTTATGGCGATCGATCCATTTGAACTATATAAGCAACTCAAATTAAGTGTAAAAGGTACAGGACTTAATTCTATTTACGCAATTATTGGCGCTCGTGAAGGTATTCATTGGCAAGAAGTAGCAAGAAAACGGAAAGAAGAAATATTATATCGGTTAGATGATATGGGCTTAGCGCCAAAGTAAAGCTACGAAAAAACTAAGAGAGTCTGTATGAAGATTGCAATTATATTAATAGTAGCGTTAGTCGCGCTTGTAAGTATTGCCGCCGGAATTGCTAAGGTGATGCAAGTCCCTGAAGAAGTAGAGTTTCTGCAAAGTTTTGATTTTAGTATTAGCATGATAGTGACATTTGGAGTGATGCAAATAATAGCCGGTGCATTGCTTTGTCATTCTAGAACAAGATTTTGTGGTGCTATAATTTCTTGCCTAGCGTTCACAATATCTGCATTTCTTATTTTCGTTAGCGGAAATATACCGTTTGGCTTATTTTCATTGCTACCAATTATATTAACCGTCTTTATCATTTACCAGGCGTCAAAAATCAACAACATTGATAACAACTAAATCATTAGTAATAGACTTGCTTCAAACTTTCAAATTTTTGAAAGTGAGCTTAACGAGCTCGTGATTAATGCTTTTAGGTGTCTGTTGATTCTTCTAATGTTTTTATTTTATCGGCAATTTCTTCTGCTTCAGCTGTAAGCATGGAATAAGATTTTATATCGCCATTTCTTTGTGTAAACATGGCTTGCTCAAGTTTGGCTTCATATAGTTTGTTTAACTTCTTGGTTGGGTTGGATCTAAATATCGAGAACATAAGTTTCACTTTATAATTGAGTATGACCTTAATACGTAGCTAAATAGATTTTAGATTCAAAATTTAATCGATTTTCAGAGTAAAATTAAAAACAAAGTTGTTATTTTTAATCTTTGTTCATTCTGTGTAGTGATGTTAGATGCACGGACTGAAAATATTAGAGCCAAAGAATAAGTAGTTATTTTCTTCGTTTTACAGGCAATAAAAAAGGTCGCAATAGCGACCTTTTTTTAAAGCATATGCTTAGATTAAATAGAAGTTCTATTTCTTCTTAGCAGCTTCACGTTCTTTAACTTCAGCAATAACTGCTTCAGAAACGTTAGCTGGACATGCATTGTAGTGGCTGAATTCCATTGAGAATTGACCACGACCTGATGTCATTGTACGTAGAGATCCGATGTAACCGAACATTTCTGAAAGAGGAACGTCAGCTTTAATACGAACACCAGTTGTACCAGCTTCTTGGTCTTTGATCATACCACGACGACGGTTAAGGTCACCGATAACATCACCAACGTGATCTTCTGGAGTGAACACGTCAACTTTCATGATAGGTTCGATAAGTTGAGCACCAGCTTTTGGAATTGACTGACGGAATGCGCCTTTAGCAGCGATTTCGAAAGCAACAGCAGATGAATCGACTGCGTGGAAACCACCATCGAATAATTCAACTTCAACGTCTAATACAGGGAAACCAGCTAATACACCAGTATCCATCATAGATTTGAAACCTTTCTCAACTGCTGGGAAGAATTCCTTAGGAACGTTACCACCAACAACTGTTGAAGTGAAAGTGAAGCCTGAATTAGGTTCACCTGGCTTGATGCGGTAATCGATTTTACCGAATTGACCAGAACCACCAGATTGTTTCTTATGCGTGTAAGAATCTTCAACTTCTCTTGTGATAGTTTCACGGTATGCAACTTGTGGCTTACCTACAACTAAATCAACACCGTATGTACGCTTAAGGATATCTACTTTGATATCTAAGTGAAGTTCACCCATACCACGTAAAATTGTTTCACCTGAATCTTCATCAGTTTCAACTTTAAACGTTGGATCTTCAGCAACCATCTTACCGATAGCAACACCCATCTTCTCTGAACCACCTTTATCTTTAGGTGCAACAGCGATTGAGATTACTGGCTCTGGGAATACCATAGCTTCAAGAGTACATGGTTCTTTAATTGAACATAATGTATGACCAGTTTGAACGTTTTTCATACCTACGATAGCTAAGATGTCACCAGCTTGTGCTGATGTAAGCTCTGTACGGTCTTCAGCTTGCATTTCAACCATACGGCCGATACGCTCTGTTTTACCAGTGAATGAGTTAAGAACTGTATCACCTTTATTAAGAGTACCTGAGTATACACGTACGAAAGTAAGTGCACCGAAACGGTCATCCATAATCTTAAATGCTAATGCACGGAACGGCTCTTCTGCATCTACTAATGCGAATTCACCTGTTGGCTCACCTTCTTCGTCAGTTAACGGTTGAGGTGGTACTTCAGTTGGAGACGGTAAGTAGTCAACAACAGCATCAAGAAGAAGTTGCATACCTTTGTTCTTGAAAGCAGAACCACAGTATGTAGGGAAGAACATTAATTCGTTAGTACCTTTACGGATACACGCTTTAATTTGCTCATCAGTCGGCGTTAATTCACCTTCTAAGTATTCCATAAGAAGATCTTCGTCAGCTTCTAAAGCTGTTTCGATCATTTCTTCACGGTAAGCAGCAGCATCATCAACCATATCAGCTGGGATGTCTTCAACTTTGTAGTTTTCTGGTTGACCTGAATCATCCCAGATGTAAGCTTTCTGAGTTAATACGTCAACAACACCTACGAAATCATCTTCTTCACCGATTGGTAAAGTCATTACTAATGAACGAGCACCTAGTACGTTTTCTACTTGGTCTTTAACGCGGTAAAAGTTAGCACCTAAACGGTCTAATTTGTTAACGAAGATCAAACGAGCAACTTTTGACTCGTTCGCGTAACGCCAGTTTGTTTCTGATTGAGGTTCAACACCACCAGAACCACAGAATACACCGATACCACCATCAAGTACTTTTAATGAGCGGTATACTTCTACTGTAAAGTCAACGTGACCAGGAGTGTCGATTACGTTGAAACGATGTTTTTTCCATTCACAAGTAACGGCAGCTGACTGGATAGTAATACCACGCTCAGCTTCCTGTTCCATGAAGTCAGTTGTTGACTCACCATCATGTACTTCACCAATTTTGTGGATCATACCTGTAAGTTTAAGGATACGCTCAGTTGTAGTCGTTTTACCAGCATCAACGTGAGCGAAGATACCAATATTTCTGTATTTTGATAAATCAGCCATTCTTTTACTCTATTTAGTTTAAAGTTACGTTTAAAATTTTGCGCGGATTATACATTAGTTAAAGCAAACTAACATCAAAATTTGATAAAAAATAATCAACTTGTACCGAAAGTTTGTAAAAACTGCGCCGAAAAAGGTAATTTTTATAAAAAAACACGCTTTTTTGCATTTTTTCTTCAAAATGAAAGCATAAAGTTTAGACAATATCATTAGAGTTTGCTAAATTGTGCCCCTGAAAAAGACTCCCTGTATATTTGTTAGTCAATATTTATTTGTTTAACAGATATGTTGTTGGGAATCGCATATATATAGTAAGCAAAAAAATCGGGTTGCCGCCCGCTTGTTTATAACTTTTAAGGTAATTAAAATGGCTAAAGAAAAATTTGAACGTTCGAAACCGCACGTTAACGTTGGTACTATCGGTCACGTCGATCACGGTAAAACTACTTTAACGGCTGCTATCTCTGCGGTTCTTACTAAAGTTCACGGTGGTGAAGTTAAAGATTTCGCACAAATCGATAATGCTCCAGAAGAGCGTGAGCGTGGTATTACAATCAATACTTCTCACATCGAGTACGATACAGAAACACGTCACTACGCACACGTAGACTGTCCTGGTCACGCCGATTACGTTAAAAACATGATCACTGGTGCTGCACAAATGGACGGCGCTATCTTAGTAGTTGCTGCTACAGATGGTCCTATGCCACAAACTCGTGAGCACATCCTACTTTCTCGTCAGGTTGGTGTTCCTTTCATCATCGTATTCATGAACAAATGTGACATGGTAGATGACGAAGAGTTATTAGAATTAGTAGAAATGGAAGTTCGTGAACTTCTTTCTGAATACGATTTCCCAGGTGATGACTTACCAGTAATCCAAGGTTCAGCATTAGGCGCACTTAACGGTGAAGCACAATGGGAAGAGCGTGTAGTAGAACTTGCTAACGCACTTGATACTTACATTCCAGAGCCAGAGCGTGCAATCGATGGTGACTTCATCCTTCCAATCGAAGATGTTTTCTCAATCCAAGGTCGTGGTACAGTTGTAACTGGTCGTGTTGAGCGTGGTATCGTTAAAGTTGGTGACGAAGTAGAAATCGTAGGTATCAAAGAAACTACAACTACTACTTGTACTGGTGTAGAAATGTTCCGTAAGCTTCTTGACGAAGGTCGTGCTGGTGAGAACTGTGGTGTTCTTTTACGTGGTACTAAGCGTGAAGACGTACAACGTGGTCAAGTACTATGTAAGCCTGGTTCAATCAACCCGCATACTAAGTTCGAATCAGAAGTATACGTACTAACTAAAGATGAAGGTGGTCGTCATACTCCATTCTTCAAAGGTTACCGTCCACAGTTCTACTTCCGTACAACTGACATCACAGGTGCTGTAGAGCTTCCTGAAGGTGTAGAAATGGTAATGCCTGGCGACAACTTAAAGTTTGTTGTTGAGCTAATCAACCCAATCGCGATGGACGAAGGTTTACGCTTCGCTATCCGTGAAGGTGGCCGTACAGTTGGTGCTGGTGTTGTATCTAAAGTAATCGACTAATATCGATTACTTGGTAACTACCAAGTACTACAGAAAAAGAGCGCTTAGGCGCTCTTTTTTTTGCTTAAAGAAAAGCGAAAGCAAGTAGCTACTTTTTATATCCACCTCCTGCAGGAAGCTGTGGATCGTAAAAATTTGAGCTCATTCACTAACTTATAACCAACTATTCTTGTCTATTTGCTAATTAATTCAAAACTATTCCCGCAAAACATCGGATAATTAGTATAATTAACCCATCGTTTTAAAGGCACTATTTAAAGCAGCAGAATTATTGCTCGCAATGTCGTCCATGACCCAGGAACTATTTAATGGAAATTAAAGTTAATTTTCTCGACAATCTTAGACTAGAAGCTAAGTTTGATGATTTTACGGTAATCGCTGATCAACCAATTCGCTATAAAGGTGATGGTTCAGCGCCAAGTCCTTTTGACTACTTTCTGGCATCATCGGCACTTTGTGCAGCTTATTTTGTGAAGGTGTATTGTAAGTCCCGTGATATTTCAACGGAAAATATTCGCTTATCGCAAAATAACATTGTTGACCCGCAAGACCGCTATAACCAAATATTTCAGATAGATGTTGAGTTACCAGAAAGCATTTCGGACAAAGATCGCCAAGGTATTTTACGTTCTATTGACCGCTGTACCGTTAAGAAAGTGGTCCAGACAGGACCTGAATTTAAAATTGAACAAGTTGAAAACTTAGATGAAGATGCACAAGCAATGCTTATGGGCCAGCCTGATGGTGATGCAAGCACTTACATCCTAGGTAAAGATTTACCTCTTGAACAAACCATCTCTAACATGACTGGCATTCTTGCTGATTTAGGAATGAAGATTGAGATATCTTCTTGGCGTAATATAGTACCTAATGTTTGGTCATTACATATTCGTGATGCAGCATCTCCTATGTGTTTCACCAATGGTAAAGGCGCAACGAAAGAAAGCGCTTTATGTTCTGCCTTAGGCGAATTCATCGAGAGACTGAACTGCAACTTTTTTTATAACGATCAGTTCTTGGGTGAAGATATCGCCAGTAGCGATTTTGTACACTATCCAAATGAAAAATGGTTTGAATTAACTGAAAATGATGAATTACCAGCTGGCATATTAGACGATTATTGTTTAGATATTTACAATCCCGATGGCGAATTGCGCGGTTCACATTTAATTGATACCAATTCAGGTCGAGTAGATCGCGGTATTTGTTCTATACCATACGTGCGTCAATCTGATGGCGAAACCGTTTACTTTCCATCTAATTTAATTGAAAACTTATTTTTAAGTAACGGCATGAGCGCGGGCAATAATTTATTCGAAGCGCAAGTTCAGTGTTTATCAGAAATCTTTGAACGAGCGGTAAAGCGTCAAATTATAGAACAAGAGATTATCTTACCTGACGTACCACAGCATGTTATTGAAAAGTACCCGAGTATATTGGCGGGGATTAAAGGGTTAGAAGAGCAAGGTTTCCCAGTGGTTGTTAAAGATGCGTCATTGGGCGGGCAATTTCCAGTGATGTGTGTAACGCTAATGAATCCGCGAACTGGAGGTGTATTTGCATCATTCGGTGCGCATCCTAGCTTTGAAGTCGCGTTAGAACGAAGTCTTACTGAGCTACTACAAGGAAGAAGCTTTGAAGGACTTAATGATGTTCCTAAGCCTACATTTAATAGTATGACTGTAAGTGAGCCGGAAAACTTTGTTGAGCACTTTATTGATTCTACCGGTGTCATTTCTTGGCGTTTCTTTAGCACTAATTATGATTATGAATTCTGTGAATGGGACTTTTCCGGTACCAATGAAGAAGAAAATGCTAGCTTAATGGCAATTTTAGACGACCTTGGTAAAGAGGCTTACGTTGCTGTGTTTGATGGTCATGGTGCTACCGCTTGTCGCATCTTGGTGCCAGATTACTCAGAAGTATACCCTGTAGAAGATCTTATTTGGGATAACACCAACAAAGCATTAAATTATCGTGAAGATATTCTTAATATTCATCAATTAGATGAAGAGCAGCTAGCCGATTTATTGGCTCGATTAGAAGAAAGTCAATTAGACGTTTACATTGATATTAGAACTTTAATCGGCATTGAGTTTGATGAGAACACGGTTTGGGGACAGTTAACGATTCTTGAATTGAAAATTCTAATTTATCTTGCCTTGGGTGGACTTGAAGAGGCACAGGAGTTAGTCGCTGAATTTTTACAGTACAATGATAATACCGTGGAGCGAGGATTATTTTACCAAGCAGTTAGCACTGTTTTAGAAATCGCGTTAAATGAAGACCTAGAGTATGAACATTATGCTCATAATTTAGAGCGTATGTTTGGTAAAGAGGTTATCGACAATGTTGTTGGTTCAATCAACGGTGACGTACTGTTTTATGGGTTAACACCAACAAGTATGAAACTTGAAGGCTTAGATAAACATTTACGTTTAATTGATAGCTATAAAAAACTGCATTTAGCTCGCAAGAACCTTGCGACAAAAGGTAGTTAATCAGTTAGAACTGAGTTAATTCTCGAAAGCAAAAAAAAGGAGCGTTAGCTCCTTTTTTATTGATTAACTGAAACCTAATACCAGCGTTATGCTTGTTTGATCTCAAAATCGTGCGTGATGTTTACAGATTTGTTTAGCATTAATGCAACTGAACAATATTTATCGGCAGAAAGCGCAACTGCTCTTTCTACATGTTTTTCAGCAACGTTATCGCCAGTGATGACAAAGTGCAAATGAATATCAGAAAATAGTCGAGGTACTGTATCAACGCGTTTTGAGGTGATTTCCACTTCACAACCAACAAGCTTTTGACGAGCTTTTTCTAAAATACTAACAACATCTACAGAAGAGCAACCACCAAGAGAAAGCAGTACATTCTCTAACGGACTCACCGCATTGTTTCCGCCGTTTGCATCCATAAGCATACTATGACCACTTTCTGAGGTGCCCATAAATTTTTCTTCGCCGACCCATTGTACTTTTGCTTGCATAGTAATTCCTAAACTGTATTTCGCTGTATTGCATAATCAATATGCTTAATTGCCGCTATTTTATAATATTTGCGGCAATAAAGTCATATAATTTTGTAATCGCAACTATTCAGTCTATTGCTGGTTTGTGCTTTCAAATATTTTGTCGGCAGAGGCTGCAACAAAACCAGTATAAAGATTGCCACAAGGCTTAGGGTGCCTTTTAGCGAACTCATAAAAACAACTTGGTACTTTTAATTGAGTATCTGTAAATTCAACCTCGATGCTATCCGCCATCGTTGAAGATTGCTCGAGCATTACTTCAACATTACCTTTAATTTCACCACCGCTAGTGTTTAAGCTGAAACCACTGTCTTTAAGGCGCTGATTGACTTGCTCAAGAGCAGTATATTGGGCTAAATGGTTCACGCTCACAGTAAAGTGATTTGCTTGATAACCCCATGTAGCAAGCCATGCTGCATATTCACTTTCTTTAAGTAAGGTTTTGTATTCTTGTGAGCTTAACTCCCACGTGCGTCCAGAGTAGAGAAATTCATTAGAGCTAATAAGATTACTATCGATATCAGCAACAATTCGATTAATGATTATTTGCGCTTCAGTTGAAAGCTTCTCGACCATTAATTCACTAATAAACACTTTTGGTAGTTCTGGATTGCTATGTTCAAAGTGTTTTGCATCAAGTTTTTTTAGTTCAAAATGATATTGCCCACACTCTTTGTAACCAAGCTCAATTAAATGTTCAGCTAATGATTCAAGATTAACTTTTGCAATGTTAAAGGTGCGAAATGCCACATGGTCATTGATCAAATCGTCGCCGCTAGAAAGCAGTTGATGGATTTTGTCCGCCGATGGCGTCACGCTTAGATATTGTTGCCAAATATTTTTAAATAGTGCTTCAACATTTAGACTCATAAGTCCCCCAAAATAGTTGTATATAAATAAAGTTTAAATAGTTTTAGGGTGAAGATATTAGGCAGGGTGCTGGTTATTTAAAAACGTTTGAAATAAAACATCAATTGGATAAATAAACCGGCGAAGATATACCTTACCTTCGCCCGGTAAATTATAAGTTGTCGATTACCTTAAAGAAATCAGGACGAAAGCCTGAGATAAGTAATTTGTACGACAAAGAAAGCATTAGATAGTTAGGCCTGGGCTTAAGTTTTCAGGTAACTGAACTTTGTCTGACTCAACAGACGCTACTGGGAATGCACAGTAGTCTGCTGCATAAAAAGCACTAGCTCTATGATTACCGCTATCACCTATGCCACCAAATGGTGCGGCACTGCTTGCGCCGGTAATAGGTTTGTTCCAGTTCACGATGCCTGCACGGATGCGTTTGAAAAAGTGTTGGTAATGTTCTTCGCTGTCACTTAAAAGTCCTGCAGATAAACCAAAACGAGTATTGTTTGCTTCAATGATGGCACTGTCAAAATCATCATAACGATACACTTTAACAAGTGGGCCAAAATGCTCTTCATCGATGATATTTTCAACATTGGTTACATCAACAATACCTGGGCTTACAAAGCCAGTACCGGATTCCAAATGTGCCATAGCGACAAGAGACTTTGCACCTTGAGCTATTAATTGTTGCTCCGCCGCTATCATACCAAGAGCTGCTCGCTCGGAAATCATGGAACCAATAAAAGGTTGCTCTTCTGCATCGTACATACCAATTTTAATTGCTTTGGTCGCACTAATAAGTTTTTCAATAATTGCATCGCCTTGACTACCATTTTCAATAAACAATCGACGAGCGCAAGTACAACGTTGGCCTGCCGAAATAAATGCTGATTGAATTATATCGTGAACAACGGCATCAATATCAGAAACATTTTTGACGATTAATGGATTATTGCCACCCATCTCCAATGCTAATATTTTGCCTGGTTGTCCAGAAAACTGTTGATGCAATAATTTACCAGTAGTTGAGCTACCAGTGAAAAATAGGCCATCTATGCCAGGGTGATTCGCTAGTGAAATACCAGTGTCCACCTCACCTTGAACCATGTTTATCACGCCTTCAGGCAACCCTGCTTGTTGCCAAAGCTTCATCGTAAGCTCAGCAACCATAGGTGTTAATTCTGATGGCTTAAATACGATAGTATTACCTGCAATTAGTGCGGGTACGATATGGCCATTTGGTAAATGACCAGGGAAGTTATACGGTCCAAACACGGCAACTACGCCATGAGGCTTATGGCGAATAAATGCTTTTGCGCCAGGCATTGCATTTTCAACTGTACCTGTTCGTTCGTTGTAAGCTTTGATTGAAATGTTAATTTTACCAACCATTGCACCAGCTTCAGTTCTTGTTTCCCAAAGTGGCTTTCCGGTTTCTTCAGCAATTGCTAATGCCATTTGCTCTTTATTTTCGGTAAGAACTTCCATAAAACGATTAACGACTTCTATACGTTGCTCTACCGTTTGAAAACCCCAACTTTCAAAGGCATCACGCGCACTGTTTATCGCGTCATTTACCTGTGTAGCTGAGGCTGCATTGCCTTCCCATAACACTGTGTTTTTTGCTGGGTTTAACGAGGCCATTTCTTTGCCTTCGCCAACTAACCATTGACCATTTATAAATTGTACTGAGTTTGTCATTATTACCTCTGCTGCGGCGGCAATTAACTTGCCGCGACTCTTAGCATATCGCCGTTGCTTACTTTTAAAGCATCCGCGCATTCTTGATTGATGGTGATCGTTTGTTGCTCTATATCAATATCAGCGGTCGTTTGTGCTGCTCTAAAATCAACTATTCGAGTATTAGCGAGCATGTGCTTGTGTTTCGATGTGACTTCACCAATATTTACTGTTAAACGAGAAGAGTTTTGTATTGTACGTATTGAGTTTAATTCACATTCAACTGTTGGGCCGCCATCAAAAATATCAACATAGCCACGATTTACAAAACCTTCAGACTGAAGCAGTCGTAAAGCCGGTAAAGTTTTGTCGTGCACTTGACCAATAACTTCTTGTGCCGCTTGGCTAAGTAAATTTACATAGATTGGATATTTAGGCATTAATTCGGCAATAAATTCTTTTTTACCTATACCTGTTAAGTAGTCTGCTGTCGGAAAGTCCATTGAAAAGAAATGTTCTTCTAACCATTCCCAAAATGGAGAACTACCATTGTCGTCAGAGACACCACGCATTTCGGCGATCACTGTGTTGTTAAAACGTTGTTGTTGTTCTGCCATAAATAAGAAACGGACTTTCGATAAAAAGCGACCGTTGTTATTTACTCGGTAGTTATCACGTAAATAAAGAGTACATAACTCAGTTGCACCGGTGTAATCATTATTCAATGATAATATTTCAACGGTGTTATAGATGTTAAGTTCACGTGATGAATGAACAACTTTACCTAAATGATAATGATAAAAAGCATCGTGCAGACCTACAGCTGATTCAATACCTGTGGTACCGATCACTGTGCCTGTTGACGTATCTTCCATAACAAATAAATAACCTTCATCACCACAGCCTTCATCACTTTTGTGGACTGCTTGTGTAGCGCGATTGATTCGGTTAATCAATTGTTCTTCATTTACAGGTAAAGATGTAAATCCATGTCCTGATTCTATAGCGATTTGATGCAATGCATCGTAATCGCTACTTCGAATAGGTCTGATTATGATCATAGTAAATTCTCTAAACTAAAGATGTTTTAGGCTTATAATTAACCGCTATTTAAGCGTTAACTACTTGCGCAACGGCTTTTTCAAAACGTTCTAAACCATCTTGAATTTCTGCATCGCTAATTACTAATGATGGCGCGAAGCGAACAACGTTTGCACCGGCAACCAATGTCATTAAACCGTGCTCCATTGCAGCATTTAAAAATACTTTAGCTTTACCTTGATATTGCTCGGTAAGTTCAGCACCAACAAGTAGGCCTTTACCGCGTATGTCGGCAAACACATTGTATGTTTCATTAATTTTCGCTAAACCATCTTTAATGATTTTTTCTTTTGCAATGACACCGCTTAACACAGCAGAAGTATTCACTTCATTAAAAGCTGCTTCAGCAACTGCACAGGCTAACGGATTACCACCATAAGTACTGCCATGAGTACCAATTTTAAGGTGCTTAGCAATTGCGTCAGTTGTGATCATGGCACCAATCGGGAAACCACCACCAAGAGCTTTAGCAGTCGTTAAAATATCAGGTGTAACGTTTAAACCCATATATGCATATAGGTCGCCAGTTCGGCCAACACCAGTTTGTACTTCATCAAATACTAATAACGCATTATGTTGGTCACATAATTCACGTACGCCTTGCACAAATTCATTAGTTGGTGAAATGATACCACCCTCGCCTTGTAATGGTTCCATTACTACAGCACAAGTGTTATCTGAGATTAATGCTTTTAATGAATCAAGGTTGTTGTATTCTGCGTGAGCAATGTCACCAGGCTTAGGGCCAAAGCCATCAGAGTATGCCGCTTGACCGCCGACTGTTACTGTAAAGAATGTACGACCGTGGAAACCTTGTTTAAAGGCGATGATTTGAGATTTATGTTCACCGTGCTCTTCAATAGCCCAGCGACGTGCTAATTTAAGCGCGGCTTCATTTGATTCTGCACCAGAGTTGGCGAAATATACTTTATCAGCAAATGTTGCATCAACGATGCTTTTTGCTAAACGTAATGCAGGCTCATTAGTCATCACGTTAGATAGGTGCCAAAGTTTTTCGCCTTGAGTCTTTAAAGCTTCAACTAGTGCAGGGTGACAATGACCCAAACAGTTAACTGCAATACCACCAGCGAAATCGATATATTCATTATTATTTTGATCCCAAACTCGAGACCCTTTACCACGAACTGGTATTACCGCAGAAGGTGAATAGTTAGGCACCATTACTTGATCAAATAATTCTCGATTTACCGTATTTTGTGCAGACATCTCTGAAATCCTCTTGAAAAAATGCATTAGGTTGAACAATTATAGTTAGCTTTAAGCGTTTAAACGCTGTGGGTTCAACACAATTTGGACGAATATTATGCCAGAAACATCGATTAATGTCTTTAGCTTAACCACTAAAAAGCCAGTTAAAACAAGGGGTCTGGGAGTTTTATTCAATTTTGTTGCATAACTATTGCAACGAGATTAAAAGCTTAAAAAAATTAATTTTTATTTGTTTGGAAGATTAAAAACACGCTTCAATTGCGTTTTTATTTCGTCGTCAATAATTAAAAATTTCAGGCCGAGTAAATATTTTTGTTGAGACAATCGTCGGTTAACGACTAATCGAACTTTTGTCTCGATGTGATCTGGAACTTTATGCATACAAACGATAAATTCGGCAGGATGGCCGCAGTTTTCGATAATAAAATCGACATCATTTTTATCGACAGCAAGCTGAATACCAGATAAGGAAAGGTTTGTGGCTTTTACTTGTCTTGTTTCATCACTATTTTCGATTTTCACGGTAACGTTGAATTCCATATCAACTCTAGGGTGAAACCGTCTGTCAATCTGCATGTGTATTCCGGTTGGTTTTACTAATTATTTTGCAAGTACGTATTTGTGTATTGCTTATTGTTTACTCAAACGAAGAAAGTTTGCAAGTAATTCGTGCCCTTGCTCGGTTAAAATTGACTCTGGGTGAAATTGAACACCCATAATCGCCATAGTTTTATGTTTTAAAGCCATGATTTCATCGAATTCTCCGTTTTCGTCTTCACTCCATGCGGTTACTTCAAGTTCAGCAGGAAGTTTATCTTTGTTTACGACTAAAGAGTGGTAACGCGTGACTTGCAATGGATTATTTAAACCGGCAAATACATTATTATTGTGATGTTTGATAAGAGATGTTTTTCCATGCATTACTGTTTTAGCTTTTTCGACTACACCGCCAAAGTGCTGAGCAATACATTGATGTCCTAAACACACTCCTAAAATGGGGACGATACCGCCAAATTCAGCAATGATCTTGAGTGATAACCCTGCGCTATTTGGATCACAGGGGCCAGGTGAAATAACAATATGGTCAATATTCATGCTTTTAATATCTTCAATGGTTATTTCATCATTACGAACAACCATCACTTCTTCTCCCAAGTGCTGAAAATAATGCACTAAGTTAAAAGTAAAGGAATCATAATTGTCGATCATTAAAAGCATAGGTTGTTCCGATTTGACACACTGCACTAATTATTTCACTTCAAGCGATTAGATAAAAGCAATAAGTAAAAATTACTAACAGTAAATGATCACTAACTATTTAATAATAGTCACAGTGTCATTGACCGTTATAGTGCCTTTATTTAGTGCCACAAGATTTTGACCAAAGTTTACATCGCCATTTTCTGATGTTCGGTATGTTGATAAAGTTTTTAAGGGTTCGCCATTTTTATCTCTAGTAGCGCTGTTAGGGTTTACATTGATAAAAATACAGCGACTGCATGGCTTCGCAAGTTCAAATATCACATTACCGATTTTAATTTGGTGCCAATCGTCTTCTGCAAATGCTAGCGCGCCACTGACGACAATATTGGCCCTAAACTGAGCCATAGATACTTCTTTACTTAGTCGTTGATTTAGCTCAGTTAATGACGCTTCGTTGGTTAAAAGCAGTGGATAACCGTCGGCAAAACTTAACGAAGTATTATAGTGATCTAGAGTGCGGTTGCTTTCTTCACCTAAATACAAGATCTGGCAGGGTAGGTTAAGATATTGACTGATCCACTGATCCAATTCAGCAGTACAATATTGCGCCTGAAACTTATCTTGCCATACTTGTATATTTTTATATTGCTGAGAAAACTGAGCTTTAGAAACAATAAGAGAAGGCATCGCAGGTGCATTAAATATGAATCCATTGGCCGCGTTCTCAATTTGAACGAGCACTAATTTAGACTTTGTTCTACCGGTTATAAATTTTCCATGTAAATCAGTAACCAGAAATATACGGTCACCGTGAACGCCTGTTTCTGTAATAACTGCACTTTCAAGGCTGTTTGCCGCAGCAGATTTCATCGGGTAGATGTTTATTGCTGAGAGTTGAACTTGCTTCATATTGATAATCTTTCTTTAACAACGAATAGTTTATAATGAAACTATTATAGGTTTTTTGCTACACTTGCGCTTGTAAACTATTTTTACAAGAATTCACTTTCCATTACTCACTAGTTAGGCGAACAATGACCGAATCTGGCCAGCAGAATCATATTTCATTAGGCTTATTGCTACCATTGCTTGCCTCTATTGTTGCGATCACTCCTTTAGCGGTTGATTTATATTTACCGGCAATGCCGATAATAGCAAAACACTTTAATACTTCAATTGCCGTTATACAAAATTCACTAAGTATCTATCTAGCAGGTTATGCAACAGGTTTATTGCTATTTGGCCCGCTAGTTGACCGATTTGGACGTCGTAAATTAGCAATATTCGGCTTAGCGTTATTTTCAATATCGTCTTTTATGATACCGTTTGCTAGCAGTGAGCAGGAGTTTTTGTGGCTTCGGTTTGTGCAAGCATTTTTTGGTTCGGCTGCCACCATTGTAGTCCCCGGCGTTATAAGACAGTTTTATGGAAAAAATACGGCGAAAGGAATGTCATATGTCAGTATGATTATGATGTTTGCACCTATGTTAGCGCCGACAATAGGCAGTGCGATATTAGTGCTTATAAACTGGCAAGCAATGTTTTATTTTTTGGCCATCTATGCATTTGTGATTCTGATTGCTGCAATTAAGTTTTTGCCAGAGGTTCTGCCTAGAGAAGACGGTAGCATTGCTAGGCTTTCATTTTTAGGTAACTACAAAATAGTCTTATTGAACTCTTCAGCACGAAAATATATTTTAACTTCGATGCTAGTGTCGTTGTCTTTCTTTTGTTACCTAACCGCAATTCCTTTTGTCTATCTAGAGGTTTTTGAAACAAGCGAGTTTGTCTTTAGCTTTTTATTTGGTGTGAATGTTGTCGCTTTAATGTTAGCGCAATTGATCAATACTCGTTTTGTTGTGCGATTAGGTTCTGAAGTGTTACTGATGAGAGGCTTTTACACGGCTTTCATATCTTCTTTATTACTCGTGTTAGCAAACTACTTTTCATTATCACTGTTCTGGACAGTAATCACTGTCATGCCATTGATGGGCAGTTTATCGCTAATTGCGGTTAATGCTGACTCGATGATCTTGCTAAAATTTGCTCACCAAACCGGAACAGCTACAGCGGTAATAGGCACATTAAGATTTGGAATTGGTGCATTAGCTGGTCCTATTTTGGCTTATTTTCATAATGATACATCATTGCCATTTGCAGCACTTATGTTTAGCGCAATATTGCTTGTTGGCCTATGTTTGTTATTAGATAATAGGAAAAAATCGACAGTATTACCTCAAAATTAAATTAGATCGTTCTAAGCCATATTTTTCCATTTTTTGTCTTTAACTCTCATTTTTTCGCCATTTTTTGTTCTCAGTTACAAAAAAAATGAAATTATTTTTTTTTAAATTGTTCAAAAATAAATCGTTTAAAATTAACACCTTGTTAACATTAATTGCCCGTAAGTTGTTTACAAACCGTTAACGTGCGGTTAAAAAGTGTACGTTCGATTTGACGGTTGGTCATTTTTTAGCTTAAAGTTAACCCTGTAAACAGTAATAAAGTTTATCTTTTTAAAATTAGACATTGGAACTAAAAACTCTAGAAGTCGTCCGTTTTTGAAGGTTAACTTTAAAAAATGAAAGTGTAATCGATATTTTTAAATGAATTGTATTCAGTAAATTTATTTTTAATCAGTGGTCTACGATAACTTTCCTAGTATACAGAGATGTCATTTAAGTATTACGTGTTACCCCCAAATTACTAACATAAAAATAATAATAGACAAATTGGTGCGTTAGGGTGTTTTGTAGACTTCACGAAAGTGGAGTCTTTTGATGATTTCTTTAGAAAGAAAAATAGCTTTTGGTGTGAGTAACACTAAAAGTAATAATGTAATTTCAACTCAGAGTTTCTCTTTAGTTGTATTCTTATTTTTAGTCTTGAATCTAATTATGAGCAGTGCATTTGCTAAAAATGCAAAGCAGAAACAGTTTAGACAAGGCCATATCATAGTTAAAGTTAAAGCTGGTGTGAGTGCTAAGTCACTTGAAAAGCTAGCGAAAAGATTCCTATCTAAAAAACAAAGAAGCATTGTTTCAGATCATACATTTATTATCGAAACATCGAAAGGTAATGAAAAACGATTGATTCAGCGATTAAATGCACATCCTGATATCGCTTACGCAGAACTAGATTTAGAATTAGAATTAAACAGCGTAGAAACTAATGATGCGTTAGTTAATAGCCAATGGTATTTACCTAAAATTAATATGTCTGATGCTTGGTCTAGTAGCACAGGTAAAGATATGGTCGTGGCAGTATTGGATACTGGTATTACCGTTAGCCATGAAGATATGGCAGGTCAAATACTTACGGGTCGAAATGTAGTAAGTGATAATAGTGATGTAACAGATATTAATGGTCATGGTACCCAAACTTCCGGCGTTATCGCCGCACTAACAAACAACTCTATCGGTATTAGTTCAATCGCCCATAATGCTAAAATATTGCCAATCAAAATTTCCGAAAAATCTAATGGTTATGCTTATTCGAGCCACGTCGCAGAAGGTCTTAACTGGGCTGCTGATAATGGGGCTGACATAGCGAACCTTAGTTATGACTTTGCAACCAGTACTACAGTTTCTAATGCCGCGAGTTACTTTCGTTCTAAAGGCGGTTTAGTTGTTATTTCTGCTGGTAACAGTGGTGGCGATCTAAACTGTACAGAAAATTCAAATGTAATTATCGTATCTGCTACAGACTCATCAGACAATAAAGCTTCTTGGTCAGATTACGGTAATTGTGTGGACGTTTCAGCTCCTGGTGTATCTATTAAAACTACATTCAAATCTGGTGGCTATGGCAACATTAGTGGTACATCTTTTTCTGCTCCAATTACTGCTGCGGTATTAGCAGTTTTAAAATCTGCGAATCCTCAAGCGACAATCAATGAATTAGAAACAGCACTAAAAAATAGCGCAGATAAAAGTATGTTTGATGGTGATTTTTCCAATAAATTTGGCTACGGTCGAATAGATGCCAATGCCGCATTGGCTAGCTTAGGTGGAGGAGAAATTGAAGTTGATCAAATTGCACCAACAGTAGAAATTATTACCCCTAACGAAGAGTCATCTCACAGTGAGAATGTTGAAGTTGATGTTAACGCTACAGACGATGTAGAAGTGAGTAGAGTAGAACTTTATATTGACAATGAATTGCTTGCTACCGAACAACATGCGCCTTACGAATTTGTTATTGAGCAAGAAAAGTATAACGGTCAATCACTAACAATACATGCTGTAGCGTATGACACGTCAGGTAATATCTCGAGCTCTGACACAGTGCAAATAAATATTGAAGATGCAATCGATTCTGACGATGATGGCGTTATTGATAGTGAAGATGCTTTCCCAGAAGATGCAACAGAAACTCACGACAGCGATTTAGATGGTGTCGGTGATAATGCTGACGCTTTCCCAGAAGATGCAACAGAAACTCACGACAGCGATTTAGATGGTGTCGGTGATAATGCTGACGCTTTCCCTGAAGATGCAACAGAAACTCACGACAGCGACTTAGATGGTGTCGGTGACAATGCTGACGCTTTCCCAGAAGATGCAACAGAAACTCAAGACAGCGATTTAGATGGTGTTGGTGATAATGCTGACGCTTTTCCTGAAGATGCAACAGAAACTCACGACAGCGATTTAGATGGTGTTGGTGACAATGCTGACGCTTTCCCTGCTGATGCTAGCGAAACTAAAGATACAGATAAAGATGGTGTAGGCGACAATGCAGATGCTTTCCCTGCTGATGCTAGCGAAACTAAAGATACAGATAAAGATGGTGTAGGCGACAATGCAGATGCTTTCCCTGCTGATGCTAGCGAAACTAAAGATACAGATAAAGATGGCGTAGGCGACAATGCAGATGCTTTCCCTGCTGATGCTAGTGAGACTAAAGATACAGATAAAGATGGTGTAGGCGACAATGCAGATGCTTTTCCTGCTGATGCTAGCGAAACTAAAGATACAGATAAAGATGGCGTAGGCGACAATGGCGATGCGTACCCGAATGATCCTACTCGTACAGAAATTGTGATCGAAGTTATCGAGCCGATTGAGCCTGAAACGCCTGTTGAAGAAGAACAAGTTGAAGAAGAAAGCAACTCAAACAACGACGCTGACAACGGCAGTGTAACAGAACAAGAGCAAGAAGTTGCTGAAAACAATAACTCGGAACCAACCACAGAGCAAAACACTGAAGATAATTCTAATAGTAACTCAGGCAATGACTCTGGTAACGGTTCTGATAACAATTCTGAGCAAGAAGCTGAGCCGACAGAAGATGCTAGTGAAGTAAAAGCATCAGACGAAAACAATAATGCTTCAGCTCAAGAAACAGAAACTAGCAATAATATTTCATCGACTGAAACAGCAGAAGCTGACTCAGGTTCAAGTGGTGGTTCTTTGTTTTTGCTTACTTTACTTATCATTCTTGGAGGAATCAGAAAGTGTTCGGTTCTAAAATAGTAAAATCATTGGCGCTAATATCGATATTTTCTATAAATATTGCAGCGGCTCAAAACAATACCGAACATGGACGTTTATTAATCAAAGCAAAGGATGGAGCTTCCGCTGAAAGGGTCGCAGATATTCTAGCGGAACAGGAAAATCATGGCAAACGTAAGCTAAAATTAGCAAATGCTAATATTCACTTACTAAAAGTTAAAAAAAATAGTGAAAAGGCAATAGCAAAATTACTACGAAAGTACCCTGAAATAGAGTTCGTTGAAGTAGACAAATTAGTATCACCGGGATCTATAGAAGCCAATGATAACTATTATGCTAATGCCTGGCATCTCCCGATAATGAACCTTCCTGCCGCGTGGCAATACTCTTTAGGGGAAGGCATTACGGTTGCGGTATTGGATAGCGGGGTTAATCCACATACTGACTTATCAGCAAACACATTAGCTGGATACAACTCGGTCAGTAATAATACCGATGTGACCGATATAAATGGCCATGGTACGCAAGTAGCCGGCACAATCGCTGCATTGAGTAATAACAGTATTGGTGTCACATCTGTTGCGTGGAATAGTAAGATATTACCAGTTAGAGTGAGTGAACAGAGTAACGGCTATGCTTATTGGAGTGATGTTGCCGAGGGGTTAATTTGGGCGGCCGATAATGGCGCTAGTATTGCAAATATTAGTTATGCAGTAAGTTCAAGTAGTACGGTAACGAATGCAGCACAATATTTTTACAATAACGGCGGTTTAGTTGTCGCCTCTGCGGGTAACAGTGGTACAGATTTAAATTGTAATGATAATCCATTTATCATCACAGTATCTGCTACTGGAAAATCAGATAGTAAAGCCAGTTGGTCGGATTATGGTAATTGTGTTGACGTGTCAGCACCAGGCGTTGGAATTTATACAACAACGAAGAGTGGTGGTTATGCAGCCGTAAGCGGAACATCTTTTTCATCACCGTTAACAGCGGCAGTGCTTGCTTTATTAAAATCTAAGTTTTCAAATTTGAGCAATGTTGAGTTAGAGCAATTATTGGAATCAACAGCAGATAAAACTATGGCGAATGGTGTTTATAGTAAGCTTTATGGTCATGGGCGAATTGATGCTTATGCAGCTCTTACCTCTGAGGTTGAAGCACCTGTTGAAGACCAACAATTACCAGAGGTAAGTTTTGTTTCGCCATCACAAAATAGTGAACACAACGAACAGGTCGATGTTTTAATTGAAGCAACTGATAATGTTGAAATTGCAAGTGTTGAGTTGTATTTACAAGGGAATTTAATCGCGACTGATACGACTAAGCCGTATTCTTTTATTGCTGATACTAGCGCTTATGAACAACAAAATATTGCATTGCAAGCTCGAGCTAAAGACAGTTCAGGTAATATTAATAATGCCACCATCGAAGTGTATATTAGCAACTTTGTTGAACCAGAACCAGAACCTGAGCCAGCAGACACTGAAGCACCTGATATTTCACTTAACTTACTTGATGGCGCGACAATTACATCTAACCAAACGATAGTTGTGACGGCGAGTGACAACATAGACGTTGTTAGAACCGAGCTTTATATAAACGGGCAACTAAAAGCAAGTTCGCTAAGCTCAACAATACAATATGGCTGGAATATCAAAAAAGTATCTAACGGCAGTCATTCAATCTCTGCCAAAGCATACGATGCTGCCGGTAATGCGAAACAAGTGCAAATAACTGTTACAAAGGAAGGTGCTGTTAAAGGCAGTAAAGGTAAATCTAATAGGTAACATAGACAGCCCCCGCTGCTATAATGTAAAAAGCCCTGAGAATTCAGGGCTTTTTTTATAACCAAAATTTATCAAACGTTAACGGCCAAAATACTAATTAAGTCGTTTTCGTCTTGAAAGATAAACTCCTAGTATGGCTGTTGAAAGAATCAATAAAGTTTGCGGTTCAGGGATTGATTGGCCACCACCACCGCAATCTCCAGTGCATCGAGTATCACCAGCCCCCCAAATCGCGATATTTGAAATCGCACCTTCATCAGGCCAAAAACCATCTAACTCAATGTCCATCTGACCATCCCAAGAGCTAATATCAAAAACGTAAATCGCAGGCTGATGATTACCGTCTTTCACCGAAAGGTAGCAACCGCTAGCGCAGTCTATAAAAGAACCTTCTAACCACTCGATTAATGCATCCTCAGGGTCATTAGCGGTATTGCTAAAGGTCGTACTGTAATCGCTACTGTATGGACCTTCATCACCACCTCCTGCATTCGACTTGTAAAACAAACTTTCGATAATGACAGGGTCACCTATCATTGTGGCAATATCGTCAGCATGAGGGTTTGAGTTATCGTCACTGGTCCAGCAAAAATCAACAATACAATCCAGTGGGGTTAACATTAACGTCGCCTTTGCATGGAAAGCGAATAAGGCGCTAATCAACAAAATCAACAGAGGCATTTTTTTGAGAAAATTTTTCATAATATTTTCCTTAGTTTAAATACCAATTAATGAGCATTGGTCTAGTTATCATGCATACTTTATTCCAAAGTTATAATGTACAGCGGATTCAAAGATTTATAGCCTTCAAATAAAACGCTTAATTTATCTACGAAAGTTTTTGTATATTTATCTGACGTTTTATTTTGATAAAACAGAGCAATTCGCCATTAGAGCGGCAATAAGTATATGAAAAGGTAAATTTATCAGGTGTTTAGCAGGTATTGTCGAAATTATTAAGATGTAAAAAAAGCTGACACTATAAGTGCGTAATAATTGCAACTGATTGTATTTTATATTATTTTTCTAATTTTTCTTGTTCTTTTAATTTTGCTTGTTGAATGCGCCACTTTTGCATTTCTTCATAATAAAAATCCCAAACACACGGTGTGCACGAGCCGCTTTCGCAGCATTCGCCGTTTCCTGGAGGGGTAGGTTTTTCAATTAAATCGGTCATTATATTGTACTCTTTAATTCTTATACCAATTGAGATAATTATTTCACTTGGTATTACTTATCAATCAGTATTATTAAGTTGGTCTTGCTGAATACGCCAAATTTGTAATTGCGCATAATAATGGTCCCACACACATGGACAAAATGAGCCGCCGCCACAACAGTCGTCATCTTCAGGTGGAATTGGTTTTTCAGCTAATTCAGTCATTTATTTTATTGGTGTATTCGAATAAAAACATTTTACCTTAAAGTGCATTTAATGGAAAAGTGATTAATTTTAATTTGTTTTTAAAGATCAATAAAAAACCCGCTAAGTGCGGGTTTTTGGGATTTTATAAAAAACGAATTTTATTATTCGATTTCAGCAAGCTTCTTTTCAAGGTAGTGGATGTTAGCTCCACCGCGAGCGAAACCAGTATCATTCATAATATCTTCCTGAAGAGCGATATTAGTTTTGATGCCATCGATTACTAATTCATCTAATGCATTTTTCATGCGTGCAATAGCAACGTCACGAGTTTCACCATAAGTGATTAGCTTACCAACCATTGAGTCATAATGAGGAGGCACAGAGTAATCAGTATAAATGTGAGAATCCCAACGAACACCATTACCACCAGCAGGGTGGAAACGAGTAATTTTACCTGGTGAAGGAATAAAAGTACGTGGATCTTCAGCGTTAATACGACACTCGATTGCGTGGCCAGTTACTTTGATGTCTTCTTGTTTGATAGTTAACTTTTGACCAGAAGCAACACGTAATTGCTCTTTAATTAAGTCAACACCAGTAACCATTTCTGATACTGGGTGCTCTACCTGAATACGAGTGTTCATTTCAATAAAGTAGAACTCACCGTTTTCATATAAGAATTCGAACGTACCAGCACCGCGATAGTTGATCTCGATACATGCGTTACAACAACGAGCACCAATTTCTGCGCGAAGTTCTTCAGAAATACCAGGTGCAGGCGCTTCTTCAACAACTTTCTGATGGCGACGTTGCATTGAACAGTCACGCTCGCCTAAATGGATTGCATTACCTTGTCCATCAGCTAATACTTGAATCTCAACATGACGTGGGTTTTCAAGGAATTTTTCCATGTAAACTACATCATTGTTGAAAGCAGCACGTGCTTCAGCTTGAGTTAATAGAATTGATTCTAATAGGTCTGCTTCTTCGCGAACAACGCGCATACCGCGACCACCACCACCACCAGATGCTTTGATGATCACAGGGTAACCAATACGACGACCGTGAGCTAAGTTAGCTTCATCGTCATCTGTAAGTGGACCATCAGAGCCAGGAACACAAGGAACGCCAGCCTGTTTCATTGCATTGATAGCAGATACTTTATCACCCATTAAACGGATACTTTCCGCTAAAGGACCGATAAAGGCGAAACCAGAGTTTTCTGTTTGCTCTGCAAAATCAGCATTTTCAGCAAGGAAACCGTAACCAGGATGAATTGCATCCGCATTAGTAACTTCTGCCGCTGTAATTATGCGTGGAATATCTAAATAGCTTTCTGTTGCAGCTGGCTTACCAATACAAATAGTTTCGTCAGCTAATAATACGTGCTTCAAACTTTTGTCTGCTGTTGAATGAACAGCTACAGTTTGAATACCAAGTTCTTTACAAGCACGTAATATACGTAATGCTATTTCGCCTCGGTTGGCGATAACAACTTTTTTTAACATGGAATTAATCTTCCTTAGTTAGCTTATTCAATTACGAATAGTGGTTGATCAAATTCAATTGTGTCGCCGTTTTGGGCAAGAATTTGCTTAATTACACCAGACTTGTCTGCTTCGATTTGGTTCATCATTTTCATTGCTTCAACAATACATAAAGTATCGCCAGCGTTAACGTGTTGACCAACTTCTACAAACGCTGCTGCATCAGGAGAAGATGCCGAATAGAATGTACCAACCATAGGTGAGCGAACAACGTGACCTGAAATTTCAGCCGCTGCCGGTGCTTCTGCTGCTGCAGGAGCTGCTGCCGCTACAGGAGCTGCTACTGGTGCAGGCGCTGCTACTGGCGCTGCAGCGATTACTTGACCGCCACGACTGATTCGAACTGACTCTTCACCTTCAGAAATTTCAAGTTCATTGATTCCTGATTCTTCAACAAGTTCGATTAGTTTTTTGATTTTACGAATATCCATTATTACACCTTGTAATGTTTATATTTATTTATTTTTCGTTTAATGATTCTGCTGCAAAGTTAAGAGCGTATTCATAACCTTTGGCACCAAAACCACAAATTACACCTTCGGCAACATCCGAAAGGTAAGATATAGAGCGAAACTCTTCACGTTTATGTACATTTGAAAGATGGACTTCAACAAACGGGATATTTACCGCTAACAATGCATCTCTTAATGCAACGCTAGTATGAGTAAATGCCGCCGGATTGATGATGACAAAGTCTATTTTTTCATATGCGGAGTGAAGTGCATCAATTAATTCGTGTTCTGCATTTGATTGCAAATGCGATAATTCAATTTCAAGAGACGCGGCTTGTTTTACCAAGTCTTCAATAATGTCACTGAGTGTGGCGCTGCCGTATACTTCAGGTTCACGCTTTCCCAACATATTTAAGTTCGGGCCATTTAACACGAGAACTTTGTTTTTTGTACTCATACTTCGCTAAATCCAGTGAAATTATTATTATTTGAAGTTATTACGACTCGCTGTTAATGAGTTGTAGCAATAACCCTTGAAAAATCTTTCATTTTTCGATTATTTGCACATTATAGTCATTTTCGCGGAAATTAGAAGCATAATACTGGTCTTATCAGCTAGATTTTTTGAATTTTAATCTTTTATAAATGTAAAAAAGGAGGCTTAAGCCCCCTTAATTTGGTTTGATTTAATTCGCTTATTTAATTAAATATTCGATTAATGTGGGCGGCAAATTCGCTTGCGCCCATAAAACCCGTTACGCGTTGGCTATCTAACTCTTTACCGTTTAGATCAAAAAACAGTATTGACGGTAATCCAAATACTTCAAAGTGCTCCATTAATTCAACGCTTGTATCTGAACCCGTATCAGTAAGATCTATTTGGATCATGACCGAGTTATTAAGTGCTTGCTGCACTTCAGGTTTCGGGAATGTGTACTTCTCAAACTCTTTACATGCAATACACCAGTCAGCATATAGGTCAACCATGACAGTCTGGCCGTTACTATTGGCTAGTGCGACTTGTTGGTTTAATTCGCTTAAGCTTGCCACTTTCACAAATTCCTTGTGTTGCATTTGCCCTTGATGCGCCACTGGCGATGCAAATATTGTGTTGTAAGCTAAATTAGCAGCGAAAAACATCATGACAAAGATGATAAACGTGCGCACACCGTAGAAAAACGTTATAGGTTTTGGTTTCGATTCAGTATTAACCACATAAAAGTAAGTTGCTGCGGCTAGTAACAACGCTGCCCATAACAGAGTCGCAGCCATTTCTGGAATAAAGCGCTCTAATAAGAAAATTGGCACTGCAAGCAATAAGAATCCAAAAATATTCTTAATAACGTTCATCCAATTTCCGGCCTTCGGCAATAATTTACCACCAGATACACCTAATATTAACAGTGGTAGCCCCATGCCCATGCTCAAGATATAAAGCGACGTAGCACCAATGAATACGTCACCTGTTTGTGCGATATAAAATAAGATCCCTGTGAGTGGTGCAGTCGTACAAGGGGAGGCAACTAAACCTGAAATGGCACCCATAATAAATACTGAGATCAGTGAGCCGCCTTTTTGTTGATTGCTAAGATTAGAAAGCTTTTGTTGCCACGACGCAGGCATTGCTAGATTAAAAACACCAAACATCGACAATGCTAAAAAGATAAATAGGACACTTAAAACTGTTAATACGATTGGGTGTTGAAATGCAGCCTGAAATTGTGCACCAGCAAGAGCAACAACGACACCTAAGGCAGTGTAAGTAATTGCCATACCTTGTACGTAGGCCATGGATAAAGTGAAGGCTTTGCGCGTACTAAGTTGCTCACTTTGACCCACAATAATCCCGGTTAAAATTGGGTACATAGGAAACACACAAGGCGTAAAAGATAAGAATATCCCTAAACCAAAAAATGTCAGTAAAGTGATAATTAAACTGTTTTCCGCGAGCATATTAGCAAGTTCATTCTGCTGACTTACTTGCGTCTCACCTTTGCTTACCGCATCGTTAGTTTCGCTGTTACTTATGGCGTCTAATACCGCATTGGTGTCACTGTTTGATGTGTCAGTGTTATTTTTTATTAACGCAGAAATTGGGATAGATTTTTTCGTTGGCGGATAACACAGCCCTTTTTCCGCACAACCTTGGTATGTTAGTACTAACTCACCGTCAGCATTTACACTGGTAAGATTAATGTTGATTTTTAATTGTTGGTAATAAACTTGTTGAATACCAAAAAACTCATCTTCGTGCTCGGTACCAGTAGGTAAGGTTGGTGTCTCGAATTCAACGTTAGTACCATCAAATTTAAATTTTTCACGATATAAATAGTAGCCATCGGCGACAGTAAAATAAATTTCTAAATCGTCGTCAATTTGAATAAAGTCAAACTGAAATGCTTGATCAACAGGCAAGAAATCCTGTTCATTAGAAAATAAAGAATCCATTGATGTATCAAATATTGATTCTTCAGCGTTAACTTGATTAAAAAGTAAGGTGCTTGCTAATAATAAAAAAGCGAATATGTTGCGCATTAGAGTTCTTTTACCGTGTTTGTTATCCAATCTAAATACTGTGCACTGCCTTGCTGGATGTCCAGCGCAATTACTTCAGCTACGTCATAGGGGTGATACTTCTTAATACACTGTTCAAGTTCAGTGTAAAGTGATTGCTTAGTTTTAATCATCAGCATCACTTCGCTGTCGCGTTTGATTGTACCTTGCCAACTGTATATAGATGTTATTTTGGGCAAGATATTAACACATGCCGCCAATTTTTCTTTAACTATTATTTCGCTGATGCGAAATGCAACATCCTCATCGGGGCAATTACATAAAACCACTTGAAACATAATAATCCTAACCCATTAAAATAAACCTAAACTTGTATTATAAATTGGCAGTAAATTTTATCTGCCAGATACATTGAAGTTGATTAAATTATTAAATTATTGAATGGATATTAAATGAAATTCAATCGAAACACACTTATTTCCGAATAAGCGACATATTAATTATGTTACTTATTGACTCCTATGGTTGAATTAGACCGGAAAGCCCCAATATACTTTCCATCTATTTTCAAAAATGGTTGTTTATGTTTAAAGTTTTATTTCTATTATTTATCGTCATGCCAATTGTCGAAATTATGGTATTGATGAATGTGGGGGCTTTAATTGGCACTCTACCTACCATTGGTTTAGTGATCTTAACAGCTTGGGTTGGCGCCGCTATGGTTCGCCAACAAGGCACTGCAACTTACCAATCAGTGCAAACTAAATTAGCCCAGGGTGAAATGCCATCAGATGAAATTATTGCCGCATTATTGTTATTGATTGCTGGCGTTTTATTATTAACACCAGGTTTTATTACCGATGTTTTTGGTTTATTGCTACTGTGGCCTGTTTCTCGTTCGGCGATTGTTGCGATGGTTAAGAAAAATATGGTGCTTAAACAAGCGGGTCAAAGTCAGTTTTTTTATTCTCAAAACTCAACACAGCAGTCTTCAACATTTGAAGGAGAGTTCGAGGTAAAATCAGATCAGCAAAACACTCATAAGATTGAAAATTCAAACAATGACCGAACCATTGATGGCGACTTTCAGCGAAAAGATTAGAGTTAGGTCAGTTTTAAATCACGAATTTTAGTAAAAAGATTGATTTTCCACTTGAGTGTAGAAAATTAATCCCCATAAATTTAGAAACAATTTTTAATTAGTTATTAAAACTTAATATTAAGTATATCAGGAGATATAAATGAGCATTCGTCCTTTACACGATCGTGTGATTATCAAACGTAAAGAAGTAGAGTCTAAGTCTGCTGGTGGTATTGTCCTAACTGGCAGTGCTGCAGAAAAGTCAACGCGCGGTGAAGTTGTTGCTGTTGGTAATGGTCGTATCATGGAAAACGGTGACGTTCGTCCTTTAGATGTAAAAGTAGGCGACCAAGTGATCTTTAGTGAAGGTTACGGTGCAAAAGCTGAAAAGATTGACGGCGAAGAAGTACTGATTTTAAGTGAAGCAGACATTCTTGCGATTGTTGAATAACAATACATATAAACTACAAATTATAAATATCGGGTTTAACCGGGTATTAGCAAAATTGAGGAATTAAAAATGGCAGCTAAAGAAGTATTATTTGGCAATGACGCACGAGTTAAAATGCTTAACGGTGTGAACATTCTTGCAGATGCAGTTAAAGTTACATTAGGTCCAAAAGGACGTAATGTTGTATTAGACAAAAGTTTTGGTGGTCCAACAATCACTAAAGATGGTGTAAGTGTTGCTAAAGAAATCGAGCTTGCTGACAAGTTTGAAAACATGGGCGCACAAATGGTTAAAGAAGTTGCTTCTAAAGCCAATGACGAAGCTGGTGACGGCACGACTACAGCAACTGTACTTGCACAAGCGATTGTAAACGAAGGCTTGAAGTCTATTGCTGCTGGCATGAATCCTATGGATCTTAAACGTGGTATCGATCAAGCGGTTATTGCTGCGGTTGAAGGTTTAAAAGAATTATCGCAACCATGTGCTGACAATAAAGCTATCGAACAAGTAGGTACTATCTCTGCTAACTCTGACACTACAGTTGGTGAGATGATTGCTCACGCGATGGATAAAGTAGGTACTGAAGGTGTTATCACAGTAGAGGAAGGTCAAGCACTTACTGACGAACTAGATGTTGTTGAAGGTATGCAGTTCGATCGTGGTTACTTATCTCCTTATTTCATCAATAGCCAAGAAAATGGCACTGTAGAATTAGAAAACCCTTTCATTCTTTTAGTCGATAAAAAAGTTTCAAACATTCGTGAGCTATTAACGACTCTTGAAGGTGTTGCTAAAGCAAGCCGTCCATTATTAATTATTGCCGAAGATGTTGAAGGTGAAGCCTTAGCAACATTAGTTGTTAACAACATGCGCGGCATTGTTAAAGTTGCTGCTGTTAAAGCGCCTGGTTTTGGTGACCGTCGTAAAGCGATGTTACAAGATATCGCAACATTAACAGCTGGTACTGTAATTTCTGAAGAAATCGGTATGGAATTAGAAAAAGCGACGTTAGAAGACTTAGGTCAAGCAAAACGCGTTGTTATTTCTAAAGACAATACAACCATCATTGATGGTATCGGTGAGCAAGCAGAAATCTCAGCTCGAGTAGCTCAAATTCGTGGTCAAATTGAAGATTCTTCTTCAGAATACGACAAAGAGAAACTACAAGAACGTTTAGCAAAACTTGCTGGCGGTGTAGCTGTAATTAAAGTAGGTGCAGCTACAGAAGTAGAAATGAAAGAGAAAAAAGCTCGTGTTGAAGATGCATTGCACGCTACACGCGCGGCAGTCGAAGAAGGTGTTGTTGCCGGTGGTGGTACAGCGCTAGTTCGAGTTGCAGACAAAATTAAAGACCTAGAAGGTATCAACGAAGACCAAACTCATGGTATTAAAGTTGCGCTACGTGCAATGGAAGCACCTCTTCGTCAGATCGTTGCCAACTGTGGTGATGAATCATCTGTAGTACTTAACGAAGTACGTAACGGTAATGGTAACTTTGGTTACAACGCTGGTAACAGCACTTACGGTGATATGTTAGAAATGGGTATCCTAGATCCAACTAAAGTAACTCGTAGTGCATTACAATTTGCAGCATCAGTTGCTGGTTTAATGCTAACAACCGAAGCAATGGTTACTGAAACTGCTGTTGATGCTCCAGCTCCTGCAATGCCTGATATGGGCGGCATGGGTGGTATGGGCGGCATGGGCGGTATGATGTAATTTATACTGGTCTAAACCCACAATAACATCGTTATGGTTACGCTCGCATAAGAAAGACTATGCGTCGCTCACCAAGCCTTGTTCTAGTGGGTTTATCCTGCGTATAAACATTAACTGTGCTAACGTATTTAAAACTCGCTTCGGCGAGTTTTTTGTTTTTATACTGGTCTAAACCCACAATAACATCGTTATGATTACGCTCGCATAAGAAAGACTATGCGTCGCTCACCAAGCCTTGTTCTAGTGGGTTTATCCTGCGTATAAACATTAACTGTACTAACGTATTTAAAACTCGCTTCGGCGAGTTTTTTGTTTTTATACTGGTCTAAACCCACAATAACATCGTTATGGTTACGCTCGCATAAGAAAGACTATGCGTCGCTCATCAAGCCTTGTTCTAGTGGGTTTGTCCTGCGTATAAACATTAACTGTGCTAACGTATTTAAATTTCTATTGGTAAAGCAATAATAGAAACAATTAACCACGTCATTGCGGCGAAAGACTGCATGGATGCAGGAGGTAGAGCGAAGCAGGATGCCAGAGCCGAGGCCGCGACCTCATCAAGCGTAATGATAGTAAAAGTTCGAATTCCTGAACTTGATTCAGGATCTGTTTTGGTATTGCTATGAACGGCTGAAAAGTGCTGTGAGTTTAGCCATTCTCTGCCGTTCGATAACGACTAAATAACAGGCCAAAGATAGTGGGATAAATTACAGCCCGCTGTTTTAGCCCTTGTTGATTTTTTTGTTAGCCATACCTGACTCAACAAGCAATAAAAGCTCGTCCATTATAACTTGTGGATAAACATCTATGTCATTCGTCGCTAGTACAATAAAAATATTTTCATCAATAAAATAATGCATATCGGCAAAAGAATATCCATTTGAACCATTGTGTTGGGCATGTAATGTTCCTCTAGCAGTAGATTTAATATCCCAACCATAACCATAATGTGATTTGGACTCTTTCTTTAACGATGCATTGTGTGGTAAAAATAACTGCTTTTTAGATTCTTCAGAAAGAATCAAATTTGAACTCAAAGCCATATACCAAAGGAATAGGTCTCCTACAGTAGATGACATGC
Source organism: Thalassotalea crassostreae (assembly GCF_001831495.1). Lineage (NCBI taxonomy): Bacteria > Pseudomonadati > Pseudomonadota > Gammaproteobacteria > Alteromonadales > Colwelliaceae > Thalassotalea > Thalassotalea crassostreae. The sequence goes on from NZ_CP017689.1 coordinate 301,552, forward strand.
CTCCCGCACCCTCCATATTAAAGCGTGGGCCTTCCTTGAGCTTTAAATGCTGAAAAGGGCTTCCGACAGGCAGGCTTTTTGCTTCAATAGAAAATAGCCGTTGATAAGCAGTTTGATCTGCACCGTAATTTATAGCGACTCTATTTTCAGCTCGTTTGGGTAGACGATAACCTGTTTCAGTTAAACCTGCTGGTTCAAAAAGATTTTCATAATAAAAATTTTCATAGTTATCCCCTGTGATTTTTTCGATAATTATCGCGAGTAAGTTATAACCAATATTTGAGTAATTATACTCTTCCCCGGGTAGAGTAAGTAATTTTGATTTTAAAGCAGTTTCAATTAACTCCTTTCTAGTCACAACATCATACAAATTTGAACTACCTCCTCCTCGGGTAGCAACAAAACCAGCAGTGTGTGTTAATAGATGATGTACAGTAATTTCTTTCTTATCATCGGGAACATTATCAAAAAACTTAGAGAGCGGGTCGTTGACAGAGAGTTTATTAGATTCATGCAGTTTTAAAATTGCAGTTGCTGTAAATTGTTTTGTAAGTGAGCCAATATTAAAAATTGTATCTTCAGAAAAAGGTATATTCTTCTCTCTATTTGCCAACCCGAAAGCTTCTTTAAACAAGATTTTATTCTCTACAGCAACCAACACAACACCTGAAAAATTTGAATTGATAGCAGTATCTCGCCAGTCTTTAAACGACAATTCATCTTTAGCTGATGCTGTCTGAATTAATGTTAATAAAATCAATCCAATGTATTTATATATTTTCATCTTTAATCCGACTCCATGAGTGATGAGTATGGCAAACGCCTCGCTAAAAGACTAAAAGTAGTGAGACACGAACAAAAGATAACTATTTTTTGTCCTGCTTGAATGACTTGTATGCCGATTTCTACTTTGCTAAGGTTTTTCTTCGTTAACAAGCATGTTCATAAATTTTGTAAATCGCCTATGCCTGGTTTCAGGCTTCTTGGCACTTATCAATCCATATGCAATAGCTGAACGACTTGATTTATTAAGTGTTGCATAAAACTCTTTAGCAACAGGATTAGCCTCTAGGGCAGATAGAAAATCTGATGGAACTTCCATTTCACTTACAACGTAGGCATTTTCCCAACGGCCATCGGCTTTTGCTGCACGAATATGTGCAAGTCCTGGTTCCATCATTCGGTCTTCATTAATCAAGCGTTCTACATGCTTTGTGTTTCTTTTAGACCAGTTGCTTCGTGTTTTCCTTGGCGTTATACGTTGAAGATAAGATTGTTTATCAATTGATTTTTTAACACCATCTATCCAGCCCCAACATAAAGATTCAATCACGACATCATCCCAAGTAATGCTCTTAATTCCACTATTTTTTTTATATAACTTTATCCATAATTCACTTTCAGAGGCGTGATTAACCTTAAGCCAATCAGCAAGATCCCTCGATATTTCAAATGTCATGATACTTAATAGATCAGGCTCAGGCATCTAGTTAAACTCTTTTCGGCGTAACAATTTAATAATGAGCGATGGGTCATTTTTCTACCTACAATCGGCTCGTTTTTATTCTCTACATATTAGTATCAAATTAACTAAGTCATTACCATCTATGTATTTTTTAAAAAGACTTGATAACTGGTCTTAGGTGATAAATGCACCAATGGGTCATTTTCTTGAATATTGGAGAAAGGCATTAGTTATGGGGATAAAACACTATCACTTAAAAGCAAATGAATGTCCGTAATTCGCTCACAGCGGAATTATTCTTCCGCAAACTCGCTTTATACTATCGAAATCAAACGGCGATTCATGTCTTTGCTTTTTTGCTAACCAGTTAAGATTAAATTTTGGGCAATAAAGATGACTAATTTCTATTTATGTAACAGCCATACTTTTATCGTCTTGCACGTACTCAAGTGCAGATTGTAAAGCTTGTTCTCTAGATTGGTAATTGGTGTTGTTTTTGAGCAAATTCAAAGCATTTAGCTTTTCTAATTGTCTCAGTGTTTCTGCATGTGGACACAGCAATAACACTTCACAATTTGCCTCTAGTGCATCTTTAATTGCGTTTTCTAACGCCATACCTACCGTCACATCAATCATTGGAACATCTGATAGATCCAAAATCATCACTTGGTATTCAGCGATACTTGAATGCTGGCGTGAAATAGCTTTTGAAACACTAAAAATCATTGGCCCGGATAAGTAAAAGAATAGTACTTTACCTTTTGCTTTATTCAATATTGAGCGTTCATTGTCTGTTAGTGGTACGCCGTTTTCATCGGAATCGCTGATCGCTTTTACTTTGCGCGCTTGTACCTTGCTAAGCTTTTCAATAATAATAATATTAGAGATAAATACACCGAGACCAACCGCGGCAATAAGGTCGACAAACACGGTAAGTAGCATTACGCCATACATGACCGCCATGCCTTGCAAGCTGACTTTATGTGCTCGTTGGATAAAACTCCAATCTAAAATATTAATACCAACATAGACGGCGATACCCGCTAATACTGCCATTGGAATTGGTTCTGTTAATCCGCCAGCAACTAAAACTACAAGAGCTAGTACGAGCGCTCGTACCATGCCTGAAATTGGTGAGCGAGCACCCACTTGTATATTGGTTACAGTGCCCATGGTTGCACCTGCACCTGGTAAAGCGCCAAATAAACCAGAGAGCATATTGGCAATACCTTGGCCGCGAAGCTCCTTATCAGAATCATGCTCTTTTCGAGTCAGTGAGTCGCCTATAACCGCGGTTAATAAGGTATCAATACAGCCTAATGTGCCAAGCACTAATGCATCGATTACCATTGTGGTAAACATCTCGGCATTAAAGTGAGGAATTACGATTGAAGGCAATCCAGCAGGAATTTCACCTATTCGTCTTATGCTGTCAGTATCAAATATAATAACCGACACCAAGGTTACTGCGATTAATGCAACAAGTTGAGCTGGTACATATCTTCGATATTTTTTAGGAAAATAAAACAGTACACCTAGGGTAAGCAAACCTAAAAACAGTTCACTAAAACTGATATTAGCGAGTGTATTTGGCAAAGCTGAAAGTGTACCTATAACCCCGCCTGCAGGCGCTGAGTGTCCTAATAAAGGGGATAGTTGCAAGATAATTAAAATCACACCAATGCCAGACATGAAGCCTGATATAACACTATAGGGCATTAAGGTGACATATTTTCCGAGTTTGAGCGTACCTAATAGTATTTGAAATGCACCCGCCATCATCACGACAGTAAATGACATTGCCAAACCTGTTTCCGGGTATTTAGCCATCATACTGGTTAGTACGGCTGTCATAATAACCGTCATCGGCCCGGTAGGCTCTGAGATTAAGGTACTTGAACCGCCAAATATTGCAGCAAAAAAGCCGACCATAATGGCGCCCCATAGGCCTGCTTCAGCGCCAGCACCAGAAGCAACACCAAAGGCTAGTGCCAAAGGAAGAGAAATTATTGCTGTGGTAACACCGCCAAATATGTCACCTTTTAAATTTATGTTTTCAAAACGATTTAACAGCATTGAATAATTACACGTCGTAGCTCAAAAAAATTTGGCGTATTCTAGCCCAAATTTATTTAAATGAGTATAGCTTTGGTGAAGAAAAAATACTCTAAGTTTATGAACGCATATCTTTCGAATCGAACGAACTATTTCGGACCATCTACCGCAGTGTTTGCGGCATTAACGATTTCAATAATGGCAGGGTGTTTTAACCTACGTTCTGGCGAAATAATGTAATAAGGTTCGGTAAATTCATTGGTGCGACCAATAATGTTGACCCCATATTTATTAACAATGTGATCTTCGATAAGTGTAGGGCTACTAAAAACGCCAAAACCGGTTTTGCCAAACGATTTCATTAAAGCACTATCATCAAATTCAGCGACAATATTTGACACAATATTTTGTTTCTCTAACCAGGATGATAAACGTGTACGTATCGCGGATTTTTTACTTTGAATAAGCCACGGAAAATCAGACATGTTTTCAGGGAATTTTTTGTTGCTAGTTCTAAGTACGCTGTCAGCGGCAAAAAATGTAAAGCCGCTTTCAGTAAGCAAGTGGTTGTATGCTTTAACGTGACTGCCCACCTGAAGAGGTTGATCAGTTAAAATGCAATCAATCTTGTTGACCGACAAATCCGCCAGCAAATGCTCTTGGTCACCTTCAACACATATTAAACGAACAGATTCACTCATCTTTAACACCGGCGCTAACAGTTCGTGCGCTAATACCTTAGGTATGACATTGGTTATGCCAACAGTAAAAGTATGCCAAAGGCTAGGTTGTTTTCTGTTAAGTATATTCTTTACTTCATCTCCTAACTGAAAGATCTCTTCAGCATAACTATGAATAAGATATCCCATTTCAGACAATGTTAACTTTTTTCCCTTACGTTCAAATAAGTTAACACCGATTTGGGCTTCGAAGTTGGTTATTTGGCCACTGATTGTTTGAGGCGTGAGGTTTAGTCGTTTACTCGCTTTAGTAATACTGCCTTCCGTTGCGACAATGTAAAAATAATAAAGATGATTATAATTTAGTGGGCTCATAAGTTATTGTCAGTTTTTTTCGAATATAAATGAAATAATATTCGAATATACCTACAAGGGCAAGTGAGCTATAAAAAAGAATGACTTATAAACTTTTGATTGGAATTCTATGACAGATTGTAAAAAATGTTCTTTATTTATAACTATTCTTCGCTCGGTCACCTCAATGGGAAGATTAAAAAATACCAGCTTTATTGTTGTATTGTTAACTTCAATTTTATCTTTTTCTTCATCCGCTAATCAGACTCATTCGATAAATATTGATGACCATCTTCTTATCTCCTGTAATGCATTTAAATCAAGTTCAGATATAGAAAAAACTTTACCTTGTATTATTTATATTAAAGGTTTTTTCAATGGCCTAATAAATGCCGATAATTCTAAAGTTGTAAATATTGAATATAACGCCCAAAAGCCTTCCACAATAGTTGAACGCGCCTATGCAAACAGGGTAGGAAGTCGGCTAAAACGTAAGCCAAAAATTCATTCGTGTTTACCTGTTGATGAAGTAAGGGATCTTATTATTAGTCGTTTATCGGACAAGAATGCGAAAACATACGTTTCAGTAAAACAACTTAATGCGTTTTTAATAAACTCTTTAACAGCATCGTGTTCAGGTGCCGATAAAAGTAAATAATCAATGAAAATATTGATTAATAACCGTTTGAGTGTACTCGAACCAGCTATCGAAGAGCACATTCAGCGACAAATAAGATTAGCGTTAACTAAAGAAGCGTCGAATATAGCATCTATCACTTTCAATATATCGGATGCACAGAATCTGTATGGGCATAGTGATAGAGTCGAAAAACATTGTTCGCTGACGCTTTCACTTCACCATATGTCAAATATAGTGATCGATGAGACACAACCTGATCTTTATGTTGTTATCGATCGTGTGATACAGAAAGCTGTTCGCACGCTGTCACGAAAAATTTTATCTAAGAGGTAATTGCGGGTCGCTTATCTAAATGAATAACATTTAATTAAGGACTTTATTGAGAATTTATGAAACATAAACTGAGCTTGTTTTTCACCTTAGCAGCATTTTGGTTGCTTAATTCGGGTCATTATACCGGGTTAATCCTGTCTCTTGGTTTTGCATCTATTGCATTGATTTTAATCATTACTCAAAAAATGGATGTTGTTGATCAAGAATCACAACCAGTGCATTTAACGTTTAGGATCTTTGGTTATTATTTTTGGCTGGTCAAAGAGATTTTTCAAACTAATTTAACCGTGTTAAAGCATATATGGCTAGGTAAGGAGAGTATTTCGCCAACTCTCAAAACAATCAAAGTAACTCAACAAACTGATATGGGAAGAGTAATTTATGCCAACTCAATCACGTTAACACCAGGGACTGTCGCCATTGATCTGATTGATGATGAAATAATTGTCCATGCTTTGTTGAAACAAGATATTGAATCATTGGAAGTCGGTGAAATGGATCGCCGAATAACTTTATTGGAACGCTAATGTTAATTGCAGCCACACTTGCTATTTTTGTCGCCATGTTATTAGCAATAATTAGAGGAATTACAGGGCCGACACTCTATGACAGAATTTTAGCAGTAAATATGTTCGGTACTAAAACGGTATTGCTTATTTCAGTGCTGGGTTTTGTCATGGGCAGACCTGAATTTTTAGATATTGCTATCGTTTATGCGCTGATTAATTTTATCAGTGTTATTGGCGTTTTACGTTACTCAGATACAAATCAATTTAAGCATATTCCAAGCAATGATGACACAACAGAGAAGGAGCCTTAAATGGATATGTTCGTAACCGTTTTGAGTGGCGCCTTGTTATTAATTGGCAGTCTTGTATGTATCTCTGGTGGTGTTGGTTTGATGCGCTTTCCTGACTTTTATACGCGTATGCATGCGGTAGGGGTGACTGATACATTAGGCACGGCAGCTATCTTGATAGCATTAATGTTGATCAGTAATGATCTATTGGTATTTGCCAAGCTAGTGATGGTGTTGTTATTGAACCTGATGGTAGGGCCCACAACCAGTCATGTTTTGGCGAAAGCGGCATATCGCAATGGTCTATTGCCGACAGTTTCACAAACTGTTAACTCGAAACGAGATAAACAAAGAAACTCTCAACCAAACAAGAATAAGGAGACTACCTCATAGACTCTTTAATAAATATTGTACTGCTTAGCTTTTTAGTTGTTACAGCCTTCGCAATAATTCGCATGAACGACTTATTCGCAGTCGTCATGCTATCAGGTATTTATGGTTTATTGTCAGCGAGTTTTTTTGTTGCTATGGATGCTGTTGATGTAGCATTCACAGAAGCGGCTGTTGGCGCCGGAATTTCCACATTACTTATGCTGGTTGTGATCGCTCAAACAGGTAGAAAAGAAAAAACAAGCCGACACAAACCTTTACTAGCGTTACTCATTGTTTTAATAACAGGAAGTTTACTGGTATATAGCTCATTTGACATGCCTCACTTTGGTGATGCACATGCCCCTATTCACGAGCACACGTCGCCTCGATATCTTAACGACTCAATGGAAGAAACTGGTATTCCAAATGTTGTCACTTCAGTTCTTGCAAGTTATAGAGCATTTGACACATTTGGTGAAGTTGTTGTGATTTTTACCGCGGGTCTAGGAATACTTGCAATATTAACAATTGGTCGTCGTAAAGAGGATGATGATGAAATTGCATCGATTAATGATTCAATGCATGAGCAACACTTAGTTATTCGAATCGTAGCGAAAATTTTAATTCCTTTTATTCTGTTATTCGCCCTTTATGTTCAATTTCATGGTGACTTTGGCCCTGGAGGTGGTTTTCAAGCGGGGGTAATCTTTGCGGCAGCAGTTATTTTATACACCATGTTGTTCGGATTAAGTACAGCCCGTAAGGTGATCAATCAATCCTTCATTAAGCTTATTGCAGCGACTGGTGTTCTTTTATACGGCAGCGTAGGCATTGTTTCAATAATGAGCGGTGGCAACTTCTTTGATTACAATGTACTTGCTAGTGACCCGGTTGCCGGACAGCATTTGGGTATTTTGTTAATCGAATGGGGAGTTGGCTGTACCGTTGCGTCGGTTATGATCATTATATTTTTTAACTTTTCTGGACGTTTGGAGCTACATCAACGTAATGAGCGATCGAAAAATAGGGAGCCATCATAATGCTGTTTGACCTTTTTAATCATTGGGTTGTAATCACTCTGATGATGAGTGGTTTATATATTGTGATTGCTCACGGCAACTTAATAAAGAAAATTATTGGCTTATCGGTTTTTCAAACTTCTGTGTTTATCTTTTATATCAGTATGGCAAAAGTAGACGGAGGAACGGCACCAATCTTGGCAGAAAATATTACCCAATATTCTAATCCTTTGCCTCATGTTCTCATTCTTACTGCAATTGTGGTTGGCATTGCCACCACCGCACTAGGCTTGTCTTTGGTGGTGCGTATAAAAGAAGAGTATGGGTCAATAGAAGAAGATGATATTCAGCAACAAGATAACCAAGATTTGGCTGATAGTCATTTGGAGAACAAAGCGTGATTGCACATTTACCTATTTTGCAGGTGATTATTCCACTTATGGCTGCGCCGATATGTTTATTGTTCAAGCGCAGTCAATTGGTATGGCTATTTTCTCTAATCGCTAGCGGCTTAGCATTTATAGTCAGCGTTTTATTATTACAACAGGTGATGCAATCTGGTGTGATTAGCTATGAGCTAGGTGGCTGGGCACCACCATGGGGAATAGAATATCGCATTGATAAGCTCAATGCCTTTTTACTGCTGATTATTTCAGGCATAAGTACCGTTGTTCTATTTGCCGCTCAAGCCAGTATTGAAAAAGAAATCGTAATAAATAAACGTATCTACTTTTATGTTTTATATTTGCTGTCCTTAACCGGTATGTTGGGAATTGTTGCTACGGGTGATGCCTTTAACGTATTCGTATTTTTAGAAATTTCATCATTATCTGCATACGCCTTAATCGCTTTAGGCAAAAAAAGGCAAGCACTGTGGGCCTCATATCAATACCTGATCATGGGAACCATAGGTGCCACATTTATATTGATAGGTATCGGCTTAATGTATCAAATGACCGGCACACTGAATATGCAAGACTTGTCGCAGCGTTTACCTGAGGTCGTGCATACCCGCACTGTTTTTGCTGCATTTGCTTTTGTCATTGTTGGTGTATGTTTGAAGCTAGCCATGTTTCCTCTGCATTTTTGGTTACCTAATGCCTATGCCTATGCACCATCGATTGTGACCGCATTTTTTGCCGCAACGGCAACGAAAGTCGCGGTATATTTATTGATCAGATTTACCTTCACAGTTTTTGGCGTATCTTTTTCTTTCACCACCTTGCCACTACAAACATTGTTTATGTCACTTGGTCTGCTCGGTATTTTTATTGCCTCCGTTACAGCGATATATCAAAACAATGTTAAGCATATTTTTGCATTTTCTAGTATTGCTCAAATTGGCTATATGATTGTTGGTTTTAGCTTAAGTACGGTAACGGGCCTTACCGCGACTTTATTGCATATGTTCAATCATGCACTGATGAAAGGTGCAATATTTTTAGCCTTAGCAGCTATTATTTATCGACTCGGTAACGCAGATCTTAAAAACCTTCAAGGTCTAGGTCGTCAAATGCCATTGACTATGGCTGCGATAGTTATTGGCGGCTTAAGTTTGATAGGAGTACCACTAACGGTAGGTTTTGTCAGTAAATGGTATTTACTTATGGCGCTAATTGAGCAAGATTTATGGCCGATTGTGGTGCTGATACTTATCGGCTCAATGTTGGCAGTCATTTACGTTTGGCGCATCGTAGAGGTTGCGTATTTTAAAGAGCCATTAGATAAAAACGCACCGGTAAAAGAAGCGCCGCTGAGTTTTATTATTCCGATATGGACGCTTGTAATTGCCAATATCTATTTTGGCATAGATACCCGTCTTAGTGTGCAAGTAGCTGAAGCTGCAGCTCAAAGTTTGTTTGGAGCATCACTATGAATTTTTCCTTAGAACTAATGCTTCAACTCGCCATTATCATACCTTTAGTGTCGACGTTTGCCATTGTTGCAACCGGTAAGTACCCGAACATTCGAGAAAGTGTCACCATTATCACTTGTCTAATTTTAATATTTTTAGTGGTGAGTTTATACCAAGGATTATCTGCCGGTGAAGCCATTGATGTTTTCTGGTGGGAGCTTTTACCAGGTTTAAATATTAGCTTTAGTATTGAACCTTTGGGTATGCTATTTGCGCTCATCGCTAGCTTCTTATGGTTAGTAACTACATGCTATGCCATTGGCTATATGAGAAGTCATAACGAGAAAAATCAAACCCGATTTTATGTGTGCTTTGCCATAGCGATTGGGGCGGTAATGGGACTGGCTTTTTCTGCTAATCTTTTTACTCTATTTATTTTTTATGAAGTACTAACGCTATCTACTTACCCATTGGTTACCCACGCAGGTACAGAAAAAGCTAAACAAGGTGGGCGTATATATCTTGGTATCTTGCTTACCACGTCAATAGTCTTTTTCTTGTTCGCCATAGTCAGCACTTGGTTTGTTGCAGGCACTTTAGATTTTACCCTTGGTGGGATTTTTGCCGATGATGTTAATAAAGTAGTGGCAGGCGCCTTATTGGTGCTATTTATCTTTGGTATTGGTAAAGCAGCTATTATGCCGTTTCACCGCTGGTTACCGGCGGCTATGGTTGCACCAACTCCGGTGAGCTCGCTGTTACATGCTGTAGCAGTAGTAAAAGCAGGTGTGTTTACGGTTCTAAAAGTGTGTGTATTTATTTTCGGCTTAGATTTACTGGCAGTATTACCTACCACTCAATTTTTATTGTATTTGGCCGGTGCTTCAGTGTTACTTGCCTCCATCGTTGCGATGCGACAAGACAATCTTAAAGCGCGTTTAGCTTACTCAACGGTTAGTCAGCTAGGATATATCACCATCGGTGCATTGCTCGCGACTTCCTCTGGCGTTTACGGCAGTTCAATGCATATAGCAATGCATGCCTTTGGAAAAATTACCCTTTTCTTTTGTGCTGGCGCCATTTTAGTCACGTTGCATAAGTCTAAAATTAGTGAAATGCGTGGTATTGGTTACCAAATGCCATTGACAATGATCGCTTTCTTTATCGCCAGTTTAAGTATTATCGGAGTACCGCCGACGGGAGGTACATGGAGCAAGTGGTATCTGATGATGGGAACAATAGAAACTGAACAGTTTGTATTGATGGTGATTTTGATGCTGAGTTCTTTACTCAATATTGCCTATTTATTACCGATCCCATTCCATGCGTTTTTTCCTGACTTAAAAGCTTTTAAAGTGTCTGATAATTCTTCGACCAATATGAAAACGTCAGCAAGCACATTGCCGGCTTTCGATATAAAGGAGGCGCCAATGCCTTCATTAATCGCAATTTCAGTCACAACGATAGGATGTCTAACTTTGTTTATTTATCCCCAACCTTTATTTGAGTTGGTTACTTCAGTATTGATAGGTAGGGAGTAAGTCATGAAAAATGAAAAAACATACCTATTTGATAATCCAAAAAACATAAAACGACTAATGCAGATATTTTATTTTTGTTGTGTTGTATTGGTAATTTTAGATTTTGTTATTCATCGTCATACCATGCATGAATGGGACTCGCTCTGGGCCTTTTATCCAGTCTATGGTTTTGTAGGTTGCGTAGTGCTAGTTATCGTCGCAAGTTGGATGCGAAAGTTTCTCATTCGCCCTGAAGATTATTATGATAATCCCGACAGCGCAGAGCCTGAAGAAAAACAATTAAAGGCAAAAGGAGAGCATCATGTGGATGATTGATCTTCCTCCTTTCTCAGCGTTTTTTATAGGCGCGTTACTCATACTATGTACACGCGGTATGGTAAGAAGCGCGGTTATGCTTGCGATTCCAATTTTGAGTGCAATTCATCTGTCAATGGTCCCAGAAGGGATCTATTTACAGTTCACTCTATTTGATTACCAACTAACACCATATCGTCTTGATAAGTTAAGCCTGATGTTTGGTTATGTTTTTCATATCGCAGCGTTGATCGGTATTATTTACTCATTGCACCTGCGCGATACAATGCAACAAGTATCAGCAATGCTCTATGCTGGTAGCGCTTTAGGCGCTGTGTTTGCTGGTGATTTGTTAACATTGTTTGTTTTTTGGGAATTGTTAGCGTTTACGTCGGTATTTCTTATCTGGGCACGCAGAACCGAGCGCTCATTTAAAGCTGGCATGCGTTATTTAATTATCCAAGTATTGTCTGGGGTGATTTTACTCGCAGGTACGCTATTTTATCTATTTGAAAACAATACCTTAGAATTTGGCTATATTGGCTTAGATAATATTTCTGGTTGGTTAATCTTTATCTCTTTTGGTATTAAATGTGCATTTCCTTTTGCCCATAATTGGTTAACCGATGCTTACCCTGAAGCGACTGTAACAGGAACAGTATTTTTAAGTGCCTTTACTACTAAAGTTGCTGTTTACGCATTAGCTAGAGCCTACCCAGGTACTGAACTTTTAGTTTACATTGGCGCTGCGATGACGTGTTTCCCAATATTCTTTGCCGTGATCGAAAATGATTTACGCCGTGTATTGGCGTACAGTTTGATTAACCAAGTAGGGTTTATGGTTGTCGGTATTGGTATCGGTACTGCGCTGGCCATCAATGGTGCTGTTTCTCATGCCTTTAATGATGTAATTTTTAAGGGCTTATTGTTTATGTCAATGGGTGCTGTACTGCATATGACAGGGCGCATGAATGGTTCTGATTTGGGTGGATTGTATAAAACGATGCCTAAAACAACCATACTATGTATTGTCGGCGCTGCATCGATTTCAGCATTCCCACTATTTAGCGGTTTTGTTAGTAAATCGATGGTAATGACTGCAGCAATAGAGCAGGGTTATGATTGGATATGGTTAATGTTATTGTTCGCTTCGGCAGGTGTATTCCATCACGCAGGCATTAAAATACCTTATTTTGCTTTCTTTGCTCATGATTCAGGGATCAGAGCAAATGATCCACCTAATAATATGCTGTTGGCGATGGCTATTGCAGCAGCACTTTGTATCGCTATTGGTATATACCCGCAAGCACTGTACTCATTGTTACCATATGACACAGGTTACAATCCATATGATGCAACGCATGTATTAGCACAAACACAGTTGTTATTCTTTTCTGCATTAGCTTTTGTATGGCTTAACCTTAAAGGTTTATATCCACCTGAGTTACGCTCTACCCATCTCGATTTTGATTGGGTATATCGTCGCGCAGTTCCAAGTGTGCTGCAGCAGGCGTTTAGTGTACTCTGGCGTTTTGACCGTGTCTTAAGAGATATGATTAAACAAAGGTTATCTGCTTGCTTTGATTTCTTTGCCGGTAAAAATGATCGAATAAGCATTCTATTATCTCAAAAATACCCTTCAGGAAGCATGGCTTTATGGGTTGTAGTAATACTCGCGACGTATTTATTGTTAAGTATTGTTCGCTAAAGTGTAGCTCATTTAATCGTTTTAATGGCTGAAATAACTTCGTAAAAACTGACAATAAAAAGCTAAGATTAAAGTAAGTATTTTTGGCTACACTTTATAACATTTTAAGATTACGCATTATGTAAAGTTATTGTTATTATTAGTAAAACAAACCATATAGCAGCTAGTTGCTCTGAAGATTAATTAGGCTGTTGCTGATACATTAACAAAGAGAATAAATACCATGCGAATTCTAACCGCTCTAATACTTGTGTTATCAATCTCTGCTTGTGTTCAAGTGCAAAACGACATCGCGCCCGCCGAGTCTCAGTTGGTAATTTCAAGTTCATTTGAAAGAGATATTAGCCTTGACGCAAATTCGACTTATGCATTTACTCCATTGCAAAAAAGTGAAAACTTACCAGTACTTAGCGATATAACTGATGAAATTGAGATGTATTTTAATGCCAAGGGTTATAAACAAGTGTTAGCTAGCGAACAGCCTACTTTTCATATTGGTTTTATCTTAGAGCATGAAGATGACTTGAGTGACGAGCAATTGTCTGAGACATTCGGGCTAAATCCGGGCCTTCCAAACCTTCCTAATTTAGAAAAAGGTACGTTGTTAATGTTCGTGTTAGATGGCGATAATCAGAGCTTTGTATGGCGAGGTGCGGCGCAAGGTTTTATCCTAAAAGATACGACTGAAGAAGAACGCGACTATCGACTTAAAACCATTATTTATTCGATGCTAAATCAATTTGATAACAAATAATAACATTTTTTTTTAAACTTATTAGGCCACTAGGCGGTCTACTAGGCAAGTATAATTTAAAAAGGGGTTCCTCTATGAATCGTTGGATTAAAGTTTTTATCTTATTGTTAGTTCCTAGCTTTGCAGTGCATGCTGCACAGGTAGAGGTTGTTTGGCAATCAGCTGACAATTATAGGGACATAAAATCTGCTAATGAAAAAACGTCTAAGTTCCAAGAAAAAGTGTTTAAAGAGCTTGAACAACATTTTAGTGAACTAGCAAACAAATTAGACCAAAAGCAAACATTGAAAATTACCGTACATGATGTCGATTTAGCTGGTGATATTCGTTACATGGTCGGTCCAAATAATGAAACTATGCGAATTGTAAGAGATATTGATTTCCCTAAAATGAAATTCGATTACCAACTTTTGGATGCGAGCAAAAATAGCGTTAAAAAAGGTAGTGCTGATATCAAAGACATGGGCTTTATGACCGGCATTAAAAAAAGTTTGGCTAATGATAGTTTTCATTATGAAAAGAATATGATCGATGATTGGTTTTACAGTACTTTTGATGTCAAAGATCAGTAAAAACGAACGATGATTATGTAAATGAAATCATGGTAAAAACAAAAAAGGTCCTAATGGACCTTTTTTATTGAGTAAGCCTAACCCTATTAACGCGATTACTCCCAACGATAGGCATATGCTAGGGCATAAACATCAGTATCATTGCCACGTCTGGTCGTAACTCCCATATTTGCTAAAAACTTTATACTATGTTGGCTATTCAAAGCAAAACTGTAGGTGAAACCTGCTCGATAATTGCCTTCTTTATTTGAAGAGCGGGCGCCATCGATAAAAGTGTCACCGCCAAAAAAATAATTACCATTTAATGCAATCCATTGGCCCGGAGCAATATCATAAATAAGGTGCGATTGAATATTGTATATAGGGTCTTGCTCTAACGTGAATTGGTTTTGAAGCTCGTCATTGTCACCAAATATTTTTGCTGAAACTGCGATATCCCATTCCCATCGTCCAACTGGAAATGATGCACCAATTTCCGGTTTTACCCACCAACGATTACCACCAAGATTTAGAACATAATCTGAATCGTAATCCGCAGTAGGGATGCTGACTTGAATACTACTACCAACTACTATGCCTTTTGGTTGCTTGACAAAATCTTTCATTTCCATGGCCTTTGCACCATAAAAATTATAGTTTAAACGCATCTTTGTATCGGTATAGCCACACCAGTCTCGGTAAATTTTGTCACCATTATTGACTGGTTCTCCATTTATTTCAGAACCATCTGGACCTTGAAATCTAGCGCTGCCGTCAACACAACCGCGACCTACTGACATATCAAACTTACTGGAATTGCCAAATAATTCAAATGTACGCGCATAAGCAACCGCAACGCTATCAATATCTAACTTTAGATCGTCGACTGCCGAATCTGGACTTAAGTACAAGTCACCTTCGACTCGGCCGTATACTACGGCTGCAAAGTTCTGACCTATAGGTAAATTTAAATAAGAACGTGGATCAAGCTCTTGTGCGCTAACTGAAGACAATCCGCACAATAATACTGTGGTAAGCGCGTAGCG
Source organism: Thalassotalea crassostreae (assembly GCF_001831495.1). Classification (NCBI taxonomy): domain Bacteria; kingdom Pseudomonadati; phylum Pseudomonadota; class Gammaproteobacteria; order Alteromonadales; family Colwelliaceae; genus Thalassotalea; species Thalassotalea crassostreae. The sequence continues at coordinate 317,018 of NZ_CP017689.1, forward strand.
ATTGTTATACATGTTTTTCCCTAAAGTGTTTTTACTTTCTATTTTATTTTTTTATTAGCTGTTAATTTAGTTTTTATAATGACTTTCAAATTCACCAATCACTTTATATAGCTGCTCTATCTTTTTTACCAAAGCAATTAAAACTGCTTGTTCATTATTTTTTTGCCATAGCAATAATTCATCAGCGATTTCTTCGATATACGGTTGAAATGTCGTTGCATTACACTTAAACCCAGAATCTTTTGCAAATATAGCGCTAAAATTACCTTGCTTAGACGTTTTCAACTCCGCCAAAGCACTGTCAGCAACTAAAGAGCGTTTTAATAATTGAGATATGTTTTCTATTAATTGCTTTTCTATTTTATCTGTCATCTTCTTTCTACTGTTGATGGCTAAAATTTTATAAAATTTATTATGCCAAATTAATTGATGTTTTGTTAGCTTCGCCAGCAATTTCTTGCACCAACTTGGGCATAAGAAAGCCTGGCAATACTGCCATCATTTCTTTCGCTATTGCGACAGCCTGCTGGTTACTGATATCAAAATGAGACGCACCACTTACTTTATCTAGTAAATGTAAATAATAAGGCATGATACCAGCATCAAATAATGCTTCTGACAGGTCACATAAAACCGCACTGCTATCATTGATACCTCTTAATAATACGCTTTGATTCAATAAAGGTATATTTTTATCATGCAAAGGCTTTAAGGCTAATTTTAATGTTTCATCTACTTCATTGGCATGATTGATATGTAAAACCAAGACCGGTTTAAGCCGTGTCTGAGTCAAAATTGATACCAGTTGCTCAGTTATTCGATTTGGGATAACTACAGGTAGACGAGTATGTATTCTGACTCTCTTTATATGCGCAATAGCATCAAGTTGCTCAATCAACCAGGCAAGATGGTTGTCCTTCGCCATTAATGGGTCACCTCCAGAAAATATCACTTCATTTATTTCTGAATGATCATTTATATAGTCAATTGCTTGTTGCCATCGTTGCTTATTTGGGCTGTTGTCTTGGTACGGGAAGTGTCGACGAAAACAGTAACGACAATTGACCGCACAACCGGCTTTAACGATCATTAGAACTCGATGTTTATATTTGTGGAGTAATCCTTCGGCGACGGTATCATGTTCTTCTAACGGGTCGCTGACAAATCCATCTACAGCGATATACTCTTTGTTGAGTGGCATCACCTGAGCAAGAAGCGGATCGTTAAAATCACCTTTGCGCATTTTTTCAATAAAAGGAATCGGTACTCGGACCGGGAAAAGTTGGCGGGCAGCAAAGTGTGACTGATACTGTTTTGGCTCAATGTTGAGCATTTTAAGTAATTGTTCAGGGTCAGTAACGATATTTGCAAGATCTTTTTGCCAAGAACAGTGCAAATCGTTGTCGATTCGGGTTATCATTTGCTCCATTAAAAATCTTCGCTTAGTAATTAAATTGCTAGGCGTTATTATAGCAAGAAGTAATTTAATATTACCTGTATTTATTTTCCTTGCGACACTATCGAGTAGTAGCGATTCTACTTAATAGAATAAAAGTATATATAAACATAAGAGAACACTATGGCTAATTTTAGTACTAATGAGTTTAAAGCCGGTCTTAAATTAATGATCGACGGCGAACCTTGTAATATTCTTGATAACGAAATTGTAAAACCTGGTAAGGGTCAAGCATTCAACCGTATTCGAATTCGCAAACTTATCTCAGGTAAAGTGATTGAGAAAACATACAAGTCTGGTGAGTCTGTAGAAGGCGCAGATGTTATGGAAACCGATCTAGCTTACCTATATGAAGATGGTGAGTTTTGGCATTTCATGAACAATGACACTTTTGAGCAAATCGCTGCTGATGAAAAAGCCGTTGGCGATAATGTTAAATGGTTGAAAGATGGTGACGTTTGTATCATTACTCTTTGGAATGGCGCACCGATCACAGTAACACCGCCAAATTTTGTTGAATTAGAAGTTGTTGAAACCGATCCTGGTCTAAAAGGTGATACCGCAGGTACAGGTGGTAAACCAGCGACACTTAGCACTGGAGCAGTAGTACGTGTTCCATTATTCATCCAAATCGGTGAAATTGTTAAAGTAGATACTCGTACAGGTGAATATGTATCTCGTGCTAGCAAATAAGCATTAGCACAAAATAATGAAAAAGGAGCGTAAGCTCCTTTTTTTAATTCTAGGTTTAGGATATTTGTAACAGCTAGAATAGGCAAAAAATCGACATATAAAGTAGGGGTATCGATGAATTGGCAACCAAGCGCTTCAATAGAAAACTTACGACATCGAGCGGATATATTGGCAAAAATAAGAACATTTTTTACTGCTAAAAACGTTCTTGAAGTTGACACTCAAGCCTTGTCTCATGCGACGGTGACCGATCTTCACTTGGTCAGTTTTGAAACTCGCTTTATTGACACTGGTGCCAACCAAGAATCCGCCCAAACATTGTATTTACAGACTTCTCCTGAGTTTGCCATGAAGCGTCTCTTAGCAGCGAACTCAGGCTGCATTTATCAAATATGTAAGGCATTTAGAAATGAAGAATCTGGACGCCATCATAATCCTGAATTTACCATGCTAGAGTGGTACAGAGTAGGTTTTAATCATTTTGACCTAATGAATGAAGTGGCTGAGTTGATTTTGCTTGTACTCGATTGTGAACAGCCGCTACAAAAAACCTATCAACAAGTATTCATCGAACATGTTGGCGTCGATCCACTAGAAGCTACGATAGAGCAGTTGAAAGCAGTAACAATTGAACATCGACTCAATGCCGATTGGATCCAACGCGAAGATAATAAAGATACAATATTACAATTTCTCTTTGCTGAGCTAGTTGAGTCTAAAATAGCCAATGATGCTCCTTGTTTTGTATATAATTATCCCTCTACACAAGCCGCTTTAGCTAAAATTTCGGCCAGCGACAACCGTGTCGCCGAGCGATTTGAGCTATTTTATCGTGGCATAGAGCTAGCTAATGGCTTCAATGAATTGACTGATAGTGCTGAACAAGAGTGTCGCTTTAATGCAGATAATAAGCTAAGAAAGCGATATCAACTAACGGAAAAGCCTGTCGATAAAAACCTTATATCAGCGCTTTCATTTGGTTTGCCAGATTGTGCTGGCGTTGCACTGGGTATTGATAGATTGGTTATGTTGGCTCTAAATGCGAGTAACATTGATGACGTAATCGCATTTCCTATTAACAAAGCGTAACAAAAAATAAATGTTATATTATAACTATTGTGATAATATCACCTAAATTTTCTTGTTTATCGTTTAGCTTTTTACACAGCTAATTAATTAGAGTATCAATATGCTTGACCGTCTAGGTATTACTGCAACTTCATTATGTGCATTACATTGCATTTTATTGCCAGTATTCGTGCCTTTATTTTCCCTATTAGGCCTAGATTTTTTAGGCTCTCATGAAGGTGAGCATATTTTCTTATTTGCAACTCTTACCTTAGGCTCAATCGCACTTTTCTCTGGTTTTAAACGTTACCACAGAAAAATTTACCCTTTCTATTTGTTATTTCTCGGTGGTTTCATCTATTGGCATAAGCACAGTGTTGAAGAGTCAATGCAACCATTAATGATCATTGCCGGTGCAGCGTTGTTAGTCGCAGCACATATTGTAAACTTAAAGCTATGTAATAATTGTCGCAGTTGTAAAGATGATGGCTGTGGTCTCGAGTCTTAGTCTTTAACGCTGACATATAGCCCGGATAAACTAGGCAAAGAATTTAAACAAAAAGAGGAGCATAAGCTCCTCTTTTTTATTTTCTATTAAGTGCTCTTAAGCGCCAGCAAAGACATTTAGTCAGCTAATTCTTTCAACTTGCGAGTTAGGGTATTTCGACCCCAGCCTAGTTTTTTTGCCGCTTCCTGTTTGTGTCCATGAGTATAATTTAAAGCACGTTCTAAACATACCTTTTCAAATTCCGGCATCGCGGTATCTAAAATATTATCTCTACCTTCATTGAGTTGTTCGTCGATATAGGCCGATAATATTTGTTGCCACGAACTATGCTCGCCATTGGTTTTATGAACATGTGTATGCTCACTAATCTCGCTCGGCATATCATCTACCAATATTTCTTGGCCAGTTGCCATTACTGTTAAATAACGACAGGTATTCTCTAATTGTCTAACATTACCTTGCCAGTCACAGCGCTGCATGTATTTTATCGCTTCTTTTGAAATAGACTTACATTCAACGCCCAATTCTTTCGCCGCCAAGGATAGAAAATGTTTGGCAAGTTGTTCAATGTCTTCTTTACGCTCTTTTAAACTAGGTAACTTAATGCGAATAACATTTAAACGATGGAATAAGTCTTCACGAAAATCGCCTTTAGCAACACCTTCTTCCAAGTTTTGATGGGTTGCTGCAATAATCCTTACATCAACTTTAATCGGGTTATGACCACCTACACGATAAAATTGACCATCCGCTAAAACACGAAGCAGTCGCGTTTGCACTTCCAATGGCATATCGCCAATTTCATCTAGAAACAGGGTACCGCCGTGTGCTTGTTCAAAGCGCCCTTGGCGCACGGAGTTGGCACCAGTAAACGCACCTTTTTCATGACCAAATAATTCAGACTCAACCAAATCTTTTGGAATCGCCGCCATATTAAGTGGAATAAAAGGAGCGCTTTTTCTTGGACTATGCATATGTAACGCGTGAGCCACTAATTCTTTACCTGTTCCTGATTCGCCATTAATTAATACACTGATACTCGAACGTGATAATCGACCGATTGCTCTGAATACTTCTTGCATCGCTGGTGCTTCACCAATAATACCTACGGCATTAGAAGATGCGTTAGATTTGGCTTTCTTCTCATTTTGTTCATCGGCGTGGGTGATTGCACGTTTTGTTAGTGCCATTGCTTCGTCAATGTCAAACGGTTTAGGCAAATATTCAAACGCGCCACCTTGATAAGCATTAACCGCACTATCCAAATCAGAATGTGCAGTCATAATTATTACTGGTAAATCAGGGTATTTATCATTGATGATTGATAACATTTTCATGCCATCCATTTTTGGCATTCTGATATCAGAAATAATTACCTGTGGCTGGCTAAAATCAAGAGCGGCAAGTAAATCGTCAGCATTGCTAAATGATGCACAGCTAATCTTCTCGCCGTTGAGAGCTCGCTCTAATACCCAGCGAATAGAGTTATCATCATCAACAACCCAAACTTGTTCCATGTTCATCATTTATCTCTCTTAGGTAGTGGTAGTAAAATTGTGAATTCGGTATGGCCAGGAAAACTATGGCAACTTAACTTCCCGTTATGTTGATGAATCAGTGTTTGAGCTATAGAAAGTCCTAATCCTGTACCATCGTCACGTCCGGAAACCATTGGATAAAATAAAGTATCCTGAATTTCAGGTGAAATACCTGGACCGTTATCAATAATGGCAATCTTAACGGCTGTTTTAACTCGTTTACCATTAATTGTTTGATTGGTCGCGATTCTGGTTTTTAATTTGATCGTTCCATGCTCATCGAGCACTTGAATGGCGTTATTGATTATATTTAATAATGTTTGCTGTAACTTTTCTGTATCAAGTTCTATATCGGGAATAGACGGATCATAATCGCGACTAATATCGATTTCTTTCGGATTATTTAATGTTACTAGCTGATAGACCTTTTCCAGAACTTGGTGGATATTATGAAATTCAAGTTTTGGTAACTGATTAGGGCCAAGTAAACGATCGACTAAGTTTGTGAGTCTATCAGCTTGCTCGATAATTAAATTGGTAAATTCTTGCTGCGGCTCTGCGATTTCTTTTTCAAGTAGTTGAGCTGCTCCGCGAAGTCCACCAAGCGGGTTTTTAATCTCATGAGCTAAACCGCGAATCAAATCTCGAGCGGCTATCCATTGTTGCTCTTGAAACACTTCTGCACTTATTTGGCGTTGCTTATCAATGCGCTTACATTCAATAAGTAAATGTTCATTGCCATTGAATACAGCAACTGAAGCAGTGACTTCTAAGGTAATATGATAATTCTCAATAAACTCAAATACGACTTCTGAATCGGTGAAATCCTGTGCTGATGATAACACTTGTAATAATCGATCATTGGTCAGACTCGAATAGGTAAAAATACCTAGAAATGGTTGCTGATACAGGCGATTAAGGCTTTTTGAAAATAGCGCTTCTGCTGACGAGTTTAAATATTGGATGTTTAAGTTCTCATCCAAAATGACTACGGCAGTAACTAGTTGACCAACAAGTTGTTGACTATAGAGGTTTCTTATTTCTTTTAAACTTACGTTTGTATACAAGGTCTTCTCCGTTGCACCAATTTGGTGCGGCCATTTATTGTAGTGTAATAAATAGCGGGCGTATTTGCACCCGTTTAGAGAAAAAAGTGGTTAATTAACTCGTGCACGGTGCAAGTAAACTGTTCTTTGTTTACTTGATGCAATAACCTTGCCTTGATTGTTCAAAAGTTCCAATTTTATTTTATGCTCGCCACGATCGACGTCTCGAAGGATAAATACAGAGCGAGTTTGTGGCTCACCGTGTACTTCACCATTAAATACTAAACGTACTTTAAAGCCTCGTTTAAATACTGGTGCAACACGTCCTGAGATATAAATAGAGCCTGAGTTATCTCTAATTGTTGCATGGTCTTCAGGTTGACTGATTGCAACTTGATAGTCCTCTGCGACAACTCTTGGGGTCGGAGTTAGGATTGAAGTGTCTACATTTGAAATGATAGTGTTTTTCTCAGTGATTTCAATTTCTTCAGCGATATCTTCTTTGCCTGGTTTAGGGCTATCAGAATAGACTAAGTCGCCATTTGCGTTGCGCCAGACATAGATCTTACTTGACGCAGCCAATGTTGGCAGTGTCATTGATAATATAATCAACGCTGTTAATGCGACCCTTAGCATTTATTTTAATATCCTTTTTTAAATCACTAATGTTAATTTAACTAATTAAAGCCAATTGTGCTAGTAAATTGTCTCACTTTTTACTGTAAGAATTTAACCTAACTCATTGAATCAGGTTGATCTTTAACGTTTGTTAGGGTTTTAGTATTGTAGCCAAGTAGTTAAGACAACAATTAGCCGCGGCAATTTCTGCTATTAAATAGCAAACACTAGCGCAATAAAAAAGCCCGCCGAAGCGAGCTTTTTTGTTTTTAACTAATTGCTGATTAACAGCTGTAGTACATTTCAAACTCAACTGGGTGAGTTGTACTGTTTAACTTCTCAACTTCAGCACGTTTAAGATCAATGTATGCTGCAATCATGTCGTCGTCCATAACGCCACCAGCTGTTAAGAAATCTTTATCAGCTTCAAGAGCGTCTAATGCTTCTTCAAATGATGCTGCAACTTGTGGAATTGCTGCTGCTTCTTCTGCTGGAAGGTCGTATAAATCTTTATCCATAGCATCGCCAGGGTGAATTTTGTTTTTGATACCGTCAAGGCCAGCCATTAACATTGCAGAGAATGCTAAGTACGGGTTTGCCGTTGGATCAGGGAAACGTACTTCGATACGACGAGCTTTCGGGCTAGGTACCACTGGAATACGAATAGATGCAGAACGGTTACGAGCAGAGTATGCAAGCATAACAGGTGCTTCGAAACCAGGTACTAGACGCTTGTATGAGTTAGTTGAAGCGTTAGTGAAAGCGTTTAGTGCTTTAGCGTGCTTAATGATACCACCAATGTAGTATAAAGCTGTCTCAGATAAACCACCGTATTGATCACCAGAGAACAAGTTAACACCGTCTTTAGCTAAAGATTGGTGAACGTGCATACCAGTACCGTTATCACCAACTAATGGCTTAGGCATAAATGTTGCTGTTTTACCGTATGCGTGAGCAACGTTATGAACAACATATTTGTATATTTGAACTTCATCAGCTTTGCTAACCATAGTGTTAAAACGACAAGCAATTTCGTTTTGACCACATGTTGCAACTTCGTGGTGATGTGCTTCAACAACTAAGCCCATTTCTTCCATGATTAAACACATAGCTGAACGTAAATCTTGAGATGAATCAACAGGAGCTACTGGGAAGTAACCGCCTTTAACACCTGGACGGTGACCAGTATTACCGTCTTCATAGTGAGTTGCACCATTCCATGCAGCTTCTTTGTCGTCAACTTTGTACATTGAACCAGACATGTCTGTGTGGAATTTAACGTCATCAAAAACGAAGAACTCTGGCTCTGGACCAATTAAAACAGTATCAGCGATACCTGTAGAACGCATGTACTCTTCTGCACGCTTAGCTACAGAGCGAGGGTCACGAGAGTAACCTTGCATAGTTGCAGGCTCTAAAATATCACATGTAATATTTAATGTAGCTTCTTCAGTGAATGGATCTAGTACTGCTGTAGAAGCATCTGGCATTAATACCATGTCAGATTCGTTAATACCTTTCCAACCAGCGATTGAAGAACCGTCAAACATTTTACCATCTTCGAAGAAATCTTCGTCGATTTGATGATGAGGAATTGAAACGTGTTGCTCTTTACCTTTTGAATCAGTAAAACGTAGATCAACGAATTTTACATCGTTTTCTTTGATTAAATCTAATACTGCTTGTGACATGAACGTCTCCGTAAGTTTCTGCAGGTTATAATTAAAATGTATAAACATTAAGTTATGTTTTCTAAAGCTAGAATCGTGCCAAGTTTTTAAACGCCTATTATTACTACTTATTTTAAAAACGTAATGATTAAAAACCTTATTGATGGATCATGTTGGTGCGTCGTTGCACTTATATGGTGCACTAATTTGGTGCGATGTAAAAGCGCATTAATAATGTGTGCTAAAAAGGAATTATAATTATTTTAAGGTCGAGTACTTGCTCTGCAACTAAACTAAAGAATTCAATGCCATTGTTCAATGTAAAGTTACGCAAATATTGTGAATATTCGAATTTAGTTGTTATACACTGCAATTTCATTTTTGAAATACTAAAAATAAAACTAATAAAAAGCTCGAATAAAACTACTATGAAAATTAAATCATTATTAATCGTTTATTGGTGCGCAATAATGTGCACTTTATTTGTATATAAAGCAGAGGCGATCAATGTCGATTTGGCAAATCAGTTATTTCATGATGGTGAATATCAAAAAGCTAAAAAAGAATATTTACTAGCAGTCAATAGTGGTAATCCGGCAATATATTATCAACTTGGAATGATTAGCCTAAAAGAAGACACGCCGAATAAAGACATCAATGCGATAATCTGGTTTGCCCTAGCGGCAGAACAAGATTACGAAAACTCGGCACAAATATATTCTGAAATAATGTCTAATATTGCCCCTTCAGAACGAGAAAAAGTAATTGCTATAGTGGCCAAGTTTAAGAGCTCTTATGGGATTGAAAAGGTTAAGAAAAAATACTATCCAGAGCTTAAAGATGAGCAACTAAAAAATAAAATAAGTTTTGAGAATAGCACTGATTCGAGTAATCATTTTGAGACTACCGAATTGTTTGAAGACGATTTTGAACAATCGTTTGATGATGAAGACCCTAGCGTATTTGAAGACGATTATGATTCTGGTTGGACGGACAATACTTTTGCCCGCCAACAACCACGAAGCATTGAAAATCGAAATTATTTTTTAGTTGTTGATTACGACGTTGCCCCTGATGGTTCGAGAAGAGATTTTTCCCCTGTGCAAGTGATTGGCAATCCCAGAAAAGGTATTGAACAACTCGCCCATTCTCCACTGTCTACTCCAATGCTAGATAATAATAGCGTTAGCTTTGTTCACCGAGCATATCTAGGCGTTGCTAACTATTCAATCTTTCAAATCAGAAAAGAATTTCCATCGCTATACAGCAAAATCCGGAAATTAGTGAGTCGTTTAAAAGGAAGTGACGTTGCAGATGAGCAATATAAACTTGCTCTTATCTATAGTTATTTCACTTGGCTGAAAATTGAAGATCAACAAATTGAAGAATTGCTTCTAGACGCCGCCAATAAAAATCATGCACGAGCTCAGTTTGAGTATGGGATGAAACTTTACCGTGAACAACGTGAAATAAAAACGTCGTTAAAATGGATAGAAAAAGCTGCGCAAGCTGGTGTATTTGATGCTCAATACCGACTAGGTAAGTTACTATTGGATAGTCCGTTTGTTAAAAATGATCAAAGCAAAGCGGCTTTCTGGTTAAATGCAGCAGCTTATAATGGTCACATGATGGCGCTTAAACATTTAACTTACCTTAAACTTGACGCGAACGTCGATGAATTAATTGATGTTAAACAAGCTATTGAAAATTTAGATGTAATGCAAAGTACTTTTAAGGATGATCCAGAGTATTATTATCTACGAGCACTTGCCTATAGAAATAAAGAATCTAGACGTTTGGATTTAGCAGTAATCTCCATGCGCGAAGCTATTGACCTTGCCGACGACTACGGTTGGGATGTCACTGAATGGCAAAATATGCTCAAGCAATGGACGTCGGGTGGTTCGGTCACGATTGCTGAAATCGAGGAAGGATAATTCGATATTTGAACTAAAGTAGAGAGAGTATTGATTTTAACTGAATACTCTCCTCCATCTCTCAATACTCTACAATTCATCTCTTTTCCAATTCCAACTGCTATTTTTATGCCTATTTATAGCAATTGAATACAAAAAAGCTCAATACATAGCTTATGTTTTAGTCTATAATACGCGCAAAATTATACCCCTTGGGCTAATAAAGGCTAAATATAGTGCTAGATAACTTACGTAACATTGCGATAATCGCTCACGTTGACCACGGTAAAACTACTTTGGTTGATAAACTTCTTGATCAATCAGGAACTCTTGACTCTCGTGCAGATCATGACGAACGAATCATGGATTCGAACGACATTGAAAAAGAACGTGGTATCACCATTCTTGCAAAAAACACTGCAATCAACTGGAACGAGTACCGTGTAAATATTGTAGATACTCCTGGTCACGCCGATTTCGGTGGTGAAGTTGAACGTGTTATGTCAATGGTAGATTCTGTTTTACTTATCGTTGATGCACAAGAAGGTCCTATGCCGCAAACTCGCTTTGTAACTAAAAAAGCATTTGCCCAAGGTCTTAAGCCAATTGTTGTAATTAACAAAATTGACAAGCCAGGTTCTCGTCCTGAGTGGGTTATGGATCAAGTTTTCGATTTGTTTGATAACTTAGGCGCTACTGATGACCAACTTGATTTCCAAGTGGTATATGCATCAGCAATCAACGGTTGGGCATCTATGGATGCAGATGAAGAAGGCACAGATATGACGCCTTTATTCCAAACTATCGTTGATCAAGTACCTGCACCAGATGCAGATACTGAAGGTTCATTCCAAATGCAGATCTCGCAACTTGATTACAGCTCATACTTAGGTGTAATTGGTGTTGGTCGAATCACTCGTGGTTCAGTTAAACCAAACCAACAAGTAACGGTTGAAGGGTCAAACGGTAAGATTCATAACGGTAAAGTGGGTAAGGTATTTGGTTACCTTGGTCTTGAGCGTCACGAAGTTGAAAAAGCAGAAGCTGGCGATATCATCGCTATCACTGGTTTAGGTGAGCTTAAAATCTCTGACACTATCTGTTGTCCAAATGAAGTTGAAGCATTACCGCCATTGTCGGTAGATGAACCAACTATCAACATGACATTCCAAGTAAATACTTCTCCATTCTCAGGTCAAGAAGGTAAATATGTTACTTCACGTAACATCAAAGATCGCTTGGAAAAAGAGCTTGTTCATAACGTTGCATTACGTGTTGAGCAATTAGACGATCCAGACAAATTTAAAGTATCTGGTCGTGGTGAACTTCATTTAGGTATCTTAATTGAAAACATGCGTCGTGAAGGTTACGAATTAGCGGTATCTCGTCCAGAAGTTATCATGCGCGAAGTTGATGGCCAAATGGAAGAACCATACGAAACAGTGACTATTGATGTTGAAGAGCAACATCAGGGTACTATCATGGAGCGTATGGGTGTTCGTAAAGCTGAACTTACTGATATGGCCCCAGATGGTAAAGGTCGTATCCGTATGGACTTCATCATGCCATCTCGTGGTTTGATTGGTTTCCAAACTGAATTTATGACTATCACTTCAGGTTCCGGGTTGATTTACCATACATTCCTACAGTACGGTCCACATAAAGGTGGTGAAATCGGTCAACGCTTAAACGGTGTAATGATTGCAAACGCAACGGGTAAAGCACTGACAAACGCAATCTTTAACTTACAATCACGCGGTCGTATGTTAATTGGTCACGGCTTAGATATTTACGAAGGTCAAGTTATCGGTATTCACTCACGTGATAACGACTTAACCGTAAATGCTCTTAAAGGTAAGCAGTTAACGAACGTTCGTTCATCGGGTACTGATGAAGCACAAACATTAACGCCGCCAATTATCATGTCTTTAGAGCAAGCGCTTGAATTCATCGATAATGATGAGTTGGTTGAGGTTACGCCAGAGAGCATCCGTATACGTAAGAAGTTCTTAAAAGAGAGCGACCGTAAACGTGAGTCTCGCCCTAAAAAAGCTTAATTAGCTTTTCAATTAGTCAATAAAAAGCCAGCTTATGCTGGCTTTTTTGTGTCTCATAATAAAGCTCTCACTAGATTGAGTTTTCTATTGATAAACAATCGCCTATTTTTTGACGCTTTATATCGCATTTAAATTTTTATATTTACACGATATTCAAAATTTTATTTTTTATTTAGTACTTATCATTAGTACTTTAGAAGGAAAAACTTATGAATACGGTACCAAATGACTTACTTACTAAGCTTTCATCTTGTCTGTGCCCCCCTGGTAATGGTGTATACACAGTAAATACTGCGCGAGAGCGAAAAGAAAAATTGCATCAAGATTTATTTGGTACGGTTACTAGCGTTGATGAACTATGGGAAAAGTCATTAAACGATTTAACCAATTGTTCAAATGCAGTAATTCTGGGAGTCGCATCTGATTGTGGTGGTGGTATTTTAAGAGGTGCCAATTGGGGACCTTTATTTTTACGCTCAACTTTATTGGCGAATTATCCTAACCTTGATGCTTTTGACTTAGGCGATATTAGAGTAATACCACATTTGCTTCATGACAAATATTTAAATGATTCAACTATATCTAATTGTCAACAATCACTTTATGGCAAGAATATTACTTACCCTGTATCGCCACTATCTATTACAGAAGAGATATTACACGACTTGTATGCTGAATTTCCTGAAAAAGGAATATTTGGGATAGGAGGTGATCACTCAGTTAGTTATCCTTTGGTAAAAACTTATTTACAAGCCAAGAAAAAGCAAGGTATTAAATCGGCTGTTATTCATTTTGACGCGCATACTGACCTACTGCATGAACGGTTAGGAATTGATTTATGCTTTGGTTCATGGTGCACACATATCCTAGATGATTTAGATGAACCTAGAAATTTAATTCAACTAGGCATACGCTCTAGCGGTAAACCACAAGAGTACTGGGAAAATAAGTTTGGCGTTAAGCAATATTGGACAGCAGAGATAAAGCGTCAAGGTGTTGAAATAATAATTGAACAAATAAAACAACAGTTAATTGCCGATGGTATTGAAGAATTATATGTAAGTTTTGATATTGATGCCATAGATGCAAAGTTCGCTTCAGCAACGGGTACCCCAGAGCCTGATGGCTTATATCCAGACGAGGTTATGGCTATATTACGCGCTCTTGCACAGGTCTTTAAAATATCTGGAGCAGATATGATGGAAATAGCGCCATTTACCGATAGTACAATAAACAGTGACGACTCTTGTGAGACAACATTAGCTGTAGCCGGCGAAATATCAGCATTTTTGATAGCTCAAATAGCTAAAATTTGAATCAGTCAATCTATTCTCACAAAATAATATTTTGTAATTTTTGTTATTTTGAATTGGATGGTTTGAATTGAAGTAAATTAAGCAATTGAAAAATTTTTTAATCCTGTAATATAAAACAGCCCTAACTAAAACAGAGATATTTGATGGATACAAATAATGAGTTTGAACATGCAGAAGTAAAAGCAACCGATTTGGTTTCTTGGCCAAGAATTGCTGCTGTTTCAGCCATGGTAAGCTTCTCTTTACCTACTTTCGTAACAGGGTTAGAAATTTATCAAGCATTAACTATTCATGATGCTCTATGGGCGTTAATAATTGGATCGTTAATATTAATGGCAATAGGCGGAGCCATGGGAACTATTGGTGCAAGAAGCCGATTAAGTTCTTATTTTCTGGTAAGAATCGCTTTTGGCAATGCCGGAGCTGGCATCGTAAATTTGGCTTTTGCGATATCTCTTATAGGCTGGTTTGGTTTTAATATAGACTTATTTTCTAATGCAGTGGTCCAATTACTCGGTGCAGAATTTAATATTATTATTCCTGAATGGCCAATAGATATTTTTGCTGGTATTTGCATGCTGGTTACAACCTTGTATGGATTTAGAGCAATAAATATCTTGGCATCTGTTATGGTCCCCGTGCTTGCGATTGTTACCGGAATGATGTTTTGGGGGGCAATTGAAGAAATGACTTTCAATCAGTTCTTATCATTTGAAAAATCTGCCGCACTAACTCTAGGTGAAGGGGTGTCAGCGATTGTTGGTGTGATAATTATAGGAGCAATTATTCTGCCAGATATCACTCGTTTTTCAAAAGAAAAAAGAGGTGGAGTGTATACTGTTTTCTGGTCGTATATGGTTGTTGAGCTATTTGTTTTATTTGTATCTGTATTTGCAGCAACAGCGATGCAAGAAACGAAAATATTAAGTTTGATGCTTGATTTGAATCTTGGTTTTTCGGCCTTTTTTATCGTTATTGCAGGTAGTTGGGTACTTAATTCACTGAATTTATACAGCACGACGTTAAGTGTCGAGGCTACATTTCCCAAATGGGATAAACGAGCAGTAATTATTATACTCGGTGCAATCGGCATTCTTGCCGCTTTTATGAATATACTCGACATATTTATCGAATTTTTATCGTTTTTATCGGATATATTTGTGCCAGTAGCAGGTGTCATAATTATCGATGCGCTATTTATTAGGCCCGAGGGTTACAACATAAAGACTTTAGAAAATCATTTTAGATTTTCTATTCCTGCTTTTTTTGCTTGGTTAGTTGGTGCTACATTCGCAGTATTTAATGGTACCTTTTTTACTGCTAATGTATCTGGAATTACAGTCATTGATGCCATCGTATTAACCGGTATTATTTATACGATATTAATGAAGTGTGCAAAGTTCTTACCGTTTCGTACCATGATTAAGTAAAGTTCAGATGATTATAAGAATAAAGCGTTTGATCATTTAATCGTTTTCTTCATCATCTTCAAATTTCATTTCATCACGCCACTTCAAACGCTCTAATGGAAAGCCTAAAAAGAATTTTGAGCGCTCTAATACAACCCTTGTTTTTAGCTTTTTGATGACAAATTCTTGGTTAGCACTAAGCTGGTCACATTTTTCATTGAGAGACTCTATATCGGCAAAGCAACAAAATGAAATATAGTCCACGTCGCCACTAATTTGCATACAATCCATTATTTCTGGAATGGTATCAATCACAGCAAGAAATTTCTTTCTAACAGGAAAGCTATTATCTTCTAAAGTAAATTCGATATACGCAAATACA
The DNA here is from genome assembly GCF_001831495.1 of Thalassotalea crassostreae. Classification (NCBI taxonomy): domain Bacteria; kingdom Pseudomonadati; phylum Pseudomonadota; class Gammaproteobacteria; order Alteromonadales; family Colwelliaceae; genus Thalassotalea; species Thalassotalea crassostreae. The sequence goes on from NZ_CP017689.1 coordinate 332,695, forward strand.
TGTTCGCATATTTGCTCCAAATTTATATCTGCACCAAAAGTTCTAAAATAGCCTGCTTCTTTAAGGATCTTGACTCGCTGAAAGCAGGCGCTTGGTGACAAATTTACAATTTCAGCCAATTCTATATTGGTTAAGTCCGCCTTTAGATGCAAGGTAGCTAATATTTTTTTATTGTATCTATCTATTTTTATTGATTTTTTCATTCTAATAACAACCGCAAAGTAATAACCAATATAGTGAACTAATAAAATGTTCAATGCAAAGTTTGACTTGGAAATTAACGTTATTCGGTTTTTTTTTACATTGAATTCATCAATTGCAAAATATTATTTTGTATAGGTAAGAGACAATGAATTGACCACATTATAACAGTAATAAAAATTCTGACGTTAAATGAAAGGGAAGGACATCGTTTATGAATAAATCTAACATAAAACATTTTAAGAAAACGCTTTTGGCAACCGCGTTCAGCTTGTCATTCGTTCCGCATGTGTATGCTGAAGAATCAGAGCAAAACGAGGCGAATACGATTGAAACTATTTCAGTTGTTGCTCGAGGGCGTGTTGAAACAATTCAATCGGTTCCAGATTCAGTTACCGCATTTAGCTCAGATATGATCGAAAATTCGCGTATTACCAATTTTCGAGATGTTGCAGACATGACACCAAATTTAACCCAGTTAGATAACTTTAGGCCTGGTTTAGCGCGCATTACTATTCGTGGATTGATTACTCCACAAGTAGGCGATCCACCAATAGCTTTCGTTGTTGATGGTGTAACTTCACCAGATCTTGAATTTATCAATCAAGATTTAGTCGATATCGAGCGAATAGAAGTTATGCGCGGCGCCCAAGGTGCATTGTATGGTCGAGGAGCGATAGGGGGAGCGGTAATCGTTACCACTAAAAAACCAACTGAAGATCTTGAGGGCACTATAAAAGCGTCAATAGAAAGCGGTAATACTTATAATCTAAATGGCGTAGTTTCGGGCTCGCTAAATGATGCAGATACCGCATTTTTCAGAGTCGGTGGTTATATAAAAGATAGTGATGGTTTAATTGATAACGAATATTCTGGTGAAGAGGCAGACCCATTTGAAGAATCTTCATTATTTGGCCAGTTAGAATTTGAATTAACCGATGATACTACATTAAATTTTCGAGGTAGAACCACATCGAGTGAAGCGGGTTTTGCCTACTATCAAGGGGTATCTGAAGATACCATCGAAGATTTTTCAATTGAGACCTCACAGAATATTATTAATGAAGATGAGCGTGATGTTTATGAGTTAAGTGCTAAATTAACAACCGATTATGAACTGGGTACTTTTGAATTTATAACCGCTTATAGTGAATCGGAAAATGTACATTTTTATGATGGTGATTACTCTGCTGATCCAACGTTTATTGATGAAGAAGACTTGTTTAGAGCACCGTTTGGTACTGAAGGTATATACGACATAGAATCACTTACCGTTGAATCAAGATTTATCTCGCATTCAGACCAAGACTTTAGATGGTCAGTTTCAGCATTTTATCAGGAGCGTGATAGAGACACCGCGGTTCATTTTTATGATGACTTTACCGACGCTGAAATACTCACTCGTAGTGATTTCGCCAACGAAGCACCATATTTTTCAATTATTGACAACAATAGCAGTGCAGCTTGGGCTTTAGCTGGTCAAGTTAACTATGATTTAACTCCAAAATGGGAATTAACTGGTGCATTACGTTATGACTTTGACGAACGTGAATCATTTGATCCTACAAATAAGGAAAGTACTTATGCTAAAAAGGACTTTAGTCAATTGCAGCCTAAAGTTACTGTGGCATATCAAGTTAAAGAGAATGTCTTGTTGTATACCGGTTACTCTAAAGGCTTTAGAAGTGGCGGTTTTAATGAACCAGCAGAAGGTATTAGTCGTGACTTTGATAAAGAGGTCTCTGATAGCTACGAATTGGGTTTCAAAACAACATTACTTGACGGTAAAGTGCTATTAAATGGCGCAGCATTCTTAATTGAACAAGATGATGCACAGTTTACCAATTTTAATGTAGACACATTTACTTTGGAAAATTTGTCAATTGATGAAGTTGAAACGACAGGTCTAGAGTTGGAGGTTGCGGTTGCGGCCACTGAAAGCCTTGATATTAGGCTTAGTGCCGGAATAGTCGACTCTGAAATTATGGCATTTGCATCACGCCCTGATCTCATTGGAGAGTCTCAATTTTATGTGCCTGAATATAATTATAGCCTCTCTTTAAACCACTACTTTGAGTTGGAGAACGACTGGTCAATTGTTTCTCGAGCAGACATTCAAATTGATGGGCCTAAATCCTTTAGTATCGATATACCAGAGGTTAAGTCTTCTAGTTATACCTATGTTAACGCCGGAATTGGATTAAAATCAGAAAGTTTTACCGTCCAAGTCTATGCAGACAATTTAACCGATGAACGCGCGATAGAAGACATCTTTCTTTTTGGCGATGGTATAACCGATCTTGCACGTCAACCAAACAAACCAAGAAGTTATGGTGTAGAAGTTATTTATAACTTTTAGGATACTCCCTTGCTCCTTTATTTTACATAAAGTGGAATTTTAGGAGCTTTTTTAAAATCAGTACTACTCGTTTATCCTAATATTAACAATCTAAAGTTTTTATTTTTAGGCAAGGGATAAATTGTTTGTAGTAAAGTTTAAGAGAAAAATATGCGAAATCTTTGTCGGGAAGAACTTATAGATATATTGCATGGCTGTGCCATTTTAGGTACTGGTGGTGGCGGCGAATTAACTGAAGGTGTCGCCTATATAGATGAGGCGTTATCATTAGGGAAATCATTCAAGTTAATTAGTGTCGATGAAGTTCCTAAAGGTGAAAAGGTATGTACTCCTTATATTTTAGGAGCAATTTCTCCATTAACTGAAGATGAAGAGCTTAGCTATAAAGATTTACCTAGAACTGGTAGTCATTCTATTCTAGCCGCTTATCAGCGATTAGTTGAATATACCGGCGAATCTGTATATGGCACAATTTGTTGCGAACTTGGCGGGTCTAACACTGCGGTCTCTTTTTACCTAGCTGCTATGTTCGATGGTTATATCATCGATGCAGATCCTGCTGGTCGCGCAGTACCTGAGATTACACACTCTACTTACTATTTGAACAACTTACCTGCAGCACCTATTTTTACAGCAAATGAATTTGGTGAGTGCTTTATCTGTGAGAATATCGTAGATGATTTACGAGCTGAAACTGTAGTACGTGCACTCGCTAAAATTAGCCGAAATGATATCGCGGCAATTGATCACGCTTTGCCAATAGAGCAAATAAGAGATGCTGTAATTCACGGCACAATAAGCAAAGCATTGCAATTAGGTCAGGCAATGCGAACAGCCAAAGAAAACAATGAAAATATAGCATCAATTATTGCTCAACAAGGAAATGGTTTTATTGCTTTTGAGGGAAAAGTAACAGACTTTGATTTTCGCACAATAGATGGGTTTACCTTAGGCGATGTAACGCTAATGGGAACAGGCATATTTAGTGAAAATGAACTCCATATTAACGTTAAAAATGAAAATATGGTGGCAAAATTAAACGGTGAAGTGTACGCAACTATCCCAGACCTTATTTGTTGCATAGATTTATCAAATGGAATGCCAATAACCAATCCTAATTACCAAAAAGGCATGGAAGTAGCCGTTATTATTTTACCAGCTCCTAAGGAGTTTACGACAGAAAAAGGGTTATCTATTTTCGGCCCTAGCTATGCGGGTATTGATGCAGAATACAAACCTGCTATACCTCCTAGTAATATTTAATTTCCCTAATACTCAAAGCAATTAGTTTAGATATGTGCAGTAAAGGGTAAAAAAGGCTCTTGGATAGATTCAAGAGCCTTTTTTCTTACTTAAATCGACTAAGCAGTGAAGTTTGCGTTTGCAAATTCCCAGTTAGCTAAAGCGTAGAAAGCTTCCATGTAGCTAGGACGTAAGTTGCGGTAATCGATGTAGTAAGCGTGTTCCCAAAGATCAACAGTAATAAGTGGCGTAACACCTTCTTCTGTTAATGGTGTTGCAGCATTTGACGTGTTTACAATTGCTAATGAACCATCAGCGTTTTTAACTAACCAAGTCCAGCTTGAACCGAAGTTGTTTACTGCACTATCTGTGAATTTAGCTTTAAATTCTTCAAAAGAACCGAACTGTGCGTCGATCGCTGCAGCTAGTTCACCAACTGGTGCATTAGTACCGTTTGGTGTTAATGAGTTCCAGTAGAACGTGTGGTTCCAAATTTGTGCTGCGTTGTTAAACACACCGCCAGATGACTTTTTAACGATTTCTTCTAAAGAAGCGTCAGCAAAATCTGTACCTTCAATTAGACCATTTAATTTTACAACGTATGTATTGTGGTGCTTACCGTAATGGAACTCTAAAGTTTCTTGTGAAATATGAGGCGCTAAAGCGTCCATTGCATAAGGTAAAGCTGGTAATGAAATAGCCATGTTTTTCTCCGAAGAAATGATATTTAAGAATGAAATTTTAATATTTACCACATGCTTTTATATGGGACACGTAGATAAAAAACGCTGTATTTTACTTTGTTTTAACTACTCTTTACCAGATAATTTATAGAATAATTAGTTAGGTTATATAGATAAAATTTAATTTTTGCTAAATGTTAATTAATTGCTAATTAAATTCAGACGATGTATTTTATCAAGTTGTACAATAATAATACTAAATATAAGTCGCACTAAACTAAAATCTTGTAAGTTATTTTAGCTATGCGTCTAAATAATAATAAATAAAATTTTAAGGGTGAATTATGCATACAATGGAAATTATAAATTTTCTAAGCCGTTGGGCTCACGTACTATTCGGTATTACTTGGATAGGTCTTTTATATTACTTTAACTTTATTCAAGGTGGCTATTTCAAAAAAGCAACTCCTGAAGCATTAGCTGATGCGAAAAAACATTTGGCTCCAGAAGCATTGTGGTGGTTCCGTTGGGGCGCGATGTTTACCTTTATCACTGGTCTAATACTACTAGTAGGCGTTTATAAACTTGGTTATTTAAATGCAGGCATCATTTTAGGTGCAACTTTAGGTACGTTAATGTTTTTGAACGTATGGTTAATTATTTGGCCAAACCAGAAGATTGCTTTAGGTATGGTTGAAGGTGATGCTCCTGCAGCCGGTGCTAAAGCACTATTAGCTTCTCGTACTAACACTTTATTCTCGGGGCCTATGGCGTTATTCATGCTAGCAGGTGGCCATGCAGGTGCAATGAACTTAGGTTGGGGCACAGGTGTTGGTTCAACAGGTATGTGGGTTGGTTTGGCAATCATTGCTGCTCTTGAAGTAAATGCAATTGTTGGTAAACAAGGCTTCATGACAACAGTACGTGGCGTTATTACAAGCTCTCTTGTATTAACAGCAGTACTTGTTGCAGTGTTACTTCACGTATAAATTATAAATTAACAGTAATGTCATAATAAACCGGACTTTTGAGTCCGGTTTTTATTTGTATGAACATTGTTTTAGTGTGATTTTAAGCAGACACAATTATTGTATGTTATGCTTTTGTAAGAAATAATAAATTATCTTTTTGTTAAATAAGAGTTTTATATGACCAAGTCTATTGCTGTTGCCTCACTTTGTAGTGTTTTATTTTTCTTACCGATTATTGCACATGCCCAAACAGATGCAGAAAAACAAGCAGAATTAGACCGCAAAGAAGCTGCTACTAAAGGAACGGGGCTAGATCCAACAGAAGTAATTGGCCGAATCGAATTTAATTATACTTATTCTGAATTTAAAGATGGTGCGGTTAGACACAGCGGAATATTAGTTTTAGATAAAGATATTAGTGACACATCTGTAGTTGGCGTCGAAGTACCATTAGCGACGGCAGAAGCTGCAGATGGTAATCGCACCAATGGTATTGGTGACGTTAAAATAAGTTTCAAATCAAGAATATATTCAGAAGGAAAATTTTCTACTTCAATGGGAGCTGGACTCTCCTTCGATACTGCCACGGATGATGGGTTAGGGGATGACTATAATTCCGTGCGCTTAGGTATGTTCAATGCTTACAAACATGGCGAATGGTTATTTGCCGCCATTAATGGTCTTAATATTACGGAAGAAGAAGAAGAAAATAGCATAAATATTGTCCCTTTAATTGCTTATCAACCTATGGGGAAATATATCAGCTATGCGACTGTCGCATTTCCTTATGCTTATCGGTTTGATAGCGGTGATTCTGTTACTACCGCATTCTTCCACTTAGGTAAGGTTATGGCAAATAAAGATGTCTACTCTCTTGGTACTAAAATTAATATCGATGGCCCAGATACGGAAGATTTTGTACTGTTTTTAGGGTATCGACGTCTATTCTAGCTAGTAACCAACGATTAACTACCTCTATAACGGGCGGCATCAATAATCGCCCACAGGTGGAAAATCACACCAACAAAAGCAAATACCCAGCTGACCTAAAGCACATAGGTGATGACAAAAAATAGAAAAGCTGGGAGAATTCTACCTTGTACTAACTGCCCTAAACCGACGATAAAAAACTGCAGATTGCAGCTAACACATTTCCACCAGAACCTTGTCCGCTCATAGAAGCCTCTTGTAATAATTTTCATATATTTTTCATTCTTTAGTATAGTTAATATAACACCAAGAAAAATATAGATAAATTGATGAAATTGTCACAAATTATTACGACGTACCCTAAATTGATACCTTATGTACGTTTTATTGATCATTATTTTAAGCGTTGTCGACATGATCAAATTCAAGTATCTGCAGGTTACTTATCATACGTAACTATCATGTCGCTTGTGCCTTTGATTATGGTGATGTTTTCAATAGTATCGGCATTTCCAATTTTTGGTGAAATCCATCAAGATTTAGAACGATTTATTTTTACTAACTTTGTGCCAACTGCCTCGGAGCTTATTCAAGAGCATGTTGACGGCTTTGTTGCCAACGCATCGCAGATGTCAGCAACCGCGATATTTTTTCTATTTGTTTTGGCTATGATGCTTATTTCTGCGGTCGATAAATCATTAAATCGTATCTGGCGAATTCATAAACGACGCAAAGCAATAACCTCTTTTGCAATTTATTGGATGATCCTGACTTTAGGGCCTGTGCTCATTAGTGTCAGTATTCTCGCAACAACCTATGTGGTTTCTTTGATGTCCGACAGTGGACTCGATATCGGTATGGTTCAAAGTTTAATGATAAGGGCTTTACCTTTGATTTCATCAATGGCTGGTTTCATTGTGTTATACATGTTGGTACCCAATACCCATGTTCGTTTTAAATATGCGTGTTACGGTGCAATTATTGCGACTATACTATTTGAGTTAGCGAAAAAAGGCTTTGCAGCTTATGTCACTCATTTGCCTTCTTATGAAGCAATATACGGGGCTATAGCTATTATTCCTATACTGTTTGTTTGGGTGTATCTCTCGTGGTTGGTGGTATTTGTCGGCGCAGAATTTACTGCTTGTTTGCAAGAAGTTGCGACTGGTACGCATCGTTCGTCTAGACTTAAAAACAAGTAATTATTTCAATTATCGTTAATCACCTTATTTAATAAACACCTAGGAATCAAACTTTGAGAACCTTGTATCCGAAAATTAAGCCTAATAAAACCGAGTTTTTAACGTTTGGCCGCCACAATGTTTACATTGAAGAATGTGGTAACCCCAACGGTATTCCGGTTATTTATTTACACGGTGGACCTGGGGGAGGCAGTAGTCCAGATCATAGGCGTTACTTTGATCCGGAAAAATATCGCATTATTCTTTTTGATCAACGAGGCTGCGGAAATTCTACACCGCACAATGAAACCGAAGATAACACTACCGATGACTTAATTGATGACATTGAAGAGATCCGAGAACACTTTGCGATCAAAACGTGGTTGGTTTGTGGTGGTTCATGGGGAACAACTCTAGCACTTGCCTATGGCATCAAGCATGCCGATAAAGTATTAGGTTTTATCTTACGAGGAATATTTTTAGGGACAGATGAAGAGGTCGATTGGCTTATTGGCGCTGATGGTGCGGCGAATATTTATCCTGAACATTACCAAGATTTTATTAGTCCACTGAATGATCAAAAGTTTGCTGATCCAGTAAAGGCCTACCATAAGATATTACATTCTAATAACGACATTGCCCGTATTGCAGCGGCAAAAGCTTGGTCGTTATGGGAAACACGTATTTCAGCATTAAGAATGGATATATCAGGTTTTCATAGTAAAGAAGAAACTCATGGTGCTATCGCGATGGCAACACTGGAAAACCATTACTTCATAAATCATTGTTTTTTTGAACCCAATTATTTACTGAATAATGTTCACAAAGTTGCCCATTTACCGGCCTTTATTATTCATGGTCGTTATGACATGGTGTGCCAACTTAAACCAGCTTATCTATTGGCGGAAAAGTGGCAAAACAGTGAATTGCAAATAATTCCTGCATGTGGACATAGTGGTTTTGAAGAGGGAATAGTTGATGCTATTTGCAAAGCTTCTGATAAGATGGCCTCTTTTCTAGAAAACAAAGAACCTTAGGTTGTAAGTAGTAAAATATGATTGCATTAGTACAAAGGGTGACACAAGCTAGTGTTCGCATAAATGGGCAAGTTAACGGTGAAATTGAGCACGGTATTATGTTGTTGCTCGGCGTACAAAAAGATGATGACGAAGCGAAAGCCAAACGTATGGCAGAGCGAGTTGCTAGTTATCGTATGTTTGAAGATAAAAACGGCAAAATAAATCTAGATGTGGGCCAAGTGGGGGGCGATATCTTAGTTGTTTCACAGTTTACCTTAGCTGCGGATACTAAAAGTGGTAAGCGTCCGAGTTTCTCAACATGTGCTGACCCTAAGACAGGTGAACATCTTTATCATTTCTTTTGTCAGCAACTTAAAGAAAAAGGATTTAGAGTGCCAACAGGGCAGTTCGGTGCCGATATGCAAGTTTCTTTAGTTAACGATGGGCCAGTGACTTTTTCACTTACCGTATAAACCTTACAGTTTGAGTTAATTCTATGACAACCCCTCAATTTAAAGTTAAACAACCGAAAACCGAACAAGATTTTGAACGTTATCATCAATTACGTTTTGATGTGCTCAGAGCACCGTGGCAACAACCTAAAGGTAGTGAAGTAGACGATCTCGAAGGGCAATCTGTGCATCGTATGATTGTGGACGAAAACGAAAACGTTGTTGCGGTTGGACGCTTTCATAAAGTGTCTTGTTTTGTTGCTCAAATTCGATTTATGGCTGTTTCAAACGAACACCAAGGGTTAGGTCTCGGACGAATGATGCTAGACGCACTCGAACAACAAGCTAGACTTCAAGGTGTTGAGCTAATTGAACTCAATGCGCGAGATGTGGCTTTAGAGTTTTACAAAAGTTGTGGCTACCAATATGTAGCGTTAGCTCACTTGCTCTATGATGAAATTCAACATCATAAAATGAGCAAAAATCTTAGCCCAATAGAGAATAACTGTACTCAATTTTTAAGTGACCTTAAGCAGGTATGGCACAATACTATTCCTGTATCTAAGCATATGTTAATTCATCCAGCGTCATTGCAAGATAATCGATTTACCGTATGCGCTAATAGAGAAGCAAATATTAATCTTCATAACACTATGTTCGCTGGCAGTATCTATACGTTAGCGACATTAACGGGTTGGGGGTGGGTCCATATGCTGCTAAAACTCAATGAATTAGACGGCGATATCGTTTTAGCAGACGCTGACATTCGTTACCATAAACCATTACATGGTCAGCCATTAGCCATAACAGAAGAAGAATTAACTTCAGGTAATATCAAAGTTGTCAACAAAGGTAGAAAAGCGCGAGTTATGGTGCAAGTGCATGTACATGATGGTGATCAGGTAGTCGCCACCTTCAATGGCAAGTACGTTATTATCCCAAACCTAGGTAATGTTTAAATGAGCGACATATCTTATCAAGTAGGGATCATTGGTGCTGGCTGGGTAGGTAAAGCTTTGGCAGCGCACTTAACCGAGAAGCAAATCACGACATTAGTTACTGCGCGCAGTCAACAGGTGTTAAATACATTGGCGAACAGTGGTTTAACAGCGGTTAATTTTGATGCCGACTTTAGCGTTGAAGTAAATTCTTCAGTAGAAGTTGACGTCGAGCCTATTAAGCATCTACAAAAGTGTCACACTTTAGTGATATGCATACCACCGAAAATGCGCACTGTAGAGGCGATTGAGAATAATAATTATGGCAAACAAATAGCCAACATAATTAATATCGCTCAAGCAAAAGGTTCTCATGTTAAGCAACTCATCTTACTGAGTAGTACCGCTGTGTATGGTGGATTGACAGGAGCGGTTAACGAGCAAACACCGCTAGCGAAAAGCAATGATAAATCGACCATTCTACAAAACGTAGAACAGCAAGTTCTAAGTAGTAAAGTCCAGTCTCCAGTTGTATTGCGATTGGCCGGATTAATTGGCTACAATCGCTTTCCTGGGCGTTTCTTTGCCGGGCGTACCATCGCTGATCCAGAGTCAGTCGTTAACCTAATTCATCGAGATGATGTGATTAAAGTACTCTCTAAATTGATTGAAGATAATCTAGCTAAACAAGAGTTTATCAGCACACCTGCAGTGCTAAATGTTGTTGCACCGACTCATCCAAGTCGAAAATCATTCTATGGTAAAGCTGTTTCACTTATCAGTGATGAACCGGCAGAATTTAACACTCAGCCTAAGTCGTCAGAGGAATTAGGTAAGCAAGTTGATTCGATTATGATAGATTTACTCAATGTCGAATATACACATCCATGCTTAATGACGTATCTCGAAAATAGTGCAATAGAAGAGTTAAACAGCTAATAATATAAACCTGAACATATAATGATAAAACCAACACACACGCAAGAGCCAAAACATAGACTAAGTCGAAAGAAGATAGTGTTACTAATGGGGTTATTGTTTATCCACAATACCATTCTTGATTTATTTTTTGTTTCTGGCAATGGCATCCATTTTTTTTGGTCTAATGCCTTTAGCTTTAAGACCAATTTTATTCACTTAATGACAGTAGCTTTATCAACCGCGTTATTTATTTGTTTTCACGGTTATTTTAGTAAACGTAAAACTAGGCAGAAAAGTGATTCCTAGCGCCAGAGATAAAAGCAAACACTGATCTGTTTAATGATAAATTGATTAAGCAATCAATAAGCCGGTAAAATATAGTCGCCTAACAATATTGGAATACAATTAACCCCATGAACACATTTGAAAGTAAATTTATACTTGATAAAAAGCATTTTACAGAGTGCTATGAGCAATCATTAGAATATGCCCCTAAACGTAAGTTTCGCTACTCTAAGTGTCTGCTTTTAGTTTGTTTTGGTATGTTCATCTATATGATGCAAATTGAAAAATTAAGTGGTCACTTAGGTGCATTCTTTTTTATATTAGCGTTTATCGAAGCGTTAAGTGTTAAATACGCACAGGCGTGGTGGGTGACAAGGCAAATGTGGTCTAAAGCGTCAAATAGTGAAGTTATCTTAACGGTTGATGATGAAGGCATTAATACGAAAACGGACTTTTCTGAAGTTAAAATATTGTGGAAAGATATTGTCGAGCATAAACTTTCCAGCAAAGGCATCATTTTGCTGCAAGAAAATGGCGCTAATAGCTATATTTCGGAACAAAATGTAAGCGCAGAAGCCTGGAGTTTTATGTTGTCCGAACTAAAGGCTAGCTAAATTAAAGTTAGCTATAAGTTTAAGTAAGAAAACTTTGTTTAAATTGTAAATTTCTAACCAGGCTACTCGATTTTTGACTTTTCTTCTTGGCATTTTAATTGATAATTCCGACCAATAAAAAAAGCTAAAATAACCATAACTAACGTCAAAAACAGGTTAACAAGGAGAAATTTTTTCGGCAGCATATTTAAAAGGTTTAAACCTACAAATACAGTTGCTGCTTGCAGTAAATCTCCTATTCGCCAACAAACAGTATCAATGACAGCCCTAGCTTCATATTGTTGCCTTCGTGTCGTTGGCAAAAATAGTATTTGTAATGTAGTTTTTTGAAGTGAATAATTTAGACCGTTCTCGGATATCTTAACGACTTTAAATAGGGTAATTAGGGGAAAAAATGCAAGTAGTCCATAACCCATAAATACCAATAATGGCGTTAATACAAAAGCAATGTTAAATCCTGCCCATTTTATTAGCCTTGAAACGATAAAAAATTGCACAAATAGGCCGACTAAATTTACCCAAAAATAAAACTCGCTGTAGAATTTGCCAATATAATTTTCTTTTGAATCGTTTATATTGCCAAGTTCTACTCTCTGCTCATAAAAGCTTTCGATCAATACTGCCATTAGGTATTCGCCGATACTACTACACCAGTTCATTAAAATTACAAACACCGCAATAAGTAGTAAGTAACCGCTTTTAGTTACAAGAGAGAAGCCGCTTAGCAAAGAGGGTTGTTGTTTAGTTTGAGCTGGCGCTATATTGAACCCTTCACTTTTATTGAGTTTTACATTGGCTGCCAAAAATGCAGACGCTAATAAAGGAATAATACTAATCAACAGCATTTGGAAGCTGTTAAAGTAATCAATTAACCCTCTCGAGATAGCTGAACCTACCCAAGCACCTAAGCTCGCACCAACAGCAACTAAAGCAAAAAGCCTTTCTCCAGATGCTCTATTATAAACTTGAGAAGTAAAAGCCCAAAACTGTGACACCATGAGCACGCCAAAAGCGCCAAGCCAAAGAAAGAACGGCACCGAAAGCTTATATCCAGCTTGCCCTAAGAAATAAAACAGTAAAAGGTTGAAAGAGAAAAATACAGCGATAAAAATCATGAAGCTACGGCTACTATATTTACGCGAAAATATGCCATAAATAGGAAGTAAAATAATCAGTACAACAACTTGTAAGGCGATAGCATAACTGCGAACTTCGGCGTCACCTTCCACCAAAATTAATGTATCTCTGACCGGCTTCAATAGATAAGCGGTAAGTAGTAAGAAAAATAAAGAACCCATTAGTAGCAGAATATTCCAGCCTTCACCTGGCTTAATATCTGCCCCGCTTGCTAACAGTCGTTCAATCCAAGTGAAGCGTTTTGAATTATTATTTGGTTCAGCGGTATTGCTATTTTCCATTAACTGCACACTCTGTATTATTGTTAGCTAAGGAGTCGTAGCGTTTGATAAAATGAAATCTCGGCGTTTTATTATCGCACTAATTTGCGAGTTACTGAGTAAATCATTGAGTTCTTTGTGTAAATTTTCATAACTAAGATCTGACAATTTCTCTCTAAACAAAGAGGATAACTTTAGTTTCGCATTTTTATACATATCTGGTGGCTTCGATGATACGCCAAATGCGATTGAGTGATCGATAAGGTAGAGCATAAAATCTTTTCTAGAAAAGTTTAAATTGGTCTGATTTCTATCGTCGTTGTATATCAATACATCGAATATATAACGAGTAATATATTGTTCTAATTTCGGACAATGGCTTTCGAAGGCAATACCTTTTTCTTCTATTTTTGTTTCACTGATCAAGTCATCTACCCAATATTGTAACAACCCATATTTCCCGTCGACCCTTCTGCGCACCGCAACCGGTACAAGATTTAAGTCTAGCATTCTATCTAGACGAAATGCGGCAATTTCAAATTGATATCTATCGGCTATATATTTTTTGTTAGGATATCTGCCTTTGTCCATACCAGGATCGGAATCGTACGTTTTAAATAGCGCTCGTATTTGTTTACCGTCCTTCGACAAAGTGACTACGTTGGAGTTTGTTACCCCCACACCAATTGGTTTTGATTTAATAACTTCAGCGGTCAATAGAAAACTTTTAATTTCCTCATCTGTCATCGAATTCGAGCCGACGCTGAATTGATTTTCCTCACTGACTATTGGTTCAAAACTGTTAGATTCTGTGGTTTGAATTTTTATTTCATCACCATCGAATATGATTGCAGTGGCATTGCCTTTATAAACTTTCTTTAGCATTCCTGTGTCTGCAAGAATGACTTGTCCTGATAAACGGCTTTTTACTTCTTTATATAACGGTGTGTGACCGACAACGATTCGTTTAGCATCGAGCCGCTTAAGTATGCGCTCTGTATTAAAAGATTCACTATAAGGATGACAATAGACATTTCCTCTGTACCACATTGGACTTTCGTCGGAAAAAGCAAAACTATTTTGCAATTCATATAGACGCACTAGGTCATTGTACCAATCGGGGATCTTATTTTTTGAACTGGATTTATTTTTAACAATGTAGGGTTTTATCGCTTTATTTAAATATTCAACTCTTGTCCAAAAGTCAGTAGTTAAAGCGAGTATTCCTTTGGCTTGCAAAGTTGCGACAAGATCTTGATATTCCCATACGGGTTCCATTATTTTATTGATCTCGTTTAAATCCTTGTCTTGCAAAGTGGAAGACAAGCCACCGTGTACAAAAATTGAATCATTTACTTTAATGACAGGGCGGGCCAAACGAAGCCATTTTCCATATTGCCCATTAGGTGAAAAGGCTGCGACAAAGCCACTGTATCCTGGTGGGTATTGCTGAACGAATTTTACAGCTAACTCTTCGTCACTTAAGTCTGGATAATTAGCTCTATACTGTGCTTCCAAAGCCGTTCTTTGTTGCTTAGTTTCGTCACCTATAAAAGCGGAAAACTCTTCTTTTGATACATATCTGAGATCGCCCGTTGTGACCATTAATTCATGATTACCTAATACTTGCAATACCATGCCACCACTGGTGAGTGCTTGTTGCTGAAGCTTGATTAGTAAATCCATAACTTTACGAGAATCTGCTCCTCGATCGAGCAAGTCGCCTAAGCTAACTAAATAAGTATCGCCGCCTATCCAATCATCATTTTCATTAATTAGTTCTAGCTTCTTCAAAAGGGCATGAAATTCTGCATAAGCACCATGAATATCGCCAATGGCTATGACTTTATTTGATGTTTTATAAGTCGCCGAAAAATCAGTTTTTGCATCCGCTATGCCGATACAAAAGCAGCAAATAAGTAAATGTATGGATACAAGATTTTTCAAACGCAATATTCTTAACACAATAGTCAAATACCCATAGGTTATTCTTTACTTCTTAGCTTAGACAAACTTATAAGGTGTTGCAAATAATGGATTTTTTCGAATTTTTAGTTAGAAGCTTTTTGACTGAATTCGTTATATGAGGAAAGGGAAAAGGAAAGAGAAAAAGAGAGCTACTGTATTTTTCGAATTTAAGAATTTCTACTTTTATTCAAAACTGGTAACTCTCCATAATCGCTCGCAATTTAAACGTCCTATTTAAAATTGCGAGTGAATGATGCGTTAACTCTTATCTGAGTTGAGACCCATGGTTTTCATCCAGTGACCATAATCAAGTAGGTTAGCAGGTAAAATTACTTTGCGGCCTTCTTTGCCTAAACCTTTCATTTGCTCTAAATATTGCTCTGAAAGTTGCATTTCTAAAGCCTTTTGACCGCCATCTTGATTAATTACATTAGCAACTTTCTTAATTGACTCTGCAGTCGCTTTTGCTAAAGATAGAATTTCAGATGCTTTACCTTCTGCGGCGTTAATTCGACGCTGTTTTTCACCTTCTGAAATGTTGATGGTTTCGCGTTTAATACCTTCACTGCGATTAATAACACTTTGTTTATCACCTTCACTTTTCGCTAAGATTGCTCGACGTTCACGTTCGGCATTTACTTGCATTTCCATTGCTAAACGCACGGTTTGTGGTGGCGTTATGTTTTTAATCTCGTAACGGTGAACTCGAATACCCCATGCTTCACCAGCCTTATCTAATACTTCTACAACCTTTGCACTGATCACATCACGCTCTTCAAAGGTTCGGTCTAAATCTAAAGTACCTATGATTGAACGAGTCGTTGTTTGCGCTAGTTGCATTGCGGCAAATCGATAATCAACAATGCCGTAGCTTGATTTAATTGGTTCGATTACCGAGATGTAGATCACACCATCAACTTCTACATTTACTTCATCTTTTGAGAAACACTCTTGCGGTGGAACATCAATGGTTTCTTCTTTTAGATCTTGTATATATGCCACACGGTCAATAAAAGGAAATAGGGCATGGAAACCTGCGTCTAAGGTTTTATGATATTTACCTAAGCGTTCAACCACATAAGCCGATTTCGTTGGCACTAAACAAATTGATTGAAACAATTTAATAATAAAGGTTAAAAATATTGCGCCCCAGATCACGAGGACGGCGATATCGGTCGGATGAAATTCAGAAAAATATTCCATTATTTAGCTCCTTTTGCTGCTGCTGTTACTTTGTCCATGCCTTCGAAAAAGCCTTCAAGTTTGGCGATTTCACTCGGTAAAATAGACACGTCAGCTTTATCTAATATGTTACCTGTTTGCTCGATATACTCTTCCATCAAGCGCATCTTAATAGCATCATCACCACAAGGTTGAGTGGCTGCCTCTGCAATTAAACTAATACCTTGCGCCGTTGCTTCAGCAATAATTTCAATTTCTCTAGCGCGGCCTTCAGCTTCGTTAATTTGTTTTTGTTTGTCACCTTCAGATAAGTTGATTGCCTCTTGGCGCTCACCTTCAGATAAGTTAATCATTGAATCACGAGCAGCATTTGCTAGTGTGATCTCAGCTCGTTTTTGACGCTCCGCTTCCATTTGTTTTTCAAGAGTGTGAATTACATTCAATGATGGTGTGATATTTCGCACTTCATAACGTAATACTTTAATGCCCCATGGATCCGATGCTTTATCGATTTCTCTAACGATGGTTTCGTTTAGCGTATCTCGTTCTGAAAAGGTTTCACTTAAACTTAGTTTACCGATTTCACTTCGCATCGTAGTTTGCGCTAAGTTCACGCTTGCGCGACGGTAATCTTCAATACCGTAACTTGCTTTTGCGCCATCCATCACTTTGATATAAACCAAACCATCAACATCAATTTGGATGTTATCTTTTGAAATACAACTTTGTGCTGGAATGTCGAGTACTTGCTCACGGGTTTCGTGGCGATAGGCAACACGATCAAAAAACGGAATTAAAAAATGTAATCCTGGCTGCATAACAGCGCGGAATTTTCCTAAACGCTCAATTACGCAAACCTCTCGCATTTCGACAATGAGTACCAGTTTAAAAATAATAAACAGTACGATTAATAAAAAAATGGTTAATACAAACATACAACTCTCCTTTGCAGGGGGTAGCAAATACTTGATTTGCTAACGGTCCTTAGTTTTTAGCTTTTTATAATTAGGGTTGGTTTAGTTAATTTTTTCAACTACATAAGATATGTTATCGCGGCAAACAATTGTAGCCTTATCTCCGCGTTTGATTTCACTGCCGTCACCTAAAGCACTCCAGTCAGTGCCTTGAAAATGAATACGGCCTTTTTTATTGCCAGGTCCAATGGTGTCAATGACCTCTACTTCTTTACCGAAAATATCTAACTCTTCATCGGTATTCTCGATACTGCTATCACCGCCGACCAACGATTGACCAACGTTACGAAACGCTAATAACAGCACTATCGATAAAATGAACCAAAGAGTAAATGCATGCATCCAGTTATCGATAATACCGAACTGCAATGTCAGTGCCACAGTAACAGCAGAAGTACCTAGGAATACCACAATGCCACCGGGAATAACTAATTCGGCAAGCATTAAGAAAAAGCCGATTAGGCCCCATGCCATTACACTGTTTGAAAATTCCATAAGTGACTCCTTTTTATCAAGTGATGAATCTTTGATAAACACTTTGATTGTTAATAAGTTGTTAGATACCTTAGCAAATATTTTAGTAAAATGCGACATAATATGTCACAAAGTATTTCTGGTGCGGTTAAAAATTAGCACCAAATTAAACTAAAACAGCCATTTTTATTGGTTTTTTGGGGCGTCAAAAAACTATACATCCTTGTGTTTTTTGCATGTGAAGTTGGGGACATATGGGTAGGCTTCGAATTAAATACCATCCATGGCAATTCGACATACCTCACTTCCTGTGGGGCGTCAAAAAACTATACATCCTTGTGTTTTTTGCATACAAAGTAGAGGACATATGGGTAGGCGTCGAATTAAATACCATCCATGGCAATTCGACATACCCCACTTCCTGTGGGGCGTCAAAAAACTATACATCCTTGTGTTTTTTGCATACAAAGTAGAGGACATATGGGTAGGCGTCGAATTAAATACCATCCATGGCAATTCGACATACCCCACTTCCTGTGGGGCGTCAAAAAACTATACATCCTTGTGTTTTTTGCATACCTAACGTCCTGTTAGGCAAAAACCTGCAGGAGCAGGTTTTTTTATTATTCTAGATTTTTTGGTTGAAATAACCAGCGTGCTTATGATTAAAATAAGTTATCTAAAATGTTGTCTTCAACAAGGTTTGCTAAAGTCACTTTGAGCTTTGGTGTTCTCGCCATTTCACGTTTAATAGCAAAATTAGCTTCTTCATTTCGAGCCCAGCTGCGTCGAGCAATGCCATTGTTCACATCAAATAACAGCATAGACTTTAATCTACGTTCAGCATCGGCGCTACCGTCTAACAGCATACCAAAACCGCCGTTGGTCACTTCACCCCAACCGACACCGCCGCCGTTATGAATTGATACCCACGTAGCACCGCGGAAGCTATCACCAATAACGTTGTGAATTGCCATGTCAGCAGTAAAGCGACTACCATCATAGATGTTAGACGTTTCTCTAAATGGAGAGTCGGTACCACTAACATCGTGATGATCTCGACCTAATACAACTGGACCAATTTCACCGCTATTTATCGCATCGTTAAATGCTTTAGCAATCTCAATTCGACCTTGCGCATCGGCATAAAGAATGCGAGCTTGTGAGCCAACCACTAACTTGTTCTGTTTAGCGTCTTTTATCCAAGTAATGTTGTCTTGCATTTGTTGCTGAATTTCTTCCGGCGACTCTTCCATAATTTTAGTTAAAACACGTGCTGCAATGGCATCTGTCTTATCTAAGTCTTCTGGCTTGCCAGAAGCACATACCCAGCGGAATGGGCCAAAGCCGTAGTCAAAACACATAGGGCCAAGAATATCTTGAACATATGAAGGGTATTTAAAATCAACACCGTTTTCAGCCATAACATCACCGCCGGCGCGAGAGGCCTCTAATAAGAATGCGTTACCGTAATCAAAGAAATAGGTACCACGGGCAGTATGCTTGTTGACGGCATCTGCATGACGTTTCAATGTTTGTTGAACTTTAACTTTGAAAACTTCAGGCTCTTCACGAATTAATCGATTCGACTCTTCATAACTAATATCAACCGGATAGTAACCGCCTGACCAAGGGTTATGCAAAGATGTTTGGTCTGAACCTAAGTGCACAAATATTTTGTGCTCATAGAACGCTTCCCATACATCAACAATATTACCGATGTATGCAATAGACACGACTTCTTCATTTGCTTGTGCTTCATTAACGCGCTTGATTAGTGCGTCCATGTTATCGATAAGCTCATCAACCCAACCTTGCTGGTGACGCTTTATCGCAGCTTTTGGGTTCACTTCGGCACATACAGTAATACAGTTTGCGATATTACCTGCTTTTGGTTGAGCGCCACTCATACCGCCTAAACCAGCGGTTAAGAAGATTTTACCTTTTGAAGATTCGCCTTTGTTTAATACTTTACGGAATGCGTTCATTACCGTAATTGTTGTACCGTGAACAATACCTTGTGGACCGATATACATAAATGAACCGGCGGTCATTTGTCCGTATTGACTCACACCTAAGGCATTAAACTTTTCCCAATCATCTGGTTGCGAATAATTAGGGATCATCATTCCGTTGGTTACAACCACACGTGGCGCATCAACTGATGATGGAAACAGTCCCATAGGGTGACCAGAATATAAGTGTAGAGTTTGATCGCTCTCCATCTCACTTAAATATTTCATTGCTAATAGGTATTGTGCCCAGTTTTGGAACACGGCACCGTTACCACCATAGGTAATAAGTTCTTCAGGGTGCTGTGCTACAGCAGGATCAAGGTTATTATCAACCATCAGCATGATTGCCGCAGCTTGCTCACATTTAGCAGGGTAATTACTTACCGAACGTGCTTTTAAATCGTAGCTAGGTTTAAAACGGTACATGTAAATACGACCAAAATCTTTTAATTCCTGGGCGAATTCTTGGGCAAGTTCTTTATGCCATTCTTTTGGGAAATAGCGTAATGCATTTCTTAAAGCTAGCTGCTTTTCTTCATTATTAAGAATGTCTTTTCGCTTAGGAGCGCGGTTAGCATCTTGCGGGTACGGCTTAGCTGCAGGCAATTCACTCGGAATACCTTGCTTAATCTGTTGCTGAAAATCGTCTAAATTTGTCATTTTGTTTTCCATGATAAAGGCCCCTAAAATTACAGTTCAACGTTTACATCAAACGCTTGTGATTTAACCAGCGCGATAATTGCATCGATATCAGGCTTTAATAATCGGTCTTCTTCAAGTTTGTCGACTTTAGCTCGGATAATCGCAAAGTTCTTTTCGATAATATCTGAACATTTATTTGGTCTTCTAAACTCAATTGCTTGGGCGGCGTACATTAGCTCGATCGCTAAGATTTTATCGACATTGCCCAATATTTGATTAAGCTGTCTACCAGAAATACTACCCATTGATACGTGGTCTTCTTGACCCATAGACGTTGGAACACTGTCTGCAGATGGTGGGAAACACAAAGATTTGTTTTCCGTCACTAATGCTGCGGTAGCATATTGTGGGATCATCATCCCTGAATTTAAGCCACCAGCTTTCGTTAATAATCTAGGTAATCCGTGCAAGCCTTCTAGTAATAAATAACAGCGTCTATCTGAAATGTTACCTAGTTCAGCGGCAGCGATTGACGCGTAATCTAAAACCATCGCTAATGGTTGGCCATGGAAGCTACCACCAGAAATAGCTTCTTCGCTACTGATAACAATTGGGTTATCAGTAACTGAATTCATCTCAATTTCAGCCATTTCCTTTAAGTGGTAATAGGCATTTCTCGATGCGCCATGTACTTGTGGGATGCATCGTAAAGAGTATGGATCTTGCACTCGATCACATTCTTCGTGATCGGCCATGTTTTGTGAATCTTTGAAAAATGCTCTCATCCGTGCGGCAACTTCTAAGTTACCAACAAAAGCACGGGTTTGATGAAGTTCTGCTCTAAATGGCGACTCACTGCCTTGCATACCTTCAATACTCATCGCACCGGTAAGATCTGCTAGGTCTAATAAGTAACGCATTTTAGATAGGGCAGTAATGGCATGAGACAAAATAAACTGCGTACCATTAATTAACGCTAAACCCTCCTTGGCGTGTAAATCCATGATCTCTAGACCATGTTGTTCTAACACTTGACGCGCTGGAACGATATTACCACTTTGCCAGAATTCACCTTCACCAATTAACGGTAAAAATAAATGAGATAGTGGTGCTAAATCACCAGAAGCACCAACTGAACCTTGCTCCGGCACAACAGGGATTAAATCGAGTTCGATAAACTTTAACATGCGCTCAACTACAGCAAGACGAATACCAGAAAAACCGCGACTTAATGCATGAACTTTGGTGATCAACATTAGTTTTGAAATAGATTTTGCAATCGGCTCACCAACACCAACAGCGTGAGTGATAAGTAGATTTTTCTGCAACAAATGAGTTTCTGCAGGAGAGATCTGGGTGTCACAAAGTGGGCCAAAGCCTGTATTGATTCCATATACAGCTTCATCTGAGCTCGCCATTTTTTCTACTCGCTGTCTACTTACGTTGATTTGATCCAATGCTTGTTGGCTAAGTTCTGCTTTAATACTGCCGTCAGCAATGCCGTTGACAATATCAAGGTTTAGGTGGTCAACACCGTATTTAAACGTCATATTGAATTCCAAATTAATTAAATATTGAATGGCCACCGAGGCGATATTTATTACCCGGTGACGTTAAAATAGCTAAACTGACAACACCGGAACGAGACCAGGTGCGGCGTTTAACTTGTAAACAAGGTTGTTGGTTTGATATATCCAACAAAGTAATTATTTTTTGCTCTGCAATAACCGCTTCTATTTCGTGAGTCGCTTCAGTTAAAGGCGCTTCTTTTGATAAAAACTCATGGGGCGTTATTACGGAAAAATCTTGGTTGATGTATTCAGGAGCTAATGCTGCATTCACATAGCGTTGTTCTAATTGAATAGGAGCGCCATCTTGCATATGCAAAATTTTGGAAAAGTAAATCGTGTCACCAATGGCAATATCTAATTCAATTGCTATTGCGGCATCTGCACTGCTTTTTTCAAGAGTGACAGGGACCGCTGAATAGCGATGGCCTGCTTCTTGAACTTCATCGGCAATATTACGAATTTCCAAAAGTGATGATTGTGATTTAAAGCTAGCGACGAAAGTGCCTGAGCCTTTTGAGCGAGATAAAACACCTTCATCGGTCAATTCTTGTAATGCGCGTCTAGCGGTCATTCTCGATACTTCAAATTGTGTCGCCAACTCATTTTCTGATGGAATGCGCTGCTGCTCAAGCCACTCGCCAGATTCTATTTGATTAAAAATATGCTGCTTTATTTGTGTGAACTTCGGTGCTGCCACTGTTTTTTCCTGAATATCTCGGTTATATAAAGTAAGTTGTATATACAAATTTTGAGGTGTAATATCGCATATTTAATTTGTATATACAAGTTGTAATTAAGTGGCTTGTTGATTCTAAATAGATTACTCTTTTGGCTATTGAAAATTAGAACTATGAACACACATGAAAAAAATAATTATTGCAGCCACTCTCTTTGTTTTTCTAAGCGCTGCAAGTGCTAATAGTAACACTTACGTTAACTATGAAGAGCTAAAGCAGAGTGAAGCATTAAAACAAATACCAAAAGTGAGTAAACGCTTTGAACCATTGGCGAGCCAATTTATAACAGCACTACAGCATGCAAAATCTGAAGTGCAACTTGCTGCGATAATTTTGCAATATGGTGATCAACTGTGGCAACAAGCAACGACTGAATTGCAAGATGATAACTACGATGATAGAAGCCTTTATTGGGCACGTCTTTATATGACTCGAAATCTAAGATCGTCGAAGATATTTCATCAGTTAAGTGCAAAGCAGCAAACACGAATATTGTTTGATTTTGAGTTAGCGAGTCGCGGAACTATCGATATTCATTTTACGGCCAAAGCCGATAAAAAAATCTTAATCACTGGTTTTGATCCGTTTTATCTACATCGCAATATTGGACAGTCTAACCCGTCAGGGGTTGCTGCGATGTATTTAGATGGCAAAATTATTGAGCACAAAGGCGTAACAGCTGAGATTCAGTCGTTGATAATCCCCGTGCGTTTTGCTGATTTTGATCAAGGTATGATTGAAACTATGCTCACACCGTATTTTAAATCAGCTGATGTCGATATGATTAGTACCATTAGCATGGGTCGAACTGACTTTGATTTAGAGCGCTTTCCCGGCAAAAGACGCAGTAGTGTTGCGCCAGGAAATCTGGGCGTTTATAGCGGCGCTAATGCTAAAAATCCAATTGTTCCATTTTTAAATGGGGAAAAACTTCAAGGCCCAGAATTTGTCGAATTTAGTTTACCTGTGACTGAAATGCTGAAAGCAACAGGCAAATATAAAATTAATGATAACCACAAAGTACAAACGCTAGAGAAAGATTGGTTTGAAGCGAAATCATTGGCAGAGCTAGAGCAGCAAACATCGGTCAATGGTGGCGGTGGCGGCTATCTATCTAATGAAATTTCTTATCGCAGTATTTTATTACGAAATCGTTATAACCCAACATTGCCGGTCGGTCATATTCATACACCGAGAATAAAAGATTGGGATAAAGAGGTAGTAAAAGAAATTGTTATCCAGATAGAGAAAATGTTAACTCTTTCAGTCAATGCTATTTAATCATAGTTTCATATAAACGAGTGCCATGTTAAATGGTGGCATTAGCCAAAAAGAAAAATCCAACGCTATTAAAAACGCTGGATTTTTTTATGCTCAGATATCTGCAATAAGGTTACTTAACCTGGTAGCCTTTGGCACCGTAGTACAGTAGGTATAGATAACAAACGGCAGGTAAAATAAAAGCTAATTGTACACCGATAGCATCAGCAAGTGCACCTTGCATCAACGGAATAATCGCGCCGCCGACAATAGCAACACACAATAATCCTGAACCTTTTCCGGTTAGGATACCAAGCTTGTTAATTGCTAAACTAAAAATGGTAGGGAACATAATTGAGTTACATAGGCCGACCGCTAAAATGGCATACATCGCTACGTAACCTGACGTAAATATCGTAATTAGAATCAATACAACAGCAGCCACACTGTTAAACATCAATACTTTATTGGCAGCGACTCGCATCATAATACCAGCACCAATAAATCGACCAACCATAGCACCCCCCCAATAATAGGCGACAATATGAGCGGCTTCTGATTCTTCTAATCCGGCAATTGATGGGTCGGCGAAAAAGTTAACTAAGAAGCTACCAATTGATACTTCCGCACCAACATAAATAAAGATAGCAATCACCCCTAGAACAAGATGCTTTTGCTTGATTAAATCGGCAAAACTCGCATGACTACTGTCATCGGAATCGCCAATTTTCGGCAGTTTAATTACGCTAAATATTAATGCCAAAATAAACAATACAGCCGCAAGAAATAAGTACGGGCCTTGCACTGCCGCAGCTTTTTCAGACAGATCGTTAACCGCTTCTGCACCGACAGACAGAATGAAGATAGCACCAAAAATAGGCGCAACAGTCGTACCTAAAGAATTAAAGGCTTGGGTTAGAGTCAATCGACTCGATGCTGTTTCTACTTTACCTAAGCGACTCACGTATGGGTTGGCAGAAACCTGCAATATGGTGATACCACTTGCTAATACAAATAACGCCCCTAAAAATAAACCATAGGTTTGTATACTAGCCGCTGGATAAAATAAAGCACAACCAATGCCTGCAACCGTTAAACCAACCACAATTCCTCGCTGATATCCGACAGCCCTGACGAGGCTACCAGCAGGATAAGACATAAGCGCATAAGCACCAAAAAACGCTAGGTTAACCGCCATAGCTTGAAAGTAGCTTAAGTCGAACAACCCTTTCAAGTGAGGGATAAGAATGTCGTTTAAGCTCGTTATGAAACCCCAGATAAAAAATAAAGACGTTAGTATTATTAATGGTGTTTGATAATTTGTATTTTTTTCTACGTTATTGTTAGTCATCGATTATTTCAAAATTGTTAATCTGTAGAGCTCAGCACACAGTTGTCTGTTAATCATTACATTGCACTTGCGCTGTTGATGATTGACTTTTATTTAATGTTATATTGCTAAATTTAAGCGTTGCTTTGCTGTTACTCGTTAAAGCAAATGGACTCAATATTTGTGATACTTGTTCTGGGTTGTTGACTAGACAATTCAAATTAATGGCTACGTTCGTCCATTGATTGAATTCTAAGTTATCAATTATTGGTTTTAATTCGACAGTTTTATTGCAGCCTTGCTCACATACTACATTTAATTTGAGCGATTGAGACGGTTTTTGTTGAACCAATATATCAAACGACAAGTGTGCATCTGCAGAGTAATAATCACGTAGATCTTCAGGGAAACCATTGCCGGATTGAATAATGAAAGACGCAGTTTCTGTACCTAGGAAATCTAACTGAAAAGAATCTTCTTGAACATTTCTATCAGCAGTTCGGTAGCGAATACCGTTCAATGCTTGAGAATTACTGTTGATATCTATTGATTGTGCATCTGATTTTAGTGCCATTTCCCAAGGATTAAATAATTTTCCTGAGAATATAGCAAGCTCAGTATTGTTATTATCATCATTGGCAACGGTCTCATCTAAATTGTTTGCGAGTAACACATTGTCAGAATAAGTTAAGCCATAGCCATATTCAAATAATGGCGCGTAGTCTTTATCAAAGCGGTTAATATCGGTTTGAATTGCAGTTTCAGGCCATGAAAAAGAAAGTTTGCCACTAAAATCATGGTTTACCTTGTCATCTTTGGTTCTAAGGAGCACTTCGGCAATACCTTCACCTTGGGTACCTGGTAGCCATGCGACAACAAATGCATCACTAGCGTTTAGCTCAGGGTTTACCCACATTGGGCGGCCAGTAATGAATACAGCAACTACCGGAATATCTTGGTCCTTCAGTTGGTTTAACAAACGAGCGTCTTTCTTATTACCGCGTTGAAAGTCTAAATTACTGATGTCGCCGTTACCTTCTGCGTATGGTTCTTCGCCAAAAACAACAATCGCGACATCAGGTTTATCAGTGAAACTACCATCAACGCTCAATGTTGCAGTACCGCCAGCTTGCTCTACGCTATTCTTAATACCTGCAAAAATAGAAGTAGCACCTGGAAAATCAGCATTGCTATTTCCTGTACCTTGCCAGGTAACACTCCAACCACCAGATTGCTTACCAATGTTATCCGCTCCGTCACCAGCAACGAGAATATTAAGCGATGGTGAAAGTGGCAATAATCCACTGTTATTTTTTAATAACACTAGAGATTCACGCACTGCTTGACGAGCAACATCTCGATGTTTTGCCGCACCAATAAGCTCTTTTTTACCGGAGATTTCTCTTTTTGCAGGGCTTGGTTTATCAAACAATCCAGCTCTTAGCTTCACTCGCAATATCCGACTAACAGCGTCATCAACTCTAGCCATTGGAATTTCGCCGCTATTGATTTGGGCAATCGTATTTTCATACAGAGGCTTCCATGACTCGGTAGGAGCCATAAAAATATCTAAACCAGCATTAATCGCTTTTGGGCAACTTTCGTTGCTACAACCTGCCACTTGACCATGACCATTCCAATCACCAACAACAAAACCATCAAACCCCATTTTTGTCTTAAGTACATCGGTCAATAGATATTTACTGCCATGAACTTTCTCGCCATTCCAGCTGTTGAATGATGCCATAACAGATTGAGAACCGGCTTTTAAACCACCCACATAGCCTTGCGCGTGAATATCAAAAAGTTCTTGTTCTGAGCTAATATTATTGCCTTGATCATCGCCATCAACGGTGCCGCCGTCACCTATAAAGTGCTTGATAGTGCTAATAACGCGGTCATCGCCTAAGAAATTTTTATTGGCATGGCCTTGTAAACCTTTAACGATTGCTGCGGAGTATTCGCGAACAATCTCTGGATCTTCCGAATAGCCTTCATAAGTTCGGCCCCAGCGATCATCTCTAACTACTGCTACGGTTGGTGCAAAAACCCAGTCTATGCCGGTAACCATTACTTCAGTTGCTGTTATGTGCGCTATTTCTTCTATTAATTGCGGATTATTGGCGGCGCCTAAACCGATATTATGAGGAAATAGTGTCGCACCGATCACATTATTATGTCCGTGTACAGCATCCGTTCCCCACATCGTTGGAATAGATGAACCATCAATAGAGCTATCAATTGAGGCTTGGTACATTTTCTCGGCTAACATAACCCAATCATCGACACTTGCGTGTTTATTGTCGTTTGGAAATGCACCGCCACCATTTAAGTACGAACCAAATCCATATTTTCGCATATCTTCTATGGTGATATCTCTGATCTCTGGTTGGATCATTTGCGCTACTTTTTGTTGCACAGTCATGGTAGCTAAGATTTCACTTATTTGTGCTTCAATCTTGGCATCTGTTTTTACTTCTATATCTAGCTTGGGCCAGATATCTTGCTTATTCTCGCTACAAGAGAACAGAGAAATTGAAATAGCGGAGGCAACCAAAATAGAAGCAATTGATTTACCGTGATTGTGAACTGAGAGAGTTGTATTTTTCATAATATGCAAATTTATTGAGCTAGAAAGCCATTAGAGTTTTAAAATTCTGTTTTTATTTAATAACAACAGACCAGCAGAAAGGAGTAACATAAATGATAGACTACCACTGCTGCTTCCGCTGTTATTGTTTTCATTAACAGTATTGTCAGTACTTTCAACTGAGTCATCGCTTTGTGAGGCCGGTATAATGACAGAAACTGCTGTGGTATCTGTCAAGTTGCCATCTGATACTTCTAATTGAAAGACTAAAGTTTCTTCGTTATTTACTTCAGGCGCCTTGAAGGTTGGCGAAACACTAGTGTGATTTAGTAATTCAACATTCGTACCAGATGCTTGTTGCCAAGCATAAAACAGTACGTCGTTTTCAGGATCTGTTGATCCATCAGCTGATAATTGTACATTTTTGCCTGGTATTATTTCGTCACTAGCTACGCTTGCCGCAGCCACGGGTGCTTCATTTGGTCGATCTGCTATTACACAGCCGTCAGCGTCAACGTTACTATTTGCTGGCGTGTTTGGGCAGTTATCAGCGTCGTCCTCAACACCATCGTTATCTTGGTCATTGGAAATTTCATCTTCTTCATTAAGCGTTAAAGACTCATCACAGTATGTAGCGCTGTTAGTTGAATCTTTTTGACAGTGCGCTACATAATCAACCTCCATCGTTGCCATGGTTAAATTAGGGTCAATTGAACCGCCTAGGTTACCACCCATCGCTACGTTGATTAATACAAACATTGGTTCTTTGTATTGTGCACAGGCGCTTATGTCTTGCGATGTGACTAGAATGTCATCAATGAAAAATTTGACGCTGTTTTCGTCCCATTCCATAGCATATCGATGCCATTGCAACACATCACTTGCACCACCTGGGTAGTTATATCTTACCTCGCTACCACAGCTATTGGTGTTGAAAAAATTAGTAATGTAAGTATTCGGAACGTTCGAAAACCATTCCCAAATATCAATTTCACCGGCACCTGGAGTCGGCCAGTGACTAAAGTCATTGTCGTTTTTCTTAGGATGTTCTGCAATTCGATTTTCTAATGCCCAAAACGCTGGCCAAGTGCCGCCTTCTAAATTATTAAACTTGATCCTAGCTTCGATACGACCATATAAAAACTCTGCTTTATCTTTACTGTTCAATCGGCCGGAAGTCCAGCTTTTAGCTGCTCCGCCAAGTCCCGGACAATTAATCTGTTGTTTACGAGCAATGATTTTTAGAACGCCATTTTCAACATGATAATTTTTGTTAGCGCTGCTGTCGTCATTGGTATAACACTGAACTTCGTTGTTATAGTTCGCTTGTATCTGAGCGGTCCAGTTATCCCAGTTAACTGAATCACCATCAAATCTATCAATCCACTCAAGTGACCAACCAGCGGTTGCAGATGTTGTAGCTATTGCTACGATAGAAAGACTTAACGCCGTTTTCTGTACGAGTGCTTTAGTTGTTGTTATTAAGTTAAATGGATTAAACATCATTGCTCCGGAATTAATTTTTATATTGCAAACCAAAGCCATATTCGAACAATGGCTTGATTTTATTTGATGGACTATATTGATTCGATTTGTAGGTCGGTAAATTTTCATCACGTTGTGGCCAAGGAAAAGATAGTTTTCCTTGAAAATCATGTGTGCCAAATAGCACATCACTAACTCCTTGGCCTTCAGAGCCAGGAAGCCAAGCGGCTATAAATGCGGCCGAGGCACTTAATTCACTTTCAATTATCAATGGTCGACCGGAAATTAATACGGTGATCACCGGTACGTTATTATCAGTGAGGTGCTTAATAGTTTGATAGTCTTCTGGATGCAAATCAGCCAAAGTTAGCGTTTTTCCATAGGGTTTTATGATATTTAGCTCACCATTAACCATCGAACCAGATTGGATTAAAAGGTCGTTACCATTGCGGATGTCTCCCATGCCTTCGGCATAAGAGTGCTCACCGATTACAACGACAGCGGCATCAAACATTGAATAGTCGTTCTCGTTTTCAACATCTTTTATATGTTTAGCGTTCGCTGCAATCTTACTGATCCCTTGCCAAATTGACGTGCCATTTTTTATCAATTCGTTACCCGTAACACCTTGCCAGTCTATGGTGAATCCACCGCATTGATGACCAAGATTATCGGCATTCTTACCGGTCACCAAAATGCGACTTGATTTATTTAGAGGTAAAATATTGTCTTTATTTTTCAGTAATACTAACGATTTTCTTACTGCTTCTCGCGCGATTTCGCGGTGCTCATTACTACCAAAACTTTGATTATTTGACATTTTTCGCAGTGTTGGGCGAACTTTATCAAACAACCCATAGTGTACTTTAACGCTCAGAATTCTTTTTACCGCATCATCAATTCGATCCATCTCAACGGTGCCAAGTTCGACATGACTGTGCAAATGTTCGATAAATTCTTTCCAATTATTCGGTAGCATGAACATGTCAATGCCAGCGTTGACACTAATCCCAATGGATTGGTAAATATCATTGGAAAGGTAATCGATTGCCTCCATGTCAGACAACACAAATCCGTTGAATTTTAGTTTCGTTTTCAGCATGTCGGTAATGAGAAATTTGTGACCGTGACATTTATCACCATTCCAACTGCTAAAAGATGCCATGACTGTCATAGCACCAGACTTTATCGCTTGCTTAAAAGGAGCAACATGGGTGCTTTCTAAGCTCGGCCAGTCTAATATGGTATCGCCTTGGTCAATACCATGGATAGTGCCACCATCACCGACCCAATGTTTAATACCTGCGATAATACCTTGGTGAGGAAAATCAAATTGCATTTCTTCAATAATATTAGTGGTGTAGCGATTCACGATTTCAGGGGTGTGGGAAAAGCTTTCGTAAGTTCGACCCCAATGATAGTTTTGTGCCAAGGCGACATTGGGAGCAAATACCCAATCTATACCGCAGGCCATAACCTCTTTAGTTGTTACCTTTGAAACTTTTTTAATCAGCTCAGAGTCACGTGCTGCGCCTAGGCCAATATTGTGGGGAAATATTGTTGCACCACTGATATTATTATTGCCATGAACGGCATCGACACCATACAGAATGGGAATGGACAAATGTTCGTCATCGGATTCAACAGAAGCGCACCAATAAGAATCAATCATCTCCAGCCAATCGCTTGGC
Organism: Thalassotalea crassostreae; assembly: GCF_001831495.1. Lineage (NCBI taxonomy): Bacteria > Pseudomonadati > Pseudomonadota > Gammaproteobacteria > Alteromonadales > Colwelliaceae > Thalassotalea > Thalassotalea crassostreae. The sequence continues at coordinate 363,807 of NZ_CP017689.1, forward strand.
GTATTATTTTTAGGGCTAGAACCGGCGCCGCTTAAAACTGAACCTAAATGATATTTTTTTACTTCTTCAGCAGTACAGGTTGCACGCTCAACCTGCAGCATCTGACCTATTTTTTGAGCAAGTGTCATTTTGCTCATAAGGTTTTCTACCTTAGCTAGGGTCGATTTTGAAGGCGTAAATTTGGTCATTTAGTTATTCGCTAGCAAATGAAAGTCAGCGCATAAAGAGGCATTACTATCGCCGCCAACCCACAATTGAAACTTGCCAGGCTCAGCATTTAATTTCATATCTCTATCGTAAAAAGTAAGGTCTTGAGCACAAAGTTCAAAACTCACTTGCTTAGATTCGCCTGCTAATAAATGAACTCTTTTAAAGCGTTTTAGCTCTTTTACAGGTCTAGTGACGCTGCCAACCAAATCGCGTATATAGAGTTGTGCAATTTCATCACTTGCGACGTCACCAATATTGGTTAATTGACAGGTAATTGTTAACGTCTGATTGAAATTAATTTCAGCAGCACTTAGCTCCAAATCGGTATAACTAAACTTGCTGTATGACAAGCCAAAACCAAATGGAAATTGCGGTGTGAAATGGGTGTCTAAGTGACTTGCTGACATGCCAAGAGACGTTTGAGGTGCGCGCATTGGAATATCATTCATATGCACATAGCTATCGTCGCTCACTGGCCGACCACCATGTTTTTGTGCATAGTAAAGTGGAATTTGACCGACGGTTCTTGGAAACGTAACCGGTAATTTACCGCTTGGTACTGCGTTGCCAAATAGTAAGTCAGCAATAGCCGGGCCGCCCATTGAACCCGGGTGCCACGCATAAAGTATGCTATCTACTTTTTCGATTACTTTGGCTAATGTTAGCGGTCGTCCTGCCATGATCACGGCGATAATAGGAGTTCCTGTTTTAGCAAGTTCATCGATTAAGTATTGTTGCTTGCCGGGTAAATCAATATTGGAGCGGCAATGCGCTTCGCCAGATAAAATGGCTTCTTCACCGACAAATAACACTGCTACATCTGATTTTGCCGCTAATGCTACGGCGTCATTTATCTGTTCTATATTGTCTGTTCTGGTATTGTCTAATGCTTTAGCATAGTTCACTAAAACATCGTCACCGACATGTTTTTTAATCGCTTGCAAACATGTTTGGCTATGCTGCTCTTCACCATCAAAAACCCAAGTGCCCAATTGTTCATAACCATCATCAGCAAGTGGACCAATAACAGCCAATGAATTTATATTAGCTGTCGATAATGGCAAGGTGTTATTGTGATTTTGCAAAAGCACACAACTTTTTATCGCCGCATCTTTAGCCGAGTTCAAATGCTGTTCATTAACAATGTTTGGCAATTGCTCAGCGCAAGTATAAGGATTTTCAAAAAGACCTAATTGGTATTTCAAAGTAAGTATACGGGCGACCATTTGATCAATGTGGGCAATATCAATTTTACCTTCAGCAATTAACGATTCACTATGATCGCGATAGGTAGGGCTTGCCATTTCCATATCAATGCCAGCATCGATGGCCATTAATGCCGCTTGCTTGTCATCTTCGGTAAAGCCATGTGTGGAAAGTTGCTTGATTGAATCCCAATCACTTACTAATAGTCCGTTGTAGTCCCATTCATCACGTAAGATATCGTTCATCAGCCACTTGTTACCAGAAGCTGGGACGCCATTTAGATCACTAAACGCAGCCATGAATGTTGCTACACCAGCCTCAGCAGCAGCTTTAAATGGCGGTAAGTAAACATTGCGTAATTCATTTTCAGGAATGTTCACCGTATGGTAATCTCGGCCACTTTCGCTAGCACCGTAACCGGCAAAGTGTTTAGCACAAGAAGCAATAGAGCCTAGTTCGTTTAGTTTATTACCTTGAAAGCCTTTGACCATGGCAGTGCCGAGAGTAGAACAAAGATAAGGGTCCTCGCCAAGGCTTTCTGCGATGCGTCCCCAACGAGGGTCACGACTGATGTCTATCATGGGGGCGAATGTCCAATTGATGCCAACTGTTGACGCCTCTAAAGCCGCTATTCTTGCACCTTGCTCTATGACATCTGGTGACCAACTTGCCGCTTGACCAAGTGGAATCGGAAATATGGTTTTGAAACCGTGTATAACATCACGGCCAATTAATAATGGGATGCCTAATCGGCTTTCTTTTGTCGCAATTCGTTGTAGTTCATTAACGGTAGTTACATCAACTTCATTAATAACAGAGCCTATTTTTCCATCACGTATTGCTGCAGCAAAGTCGTCAGGAATCGATCCTTCTGCGCCATTTACTTGACTCATTTGACCGATTTTTTCACTAATTGTCATTTGTGCTAACAGCTGCGAAACCACTAAATCATAGTTAGCGCTATGTTGTTGTTTTGATTTTGCACAACTTACAGCAGACATTATTTAACCTATTAAAAATCTTTTTATGAGCTTAAGAATAAGAGTAAGACTGAGAGAAACAATCCAAATAAGACCAAATGGACTGAGTGTGAGATGACTCGGCAATTTCAGCGTTTTCGGGCTTAAATAATAGTCAGCGGGGCTTTAAAAACATGGGATGACCAACTCACCGTTTAATTTTCCCTATCTCACCGTTTTTCACTTGTTTTACAACTTCTTATAGATATGGTCACAGTAACCAATAATTTAATGTCTTCGGCAGTGTCGATGTATCAATGAAAATAATAAGAGAGCGATATGACAACCAACACCCATTATCAAACAGCGCCAGAAGACAGAATTTCGATCGTACAAAAGTTTATTTATGGTCTTGGAGCACTTACCAATAACCTTTTAGGCGCAGCAATTGGCACCATGTTAATCGTGTTAAATCTGGGCTTAGGTATGAATCCTGCGCTTGTTGGCTTGCTTGCATCATTACCCCGTTTAACCGACGCCATCACTGATCCTTTAATGGGCTATATTTCTGACCGTACAAAATCAAGATGGGGTCGACGCAGACCTTATATCTTTGGCGGCGCGATTGTCGCGGGGATCATTTTCACGTTGCTGTGGCAGCTGCCAACGGGTCAAAGTGAATCTTTTGTGTTTTGGTATTTTCTCATTGGCTCAGTGATTTTTTATCTTGCCTATACTGTCTACGCAACTCCTTGGGTTGCTCTAGGTTATGAACTAACACCTGATTACCATGAACGTACAAGAGTAATGGCAGTACAAAACTTCATGGGCCAATTTGCATGGTTAATCGCGCCTTGGTTCTTGTGGTTTATGCAGTCAGAAACATTCTTTGATGACATGGTTTCTGGTGCTGGTTGGTTAGCATTGTTAATTGGTATTTTCACTATCTGTGTTGGTATTTTACCGGCGATATTCTTAACTGAACGAAATAACAATAAACAATCGACAGTTGCCAACACCACACCGAATACCGAACAAAAACCAGCAGGCATTAAAGATTTTTTCCGTGGCTTTGCCATTACCTTGAAATTTAAACCATTCCTTTATTTATGTGCAGCAACCTTTTTGGTATTCAATGGTTTTATGTTGGTATCGTCTTTTCAAACTTACGTCATTATTTACTACGTGTTTGGTGGCGATCAGTCCCTCGGCGCTGAATATGCTGGTTGGTCTGGAACCGTATCGGCAATCGCAACATTTTGCGTAATATTTATCTCCAGTAAGCTTTCTACCATGTACGGTAAGCGCAAAGCATTCTTTATCACTACAGGCATTTCAATCCTTGGTTTTGCTCTCAAGTGGTTCTGTTACACCCCTGAACAACCGTTATTGATGTTGATTCCGCCAGTGCTAATTGCCTTTGGTTTAGGCGGTCTATTTACGTTAATGCCATCTATGGTTGCTGATGTTTGTGATTATGATGAATTGAAGACTAACCAACGCAGAGAAGGGATGTTCGGTTCGATTTACTGGTGGGTAGTTAAATTGGGTATGGCATTAGCGCTAGCCGCAGGTGGTTTCTTATTAAATGCTACAGGCTTTGATGTTGCTCTTGCGGAGCAGCAAACAGAACAAGCAATATTCTTAATGCGTTTATTTGACGTAGTGTTCCCAATGTTAGCTTCAGCACTGGCAATTTTCTTAGTTATGAAATACCCAATTGATGAAGAATTTGCTCACGATGTTCGAACTGAACTTGAACAACGTCGTGGCAGTAATTAAAAAATTAGTTAAACCAAATAAAAACCAAATTTAAAAAGAGAAATAACAGTGTTTAGAACTGCAAAGAACTATAAAAATAAGCTGTCGACTTTGTTGATCACGTTAATACTTACGCTGATGTTAAGTGCGTGTGGCGGTGGTAACTCCAAAAAAGATGATGTGGTAGAAGTTGAAGAAAATGTTACTGAAACAACGCAGACAGCTAGTTTGCAGTCTTTTTATTTTCTAAGAACTCATAACCCGTTGCTAACAACAGATATTTACGTAGAAATTAACGGTAATACCTTATCGGCACGAGTGAATATTGATGTGCCAGTAGATAGTTTAGTGGCAACGTTTAAATACGAAGGCGCTAAAGTTTATGTGAATAATGAAGAACAACAGAGTGACTTCACTATCAACGACTTTACCAATACTGTGACCTATACCGTTGAAACAGATAACGGTACGCAAAAGCATTATGATGTTGACCTTACGGTTTTTACTGGTTTGCCGATCATTAATATTGTCACTGAAAATTATCAACCAATAGATTCCAAAGAAGATTACGTTCAAGGAATGGTATCGGTTCGAGCGAAAGATAGCGAAAATGCAATGACCGATGTCGAAATGAAGATTCGAGGTCGAGGTAATTCAACTTGGTTTACACATCCTAAAAAGCCATTTCAAATGAAGCTCGAAGATAAAGCTGAAATGATGGGCATGCCGAAAGACAAAAAATGGTTGTTTTTAGCGGAATACTCAGACAAAACGTTATTGCGTAATACCATTGCTTTTGAACTGGGTCATATCAGTAAATTAGATTGGACGCCGGCGAGTACATTTGCCGAAGTATTTTTAAATGGACTATACAACGGTACGTACAACATAACCCAAAAAGTAGAAGAGTCAGACAACAGAGTCGCGCTAGGTGACACTGGCTATTTACTTGAAATTGACCAGTTCGAAAGACTTGATGATGATGACGTTTATTTTTACAGTCATAACTTTTTGCTAAACATTAAAGAACCTGAATTAGAATTTGAAAGTGATGAGTTTCATTATATTAAAAACTTAATTAGGGATTTTGAAACAGCATTACATAGCTCATCATTTAGCGATGTTAATAATGGTTACGCGAAATATATCGATATTGATAGCTTTATTGATTGGTACTTGATCAGCGAAATTACCAAAAATGTAGATTCTAAGTTTTTCTCTAGTATTTACTTAAATGTCATGCCAGGTGAGACAATAAAAATGGGGCCGCTGTGGGACTTCGATTTAGCCTTTGGCAATACCGACTACGCTGACAGCCAATATTATTATGGCTTTTGGGTTAAAGAGCACACATGGTTTAAGCGCCTTTTCCAAGACCCTGCATTTGTAAGCAAAGTACAGCAACGATTTGCGTACTTTAAAGACCAGCAAGAATACATACTTAATACCATCGACGAAAAAGCTAACGCATTAAATTATGCCCAGCAAAAGAATGATAATAAATGGCAAACAATTGGTATTTATGTTTGGCCAAATGCAGTTGTTCTTGATACCTACCAAGAAGAAGTCGATCATATGAAAAACTGGTATATCGATAGAATGGACTGGTTAGATCAAGCATTTAATAATTTATAATCCACTAAATAGGGCCAATAAGTTTGGCCCCTCTCAACATCAACTACAGATCCTAAACATTCTTCTCAACACCTACCTTGTGGCCTGTTACAAAATAACGTAATGTAAATTAAAAGCCGATACTGGCTACTAAAAATTTGGCTATATTCGCCAGCTATATGCCTGCATTTCCAACGGATAGTGTAGGTTTTTTCTCTTTAATAAGATGTTATATTTTTTGAGGGTGCAGCTATCTTTGTTAGAGTATTGATAAGTTTGACTGCTGTAGTGTTAATCGCAGGAGTAGGACTTACCTTTTTTAAACCACAGCAACATGTCGAAATTATATCTTCTAGTTTCAAATGCTATGATGGTTCGTGCCAATATACTTATCAACTGAAAAATACCAGCTCAACCCTTCAATCAGGTAATGTCTATATCTTATTAACATACGGTAAAGTTAGAAGTGGTTATGTCCAAGATATAGGGTATATTGAAAAAGAGTTTAATTTGGCTGGCAACGCAGAAATAACTTTTTCTGGTATCTATAAATCTCCTAAAGAGTTAGATGCATACTTTAGGTTAAACAATAAAAAAATATAACAAGGCGCTCAAGAAGGACGCAAAACACTTGGCTTGCGTTCGTGCCTCACTAATTTTAGCCAAGTATTTTTCGCCTCTTAGCTAGGCGTTATACGCAAAACGGAGTTTGAGTGAAATCTCTATCTTATATTTTCATATTTCTTTTCATTAATTCGATTCAATTAGTCAAAGCTCAAGATAGAAATACCTTTGAGATTCCGCGAAGTAATGTTATCGAGATTCAAGATCCTGATTCAGGAAGGGTTTACCCTCTTTTTATAAAATTACCACGCTCATATAACAACCGAGAAGATAAGTCATATCCTGTTATCTACTTAACCGACGCATGGTATAGTTTCCAAATTGTATCTGGCGCTACTAGATTTCCAATGAATACAGGAAAAATGAAAGAGGCTATAATTGTCGGGATTTCAAACTCAAAAGGATCTAAAGGCCCCTCTAGTCGGATTCGTGATTATACTCATACTGAAGATTCAAGCTGGAAGTTTCAAACAGGAAAAGCGAAAGAACATATTAGTTTTATTGAAAAGTCAGTTTTCCCTTTCATTGAAAAAAACTACAGAGTAAATGAATCTAGGACTTTTGTTGGTAATTCACTTGGTGGACTACTTGGGGCATACGTATTGTTTACTAAACCTGATATGTTTAATAATTATGTCTTAGGCAGCCCATCTGTTTGGTTTAAAGATAATGATATTCTTAAAATTAAAACAGATCCTAATTTAAATAAGCATAAGGTGTTTATTGCTGTTGGTGCTAATGAGACAATTCAACTGGATTCGTCAAAACACGACATGGTTAAAGGTGCAAAGGAACTTGAGTTAAAGCTATCAGGTGAGTCATTCCCTAATACAAAAGTAAAGCTAATAACTATTCAAGGCGCAAACCATGAAACTGCGTTCCCAACTACTGCAATTCAAGGGTTGTATTGGCTGTTCAAAGAATAGTGGTAATTGCATATAATAAGCTGTAAACAAGGACAAAATACAGTTGGATTTTGCTCCTCCGTCGCTTAATTTTAACCAACTATATTTTGCCCATTAACAGGTGTGTTTGTTGATAAAAATATGCCTAAATCTAAAACTTTAGTAATAATGTACGCAGTTTTAATTCTCTTTTTTTGTGGATTCTTTTATTTTTTATATAAAATGGCTAGTGCTTAATAATAGTCAGCTAACAAAATAATTGGATTGGGTTCGTGCCTCGCTAATTTTAGCCAAGTATTTGAGCGCCTCTTAGCTTGGCGTTAGTTGCTCCTCAAATAGTGATTAGCGTTATGATGTTATGGTGCTATAATGTTGTTATGTGCATAAGGAGTTACAATCATGAGTAATTTATCAAAGCGTTCTACCGTTTATTTTGAACCAGATATACATCAAGCATTAAAAATCAGAGCTGCTTCGTCTGATCTCTCAGTTTCTGAGCTTATTGATGAAGCTGTTCGTTTATTAATGCGCGAAGACCAAGAAGATTTAGCAGCGATCTCCAACAGGGTTGCGGAACCTGAAATATCTTATGAAGACTTATTAAATGATCTGAAGTCACATGGCAAAATATAAAATAACTTTCAAAAAATCAGTTTCAAAAGATCTTCGCAATATCCCCAATCAGGATGTAAAAAAAATCTTGAGTAAGATCGAGGTTATTGCTGAAAACCCTAGAGCAGATGGGTGTATAAAGCTTTCTGGTCAAGAAAATTATAGAGTTAGACAAGGTCTTTATAGAATAGTCTACGAAATAAGGGATGAAGTCGTAGTCGTGAATGTAATAAAAGTCGCGCATCGATCAAATGTTTATAAGAACAACTAACAAGGCGCTAAAGTTGACAATTAACACTGTCACAGTTTTAGCAAACAACGCAAAAACAGCGCCATTATTAATCGCCACTTAGCTTAGCGTTATATACACAAAAGGAACTTTCACATGATAAAAGAGAGCTGGAAATCTATTATCACAATTAGCGGAGCAGTAACTCTAGGTAGTCTAACCGCGAAGAAACTAATTATTGGTGAGTTTGATATAACTGATTTTAGTATCGTATTTTCCATTTCAATATTCGCGGGCATATTTTTTTCTTATATCCGTAACATTAGTAAAAACAACAAAGATAATTAAGTGTACATAACAAGGCGCTTAATTGGACAATGAACACTGTCACATTTTTAGCAAACAACGCAAAAACAGCGCCATTACTAATCGCCACTTAGCTTGGCGTTAAGGCATCTTCATGGGAATGTTCTTCCTACTAGTATGGATCGGTTCAGCATTAACAGGTGCATTGGTAGCTCTGACAATTCGTGGAATTTTATATTTCAGAGACAGAAAAAATAAGAAAATATATCCAGTCAATCTATACGTTCTAGTAATCACCATTCAATTTCTTACGCTATATTTTGGTAAAGGCATTGTAATGCAAATATTTCCTAGCACTTATGGCAATAGCAGTGGTGCTGACTTTGGCGGGGGCCAGCTTTGAAGAGCATTGTTTTGGTATAGCCGGAGTGTTTTTCTTAGTATTTATTATTAAGCCCATTGTATTCGGCATTTTTTAAAGCTTTAACAAGAGACTATGGCGTCAATAACTAATTTCATACTTTTGGCGCCTCCCACATAACACCATCTCTAAGCATTGAATTTAAGATCACAATCATCTTCCTAATGCAGGCAATAATAGCGACTTTTTTAGGTTTTCCTGCCTCTAATAATCGCTGATATGTTGCTTTAAAAACTGGATTTGATTGCATTGCAGACATCATTGCCATGTATAAAACTGTTCGCACTTGAGGGCGGCCTCCTTGTATTTTTCGATGTCCCTTATACCGACCACTTTCTCGGTTCATAGGCGCAACACCAATTAATGCGCTAGCTTGCTTACTGTTGATATAGCCTAATTCAGGCAAATTACTGATGATTGATGCCGCTGCAATTTTGCCAATGCCTGTCATGCTTTGAAGTATCATATTTTTCGCTTGATATTCTGGGCAACTTTCAATGAGTTTAACGATTTTTTCTTCAATTTTTATTATCTGATTTTTGAATAAAGTAAGCACTGGTTTGATTGTCATAGCCAATTCTTTGGGCATAATTTGTAGTCGATTCTTTTCCATGGTTTGCATATTTAATAATTGGTTACGGCGGGTGACTAAATCGCTCATAGCTTGCATGGTGTCTGGTTTAAGTTTGGACAATGATGGTTTAATTGCTTCGCTATAGTGGGCAATTAATTGTGCATCAAGTTTATCTGTTTTAGCGCGCTGACCAATGGCACCTGCAAACCTTTTTATATGGATAGGGTTTGCGATAGTGAATGGTAAACCTGCGTTAGCACAGGCGATGATAAATGGCATTTCAAGCCGTCCAGTTGCTTCAATAACAATACGTTCAGGTTTGTGCTTTTTGATGATTTTAACGGCTTCCTTAATGCCTTTTTTATCGTTTGCTACGGTGAAATAAATGTCCAATGGACGAATATAAATGTCGAGCTGATATTTTCCTGTATCAACACCAACGTTAATGTTTTGATTTGTATGTGCTTTCATAATAAGCTAACCCTTACTTGCATAATGCGGGTTCGAGACCCAGTAGACTATTCGAGTGTAATGCTTGGAGTTCTTCGTCGCGTTCGTTCTTGTTATCGGTCTCTCAACAGAGGAGCCTTCGTTCAATCGAACTACGACAAAGAAGGGCTTTAGTTGCAGCTAAAGCCTGGGTCTCACTTTACCGAAAATTAAAAATAATTAATAAAAGATATGGGTTTATTATCCATACAAGCCGTTCAAGCGAGACTTCTAACAGTTGGCTGGTTTCGCTTATTGAACCAGTCTATAAAGCCACTTTCTTCATTATTTAAGCATTTTCATCAATGCCCAAACAGAGGTAGGTACCCACTATGAAATGCTCCGTCTATATTGCGACAAGTGCCGACGGTTATATTGCAACACCAGAAGGAGGTGTTGATTGGCTGCATACGGCAGGGAATCCTGAAGCAGATATGAGCAGTAATCCAGATATGGGGTTCAAAGAATATATCGCTGCGGTCGATTGTATGATCATGGGCCGAAAATGTATGGATGTTATATCTAGCTTTAATTTAACGCCTGAGCAGTGGCCATATGGCGACATTAAAATTTATGTTTTAAGTAATTCAGTCACTGTACCGCCTGAAAACTTAAAAGGTAAAGTTGAAATGTATTCGGGGGATATTACCAAGTTAATAACCCAGCTTGATAGTGAAGGGTATAAGCATGCCTACGTTGATGGCGGTGCAACGATTACTGCGTTCATAAACCTTAAACTTATCAATGAAATGACCATTACCAAAGCGCCAATCATTTTAGGTCAAGGCATCCCGCTTTTTGGCGAAATGACTAACAGCGTTAAACTAATTAACTCAACTGCGACTGCATTTCCAAATGGTTTTATTCAAATTAAATATGACGTAAAGCACGAATAGTAGATTGATTACAGGAGAATTTGTTGAGTCCTGCAATCATTTTCTGTATACACTACTTACCTTTTAGATAAGGATTAGGCAGTTTTTTTAGTGAAAATTCCGGGTGCGGAGTTCTCGCATTTTTTAACAGAGATTTTAACTGTGCGAGTTTTTCTGGATTTTGTTTAGCGATATTACTTTGCTCGCTTATATCTTTGTCTAAGTTATACAATTCGAACTTATTTGGATGCTTTTTCACAAGTTTCCAATCGCCTTTTCGGATTGCTTGTAGTGGTCCATGCTTCTCGTTGAATTCCCAGTACATATATTCATGCTGCTGCTGAGGTTTCTCTGCAGTCAGCGTGTTTACAAACGATATACCGTCGGTTTGAGTACAGTTTGTTGCTATGTCTTTTGCTAAGTCCTTGGTTTGGCTCTTACTTTGTCCTGGAGCACTGAGTTCACAAAACGTCGCAAAATAATCCCAAAACGCGGAAATATGGTCACTTGTTGTATTCGCTGCTATTTGGTTCGGCCATCGAGCGATAAAAGGTACTCGAATACCGCCTTCATATAAATCGCGTTTTTTACCGCGCAGAGGACCATTACTGTTAAAAAAACCTTTATCGTACTCATGGCCATTATCGCTGGTAAAAATCACTAAAGTATTGTCATCTATGCCTTGTGCTTTTAACGAGTCCATTATCTTGCCAATGTCTCGATCCATGCGTGACACCATGGCAGCATAAGTGACATTACCTTCAGCATCATTGCGATAATGACCTTCAGTATTTAGCATGCGCTTAGGCCAGCCTAAGTCTTTATATTGGCTTTTAGCATCTTCAGGAACGGTAAGGGCAAGGTGTGGAATGGTATAAGCTAAATAAAGAAAAAAGGGCTGTTTTTGTGCCTCGTTTGCTTGTGTAGTTTCACCTTGTTTAACAATGTAATTAAGTGCTTTTTCGGTAAACAAATCATGGGTATATTTGCCTTGGTTTTTTAAGTAATCGTTATCTTTAAGCTTATATTCATTGTTGTTTTCGAATAACGTTGGCCAGTAGTAATGGTGGGCAGCGACATGAGTTTTATAACCAAAAAAATAATCAAAACCTTGAGCATTTGGCATGGCATTTATGTTGGTCGGCACTTGTTCAGCCATACCCCATTTGCCAATAATAGCGGTGTTGTAACCATTATTTTTCAGTATATGTGCCAAGGTAGTATCGTTTGTAGATAAATCGACTGGATTGCCACTATTGGTCCATTTAGGGTTACCGCGCACGCTACCATGACCTGAATGAAAGCCAGTAAGTAAACTTGCTCTTGAAGGACCACAGACAGTCGACCCAGCATAGTGTTGAGTAAGCTTGATGCCGCCCTCGGCAAGGCGGTTTAGATTAGGTGTTTTTATCAGTTTTTGGCCAAATGGCTCGATATCACCATAGCCTAAATCATCAGCAACAATTAAAATAATGTTCGGCGGATTGCTCGCGGTTGTGTTTGTACTTACACTGGTATTCGTATTTTCAGACTGTGCATTTGAATCAGTCATACAAGCGCTAGTTAATAGCATGGTTATTAATAGAGTTGATTTTCTCATTGGCTTTGTCTTTGAATCGATTGTTAGCTTATTAGTTTATAAAGTGAAAGCGCGATAGGTTATACCTGAGTCGCGCTATGTTTTTGCATTAACTTTCTTTAGGTTACTGGGTCGCGTAACTTAATAGGTTGAACATTAACTTATCCGCCACTGGATCGCTGCCAAGATTTGGCACGATCTGCATTGTTGATAATATTAACTGTCCTTTGCCAAAATTTACTTCCGATAAATCAGAGCCAACCCAAACATCACCAGTACCTTTATAATGACGATTCATTAACGTCATATCTGGAAAGTTATCGTTGGCTACTAGAGTTACAATAGGCTTTTCAGCTAAATCAACCATGCTGATCTTAGGGCGAACATTTTCGTATACCCCCTGCATCGCTTGGTTAACAGGTAAATCTGAAAATACAGGATGGTCGGCAACAACATGGCTCATTCCAGCCCACAAACCAGTGGAAGCTTTCATTTTAATTTGCTTTGGCATATTCATTGAGAAACCTTTACTTAACACGCCGTCTTTCCATTTAGGACCAATGTAAGGGAATTGCACATAAACGACTTTGCCGCCGTTTTTGGCAAACTCAGTAAGTTGTTGATTAATCGCCTTTTGCTCATTATTTTTCTTTAATGTCGTTGCAACAAATACTGGTGTGTCAATAGACGTTTGAGCAGAAAACTTGGAGAATTTAAGGTTTTCCTTTTGCAAGAAACTTGTCAAACTACCGGTTTGATCGACAATCGCGAAATTGCCAATATCACCACGTTTACTGGTATCAAACACGTTAAAATCAAAGGCATTAATCGCGACAATATCACCATCATTGTTAACCACTTTTGCATCAACAATGTACTTACCCGATAGTGATTTAGTATCGACGGTATGCTCGAGTAAATTAGAAATCCGTGAAGCAAAGTTAATGGCAGTGCTTGATTGCCAAATTTGCTCACCGCTTTCATCGCTAACGGTAACTTCAAGGGTACCTTCTACCGCGTTTAAATCGTTGATACCTTGCACGGTAAACTTAACCGGCTCGCCAACATAAGCACTATAAGGGAACGTTCTAATCGATAAAATACGAGGTTGGTTTGCCGCTTGAGTTCTATCATAAACTTGAGGTTTTGGATCTCGCCATAAATCGAGTAAACCTGCGCCCATTATCCAATCGCCACCAGTTAATGCGTGCACACAATAACCGGTAATGTTCGGGTTGGCTCGTGTTGCTTCAATCATTCGAGCATTAGCTTTACCATGTATTTCTTGTTGTTCTTGGTAAAAATCCTGCGGTGTTTTGTAGATGTCGGCTAGGTCAGATTGCAGCACTTTGGTTAGCTGGCTACCTAATTGTTTATGGTAGCGAGTAGTCGGCACAATTGGATTGCCTTCTGCTTCAAAACGCTGGTTAACTTTATCAAAGTCTACATAACTGCCGTAGCCTAATTCAGAGACAAAAGACGTTAATCCAGGTTTTAAGTTATGACCGATAGGCTTGCCGGTGATGCCAAGTTCTTTGCGCTCTTCACCGGTATACGCCACACCTAAGAATTTATCGTACCACTGGTTAGTCATGTTTGGACCTGGGTAGGTATGCACGTCATTAAAGCTAACGAAATTTTTTTCATTAGGTAAAAATACTTTCGCACCAAATGCCCAACCACCAGATTCATCTAAAATTAAACGAGAAGGGTCGATGTCACGAGCCATCATTGATGTTTCCTGCATCATTTGCTTTAAAATCGGGCGTCTAACTTCGTTATATAGCTCCCACATTACAATACTTGCCCGGTTTCTATCGCGCTTGATTGTTTGCTCTATTTCACTCACCACACGTCTTGGTAAATCAGGTGTGTTTACCGGTAAATCCATACATTCTAGTACCGGAGAGCCTATGATCATCACCCCCATTTCATCAGCTAAATCTAACCAATGAGGTGGCGGTGGGCGACGCCAAGGTCTGATCATGTTAAAGCCAGCTTCTTTGGCTAATTTAATTTCTTTTCTCGCTAACTCTATATCGACAGGAGTTGCTACACCGATAGGGTATACGCCTTCTAAAAATACCGCTTTTACATAAACTTCTTCACCGTTTAAGTTAAAGCGCTTATCTTTGACGGTAAATTCACGTAAACCAAAACGTTCACTAACACTGTCGCTTAGCGTTTCTTTGTGATTGACTGACACTTTAATATCATACAAATTTGGCGAGTCTGGTGACCAAGCTTTTGCGTTTGGAATATTAATTTCTGTGACAATCTCATTTTTACCCGGAGCAGATTTTGTATTCAGCTGTTTAGTTACTACTAATTTGTTACTGGCAAATTCTCTCACTTCAATGTCGATAACATCACTGCTTTCATAAACATCATAATTGGTGGTTGCAATTGTGACTTTAGCTTTTTGGTTGGCTAAATCAGGCTCAACAAAGACATCTTCAATGTAGGCTTTATCAGTAACAACTAAACGCACTGATTGCCAAATGCCGCCGGTAATACCGCCGCGCCATTGTGGCGTTTCCATTGCGCCCATACCATCGATTACTTTGTCTGTATCTAATAAAATTGGCCCAAGAACACGCACGGTTAACACATTTTCCTGATCGAACTTAAGCATCGAATCAATACGAAAACTAAATGGTGTAAATCCACCTTCATGGACGCCAACCACGTGGTCGTTTAAATAGACTTCGGCGCGATAATTGACGGCATCAAAAGAAATGTGGGTGATTTTATCTTGCCACTCTTTGGCAACATTAAATGAACGACGATAAACCGCGACGCCTTCGTAATCTTTTTCAATGCGCTCCCAAACACTAGGGACACTTATTTCGCGTACATCTTGATGATTCAAAAAGTTTTTATTTTTATAAAGTTTTTGGTTACGACTTTGGTTGTCTTTGTCAAAAATTATTTGCCAAGTACCATCTAATGATTGGGTATTTTGATGCGTCTTTTGGGCAAAAGCAGATTGGCTAGTTATCGTTACCGCGAGCAGTAACGAGCATTTTATTATTGTTTTTATCATTGTGTTAAACCAACTCACGTTTAACTCCTATTTTTAAAATAAATTATTTTGGTATTAGCTGTTTACCAATACTGATACACGTTTTAAGGTCATGTATTCTTCAAGACTGTAATGTGAGCAATCTTTGCCAACGCCACTTTGTTTTAAGCCGCCATGAGGTAGAGACACATCATAATGTACTTCATTGACGCACACGCTGCCCGCTTGGATTTGAGCTGCTGCTTGCAAGCCTTTTTGTAAGTTAGTGGTAAATACATAAGCAGCTAATCCATAATCTGTATCATTTGCCATGGCGATAACATCGTCTTCGTCGGTAAATTTAATTATTGGCAAAACAGGGCCGAAGATTTCGTCACAGGCTAAATTCATACAGGGCGTAACGTCGGCTAAAATTGTTGGTTCGAGGTAATAACCTTTATCCATTGATTCTGGGATTTTTCCACCGAGAACAAGTTTAGCACCTTTAACTACAGCATCATCAATGCTTGTGAGTACTCGCTCACGTGCTTGTGAAGTCAACATAGGACCCATTAAGTTACCTTCGCTTCGACCCGTGCCAAAGACTAACCCTTGAGCATTAATTTTCGCTTTTTCGATGAATTCATCGTACACCGACTCATGCACAAAACAGCGGTTTGGCGATACACATACCTGACCAGTATTGGCAAATTTTAGGCCAACGACATTGGCAACTGCATTATCAACATCAGCGTCATCATAGACCACAACCGGTGAATTACCGCCTAACTCGACCGAGAAGTGTTTGATATTAGTGCAGGCACTTTTCATCGTTTCAACGCCAGCTTTGGTTGAACCTATCATGGTAAACATGGTGGTTTTATTAGACGTTAATAATGGCTCGGTTACATCGTAGCGATCACCTGAAATGATATTGATCACACCAGCTGGAATACCAGCTTCAATAGATAGCTGTGCGCAACGTAAAGTTGCCAATGGCGTTAATTGAGAAGGCTTAATTATTGCCGTACAACCAGAGGCTAACACCGGCCCTAATTTATAACCCAAATTCAGCAGCGGAAAGTTCCAAGCCAAATATCCAACAACCACACCTAGAGGTTGACGAATCATATAATTTAAGAAGCGACCATTAGGATCAGCAATCACTGGTTGATCAATGCGTTTCGCTTCTTCAATGAAAAATCGTAAGCAATTGACTAACATGTCAAAATCATATTCTGCATTATCGGCGGGTTTGCCTGTTTCGCTTACTAAGATATCAACGATTTCGTCACGATGTTGTTCAAGAATATTAGCGTAATTAAGTATCAATTCACTGCGACTCGCCAAACTCATGCTAGACCATAACTTAAATGCATTGTCAGCACTATCGAGTGCCATGGTAATTTGTTCTGGCTCTACTTGTGGTACCGCAGCAATCACTTCTTCCGTTGCTGGGTTGATAACATCGAGGGTATCTTTTGCTGTTATAAGTTGACCATTGATCAACATGCTAAATTTCTGTTTGTTTACATTGAGAGTACTCATCGTGTTTCCGTCTTGTTAATGTCAAATTGTTTCATTGCTGATAGATTGATGCTCACACCTAAACCTGGTGTGGTAGGAACAATTGCGTTGCCATTTTCAATATTAATCACAACATCGTATAAATTGTCTCTTAATGGGTTTTCAGTGCGGTCGTACTCAAGCATTAATTGTTTTTCAATCGCTCTACCAGGTTCATGATAAGCGCTGGCTAAAAAGTGCGTACCAGCGGCTAGGTTTAACTGTGTTCCCCAAACATGTGGAATGCAATTAATACCATTGGCTGATGCTATTGCTCTGATTTTTAGCGCTTCACTCGGGCCACCACAGTAAGCCAAATCGGGTTGCAGCAAATTGACTGCATTTGAGCTGATCAATTTTTGAAAACCAAAACGAGTCTGCTCGCATTCACCAGTAGCAATCGCAAGGTCGAGTTTATTGCTAAGTTGTTTAAATAGTGGCAGATGCTCTGGGGAGAGCGGTTCTTCAAACCATTGATAATTACATTGGTCAAGCACTCGACCGATGCGAATTGCTTCAGGCAAATCGTAAGCATGATTGGAATCAGCCATCAACATGGTATTAGGCAATGCTTCGCGCATTGCCCTTATCAGCTTTTCATCAAAATCAAGGCTTTTACCAACCTTGACTTTCATTGCATTAAAGCCATCCGCTGCATAGCTTTTTGCCTCAGCAATCAATAATGGTAGCAACTCTTCATCAGGTAGGTCTTGGTAATACATACCGGTAGCATAACAAGGGACATTCGTTCTTTGACGGCCACCCATTAATTCACTGACACTTAAGTTAAGCGCCTTACCCTTTAAATCCCAGAGAGCCATATCAATACCAGATATAGCTCCCATCATTATTCCTGCTCGGGCAAAATCTAAGCTAGAACGCCACATATGTTGCCATATAGCATCGGTTGCCAGGGCGTCTTTACCAATAATTTTAGGGGCATAAAAGTTACTGACCGCTGATTGGGTTACGTCGGCAGGGCCATAACATTCACCCCAACCTGATAAGCCAGTATCGGTAATAATTTCTATTACCAATACATTGCGCTCAGCATATGACCATTGTGAAAAGCCAAAAGGCTTATCGAGTTTGCACCTTAAATGATGGCTGCGAATACATTCTATTTTCATTTTAGTTAGCGCCTAACGATTAAGGTAACTCGTATTTACTTTGAAAATGTCTAATTGAGAATGCGCATCGGCATCGGCAACAGTCGCTTGTGGTTGTTCAATTGAATTTGAATAACCTAATAAGCATATTGCACAAATTAAAATTGCCACCCCGGTTGCCATTGTTTTGAATGGGCCGGGAGCACCTTTCCATTCACCGGTATAAATACCAATAACAGTGGAAATAATAAGTGCTAAACCTAACAGCATTGGCCATCCTATAACCGGACCAATATCTCCCATAAGCGCAGCGCCTTGACCATAAACACCTAGTGCTGCAAACCATAATAAACCAGCAATAACGGCCCATTTATAGGCTTTAGCAGATTCTGCAACTGCAAAAGAGTTCCATGTTTTATTTTTAAATAATAAGAAAACAGCAAAGCCTGCATTCATCGCATAGGCGCCAATAAGTACCACTACCCAACGAGCTAAAGCCGTATTACGAGTGATCGCACCTGCTTCTTCAGCGGCGCTACCAATGGCTTCTGTTGCTGAAAATCCAACATTTAAAAGTGAAGATAAAATGCCGCAAGCAATTGCGATCATTAGGCCTTTCTTAAACGCTGAACCAGTTTTAATGCCAGCAATTTCAGCACCAGATTCCGCTAAAACTTTGTCGCGACTTATGCCTGCTTTAGCAACAATGCCAACGGCGACAAGCATGATCACCATGCCAGTAATAATAAACGGAATTGCGGGGTTAGCAGCCATATTATCGAGTAACATCAGCGGGATCAGAGAGCCCATTAATGCCGCCAATCCCATAACAATACCCATGGTTAGCGCTACGCCAATATACGGCACACAAACGCCAAACATAATGCCGCCAATGCCCCATAAGAAACCATATAAAGCACCTTCTTGGATTGCACTTGCTGGTGCATTAGCGATAACCGTAAATAAATCTGGCACCACAATCAGCGCCCAAATTCCTGGGAAAATCACCATGGCGATCGTTACATGAACTAACCACCATGCTTCCCATGCAAGCGGCTTAGTGTATTTCATACCAAGGCCGAAAGTGCCTTGAAAAACACTGGCAAGCAATACCAGTAAAAGTGGAAACATTATTTCTAACATAATTTAATCCTGTTTTTATTATTCGCTTTAATTAGCTTTTGTTTGTTTTTTATAATTATTTTTGTGCGTTTATATTCGCTGTACGTAATAAATTAAAAGTCGACGATTTGCTCATCGACAGTGACTGACTGTATATAAGCAACGACTTCATCGTGTTCTGGGTAAACACAGTAAGCTTTAAAGTCTGCTTCGTTGTCGAATGTTGAAATTAAGCCAACATCAAAAAATTGAGCCCCGTAATTACCAATATTGATACCAACATCGTATTGGCGAGCTTCTTTGATAATTGCAGGTAAAGCATCTAGCTTTGCTTTTACCGTTGCCGCTAATTGCTGCTTATTTTGTCCGTCAGCATTATCTTTTAATTTCCATAAAACTAAGTGCGTGTACATAAGCGTTCCTATTTGTTTTTTATTTTATGCTTGCAGTTAATGCTTCTAAGGCATTAGCTTTTGCTACTTGCATTGCTTCTATTGTTGCTAATCTTGCTGCTTCACTATCTCTATTTATTAACGCGTCGAGTAATCGACGATGAAATTGATTTGCTTGCTCGAGTTTGTATAAGTCATAACACCAATGAGTTGATGTAAAGACTCGAACCAATAACCGGGTTTCGTTAACCATTTTGCTTAGATACTCATTTTCAGCTGCAGCAACAATCAATTGGTGAAATTCGATGTCTGCGTTTAAAAACGTGTCTAAGCTATCGCCTTCTATGATTGGGTTTTCCGATAATTCAAACTCTTCAGTAATGTCTTGCATAGAGAGCCAAAGTAGCTCAAGTTGGCGTAATGTTTTCGGTGTGATCGATTGCGCAGCTTCTACCGCTGCGTAGCTTTCTAGAGCTTCCCTTACACCATACATCTGAGTTAACTCTTGGCAGCTTGGGGTATGCAACACGGCACCAAATCTTGGTGCATAATCTACTAAGCCTTCCATCTCCATTTGTCTGATGGCTTCTCTAATAGGTGTACGACTCATGCCTAATTTTTTTGCTAAAGTGTTTTCAGATAATGGCGATCCAGCAGTTATTGAACCGGATAAAAACATATCCCGCATGCGCTCATATGCTTGCTGTCTTAATGTGGTTTGTTGCATTTTATTTCACGAAGTTTTGTTAATAGCTTGTATACACTGTATACAAGGTGTAATTTTTATGCAATATATATATGATAAATAGGATGTATCATCGAAAAGATGTAATTGGTAGTAGAAGAATGACAATAAAGAAATCAATGTTTCAGCTTTTAATTTTGCTTTGTGTATTAAACGCTAACGCTGTTGTTGCACAAGAGACACCGCTAAATGACGGTGTAATTGGCTTGTGGAATACACAATCAACTGGCGAACATTGGCAGGCAGCATGGATTTGGCACGCACAAAGCAAAGATACTCAACTCGCATTGTTTAGAAAATCTTTTACTGTTGAGGAGTTAAATACAGACTCGATATTAAAAATAACTGCATCTAGTATGTATAAATTGTATGTCAATGGCACCTATGTGAATAGAGGTCCTGCGCGCAATGCACCGCATCATCAATCTTTTGATATGCTCAATGTTTCATCACTAATACAACCTGGTAAAAATGTCATTGCCGTACAAGTTCATGCCCAGAAAATGCTTAAGAGTTATGGCCAAGCAACTAGACCAGGGTTGTTAGCTGAACTTAAACTAAATGATTCTGTTATTGTAAAAACGGATTCAACTTGGAAGGTCAGTGATGATCCAAGCTGGCATAAAAACAGCCCTAAAATGAGCCGTTTTCATCAAGAGGTGAATGACTTTGTCGACTTGTCATCCGCTTATAAAAACTGGCAGCA
The DNA here is from genome assembly GCF_001831495.1 of Thalassotalea crassostreae. Classification (NCBI taxonomy): domain Bacteria; kingdom Pseudomonadati; phylum Pseudomonadota; class Gammaproteobacteria; order Alteromonadales; family Colwelliaceae; genus Thalassotalea; species Thalassotalea crassostreae. The sequence goes on from NZ_CP017689.1 coordinate 384,815, forward strand.
GAATGAGTTTGACGATGACAATTGGTCAAACGCGGTCGAGCTTAAAAGAAACAATGGCTGGCCAGCGCCCCAAAAAAATGATCGAGCTCATGCGTTAACCTCTCCGTGGACGAATTTAGTCGCTCGAGATATTGAATATCTGCAAGAGCAAAGCGTCGTCGCAACAAAACTTATCGCTGCGCAATATATTGATGATTACTTTACCAATGACATTAAATTCCCTAAAAAAATTAAAGCGATACCTAAAGTTGCGCTCGAACAACCAATTCAAACAGATAAGTTTTCTAAATTTCCGTTTCAGTTAGAGGTTTCTAATAAACCGCTGCTGCTGGTATTTGACTTAGGAGAAGTTAGAAATGGTATGCCGGAATTTACTATCACCGGGACAGCCGGAGATAAAGTCGAAGTTATCTCGATTCCGTATATGATCGATAATCAATTTACCTACCATAAGGTCGATGCCAACTTAATCGATAGAGTGATACTGTCGGGCAGTGAAGATACTTGGCAGGCGCAATACTTCAAACCTACTCGCTATTTAGGACTTGTGGTTGAGCCGAGTAATACAATGCAGATTAAGCGTGTTGGTTTACACCAAATAAGTTTTCCCTTTGAAGATCAAGGAACCATGAAAAGCGCCTCGTCTGCTTGGGTAGAGCAATACGTAAATGCGAGTAAAAACACGCTAAAAGTCGCAACAACGGATGCATATACCGATAACTACCGCGAACGTCGGCAATATGCGCAAACAGGTTTTTATGCCGGTTTAGGCAATTATTACACTTTTGCCAATCATACTTTGCAGCGCCGTTATTTAATCCAGACCGCGCAAGAGCAGTTAGGCAACGGCCTTATGCCGGCTTATGGTCCACTGCAAACCGACGACTTTATGGTGATCTTAGATTCAAATAGTTTATGGGTCCGAAGCCTTAAAAACTATTATCTTTATTCTGGAGACGAACAAACGGTAAAACAGTTACTACCTGCAGCGAGTAAGATGCTGGCATTGTTAAAGTCTTATAGCAATGAAGATGGACTGATTGATAATCCGCCTTACGCCTATTGGCTAGATCATGCTAAAAACGATAGACGAGGTGCCAATTTAAACCTTAACGGTCATTATTTAGGTGCTATTGAAGACTATGCTCAAATATTGGCTTGGTTGAATATTGATGGTGCTGAATCGTATTGGGCGCAAGCAAAGAAAATGCGCAGTGCAATACAAAGTAAGTATTGGAATAACGATAAAGGTCTATTTGTTGACGCGCTAATCGATGGTAAACAATCGACAGAGTACAGTGAACATGGCAATGCTATGGCATTGGCGCTGAATATTGCTTCTACTAAACAAGCACATCGAGTGATTGAAACTTTGCTCGATGAAACCCCAGATAATTACATATTGCGCGCTAACGGTATGACTATGGTTACACCTGCTATGAGTTACTTTTTACACAAAGGTATAGCTAACTATGGTTTTGTTGATCAGTCTTTAACATTGCTGCGCAAACGCTTTGACAAAATGTTAGCGAGTGAGCACAACGGCACACTTTGGGAAGAGTGGTGGTTGCATGGCTCTGGCCGTACCGGAGTATTTATCGATAATGGTCGAACTCGCTCCGATGCTCAAACAGAAAGCGCATTTGCTCCGGCATTATTTGCTGAATTTTTATTGGGCATCAAGCCAATAGAACCTGGCATGAAAACCTTGTTATTGCAGCGTCATCAACACAGTGTTGATGATATCGAAGGTGTATTTGCTACACCGTATGGCCAGCTTGAAATTCAATGGCAGGCGCATCAATCAGCGAAACAGGTAAGCATTAATATTCCCGAAAATGTGCAGCTGAAAGTCGATCGCCATAGTCTTGGGTTATCGGGAGAGCAATATCTGTACCTCGATGGCGGCCAGCACACAGTGAAGTTTTAGTGCTCTGTTTAGAGCCTGCTTAACGACTGATTAAAGCCTGTTTTAAAAGAATAAAATAAAAATTAAATTTGTAGGAACTGAAAAAGTGAACATAAGCATTATTAAGAATATCGGCAGTATTTTATGTGTTACTGCGTTGTTTAGCACAGGGACGATCAGAGCCAACGAAACGCCCACTCCAGATTGGGAAAACCCGCAAGTAATCGGTATTAATAAAGAGCAAGGTCATGCTTTTATACGTCCGTATGCCGATATGAATAATGCTAAAAAGCAAATGTCATCGACTCGTATCCAATCATTAAACGGCAAGTGGAAGTTTAATTGGGTTGGTCACCCAGATGAGCGTCCGATTGACTTTTACAAGCCAGATTATGACGTCAGTCAGTGGGTAAGCATCGATGTGCCGGGTAATTGGCAGACACAGGGTTTTGGCCGTCCGATATACACCAATCATCCTTATCCATTTAATAAAGATCAGCCCAAGGTCATGACCGAGCCGCCAAGTGATTACACCAATTTCTATGATCGTAACCCTGTCGGTAGCTACAAGCATAAATTTGTTGTTGATAAAACCTTAGAGTCAGAGCACGTTTTTATTGAATTTCAAGGGGTTAAATCAGCGTTCTATTTATGGATAAACGGCAAAAAAGTTGGCTACAGCCAGGGCAGCATGACGCCGGCGGAATTTAATATTACAGATTACTTAATTGCTGGCGAAAATGAGCTAGCTGTCGAAGTATATCGTTGGTCAGATGGCAGCTATCTTGAAGGTCAAGATATGTGGCGTTTTAGCGGTATTTTCAGAGACGTTAATTTAATTGCAAGACCGAAGGTATTTTTACAAGATTACAAAATAGCTACCTTGCTTAAAAATGATTACCAAGATGCGACATTAGAAGTTGATTTTGAACTGGATAGCCGACTAAAAAATGCAGTAATTGAAGGCCATCAATTACACTTAAGTCTGATTTCTCCACAGGGAAAGTTAATGGAGCAACAATCAGCGAGTGTAAAAAAATCAAATAACAAAATGCTTGGCAAAATAAGCTTCGATGTAGCAAACGTTGATCTCTGGAGCAGTGAATCGCCAACGCTTTATTCATTGATGTTAGCCGTTGTGGATAGCCAAGGCACTGCACTTGAATACATACCTTGGTCATTCGGTTTTAAAGAAACTAAAATTGCAGACAATCAATTTTGGGTTAACGGTAAAGCAATTAAGATTAAGGGCGTAAATCGCCATGAGCACCATCCAAGAACAGGCCGTTATATTGATCTAGAAACCATGGTGCTAGACATGAAGTTAATCAAGCAAGGTAACTTCAATTTAGTTCGCACCAGCCATTACCCAAATGATCATCGCTGGTATCAACTTGCCAATGAATACGGAATTTACATTCTAGATGATGCCAACCAAGAAAGTCATGGTTACAAAACTCGTAACAAAATCTTAGGTGACAATCCTAACTGGACAATCGCTCACGTTGATCGCGCTGCATCAATGGTGCATACCAACAAAAACTATTCAGCAATTGCAATTTGGTCATTGGGTAATGAAGGCGGAGCAGGGCGTAACTTTATCGCGATGCGTGAAGCCGTTTTAGCGATTGATGATTCACGTCCTATCTTATCGGATACTGATTTAAATGCATCTGACTTTGTTGAGCGAAGCTATCGCACAGTCAATAACGTCAACGAATTCCTTAAAAAATCAAAACAAGTTGATAAGCCATTTATTCAGCGCGAATACGCCCATGCAATGGGCAATTCATTAGGTAATTTCCAAGAGCATTGGGACAAAATATACGCCAATAAAAACTACGTTGGCGGCGCTATTTGGGATTGGGTGGATCAAGGTCTAGCAAGAGTAAAAAATACTGCCGTTGTAAGCTATTCAAATGATCCAAGTAATCTATCGCTTAATCATCAACGGGAGGTTTGGGCCTATGGTGGCGATTTTGGTGATACGCCGACCGACGCTGAGTTTTTGCTTAATGGCATTGTATCGCCGGACAGAAAGTTATACCCAAGCTATTATGAAGCCAAGAAAGTTCAACAAAATGTTTGGTTTGAACAAACTGACAATCCGCTGCAGATCAAAATAACTAACCGTTATGACTTTACCAATTTGAATCAATACCAAATCATTTGGCAGATAAAAGATAAATCCGATGGTAAAGACAAGGTTTTAGCGAAAGGTGAATTAGACCTCGACCTAGCACCGTGGAAATCAACCTTAGTCGACATTCCATTTAACGGTAAAGCCAATAACAATGAACTGTTTCTTGAATTTTTAGCGTTAACAAAAGCGGATGCTATTTGGTCTGACAAAGGCTTTGATGTTGCACAACAGCAATTTACTATTGCGCCTTTTACCTATCCAAAACAAGTGCAGGCGGCGGGTGAAAAAGTTAGTCTAAATGAAACGCCATACAACATTAATATATCGGCTGAGCAAGCACAGTTATCAATTGATAAAGTAAGCGGCGAATTAATTAGTTATCAATTTGACGGCAAAGAATTGTTAAAACAGCCACTGACGCCATATTTTTGGAAACCAGTGAATAACAACCAATCCCGTAGCAAGTTTACCGAGCGCATGGTGCCCTGGGTACATGCTGGTGCTTATCGTCAAGTGAGCGATGTTAAGGTGAGCAAGTTAGCTGACAATTTAGTGTCGGTAAAAGTAACCGCTAGACTAGTAGCGAACCATGCATTGTATCAATTAGTCTATCGTATTAATGGCGAAGGCAAGGTTGAAGTTGATGCAAAATACACCCCTGATCCAGAGCGCACGCAATACCCACATATGCCTAAGTTTGGTGTGAAGTTAGGTTTAGATTCATCGCTAGCGCAAATTAACTGGTACGGCAGAGGCCCGTTTGAAAACTACCCTGATAGACAAACGGCCGCTAACATTGGCAACTATCAAAAATCGTTAACCCAGTTTCAAGTACCTTATATATCAGCAACGGACAGTACCAATCGTGGTGATGTGAGGAATTTAAGCTTTGCCAATGAAGATGTTGTACTGTCAGTGCGAGGCAAACAACCTTTACATTTTAGAGCGTGGCCATATGATGAGTCAGATTTATACTCGTTTAACAGCTCGCCAGTGAAAAACTCAGCAAGCGACAGAGTAAGACGTAAACATTATTACGAATTGCCGGAAAGAAACTACATTAACGTGAATTTAGACTTAAAAATTCACGGTGTTGGTGGTGATAATAGCTGGGGTGGCCATACGATGAAAAAGTACTTTGTGCCAGCCGATAAACCGATGCAATTTGGTTTTATTTTACAAGCACAAGCACAAGCACAAGCACAAGCACAAGCACAAGCACAAGCACATAAGTAGTTTTGTCAGCTTAGTGTAAATTAATTTATAATATAATTCATACTTATTTACATTCTAGAGTATAAAACGTACTCTAGAATGCAATAACAATTAGATTGAACGCACTCAATTGAAATACTTATAAGATTGCGCCTCGTTTATTAATGCTAAATATAAACTTTATCTCCAAGGTAACTAAATGAAACTTAAATTATTACTCGCTACTGTTTTATCTCTGAGCGCAACAATTGCACAAAGCAAAACGCCTGATAAACCAAATATTTTATGGTTAATAAGTGAAGATAATTCTAAGCATTACTTAAAGCTTTATAATGAAAATGGGGCAAAAATGCCGAACATCGAACGTTTGGCATCACAAGGTTTAACTTTCAATAATGCATTCTCTAATGCGCCGGTGTGTTCAACTGCGCGTACTACCTTAGCAACTGGGATCTACGGCGTGAAGTTAGGTACGTATCAGCATCGCGGTTACGAAACGGTCAGTTTGCCGCAAGGGTTTAAAAGCTTTAATGAGCAATTAAAGTCAGCGGGCTATTACACCAGTAATAATTCTAAAACAGATTATAACTTTATCGAAAATGGCGAGTTGTGGGATGAGTCTTCTAAAAAGGCAACTTGGCGTAATAAAAAAGCCAATCAACCGTTTTTCCATGTTCAAACATTTATGGTTACTCATGAAGGAAAACTGCACTTTAAAGCCGGTGCGATGGAGAAAGTAAAAACCAAACATGATCCAAGCAAAGTAACACTCGCCCCTATTTATCCTGACACACCAACCTTTAGATATACCATGGCGAAAACCTTAGACAACCATAAAACCGTCGATAACCAAATTGGTAATGTACTGAAAAAATTAGAAGAAGATGGTGAGCTGGAAAACACTTTTATATTCTATTTTGGCGATCATGGCGGAGTATTACCGGGTAGTAAAGGCTATTTATTTGAACGTGGTTTAAATGTACCTCTTGTGGTTAGAGTGCCAGAGAACTTTAAACATTTAGTTGGTGAAGGTTTGCGTGAAAAGCCAACACGAGTTGATGGTTTTGTCAGTTTTGTCGACTTTGCGCCAACGATGTTAACTCTTGCTGGATTAGCGCCAGAAAAAGAAATGGACGGGCAAGCTTTCTTGCAAAGTGATTTAACTCTTAGTGACTTAAATAAGCGTAACTTTACCTTTTCTCACGCCGATAGGTTTGATGAAAAGTCAGACTTAGTGCGCAGTATTCGCGTCGGAAACTACAAGTACATTCGCCATTATCAACCGTATTACAGTGACAGCTTATATGCCTATTATCGCTACCGTCAGTTAGCATTCAAAGAATGGCAGCAGATGCATAAAGATGGTGAACTTTCAGCGGTTCAAGGAGCATTTTTTGAACCATCGGGCGTCGAGTCCTTATACGATATCGCCAACGACCCTTATGAAACTAATAACTTGGTAAACGATGACAAACATCAGCAAAAATTATTAGAGCTAAGAACTCGGCTGCAACATACCGTTAGCAACATGCCGGATTTAGGCTTTATTCCTGAGTCAATGTGGCTTGATGAAAGCAAAGGCAAAGCTTATGAGTATCGAACCAATCAGAAAACGAGAATAGCGACATTAATTGAAATAGCGGATATGCAATTGAGGTCTTTTGCTCAAGTGGAACAGAAATTATTAAACTATTTAACAACCGGCACTACAGATCAACAGCAATGGGCGCTCATTACTTTAAGTTCATTCGCCAAACAGGCAAAACATTTAACTGCTAACGTCGAAAAAGCACTTAAAAACTCTACCAACTCGCTAGTAAAAGCACGCGCTATTGAGTTTTTAACATTACAGAAAGTAATGTCACCAGTAGCTTCTTTAAGTAATGTGATTGCCACTGAAACCGATCCATTAGTGAAAGTGGAATTATTAAATATTGCTGCTTTCCTTCATGAAATTACCGGTGAACTATTCCCCGTTCCGAAACAGTTTAAGATGGAAAAGCCAAGCAGAAACAGTGCCACTTTTAAGATTGATACATGGATGTATGAGCGTTGGTTATATATCTCTAAATCATAATAATGAAGGACCAAGCAATGATTAACTTAAAAAACAGGACGTTAACTTCAGCCATCGCTTTAAGCTTTTTAATTAGCGCTGTGAGCTATGCCGGAGATGTGGTGCTGGCTGATAAATATTATGTCGAGCAACAATATGACTTGGCGCTAAATGAATATTTGTCGGTCGCGGAAGAAGTCAATGCAAAAGCCTATTATCAACTGGGTACTATGTATTACAAAGGTTTGGGGACTAAGGCTGACGAATTTAAAGCCCTTGTTTGGTTTTCAATGGCTGCTGAGCATAATTATGATAACTCTAAAGACCTTGTAAGTAAGCTACTGGCTGGGCTCTCTAATGAAGACAGAGAGAAAGTACTGACACAGATAAAATCATATCAACTGTCTTATGCTAAACAAGGCACTTATCGTCAAAACAAACCCGAGATCATAATAAATAGTTTGTCGAAAAAAGTATTATTTGATGGTCAGCCAGATTTGTCCGAGGTAGACATTATTACTGATTATGAATATGGCAGTTCATCGTTTTCAGGTAATAGTGCTGCTCCTGATATTGACCAAGAAGATTTTTCTAGTTTTGATTCATTAGGTGACGAGAATATGATCCCGTTTGAACAATACTTTTTAATTGCTGATTATGATGTGGCTGCTGATGGTTCAATAAGAAATATTATTCCTATACAAACAAGCGGTGACGTACGAAGTGCATTACACAGCCTGTCGATGAATACCTTGCCTAAGCCAACTGTCGAAGATGACGAGACACAGTTCATTAATAGAACATTTTTAGGTTTAGCGGCTTATAACAAGTTGCGGATGAAAAATGAAAATAATTATTTTTACGTAAAATTAAATCGCCAAATTAGAGAATTAAATCAAAGTGAAAAACCAAAAGATAAATATACCCAAGCGATGACTTTGATGATTTTTCCTTGGCTAAAGCAACAAAAAGGCGATGTTGATAAACTACTTAGAGCTTCGGCTGAGCAAGGCTTTATGAAAGCTCAATATGAGTATGGTTTAAAGTTGTATCGAGAACAAAAAGAGATAAGCGATGCCGTACAGTGGCTTTATCGAGCGGCAAAACAAGGGCATCGTCAGGCTAAATATCGTTTGGGTCGAATTCTTTTAGACTCACCTTGGATAACAAAAGATGAACACAAAGCATTATTTTGGCTAGAAGAAGCGGCGAGCAAGGGGCATATAGCTGCGACACAAACAGCGATAGGGGTAAAGCTATTGGCTACCGACGAACAATTAATCGATGTTAATGGTGCAATTGATTATTTGTCACAAATTGAAGAACAACAAAATGACAATCCAGAATACAACTATTTGCAAGCAATTGCGCACCTCAAAATGGAACCAAGACAGCTGTCTAAGTCGGTTGAATATATTCGGACAGCAATCGATCTAGGTGATGAATTAAATTGGGACGTCGCACCTTGGAAGGCTGAGCTGAAAAAATGGACCAGTGGAGGTAACGTCACTATCAGTGAAGTGGAGTAGTAACTATATCTCCAACTTTTAACTCCTAACCTTATATCGTTAGCAAGCTAATGATATAAGGTTTCCAACCATTGCTCGGCTAAGTGACGCCAATTGGGCGCATAATCAATATTTGTTCCTAAACCATAACCATGATTTCCGATAGCAAACAAATGCATAGTAACGTTGACATTATGGGTTAGCAGCGCCTCATAAAATAATTTTGAGTTTTTAACTGATACTGCGGTATCACTTGTAGAGTGTACAATAAACGTAGCGGGTGAATCTTTAGTGACATGTAGTTCATTGGAAAACTGTATGATCAAATCTTTGCTCGGTGTTTTCCCTAATAAATTTCGACGTGAACCGTTATGGGTAATGCCTTTTTTCATTGAAATAACAGGATAAATTAACATCGCAAAGTTTACGTTACTTGACATCGTATCGATCTCATCTTGTGCTTGATAATATTCGGTACGACGGTGAGTCGCCAACGTTGATGCTAGATGGCCTCCGGCTGACGAACCTATCACGCCGATTTTATCTTTATCAATGTTAAAACGCCTAGCGTTGTAACGAATATATTTTATTGCACGTTGTGCATCTTGAATTGGTGCTTTGTATGAAACCTGTGCAGATTTAGCTTGTGGCATTCGATACTTTAAAACGAATGCGGCAAAGCCTTGACTGTTAAACCACTTCGCATACTCTGTCCCTTCTAAATCATAAGCAACACCTTTGTATCCACCACCTGGCAGTATCAGTACCGCCATACCATTGCTTTTGCTTTTTTCTGGCAAGAAGGCTGCTATGGTCGGAGTTTGCACATCGGCGATGAATAATGTGTCCCTTTTTAGAATTACCTCTTTCGCTTGAGTACTAATAAAATTTGGAATTGAACGTTCTTGCCACAGCGCTACTTGCTCTTGAGCGGACAAAGCTGCGCTAAAGCATAGAAATATTAACGTCAGTAATGATTTCATTTAGTTAATCAAGCTCAACATTATTTAGTACTATTTTATTTTTAATTCAATCATTGTTAACGAATCGGCCAAAATAGATGCTTGAAAATGACCAGAATTATCAATAATGACAACATCTTCAATTACTCCGGGGGCTTTAAAGCTAACAGCAAGATTAGCGTCGTCTATATCATATCCTTGTAAGTCGATATAAATATCTTCTGTTTCGTCACTTTTATTAAGTAAATAGATAAAAATAGAGTTTTCTTTGATAACCGCAGCACTTAGAATTTTAGAATTTTCTGATACGCTTTCTACTAGCTGACCATTCAAAGCATTTTTATACAATTCGAATACTTTAGCACTTGGTGTTGGCTTATAGTTGTCACCTGAATCCACTAAGAATCTGAATGAATTGTCACTGTCTGGCCATTGTGTAGACCACATGGCACCAATTTCGAGTCCCGCTAACATAAATTGCATTTGCATCTCTGATTGCATTAACGCGCTTTTAAATGGTGTATGTTCAACATCTTCTGCATGTGGGCCAGGACCAATATTCCACTCCATTACCGCTAACTTGATATTTTCTCGGCCAAGCTCAACCATCAAATTATTAAAGTAGCCAATTTCTTCGGTAAAGGATTTACCGTTTGTATACCAGTCAGTGCGATTTAACATCGGCGTAGTAGCTTTCCATAAATCCCAAGAGGCTTCCCCCCACTTCCAATAATAATGGACATCAATATAGTCAAAATTATCACCGGCTATGTTTAATAAAGTAGTGAACGAGTTTCTATTGGTTTGAAATTTGTCAGTCCAATTGGCGATAAGCTTAGCATTAGGCGCATATTTTTTGATTTCGGGCACATAATAGTTAATCTGATTGGCATATTCGGTCGGTGACCACTTTTTATGATGGTTTTCGTTATCAAGATAAATATAGGTTAAATCGAAATCCCTCTCTTTACAGTATTTAAGCATTTCAATCGCTTCATTCAAACCATCTTCCTGGCGATCAAAGTTTCGGCCTGAGCTCATGTTTATGCCGAGCATAGGCTCACAATTTGCCGCACGACAAAGTGCCATGTACTCATCTAAGTCCATATAGTTTTCAGCTGACGCGTCATCTTCTCGGTTATATGAACCATTCCAACTATCGACCCAACCGTGACCATTTAAGTCATCCCAATGATACATAGTTGTAACTGTGCCACCTGGATATCTTAAAAAACCAGTGCCTATTTCTTTGTACAGCTCGGCCATTGCACCATCAGCATAGATATGATCGGCTTCAAGTGAATAAATGAGTCCTTGCCCCTGGATCATCGGGCTAATAATATGTTGTTTAACCTGAGCATTAATGGATATTTTTTGACCAATTGGCATTACATCTTCAGGCGGCGAAGTTGTTGTATCTTCTTCATCTTTCTCGTCTCCACCCGAGCCTTTAGTATCATCATTGGCTGGCGTTTCATCAGTAGTGTCTGAATCTGTACTGCCATCACCTACTGTCTCTACCGGTATAGGGTCGGTTTGTTTTTCGTCACTGCTACCGCCACTGCCGCAACTTATCACCAAGATTAAAAAAAATCCGCTCACTATTGTTCGTTTTAATAACATCAGCATTATATTTGCCTCGCCTAAACACCATTTTGGCTTAATTTGGTTTTCAGATAAAAATTTACTGTATTTAATTGCTAATCTATATTACATTTATTTTGTAATATTTATAGTATTAAATTGGGTAAGTATGAATTTTTATAAAACAATAACAACAATTATTTCTATTATTATGTTTAATGGTGTTGTGCAAGTGCAAGCCAGTGAAACTAATGCCGGGCAAAACTCTAAAAATAAACCTAATTTGATCGTCATTCTTACAGACGATCAGGGTTATAAGGATGTAGGCTTTAATGGCAGTACCGACATTAAAACGCCTTTTATCGATGTTATTGCCAATGAAGGAACAATCTTTACCAATGGTTATGTTACGTTTCCAGTGTGTGGCCCTAGTAGAGCTGGATTGTTAACCGGGCGCTACCAAGGTCGATTTGGGTTTACCTCTAATCCTTCTCCTGCACCGGACGCAGATGTTGGTTTACCGAGTAGTGAAAAAACTATCGCAGAAGTGTTAAAACCTGCAGGTTACACCAGTGGTATTTTAGGTAAGTGGCATATGGGCGGTCATGCTGATTATCATCCGAATAATCGAGGATTTGATTACTTTTTTGGCTTTGTAGAAGGTGGACATCGATACTTCCCGGAAGAGTTAACGATCACAGATTTTAGTGAAGTAACTAAATGGAGTGGTTGGTATTACACTAAATTAATGCGTAATCAAGAGCGCATTGAAACAACAGAGTATTTAACCGATGAACTGTCAAACGAAGCAGTGAAGTTTATTGAGCGTGAAAAAGACAACCCATTCTTCTTATTTGTTTCATACAACGCCCCTCATGCGCCATTGCAAGCGACGGAAAAATACTTAAATCGTTACAAGCATATTAAAGACAAAAAGCGTCAAACCTATGCGGCTATGGTAAGTGCAGTTGATGATGGCGTTGGCGAAATCCTTAAAACGCTTGAAAAACAAGGGATTGATGACAATACAATCGTATTCTTTTTATCAGATAATGGTGGCCCAGAAACGAAAAATGCATCGGATAATGGCGAGTTGCGAGAAGGTAAAGGTTCGCTATTTGAAGGTGGTGTAAGGGTACCTTTTGCTATGCGTTGGCCAGAAAAAATTCCACAAGGACAGGTATACACTAATGCTGTTAGCTCTCTTGATATCTTGGCGACAATTGTCGGCCAGGCAGATGTTGATACATCAAAAAACAAGCCTCTTGATGGTGTTGACTTAACGCCGTATTTGACCGGTGAAAATGATGGCCTACCACATGATGCATTGTATTGGCGTCATCTTCGTAAAGATGGGCAAGCGGTAATAGCCAATCACAATAAAATGATTAATTTAAAGAATAAAAAGTTTTTATATGATGTTGCCAACGATGTAGGTGAAACTGAAAGTCTTGGAAGTGACAATGACACTTATAAAGAGTTGAATGCAGGTTATCAAGAATGGTTAAAAGAGATGAAGCCAACGGCATTTGTGACACTTCTTGAATATAAAAAAATATGGTTAAAGCAGCAAAAGTCTAAGAAAAACAAAAACAAAAAAACAAAACCATAAAGAGAAGAATTAATTCAACATAAATAAATATGATAAATATGTTATATTTTTATTTACAAATAATTTTATTTGTGTAAATTAGTGTAAAGGATAGGCTTAATTGAATTGTGTATATCCATTTTGAACGATAAATATTATAAAAATAAACGAACAAAAATTATTCAATAATCAGCATTTGTTGAAATAACAAACGATACGTAGAGAAACATTATGAGCAAATATTCGAAAAACAAAATAGCCTCAGCGATTGCAGCCACATTGGTTCTTGCAAGTACTCCAACACTTGCTGAAAATTTAATTCCTGAAGGTACGTTAGAAGAACTTGTATTTGAAAATGCAAACTTAGCGTTTAATGTTGGGCCGATGCTGTCTGATGGGACTACCCAAGCATGGGGGCAAATTGGAACCGGTTGGTGTCGCTTTATTAATGATACGATCTCAGGTAAGGATGCTGATTGGTTTAGACATTCACCGACAGGTAATGATACCAACGTTGCTTATTGTAATCATAAACGCACGAATGATAATGGCGGTATCTATCGCGCCGTTGAAGGTCTTGAGGCTGGTAAGACTTATGCTCTCTCTGGTAAAGGTTCAACTCGTGGTTCATTACAATGGGCAATCGAGTATGCCAAAGTTGGTGCTGAACAAGATGAGTGGGGCAATGCAGCAAGAACAGTAGTCGATTTAACTAATGTTGTAGAATCAGATCTCGCTTGGGTAACAATTGAAGATACGATGACAGTGCCAGAAGATGCGGATTTAGCTCAGCCGTTTCGAGTATTTATCCATACCCAACCTAGCACAGCTTTCCCATCTACCGATGTACTTGAGACCGAACGCTCACAGTTATGGGTTGATGATTTTGAATTAACTGCAATAGCTGAGCCAGTAGAATATTTTGCAGATGGTGATTTAGAAGATGTTACTGGTTTTGTCAGCGGTAACAGCGCCTGGGGTAATGGTCCTAAACTCGCTGACGGAACAAGTCCTGCTTACACTGTAGATACTGGCGGTTTCAAAAGTGGTTGGGGTCGTTTCATCAACAAAGAGCGAACTCAAAGTGCTGCAGCAGGCTCAGAAGCTATACCTGCAGGTAATGATAGTGAGGTTGTCGCATTCTTAAACCACAATCGTAATAACGATGCCGCTGGTATTGCTCGTATAGTTGAAGGTATTCAACCTGGCATGACTTATCATTTAGCAGGTGACGGTGCGACTAGCGGTAGTATTCGTTGGGGTTATTCTTATACTAAAATAGATGCGGAAACGAGAACGCGTGTAGAGTTAACGAATATTGTCGAATCAGATCGAGCTTGGGTTACGGTAACTGACAGTTTTGTTGCGCCAGAAGATATTGATACATCTAAAGACTTTATGGTGTTTATTTATACAGCACCGAGTGCAGCTTTTCCTGCTGAAGGCGACATTAGCTCAACTGATCGTTCATTACTTTGGACAGATAATTATTCATTAATGGGTCCTCCAGCTTCAGCTGGACCTGTCGATTCGGATGGCGATGGTGTGCCTGATGATGAAGATGCGTTCCCAGATGATGCCGCAGCAAGTTTAGATACAGATGGCGATAAGATGCCAGACGAATATAACGAAGACTGTGACATAGCATGTCAGGAAGCAAGTAACTTAGATATCGATGATGATGATGATGGTGATGGCATTGATGATGTTAATGATGGTCACCCATTAGATGGTGGTAAAGATGTTTTGATAGGCTTTGCTGCTGATTCAGTTGCCCTAGTTGAAGGCGAAGAGTTTGTAATTGACGCGAGTTCATCGATTCCAAATAGTGAGTTAGCAACTTATGTATGGTCTATTACCGGTTTAGGGAACTTAGCTGAAGATGGTGGTGAAACGGCAACTTATACTGCACCAAGCGATCTCGCTGCACAAGAAGACGTGATTATTTCATTAACCGTAACTTCTGCTAGTGATAGTGCTACTGAAACTTTCCCGATAACGGTTGCTAATGCTCCTGCACAAATTACCGCTAACGCCACACTGTCAGGTATGTTAAATGCTATGCTGGCTTACGGTGAAAAAATTCAACTTGACGCTTCAAGCTCAATGGATAGCGAAGATGGCATGCTTTCTTATAAGTGGAAAGTTACCGGCGTTCCAGTTGAGTTATCGGACGATACTGCGGTAAATCCTAGCTTTTATGTGCCTTTAGTTAAAGCTGATACACCAATTACAATTGAAGTTACGGTATCTAACTACTTAACAGATTACGATGGAACTTATTTGTTAGATGATGAAGATAATATGATAGTTGCTTCATCTGAGACGTACTCTATTAATGCAACGGTTAAGAGAACGTTCCCTGTTATCGAGTATCCGTTGGAATACTTCCCGGAAGGTGACATGGAAAGTGTTACTGGATTTGAAACAGAAGGCTGGGGTATAGGTAACTATAGCTTTAAAGGTGATAATGCAATATTTACTAACCGTGTAGATGAAGACGGCAATAAAATTGCAATGTTTGGTCAAACGGGTAAAGGTTGGTCACGCTATATTAATCATACTCGTACTCAAGCTGAAGGTGGTTTCGACGTCCGACCGCCTGAAGGCAGAATAGGTGTTGTTGCCCATATGAACGATAAGCGTCAGAGTCATGCTGAAGGTTTATATGCTCAAGTAGAAGGTATTGTGCCTGGAGCGAGTTATAACTACAGTATTGATGCAGCAGCATCAGGAACGGTACAGCTTTCTTATGAATATGTGAAGACAACCGCTGTAGCTGACGAAAATGGCAACTTAGAAAAAACAAGAATGACATTAGGTGATTCTGCTGCTTCAGGTTATAAGTGGGTTACACTAGCTGGAAGTCTTGTCGCTCCAACGGATATTGATGTAAGCCAAGAGTTTATTCTGTTTGTTCACACAATCGGTGACGCATCGGTTAATTTGAAAGGAACGGAAGACGCTAGACTTTGGATGGACAACGTTTCGTTACAAGAGCTATCTTTAGGTACTGATACGGATAATGATGGCGTTATTGATATTAACGATGGCTTCCCTAATAATCCTGCAATTGCAGCCGATACTGATGGTGATGGCCTGCCGGATGACTATGTGAAAACTTGTGATCAAGCGTGTCAAGATAGTGCCGATGTGACTATCGATAATGATGATGATAATGATGGCATTTTAGATACTATTGATGGTTTCCCTAAAGATAGTAGAGAAGTAATCAAAATTACCACTTCGACTGGAGCAAAAAAGGTATTTGAAGGTGCTGAAGTAGTAATGGATGCAAGCTCAAGCTTACCAAGCACGAGCGATGCAACTTATACTTGGACTCAAGTTTCTGGTGTACCGGTAGCGTTTTCTTCGACTAATAGTGCGATGACTATGTTTAATGCGCCAACTGACTTGACTGAAGAAGCATTTATAGAGGTGATGTTAACGATAGATTATGGCGATACGTCGAAGTCGGAAATATACTCACTTTCAGTTATTAACGCTCCAGCGGTTATTCATCCTAGTATCGAATTATATTCAATGACGACTACGGGGGCTGATACAGATAATCCTCAAGTTGAAACGACTGAAATAGTAGAAGCTGAAGATCTTATTTGGGAAGCTGGTCAAGAAATCAAAATTGATGCTTTACGCTCTGTCGATAGCGAAGGTGGCGATCTAGAGTTTTCATGGAAAACTAAAGGTGGTCCACTTACCTTAAACGATGTAGAAGGTAGTTCATCGAGTAAAACGTTTATTGTTCCAGAATATAATATAGAAACGGTTATTACTTTCGAGCTCACTGTTTCTAACTATCTTAGAGATTACAATGGTGATTATATTCTAAATGATGATAACGAAAAAATTGTTTGGAGTACGGTGAAAACTGAAGCACAAGCGACAATATTAAAGACAGAGCAAGAAAAACCTGATCACGGTTCATTTGGGTTCTTTGCAATGCTTTTACTATCAGGATTGACCTGTGTTAGAAGATTATTTAAAAAATAATCGTTAGTAAGAAATCAATTTTATTAAAGGCTCCTCTTCGGAGCCTTTTTTTTGCCTTCAGGGATGAAGGTATGTCGAATTACCATGGATGGAAATTAATTCGACGCCAAAGGGATGAAGGGAACGACGCCTTTTCTTAGCTAAGTTTGGGATTTTGTTCCAATCCAGAGCGGAACTAATGTTCCAGTTCATCGATGCGACAATGCTTTAAAACAAGGTCCTAAAACAAGGTCCTAAAACTAGGATCAGATTCAGGTTAATAAAATCGTTAAGGTTGAGGTTATAGATAGGATAAATTGCAACATTGAGCTGTTTACTATTCAATCAAATCGCTATTTCGAAGATTTCTTAATATTTATATAGCACTCTAAGTAATTGATTTTTAGCAATTATTGTTTTATTTCTGTTATTTATCATATTTATATTAAATATAGCTTGAAATTTATTCTAAGAATGATGTATTGTGGGTATGTTACCAAGATGTTACAGAGGCGTTACTGAAAGTTACAGAATAGTAATATAAATAAAAATGCGCCGACAAGAACAATTATTATAAATGAGAGCCAATGATGAAAAAATCTAAATTAAGCTTAGCTTTAATTGCTGCTATTTATACTCAAATGCCAGCTTATGCAGCTGACTCAACAACTGAGGTTGAAGTTAAGACTGCCAAAGAAAGAGCAGAAGCAAATAAAAAAGAGCTAGAAGAATCAGATATCGAAGTTATAAAAGTTGGTGGTATGCGCTCAAGTGAAGTCGCGGCCATTAACATGAAAAAGTTTGCGGATACAATTTCGGATAACTTATCAGCTGAAGAAGTTGGTGTATTACCAAGTCAAAGTATTGCTGAATCATTAGAGCGTTTAACAGGTGTTTCTGGTAACCAAGAAAATGGCCGTAGTAATACTATCTCTGTGCGTGGTATGGGCGGAAGTTACACGTTAACAACGTTAAATAATCGAGAAATTGTAAGTTCTTTTGGTAGTCGTTCAATTAACTTAAGTTTGTTTCCATCATCTTCTATACGTAGGGCTCAAGTTTATAAAACTGCTCGTGCAGATAGCTTAGAAGGTGGTATTGCTGGCCAGGTAAATATGGAAACATTCAAGCCACTGCAAGTTGATCGTAATATTAAAACCTTTTCTGCGACCGTTAATGGTAACGAGCTTTCTCAAGATTTAAACGGTGAAGATGGTTACGGCAAAAACTTGGATGGCATGTTCAGTTATCATGTAACCGATGATTTTGCATTCTCAGTAGGTGGCTCATATCGAGATGATGTAGTTTATCTTGAGGGTATCAAAGCAGGTGAAGTCGTTGGTAATTTACCTTGGTTTCCTGACCGTAATGAAGATGGTGTAGTTGATATATTCAATACCGGTTCAGTACTTAATTCGAAAAAACAAACCATTGAACAAAAATCTCTATTCGCAGCGGCGCAATGGCAAGCTACAGAAGACTTACTAATAAGTCTTGATCTATTAACGTCTAAATATGATTACAATCAAAACGGTCTTACACTTAGCATGGGCTTGTACTACGGCGCTGAAGAGTTGGATGCTCCAGGTATGGCCGATGTAGATCACAGAAATTATTACCAAAGCGGCATGGTTAGACGATATGACAACTTTGGTAAATGGGATAACGACGTTATAAACGAAGATGAAACTCAAGTATTCGGCCTAAATTTTGATTACCAAATTACCGATGATTTATCTCTAAACGTTGATTTTTCTCACTCTCAAGCAGATCGATTCTATAGCTGGCGTTCAGCAAGTGGTAAGTATGGTCCAAGTGCCGATGCAGGTGGGAATGGTCCACATCATTACTTCTCTTTCGATCATAATGGCGATGAATATGGCTTGGAATATCATGGTAGTGATGTCGATGGTAGCGCATTTAATTTTAGCGACTATACCTTAGATGAAACTATGCTAACTTCTGCTCTGGATGATCCAGAAGCGTGGAACTTTGAAAAAATGAGTAATGGTCATAACTTCATGGAAAGTGCTGTATCCGCAGCTAAATTTGATCTTACTTATGACGTAGAACTAGGTATTATTCATCAGTTAAAATTCGGTGCAAGATACTCGGTTAATACTAAAGATCATATCGATGATAAGGAAGAGTATAGTGCTATTAACACTAGACTAGAAAGTAATGGAATTACAGATGAAGAGTGGGCGGCTACTTGGGCAGAATTAAGCGATTTAGATTGGAACGAATTGAACACGTCTTTAACGTCAAACCCATACCAAAAACTGGATAAAATCAAAGGTTTTGATAATGTTTTCTACTACGATGTAGGTGATATTTTAGCGGATAAAGCTGCATTCCTACCTGAGAGATACATGTCTGATGAAGATAGATTTGCAAGTTACGAATTAGAAGAAAATACTACAGCAATCTATGTTCAAGCAGCATTTGCTGGTGACTGGTACGATGGTATTGTTGGGGTTCGTTATTTTGAAACAGAATTAGAGTCAACTAGCTGGCAAGACGCATTTGAATTGCAGCAAGTTGGTGAAGAAGAAGACGGCACACCTATTTACCTATTAACCACTGAAGGGGATCCTTCTTACGTTACAGTTAAGCATGATTACAGCGAAGTGTTACCAACGTTAAACGTGAATTTACGTTTAATTGACGATGTTGTTATTCGTATTGGTGCTGGTAAGGCAATCGTTCGACCAAGCCTAGGCGAAATTAATTCGAGCTTGAAACTCAAAAGTAAAGGAGACCAAGAGTTCGATGATAGCATTAATAACCAAGGTAAAACGTTAGGTACTGCAGGTAACCCTTACTTAAACCCTATTGTTTCAAAGCAGGCAGATATATCATTTGAGTGGTATCCAACGAGATGGGATTACTATGCAATAGCGGGCTTCTATAAAGATGTTGATGGTATTTATCAAACGGATGCTAACTATATAGAAACAGGCGATAAAGATGAACAAGGTGAACCATTAGAGTTACCAGTGATTTCTCAAGTTAAAGCTGAGGGTGGTTCAATGTCAGGTCTAGAATTCTCATTTAGACAAGACTTAGGCTTTGCTGATTTCTTAAAAGGCTTTGCTCTTTCGGGTAACTATATGAAATTCTTCCATGATGCTCATCAAGATTATAACCGTGAAAACCCAGGAAAAGGACCAGTTGATACTAGAGCGACTGAATTGTACTATTCTCCATCAGGTTGGTTAGAGAGTACTTACAATATTGCCTTAACATACGATTACGGTAAAAAATTCTCAGCGAGATTAAATCTTAATCAACAAGAAGGTCGTGCTGCTACAGAAGGCAATAATGGTGAAGCAGTACTTCATTGGCCTAGTGAGAATTTAAGCTTTAATGTGAGATACAGAATCGTTCCTGAAGTGACTATTTTTGCTTCTGCAAATAACTTGCTAGATGAAGCAACTACCAAAGGTAACCTTTCTAGTACCATGTTAGGGGAAGCTCATACAGATAGAATCTATGAACAATCTCATCGTGGTATTAGTTACTACGCAGGTGTTCGAGTAAACTTTTAATTTAAATGAGTTAAAAAGGGGATTAGATAGATAATCCCCCTTTATTATGAATAGATAGAGCTCTTTAGATGATTAAAGTCTAAAGAGCTTTTTTATTAAGAATATATAAGTTGGATATTCAAATGGCAACCACCATTTTTAGTAAAACAATCAAATTATTTATGCTCCTAATAACTGCTATCTCATTCGTTAATGCAAAGGCATTAGCGGCAGAGATTGAAGTCGATAAGCCTAACTTTATTATCATCATTGCTGATGATTTAGGTTATGGTGATCTAGGCTATACCGGTAGTAAACAGATAAAAACACCACACATTGATGCTTTAGCAAAAAGTGGTGTGATAGTTGAACAGGGTTATGTTTCGGCGCCAGTTTGTGGCCCATCTAGGGCAGGGTTGATGACTGGTCGTAATCAAGTTAATTTTGGCTTTGACAATAATAATGTTAAACCCGGTCCGCAGTATAATCGAGAGTATTTTGGTTTACCGGTTACTGAGCAAACTATTGCTGATCGCTTAGCGAAACAAGGCTATGTAAATGGCATGATTGGTAAGTGGCATTTAGGTGATGAAGAGCATTTCAAAGCGCAAAATCGTGGCTTTGACCAAGTGTGGACCTATCCTGTTGGCGGCCATGATTATTTTCGTTCTGAGCCAGATGGTGAAGGTTATTTATCGCCACTAGAGAGTAATTATAAGCAACCTGAACCTATTACTTACATCACCGATGATACCGGTAATGAAAGTGTCGATTTTATTAAGCGCAATAAAGATAAACCATTCTTTTTATACGCTTCTTTTAATGCCCCACACGCACCACTGCAAGCGCCACAAGAAGATATCGACTTGTACAAACATATTGAAAACAAGAATCGTCGCATTTATGCCGCGATGATCCATCGATTAGATATTAATGTTGGCAAAATCATTAGCGAGTTGAAAGCTAACGGTGTCTACGACAATACTGTGGTGGTATTCTTAAGTGACAATGGCGGCCCTGGCCATGGTTTAAACTCAAGAACGGTGAATGTGCCTTATCGTGGTTCAAAAGGTATTTTATTAGAAGGTGGTATTCGTGTGCCATTTCTTATCTCGTGGCCAGCTCAAATCAAAGCCAATAGCGTTTACCATAAACCAGTAACTGCGCTTGATTTAGCACCAACGTTTGTTGCCCTTTCTGGTGGCAAAATTAATAAAAAAGACAAAATTGATGGCCATAATGTGTTTCCTTATATCAGCGGTGAAAAAGCCGGTGATCCAAACCATGAAATGATGTGGCGCTTTACTGTCAGTGCATCAATTAGAGATGGCGATTGGAAACTTATTCGATTACCCGACCGACTGCCATTGCTTTATAACGTTAAAAACGACTTAGCTGAATTAAATGATGTCGCGGCCGAGCATCCACAACGCGTAGTGAAAATGCTAAAAGCACTGGGCACTTGGGATGTATCAACACCACAACATTTGTATATGGAAGGAGCAAAGTACAAAAAACAGCAATTAAAAAGCTATGATGTTGAATATCACAGTATTCAGCCGACAAAGTAATTAAACTAAAAACCGTTAGAAATTTTAAGAACTATTATGAATAAAATTATAAATAAATCAGCTTACATGTTAATGGCGTTATTAGCATTTTTCGGGTCTCTTACCCCAGCCTTAGCCGCTGAAAATACAGCAGAAATCGAAAAGCCTAACATTGTCTTTATTGCCATTGACGATATGAATGATTGGGTTGGCTATATGGGCGGACATCCGCAAACAAGTACGCCCAATATGGACAACCTCGCGAACCAAGGCGTAGCATTTATGAATGCCCATAGTGTGTCTCCTGGTTGTTCTCCAAGTCGTAATGCTCTGTTATATGGCGTTGAGCCATATAATTCTGGTTTATACCCATTTTATGAGCACGACATTCATAAACAGCTTCACCAGAAATACACCAGTTTACCAAGGTTTTTAAAAGACAACGGTTATAACACTTATGGCTCAGGTAAAATTCACCACGGCCCACAGTACGGGGAACTTGAATGGACAGATTACTTAGACGCAGATCGTTTTCCTAGAAAGTTTGCTGAAGGCAAAGGTTTTCACACCAATAAGAAAAACTCTTTTAGACCAACGGTAAACCCTTATGAAGAAATGTTTGATCATCAAGTCGCTTCATTTGGTATTGATGTTATCAAAAATCATAAAAACGGCGACAAGCCTTATTTTGCTGCCATTGGCCTCGTTAAACCGCATTTACCGTTTGATTGTCCTGTTGATTTCTATGATGCATTGCCCGAAAAAATTACGCCGCCTGCAACTGTCGGCAATGATCTGAACGATATCGGTAAAGAAGGTAATAGCATGCGCCGAGCTGGTGATGACAAAAAATTTACCAGTAAAAAACAGTGGGGAGACGTAAGAAAAGCTTATCTTGCTTGTATTTCATGGGTTGATTATAACGTCGGTCGCATCTTAAATGCTGTTGAGCAAAGCGCTCAAGCAGACAATACCATTGTTATTTTATGGTCTGATCATGGTTATCATTTAGGAGAGAAAAAATCCTTTAAGAAGTTCACCTTGTGGGAAGAGGCGAATCGTGTGCCGTTCATTATCCTTGATAAGAGAGAAATAACTGCTGCACAAGGTCGTAAAGTAACGCAAGCGGTAACGCTTATTAATGTCTATCGCACCTTAGCCGATATGGCGGGTTTAAATGTACCTGATTATGTTGATGGTCATAGTTTGGTGCCACAGTTAAAAGATCAATCAGCTGCTGTTGCGGCTCCAGCTATTTCTAGTTGGGGCAGAGGTAACTACGCCATTCGCACCGAAAACTGGCGCTTTATTCAGTACTTTGATGGCAAACAAGAACTTTATAATCACCAAAAAGATCAGAACGAATGGCATAACTTAGCAACGCTTCCTGAATACAAAGAAAAAGTGAAAGAAATGGCTGCTTTTCTACCTAAAAATGAAGCGCCGACGATTGAACAGTATATTTCAAATTGGAGCTTATTTGGTGCCGACGCAAAGCGATTGAAAAAAGTTGAAACAGGCCCGAGTCAAAAGCAGAAGAAAAAAGCCAAAAAGAAAAAAAACGCTGAATAGTTTAAGCGTTAAAAAATAAGGACTAGGTCTTGATGAGGTATTTACTTTTAAATTTGACACTACTGTTAGCTGGCAGTGTTGCTGCGACTGAACCCCCTTTGTCTGTGCAAGCAAAAGTGCAAACCGCCCAGTGGTCAAAAAATTGGTGGATGCCTCGTCATAATGAAAAACTAGCGCTGAAACAAAAGATGAAATCTGTCGATTTGGTTTTTTTAGGTGATTCTATTACCCATGCCTTTGATAACACTGGCAAACAAGTTTGGCAGCAATATTATCAACCGCGAAACGCATTAAATATAGGTTTTAGTGGTGACCGTACAGAAAACGTATTGTGGCGATTAGAAAACGGTGCTGTTGATAATATAGACCCCAAGTTACTGGTGTTAATGATTGGCACCAATAATACGGGGCATCGACAAGATAAGCCTGAGGATACCGCATTAGGTATTAAAGCCATACTTGCCAGCCTTGAAAATAAGCTGCCAAAGACAAAAATATTACTACTTGCAATATTCCCTCGTGGCGCTACAACTGAAGACCCACTTCGAAAAATCAATGATGATATTAACGATATCATTAAAAGTTATGACGATGGTGATCGTGTTTATTATCTAGATATAAATCATATCTTTGTCGATGAAAAAGGCAATTTGAGCACTGATGTGATGTCTGATTTATTGCACCCCAATAAGAGCCAATACCAAGTATGGGCTGATGCGATTGAGCCAAGCGTAGCCAAGTTAATGGCAGATTAATATGTTCTTACCACTTCGCTTACGACGATGCATTACTTTAATCGCTATGCTGTTAGTTACGATTGCTTCGTTATCGTCTTGCCACAAATCAGCGGATATTGAGTTTAAAAATAACGGTAACCCGCTGATTCGTCATGTTTTTACAGCGGATCCTTCTGCTCGTGTGTTTGATGATGCGCTATATTTATACACTTCTCATGATCGGGACGATACCGACCAAAATGCACACTTTGATATGACTGATTGGCATGTGTTTTCTACTAAAGACTTAGCGACGTGGACAGATCATGGCGCTTTTTTTAGCCTTGATGATATCTCATGGGCAAGCAAACAAGCTTGGGCTCCTGATGCCATAAAACGCAATGGCAAGTACTACTTTTACTACCCAGTCGAACAGGCCAAAATTGGTGTCGCAATAAGTGAATCCCCGGTGTCAGGTTTTAAAGATCCGCTAGGCAAACCATTAATTGATAAAACTGGCAATGAAGACGTTGTAGGGCAAGAGCCTATTGACCCTGCGCTATTTATTGATGATGACGGTCAAGCGTATATGTATTTTGGCTGTCGCAGTCCTCGAGTGGTTAAGCTTAAAGACAATATGATTGAGCTTGAAGGTAACATTGAGCCGGTGCAAATTAACGGTATTGAACAGTACACGGAAAAAACAGGCGGCGGTTGGTACGGTGAAGGTCCTTGGATATTTAAACGCGGTGAATACTATTACTACATGTATTCCAACGGTTGGGAAAAAGACACTACTTTAGTTTATGCCATGGCTAAAAATCCTCTTGGGCCATTTGACTACATTGGTGAAGTTATGGTGCCAATCGGTGCCGGTACCAGTCACGGCTCGATAACTCAGTTTAATGATAAATGGTATGTATTCTATCATAGCCGCGAGCTATCAAAGTCTGCGAAACAGCGTTCTGTACATATGGACGAAATTACTTTTACAAGTGACGGAAAAATCATACCGTTAATTTAATATTGGATATTTTAATAAATGAAAAAATTTAATTCCCACCATTTAATCGCTAAGTGTTTATTAATGGTAAGTATGAGTGGAGTATCGCTTTTTAGCTCAGCTCAAGATTATTACGTATCCAGCCAAGCCGGCGCGGATACGAATATTGGCAGTAAGACCAAGCCATTCGCTTCCCTTAAAAAAATAAACAAGTTTATCTTAAAACCAGGTGATAACGTTTTTCTAAAAGCTGGCGATAAATTTAAAGGGAGCCTACAGCTTATCAATGAGTCAGGTAGTGCGAAACAGCCAATAAATATCTCAACCTATGGAGACAGTGACGAACGTGCTTATATTGATGCCGCTGGAGAGCTCGCAGGACTCGAAATTAAAAATAGTAGTCATATCAATGTAAGTAACTTAGACATCGAAGCAGATGGTGGCAAAGCAAGACAAGTTGAAGATATTAAAACGCCGCAACCAATGCGCCTTGGGGTTTTAATTTACATCGCCAAGCGGTACAACAAAACGTTTGGTCATATCACCTTAGATAATTTAAAAATCCACGATATATTCCACTATGACTTTGGAAAAGTTGACCGTGCTGGCGACGTAAATACCCAAAACGGCACGCAAGCATATGGTTATGGTATTCATTTATTTAATCGCGGTAATGGGCCGAAAACATTACTTACCGACATCACCATAAAAAATAGCGAAATCTATGATGTAGCCCACACCGGCATTAAGGCAACGGCGCATAATCCGAGATTACAAACGTCGCCATATCCTATTTTAAAAAAGCTGATTAATAACATCACGCTAGAAAACAATCATCTCCACGACATTGGCGGCCCAGGCATTATGTTTGGCGGCGTTGACGGTAGTTTAGTGACGAATAATGTGACTAATCGTACTGGCAGTAGCAGCGATTTTGACAGTGGCATGTATGATGCGCGTAAATGGGGCCGTGGTAGCGGTATGTGGACTTGGAATGCCAACGATGTATTAGTCGAGCATAATGAATTTAAAAATGCTGTAGGCCCTGCAGATTCCGCTGGATTTCACATCGACTTTCATTGCTCAAACATTGTTATTCAACATAACTTTAGTATGAATAACGAAGGCGCTTTTATCGAGATTTTAGGCAACAACAGAAACAACAGTTATCGCTATAACGTAAGTGTTAATGATGGTTATCGTGTAAAAGGCGATAAAGACCGCCCATACGGAAAAGCCACTCACGATGGCAAAACACTTTGGTTTAGTGGCTTTGTCGGTATGAAAGGCAAAAAAGTGAACCCTAATATCGCTCCGGTAAATAACTACATTTATAACAATACAATTTATGTTGATCATGCCGCGCAAGTTGCTGCCCACCAAGATACCGAAGGCGCCGTTATTGCCAATAATATTTTTTACTTCAAACAAGGCAGTTATTATTTGCCTGAGAAGCGCTACCAGTTAGTTAATGGTAAAAACACCACTAAAAACTTTACTATGACTAACAATTTATTCTTACAGGCTACGGACTGGCCTAACGTTGGTGTGATGGAAAATAACAATCCTATTATAGGTGATCCTAAGTTTTTGAATGCCGGTGGTAATAAAGTTAGTGACTACCAGCCTACCAACAATGATTTAATCGCAAACAAAGGTATCGCAATAACGCCACTGCCAAGCAGTAATGGTTTGCAAGGCAATACTCGTAGCGGTGGCTTGCAGGTAAAAGAAGATATCTTAGGTAACGCTCTTAATGGGCAGATTCATATCGGTGCAATAGCCCCAATTAATAAAGACGTTAACAATATGCTATAAAGAGAAATAGATAAAAGGTGAGATACTTCTACGGCTGTTTTGTACCATGACCGGTCCGTTAGATATCTCTAATATATGTGTCGTCGAAAATCCATTTCACGTCGCAACACTCTAACTATTAAGATATGCTCTGCTAATACTTTATAGAAAATAACATGGGAGTTGTATGGCACTCGTTTCAAGTTCTTATTAAGTTCTTCGGCAGATGCACCAAGCTCTTTATGTTCAACAATGAACTGAAACTTGTCTTGAAAACCTAAAACGTATTTCGAAGCTTGTTCAATTCCAAAGTTAAAAATCCCGTATTCAAATATATCAGCAAGATCTGCGTCCGCTTTATTGGTAAGTTTGTAGTCAGCCATTTATTTCTATCTTTGCTTCAACATCTTTCATTATATCAACGACAGATCGTTTACTGACTCCACTTGCTAAGCCTTCCTCTATAGCGGATTGAAGAACACGTAATTTCTCATTATTTTGTTGGTCTTTTCTAATAAGATCCCGCACATATTCACTGTCATTGGTGTAATCTCCACTATTTACGCGACTTTTCAACCACGCATCTTGCTGTTCTGTAAATGTAATAGTTTTTCTAACGACTGCCATAATAGCCCTCTAATGAACCAATATTCATACTATTGGTTCAGTATAGTATTAAAAGTGAGTTAAATATAGTTAAGATCTAAATCCTTAAAGGGCGTTCTGTGCCATTCTCCGCCAGTTGCCTTAAGCAATAATAGAAACAATGACGGTGCTCTTTATCTATATTTTGTCGGGATGTGAACGACAAGAATTCGCTCATTATAGCCCTTGGGCTTTTGATTTAACTTACGTTATTTCTATCTATGACGCAATGTGTCAATAACAGAAGTAAATTTTAACATCTAGGCAGGAGACTACTCGCAGTTTTCGCTAGGCTTATATTCTAATGCTTCGAGTAAATTTGATTTAGCTTTTTCGGATAATTCGTTATTCAAATAGCCCTTAATACTACTTTCATATAGCTGGATAGTAAGTTTTAAAGTTTCTTTATCTTTATCGCTAATAGCTTTCTGAGAATGCTCAATATCTTTAAGTTGCTTGTAGAATAAACCTTGTTGTGCGATTTTTTGTTCCTGCTCTTCAATAAAGAAATCATAAAGCATTTTCTTACTTTCTTGTTCTTCACCTAAAATGTTGGATAAATACAGTGCAAGACAAACCAGCGGTATTAATATCCATAATATATCTACTAATTTCTTTTTATAGCTATTCATGTTTCTTTTATTAAACTTCCGTTTATCGCTCATTAAGCCGGTGGTCTTTGAACGCATTAGGTCACATTAACACCAACCTCACGGCTAGATAAGTATTAACTAACAAACAAAAACGCCCAAATCAGTTTTGGGCGTTTAATTATTTTTTTTAAGTTATAACTCGTTATGAGTACCTATTTTTACCGTTTGCTCTGTTGGGTAGCTAGGTGCTTTGCTAATCGGGCTTAGCGTGAACGAGTAGCTATAGTCTTTTGGGTGTAGTTGGTATTCTTTCCACGCTGATGCGCCCCAGCTGTTATCTCCACCAACACCGGTTTGCTTGTAATCAACATTAACGTTGACTAAGTCTTGTTTGACTATGTCAGTGTAGTGACGTTGAGCTTTTTCAAACCCAGGGTCAAAGTCGCTTTGTGGTTGATGATGGGCACTAAAGTCAAAGTTTGGTAAGCCTGAAATTTTCAACCCTAAGCCGTCTTTGTTTGTTAGTGTTGCCCAGCGTAGGTCACTACGGTTACCATTTTCTTGCGGGCGAATATAGTCAAACGCTAAGTCTTTAACTTCACCTTGATAAATACCGACGAACGCCGATACTTTGCGATCCCAGTAGTTTTCGTGTGGACCACGACCGTAATAAGTTACTTGGTCAAAATCTACTGGCATTTGGAAGTTTGAGCCAATACGTGGGATTTCACTAAACTTATTCACTTTGCCTTTAACGCCTTCAATCTCAACTTTAGCTTTGGCATTGCCGGCAAAATCAAAGTTAACATCAACTTTGACTTCGCCTTGACCATTTACTGTGTAGGTGTAAACAGCGGAAGATTTCGCGTCAGCTAATTCAACGGTTTGCTCTAAAGTTACCGAGTTTTTGCTTTCTGCAACAACCTTGATACCTTGACCTTGTTGATTTTGTGTTGCGTCTTTCCAAATTTTTGCACGCTTAACATACGCTTTTTTACCGCCACCAAAATCATTGTCGGTCGGTGCACGCCATAAGTTAAACTTAAGCGGTTCAAGCAATAATTCAGTGCCGTTTAATGCGTATGAATTTAAATAACCTGCATCATTAAAGCTAAGGCTCGCACCGCCGGCAGTAACGACAGTACCATTGTCATTTTGGCTTAAACTTACTTTGCCATTTTCGCTGGCAAATGTTGCTGCTGCACCTTGTTGTAATTCTATTTGTTCACTTGCTAATAGATGGCCTTTTTCAACTAATGGGTGTTCACCTTTTGCTGTTGCATAAAAGTTGATGAAGTATTCTTTATCCGTCTTTAGTTTCGGTAGTTGTTTAGCTAGACTAAATTGCACTGTTTGTTGTGGGCCCGCTACTGCATCGACTTTGCCAGTTTTAACAACCACACCATCTTCAATTAAGCGCCATGAAATATCATGGGCTGAAGAGTCCACGAAGAATTGCTCGTTATAAAGCTCAAATTCGTTATTTTCTAGCTTGCTAAAGTGTAATTCTTGGTACACTTTTTTAACTTCAAATAGAGCAGGGTGAGGCGTTCTATCCGGATTAATTAGTCCGTTTAACACAAAGTTAGCATCGTTATAAACACCTTCCGGTTCAAAGTCGCCGCCGTAGGCCCAAAATTCATTACCGTTTTCATCTTTTTTAACTAAACCTTGGTCCATCCAGTCCCAAATAAAGCCACCTTGTACTTGGCGTTCACTGCGCACAAAGTCCCAATATTCTTTAAAGTTACCGTTGGAATTACCCATTGCGTGTGAGTATTCAACCCAAAAAAATGGACGCTCAGGGTATTTACCTATGTACTCTTTTTTTAGTTTGTCGACCTGCTTATACATCCAAGTTACTGCGTCTTGATGTGGACGAGTTTTCGCTGTGTACTTAGATTGTTGTTCTGCACGTTCATAAACGGTCAATCGTGAATCATCGCGCTGTTTAATCCAATCGTAGGCTTTTACATAATTGATACCGTCGCCGGCTTCATTACCCATTGACCAAAACGTAATAGAAGGGTGATTTTTATCACGTTCAACCATGCGTTCAATACGATCTAAGTGCATGCCTTCAAATTCAGGCTTGTTTGCTGGCGTGTCTTTAGGCGCATAGTGGAAACCATGAGATTCAATATTGGCTTCATCAATAACATACAAGCCATATTTATCTGTGAGGTGATAGAAGTAAGGATCATTAGGGTAATGAGATGTTCTTACTGCATTGATGTTGTTTTCTTTTAACAGTTTAACGTCAGCTAACATCGCTTCGCGAGTGACAACATGAGCGGTATATTCATCGTGCTCGTGTCGATTCACACCTTTGAGTAAAATAGCTTTACCATTCACTAAAAATTGGCCGTTACTTAACTCAACGGTTTTAAAACCAATTTGTTCGCCTATGTGCTGTGTTGGCGTGCCGTTGCTGTATTCAGTTGTTATTGTCAATTGATACAGGTTTGGTGTTTCTGCAGACCAAGAGGCAACGTTTTCAATTTTGAACGTTTGCTCAAGTGTTTGCTCGCTATTGGCGGCCACATCGACATCGCTTGATTGTGACGCGACTACGTTACCGCTTGCGTCTGTTAGCTCCACATGAACTTTAACGGATTGGGCAGAGCTTTCTTTGTTAGCTACTTCAATGGCTAGGTCTAAAACGCCATCTTGATAATTGTTTTCCAATGTTGATTTTGCGAAAAAATCTCGAACATGAGTATTAGGCGCAGTATGTAAATATACATCTCGCTCAATACCACTTACGCGCCAAAAATCTTGGTCTTCTAAATAACTACCATCGGTGTGGCGAATGACTTTTGCAGCCAATACGTTGTCACCTGATTTTAAGTATTTAGTGATGTTGAATTCAGCGGCGGTTTTAGAGCCTTCGCTGTAACCCACTTCTTCGCCGTTGATGTACAAGTAAAAACCAGAGTTTACGCCGCCAAAGTGTAAAAATACTTGTTGTCCGTCCCAGTCGCCCGGCACGGTAAAGTTCGTGCGATAAGCACCTGTTGGATTGTCATCTTGCGGAACAAAAGGAGGATTCTTAGGAAACGGGTACTCAATATTGGTATAGATAGGGTAATCATAACCGTGCATTTGCCAGTTACTTGGTACAGGTAACTCGTCCCATTCACTTACATCAAAATCAGGATCAAAGAAGCCTTTTGGAACAGCATTAGGGTTTGCCGACCAGTTAAACTTCCAATTGCCATTAAGCAGTTTGTAATATGGCGAGCTTGCATAATCATCAGCGGCCACTTTATCCGCACTTTCATAACGAACAAATGTGGCTCTAGGGTTCTCGGTATTTACTTTATATACACTTAAATCTTGGTAATACTCTGGCGCGCTAGTGTTGTTAGCAGCTGTTTCGTTTGAAGTGGTAGTATTACTATCACACCCAGAAAGTGCCAACAAACCAGTTAATATGGCTACGGAGAGTTTGTTCTTATTCATAGTTTTTATTCTCATTTAGTTTCTGTTGCGCCAGCGCTTCTAATTCTTTCAAATCAAAAGCTTTACTTTGCATAACTTGATTAGTTTCAGGATTTAAATTTTCAATGTGTTTTGACAACTTATTACTTTTAAAGAAAACATCTTTAATGTCTTTTAGTTTTACTTGAAGCTCGTCTTCGAAATAGATTTCGTTGTTCTCAAATAAGCTATTAATAGGCCAAGGTCCGCCCCAGTTATCGAGCTCAACTAAAGTGTTATCAACACCTTCTGCTTTTTTAGGAACAATGATCATATTGTCGTAAATATGGGTATCTTCGATAGGTCCGGTTAAGTGAAATGTCGGCGAAAAGACGCCTGCATGTGTAGGGTACGGACGAATACCATCGTTAATACTAACGTTGCCACGTATTATGGTTTTGATGGTGCCAATATTAATGTCTTGTTTATATTTTTTACCGTTATTACAGACCAGTAAAAAGCCACCGTAGTTATCGTGGCTGTAGTTATGTTGAATAATGGTGCCAATAGAATTCCAATCTGAGTCAAATCCTTGACCATCCCATTTAGCTTTGTGACCGCTCACCTCATTATATTGAATAATAGTGTTGTCAGCGCTCCAAGGCCAAATCCCTGCTGCTGCATCGCCTTTAGGTAAGGTGTCAGGGAAGTTACGCAGTAAATTGCCTTCTATTAATGCACCATCAGTGCCAACGACAACAATACCATCACCTGGTACATGTTCAATTACATTACCTCTGATCACCACGTCTAAACTAGGGAACCACTGTTTTCTATTGGCATAACCCGCAAAGTTGATACCATTGCGCTCTGTGTGATGAATATGAGAGTTAAGTATTTGTAAATCGATAAAGCGTGAAGGGACTTTATCACCACTACTTCGAACTAATATGCCGCTGCCGCCACCTTGTTTTTTTTGTAAAACACCATTCACATGGGAGATAGTTAGGTTGTTTAATACGATGTGATGTAACTCGCCAATATTATTGGCGCTGACGATAACGCCTCTTCTTCTTGGAGCGGTCTTTTTACCGTAATTAGTAATTGCTAGGTTATTTACTTCCCAGTACTCAACATTGTGCAACAACAGAGTGTGAGGTTTCCAGCCCTGACCGTGAATTTGTGGCTTATCACCATCACCATAGCTATCAATAATGATTGGATTGTTCGGCTCGCCATTGCCTTTAGGCTCTAAGGCACCTGAATAAGCGGTGCCGGTTTTAAAGAGTATTTTGTCGCCAGGTTTAAAGGTTTGTTGATTAACATGATAAACACTGGCCCATGCTTTTCTCGACGATGTGCCGCTATTTTTGTCATTGCCTTTTTTAGAGTTTACATAATAGGTTTCAGCGAAACTCGTCACTGAAGTAATACTAAACAGTAAAGCGATTGATAATAATATTACTCTCATTGAATAAAACCTTGCGTCGTTAAAAACTTATCCATTGCCAATATCGTTTCATCATATTTAGCCTGATTAAAAAAGCCATGTTCTTGATCTTTGAAGATATGTATTTCTACTGAATTACCAAGGCTTTTCATTGTTTTTTCAAACTCTAATACAGACTTTACTTTAATCGCTGTGTCTTTTTCTCCAAACAAGCCAAGTGTTGGCGGCGTATCTTTAGTGACATTATGCATAGGCGAAAATTCTTGCCAGTAGTCTTTTACTCGCTCGTACCCATAACCTGCAGAGCTGTTATCAAACACAGGATTAAATAGCACAAGAGCATCAGGGCGATAACTTATGGTTTTGTCATCAGTCGACTCTTCAAAAGCGGTTGCAGTTCCAGTAGCACTAGCAACATGACCTCCAGCAGAGCCTCCGCCTGCTGCAATTTTATTTGGATTAATGCCAAGTAATTCGGCATTGCTGCGAACCCAACGTAATGCTGACTTGCCATCTTTGACACTTTCTATTGGGCTCGTATTGTGCTGTTTTTTAACTCTATATTGCGCACTAATAGCAACCATTCCTCTACGGGCTAAATACTGGCTTTGACGATAAAAATGGTGTACCGAACCACCATTCCAGCCACCGCCATGGAAAAAAACCATTGCCGGTGTTTTATTACTTTTCTTGTGGCCTTCTGGATAGAATACGTGCAATGTAAGCGAGATACCGTCGATATTTTTATACTCTATTATCTCACTCGGGGTGATTTCATCCGTTGACTTTTCTGTAGACTTTACGGCCTCTTCTGCGCTCTTATGTTGTGCGGCTTCAATGGTTGAACTAGTGTAAGAAAATAGTCCAAAAGTCAAAGCTAGCAGAGTCATTAATGTATTATTTCTTTTCATCATACGCTCTTTAAATTAGTTCGACTGATGGCAGTACAGGAGTGAGTACTTTGCCATTTCTGTTTATAGGGTATTGCGCATTCTCTGATTCTAATGCCTTGATCATAGCCTGCATCAATTGCTGCAATTTCTCCGGTTTGTCTGTTGATAAATCAACGTTTTCTGTCGGATCTTGCACCAAATTATAAAGCTGATAGCGCTTTACCTTTTTATTGTTTTTAGGGTTGTAATGATAAATTATTTTCCAATCATCTAAGCGATAGCTAGTGAAATAAGAGTGTCGATGTTCATGAGGAAAGTGCATCAAAAAACTATTGTCTCGTTCGGTGTTTATGTTACCTGTTAATTGTTGAGCTAAATTTACGCCGTCAATAACTTGCGTGTTTGGATTGGTAATTGAACTCGCTGCTAATATGGTAGGGTAAATATCTAACACCGTGGCAACTTGGGTGTTAATAACATTAGTTGAAATCGGCAGTTGATTTTGTGATGGGTTTGCTGAATTGGGTTTTGCCCAAGAAACAATCAGAGGAGCGCGCATACCGCCTTCCCAACTGGTGCCTTTTCTACCTTTAAGAGGGGCCGAAGTTGCAATATCATCATTTTTGCCAAGGGGAGCATCTCCACCATTATCGCCTAAAAATACAATTAAAGTATCTTCAGCAATGTTTAACTGTTCTAGCTTGTTGACGATATCGCCAAGAGACTTATCCATACCCTCGATCAAAGTAGCATAGGCTTTGGCTCGCTCTGATTTATCTGCATGTTCATAACGTTTGGCAAATCGTGGGTCACTATCAAATGGAGCATGGACAGCATAGTGAGATAGATACAATAAAAATGGTTGTTGTTGGTTAGCCGCCTTTTCAATCTCTTTACTTGCTTCCATTGTCAGCGCTTCTGTTAAAAACACATCATTATCGTAATAGCCTTCTAAATGAGGAATATTATGAGTTAACGGTTTGTCTTTAACTTTGTATTTATCATGGTTGCCGTAGTGGTTTCTACCGTAATAACTTTTTGGTCGCCCCCATGGGCCGCCAGCAATATTTACATCAAAACCTAAATTTGTCGGATCGGCGCCTTCACTTTCTAAAGGACCAAAGTGACCTTTACCTATGTGAATTGTTTTGTAACCTACAGTTTGTAATAGTTTAGGGAAGGTCGTCGACTCGTTAGAAAGTCCTTGCCAGTTCCAATTTGGTGCAAACTTTCCACCATTGTTTTCGCTCGGATTAATCCAGGTTGTGGTGTGGTGACGGGTGGCATTTTGACCAGTAAGCAATGATGCTCTTGTCGGAGAGCACACACTTTGTGCATAAAATTGACTAAAACGTACGCCTTTATCTGCCAAAGATTGCATATTAGGAGTGTGATACCAATCATTTAAAGGTTGCTTGATTGCGTTGCCTTTATCGTCTGTTATAAACGGTACCGACGTATCCATCAGCCCCATATCATCTACGACAAAGACAATTATATTAGGTTTTTTCGATTCATTTGTAGTGTTGAAAAGTGAGTATATGAGGATAGTACAAAGTGCTATCGTCACTAATAGTGTGATTTTTTTCATGCATTATCCTCCAGTAAAAATATCTAATTCAATTTATAATATTAATATTATTATAGAGGTGAGTGCAACCGCTTTTAAAAGTTAATTTTTTATTAATGATTTGTAACGGTTTTAGCTTTGCTCGTTTTATAACTTGCTTGATTTATGTGCAAAAACTTAATTTTCGTGTAAAGAAAGTGTAAGTTAGCTCTGTTAATGTTGGAAAACAGTATTCTTAATGTTAATGTATTATTTATAATATAATTAATAATTGTTACCGTGAGTCTTAATAATGAGTTTACTAAAAGCTAAATTGATCGGCGCCAGCCTTTGTTCTTTACTAATCTTTAATTCCGCCATTGCTAGCGAAAAATCAAATAAAAACAATGATGTAAGTAAGCCTAACCTGATTGTCATTCTAACGGATGATCAAGGCTATGGTGACGTTGGTTTTAATGGCAGTACAGATATTAAAACACCACAAATCGATCGAATTGCTACTCAAGGGACAAAATTTACCAATGGTTATGTAACGTTTCCGGTATGTGGGCCAAGCCGCGCAGGTTTACTAACAGGGCGTTATCAAGGACGTTTTGGTTTCAATTACAATCCTACAATGGACCCTAGCGTTGAGCAAAATGGTATTCCTACAACGGAAAAAAATATTGCTGAAGTATTAAAGCCAGCAGGTTACACCAGCGGTATTTTAGGTAAATGGCATATGGGAACTCATCCCGATTTGCGCCCGAATAAACGAGGCTTTGATTACTTTTATGGTTTCTTATCTGGTGGTCATCAATATTTTCCAGAAGAAATGAAATTTAATGATTTAAGCGAAGTTAAGTATAAGTTTGATTGGTACCGCACGCGTTTATTGCGCAATGAAACACGAATAGATTTTGATGAATACCTTACCGATGAAATCTCTCATGAAGCAGTAGATTTTATCAAACGTGAAAAAGACAACCCTTTCTTTTTATATGTTGCCTACAACGCGCCGCATGCACCGGTGCAAGCAACTAAGAAATACTTAGATAGATATAAACACATCAAAGATAAAAAACGACGCACTTATGCGGCAATGGTATCAGCAGTTGATGATGGTGTTGGCCGTATTTTAGACACGTTACAACAACAAGGCATTGATGAAAATACCATCGTATTTTTCTTATCAGACAATGGTGGTGCAAGAACTAATGGTTCAGACAATGGCGAGCTTAGAGGCTTTAAAAATGACTTGTTCGAAGGTGGTGTAAGAGTCCCATTTGCTGTTCGCTGGCCTAATAAAGTCCCGGCGGGTTTAGATTATCATAAGCCGGTAAGTTCATTAGATATTTTGGCAACTGTGGTATCTCAAGCCAACATTGATGTGAGTAACAATAAGCCACTAGATGGTGTGGACTTATTGCCATATTTAACCGGCGAAAACAAAGGCCAGCCACACGATGTGCTTTTTTGGCAACACGTTAAAGCAACTTCACATGCGATTCGGGTTGGCGATGACAAGATAGTGGTTAAAGCCGGTGAGCAAATGTTGTTTGATATGGATAAAGATCACGTAGAGAAAAAAGACCTATCAAAAAAACAAGCCGACAAAGTTAAAGCATTAGAAAAACAGTATGAACAATGGGAAGCGGAGCAGCAAGATGATGCATTCCCTGATTTACATAATTGGAAACCAACAAACCCTAAGTACCAAAAGAAAAACAAAAAGAAAGGCAAGAAAAAAAATAACAAAAACAAGGCTAACTAATAATGAAAAATCTAAGCAAAATTGCCGGTTCATTAGTCTTACTTTCGACGTTAATCGCCTGTGGTCAATCGACTCAGCAAAGCAACGAAATAGCACAAAGTAGTGGGAGCGAAAATGTTAAACCTAATGTCGTTATTTTCTATATTGATGATTTAGGTTACGGCGATTTAGGCAGTTATGGTGCTGTTGGTGTTGAGACCCCAGAGATAGACCGCATTGCCAACAATGGCGTGCGCTTTACCGATGGTCATTCTTCGGCGGCAACCTGCACGCCATCTAGATACTCACTATTAACTGGTGAGCATGGCTTTAGAAATAAAGCCAAGATTTTAAAGGGTGATGCACCGGCGTTAATTCAGCCGGGCAAACCGACGTTAGCTTCTATGCTTAAGAAAGCCGGTTATGCAACAGGTGTTGTTGGTAAATGGCACTTAGGTTTAGGTAACGGTAATGTTGATTGGAATGCAGATATTAAGCCGGGACCATTAGAGATAGGTTTTGATTACAGCTTTTTATTGCCGGCAACTGGAGACAGAGTACCGACAGTTTATGTTGAAAATCACAATGTTGTGAATTTAGATAAAGCTGATCCTATTACCGTAAGTTATAAGAGCAAGGTGGGTAATCTGCCAACAGGCTACGAAAACCCTGAACTGCTGCGTTTTGTTGCAGATAAACAGCACAATCAAACCATTATTAATGGCGTAAGCCGCATCGGTCATATGGCGGGTGGTAAGTCAGCCCACTGGAGAGATGAAGATTTCGCGACGGTATTTACCGATAAAGCGATTGAGTTTATTCGTGCCAATCAAAGTAAGCCTTTCTTCTTATTTAAGTCCTATCACGATATCCATGTTCCGCGTTTACCT
Organism: Thalassotalea crassostreae; assembly: GCF_001831495.1. Lineage (NCBI taxonomy): Bacteria > Pseudomonadati > Pseudomonadota > Gammaproteobacteria > Alteromonadales > Colwelliaceae > Thalassotalea > Thalassotalea crassostreae. The sequence continues at coordinate 423,137 of NZ_CP017689.1, forward strand.
AACGACAGATTTAAAGGTAAAAGTACGATGGGCTTGCGTGGCGATGCGATTGCACAAATGGATTGGATGACAGGCAAAGTGATCAGAGAGCTAGAAGCATTAGGCATTGCTGAAAATACCTTAATTATCTTTACGAGTGACAATGGCCCAGTACTTTTTGATGGATACCAAGACAGCGCTTTCGAATTATTAGGAGAGCATAAACCAGCAGGCCCATTTAGTGGTGGTAAATACAGTCGTCTAGAGGCGGGTACTCGAGTGCCGACTATTGCTTATTGGCCAGGTACGATACAACCAAGAGTAAGTGATGCATTAGTTTCGCAAATGGATATATACGCATCATTATCAAAACTATTAAATGTGCCAATGCAAGATAACGAAGCAGTAGATAGTTTAGATCAACTAGATGTTTGGTTAGGTAAGTCTGAGCAAGGCCGTGCGGATTTAATCGAGGAATCACTAGGCAATAGTGCACTACGTTCGGGTCAATGGAAGTTTATTCCAGCGAGCAAGAAAACGCCTGGTTTTACCAAGGTTAAAAAGATCGAAAGTGGCTATAAAAAGTATGATCAATTATTTGATTTAAGTACTGATCCTGGTGAAACAACCAATGTGGCAAAAGAAAACCCTGAAGTGCTGAAACAATTAAAATCACGGTTAAAAGAAATTATGACAACGCGCTATTAAAACGCGCTATTAAGTAGCGCGATTTTTTCAGTCGTTAATTTAGCTTAAACACCAATACTAAAAATAATCAATTTAATTACAAGTACCTGTAAACATGAAAAATCTAGTCGTTTTATTTGTCTTAATGTTGTCTCTGCCAAGTCTAGCTAAACAAACAAGTAGCACTGAGTTAGTTAATTTGAATGCAATCGAAATGGAGTCTGTTTCTGCTAAAAACATTTCGGCCAAGCAAACCGAAAATGGACTTGAATTAACAATTGCTGCCGGGCAAAGCGGGCAGATAGTTTTTAGCCCTAAAAAAGGCTATTGGGATTTAACCGAGCATGCTTTCTTGAGCATTGAGTTAGAGAATAAAACTAAGCAAAGTCTACGTTTTGATCCTGAAATTCTGTATGAAAGCCCGCTTAGAGATAAGAAAAATAAAGCCAGTTCAAAGCAACAACGTCTTGCTCATATCGGTTACCTAAAGCCACTAGAGAATCTGGTTTATAACAACGTATTAATTCGCGATCAAATTACCTCTAGTGACTATAGTCACAAGAAAGATTTCCCTGGAATGAAAGGCTTGCCGAACGGCGTAATAATGATTTGGGAAGGCGTCGATGCCAAACATATCAATGGTGTCCAAATTGGTTTTAAGGCGCAAAACTTCGAGCGAAAAGTTGTAGTTAAACGCATCTTCAAGAACCGCCCAGCATTACCTGATCTATACGCAAACGACAAAAAATCCTTTTTCCCGTTTATCAATAAATATGGCCAGTACAAACATGACTCTTGGCCGGGAAAGATCACTGACGATAGTCAATTTAAACAGGCAATAGAGATTGAGAAAAAAGATTTAGCAAAGCATACCGGCTCAATTGAGTGGGATCGTTTTGGCGGTTTTGCTAATGGGCCAAAGTTTGAAGCAACTGGCCATTTTAGAACACAGAAAATAGAAGGGAAGTGGTGGATAATAAATCCAGATGGCAACCTGTTTTGGTCAACAGGGGTCAATGGTGCCGGTAAATTAACCGTCGGCACACCGATAAAAGGTCGAGAGCACTTCTTTGAAGGCATTCCCACTAAAAATTACGCCAATAGCCAGTACTTTAAAGGACAAACCTATTACCATGGTTCAAAAAATTTACACCGAAAATATGGTGATGACAGCGAACAAAAATATCTTGATATTAGTTTAGATAGAATGAAAAGTTGGGGGCTAAATACCTTAGGTGGTTGGTCTAACGAAGATGTTGCTAGCTCGAGTGAGAGTAAGAAACTGCCATACACTGTATTTATTGGTGCAACTAAACCAGAAATTCACGACAAATTTCCCGATGTATTTGACCCTAAATGGAAAGCTGAACTTGCCAGAAAAATAAAAGCAAAAGCGGCGAATGTAAAAAATGATCCTTACTTTTTTGGCTTTTTTATCAATAACGAAATCCATTGGGGCACGCCACAAAGCATCGCCGCAAGTACTCTTGCTCACGGCAAAAATAGCGCAGGTAAAAAAATCTATGTGGCTTTGCTAAAAGAAAAGCTTAAAACGATTGAAAACTTTAACCAAAAAGCCGGCAGTAACTTTAAAAGTTGGCAGGCTCTATTAACCACCAAAGTTAAAGCGAGCCAAGTAAAGCATCGCCTACTGAAAGATATAAACGTGATTCATTATACCAACATGACTCATATGTACTTTAAAACCAGTAAAGAACTTATCGCAGAACATGCGCCAGGAAAGCTTTACTTAGGCTGTCGTTGGCACGGAAACCATAAGAATAATATCAACGTTGCGGTCGCAGCAAAATACGTAGATATTTTGACATTTAATGCTTATGAAAACGAAGTTGAACATTACCCATTTCCAGCGAAAGATATCGACAAGCCTTTTATTATTTCCGAGTTTAATTTCGGCGCGTTAGACGCAGGCAAATTTTTTACCGGCTTAGGGTATGCGTCTAATCAAAGAAATCGCGGTGAAAAGTACAAAAACTTTGTAGAAGGTGCGTTAAGAAATCCTCGAATTGTCGGTGCTCACTGGTTTATGTGGGCAAATTCAACCACCGCTGGACGTGGTAATGGTGAAAATGCCAATTGCGGTTTAGTGTCGATGACTGACCAGATTTATTATGAATTAATCTCTTACATGCGAGAGGTAAATTACGGTATTTATCAATATCGATTAGGCCCAAATAAGCTGCAAAAATAATAGCCAAATAAGTAGCCAAGATAACAGCCATTAAATTGATCTTATTTAATATAACAAAGGTGTGAAAAGTAAATAATGCTAACCATAACAAAAATTAAATATGCCATTTGTATAAGTTGTTTTCTCGCTGCTTTTTTTACGGCAAACTCAATTTCAGCCTCAGAAAAATACGATACCAGTGAAGACTCACTAGCGTCTTATGATGTGCCGCAGTGGTATAGCGAAGGTAAGTTAGGCTTTTTTATGCACTTAGGAGTATTCTCTGTTCCTGCATACAAGAACGAGTGGTATCCCACGAATATGTATTACACTGCAGATAATCCTAACATGCAAAGACATCCTGAGTACGCGTCGTCGTTCGTTGAACACCACACCACAACATACGGCGACCGTAAGTCGTTTGGTTATAAAGATTTTATTCCGCAGCTAACCTTAGATAAATTTGATGCCGACTATTATGCAGAGTTAATTGCAAATACTGGGGCGACATATTTTGCCGCACCTGCAATTCATCATGATGGATTTGCTATGTGGGATTCAAAAGAGATCGAGTGGAATGCCATGAAAATGGGGCCAAAGCGTGACGTGGTTAAAGAATTAACTGACGCGATGCGTAAAAAAGGCATTAAAGCTGGTGTATCAACTCATTACGGCAGACATTGGAAATATTATAATTTTCGTCCGCAGTTTGATACGTGGGATCCAGCCAACGAAGGACTTTACGGCAAGCGTCGCGGCGATACTGAACCACCTCGCCCAGAAGATGCACTGAAATGGGAACGAGTGATGAACGAGCTCATCGATAGCTACCAGCCGGATTATATTTTTGTCGATGGCGGCGTTTGTGATGCCCGCACTGAATACAATAAAGATTACTTTAGCGATGCATTACGTCGGGTGACTGCCAAATTCTATAATACTAGCGTTGAATTGGATAAAACCGTAGCGCTGTCATGGAAGCGCGATGCTCTTAATCCAGGAGAGGCTATCTATGATACTGAGAAGACCATAGAAGGCGGTATACAAAAACGTCCTTGGCAAGCTCACTTTACGGTAAACGGCAGTTGGGGTTATGCAGGTGATAAGCCGGCGTTTGCTACCGATTCGATATTACGAGGTTTTATTGATATTGTTAGTCGTAATGGCAATTTGTTATTAAATATAGGCCCTAAACCTGATGGCACACTTGATAAAAACCAAGAAAGAGCGCTTATTGAAATTGGCCAATGGATGCAAGTAAATGGTGATGCTATTCATAAGTCGACTCCTTGGAAGATTTATGGTGAAGGCACACTTAATGGATTGCGTGCTGGCGGTGCTAAAAATTGGCATTATGATAAATCGGCAATTCGCTATACCGAAAAAGACGGTGATCTATATGCATGGTTTGTTGACTGGCCAGCCAATGGCAAAGTAACCTTGCCACAAACTGCTCAATTTAACGCGAAAAAAATAGAGCTTATCAATGCGCCATCGGCGCTAACATTTACCACAAAAGATAACGCCATTATCGTTAATCTGCCGCAAAATAAATCAGGCCAATTCGTTTGGGGATTAAGACTGAGTAAATAATAATATTTCTCCAACAAAAAAAGTCTACCTAGGTAGACTTTTTAACTTTTCATTTTTCACTTTTGACTTTAACTTTTGACTTGGTCACTCTGCTGTAACAGAGTTTCTGATTGAATATTATTCGTAATCAGTCGCGTAAGTTTCTTCGTAAGTGTGTGAGTAAAACTCAAATAAGTTACCAAATGGGTCTTCTAAGTAAACCATTTTAGCTGGCTTAGAATCGTCTTCTGGGTGGTAACGCATGATATCCATACGTACTTTACCACCATACTGTTCAACACGTTCAATTGCGCCTTCAAAGTCATCAGTTTGTAAACAAAAATGGAAGATACCTAAACGGTTAAAATCTACATTGTGACGCTGTTCACGGTTTTTCATCTCAAACAACTCAACGCCAATACCGTCTGTTGTTACTAAGTGAGCAATGTTAAAACCTTCAAAACCTTCACCGAAAACCGCAATACACATTCTGCCTATTGCCGATTCACGTTCTTCTTGAACTTTGGTGTTATTCATAACAATGCGTAGGCCTAATGCTTTAGTGTAAAACTCTACCGCTTTGTCCATATCGCCTACCATAAGGCCTACATGATTCATTTTCATAATATAAATTCCTAAGTGTTAATTAATTGGTTGCTTGTTTCAATGAGGCTATTATATGGAAAGCTATTAATTATTAGAAATTATCAATTATTATAATAATGATAATATTTTGTTATGGTGTTTGGGTTATGATGTTTAGGTTATGATTTATGAAGTTCGAAAATAATAGCAAAAAGCATACTTGAGGCAGGTTGCAATATAACGTCATGTAATCATAAAACTACCTGCTAAAAAGAGCGAGCAACCATAACAAATATAGATAAGAAGCACCGTCATTGTTTCTATTATTGCTTAAGGTGACTGGCGGAGATTGGCACTTTTCAGCCGGTCATAGCAATACCAAAACAGATCCTGAAACAAGTTCAGGAAGTCGTTTTCTTCTATCCACATGGCGTTCAATGAGGTCCCTCATCTCGCTTAGGCTCGATAACTGCTCCTGCGTTATTCTACCTACGACCATCCTTGGTCTAGTCGCACAGGATGACGTTGCTCTTTCTCTACTCCTCTTTATGGCGTAAATGAAAAAGGGTTTGCTTTATGCAAACCCTTTTAATATTGCTGTTACTTAATCTAAGAAATAGCGGTTACTTTTTCTTGTTTTTCTGGTGATCAGAGATAAATTCATCCACAGAAACTTGGCCATCAGAGTTGGTATCTAATTTGACTAGTTTTTTGTTGGTACGCTTTATCTGCTCTTGCTCAGCCATACCTGCTTCATCCATCCATTGCTTGGTTGTACCACGCATTTCAGTTTTATTTAAGTAGCCATTGCCATCAGTGTCTAACTCGGCAAAGCGAGTTTTCAACCATTCAGTGGCTTGCGCGCTAGCTGCGAATAAAATGCTTGTTAAGGTAATTAATATTACTTTTTTCATTGTTGTTCTCCGTTTTTTATTATGTTTATTGTTTTTCTAATTCACCGTTTAGACTCAATGCAAGGCTTGCATCATCGCTAACGGATATTTCTTTACTACCGTATTTAACCTTTATGTTGTTTTCAGTAACTTTAAGGCCTGTTTTACGTATATTGGCTTGGGTAAGTTTTCCTTGTTGCCAAGCGAGATCGATTTCAAAACCGCCACGTGCGCGTAAACCTTTTATCTCACCGTTTGGCCAAGCGTTTGGTAGGGCTGGCAACAATTCAATCGCATCGTCGTGTGATTGCAGTAGCATTTCGGCTATACCCGCCGTGGCACCCATGTTGCCATCGAGTTGAAATGGCGGGTGAGCAGATAATAGGTTGTGATAAACACCGCTTGCATATTGGCCATGGCCGGTGGTTTTTCGCTTAAAGTTAACACTGCGCATAGTGCGCTGCAGCAGTTTATGGGCGCGATCACCATCGGCTAAACGAGCCCATAAGTTCATTTTCCAACCTAATGACCAGCCGGTGCCATCATCGCCACGAGCGTTTAATGAAACCTTTGCTGCTTCGGCAAGTTTCGGCGTGCTTAAACGACCTATCTGATTACCAGGGTATATGGCGAACATATGCGATACATGGCGGTGTTTGCTTTTTGGATTATCTAAATCTTCTGCCCATTCTTGTAATTGTCCCCATTTGCCAATTTGTGGTGGCATTAGCTTGGCTTTCGCTATTTCCACTCGACTGGTCAATGTACATTTTGTCGTTTCAATCTGACATGCATTAAGGTAATTAGTAAATAAGTTAAATACGATTTGATGGTCCATCGAAGCACCACCTGAAATACCACCGTGTTCTGGTGAGTAACTTGGAATTGAAATGAGTTGGCCTTGTTCATTTTCTTGCAAGTACTCAAGCCAGAATAATGCGGCCTGCTCCATGGTGTATAACGCGCCATCATTAAGGTAAGTGAGATCACCATTAAAATCATAGTGCTGCCATTGATGTTGGCTTACCCAAGCGGCACCAGCAGGGAAGTACCCCCAAGGAAAACCCCAACCAGTTGCGGTATAACCAAAGATGTTGTTCATGGTATTCACTACCCAACCATTAACGCCAAAAAATGATTTGGCGCTTACTTGCCCAGGTTTTACTAAGCTTTGCGTGTATTCAAGAAAAGGTTCATGGGTTTCAGCAAGGTTGGTTACTTCAGCCGGCCAGTAAATCATTTGGGCGTTAATATTAAAATGATAATCCGATGCCCAAGCAGGGGCTAAAGAGTCATTCCATTTCCCTTGTAAATTTGCTGGCAGAGAGCCCGGTCTAGAACTACTTATCAGTAAGTAACGTCCGTATTGGAAAAACAGTGCTTCTAAATTTACATCGTCAGGCGACTTACTGTAATTTAAAATGCGTTGATCAGTTGCGATTTCATCTAGAGACTGTGCGGTATTTTCAGTAATGCCATTTTCGAGTGTCAGTGAAACGCGATTGAACAGTGATTGATAATCGCTGATGTGCTCAGTTAACAATTGTGGGTAGCTTTTATCTTTTACAGCAGCCAATGTTTGTTTATTAAACTTGCTGTAATCGTTGCCGTTATATTCTGGCGCGATATCTTGATAATCGGTTGCCGCAGTGAGCACTAACGTAAAGGCTTTGGCGCTGCGAATGTAAGCCTGACCATCCTTTATATTCAGCTCACCGTCTTGTACGCGGATCTCTAGTCTAGCTTCCATCTCCATGTCATTGTCAGCAACGGCGCCGGATAAAATGAGTGTATTGCTATCACTGGTTACTTGTACCGGATGTAGCGACTCCAATCGAACGTTATAGTCAACTCCTGTTGGCGCATCATTTTGATAATGAAATGCCATTACTCTAGACGGGTAGTTAGCAAAATATTGACGCTTATGGTTGATTTGGCCTTGTACGTATTTAACGCTAGCGACGCCGGTTTCAAGATCGAGGGAGCGACTATAGTCTTTGATATTGTCTTTTCCCGTAGATTCTTGACTTACATACACATCAGCAAACGCTTGATAAGAGCCGAAATCACCGAATGTGTGACTATCAGCGGTTTTCTCTTCTTTACTTATCTGGCCTGTTAACTCCGTTTTAGCCAACTGGTGCGCTTGTTCAAATTTGCCACTGCGAACTAATTCACGAATTTCAGGTAGCGCTTTATGTGCATCTTTGCGGTTACCACTGTTATAGCTGTCGCTACTACCAGGGCCTCCAGCCCACAATGATTGTTCGTTAAATTGAATTCTGTCCTCAGATACACCGCCAAATAACATTGCGCCCATATAGCCGTTACCTATGGGTAAAGCTTGGCTCATCCAGTCATTTGCTGGCTGTTTATACCATAAGCGTTGTTTACCACTGCTTGCTTTGATGAGTGGAGAAGAATGTTCTGTTAAAGATTGGTTGGCTATATCAGAGTTTGATTGCGGTTCTTCACTGCAAGCGCTAAGAAAAACGCTAAGCAAGGTAAAAATGCTCACTTTAATCGAGCTTTTGACAGGATTTAACTTGCCCGTTTTCATATTATGAATCCTTGCTACTATTGCTTTTATATTGACTGGTGTCTTTGTTTTCATTAGTGGGCTAATTCATAATTAAACGGCGTCGCAGGTAACCCTTGGTCATTATATAAATTGGCGTTCTCCGGATTATTACCCCACGCATAGCGTACGTATTTAGGCGAATTTATGCAGTCATGCCAAACAACGACTTTGCCATTATTTGTGCCACTATTTTCTAACTTTGCATTCGCCCAAATAAATTTCTTGTCAGCCCCTGCTATAGCAAAACCTTGGAGTGTGCTTCCATCGACAGTTAACCCTTTGTTGATATGTTTAAAGCTAAATATTGCTTTGCCATTAGTTACTTTTGCATCATCAACCATAGGGCTTAAATAATTTAACGTGGTTTCTCCATAGACAAGACTTCTAGCGCTTAATGCTAGGCGTTGGCCTACGGTTTGTTTATCTTGGGGATGAATGTCGTGACGTTCGCCGACATCAATAGCGAGTGCCATCGCTGTATGTTTTGTAGTGTTTAATACTTTCGTTTGAGCCTGTCTGAGCTCGGCCCATGCGCTTTCACTTGGTTGTTCATCTGGCTTTTGAAAGTTAGCCAGTTGCACATACATAAACGGCAGTTGTGGTTGACTAAATAGTGCGCGCCAGTGATTGATTAGCGTTGTGAATTTATCGGCATAACTAGATGGTTCTCTAGTGTTACTTTCTCCTTGATACCAGATAACGCCAGAAAGCTTAATGTTTGCCAGTGGCGCTATCATCGCATTATGAAATCCAACGGGTTTAAAATCTAAACTTGTGCGGTGTTTAACGGCAAACTCAAGCTTTTTAGCGTTAGGGTTTTCTTGCCACCACTTCGCTCGCTCATCGGCATATTGTGTTTTTAAGTTCTCAATAAATTTGTCATCGGCTAGGTTATAGGCCAAGGCTTGTGTTTTTGGAAAATTCGCTAATGACTCAACACTCATCCATGATTCAATTGGCGTTGCGCCAACACTAGAAGAGATAATGCCTATCGGTACTTGCGTGTGTTGGTATAATTCTTTCGCAAAAAACCAAGCGACAGCAGAAAATTCGGTAACGCTTTTTGAAGATGCAGTAAGCCACTTACCACTTTTTATATCTTGTAATGGCCCCTGAAAATCATAGTGCCTAGCAACTTTAAATTGACGAACATCGGGGTATTGTTCAAGTTTGGTTTCATTTGGAAACGTTTTTAATATTTGTTTAACCTTATATTCCATATTTGACTGACCAGAAGCCAAATAGACATCCCCAAATGCAACGTTAGTCAGTTCAATGGTATTGGTCTTGCCAGTGTTCTTGTCAGTGTTGTTACCTAATACCTTTATAGACTGTTGAGTCGCCATTTTTTGAGGTGGGAGTGTGATTAACCATTCACCATTTTTATCCGCTTCTCCAAGATAGCTTTTATCATTTAGAATGATCGTGACTTGCTCATCCGCAACTGCAGTTCCCCAGATATTTATCGGCATATCTCGTTGGATTATCATAGAGTCTGCAAATACTGTGGCGAGTTTTACCTCAGCATTAGCGACGCTTATCGTTAGAGGTAATAGGCAAAGTAGAATAAATTTTTTCGCTGTACATCGGTATTTTGAGAGCATAATTTTTATCACTTATTGCTGTTCGATAATATCGGACATTTGCTTAAACAGTTCTTTTTTAACTTGCTGGTGTTCTTTCGATAATGCTAAGTTATGCCATTCAAAAGGGTCAGTTTGATGATCGTATAGCTCTTCTTGTCCATCTTTATAGCGAATGTAGCGCCAGTCTTTTGTTCGGTATGAATAGGTTTGTTGCCAAATATATTCATCAGGCAAATCTTTAATTACTTTTACATGCCATAATGCTTGAGGATTTGTACCTACAGCAAGTCCTTTGATTGGCGTATCGATACCAACGCCCATCATGGTTAAAGCGCCTTCTGGTCCTTGCCACAAATGTTCTGATTGGCCATCGAGTAATGGCGCAATACTGAAACCGCCAAGTGGACCTGCACCTTTAGATTTTTCTGTACTGCCTTGCAGGTTAGCGAGCTCTTGAAATGTTGGATAAATATCAATGAGAGACATTGGTTGCTCGACCTTTAAACCGGCAACGCTCTTGCCCGGTACTTTCCAAAGCATTGGAATTTTTGTACTTTCTTCCCAAGGAGAGTTTTTATATAAGTAGTCTTTCTCACCAAATTGCCAACCATGATCGCTGGTAAAAACGATAATAGTATTGTTCTTGAACTTCGAGTTATTCAAAGCGTTAACGACAATTCCTAATTGCTCATCCATAAAGGCAATACAAGCAAGATAAGCTTGTATCACCTTCTTTAGACCTTCCTCATCATCAGCATATGAATCTTGCAATGCTTTAAAGTAAGACAAGCCCATTTGTGACATCGGATAATTATCTTTAAATGGCGTATCGTTTATATCGTCTTTTTTAATATTTGGTAGTTGCAATGAGTCAAGCGGAAACATATCAAAGAAGCGTTTAGGTGCATACAGTGGCGTGTGTGGCCTGACAAAACCTACGCCCATAAAAAATGGCTTGTCGTTTTCATTTTGTTCAAGCTGTTTTAATTTATTACTCGCCCAAATTGCATGTTGCTCGTCCGGCAGGCGGTCACGATCATTCTCATTAACATATCGAAACGGAGCGAATGGATAGCCCCAACCAGCAGCATGTTTGATTTTGGCATTTTTATCCAAATTAAACTTTGGTACGTCGGTTAACGGCGCGAACGAACCATCAACAATATTAATGCTTCTAAAAGGCTCGGGTACAGAAGGGTGGCCAACGATTTTGTTACCGTTAAATGCATGCGGACCATAGTTTATTCGTTCTTGTACGCCCCATTCATCCCAATATTTTAGTTTGTTATGGTGCAATAATTTACCGGTACCAAACATTTGATAACCGTTTTCTCTAAACAATTCCAAAAAGGTTTTATTGTGTTTAACCACGTGTTGCTGGTCTAAGCGGGTCCAGCCAAAGTCTTTTGATTGGTGAGGGTAAACGCCGGTAAACAAACTACTGCGAGATGGTGAGCAAACAGGGACGTTAGTGTGGGCGTTGGAAAACTGCACTGATTGTGCAGCTAATGCATCAATGTTAGGTGTTTTACTTTGCGGGTGACCACCAAAAGTGCCTAAATAATCGTTCAGATCATCGACAATAATGAACAACACGTTCGGCTGTTTTTTATCAACCTGGGTATCCTCATCTTTTGCTTGAGCTTGTGCACTTACTGTAAAAAACAAACTAACGAGTAGGCTGCGCTTGATGATATTGGTGATCTTCATTTGTGCTCCTACAGTTGTTGACCAATGATGGCACTAACTTCATTTTTCAGCGTTTTTATTGTGTGTTGATATTGCTTGTTCGCGGCTAAATTTTTCCATTCATGTGGATCGCTGTCATGATCATAAAGTTCTTCCTGACCATTTGAGTAACGAATATAGCGGTACTGTTTGGTACGGTAGGAGTAATTTTGCTTTGCTACACTTTTTTCTTTGCCGCTGTTTGCATAATTACCGACAACCGTTAATGCGCCATTCGGTCCTTGCCAGTTTTGCGTGGCCGGATCTTCAATAAATGGACGCAAACTAAAACCACCTAATTTACCGCCTTTGTTATTATTTCTGTGATCGCCCTTTAACTGACCGTAATCAACTAATGTTGGAAAAATATCGATCAGTGATACTGGTTGTTCAACGGTCGCTTGGCTAATTAGACTGTTCGCCGGACGGATAATAAGTGGGATGCGAGCGCTTTCTTCCCATGGTGAATTTTTGAAAATGTAGTCTTTCTCACCCATTTGCCAGCCATGATCGCTAGTAAATACAATCATAGTATTTTTATTTAACTGTGGGTGGTCTGCTAAAGCGTCCATAACCACACCGACTTGTTCATCCATAAAAGTGATACAGGCAAGATAGGCTTGTAAGTATATCTTCATTGCCTTTTCTCTATTACCATCATAAGAAGCGAGTAGTGTTCTGTAGTACTTTAATCCTTTACCGTTATCAGGGAAGTTTTCAGCAAAGTAAGTATCATCTTTGTCATTTTTTATCCAAGGCGCTAATTCGATTGTTTCGAGTGGGTACATATCAAAGAAACGATCCGGTGCATAAAGTGGGGTATGCGGGCGAACAAATCCTACACCCATAAAAAATGGCTGATTAGTTGGCTTTTTCGCTAACTCAGAAAATTTTGTTTTCGCCCATTGCGCGTGTGCTTCATCGGGTAATAAATCTCTGTCGGTTTCACTGGCATAACGAAATGGCACTTTAGTCCAGCCATTTACCCAACCTGGCTCACCTTTAATACCAGGCGAAACGCCGCCTTCAGATAGGCGACCAAATGAACCATCAATGGCGCCAATATCTCTAAACGGCGCAGGCACATTTTTCGTCGCAGTGAGTTTTTCACCGTCAAAAATTGTTGGTCCATAGTTATGCTTAACATTATTACCCCATTCTTGCCATTCTGGGGTTTTATTGCCATGCATTAACTTACCCGTACCTAAGGTGTAGTAGCCGTTATCATTAAACATCTCCATTATGGTTTTATTGTGTTTTAAAACAGGATGTTTATATTTTGCCGTCCAAGCAAAGTCTTTCGAATCATGAGGATAAACACCTGTGAATAAACTGTTGCGTGAAGGCTGACATACTGGAGTGTTAGTTTGCATATTGGTAAATCGAATACCGCTTTTAGCAAGCTTATCAATATTTGGGGTTTTAACTTGTGGATGGCCACCAAAAACACCTTGGTAGTCATTTAAATCATCGACAACAATTAATATGACATTGGGTTGAGAAGTCTGGTCACTTTTGTCTGTCTCTGCTAGAGCATTACCTGTAAATACTGCTAAGGTAAATAACCCTATAAAAAGCTGTTTCATGGTTAATCCAAATATTATTGTTATCGTTTTGATTTTTATGTGATATTTATAATTATTCTGTAATTGGCTTTATGTTGATTTGGTATAGCCAACTTAATTACAATTAGTATAATCCTTATATTTTAATATATATCATACAAAATAAGATTGATAATGAAAAGCAATGTATTCACAAACATTTTACATCTAGTTGCAATAGCAAAAAGCTACTTGTTTATTGCAATGATGGTTTTATTGCCTTCTCAAGCTATGGCGCAGGAGTTGTTATATTTATCGGCAGGAGATGCGATTCATATAAAAAAGATTGATCCTCAATCCGGCCTTTTAGATGACGTGCAAAGTGTTAAGTTAAAAGGAGTATCATCTTTTACCTTTTCCCAGAATAAACAATTTCTTTACGCTCAGGCGAGAATCGATGGAAATCGTAAAAAGCCATCCATTGCAACGTTTAAAGTAGCTGGGGACGGACGGCTTACCTTAGTAGATAACGCATTAGTGAGCGGTAAAACAACGGAGTTAAATACCGACCATAGCGATGGCTATCTTGCCGGCGCAAGCTACGGCAAAGGAATAGCTTCCGTTTGGAAATTAGAAGATAGTGTTTATAAAGGTGAGTTAGTGCAGGAGATAGCATTAGAGAAAAAAGCGCATGCGGTGCGATTTAGCCCGAATAACAAAGTATTGTATGTACCTGCAACCGCACCAAATAAGATATTCCAATTAGCCTTTGACGAAACTAATGGCAAAGTTAGCATGCTTGAATCTGCCATCGGACCTAAACACGGTGCTATGCAGCCGAGACATTTAATCTTTCATCCGTTATTGAATATTGCTTATTCAACCCAAGAAAGAATCAAACCAGGTGTTGCTGTTTGGACAGTGGATGCTAATACTGGCAATCTTGAAGTGATTCAAGCGTTGACCAATAGTGAAGATACTAGCGGTCGAATCACCAATGCCGATTTACATATGTCAGCGGATAATAAGTTTCTCTATATATCTACTCGTGACAAAGAGGCCAAACTTGATCGAATTACGGTCTATAAAATCAATGCAAATGATGGACGTTTAACCTTGATAAACGAGCATAAAAGCGAATATTTTCCTCGTTCATTTACCATAAATAAAACCGATGAATTTATTTATGTTGCAGGTCAAAAGGGCAATACCCTTGGTCTTTATAAGCGAAATAAAGACACAGGGGAGTTAACTAAAGTACATCAATACCAAACCGGTGATAATCCGATTTGGGTTGAGACTTTAATGTTAAAAAAATAGCGGCAAATAAGGTTTAATAGTGTGGCAATAGCTTGTCTTTAGCGTTTCTATTTGGCATTTTTGGTGAGCTGTAAAAGCTTAGATTTTAATTCCGCTTTAATATTTGCGTATTCTTTATTGTCAGCCAAATTGGTTATTTCATTTGGATCGACTTTATTGTGATACAACTCTTCTTTATTGTTACCGTATAAAATATAGCGCCAGTTTTCGCTTCTAATGGCAAAGTTCTTCATGCCATTTTTTCCCCATAACCTTACAACGGTTAATGCGTATCTTTCGGCGTTATCATCGCCATCAATTATTGGCTTTAATGACGTACCACTAATTAGCGCCCCCTTATCATTTTTACGGTTGTCACCTTTAATATTGGCGAAGTCCATAAAGGTGGGGTATAAATCTACTAAGCTAACTGGCTGGTTTATACGCTGTTGTTTATCACTGCGAGGATCAAATATAATGAGTGGAATACGAGTCGAACGTTCCCACAAGTTATTTTTGAATAAATTATTTTTCTCTCCTAAGTTGTAACCGTGATCACTGGTTAAAACCACTATGGTATTGTCTTTATAAATGCTGTTGTCTAACGCAGTTAAGACTTTACCTACTTGCTCATCCATAAAGCTGATACTGGCCATATAGGCTTGGTAATAGGTTTTTAACGCAATTTCTTTGTTCGGATACGATGCCATTAGAGCGTTATAGTGCTTACGGCCCAATGAAGTCTTTGGTGCATATATGCTCTCAAAGTGAGTATCGCTTTCATCATTTTCGACAAATTCTGGCAATACGATGTCTTTAATCGGATACATGTCGAAAAACCTATCTGGCACCACAAGTGGGGTATGCGGGCGGATAAAGCCAACACTTAAGAAGAAGGGTTTATTTAGTTTGTCTTGTTCAAACTGCCTTAGTTTATCAACAGTCCATTGGGCGTACATTTCATCGGGCAATGGATCTCGATCAGTCTCAGAGATGTAATTAAATGGCTTTTTAAATCCGCCGTAATACCAGCCTTTGTAACCCGCTGTTTTTCCGTCAGGTTTTACCGTTGGTACGGTGGATAGCGGCGCAAAAGTAGAATCTAAAGGGCCTACATCGGTATTGTATGGAGCTGGAACATCAGGATGTTGAGTTACTTTTTTGCCATTAAATGCTAGTGGCGTGTAGTCTGGACGAATGCCAAATTCATCCCACGCGTTAGGCCATTGATGGTGGGTGAGTTTACCGGTTCCAGCGCTAAAATAACCATGGTGACTTAGTTGCTCCATAATCGTACGAGAATTAGCTAGTATCTCATTTTGACGCCAATTGCCAAATGCATATTGGCCCGATTCATGAGGTTGTATACCAGAAAACAAACTGGCTCGTGACGGGCTACACACTGGCGCATTTGAATGGGCGTTAGTAAATATGGTCGCCTGTTGTGCAAGCTTATCTATGTTTGGTGTTTTTACGCCCGTTGAGTTGTTCATAACTCCAACAAAGTCATTTAAGTCATCGGCCATAATAAATAAAATATTTGCCGGCTCTTGTTGAGCGCTTTGAGCGCTTTGAGCACTTTGAGCAGATTGGGTGACTAATAAGATCGTAGTCACCGCTAGTTTAATTATTAGTTTCATTTTTTAACTAATCTCTTGGATTACTCAGCTGTGCTAATTTCAATAGCGCCCATATCTGGCTTACCAACAATCGGATTGCCTAAGATATCATGGGCCATTTTGAAGCCCTTAAATAAGCCATCTTTGTCGCCTTCGATGAAAGGAATTTCAATACCTTTGTTGGCTACTAAGTCTTTATTTTGTGGAATGTAATCAGTAAGCGCAGCGCCACCAGGGTTGGCAAAGGTCACATCACCAATAATCGGCGCACTATCTTGTATCAAAATAGAATCTGGCCAAGTTGACTCTTTTAAGAAAATGTTATTAACGAAATTGACGTTTTTGATGTGGTTAATGCCTTTGGTTTCTGGTCGATATTGATCGCCTTTTACTGCTTTACTTTTCCCCATAACATGGAAGATATTATTGGCAATCAATGCCCCTTTTGACATACGGGTGACTGCCATTTTACTTAAAATTTCTTCTTTAACGTAAATGGTGTTGTTATAGATATAACTGTTGAAAGGGCCACTGTGCTCTTTGCCTTTGCCAACAAAACCGCTAAACCAGAACGTTTTGCCTTCTTGAAAGGCGTTGTTTTTGCCTTTGATGCGGTGACCATCATTGATACTTACATTGTAGCGATAGGCATTATTGTAGTTATTACCCAAAATTTCGATAAAACCACCTGCGTTATTGGCGCTGATATTATACTGAATAATTATGTTGTCACAGTTAAAGTCAATGTGAAAACCGGCTGAATCAGCAGGCCCATTAGCATTTAGAAATTTGTTATATTCAATGAGTGCGTGTGAGGTACCCCATGTCCACATACCGCTGCCGCGGCCCCAGTGGCGAGTGTCTGATGTGCTGCCAGAATCTTTCACAATATTTAGATAAACGTGAACATCCCTGCCACCACTCATTTGCATGCCAGGGCCGCCAATATCAAATACTTTGTTGTTACTTAGTACCACATTTTTTAGGCTGTCTTTAGGACCGTTTAACTTGATACCTGTGTGCGAGACTTTAGTGACGACAGAGTTGTTGATAGTTAAGCCGTCAAATTTTCCGCCATTTCGTGCGAATGCTCTGATGCCCCAACCATAGCTTTCGGTACCATTGGCACTGCCTGTCTCCTTTTTAGAACGAACAATGCCGGGTTCGTTAAAATAAATATCTCGGATCAAAAGGTTATCTAAATTAATTCCTTGATAAGTACCCTTTCGATTTGCTTCTAAAAGCACACCAATTCGCATACTACCTGTAGGAGATTTTTCATAAGCTTTTTTTAGCCATTCTTTGATACCACCTGCATTTGCAGTAATAGCAAGGTTGCTAACTTGAACATGGCGAGAGTTTAAAATAGTTATGCCAGCGGCAAAACCCGCGGCATTGATAATTGCACGTTTTCCTTTGTTGGTATCATCAGCATCGTAAGTACTTACAATAATTGGTTTATCGATGTTGCCGTTTAGATTTTTTAACGTTAACTGCCCCCACCAAGCTTTGCCGGAAGCAAACAATAATTTATCACCTGGCTTTAACTTCAATTTATTTACTTTGTTCAATGACTTAAATGCCTGTTCAGGTGATGTGCCATTGTTGGCGTCTTTACCCAAAGCAGGGTTAACGTAATAGTCTGTAGCGTTTGCTGACAAGCTGAAACTAAAGCTTGAAAAAGCTAAACTACACAACAATAAAAGACGTACTGTTACTTTAATCATTTTTATTCTCATCGAAAGTATTTATGGAAAGTATTGCTTATTGAGTCTATTCATTAAGGTCTTTCTAATCAAGTTTAATATTATATATAATACAAAAACATGTTAAGATAGAAAAAGTGGTTGAAATAATCTTATATAGTATTTATCATACAAATAAGCGTTAATAATAAAAAGAGATTAAAAATGAAGGTGCTAGTAGCAGGCGGACTAGGGTACATTGGCAGTCATACATGCTTAGCTTTAAGTAAAGCTGGTGTAATCCCTATTATTTATGACAACTTGTCAAATGCCAGTATAAACGTACTAGAGCAATTAACACTGATAAGTGAGCATAATTTTACGTTTGTTGAAGGTGATATTCGTGATCAACAGCGTCTTGAAAAGGTGATGGTTGAACATGATATTCAAGCGGTATTTCATTTTGCTGCACTAAAGGCGGTTGGCGAGTCTTGTGAACAACCAAGGCGCTACTATGATAATAATGTGTCGGGCAGCGTTGTTTTACTTGATGCGATGGCAAACGCAGGTGTTAAGAAAATCATCTTTAGCTCTTCTGCAACCGTATATGGTGACCCACAATATTTGCCCTTAGATGAACTACATCCTATTTCTGCCACTAACCCATACGGCTGGACTAAAGTTATGGTTGAGCAAATTTTGCAAGATAATTGCCAAGCAGATAATGATAGTTTAGCGATATCTTTACGCTACTTTAATCCTGTTGGTGCTCACCCAAGTGGTCTATTAGGAGAAAGCCCTAACGGAATACCAAATAATTTAATGCCTTTTATTGCCCAAACGGCAGTAGGGAAGAGGGAATTCGTAAGCGTTTATGGTAATGATTATGACACCCCAGATGGAACGGGTGTTAGAGACTATATCCATATTATGGATTTAGCGAAAGGACATGTAGATGCGTTTTTAAGTCACCAAAAAGATACAGGGTTCTTAGCCTATAATTTAGGCACCGGCCAAGGGTATTCCGTTTTAGATGTTATTACCGCGTTTGCTGAATCGGCAGGTAAAGAGGTTCCATATAAACTCGCGCCAAGACGCAGTGGTGATGTCGCTTGTAATTATGCGGATGCAAGTTTAGCAAAACAAAAATTGAACTGGCAAGCCACATTAGGTTTGTCTGATATGACTGAAGATACTTGGCGCTGGCAGTCAAAGTATCCACAAGGTTTATAAAACAGGAATTAAAAATGAGTTCACTTGAATTTACCCATCGAAGAAAGAACCCTTTAACCGGTGATTGGGTATTGGTATCTCCACATCGAAACAATAGACCTTGGTCTGGTGCAACGGAGGCGGATGCCGTAGAGCAATTACCAAGCTATGATGAAAACTGTCCATTATGTCCGGGTAATGAACGTGCAAATGATACATCAAATCCCGAATATCAAGATACTTTTGTATTTGTAAACGATTTTGGTGCCTTAGTCAGTGATAATGACAACCAAGTAAACCAAGAATCACCTTCATTTATCCAAGCTGATGTAGCTCGTGGTGAATGTAGAGTCATTTGTTTTTCACCGGATCATTCAAAAACGCTGCCCGAATTATCAAACTCAGAAATCGAAGCGGTTATTGAAACTTGGCAAAGTAACTACAACGAATTATCTAAGCAATACGATTGTGTGCATGTGTTTGAAAACAAAGGCGCTATTATGGGCTGTTCGCAGCCGCATCCTCATGGCCAGATTTGGGCGCATGATCATATGTCTACTGAAATAGAGGTAGAGAATGAACATTTAGCGGCATATAAGAAATCTGAAAATAGTAATTTATTTGCTGATTATATTAACTTTGAAAACGAACAGAAAG
The DNA here is from genome assembly GCF_001831495.1 of Thalassotalea crassostreae. Lineage (NCBI taxonomy): Bacteria > Pseudomonadati > Pseudomonadota > Gammaproteobacteria > Alteromonadales > Colwelliaceae > Thalassotalea > Thalassotalea crassostreae. Next base: position 442,955 of record NZ_CP017689.1, read on the forward strand.
AGCGTGTTGTTTATAGTAATGAGCATTGGTTGGCAGTTGTACCATATTGGGCAGCATGGCCGTTTGAAACACTCTTAATTGCGAAAGACGACGTACGCCATATGGGACAATTAAATGCAGAGCAAAAAGCATCTCTTGGTGATGCATTAAAGCAATTAACGACTAAATACGACAACGTATTTAATTGTAGTTTTCCATACTCTATGGGATGGCACAGTGCACCTAGTAGTCTAGATGACGATAGTCATTGGCGTTTACATGCACATTTTTATCCGCCGCTTTTACGTTCTGCAACCGTTAAAAAGCATATGGTTGGCTACGAAATGTTGGCTGAAAGCCAAAGAGATTTAACCGCAGAAACAGCTGCAAATATTTTGCAAGAAGCAAGTAGTACACATTATAAGAAAGGACTTTAATATGACTAGTTCGTTAATGACTGAATTTGAATCAATTTACCATTCCCCGGCGACAACACTATCCTCAGCGCCCGGTCGTGTGAATATTATCGGAGAACATACAGACTATAGCGATGGTTTTGTACTTCCTTGCTCATTAGAATTCTGTACTAAGGTTTTGTATCGAAAACGTGCCGATAATTTAGTTGTGGTACATTCAACTAATTATCCAGGTGAATCTGATAGTTTCGATGTGAGCGGCGACATAACCCATGGTTCATCCCAATGGGGTAATTATATCCGGGCTATGGCATTCGTGATTAAGCGTGCTGGCCACACCCTTGGTGGTGTCGATGTATTAATTGATTCAGATGTACCACAAGGTAGTGGTCTATCTTCATCTGCTGCACTCGAAGTAGCGATTGGTGGTATGTTTAGCGAATCTTCAAGTTTAAACCTTTCGGCGGAAAAAATAGCGCTGCTTGGCCAAGAAGCTGAAAATGATTTTATGGATTGTCAATGTGGCATTATGGACCAGATGATTTCAGCCAAGGGAGAGCCCGGCTCAGCGTTGATGATTGATTGTCGTGATTTATCAACTAAATCTATTAAAATCCCAGAAGATCTTAGCATCGTTATTGTTAATTCAAACTACCCAAGAAAATTAGTTGATAGCGAATACAATCAGCGTCGTATTGACTGTGAACAAGCGGCTAAGAAAATGAATGTAGCGATGCTACGAGATGCAAACTTGGAGCTATTAGCACAATCAAGAGAGCAATTGACGGCCGTTGAATATAAACGCGCACATCATGTAATCACAGAAAACCAACGAGTGATGGATGCAATGTCAGCTCTTGCTAGTAACGACATTAAAACACTTAGACAGTTAATGTCAGCGTCACATAACTCGTTACGTGATGACTTTGAAGTAACTGTGGCTGCAACCGACGGCCTTGTTGAAATTTGTCAGCAGGTGCTTGGCGACAACGGTGCTGCGCGAATGACTGGAGGTGGTTTTGGTGGCGCGATTGTCTGTTTATGTCGTGCTGAAGATGTCAGTCGCATTAAGCAAGCAGTTAGTGAGCAATACTTTGACAGATTTCAGCTAACTGCTGATATCTATGTATGTAACGCTGGTAGTGGCCTTAAAGTCGAGCAACTTGAACCTTTACCCGCTTAATAGTTAATAAGCACCGTCATTGCAGCATGTTTTTGACTGCAACCTCCTCCAGAATGCTGTGGCTTAGAATGATCGTTTAATAGCCACAGCGTATCTCAGAAAGTTCATTAAAAACTTCATTAAAGTAAGAACTTAACTAGCACCGTCATTGCAGTATTTTTTTTGTTACTTCTGAATCATAAATTCAGGGCTGGTATTACTGCCATAAAATGCTAATTTAAATCGATTAGATGAGGCGCTATTTGCCAAATTTTCGATAAAGATTTTGCGTGTACCTTGATTGTTATTTGCTTTCATTTGGCCTGCATTTAAATAAAAATCTAAGTGATCGACAACCGCTGTTGCCTTGTCTGTGTCAGTACCTGAAGTTTTTTCCCAAATATCCCAATAGTCATCTTGTTGCAGCCAAACTTTTAAGTGCCAATTGTCATAAACTTCACTGTATTTACCTGGGCCATTACGATAAAGGCTATCTGTCATTAACGTATTATAGATATTCATTGTCGCAAACATTTGTGCTTCAGTTAGCAGTTGCAATTCTGGTGACATCAAAGAATTACTTGCTAATGCACCACTTGGTGTGTAGCTAGGTAAATAAAAATTAAATACCGAATTTGCCCCTAATGCGCGCTGACCAATTTCTATATCTCCCATTCTTATTAGTGATGCTCCTGGTTGATATTGGCTCGCTAATTCTAAGTCTAAACCAGGAATTGGCTTTTCAAAGGTAGTGTCTGCAGTATCGTCCAAAGCGATTCGGGATTTGGCTTTAAACAAGCGTAAGGCAGCTGTTAGCTGTATTACTGGTTCTTTGACTTTACCGAAACTTATCGAGTTTTGCACTTTAGGATTACGAGCTTCTTCATCTAAAAGAATTGCTTTTATGGTTGCCGTTAAATCTCCTTTCTCGGCAAATTTGTTGGCAACTCGTTCGACGTATCCTGTACTTGGATTTGAGGTTACAAAGCGTTGAATAAGTTGTTTTGAGATAAATGGTGCCGTTGAGCTATGAGCAACTAAACTATCTACCACATGCGCGACCTCGGCCATTGCCGCTGCTTCGGTTTTATTAGTACTCGCTGCGACAGTGACCGTGCCATTCACGTCAGTAAATAAGGTTTTACTGCCGTAGTCATGCTCGCTAGTGAAGAATTTCATTGGTTCAAGCCAGCGGTATTGGTACTCGTTAGCCCAGTCACCCAAAAAGAAGTTGTTATTAGCTACTTTTTTAGCGCCATCATTTTTATATCTAAATGATAAGCCTGTGAATACTCGTGCCATTTCTTTGATTGTTTCGTTATTGTATGTTGGTATTGGCAAATTATCTTCGCCAAGTGCAATAGTGCCGTCTTTATTTAGATGTACAAGACCAAAACTAAATAACTGCATAACTTCACGTGCATAGTTTTCATCAGGGTAATAACCCGCGCCAACATCTTGTTTTTGATTATATAAATGACTTAGCCAAGTCCCCATGATAGGGCTTAATGTAGCGTCATATAGTGCGTCGTTATAATAACCAAAAGCATGGCTAGCAAGGTTATCCCAATACAGAGATGCACCTTTATAGGCATTGCGAATAGCCGCAGCTTCATCACTTACCACTAAAATTTGGCTAAGGGCAAAAGCCATGCGTTGACGCAGCTGATCTTTACCATGAAGGGCTAGATTATAAAACGCATCTCTGCGCACATACACACCAGGCTCTTCGGGAAAGTAATCCGTTATAGCATCAGTAAAGTCATACAGGCTGCTCGTTGGCATAGCTATTTGTTGATCTATCCACTGATTATATACTTGCATGCGATTGCTACCGTCTGCATTTATTTGCGCTCTCAGAGGTTCATAGTCTTCAGGTGTCGCGCCAAAGGTTGTTTGATTTAAGAAACGAATAATATCTCTATCAACATCAGCAGCCGTTAAATCAACTGGTGCAGGAGGCGTAATGTTGGCGTCATACAATAGCGTTGCTGAAATTTCACCTTGTGGATAATCGGCCGAATGAATATTGACAAAAAACTCACCGTTAAAAAGTGTATCAAGCATTTCTTGTTCTGTTTTGAAAATGCCACCAGGTGCGAGATCCCAGACCATACCTTCAATATTTCCAAACTCTTCAAGGTCTTTTATCATTGTCCCTGATGGAGCTAAATGAATATGCTGGTCAGTCTGTTCTGAGCCTAAGTTAGTAAAACTATAATTTAGCTCTCCTTGCTCGTTATCCCCTTGCAGAATAAAACTTAAAACACCTGTGCCTGAGGTAATCGCATCACCCTGTGGAGCAAATACACCATAAAAAACTTTTGCATTTTCTCGAGTGTTTTCGGCATCAATAATAGTTAAAGATACAGACGCGTTTTCACCTAACTGATAAGAATCGTGCTCTGCTATATTTATATTAAGTTGCTCAGGAACTTCAAAACTTTCATCTTTATTAGGAACAAGTTCAACAATACGCGAGCTTTCATTGGCAGGGATAATGAAGTTATCAGCTACAGCGGTACCGTCAGCATAAAATAGTTGATAATCATTATTGCTAGCAGAGCCTTTGGTTACATCACTATTGCCGGATAATTGATAATTTATGGTTAGCTCTTCGTTACCAGAATCTCGTTCAATCTTAAATTTTGCGATCTGGTTGTTTTTTTCTACTGCTATCGATACCAATGTGCTAATTGAAACCGTTGCTAGTTCCGGAGTTGGGGCAACTTTAACTTCTTTTTCGCTGCTACCGCCTCCGCCACCGCAGGCACTAAGTATGCTCAAGGACGCTAATGTCATTAACAGTTTTTTATTGATCACTGTCTTATTCATGAGTTAATTTCCTGTTTAAAAAAGTCTAAGTTAGAACTCGCGTTAAAAGTGTCTGGAAAGTTGCTTATTGTTGGTATCAGTAATGGCAGTTGCTCCTGACTTACGCCAAACCAATTGGCAATTTTAGCGACACATTGGCTGGTTGATGTTGTCGGTATCCATCTACCACGGCCTGAACTAGCATCAAGACCTTGTTCTAATTTTAAGTCGGGATGTGTACCAAACATTTGACCACCATTAATCATACCCCCCATTAATAAAGCGTGGCCGCCCCACGCATGGTCTGTCCCAAATTCCGCGTCAGTACCATTAGGTGTTAATGTGCGACCGAATTCTGAACCAACAAAACTTAGTGTTTTATCGAAGTCTCCTTGAGCGACTAATACGTCTTTAAATGCCTTTAATGCGGCATTGAGATCTGTCATTAGATTTGCATGATTAGTTAGTAACTTTTTATGGGTATCAAAGCCATTCATTTCGACAAAATAGATAGGTCTGTTATTACCTGTAGAGTTTCGGCCAGCGATCATTTTTGCGATAGTTTTAAGCTGTCGACCTATTTTACTATCACTTGCACCGGCAGCTGTAAATATCGCGTCATAGTCAACACCCGTTTGTGCCGCTTCGGTAAATGCACTGGTGACAATTGCTTCAGACCGTTTTGCGGAACTAAAAACATCTCGATATTTTTGCATCATCAAATGTGAAGAAGCATCGATACTATCGATTGAAGATTCTAATAACGTTTTTCTTTCGTTTGTAACGCCATTAAGTTTTACTGCGCCGTCATAGCCCATTACATAGGCAGATAAATCGGTACCTGATGAAACCTGAAACGAATTTAATCCCGATACAGAGATAAGAGGAGAAACATTACCATTACTATTATAATCGTCGATCATTTCCGCTAAGCGACCGCCCCATCCAAATCGAAATGGAATTTCAGGCTGACTTTGAAATTGCAGCTGTTGATCGCTATGTGAATATAGTTGAGGTGGCAGTGTTACTTTATCATTCAGTAATTTCCAACGTGTTGTTGGTTCGTATAGATTGCCAACATTACATACAATCGACATTTCTTCATTATTAAACATATCGGCCATATCGGCACAAGCAGGGTGCAAGCCAAATTCGTTATAGGTAATATCACCAAAAATTTTGACATTTGACTTAGGTGTTATGGCATTTAATTGGTTTGCGTCAATTGCCGCATTACGTCGACCATTTTCATAACTTGTTCTTAAGGAACCGTTGCCTTTTGGGGCAACCATATTAAAAGAGTCGTTGCCTCCAGCCAAAAAAATAAATACTAGCGCTTTATAATCTTGTTCCGCTGCTAAAGTATTAGTTGCGGTCAGCAAGCTGGACAAACCTAATGCATTGACAGCAGTCGCACCAATACTAGCTTTGTATGTACCTTTTAAAAATTTTCGACGAGTCAGTACTTTATCGTTCATAGTTTTATTACCACGTTCTTTATTTTTATAAGCTTAAATTGACATCTTTTCACTTATACTACTATTAATCATATATATATGAAAGTATAAGTTGTGACATCATATTTATAGAACGTAAAATTGAAAAATCGTCATTAGCATTGTTTTTTAGAGCTGTTTACTTCGATAGAGAACAATCATATGATTGGTTTTCAACCGCTAATTTCATGGATAGAAATGTACAAAAAAATTTTAATTGTTGGCCTACTTAGCGCATTAGCGTGGTATTTTCTCTCGAGGTCAGACTCGCAGCCTAACACTATAAAAAATAATGATGAAAATACTACATCGACACAAACATTGCCTTCAAAACAAAAAGAATTTAAGAGCAAGACTACTCTAATCGACGAAGTTAAGTTTTCTGAAGAATCCGAAACAGCGGCGATGATTTGCCCTAAATATGACTTTGCATTGGCAAATATTAGATCTAATAAACACAGCTTTATTAAGTTGTTCGCGACTAATTTGTTACTACAAGGGTATGAGCGTTATGAAATATTTTCTGCATTGTCCTACAAGTATGATCTGGAGCTAGCAAGGCAATGGTTTCGTGCAGTCGCTAACGTAAACTTTGAGCGATCGGAAAATATCGATTTAATATCAGAAATTGAAAAACAAAAATATACTATTGATGTTAAGCGAGCCAGATACAGCAGAGTTAACTTTAAACGAACTTTGACCTCGGTAGCGTTAGAGCGAGACGATGTTGGATATCAACAAGCCTATTTTGAGGAAGTGGAAAGACTTGCTAATGAAAGCGCGAATATTGCAATTGATTTATGGTTTAAAGCATTTATGCAAGCAGCGTTTGAGGAAGACTTTTACTTCGCTGACCTTGCTCTGGAAAATTTTAACAGTTATCCGTTAGTCGAGCGCAACCTTTTCGTTCAAATTCGGTTTAGAGAAATGAAGTCTTTTTTGATGATTTTAAAAAAAGCCCAGTTTGAATTTATCATGAAAGCTTTTCAGCCATATTTTCCTATTTATTTAGAAGATCAGAATTTAGTGGAAAGCTATCAAAATAAATTTAGCAGAATAGCAGCAGCTCATAACTTATTTGTTGGCGACGATATATTTGCTATCAATGATACGGAAAACTTACCTAGCCCATCAATAATAGCTGAATTTGAACAATTTGAATCGGATAATCCTTTGCTAAACAGTGACACGACTGCAACGCAGGTTTGTGAGCTTAGCGGTCAGGAATTGCAAGCCTCCAATAAAACCCCAACTAAGAGGTTAACTAAGCAAAACGCCTTAGGAACGATTTGGCAATCGAGCTACCAGTTAACCTGTCGTTTTGATGAGATAGAATATAAAGTAGCCCATGCAAGCGCTCTATTAGAGTTGTCTTATAAAGATGTATATAAACGTAAAACTTTGTTTACCGAAGACGAATTAATGAGTTTAAAAACCAAGATTAAGGCTGCGCCGAAAGATATAAGACCCTATACCTACTTGAGCCTATATATGTATGTACCTGAGGATATTAAAAACGAGTATTATCAACAACTCGAAGAACATGAATTGTTCAATAAAGATCCCGACTTTATCTGGTTTATGTTTTCGGCGACGAATGATAAATTAGAGCAAAAGAAAATGTTGAATAAATACAGTCAAAATTTAGCCCCTTATACCGAAGATGGTCGAAGCTTGATATTCAATTTTTTGCAACTACGACATGACGGGATAGACTTTGCGGTGGAGTTAATTAATCAAAGTTTTCCTTTTAAACGTGACGAGTTAAGTCCAGATCCGCTAGCTTTATTCTTACAAAACATTAGACAATATAGAGACAGAGAAGCTTCAGAGTTCTCTCTTAACGAAAAGTCATTACAGCTACTTGAATTATTAATTGCTAATTCAGATGTTAATGAAGAGCATATTAATATTATGGCAAGGTATGAAGAAAATTATGAACAAGCATTTGATTACCTCATGCAACGTTTTCCTCTGTTGTATCCAAGCAAACCCGATTTTATTGTAGAGTTTGCTTGTGAAAATCCTACGGATTTACATTAGCGGTAAATAATTGTCCTATTTAGTTTTATCCAAATAAATTCTATATAAATTATAAATTCATCGATTTATCGGCTAATAAATCCTTGAGTAATTTAGTTTAGAACGTATAATAGCGCTTCACTTCTTATGTAATCTTAATTTTCCCAAACAAAAATTCAAGAATCACATGACAAGTGTAAGTAAAATTTAGGGGTGTAGTTCCAATTGGTAGAACGGCGGTCTCCAAAACCGACGGTTGGGAGTTCGAGTCTCTCCACCCCTGCCAAATTATTTAAACCTCGTTTAGTGCGAGGTGGTTTTGTCTTGAATATGACAGGAAATAGGTCAGTAGTTATGAATGCAAGTACAGAAACTCCGACAGGTGGTTCTTTAGATACAGTGAAGTGGATTTTAGTATTTCTGCTTTTAGGCGGCGCCGTTTTTGGTAATTATTATTATGGTGAAGAGTCTGCTCTTTTCCGTGCTCTTGGTGTTGTAGCAGCAGTTATTGTTGCTGGCTTAATTGCACTGCAAACAGAAAAAGGCCGCAACGGATTAACGTTTGCAAAAGAATCTCGTACTGAAGTTCGCAAAGTTGTATGGCCAACAAGACAGGAAGCAGTTCAAACAACTGGTATAGTTATTGTTGCTACTTTAATAATGTCTTTGATCCTTTGGGGTCTTGATAGTGTATTGTATGAAATTGTAAGTTTCGTTACTTCTTTACGGGTTTAAATATATGTCTGAAGATATCAAGTTAAGATGGTATGTTGTACAAGCGTTTTCTGGTTATGAAGCACGTGTACAAAAAACACTTTTAGAGCACATCCAAATTCACGGCTTAGAAGATAAGTTCGGTCAGATTTTAGTTCCTACCGAAGAAGTTGTTGAAATGCGTGCCGGTCAAAAGCGCAAAAGTGCTCGTAAATTCTTCCCTGGCTATGTTTTAGTCGAAATGGCGATGGATGTTGAAGCATGGCATTTAGTGAAAAGTGTTCCTCGTGTATTAGGTTTTATTGGTGGAACTTCGGATCGTCCAGCACCTATTTCACAAAAAGAAGCGGATCGCATCTTACAACGTCTAGAAGATTCAGTTGATCAACCTAGACCGAAAACATTGTTTGAACCAGGCGAAGTTGTTCGTGTTACCGATGGTCCATTTGCTGACTTTAACGGTGTGGTTGAAGAACTGGATTACGAGAAGAGCCGTATTAAAGTGTCGGTATCTATCTTCGGTCGTTCAACACCTGTTGAATTAGAATTTGCACAGGTTGAAAAAGGCTAACGCTTTTACTGTCAATTCACTATAAAAACCAGAGCTTTGCTCTGGTTTTTTTGTTTTAAGCAACAGCAGAAAACAGTTTTTAATCAGCTCTTTTTTGATATACGATAAGCTAAAATTCTCATGTTAAAAAGTATCAGAATCATTTGTAAATAGAACTTACGATAGGGGTACAAATAAAGTTTTCATGGAATTCAATATACTAGACATTAAAACGCTGCGACGTTTGCCAATCCTTTTGGTGGTATTTACGCTTTTACTAATATTTAGTATCGCCATATTTATGCAACCTAATCCAATTGAATTAATCTCCGATTATGTCGGTTTTTTCTTTTTGGGAATTGCAGGAGCTATTGCGGCTAATTCGACAGGTGCAGGAGGAGGGGTTGTATTTGTCCCCTCATTTGATGCATTGGGAATGCAGATAGATGCAGATAGATGCAGTTATTGCGACCAGTTTCGCGATTCAATGCTTTGGTATGTTCGTTGGTAGCCTTTCTTGGCTTATGTTTTTCAATGGTGACAACGAACAAAAGATTGAGCGGGTAAACCTGCTTTATCAAACTCTGGTTTGTAGTCTCCCGTTTTCTATTTTAGGTATATTGCTGGTTCAGTATTTACCAATTGTCCCTATCGCGTCTATCCACCTTATATTTAGTGTGTTTTCGTTTATCTTTGGACTAATTGTCATCTATCATTGCGTCTATTTAGGTAAACGTTCCACTCACAGAGGAGTTACACAGCTAAGTAAATCAGAAATATTGCTTATTGCGGTTGTTAGTTTTATCGGCGGTATTATTACCGGATGGATCTCGGTCGGCGTTGGCGAAATTTTAGCAGTGGTTTTATTGTTAAGAGGCTTTTCGGTGATGTTTTCTGTAGCTGCTGGAGTCATAGTCTCGGCACTATCAGTGATGAGCGGTATTGCATATTTTATTAATGAATCGCTAATCAATATCAACGTCCTATTATTTGCTGCGCCTGGCGCTATTATTGGCGCATTATTAGCGCGTTACATTGCCCTTTGGCTTGGTCCTCAAAAATTAAAATTGTTCTTAGGCAGCTGGATACTTTTAGTAGGTCTACTAGGCATTTTTTAGAGTCTTTTCCATTCCCGTACTTTTTTTAAACAAAGTGCCTATTTTTTATTGCATGTTGATGTGAACTTAATATATAATCCGCTTCCGATTTTGCCCGTCTCGCGAGTAAAATCGTTTTTTTGTTAACGGGGAGCTGTTTAATGAACAGCGTTTGAACCCATATTAAAGGTATTAAACCATGGCTAAGAAAGTCCAAGCTTTAATCAAGCTACAGGTTGCTGCTGGTGCAGCTAACCCGTCACCACCAGTTGGTCCTGCACTAGGTCAGCACGGTGTAAACATCATGGAATTCTGTAAAGCGTTCAACGCAAAAACAGATTCTCTTGAGAAAGGCGCTCCAGTTCCAGTAGTAATTACTGTATACAACGATCGTTCATTCACGTTTGAAACTAAAACTCCACCTGCATCTTACTTACTTAAGAAAGCTGCTGGTATCAAAAGCGGTTCAGGCCGTCCTAACACTGAAAAAGTTGGTACTGTAACTACAGCTCAACTTGAAGAGATTGTTAAGACTAAAGAACCAGATCTAACTGCTGGCTCTATGGAAGCTGCAGTGCGTACTATTGCCGGCTCAGCTCGTGCAATGGGTTTAGTGGTAGAGGACTAATTCAATGGCTAAATTATCAAAACGCGCTCGTCTAATCCGTGAAAAAGTAGACGTATTAAAAGAATACGAAATCAATGAAGCAATCGCTTTATTGAAAGAGTTAGCTACTGCTAACTTTAGAGAAAGTGTAGATGTTGCTATTAAATTAGGCATCGATGCACGTAAATCTGACCAAAACGTTCGTGGCGCAACAGTATTACCAAACGGTACTGGTCGTGACGTACGCGTTGCAGTATTTACACAAGGCGCAAACGTTGAGAAGGCTCAAGAAGCTGGTGCTGACGTTATCGGTATGGAAGACTTAGCTGAACAAGTTAAGGCTGGCGAAATGAACTTTGACGTTGTAATCGCTACTCCAGACGCAATGCGTGTTGTAGGTCAACTAGGTCAAGTATTAGGCCCACGTGGTTTAATGCCTAACCCGAAAGTTGGTACTGTAACTCCAGACGTAGCTACTGCTGTTAAAAACGCAAAAGCTGGTCAGATCCGTTACCGTAATGACAAGAATGGTATCATCCATTCTACTATCGGTAAGGTAGACTTTGAAAACGCACACCTTGAAGAAAACCTTGTTGCTTTATTGGCTGCTCTTAAGAAAGCTAAGCCAGCTCAAGCAAAAGGCGCATACATCAAGAAAATTAGCATCTCATCAACTATGGGCGCTGGCGTAGCCGTTGCTCAAGGTTCATTGACTGAAGCTTAATAATGCGTTTACAAGAGGCGGTGATTAGACTATAATTTCGCCTCTTAAAATTTGGTAGGTGCTTGGTTACAATTTTAATAGTCCTTTTTCTTTTTAAAAAGATAGAAGTTGATTTGTTAACTAAACCAAGCTCCCGTCCAAGACCGTAGGTGTCGTTAAAACCTAAAGCACTTTATGAGTGTGGTGATAACCACTTAATTTCCTACGTAGATGGTGTTACCCAGATATTTCCTTAAATTTCTGGCTCTCGCCGTAATGGCCTAAGTCGCTAATTAATTAGTTGCTTAGGAGTTTTAAATATCGGGATTACCCGGTAAACCAGGAGTTAAAGCCAATGGCTATCAATCTTGATGATAAAAAAGCAATTGTTGCTGAAGTTCAAGAAGCGGCTGCTGGCGCTCAATCAGTTGTAATCGCAGATTCACGCGGTGTTACAGTTGATGCAATTACTACTTTACGTGCGCAAGCTCGTGAAAACGGTGTATGGATGAAAGTTGTTCGTAACACGTTAGCACGTCGCGCTGTAGAAGGTACACCTTTCGAATGTATCAAAGATACATTAGTTGGTCCTTCATTAATTGCATTCTCTAACGAACACCCAGGTGCAGCGGCACGTTTATTCTCGGATTTCGCTAAAGAAAACGACAATCTAGAATTAAAAGCAGCAGCATTTGAAGGCGACGTAGTAGATGTTTCGGTATTAGCGAAACTTCCAACTTACGACGAAGCAATTGCACGTTTAATGAGCGCTATGAAAGAAGCATCTGCAGGCAAACTTGCCCGCACTATTGCTGCAATTCGCGATCAGAAAGAGCAAGAAGCAGCTTAATTACGCTGTTAGCTTGTATTTATATAGTTATATTAAACGGCCTTATTTTGAAAAGTGCTGTTTACCCAAATAGGAAAGATGAACATGTCTATCTCTAAAGATGATATCTTAAACGCTATTGCAGAAATGTCTGTAATGGATGTAGTTGAACTAATCGAAGCAATGGAAGAAAAATTCGGTGTTTCTGCTGCTGCAGCTGTTGCTGTTGCTGGTGGTGACGCTGGTGCTGCCGCTGCTGAACAAACTGAGTTTGACGTAGTACTTACTTCTTTCGGTGAGAAGAAAGTTGCTGTAATCAAAGCAGTTCGTGGTGCAACTGGTCTAGGTCTTAAAGAAGCTAAAGAGTTAGTTGAAGCTGCTCCAAAAGCTCTTAAAGAAGGCGTTGACAAAGCAGAAGCTGAAGCTCTTAAAGCATCTCTTGAAGAAGCCGGTGCTACGGTTGAGATCAAGTAATCTGTTTTTTGACAGATTAGCTGCCTAGTAATATAGGCAATGGCTGGTGACAATTTGTCACCGGCCTTTTTGCGCTAAAAGACACAGTGTTTTTTATTATTGTGTTTTAATTGTTTTTTTTTGAACAAAAACAGTGCATTATTAAGTATTAACTTAAAGTTAACATGGGATTTCTGTGTAATTTTAGGTTTTATTTAGTTTTATTCCTGACTATTCATAGTCAGATTTGGCCATAACCAGCAAGATGAGGAACCCATGGTTTACTCTTATTCTGAGAAGAAGCGTATTCGAAAGGATTTTGGTAAGAGCGTTCAGGTAATGGATTATCCATTCCTGTTGTCTATCCAACTCGAATCTTTCCGCAAGTTTATTGATATCGATGCAACGGGTGCAGTAGGCCTTGAAGCCGCTTTCCGTAGCGTATTTCCAATTAAAAGTTATTCTGGTAATTCAGAATTACAATATGTTAGCTACCGTTTAGGTGAGCCACTATTTGATGTTAAAGAATGTCAAATCCGTGGTGTAACATACTCTGCCGCATTGCGCGTTAAATTGCGTATGGTAATTTACGATAAAGAAGCAGCAGCAGGCACCGTTAAAGATATTAAAGAACAAGAAGTTTACATGGGCGAAATCCCATTGATGACGGAAAATGGAACCTTTGTTATCAACGGTACTGAGCGTGTTATTGTTTCACAATTACACCGTTCCCCTGGCGTGTTCTTCGATCACGATAAAGGTAAAACTCACTCTTCGGGTAAAGTGTTATACAACGCACGTGTTATCCCTTACCGTGGTTCATGGTTAGACTTTGAGTTTGATCCGAAAGATAATTTATTTGTTCGTATTGACCGTCGCCGTAAATTACCAGCGTCAATCATTTTACGTGCTCTTGAATATACCACAGAACAAATCTTAGAAATGTTCTACGAGACTACTCGATTTGATATCAAGAAAAGCAAGTTAGTTATGGAACTTGTTCCTGAACGTTTGCGCGGTGAAACTGCAACGTTTGATATTAAATTACCAAAAGGTGACGTATTAGTTGAGCAAGGTCGTCGTATTACTGCTCGTCATATCCGTGCACTTACTAAAGATGGCATTGATAAATTAGACGTACCAGCAGACTACATCATTGGTCGTGTTCTAGCGAAAGATTACATCAGTAAAGAAACTGGTGAAGTTGTAGGTGAAGCGAATGCTGAAATCACCTTAGAACTTTTAGCTGAACTTACCGAAGCTGGTTACAAGTCACTTGAAACTTTATACATGAATGAATTCGATTGTGGTTCATACATGTCAGACACCTTACGTGTTGATAGTTCAACTAACCGTTTAGAAGCGCTAGTTGAAATTTATCGTATGATGCGTCCTGGTGAGCCACCAACAAAAGACGCTGCAGAAGCGTTATTTGATAACTTGTTTTTCTCTGATGAACGTTATGACTTATCAAGTGTTGGTCGCATGAAATTCAATCGCCGTGTTGGTCGCTCAGAAAGCACTGGCTCAGGCATCTTATCGAACGATGACATTATCTCGGTAATGAAAACATTGATCGATATTCGCGACGGTAAAGGTGAAGTGGACGATATCGACCACTTAGGTAACCGTCGTATCCGTTCTGTAGGTGAAATGGCAGAAAACCAATTCCGTGTTGGTTTAGTTCGTGTAGAACGTGCTGTTCGTGAACGTTTATCACTTGGTGATCTTGATGCAGTAATGCCACAAGATTTAATCAATGCTAAGCCTATCTCTGCAGCGGTTAAAGAATTCTTTGGTTCTTCACAACTTTCGCAATTCATGGATCAGAACAACCCGTTATCAGAAGTGACGCACAAACGTCGTATTTCTGCATTAGGCCCGGGCGGTTTAACTCGTGAACGTGCTGGTTTCGAGGTTCGAGATGTACATCCAACTCACTACGGTCGAGTATGTCCAATCGAAACACCGGAAGGTCCAAACATCGGTTTGATCAACTCTTTATCATGTTACGCACGTACAAACGACTACGGTTTCTTGGAAACTCCTTACCGTAAAGTTGTTGACGGTTTAGTTACTGAAGAGATTGATTACTTATCAGCAATCGAAGAAGGTAACTTTGTTATCGCACAGGCGAATGCTGATTTAGATACAGCTGGTAAATTAGTTGAAGGTCTTGTTCCTTGTCGTCATAAGAATGAATTTACACTTATGTCAGCTGAACAAGTTCAGTATATGGATGTTTCTCCACAGCAAATCATCTCTGTGGCAGCATCATTAATTCCATTCCTAGAGCATGATGATGCTAACCGTGCCTTGATGGGTGCGAACATGCAACGTCAAGCAGTTCCAACGTTAATCGCTGATAAGCCTTTAGTTGGTACAGGTATGGAAAAAACTATCGCGGTAGACTCTGGTGTAACAGCCGTAGCTAAACGTGGTGGTGTAGTTGATTATGTAGATGCGTCTCGTATCGTTGTTCGTGTTAACGAAAACGAAATGACTGCCGGTGAAGCTGGTATCGATATTTACAATTTAACTAAATACACTCGTTCTAACCAGAATACTTGTATTAACCAACGTCCAACTTGTAATGTTGGCGAACCAGTGCAACGTGGTGACGTGTTAGCCGATGGTCCTTCTACCGATTTAGGTGAGTTGGCTCTTGGTCAAAACATGCGTATCGCATTCATGCCTTGGAATGGTTATAACTTCGAGGATTCAATGTTGATTTCTGAACGTGTAACGAAAGAAGATCGTTTCACTACTATTCATATTCAGGAATTATCATGTATCGCTCGCGACACCAAGTTAGGTTCTGAAGAAATTACTTCAGATATTCCAAACGTTGGTGAATCTGCACTTAGCAAGCTAGATGAATCTGGCGTTGTTTACATCGGTGCAGAAGTTAACGGTGGTGACATCTTAGTAGGTAAAGTAACGCCTAAAGGTGAAACGCAGTTAACGCCTGAAGAAAAACTATTACGTGCGATTTTCGGTGAGAAAGCTGCTGACGTTAAAGACAGCTCGCTACGTGTACCAAACTCAGTGTCTGGTACGATCATCGACGTACAAGTCTTTACCCGTGACGGTGTAGAGAAAGATGCCCGTGCATTAGAAATTGAAGAAATGCAATTGAGTGAAGTTAAGAAAGATCTTGGCGATGAATTCAGCATTTTAGAAGATGGTATATATGCTCGTGCGAAGAAACTTTTATTATCTGCTGGTTTAAATGAGTCAGACCTTAACGGTATGTCTCGCGACCAATGGTTAACACAAAGTTTATCTGACGAAGGTCAACAAACTGAATTAGAACAAATTGCAGAGCAATACGATGCAATTAGAGCTGATTTCGACAAGAAGTATGAAGTTAAGCGTCGTAAGATCACTCAAGGTGATGACTTACAACCTGGCGTTCTGAAAATTGTTAAAGTTTACCTTGCTGTTAAACGTCGCCTACAACCAGGTGATAAAATGGCTGGTCGTCACGGTAACAAAGGTGTTATCTCAAACGTTGTTCCAGTTGAAGATATGCCTTATGACGACAATGGTGAGCCGGTAGATATCGTGCTTAACCCACTAGGTGTACCATCTCGTATGAACATCGGTCAGATCCTTGAAACACATATGGGTATGGCTGCTCGTGGTATCGGTGAAAAAATCGACCGCATGATGAAAGAGCAACAAGAAATTGCGAAACTTCGTACTTTCTTGAAAGATGTATACGCAGTTGGTGAATCTCGTCAAGAGGTAGACATCGATAGTTTCTCTGATGACGAAGTTAATCGCTTAGCGGATAACTTGCGTGCTGGTTTACCAATCGCGACTCCTGCGTTTGATGGCGCTGCAGAGAAAGAAATCAAAGAGCTATTCCGTTTGGCAGAGATGCCAGAAAGCGGTCAGTTCACTCTATATGATGGCCGTACTGGTCGTGCATTTGAGCGTCCTGTAACCGTTGGTTATATGTACATGCTGAAACTGAATCACTTAGTTGATGACAAGATGCATGCGCGTTCAACAGGTTCTTACTCACTTGTTACACAGCAACCACTTGGCGGTAAAGCTCAGTTCGGTGGTCAGCGTTTCGGTGAGATGGAAGTATGGGCACTTGAAGCATACGGTGCTGCATATACCCTACAAGAAATGCTTACGGTTAAATCCGATGACGTTAACGGTCGTACTAAGATGTACAAAAACCTTGTTGACGGTGATCATCGTATGGAACCTGGTATGCCTGAATCGTTCAACGTATTGTTGAAAGAAATCCGTTCGTTAGGTATCAATATCGAACTGGATCAGGAATAACCTGTATAGCTGATTAATCAGAAAGTCGGGAGGGCTTCGGCTCTCCCTAGATGTTAACTCCGACAGGAGATAGAGTGTGAAAGATTTACTTAAGTTTCTTAAGCAACAAAATCAAACTGAAGAATTCGATGGTATTCGAATTGGTTTAGCGTCACCAGACATGATCCGTTCATGGTCTTTTGGTGAGGTAAAGAAGCCAGAAACCATCAACTACCGTACGTTCAAACCTGAACGTGACGGTCTTTTCTGTGCCCGTATTTTCGGCCCAGTAAAAGATTACGAATGTTTATGTGGTAAGTACAAACGCCTTAAGCATCGTGGTGTAATTTGTGAAAAATGTGGTGTTGAAGTAACGCTAACTAAAGTTCGTCGTGACCGTATGGGACACATCGAACTAGCTAGCCCAGTTGCTCACATCTGGTTCTTAAAATCATTGCCATCTCGTATCGGTTTATTACTTGATATGACATTGCGTGATATTGAACGCGTATTATATTTCGAATCTTATGTTGTTACCGAACCAGGTATGACGACATTAGAACGCAGCCAAATTTTAACTGAAGAAGAGTACCTAGATTCTCTTGAAGAACACGGTGATGAATTTGATGCGAAAATGGGTGCTGAAGCTGTTTTAGCCCTATTAAAAGAAATTGACTTGAACGCTGAAATTGAGCAAATGCGTGAAGAACTACCTGAGATTGGTAGTGAAACTAAGCGTAAGAAAATCACTAAGCGTCTTAAATTGATGGAAGCATTCGCTCAGTCTGGTAACAAGCCAGAGTGGATGATTATGTCGGTTCTTCCGATCCTTCCACCAGATCTTCGTCCACTAGTACCACTAGATGGCGGTCGTTTTGCGACTTCTGATCTGAATGATTTATACCGTCGTGTTATTAACCGTAACAACCGTCTAAAACGTCTTCTAGACTTAGTTGCTCCAGATATCATCGTACGTAACGAAAAACGTATGTTACAAGAATCTGTTGATGCTCTTTTAGATAACGGTCGTCGTGGTCGCGCAATTACAGGTTCTAACAAACGTCCTCTTAAATCTCTTGCTGATATGATCAAGGGTAAACAAGGTCGTTTCCGTCAAAACTTACTTGGTAAGCGTGTAGATTACTCTGGTCGTTCTGTAATTACAGTTGGTCCAACTCTTCGTTTACACCAATGTGGTCTTCCTAAGAAGATGGCATTAGAGTTATTTAAGCCATTCATCTACGGTAAATTAGAAGCACGTGGTTTAGCGACTACGATTAAAGCTGCTAAGAAACTTGTAGAACGTGAAGGTGGTGAAGTTTGGGATGTACTTGATGAAGTAATCCGTGAACACCCGGTTATGCTTAACCGTGCACCAACACTTCATAGACTTGGTATCCAAGCATTCGAACCAGTACTTATCGAAGGTAAAGCAATCCATTTACATCCACTCGTTTGTGCGGCATACAACGCCGATTTCGATGGTGACCAAATGGCTGTACACGTTCCGCTAACGATTGAAGCACAAATGGAAGCTCGCGCATTAATGATGTCGACTAACAACGTGCTATCGCCAGCGAACGGTGACCCAATCATCGTTCCTTCACAGGATGTTGTATTAGGTCTTTACTACTTAACGCGTGAACGTGTTAACGGTAAAGGTGAAGGTATGGTATTCACTTCTGAAAAAGAAGCTGAAAAAGCGTACCGCACGGAAACTGCTGAATTACATGCTCGCGTTAAAGTTCGTATTACTCAAGTTGTAAACGGTGAAGAAGTTACTTCATTAATCGATACAACTGTTGGTCGTGCACTTTTATGGCAGGTATGTCCTAAAGGACTTCCGTACGAACTAATTAACCAACCATTAGGTAAGAAGCAAATTTCAAATCTTATTAACCATGCGTATCGTAACCTTGGTTTAAAAGACACTGTTATTTTTGCTGACCATATCATGTACACAGGTTTCCACTACGCGATGATCGCTGGTGCATCTGTAGGTATCGATGACATGGTTATCCCTGATGAGAAGTACACTATCATCGAAGCTGCTGAAGAAGAAGTTACTGAGATTCAACAACAGTTTGAATCTGGTCTTGTTACCGCTGGTGAGAAATACAACAAAGTTATCGATATTTGGTCTTCTGCTAACGAAAAAGTTTCGAAAGCGATGATGGACAACTTATCGAAAGAACACGTATTAAACCGTGACGGTGAGATGGAAGAGCAAGACTCATTCAACTCAATCTACATGATGGCTGACTCTGGTGCTCGTGGTAGTGCCGCTCAGATCCGTCAGTTAGCCGGTATGCGTGGTTTGATGGCAAAACCAGATGGTTCAATCATCGAAACACCAATCACAGCGAACTTCCGTGAAGGTCTGAACGTACTACAGTACTTCATCTCTACTCACGGTGCTCGTAAAGGTTTGGCCGATACGGCACTTAAAACAGCTAACTCGGGTTACTTAACTCGTCGTCTAGTTGACGTTGCACAAGATTTGGTTGTTACAGAACAAGATTGTGGCGTAGAAGAAGGTCTATTAATGACACCTCTAATCGAAGGTGGTGATGTTGTAGAACCATTACGCGAACGAGTTCTTGGTCGTGTTGTATGTAATGACGTACTAATCCCTGGTACAGAAGACGTATTATTCGCACGTAACACATTATTAGATGAAGCTAAGTGTGACACGTTAGAAGAACACTCTGTTGACCAAGTATGGGTTCGTTCAATCATTACTTGTGATACAGACTTTGGTATTTGTGCACAGTGTTATGGTCGTGACTTAGCACGCGGTCACTTAATTAACGAAGGTGAAGCCGTTGGTGTTGTTGCAGCACAATCAATCGGTGAACCAGGTACACAGTTAACGATGCGTACGTTCCACATCGGTGGTGCAGCATCTCGAGCTTCTGCTGAAAACTCAGTACAAGTTAAAAATACTGGTACATTGAAGTTACAAAACGCTAAGTTCGTTACTAGTTCAGAAGATAAGCTAGTTATCACGTCACGTTCATCAGAACTTACAGTTATTGATGAGTTAGGTCGTGAGAAAGAGCGTTATAAAGTTCCTTACGGTGCTGAATTAGGTAAGAAAGACGGTGATGCAATCGAAGCTGGTGAAACAATTGCAAATTGGGACCCGCATACGCATCCAATCATCACTGAAGTAGCAGGTAAGATCAAATTTGTTGATATCATCGATCAGGTAACTATCGAACGTCAAACTGATGAACTTACGGGTCTATCATCTATCGTAATTATCGATGCTGCGCAGCGTAATACTGCTGGTAAAGAATTACGTCCAATGGTGAAATTGGTCGACAAGAAAGGTAAAGATGTAATGATCGCTGGTACAGATATTCCAGCACAATACTTCTTACCTGGTAAAGCGATTGTTAACCTTGAAGATGGTGCAGAAGTGAACATCGGTGATGCGTTAGCACGTATTCCTCAAGAGTCTTCGAAGACTCGTGATATTACCGGTGGTCTTCCACGTGTTGCTGATTTATTTGAAGCGCGTAAACCGAAAGAGCCAGCAATTCTTGCTGAGAAGACTGGTATCATTGGTTTCGGTAAAGAGACTAAAGGTAAAGTTCGTTTACAAATCACTCAACCAAGTGGTGAAGTATACGAAGAGATGATTCCTAAGTGGCGTCAGCTTAACGTGTTCGAAGGTGAATCTGTACTACAAGGTGAGGTAATTGCCGATGGTCCAGAATCGCCACATGACATTTTACGTCTACGTGGCATCGATCATGTTGCTAACTACATTGTTAACGAAGTACAAGATGTATATCGTTTACAAGGTGTTAAGATCAATGATAAGCACATCGAGGTTATTGTTCGTCAAATGATCCGTAAGTGTGAAATCATGAGTTCAGGTGACAGTGACTTCTTAGCTGGTGAACAAGTTGAAGTAGCGCGCGTTAAAGTAGCGAACCGTGAACTTGAAGCTGCTGGTAAGAAACCTGCTGAATTCCAAACATTAATGTTAGGTATCACTAAAGCTTCACTTGCAACTGAATCGTTTATCTCAGCTGCATCGTTCCAGGAAACTACGCGAGTTCTTACTGAAGCTGCTGTTGCAGGTAAGAAAGATGACTTACGTGGCTTGAAAGAGAACGTTATTGTTGGTCGACTAATTCCTGCGGGTACTGGTTATGCGTATCATAAGAATCGCATGAACAAAGCACTTGCTGCTGAAGAAGAAGAAGAAACAACAGTGTCTGCTGAAGATGCAGAACAAGCATTAACAGATGCGTTAAACGCTGATCTTTTAGGTGGCCTTGGCGACCTAGCTACAGACGGCGAATAAGCAAGATTTACCATCATTGATCAAAATGATCGATGATGGTTGATCACTAACTGTACAAAAAAGATCAATGATCTTTGCTCTGTAGCTTGACAGTTAGCCGCTTGACCTATAAAATTCCGCGACCCTATAAGTAGGGTCGCGGATTTTCACGTTTAAGAGCGTGCATAAATTACAGAAAAAAACTGTAATGGAGCACATATATAACTAATCAGGAGCCCATTAATGGCAACTATTAACCAATTAGTACGTAAACCACGTGTTAAGCAGGTAACTAAAAGTAACGTTCCAGCGTTACAAGCCTGCCCACAACGTCGTGGCGTATGTACTCGTGTGTATACAACTACACCGAAAAAACCTAACTCAGCACTACGTAAAGTAGCTCGTGTTCGTTTAACTAACGGCTTCGAAGTTACTTCATACATCGGTGGTGAAGGTCACAACTTACAAGAGCATAGCGTAATTTTAATTCGCGGTGGTCGTGTAAAAGATTTACCTGGTGTTCGTTACCACACCGTTCGCGGTGCACTAGATTGTTCTGGTGTTAACGACAGAAGACAAGGCCGTTCTAAGTACGGTGCTAAGCGCCCTAAATCTTAACGGACTCCGTCAAGTAAGGCCAAACAACCTATATTAACTTTTGTTTTGGGAAATTCCTGAAATTACAATCGGAGTACATAAAATGCCAAGAAGACGTGTCGTAGGACAAAGAAAAATCTTGCCAGATCCGAAGTTCAAAAACGAACTTTTAGCAAAATTCATCAACATCTTAATGGTTGATGGAAAGAAATCTACAGCAGAAAAAATAGTTTATGGTGCACTAGACATCTTAACTGAAAAGAACACTGATAAAGAACATTTAGAGTTATTTGAAATTGCTCTAGAGAACATCCGTCCACAGGTTGAGGTTAAATCTCGTCGTGTTGGTGGTTCTACTTACCAGGTTCCAGTTGAAGTTCGTCCAGTACGTCGTAACGCGCTAGCAATGCGCTGGTTAGTTGACGCTGCTCGTAAACGTGGTGAAAAATCAATGGCTCAACGCCTAGCTAACGAAATGTTAGATGCATTTGATAACAAAGGTTCAGCTGTGAAAAAACGTGAAGACGTTCACAGAATGGCTGAAGCTAACAAAGCATTCGCTCATTACCGTTGGTAAAATAAATTGGCTGGTCGCTTGTGCGACCAGCCATTTTCTATTGTCTGGGGCTTACCCTAGAAAGAGGATGATATAAGTGGCTCGTACAACTCCTATTGAGCTATACCGTAATATTGGTATATGTGCTCATGTAGATGCTGGTAAAACGACAACAACAGAACGTGTGCTATTCTATACTGGTCTTTCTCATAGGATTGGTGAAGTACATGACGGTGCTGCAACCATGGATTGGATGGAACAAGAACAGGAGCGTGGTATCACTATCACTTCTGCTGCAACTACTTGTTTCTGGAAAGGTATGGAAGGTCAGTTCAAAGATCACCGTATCAATATCATCGACACGCCTGGTCACGTAGACTTTACAATCGAAGTTGAACGATCGTTACGAGTACTCGATGGTGCCGTATTAGTACTTTGTGGTTCATCTGGTGTTCAGCCTCAAACTGAAACCGTTTGGCGTCAAATGGAAAAATACGAAGTTCCTCGCTTAGTGTTTGTCAATAAAATGGACCGAACCGGTGCCAATTTCCTAAGTGTTGTTGAACAAATGAAGGATCGCCTAGGCGCGAATCCTGTGCCAATTCAGTTAGCAATTGGTAGTGAAGAAGATTTTACCGGTGTTGTTGATCTTATTAAGATGAAGGCAATCAACTGGAATGAAGCCGATCACGGAATGACGTTTAATTACGAAGACATTCCAAGTGATATGCAAGATTTAGCAGAAGAGTGGCGTGAGCACTTAGTTGAATCTGCAGCGGAAGCTTCTGAAGAATTAATGGATAAGTACCTTGAAGAAGGCGATTTATCTGAAGAAGAAATAAAAGCTGGCTTGCGCACCCGAACGCTAAGTAACGAGGTTATACTTGTTACCTGTGGTTCTGCATTTAAGAACAAAGGTGTACAAGCAGTATTAGACGCTGTTGTCGAATATTTACCGTCGCCTACTGAAGTAAAGGCGATAACCGGTATAAACAACGATAAGCACGAAACGGAAGGTTCTCGTGAAGCAGATGACAACGCACCATTTGCTGCTCTAGCGTTTAAAATTGCGACTGACCCGTTTGTAGGGACTTTAACTTTTATCCGTGTTTATTCCGGTTTAGTTAATTCTGGCGATGCGGTATACAACGCAGTTAAAGCGAAAAAAGAAAGAATTGGCCGCATTGTTCAGATGCATGCTAATGACCGTGCCGAAATAAAAGAAGTACGCGCAGGCGATATCGCTGCGTTGATCGGTATGAAAGATGTAACAACAGGTGATACTTTGTGTGATCCAAAGCATGTGATCACATTAGAACGAATGGAATTTCCAGAACCGGTAATTTCTATCGCGGTAGAACCTAGAACTAAAGCTGACCAAGATAAAATGGGTGTTGCTTTAGGTAAACTTGCAGCGGAAGATCCATCGTTTCGCGTTGAAACGGATGATGAAACTGGTCAAACGATAATTTCTGGTATGGGTGAGCTACACTTAGATATCATTGTTGATCGTATGAAACGTGAGTTTAAAGTCGACTGTAATGTTGGTAAACCACAAGTGTCTTACCGTGAGACTATTCGCAAATCTGTGGAAGTCGAAGGTAAGTTTGTTCGCCAATCAGGTGGGCGTGGTCAATATGGACATGTATGGCTTAAATTGGAACCTCTTGCTGAAGGTGAAGGATTCCAATTTGAAAGTGAAATCGTCGGCGGTGCCGTACCAAAAGAGTACTGGGGCGCTGTAGAGAAAGGTTGTGAAGAGCAAATGCAAAACGGCGTTTTAGCTGGTTTTCCATTGTTAGATATTAAAGCGACTTTATATGACGGTTCATTCCATGATGTTGACTCAAATGAAATGGCTTTTAAGGTAGCTGCTTCAATGGGCTTTAGAGATGGTGTGCTTAATGCTAATCCAGTATTACTAGAGCCAATGATGAAAGTTGAAGTAACTACACCGGAAGAAAATATGGGTGACGTTGTTGGTGATTTAAACCGACGTCGCGGCATGATTGAGGGTATGGATGAAGGTCCTGCAGGTTCAAAGATAGTGACAGCTTTAGTGCCATTATCTGAAATGTTTGGTTACGCTACGGATTTACGTAGTGCAACCCAAGGCCGTGCATCATACTCAATGGAGTTTAAGCAGTATAGTGACGCTCCTAAAAATGTAACAGAAGCAATATGTGAAGGTATTTTTTAATACCTGCAACTAATTTTAAAATCCTAGGATGCTGCACACCAGCAAACTAACACTAACTTTAAGGTACATGTAAAATGGCTAAAGAAAAATTTGAACGTTCGAAACCGCACGTTAACGTTGGTACTATCGGTCACGTCGATCACGGTAAAACTACTTTAACGGCTGCTATCTCAGCTGTATTAACTAAAGTTCACGGTGGTGAAGTTAAAGATTTCGCACAAATCGATAACGCACCAGAAGAGCGTGAGCGTGGTATTACAATCAATACTTCTCACATCGAGTACGATACAGAATCACGTCACTACGCACACGTAGACTGTCCTGGTCACGCCGATTACGTTAAAAACATGATCACTGGTGCTGCACAAATGGACGGCGCTATCTTAGTAGTTGCTGCTACAGATGGTCCTATGCCACAAACTCGTGAGCACATCCTACTTTCTCGTCAGGTTGGTGTTCCTTTCATCATCGTATTCATGAACAAATGTGACATGGTAGATGACGAAGAGTTATTAGAATTAGTAGAAATGGAAGTTCGTGAACTTCTTTCTGAATACGATTTCCCAGGTGATGACTTACCAGTAATCCAAGGTTCAGCATTAGGCGCACTTAACGGTGAAGCACAATGGGAAGAGCGTGTAGTAGAACTTGCTAACGCACTTGATACTTACATTCCAGAGCCAGAGCGTGCAATCGATGGTGATTTCATCCTTCCAATCGAAGATGTATTCTCAATCCAAGGTCGTGGTACAGTTGTAACTGGTCGTGTTGAGCGTGGTATCGTTAAAGTTGGTGACGAAGTAGAAATCGTAGGTATCAAAGAAACTACAACTACTACTTGTACTGGTGTAGAAATGTTCCGTAAGCTTCTTGACGAAGGTCGTGCTGGTGAGAACTGTGGTGTTCTTTTACGTGGTACTAAGCGTGAAGACGTACAACGTGGTCAAGTACTATGTAAGCCTGGTTCAATCAACCCGCATACTAAGTTCGAATCAGAAGTATACGTACTAACTAAAGATGAAGGTGGTCGTCATACTCCATTCTTCAAAGGTTACCGTCCACAGTTTTACTTCCGTACAACTGACATCACAGGTGCTGTAGAGCTTCCTGAAGGTGTAGAAATGGTAATGCCTGGCGACAACTTAAAGTTTGTTGTTGAGCTAATCAACCCAATCGCGATGGACGAAGGTTTACGTTTCGCTATCCGTGAAGGTGGTAGAACAGTAGGCGCAGGCGTAGTATCAAAAGTTATTGACTAATAACTTTGAATACAGCCTAAGCTGAATAAGAAAGGTCGCGAAAGCGGCCTTTTTTATGTCCGCCATCCATGGCTTCCACCCTGCGGGTTGCTTTGCAGTGAAATTTTGTTCCTGACAAAATTTTATTTCTGTTCTACCAGCTTCACGGTGTTCCGTGATGACAAATACGTTAAGAAAATAGTCCGAATGGACTATTTTGCATGTCAGGCGTCCATGCCTGCCACCCTTCGGGTTGCTAACGCAATGTAAATTTATTCCGGATAAATTTTTAGTATTTGCAGTATCGCTCTGCGATACGGTAAAACCATTTATGGTTTTCTAGAGCATACAGTTGGCGTAGGTGTTGACCGAAAATTGCTCCTGCATTTTCGGCATTCTCACCATCCATGGCGGTTTATCTAAACTAATCGACTAATATCGAGCTTTAGTTCACATTAGAACTACTAAAAAAGGATGCTTCGGCATCCTTTTTTGTTGCCTTAAGAAAAACACCAACCACCACCAATGAAGGTGGCGCTCTCGATACAGGGTTGGTACTGGTGTATCTAAAGTAATCGACTAATATCGATTACTTGGTAACTACCAAGTACTACAGAAAAAGAGCGCTTAGGCGCTCTTTTTTTTGCTTAAAGAAAAGCGAAAGCAAGTAGCTACTTTTTATATCCACCTCGTACTTGATGAGGTCCCACCCAAAAGCACGGTGGGATGACGTATAGGATATACGAATGCCGCGATGTCATAAATGGCACGGAGAGGTGACGGCGCTTTTTTCAGCGTTTATCAGTACATAACTCAGAAACCGTTAGTTCGCTAAACTTTATTCATTCAACTAGTATTACATTGAATAATTATAATTAATTGAGATATTTATGGATTACGATAAAGTAGCTACTGATCTATTTGAAATAGTTGTTCTTTATGGGCCGAAGTTAATTTCAGCGGTTCTAATTTGGATTGTCGGCGCGTGGGTAATTAAAGGCTTGTCACTTGCTATCGGCAAGGCGATGATTAGAGGTGATATTGACGAATCACTTAGACCTTTTGTTAAAGGTCTAAGCGAAATGTTAATGAAGGTGCTGCTTGTCATCACCGTATTGAGCATGCTTGGCATTGAGATGACTTCTTTCGTCGCTATATTAGGTGCGGCGGGCTTAGCTATCGGTATGGCTCTGTCAGGAACTTTACAAAACTTTGCCGGTGGCGTCATGATCCTAATCTTTAAACCATATCGAATTGGCGACGTAATCGATGCACAAGGATATGTAGGGAAAGTATCAGAAATCCAAATTTTTAATACAATCTTAAAAACCCCCGATAATAAGACGATTATTATTCCTAATGGCGGTCTAGCCACAGGGTCAATGATTAATTATTCCATTGAGCCGACGCGTCGTGTAGATTGGACATTCGGTATAGGCTACGGTGATGATGTAGATCAAGCAAAGACTGTAATGAGGAAATTATGTGATCAAGATGAGCGTATTTTAAAAGATCCCGAGGTTTATATTGCAGTGTCTGCGCTTGCAGATAGCTCTGTCAATTTTACCGTGAGAGCTTGGGTTAATGCCGCCGATTACTGGGATGTATTTTTTGATATGAATGAACAGATATATAAAGTGTTCAATAACGAAGGATTGAATATACCCTTTCCACAAATGGATGTTCATCTACATAAAGCTGAATAACATACCAATTTATTCGTGCTATAGGGGAATTTGTTCCTCATCGTTGAACTTGCAATGATATGAACACTCTGACTAGGTATGAATTTAATGTCACTATTGAAAATGCGAGAGAATATGAAAAATTTAATAGCGTTAATATTAGTACCAACACTTTCACTTGCAATTATTAGCTGTGCTGCTGATAAAGCGACACCTGAGCAAGATGAAAGTGCTAAATTAACAACAACTACCACCACTGAAAAAGCTGTGAAACAACAACCACTGCGAAAGCAAGATAAAAACATTACTATGACTGACAATACACCACCACCTCAAGCGACTAGCAAAGGCGAAATAGATGCACCTTCATGGTATGAAGGTACATTGAAATTTATTGAGCTAGAAGGGGGCTTTTATGGTTTTTATGGTGACAACGGCGAACGTTATTTACCATTAGATTTGAAGGCTAACTTCAAGAAAAATGGCGCAAAAGTTAAGCTATACGGCTTGGTTGATAATAATATAATGACCTTCCAGCAGTGGGGGTCACCTTTCAAAGTCATCAAAGTAGAACTAATATCTGAAGGTTCTGATAATGGCGGGCAAGATAGCTCTACTTACTAACGCAAACAAAGCTCATCTGTAATAACTGCAAGTGAGGTTTGCCATCAATGAAGGTAACTTGATAGAGCCTATCGTAGATAGACTCGTCAAAAGCAGGCAAGCTCTCATTAGCAAGCAACCCTGCTAGAACGGCTGTTGTATTGCTATGACCTACAACCAAAGCTGTAGTTTTCAGTTTTATGAGCTTTTTAGAAAATGCATCAAGTTCCCGCGGGTCATAAATAGATAAATCTACATTGTGATTCGCCACTAAAGGAGCTGCCGTCATCTTAGTTCTTTGATAATCGCTACTATAAATTGCGCTCAATGGTACATTTATTAATTGATTATTTAAGTGTACCGCTCTATCTATTCCACACTGGGTTAATTTAGGATCGCTTGTGTCAGATAATTTTTCAGCGTGTCTTACCAAGTAAATTGTAAATTTTTCATGTTGCTTCTCATCTGCCCAACTAATCCACGGGGTCAAAATGAAAGAAAGGCAAAACAAGAATTTACGCATAACTAGTTACCAATGAATTCCATTGTTTTATACTCGCTCTGAGATTTCGCTTGAGCTGCTGATATTGATTGCTTAAGTTTAATCGTTCAGGTGAACTTTCGCAGGCATTAATCAATTGCTTCTTAACTTCATAGTAATTACTTACCTGTTGCACTAACGCTTCATATTCACGTTGTAACTGTTCAATAATCAATTCGGCATTATGTTTTAAAGCAAGTTTTTCTCTGCTTTGTTTCAATTGCATCATTGCTTTTGCTTTAATGATTTTGTCTTCCGGCGTTACTTTTAAATCCGATGCTAATTTTAAATAGCTGGCTAATCGTATAAACCATTTGGTTGGATCAAAATGCCACCATTGAATCCCATTACGGTAATCGTTTTCAAAAATATGATGGAAGTTGTGGTAGCCTTCGCCGAATGTTAAAAATGCTAATATGCCATTATCTCGAGCGGTATTTTTATCAGTGTATGTTTGCTTGCCCCAGATATGGGCTAATGAATTTATAAAAAATGTCACGTGATGACTTATCACTAAACGTAAAACACCAGCAAGTAATAAGCTTGAAATTATATCGCCATGAATTAAGCCAAGAATTAATGGAATTCCAAAATTGGTCGCAATCGCGAGCAACAGGTAATTGTTGTGCTGCCACATAACAATTTTATCTTTTTGCAAATCTCGAACATTGCTGTAGTCATTATAAGTCTTAGGTTTGTAATCTCTTAACATCCAGCCGATATGGGAAAACCAAAAGCCGCGCTTTGCTGAATATGGATCGATATCATTGTTGTCTACATGTTTGTGGTGAACACGATGATCTGAACTCCAATGCAGTATGCTGTTTTGCAATGCAAAAGCACCGCCTATAGCATAGAAGAATCGAATGAATGCATGAGCCTTGTATGTTCTATGGGACCATAGGCGATGATAACCCGCTGTGATCGACATCCCACAAAAGCCAATACAGAGTATTAAAGAGACAATTTCAAAACTATCGAAACCGTGAGTAACGGCACGATAAGGAACAAAAACTAACGCAACTAAAAACGTAATAACAAAGATCGAAATATTGATCCAAAGAAGGCGAGGTTTACTCATTTTTATTAAAATACCATACTGTTTGAGTGTACACGTGTACACTATAATATTTACCTGCAAAATCAGTCAAGCATAGAATTTCAAACTTGTGCTAATATAGCTGATAATTAGTCTTTAACGTTAGTAACCTATTAATTTAAATATTAAAAATTATGTCAGGAATTAGAGCCCAACAAAAAGAGAAAACACGACGTTTGATAATTGATGCTGCTTTAAATCAATTGAGCGCAGAACGTAGCTTTTCTAGTTTAAGTTTACGCGAGGTAGCCAAAGAAGCTGGTTTAGCCGCGACATCATTTTATCGCCACTTTAATGATATGGATGAGTTAGGATTAACTTTAGTAGATGAAGCGGGCTTAACTTTACGTCAATTAATGCGCCAAGCACGGCAACGTATCGAAAAAGGCGGATCGGTCATTAAGATATCGACGATAACATTTATGGAGTTTATCGAATCTAACGGTAATGAATTTAGGTTATTGTTGCGTGAACGTTCAGGTACTTCTCCAGAGTTTCGTTCAGCGGTTAATCGCGAAATCCGTTACTTTACCATGGAGCTTTGTGATTATTTGCAAAAAGCGAACAAGCTTGATGCGGAGACAAGTTATTTACAAGCCAACGCTGCAGTAACCATAGTATTTAGTGCAGGAGCAGAGGCCTTAGATGCTGACAGTAAAGAAAGGGAGTCGTTAACTGAGCGCACCATTGCACAACTGCGTTTTATCGCTCGCGGCGCCATGGACATGAATGCTCGCAGAACAAATAAAACTTAACGCTTTTGTTTTCAACATAAAAAGCGTTAAGTTTGTTGTCATCTAAAGTGAAAAATAGATTTATTTGCGGGTTAAAATCATGCCACATTCAATGTGGTCGGTATAAGGAAATTGATCAAACAACGCAAATTCAACGACGTTATGAGTCTTACTTAATATTTCTAAATTTTCGAATAATGTTTGTGGATTACAAGAGATGTAAATAATTTTTTCAAAGCGCGATACTAGCTCGCATGAATCTTCATCCATTCCTGCACGCGGCGGATCTACTAGTACCGTATCATAACTATAGTTACTCAGATCAAATCCTTCTAAACGTCTGAATTCGCGTTCGCCATTCATCGCTTGACTAAACTCTTCACTAGACATTCGAATAATATCGAGATTTTCGACGTTATTAGCTGCGATATTAAATTGTGCCGATTGAACTGAAGATTTTGATATTTCTGTGGCTAATACTTTGTCAAAATTATTTGCCAGAGCAATGCTAAAATTTCCATTACCACAGTACAATTCGACTAAATCTCCGGTAGAGTTTTCGGTCGCATCGCTTGCCCAAGTCAACATCTTTTGGTTGACGCCACCATTAGGTTGAGTAAAGCTATTTTCCACTTGTTGATAGCTATATTGTTTACCCTTTACCGTTAAAATCTCGGTCACGTACTCTTTGTCTAAAACAATTTTTAGTTTTCGAGCGCGGCCAATAATATCTACCGGTGCAATATCACTTAATGTTCTCTTAAGCTCTTTAGCTTGGACTTGCCACTCATCATCAAGCTGCTTGTGATAAAGCATACTGACCAACAACTCACCACTTAAGGTTGAAAGGAAATCAACTTGAAATAATTTTCGGCGTAATGACTCATTATCTTTAATATTAGCGATAAGGCTTTGCATCGCTTGGTTGATTATAATGCTGGCAACAGGAAATTGATCCACTCGATATTTTTCACGAGTTTCTTTGTTAAACATAATGTAATATACGTCGTCGCCATCATGCCACACCCTAAATTCTGCTCGCAGACGATAGTTTAGTGGTTCAGAAGTGAATACCTGCGCTTCAGGAACAGAAAAAGGGGCAAATAGTGCCGACATATCAGCTTTTTTCTTATCTAGCTGAGCTTGGTAGTTATCTGGGTGAATGTGACTGTGCATAATATTCCATGTGTTTTTCCGACTGCGCTGATTTTAACGGCAGATTAC
Organism: Thalassotalea crassostreae; assembly: GCF_001831495.1. Classification (NCBI taxonomy): domain Bacteria; kingdom Pseudomonadati; phylum Pseudomonadota; class Gammaproteobacteria; order Alteromonadales; family Colwelliaceae; genus Thalassotalea; species Thalassotalea crassostreae. The sequence continues at coordinate 474,858 of NZ_CP017689.1, forward strand.
TGATTGTCTAGTTAAAATACAGTTCAGCGCTAAGAAATCGTAATTAGACCTTAAAAAGTCATTTGAGTTGAAATAGATCTAACTCAATTAATAATAGTTAAAACTTTCGTTATTGTAACAAAAGTGCATAAATTCAATTTTGTGCCATAGTTTGAATAACAAATTTTGATAAATTAAATACAAAAATAAAGCTATCTAAATGAAAGAACTAATATCACCTCGTAACCTACTCGTATTTTTGTTGCCGTCTTTGCTTGGCATTTTTATTTTCATGTTTCCTATATCGCAAGGTTCAGATTTAAGCATACCTGTAGCCATCATGGCCAAATCAATGCAGGGGTTTGTCGCCTCGATAATTATCGAAATGATTTGTATTTTGACGATAGCAAGTGCACTTTTTACTGTTGTCATAAATGTTTTCCAGCCTAAATTCATTTTACCCAACTCGTTTCTCGGCAGCTTATTTATGGTAACCCCAGTTTGGATGTTAATCCGATGTCTTGGTGCAGCGTTTGCCGTACTAATTTATACCAAATCGGGTAGTGAAATGATTTGGAGTTCTAGCACTGGTGGCATGTTATTGAATGACTTAATGCCAATACTGTTTTCGGTATTCATTTTGGCGGGACTATTACTTCCATTGCTTTTAAGTTTTGGCTTGTTGGAATTAATCGGAACCTTGTTTAGTAAAATTATGCGTCCGTTATTTAAGTTGCCTGGTCGTTCCGCCATCGACTGTACTACCTCTTGGTTAGGGGATGGGACTGTAGGTGTATTACTAACAAGCAAACAATACGAGCAAAGGATATATACAGAACGAGAAGCCGCTGTTGTTGGAACAACGTTTTCTGCAGTGTCGATTACCTTTAGTTTAATCGTGATTGCGCAGGTAAATCTATTACATTTGTTTGTTCCGTTTTATGCTGCTGTATGTCTTTCTGGATTTGTTGCTGCCTTAATAGTGCCGAGGCTTCCTCCACTTAGGTGGAAAAAGGATGTTTATATCGATGGTACGTTACCAGATCCTAATGCAAGCGAAGTACCAGACGGGGAAAACATTTTTACTCATGCATTTAAGTTGGCATTAAAACGAGCAAGCGAAGTAACGAGTTTTGTTGAGGTGCTAGTGCAGGGTCTTAAAAATGCGCTTGAAATGTTATTTGCGGTTATTCCAGTGGTGTTGGGGATTGGTACGTTAGCGCTTATTGCTGCCGAGCATACGCCAATATTTGATTGGTTAGGGCAGCCTTTTGTTCCTTATTTAGAATTATTGCAGGTGCCAGAAGCAGAGGCTGCAGCAAAAACCGTTGTCATTGGTTTTGCTGATATGTTTTTACCTGCGATATTAATCGCATCGGTCGAAAACGAAATGACTAGATTTATTATTGCGGCTTTATCAATATCACAATTAATTTATTTGTCTGAAGTGGGAGCTATGTTGCTAGGGACTAAAATTCCAGTAAACATTCTCGACTTATTTGTGATTTTTTTGCTGCGTACAATTGTAACGTTACCAATAATTACGTTAATAGCTCATATGGTATTTTAAGAGAGCATATAACCTAACCAAATAATCGACACTTAATTTAAAAGCTTGATATTTGTATTTCTTTTACGTAGTTTAACGGTACTGGTACGACCACAAACTATGTAAGAGAAACAAACTATGAGTGCAAATCAATATTTTCCACATTTACTCGCTCCGCTAGATCTGGGCTTTACAACATTAAGCAACAGAGTATTAATGGGATCTATGCACACCGGCTTAGAAGAAGAGCGTAATGGTTTTGAAAAATTGGCCGCTTTTTATGAAGAACGAGCAAAGGGCGGTGTTGGACTTATTGTTACTGGTGGTATCAGCCCGAACTTTCGTGGTCGAGTCGCTCCATTTGGCGGCGAGTTGAGTAAATGGTGGCATGTTAAAAAACATAAAGCTGTGACCGCTGCTGTTCATAAATACCCAACAAAAATCTGTTTGCAATTATTACATACTGGTCGTTATGGTTTTCATCCATTTTCGGTTTCTGCCAGTAACATTAAAGCACCGATCAATCCATTTAAACCAAAGGCTTTGTCTGAAAAACAAATTTGGAAGACGATAAATGACTTTGCCAAGTCTTCGAAGCTTGCGCAAGATGCCGGTTATGATGGTGTCGAAATTATGGGTTCTGAAGGATATCTGATAAATCAATTTAGCTGTAAGCGCACCAACCATAGAACGGATGCTTGGGGCGGCTCAATTGAAAATCGCATGCGACTAGGTGTAGAGGCAGTAAAGGCAACTCGTGAACGTGTTGGTAAAAATTTTATAATCATCTTCAGATTATCAATGATTGATTTAGTAGAAGGTGGCAACACATGGGACGAAGTGATTACTATGGCGAAGGCTATAGAAGCCGCAGGCGCAACCATTATTAATACTGGTATTGGTTGGCATGAAGCACGTGTACCTACAATTGCAACCAGTGTTCCTCGAGCAGCTTTTGCCTGGGTGACTGAAAAGCTAATGGGCGAAGTGAACGTTCCTCTTGTGTCAACAAACCGCATAAATACACCTGAAGTAGCAGAACAAATATTAGCTAGCGGGCAGTCAGATATGGTGTCTATGGCACGACCGTTTTTGGCGGATGCTCATTTTGTTAATAAAGCTGCTGAAAACCGTGCCGATGAAATCAATACTTGTATTGGTTGCAATCAGGCATGTCTTGATCATGTTTTTAAACAACAACGTGCTACCTGTTTGGTAAATCCTCAGGCATGTTATGAAACAGAATTAACATTTGATAAAACAGATAATGTTAAACGAATTGCTGTGATTGGGGCAGGGCCGGCAGGGCTTGCCTTTAGTTGTTACGCCGCAAGTAGGGGGCATGAAATCGAGTTATTTGATGCTGCCGATGAAATAGGTGGGCAATTCAATTATGCAAAGCAAGTTCCTGGAAAAGAAGAGTTTTATGAAACGTTACGTTATTTTAAAAAGCAGCTACAGCTGTTAAACGTTAAAGTTAATTTGAATAATTACCAAGACAGTGAGTCGTTAATTGCTGCCGGTTTCGATGACGTTGTTGTCGCTACCGGAATATTACCTAGAACGCCGGCAATCAAGGGCATCGACAATGATATGGTATTAAGTTATTTGGATGTGCTTAAATATCACAAGCCCGTTGGTGAGCGTGTCGCAATTATAGGGGCAGGCGGTATCGGATTCGATGTGGCTGAATACTTAGTACAAGAACATTCCACTACAACAACCCCTGAGCTATGGTACAAAGAATGGGGAATTGATACTTCTTATCAACATCCTGGTGCATTAGAGCCTTTCATTGAAAATGAAAAACCAAAACGTAAAGTATTTCTGTTACAGCGAAAATCAACAAAAGTAGGTGCGGGCTTAGGAAAAACTACTGGGTGGATTCATCGTAGTACTCTTAAAAACCATGATGTAACTATGCTAAATAGTGTCGAGTACGATTCTATTGAGAATGGTAAATTGTGTTTAAATGTTAATGGTGCACCTCAAATACTTGATGTTGATAACATTATTGTTTGTGCTGGCCAGTTGAGTAACAATGAACTCTATCAACAATTAATTGATCAAGGTCAAAGCGCACACTTAATAGGTGGTGCAGATGTTGCCGCGGAACTTGACGCAAAAAGAGCAATTAGACAAGGTGCTGAATTGGCAAGTACTATATAGTTGATACCTACATAATTTATGATTGAAATCATAAGTCATTGCTATTATTAAATAAAAAATATTAGAGCAATTAAAAAATTAGCGTTTTTTTTTGCTCTTTTTTATTTTTTTTCTGAAAAATTGAACTACTATAAAACTAGTAAAGTTATGTAATTTTTAGAACAAGTTGATTATTTTTTGCTTGAATAGTTATATAAAATGTAAATAAGCTGTTTTTTTCGTTTACCAATTGAAACAAAAGGCTTGCTTACATGTTGTTATATTATGCGAGTTAAAAAATAAATTCGAGTTCGCAGGAGATAATAATGCGCTTCAAAGTTTTAGGTCTTTCAACCCTCATGATATTCGTCGTAGCAGGTTGTGGTGAACAACAAGCCACTCAACAAGTTGCCCCAGCCCAAGAAGTAGGTGTGCAAGTAATTAAGCCAGAAAATATAAAAATTTCTGAACGCTATTCAGGAAAAACAGAGGCGCTTTCTAAAGTTTCCGTTGTTCCACAGGTATCTGGGGTGATCACTAAGGTACATGTTAAAGAAGGCCAAAAAGTGAAACGCGGAGAGGTCATGTTTGAAATTGACCCGCAACCTTTTGAAGCTGAAGTTTTGCGTCAAAAAGCATTATTTAAACAAGCAGAAGCTTCATTAGCTCTTGCAGAAGTAAAATTTGAAATGTCTGAAGGTTTAGCAGGCAGTCAAGCAATGAGTAAGATTGACGCTGAACAAATTAAAGTAAATAGAGATGTTGCCGCTGCAGCATTAGCTAGCGCTAACGCTTCACTTGTTCAAGCACAGTTATCGCTGAAAAAGAGTAAAGTACCGGCGCCAATTGACGGTGTTGTTGGAATTACAAAATTTAGTGTCGGCGACTTAGTTGGTACGGCACAAGGTCCAATTGTCGATATTATCGCGAATGGCCAAATACAAGTGTATACACAAATTGGCGAGAAAGAACATTTTGTTTCAGTGGCGAAAAAATTAAAAAATCAAGAAATAATTGCTGATACATTAGAATTAGAATTAGCTGATGGTTCAATGTATAACCAAACCGGTAAAATTAACTTTATTGGCAGTGAAATTAACGCTGGTACTGTAACATACCGTGTTTTATTTCCTAACCCTGACGGTTTATTGTTAGGTGGTCAAAATGTAACAATAATCGCTACGGCAGGGAAAGCATCAAGTTTTCATTATGTTCCGCAAAAAGCGGTTATGGAAGATCAACAAGGACGATATGTTTATGTTGTAGGTCAAGATAATATTGTTACAAAGCGAGTCATTAAATTAGGTAAGCGTTACGAGATGAATTGGATCGTTGAAGATGGTTTGCAAGACGGAGAGAAAGTAATCGTATCCGGAATATTGAAAGCTAAAGTTGGCCAAACCGTTACACCGGTTGAAGAATAAGGGTCGTTTTTATGATTGAATTTTTTATAAACCGACCAAAGTTTGCGATGGTTTTATCTATCGTAATGACTTTAACAGGTATCTTAACAATGTTGAAAATGCCCGTGTCATTGTATCCATCGGTGACACCTCCTACCATTATGGTTACGGCGACATTCCCTGGTGCAGATCATAAAACCATTAAAGATACTGTAGCGTCTGTTCTCGAGCAAGAAATTAACGGCGTAGAAAATATGATCTATATAGATACCAAATCTGCAAATGATGGTACTTATATTGGTCGTGTTACTTTTGCCATTGGAACTGACCCAGACCAAGCACAGACATTAGTCCAAAACCGAGTAAATAAGGCATTACCTAAGTTACCTGCAATTGTTAATCAAATGGGTGTCACAGTACAAAAATCATCGCCTTCAATGCTGGTTTCTGTAAGTTTGTACTCTCCAAACGACACTTATGACGATGTGTTTTTGTCTAATTACATGAGTATTAACGTTTTAGACCAATTACTGCGAGTTAACGGTGTTGGTGAATTGAAGTTACTTGGTCAAAAGGATTACTCTGTTCGTGTCTGGTTAGATAACGAAAAAATGGCTGGCTTTGGTATTCCAGATACTGAAGTAGCTTCAGCAATTGCTGCTCAAAATGCAACAATTTCTGCTGGTAAAATTGGTGAGTCACCAAATCCAGAAGGTACGACATTCCAATATACGATTAAGACTAAAGGTCGTTTAACCGATATTAGTGAGTTTGAAAACATTGTAGTCCGTGTTATGGAAGATGGTAGCGATATTCGTTTAAGCGATATTGCACGAGTAGAACTCGGCTCTAAAGCTTATAACGCCGCTGCTAAATGGTCAGATAAGGATTCTCCTTTATTGATTGCTTATCAGGCGCCGGGCGCGAATGCGATAGTGGTAGCCAACGAAGTAAAAGCGAAAATGGAAGAGCTATCAGCAATGTTTCCTGACGATGTTGAGTACGATATAGCGTTCGATTCGACATTATTTATTACCAAATCAATGGACGAAGTATATAAAACATTATTTGAAGCATTGATTCTTGTTGCCATTATTACTTATATGTTTTTACAAAACTGGCGTGCAACGATCATACCTTTAATTGCTATCCCTGTATCTCTTGTAGCAACATTCTTAGTATTCCAAGCAATGGGCATGGACATTAATACTATCTCCATGTTCGGTTTAATATTAGCTATTGGTATTGTGGTCGATGCCGCGATAGTGGTGATAGAAAACGTCGAGCGATTAATGCACGAAGAGCATTTGCCAGCGCCTGAAGCTACTTCTAAAGCGATGAAAGAAGTAACTGCGCCACTTATTGCCTCGGCATTAGTACTTATGGCTGTATTCGTACCGGTGTCGTTAGCACCAGGAATGGTCGGGATTCTATACGCTCAATTTGGTGTTGCTATCGTTGCCTCAACTGTTTTATCGACTGTTGTGGCGCTTACTTTAACACCGGCACTATGTGCCATGTTAATGACAGTTAAACCATTAGCGACGAAAGGGCCATTAGGTTGGTTTAACAAAGCTGTTGATGCTACGCGTGAAAAGTACGGCTGGTTAGTTGAATTCTTAGGCCGCCGAATAATGTTGACTATGGTAATCTTTTTTGCCTTACTTGCATACATTGGCTATTTAGGTAAGACAATGCCGACAGGCTTTATTCCTGAAGAGGATAAGGGTAACTTTATTGTTGATATTTCACTACCAGAAGCTTCGACATTAGAGCGTACAATTGCTGAAGTAGAAAGTATGACGCGCCAAATTGAAGCAATACCAGGTGTTGCTCGTGTTGTTTCTGCTGCTGGTTTTAGTATGTTAAAAGGTGCTTTAGCAACGAACTCGGCTATGTTAATTGTTTCTTTAGATGACTGGTCAGAACGTCAAACGCCGGAATTATCGTTGGCTGCTATTCTAGCTCAATCTCGAGGGCTGTTAAATGCCAATAAAGAGATCAAGGGCTTAGCAATTACGACTCCTGCGATACCGGGCATGGGTACTTCTTCTGGTTTATCGATAGTATTAGAAGACACATTAGGCCGTTCAACAGAGTCACTAGGGCCTGTTTTACAGAAGTATTCAATGGACTTGATGGCTCGGCCTGAAGTTGCCTTCGCATTTTCAACTTATACCGCCAATGTACCGCAATTGTATCTTGATATAGATTACGAATTAGCGATGAAATTAGGTATAAGCCCGACAAGCATCAATACTACTTTAGCGACCATGTTTGGTAAGAAGTATATAAATGACTTCACCAAATTTGGTAAAAACTATCAGGTTAATATCATGTCGGATGGGAAGTTCCGTGATGATGAAACAGATTTAAGTACGTTATATGTGCAAAGTAAAAATGGTGAGTTGATACGTTTCTCTAATTTTGCTTCGTTCTCGCCAGCAATAGGTGCAGATGTTTCTGCGCGTTATAACTTATATAATGCTACAACATTGATGGCTGCAGCGGCTCCAGGGTACTCTTCTGGTGACGCTATTAAAGCTGCAAATGAAGTTGCTGCGCAATTACCTGATGGTTATAAAATTGAATATACCGGTCAAACTTATCAAGAAGTAAAAACTGGTGGCGGCATAATTTTCCTATTTGGCTTAGCGATATTATTCACTTACTTGTTCCTTGTTGCACAATATGAATCTTGGATGACACCGTTTGCGATTATTCTTTGTGTTCCAACTGCATTATTAGGCTCCTTATTCCTAGTAACCATGATGGGGGGAACTTTGAATATTTATACTCAGATTGGTCTAGTCTTGATGATTGGTATGGCAGCGCGTAACGCGATACTAATTGTTGAATTTGCTAAGGTGCTTCGTGAAGATAAAGGTCTTTCTATTCTAGAGGCAGGGATTCAATCAGCTAAGCTTCGTATGCGCGCGGTTCTTATGACGGCATTTGCATTCATTTTAGGTGTTGTACCTCTAATGACTGCATCAGGGGCGGGTGCTGCATCCCGAAACGTCATGGGACAAACCGTATTTGGTGGCATGTTATCGGCGACAATTATTGGTTGTATATTCGTACCTATTTTCTTCATTATGGTACAAATTGTACGTGAGCGTTTTGGCTCAAGAACTGAAGTTGCTGCGGTTGCAGATGCTGAGCGTGAAATAAAAGCATAAACGCTAAAACATCAATAATTTTATAAATGTAAACGGGCCCTATGGCCCGTTTTTGTTTTTCTGTAGTTAAAATTTATTTAAACCTGCAATATCATCCACAGCTCTTTATTAAACATTTAAGGTAATAGCTGATTTTTAAAGCATTTTAGTGCATAATATGCGATTCGAATTTTTCCAAGAAATAAGTAGGGTCAGATCACATTTTTTGTTCGTTAAGTTCGATGAAAAGTGTGATCTGACCCTACTTATCTGACTCAGCAACAGGATATACGATGAAACAAATAGAAGTTCGTGGTGCCCGTACCCATAACTTAAAAGACATTGACCTTGATATTCCGCGCGATAAATTAATCGTGATTACAGGTTTATCGGGTTCAGGTAAATCTTCTTTAGCATTTGATACCTTGTATGCTGAAGGTCAACGTCGATATGTTGAATCCCTTTCCGCTTATGCTCGTCAATTTTTATCTTTAATGGAAAAGCCTGATGTTGATCACATTGAAGGTTTATCTCCTGCAATTTCAATAGAACAAAAATCAACATCTCATAACCCTAGGTCAACGGTAGGTACAATTACTGAGATATACGACTATCTGCGCTTATTATTTGCTCGAGTAGGTGAACCGCGTTGTCCAACGCATCATGAGCCATTGACAGCACAAACAATATCGCAAATGGTTGATAAAGTACTTGAATTACCGGAAGGTACAAAAGTAATGTTGCTCGCACCGGTTGTACAAGATCGTAAAGGGGAGCATATAAAGTTGCTCGATAACCTAGCTGCACAGGGTTATATTCGAGCACGAATTGATGGTGAAGTTTGTGATTTATCAGATCCGCCGACGTTAGACCTTCATAAAAAGCATACTATTGAAGTTGTTGTAGATCGCCTTAAAGTTCGTGATGATATACAAACTCGATTAGCTGAGTCATTTGAAACCGTGCTAAGTCTCACCGACGGTATTGCAGCAATCTCATTTATGGATGAACCAGATCGAGATGAAATATTATTTTCAGCAAATTTTGCATGTCCACAATGTGGATACAGTATGCAGAAACCTGAGCCTAAGTTGTTTTCATTCAATAATCCTGCAGGTGCATGTCAAACATGTGATGGTTTAGGGCATAAGCAATTTTTTGATCCTAGCCGCGTTATCGCTAATGATGAATTAAGTCTCGCTGGTGGTGCAATCAGAGGTTGGGATAAGCGTAACTTTTACTATTTCCAAATGTTAACCTCGTTGGCTGAGCACTTTAAATTTAGCCTCAATAAACCATTTAAAGAATTAGATGCTGATACTCAACACCTAATATTGAACGGTAGTGGGCGTATAGAAATTGAATTCAAGTACATGAATGACCGTGGTGACATTGTTATCCGAAAACATCCATTCGAAGGTATTTTGGTTAATATGGATAGACGCTATCGCGAAACGGAGTCAAACGCTGTTCGTGAAGAGTTAGCTAAATACCTTAATAGTCAAGATTGTCCAAGTTGTGATGGCTCTCGCTTGCGCCTCGAAGCGAGAAATGTATTTGTTGATAACAAACCTTTGCATCATATTGTTGAATATTCAATTGCCGAGTCACTTGAGTTCTTTCAATCAATGCAGTTGGTTGGTCAAAAAGCGAAGATCGCCGAAAAAATTCTAAAGGAAATAAACGATAGATTAGGATTTCTAGTCAATGTTGGCCTCAACTACTTAACTCTGTCGCGAGAAGCTGGAACACTTTCCGGTGGAGAAGCACAACGCATTCGATTGGCATCGCAAATCGGCGCAGGATTGGTTGGTGTAATGTATGTATTAGACGAACCTTCTATAGGCCTGCATCAACGTGACAATGAACGCTTATTAAAAACGTTGGTTCACTTACGTGACCTAGGCAATACAGTGATTGTTGTTGAGCATGACGAAGATGCAATTAAAGAAGCTGACCATGTCATCGATATCGGCCCTGGTGCTGGTGTCCATGGTGGTGAAGTTGTCGCGGAAGGTACGTTAGAAGATATTTTAAATAATGATAATTCATTAACCGGTAAGTACCTATCTGGAAAAGAAGGTATCGCGGTTCCGAAAAAGCGCACACCATTTAAAAAAGATGCGTTAGTTGAGTTGAAAGGGGCGACCGGTAACAACCTTAGAAATGTCGATCTAACTATTCCTCTTGGTTTAATGACTTGTGTGACCGGTGTATCAGGATCTGGAAAATCAACATTAATCAACGATACCTTATACAAAATTGCTCATATTGAGTTGAATAGAGCTACCGTAGATGAACCGTCTCCGTATAAATCAATTACTGGGTTGGATAAGCTTGATAAAGTTATCGATATTGATCAAAGCCCAATCGGTAGAACGCCGCGTTCTAATCCAGCAACTTACACTGGTATTTTTACTAATATACGTGACATTTTTTCAGCGACGCAAGAATCTCGTTCACGTGGCTACAAGCCAGGACGATTTAGCTTCAATGTGAAAGGTGGTCGTTGTGAAGCCTGTCAAGGTGATGGTGTTATAAAAGTTGAAATGCACTTCTTGCCGGATGTATATGTACCGTGTGATGTTTGTAAAGGTAAGCGATATAACAGAGAAACATTAGAGATTCGCTATAAAGGCAAGAATATCCATGAAGTATTAGACATGACAATTGAAGATGCTTTTGATTTTTTCCATGCTATTCCTGCCGTTAAACGTAAACTTCAAACATTGATGGATGTTGGTTTAACTTATATAAAGCTAGGCCAATCAGCGACAACTTTGTCTGGTGGTGAAGCGCAAAGGGTTAAGTTATCAAAAGAGCTGTCAAAACGTGATACTGGACAAACCTTGTATATTCTTGACGAACCAACGACAGGTTTACATTTTCACGATATAAAACAATTAATGCATGTATTACATCGCCTGCGTGATCACGGTAACACCGTGGTTATTATTGAACATAACTTAGATGTGATAAAAACTGCTGATTGGATTATCGATTTAGGGCCAGAGGGTGGTTCAGGTGGTGGTCAAATATTAGTGGCCGATACACCTGAAAATGTAGCGAACCATAAAGAATCGCATACAGCGCGATTCCTAAAACCATTGTTGTAGGAGCAATTTATTCGCGAAAGAGTTCTGCGCATTTATCAGAAACAATTAAATGTCATCCCGGCGGACGACTGCATGGACGCAGGAGGTAGAGCGAAGCAGGGTGCCAGAGCCTAGGCCGGGACCTCTCTAATTTAGAACGTGCTTCTAACGAAGGTACATATAAAGTCAAGGAGGTTGCGGCCTTCGCCGCAATGACGGTGCGTCTAATTAGTAACGCTTTAGTTTTACCCCACTTGTTAATCCCGTTAACAATTTTCATACAATTTATTTGGCTATTGTTCGTACAATCGGCTTGCATTAAATCTCTATTTCAGTATAATACGCCGACTTAGCCGAGTAAGGTTAGGTTATTTTGTTAGTATGTTTTGTCTGCACGCAGTGTTAGATAAGGCTTTGAAGCTAACCAACAGCAACTCCGATTTGGAGTTGAATGTATATAGCAGTATGCTCCCCTACATCAAAACGTAGGTGATGAGTCATACTTTGTTCGTTCTTTTTATATTGGGGATTTGATTACATGTCAAGTCAAAGAATTCGCATTCGTTTGAAAGCGTTCGATCATCGTCTGATTGATCAATCAACAGCTGAAATCGTAGATACTGCAAAGCGCACTGGTGCTCAGGTTCGTGGTCCTATTCCACTTCCTACACGTAAAGAGCGTTTTACTGTTCTGATTTCTCCACACGTAAACAAAGACGCTCGTGATCAGTACGAAATCCGTACTCACAAGCGTATGATTGATATCGTTGAACCAACTGAGAAAACTGTAGACGCATTAATGCGTTTAGATTTAGCAGCTGGTGTTGACGTTCAAATCAGCTTGGGTTAATAAGGGGATTTAACTATGACTATTGGTTTAGTCGGACGTAAAGTTGGTATGACTCGTGTCTTCACTGAAGATGGCGTTTCAATTCCAGTTACAGTCGTAGAAGTTGAAGCTAACCGCGTTGCTCAAGTTAAAACGCTTGAAAACGATGGTTATCGTGGTTTACAAGTAACAACTGGCTCTCGTAAAGCTAGTCGTGTTACTAAGCCTTTAGCAGGTCATTTTGCTAAAGCAGGTGTTACAGCTGGCCGTGGCTGCTGGGAATTCCGCTTACAAGATGGTGAAGGTGAAGGTATTGAAGCTGGCAGTGAAATCACTGTTGAGTTATTCAATGAAACCAAAATGGTAGATGTAACCGGTACCTCTAAAGGTAAAGGTTTCCAAGGTGGTATTAAGCGCTGGAATTTCAGCATGCAAGATGCTACTCATGGTAACTCTATCTCTCACCGTTCAAACGGTTCAATCGGTCAGTGTCAAACACCAGGCCGTGTTTTTAAAGGCAAGAAAATGTCTGGTCACATGGGTGCTGAGAAAGTAACTACTCAAAACCTTGAATTAGTTCGCGTTGACGCTGAACGTAACCTACTTCTTATTAAAGGTACGGTTCCGGGTTCAGTAAATGGCAACGTGATCGTTAAACCAGCTGTTAAAGCCTAACGTCCAGGAGATTAGTGATGGAATTATCATTGAAAGACGCATCTGGCGCTCTTGAAGTGTCTGAAGCTACCTTCGGACGTGAGTTTAACGAAGCTCTAGTACACCAAGTAGTTGTTGCTTATGCAGCAGGTGCTCGTCAAGGTACTCGTGCTCAAAAAACTCGTTCAGAAGTTAGCGGCGGTGGTGCTAAACCATGGCGCCAAAAAGGTACTGGCCGTGCACGTGCTGGTACTACTCGTGGTCCAATCTGGCGTACAGGTGGCGTAACATTCGCTGCTAAGCCACAAGATCACAGCCAAAAAGTTAACCGTAAAATGTATCGTGGTGCGATTCAAAGCATCCTATCAGAACTAGTTCGTCAAGAACGTTTAGTTGTGGTTAAAGATTTTGCGGTAGAAACGCCTAAAACGAAAGAATTAGTAGCTAAGTTAAAAGATCTAGAGTTAAAAGATGTATTAATCGTAACTCCAGACGTTGACGAAAACTTATTCTTATCTGCACGTAACTTATACAAAGTTGACGTACGTGACGTTGCTGGTATCGACCCAGTAAGTCTTGTAGGTTTCGAAAAAGTATTAGTTACTGAAGCGGCAATCAAGCAAATTGAGGAGATGTTAGCATGATCAACGAAGAACGTTTGTTGAAGGTGATTTTAGCACCTAACATTTCTGAGAAAGCAACAATGTCTGCAGAAGCAAACAATACAGTTGTTTTCCGTGTAGCTACTACAGCTACAAAGCTTGAAATTAAATCTGCTGTAGAGAAACTTTTCGAAGTTGAAGTAACTGGTGTTCGTACACTTAATGTTAAGGGTAAAGCTAAACGCACTGGCGCTCGTATGGGTCGTCGTAGCGATTGGAAAAAAGCTTATGTTACTCTTTCAGAAGGTAGCGACATCGACTTCGTTGGCGCAGAGCAATAGGAGAGAATCATGGCTATAGTTAAATGTAAACCTACTTCTCCAGGTCGTCGCCACGTTGTTAAAGTGGTTAACGCGGAGTTGCATAAAGGTAAGCCTTACGCACCTCTTTTAGATACTAAATCTAAATCTGGTGGTCGTAACAATACTGGTCGTATTACAGTTCGTCACGTTGGTGGTGGTCACAAGCATCATTACCGTATGATCGACTTTAAGCGTACTAAAGATGGTATCCCTGCAAAAGTTGAACGTTTGGAATATGATCCGAACCGTTCTGCTAACATTGCGTTAGTATTATACGCAGATGGTGAACGTCGTTACATCCTTGCACCTAAAGGTGTTAGCGCTGGTGACACAGTTCAGTCTGGTGTAGATGCTCCAATCAAAGCAGGTAACACTTTACCATTGCGTAACGTTCCTTTAGGTTCTGTTATTCACGCAATCGAGTTAAAGCCAGGTAAAGGTGCTCAAATCGCACGTGCAGCTGGTACTTACGCACAATTAGTTGCTAAAGATGGTGCTTACGTTACTGTACGTTTACGTTCAGGCGAAATGCGCAAAATCGAAGCAGAATGTCGTGCTACTTTAGGTGAAATCGGTAACGCTGAACACATGCTTCGCTCATTGGGTAAAGCTGGTGCTTCACGCTGGCGCGGTGTTCGTCCAACTGTTCGTGGTGTTGCTATGAACCCAGTTGATCACCCACACGGTGGTGGTGAAGGTCGTACTTCTGGTGGTCGTCACCCAGTATCACCTTGGGGCGTACCTACTAAAGGTTACAAAACTCGTAAGAACAAGCGTACCGATAAGTTTATCGTACGTCGTCGTACTAAGTAGTACTAATTTAATTTAAAGAGGAATTACCATGCCACGTTCTCTCAAGAAAGGTCCATTTATTGACCTACACTTGTTGACGAAGGTAGAGAAAGCTTTGGAAAGCGGGAACAAGAAACCTATTAAAACTTGGTCTCGTCGCTCAATGATCATCCCAAACATGATCGGATTGACCATCGCTGTCCATAATGGCCGTCAACACGTTCCAGTATTTGTTACCGATGAAATGATCGGACACAAACTGGGTGAATTTGCACCAACTCGTACTTATCGTGGCCACGCCGCTGATAAGAAAGCGAAAAGATAAGGGAAAATAAAATGGAAGCTATTGCTAAACATAAATTTGCCCGCGGTTCAGCTCAAAAAGCTCGTTTGGTTGTAGACCAAATTCGCGGATTGAATGTTGAGAAAGCACTTGAAGTTCTAACTTACAGCAACAAGTCTGCTGCAGAGTTAGTTAAGAAAGTTCTTAACTCAGCAATCGCAAACGCTGAACACAATGAAGGTGCAGACATTGATGAATTATTCGTTAAAACTATTATGGTTGACGATGGTCCAACAATGAAACGTATTAAACCTCGTGCGAAAGGTCGCGCGGATCGTATCCTTAAGCGCACCAGTCACATTACTGTGATTGTAGCTGATCACTAGGAGATATTAGTATGGGTCAGAAAGTACATCCTACCGGTATTCGCCTAGGTATCACTAAGCCTTTCGCGTCTACTTGGTTCGCAAACAGCAAAGAATACGCTGCTAACATCAAAGGTGATCACGAAGTTCGTGCTTACCTAACTGAAGAGTTAAAGCGTGCTTCTTTATCGAAAATTGTTATTGAGCGTCCAGCAAAATCAATTCGTGTAACTATCCACACAGCCCGTCCAGGTGTTGTGATTGGTAAGAAAGGCGAAGACGTAGAGAAATTACGTAAGAAAGTTTCTCAAATCGCTGGTGTACCTGCACAAATCAACATCGCTGAAGTTCGTAAGCCAGAAATGGATGCGCAACTAGTAGCAGACAGCATCGCGAGCCAATTAGAGCGTCGTGTAATGTTCCGTCGTGCTATGAAGCGTGCTGTACAAAACGCTATGCGTTTAGGTGCTAAGGGTATCAAAGTTCAAGTTAGCGGTCGTTTAGGCGGTGCAGATATTGCACGTGCTGAATGGTATCGTGAAGGTCGTGTTCCATTACACACTTTACGTGCTGATATCGATTACGCTATCGCTCGAGCAGACACTACTTATGGTGTTATTGGTGTTAAAGTCTGGATCTTTAAAGGTGAAGTAATTGGCAACATGCCATTACAAGCAGAGCAACCTGCTGCTAAGCCGAAAAGAAAAGGCAAAGGCAAGAGCAGCAAGTAAGGAAATAAGTTATGTTACAACCAAAACGTACTAAATTCCGTAAGCAATTTAAACTGCGTAACCGTGGCCTAGCGCACACAGGTAGCTCAGTTAGCTTCGGTACATTCGGTTTGAAATCAGTTGAGCGTGGTCGTATGACTGCTCGTCAAATCGAAGCTGCTCGTCGTGCAATGACACGTCACATCAAGCGTCAAGGTAAAATTTGGATTCGTGTATTCCCAGATAAGCCAATTACCAAAAAACCTCTTGAGGTTCGTATGGGTAAAGGTAAAGGTTCTGTAGAATACTGGGTATGTCAAATCCTACCAGGTCGTGTTCTGTATGAAATGGAAGGTGTTAGTGAAGAACTAGCGCGTGAAGCATTTGCATTAGCAGCTGCTAAACTTCCGTTCAAAACAACTTTCGTAACTCGTAAGGTAATGTAATGAAAGCTAGTGAACTTAAAGAAAAAAGCATTGAAGAGCTTAATGCTGAATTACTAAGCTTATTGCGTGAGCAGTTTAACTACCGCATGCAAGCAAGCACAGGTCAGCTAGCTCAAACACATTTGCTACGTAACGTACGTCGCGATATCGCACGTGTTAAGACAATCCTAACTGAGAAGGCAGCATCATAATGAGCGAATCTATTCGTACTCTACAAGGTCGCGTAATCAGCAACAAGATGGAAAAATCTATCACTGTTTTGATCGAGCGTCGTGTTAAGCACCCTATCTACGGTAAGTTCATGATCCGTTCAACTAAGTTGAAAGCGCATGATGAAACTAACGTATGTAACGAAGGTGATGTAGTAACAATTCGTGAATGTGCACCAATTTCAAAGTCTAAAAACTGGACTTTAGTTGATGTAATCACAAAAGCTTAATTTTAATTAAGTAAATTGTTCTAAAAAACCTCACTGGTAACAGTGGGGTTTTTTTATATCTGAAATTCACATTCGGTGAATGTGGCATCACCTCGCAGTTTCAAAGTCTGCTCTTATAAAAGACTTTGGACTTTAGTTGATGTAATCACAAAAGGTGAATTCCCATATCCATATGGGAAACCCTTCGGGTCGCTGCGCGCTTTCAAATTGTTCCAGACAATTTGATAATTTTAATTAAGTAAATTGTTCTAAAAAACCTCACTGGTAAAAGTGGGGTTTTTTTATATCTGAAATTACAAGATATCTTGATATTGTTAGTGTCATAACATTATGTGCTAAGGACTCAATAGTAATTGAATTTAAAAGTGTGCTAATGTAGTTAAATACATAACAATAAAAAAATACTATGAAAGCTGACGTAACAAATTTAGTCGAACCTATTACTCAAGCTCCAATTGCTGACCAATATCGTAAAGAACGATCATTTCAGATATTTTTGGTTTCTGAAGTAGCGTTGATTTTGGCCCTGATCATGGAATATTTCCGTGGTGGTCTTGAGTTAGTTATCGGACTGGCGGCGACCATCGTTGTCTTAGCAGTATTTTTCCTTGCATTTAGAAATCGAAAACCAAATCTCGCGACCGGCTTGTTGGTTATATTCCATACAATCTTAGCCTCCTGTTTGATGTGGAAGTTTGGCGGCATTCGTGATGAAGCTATGTTAGCTTTTCCTATGATATTGATATTTGCAACGGTTTTAGGTTCTACCAGATTAGTCTCAGTTGTTTTTCTATGTATCGCATGTTTAATATTTGCCAACGGTTATGTAAATGAGATTGGCTACTATCAAAACGATACTCCAGTAATCGATTTAAGCTCAGCCGCTTTAATAAATCTGATCTTGTTAGTTATTTTTATAAGTACATTAATAGCATCAAAAGCTATCAATAAATTAATTGCACAACTGGTAGAAGAAAACAAAGTCGTTGTAAATTCTAAGCGTGAAATTCAGAAACTAGTATACCAAGATGCGTTAACCAACTTACCTAACCGTGTTTTAGCACGAGAGATCTTTGATAAAAATATTCAAAAAACTGTAGAAGACGGTAAGAGTACAGCATTACTATTTATTGATTTAGATGACTTTAAGTCGATAAACGATTCCCTTGGCCATCAAATAGGTGACAAACTTTTAAAACTAATAGCTCGTAGAATCGCTGGAATGGTCACGCCTTATGGTGGGGTATACCGTTTAGGCGGTGACGAATTTATGGTCTTGCTCGAAGAATTTAGTGATGATAATGATGTTATCGAAATGGGTAATCGAATTTGTAGCTTGGTTAATCAGGTACTAAAAATTGATGAATATGATTTACTGGTCAGCTGCTCAATAGGTGCCACCATCGCTCCTCGAGATACAGACAACTTTGATACAGCGTTAAAATATTCTGATATAGCTTTGTATCAGGCAAAGAGATTGGGTAGAAATCAAATTTGTTTGATAAGCCAAGAGCTAATAAAGCACACTGAAAAAGAGTTTTATTTACTTGAGGAATTTAGGCGAGCAGTAAAAGACAATAAGCTTGAACTATATTATCAACCGAAGATTTGCTTAACTACCGGACGAATGACAGGCGGTGAAGCATTACTAAGGTGGTGGAGTGATAATTATGGTGGTGTTAGTCCTGATGTATTTATTCCTATCGCTGAAAAGGCCGGTTTGATAAACGGAATTGGCGATTGGGTATTAGAGCAAGCGATAGAGCAATGCTCTGTTTGGCATAAAATGGGGTTCGACGATTTTACCGTTGCCGTCAACGTCTCACCTATTCAGTTTGCCATGCCTAACTTTGCCGCAAATATTTATACATTGTTGGATAAATATAAATTGGATGAAAAATATCTAGAATTAGAAATCACTGAAAACGTGTTACTCGAACAAAGTGAAAACTTATCTAAGAATATTAAAATGTTGAGTAAATCACAGGTTAAATTGTCAATTGATGATTTTGGTAAGGGTTATTCGAATCTCGCTTATATAAAACGCCTAAATATTCATGCCATCAAAATAGATAGAGAATTTATTACCGATGTTGATAAAGATGAAGATAATTTAGCTATCGTAAAAGCGATTATAGACATTGCCAATCATTTAAATATAGATGCCGTTGCCGAAGGTGTTGAAACTCAAGAGGTAGTGAATTTACTTTCAGAGTTGTCATGCAATTTAGGGCAAGGATTTTTATGGTCACCAGCAGTGAATAAAGACGATTTTATTCGATTTGCCCAGACTAGAGCAGCAAAAGTTCAGCTATAAAACTGGTTCTCTGTGATGGTAGCTACACTTACCGATCACGGGGTAACATTTTAATAACATAATAAGCCAGTATACTAATGTCTTATTAGTAACAGTTTGTAATCAAATATAGTCTCTTAAACCCTATTAAATCAATGATTTAAAATGTTGAGCTGTTAACATTGAATTAACTTTCTTACCTGCACCAATCTTTTTGTTTAAATAAAGTACCACTTTTCTTTTTGTAGTGTTATAATCTCGCGCCCGTTCACTCTATGTGGATGGATAAAGGCAGTGAAAGGTCAAATACTTGACCTTGATTTTTAATAACAGCGGAGCACATAAAAATGATCCAAATGCAATCACAGCTAGACGTTGCTGACAACAGCGGCGCTCGACGCGTGCAATGTATAAAGGTTCTAGGTGGCTCGCACCGTCGCTATGCACATATTGGTGACATCATCAAAGTTTCTGTTAAAGAAGCAATTCCTCGCGGTAAAGTGAAGAAAGGTGATGTACTTAATGCTGTAGTGGTGCGCACTAGAAAAGGCGTACGTCGCTCGGATGGTTCATCTATTCGTTTTGATGGTAACGCGGCTGTAATGCTTAACGCAAACTTACAGCCAATTGGTACTCGTATTTTCGGGCCAGTGACACGTGAATTACGAACTGAAAAGTTCATGAAGATCGTATCTCTAGCGCCAGAAGTACTATAAGGAGCTACGAAAATGGCCTCTAAAATTCGTCAAAATGACGAAGTAGTAATCCTAGCTGGTAAAGATAAGGGCAAAAGTGGCAAAGTCACTAAAGTTCTTCCAGCAGAAGGAAAAGTTTTCGTTGAAGGCATCAACTTAATCAAGAAACACCAGAAACCTGTACCTCAGTTACAGCAAGCTGGTGGCATTGTTGAGAAAGAAGCTGCAATCAACGTATCTAACGTTGCGATCAAAAACCCTGCTACTGGCAAGGCTGATCGTGTTGGTTTTAGAATTGAAGACGGCAAAAAAGTTCGTTTCTTCAAGTCTAATAACGAATTAGTATAATTTGGAGTAAATGATGGCGAAACTGCATGATTTTTACAAAGATACGGTTGTTGCTGAACTTACCAAAGAGTTCGGATACAAAAGTGTCATGCAAGTCCCTTCGATTGAAAAGATCACACTAAATATGGGTGTTGGTGAAGCTATTGCTGATAAAAAAGTATTAGACCACGCCGTAAGTGATCTGGCATCAATCTCGGGCCAGAAGCCTATGGTTACTAAAGCACGCAAATCTGTTGCTGGCTTTAAGATCCGTGAAGGCTACCCAATTGGTGCAAAAGTAACTCTACGCGGCGAACGCATGTGGGATTTCTTTGAGCGCTTAATCTCAATCTCAGTTCCTCGTATTCGTGACTTCCGTGGCTTGAACCCTAAATCGTTCGACGGCCGTGGTAACTACAGTATGGGTGTGCGTGAGCAAATCATATTTCCTGAAATCGACTACGATAAAATCGATAAGATTCGTGGTATGGATATCACTATCGGTACTACGGCGAAGAACGATGCGGAAGGTCATGCTTTGCTGACTGCCTTTAACTTCCCGTTTAAGAAATAAGGTGTAGAGTTATGGCTAAATCATCAATGAAAGCACGTGAAGCAAAACGTGCAAAATTAGTTGCTCAATACGCTGAAAAGCGTGCAGCACTAAAAGATATCATCTCAAACGTAAATTCTTCTGAAGAAGAGCGTTGGGATGCAATGTTAAAACTACAAGCTTTACCACGCGATTCAAGCAGCAGCCGTCAACGTAACCGTTGTGTTGTTACTGGTCGTCCACATGGTTACTTACGTAAATTCGGTTTAAGCCGTATTAAATTGCGTGAAGCGACTATGCGCGGTGAAGTACCTGGTCTTAAGAAAGCAAGTTGGTAAGGGAGTAAGCGATTATGATGACTGATCCTATCGCGGATATGTTTACACGAATCCGTAACGGTCAATCTGCAAATAAAGTTGCAGTACAAATGCCATCTTCCAAGCTAAAAGTTGCAATTGCTAACTTGCTTAAAGAAGAAGGTTATATTAATGGTTTTGAAGTATCTACTGAAGCTAAGCCTCAGTTAGAAGTAACTTTAAAATATTTCGATGGTAAAGAAGTTATCGAAACTATCAAGCGTGTTTCACGCCCTGGTCTTCGCGTATACAAAGGAAGTAATGATCTTCCTCAAGTATTAGCTGGTCTAGGTATTGCGATCGTTTCTACTTCAAAAGGCCTTATGACTGACCGCGCTGCACGTAATGCAGGTTTAGGCGGTGAGATCTTAGGTATCGTTGCGTAAGGAGCAAGAATATGTCTCGTGTTGCAAAAGCACCTGTGTCTATCCCTGCTGGCGTTACAGTAACGTTATCTGGTCAAGACATCACAATTAAAGGTCCTAAAGGCGAATTAACTCGTACGATACATAGTGACGTTGTAATTTCTCAAGAAGAAAACAACATCATCACTAACATCGTAGCTGATGTTAAAGGCGCATGGGCTCAAGCCGGTACTGCTCGCGCATTAATCAACAACATGGTTGTTGGCGTGAACGCTGGTTTTGAAAAACGTCTAATCTTAAACGGTGTTGGTTACCGTGCAAAAGCTGCTGGTCAGAACTTAAACCTTTCATTAGGTTTCTCTCACCCAGTTGAGCATGCAATCCCAGCCGGTGTTAAGTGTGAAACTCCTAGTCAAACTGAAATCGTACTTACGGGTGCTGATAAGCAGGTGATTGGTCAAGTAGCTGCGAACATTCGTGCGTACCGTAAGCCAGAGCCTTATAAAGGTAAAGGTATTCGTTACTCTGACGAAAATGTTCGTCGTAAAGAAGCTAAGAAGAAGTAGGGTAATACTATGGATAAGAAAACATCTCGTTTACGCCGTGCAAAACGTACGCGCGCTAAAATCAGCGAGTTGGGTGCGAATCGTTTAGTCGTTCACCGTACTCCTCGTCACATATACGCACAGCTTATCGCGGCAACTGGTTCTGAAGTAATTGCATCTGCATCTACTTTAGATAAAGAAATCCGTGAGCAAGTTAAAGCTACTGGTAACAAAGAAGCTGCTGCTGCAGTTGGTAAAGCAATCGCCGAGCGCGCTGCTGCCAAAGGTATTGAGTCAGTTGCTTTCGATCGTTCAGGTTTCTTATACCACGGTCGTGTTCAAGTTTTAGCTGAAGCAGCTCGTGAAGCTGGCCTTAAATTCTAGGAGTAGATAATGGCTAATGTAGAAAACACACAACAAAGTGAATTTGCTGAAAAGTTAATCGCTGTTAACCGCGTTTCAAAAGTGGTTAAAGGTGGTCGTATATTCAGTTTCACTGCACTAACAGTAGTTGGTGACGGCAACGGTCGTGTTGGTTTTGGTTACGGTAAGGCACGTGAAGTTCCTGCTGCAATCCAAAAAGCAATGGAAAAGGCTCGCCGTAATATCGTAAACATCGACCTTAAGGGTACTACTTTACAGCACGCTGTAAAAGGTAAGCACTCTGGTTCTAAAGTTTACATGCAACCTGCTTCTGAAGGTACAGGTATCATCGCCGGTGGCGCGATGCGTGCAGTACTAGAAGTTGCTGGCGTACAGAACGTATTGTCAAAAGCATACGGTTCTACTAACCCAATTAACGTTGTACGCGCTACAATCGGTGCTCTTGCGAACATGAAATCGCCTGAGTCTGTTGCAGCTAAGCGTGGCTTAAACGTTACTGAAATACTGGGGTAATGAACAATGGCTAAGACTGTTAAAGTAACACAAGTTAAGAGCTCAATCGGTCGTTTACCGACTCATAGAGCTACTTTGAAAGGACTGGGTTTACGTCGTATCAATCATACTGTAGAGTTAGAAGATACTCCATCAGTACGTGGCATGATCAACCTAGTTCATTACATGATTAAGGTGGAGGATTAAACAATGCATTTAAATACATTATCCCCTGCACCTGGCGCGAAGAAAGATCGTAAACGCCAAGGTCGTGGTATTGGTTCTGGTATCGGAAAAACTGGTGGCCGTGGTCACAAAGGTCAGAAGTCACGCTCAGGCGGCGGCATTCGTCCAGGTTTTGAAGGTGGTCAGATGCCACTTAAGCAACGTTTACCTAAGTTTGGTTTTACTTCACGTAAATCTTTAGTTCGCGCTGAAGTTCGTTTACATGAATTAAACACTATGACTGCAGACGTTGTTGATATTCACGCTCTTAAAGACGCTGGCGTAATTAACCGCAATATCGAAACAGCTAAAATCATCTTTTCTGGTGAAATTAGTCGTAAGATTACGGTTCGCGGCTTAGCAGTAACGAAAGGTGCACGTGCAGCGATTGAAGCTGCCGGTGGTACAATAGAGGAATAGTACACAATGGCTACACCAGGAATGGAAAACAAGGCTCAAGGCGGTTTGTCTGAGCTTAAACAAAGATTGTTGTTCGTACTCGGCGCATTAATAGTGTTCCGTTTAGGTTCATTTGTACCAATCCCTGGTATTGACGCCGCTGTACTAGCTCAGTTGTTTGAACAACAAAAGGGCACCATTGTAGAAATGTTTAACATGTTCTCTGGTGGTGCACTTGAGCGAGCCTCTGTATTGGCACTAGGTATTATGCCGTACATCTCAGCTTCGATCATCATGCAGATCAGCACACATATCGTGCCGAGTATGCAGGAGTTAAAGAAAGAAGGTGAAGCTGGACGTCGTAAGATCAGCCAATACACACGCTACGGCACACTGCTTCTGGCAACAGTGCAAGCGATTGCAATAGCAAAGAGTTTACCTGGTATGATGCCTGGACTAGTGGTTAACGCTGGTTTCGGTTTCTACTTTACTGCGGTAGTATCTTTAGTAACTGGTACCATGTTCTTAATGTGGTTAGGTGAACAGATTACTGAACGTGGTATTGGTAATGGTATCTCTGTGTTAATTTTCGCAGGTATTGTTGCTGGCATGCCATCAGCTGTTGGTCAAACAGCTGAAATGGCGCGTCAAGGTGAATTGCACTTATTAGCATTATTAGTAATTGGCGTAATTGTTTTCGCTGTTACTTGGTTTGTAGTATTTGTAGAGCGCGGTCAACGCCGCATTGTGGTAAACTACGCCAAACGCCAACAAGGTCGTAAGGTATTTGCCGCTCAAAGTACTCATTTACCACTTAAAGTGAACATGGCGGGTGTTATCCCACCAATCTTCGCTTCAAGTATTATCTTGTTCCCGGGTACCATCGCAAGTTGGTTCGGACAAGGTAGCGGTGCAACTGCTGACTTTTTACAAGAGGTTTCTCTTGCAATGTCACCAGGACAACCGTTGTATGTAATGCTATATGCTGCAGCAATAATCTTTTTCTGTTTTTTCTACACGGCATTGGTTTTCAATCCGCGTGAAACAGCAGATAATTTGAAGAAATCTGGTGCGTTCATTCCAGGCATTCGCCCGGGTGAGCAAACATCTAGATATATCGATAAAGTAATGACCCGCCTAACTTTGGCAGGTGCTTTATACATTACTTTTATTTGTTTGGTTCCTGAGTTCATGATGATATTTATGGATGTACAATTCTACTTCGGTGGAACATCCCTACTAATTATCGTAGTTGTTATTATGGATTTCATGGCACAAGTACAAACTCATTTGATGTCTCATCAATATGACAGCGTGCTTAAGAAAGCCAATCTAAAAGGCTATGGCCGATAGGCCAACGGAGTATAAAATGAAAGTTCGTGCATCCGTTAAAAAGATTTGTCGTAACTGTAAAGTTGTTAAACGTGCTGGTGTTGTTCGCGTAATTTGCGTTGAACCTAAACACAAGCAACGCCAAGGCTAATCTTTTACTAAATTGTCACTTGTTGTAATTGTTTGCAATAAGTGACACTTTATATTGCAAAAATGTTGCTGGTTGAGTATCCTTACGGGCTTTTCAACCGGTTTTCTTTTAACCCTAATAATAGGAGATGTGTTAGTGGCCCGTATAGCTGGCATTAACATCCCTGATCGTAAGCATGCAGTAATCGCCATTACTGCTATCTACGGCATCGGCGCAACAAGAGCAAAGGCAATTTGTTCAGGCGCAGGTATTGCTGAAGATATTAAGATCAGTGAACTAGACGAAGCTCAAATAGATTTGCTTCGCGCAGAAGTGGCTAAATTTACTGTAGAAGGTGATTTACGCCGTGAAGTTTCAATGAATATCAAGCGTCTGATGGACCTTGGCTGTTACCGTGGTTTACGCCACCGTCGTAGTCTCCCTCTACGTGGTCAGCGCACTAAGACTAATGCGCGTACCCGTAAAGGTCCTCGTAAGCCGATTAAAAAGTAGATCGAGGTAATTAGACATGGCTAAAACACCAACGCGCACGAAAAAGCGCGTAAAAAAACAAGTTGCTGATGGCATGGCTCATATCCATGCTTCTTTCAACAACACAATCGTAACTCTTACAGATCGTCAAGGTAATGCGTTATCTTGGGCAACTGCAGGTGGTTCTGGTTTCCGTGGTTCACGTAAATCAACTCCATTCGCTGCACAGGTTGCTGCTGATCGTGCTGGTAAAGTAGCACAAGAGTTTGGTTTGAAGAATATTGAAGTATTCGTTAAAGGTCCAGGTCCAGGTCGTGAATCTGCAATCCGTGCCTTAAATGCTGCTGGTTTTAAAATCACCAACATTACTGACGTTACTCCGATTCCTCATAATGGTTGTCGTCCACCTAAGAAACGTCGCGTTTAATAGGTCTGTTGGAGAAAGAAAATGGCAAGATATTTAGGTCCAAAACTAAAGCTTAGTCGCCGTGAAGGAACAGACTTGTTCCTTAAATCTGGTGTACGTGCTATAGATACTAAATGTAAGATCGAAACTATTCCTGGTCAACACGGTGCGCGTCGCGGTCGTTTATCTGACTATGGTGTTCAACTTCGTGAGAAGCAAAAAGTTCGTCGTATCTACGGTGTACTTGAGAAACAGTTTAGAAATTACTATAAAGAAGCTGCTCGTCTAAAAGGTAATACAGGTGAAAACTTGTTACAACTTTTAGAAAAGCGTTTAGACAACGTTGTTTACCGTATGGGTTATGCATCTACACGTGCAGAAGCTCGTCAACTAGTTAGCCACAAAGCTATCGTAGTTAACGGTCAAGTTGTTAATATTCCATCTTTCGCTGTTAAGTCAGACGATGTGATCTCAATTCGTGAGAAAGCTAAAACTCAAGCGCGTATCATCGCAGCTTTAGAATTAGCTGAACAACGTGAGAAACCAGTCTGGGTTGAAGTTGATAATAAGAAACTTGAAGGTACGTACAAGCGTAACCCAGATCGTTCTGACCTATCAGCCGAAATCAATGAACAGTTGATTGTCGAGCTTTACTCGAAATAAAGCTGAACTTTAAGAGAGGACAATAATGCAGGGTTCTGTAACCGAATTCCTTAAGCCGAAGTTAGTAGGTATTGAAAATGTATCTGATACTCGTGCTAAGGTAACTTTAGAGCCACTAGAACGTGGTTTTGGTCATACTTTGGGTAATGCGCTACGCCGCATTTTACTTTCGTCAATGCCAGGTTGTGCAGTGACAGAAGTTGAAATTGATGGTGTATTGCACGAATACAGCTCTAAAGAGGGTGTTCAAGAGGACATCATCGAGATTCTGTTAAACCTTAAAGGTTTGGCTGTAGGTTTAGAAGGCAAAACTGAAGCAGTTTTAACTTTAACTAAGTCGGGTGAAGGCCCTGTAACGGCAGCTGATATACAGCATGATGGTGATGTTACAATCGCTAATCCTGCTCACGTAATCTGTAATTTAACAGGTGACGGCTCAATCAGCATGCGAATCAAAGTAGAAACTGGACGTGGTTACGTTCCAGCGTCTGTTCGTCGCAATGCCGAGGAAGAAGAGCGCGCAATTGGTCGTTTACTAGTTGACGCATCTTTCAGTCCTGTTGAGAGAATTGCTTACGATGTTGACTCAGCTCGAGTTGAACAACGCACTGACTTAGATAAATTAGTAATCGATATGGAAACTAACGGTACGTTAGATCCAGAAGAAGCGATTCGTCGCGCTTCAACAATTTTAGCTGAACAGCTAGATGCGTTTGTTGATTTACGTGATGTTAAAGAAGTTGAACCGGAAGAAGTTAAACCAGCTTTCGACCCAATTCTTCTACGTCCAGTTGATGATTTAGAACTAACAGTTCGTTCAGCCAACTGTTTAAAAGCAGAAGCGATTCAGTACATTGGTGATTTAGTACAGCGTGCAGAAGTAGAACTTCTTAAAACACCTAACTTAGGTAAGAAGTCTCTAACTGAAATCAAAGACGTATTAGCGTCTCGTGGTCTATCTCTAGGTATGCGCCTAGAAAACTGGCCACCTGAAAGCATTGCTGATAACGACTAAGTCGATCACAATTTAATAGTTAAGAGAGAAGGATTAACTTATGCGCCATCGTAAAAGCGGTCGCCAGTTAAACCGTAATAGCAGTCATCGCCAGGCGATGTTCCGCAATATGGCAAGCTCTTTAGTAAAGCACGGTACAATTAAAACTACTGTTGCTAAAGCTAAAGAACTACGTCGCGTTGTTGAGCCACTAATTACATTGGCTAAAACAGATAGCGTTGCAAATCGTCGTTTGGCATTTGCTCGTACACGTGACAACGAAGTAGTAGGTTTATTATTCAACGAACTTGGTCCTCGTTACCAAGAACGTCCAGGTGGATACACTCGCATTTTAAAATGCGGTTTCCGTACTGGTGATAAAGCGCCTATGGCTTACATTCAGTTAGTTGACCAACCAGTAGTTGAAGAAACTG
The DNA here is from genome assembly GCF_001831495.1 of Thalassotalea crassostreae. Taxonomy (NCBI): domain Bacteria; kingdom Pseudomonadati; phylum Pseudomonadota; class Gammaproteobacteria; order Alteromonadales; family Colwelliaceae; genus Thalassotalea; species Thalassotalea crassostreae. The sequence continues at coordinate 502,763 of NZ_CP017689.1, forward strand.
CTGAAGTTGAAGAGACTACTGAAGCATAATCAATTTATTGATTTGTATATAAAAAAGGAACCTTCGGGTTCCTTTTTTTTTAAGGAGTGGTTAAAAAGAATTAATACTGCGTTAGGTTATAACTCGTGTAGCGTACTACACGTCGTCATAACCTGCCTTGTCTAAATCCCTTTTTCTCACTCCTTAATACTATTTATAGTCTGTCGAACCTAGAACCTAGAACCTCGAACCACAGTATTTCCTACCTCCAAATTCTATCTAACTAACTCAAACGCTTATGAGACATTTGTCGCAAATCTTGACCTTAGGGCGACAAGTCCGTATAAAAGTAGGTCGTTTAAGTTTTAAAAGTTAATTTAATGTCTGAAAGAAATCCAATCATAGCTATTACTGGTTCCTCCGGTGCAGGTACGTCTACAACTATGGGCGCATTCGATCATATATTTCGTTCGTTGAACGTTAAAGCTGCGATCGTAGAGGGTGATAGTTTTCACCGTTTTACCAGACCAGAAATGGAACTAGAAAAACGCAAGGCAAAAGAAGCTGGTGAAGCAGTCAGTTATTTTGGCGATATTGCTAACGACTTCGATGCTTTAGAAAAGCTATTTAAGGACTTTAGCGAAAAAGGTGAAGGCACGATGCGTCGTTATCTGCATACATTTGATGAAGCTGTACCATATAATCAAATGCCAGGTACTTTTACTCCTTGGGAGCCTCTAGGAGCCGGTTCAGACCTTTTATTTTATGAAGGCTTACATGGAGGCGTCGTAACTGAAAAAAATGATGTTGCACGTTATGCTGACCTGTTAATTGGCATGGTACCTATAGTTAACCTTGAATGGATACAAAAAATCATACGTGATACCCGTAAGCGAGGCCATTCTCGTGAAGCTGTTACCGATAGTATCGTGCGCAGCATGGATGATTATTTTAAATTTATCACGCCACAATTTAGTCGTACCCATATTAACTTTCAACGTGTACCAACCGTAGATACATCTAATCCATTCAGTGCTAAAGGTATTCCTACAGCGGACGAAAGTTTTGTGGTGATTCGTTTTCGAGAAATGAAAAATGTAGATTTTCCATTTTATTTAAGAATGATTGATGGCTCTTTTATGTCACGAATCGACACCTTAGTGGTACCGGGTGGTAAGATGGGCTTTGCAATGGAATTAATTTTAAAGCCACTCATTGTTGATATCATGGAAAAGAAAGCGAATGCCAACCAGCAAATGGATTGGATGCAGAATTACAAATAGGTTAGTGCAAGTTTGTTATAAGTTAAGCTCACGAATCTTTGAAAAGGCCAATTATGAATACTAAATTATATAAACAAGTGCTCTCGTTAACTGGCAGTTTAATGGCCGCAGCTGAACAAAAGAACCAGAAGCGCTTTGACGGTTTTTATGGGGAATTAAAACAGCTTTGTGAGGCAAACGAAAACACCGATAAAGATCACCCTGTGCAATGGGAGACGTTAGCTGATTTTACTGAAGATCTGGCCTTAGCTATAAATATTTATGAACATGCATTAGTGAAAGCCGAAGCTATCAATTCTAAAGATTTTTGTTCATCTATCGGATTTTCTATAGGCTCTTTGAATGCCGAGTTAGGAAACAATGAAGCGGCGATAAGCGCGTTGGAGAAAGCTAAAGTAAGTGCTAATAAAATTCCGGATAAAGAATTAAAAGCAGAAATACACGATTTATTGACGGCATTGAAGTAGAACTAGAATTAGCTCGTTATTTGATAAGATTATTAGAAAATAAAAAAGCACTCAATTTGCTTAATTGAGTGCTTTTTAATGTATTTATGTAAAGCTAATTAAATAATTTAAAGCTTAGCGAAACAACGTTCAGCCGCTTCTAATGTTTGGTGAATATCTTCACTACTATGGGCAGTAGATAAGAAACCTGCTTCGAATGCTGAAGGAGCTAGATATACACCTTCATCTAACATTAAGTGGAAGAACTTATTGAACTTTTCATTATCGCAAGCGGTCGCTTCTGCAAAACAATTAATCTGCTCTTTGTCAGTAAAGAATATACCAAACATTGCGCCGACATAATTAATGCTTAATTTCACGCCTTGGCGCTGTGCAGCCTGCTTAAATCCTTCAGCTAACTGTTTAGTTTGAGCCGTTAGTTGACAGTGATGATCAGTCGCACTTAATTCCGACAATGCAGCAAAACCTGCGGCCATAGCAATTGGGTTACCAGATAAAGTACCAGCTTGATAAACAGGACCAACAGGCGCGATATAATCCATGATCTCAGTTTTACCACCAAATGCACCAACTGGCATTCCGCCACCAATTACTTTACCTAAGGTAGTCAAGTCAGGTTTGATATTATAGTGTGCTTGCGCGCCACCAAGTGCAACTCTAAAGCCGGTCATGACTTCATCAAAGATCAACACACTCCCATACTGGTCACAAACTTCACGAAGCCCTTCTAAGAAACCAGTAACTGGTGGAATACAATTCATATTACCGGCAACAGGTTCGACAATTATGCAAGAGATTTGATCGCCATATTCTGCGAACACTTGCTTAACTGCTTCGATATCGTTGAACGTGGTCGTTAATGTGTGCTTAGCAAAATCTTCAGGAATACCTGGAGAATTTGGCACACCAAGTGTTAATGCGCCAGAACCAGCTTTCACTAGAAGTGAATCAGCGTGGCCATGGTAACAGCCTTCAAACTTTAAGATTTTGTCGCGACCAGTGTAGCCACGAGCTAAACGAATAGCACTCATAGTCGCTTCGGTACCTGAGCTTACCATACGTAATTTTTCCATCGAAGGAACAAGTTCGCGAACTTTTTCAGCCATGGTTATTTCAAGTTCAGTGGGGGCGCCGAAGCTCAATCCATTCTTTGCGGTTTTGATAACTGCATCTAAAATTTTTGGATGATTATGACCTAAAATCATTGGTCCCCATGAACCAACGTAGTCGATGTAACGCTTACCATCAGCATCAAAAATGTATGCGCCTTCGGCTCGCTCGATGAATATTGGTGTACCACCAACCCCTTTAAACGCTCGAACTGGAGAGTTTACCCCTCCTGGAATTGTTTGTTGGGCTTGGTCAAATAATTGTTCTGAATGTGACATAATTTTGCCTTGTTAGTACGCTGATTATTTAGTTGTAAACCAGGTAACGTCTTTTTCAAATTGGCTGAGCTTCTCGTCAACCCCTAATGTAAGTGCAAACAGTGCCATACGAACTAGAACACCATTTTGAGCTTGACGGAAAATCGCCAAATTTTGATTGTCATTTAAATCTACATCAAGCTCATTCGCCTCTGGTCGAGAGTCACGAGGTAATGGATGCATGATAACGGTATGATCTTTACAATATTGTTCATATACCGATTTATTCAAACTAAAATGACCACGATATTTGTCAGCGTCTTCAACGCTTGCGAAACGTTCTTGTTGGATTCGTGTTTGATAAACAACATCAGACTGCAGGTTGCCCGCCATTTCGTCAGTGACCGTGATGTTATGGCCGGCATTAGATAATGTAGAAATTACTGAGTCTGGCATTTGTAATTCGTTAGGTGCTAAAAGGGTGATGTTGACGTTATTGTATAAACTTAACAAACGAGACAATGAATGAACGGTTCTACCGTGTTTAAGGTCGCCCATCAGTACAATGTTTAAGTCGTCTATCCCTTTCCCAAAACGCGCCATTTCAGCCTGAATAGTAAATAAATCAAGTAATGCTTGAGTTGGGTGCTCATTGGCACCATCGCCACCATTAATTACAGGTACAGAGCTTCCTTTCGAAAATTCAGCAACAGAGTGCATTTCAGGGTGACGCATGGCGATCACATCAGAATAACCACTAATCACTCTAGCAGTGTCAAACAATGATTCACCTTTTGATAACGAAGAGCTTTCTTGACCAACGGTTTCATGGACAAAACCACCTAATAATTGAAATGCTGTACCAAAAGATACTCGAGTTCGAGTACTTGGTTCGAAGAATAAATTATTGAGGATTGCGCCTTCTAAAACTGTACAACGTTTTTGACGACTTGCGTATGGGATCATCGCTTTGGCGACATCAAGTATTCTAGAGACAGATTCTCGGTCAAACTGTGAAACCGAAAGAATATGGCTACCTTGAAACTTCATCATAGATACTACCTGAAATTAAAGATAATAAAATTTAATAATGGCTGTGCAATTATTAGTATTCATGTTCGTGATTATATTGCGCGAAACGATAGCACAATTTACTATATTTGTTAATAAAGTAACGGTTTAACAACCGCCAAAATTATTACTGCAAATAGAATTAGAACCGGTAGTTCGTTAAAAATACGATAAAATCGTCCGGAACGTGTATTCCGATTATTTTTAAAATCACTTAACAATTTAAAGCAATATCCGTGGTACACATATAAAACCGCTACTAGAACCAGCTTTACATGAAGCCAGCTCGATTGAGCAAACCAAGCCGAGCCATACATATAAATCAATATCAGGCCCAAAATCAGGGTCAGTAAAGCAAACGGGGTTACAAAGTACAGAAGTCGTCTTTCCATTGTTTTAAGTTGCTGATGAACTTCTGCACTGTTTGACTCGGCGTGATATACAAATAGCCTAGGTAAATAAAATATGCCGGCAAACCAAGCAACCATAAAAGCAATATGTAATGCTTTTATCCATAACAGAGAACTCATTTAAACCTTTCCTTTCGTTAAAACGCTTCTAACTTTTTCAAACGTGAGTAAACCAATGACATTATCATTAGTCTTTTCATAAATATAAACCGCACCATCTCGTTTTTCCTGAAGAGCAAAATAGGCTTCAGACAAGGTTGCTTGCGAAGAAATTGCTGGCATTTCACTGATCTTAACCGCTTGTGAATCATCTTCCAAAAGGGGCAAGTTAATTTCTCTTTCAACAAAATGCAATGCTTGAGTTGCAGGGGTTCTTGCAATTAAAAACAAATCAGAATCCATACTCATTAATTGTTGTCGTAATTGGTTTTTGTCATCACTCTCAATCAGTTGATAGTTTTCTTGAATTAAACTCAAAACACCATGTTTTTGCAATACATCTTCCACAGGAGACAACTGATAAGGTAATTGTTGATATTCCAATTGTTGTAAAAATATTGAGCGATTCTTCAAAAACTGACTGGATGTCAAATATGCGCTCGTTATTACAACCATAGCTGGTAATGCTAGTTGTAACTGATTTGACAATTCAATTATCGTTAATAACGCGGCTAGCGGTGCATTCAATGTTGCCGCCAACATCGCAGCCATTCCCATCAAAGCGTAGTCGCCGGAGAATTCCCCACCAGTGAAGGTGCCTCCTGAAAAATCACCCCCGCCGTAAATATAGTTTACAAACAATGCCATCAAAGCTCCGGCCACTGCACCTATGCCTAGTGTCGGTCCGATAATACCTCCAGGAACACCGAGGCCTAGTATTGCTGTCGTAGCCACAAATTTTGCAATGAGCACGGAAATGATGATCCAAACCCCAACATCGGGTTCCAACATAAAGCTAATCGCACTTAACCCAGAGCCCATACTCTGTGGCACAAGAACGCCAACAAGCCCCATTATCAATGCAGCTAAAACAAGTCTCTTTGACATATGTTGATTATGAAATATTTTTAGCACGCCAATTAAACTTGAGTTAAAGGCTTTAGCCAAAAAGCCAATGCAAATTCCAAAGACGATGAGTAAAGGATAGTGCCAAAAGTCGATAACAATATAGGCAAAAAATTCGAACTCATGGAATGGTCCAAAGAATGCGTGTGTCATCATCGAACCGATGATAGAAGCGAGGATTACAGGCACGAAAATATGTAATTTGTATTCTCGTAAAATTACTTCCATTACAAAAATAACTGCCGCTAACGGCGTGTTGAAACTTGCGGAAATGCCGGCAGCAATACCACAAGCACATAGCGTTCTAATGGCGTTTTTGGGTAAAGATAGATAACTACCAATTAAACTACTGCTTGCGGCACCAATATGAACCGCTGGACCTTCTCGCCCTACAGAGAAACCACCGGCTAAAGCGAATATTCCGCCAAAAAATTGGGTTAAGGTATTTCGTAAAGGAATCGAGCCATAAGCTGCTTTTAATCGGTAAATGACAAACGGAATCCCCATTCTTGAATATTTAAAGCCAGTTAACCAAGAAAATAAAATTATAAAGGCAACGGCGATTAGCGGTGTAAAAAAACGATAAATTTCTGTTAAAGTATTGTAGTGATCTACACTATCAAGGTAGAGTAATTGGAGCCATTCAAAGCTAAAACGAAATAAAATAATAAAAAACGATGCTAGCAATGCGCCTATTATTCCAAGCAAACATAGTTGCCAAGAAGGTTCTGGTTTAGCCAACTTTTTCCTTAGTCTCGCTAAAGACATGGAGTATCCTTATCGTTTATTTAATCAATAGTTTTAGCAACTAAATGGGTGCAGAATTAGTGCGAATACCGCAAAGTTTAACATATTTGAGAAAGATTTTACCTTAAAAATGAACTGGTTAAAAAACATAACAATTTCCAAATTACACCAAAGATTTGGCGCTTTCAAATTATTAATAATTTGCATATCTATATTGTTGGTGATTGCTTTTGCGAGCTTTAAAGCTGGCAACCTTTATCAAAAGCATCAAGAAAGAATGATTGACGATCAATCTCAGCGCCTTGATAAATTGTATTCAGCCAATGAAAAAGCTAAAAGTATGATTAACACCCTACAAGTAGAGTTGGAAATTGAGCGACAAGCAAATCAGAAAGCTCAGCAGGCGCTTCGTAGTGTTGAAGACGATCATTTTTCATTAAAAAAAGAGTTAGCTTTTTATGAAAAAATAATGGCTCCTGAAAAGCAAGCCAATGGCATCGTTATTGACGAAGTAGAAATTATTCCAACTACAAGTAAAAACCATTACCGTATTCGGGTTGTGCTGGTGCAGCAACAACAGAGTAAGCGTTACGCTAAAGGGCATGTTGAAGTATTGTTCAACGGAAGTTTGCTTGATCGACCGGCTACAGTAAATATTTCTAATATATCGGAACTAGATAAGAAATCTTTATCATTTAGCTTTCAATATTTTCAGGTGTTAGAAGGTGAATTTACTTTACCTGATGAATTTATTCCTGAAAAAGTTGATGTTTCAGCGATTTTACCGGCAGGAAAATGGCAAAAATATCATAGATTGGACGAATCATACCCTTGGTCAAACAATAAACAGGGCTAAATTTGCTTTAATACTTGATTAAATTGCTCAGGTTTAAGATAATTCGCCTCCCTTAGTAATCGATGTTTAGAAGTAGTTATGTCAGAAAATCCAATGCCAATTCAATTCAGTGATGCAGCGGCCGATAAGGTTAAAACGTTAATCAATGAAGAAGAAAACCCAGAGCTAAAATTACGTGTCTATGTAACCGGTGGTGGTTGTTCGGGTTTTCAATATGGTTTTACTTTTGATGAAAAAGTAAACGAAGGGGATATGACTATAGAAAAACAGGGGGTTGTTATGGTTGTTGATCCTATGAGTCTACAATACCTAGTAGGCGGTACTGTTGATTATATTGAAGGACTAGAAGGTAGCCGTTTTCTAGTTGACAACCCAAATGCAGAAACAACCTGTGGTTGTGGTTCTTCTTTTTCTATCTAATATTTTTCAATAATATTCGAACATACCTCTTTAAGTAACTCTGTTTGCAGCAAAAATTTAATAAAATGTTAACTTTTTGCTGCTTATTATCCCTTCTTCGTTTTATACTGACCTTATAAGTTATAAAAATATTTTTTTGGGGAAGAAATGCGTCAGAAAAGCCATTTCCGGCTATGGTTGGCAGAGCGTCCATATATTATTGCTATTTTCATTGCTGCATTATTACTAATATGGTTAATGTTCGGGCTTAATGCTGAAAAAATTAATCCAGATATTAACGCAGAGAAAGAAGCTCCAATTGCAAAAGTTAAAGTAGAAATAATTAATGCTGAGCAAGTCACTAATACAATCACCCTTTATGGCCGCACTGAGCCAAATCGTTCGGTAACCATTAAAGCTCAGGTTAAGGGCGCAATAACGAAAGTCCACGCAAAACGTGGTTCAATGGTCAAAAAAGGCGATATCATAGCCACCATTGCACTTAATGATTTACCTGCACAATTAGAACATTACCGTACCCTGCTTAAACAACGCCGCATCGAATATTATGGCGCTAAAGAGTTATTTGATGGCGGATATCAAGGTCAATCAGCACTGGCGCAAAAACTAAGCGATGTTACCGATGCAAAAGCCGAATTAGCTCGAATTGAAAATGATATCGCCAATACAACTATTTACGCACCGTTTGATGGAATTTTAAATGAGCGTTTTGTAGAAATTGGTGATTATCTAAAAGTTGGTGACAATGTTGCGATGATTGCCGATCTTGATCCGTTAGTCATTCGAGCGCATATCACTGAGAATCAAGTTGAATTAGTTAAACATGGGCAGAGTGCTGAAATAAGTTTATTTAATAAACAATCACTTACCGGACGACTCCGCTATATTGCTAGTGTTGCTGATGAACGAACCAATACATTTAAAGCTGAAATAGCGATTGAAAACAGTAATTTTCGATACCTAGCTGGTATTAGCTCAGAAGTCGAGTTGCCGGTACAAGAAGTTTCTGCAATAAAAGTAACTCCAGCTTTATTGGCACTTGATGAAAATGGCAACATTGGTGTTAAATCGGTTGTTGATGATATTGTCGTTTTTACCAAAATTAACATAGTTAAAAGCGACGATTCAGGTGTTTGGTTGACCGGTCTTGGGAAACAAGCAAAAATAATAACTCTAGGTCAGGGCTTTGTCCGACCTGGAGATAAAGTTCAAGCTGTGATGGAGTAATCACAGTTATGCTAGGGTTAATCGATTCTGCTTTATACCGTACACGTTCGGTAATGATGATTTTTCTGTTATTACTCATCTCTGGCGCTATCACATACAACAGTATCCCAAAAGAATCAAAACCCGATATTCCCATTCCTAATATTTATATTTCAATGATACATGATGGCATTTCTCCGGAAGATGCTGAGCGCATGTTAGTGCGACCAATGGAAAACGAACTAAAATCCCTCGAAGGCATAAAGGAAATGCGCTCTACATCGAGTGAAGGTCACGCAAGTATTATGCTTGAATATGTGCCAGGGTTCGATGCTAAAGAAGCGTTAGCAGATGTTCGAGACAAAGTTACTTTAGCCAAGGCTAAACTGCCCAATGAGACGGAGGAGCCCGTTGTAAAAGAAGTCACCATGGCGAGTAGCCAACCGGCTGTAACAGTATTTTTATCTGGCCCTGTAAGTGAGCGCGGTTTAATTACTATCGCCCGTGATTTGGAAGATAAAATTGCTGCATTGCCGCAAGTATTAGAAGTTGACATCGGTGGCGATCGAGAAGATATGGTGGAAATCATTGTCGATCCACTATTGATGGAAAGTTATGGCCTTGATCAAAATGATATATTTCAGCTAGTTGAACGTAATAATCGCTTAGTACCGGCTGGAACCATGGATACTGGTAAAGGCCGCTTTGCAGTTAAAGTGCCATCGGTATTTGAATCGTTTAAAGATATGTTGGAATTGCCAATAAAAGTAGAAGGTGAGAAAGTCGTAACCTTTGAAGATATTTCTATCGTTCGCCGTGCTTACAAAGATCCAACTAGTTTTGCTCGACTAAATGGTGAACGTGCGATTTCAATCGAAGTTAAAAAACGCCCTGGTCAAAATATCATAGATACGGTTGATAGGGTTCGAACGTTAATCGAGAAAGAACGCGTATTTTGGCCAAAGCATATCTTAGTTAACTACACGGGCGATGAGTCGAAAAACGTCAAAGTTATGTTGCTAGATTTACAAAACAATGTCATCTCAGCGGTGTTGTTAGTTGTAATTGTAATTATTGCTGCTCTTGGTGCGCGTACTGCAAGTTTGGTTGGTCTATCAATCCCTGGTTCATTTTTAACCGGTATCTTAGTACTTTCAGTATTTGGTTTAACAATCAATATTGTTGTTTTATTTGCCCTTATTATGGCGGTTGGCATGTTAGTCGACGGCGCCATAGTGGTGACTGAATTTGCCGATAGACAGATGAGTGAAGGTATTAATAAAGAGCAAGCTTATGCGATGGCGGCTAAGCGCATGGCATGGCCAATTATAGCTTCAACAGCGACCACCCTTGCTGCATTTGCACCATTATTATTTTGGCCTGGAATGATGGGTGAATTTATGAAATTCATGCCAATCACGCTAATTGCAGTTTTAACAGCGTCGTTATTAATGGCGTTGATATTTGTACCTACTATGGGATCTATTTGGGGCAAAAGTCGAGTTATTACTGAAGAAGAGAAACAACAATTAATACAAGCAGAAGAAGGCGATATTAAATCTTTAGACGGCTTTGTTGGAAAATACGTCAATATGCTTTCTGTCGCTATTTATCACCCGATTAAAGTATTATCTTTGACTATTCTGTTCTCCGCTGCGGTGATGGTGAATTATATCGGCTCAGGTTTAGGTAGCAAATATTTTCCTGATGTCGAACCTGAAGGAATTAGTCTAACGGTTCGATCTTATGGTGATTTATCCATTCATGAAAAAGATGAAGTAATGCGTGAAATTGAACGTCGCATTCTAGATATGAGCTCAATTAAGTCTCTGTATTCTAAAACTGGTGGTAATGATTTAGTGGGCAAGCTTAGAATTAACTTGGTTAATTGGCAGTTTAGGCCAAGTGCTAATGAATTAGTCGCAGAACTTCATCGACGAGTCGATAACTATGCAGGCGTTGAAGTAGAAGTTCGAAAAGATCAGATGGGACCGCAACAAGGTAAAGACCTGAAATTGGAACTATCTTCTCGTGACCCTGTGGAATTAGAAGATGCGGTTCGAAGGGTTCGAGCAGCATTAGATGTAAACGAGCACTTTACCAATATTGAAGATGGGGGAGCAAAACCTGGCATCGAATGGCAGCTTAAGGTGGATAGAGCATTGGCGGCTACTTTTGGTGCAGATGCGACATTAGTTGGTACCTCGGTTCAAATGGTTACAAACGGGCTTAAGCTTGGTGAGTACCGCCCTGATGATGTTGATGATGACTTAGATATTCGTGTTCGCTTTCCTTCCAATAAACGTAGCATCAATCGTTTAGATGAGTTGCGATTAAAAACGCAAGACGGCTTGGTGCCTATGACTAATTTTGTTGAAAAGTCGGCAATTCCTAAAATTGATAATATTCAACGTATTGATGGAAGGCGAGTCATTAGTTTACAAGCTGACTTGGCTCCTAATAGCCAGCTTGACAAAGCACTACCAATGCTGAAAAAGCAATTAGAAGAGTCCGATATAAACTGGATGAGTGTTGCTGTTTCATTTAAAGGGCAATCTGAAGAGCAACAAGAATCGCAGAACTTTTTGATCAACGCTTTCGCCATCGCTTTATTTGTAATGGCAATTATTTTAGTCACTCAATTTAATAGTTTTTATCAGGCGATGTTGATTTTATCTGCGGTATTATTTTCTACGGTCGGTGTGTTTTTAGCCTTGTTAATAGCTGGTAAACCTTTTGGTGTAGTAATGTCTGGGCTAGGAGTGATCTCTCTCGCCGGTATTGTTGTTAATAACAATATCGTTTTAATTGATACGTATAATGTTCTAAGAGCATCAGGCTTTAGTGCGAAAGATGCAATTTTACGCACTGGCGCGCAGCGTTTACGTCCAGTGTTACTTACCACTGTTACAACAATCTTAGGGTTGTTACCTATGGTGCTACAAATGAATATCGACTTTATCAAACAAGATGTAAGTTTTGGCTCTCCATCTACTCAATGGTGGGCACAATTAGCTACTGCAGTGGCAGGTGGCCTAGCATTTGCTACACTTTTAACTCTAGTATTGACACCTTGTTTATTAGCGCTCCGCGATTATAAACAGCAAAAAGTGAAATCCACAGTGTGGCAAGCAACGTCAGTCTATGAAGAAATCTAACCAAAATAAGGAATATAAAATGAATAAAATATGGAAAGCCATTACGGTTCTATTGATCACTAGTTTTACCTTTTCAGCAATGGCCAAAGCACCAGTGTGGAAAGTAACAAAAAACGGAAGTAGCGTATATTTAGGTGGTACTGTTCATGTACTTAGTCAAAGCGATTATCCACTACCAAAAGCATTTGACGAAGCTTACGACCAAGCAGAAATTATTGTTCTGGAAATGGATGGTCTTGCATTGCAAAAGCCTGAAAATGCTCAAAAGTTAATGATGAATATGATGTACAAAGATGGGCGAACATACGCAGATGATTTAAAGCCAGAAACAGTGAAAAAATTAAATGCCTACTTAACATCAAAGGGGATACCTTTAGCTAACCTTCAATCGTTTAAGCCGTCAATGATCAGCATAACAATTACTATGTTAGAGCTGCAAGCATTAGGACTTGGTGGTACAGGTGTTGATGCGTATTATCAATTAAAAGGTAAGAATGACAGTAAGTCGTTTAAGTTTTTGGAAACCGCAGAAGAGCAAATGAGCTATATCGCTAATATGGGTAAGGGATATGAAGATGAACTAATTACTTACACGTTGCGAGATATGGCGACTCTAGGCGAAAAAATGGCTGAGCTGAAAGCTGTATGGCGAGCAGGCGAAAACGAAAAACTATTTGATGTAGCTGCTAAAGAATGGAAGGCTGAATTTGAAACAGCGTATAACCAAATCATTGTCGAGCGTAACAATAATTGGATGGATGATTTAGAAGGATATTTCACCACTAAAGAAGTTGAATTAGTATTGGTTGGCGCATTGCATTTAGTTGGAAACGATGGTGTTCTAAAAATGCTTAGCGATAAAGGCTATACCATCGAACAAATGTAAGTTTTTGATAGTAAACATTAAAAAGCCCATTCATTGAATGGGCTTTTGTTATTAATCACATCTTCTTAAAGGAAAATCTATAGGTAACACCTATGGGCAATACCTAAATACAATATATATTGCTAATAACTCGCGTAAGCCATGCCCCATTGATAAATCACAACCGAGATTATTAACCAAATAATTATCGGTAAAACCGCAGATTTAAAAACAAGGCTATTAGGTTTTTCGTGAATGTTATTTTTAAAGCCAGTGAATATTGCTTTAATGACATTGTCGCCACGAATTAAGTGCAAAATGCCCGCGAGAACATGTAGCGAGATGAGAGCCAATAGTATATCAAAATTTGAATGATGTAGACTCACCATAGAGCTAGCAAATGATTCATCAACAAACACATATAAAGGACCTTCAGAAAATACATCATCGGAACTAAATAACCCGGTGAATAACTGTACCAACATTGATAGCATCAAAGCAATAATCATATAACCAGCGACAGGGTTGTGACCTACAGCAGGTTTGGCAATTAAGTTTTCCTTCCACGCCTTCAAAACATGAAATGGCGACTTTACGAAATGGCTAAATTTAGAAGTGGTGCTGCCGAATATTCCCCATAAGATACGAGTGACTAACAATGCCAGCAAAACAAATGCACTGGCAAAGTGAAGTTCAAACATTCCGTTGTCACCGGTATACCAAAGCAGGCCAATAAGTATCAATTGGCTAAAGTGATAGATACGAGTGAAGTTGTCCCAAATTCTTGTCATTGATCTTGTAACTTCTATATAGATGTTGAGAACTTAAAGTTAGTCGTCACAATCCATCTTAAATGCTTTATGGCCTTTTTTAGACGCTTTAGAGATTAAGCCTAATGCCGCTTTTTGTTGTTCAAAAGACGTTGCATTTTTTAATTCTAAAACGGCTTTTTCTAGCGCTTTCATACCTTTTTGGTATTTGTCAAAATCAGCTTGCTGCTGCGCAGTTAACTCTTTCTTATCTGAGATAGCTAATGGTACGTATTTAGCAGAATCTTGAACATGTACAAGTAACTCAGCAGCTATTTCACTGATTTTTGCGCTGTCTTTCTGTTTTGATGCGGCTTTAATTGCTTTCATGTTATCTTTCATCGATGACATGATATCTGCTAATTCAGTTTCACCGCATTGCGGATGTGCGGCATTTGCCGAAGTTAACGTTACGAATGATAAGAGTGCTGTAATTAATAATTTTTTCATAATTTCCCTGTGAAATTTTTATAAGTGAATACTAGGTGAAAAATACCACTGTATCTTTAGCAATTCAAATAAATAAACCCAGTCCAACCCAATCTTTGGTTGAACATAGATACTTTTAACGAACTAGGTTATTAACTTTGTACAGTTACTTTCCTTATGCATACTAATATTAGGTGATATACTAAATGCTATACAAAACAGAAATTTAAGTTGAACATAAAATTTGAAGCATAAAGATCCCCATTTCAAGCGAGAAGCTGACAAATACGACAAGCCAGTCGCCAGCCGTGAATTGTTATTATCACTAATTACCGAACAAGGTCACCCAATGACTTTTGTCCAAGTATGTAAATTGCTCGGTTATAAAGATGAGGAACAAAAGATTGGCGTCAAACGTCGGTTGCGGGCAATGGAGAATGCAGGTCAGTTAGTATTTACTAAGTTCAAGCAGTACGCTATTGCGACTCAGTCGTCAGTTATTACTGGTGAAGTAATTGGTCATCGAGATGGTTTTGGCTTTTTAAAACCTGATGATGGGGAGAAAGATCTTTATATTCCATATCATGAAATGCGCAAGCTTATTCATGGCGATATTGTCGAAGCAAGAATAACTGCTAGTGCCGATCAAAAAGGGCGACAAGAAGTTAAAGTATTGGATGTCTTAGTACCGCGCAAAGATAAAATCATTGGTCGAATTTTTGTAGAGCACTCAGTCATCACAGTCATTCCTGAAGATGCCAAAATTAGTCATGAAATTGTCATTCCTAAAGGCAAACACCAAGGCGCTCGTCATGGACAAATGGTTATTGCTGAAATTATTCAGCGCCCTACCAAACGAACTACTGCTTTAGGTCAAGTTACAGAGGTTTTAGGGGAACATATGGCTCCTGGCATGGAAGTGCAGGTGGCTGTTCATCAACACGATATTCCTCATGCATGGCCGCAAGAATTGCTCGATGAAATTTCTTCTCTAACCAATGAAGTAGACGAAAAAGCAAAACAAGGTCGTATAGATCTGCGTGATTTACCATTAGTCACAATAGATGGAGAAGATGCTCGAGATTTTGATGATGCAGTTTATTGTAAACCTGAAGAAGGCGGTGGTTGGCGTTTATGGGTAGCAATAGCAGATGTCAGCTATTATGTTCGACCTGGCACTGCCCTTGATGGCGAGGCGATTAAGCGCGGTAATTCAGTTTATTTTCCTAACCAAGTCATTCCAATGTTACCGGAAGTTCTCTCCAATGGTTTATGTTCATTAAATCCTGATGTTGATCGCTTATGTATGGTAAGCGAGATGCAAATTAGTGCAAGTGGTAAATTAACTGATGCCAAATTTTACCCTGCCGTTATGCGCTCTCATGCTCGCTTTACTTATACAAAAGTGGCTGCAATTTTAGAAGGCGACGGAGAATTAAGAGAACAATATAGTGATCGTGTAAATGACCTTGAGGAAATGCATAAGCTCTATCATTCATTAGTTGATGCTCGTCGTATACGCGGGGCAATTGAATTCGAAACCGAAGAAGTTCGTTTCATTTATAACGCTGAACGAAAAATTGAATCCGTAGAGCCGGTTGTTCGCAATGATGCTCACAAAATCATTGAAGAGTGCATGATATTGGCCAATGTTGCGACGGCCAAATTTGTTGAGAAACATCAAAAGCCCGGTCTTTACCGTGTCCATGACAAGCCTAATGAAGATAAATATAACAACTTAATAAGTTACCTTGCTGAACTAGGCATTGAGCTGTCTAAAAAGGATGAGCCAAATCCTGGTGATTTTAAGGAAATCGCAGAAAAGGTTGCCGATCGTCCAGATAAAGAATTAATTCAAACTATGTTGCTACGTTCAATGAAGCAGGCGGTTTATCAAGCTGAAAATCTCGGACATTTCGGTCTATCTCTAGATGCATATTCACATTTCACCTCTCCAATTCGTCGTTATCCCGATTTGGTTATTCACCGTGTTATTAAAGCGGTGCTTGAAAAGCAAAACACGGATTCAGTTAATATTGGCTTTCACAGCTATGATGAACAACAAGTTAGCGAGCTAGGTGAACATTGCTCGATGACTGAGCGCCGGGCTGACGACGCTACCCGGGATGTTTCAGATTGGCTTAAATGTGAATTTATGCAAGATCATGTTGGCGATACGTTTACCGGGGTCATTTCCACTGTAACTAATTTCGGCTTTTTCGTTCGTTTACAAGATTTTCATATAGAAGGGTTAGTTCATATTAGCTCTCTTGGAAAAGACTTTTTCAGTCATGATGAAGTGCATATGTGCTTAGTTGGCGAGCACACTAAGCAGCGCTATCACATTGGTGATGTGATAGATGTTCAAGTAGCGGCGGTAAATCTTGACGACAAGAAAATTGACTTAATTCTTGCCGGAGACTCACAAGTTTTAACGCCTAATAAAAAACTTAAGAAAAAAGCTGCAAGCGCTGATTATAAGAAATCTAAAAAAGGTAGTGCACGTTCTGCCTTTGATAAATCTGCAAAAAGCGCCAAAGCGAACACAAAAGGCGGGGCTAAAAAAGCAGGTAAAATTAAAAAGAAGAAGCGCCCTGGTAAAAACGCTCGTAAAAAAGCGAAATAGGTATTTAAACAGATATTAATATTGTAAAAGCGTCAAGATCGCTTTAACAAAAGGTAAAAGTAAAAATGGCAAAACAAGATGAATTAGTGTTTGGTATTCACGCGGTTAGTGCTCTAATGAAGAGAGCGCCTGAGCGATTTATTGAACTTTGGTTATTAAAAGGACGTGAAGACGAACGTTTGTTACCGATAATAAACCTTGCTCGAAAATACGGTGTATCGATGCAGCAAATGCATCGCAAAGCGTTGGATGACAAAAGTGAGGGAGAGCAACATCAAGGGGTTATTGCGAGAGTAAAAGCAGGTAAAGTTTTTACAGAAGACGATTTACAAGATATTGTCGAGTCGACTTTAGCTAGAAATGAGCAACCATTTTTATTAATTCTAGATGGCGTAACTGACCCACATAATCTTGGTGCTTGTTTGCGTAATGCGGATGCCGCAGGCGTGCAAGCTATTATCGTACCAAAAGATAATGCTGCTCGTATTACTGCTACGGTGAGAAAAGTTGCTGTAGGCGCTGCAGAAACAATTCCTTTAGTGCAGGTAACCAATTTAGCTCGTTCAATGAAAGCGCTGCAAAATTTAGGTATATGGATTATTGGCACTGCTGGCGAAGCAACCCAATCACTTTATGATTGTAAGCTTAATGGGCCGATGGCATTAGTAATGGGCGCTGAAGGCAAAGGTATGCGTCGCTTAACTCGTGAAACATGCGACGATTTAGTTAAATTACCTATGGCTGGCGAAGTATCGAGTTTGAATGTATCTGTTGCAAGCGGAATTTGTTTGTTTGAAATCGTAAGACAGCGATTAACGAATTAACAATTGAGTCTCAATTTAACCTTCCAATATAGCCGTTGAGTCATCTTCAGCGGTTGTCGATACTGCATAGTTACCAATAAAAATAAAAATTAATAAAAACAAAAGAATGAGTAAGTCTTCCTTGTAGCGATTCATCTTGTTTTCCTTATTATTTATAGCGTTAAAAGTTAAATATTTGTTTATAATATTATGCATATTTTGGGCCAAATATGTAAAAGTACATAAGTACAATAACTTATTGTGATTCAGCCTTTTTAATAGAATCAAAGTGTAAAATTCTCTGACATTTTGCCACGAAGTATTTTTGTTGCTGATAGGCTTATATAAATTGGTTGCAACTTGTTACAACAAAGCCTTGCTTTAGTTGCTCATTTTCCCTACAATACGCGTCCTTAATTCAGCCTGAACTTTTTGTTCCTTGCCTCTGCACTGGTGTTTGGCTGAGCCAGATTTGAGGCTACAACCGTAAGGAATTTGTAATGCGTCATTACGAAATCGTATTTATGGTTCACCCTGATCAGAGTGAACAAGTAACTGGTATGATCCAACGTTACTCAGACATGATCACTGCTGCTGAAGGTACTATCCACCGTCTTGAAGACTGGGGTCGTCGTCAGTTAGCATACCCAATCAATAAATTGCACAAAGCACACTATGTTCTTATGAACATTGAAGCGCCACAGTCAGTTATTGATGAGTTAGAAACTTCTTTCCGTTATAACGATGTTGTTATTCGTAACATGATCATGCGCACTAAAGGCGCGGTAACTGAAGCATCACCTATGGCTGCTGCTAAAGATGACCGTCGCGAAG
Organism: Thalassotalea crassostreae; assembly: GCF_001831495.1. NCBI lineage: Bacteria > Pseudomonadati > Pseudomonadota > Gammaproteobacteria > Alteromonadales > Colwelliaceae > Thalassotalea > Thalassotalea crassostreae. The sequence continues at coordinate 521,158 of NZ_CP017689.1, forward strand.
ACCGCCGCGAGAGAAAAGAAGTTACTACAGAAGCGCCAGCTACAGAAGCACCAGCTACTGAAGCACCAGCTGCAGAATAGTAATTAGTGAGTGAAAATTGCCTTGTATTGACAGGCGCTGTGGTAAAAACCGCACAAGTGTCAATAAGCCCAGCAGGGATTGCCCATTGTAAGTTTTCGTTAGAACATCGGTCTATCCAAAATGAAGATGGCATGAACCGCCAAACATTCGCAAGAATGCAAGTAGTGGCAACGGGTCAATGGTCACAAAACTTATCTCGTGAACTTATTGCGGGCTGTAATGTAAAAGTGTCTGGTTTTATTAACCGTCACGAAACCAGAAGTGGGAATCCAATTTTGGTATTACATGCCCAAAAAATTGAAATGATTAATTAGGAGAAATCCCATGTCACGTTTTTTTAGACGTCGTAAATTCTGTCGCTTTAGCGCAGAGGGCGTAGCTGAGATCGATTACAAAGACATCGCTACGTTAAAAAACTATATCACTGAAAGTGGTAAAATTGTTCCTAGCCGTATTACAGGTACTTCAGCTAAGTATCAACGTCAACTTGGTCGTGCGATCAAGCGTGCTCGTTACTTATCTTTATTACCATATACTGACCTACACAAGTAACCTAAGGGGCTATTAAAATGCAAGTAATTCTTCTTGATAAAATTGCCAAGTTAGGCGGCCTGGGTGATCAGGTAGAAGTTAAGTCTGGTTATGCTCGTAACTACCTTTTACCTCAAGGTAAAGCTGTTATCGCATCAAAGGCAAACGTTGAACACTTCGAAGCACGTCGTGCTGAGTTAGAATCTAAATTAGCTGAAGTTTTAGCAACTGCTGAAGCTCGTGCTGCTAAATTAGTAGAACTAGCTGAAGTTACTATCGCTTCTAAAGCTGGTGACGAAGGTAAACTTTTCGGTTCAATCGGTACAAACGACATCGCTACAGCATTAACTGAAGCTGGTGTTGAAGTAGCTAAAGCAGAAGTTCGTCTTCCTCTAGGTACTATCCGTGAAACTGGTGAGTTCGATATCGTTATCCACCTTCACGCTGACGTAGATACAACTGTTAAAGTTGTAGTTATCGCTCAAGCGTAATCGTTATTTAGATTAAATAATGAATAAAAAAGCACCGCTTGCGGTGCTTTTTTTTGTGCTTTAGACTGGAGCGCGTTGTGGAATTGGCCAATCATGGTCATTAAGAAGTCCTCGCTCATGCATACCACCTAACCCTTGAAGGCCGCCAGTATGCAAAAGTACTATTTTCGATTTTTCCGGAAAATAACCTTGTTCCAATAAGTCTAAAAACGCTAATAGCATCTTACCTGAATATACAGGCTCAAAAGGAATGCCCGTCTGCTGACTAAACTGATAAATTCTTTTAGCATCCTCTTTCTTGTATTTCGCGTAACCGCCTCGATGAAAATCATTTAATATTTGCCAGTTTTTAAATCTATTGTCGTCACTTTCGAGCAATTTATTGACTTCATCATCAAGATAGCCTTGTTGCTTTAGAACTGAAATACCCAGCAATTTATGTTTGTTATTGTCGGCCTTTACCAATCCCGCCAATGTGCCACCACTGCCAACTGGCGTTAGCAGATAGTCAAAATCTGCTTGCTCATTTATCTCTGTTATTACTTCACCCATACCAGGTAGAGCTAATTCATTACTTCCACCTTCTGGCACTATGTATGCGTTAGGATATTGTATTGATAGTTGATCGATATAGTCAGGGTTATCTCGTTGCTTGTAAGTTTTTCGGTCAACAAAATTTAGGTCCATTCCCCAATGCTTCGACCAGCGTAAGGTAAAGTTGTTTGCGTATTCTGGCTCACCGCGAATAATTCCGATTGAGTTTAAATCTTGAACATTACAAGCATAAGCTAATGCGTGAATATGATTTGAGAATGCACCGCCAAAACTTAAAATGGTGTTTTTGTTTTCAGCTTTTGCTTGCAGCAGATTATATTTTAGCTTTCGCCATTTATTTCCCGAAATGACAGGATGAATTAGATCATCGCGTTTAATCATCACGCTTATATTGTGCTTATAAAATAATTGGTGATTGACCGGCTGTAATTGGCTTAATATCTTGTTCATTAGCTACATTGTGTCAAATAACTGATTTACTTACCATAATAACATCGACGGCTAATTTAATTTGATGCAACCTTTAATTAACAAATGTGTTGCACGCTTTGTGAAACTTGCCATAATGGTATTGAATTAGCCTTAATTTTGGGGTTTTATTGATAGGTAGTCGAGTTGAATGCTGAATAGAATAAAAACAATTTTTTCAAGAAGCTCAAATAACAATCAGTTTGGCGTCGCCTTGCGAAGCCATATAGGCTCTTTTGCGATTAAAAATAAAGATGGTTCAAGTGCTGTTGATGAATACTTTACCGAAACAACTGAAACTGTCGGTGATTGGTTAGAGCAGTTGCTTGCCGAGCAAAAAGTCGCTGGCGAAGGTTATCTCGTATTGTCCGGTAATCATTATCATAATGTACAAATTAATAAGCCTGATTTACCTGATGATGAAATTCCTGCTGCTTTGAAGTGGCTAGTAAAAGATATAGTGCCTATTGAACCTGATGATATGATTGTTGATTACTATGACTCTCCTGTTGTTGTCGCCGGTATTCAAAAGATTAATGTTATATGCTGTCACCTATCCCATCTAAAAAAGTTCACCGATAGTTTTAAACGTTATCAAAATAAATTGCTTGGCATCATTACAGATGAATTTGCGTTTGCAAACCTTATAGAGGATTCAACTAAGCCTGTTATGTTGCTGTGTCAGCAACCTTTTGAGGATGTGTTTTTAATAATCGTATTTAATGGGCAAATCTACCTAAGCAGAAGGCTTCGTGGTTTTAACGAGCTTGGTGGATATTCAGAACAACAATTGTCGGAAGGAATTTGCGATGCTTTAAGTGTTGAGTTGCAAAAGTCTATGGATTATTTTGAACGACAATTGAAGCAAGCGCCTATCAATGAAATTAAAGTATTACTGCCAATAAAGCATGAAAAATTTGTTGTCGAGAAACTTAATCGTAACGCTAATATAGATGTAAGTTTGTTGCCATTACCAGAGTCATTTGAGCATATGCGTGCAGCAGCAGCTAGTGTCGGCGGTATGATGGAATTGCAAAAGGCCGGTGCAGAAGATGAATAAATTTCGTATTAACCTACTTAAAGATGAACTCGTTGCAGTTCAAACATGGCTTACATTAACTAATGTGGTGAGAATTTGGGTAGCATTTCTTTCGTTGTTGATCGTTTTTTATGCGGTTCTAAGTTATCAAAATAGCATACTTGATGATAACTATAATGAGCTGAGAAAAAAGAAAGTGCAGCTTTCTAATCAACTAGAGCAATATGCAGAAGTAATTGAAACTCGAGTTGAAAATCCTAGAAAGGTGAACCAGCTAGCGAAGATGAAGTTTGTTTTTCAAAATAAGCAGATTTTGCACCGTCAGTTGACCGATAGAACTCAAGTTAGGGTGAGCGGTTTTGCTGATGTGATGACAGAGTTGGCTACTTACCACAATAGTGAAATCAGTCTTTCACAAGTAATCATTTCAGATGACAAAGTCAGTATGTATGGTGCAGCACGTAATGCTGATTCTGTGCCTAACTGGTTAACCGGCTTTGAAAAATCTAAATTTATGGCCGGCAAGAGCTTTTCGCACTTTGCGTTGTCGGTAAACGATAATGGTGACACCGAATTCGTCGTTCGTTCTGAACTTGAAAAAGGGGAGAATGAATAATGCAAAAACAATGGTTTGTGTGGTCAGAGCGTTTTTCAAAACTAAATATACGTGAGCAATATATTATTTTGTTTGCCATGATTATCGTCAGCTATTTGCTGTTTGACGCTTTGGCATTGCAAAGTAGTAATAAGCAAGCGAATCGCCTTGAAAACTCAATCAGTACCTTAACTAATGAGAATCGAGTATTGCAATTAGAGGTAGTCAAAGCTCAAACGACTTTGGCCAATGACCCTAATAAAGCGCTCGATCAGCAAATTGAGCAGTATCAAAAGAAATTATCGCAATTAGATAATGATTTAATGTCATTAACCAATGAGCTAATTGAGCCAACTGAAATGCGTGCGGCATTGCAAGATATGCTTAAATTGACGCCTAAAGTTAAACTTGTATCATTTGAGTCACTTGCACCAGCACCTTTAATTAAGGAAGAGCTAAATTCGGCAGGTGAGGTTACACAAGCAACCAGTTCGCAAATTAACTTATATCAGCACGATTTTAATGTCACTTTGGAAGGTAGTTATTTTGAGTTAAGAAACTACCTTAAAAACGTTGAAAAGATGCCGTGGTCATTTTATTGGCATGAATTCCAATACAGTATAGAAAAATATCCAAACGCGATATTAAATATAAAAATGTATAGCTTAAGTACGCGTAAGGAGTTCATCGGTGTTTAAAATATTTTTTACATTAAGTGTATTGGCTAGCACCTTTTTGATTAATTCAGCCGTGTTTGCCGCTGAAAAAGATCCGACTAAACCGCTGACAAAAACGGTAATTGATGCGGAAACTGCACAGCAACATCTCGTTTTAAAGTCAATTATGAAAACAAGTAATACTAGAAAAGCGATTATAAATAACAAGACCGTTAAGCTCGGCGATCGCATAGGTGAATTTACTGTCATTGATATAAAAAAACGTAGTGTTACTCTTCAAAGTAATGAAGAGACCATCGAATTGTCATTGTTTAATCAAGCTTTAATAAAATAAGTAGAAAATAATATGAAAAAGCATTTGTTATTCTCAGTCATCTTTTCCTCTGCGTTCACGCTGTCAGCATGTTCAAGTACAGCGCCGCAAGAAGATAACAAACAAGTAGATCAAGAGCAGCCTATGGATGTACTTGATGATGCTGTGACTGAAGAGAAAGAAGTTAAAGCAAAACCTTTAACGCAAGTACCTTTGGCAGTCCAACAAGATATTATGCAACAAGGTTTGTCCCAGGCTAGAAATTCTTTAATGTCAGAAAAGCGAATGGATGTTGCTGCGAACCAAATCCCTGCGACTAGCTTCTTTTCTGCAATCGTAGATGGTACTGATTATTCTATTGCGCTTCACCCAGAAGTTAGTGGTGATATTACACTTAATTTAAGTGATGTAACTCTTTCTGAGGTTTTAGATATTGTTCAAGATATCTATGGTTACGATATAAAACGCAATAACCGAATCATCCAAGTCTATCCAGCCGGCATGCGTACACAAACCATCGCCTTAGATTATTTATTTATAAAACGGTCAGGATTATCTTCTACCAGTGTTAATTCAGGCGGCGTTTCTAGCAACGACCCTAATAGTGGTGGCAATCAAAATGGAAATAATGGCCAAACCAGCAATAACAATAATGGCTCAAACGGCGGTAATAGTAGTAATCAAGGCAATGGCCAAGATCAGCGCAGTGGCATTAACATTTACACGGAAAATGAATCTGAATACTGGCAAGAGTTAGAAGACACATTGGCATCATTAGTAGGCACCGAAGGTGGTCGAAATGTTATTGTTTCGCCGCAATCTGGTTTAGTGACAGTAAGAGCATTGCCTAATGAAATTAAAGCGATTGAAGCATTTTTAAAACAGTCTCAAGAACATTTACGTCGTCAGGTCATAATCGAAGCTAAAATCCTCGAAGTAACATTAAATGACGATTACCAACAAGGTATTTCGTGGAGTGCAATTGGCGAAGCTGATAGCGCTGATATTGGATTTTCAACCGGCGGTAATATTGTAGGAAACTCAATATCTACTGCTATTGGCGGCTCTGGTAGTTTAGCGATTTCAGGCACCGATTTTTCAGGATTGATTACCTTGCTTTCAACTCAGGGGCAGGTGCAAACATTATCAAGCCCGCGAGTAACAGCGACTAATAACCAAAAAGCTGTGATCAAAGTTGGTGAAGATGAGTACTTCGTTACAGAAGTCTCGAGCACTACGGTGACAGGTAATGCAACAACGGTTACACCTGAGATTGACCTAACACCATTCTTTTCAGGTATTGCCTTAGACGTAACGCCGCAAATAAATGAAACTGGTGAAGTTATATTGCACGTTCACCCATCAGTAACTGTCACTACTGAACAGCAAAAAAGCTTAACACTTAATCAAGAGACCATTGTGTTACCACTTGCTCGCTCTCGAGTTAGAGAGTCAGATACGATAGTGAAAGCTAAATCTGGTGAAATCATAGTTCTTGGCGGTTTGATTGAATCATCAAAAACAGACATTGAATCGAAAACACCGTTCCTAGGTGATATACCATTTTTGGGTGAACTTTTTACCAATCGAAGTGAAGCGGTTGTTAAGAAAGAGTTAGTTATATTGCTTAAACCTATTGTTATTGGCAAAGCTACTTGGCAAGACCAAATAAAAGAGGCTCGCTCATTATTACAAAAATGGTTCCCTGAAAGCGAGTAACTGATGTATTTGTATCACTTTGGCTTAACTGAGTTGCCGTTTACTCTAACGCCGAATACAAATTTCTTTTTCGGGCTTCAGCCTCATAATGAAGCCCTAGAAGTGTTACTTGTTGCTCTGAAAAATGGTGAAGGGTTTATAAAAGTTACTGGTGAAGTTGGCACTGGAAAGACATTAATTTGTCGAAAGCTTTTGAATGAGATCCCTAGTCATTTTGTTACCGCTTATATACCTAACCCTTATTTACAGCCCGATGAATTAAGAAGAGCTGTGGCAATCGAGTTAGGCATTAAACAGGCACAGAGAATGAATGTTAACTTGTTAAATGACCGCATTCAAAAACGTTTACTTGAGCTTAATAATGACAATCACTCAGTGGTTTTAATATTGGACGAAGCACAAGCTTTACCAGAAGAGAGCCTCGAAGCATTGCGTTTATTTACCAACTTAGAAACAGAGAGTCGAAAACTTTTACAGGTTGTACTATTCGCACAACCTGAACTAGACCAACGATTGAACGAGCAAAAATTTAGACAACTGAAACAGCGAATAAGTTTTTCTTATAAATTACGTGCAATGACAGCACATGAAGTTAGTCATTACATAGAACATAGATTACGAGTTGCAGGTTATAAGGGAAATGATTTATTTACCCACAGCATTTGTAAAAAGATTGCCAAAGCAAGTAAAGGGATCCCACGATTGGTTAATGTCATTTGTCACAAAGTTTTAATGCTTACCTATGGTCAAGGAAAATACCAAGCAAGTGCTAAAGATATCAAGCTCGCGATTAAAGATACTGAGTCAGCCAAGCAAATTGGATTTTTCCGTTGGCCGTTAGTCGTTGCGACTTTAGTGAGTGCGACGGTAGCTATCTCAGCATTAGGACTTAATTATATCGAGGTCGTGTTATGAGCGTTATTAATGAAATGCTTAAAGATCTTGATGAGCGCAAAGATGGCGCGGGTAAAGCAGAGAGTCAACACAGTCGTTATGTTGTAACGCAGCAAAAAACAAACTATGTGATGCTAATTTCAGTAATTTTGCTGACCGCACTAATTTCCGTATCGGCGATGTATTATATGCAAAATTCTTCCAATAACGACAAGGTTATTGGTGAGGATATTAGTAGTGAAAAATTAAACTCTCAACATCTAGTAAAAGCACCTGTTGAAAAAATAAGCCAAGGTGAAGCTGCTGCCACTGAGTTAGTGGTAAGCAATTCTCAAATTGATAACAATGAGAATAACGATAAACTTGCTGCACAAACAGTTGTCGTAGCAACAGAACAAGTAGTTGAAGAGAAAACTGCAGTGACACAGGCGATAAAGCCAAAGATTGTTAAAACAGTCGTTAATAGTGAAAAAGATAAAAATGAAGATATAGCAGTTAATGCTATTAAAAATAACGTCGTAAAGCAGCAAGACACAGAAATAGTAGCCAAGCCAAAAATTGTTAAAAGCGCCACCAGGCCTAATGTGAATTCGAGTTTAACCATTTCGAAAAAGCAACCTACGCCGGCGGAACTTGCTGCCACTAAGTTAAGCCGTGCAAAGAGCGCATTAAATGATGGCAAGTTACCTTTAGGTGAATCACTGCTTGAAGAAGCAATTATTTTACAACCGTATTTATTCGAAGCTAGACAAGAGTTGGCTGCACTTTGGTTTGGGCAGCAACGCTTTAATCATGCGAAAAATCTATTACGCCAAGGCATAGTAATTTCTCCGATGCATGCCGAGTACCGACTGATGCTTGCTAGGATCCTAGCTACTGAAGGGAAGTACACTCAAGCATTTAGAGTACTGAATGAGCTTGATGATAATAATGCGATAGATTATCAACTAGCGTTGGCAAATATGGCTGTGCAAAGTGGTCATCATTCGGCTGCGATTAGTGCCTATAATAAATTATTAGTCATGCGCCCTGACCAAGGTCGTTGGTGGTTAGCATTAGCGATATCGTATGATAGTAATGAACAATATAGTGGTGCGATAAGCGCCTATAAAAAAGCAATTGCATTAGATCAGATGTCAAAAACATCGACAGATTTTGCACTGCAGCGTCTGGCCGAGTTAGGAGAGAATTAATGGCAACACCAAAATTAAAAAAACGTCTTGGTGATTTATTGGTTGAAGAGAATATTATTTCTGAAGACCAACTTAGCCATGCATTGCAGTTACAAAATACCACTCATCGTAAGCTAGGTGATTCTCTAATAGAGTTAGAGTTTATTAGTGAGAGACAATTATTACAGTTTTTGGCGAAGCAATTAAATTTATCTTTTATTGATATCACTCAACGATTTATTTCTCCAGAGGTAGTTGGTTTACTTCCGGAAGTTCATGCTCGTAGATTGCGCGCATTAGTACTTGAGTTTGATGACAGCACAGTATTAGTTGGTATGAGCGACCCTGCAGATTTAGGTGCGATTGATCAGCTTGAAGTGTATCTTGCCCCTCGAACCATCAGTTTAGCGGCTGTTACAGAATCTCAATTGTTTAACGCCTTTGATAATTTATATCGTCGTACCGCTCAAATCGCATCTTTTGCCAGCCAACTTGAAGAAGAGTATCGTGATAGCGCCGATATCGATTTTAGTAATATCGGTAGTGGTGAAGATAGCAGTGATGCAACGGTTGATAAACTACTGCAATCAGTATTTGAAGATGCCGTGCAGATGCGAGCGTCAGATATACATATTGAGCCAGAAAAAGACCAATTGAGGATCCGTCAACGTGTTGATGGTATTTTACAAGAAAGCGTCATCGAGCAAGCAAAAATAGCCAACGCATTAGTTTTAAAATTAAAGCTAATGGCAAAGCTCGATATCTCTGAAAAACGATTACCACAAGACGGACGCTTTCATTTGCGTATCAAAGGTCACGAAATTGACGTACGTATGTCAACCATGCCGGTGCAAATGGGTGAGTCTGTGGTTATGCGTTTACTTGACCAAACCGATGGCTTAATCACCTTAGAGCAATCAGGACTGCCACAAAACTTAATCGATAGAATCAGGATTCAAATCACCCGCCCCAATGGCATGGTTTTAGTTACAGGCCCAACAGGCTCAGGTAAAACAACGACTCTTTATGCGGCGCTTTCTGAGCTTAATCAGTCAACCAAGAAAATCATTACGGTGGAAGATCCGGTCGAATACCGACTGCCAAGAATTAACCAAGTACAAGTTAGTGACAAAATAGGGCTCACTTTTTCAAGAGTTTTACGTACAACATTGCGTCAAGATCCGGATATTTTGATGGTTGGTGAAATGCGGGATAATGAAACCGTCGAAATTGGTTTGCGTGGCGCTTTGACCGGTCATATGGTGTTATCAACACTGCATACTAATGATGCTATCAGCAGTGCTATTCGTTTACTTGATATGGGCGCTCCTGGGTTTTTAGTTAGCTCATCTTTGCGCGCTATATTAGCTCAACGTTTAGTCAGAAAGATTTGTCATAGCTGTAAGACAAAATACGAATTAAAAGTTCAAGAAAAGATTTGGTTAGAAAACTTAAGTGGCGCACTAAGCGAAACTACTTATTACTGTGGTGATGGCTGTCAGTCATGTAACTATACCGGCTATCGCGGTCGTGTTGGCGTATTTGAATTACTTGAACTCGACGACACTATGATGGATGCGCTTAAGCGAGATGACACTGTTGCATTTACTTTAGCGGCTCAAAATAGCGAAAACTATCGACCTTTAGCATTAGCAGCCTATGATTTATCTCAACAGGGTGTAACAACTGTTGAAGAAGTTTTACGTTTAGCTGAAACGCTAGATTTAGGTTAAAAGATAGATTATGGCTATTTTTCATTACATTGGACGAGATGCTCAAGGCAAAAAAATATCGGGCACTTTAGAGGCTAGCTCAAGTAACGCTGTTGCTGAGCAATTAACAAAACAGCGTGTAATACCGATAACCATTAAAACTGCTGCCGTCGCAAACAACTCCAGCCGTGACATAGATATTGGTAAATACTTTGTTTCTAAAACAGTAAAACCAGTTGATATGATCATGTTTTGTCGTCAAATGTATGCATTGCTTAAGTCAGGTGTACCAATCCTTAATGCTATTAGAGGTTTAATCGATACAACAAAGGCGGTCGCGCTGAAAGATGTTTTGCAGGATGTGCTAATCAAATTAGAAAAAGGTTTTACGCTTTCGACAGCAATGAACCATCATCCTAAAGTGTTTAATAAGTTAGTAATATCACTTGTACTTGTCGGTGAAAGCACTGGTCAATTGAGCATTTCGTTTGCCAAACTTGCTGAATACATTGAGCGTGAAGAGACCACTAAAAAGAATGTAAAACAAGCCATGCGCTACCCAATGTTTGTAGTACTATTTTTAATAGCGGCAATGTTTATATTAAACATCTTTGTTATTCCTGTGTTTACCGATTTGTTTGCAAGCTTCAAAACCGAACTTCCGCTTGCTACAAAAATGTTGATTGCCAGTTCCAATTTTTTTGTAGATTATTGGCTTTATATGATTGTTGCGATGATTTTGGCTTTCGTTATGGTTAATCGCTATTTAGCGACAGAAAACGGTTTATATAGTTGGGATAAACGAAAAATAAGCTTACCAATTATTGGCAGTATTATTGAGCGCTCACTGCTAGCTCGTTTTTCAAATAGTTTTGCGATCGTATTAAAAGCGGGTGTTCCGATAACTACGTGTTTAAACTTATCCGCAGAATCAATAGGTAATACCTATATGGCTGAAAGTGTCATCGCCATGAGAAAACGTGTCGAGACAGGTGAAACATTATTAAGAACTGCAACTTCAAGCGGTTTATTTACTCCGTTAGTACTGCAAATGATTGCCGTTGGTGAAGAAACAGGCCGTATCGATGAATTACTCAATGAAGTTGGTGAATATTATGATCGTGAAGTCGATTACGAATTAAAAACATTGACCGATAGAATCGAACCTATCTTAATTGTGATCATGGCTGTGTTGGTTCTGATTTTGGCATTAGGTATATTTACACCGATGTGGGATATGTTCTCAGTGGTGCAAGGTGGCTAATGAAAACCACAGGAAATAGTCAATTTCATGGTGTGGTGATTGTACTGATAATCGCAATATTGATGTCCGTGTTTTGGCGCTATTTCAGTAAGAATCAAGAAAATATGGTAAAGGCCAATCTAGCGAATATCAGTGGCCAGCTTAGCAGTAGATTAAGTTTGATTCATGCTCAATGGTTGGTTACCGGAAAACCGAGTTTAGTAAAGGTAAGAGCAGCGTATACAGATGATGATTCGGCCGGCGATATGAAAGTACGGGTAAACAAATTTGGTTGGCCAGATTCAAAATTAGATTTTTTGGCCTGTGAACGAATTTGGAAATCGGTTATGGAAAGAGAATTGATTGCAATGAATGAACCAATGTTTGTTATTGAAGTTAAATCGCAATCCAAAAAAAGCGCTCGTACATGTCGATTTATGTTAAATGATCGACTGTATATTGAATACCATTCACTCAATGGTAAAGTGTTTAATAAGACTAATTAGTAAAAACTAATAAATATTAATAACTTGTGTTAATTAACAATTTGATTTTAAATAGATCTCTATTAGAGTTAAAAGTAGAGTCCTAACGAGGAAGTTATGAAAAAAACAATTAAAACAAACGCCAGAACTCATGGTTTCACCCTAATTGAACTCGTTGTGGTTGTGGTGTTACTAGGCTTACTTGCCGTGACAGCATTACCAAAGTTTATAGACCTTACCGAACAAGCTAAGCAAGCCAGTGTCGATGGTATGGCTGGAGGCTTTGCAACTGGCGTGTCTTTAGCTCGTGCGCAATGGGAAGCTGAAGGCCGACAAACAGATGGTACTTTTAATACCGTTAATTATGATGGCAGTGACCTTATCTTAACTGATGAGAATGCAACAACAGGTGTTCGCTCGGGTTATCCAATTGCTCTTGATGATGGCGATGGCGATTTAAGTTTATCAGCGACCGACTGTGTTGATATTTGGAACAACATTTTGCAACAACCACCGCTTTTAACCAGCAATATGGCTGATTTGAACGGAGTAGATGGTGATAGCTACAAGTACTATGTAACGACGTCAGGTGTAGGTGATTTTAATTACTGTGTGTATATATTAAAAGAAACGTTACCTAAAACAGGTGATAGTTATGGGCCAATCACTGGCTTACCAGAAGACACAGGTAATAACTTTAGTTATCAGCCAGCAACAAGTTTTGTAATTATTAATAAGCCGTAAAGCTCCTTTTAAGTTTATTAATCGTTCAGTACAACATGTTGTTACGTAGCTTTTACAATCTAGTACAAAGGAAAACAAACAATAACAACTAACTGTTAACTTTTAATTTACAATGGCTTCATTAAATCAGTTTATACAAATTAAATATTTTTAAGAGAGAATGAATATGTCTAACAACAAAGGTTTTACGCTAATTGAATTAGTAATCGTAATCGTTATTTTAGGTATTTTAGCAGCAACTGCAGCGCCTAAATTTATCGATTTAACTGGTGATGCACGTTCTGCCGTTATGGAAGGCGTAGAAGGCTCAGTAAATTCGGCAACAGAAATTGTTCATGCTAAAGCATTAATTGAAGGTCAAACTGCTGAAAATGGTACTATCAACATTGGTGATACTCCAATTGAATTGACTTATGGTTACCCAACAAATGCTTCGATTGAATTAGCGGTAGAAATATCTGATGATGCAATCACATTCGATGCATCAGGTGCGGCAGCAACATGGACTCATTCAGAAGCAACTGGTGCAAATTGTAATGTAACTTACGATTCATCTTCTATTGCAAACACTGAAACTCGTCCAACAATTACTTCAGTAACAGAAGCATCAGGTGCTGTTGAAGGTTGTTAATCTAAACACTATTAACAAAAAAAAAACCGCGTTTATCGCGGTTTTTTATTGCCTGATATTTACCTAGAACCTAGAACCTAGAACCTAGAACCTAGAGCTTTTAGCGACCCACTATCTAAACCCCACATCTGTCTCTTTGGAAATAATCGTTGGGCATCCATTAACAATTTAATTGCTTCACCTTCATTATAAGGTTGTTGCAACTTTTTCAATATCTGCAATGCCATCGCTATATTGTTATACATTTCTTCTCGAGGCTTACGCTCGAGGTATACTTTTGCCCAATCAATATATTCTGTTAATAATTTTGCATCGAGTTGGTCTTTGCCATCGTAAAATTTTAATGTGGTTTGCACAAAAACTATTTCTTCAGCCCACACAGTTGGGTTTATGATACTAAGTAACTGTTCTGGGTGCCGATAATTTTCGCGTTTATACTTTTCAACAATATAACCGGTTTGAAGAGTCGTTAATAAAAATGGAATGGCAACGATCGGGATTATTAATGCAAAAGTTCTTACTGCAAACGTTTGTGACAAAGCTATAGAGCGAACATTGCCTGTCGCAAATATGCTGGCGTTAATAATAAGCAAGAACACTAACCAATGAATGGCTGAATGATAAAAAGGGTATTCAGTTTGGCTGTGTAACAGTAAAGGCGTGATCAACGCAAAAAAAGTGAGTGTTTTAACAATGTGTTGTTTATAAAATAAGCTTAGATAGGCGACAGCAAAAAGTAAAATACCGAGTAGGGCGACTACGCCTCCTTCTATTCCCCAGAGTAATATTTCGTTGTGTGGATGAGCTAGGTTGTTAATTGGCATTGGTGTCTCGCTATTAGCTCTAGCTTTTGCTAAATGATATTCTCGATAGGTCTTTTCAAAATTACCATAGCCATAACCGCCAATTGGGTTTTGTTTAATTAACTCAAAACCAATGCCAATTATGTCAGTGCGCACGTCTTCGGTTTCAAATAGTGGTTTAATCTTCGCAGGATCTTGTATCGGCTCTGGTTTGGCCAAAGCGCCGACAGTTGAACCAACAATCAACAACAAAGCAGCTAAGAAAATAGTTTTAGAGCGATTTGCGAGTAAATAAGGAGTTAGCATAATAAGGGCGATAATTAGCCCATAAATACCTGTTTTTGATTGAATATAACAAAGGATAAAACTTGCTAAAGGTATGGTAATTAAAATTATTAACTGCCACGACAATTTACGTTTAAACAAACGGTTCGATATAAATTTACGCTGCGCCAATAAATAAAAGCTCAGAACTATGCCGGTTGTCATAAAAGATGACATCACATTGGTTTGTTGAAATACACCACTTGGATTCTTAATCGCAGGAATAAAAGGTAGTGAGCGCACTAAATCAGGAATATAAAGTTGAAAAATACCGCTAAGGGCCTCAATTAATACGCCAATAATTACTATTGCTAGCATCGTTTGTCTTTGCACTTTACCAATTTCAAATTGCGCAATAGCCAAAAGACACAATAAACCTGTTGCTAATCCAATTAATCGTGGGATTGCATACTCAGAAAATGGGCTACCAAAAGACAGCGGAAGAATAAGGAGTGCTAGTGCTGCACCGCTAATGACGTGGAACGTGCTGTAGTAGAGTTTTTTATTTAGCGTTACTTGCCAAAGTCCTAATCCTATGAAAATTGACATAAATAGCCATGTCATCACGTTAAAGGCAAAATATAAACCAGAGCCTCCAGGGTTAGGCATAAAAAAATGCATGCCTAACGTAAATAGTAAGACTAATGATATTTTGAAGTAGTTAAAGAGATTGAAATTGGTTGTCATCATCACGCCAAAAGTAAGATTACATATTGCAATCATTGTTTTTTAATCAATATGTTATAGTCTTAATAATATGATCTATATTGGTGTAAGATGCTAATTTATTAGCGAGTTTTTTTGACTGTTAAGGTGTCGTTTGAAAGTAAATATAAGCAGCGTTGGAAAAACGTCTGGCGTAACATTAATTGAACTAGTTGTGGTGATCTTGATAGTCACCATTCTAGCCGTCACTGTAGCGCCACGATTTATAGGAGTCAGTAGCTTTGATGCCTATGTATACCGAGATCAAATGATTTCTAGTTTGCGCTTAATTCAGCAGCAAGCAATGCAGCAAACAGATGCGAATTCTTGTCATCAAATTCTTTTAACTAATCAAGGCTACGGCCAGTCAAATAATTGCAGTGTACCGTCTCTTGTGCCCGATTGGGATAGCAATAATTTAGGCTTTGCAATTCCTGCCGACTCTACGGTGACTATTAGGTCATTATCGACCAATACATTTACTTTTAATTCGTTAGGCACAGCTGAAGAGTGCACAGGATTTGGTTCACGTATTTGTATTATCGAATTTGCTAACGGCAATGACAGCGCATCAATTTGTATTGAAGCGCAGGGATATATTCATGATTGTTAATCTTAGAAAACAGCATGGATTTACGTTAATAGAGCTCATTATCGGAATGACCATGATGGTTATTGGTATTGGCTTCATTATGGCGGCTATGCTTCCGCGCGAGCAGCAAAGCGCTGATCAAATTCATTTAATTCGAGCGGCTGAATTGGGTCAAAGTTTGATGAATGAAATTACTTCAAAGGCATTTGATCAAAACAGTGACTTATCGGGAGGGGTATTACGGTGCAATGAAACAGGATGGCAAGCGTGTACAGCGTCTGCCAACTTAGGTAATGAGAGTGAAGAACGGACAAGCTACAATGATGTCGATGATTTTAATGGATTAAGTAATTTTGAAGATGCACTAGGTAGCAACATAAGTGGTTTATATGTGGGGTTTAGTGTCAATGTCCAAGTTTTCTATGACAATAATTATGATGGAATATCTGATGTTTACTTGGCTGATGGCAGCGAAGAAAATAGCTCTCTAGCCAAATTGATTTCAATTACGGTAACTACTCCACTAGGCACCTCAATTACATTTGCGAATTATAAAGCGAATTTCGAATGATAGGATTAATTAAAAATAATTTTAGAGTTCCCCACTATGGCCCATTGTCTAGAAAAACTAGTGGTTTTACTTTACTGGAACTAGTGTTGGTTATTGCTATTTTAGGAATTATCTCGGTAGGTTTTATTGGCTTTATTAACATAGGCTCTAACGTCTATAAAAATGTGTCATCTCGAGATTTGTTAATAAGCGATGCACGCTTTGCGGTTGAGCGATTGAATCGTGAATTGAGAAATGCATTACCCAATTCAATTCGAATTATCGACAATAACGGTGATACTCAATGTCTAGAATTTGTCCCTGTACTGGTAAATAGCATCTATCTCGAAATTCCTATATTTCCTATAACGGCTGGCACTGTTGATATTGTTCAGCCAAGTATTGATTATACACCTACTTTTAACACTAAAGATCGAGTTGTTGTTTATCCAATCAGTGCTCATGATGCCTATGACCATGCAAATATTAGTAAATCGGTAAAACTTACAACGATTGATAAAGATGCAACAACACGTTGGACAATTAATTTAGCGGAAAGCGATTTTTCTTTTGAAGTAGAGTCTCCCAATCAGCGATTGTTTATCGTTTCGCAACCTGTAAGCTATTGTGTCTCAGCCGGTGAATTGCGACGCAGCGAAGGCTATGGTTATAACCCTGCGCCTACTATCATTAATGGTGGTGTGCTTATGGCTGAACATATAGATCTATCGGAAGGTTACCCTTTTGCATTTGATGCGAAGTTACAAAGTGATGCCATCGTACAAGTTAACTTAAAGTTTACTCAGAATAATGAAAGTGTATTTTTTTCAAATGGAGTACATATCACTAATGTCCCATAACAAAGCTTTTAGTCGAAATAGATCTTACAAGTCACGTTGCTTGCAAAGTGGTGCAAGTTTAATTATGGCTATCTTTATGATTATTATTTTTAGTTTGATGGCCGCTGTTATGGTAAAGATGATGCGCGCTTCTAGCGAAAATATAAGCTATGAAGTTATTGGTACTAGAGCATACGCAGCAGCAGGCGTCGGTAATCAATGGGCTTTGCAGATATTATTTCCACTTAACTCCTCCGCGGCAAGTTGCGCAGATGTAACATCAGCGACGCTGCCTAATATATCGAATACTCAAGGGCTTTTAAATTGCAGAATCGATAATATCGAATGCAGCAGTTTTGTAGAGTCGGGAGTCAGTTATTATACTGTAACGTCGACCGGAGTATGTGATATAGGAAATGTAAGTACGTCGAGAACATTGCAAATCGATGCAAGGAGCCTGTAGATGTACTATTGGTTAAACAAAGTATTATTAGTAACTATTGTATTTACTGTATTTTTCCCCTTCAAAAGTGTCGCTGAGCAACAATGTTCTGCTGCGATAGGCCAAGTTACTATCAATGAAGTTTATGATGCATCAGGTAATTCTGATATTAATTTTATTGAGGTTAAAATCCTAACTGAAATAATCTCTACGGTAGATATATCTTCATATACCTTATCACTTTCAAATACCAACATTGGTAATGTTGATCCTATGATTATCAGTTTGAGTGATGCAATCGCCTGTACTGATTGCCCTTGGTTTTATACCACCGAAAACAACGGAAATATGGCAAAAATTGTTTTTGATGCTGATGGTTTTGATATGTTATTGCTCGATGGCGACAATAATATAGTTGATTATTTAACCGTCAATGGATACGCAGAACAAAGCAATAATTGCGAGTTTCCATACCCTACAGAAGCGTTTATTGATGGCAATGGTAATAAAATAAAATCAATTCATCGAATTGGTGATGGCACTGGTGATTGGCAACAAGTTGAAAGTAATTCCTCGCAAACCCCTGGTGATGGGAATGATGATTCATCTTTTCCTTATATTGTTGTTGATGATGTCACAGTAACTCAAGGTACAGTTGCGACCCTTACTGTTAGGTTGGAAGATATACCTAATAACTTTGATCAGATTATAAGTTTTAATTTTACAACCGTTGACGGCAGTGCATTAGCCGATGAACATTATGACACTGTCATTGAAGCATATAATTTAGACCCCGATGCAGGGCAAACCTCACTTGAGATAGAGATTCCAACTGTTCTCATCCCTGATCAGGTCACTCGAGAGTTTTATGGCGTTATTTTTTCTGGAAGCGCAGTAAATATAAGAGATGGTGAGGCAACAATAACAATTGACCCAGCAGAAACATTTGACCATTTTGAAATTTCTCACAATGGCAATGGCTCCACCTGTACGGCAGAGTTTGTCACGATTAAAGCTTGTAAGAATGAGGCTTGTGATGAGTTATATACGGATGAGTTGAAATTTGATTTTCAAGTTAATGGTATAACCAAGTCAACTTTGACTATGGCAGAAGGTGAAATACTCACTAGTTTTAGTCATGGTTATATTGGTGATGCTCTGCTAGCAATTGCAAACCCAACAACGCCATCTGCTAATGGCACAATTTGTGATGCGAATGGCGTTGATAATTGTGTTATAACCTTTTCTGACGCAGAGTGTTTATCATGTCAAACTGGGTGGCAAGATGGCGCGACTAGTTTTGGCAATCAAGATGATGGCGTGGATTTTGGTGAAGATACACAAATCATTAACAACCCTGACAATATTTTGGCTGCGGCTAGTGTGAAAGTTGATGATAAATCGACGTTGTTATCATGTGAAGATGAACACTGTACAGCAGTAGGTGAACCTGCCGGAAAACCGGTTCTTGGTTCTTTTTTAGAAACTGTCAATCCACAAACTGAAGCGGTTGTAATAAATAAAGGTGAACAGGGCTTAGTCGGTAATGAAAACGTAAATCATTATAGTGAAATTGAAGTATTAGATGATGGTTACTTAAATTTTAGTAATGCATATTCCGAGTATCGAATAGACACATTGAAATTGCATCAAACGGTGACTTTAAATTTAGCTCCGGGTGATTATTGGATAAAAAACTTTTTGACAAAAAAAGGTAATGATAATTTACCTCAAGATGCAGAAAACTTAATTATAAACGTAGTTGGCGATGGTCTAGTTCGTATGTTTTTTACAGGGCATATCGACTTTTTTGATAATAATCGTATTAATGTTGGCGGAGATCCTGCTAATTTTTGGTTAGTGAGCTATGACCAAATACATATCAAAGAGAAAGCACAAATTTATGCTCTTATGTATGGGGAAGATGATTTCCATATAAAGGCCGATTCAATCTTAGTCGGTGCTATAAGCGCTGAAAAGGTTAAAGTAGAAGAAGACTCTCAAATAGTTTATGGCTGTGATTATAATCCGCCAATAGAGATCCCAGACGAATTGTGTGACGTAACCTTTATTGACGGTGCTACTAATCATGATCCATTAGGTCATATTACCTTTGAAGAGTTTTCGCAAATTACGAATAACCCTGACACCGCTCTTGCTTCAGTAACCGTTAATAATCCAGACTTTGATTTGTTTACAGACACTTGTGAAACTGCTCCTTGTGAAGCTAACGGTGTACCTAGTAAAGAGTTTGACCCTGGGGTGTTCAAATCTACTAATAGTTCCCTGAGCATTACAATCAATGGCAATGGTAATATTGGAGACGCCGGTGAGAATGAGTTTTCACAGGTGCAAGTTAATGAAAATTCAACCGCCTCGTTCACCAATAATTATAATCATTATCGTATAACCACAATGCAAATAGAGGCTAACAGTAATGTTGTTTTTGCAGCAGGTGATTATTGGATAGATACGTTAGTAATAGCAGAAGATGTTACTTTTGAATTGCAAGGTACTGTACGTTTATTTATTAACTCAGACGTTAACTTTTCTTCAGGTGATACTCTAAATAATTTAGGCGAACCAGAAGATTTATTTATTTTTGCATACAACAATATCAATTTAGCAGATGCTCCTGTACTTACACCTTATAAAAATGTGGAAATTAATGCTCATATTTATAGTCAAAATGATGTCGTCATAGGGAATAGAGGCTATATCAATGGTGCGATCGCTGCCGCGAACGTTTATGCATCGTATTTAAGTGAAATAGATTATCAATGTGAACTTGGCGTAGAGCCACCTGTTGAGCCGCCTGATCTAATGTGTGCTGCACCTTTTGTAGATGGCGCCACAAGTTTTAGTACTATTTCAGATGATAAGAAACCGAATATAAAATTTGGTAACAATGCTAAAATTTTACATAATCCAGATACCGTTCTAGAGTCTATTACCGTGGACTCTGATAGTGATGGCTTGTCTTGTATCGAGCCCGCGTTCGATCCTAGCCAAAATGCAGATTGTAGCGCAAGCGGTGCAGCAATTGCTCCGTTATCCCTTGACCCATTCTTAGAGTCTGAAAGTGCAGTCGACGAAATTGTCGAAGAAAATACCACTGTTGTTTTAGGGCCAGACGAAAATCAATTTGATTTTATTGAAGTAAAATCAAATGCTGTGCTCGAATTTTCCCCGAATACACTTGAATATCGTATTAATGAACTTAAATTGAAAGATAGTGCTACTGTGCGATTTGCACCAGGAGACTATTGGATAGGTAGTCTTGATACTGATGATACTGAGCATCATTTTGAAATTGTAGGTGAGGGCAAGGTTCGATTTTTTGTTGATGGTCACAGTGACATAAGAGATAACAGCACCTTTAATGACGGTGGCAATCCAGGAGATTTCCTGATTATTTCATACGACAAATTTCATGTGAAAAAGAACGTAGCGATTTCTGCTCTAATATACTCTGTAGGTGATTTTCATATCGAAAGTGGTTCTGTTTTATATGGAGCTGTATCGTCTGCGAAAATCGATCTAAAGGACAACTCAACCATTGAGTTTTCATGCATAACGGGTGAGCCGCCTGAACCTGTTTATCAAATAATCCATGATGGCGAAGGGTTAACATGTCAATACGAACCTATTGTTATAAAAGCATGTGCTGATAGTAGCTGCGATATGATTGATAATTCAATCAATACCAGTGTTGTTCTAGCTGTAAATGGTGATGTTGAAGCGACGATTAATATTGTTAATGGGGTAAGCGTAAATGCAAGCTTTACTCACGTCGAACCAACAACGGCAAGCTTATCACTCGTCGGTAGCGATTACCTCTGTCAAAATTTAGGTGATGATAATGAAAGCTGTGATCTTACATTTGCTGATGCTGGATTTATATTAGACGTACAGGATAACGTGTCATGCTCTAGTCAGCCGGTCACCATCAAAGCAGTTAAGAAAGATGAAAGTAGTTTGCAATGTGTCGGCGCATTTACTGGCCCGAAAAACGTAAATTTCAGTTTTGATTACTCGTTGCCTAATACTGGTACCCAAGTTCCTTATATTGATGGTGTGGCTATGAATGCCGCTGGCGTAGATAAGTCATACTTATTAATGTTTGACGAAAATGCGGAAGCGGTAATCAATGACTTTAGTTATAACGACGCTGGTCGAATTAACCTCAGAGCTAATTTCACTGAAAATACTGGCGATTTTGAACAGCTATATTTAGAAGGGGTGACTAATGTTCTACATTATCCGGCCAAACTTGTCGCTAGCGCGAATAAGAACTTACCGAACTCGCCTTTATTAGATGGTAGTGAAATTGAAAAAGCGGGTATTGATTTTAATATTTCTTTAAGTGCTCAATGTGAAACCGGTGAAATAACACCTAATTATCAGCCAGATCATAATCAGAGTATTGAATTTAAGGTCACAAGAGCTGCGCCAATTGATCCCGTTTTAGGCGGTAATGGCACGCTATCAGCCTTTAATGCGAGTTACCTAGCTGCAATAAATGGAAGCTTTGTTACAGCATTTATTGAACCGCAAGCATTTGTTGAAGGTGTAACATTTGACGACCAAAGTAGCTATTCTGAAGTAGGGTTAATTAATTTAGAGGCGCGAGATAGTGATTATAGCGGTTATGTTATCAATAGCGCTTCAAATACAATCGGCAGATTTACTCCGCACCATTTTAAACAAACGATTATTGAAAATGGCGATTTAGGCAGTCAGTGTGGAACATTTGCTTATACTGGAGAAACGATTGGCATCGCTAACGACATTGGCGCTATTTCTTATGATATTGCACCAGAGCTATTAATCACACCTTACAATGCCAGTGGTGAGATAACTAAGAACTATATCCAAGGCTTTATGAAACTGTCAGCACAAAGTGTATCTAGAACAAGCCCTACTGTTGATTATCAACAGCTTGGCGTAGACGACTCCCCGCTTACGGTAGTGGCAAATATCGAATTTGGCGAAGTTGACCCTATGACTGAGGCTGAGCAATCTGGCCAAGTTATATATCGTTTTAGCGCGCTTGATAACTATTTGTATGAAAGAAATCTTAACGCTTTGATCGCGCCATTTACTGGGCAATTAGAAGTTATCATCGATGAAATCGTCGACTTTGATGGTATTTCAGCACGCAACACAAATGATAATGGCGAAGAAATTAACAATGTTGAGCATCCTGTTGCCGGTCAAATAGATATAAAATTCGGCCGATGGTTTATTCATGACACTTTTGGACCTGAAGATGCGGAGATTCAACAAATTGCGCAAGTTGAACATTTCGATGGGACAAAGTTCATTATAAATACTGAAGATAACTGTACGATTTATGATATTGAGCAATTTGTCTTAAGTGAATTAGACTCTTTAACACCTTCAGATGTCGCCAAGTTTGATACAGAGCCAACGAATAGCACATTTAAAAATGGTGAAGTATTATCAATTATGCTTGATTCAATCGATGATGAAACGGGGCAAATTGGCGTTACCTATGAGGTACCGCAATGGTTGAAATTTGGTTGGCAAGATAATTCAATGCTCGATGAAAATCCGTTTGGAATTGCAACCTTCGGTGTTTTCGATCAAACAGGCGATAGAGTTATTGGTGAAAAAGAAATCGATAAGTAATTAAATAATTGAAATTTATGTGCTTATTGTAATTGCTGTCGAATAGTTTTATCTAATAAGAATACATGTTATAAACTCAATACAATAAAAATATACCATTGCAGTATTGAGGCTCAGTTGTCTTTACCTTCTATTGTTTTATTTCATCATGTACTAGTCCGGAATTTGACCGTTTTACTGTGCTGCTTATTATGCATTTCTAGCGCCGTTGCTGAAGATTCTTTACTTAACGGCCGTGTTTTAATTAATGAAATTTATGAGCATCAAAGTGATGGTTTTGTTGAGTTAAAAATTAATAACAATAGCGATTTCAATGCGTATTTATATATTGAAATTTGCTCTGGAAATAATGCTAGTCCTTGTTCGTCAAAGCAAATTTTTGATGATTCTAGTTTTACCTACCCTAACATTGATGTTACCGGCAGTGTGGCTGACTTTATTGATATGAAGGAAGGCTTTGTCATCACTTTGTATGATCAATTTGATAATGTAGTTGATCGTATAATTAGCAATAGTTACAGCTACATTGGAATGCCAAGTTACTCTGAAACGAGTAATATAAGCACTAAAAATGGCGACAAAGTCATCCGCCGATTACCCGATGGCAGTAAGCAGATTGCCAGTGGAATCGACATCGATGTTGATGTTATCTCATCTAATGCAGAAAAAAAACAAACCCGCGGTAAAAGTAATAACGGCAATCCAGATATTGCTAGATTGTTGCTGACATTTTCACAACAATCGTTAACCTGTGAACCTCTCGATGTTACTGTTCAAGCTTGTATTGATAGTAATGATTGTTCTTCTTTTGTTGCCATAGATAGCAATACAGGCATACAAATATCTGCAGACGGAAAGGTGTTCGATGTTGAAATAGATAGCAACGGTGTTGGTCATGCTCAAATTTTTCATAATCAAGCCGAAACCGTCCAATTGAGTACACCAGCCTATGCTTATGAATGTTCACCGAGTGGATGTTTTACGGAGTTTAAAAAATCAATTTTGCAATTAAGCCCAGTGACAGATACAACTAATGGATTTAGTGTATGTGGAGCGCCTAGAAATTTTGTACTGCAAGCTAAGCAAAGTGATGAGAATAATCAATGTCTCACTTTGTTTGCAAATGAAAGTGAAGAAGTCTCCTTTATTTCGAGCAATAGTGAACTCCTGATTAACGGTAGTCCGGTAAGTGAACAGCCGTTACTTTTGAACTTTGATGAGTTTGGCTATGCGAATTTGCAGTTACAATTAGACGATTCTGGCATAGTTGACTTGCAAAGTTCAGTGCTTTTATCTTTGCCAGGTGCTGGTGATTTG
Organism: Thalassotalea crassostreae; assembly: GCF_001831495.1. Lineage (NCBI taxonomy): Bacteria > Pseudomonadati > Pseudomonadota > Gammaproteobacteria > Alteromonadales > Colwelliaceae > Thalassotalea > Thalassotalea crassostreae. Next base: position 545,735 of record NZ_CP017689.1, read on the forward strand.
AGTTTGCTTGGTGCCTCAACATTAGGGTTTTACCCACAACAATTGGCCATTAACGCAAACCATAGCGATGGCACGGCTATTACAACTGAAAGCCCTGAAATTGCAGCGAAAGAGTTCAATTTCAATATAGATGCAATGTGCGCAAATGATGTAATTTCTAAATCTTATGTTGCTAGCAATGACGACTTGTTATTTACATTGGAACACGGTGACAATGTTCAATATTTAGGTGAATTCAATTTACCAGAAACCGGTGCAACAAATAAAATCAGCGATACGTCAGCTACCTTACTCAACACTAAGTTAGCGGCTGGCCGTTATGAAAATAAATTTGCTACTTATACCGAGTCTGGTGAATTAAAAATTACAGTTGAAGATAACTATTTTGGCCAAAAAGTTACTGGCAGCACGGTTATTTCGAAATTTATTCCTGAACATTTTGAATTGTCAGTAGAGGATTCTGGGAGTTATGCTTCGGCGAGCTGCGACAGCTTTAGTTATATAGGAAAGCAGTTTAATGGTGGTGGTGACATCATATACAATATGGTACCTGTTTTGGCGATAACGCCTTATTCGGCGATACACTCAGGTACAAAAACGATAACCAAAAATTATTCTTTTCAAAATACGATTGGACCTTTCAACATAACAAGACAGGCGTTGAATGACACTGTATTTGGGAGTAATGGAGCGTTGCCGTTAGAAGTTCAGGCCAGTTTGTATAGTAGTAACCATACCAGTACAGATATAAATAAACCTGGTGTCGTCTATTATCATTTAAGTATGGCAGATCATTTTTACTATAAACGCAGTAACAATAGCATGGTTGCCCCTTTTCTATCTGATATAGTGGTACAGATTAATGGTTTATCTGATGCTGACGGCGTTAATTGGCAGGCTTGTGATCCATCTGACGCTAACTGCATATGCTCAAATACATCATGTGAGCTTGATATTAACCCAACTCCTATCATAGTGAGCTTTGGACGTGCACACGTATTTGATACATTTGGCCCGGCAACTCAAAATCTACAACAGATAATACAGATACAATCATTTAATGGTAGTGCATTTAGCACTGTTACTAATGATAATTGCACTAGCTTTTTGGCTAGCGACATTAATTTATATGAGATTGATGAATTTATATTTAATACCGACGCTATCGTCAACAATAATGTAAATGTGGTTACGTTCAATAATGGCTCGGTCAACCATTTACAATTACCCGCGCCAAATAAGCAAGGACGAGTAGGCGTCATTTACCAATCACCTAGTTGGTTTCAATTTAATTGGTCAGGTGGTGCTAACTTTGATGAGAACCCTTTTGGTATAGCAACTTTCGGTGTGTTTAATCCACATCATCAACGTATAATTAACAGTAGAGAAGTTGAAAAAAATTAAAATTAGCGACGTTAAAACAACCTGACTAAAGATAATAAGCTTTGGAAATGGAGTGAAACACAAAAAAATTAATATTTTTAGTTATTTTTACAACTTTTGTCGTTTATTTTGGTCTTATGTGGGGTATCATTAACCAATATTAGAATAAAAAGTTGTCATTGGATTTATTTCTTTTTGGCAACCCTATATGCTCAATGCGCAGAGCTGAATAACCAAAGGAATAATCCCTACCATGTTTAAGATCTTACGTGGAATGTTCTCAAACGATTTATCTATCGATTTGGGAACAGCGAACACATTAATTTATGTAAAAGATCAAGGCATTGTCCTTGATGAACCATCGGTTGTGGCAATTCGCCAAGATCGAGCGGGTGGCAATAAAAGTGTCGCTGCAGTAGGTACTGCTGCGAAACAAATGCTAGGTCGTACTCCTGGTAACATTGAAGCGATACGCCCAATGAAAGATGGTGTGATCGCAAACTTTTTTGTTACCGAAAAAATGCTTCAGCATTTTATCAAACAAGTTCATTCAAATAATTTCCTACGCCCAAGTCCTCGTGTATTAGTATGTGTTCCTTGTGGTTCAACTCAAGTTGAGCGTCGTGCGATTAAAGAATCTGCATTGGGTGCTGGTGCTCGTGACGTATATCTAATTGATGAGCCTATGGCGGCAGCAATTGGTGCTGACCTTCCGGTATCCGCTGCAACTGGTTCAATAGTGGTTGATATAGGTGGTGGTACTACGGAAGTTGGTATTATTTCACTTAACGGTTTAGTTTATTCATCATCAGTGCGAATCGGTGGTGATAAGTTTGATGATGCTATTATTAACTACGTGCGTCGTAACTTTGGTAGTTTGATTGGTGAAGCAACAGCAGAGCGTATTAAACAAGAAATAGGTAGTGCATACCCAGGTGAATCTTTAGTTGAAATTGAAGTTCGTGGTCGTAACCTAGCTGAGGGCGTGCCTCGCAGTTTCACTCTAAATAGCAATGAAATTTTGGAAGCATTACAAGAACCTTTATCAGGTATTGTTAGTGCTATTATGGTTGCTCTTGAACAAGCTCCTCCGGAATTAGCGTCAGATATTTCTGAACGTGGCATGGTGCTTACTGGTGGCGGCGCGTTATTAAAAGATTTAGATCGTTTACTGGCTGAAGAGACTGGTATTCCAGTTATCGTTGCTGATGACCCACTGACGTGTGTTGCGCGTGGTGGCGGTAAAGCGCTAGAAATGATCGACATGCACGGCGGCGATTTATTCGCTTACGAATAATATAAGATTGGTCGGATAAGGCAGCTAAGGCTGCCTTAATTAAATTATGAATCCCATTTTTATTGATGGATATTCCAGTCATAGAAGAATGTTATTAGCGCTTGTTTTATCAAGCGTTTTCATTTATTGCGACCATAAATTAGCAAGCTTTGAAACGGCTCGCACATATTTTCAATCCCTTGTTAGCCCTCTGCAGTATATCGCCAATACGCCAAAGCAATTGATGGACTACGCATCTGATAATTTAGTTTCACGCAGTCAACTTATGGAAGATAACGAACGTTATCAAATGAATGAGCTGTTGTTAAACGAAAAATTATTACAACTGAATATCTTAAAACAAGAAAATGATCGCCTGCGTAAATTATTAGCTTCACCGGTTAAAAGTGAATACAAGAAAATGGTCGCTGAAATCCTAGCTGTTGATAGCGACCCTTATTCTCAGCAAATTGTGGTTGATAGAGGTGAGCTCGACGGAATCTATGAAGGGCAGCCGGTAATTGATGATACTGGTGTAGTCGGTCAGGTATTACATGTTGGCGCCAACAATTCTCGAGTTTTATTGTTAACAGATATAACTCACGCTATACCACTTAGAGTACATCGAAATGGCATTCGATTGATTGCGAGAGGTACAGGAAGTGTAAGCCAAATGGAGGTAAATCATGTACCTCATTCTACGGATATTAAAGTGGGAGACTTATTGGTTACTTCTGGTTTAGGCGGGAAGTTCCCGCAAGGGTACCCAGTTGCAGAAGTTATTTATGTGTCTGATAGTTCAGAAAAAGAATTTGCTCAAATTAATATCAGACCATTGGTAAACTTTAATCGCTTGCGCTATTTATTAATGCTTTGGCCTGAATCCTTGGCAACTAATGACCGCGCCGATTCAGTAATAAAAGAGTCGGAGCAATAACAATGAAAGCAAAAAATAATAATTTTGTGATAATTGTAACGTTGCTTATAGCGTTGATATTAAGCATTATTCCAATGCCTATCGGTATTGATATGTATCGACCAAACTGGACATTGTTAGTATTGATGTATTGGAGCCTTGCATTGCCGAATAGGGTAAACGTGCTTAGTGCCTGGTTTATCGGTTTAGTACTCGACGTTTTACTTGGTTCTATTTTGGGCATAAATGCTTTTGCTACCGCTATAGTGATTTATGTTTGCGTTAATAATTTCCAAAAAATTCGAAATTTTTCACTTTGGCAACAGTCGCTAATTATTGCATTGTTAACCGCGCTTTATCATTTAATGATATTTTGGGTTCAGCGATTCATATTGGATGTTGATTTTTCTATAAGTTACTTAAAACCGGTAATAACTAGTGCAGCAATATGGCCCGTTGTATTTTTGCTTTTGCGCAAGATTAGACGACAATTGAGAGTGCATTAATGATGCTTTTTCTTGCTTCCAAATCTCCTCGACGACAAGAATTATTAAAATTAATTACCACTGATTTTCGTCTAGTTGAGGGCGAGATAGAAGAGCAAATTCTAACGAATGAATCTGCGCAAGATTTTGTTCTTCGAATGGCTATCGAAAAAGCTCAAGCTGGTTTAAAAAATATCGATCATAATAAAGATGGGTGGGTATTAGGTTCAGATACTGTTGTTGTTATCAATGGCCAAGTGCTAGGAAAGCCGAAAGATTTTTCAGATGCGAATCAAATGCTGCAGTTGCTGTCTAATAATAAGCACCAAGTATTGACTGCGGTAGCAATTGTGTCGTTGACCGAACAGTTTTCGAAAGTTGTCACCACCGACGTCGAATTTAGAGAAATTAGTGCGCAAGAAATAGAAGCATACTGGCAAAGCGGTGAGCCACATGATAAAGCGGGCAGTTATGGTATACAAGGTTTAGCCGGTAAGTTTGTTAAGCGAATCGAAGGTAGTTATTTTTCTGTTGTTGGTTTACCTTTATTTGAAACTGAATGCCTACTAAAACAAGCATGTTATTCACATAAGGATAAATAATGAGCGGTGAGTTACTTATTAATGTAACACCCAGTGAAACACGGGTTGCCTTGATTGAAAATGGTACTTTGCAAGAAGTTCATATAGAACGTATTGCCAAAAAAGGTATTGTTGGCAATATATATTTAGGTAAAGTTATCCGTGTATTGCCTGGTATGCAGGCCGCATTTGTTGATATTAACTTAGATAAAGCTGCATTTCTTCATGCGTCAGATATCAATTCAAGATTGATGACCAGCCAAGAACAAGACAATAATGACAATGAAGTTCCTGATATACGTACATTGGTTCATGAAGGCCAATATATCACCGTACAAGTTGTAAAAGATCCTCTTGGCACCAAAGGTGCTCGCCTAACTACTGATTTAACCATAGCTTCTCGATATTTAGTGATGATGCCTAATGCTAAACACGCTGGTGTATCACAACGAATAGAAGACGAAAAAGAACGTGATCGTCTAAAGAAAATTGTTATTCCATATTGCAGTGATGACGGTGGTTTTATTGTTCGCACCGCAGCAGAAGGCGCAGGTGATAATGAAGTTGCCCACGATGCAGAATTTTTAAAGCGAGTATGGAATAAAGTTCAAGAACGCAAGAAGCGTAAGCAGACTAATATGCCGCTTTTCCAAGATCTCTATTTGGCATGTCGAATTATTCGCGACTTTGTTGGCACTGGTCTTGAACGTATTAGAGTGGATTCACGGTTGACGTTTGACGAATTAATCGAATTTACCGATGAGTTCGTGCCAGAGATAAAACCTATTATCGAGTATTACCCAGGTGAACGACCTGTGTTCGACTTGTTTGATGTTGAAAATGAAATTCAGCGCGCATTGCAGCGTAAAGTGGAATTAAAGTCAGGCGGTTACCTGATAATTGATCAAACCGAAGCGATGACTACTATCGATATTAATACTGGCGCATTTGTGGGCCATCGAAATTTGGAAGAAACAATATTCAATACCAATATCGAAGCGACACAAGCGATTGCAAGACAACTTCGATTGCGTAATCTAGGCGGTATTATCATTGTCGACTTTATTGATATGAATACCAATGAACATAAGAAACGCGTTCTGCACTCTCTTGATGTAGCCATGGCAAAAGACAATGTTAAGTATTCAATTAGTAATTTTTCAGCACTAGGGTTAGTCGAAATGACACGAAAACGAACTCGTGAATCATTAGAACATATCCTTTGTGATGAATGCCCAATTTGTGATGGACGCGGTAATTTGAAAACTGTCGAAACCGTATGCTTTGAAATATTAAGAGAAATTGTGCGAGTAAACAGAGCCTACGATGCTGATAAATTTATCGTTTATGCGTCAACTCAGGTAAGCGACACTTTGAATAATGATGAAATGCATCACTTAGCAGAATTGGAAGTATTCATTGGCAAGCAAATTAAAGTTCAAACTGATTCTGTATACAATCAAGAGCAGTTTGATGTGGTAATGATGTAGTGAAGAAAACCTTTTGGGCATATACAAATACTTGGCTAAACCGTCTGTATAAAACATTGGCGGTTTTACTGGTTATTACTGCAGTTTTATTAACATCTGCCCGTATTTTCCTTCCTTATGCAGACTCTTTTAAAACTGAAATCGAAGATTATATCAATGAAAAATATCATGGTGATATTGCCATTGGTTCGTTAACTGCAGGCTGGTATAAGTTTGGCCCAACCTTAGTTATTAGAGACGTTATTCTATCGGATTCTGAAGCCTTTAATGTTGTCGTTGATAACGTCGAGTTTGGTATCGATTTTTGGTCGACTATTAAGCAGCAAAAGATCATAACCAGTAATGTTATGCTTGTTGGGGTCGAAATGTTTGTTGATCATGACTTGATGCTTAATGGCGAACAAGAAGCGACAATTGAAGAGCAATCAGAAACAGAAATAGATGTGCGAGCGTTTTCTGAATTGATGCTACAACAAGTTAAAAGATTTTCCGTTATTGACGCCAACATACTACTAAAGTCACCAAATAAAGAACGAAAAATCAAACTTACCAAACTTGCTTGGCACAATGACGATTTAAAGCATCGCGCTATTGGTAAGCTTAATTTTGTCGGTTTTTCGAGTAAGTCATTGCGTTTAATTGTCGACTTAAGTGGCGCAGAATACGATGAATTAATAGGTAAAATATACTTAGAAGGTAATAATTTAGATATCACACCTGTGCTCGATAGAGCATTGGCTGAAAAGGCTGACCAACTTGATTCAAGTATCAATTTCCGCTCTTGGATAAATATTCTCGACGGTCAAGCGACAGACGCCCATATAAATTTCGATAATAGTCAATTGATATGGCATAGCATAGAAAAACAACATGCATTAATGATCCCGAAAGGGCGTGCAAGTATCTATCCTGAAAAAGATAATTCTGGTTTTACCTTAGTCTCCAGTCCTATTCAGTTTTCTTACAATGATACTCCATGGCAACCAATCACGGTGCAAACAAAAGCAGATGAAAATGGTTTTGTAAGTAATGTTAGTGGTATCAATCTGAATGATGTTTGGCAATTATTTCCAATTGTTGTCGATAATGTAGAGTCTGCGACTGACTACACTGGGTTAAATCTGAGCGGCGATTTAGTTGATGTGCAGCTACAATATGCGAATAAAGAACTTAAGATAAAAAGTGATTTTAAAGATTTAAGTATTGATCATGCAAATGGTATTCCCGGTGTTGATAATGTTAGCGGTAAATTACTATTTGATGGCGACACCGTTGATTTAAAAATCACAGCTGTAAACGGTGCTCTTGACTTTGATAGCGGATTTTCTAGACCTATCCCTTATCAAAATTTAGCCGCTGATGTAAATTTAGAATTGGCCGAGCATCAATGGCTACTCAAAGTAAAAGATATAAGCCTTCAGTCAGAAGAACTCTCGGTTGTTGGTGATGTTCAATATCTGCAAGAAAAAGAAAAGTCAGGGGTGTTAAGTTTATTTGCTTATGTCGACCGAGCGAATGCAAGTAAAACTCAATATTATTTACCTCTACCAATAATGTCATCGAGTTTGGTCGAATACTTAACAGGTGCTATTTTTAGCGGCGAAGTGCAGCAAGCAGCGGTCGTCGTTAATGGCCCTATGGACACATTCCCTTATCTAGATCGTAGCGGCATATTTATCGTTGATGCTGATATACGCAAAGCTAAATATCAATTTGAACCTTCGTGGCCAGCAATAACCGATGCAACCGCGAATTTAAACTTTACCAACGATTCAATGGTCATTACTGCCTATGACGGAGATTTAGTTGGGTTACCTGTTAAGGATGTTGTCGTTGGTATTGAAACATTTAGCGGTGAGTCAATTTTAACAGTCCGTAGCGATGTGCTCGGTAAAGCGAAAACACTGCAAGCATTGATGTTAGCAAGTCCGTTGGCTAACTCTGTTGGTAAAACAATTGAAATGTTAGGCCCTGAAGGTCAGATCACCGGCACTTTTGCACTTGATGTTCCATTAGCAGATACCGATAAAACTGTTGCTGAAGGTTTGATAAAACTCGATAACAATGTAGTAAACCTATCAACGCCTGAAATGACTTTTACAAACGCACGTGGTGAATTGCGCTTTGTTAATGAACTCATTACCACTAAAGATTTAACTTTAGATTGGCGCGGTTTGCCTTTAGCCATAGATGTTAAAGGAAGTGTAAATGATGAGCTTTACCAAGTAGATATCGGTATTGATGGTTCGTGGGCTCGTCCACATTACATTAAGGAAATGCCAGAGCAATTGCAGAGTTATGTTAATGGTCACCTAAATTGGCATGGTGACTTGAGCATATTCGTACCGAGTGCTAGTGATGAAAGCGAGCAAGGTGAGCAGAGTGATAATAGCGCAGAATTAACATATCACCTTGAATTAACTTCTGATCTACTTAACGCCGAGTTATTGCTACCAGAACCTTATGAAAAACAGCTCAATGAAAAAGCAATGCTAAAAGCGGTTGTTGAAGGCAGTGCTCTTACGTCTTCTATTAAGGCGAATATAGACGACAATTTACATTTCTTTGGTCAATTAGATCATCAAAAAGTCAGCTTTACTCGTTCTCAATTAACGCTAGGTAAAGAAAAAATGTTATTACCCTCGGATGGGTTTCATATTACTGCCAACCTAGATCGCATAGAGTATTCAAAGTGGCAGGGCTTACTTTCAGATATCATAGGTTCATTGCCAAACGATAAAGATGCTAAAGCTAATAGTAGTGCTGAACAAAGTGCTGGTCTTATGCCAGTACCGGAGCGAATTCGTGGCGATATTAAGCAAGTAGATTTTTACGGTAGTGTGATTAACGACGTTGATTTTAACTTACTGTCACGCCCTGAGTTTTGGTTGTTACAAGTAAATGGCGATGAGGTGCGTAGCCGATTAAAGTTTTATAATGACTTTGAGATGCAAGGCATTGATATCGATGCCGACTTTATCCACCTAAATGCAAGTGCTTCTGAGGAAGTAGCTGATACTAATGAACAGTCGTCCGATGGGGATAACGTTGAAGTAGCTGATATTCCGAAAGTGTCATTTATTTGTGATAGTTGTAAATACGGCAAAATAGATTTTGGTGCAGTAAACATAGAGATTGAGAATACGTCCAGCAATTTAGTGACATTAAAACAGTTGACAGCCAAACGTAAGGGTGCAGAACTGTCTATGACTGGCTCTTGGAAAAAAGATAATATTCATAACCAAACACAGTTAACAGCTCAATTGAAAGCCGATGACGTTGAAAAAGAATTAAAACGCATGGGTTATCCTGCAAGTATTAAAGAAAGTGACTTTAAATCAAATGCTGATATCAGTTGGCAAGGTGCACCTTGGACCTTTGATTTAGCTTCGATGAACGGTTCGTTAAAAACTCGACTGAGAAACGGCTCTTTAGCCGAAGTTAGCGATAAAGGTGCTAGAATATTTTCAATTTTTAGTTTTCAATCATTGGTTCGAAAACTGCAATTGGATTTCAGAGATATATTCTCAGAAGGGATGTTCTTTAACGAGATTTCAGCAGAATTTAATGTTGTTAACGGCGTCGCTTATACGGATAACTTAAAAATGGACGGCGTTGCTGGTAATCTAACCGTTAAAGGAAATACCCAACTCGTTAGTCAACGATTAGATTATAAAATGCAATTTGCCCCTAAAGTAACGTCAAGTTTACCGGTAATTGTTGGTTGGCTAGTTAATCCGGTATTAGGTGCAGCAATATTAGTCGCTGACAAAGCGATAGAGCAAGCAGAAGTGATTTCAGTAATTAATTTTGAGCTCACAGGTACGGTTGATGAGCCAATATTTAAAGAAGTAAATCGTAAGTCTAGAAATGTTAATGTTGGTAAGTCTAAACCAACAGAAAGTGATAAAAAAACTACAATTGATCCTCTTGAACAAGAAATTGAAGAGCGAGAAAAACAAGAATTGCCGGTAGAAGGTGGCGGTTAATTTGATCAGTGTCATAAGTGCTATCCAACTGTCATCGGTTAATTGTATTGATCAAAATATCGAAGATATCGATAAAATATTGTTTGAAAATATGCCGCGACTTAGCGCAGAGGATATGCATCTGGTGGTACTGCCAGAATGTTGTCTTTACTTTGGCGGCCGCGATATTGATCAATTAATGATTGCCGAGAATCTTGGTCACGGTAAAATGCAACAGGCGCTAGCGAGTCTTGCTAAGAAGCATGGTATATTTTTATTGGCAGGAACCATTCCAATAAAAACACAAAACGATAATAAATTTACTGCATCTAGTTTATTATTCTCTCCAAATGGCGATATAGTATGTGATTATCAAAAAATGCATTTATTTGATGTCGATGTAAATGATAGTGAAAAACAATATCGTGAATCAAAATATACCGCGCCTGGAAATAAACTCAGTGTAATTGATTTAGACACTTTTAAACTTGGCTTTAGTGTCTGCTATGACCTTCGTTTTGCCGAATTATTTCGAGCTCTAAGAGTGCAAGGTGCCGAAGTGATTGCGGTTCCCAGTGCATTTACAAAAGTAACTGGGGAAGCTCATTGGCAGTCTTTATTGCGTGCTAGAGCAATTGAAAACCAAATTTATATTGTTGCCGCGGGGCAGTCTGGAGTGCATCCTAATGGTCGTGAAACTTTTGGTCATTCGATGATTATTGATCCTTGGGGCGAAGTAAAAGAAATAAAAGTAACTGGAATTGGCATGATAAGTTGTGATTTTGATCGCCAGCTAATCAAAAAAATCAGAAAAGATATACCGGTTGCACAACACAATAAATTTAGCGTTACCTTAAATAAAATGGATAATTAAATGAATCTTGTTGAACAAGAACTATTACATGCCTGTCAATTGGATAAAGAGGCATTAAACAAAACACTTTCTCATATCTGTGCTCGAGATATAGATTTTGCTGATCTGTATTTTCAATCGGCAAGTCATGAGTCTTGGATGCTTGAAGATGGCATTGTTAAAGAAGGTTCATATAACATTGAACGCGGCGTCGGTGTTCGAGCAATTAGCGGTGAAAAAACAGGCTTTGCTTACTCTGACGATATCAATGCTAATGCATTACTAAAAGCTGCCTCTGCTGCTCGCGGTATTGTCCAAGCTGACAAATCTCAATCAATCAAAGCTTTTAGTACAGTATCCAATAAAAGCTTATATATAAGTGAAGACCCACTGCAAAGTTTGTCACAGCAGCAAAAAATAACATTGTTGCATGATGTTGAAGCCTGTGCTCGGGATATTGACTCTAGAGTTCAACAAGTCATCGTAAGCCTAACTGGTGTATATGAAAAGGTGTTAGTAGCAGCAAGCGATGGCACCTTTGCCACCGATATTCGTCCACTTGTGCGTCTTAACTGCTCTGTATTAGTTGAAGAAAACGGCAGACGTGAACGTGGTAGCTCAGGTGGTGGCGGTCGTTGTGGTTATAGCTACTTTTTTGAATTGGTTGGTGATAAACCACGATATAAAGACTATGCGGCAGAAGCAGTGCGTCAAGCTTTAGTAAATTTAAAAGCCATTGATGCTCCAGCTGGAATGTTACCTGTGGTACTTGGTTCCGGTTGGCCTGGTGTATTGTTACATGAAGCCGTCGGTCATGGCTTAGAAGGCGACTTTAATCGCAAAGGTTCATCGGCATTTTCGGGGAAAATTGGTGAAAGAGTAGCGTCTGAACATTGTACCATCGTCGATGATGGTACCATTGAAAATCGTCGAGGATCAGTTTCAATTGATGATGAAGGGACTCCTGGTCAATACAATGTATTGATTGAAAAGGGGATCCTTAAAGGTTACATGCAGGATAAACAAAATGCTCATTTAATGGGGGTAACACCAACAGGTAATGGCCGCCGAGAGTCATACGCTCACCTGCCTATGCCGCGTATGACCAATACTTATATGTTAGCTGGCGAACATTCTCCTGAAGATATTATAAAGTCAGTTAAAAAAGGCATTTATGCACCAAACTTTGCCGGTGGTCAGGTAGATATTACTTCCGGCAAATTTGTGTTTACTACTGCTGAAGCGTACTTAATTGAAGATGGAAAAATAACCTCGCCTGTTAAAGGGGCGACACTGATTGGCAGTGGACCTGAAGCGATGCAAAAGGTAAGCATGGTTGGCAATGACTTGTCATTAGATTCAGGGGTTGGTGTATGTGGTAAAGATGGCCAATCAATTCCTGTTGGCGTTGGTCAACCAACCTTGAAAGTTGATGAAATGACCATTGGTGGCACTCAGTAATCTTTTATAATGCGTAATAAACTGGGGTCAGAGTCAGATTATTCTTTTAAATCTGACTCTGACCCCAGTTTTATGTTTTGATTATTCGAACGTTACGCAGTCTTTCAAATATTTGAATAACTCTTTATAGCTTTTAGCTGGCTTCTCAGCTTTTACTTCTTTACTCGCATTACGCACTAATTGACGTAGCTTTTGTCTTTCAAGCGCTTCATGTTCGCTTAATAATGGTTCAATTTGGCTTGCATCGGCGATTAAATTGTCCCGAAGTTCTTCTATCTTACTTGATTGAAAGGCGGCAATGGTATGGCGATTTTTGATCTTTTCAATGCCAAATTTTATTGCTTCAACATCAAGAGTAGCAATCTGCTTTGCTACAAAACGCAAGTTACGGGCATAAGCATCATGTTTACCACGTATTTTATCGGCCAATCTAAGTGCAGCTAAAAGCTCTTCATCTAATGGTAATGTCGAACGTTGATTAACATTAAAGTTGGCAAGAACTTCGGCAAGATCTTGTAATTCGTGATGATCACGTTTCTGTTCTGATTTACTGATGATGATGATATCTTCATCAATGGGTTTCTTTTTCTTAGCCATAATCTTTTATTTTATTGCCTGAGCTGAACGTACGCTGATTATACATTAAAAAAGCAGTAATTTAATACCCAAAGCTAGGCTCTATGATATGCTTGCACATAGGAAGTGTGGAGATACACACAAATATTCAATTATATAAATTTGTCGGACATTATTTAGATATCATGGAAAACACTGAATCAATCAATGCTGCTATTGGGCAGGTTAAAGAAAGCGTTAGTAAAGTACTTGAGTTGGCGAAGAGATTAGGTGCTGATAATGCTGAAGTGTCGATCAGTAAACAACAAGGGTTAAGCGTTTCTACCCGTCTTGGAGAAGTAGATACCGTTGAGTTTACCAATGATGGTGCCCTTGGATTAACGGTTTACAAAGATGGTCGTAAAGGCTCTGCATCAACGGCTGATCTTTCTGATAACGCCCTTAAACAGTCAGTGCAGGCGGCAATCAATATTGCTCAATATACCTCAAAAGATCCAAATTCCGGCCTAGCGGATAAAGAACTTCTATGTTTTGAAGATAAAGACCTAGATTTATATCACCCCAAATCACTAAGTACCGAACAAGCGATAGATATTGCTAAAGAATCAGAAGCTAACGCACTGAGTTACGATTCTCGAATTATTAATTCTGATGGCGCTAATTTTGCTAGCTATGAAGGTTTTAAAGTATATGGCAATAGCCACGGCATGTTGAGTGGTTACCCAAGTACCCGTCATAGTTTAAGTTGTATGATGATTGCCGGCGAAAATGACGATATGCAACGTGATTACAGTTATACCGTTAGTCGAGAATTTAATCAGTTAGTCGCTGCTAAACAAATAGGTGTCGAAGCGGCGCAAGCAGCTGTAGCAAGACTAAATAGTCAAAAAATCGGTACGCAGAAAGTGCCTGTGATGTTTCGGGCCGATGTGGCAAATAGTATTTTTGGTCATTTTATTTCAGCGATCAGTGGTGGTAACTTGTATCGCAACTCGTCATTTTTGCTTGATGCAATTGGCAAGCAAGTATTTTCAGAACATTTACAAATTTCAGAACGTCCTCATATCAAACGCGGACTTGCAAGTAGTTCTTTTGATGCCGAAGGTGTAGCTACGCAAGATAGAGAATTTATTACCGATGGGGTATTACAGTCTTATCTTTTAACAAGTTATTCTGCTCGTAAATTGGGTTTAACTTCTACAGGTAACGCCGGTGGCATCCATAATTGGCAGATTTCTGCTAATGGTGGTGATTTTGACGCCATGTTAAAAACGCTCGGTACAGGCTTGTTGGTAACTGAATTAATGGGACAGGGTGTTAATGTCGTTAATGGCGACTATTCACGAGGGGCTGCAGGTTTTTGGGTAGAAAATGGACAGATAGCCTTTCCTGTTGCAGAAATCACTATTGCAGGTAATTTGAAAGATATCTTCAATTCAATTGTTGCAACAGGAAATGATTTTGATTTACGTGGCAGCATTAAAACTGGTTCGGTGATAATCGAAGAGATGCAAGTTTCTGGTCAATAAATAGCGATGTAGCAAAGGACTTATTTGCCAGCCTAAGTGCAAATAAGTTCGCTACTATCCAAGCATTAGGGTTGCTGTTCCAAGGAACGCGAATATCCCAACCACATCAGTCACGGTTGTTAATATCACACTACCAGCTAGTGCTGGATCGATGTTCATTTTTTTCAGCACTAGTGGAATGATAACACCGGCTAGGCCCGCTGCAGTTAGGTTCATTAACATGGCAAAAGCGATTATGCCACCGAGTACAAGGTCAGACTTCCAAATGGCGACAATAGCGGCCATGAATAATGCCCAAATCAATCCATTTAAAAAACCAATGGCAAGTTCTTTAACTAAAATAATCCGCGAGTTGTTTTCACCAATATGACCTAATGCCATACCGCGAATTACAAGTGTTAGTGTTTGTGCGCCGGCAACGCCGCCCATGCTTGGTACTAATGTATTCAATACCGCTAATATGGCCATTTGCGACAATATGCCTTCAAACATACTAGACACTGCAACAGCCATTAAGGCAGTAATAAGATTTACACCGAGCCAAACGGAACGTTGCTGCGTTGATTTAAAGACTGGTGCGAAAGTATCAGCGTCATCGTCGAGACCCGCCATACTCATCATCGAGTGCTCTGCTTCTTCACGGATGATGTCAATGACGTCGTCGATAGTGATACGACCAAGTAAGTGACCATCTTCATCAATAACAGGTGCAGAAAGCCAGTCATGGCGTTCAAATAATGTTGCTACTTCTGTTTCGTCCATATCGGCAGGTACAGGCACCGTATCATAATCGGTAATTTCTGCGATTGTTTGCACAGGTCGGGCGGTAACTAAATTAGCGAGCGAAACCGAACCGATAAATTTATCCTCTCGGTTTACCACATAAAAAGAATCGGTTGCTTCTGGCAAGTCACCTTTTAATCGTAAATATCTTAAAATCACATCGATGGTAACATCTGGACGCAAGGTGATGGTATCGGTGTTCATGATACCGCCAGCAGTATCTTCGTCGTACGCTAACGCTTGCTCAACTCGAAGCCTGTCTTGTGAGTCCATTGACTTCAGTACTTCGTTGTATACCGAATCAGGTAGGGTTCTTAATACTTCAGCAAGATCATCTATATCCATGCCTTCGGCAACAGCTGCAACTTTTTCAGGTTGCATGTTTTTCAAAATACCTTTCCGCACTTCTTCGGATAATTCTTCGAGTATTTCACCGTGTAAATCTGGGTCGATGAGTTGCCATAATACATTACGGCTACGTGCAGTAGAGGATTCTAATAATAAGGCTATGTCATAAGCAGGTAAGTTCTGAAACATTTTACGCACGTAAACGAACATACCACTTTCAAGAGCGGTATTTATCTCGAGTAAACGTTTTTGGCTTGTGTCTTGTTCAGATATTTCCGGCATGATGCACCCTTTGCCGATTATTGTTCTTGGTTTTGCAGGGTTATCTATTTTCAGTTAGATAACTTGCTTTAATAATCAGAAGTTTAACGTAAGTAACGGTTTTTATCAGCTTTTTTCTTTAAATAAGGTTTATGTTTATTTTCTAACAGAACGAAATACTTAGTTTTCTTCATCAAACTTGTCTAAGAATAATTGGCAAACGGCATCCATCGCTTGCTCTGCATCATTTCCTTCGGCCTTCACTTGTACCTGCTTTCCTTGACTTCCTGTTAACAACATTAAGCCCATGATAGATCCTGCATCGGCTGATTTATTGTCGAGAGTAAGTGTTATTTTAGCGTCATAATTCTGACTAAGCTTGGCAAGTTTTGTTGCAGCACGGGCATGTAATCCAAGTTTGTTTTCAATAACTAATAGCTGTTCGAGTATATTCAATGGCTTACCTACGGTTTAATCTCGCGATGTCTAATTTGCACATCTTTGTCCTGCTTTTTGAACTGCTCAGCCAATGCTTCGGCAATATAGACGCTACGATGCTGTCCGCCTGTACAGCCAATTGCAATCGTTAAATAGGTTCGGTTATTGCGTTCTAAGTGTGGTAGCCAAGTCATCATAAATGAATTTATTTGCCAAACAAATTTGGTCACGATAGCCTGGCTTTGTAGAAAATCTTTAACCGGTTGATCTAGGCCGTTATAGGCTTTCAACCCTTGCTCCCAAAATGGATTAGGTAAAAACCTAGCATCGAACACATAGTCTGCATCAGATGGCACTCCATATTTGAAGCCAAAGGACTCAAAAACAATAACCAGTTTACCTGATGTTGTACCCAAAACTCGTTCGCGCACTAAATCGGCTAATTGATGTGGTGTCAGCTTAGTGGTATTTATATATAAATCCGCACGACTAGCGACCGGATCTAATAATTTTTTCTCCAATTCGATCGCTTGATCAAGAGCCATGTTCTGTCTGATTAGCGGGTGGAGTCGACGGGTTTCACTAAATCGACGAATCAACTCATCATTGTCTGCGTCTAAATACAGAATGCTTAATTCTACTGTATTGGGTAAATAATCAATAATTTCGCTAGCGTCATCAGGGTTGCTAGGCAAGTTACGGACATCGAGGGAAACAGCAACGTTCTCATAGTCGTTAATTACAGTATGAGTTAATGCTGGTAGTAAATTTACCGGAATATTATCAACGCAGTAATAGCCCAAATCTTCTAGTACCCTGAGGGCAACCGTTTTACCTGAGCCTGAGCGACCGCTGACAATGATTAATTTCATAATTACCCTTAAGTATTTCGTTCTATAAGTGAATATAGTTGTGTAGAAGTTTCACAACGCCTAACTTGTTTACTGATGTCTTTGTTACTTAACAAACGAGCAATACTCGCCAGAGTCTCTAAGTGCTGTTGGCAATGGTCTTCGGGAACGAATAAGGCAAAAAATATATCAACCTTTTTATCATCAATAGCGTTAAAAGCGATAGCTGATTCGGTGGTAACGAGAACTGCGATAGGTTGCTCTGAGTTATCTATTCGACCGTGTGGAATTGCTATTCCATTACCGATACCAGTACTACTAAGCTTTTCACGAGTCATTAAACTATTGAGTAAAGCCTTCTCATCACAACTTTTAATTTTAGTCGAAGCAACTCTACTGATTTGTTCCAGAACGTTTTTTTTACTATTTCCCCTAACGCCACAAAGTGTGCGTTCGGGGGTTAGAATACTACTTAAATTCATAATTAGTGTTTAGACAATTTAGCCTTGTGCTTTAAAACTTGACGATCAAGTTTATCAATTAAACTATCAATAGCTGCATACATATCTTCATGGTCTGCGGAGCCAAATATTTCACCACCATTTAAGTGAATCGTTGCTTCCGCAATTTGCTGCAGTTTTTCAACTTTCAATACAACATACACATTATTAATATGATCGAAATGTCGTTCCAATTTTTCAAATTTCTGATTCACATATGAACGCATAGAATCGGTAACTTCAACATGGTGACCTGATAGATTAATTTGCATAAGCTGTATCCTTATTTTATCGGTTTAAATTAAGCTCTTTCTTTGATTCGAAGGCGGGATTCCTAATGCTTCTCTATATTTAGCAATAGTTCGCCTTGCAACGTTAATTCCCTGCTCGGACAATAATAGAGCTATCTTACTGTCGCTTAATGGTTTGCTTGGTTTTTCAGCTTCAACCAATTTTCCAATTAACGCTCTAATCGCTGTAGAAGAACATTCTCCGCCGCTTTCAGTGCTTACGTGACTAGAGAAAAAGTATTTCAACTCAAAAATACCTCTAGGTGTATGCATATACTTATTTGTCGTTACTCGTGAGATTGTAGATTCATGCATTTCAACAGCTTCTGCAATATCATTTAACACCATTGGACGCATCGCTTCTGGTCCATGCTCAAAAAAAGCTTGCTGCATTTGTACGATACAGTTTGATACTTTCAATAAGGTTTCATTTCTACTTAATAGTGACTTGATAAACCACTTAGCTTCTTGCAAGTGGGTACGAATAAATTGGCCATCACTCTCTGAGGTTTTGCTTTTAGTCAGTGCTGCGTATTGTTGATTAATGCCTAATTTTGGCGCTGTGTCTGGGTTTAATTCTACTGTCCACCGGCCATTTTTCTTAAATACGCTGACGTCAGGAATGACATATTGTTCGTCACTTTTGGCTATCGCATCACCTGGTCTTGGGTTTAACGTATGAATTAATCGCATGACCTCTTTAAGCTCATCTTCTTTAAGCTTAGTTTTGCGCATAATGGTTCTAAAATCGCGATTACCGAGTAAATCAATATGATTTTCAATAACGTTCTTTGCGTCGTCTAAATGTGGCGTGTCTTTATCAAACTGTGATAATTGAATGAGTAAACAATCTGCAATTGATTGCGCGCCAACGCCAATAGGATCGAATAAATGAATACGTTTTAATACTGCTTCAACTTCATCTAATTCTACTTCTTCATCGCCGAGACTTTCTAACACGTCTTCGACAGTGATTGTTAAATAGCCGCTGTCATCGATAGCGTCGATAATGGTAGTCGCAATTGTCTTATCAGTGTCGGTAAATGGGGTTAACTCCATTTGCCAGTATAGGTGGTCTTGAATGGAATCTGAGGTTTCGCCTTGATAGACGTAATCATCATCGGAACTGGCTGCTATACCAGTGTTAGATGTACCCGCACTAAAGCTTTCTTCCCAGGTACTGTCGACCGATAAGTCTTCTGGGATTTCGGTTTTATTTAAGGCTTCTGTTGTCGAAATTTCATCTCTGCTAGGTGCTGCATCTTCAGTGCCATCAAGGCTAGCTTCTGCGGAAGATATTTGTTCAATGGACTCATTACCTGATTCACTATCTGATTCATTCGAACCAGTTTCATCAACTTCTAAAAGTGGGTTCGAATCAAGAGCTTCTTGGATTTCTTGTTGCAGGTCGAGAGTAGACAATTGCAGCAATTTGATTGCTTGCTGCAATTGCGGTGTCATGGTTAAATGTTGCCCCATTCGGAGCTGAAGACTAGGTCTCATTGTCGAAAAACAATTCCAAAAAATATTTATGCAAATTAATTTAAATATTGACTCTATTGTCAAAAATTAAATTTAATGCGTGAAAAGTAATGCTGTAATAATTATAAAAGAGAGCATTACTTAATTAAAATTACTTTGATATCTTAAATATCACTTTACTAACTATAGCGTGAATTTTTCACCTAGGTATACATCTCGAACATGTTGGTTACTAAGCACCTGTTCAGCATTGCCTTCCGCGATTAATTCTCCATGGCTTACAATGTACGCATGCTCACAGACATCAAGAGTTTCCCTAACGTTGTGATCAGTAATAAGTACGCCAATCCCCCTCGCTTTGAGGTGTAAAATTATTTTTTTTATATCGCCAACCGATATAGGATCAACACCTGCGAAAGGTTCGTCGAGCAATATAAATTGTGGATCGGCCGCTAGCGCGCGCGCGATTTCAACACGACGTCGCTCGCCGCCTGACAAACTTTGCCCTGTGTTTTCAACAATATGTCCAATATTAAACTCTTCTACCAATGACTCTAACTTTTCTTGACGGCCAACGTCATCGAGATCTTTACGGGTTTGTAATATCGCCATAATATTGTCAAATACACTTAATTTCCGAAATATCGATGCTTCTTGTGGTAGATAACCTATACCTTGACGAGCTCTTTCGTGCATAGGTTGCAGGGTTAAATCTTCACCATTTAAACTTACTTTGCCATCATCGGAAGGAACTAGGCCAACAATCATATAAAACGAGGTGGTTTTACCTGCACCATTTGGTCCTAACAGCCCTACAACTTGTCCAGCGTTCACTGTTATGCTGACATCTTTTACCACTTTTCGGCCTTTATAGGCTTTGGCTAAATTTTCTGCTTTTAAAGTTGCTGTCATCGCTTTCTTTTATCACTTAATGTATTTATTTATTTATTTATTGATTGTTTTCGATTGTGCTATCTAATTTTTCTTCGGTTTTTTTATCAACCGCTTTTTTAGCTTCCGGTTTCAATATTGTAGTAACCGCTTCAGTACTTTCAGCACTTAGTTGTTCGGTAGCAATGTTGTAGGTGATAATATCGCCTTGCACCATACTACCTTCTTGGCTGACCTTTGCATTACCTTTTATAATGATCATCTGCGAAGAAGGTGAATAGCTTATTTCATTTGCTTGTAGTTCAATCTTTTGTCCATCATCGAGTAATTGACTAAATTTTGCTGGTTTACCGCGAGCTATGTAAGTCTTGCTTTCACTGTTTGCATCATTGCTCACTTGCACTATATCGGCTTCTATATTTAAGCTTCCTTGGGTGATTTTTACATCCTCCATATAGCTAGCAATTTTGTTTTTTAAGTCGCTTGATTGTTTTTTCGCGACTATTTTAATTTCTTGTGTAAAATCAACTTCTGCAGCGTTTGCAAAAGTTGCAGTAAGCAAAGCGAATAATGAAAGTGATAATTTACGATTCATGTTTTTTATAAATTGTTTGTTCATGATTAATTAACGTCATTTTAGTTGTATTGATATCTACTTCTAAGCCGCTGCCATACATTCTAAAGTCTTTGCCTTTAATTATTATAGTTTGCTCGGTAGAGATAATGTTAGTGTTAAAGTCCATTAGTAATGACTGGCCATAAATTTCAGAGACTAAACCGTTTTCTTCAGAGGAAACAAGTTTTACATCGTCGTTTAACGAAAGCAAATGGCCTTTTGTTAATGAACCTGTTTTTGCACTTAAGGTCCATGTTGGCTTATTGTCTTTCGGAAAAATGGTATATTGAGGTTGCTCAAATAAGGTTTGATTATCTTGACTAAAATAAGTCATGTTCTCAGCATAAATTGTATGAACTAATTGACCTTGGGCGTCATACTGACTGGTACTTAATTTTTTTGCGACAAATGCTGGAGAGATTTCTTCATTCACTATTATAGGTACTGTTATTTGCGATTGCTGCCATTGCATGTAACCATAAATGGCTAACGCAATAACAAAAACTATGGTAGAGATACCATGCAATCGACTCATACACTACTACCTTTCGCGTCTAAAAGCGTTCCTTGGGCTTGCATGATAAGATCGGTTAACTCTCTTACAGCACCGCAGCCGCCATTGTTAAAAGTTTTGTAATCAGCCCCTTGTTTTACTAATGGATGAGCATCATTCACGGCAACGCCTAAAGCAACATGCTTAATGCAAGGTAAATCCGGAACATCATCACCTATATAGGCAATTTGTTCGGCATTAAGTTCTAATTGAGTTGCAATTTTTTTCAATGAAGGCAACTTATCCTCTTGTCCTTGTACTATATGCTTCACATTTAATGAGCGCATTCTGTTTTCAACAATATTAGACTTTCTGCCAGTTATAACGGCTACTTCGACGCCGCTGTCACCGAGTGCTTTAATGCCAAAACCATCTTTGGTATTAAAGGCTTTCAATTCTTCACCATCGTTACCTAAGTAAATTCGGCCGTCGGAGAATACGCCATCGATATCGCAGATTAGCAATTTTATGTTTTTGGCAATGCTGAGCGTTTCACTTGGAACTTGCCCATAGAGAGTATTTACCAATGTTTTCGACAAGTTATATTACTCCTGCTTTTAGAATATCATGCATATTCATTGCACCAATTGGTTGATGTTTATTGTCAACAATAATGAGTCCGTTAATGCTTTTATCTTCCATCGCCTTTAATGCCTCAGCTGCAAGCATTTCCTGCTTGGCAACAATAGGTTTTTTAGTCATAACGCTACTAATAGGATCTTGATGAATGTTCACTTGTTCATCAAGAATACGCCTTAAATCACCATCGGTAAATAAACCAGTTAAAATACTATTATTGTCGACGATAGCAGTCATACCTAACCCCTTTTTCGACATTTCAACTAAAGCGTCTTTGATTAACGCCGCTTCGTTCACAACTGGTAATCGTTCACCACTATGCATGATATCGGTCAGTCTTAATAATAGACGTTTACCCAAACTCCCACCGGGATGTGACAATGCAAAGTCATCAGCAGTAAAACCTCTGGCATTAAGTAGTGCGACGGCCAAAGCATCCCCCATAACTAATGTTGCTGTTGTGCTTGATGTTGGCGCTAATCCTAAAGGGCATGCTTCTTGCGGTACGGCGATGCAAATATGGGTATCACCTAACTGTGCTAATGTTGACTCAGTGTTGCCTGACATGGAAATTAATTTAGCCCCGATGCGTTTGATTACCGGAATTATCTGCAGTAACTCACCGGTTTCGCCAGAGTTGGAAATTGCCAATACCACATCATCTTTAGTTACCATCCCTAGGTCGCCATGACTTGCTTCGCCAGGGTGAACAAAAAATGCAGGCGTACCAGTGCTTGCAAGAGTAGCCGCAATTTTACCGCCAACGTGACCAGACTTACCCATACCTATTACGATAACTCTGCCCTGACATTCAAACATCAATTTGCAAGCATCGGTAAAACTGTCATCTATATACTTGTGTAAATTAGCAACAGCTTGTTGTTCTATATCGATAACCTTAGCGGCATTATTTTTAAATTGTTCTGCGTTTGGCATTAAAATCTCTCTTAGCCATTCTACTGACTAAATATTAGATATTGGTAGGCAATAAAGCCAATAAACAATACTGCGCCTTTCATGCGCGTAATTCTAAACTGGCCACTTCTACTAAAACATAACAAAAATAGTAAAAAGGTTGTGCCTATCATGTACGGAGCGTCTCGACTTGCGACCTCACTATCAACTGTGCCAGGTGCAATTAAAGCAGGTAGTGCAAGGACTGCAAGAATATTGAAGATATTTGAGCCAATAATATTACCCATTGCTAGGTCGTCTTCTTTTTTAATAATACTCATAACACTGGCAGCAAGCTCAGGAAGACTGGTGCCAATCGCTATGATTGTTAAACCTATGACTAAGTCGCTGATGCCGAAAGCTTTAGCTATAAAAGTTGCAGAATCTACTAAAAAGTGAGCGCTAAGAGGTAATAAAATAATGCCAAATGTTAACCAGAACATTGCCGCGGCAGTTTTTACATTCTCAGGAATGTCTTGTTCCGCTTCAAGGATCATCGGATCGTCGATTTTGTTTGATTTACGCTGTTTGAGTGAAACGAGTAATAAAATACTGATGAAGGCAACAAAACCTACCATCAAAATCACCCCTTCAATAAAGGTGAAATTTAAATCAAATAGCATATAGCTGGCAATTAACGTGATAACCAGCAAAATTGGAATTTCTCTTTTCAGCGTCATCGATGAAACAAGAAGTGGCTTGAATAAAGCGGTGATACCGAGCACTAAAGCTATGTTAGTGATATTTGAGCCAATGGCGTTACCAATTGCCGTATCAGAAGACCCTTGTAACGCGGCTGTCGCAGCGACGATCATTTCTGGAGCCGAAGAGCCCATGGCAACTATTGTTAAGCCAATAATCATCGGTGCAATACCAAAATTTCTGGCTATTGCTGCCGCGCCAAAGACAAATTTGTCGGCACTATAAACTAATGCTGCAAGGGATATTATTAATATTAAAATTTCAATGAACATTGAGAGCTCCAAAACATTAAGTTTAAATTGTCGCCGTAAATGCATTAAATTAAAAGAATTATTGAAAAATTCTTACAGTTTTTGCTGAATTCTTGCAACTTTTCTGATTTGTGAGTCATTTTTATCGCTTTTTGGTGTAAAAATATCAGTGAAATTGGCAATTCTTAGAAAACGAAATAAGCTTTTGGGTATGGCATGAAATTGTTTTGACTAAAATACGAAATGATTTCCATTAATAAATAACAATAAAGACGATACAGGGTTTATTTATGAAAACAGCATTAATTACGTTTGTTACTTCGACATTGTTGGTGAGTTCGTATGCGCAAGCTGAACAGTTTTATGGTTTTGCAGATGCATCTATTAACTACTTAGATTGGACTGATAAAGCCGAAGATCGGACTGACCCCAATATTGGCGGTCTTGGTGGGCCAAAAGAAGATTTTATTTATTTGGAAGTCGAAGGCGGCGCAGGGTTTGATTGGGGCGATGTTTATGGTTTCTTTGATTTGGAGAATGCCGAAAATAGTAGAACAGAAGGAGCAAATGATACTTCGGGTTTTCGCATTGCAATGAAAGGCTCTATAGCAGTCAATATCGGTGAATCAAATTGGAACCTTTATTCCCATTTTTATAGCTTTACCGAAGCGTCGGGAGGTTTTTTCGATCAAAACTTAGTCATTGGTGCTAGCTACGATATCTTTACTGAATCAGGTTTTTGGATTAAGCCATTTTTAGGAGTCCACATTGAAAATCAAACCTATGCTGGTTCCGGCACAAACGGTTATATGGGCGGTTGGGTGTTAGGTTATGATTTTCAATTGTTTGAACAAAAATTTACTGTCTCACAATGGCACGAAACAGAGTTTGGCCGGAAAGATCAATTTAGAAGCAATGGCGTCGGCACGTTAAGTGATACCGGTCAAAATGGCGCAGTCGCGCTTTGGTGGCATATTAGTCAATCGGTTACCACAGGTTTACAGTATCGTTACGCCGATCATAAGTTAGGAACTGCAGCCTACCACGATGCTATCATTTACACTGCTAAGTACAATTTCTAAAACGATATAAAGCAGTATAATTCGCAAGTTGTTATAACGTAGAAGTTATTTTTATAGCAACTTGGTGGGTTAGTTATGTATCGAAATACGTAGCTGCTTTATAATTCTTTCTAATTATTTTACAAAATGGTAATAACCTATTTGAACTTTTCAGAACTTAAGGGTCTTAACCATCTATACTAATACGAGTATTTGTTGTTTGTTCAATAAATAAACGAGATTTTGATTTATTGAGCAATTAATGTCACTTTTTGTGCCGTATATACAAATGCTTACTTATTTTTGGTGCAGTAACTAGCTTGCTGCGCTATTATCGAAATGATAATTAAAATTATTCTCAATATGTGGCGTTATGTCGGAAAATATAGTTGAAATTAAAAATTTAAGTTTTTACAGGGAAGAGCGCTGTATCTATGATGATATAAGCTTAACGATTCCGAAAGGAAAAGTAACAGCTATCATGGGACCTAGTGGTATAGGTAAAACCACCTTATTAAGATTAATCGGTGGACAATTAAAGCCGAGTCAAGGTGAGATCTTATTCTTAGGTGAAGACATCCCACAGTTATCTCGTGCGAAACTTTACGAACTTCGTAAAAAAATGAGCATGTTGTTTCAGTCTGGTGCGCTGTTTACCGATATGAATGTCTTTGACAATATTGCATTTCCTATGCGCGAACACAGTAAATTACCCGAAGATTTAATTGCAAAAATGGTCATGATGAAATTAGAGGCTGTTGGATTGCGCGGAGCGATGGACTTAATGCCTAGCGAATTGTCTGGTGGTATGGCAAGAAGAGCCGCTCTTGCTCGTGCTATTGCTCTTGATCCTGAGTTAATTCTTTATGATGAACCATTTGCAGGACAAGATCCGATTTCGATGGGTGTTGTGGTGCGTTTAATTAAAGATTTAAATGATGCCTTAGGACTCACTTCTGTTGTTGTCTCACACGACGTTCCAGAAGTGATGAGTATTGCCGACTATATCTATATTATTGCCGAGAAGAAAATTATAGGCGAAGGAACACCGGAGCAGATTTTGGAACAAAAATCGGATTTGGTTCAACAATTTATTAAAGGTGAAGCGGATGGTCCTGTGCCATTTCATTTCCCTGCAACTAAATTTGAAGAGCAACTGTTAGGAGGAAAATCTTAATGGTTGATAAGATACAGTTATTAGGTCGTACAACATTAAATATATTGGCAGGTTTAGGCCGGGCAATGATTATGTTACTTTCGGCTATTATACAAGTACCCAACCCCCGTAAAGGCTGGCCTTTGCTCGCCAAGCAGTTATATTCAGTTGGCGTACTTTCACTATTAATTATTATCGTATCTGGTACGTTTATCGGTATGGTAATCGCGTTACAAGGCTATACCATTCTTGAAGGCTATGGTGCTGAAGCCAGCTTAGGGCCAATGGTTGCATTATCGATTATCCGCGAATTAGGACCTGTTGTGACAGCGCTTTTATTTGCTGGTCGGGCAGGTTCCGCCTTAACTGCGGAAATTGGTTTGATGAAGGCTACTGAGCAATTAAGCTCAATGGAGATGATGGCGGTAGACCCTTTAAGGCGCGTTGTTGCTCCGCGGTTTTGGGCAGGTTTTATTGCAATGCCGCTATTAGCTGCGATATTTACAGCAGTCGGTATTCTCGGTGGGCACTTAGTTGGTGTCGATTGGTTAGGTTTAGATTCAGGTACCTATTGGTCTGTTATGCAGGCTAATGTTGATTGGAATGAAGATATTTTAAATGGCGTTATCAAGTCATTAGTATTTGCTTTCGTAGTTACTTGGATTTCGATTTACAAAGGTTATGACTGTATACCAACTTCAGAAGGTATAAGCCGGGCGACAACGAGTACAGTAGTTCAGTCATCGTTGATAGTTTTGGGCTTAGACTTCATTCTTACAGCTCTAATGTTCGCAAATTAATGTTTTTCAAATAAATTGGTGGTTTGACATGGTGTCGAAAAAAATAGAATTAATGGTTGGTCTTTTTGTAGCAATTGGTATTGCAGCAATTTTGATGTTGGCGTTAAAAGTAGCAAATGCTGGTTTACAGGGAAACGGTGAAACATATCAGTTATTTGCCAAATTTGATAATATAGGTGGCCTAAAAGAACGCTCTCCAATTAAAGTTGGTGGTGTGATAGTTGGTCGTGTTAAGGGCATTAAACTTGATGATGAAGACTACATGCCAGTAATTACAATGGAAATATACTCTCAATATGACCATTTTTCTGAAGCGACTTCAGTTTCCATACTAACCTCTGGTTTGTTAGGTGAACAATATCTGGGCCTGCAACCTGGTTTTGTTGATGAAGAGTTAGGTATTGGTATTTTACAGCCCGGTGATTATATTGAAGATACCAAGCCAGCATTAGTGTTAGAAGAACTGATTGGTCAATTTTTATTTAGCCAAGGTGACGACGAGTAAAGGTTATTGGGACGTAAATAATGATGAAGTTAATTAAAAATATAATCCTAAGTGCAGTGCTGTTTGGCAGTTTATTTTCCGCGTCTGCCAGTGCAGCAACAGAAGTTGATAAGTCAGATCCTTACAAGATGATTGAAGAAGTATCTGTTATTACTTTCAAAAGATTTGCTGATGAAGAAGCCGAGATTAAGAAAAATCCAGAAATATTAAAAGATATTGTGCGTGAAGAATTAATGCCATACATCTTTTATCAATATGCAGCAGCCAAAGTATTGGGGGTGCATTTAAAAGGTACTAAACAAAAGCCAACCTCACGAGAAGATGTGCAAGCATTTATGCTGGCTTTTCGTGAATATTTAATTACTTCATATGCACAGGTATTTACATTATATGAGCAGCAAGAAGTAATATTTGAACCACCAAGAAAAATCGATGCAAAACAGAAGATTGTTGTTGTTGGGGTCAATATTATTGACGACGATCGACCACCAATTAGTATTCAGTTTAAAGTTCGTAAAAATGCTAAGATCAAAGGCTGGCAGGCATATGATTTAGTCGCCGAAGGCATCAGCTTGTTGGATGCAAAGCAAAAAGAATTACGTAGTATTTTAGCGGAAAAAGGGGTTGCTAATGTGACCGAGATGCTAAAAGAAAAAAGTCAGCGTAAAATTGTTTTCAAAGATGGTCCAACGGATATCGACAAAAAACTGAAAGAACAAGAAGATTAAATATGACTATGGCTTCCTTTAGTATTTCTGCTGCAGAAAATAATCGCTATGTTATTAATGGAGAATTGATTCGTCAAAGCATTAATGGCAAACAAGATAAACACTTCAAAGAGCTAACTCAGCATAAAAATCAAAATCTTGATTTATCAGGAATTAATAAGATTGATACTGCAGGTTTGGCTTGGTTAATCGCCTTGTTTGAAGAAGCACAAAGAAAACAAATTGAAATTAGTTATTCACAACCACCATTGGAATTGGTTAAACTCGCCAAATTAAGTGGTATAGAGAATCTTTTACCAATTGTAAACGAATAAATATAAACGGAGTGGATCGTGGAAGTAGCCGATATTGAAAACTTGCTTAATGAAGCATTAAAGTTAGACGAGTTGCATGTAACATTTGATGGCTCGCAATGTAAGATCATCGCCGTTGCCGATATGTTTGATGAATTAAGTCGAGTTAAAAAACAACAAGTAGTCTATGCACCATTAAGTGATGCAATCAACCAAGGGACTATTCACGCCGTAACAATCAAAACATTCTCTACTGCCCAGTGGCAACGAGAGAAAATGTTTAACCTACCAACCTAAGAAAGAAGTAATATTTTGGAAGCATTTCGTATAAATAGTGGCAGTCAACTAAATGGCGACGTTACTATTAGCGGCGCAAAAAATGCCGCATTGCCTATTTTATTTGCAACGATTTTAGCGGAAACCCCGTTAACTATTAATAATGTACCTAGGCTAAATGATATTGAAACAACGAGTAAGTTGTTATCAGAACTCGGAGCTAAGGTAAACTGGT
Organism: Thalassotalea crassostreae; assembly: GCF_001831495.1. Classification (NCBI taxonomy): domain Bacteria; kingdom Pseudomonadati; phylum Pseudomonadota; class Gammaproteobacteria; order Alteromonadales; family Colwelliaceae; genus Thalassotalea; species Thalassotalea crassostreae. Next base: position 574,806 of record NZ_CP017689.1, read on the forward strand.
CTGCTGAAAACTCTTTAGCCATTGATGCATCAGAAATTGCTAATTGTTTGGCTCCTTATGAGCTTGTTAAAACAATGCGCGCCTCTATTTTAGTGTTGGGTCCGTTATTAGCTCGCTTTGGTCATGCGGAAGTTTCATTACCTGGTGGCTGTGCAATTGGTGCTAGACCGGTTGATCTGCATATTCAAGGCCTTAAATTAATGGGTGCTGATATCAGTGTAGAAAATGGCTATATCATTGCTAAGAATGAAGGCCGTTTGCAAGGTGCTACCATTTTCATGGACACAGTAAGTGTTACTGGTACTGCAAATATATTAATGGCTGCTACCTTAGCAGAAGGTACGACAATAATTGAGAATGCTGCGCGTGAGCCTGAAATTGTTGATTTGGCTGACTTCCTTAATTTAATGGGAGCCAAAATATCTGGTGCTGGTTCAGATACTCTAACTATTGAAGGCGTTGAGTCACTGCGTGGCGCTGATTACGCTGTAATGCCTGATAGAATCGAGACTGGTACCTTTTTAGTTGCTGCGGCGGTCACTGGTGGAAAGATTCGTTGTGTGAATACGCAACCACATGCATTAGAAGCTGTAATTGCTAAACTGCAAGAAGCTGGCGCAAATGTTGAGTGTGGTAGCGACTGGATTTCACTGGAAATGACGCAGCGTCCAAAAGCCGTTAACATTCGAACTGCTCCGCATCCTGCATTTCCCACCGATATGCAAGCACAATTTGTCACCCTAAATGCGATAGCTGAAGGCACTGCAACAACGGTTGAAACTATATTTGAAAATCGCTTCATGCATGTACCTGAATTACAACGTATGGGGGCCGACATAAGATTGGAAGGTAACACTGCTATTTCAACAGGTGTCGAACAACTAACATCAGCTCAGGTGATGGCAACTGACTTACGCGCGTCGGCAAGTCTTGTTATTGCCGGCTTAGTTGCTGAAGGTGAAACAATTGTTGATCGTATCTACCATATCGATAGAGGCTACCAACAAATAGAGAATAAGCTGCGAAAACTTGGTGCTAATATCGAACGTTACACCGTTAGTTAATTGCTGAAAAAACAACTAATCGAGCGTAAACCATTCTTGGTAGAGTTCGGTATGCCCACATAGTGTGGGCAAAAAAAACGGCCTTATCGGTCGTTTTTTTATTTTACTTAGATAATTTAAAGCTTCTTTATCTAAACTCTCTTATTACAACGCTCACTATGATTACTTTATTGTCACGTAGAACAGTGAAATCTAGAGTTTCACCTGGCGCTGTTTCAGCAACAATATCGAGCGCTTGGTTAATTGAACTAATGTTTAAATCGGCAATTTTGGTAACCACGTCATTTTTTTGTAAACCTGCACTATCGGCAGGGCTATTTGCGGTCACCGAGTCAATAATAAAGCCATTAAACATTCTACTATAAGTATTAGAGCTTACACCGAGCCAACCTCGGATAACTCGGCCATTACTGATTAAACTGCGCATTACTTTTTTAGCTAACTGATATGGGACGGCAAAGAATATACCTTGTACATTCACTTGTGGATTAGAACGCTTAAATTGAGCTGTAGTAATACCGACTAAATCGCCATTACTGTTTACTAGAGCACCACCGGAGTTACCATCATTGATAGCAGCATCCATTTGTAAAAATTCACGGTAGCTTGTGCTACTTAATCCTGTTCGGCCAGTAGCGCTAATTATACCTTGAGTTATTGTTTGTCCAAGATTTAATGGGTTACCAATGGCAAGTACAACGTCACCCACTAAAGGAGTTAAATTGTCGTCGACCGGAATCACCGGTAAATTGCTTGCTTGTACTTTCAAAACTGCTAAATCAGTATGGACATCAGTTCCTATTAATTCAGCGCTGAGTCGAGTGGAGTCACTCATTACCACTGTGATTAAATTAGCATTGCGGATCACATGGTAATTAGTAAGGATGTAGCCATTGCTATCCATAATAACACCAGAGCCTAATTTCACTCTTTGTACAGGCATGCTTTGATATTGATTTACTGTTTCCAGTGTTTCTGAATATATATTTACTACAGCAGGTGCAGCACGTGCCACAGCAAGTGAATAAGACACTGGTTTAGGCTTTTTATTTTGTCCTTTAAATAAGTCAATGGATACGCCGTTGCTACTACGTAAATCAGGAAATAGCACCAATAAGATAATGGCAATTAAGATACCAAACCCAGTAGCACGTAAAATATAGGATAGGGTAGAGTTAAGCTTCAAGATAATTCTAATTTATATTAATGATATTCTTAGATTAGCATTTTTAACCTTTTTAACAAAGATTTAGCAGCTAATTAAGCGTTAATTATAAATATCTTCTTATAATAAAAAACCAATTAATTTTGGTTTTAAGTCAAAATTGCTATAAGACAGAACCAAAAAATCTGTTTTGAGTTGCTAATGTCATTACATTCATTGTTGATGTGTTGTAAATTAATCTATCCCATTAACAATCAATTTAAACTATAGTAAATAGTTAATAAGTTTTTAATTTTTAAGAGGTTTGCAAATGACAGGTTTATTGAAAGGGGAGAGCAACTTTTCAAGCCATCTATTTGATCAGCAACAACGCTTTAATCGTAAAGTGCCATCAATGATCAAAGCGCAAAAGTTTACCGAGGATTTGTTGAATTTCTTCTTTCCATTCAAAACGGACAGCAGTTATACGCAAGCACAAATTGAATTAAATCTAGCTCAATTGCAACTAAATTTTAAGGATCTTGTTGCTCCTCTAAAGGAAGACTTGCCTGATTCAGAGCATAATATTTGTGAAGCATTTTTTGATAAATTACCTTATATATATACGGCATTAATCAAAGAAGCTGAAAATTTTATCAGCTTTGATCCTGCGGCAGATTCAGTTGAAAGCGTCATCTTGTATTATCCTGGATTTCAAGCCATTGCAGTATTTCGACTAGCCCATGAACTATTTAAATTGAATGTACCGTTTTTACCGCGAATGATGTCTGAATACGCTCATAGTACAACAGGTGTGGATATTCATCCTGGCGCAACCATAGGTAAAAACTTTTTCATCGATCACGCAACAGGCATTGTGATAGGCGAAACGACGAATATTGGCAACAATGTAAAACTCTACCAAGGGGTAACTCTTGGAGCACTTTATGTTGAAAAAGGAATGGAAGGTAAAAAACGACACCCGACATTAGAAGACAATGTCATTGTTTATTCGGGTACTACCATTTTAGGTGGAGAAACGATAGTCGGTAAAAATACCATTGTCGGTGGTAACGTTTGGCTGACAAAAAGTGTTCCTGCTAATAGCGTGGTTTATCACGAAAGTAAAACCGTGGTTAGGGACAATAAACCGAAAAATGATCCAATAGATTTTGTTATCTAAGCGCATTAGTCAATTAAATAACTTATAAAGAAATTAACAGTTTTGAGGACAACTAAATGAAATACGATAATGTTTTAGCGACAATAGGTAACACCCCTGCTGTCAAAGTAAACCGACTATTTTCAGGTCATAATAACGTATGGGTTAAATCTGAAAGATATAATCCTGGGGGCAGCATTAAAGACCGTATCGCATTGGCTATGATTAATGATGCTGAAGACCAAGGCGTTTTAAATGCTGAGTCTGTGATTATTGAACCGACATCAGGTAATACTGGTATTGGTTTAGCTATGGTTGCGGCAGTTAAAGGCTATCGATTGATTTTAGTAATGCCTGAGTCGATGAGTGTTGAGCGAAGAGCTATTATGGCCGCTTACGGAGCCGAGTTTGAATTGACACCTAAAGAGCTAGGTATGAAAGGTGCTATTGCTAAAGCTGAAGAGCTTGCAAGCGAAACGAAAAACTCTTGGATACCATCGCAATTCTCTAACCCTTCAAACCCAAACGTACATGCAAATACCACTGCTGAAGAAATCATTGCTGATTTCCCAGATGGTGTTGACTATTTAATTACTGGTGTTGGTACTGGTGGCCATCTTTCTGGTGTTGCTCGTGTGTTAAAAGCGAAATGGCCAAATATCAAAGTGTTCGCCGTTGAGCCTGAGTTATCGCCAGTGATAAGTGGTGGTGATCCTGGCCCTCATCCTCTACAAGGTATTGGCGCAGGTTTTATTCCTGAAAACCTTGATACTGGTTTACTCGATGGCGCAATTAAAGTGTCTAAAGATGACGCGTTTTTATATGCACAGCGTTCGGCTAAAGAAGAGGCAATGTTTGTTGGATTATCTTCTGGTGCTACATTAGCTGCGATTGCTAGTAAACTTGGTGAAATCGATAAAGACGCAACTGTAATTGGTTTTAACTATGATACTGGTGAGCGTTACCTATCTGTTGAAGGTTTATTTTAAACTTATTTCAACAACAGACATAGTGATTAAAAAAGGGGATGCTGTTTGCAGCATCCCCTTTTTCTTTAATATCGATTGCAATGTATTAACGGATCATAAGATACAGTTCTGTATTCCCGCGGATAACGTTCAATGCCTGTACTCCGCTTGAATCCTCAATTAGTGTTCTAAATTCTGCTAAGTTGGTAACGCGTTTTCGATTAACACCAGCAATTATGTCACCTTCTTTTAAGCCGGATTGCTCGGCAGGCGAGCCTGATGCAATATCCATGACTTTAACACCGCCATTGCTTGCTGAGCTTAACTTAGCCCCTTCTAATGCAGGATGAATATTGGCAGCTTCAATATTGGCGTCCGGAGCAGATTGCAATGTCACTTTAACAGTTTCTTCATCGCCATCTCTTAGCAGTGTCAGTTTTACTGTTTTGCCAGCTCCTATCGAGCCAATCTTTCCTCTAAGTTCATTAAAGCTTTTGATCTTTTTACCATCAACGGCAACAATAATATCCCCAGCTTTAATACCCGCTTTTTCCGCAGCTGAATCTTTAGTAACTTGTGAGACAAATCCGCCTTGATTTGTTTCAAGGTCCATTGCCTTAGAAATTTCTGCGTTTAATGAATGTCCAGTAATACCTAATACGCCGCGACGAACTTCGCCGTGTTCAATTATTTGGTTAGTTAGGTTTTTCATCATATTCGCAGGGATGGCGAAACCTATGCCAACGTTACCGCCATTGGGTCCTAAAATTGCTGTATTAATTCCGATCAATTCACCCCGTAAATTAACTAATGCACCGCCAGAATTACCACTATTGATCGCAGCGTCAGTTTGAATAAAATCTTCGAGTTGTTCGATATTCAAACCGCTACGACCTAATGCACTAACAATCCCTGATGTCACTGTTTGACCAAGTCCAAATGGGCTCCCGATAGCTACAGTGTAATCGCCAACGCGCAAAGTATCAGAGTCTGAAATTCTAATTTCGGTTAGATTGTCAGCCTTAATTTGCAATAGGGCTATATCAGATTGACTGTCAGCACCTATTTTTTTAGCTTCAAGTTGTCGACCATCTTTCAAAGTAACTAAAATTTCATCAGCTTGGTCGATAACATGATTATTGGTTACGATATAGCCTTTATCGGCATCAATAATAACACCAGAGCCAAGACCTCTAAACGGGCGCTCTTGTGCTTGTCCTCTGCGTTCGCCGAAGAAAAATTTAAACGCATCAGGCACTTGTTGGTTCACTTTTTGTGTACCAGCAACTGAAATACTGACGACTGCCGGCGTTACTTGTTCTAGCATCGGTGCCAAAGATGGCATTTCTTCGCTATAAATTTGTTGAGGAAGGGATGCATTTACATAACTAGGAAAAACGGCAAGTGTGCCAAGCAATAATGCTACAGGGGTAAGTTTTGAATATTTTTTCATTTATTAGGGACTCCAAAAATCACATTAAATACAAAGAGGCTTGCTCCTTTAATTTTAAATATGCCCTTAAATAAAATTTTCAAGGGCATATTTAATAGCAACGATGAGTTGTTGCTATTAAAGACTTAAGGTGACTTAGAAAGTTCCTAAAATTTATTGATTTTGTCTAGCTATTTGTAACAACTTGTTTCTCATCTGAAAACAAGCCACTAGGATCGCCTGAGTAGTCACGAGGTGGCTCTGTAAGCGCTGTATCTTTTGCGCTCTTAGATGCTTTTGTTTTTTGCGGATTTGCACGGATTTGAGCTTCCGTTTCCGCTGAAAAGAATGGTTGCTCGTTCGCTTCAAATTTTGCTTTGTTTAAAAGCTGTGTACTTTTATCAAGCTGTTGCATTGCGTTTGTGCAAGTATCATTCATTTGAGCGAGAAGAGTTGCTGAACTTTCTAAATGTGCCGCAACCTCATTTTGATATTGCTCTAAAGTATTTTGGCTTTCTGTCGCTTTTTGTTCTAGTCGCTGAAAGTCTTGCTCGTCAGCTGACAACTTCTTACCAAAATAGCCACCGCCAATTGCGCCGATAACTAAACCGATGAAAAGATAAAGAAATTCCATTAGTGTTTCCTTCTGAATAACATATTTTAAAATATTGGAAATAAATTTTGCTAATAATAACGTATTAGTATCTTTTACTTAAGTGAATATCGATAAAATAACTTTGATTTATGAGAAAAGATGCCAAAGACATTCTTATTCTTTTATAATAGCCCTGATTTGCACAAAACACGTAGTTTATTTTGAAGTTTTTAAAGGAAAAACCCTATATTTAGGTAATTTACGTCCATTATGATTAGATTAACCCCATTTCAGAAATATCAACAAGATCTAGAAAGTGAAGGTTTTGCCTACGATGCTGCTCAGGAAAATGCAGTTAAACATTTACAGCGTCTCTATGATGACCTGCAAAATAAACCGTTACCTGTAACTGGCTTTAAAAAAGTTCTAAAAGGCTGGGTAAAAACTTACGGTAAACAAAAGAGGCAGGCGGTAAAAGGTGTATATTTCTACGGCGGCGTCGGACGAGGCAAAACTTATTTGGTTGACACCTTTTATGATTGTTTACCTTTTGAGAATAAAATGCGCGTTCATTTTCACCGTTTCATGCATCGCGTTCATGAAGAATTGAAACTATTGCATGGTAAAGAAGACCCATTAAAAATCATTGCGAAAAAGTTTGCAGACGAAACGTGCATTATTTGCTTTGACGAATTCTTTGTATCAGATATTACTGATGCGATGTTGCTTGGAACATTATTTGAGGAATTGTTTTCCCATAACGTTACCTTAGTTGCAACATCAAATATTATTCCTGATGAGTTGTATCGCAATGGCCTGCAACGAGCACGATTTTTACCTGCGATAAAATTGATCAATGAAAATTGTGAAGTAATAAATGTTGATAGTGGTATTGATTATCGTTTGCGTACATTAGAACAAGCAGAAATTTATCATTTCCCGTTGGAAGAGAAAGCCGATGAGAACCTAAATTTATATTTTAAACAATTGTCGGTTGAAAAGGGCACTGTAGGTCAAGATATCGAGATCAACAATCGCCAATTAAATACGATTGCCGAGTCAGAAGGTGTTGTTTATTTTGAATTTCACCAAATGTGTGAAACGGCTCGTTCACAAAGTGACTATATGGAACTGAGCCGGATTTATCATACGATTTTATTAGCTAATGTTAAGCAAATGGGCAAAGATTCAGATGACAGTGCCCGCCGATTTATTGCGATGGTCGATGAGTTTTATGAACGTAACGTCAAACTTATTATTTCGGCAGAAGTTGCGATGGAAGACCTATATAGCGAAGGTGGACTCAACTTTGAATTTAAACGCTGTTTATCGCGTTTACAAGAAATGCAATCGCACGATTACCTCGCATCTGAACATTTACCTTAATAAAAAACATAAGTAGGGTCAGATCATAGTTTTTAGACCATAGTTTTTTGCAGATAATCTATGATCTGACCCTACTTATTTGTAGCTAAATTTGGTTAAAGTACGTCGTCATCCAATCATGGTGCTGGATGGGAACTTCCGAACCGTTCTGCGATCCAGAAGAAGCTCTTTCGCCCCTCATCTTCATCGATAAAATGCAATTATTTGTAAAATTACCATTTATTTGCAAAATATACTTCATTTTTACAAAGAAATTCATTATAATCCGCGGCTCCCAACGTTACTACGCTTGAAAAAGCATCAGGCTCGATACTCGAAGGGGTAATAGCGCAGCCTATTTAAACCGGTTGTTAGGAAACTAATAACTAATTTATGTAACTTTATTTAAAATGGGTTTTTTAATGAAAACTTTTACAGCTAAACCAGAAAGCGTAACTCGCGAATGGTTTTTAGTGGACGCCGAAGATAAAACTCTTGGTCGTATCGCTACTGAAATTGCTACTCGTTTACGTGGTAAGCACAAAGCAGAATACACTCCTCATGTTGATACTGGCGATTACATCGTTGTTATCAATGCTGAGAAAGTACGTGTTACTGGCAACAAAGCGAAAGGTAAAATTTACTACTCGCATACTGAATTCCCTGGCGGTCTAAAGCAAATTAGCTTCGAAAAGCTAATGGTTAAAGCTCCAGAGCGCGCAATTGAGTTTGCAGTTAAAGGCATGTTACCTAAAGGCCCTCTAGGTCGTGACATGTTCCGTAAATTAAAAGTGTATGCTGGTGCTGAGCACAAGCATGCTGCACAACAACCTAAAGTTTTGGAGCTATAAGACATGGCTGATAATCAATATTACGGTACTGGTCGTCGCAAGAGCTCTGTAGCTCGTGTGTTCATGAAAGCTGGTAACGGTGCAATCACAATTAACAATCGTGACATCGAAACATACTTCGGTCGTCCTACTGCTCGTATGGTTGTTCGTCAACCACTTGAGTTAGTTGAAATGGTTGAGAAGTTTGACCTTAACATCACTGTAGTTGGTGGTGGTATTTCTGGTCAAGCTGGCGCAATCCGTCACGGTATCACACGTGCATTAATGCAGTTCGACGAAACTTTACGTTCTAACTTACGTAAAGCTGGTTACGTTACTCGTGATGCTCGTAAAGTTGAACGTAAGAAAGTTGGTTTACACAAAGCGCGTAAACGTCCACAATTCTCAAAACGTTAATTTTACATTACGTATTCAAAAAACCGACGCTTGCGTCGGTTTTTTTTTGCTTCGTTCTTTTTGAAGTAATCGAAAAAACAGCTGCTTTACTTATCGTTCACATCAATTTATCCATTGATCAATTAATCTTTGAAATAAGCGTATTTGTAGTGTGGTTTTATCTTGTAAAAAATCCCTTATTTCATTATCATAGAGCAAAATTTTTCGTACATTTTGTCTTATTTGGTTACCTTTGGTTAAAAATTCGAGAAAGTGGCTCAAAACTATAAAAATTAACTCAGTGTCTAATAATTTTGGAGAAATGAAATGAGCAATGCGCCCGTGAACAACGGCCGTCGACGCTTCCTAACCTGGTCTACAGCAGTAGTCGGTGCAGGTGGTGTTGCTGGTGCAGCTGTGCCATTCATAGCTTCCTGGAATCCAAGTGCTAAAGCGAAAGCTGCCGGCGCTCCAGTTGAAGTCAATATCAGTAAAATAGCAACCGGTCAGCTAGTTCGTGCTGAATATCGTGGTAAACCTATTTATATCGTTCGACGTAGTAAAGAGATCCTCGAGACTCTTGATATGGTCGAAGATCAATTACGTGATCCTGCTTCTAAAGAAGAGCAGCAACCGGAATACGCAAAAAATCAACATCGCTCAATTAGTCCTGAGTTTTTAGTTGCTGAAGGTGTATGTACTCACTTAGGTTGTGCTCCGACATATAAGAAAGGAGATTTCTCCGAGCAAGTTGAAGGCGTAGATTACGGTTTCTTCTGTCCTTGTCACGGTTCAAAATTTGATATGGCTGGTCGCGTTTTTGCTGGTGTTCCTGCACCGCTTAACCTAGTAGTGCCTGAGCATTCATTCCCTGATGAAAATACTCTGATCATCGGTATCGGCAAAGGAGACGCATAATGTTAGCTAATTTTATGGCTTGGATTGACAAGCGTTTACCTGTTACTGATGCATGGAATAAGCACGTTGCTCAGTACCCAGCTCCAAAAAACTTTAACTTCTGGTACTTCTTTGGTTCATTAGCGATGTTAGTGCTTGTAAACCAAATCGTAACTGGTATCTGGTTAACAATGAACTACGAACCATCTGGCGATGGTGCTTTTGCTTCTGTTGAGTACATCATGCGTGATGTAGACTTTGGCTGGCTATTACGTTACATGCACTCAACCGGTGCTTCAGCGTTCTTTATCGTCATCTTTATGCATATGTTCCGTGGTCTTATTTACGGTTCTTACCAGAAGCCTCGTGAATTACTATGGATTTTCGGTATGTTAATCTTTTTAGTATTAATGGCTGAAGCATTCATGGGTTACTTATTACCTTGGGGTAACATGAGTTACTGGGGCGCACAGGTAATTATATCTTTATTCGGTGCAATTCCAGTTATCGGTGATGAGCTTACCACGTGGATCCGTGGTGATTATGTAATCTCTGGTGCAACACTTAACCGTTTCTTTGCTCTACACGTAATTGCTTTACCATTGGTACTCGTTATTCTTGTGTTTTTACATATTCTTGCTCTGCATGAAGTAGGTTCAAACAACCCTGAAGGTACTGACATTAAGAAGAAGAAAGGTAGTGTTCCTGAAAGCGAGCAAAGCAAATTCAAATTCCACAAGCAATATACAGATAAGTATGACATCGTTGATGCGATACCTTTCCACCCTTATTATTCAGTTAAAGATATTATGGGTGTTGCCGGATTCTTGATTTTATTCTGTTGGGTAATGTTCTTCGCACCAGAAGGTGGTGGTTACTTCCTTGAGGCGCCAAACTTTACACCTGCCAACGGTCTTAAAACACCAGAGCATATCGTACCTGTTTGGTACTTCGGTCCGTTCTATACGATCTTACGTGTTATCCCTGATAAGTTATTAGGTATGTTAGGCATGTTTGCGGCAATCGGTATGTTGTTTGCTTTACCTTGGTTCGACCGTGGTACTGTTAAATCATTTAAGTTCCGTAGCAAAGCACACTTGTTCAACTTAATTCAATTTACTATCAGTTTCATTGTATTAGGTGTTTTAGGTACGATGCCTGCATCTGACCTTGCTAACCTAGTTGGTCGAATTGCAACACTTGGCTACTTCGGTTTCTTTATTGCGCTTTGGTTCTACTCGAAAAACGAGAATACTAAGCCAGTACCAGAAAGGGTGTCTAAATAATGAAAAAAATAATAATCGCTTTATTGACGGTAATTCCTAGCTTAGCGTTAGCTGCTGGTGGCAATGTTCCATTGGATCATGCCAACAATGATATTACCGATAAACAATCATTACGTAATGGTGCTGAAACGTTTATGAACAGCTGTTTAGGTTGTCATGAATTACAATACCAACGTTACAATCGTACCTTTGCTGACTTAGATATCGACGAAAAAGAAGGTATTGAAACGTTAATGTTTACTGGTGAGAAAGTTGGTGATCACATCACTAATACTATGCCTAAGAAAGAAGCTGCTGCTTGGTTTGGTGCTGCGCCACCAGATTTAACGCTTATTACACGTTTTAGAAGTAGCGATTGGTTATACACTTATTTACGTGCATTCTACAAAGATGAAAGTCGTCCGTTTGGCGTAAATAACGCAACTTTTAAAGATGTTGGTATGCCACACGTATTTCAACAACTACAAGGTGTGCAAGAGCTTTCTGAAGAAGCCAAAGCAATGCTTAAGTTGGAAGCTAAGGACCAACGTCCACTTTCTACAAGTGACCTTGTTTTAACTCAGCCAGGTGTTTTAACTCCTGCTGAGTATGACACTGTAGTTCGCGATTTAGTTAACTTCTTAGAGTATGTTGGTGAACCAAGTAAAGTTGATCGTCACCGTATCGGTTACTGGGTATTAGGATTCTTATTTATCTTTTTCATCCTTAGCTACTTCTTGAAGAAAGAATACTGGCGAGATGTGCACTAAGCACAATTAGTCAATGCTTTTAAAAACGCCGTGATCAATATTTGATTACGGCGTTTTTGTTTATGATGGTTTATATTTGATCTTTGAGACCCTTTTCATTGAAAAGTTAGCGACACAATAAAATTTTAGTTGCTAAGTGGTCTGACCTGTTTTGTTTTTCAACGGTTTTCGAGTATGATGTGTGCTGTAGTTTCATAACTACCCATCCGAATATTCTTAGAAAAGGAGTCACCATGGCTGTAGCCGCCAATAAGCGTTCTGTAATGACGTTGTTTTCACACGATGATGATATGTACTCGCATCAAGCTCGAATAGTATTAGCTGAGAAAGGTGTAGGCGTTGACATTCATTTAGTAGATGAACAAAACCTACCAGAAGACTTAATTGATTTAAACCCATACGGAACTGTTCCGACACTAATCGATCGCGAATTAGCATTATATGAAGCTAAGATCATTATGGAATATTTAGATGAGCGTTTTCCTCATCCTCCACTAATGCCAGTATATCCGGTTGCGCGTGGTCGCAGTCGCCTAATGATGCATCGCATCGAGAGTGATTGGTATTCACTTGCTAAAGTGATTTTAAATGGTTCTGCCGCTGAAGCTGACAGTGCTCGCGTAGAATTGCGTGAAAGCTTACTAAGCATTGCACCAGTATTAAATGAAGCGCCATACTTTATGAGCGAAGAGTTTAGCTTAGTTGATTGTTACTTAGCACCGCTATTATGGCGTTTGCCTGCATTTGGTATTGAGTTATCAGGCCAAGGAAGTAAAGAGCTTAAAACTTATATGATTCGAGTTTTCGATCGTGAATCATTCCAAGCTTCATTAACTGAAACAGAACGTGAGTTACGCTTCGGTCGTCCAGCGTAAATAAAATTTATGAGTGATGAAATGACCTCAAATAAGCCTTATATCGTTAGGGCTTTCTATGAGTGGATTGTAGATAATGAATTAACACCGTATATTGCTGTTGATGCACATTACCCAAATGTAATGGTACCCGAGCAACATATTAACGATGGTCAAATAATATTAAATATTTCCCCGGAGTCGGTAGGAGATATAGTAATGGCTGGAGAGGTGATTGAATTCAACGCGCGATTTGGTGGAAAACTGGAACATTTATATGTACCAATGGAAGCCATAGTAGCGATTTACGCAAGAGAGAATGGTGTCGGTTCTTCATTTGTTGTCGATTACCCTGAGGACATCGAAGACACAGAAACTGAACAGGTTAAACCTGAGAAAAAAGGTAAACCGAGTCTTTCTATCGTAAAATAACGCCTGGAATTTCAGCACATCACGACCAATAAAAAAGAGAGCATAGTTGCTCTCTTTTTTGTCGTTCAAATTTAATGTGCAGTTCAATTTAATCGAATACTCAAACTAGATAGCTTCAAACGCTTTGTATACCCTTGAGACGCCGTTTATGTTGCGAACTATACCAACAGCTACATCGGCTTCTTTTTTGTTTACAAGGCCCATTAAGAACACTTCAGAATCTTCCGTCACTACTTTAATTGCAGTACCATCAATTTTATCGGAAGCAATTAATTGAGCTTTCACTTTACTGGTTAGCCACGTATCGTGACTGCGTGTTCCCATACTGGTAAGCTTATTTAAACGGATTTGATTATGGAGCTTTTTGATACCTTGGATATCAGCAATCGATTTAATTACTGCTTCTTTTAATTGCGCATTAGGTGCTTGACCAACAACTAAAACAGTGCCATTAACACTAACTACTTGAACGCGAGTTTTTTCGTCTAAGTCTTTATTTTCTGCGATTAAGCTATGTGCTTTAACTTCAATAGCTTGATCGTCTAATTGCGAACCTAAGGTTCGTCTATCATGAATTGATGCTGCACCGGCACCAATACCGGCAATCACAGCAACTGCACAACCTTGTAACAGCGACACCGCGAGTAGGGAGATAACAAGTTTTTTCATAGCGCTTATTTTAGTTCTTTATAATAATTTTTATTGGGTTAATTTAGCTTTCTGCTTGTGGAAATAATGTCGTGTCGATTATCTCACATAAACAGTGAATTGCTAATAAATGGACTTCTTGTATACGGGCCGTTCTACCAGAAGGTACGCGGATTTCAATATCATTTTCGCCAAGTAAGCCTGCAATTTCACCGCCATCATTACCTGTAAGGGCGATAATTTTCATATCTCTTGCAACAGCAGTTTCAATGGCTTTAATTACGTTTTGTGAATTACCACTTGTTGAAATTGCTAACAACACATCGCCACTATTACCTAGGGCTCGCACTTGTTTTGAAAAAACCTCTTCATAACTATAGTCGTTAGCAATAGAGGTAATCGTTGAGCTGTCAGTCGTCAATGCAATAGCGGGTAAACTTGGGCGCTCAGTTTCGTAACGATTAAGCAGCTCTGATGAGAAATGTTGAGCATCACCTGCTGAACCACCATTACCACAAGATAAAATTTTATGACCACCTAAAAGACACTCAACCATAATCATGCCGCCTTTTTCGATTGCCTCTGGCAATTCTTCACTTGCGGCTATTTTGGTTTCGATACTTTCGCGAAAATTGTGTCTTACACGCTCTAACATATTTAAACTCCGTAAAAGGCATTTTTCAGCCAGGTAATATCAGTATTAGCAGACGAGCCCTCTATGGCAACGACATCAAACCTGCATTCACTATTATATTCTTTTAAGCCTTGTTTTTGCAGATAAACTTGGGCTGTTTTAACTATTTTTTTCTGTTTACTCAGACTCACTGCCTCAACGGGAGTTCCAAAAGAGCTCGATTTCCGATATTTAACTTCTACAAACACTAGCACATTGGCGTCTTGCATGATTAAATCGATCTCACCGAGTTTACAGTGAAAGTTTTTAGCGACTAATGTTAATCCATGTTCACATAAGTACTCTAGAGCTTGTTGTTCAGCTATATTTCCCTTTTGGCTTTGATTTAACTTAGTTAATGACAATCGGTTGAACTCTTGATGAACGATATTTGCCCCAATCGACACTTCGACTGATTATCCCTTGTTCATCCATTTGCAATGTACCAATTTCGCCTTGATGTTTTATCATCGGAATAAGCTGCATCGCTCTCAACTTTTCTAACAATTGAAAACTATCAATACCCATTGCATATATTCTTTCCAATGAGCTGCTTCTTTGCGGCCATAACTGTTTTGATTGTTCGGCTAACTCGGGGTTTGCCTGTCTAGATGATAACAACCAAGGAATTTCAGTGAATGTTAATCCTGTTAAGTCACGGCGAGTATTTGCGTCTAATTTGTCGTTGTGAGAGCGCGATGAAGCGAATAAATCTATCGATTCAGCGAATGGGCTTATATTAACATCGACGTAAGGTTTAATAAGTCTAGCTTGATCAGGGGTGCCAAAAATATAAATCATATCAACATCACGACGATTTCGAGCTTCAGCTTTTACATTTTCACTGATCCGATTTCTCATTAAGTAAATGCGTTCGTCAGACAGGTTGACCTCTAGTCCACGTTTGACTGCCGTTTGCATTTCCTTACCATTCGGGTAGTAAATGATATTTACTTGAGTGTGGTGATACTTTTGCCATTCATCGGCAAAACTCTTTGCCATGCGTTTACCAATGGTACTGTTTTGGCTTAACACCATAGCCTGTTGATAACCTTTTTGGCTTAAACTAAATGCCGCTTGTCTTGCTTCATCTTCAGGTAACATCGAAAGTGCAAATTGATTTTTGTTTAACACGTTTTGTTCAGGCAAGTTTAGCAGCAATGTTGGCCATTGATGAGGTAAAGTCAGCTGTTCTTGTAATGATAATTGATCAGACGACTGCGCACTCTCTGTAATCGCTTCACTCTCAGTAAATGGATTGTTATTTTCAGCTGAAATTGTCGTCATTTCAACAGAACCTTCGTCAAAAGCAGTTTCATCATGCGTCGAAGCTAGGTAGCTTTCAACATGCTGTTTTAATAACGGCCCAATGACGAAACTTGGCTTTTGTTGATGCAAGTTAGCAACGATATCGCTCATATTAGTTGCATTGGTATCAATAAAATTTAGTTGTACTTTTGACTTTTGTTGATACGCAGCCATAATGCCGGCTTGAATAGTTTCACCGAGTGTTTTCTCTCGACCAGATAAAGGTATTAACACGCTAACGGTTTCAAATTCAGCATCTTGCTCTAACGTTATCGCTTGCTGTTGAACATTTGCAATTAACAAATTAGCGGGGTGCTCTGGGAATTTTGACTGCCAGGTTGCAAGTTGATTAGTAATATCGTCTGCATTGCCATATTCAGATAATGAACTTGTGTATGCCAACCATCCTTCTAAATGTAGTGCTTTTCTTTTTGATAATGCAGTTACTTGATAAGGCTTTAACTTGGCGAATAACGTGGCAAGATAGAAAGCCTCATCTTCAGCAGTGATAGGGTATTGTTGATGATAATTTAAGTAATCAATAATGCCGTTAATC
Source organism: Thalassotalea crassostreae (assembly GCF_001831495.1). Taxonomy (NCBI): domain Bacteria; kingdom Pseudomonadati; phylum Pseudomonadota; class Gammaproteobacteria; order Alteromonadales; family Colwelliaceae; genus Thalassotalea; species Thalassotalea crassostreae. The sequence goes on from NZ_CP017689.1 coordinate 591,165, forward strand.
AACATACCAGTTTGTACATTGATATTAGCCTGCAAAAATAATTGCCTTTTACTCACGGTTTGAGTATTTACTTTCGAAAGCTCTTGACTGGCTAATTCTATTTCGCCAATTTCAAATAACACTTCACTAATATTTAGCTGATTGTAGTTTTCTTGAGCATTAGTTAGCGATAGCTTTCTCAGCTCTAACGCCATTGATAATGCTTTATCAAGTTGCTGTTGCTGTATGTATTTATTGGTAGCTTGTAATAACAATACTATCGCTTGTTCATTGTCTTCTGAACTTGCTTGCTCAACTAGATCTTCAGCAGTTATTTCGCTATCGGTACTATCCTCTATTACTTCCACAGTTTCGATAGCACTAGTCGGAGTCGTTGTGTCAGTTTTCTTTTTTTCAGGCGTAGCGCAACCATAAAGAGTTAACAGAGTGACAATTACGATTGAATATTTTAGTGAAATTGATTTTCTAATCACGAATAGCTGATCTCTAAATTGAATTAATTTTTGTTTAACAGTTTTGTTTTAAACATATTTTTCTCTAGCTTGGTATACTATAAACTGCTTAGCCTGCTTTGTTAACATTATTCTTTGTCAAAAATTAAGTACTTATATGAATCAAACCGCCGTGAATCCTGCAACACTCTATGTAGTTGCGACGCCAATTGGTAATCTTCAAGATATTAGCCAGCGTGCATTAGATGTTCTTGCTCAAGTTGATCTTATTGCCTGTGAAGATACTCGTCATACCGGGCGTTTATTAAGTCATTATAGTATTAAAAATAAAACCATTTCGTTACACGATCACAATGAGCGACAGCGACAAGATTATTTCGCTCAACTTTTAACTGAAGGCAAAAGTATTGCTTTAGTTTCGGATGCAGGCACACCGCTGATTTCTGATCCTGGTTTTCATATTGTTCGTCATCTTAGAGGGCAAAATCTTAATGTAGTTCCAGTACCTGGTGCATGTGCTGCAATTGCGGCGTTATCTGTCGCAGGGCTACCTACTGATCGTTTTACTTTTGAAGGCTTTTTACCATCAAAATCAACCGCTAGGAAATCGAAATTGGCGGAACTTGCCGATGAAACTCGTACTATGGTGTTTTATGATGCGCCAAGAAGGGCGATTGATACTGTTGCTGACATCGAAGAAGTACTTGGCGGTGAGCGACAAATAGTTATTGCTCGCGAATTAACCAAAACGTTTGAAACGGTGCATGCTGACAGCGCTAAGAACATGCATGCTTGGTTGAGCGAAGATCCTAATCAACTTAAAGGTGAAATGGTTCTGATCATTGAAGGCGTATTGCAAGATCCTAACGCTATTTCATCAGAAGCAATTAGCACCCTAAAATTATTACTTGGCGAAATGAAACCGAAAAAAGCTTGTGCAATTGCAGCGGAAATTCATGGCGTTAAGAAAAATGCACTTTATCAAATTGCCCTAGAGATAAAATAAATCAGTCATCAGAGATTTCAGAAATTTCATAGTTTGCGATATTTTTTCCTATACTGTTCGCTTTTATAAACGCTGGTCTAGCCATTAATCTTGTTAAATATTTCGCTGTTTGTGGCTTAAAATACTGGTCAAGACCTAGCATTTTACCTAAATACAACGAATAGCCAACGGCAATATCTGCGATAGTGAACTTATCGCCACATAAGTATTTGTGAGTAAGTAAGTGCTCATTAAGCCGTTTTAGTCGAGCCATAAACCAAATGCTATAATCCTCAACTACTTGTGGTTGTTGACGCTCTATCGATTCAAATTGTGAATAACGCAAAACGAGAGTTAAGGGAAATGTGAAAGTCGCATCACTTTGAAATAACCAATTTAGAAAGTCACCATATTCACTATCATTAATGGTTAATCGTAATTTATTCACTTGATATTTTTCAGCCAAATATAACAGCATTGCAGTGGATTCTGTCAGTTCACAATTGTTATCTTTTAAAAATGGGATAGTACCTAAGCTGTTTACCTCGAGAAATGACTCATCCTTAAAACGCGGTGGAAACGGCAATGAATGAACTTGGTAGTCTAATTGCATTTCTTCTAATGCCCATAACACTCTGAGCGAACGTGAATTATGGCAATGCCAAAGATTGATGGTCATATAGCTAATTTTTGCTTATGTATTGGTACTTTCAAGATACGTTATTTTTAATTTTTTAGATAATAATTTTTAAAACATTTGGTTCGGCATAAACATTAGGGTAGAATCCGCCCTGAGTTGGCCAGACAATCGCTGCTCAATCGTTGTGCCTTCGGGTAGACGGATTGAGGGGAGGAAAGTCCGGGCTCCACAGAGCAGGGTGCCAGATAACGTCTGGGCGGCGCAAGCCGACGACAAGTGCAGCAGAGAGAAGACCGCCAGCAGTTTACTGTTGGTAAGGGTGAAAGGGTGCGGTAAGAGCGCACCGGGCCACTGGTAACAGCTGGCAGCAGGGTAAACTCCACCCGGAGCAAGACCAAATAGGGTTCCGTACGGCGCGGCTCGCGTTGGAACCGGGTAGGTTGCTTGAGCCTAGGAGCGATCCTAGGCCTAGACGAATGATTGTCGCTTTTTCGGAAGTAACAGAACCCGGCTTATACGGCCAACTCACTAATTTAATAAAGCCCAATGTATGAAAGTGCATTGGGCTTTTTCATTCTAATTAAACCATTAAGTATACAAATACGAGACTTTCGGTTTTGTAAAATTCCACCTTTGTCACAACAGTATTATCTAGCAGATTTTTTGTACATAGTTCAATCGTTATATAAATGAACGTAGTTCTCCTATCAACCAAAGCAAAGAGAAAAACAATGATAATTGAACAAGTTAAAACTACTGGAAAAGTATTAAGCCTTTTTGCCGCATTTGCAATATTACTTGCTTGTGGTGACGGCATAAATGACAAAAGCTCGTCAATTCCAATGAAGGTTACCAATGATTTGGATGGTGATGGAATCGCAAATAGTGAGGATGTAGATATTGATGGTGACGGTGTCGACAATGAGTTTGATGCATTTGAACTAGACGCAACAGAATGGGCCGATACCGATGGCGATGGTATTGGAGATAATAGTGATAAAAATAGCACTTACAATAACGAGAACATTACTGAAAGCGGTGGCGAGCTATTTCACTATATTTCCGTTAGCTCGCCACAGCCAAAGAAGCGCTCAACAAACGAGTACTTATAAATACTCGTTTTTTTGCTTTATTGCGGCTTGATAAACAGCTTCTGCAACTTTTTGGTGTGCTTCTTTATTTAGAGATGCTGGTACTAATGCTCCATTTTTTGCTAGTGCCGATAACGTCTCTGATACTGCAATTTTCATTGTATGAGTGATCTTAGTTACGTCGGCTGCCAATGTACCTTTAAATAGTCCAGGAAAAGCTAGCATGTTATTGACTACCTTGCCGCAAGTTGCAAACAATGCGCCGTGCTCTAGAGCAACCGAAGGCTCTATTTCAGGATCTGGATTGGTCAACGCCATAATTATTTGACCTTCTCTAACCCACTCTGGTTTTATTAACCCCTTAACACCAGTTGTGGCAACGACTACGTCAGCAGTTTGCATTAATTGTTCAAGCCCCATTGGTTTACCACCAAGGCTAAGAAGTTTCTTTTGCGCGTCTTCGCTCAGGTCGCAACCAACAACATCCTTTACACCATATTCTGATAATAAATTACAGATACCCATACCCGCAGCGCCTAAACCTATTTGTCCAAATACTTTATCTTTAAGTTCTATATTGGTTTGTTTTGTTGCTGATAATAACGCTGCTAGTACGACCATTGCAGTACCATGCTGGTCATCGTGGAACACAGGTTTATTGACTCTATTGATTAGCTCGTCTTCAATGGTGAAACACTCTGGTGCTTTAATATCTTCAAGCAGTATTGCGCCGAAAGATGGTGATATCGCTTCAACAATTTCAATTATTTTCAACGGATCTTTTTCTTTCAATAAAATAGGAACACCGGATAACCCCGCAAACTCGGCAAAAATGGCAGCTTTACCTTCCATAACAGGTAATCCGGCTTCTGGGCCTATATCACCTAGACCAAGAATCGCCGTACCATTGGTTACAATCGCAACCGTATTTTGAATGTTAGTAAATTCTTTTATTTTTTCCGGAGTATGCTCAATGGCTTGGCATACTCGAGCAACACCGGGAGTGTATACATCTCGCAAGATTTCCAACGTATCAATATTTAACTTAGAAACGGTTTCTATTTTACCTTTTTTGTGACGATTAAAAACACGATCAGATTTACCTGTGATAAAGGTGTCAGGTAGGGTGTTAATTTGCTCGAATAGGGTTTCGATACTTAAGGAGTCATCATACTCAACGGTCACTTCCCAAATGGTATCTTTATCTAGGCGGCGAACTGCATTAAGGCCTTCGACTGTTGCGCCAAATTCACCTACAACGCCAAGTACTTTCGCCATATAACCAGGTTTGTGGGGAGCTTCTACTAACAGTATTTCAACGATACGCATAACGGCCTCAAATAGTGACTAAAACATCAAACTAACATTAAAAGCCATTGCCATTCAATTGACTATTCGACTTTGGTGTATTTATTTTTAATTGTCGCGTACGTGGCAGCAATACGGATAAAAAAAGAGTATTCTCAGCGGATGCTGGGAATACTCAATTTAAACTACTTATGTGAACTACTTATGTGAACGGCTAATGCGAACTATTGGCATGAAGCACTTATATAAATCATAAGAATACGTATTTACACCGGGTTAAGATAAAATAGATTGAGCCTGTTGTTTGACTAACTCTTTAGCTTTTTCGTAATCATAACCTTCAACAGCAAGTTGCAGTGCTCTATACCAACCATTGCTATCTAAGCTTCGTAAACAGGCTTCGTTTTGCTCAATATAGTCACTGGTTTCAGTATCAAAGTCATCTAACATGGTGATAAGAGTCTTCACTATTGCCTGTTGTTGCTCTTTACTAAAAGTATGGTTGTTATTGCTTTGCCCACGTTCTTCATTGTCTTTAGCAAGTACCTCGGTAATTTCATCAATAACTGCAGCAAGTTCTTTTTCTACCTCATCTACACAACGTGCTTGTATTTGGTTAGCTTTAGCCGTGCCTTCTAATAAGTCTGCCGCTTGATATAGAGATTTTGCACCAATATTACCCGCCAACCCTTTCAAAGTGTGAGCTAGGCGAGTTGCGAGTTCAATATCTTCGCTATCGATAGCTGCAGCGAATTTTGTATAAAAATCACTCTGACCATCAACAAATTTTAATAATAGTTTTTGGTAAAGTACCTTATCGCCCATGGTACGATTTAAACCGTCGTCAATGTCTATATTTTCGAATGAGTCAGGCAGGTGGTCTGTTGTTTTTTTGTCGTCTTTAGCAATCGATTCTATCGGCTTGTTTTTAGGCTTTATCCATTTTGCCATGGTTTGGAACATCGCAGTGACGTTAATAGGTTTAGGTATATGGTCATTCATACCTGACTCGATTGCTTTTTCCCTGTCACCAGCCATCGCATTTGCTGTCATCGCGATTATAGGTAATTCTGCATATTGCTTCATTTCGCGTATTTTTCTGGTCGCTGTATAACCATCCATAACAGGCATTTGGCAGTCCATTAGAATGCCATCATAGTTGGCAGCAAGTATCATATCGATTGCTTCTTGGCCGTTATTAGCGATACTGCAAATAATGTTATGATTTTCTAGTAAGCCAACGATTAACTCCTGATTTACTTCATTATCTTCTACCGCGAGAATGTTAGCGCCAAGTAACTCGGCGATAGCATCTTTGGATTTATCACGACGTGATGAGGCTTCATCGTCACTTGTGAAGGTTTCACCAATTGCATTCATGATTGCGTCGTTTAACGTCGACGCGGTTATTGGTTTTGTCAGAATCGTTTCTATATGTAGATCGTTAAGTTGCATTTTCAATTCTTCTCGACCAAATGCAGTGACCATAAATATCAGTGGTTTATTCTTCAATTTTAGTTTGTTTTGAATCACATCAATTGCTGAAATGCCGTTCATGGTCGGCATTTGCCAATCCATTAATACCAATTGAAATGGTTTGTAGCGATCATTGTCGCGTAACAACTCAATGCCTTCTGCAGCACTATTTGCTAATTGAACGTCATACCCTAATGATTGCAGCATTTTGTCAAAAATTTCTCTTGCATGAGCATTATCATCAACCACGAGCACTCGTTTTACTTCTTTAGCTGGCGTTAATATTTTCGGAGAACTAATTTTTTGACGTTGGAAATTGATCGCAAATGAGAACTGGCTACCTTCACCCATTTCACTTTCAACACTGATTTCACCACCCATCAATTTCACTAATTGTTTAGATATCGCAAGCCCTAAACCTGTGCCACCATGCTTACGTGTGGTAGAGGCGTCCGCTTGAGTAAATGGCTGAAACAACTTGTTTTGTTGTTCCTTTGTCATGCCAATACCAGTATCTTGAATGGTGAATTTAAGTTCCACATACTTATCATTCATGAAGGTGCTAGAAATATTTAGAACAACTTCACCTTCACTGGTAAATTTTACCGCGTTATTAGACAGGTTTAGTAATACTTGGGTTAATCTGAGTGGGTCGCCGACTAGCTCCATTGGTAATTCGCTATCGATATCAAATAGTAATTCTAAATGTTTTTCTTCGGCTTTGATGCTGACAAAATCAGTTAAGTTATCCAGTACATCACCTAGATTAAAATCAATTTCTTCAACATCGAGTTTACCTGCTTCAATCTTAGAAAAATCTAGAATATCGTTAATGATACCAAGCAATGATTCTGCGCTGCGATGAACTTTGTCTATATAATTTCTTTGTCGATTATTAAGATCTGTATCTAAGGCTAAATGTGACATACCAATGATGGCATTCATCGGCGTGCGAATTTCATGGGACATATTAGCAAGAAAATCTGATTTTGCTCGGTTGGCATCTTCGGCGTTTTGTTTGGCTGTTGTATAGTCTTGTTCGAGCTTTTTAATTTGCGTAATATCGATATTCACACCGGCGATACGCGTCGGTACACCATCTTTATTGTATGCGGTAATACGACCGATATCTAAAATCCATTTATAACTGCCGTCTTTACACTTTAATCGAATTTCTTCTCTAAATTCTTTAGCTTCTCCGGCAATGTATGACATCATCGCTGTGGTTGTGCGTTCTTTATCATCCGGATGGATTAATTTATCCCAAGTGTCAAAACCATCACGCATTGGAGCCCAACTACGGTCTTCCATAAGAATATCGGTAACATCATAACCCAGCATAGTTGCCCAAATTGAGTTAACACTACCTTTCATATTGGTTGGATTATATTCCCATAAGCCTAGTCCTGCTCCGTAAGTGGCAGCTTCTAAGCGTTCTTCACTTTCTTTGAGTAACGCTTCTTGTTGGTGACGTTCTGTGATATCACGAATAACACCAATAAATACTTTCTGATTATCAATGACCGCCTCTCGCACCGATAAATCCATAGGGAATATCTCGCCATCTTTTCGTTGACCGTTAACCTCTCGTACTGTGCCAACTACGGTAGATTGCTTTTTGTTTTTATAGTTTTCTAATATTTCATCATGATTTTCAGCGACTTCTTGAGGTTGAATTATTTTAATATTTTGCCCAATTACTTCATTGGCAGAGTAGCCAAAAATTACTTCCATAGCGGGGCTGTATTCTAAGATAATGCCTTTGCGATCTATCATAACAACGCCATCGGCAATACTGTCTAAAATATTACGGAAACGATTTTCACTTTCTTTTAGATCAACTTTGAGCTGCTCTTGCTCAGTGATATCTACTAACGAACCATCGAAATAGTGTTTATTACTCTGTCCGTCGGTTACGGAAGAAGCTCGTAATTGAATAATACGTTCTTCACCATCTTTTCGTGTTAATCTAAAGCGTGTAGCAAATGCAATCTTATCTTCTATTGCCAAAGCGACCTTTTCCATTACATTTGGCCAATCTTCTTCAGCCGCCAATGAACCAACGGTTCGGATAGGGTTTTCGCCAAGAAAATCTTCACTTGGGTAGCCGGTGATTTCCTCAATTTTGTCAGTGATATACGTCAATGGCGATTTTTCTCGCCAATTTTCATACAACTCGTAGCGGAAAATAGCCCCCTGTAGATTGGTAACTATCGATCTAAATTGATGTTCGTTAACTGCAAGCTTAGCTAGCGCTTGTTCGCGTTCGGTGATATCTATCAATGATATGCGGATTTCATGCTCTGTGGCATTTGGAATTGCGGAAGCTGCAACTTTTAATTTCACTCCATCTTTTGTAACTACTGAAATTTTAACATCTTTTTGGCTTATACCGTTGCAGGCATTGGTATATAAGTTCTTGCCGAATTTTGCCCGTTTCCCATCTGGAAGGAGGTCGCCCCAAGTTAGAGTTTTGAAGTCTTCTCTTGGGTAGCCAGATAATTTCGAAAAGACATTATTGTGATTGATAAACTGGCCAGTGTATGAATCGATTGTGGCGTGAGCGACTGGCGAGTTCTCATATAAATCCCAAAGCTTACTCTCTCTATCCGTGAGTTCTTTAGTACGAATAGATACTCTATCTTCTAAATCAATATTCATTTGCAATAAACGTTTATTGACTCGCTTGACGATATTTATAGAGATATTGCCGATCAAAATAAACAGCACAATGATGCTGACAACTACTGCACCAATTATTAAACGTAACTGGATGAACCCCTCTTGAACTTCAGACACATCCATTTCGGAAATAATACCTAAACCAAGCTCATCTACCCACAGCCAAGCTCCGAACACTTGATGCCCTCGATAATCTGAGTAACTTGCCATATCATTACCGTTATTCTTGGCAATAACTTGTTGAGCACTATAGGTCAAAGGTAATTCATTTTTGTCACCTTTAAATGGAGCATCGTTTGATAAATGATGGCCAGGATCGGCAACTTTGATGGTTAAAATGCTTGGTTGACCATCCTCTAACAAGCCAATATCGACTAACTGTGATTCAAACCGACTTGCTGAAATGAGTAGTCCATCTTTATTAACGAAATAGGTTTCTCCAGAGCGTCCAACTCGCGCACTATAGGCAATTTTAAATAGCTCTTTAAATGGATCGATACGTAATGTAGCTGCTGCAATTATTTGATTGTTTGCGTTAAAAACAGGACCAGCAATAAACATTGTGGTGTTATGTGCCCCTAAGCCTTTTTGTATGTTGTGCAAAGATACATCGCTGCGCATTGGTGGAATGAGTATGGTTTCTCCGGCAAAAACTCGCTCTAATAGTTCAGGACTTTGTTGGGCAATGATATTAAGTTTGCCCATATTTTCGTTTCGTCGAGAGGCATAGTTGTTACCGTCTTTGCCGATAATGAAAAAACCCAAATTTTTGTAATCTATCGGTAATTCTTCGTAGACAGAACGCAGGTCGGCTAATACCTGATTTTGTTCATCCTCTTTAAATTTTTGGCTAATTAATTTTTCAGATAAGGCTTTGGTTCTGCTGTCATTGGTAAAAAGGTTTAATACAGTCTTGCGACCATCAAACCAAGAAATCAATGACGATTCGGTGGTTTCAACAACAACTGCTAAGGAATCAACGGATTGCAGTGTCATTTCATTTTTAATAAATCGCAAACCATAGGAAATAATAATAGAAATGATAATTAGAAATATCGCAAGAGCACCGAAAATCATACGCTTTGATTCGCGGCTTTGTAGTATAGTGGTAACGTCTCTTTGAACCGAAGCCCTGAACTTTCTAATCACTACGGCAAGTAGAAACATCATTAAGATGACTGTGGCAATAAGTAGCTGGTTATGCATAAGTAAATTTATTGATAATAATCAGAAAATTAATAATAGCAGTAGTTCTCAAAAAATTGATACTAAAACTGTGATAATAATGTATTTAATATCAATTTTTTGGACTTTTAGATTTATTAAGAATTGGCTTTGATGTGCTTATAATGTTTAATTAATTCTGATGTTGAATTATCGTGAGGGTTTGATACATCATCCTGAGTTAATTCTTGCTGAATTCTATTGGCTAAGCCTTTACCTAGCTCAACGCCCCATTGATCGAATGAACATATTTGCAACAGAACCCCTTGAGTAAATATTTTGTGTTCATAAAGAGCGATAAGGCCGCCCAGTGATCTTGGCTCAATGCGATTCATTAAAATAGTATTGGTTGGTCGATTACCTTTATGTACTTTGTGAGGCGCTACATTATCAATATACTCTTGAGTTCGTCCTTTCGCCTTTAAATCTTCTCTAACTTGAGTTTCATTTACGCCACCCATTAAAGCCTCTGTTTGAGCAAAGAAATTCGCCATTAACGTGTCATGGTGTCCTTGTACTGGCGTTGTCGATTCAACTGAACCGATAAAATCAGCAGGAACAACATTATTACTTTGGTGCAAATATTGGTAAAACGCATGCTGACCATTAATGCCAATTTCACCCCATATTGAAGGTACTGTAGGGTAATCTACTGTTTCGCCAAACCAATTTACAGATTTACCATTACTTTCCATTTCTGCCTGTTGCAGATAGGCACTAAGCATATGTAGAGGCTGATCATAAGGTAATATTGCCTGAGATTGGGAACCCAAAAATGTACAATTCCATAAACTTAATAACGCCATAATCACTGGCATATTTTGCTCTAATGGACTGTTGTAAAAATGTTGGTCTATTTCGTGTGCGCCCTCTAATAATTCAATAAATTTATCAAACCCTAAATCTAGCGCGATCGGTAAACCAATAGCTGACCATAATGAGAACCGACCACCAACCCAGTCCCACATATCAAAGATGTTTTCTTCTTTAATGCCGAACTTAGTTGCGTTTTCCTTGTTGGCAGATACTGCGACAAAGTGTTTAGCGATTGCATTTTCATCGAATGCTGAAGCGACTAACCATTTCATTGCCGTTTGAGCATTTGTCATAGTTTCGGTGGTGGTAAATGTTTTACTCGAAATAATGAATAACGTTTTTTCAGGATCAAGTGGGCGCAAAACATCGGCAATTTGGGTGCCATCGACATTAGAAACATAATGAACATTTACACAATTATCACTGTAATGCTTTAGTGCCTCGGTTACCATTTGAGGGCCTAAGTTTGAGCCACCAACACCTATGTTAACCACATCGCTAATTCGTTTTCCGCTATAACCTAACCATTCGCCAGTTCTGACCCGTTGAGTAAAGGCGTTTATTTGTTCTAGCGCTGAGTTGACCATTTCCGTTAAGTTTTCGCCATCGACTATTAATGGTGACTTGCTGCGATCTCGCAAAGCGACGTGTAATACTGCGCGATCTTCAGTTTGATTGATACGTTCACCTGTAAACATCTTTTCGCGCCATTCTTCGAGATGACAATCTCGCGCCAGTGTAAATAGAGATTGCATAGTTTCAGCGGTAATTAAATTTTTCGAATAATCGAAAAGAAAACCCGACACTTTCAGTGAAAACCGATTAAAACGTTGTTCATCCGCTGCAAAAAGATCATTCATATGTTCATCTTTCATTTTGTCAGCATGATTTGTTAGGTGTTGCCAACTTTGCAGTTTGGTTCTTGCGGTCATTTTATTTCCTATACAGGTGAGGAGCACGATTGATTGCTTTGAATTAGCCATCTGCTTTAAAGTTTACGTCTTAAAGTAAGAGTATCAAAAGCACAAAAACATTAGTTTAGTCATACTAGTCTAGTATCGCTAGCTTGATATTACATAAGTATAGTCGTTAGTCCAAGGTGTAATAAAGAGTAAAAGTATTCGCGACAAGTTACGCTGTCAGGTAAAATTAAAATCAGAGTCAAAATATTATTTCACGTTTTGAAATCGCCAATATTTTATTGACAAATCTACCTGCGAGTAAAATACCTAAAACCCATTTTCATCACAATTGCTCAGCTTTGTTACTTAATTGCGATATATTTTCGTTTAATTTCAGGGTTAAAATACCACTATCGATCCACAAAGTTCCACATATATAACAACTTAGCGCCATGCCTTATTTTTTATGGCGTTAAAGCATCAATTTAATGCATCAAGATTACTTGACAATCATTGACAATTGTCACTAAACTGTACAGAAGTGGGAAAAAGTGGAGAAAAGTGGATCTTTTATGGATCGTTTAAAAAATAAACAGCATTAAAAGACTCATATAAAAACAAGAATATGTTTAGAGGCGCAAGCAATATTACCTTAGACAGCAAGAATCGTATCACGATACCAACCAAGTATCGTGAGGCTTTGTTTGCTGATTACGAAGGTAAAATGATTTGCACTGTTGATATTCAAAATCCTTGTTTACTGCTTTATCCATTACCCGAATGGGAAGAAATAGAATTAAAACTGAGTCGATTATCTAGCATGAACGCTGCAGAGCGTACTTTGCAACAAGTGTTATTAGGTAATGCGACAGAGTGTGATCTCGACAAAAGTGGTCGTTTATTATTGAACGGCGTACTGCGTCAACATGCCAATTTAGATAAGAACATTATGCTAATTGGGCAATTTAATAAATTTGAAATTTGGAATGAACAAGCTTGGTCAAAACAAATGCAAGATGGTATTGCATTGATTCAGGCTGATGATTTTGAATTACCTGAACGACTACAAGATTTTTCACTTTAATTATGTCTGAACAGTTTTCACACATCTCGGTACTATTACAAGAAGCCGTTGATGGCCTAGATATAAAGCCGGACGGTACATACATCGATTGTACTTTCGGTCGAGGCGGGCATTCGAGTTTGATATTAAACACCCTAGGTGAAAATGGGCGTTTAATCGCGATTGATAGGGACCCGTCAGCAATAGAGTCTGCGCTAAGATTTGCTGACGACCCTCGCTTTTCCATTGTTCATAATGGCTTTTCACATCTGGCTGATATTGCTAATGATCTAGACGTAACCGACAAAATTGACGGAATTTTACTTGATCTTGGCGTTTCATCACCGCAACTTGACGATGCTAATCGTGGCTTTTCATTTATGAAAGATGGTCCGTTAGATATGCGTATGGATACCACTCGTGGTCAAACAGCGAGTGAATGGTTAATGAAAGCGGATGTTGAAGATATTACCTGGGTATTGCGTACCTTTGGTGAAGAAAAGCACGCATGGCGAATTGCTAATGCCATTGTCGATGCTCGTGAAGAAGAAGAGCTAACCACGACAGGGCAATTAGCGAAAATAATAAAAACCGCTGCGCCACAAAAAGAAATTAAAAAACACCCTGCGACGAGAAGTTTTCAAGCGATCCGTATGTATATCAATTCTGAACTTGAACAGATTGAGAATGCATTGGCAGCATCGCTTGATGTATTAGCAGAAGGTGGGCGTTTGGTGGTGATTAGTTTTCACTCTCTTGAAGATCGCTTAGTAAAACAATTTATGAAGAAACACAGCACCGGTAAAAAGGTGCCACGTGGTATGCCAATTCTTGAAAGTGAAATACAAAAAGGTAAAAAACTGGAGTTGGTCGGAAAAAAATTAAAACCAAGTAAAACTGAAGTAGATGAAAATGTTCGTTCACGTAGTTCAGTTTTAAGAGTTGCCCAACGACTAGCCAAGGATTAAATATGTGGCGCGGTTCGTGGGTACTCACTCAGGAAATATGGCAAGACATAAAACGCTTCGCGGGCGTATATGTGTTAGTGGTTATGGTGGTGTGTTCAGCGTTTTCGGTGATTTATTTTAGTCACCTTAATCGACAATCTACTAGTCACTTAGAAAGGTTATTAACTGAGCGAGATGAATTAGATATTGAGTTACGAAACTTGTTATTAGAGCAAAACTCGTTATCTGAACATAGTGAAATAGAGCAAGTGGCCAAAGATGCATTAGAAATGCACCGGCCGAAACCGAAAAATGAAATAATAATAAAGATCCAATGACGGCAAACAAACTAAGAAAGAATCAAGACAACTTAAAGCCAGCAACCATTGCTTGGCGATTTTATGTTGTCTTGGGTTTGATCGCTGCCATCTTTATTATGTTAGTTTCTCGCGCAGCTTATATTCAAGTGATAGAGCCTGGCATGTTGCAAGAACAAGGGAATATGCGTTCAATTCGCACGGTACCTAAAGGCAGTCATCGAGGTGCTATTTTAGATCGTAACGGTATTGAATTAGCGGTCTCGGTCCCAGTTCGAACGATTTTTGCGGATCCGGTAGAAATCATCAAAAAAGGTGGTTTAGAGCCTAGAATGGATGAACGTTGGGAAGCACTTGCACAAATACTTAACATTGATGTGAAAGCGCTTAAAAAACGCGTAACTACTAATGCATCTAGACGATTTGTGAAACTTGCTAAACATATGTCACCGGCGACCGGAAACTACGTTCGTAATTTAAAGATCCCTGGCATAGGTGCGCGCAAAGAAGCGAAGCGCTTCTATCCAGCCGGAGAGATTAGTGCTCATGTCATTGGTTTTACTAATGTTGATGACAAGGGCATTGAAGGCATTGAACGTGTCTATGATGGACATTTAACTGGTGAAAACGGCAAAGTTACCTTTGTACAAGATGCCAAAGGTAACCGTATTGAAATATTGGAAAAAACAGAAGTTACCAAACCAAATGATATTGAGTTGTCAATTGATCAGCGAATTCAAGCACTAGCATATCGCGAATTAAAAGATGCGATAAAATCGTTTAATGCAACTTCCGGCTCAGTTGTAGTGGTTGATGTGAAGACTGGTGAAATTTTAGCAATGGTTAATGGGCCATCGTTTAATCCAAATAATCGTAAGAATACGGCGATACATCGTTTTAGAAATCGTGCAATTACCGATGTTTTTGAACCGGGTTCGACCATGAAACCATTAACAGTTTTAGCGGCTTTAGAATTTGGTAATGCCGAGTTTAATACCATAATTAATACCTCTCCTGGCGCAATGCGTCTTGGTGGACGTCGTGTTTCAGATCCCAGTAATTACGGTAAATTGTCTCTAACTGAAATATTAAAAAAATCGTCAAATATGGGCACAACAAAACTTGCATTGGATATCCCCAAAGATATTTTTGTAGGTAAGTTTTTTGAGATGGGATTTTCTGAAGATACTGGTACTGGTTTAGTCGGTGAGTCGGCTGGAATGTTATCGGGGCGCAGTCGCTGGTCGAAACATGAATTAGCAAGTTTATCTTATGGCTATGGTTTAGCTATTAGCCCACTACAGTTGGCTCGCTTTTACGCAGCCATTGGTAATGGTGGTTATAAAAAAACATTAAGTGTACTTAAAGATCCTAAGTTTACTGAAGGCGAAAGAGTACTGGATAAAGCTAACGCTGATGCAGTTTTGGAAATGTTAGAAATGGTGGTTGCTGAGGGTGGCGGTCACCGTGCAAAAGTGGAAGGTTATCGTGTTGCGGGCAAGACTGGAACTGCAATCAAAACTTCAGCTGGAGGCGGCTACGGTAATGATTATGTTGGTTTGTTTGCCGGTGTCGCACCAGTATCAGATCCCAAATTGGCAATTGTTGTTGTGATAAATGAACCAGGCGGCGATTTATACCATGGCGGTGAAGTTGCTGCGCCTGTATTTTCAAGAGTCATGGCTGGTTCATTGCAATATTTGAATGTTGCTCCTGATGATGCGTCACAAATAAGTCGTTGGTCAACAGCATTTAACCAAGGAGAACGCAATGGCGAATAATTTTGCTTTCTCGTTAAAGTCTACGCTAGCTAAATTTGATATTGAGCTGCCTGAAATTGCCACCAAAAATTTGGTCAATGATTCTCGAACCATCGATAAAGGTGATATTTTTGCAGCGGTTGATGGTACCTATTTGCAAGGCACAAAATTTATTAACAAAGCTATTGCGCAAGGCGCAGTTGCGGTAATCGCGCAGTGTAATGAGAAGTCGCAACATGGCGATATTAAATACGTTAGCGAACAAGATAATACGGCGATGGTAATTTATTTCTACCAATTAGATGAATTATTGTCAAAGGTAAGTGCTTACTATTATGGTGAGCCTTATAAATCAATGGCTGTTATCGGCGTTACTGGAACAAATGGTAAAACCAGTTGTAGTCAGTTAATCGCACAATTATTAGAAACTTTTAACAGTAATGCTGCGATTATTGGTACCAACGGCGCGGGAAAGTTATCGTCACTTCAGAAGATAGATAATACTACGCCAGGGCCCGCTCAGCTGCAGCAGTTATTAGCCCAGTTTAAATCTGAAAATATATCAACAGTCGCGATGGAAGTTTCATCTCATGCATTAAGTCAGAATCGCGTCGACAGTGACATTATTGATGTTGCGGTATTTACTAATTTAAGTCGAGACCATCTTGATTATCACGGCGATATGGAGAGTTACGGTTTAGCCAAGCAAAAACTGTTTAGTGGTAGTGAAGAACAAGTTTGGGTGCTTAATGTTGATGATGAATATGGTCAACGATGGGATCAGCAGCTTAACCCTGCTAATCCGAGAATATTATATTCAATTTCATCGAAGATTAGTGAAGCGCAAATGATACGGAGCAACAGCAAGTACCTCAGCGCCGGTAATATTAAGTGTCATTCTCGCGGGGTGACTTTTGATTTGAAATCGAGTTGGGGTGAGGTAACGGTGACTAGCCGCCTATTAGGACGCTTTAATGTTGCTAACTTACTGGCGGCCATTGCAGTGCTGTTAAACCAAGGTTATGAGTTAGCAGAAATTGCCCAGAACTGTCAGCAGTTAACCGCCGTTGATGGTCGTATGGAAGCATTTACTGCACCGGATAAACCAACAGCCGTTGTCGATTATGCTCATACACCCGATGGACTTGAGCAAGCGCTACTAGCGAGTAAAGAACATTGCGATGGCGAGTTATGGGTAGTATTTGGTTGTGGCGGTGATCGCGATAAAGGTAAACGTCCTATGATGGGAAAAATTGCTGAATGTTTTGCCGATCATATTGTGCTTACCAATGATAACCCTAGAAGCGAAAATCCAGAATCAATAACAGCCGATATTAATAACGGAATTTTGGCTAAGCAAAAAGTTAAAGTGATCATTGATCGCCAACAGGCAGTTATCAGTGCATTACAACAGGCGAAAAAAGATGACATGGTGCTACTTGCTGGTAAGGGCCATGAGGATTACTTAATTATTGGTGAGCAAACGCTGCCTTATTATGAACGTGAAGTTGTAAGTCAATTTTACCAACGAGGGTTGAACTAATGATCCCATTACGTTTAAGCGAATTAGCAAATGATTTAAACGCCAAACTAATCGGTGATGACGTAGTCATTAATTCGGTTTGCTCTGATTCAAGACAGCTACAAAAAGGCGATTTTTTTGTTGCGCTAAAAGGGCCCAACTTTGATGGTCATAAATTCGCCGCTCAGGCACAACAATTAGGGTGCATCGGTGCGTTAGTTGAAACTAAGCAAGATGTAAATATCCCACAACTTGTGGTTAATGACTGTTACAAAGCTATGGGACAAATGGCTGCAATCGTAAAGCAACGTGTGAATCCGAAAACCGTTGCAATTACCGGCTCAAGCGGTAAAACAACGGTTAAAGAAATGGTAAGTGCGATTATGTCACGCCTTGGTAAAGTGCTAGCGACAAAAGGCAACTTTAATAATGAGATAGGTGTGCCGTTAACATTGCTACGTTTAGAGCAAGAGCACGAATACGCGGTAATCGAATTAGGTGCAAATCATATCGGAGAAATCGCCTATACCACAGGGTTAACTAAACCAGATATCGCGGTGATAAATAATATTGCTGCTGCGCACCTAGAAGGTTTTGGTGATTTATGTGGTGTGGCTCGTGCCAAAGGTGAAATATTTGAAGGTCTTGGTGAAGACGGCGTTGCGCTATATAACCAAGATACACCTTACACCCATAAATGGCAGTGGCGTTTAGAAGGTAAAAACGTGAGAAAATTTTCTTGCGTGAAAGAAGCGGATTGTTACAGCAGCAATATTCGTATTGATGGCCAAGGTTGTTGTCAATTTATGCTGAATACCTATCGCGGCAATATTGAAATACAGGTACCAGTACCTGGTCGTCACAACGTTTGTAATGCGGTAGCAGCGAGTGCGATAGCGTTAGAGTTTGGCGCAACGTTAGAAGATATCAAATTAGGTTTAGCTGGTATGGCGCCGGTTAAAGGTCGTTTAAATTTAATCGACTTACCTAATAATTTTAAGTTAATTGATGATAGTTACAATGCTAATGTCGAATCGACGAAAGCTGCTGTTGAACTTTTAGCGTCATATCAAGGTCGTAGCGTTTTAATTTTGGGTGATATGGCTGAGCTTGGCAATGACGCTCGAGCATATCATCAAGAAATTGGTGAGCATGCGTTGTCGCAGAGCGTTGATAATGTTCTTACTTTAGGTGTTCTTAGTCAAAGTACATCGGGCGTATTTGAACAAGATGGTTTTCATTTTTCATCGAAAGAAGGTTTGGTTGCGAAGTTAAGTGAAATCTTAGAAAACGAACAACAGCCAATTACTGTGTTGGTAAAAGGATCGCGCAGTGCTCGCATGGAACTTGTGGTGGCAGATATAGCTTCATGGCGAAAAGATCAGGCTAATAATAAAAAAATTAACAACATACAGCCTAATAACAATAATAAAAATGCTGAGGAAGAATCATGCTAGTTTGGCTAGGACAATATTTAACCGACTTTTATAGTGGTTTTAATGTTTTCCATTATCTTACATTTCGAGCCATCGTTGCCACCTTAACTGCATTGGTGGCTTCCTTATATTTTGGTCCAAAACTTATTCGTTACTTACAGACTATGCAAATTGGTCAAACGGTACGTGACGATGGTCCCGAAAGTCACCTGTCTAAATCCGGTACCCCAACCATGGGCGGAATTTTAATACTTGGCACTATTTTATTGAGTGTTTTGTTGTGGGCAGACCTTTCAAACAGTTACGTGCAAGTGGTGTTATTTGTCACTGTAAGCTTTGGTTTAATTGGTTTTGTTGATGATTACCGTAAAGTAATTCGTAAAGATCCGAACGGATTAATCGCTCGTTGGAAGTATTTCTGGCAAACCGTTGCCGGTTTAGGAACTGCCATTTATTTATATGCAATTTCAAATGATGCAACCGGTACGGCGCTGCTTATTCCATTTGTGAAAGATGTGATGCCGCAACTGGGCTTATTTTATATTGTCTTTACCTACTTCGTTATAGTCGGTACGTCTAACGCGGTAAACCTTACCGATGGTTTAGATGGACTAGCGATTGTTCCAACAATTTTGGTTGCTGGTGCATTCGCAGTATTTGCCTATGTAACCGGTAACAGTAACTTTTCAGCGTATCTAAATTTGCCTCATATAAGAGAGGTAAGTGAACTGGTGATCGTGTGTACCTCTATTGTCGGTGCTGGCTTAGGCTTTTTATGGTTTAACACTTACCCTGCACAGGTATTTATGGGCGATGTTGGTTCACTCGCACTCGGCGCAATTTTAGGTGTTATCGCTGTTTTAGTTAAACAGGAATTAGTGTTGTTTATTATGGGCGGCATTTTCGTTGTGGAAACCTTATCGGTAATTTTACAGGTTGGCTCATACAAGCTAAGAGCAAAACGCATATTTAGAATGGCACCAATTCATCATCACTATGAATTAAAAGGTTGGCCAGAGCCAAGAGTCATTGTTCGATTCTGGATTATTTCTGTGGTTTTGGTGCTCATTGGATTAGCAACATTGAAATTACGTTAGTAGTTACCATTAAGTGGTTTAAAAAGTTTAGTAAGAAAAAATAGGAAACTAGAGAAAAATGACAAGCCCTGCTTTTTTAAAAAATAAGCAAATATTAGTACTAGGACTTGGTGCTACGGGCTTGTCGTGTGCGCGTTTTTTAACAAATCATAATCTCGAATTTGTGGTTAACGATTCTCGCGCAAACCCTCCAGGAGTTGCGCGCTTAAAAGCTATTAACGATACAGCGCAATTAATTCTTGGTGAATGGGATAAAAAGGCGATAGCAAATGCTGATGTAATCATCGCAAGCCCAGGTGTCGACGCCAATATGTCAGTAATTCAAGATAATCGTCAGCCTCACTGTGAACTTATTGGTGATGTTGAGATATTTTGTCGATTAAGTAAATCAAAACATATCGCTGTAACCGGTTCAAATGGTAAATCTACGGTAGTAAGCTTACTGTCGCATATCGCTGATGCTTGTAACATTAGTAGCAAACTTGCCGGAAATATTGGTTTGCCGGTGCTTGATATTCTTAGCGATAACCAAGACGCTGATTCCGAGTTTGTTATTTTGGAACTATCGAGTTTTCAATTGGAAACAACGGATTCCCTTACTGCAGCGAGTGCGACGTGCTTGAATGTTTGTGATGACCACTTAGATCGTCATAAAACAATTTTTAACTACAGTAAAATTAAGCAGAAAGTTTATCAAAACAGTCAATGTAATGTAATAAATCGCCATGACGATTTGGCAAAAGCTGACACAACTAAAGCCAATGATATTAGCTTTGGTTTGGATGCACCAAGCTCGAACAATTTCGGCATCGATGATTATCAAGGCAGTCGTTATATATTCTTTGGTGATGAGCCGCTGGTTGCATGTAATCGATTGCCAGTAGTTGGCAAACATAATGAGTTAAATTGCATGGCAGCGCTTGCACTTGGTTATGCGGTCGGTTGGCCACTTACTGCGATGGTTTATGCATTAGGATCATTTGAAGGTCTTGAACATCGTTGCAAACAAGTACCTAGCGTTGACGATATCACTTGGGTTAATGACTCAAAAGCAACGAATATTGGTGCTACGCTGGCTGCTATTGAAGGGTTGGCTAATGCTCACCACCAATTAATTCTTATCGCTGGCGGTGATGGTAAAGGCGCAAATTTTGCTGAACTCAAACCTGCAATGGCGCAAGTTGATTATCTAATTACCCTAGGTAAAGATGGCGACCAAATTGCTGCACTTAAGCGCGACAGCAAGCGTGTTCGTGATTTAAAAGAAGCGGTAAAAGTAAGTCGTGAATTAGCCCAAAAAGGTGACATGGTATTACTGTCGCCAGCGTGTGCCAGTATAGATATGTTTGAGAACTATATGCAACGTGGTGATCAGTTTATTCAGGCAATAAGGGGAGGTTTCTAATGGCTATTTCAGTCCCAGCTATTAATTTCCCGAAATTACCAAAATGGTTAGTGCAAAGCCAAACAGCGAATAACAATGTGTTATTTGATCGTGGTTTTGTCATTCTAGCGTTCACCTTGTATGTCATCGGTTTAGTGATGGTGGCGAGTTCATCTATGCCCGTTGCTGAGCGATTAACGGGTAATCCATTTTACTTCGTCGGCCGTCATGCCAGTTATATCGTTATTTGTATCGTAATTGCTATCGGATTTTTGCAAGTGCCGATGACGGTATGGCAGCGATTTAGTTTCCACTTCCTCGGTTTGGCGTTATTCCTATTGATTGTCGTACATTTTGCAGGCCATTCAGTTAATGGCGCCAAACGTTGGTTGTCAATCCCTGGGGTGATGAATATTCAGGCTGCAGAAGTGGCGAAACTATTCTTCTTTTGTTATGTCTCATCGTATCTTGTACGCCGTCGAGATGAGGTCCTTGACTCGTTTTGGGGCTTTATTAAGCCGATTATCATTTTTGGTTTGTTAGCGTTCTTACTCATTATGCAGCCGGACTTAGGTACCATAGTTGTTATGTTTGTAACGACCATGGGGCTACTGTTCTTAGCGGGCGCAAAATTAAAAATATTCCTAGGTTTCAGTACTGTTGGAGTGGCAGGGATTGTTTCGGCAATTTATTTAGAACCTTATCGATGGGCGCGTGTTACCGGATTTTTAGACCCATGGGATGATCCTTTTGGCAAGGGCTATCAATTAACACAGTCATTAATGGCATATGGTCGTGGTGAAGTGTTTGGTCAAGGACTAGGTAATTCAATTCAAAAACTTGAATACTTGCCAGAAGCACATACCGATTTTGTTATGGCGGTGATTGGCGAGGAATTCGGTTTTATAGGTATATTTTTCGTATTATCAATTTGCGTCGCCTTAGTCGTTAAAGCGCTGTTACTTGGTCGTGTTGCATTAGAAAAAGAGAAATATTTCGAAGGTTTCTTTGCTTATGCAATCGGCATATGGATGAGCTTTCAAACGGCTGTAAATGTTGGCGCCAGTGCTGGCATTTTCCCGACTAAAGGGTTAACAATGCCGCTAATTAGTTACGGCGGAAGTTCGATGATAATCATGACTTTAGCGATCGTAATTTTAATTCGCATTGATCATGAGTTGAGATTGCAAGCGATGCAAGCAACGCAATCAACAAAAACAAAGAAAATTAAAAAAGAAAGTGGAGGGCGTAGTTAGTGTCGACACAAGCAGTTACTAAACGTCCGATGATTTTAGTCATGGCTGGTGGAACCGGAGGTCATATATTCCCGGGACTTGCAGTTGCTGAAAATCTACAAGAACAAGGTTGGGGTGTGCATTGGTTAGGCACTGCAGATAGGATGGAAGCTGACGTTATTCCTGCAAACAATATTGATATTTCGTTTATTAATATTGCTGGATTACGTGGTAAAGGCATTAAGTCATTAATAAAGACGCCGTTCAAAATAATCCACTCGGTGATCCAGTCTATTAAAGTGATCAACAAAGTCAAACCCGATGTTGTGCTTGGCATGGGCGGATATGCAAGTGCTCCTGGTGGGATCGCTGCAAAGCTAAAAGGTATCCCTTTAGTTTTACACGAGCAGAATGCAGTTGCAGGGATGAGTAATCGATACTTAGCAAAAATTGCTAATCGCGTATTATCGGCTTTTCCAAATGCGTTTACTGATGACACACAATGTGAAGTTGTTGGTAACCCTGTTCGCGGTAAGATAATGGAACTCAACGTTGATACTGAACGTGAAATTAAAAAAAGAGTGCTAGTTATTGGCGGAAGTTTAGGCGCAAAAGTTTTAAACGATACCGTGCCACAAGCATTGAGCCAAATTAAACTGCAAGGTATTGATGTGTGGCATCAAACGGGCAGTGGCAATAGTAGCGCCGTTATTGATGTATATAACGAATACGGTATTGACCAAGATAAAGTAAAAGTGACTGATTTTATCGATGATATGGCACAAGCCTATGATTGGGCTGATTTAGTGATATGTCGCGCCGGCGCATTAACAGTTTCGGAAATTGCGATGGCAGCCAAACCTGCGATATTCATTCCTTTGCCTCACGCTGTTGATGATCATCAAACTAAAAATGCGCAATTTCTTGTTGATTTAGGTGCAGCAAGAATGATTGCTCAAAGTGATTTTAATGCGACTATTTTAGCGCAAAAACTAAATATGTTATTTAGCTCTGAAACTGCGCTGCGCAATATGAGCAAAGCCAGTAAAGCAGCTGCTTCACCAAATGCGAGCGAAACGGTAGCGAATATCTGTAAAGGTTTGGTGAAATAATGAACGAGAGACAAATGAAAATACCAGAAATGCGTAGAGTAAAAGTAATCCACTTTGTTGGCATCGGCGGTGCTGGCATGGGCGGTATCGCCGAAGTATTACTCAACGAAGGTTACCAAGTTACCGGTTCAGATATTGGTGTTAACCCTGTGGTTAAACGTCTAACCAAACTTGGTGCAACAATTGCGATAGGCCATAGCAGCGACAATGTAAAAGATGCCAGTGTTATCGTTGTATCTACTGCAATTGATAAAGAAAATATTGAATTATTAACAGCACAAGAATTAAGAATACCTGTTGTTCGTCGTGCTGAGATGTTGGCGGAATTAATGCGTTTTCGTCACGGTATTGCGATTGCTGGTACCCACGGTAAAACGACGACGACGAGTTTAATTGCCAGTATTTTGGCGGAAGGTGAACTCGATCCAACATTTGTTATTGGCGGTTTGTTAAATAGCGCTGGTACTAATGCTCGATTAGGGAAAAGCCGATATTTAGTTGCTGAAGCCGATGAGTCAGATGCATCATTCTTACATTTACAGCCAATGGTTTCAGTGATCACTAATATTGATGCTGACCATATGGAAACCTATGACGGTGACTTTGAAAAATTAAAAGATACCTATATCGACTTTTTACACAATCTACCATTTTATGGTTTAGCTGTAGTGTGTACTGATAATGGAGTAGTGGAAGAGCTGTTGCCACGAATTGGACGTCAAGTGATCACCTACGGTTTCAATAAAGATGCAGATGTTAGAGCTGTTGAGTATAAACAACAATCAGGTGTTAGTACGTTTACAGTTCAACGCAAAGATAAAGCGGATCTTGCAATCAGCTTAAATTTGCCAGGTGAGCACAATGTCTTAAATTCGTTGGCGGCTATAGCTGTCGCGACAGATGAAGGTGTTAGCGATGAAGCTATCGTAGCGTCTTTGGGTAAATTTGAAGGCATAGGTCGCCGTTTTGAAAGTTTAGCGAAACTTACTACCGAGCAAGGCGAAATCGATGTCATTGATGATTACGGTCATCACCCAAGTGAAGTTGCGGCGACGATTAAAGCGATGAGAAATGGCTGGCCTGATCGTCGTTTAGTGATGATGTTTCAACCGCATCGTTTCTCACGTACCAGAGATTTGTTTGAAGATTTTGTCGAAGTGTTAAGTGAAGTCGATTCGTTAGTGTTACTTGATGTCTATGCCGCTGGTGAAGAGCATATTAGTAATGCTGATTCTAAAGCATTAGCAAGGAGTATCCGCTCGCGTGGCAGCGTTGAGCCAATTTATGTAAGTTCAACAGAACAATTGCCAACGATAATGAATTCAATTTTGAAAGACGGCGATATGCTGATCACCCAAGGTGCAGGTAATATTGGTGCGATAGCTAGAGAGCTTGTACAGGCAGAAATTTTAAATATAGAAAAAGGGGGGCAATGATGACGGAACAGTTATTAGATGTTGCCTCACTAAAACAAGAAAAGTTAGTCGTATTATACGGCGGAGATAGTGCTGAGCGCGAAGTGTCTTTGCAATCAGGCTTTGCCATTTTTGATGCTCTTAAAAGCGCAGGCTTCAATGTTACTGCCGTTGATACTCAAGGGTTTGATATATCAACACTAAAGCAGCAAAACGTCGATCGTGCCTTTATCGCATTGCATGGGCGCGGCGGCGAAGATGGCTGTATTCAAGGTGCTTTGGAGTACCTTCAAATACCGTATACGGGGTCCGGTGTCCTTGGCTCAGCGTTATCGATGGATAAGGTTAGAAGCAAGCAAATATTTAGCGCAAGTAATCTACCTACCGCTAATTATGCCGTAGTCAATGCTGAAGATTTTAATGAACAAAGTGCCGACAAAGTGTTAAGTGACCTAGGTCATAAAGTCATGGTTAAACCGGCTAATGAAGGCTCAAGCATAGGTATGGCAATAGCCAATAACACTGATGAGTTAAACAAAGCATTGATTGAAGCATTTAAATATGACCAACAAGTATTGGTCGAAGCGTGGTTATCAGGCAGAGAGTTTACCGTCGCAGTTGTTGGTGATGAAGCATTTCCAGCAATTGAAATGGTTACGCCTCATGAGTTTTATGACTACCAAGCAAAATACCAAAGTAAGAGTACAGAGTATCACT
Organism: Thalassotalea crassostreae; assembly: GCF_001831495.1. NCBI lineage: Bacteria > Pseudomonadati > Pseudomonadota > Gammaproteobacteria > Alteromonadales > Colwelliaceae > Thalassotalea > Thalassotalea crassostreae. Next base: position 616,746 of record NZ_CP017689.1, read on the forward strand.
GCCCTTGTGCACTTGATAGTGAGCGTGAAGGACAGTTGCGCCAACTTGCATTGAAAGCGTTTCGAGCGACAGGTGCCAGTGGTTGGGGACGTGTTGATGTGATGCAAGATGAGCATGGCAATTTCAATTTACTTGAAGTGAATACTGTACCTGGTATGACAGTAACGTCTTTAGTACCGAAAGCGGCAAAAGTTGCTGGTTATGACTTTCAGCAATTGGTTACTAAAGTATTGCAAATAAGCAATAGATTAAAAGGGTAATAAAGTGAAACAACAGACACTTACAATCGAAAATGCACCTATGTCCTTTTGGGCTGGATTGTGCTTTTTCGTGTCTGTATGTTTATTTATTTTAGTTGGTGGTTGGATGGTTGTAGGGCAAATGATGGAAGATAAAACCTCGCCAGTCACATCATTAATTATCCGAGGCGATATCCAATACACGCACAATTTTGAGCTGGTAAATACCTTAAAACAAGGTGAATTAGATAACTTTTTTCAACTAGATGTAAATCAGGTTCAGCAACAGTTGGAATCACTGCCTTGGGTTTATTCAGCTTCAGTGCGAAAACAATGGCCAAATGAGGTGCGAATCTATGTTAATGATCAACGCCCTGTGGCACAATGGAACGATGATTTCTTTATAAATGAACATGGCGTTATTTTTCAAGCTGAAAAAAGCCGTGTAAGTCACGCTTTACCTAGGTTGTACGGACCTGAGGGTAGTGAAGTTTTGGCGTTAGAGAATTATCGAAATTTGTCTAATTTGTTAACTTACATTCAACTGGAAGTTGACGAGTTAGTATTAACTGAACGTTATGCTTGGCAATTGACGTTAGCAGACGGGGTATTTTTGCGTTTAGGGCGTGAAGATAGAGTTATGCGAGTGCAAAGATTTATGGAATCATATCCAGAAATAAAAGCATTTGCGAAAGAAAATATGAAAGTTGACTATGTTGACTTGCGCTATGACACCGGAATGGCTGTTGGCTGGAAACCGGTAGAAGAAAAACAACAAGAGCAGAATACAAATGCCTAAAGCAGTAGATAGAAATTTAGTCGTCGGATTAGACATTGGCACATCAAAAATTGTTGCCGTTGTTGGTGAAGTAACGCCTGATAATGAACTTAGCATTATCGGTGTTGGCCATCATGCCGCTCGAGGCATGGATAAAGGCGGCGTTAACGATTTAAATTTAGTAATCCAATCAATTCAACGCGCTGTGAACGAAGCTGAATTAATGGCTGATTGTTCAATCGGTAGCGTCTACTTAGGTATTTCTGGTAAACACATAAGTTGTCAAAATGAAAATGGCATGGTGCCAATCAATGATAACGAAGTGACCCAAGAAGATGTTGACAATGTAATTCATACGGCTCGTTCAGTGCCGATGGCAGCGGAACGTAAAATGCTGCATGTCCTTCCACAAGAATACAGCGTTGATGTTCAAGATGGTATTAAGAGCCCAATTGGTATGTCAGGTGTTCGTATGGAAGCTAAAGTTCATATTGTTACCTGTGCTAATGATATGGCAAAAAATATCGTTAAGTGTGTTGAACGCTGCAATTTAACAGCGGATCAATTGATCTTTTCAGCTCTGGCTTCAAGTTATGCAGTGCTAACCGATGATGAAAAAGAGCTCGGTGTTTGTGTCGTTGATATGGGCGCAGGTACGTTAGATATTTCTATATTTACAGGTGGCGCGCTTCGTCATTGTGCGGTTATTCCTGTTGGTGGTAATCAAGTTACTAGTGATATCGCAAAAATATTTAGAACGCCTTTAGGTCATGCCGAAGATATCAAAGTGCAGTATGCATGTGCATTGCGCCAAATGGTATCAATGGAAGAAAACATTGAAGTACCGAGTGTTGGTGGTCGTCCGGCAAGAAGTATGTCACGTCATACCTTGGCAGAAGTGGTTGAACCGCGTTATCACGAATTGTTTGAATTAATTCAAGAAGAAATTAAAGAAAGCGGTTTAGAAGACCAAATTGCTGCAGGTATCGTTTTAACTGGTGGTACTGCAAAAATGGAAGGTGTTACCGAATTTGCTGAAGAAGTATTTCAAATGCCTGTGCGTGTTGGTAGCCCTTTAAACATCAAAGGCTTAACTGATTACGTGAATGACCCTAGTTATGCCACAGTTGTCGGTTTATTGCACTACGGCTTATTGGCGAATAATGAAGTTGGTGAGCAATCATTTAGCGGTGAAAGTGTAGTAAGTGCACTGTCTCGCATTAAAAATTGGTTTAAAGGCCAGTTTTAAAAAGAATAAGAATTATTTAGATTTATTTTAAATACAAAATTTTTTGGTGGAACAAAAAGAGTAAAAAACGGAGAGAAAATTATGTTTGAATTAATGGAAGACCACAACGAAGAAGCGGTGATTAAAGTCATCGGCGTTGGTGGAGGTGGCGGAAACGCCGTTGAGCACATGGTTAGTCAGACTATTGAAGGTGTGGAATTTATCACTGCCAATACTGATTCACAGGCGCTAAGAAATTCGTCAGCGACAGTTACCTTGCAAATGGGGGCTGATGTAACGAAAGGTTTAGGTGCTGGAGCTAACCCTGAAATTGGTCGTAAATCGGCTGAAGAAGATCGCGAAACAATTCGTCAGACTTTACAAGGTTCTGATATGATCTTTATTGCTGCCGGTATGGGCGGTGGTACAGGTACTGGTGCTGCTCCAGTTGTAGCGGAAGTAGCGAAAGAGATGGGTATATTAACTGTTGCGGTTGTAACTAAGCCTTTCCCATTCGAAGGTAGAAAACGTATGAATTATGCTGATCAAGGCATTGAATTCTTGTCACAACATGTTGACTCGTTAATTACCATTCCAAACGAAAAATTATTGAAAGTTTTAGGTCCTGGCACAAGTTTGCTTGATGCATTTAAAGCAGCTAACAATGTTTTGCTTGGCGCTGTACAAGGTATCGCAGAACTAATTACTCGCCCAGGTTTAATCAACGTCGATTTCGCCGATGTTCGTACTGTTATGTCTGAAATGGGCACTGCAATGATGGGCTCTGGCACAGCTTCTGGCGAAGACCGAGCTGAAGAAGCCGCGGAAGCTGCTATTTCAAGTCCACTACTTGAAGATGTCGATTTATCTGGAGCTCGTGGGATCTTGGTAAATATCACTGCTGGTATGGATATTTCAATTGATGAGTTTGAAACTGTTGGTAATGCCGTTAAAGCATTTGCTTCAGAAAACGCTACCGTTGTTGTTGGTGCTGTAATTGATGCTGAAATGACAGAAGAATTACGTGTTACTGTTGTTGCTACTGGTATCGGTCAACAACAGAAGCCTGAAATTTCTATTGTACCGCCAATGCCTAAGCAAGAGCCTATGGTTGTTAACGCACCATATGTCCCTGCAGCAGAGCCGGAAACAACTACTCAGCAATTTACTGAAGAACGCACACAGCCGCAAGCTGCACCGTCTACAGAAGCTGATTACTTAGATATTCCAGCATTTTTGCGCAAGCAAGCTGATTAATATTCACTTTACTGGTAGTTAGTTTGACTTAATGTTTAACTAGTTATCGGTTTAGTGATAAGAGATTACGATTTAACAAATAGTAATTTCTCAACATTGTTGACTATAATTTTATTAAATAGGTAACAAATCAGTGTGTATTTTCAGCGTTTTTAGAAGTGTGGTAAGACAAAATTACGTTTGAAAATATGTTGTTAGCAAAGATGTTAACAAAGCTAAGCAATAAGCAGGCCAAAATTGTTATGTTTTGACTGCAAAGGGATTTTTTGCTATATTACGCCTCCGCTGAATTAACATTTGGATTTATGTCAGTTAACAGCGATTGGTGAAACGCAAGAATTAAGGCGAATTATGATTAAACAACGTACAATCAAACAAAGCATAGATGCTATAGGTGTTGGTTTACATAAAGGTGAAAAAGTGCAGATTACTCTCCGTCCTGCACCTGCAAACACGGGTATTATATTCCGCCGTGTTGACCTTGACCCTGCAGTTGATATTCAGGCAACCCCTGAAGCTGTGGGTGAAACTACGTTGTGTACTTGTTTGGTAAACGAGCAAGGTGTTCAAGTGTCCACCGTAGAACATCTATTAGCTGCTGTTGCCGGATTAGGTATTGATAACCTAATCGTTGAAGTCGATTCGCCTGAGATCCCAATTATGGATGGTAGTTCTTTACCATTCGTATACTTAATTCAGTCAGTTGGCGTGGAAGAGCAAAATAGTGCGAAGAAATTCTTACGTATTACTAAAGCTATACGCGTCGAAGAAGGTGACAAGTGGGCTGAACTTCGTCCACACGAAGGCTTTAAAGTTAACTTTGCGATAGATTTTGAACATCCGGTTATTTCTAGCACAACTCAACAAATGAGTATGGATTTATCAGCAAGTTCGTTCATCAAAGAAATTAGCCGAGCTCGTACGTTTGGTTTTATGAAAGATATTGAATTCTTACGTTCACATAACCTTGCCCTTGGTGGTAGCTTAGAAAACGCAATTGTACTTGATGAGTACCGTATGCTTAATCCAGAAGAACTTCGTTATGATGACGAGTTTGTTAAGCATAAAATATTAGATGCCATTGGTGATTTATACATGGGTGGTGTAAGTATTTTAGGTGAACTAAATGCATACAAATCAGGACATGGTTTAAATAACATTCTTCTTCGCGAAGTGTTTAAACAAGTTGATTGTTGGGAATGGGTGACTTACGAAGATGAAACCCCTTCACCGATTGCATATCACGATGGTGTTTTAGCGTAATAGACTACCAATAAAATTCCAAAAACCAGAGCATTGCCTCTGGTTTTTTGTTTTGAATATACTAAAAACGAACTTTATAATTTTTTAAAATTATCGGGTTATAGAAATTTTTGGGCGGTGAATTTGGCGGACCAAAGTCAGAACAATCGGGAGTTAAATCATCTTTTGTTAAATTCATTCTAGTATTTGTATTTATATCCGCTATTGATGCAATATCGTATAAATAGTCTAAGTCGAAATAGCTACCTGAATCGACACTCCAGTCATCTGAACCATCCTCTCTAGATAGAGCGATGTTATATTCTTCAGAGTGTTCAATGATCTGAATATTGACATGGTTTGTATCAAGAACGGTTACCATTTCAAATAGAACTATTTGCCCTTCAAAATCTATTTGTGTTAGTTGCTCTATACCTTGTATTTCTAGAGTATTCTGATCTAGCAACGTTAATTGCATTTTTTGACTTAAGTTATAAATAAAACCTCCACCAACATCAAAATCTTCTAGTGAAATTTCAAATTGACCAGAGCCTAAATTTTTAAAATTGATATCAATCAGACCGATATAATAACAATCATCTCCTTGGTCATAAGCATCACCGTCATAATCATAAAATACGATAGTGCCATCACTTTCAATTACATTATAGGAGATATCTTCTAAGCCATCATCTACCGTTGTACTATCCCATACGCCAACTAGATCATTAAGTGTTGGCGATTGGTTAGGGTAAGGTAGCTGCCTTTGGTCCTCAGATTTCCCTGAACCTCCACCGCCACACGATGATAAAGTTAAACTGAATAACATGATTATTAAATATTTCATTTATTTATCCTTAATACAGTTAATACGCCAAAATACTAACATTACAATACACTTGCGACAGAGGTTTTATTGTGTGTTTGTGCAATATAATGGTTAAGGTTAGCTTAGAGGTGAATTTTGTGCAAAAAGTTAAAATTAATAATCATTAGTGAAATTATTTTTTATTAGCATGCTTTGCTAAGCGTAATAATTTCTCTTTTAATCCTGGTGGTGCATTTTGTGCTATCTCGTTAATTTGCTCTGCCGATTTCTCTGACATGTGTTTTCTCGCTTTAGGTTTTTCAACGGGTTTCTCTTTTCTATTCCAATAGGGGTTTACTTTTATCTCAATGTTAGTGAATATACCGTCACTATGTTGAAGCAGTTGTTGGCAAATATTATTGCGTTCAAACTGTAAACGTTGGCTCCAAACAGGGCTTATTACCTCAATAATGACTAAATTTTCTCGAAAATTGGCGATTTGCCAAGCATTTTCTGGCAGATCAGGGCATATTTGTCGTACAATGTCCGACAGTAAATTAAGGGATTGAGATTTCGCTGATAAGTTGGCAATAGAGCCACTTGCTTGTTCTAACAAGCTGTTCAGATCTTGTGGAGCTTTAACAATGCGCTTCATTCAAGGTTGACCTATAGTTTATCTGTAGCGAAATTAAGAGTAATTAATATGAGTTTAACACTATTATACCGCGGACAAAATGTTCGTTTTTCAATGAAGTTAAGTAAACCACGATGGTTAGCCATTGTAGTTTGCTTTGCTGTGCTTTCAGGTATTATTTTTCACAACATGATCAAAAAAGAAGAAGTACCAGCACATTTGCAATTAGCTTCTTCACAAAAAACAATAATTTCAGACGCTGATAAAGTAGATAATCGACAAGTCGTCGCGTTATCTGCAAAAATTGCAGAGCTACAGTCTCATGTTTCAAGACTCAATGCATTAGGAGAACGCTTAGCTGAAGAAGCTGATATTCCTAAAAAAGAATTTAATATGGTGGAGCAACCAAACTCTGGTGGTCCAGCACAAACAACTGTTGAAGAGAGCCAATACACTTTATTTGAATTAGAAAAACAGTTAATCGCGTTAACAAAAGATGTAGAACATAAAGAAAATCAGTTAAATTTACTTGAATCTATCGCTTTGGGTCACCATATCGAAAATATGAGTTATTTATCTGGTCGTCCTATTGGCAAAGGCGGTTGGTTGTCTTCTTATTATGGTGTTCGTAAGGACCCATTTAACGGAAGACCAGCGATGCACAAAGGTGTCGACTTTGCAGGTAAGGAAGACGCACCGGTGATTGCAACTGGTGCTGGTGTTATTAGCTTTTCTGGTGAGCGTTGGGGTTATGGCAATTTAGTAGAAATTGATCATGGTACTGGCTACAAAACTAGATATGGGCATAATAAGACAAATACGGTAAAAGTGGGTGACGTGGTAAGTAAAGGGCAGACAATTGCTCTTATGGGAAGTACAGGTCGTTCAACCGGTCCTCATGTGCATTATGAGATTTTGCGTAATGATAAACAAATAAATCCAATAAAATATGTTTATCGAAAGGCAAAGAATTAAAAGCACAATAACTCCTCTTAGTACCTTTGAGGTACAACGTTTAATTTTAATATCAGCTATTGGCTGATAATTTTTTATAGCTGAAGCAAGCTTCAGGGAAATGGTTTAAAACAATGTTCGTAAAATTAATGACAAAAATGTTTGGTTCTCGAAATGATCGATTACTAAAACAATTAGACAAAGAAACAAAAAAAATTAATGCATTAGAAGAAACAATGCAGGCATACAGCGATGAGGAATTAAAAGCCAAAACCGCTGAATTTAAAGAACGTTTAGCTAATGGCGAGTCATTAAACGACATTTTAGTAGAAAGTTTTGCGGTAGTGCGTGAGGCAAGTGTCCGTGTATTTGGAATGCGCCATTTCGACGTACAAATGATCGGTGGTATGGTTTTACATCAAGGTAAAATCTCTGAGATGCGTACCGGTGAAGGTAAAACACTAACGGCAACATTACCTGCTTATTTAAATGGTTTAAGTGGTAAAGGTGTTCATGTAATTACGGTGAATGACTACCTTGCCAAACGTGATGCCGATTGGTCTCGCCCTTTATTTGAATTCTTAGGCATGACAGTTGGCTGTAATATTCCAAATATGGCACCGCAAGAAAAACAAGCGGCCTACCAAGCAGATATCACTTACGGTACCAACAATGAATTCGGTTTTGATTACCTTCGTGACAATATGGCATTCTCGCCAGAGCAACGAGCTCAACGCCCTTTAAATTTCGCTATCATCGATGAAGTCGATTCAATCTTAATCGATGAAGCACGTACGCCACTAGTCATCTCAGGTGCTGCTGAAGATTCATCAGAACTATATCGTTTAGTTGATTCATTAGTTCCGCTTTTAGAAGTGCAAGAAGCCGAAGATGAAGAAGGCGTTGAAAGTACTGGTGACTACACTATGGATGAAAAATCCAAGCAAGTTTACCTAACTGAGCGTGGTCAGGTTCGTGTTGAAGAAATTCTAAAAGAACGCAAATTGCTTAACGAAGATGATTCGTTATATGGTGCTACCAACATCGCACTATTAACACACGTTATGGCAGCGCTACGCGCACACAAATTGTTCTTAAAAGATGTAGACTACATCGTTAAAGATGGCGAGATTGTCATTGTCGATGAGCATACTGGTCGTACGATGGAAGGTCGTCGTTGGTCAGAAGGTCTGCACCAAGCAATCGAAGCCAAAGAAAACGTTAACATTCAGAATGAAAACCAAACGTTAGCGTCTATTACTTTCCAAAACTATTTCAGAATATACGAAAAGCTTGGCGGTATGACGGGTACTGCCGATACGGAAGCATTCGAATTTAACCATATCTACGGTTTAGAAACGGTAATAATTCCAACCAATCGCCCAATGATCCGTAAAGATATGGCGGATTTAATTTACCTTACGGCTGGTGAAAAATACGAAGCAATTATTGAAGATATCAAAGATTGTGTTGAACGAGGTCAACCGGTACTTGTTGGTACCATCAGCATTGAAACATCAGAATTCTTATCACAAATCTTACGTAAAGCAAAAATTAAGCATAACGTTCTTAATGCTAAGTTCCATGCCGAAGAAGCACAAATTGTCGCCGATGCCGGTAAAACAGGTGCGGTAACTATCGCTACTAACATGGCCGGTCGTGGTACCGATATCGTGCTAGGTGGCAACTTAGCGATGGACTTGGCTAAGTTAGATAACCCAAGCGAAGAGCAAATTGAAAAAGCTACGGCTCAGTGGCAAGAAGATCATGAGAAGGTATTAGCTTCGGGCGGCCTACATATTGTTGCGACTGAGCGTCATGAGTCTCGCCGTATTGATAATCAGTTACGAGGCCGTTCAGGTCGTCAAGGTGATGCTGGTTCAACACGTTTCTATCTTTCTATGGAAGATAGCTTGATGCGTATCTTTGCGTCAGAACGAATTGCAGGCATGATGCGTAAACTTGGTATGGAACATGGTGAAGCCATCGAACATCCTTGGGTAACTAAATCAATCGAGAATGCACAGCGTAAAGTTGAAGGTCGTAACTTTGATATGCGTAAGCAACTTCTTGAGTATGATGATGTTGCCAATGATCAACGTAAAGTTATTTACGAACAACGTAATGAATTACTTGATGAAGGTGATATTGGCGAAACAATCGCAGCGGTACGTGCCGATGTGATCAACCAAGTTGTTGATGGTCATATTCCACCACAATCTTTAGAAGAAATGTGGGATGTTCCAGGTCTTGAAGAGCAACTAAAAGGTGATATGGCGTTAGATTTACCAATTGCTAAATGGTTAGAAGAAGACGACAAACTTCACGAAGATTCACTACGTGAACGTATCCTTGAAGAAGTGGAAAAAGCTTATACAGCTAAAGAAGAACAAGTTGGCGTAGATGTAATTCGTCATTTTGAAAAAGCGGTTATGTTGCAAACATTAGACGGTTTGTGGAAAGAGCATCTTGCGGCGATGGATCACTTACGTCAAGGCATTGGACTACGTGGTTATGCGCAAAAGAACCCGAAACAAGAATACAAAAAAGAGTCATTCGAGCTGTTCTCTAACATGCTTGATAACTTGAAATATGACGTGATTAGCTTGCTTTCAAAAGTTCGTATTCAACAAGAGTCAGATGTTGAAGCTGTTGAAGAGCAACAACGAAAAGCGACTGAAGCACCGATGGAATTCAAGCATGAAACAAGTGGTCATGCAGCCACTGAAAATGAAGTTCCTCGAGTTGGCCGTAACGAACCTTGCCCATGTGGTAGTGGTAAAAAGTACAAACAGTGTCATGGTAAGATTTCTTAATTGAGTTGACTATGACATAAAGAATCAGAAGCCCGATATTGGAAACAACATCGGGCTTTTTCGTTATTATTACAGTATACGTCGAAAATAAGCACCGTTATCCTGTTCGAGCCTCAGCGAGATACGGGATCTTCATATGCGTGCTGTGAATATAAAAAATAGCTGATTAAAGATTTTTGATAATAAACCCGCTCTTGCGTTTAACATCTACAGCGTTGTCATTGCGACCAACGCCTCATTCTTATATTATTCATGTATTAATAACTCTATAACTAAAGCGCAAATGACCAAAGTAGTTCATGTCGCCGTTGGCGTCATTTATAAAAAACAACAATTTTTCCTTACGAAGCGTCTTGATGATGCTCATCAAGGTGGGAAATGGGAATTTCCAGGTGGTAAGGTGGAAAAAGATGAAACAGTTCATGAAGCGCTTCATAGAGAGCTTAAAGAAGAAATAGCCATCGATACTCTAGCGATGCAGCCACTTATTGATATAAACCACGATTATGGTGATAAGAAAGTATTGCTTGAGGTGTTTTTGGTAGATCAGTTTATTGGTGAGCCAAGTGCACAAGAAGGTCAAGGGCAAGGTTGGTTTAGCGTTGCGCAGCTCACTAGTATTGATTTTCCGAAAGCAAACGAAGCTATCGTCAATAAAATAATTGAACTCGGCTTATAAAGAACCTTGTTTATTTATTACACGCCGTAAATTTTTTCATCTATCAAATGATTTCTTTTCGTTTGTTGAGCCTGATCTGAATTGATATTGTTAATTCAGTTTTTGACCTCCCCATGAGTTAAAACTATATTTTTGGCGAGCATCGAATGATGCTCGCTTTTTTCTTTCCCATTTATTGCAGATAAAAATAGTAAATTCACCTTGCATTAATTTAGTGCAAACGATCAGCATCAATGCATCGCTTCTTAACTAATTTGGCCTCTTGGTTTTTAACTTGTTGAAATAATTAATTAAAATGTTATTTGTTAATTGGCGCAGTGATTGCAAGATGATATATGTCTACCCAAACTTAGAAAACTAATATGCCAATTCAAACCCCAATCAGAGGAATTCGTTCTTTTTGTATTGCCGCAAAATGCCTTAGCTTCAAGCATGCAGCATCACAATTATTTTTAACGCCTTCAGCGGTAAGTCATCAAATCAAGCAATTGGAAGAGCAACTTGGTTTTGATTTATTTAAGCGTCAAACTAGAGCAATTGAACTTACTAGTGCAGGTAAGCAGTTCTATCACGCAATAAATCCAATATTAAATAATCTTGAAACAACGATATCTGAATTTACCAATACCATTCAGAACAAGACAATTGTCGTCAGTATGCCTGAGTTTTTTGCCAGTGAGTTGTTTGTACCAAAATTAAGCGAATGGACCGAGCAAAATCCAGATATTAACTTGCAACTTGAAACCGTCAAAACAGGCTCTAAGAGTGGTGTCAATGCCGATTTATCGATAGTTTTATCTAACGGCAAGCCTAACGGTGCAATAGTCACTGATTTATTTCCAGTACGCTATGTACCGGCGTGCAATAAACGACTATATCGAAAATGGGCAAGTGAAGGCTATAAAGCGTTGAGCTCAGTGCCGTTAATATTGCATCAATCACGTCCTTGGGCCTGGCATCAATGGGCTGATCTAGCCGATATAAACGACTTCGACCCGAAACAAATAATTCAATTTGATAGCATGTTTGGTGTCGCCCGAGCTGCACAGCAGGGTATGGGAATCGCATTAATTCCAATGCCAATCAGCTCAACCTGGTTTGCAGAGCAAACATTGGTTAGGTTATTTGAACAAGAATTACGCAGTAATGACCGATATTTTCTTATGCAACATGAAAATATTGAATCTAATCGTGAGTTGAATACGTTCTCTTCGTGGGTAGAAAAGACTTTCTGCGATTTGTGGTAAAAATCTGTCTAGTACCCAATATATCTATCTTTATATTTATTTCGGTGCTTTAGGTATTCCATCAATGCAAAATAGATAACTCAATTTTCTTCACTTATGTAGTGCAGTTTTATTCGTTTGTCAGAGTTGGTGACTCGTTCTAAAGTATGACTATCAGCAGCACGGTGTTGTTGATAGTTGGCTTAATAAACAAGTTAATTTATAAAATCAGTTGATTGAGGATAAAACAATGAATATTAAAAACCTAACCATAGCGCTTTCGCTATTATTGCCATTTACAGCAAGTGCATCACTCGATACTAGTCCTGTAACTCAAGACTATCTTACAAAGTCATTTAAAGCGACTATTGTAAACAGTGATGCAATAAATAAAGACGATTTTGAACGTGAAATGTCTTCTTGTGCAACGTTTCTAAGTACCAAAAACTATGTGGCTGCAGACAAAGCCTGTTCAAAAGCGTTAACAGCAATTTCTAGCCCTGAAAGCTTTTATTACGATAGCGACTACTTTTTATCACTTGCATACAGCAATCGTGGTATCGCTCGTCACTATTTAAATGATGTGACAGGTGCATTTAATGACTTCAACAAAGCACTTACAATCGACGATAACTATATTGTCAGTGAAAACTTTGAAGCATTAACATTAGCTAACTATCGTAATGAGTTATTAGCGATGGAAGAAGCTGAATAATAATTATTCACTTGTTAAAGCTAAAAGTGAAAAATCAGTAATTAAATTTAAATGAGTTATAAAAGGAGTTAACTTATGAGCGAGAGAGATATGAAACGACAGCGAAGCTAATTGAGGTACTAACGTGATTAAAATATTTTGAGGTGGGTTTTTAAATAATTAAAAGCCCACTTATTATTTTCCATGCTTTACAAATTAAACACTAAAAACTTACGCTATAACAACTTACGCTATCAAAATCTACGAGATGAATCGCTGAAACACTAACTATCGTTATTCTGATTCAACAAAAAACTTATTATTCTGCATAAACTCTTCTTCGAGCGCATCAAGCATCTCTTCAGATAGCGGTTGTGCACCTTGAACAGGTTGAGAAATCTTATGATTTTCTTCTGCCCATTCACCTAAGTCAATTAGTTGACAACGTTTTGAGCAAAACGGGCGATGCTCTGATTCTTTACACCAGATAACTTCAGTTTGGCAGTTAGGACATTTTACTTTTGTAGTCATATCAATTTATATCTTTTCTATACAGGGAAAACTTGCTTGGTTGCTGTAGATTGTAGATAAAAACAAAGGATAAATATAGCTATTTTATTGGTTGAATTAGGTACGATACTTTCTTTGAAACACAAGCTGAATTTAAATATTGATGGCCTAACACTTAGCCAGTTTGAAGGACACTTTTTCAGAGACGTACTGTTGGCCTTTTTCTTCGCATAGCTCCATAAAACGAATGGTATAACGATAGCGATTGCCGCTTACCGATGGGAAGAAATCAATGCCGTCATCCATTTCCATTCTAAGTAACAATAACCCTTCGCCATTGTCTTGGTAAAAACTATTTTCAACGGTAATATCTTGAAATTCAGAACGTTGACGAATAAATTTCAATATAAGCACCAACGATTGTTCGATAACACTTATTGAGGCTAGCCAGTTATCAACGTCTTGCTGGATAAAGATAGGCGGTTGATTGAGCCAGAAAATCATCGCTGGAAAATCAAAACCACAATAAGCACCTTGTAACGTAAAACGTTTACGCATGCTGTCGAGGAATTTTTCATCCTTTAATTTCGCCCAGGTTGTTTGCTTAGAGCGTAATGTGGTTGCAAGCGAACGCGTCTGCTCAAGGTTTAGCTGCAGTGCTTTAGAGTTAATTTCCGGCGACTTAGACCAAGCCAATAGATTATGTTCAAGCTTTTCCAAGTCTTTGATGATATCGCCTTTAACATCGGTTCTATCAAGCGTATCAAGAATCGCAAAAAGAGCATTGAAAAACAGGGTATGACTAGAACTAAACTCTTGCGCAAGGCAAGAGCGCGCCTGAACAAATAATTGTTCAAGTTTTAAATAATTACGGATCCGCTCATTAAGCGGGTGTTCATATAGAATGCCAGTCATTTTGTATTATTTATTATTATGATCTTTATACCATATCGCATTGAAATGTGTTCAATTGAGAATGGGTAAAAAGTATGAGAACAATTGAAATTTGAAATAGATAGTTATTCATATCTGTTTTTAAATTTCATGCAGTAATCATGCTTTGTATACATTCCCCTAGAGTATCTTTATCAAAACTATTAAAAGTAACTCAATGAAAAGATTTCAATACGGGATGGTATCCATCTTAACCACAGAATTAGATAAAGGCTATTTATTTTTAAGATAATGTCTATTACAACTTAAGGTAATGTCTTAATAAATATAGACAATTATTTTATTTATCGTTAATTCTTGGCTAAATAGAGTAGCTTTAAGTTATTGTTAATCGCTATTTATTGGCGAGCAATTTGATGAACTGGCGGTGCAAATCTTCAATTTGTGGCTTTAACAACTCGATATCAGTGCCATTATTGTCTACCACAAAATCGGCATGAGCTAATCGCTTCTCGCGAGTGACTTGCGCGTCTAATATTTTTTGCACTTGTTCAACAGTGTTATTATCACGTTTAACTGTACGGGATATTTGGGTTTCAGGGAGTACATCGACCACTAAGACTTTATCGACCGATTTGTTTATGCCGTTTTCAATAAGGAGAGGAGCAACAAGAAAACAATAAGGGCTTTTCGCTGCTTCACATTGTTGTTGCATGGTGTCACGAATTAGAGGGTGTAACAGTGCGTTTAACCATTGTTTATCTTGTTCATTAGCAAATACGCGATGACGAAGTTTGGTTCTATCTAGGTTGCCATCGGCTAGCAAAAAATCTTTACCAAAATGCTCTGCAATTTGAGCTAATGCCACAGAGCCTATTGCGACTACTTCACGGGCAACAATATCGGCATCAATGATATCAACGCCATATTCTGCAAACATATTAGCAATGGTGGTTTTGCCGCTGCCAATACCACCTGTTAAACCTATTACTAAATCAGACATAAACACCCAAACTACGAAACAATTAACATCGTTACCGCTCATTGCCACCCATGGCATTAGTGCACCCGTGCACTTCATCCCATCGTATGGACCCCGATTAGGATATAACGAGCTTTAAAAAAATCGACTTCAACTTTGATTTCGACTTCCTGAACTTGTTTCAGGATCTCCGTTAGGATTAATCCTTTATTAAGAAATCAAACCCAAGTACCAAGCCCAAATACCGCTACCCCATATCGCTGTGATCCAACCAGCAATTGCTAAATAAGGACCAAATGGGATTGGCTTTGAACCTTCATGGTTACGAAATACCATTAAACCAATACCAATAATAGCACCCACCACGGACGCCATTAAAATCAGTAATGGTAATACTTCCCAGCCAAACCAAGCGCCGAATACGGCAAAGAGTTTAAAATCACCATAACCCATGCCTTCTTTGCCGGTGATAAGCTTAAATAACCAAAAGATTGACCACAAACTCATATAACCGACAACTGCGCCGATAACGGCTTGCTCAAGGCCGACAAATACACCGTTTAAATTAAGCAATAAACCAATCCAAACGAGTGGTAGGGTGATTTGATCTGGCAAAATCATTTTATCAAAATCAATCATGGTTAAGGTGATTAATGCCCAAGTTAACGCAAGCATGAATACCGTTGCCCAGGTAACACCATAATGCATACCAATCACTAACGACAATACACCAGTTACTGTTTCAATAATTGGGTAGCGCGCAGATATTGGGTTCGAACAAGACGAACATTTACCACGTAACACTAACCAAGAGATCACTGGGATATTCTCAATCGCTTTAATTTTATGTCCACACTTAGGGCAGGTAGATGCAGGTTTCGAAAGCGTAACCACTTCTTCTACACTTTTATTTTCGGTTTCTTTTGTTGGTTTTAATTCGTCAGCTAAAAATTCACGACATTCGCAGCGCCATTCTGCTTCAATCATTTTCGGTAAACGGAAAATTACTACATTTAAAAAGCTACCAACGATTAAACCTAAAATCGTAATAGTGATATAGAAAATAGCAGGGGATTGCTCAAAAAGAGCGATTACATCAGACAAAACTCATACCTTTTTTATTATTGTATTTTTATTTTATTTTATTTCTTTTCTAACCGGGACTTCCTGAACTTGTTTCAGGATCTTTAAAGCACGTATAGCATTTTATAAATTCAGCGTAATAAATAAGCCTAGGTATTTAAGCACCTAGGCTTAATGTTATTTAACTAGCAACTCGATTTAAATAATCGAGCCCATAGCAAATATTGGTAAATACATACCGATAATCAAGCCACCGATCACAACACCTAACACTGCCATGATCATCGGTTCTAAAAGGGCGGTTAAGCCATCAACTAAGTCATCCACTTCCTGCTCATAGATATTGGCAACTTTCGCTAACATATCATCTAGAGCACCGGATTCTTCACCAATCGTTACCATTTGCACCACCATATCAGGGAATACATCAACGTTACGCATGGCTAAGTTCATTTGCATACCGGCAGAGACCTCGCTGCGTATATCTTGAATGGCATCGCGGTATACCGCGTTACCTGAGGCACCAGCGGCAGAATCTAACGCATCAATCAATGGAACACCAGCGGCAAAAGTCGTTGAAAGCGTACGGGCAAAACGTGCAACAGCGGCTTTATCCATAATCATTCCTATAACGGGAATTTTCAGTTGAAAAGCGTCAACTTTATCTCGTAAGTCCTGACTATTAGCATAGGCGCGTTTAAACGCCCAGCCTGCAGCAATAATGGCCCCTAATGCCAAATGCCAGTAGGCTACCATATTGTCAGAAATCGCTACGATAAATTGGGTAAACGCAGGTAATTCTGCGCCAAAACCTTCAAAAATTTCAGCAAATGTTGGTACAACTTTAATCAGTAATATAGATGTTACTATTGCCGCAATCAGAATAACTGCAATTGGATAATTAAGCGCCTTTTTAATTTTTGATTTTAGTGCTTCTGCTTTTTCTTTATAGATAGCAATTCGATCAAAGATGGTTTCTAAAGCACCGGATTGTTCCCCCGACTGAACTAAATCGCAATATAAATCATCGAAAAATTTAGGATGCTCACGTAAACATTCGGATAAGGGCAAGCCTGATTGTACTTTATTGCCAATATCGCTTAGCAACTTGCGAATATTACCATTATCATTACCTCGACCTATCATTTCTATGGTTTGCACTAACGGCACACCAGCACCCAACATAGTCGCTATTTGACGGGTAATGGTAGCAATATCTTTCGGCGTTATTTTTTTATCTTTGCTGCCGCCCAAACCAAATAAAGGCTTAGGTTTTTTCTTGGTTTTTAGAGGTGTAATGCCTTGTTTACGAAGTTGAGCTTTGAGCTCATTCATATTAGTAGCGGACAATTCACCTTTAATTTTTTTACCTTTACGGTTCACTCCTTCCCACTGAAATTGTTCCAACGGTTTAGGTTTTACCATTTTTTGTTGTGCGCCTTGAACTGCCATAAAAAAACCTTTGTTATTGTTATTACTATGGTTATTTGGTTACAAACGTACCAATATAATTTTTTTTGGAGCTAATGCGTTGCTACGCTGTAACCCTGGTTACTTCAGCTAAACTTGTTACACCAGCTTTAGCTTTTAACAGCGCAGATTGACGTAAGTTATTAAAACCTTCACTTTGCGCTTGTTTAGCTATATCTAAAGAACTTCCACCTTCCATAATAATAGTGGCAGTTTCTTGGCTAATTTGCATTACTTCGTAGATACCAACACGACCTTTATAGCCTTTGGTACATTCATCACAGCCCACAGGTTTATAGATTGTAATATCATTGGCTTCACTTGCCTCAAACCCCAATTCAACCAATGCATGGGGAGACACGTCATCGACGGTTTTACAATGGTTACATAAACGGCGGGCAAGACGTTGGGCAATGATTAAACTTACCGAGCTTGCAACGTTATACGATGGTACGCCCATGTTTAATAATCGCGTCAATGTCTCAGCAGCAGAGTTGGTATGCAGAGTTGATAATACCAAGTGACCAGTTTGCGCGGCCTTTATGGCAATTTCAGCGGTTTCCAAATCTCGGATCTCACCAACCATAACGATATCGGGATCTTGACGTAAAAAAGACTTTAACGCTTCAGCAAAAGTTAATCCTGCGCGGTTATTAATTTGTACCTGGTTAACGCCTTCGAGGTTAATCTCAACTGGGTCTTCGGCGGTAGAAATATTGCGCTCTTCAGTATTGAGAATGTTTAGGCCAGTATACAGTGATACGGTTTTACCAGAGCCGGTAGGGCCGGTTACCAGAATCATGCCTTGTGGTTTAGACAAGGCGTCCATATAAAGCTTTTTCTGCTCATCTTCGTAACCAAGGATATCAATCCCCAACTGGGCACTTGAGGAGTCAAGTATACGCATTACTACTTTTTCGCCCCACATCGTAGGAAGAGTTGATACACGAAAATCGATGGATTTCGTTTTTGATACATTAAGTTTTATACGACCATCTTGTGGTACTCGACGCTCGGCAATATCGAGTTTTGACATAACTTTTAATCTGGCAGTCATACGGCTTGCCAAATTGACTGGCGGAGACGCGACTTCGGCTAATATGCCATCAACTCGGAAACGTACGCGGAACTTTTTCTCGAACGGCTCAAAATGCAAATCAGATGCGCCTTTTTTAATCGCATCGAGTAGTATTTTATTGATGTAAACAACAATCGGTGCATCATTTTCACCGTTAGATTCTTCTTCTTTTTTTTCTGAATCTTGAACATCGATATCGCCAAGCTCATCTTCATCGAGGTCGGTGAGCTCGAGTGCTGAACTTTCATCTTCAAGTAAATTTTCAATTACGGATTTTAATTGAACTTCGTCAGCAAGCACCATTTCTGTGCTATAACCGGTATTAAATTGGAATTCTTCGAGGGCATCAATATTAGTTGGATCGGATACCGCAATAAATAAGATATTGCCACGTAAATATAGTGGCAGAGCATTGTGTTTTTGAATGAGTTTTTCATTACGAAGACCGTCTGGCAATGCAGTCAAATCTAGAGATTTCAGTTCAATAATTGGATAACCAAAGCTTTTCGATAGTACTTTAGTAATCTCTTTCGATGAGATTTTTTCTTTTTCAATTAAGTGGGAGACAATAGACGTTTGCTTTTTTTGACAAAAAGAAAATATATCAGCGGCTTTGTCTTTTGCAATCAGTTCACTGCGCACGACAGCAGAGAGCAAACTAGATTGTCGATGAATTCCTTTCATAGCAATGTTTCATTATTGTTATTAGTTATAATTCAGTCTACCTAGTTTTAATAGAAAAGACAAAATTTAGATATAAAAAAACCAGCTAGTTAGCTGGTTTTTTTGTAATAATTATTTTTTATTCAGCTGGTGGCGCATCGTTACATGTATTTACAATAAGATCTTCAACATCGTGGCTACATGTCCATGTAATAGGGTTGTTATCTGTGTTAGGAACTAAAGTAGCAGTAACGCCATCGTAAGTCCCTTCTAATGTACCACCATCACATGTAAGTGTACCCACAACATTAGTGATACCTGTACATAAATTACCGTTAGTTAAAGTACTGAAGTTTTCAGAAACGATTACTTTATAACCGGCTGCAGCGGCAACAGCGTTACCAACTTTTGCTTTATCAGTGTAATCTTTGTATGCAGGTAATGCTACTGAAGCAAGAATACCGATGATCGCAACAACGATCATTAGCTCGATTAAGGTAAAACCTTGGTTTGATTTCATATTTTTCATATTAAACATCCATTATATATAATTTGATTGTTATTATTGGGGGCTACAGACAAATATGGAACACTTCGTTACAAAAGTAAAACATTTTTTCACGAAATTAGCTGTTTTTAACCATTTTTCGGCAAATATTTGCCTTTTTGCATAAAAATGCGGCGATTTTTTGCCGTTATGGATGTGTTTTGTTGTTTAATTTCAGTTAGCTTTGACGCTTAATCTATGTATTTATTCATACATTTCTTTTGAAATCATATAGAAATGGAGCATTTTTTGGATGATTTAACTGCTTTTTATATACATATGAGATCCTGAAACTCGTTCAGGAAGTCGAGTATGTTGTTCAGGAAGTCAAGTATGTTGTTTAGGAAGTCGAATGTGTTGTTCAGGAAGTCGAGTATGTTGTTCAGGAAGTCGAATTTTGTATTTAAGGTGTAGAGTTTATTTACCAGAGGAAGTCGATTTGTAGTTTTTAGGCGTTTACCAGTATTGGAGACCCTGAAATAAATTCAGGGAGTCGAGTTAATTTGTTACAGGGAATCGCGCTAATTGGTTACAGGAAATCGCATTAATTTGTTACGGGGAATCGAGTTTAGCTAGCGATTAAGCAAAGCGCATTGACAAATCAATTGCTTGTACGTGTTTGGTTAATGCGCCAACTGAAATGAAATCTACTTTCGCTGCCGTATAAGCTTTTAACTTTTCAATGGTCATATTACCTGATACTTCAAGCTTTGCTTTGCCGCGAGTCAGCACTACCGCAGTATCAATCATCTCAGGTGTGAAGTTATCTAACATAATGATATCGGCACCAGCGTTAAGTGCTTGCTCAAGTTCATTGAGTGATTCAACTTCAACTTCTACCGTTTTACCTGGGTGGTTTGCTTTAGCTTGTGCTACGGCGTTATCGATACCGCCACAGGCATTCACGTGGTTTTCTTTAATAAGGTAGGCGTCGAATAAACCAATTCTGTGGTTATGACCGCCGCCACAGGTTACTGCGTATTTTTGTGCGCTGCGCATGCCTGGGATTGTTTTGCGAGTATCAAGCAATTTAGTTTCAGAGCCTTCTAACTCTTGTACGTACTGTTGAGTTAGTGTTGCAGTGCCCGATAAGCTTTGTAAAAAGTTAAGGGCAGTGCGCTCGCCAGTAAGAAGTAAACGAGCGTTGCCGTTTAATTCAAATAACGTACTGTTTGCTTTTACTGACTGACCATCTTGCACAAACCAAGTGATTTGTGTGGTGTCATTAGCGGACGCATCTAATTGTTTAAATACTTCATTAACCCATGCAACACCTGAAATAACACAATCTTCACGACAGATAACCGTTGCAACGGCGCGAGCATCACTTGGAATTAATTCAGCGGTAATATCATTGCTAGCAATCGGTGCTTCACCTGGTTTGGCGCCAAGATCTTCGGCAAGTGCCCAAGTTACTGTGCTTTCAATGTCTTTTAATAGTTCATCGCTTACTTGAATTTGTGAGTTATGCATCACTGATCTCTGTTTAATATGAAAATAAAATGTGTTTGCTAATTATCGCTGCTCAGATAAATGTAAGTATTTGCCTGATTGATGAAATTCTAGTTGCTTTAATGCGCTCATGCCTAACAATATTTCATTAGACTTCATACCAGGGTTAATATTAGCGCGCACATTATAAAGGATTATATTGCCAATACTCAATTGTTCAATCACGGTTTCATATACTTTGACGCTGCCATTAGCGGTTTGTACATAATGACTGCCTTGCACTGGTAAATCTAAGTGCTGCGCTACTTGCTCTGGTATCGATACATGGGTAGCACCGGTGTCGAGCAGAAAAATGACATTGGTATCATTAATTGAACCCATGGTGACGTAATGACCATATTTGTTTTGCTCTAGTGTCACTGTTGCATTGCCATCTTCGGATAAACCAATTTCAGGCGCTGTATTTGGATTCCATTGTTTATCTAAAACATCTTGGAAAAACCACACAAGTAAACAAAACAATATTAACCATGTCATCCACAGCATTGCTTTTCCGATTTTTTTACTGTCATCCATTTCCGACATAGTGCTACTCTATTGTTAACCCTGTTTTTAATTTAGGTTTTTAATTTAGGTTTTAATATGGTTTTTAATGTGTTTTTTAATCTCGATTCTAGCTCTGGCTTTAACTCAATCTTTCAATTGGATAAATACCTGATGCTAAATAAGATGTTATATGTAATTAATACATGTATCGAGCTCTGCTTTATATATGCATTTAAAAAGGTTGCTATATAAGCAGAGCTTCTATGTTAATGAAAAAGCGTAACGATAAATAGTATGACAAGTAAATTTTCAATAAAAAACGGATGGTTAGACGGTACTGCTGAGTTCCCATTTGAAATTAAACCGTCACCACATTGCGATAATCGTGAATGTGAAGACATCAGTTTGTTGGTTATTCACAATATTTCACTGCCACCAGGTAAGTTCGGTTCGAACCACATAACCGATCTTTTTCTTGGTCAGTTAAATCCTGATGAAGATGAATACTTTGCCGACATATATAAGTTAAGAGTATCCGCTCATTGTTTAGTGCGCCGTGACGGCAGTGTGATCCAATACGTACCCTTTGATAAACGAGCCTGGCATGCAGGCGTTTCTGATTATTGTGGCAGAGAAAAGTGCAATGATTTTTCCATTGGTATCGAGATGGAAGGCACCGATGATATTAACTATACCGATGAACAATATATAACACTGACGCAATTAAGTGACTGTATTATCCAAACCTACCCAGATATAGGCAGTCAAATAACAGGGCACAGTGATATAGCACCCGGACGTAAAACTGATCCGGGCGCTTCGTTTGAGTGGGATAGATACTTAAAAAGCTTAATGATTAATCGTTAGCTAGGGTGGTAGCATTGGCAAAAATACTCTCAGATTGAACCCCGGTTAAAGTTAATGATAGAAAAAAGCTTTGAGATGCCTAAATTTTCTGGCAATCCTAGAGTACTGGGAGTAATATTTTAATTAAGTCGTTTTTTCCTAAGGCTTTGCTATTTAAGCTTTATTACCTGCGATTCGTAGGAAAGGAATTATTTAACTAATAACAGGATCACCGATGAGTCTAATAAGCTTATTAATCGCCCTAAGCTGCGAACGCATGTTGCAATCTAGATTTTGGCGCTTCAATTACTTTTACAGTCACTATATAAAGTTGGTTCGCTCTTTTGTGTCAAAAGGCGAAATTAGCAAGAACACTGTGAATACATTTTTATTTGCGTTAATACCAGCAATTGTAGTTTGGTTCGTGTTGTTGATTTTTGATGGTCTATTTATAGAGTTTATCGTCTCGACAGCGATATTAGTGATGTGTATTGGTTGTACAGCAGCTCGTGTATCGTACAAAGCATTTTTAAATGCGGCGATGCGAGGCGATGAAGTTGCGGTTAGTCATCATCAAATGGAGTTACAACAAGGCCAAGATTTTGAAGGTGAATCGTTTGGTCAAACGTTAGTATGGCTAAACTACCAATACTACGTAGCAATCATGTTGGTGTTTGTCATAGTTGGAATTGAAGGTGCATTGGTTTACCGAATTCTTGTTGCCTTAGCTAATGATGCGAAAAACGATGAAGGCGAGTCTTATTTACCGGATACGGCGGTACAGCATGGTCGCCAATTATTATTCTATATCGATTATATTCCTTCCCGTTTTGCTGCATTTGGTTATATGTTAGTTGGCCACTTTTCTCGAGCATCAACACTATGGTTAGAAGGATTGCTAAATTTCAATATCACACCGAGAAAATACCTTTGTGAAGTAGCCAAAGAGTCAGAAGAGTACAAAATTGAAGATGGAGACTTAACTGCTGAACCTGCGCTTTTAGTTCGTTTAGCGAAACGTAACGTTTTATTGTTATTAGCGTCAATTGCATTTATGACATTAGCGGGTGTGGTTAGTTAATTTAATTCTTTAAGTTAATTCTTTAATTTGGCTCTTTAATTTAGCTCTATCCCCACTTTATAAAAGCTAAAAATCCTTAAAGCCTGTAATTTAAGTTACGGGCTTTTTTGTGCATGTTTTTTAATTCTATATCTATTTTAACCATTGGAAAAACCACTAAAGGAAATTATTAATTGGTAAGACCAATCTGTATTTTGGAACATTTTTTTATCAATTGTTAATTTGTCATTCATATCTTGTGAATCATCAAAATTTTACTTTTGTAAAATTATCTGTTAGTTTAGCTTGAGTTTTTGATTAATTGGTAAGACCATTTTACCGTAAACTTTCCTTTTTAAATAAGAGAATTGTTTTGGCATTTAAAAAAATTCAACAAGCAAAACTATCTGATGTAATTATGCATCAATTAGAAACCATGATACTTGAAGGCACGTTAAAGCCTGGGCAAAAACTATTGCCAGAGCGCGAACTTGCCGAACAATTTGAAGTATCGAGACCTAGTTTACGCGAAGCGATACAAAAACTAGAGACTAAAGGTTTAGTACATCGCAAGCAGGGTGGTGGAACGTTTGTACAGGAAAAACTGCTTTCAGGTTTTTCAGACCCTTTGTTTGCATTAATGGCGAGTAAAGATGAATCACAATTTGATTTATTAGAATTTCGTCACGGTGTTCAAGGTATGGCTGCGTATTATGCAGCGATGCGAGGCACCAAAAATGATTTTGAAGTTATCAATCAAAAATATGAAGCGATTGAAGTCGCTCAAATTGAGAACACCAAAATCAGTGAAAATTTCCGCCGTGAAGCGGAAACGGTTTTTGATTTTTATCTGGCCATCTGTGAAGCGTCGCACAATGCAGTAATTTTGCATTTAGCGCGAGCAATGTCAGAGCTATTAATTGAAAACATAGAAAAGAATTTACAAGTACTTTCCAAACGTCCTGAAGTACCAGGACGTATTGCTCATTATAGAAAGCAATTAATGGAATGTATTTTAAGTGGTGAACCGAATAAAGCATGGGGCGCAAGTCATAAAAACCTCGCTTATATCGAAGAAGTTATGCTTAAGCTGGGTAAAGAAAATACCCGTGTAACTCGTTCACTAAGACGCTTTCAATCGGTATAGAAGTCGTTTTATAAGCATTATAAAACAAACTGAAATATCGTTAAGCGCAATAAAAAGCCTTTTTAAGGCAAAGATAACTGAAGATTGTTTGATTTTTGAACTATCTTTAACACACAAAATTTTAAATTAATTTGTAGATAACTGGAGTTAATAATCAACATGACTGATATTCTCAATCACGATATTGATCCACAAGAAACGCAAGAATGGTTAGAGTCTTTAGAAGCTGTTCTTGAACAAGAAGGTCCGCATCGTGCACACCAATTATTGGAATCACTAATTGATCGCGCTCGCCGCGGTGGTACACATTTACCGTTTGAAGCAAAAACTGCTTACGTAAATACTATCCCGGTTAACCAAGAACCGCACATGCCAGCTGACCAAACAATTGAAGCGCGCATCCGTGCTGCAATTCGTTGGAACGCATTAGTATTAGTATTACGAGCGTCTAAAAAAGATTTAGAGCTTGGTGGTCACATCGGTTCTTTCGCGTCTTCGGCAATGCTTTATGATGTAGGTTTTAACCACTTCTTTAAAGGTGCTTCTGAAAAAGGCAGTGGCGATTTCATTTTCGCTCAAGGTCATATTTCTCCAGGTATTTATTCTCGCGCTTTCTTAGAAGGTCGTTTAACTGAAGAACAAATGAACAATTTCCGTCAAGAAGTTGATGGTAACGGTTTATCTTCTTACCCACACCCACACTTAATGCCAGACTTTTGGCAGTTCCCAACAGTATCTATGGGTCTAGGTCCACTACAAGCTATTTATACAGCTCGTTTCTTAAAGTACTTAACGGATCGTGGTATTAAAGACTGTTCAGGTCAACGTGTATACTGTTACTTAGGTGATGGTGAAACGGATGAGCCAGAATCATTAGGCGCTATCGGCTTAGCATCTCGTGAAGGTTTAGATAACTTAACGTTCGTGATCAACTGTAACTTACAACGTCTTGATGGTCCGGTACGTGGTAACGGCAAAATCATCCAAGAACTTGAAGGTACCTTCCGTGGTGCTGGTTGGGAAGTTGTAAAAGTTATCTGGGGTTCATACTGGGATGCTCTTATCGCTCGTGATACTTCTGGTAAGTTATTACAACTTATGAGTGAAACAGTTGATGGTGAATACCAAAACTGTAAAGCGAAAGGTGGTAAGTACACTCGCGAAAACTTCTTTAATAAGTATCCTGAAACTGCAGCACTTGTTGCAAATATGTCAGACGAAGACATCTACCGCTTAAACCGTGGTGGTCACGATCCTGTTAAAGTTTACGCGGCATACAAAAAAGCAATGGAAACCAAAGGTCGTCCTACAGTAATCCTTGCTAAAACAGTTAAAGGTTTTGGTTTAGGTGCATCTGGTGAAGCGTTAAATATTGCTCACAACGTTAAGAAAATGGACGTTGAGTCAATTAAACAATACCGCGATCGTTTTAACATCCCTGTTAGCGATGAAGATATTGCAGATTTACCATTCTATAAATTCCCTGAAGATAGTGACGAATACAAGTACATGGCAGCACGCCGTGAAGCACTTGGCGGTTCTTTACCTGCTCGTTTAGAGCAACCTGAAGAAGCATTAGAAATTCCGCAAATGAAAATCTTTGATGCAATCTTAAAAGGTTCAGGTGAGCGTCAAGTATCATCAACAATGCAATTTGTTCGTGTACTTAACAGCTTATTAAAAGACAAGAAAATCGGTAAACGTATCGTTCCTATCATTCCTGATGAAGCACGTACATTCGGTATGGAAGGTTTATTCCGTCAAGTTGGTATTTATGCTAACGAAGGTCAAAAATACGTTCCTCAAGATGCTGACCAAGTTGCTTATTATCGTGAAGATAAAAAAGGCCAAGTATTACAAGAAGGTATTAACGAGCTAGGTGCAATGGCATCATGGGTTGCTTCTGGTACGTCATACTCAACTTGTAACGCGACAACTATTCCATTCTACATCTACTACTCAATGTTTGGTTTCCAACGTGTTGGCGATTTAGCATGGGCAGCAGCTGACAGCCAGGCTCGTGGTTTCCTATTAGGTGCAACTGCAGGTCGTACAACGCTAAATGGTGAAGGTCTACAACACCAAGATGGTCATTCGCATATTCAAGCAAACCTTATTCCAAACTGTGTAACTTACGATCCAACGTACGGCTACGAAGTTGCAGTTATTGTTCGTGAAGGTTTACGTAGAATGTACGAAGAAAACGAAAACATCTTCTACTACTTAACGTTAATGAATGAGAACTACCAACATCCTGAAATGCCACAAGATGCTGAAGAAGCAATCATTAAAGGTATTTACAAGTTAGAAACTGTTACGCCAAGCAAAAAAGCAAAAGCTAATGTTCAGCTCATGGGTTCAGGTACTATCTTGCTACAAGTAAGAGAAGCTGCACAGATTCTTGCCAATGACTTTGGTATTTCTTCTGATGTCTACTCTGTTACTTCATACAATGAATTAGCACGTGAAGGTCAAGAAGTAGCGCGTTACAACATGCTTCACCCTGAAGCAGAGCAAAAAGTTCCATACATCAGCCAAGTAATTACTAGCGATAATGGTCCTGCGATTTCTGCAACAGATTACGTTAAAGCATACTCTGACCAACTACGAGCGTTCATCGATACTGATTACCGTGTATTAGGTACCGATGGTTTCGGTCGCAGTGATTCACGCGCTAACTTACGTCGTCATTTCGAAGTTGATCACAACTACATTGTTGTTGCTTCACTTTACGAATTGGCACAGCGTGGCGAAATCAAAATGGCTGTAGTTACTAAAGCAATTAAAGACTTTGGTATCGACGCAGATAAAATTAACCCGCTATACGCATAATTGACTGGAAAGGAAAATACAGATGTCTGATATTAAACAAGTTCTAGTCCCTGATGTAGGTGGCGATGAAGTAGAAATCATTGAATTATGTGTTGCCGTTGGTGACACTGTAGAAGCTGAAGATGCACTAGTTAGTGTTGAAACTGACAAAGCGTCAATGGATATTCCTGCACCATTTGCAGGAACTATCACTGAAATTAAAGTTGCTGTTGGCGATAAAATTAATGAAGGTGATTTGGTTGTTATGATTGAAGCTGCTGGCGATGATGCGCCAGCTGCTGAAGCAGAAGCACCTGCTGCACCAGTTGCAGAAGAACCAGCTCCAGTTGTTGAAGCAGCTCCTGTTGTTGAAGCAGCCCCTGCGGCGGCTCCTGCAGCAGCTAGCGCTGTTATTGAAGTTGTTGTACCTGATATTGGCGAAGATGGCGAAGTTGACGTTATCGAAGTATTAGTTGCAGCAGGCGACGTCATTGAAGCAGAAGATGGTTTAATTACTTTAGAAACTGACAAAGCTACTATGGATGTACCATGTCCAGAAGCCGGTACCGTTGTTGAAGTTAACGTTGCCGCTGGTGATAAAGTTAAGCAGGGCAGTTTAGTTGTCATGCTTGAAACTTCAGCTGGCGCTGCGGCTCCAGCACCAGTTGCCGAAGCTCCTGCTGCACCAGCACCAGCAAAAGAAGCGACTGTTGTTGCTCCTGCTGCACCTGCTGCACCAAAGGCTGCGCCTGTACCACATCACCCAAGTGCCGGTACTAAACAAAGCCAAGGTAGTATTTATGCTTCACCATCTATTCGCCGTATTGCACGCGAATTTGGCGTTGACTTAACTCTTGTTAAAGGTACTGGTAACAAAGGGCGTATCTTAAAAGAAGATGTTCAGTCTTATGTTAAATACGAATTATCTCGTCCTAAAGCAACAGCGAATACATCTGTTGCTGGCGGTGAAGGTGGTTTACAAGTTGTAAGTGCTAAAGCGATTGATTTCTCTAAATTTGGTGAAATCGAAACTAAACCACTAAGTCGTATTCAAAAGATTTCAGGTCCATTCTTACACCGTAACTGGGTAACTATTCCACACGTTACACAATTTGATGAAGCTGATATCACCAACGTTGAAGCATTCCGTAAAGAGCAAAACGTTCTTGCTGAAAAGCGTAAGCTTGGTTTTAAGATCACGCCTCTAGTATTTATCTTGAAAGCTGCAGCTGCGGCACTTGAAGAGTTCCCAGTATTTAACTCAAGTTTGAGTGAAGATGGTGAGAGTCTGATCCTGAAGAAATACATCAACATTGGTGTTGCTGTAGATACGCCAAATGGCCTAGTTGTTCCTGTTGTTAAAGATGTGAACAAGAAAGGCATTTACGAGCTATCAAAAGAATTATTAGAAATTTCAATGAAAGCTCGTGACGGTAAGTTAACTGCTCAAGATATGCAAGGTGGCTGTTTTACCATTTCATCTCTTGGTGGTATCGGTGGTACGGCATTTACGCCAATCGTTAACGCGCCAGAGGTTGCTATTTTAGGTGTTTCTAAATCTGAAATGAAACCTAAGTGGAACGGTAAAGATTTTGAGCCTAAACTAATGTTGCCACTATCAATGTCTTACGATCATCGCGTAATTGACGGTGCTTTAGCAGCACGCTTCACTGTCTACTTATCATCGATGATGACGGATATTCGTCAACTCATTTTATAGTTGATAAAGACAATGCGGGTAAAAGGATTTATCCGCAATTAAAGTTCTAATTTGAGTCTACTGTATTCGCTTTTTTAAGCGACTGTGCATTGAAGATTACAAAGGAGTGAAAATTTAATGCGACTTTAGTGGAATTTGTTCGCTAAAAGTTGGCGATTTATTGTCACACAATGTAAACTTGCGACCGAATTAGCAAGGCGTTAAAAATTTTGTCTTAGGCATAATTTTTAAATGAACATATTTTTGATGTCAGGCTGCTAACAGCGTGACATTTTATTGGCTAGAGACGAATCGTTTTGAAGCCAACTATTTTTTTAATTTGAGGTAAACATGAGTAACGATATTAAAACTCAAGTCGTAGTTTTAGGTGCTGGCCCTGGTGGTTATTCTGCAGCTTTTCGTGCTGCTGATCTAGGTTTAGATGTTGTATTAGTAGAAAGCCGCGAAACACTAGGTGGTGTTTGTTTGAACGTTGGTTGTATCCCTTCGAAAGCATTACTACATGTTGCGAAAGTAATTGATGATGCGGCAGCAATGGCGTCTCACGGTGTTACTTTTGGTACGCCAAAAATTGATTTAGATAAAATCCGTGACTGGAAAGAGAGCGTTATTGGTCAGTTAACTGGTGGTTTAGGCGGTATGTCTAAAGCGCGTAAAGTTAAAACTGTAACGGGTTACGGTAAATTCACTTCAGACAAAACTATCGCAGTTGAAGGTGCAGATGGTGTTACTAACATTACTTTTGACAACGCAATTATCGCTGCCGGTTCTTCAGTAATCGATTTACCATTTATTCCAAACGATGACCCACGTGTTATCGATTCAACTGGTGCTCTTGAGTTACAAGACGTTCCAGAAGAAATGCTTGTTCTTGGTGGTGGTATCATTGGTCTTGAAATGGGTACGGTATACTCAGCATTAGGTTCTAACGTCTCTGTTGTTGAATTTGCAGACCAATTAGTTCCAGCAGCTGATAAAGACATCGTTAAAGTTTACACTAACTACAACAAGAAGAAGTTCAACATTATGTTGTCTACTAAAGTTGTTGCAGTTGAAGCAAAAGATGACGGTTTATATGTATCTTTTGAAGGTAAAAAAGCTCCTGAAGGTCAAGTTCGTTACGACAAGATCTTAGTTGCTGTAGGTCGTAAGCCTAACGGTCACTTAGTTGCTGCTGATAAAGCGGGCGTTAACGTTGATGAGCGTGGCTTTATCAACGTATCTAACGAATTACGTACTAACGTACCTCACATCTTCGCTATCGGTGATGTTGTTGGTCAACCTATGCTTGCGCACAAAGCGGTACATGAAGCACATTGTGCTGCTGAAGTTATCTCTGGTAAGAAGCACGTATTTGATCCACGTTGTATTCCTTCAATCGCTTATACTGATCCTGAAATGGCTTGGGTTGGTGTTACAGAGCGTGAAGCGAAAGAAGAAGGTTTGAACATTGAAGTTGCTAACTTCCCATGGGCAGCATCTGGTCGTGCTATCGCTTCAGCTCGTACTGAAGGTAAAACGAAGATGATCTTCGAAAAAGAAACTGGCCGTGTACTCGGTGGTGCTATTGTTGGTATCAATGCTGGTGAAATGCTTGGTGAAATCTGTTTAGCGGTAGAAATGGGCGCTGATGCAGAAGACGTTGGTTTAACTATCCACGCTCACCCAACGCTTAACGAGTCAATCGGCTTAGCAGCGGAAATCTTTGAAGGTTCAATTACCGACTTACCTAACGCAAAAGCCGTTAAGAAGAAAAAGTAAAAACTTTTCAAACGAATATTAAAAACGCCAGCATCTGCTGGCGTTTTTGTTTTTAGAATTTAATCTATCGATAAATAGCTTTGTAACACCCACTAAAGTAAAAAAGATGTACCGTCATTCCATCGTGCTTTTGGATGGAACCTCCTGCAGCGTGCTGTGGCTATGTAAATTGGTGGTACAAACCTAAAGCCGTCCATGGCGGTTTGCATACTTTCATCCTTCACTACCGAAACTACAACATCCATGTTGTTTCGGCATACCCCACATCCTGTGGGGCAAAAAAAGGGTTACCGAAGTAACCCTTTTTTCTATTCAACTTTAATATCTAAAGTATCAGCGTTTATACCATTTTAATTGGTACTTCGAACTTAGTCGTCATCTCTTCTGTAGGAGGAGTGAACTTAGTTAAGTCGATGCCTTCTACTGCAGACTTGTACTCATCCATTGTTGGGAAGCGACCTAGCATAGTTGAAAGTACAACTAGAGGCGTTGAACCAAGTAGTGATTCACCTTTCTTCTCTGCAGTATCTGCAACAACACGACCTTGGAACAAGCGTGTTGATGTAGCAATTACAGTGTCACCAGGTTCCGCTTTTTCTTGGTTACCCATACATAAGTTACAACCAGGGCGTTCAAGATACATGATGTTTTCGTACTTAGTACGTGCAGCATTTTTAGGTGCGGCATCATCAAATTCAAAACCTGAATATTTTTGTAAAATTTCCCAGTCACCCTCAGCTTTAAGCTCATCAACAATATTGTATGTTGGTGGCGCAACAACTAGTGGTGCTTTAAATGAAATACTACCGTTTTGTTTTTCAATATTACGGAACATTTGCGCGATAATTTGCATATCACCTTTGTGAACCATACATGAACCAACAAAACCTAAATCTACAGATTTATCCGCGTAATAAGATACTGGACGAATTACATCGTGAGTGTAACGCTTAGATACGTCTTCGTTGTTTACATCAGGGTCAGCAATCATTGGTTCGTCTATTGAATCAAGATCTACAACAACTTCTGCGTAATACTTAGCATTCTCGTCTGGTGCTAGCGCAGGTTGAGCGCCTGATTTAACTTCTTCGATACGTTTATCAGCTAAAGCAATTAACCCTGCTAATGTACCTGCTTCGTTTTCCATCCCCTTATTGATCATTATTTGGATACGGCTCTTAGCAAGCTCGATAGATTTAACTAACGTTTCATCGTTTGAAATACAGATTGAAGCTTTAGCTTTCATTTCTGCAGACCAATCAGTAAATGTAAACGCTTGGTCAGCCATCAATGTACCAATATGTACTTCAATAATACGACCTTGGAATACATTCTCGCCGCCAAATTGCTTAAGCATTTGTGCTTGTGTTGAGTGAACCACATCACGGAAATCCATGTGACCTTTCATATTACCTTTAAAAGTAACTTTTACAGATTCAGGGATTGGCATTGCAGACTCACCTGTTGCAAGTGCAATAGCAACTGTGCCTGAATCGGCACCAAAGGCTACACCTTTAGACATACGAGTATGTGAGTCACCACCAATGATGATGGCGCGATCGTCAACGGTAATGTCATTTAATACTTTATGGATAACATCAGTCATTGCATGGTATTCACCTTTAGGATCACGTGCAGTGATAAGGCCGAATTTATTCATAAAGCTCATTAATTTAGGAATATTCGCTTGTGCTTTGCTATCCCATACTGATGCTGTGTGACAACCTGACTGGTATGCACCATCAACAATTGGAGATATCGTTGAAGCAGCCATAGCTTCTAATTCCTGACAAGTCATAGGACCTGTCGTATCTTGTGAACCTACAATATTTACTTTAACGCGTACGTTTGAACCTGCATGTAAAGATGAGTCAGATACAACGCCAACTGCATTACGGTTAAATATCTTTTCAACAGCAGTTAAACCTTGGCCTTCATGAGAAATTTCTTTGGAAGCTGCATATACGCTTGCCGGTGCAACACCTAGCGTTTCAGCTGCAAATGTTTGTAGCTTTTTGCCGAATGTAACTGCGTACGAACCACCGGCTTTCATGAACTCTACTTTTTGCGGAGTAAATGCGGATGAAATGTCAGCTAGCTCTTCGTTGCCATTAAATAATTTCTTTGCTTTAGTATCGATTGTTAATACCGTACCAGTTGCAACAGAATATGCCTCTTCTAATACTGGATCGCCATTTTCGTCAACAGCATTGTTGCCGTTGGCATCAACTTTATTTACCCAGTTTTTAAGGTCAAGGCCAATACCACCGGTTACATCAACAGTCGTTAAGAAAATAGGAGCAATACCATTAGTACCTGCAACAACTGGAGCAATGTTAATAAATGGAACGTATGGACTTGCTTGTTTACCTGCCCAAAGTGCAACGTTGTTAACACCAGACATACGTGATGAGCCAACACCCATGGTACCTTTTTCAGCGATTAGCATTACTTTTGCAGTAGGGTGTTTAGCTTGCAATTCTTGAATTTCTTTTTGTGCTTCTTCGGTTATCATACACTTGCCGTGTAATTCACGGTCAGCACGAGAATGCGCTTGATGCCCTGGAGAAAGTAAATCAGTTGAGATATCACCTTCACCAGCAATGTACGTAACTACGTCGATTTTTTCTTCAACGTCAGGTAGTTTTGTGAAGAATTCTGCTTGTGCGTAGCTTTCTAAAAGGTCTTTAGCAATTGCATTATCAGCTTTAAATGCAGCTTCTATACGAGCCATATCTGCGTCGTAAAGGAAAACCTGTGTTTTTAATACGTCAGCAGCTTGGTTTGCAATTGTTGCATCATTAGAAAGTGCTAAATCAAGAAGTACCTCAATTGAAGGACCACCTTTCATATGAGATAACAATTCAAACGCAAATGCTGGGGTGATTTCAGCTACGCTAGATTCGCCTAAAATGATTTCTTTTAGGAAGGCGGCTTTCGCGCCAGCAGCACTAGTCGTACCCGGTAAAGTGTTATAAATAAAGAAGTTAAGTGAATCTTCACGGTATTCATTAGATGTATCTTTAATTTGCGCGATAATTTCAGATAATAAATCAGCAGAATCGATCGGCAGTGGAGCCAATCCTAGTTCGTTTTTACGAGTTTCAATTTCTGTTAGGTACTTTATATATAGACTCATGCGGCCTCTCTTTTGCGTTATTATTGCTAATCGAACTTCAATTAGCAGAAAAATTTTGCATAGTTTACCTTATTTTTATGTCACAACTAATCATTTAGTTCAATAAACACTATTCATGAAATTTATAGTAGGTATGATAAGTGATTATATTACTTATCGAGTGATTAACTAAAAGCTTAATTTATGGAGGGAGAAAGCTAGGCATAATTGAAATTATTATGCCCAGTTATTGTTTTAAAGCTAAGCTGAAACTCTATTTAAAATGGGTAAACTATAGCAACGCCAACAACGGTAGATGTTTCGTCATCGACAAAATCCGCAGCGATAGTTGGTTCGATTTCAAAATTCCCTAAAGGAATAGCATAGCTAGCAGATATTCGATATAAGTCTTCTTCATGGCTAGGGTGGCCATGTGCATCTCCTGACTGAATGTGATGCTCCGCTGGCGCACTAACTGCTCCAACCTCTTCTTGACCAAAGCCAAGGCCTAATCGTAAATGTTCGGTCGGGTGAAAATATACTGAGGCAAGCATCACTTCAACACCGGCTCCCGCATGTGCATCTTCGGTATTTTCCCAAGTAAAACCAGCTCCCCATTTATGAGAGAATTTGTACTCGTATTCTAACCCGTAGGAAAAATCTGTTTCACTATCTATGGTGGTGGCACCTAAAAATAAACCTGGAAAGTGTTTCTTGTCAGATGCTTGTGCATTGCCGCTAAAGGCCAAAGTTGCTGCAATAGCAACGGAAGCGATCATTAATTTTTTGATCATATTAATTACCTTAAATCTAATATCGATAAAATACATTTTAAGCTTAGTAAAAAAACTCACTAAAGCCATAATTTTTAAGGATGTTTCAAACGAAATGTTTGAATTCATGAACATCATTTAATGCGTATAAAAACTGAAAAGATCAGCGGTGTAGCTATATTCTTTATTTGTGTCTTAGCTATGGAGCTATTGCCAATTATTGTTAGAGTGACACTCGCTACGATATCTAATTGTAGATCTTAATAGCGCCTATCAATAGCAAAAAAGTGTGTGAACTTGTAAACGAAGATTTTAATTTAAAGGGTACATCTAAATTAGGTTCTATTTTGTGCTTTTTGAATTAGGTGTTATCAGTTGTTTGAATATATTTATTTTTTATTTCGCTTAACCAAGGACTGCTGATATAAGTGGCGAAAATAACGTAACCACAAGCACACGCTATTTGAAATATTCGAGTATAAAATTTCTCACCAGTGTTCGCTTCACCTAAGCTTCCCATAGAGATTAAAACGATTATCGTGGTAAGTGCCATGGCATAGATGGGCGACAACGGCGAACTAGAAAATACCAAGCGGGCAAAGTAGATATTAACGAATGAAAATACCAAGATTAAAAATAGGTAAGTTGGCGCAATGGTTAACACATTAAACATAATAATCGCGAAAATACCACCAAGTGTATTGCCGACCAATAAAGCTTTTGTACCTTGCATTCCCATCAATAAATCTGGCTTTTGAGCGAGAATCGCGACAAATATTAATACCAAGATTGCATCAGTTAATGAAAAATAGAAAAAGAAAATGAGAACCGGCATGATAATGATGGTGCTTAATAGTGCTAATTGAAATCGAATCTCTTTACTAGTGATGTCCATTTTTTGCTTTTTTTGTTCCGACTTCACATTGGTCTTATCTGGCACTATTTCATGTATCACCATGGTGATTAATAACGCCATAAAACAAGAAAATAAAAAGCTAATTGTTACCACACTCGCAACTTGTTGATGTAAAAGCCCGAGCATTGGAACAATGGTAAAGCCAACCAATAGCATGGTGATCACGATATCGTTGACGCCCGAATAGCCCCAATAAGAGATGCCAAAAATGATCAGTGTCATGATCAAAATAAAGACGACAGGAAAGGGTAATAAAAATCGAGTGACTAATATGCCTGCAATGAAGGCTGCGGTGCAGACTAGCATGATCGATAACAATGCCTTAAACGGTACTTTTGCAGCTCTGTTACCTAAAAATTTTGTTACGAATACTGGGGTAATAAAAGCTAACGGCCAATTAAACCAAAACGCAATAGCCACAGCAAGTGTGACACCCACAGTAAAACGAATGATGCGAATTGTATCATCCGTATGCTGATGTAACGTATGTATCCAATTTTGGAGCAAGCTCATATAGTGAGTGTAATCTAAAGGTGCTTAATATAAATACGATAGATAACTAGTAAACCAAACCCAGGCTTTACCAATCGCTTTGAATATAAAGCTTTCTCCAGTGTAAGCAATAACATCTGCTTGCCCACCTTCTCGTAATAATCCTGAGGTGATTAGACTGTTGTCATCAAAAGCTATAATGACTGTAAAGCGCTGTGGATCTCGCATCCATCCTTTGGGGGCTTCTGGCTTTGAAAGGGCACCAGGTTCATTTTTGTCAAAACTTACACCAAAGCCTATCGTTCTCACCGTACCGGTAAATACTTGCCCCGGTGCAGAATCTAAAACAATATCGACCGGATCGCCTTGTTTTAGATTACCTAAGCTGTTTTCGCGGTAACTTGCCTCAATCCAAACGAATTGCTTGGAAATAAAGGTCATAACCTTTTGCCCCTTGGATGCATAATATCCAACGTTAACCTTGGCATAAGAAATCACGCCATCGCTTGGTGCTTTAACTACGGTTCGCTCTAAATTAAGTTGCGCCGTTGATAAGTCAGCTAATGCAGATAATACTTTTGGGTTAGTCGCGCCGGTTTTTCCTAGTCGTTGTTTTGCCTCATCAAAGGCTGCTTCAGCGTTGATTACTTCTAATTCGGCTTGAGTAATAACACCTCTGGTCCTATCGGCCTGAGCACTGGAAACAATGCCTTGTTCTTCCATTGCAAAGATTCGAGCGGCATTGATATTTTTAGATACCAAGTCAGCTTGCGCTTTATCAAGTCTTGCTTTTGCAGACGCAACGGACGCAGTACTGGCTCCAACGTCTTGTCCTGCAATTTCAAGTTGAGCTTTAGCTTGGTCATATTTAAA
This sequence comes from Thalassotalea crassostreae, assembly GCF_001831495.1. Lineage (NCBI taxonomy): Bacteria > Pseudomonadati > Pseudomonadota > Gammaproteobacteria > Alteromonadales > Colwelliaceae > Thalassotalea > Thalassotalea crassostreae. The sequence goes on from NZ_CP017689.1 coordinate 654,043, forward strand.
TTGATAATCCCTAGAATCAATTTCAAATAACACCTCGCCTTTTTTTACACGTCTATCGCCACCAACATAGATTTGTTCAATTTGACCTGAAACTTGCGGCACAATTGGAATAACAAACGCTCGAACTCTGGCTTGATCAGAAATTGGCGTAAGTCGATCACCGACTACATACCAAAGTAAATACAGTGCAGCTAAGATTAAGGTGATTTTTGTCAGTCGCTTGGCCAAATCAGGTTTTTGCTTAACGTCTGTTGTCACCACTGGTAATTTTTCTGCATTAGTCGCTTCTGTATTCGCCATATTTGAGTCAGCGCTCTCAAGCTTAGTGTCGGCTTCGTTGCTTTTGTTACTCATATTGTGCCTTAAATATCTTTGCTGTTAACCGCTCTTTAATAAACAGCGATCAAGCATCATCTTTAACTATTTTTTGGTCAGATTGATCTAGCCACATAACCATCAGTTGATATCCTAACGCTAAGATAACAGCACCGGTAAACAAGCCAATAATGCCTGAAACTATCATGCCGCCAATTGCACCTAACAAAATCACTAGCATAGGAATGTCTGTCCCTCGGCCTAAAAATAGAGGCTTTAAGAAAGCATCACTTGCGCTTACGATCAATGAGTAAATTAAGAATATAACTGCTGGTGTGGTATCAGCTACTGAAAAGTAATAGGCGGCAATTGGGCCAAGAATAAGAATTGGCGGCAATTGAACAATCGCTAACATCAATACCAGTAACACCCAAATACCAGCAGCAGGGATATCAGCAATCACTAAACCAGCTCCGGCAAGTAATGCCTGAGTAAAAGCGATACCTAATATGCCAGCACCAACGCTTCGAACTGTTGCTACAGTGTTTTTAAGCACTGCATCAGATTTTTCACCCATTAGTCTGTTAAAGAACGAGTGACATCCATTAATACAGGACTCTGAGTTTGCTAAGAACATTGCTGCAATTATCATTGAGAAAATAAACTGCAAAATAACGCCACCAAAACTTGCAACTGCAGATAACACAGTCGAAAAAGTGTTTTTAATCTGCTCTGAATATTGTGCTGCAAAAGTTTCTAAGTTATTCGCTGCACTATCCCAAGCAACGTAAAGTTTTTCACCAACTAAAGGCCAATCTTTTACTTTTTCAGCAGGCTCTGGAATTGTTAAAGAGCCGCTTTGTATTTGTTCGGAAACGTTACCAATTGACTCGATTGCAGACGAAGAAAATGTCACTGTTGGTACGACTAATATAGAAATACCAATCAATGCGAATAAGGTTGCCGCGAGGCTACTACGTCCGCCTAATCCCCCGATCATTTTTTTGTAAAGTGGGAACAGGGCTGTAGCAATGATAGCACCCCAAGCCATTGGCAAAATGAATGGTTTAATGATGTCAAAACACCATGAGCCTATTAATACAATGGCAATTATTTTTATTGCTGCGTCAATCATTTGAGCGCTGAAAAATGATTTCTCAGACGAGGTGTTATTTGTCATTTTTTTTATCCTCAGAATTTAAATGAAGTTCTTCTTCAAGGGCGTGAGTGTGAATACTAGAGATTCTTGAACCTACTAAACTAGCGACCAGTATTGCAATATAAAATTGTCCAACCATGGCCTGCATGTAAACTAAGAATCGAGTTAGTGGCATAGTAGGTGAAATATCACCGTAGCCTAAAGTGGTTAATGTTACAAAAGAAAAATATACGTAATCAGGCAGTAAATCAAACCAATTTCTAGAATCTTTAATACCGGTAAATGCGCCGTCAAAGCCCAAATGTAATAAGGTGTATAATAACGCCCAAATCATGCCAAATAGCATGAATAGGCATATGGCACCCAAAATCTTATTACCGTCGACTTCGCCGGTAAATAGAACCTGAACCGCAGTTTGTTTAGCTGTAATAATGAAAAATATGAGTAAAAGAATTAAATGTGCATAGTTTAAATCTAAGTTGTCGAGATAGTAACTAAATGACGCGGTAAGAATGATGGCAATTGGAAAGACCATGTTTTTACGAAATAGAAAAGACTCATCTTCAGCGCCCCAGACTGCTACAAGCAAGGTAACAACGGTTGCGGATTGCATTAATCGTTGCGCCGAGGAGTCAAGAAATTGCTGTGCTACCGCCATACCAAGCAATAACAATATCAAAGAAATTGTTAGGTAAATAAAGTTATCTTGGCGAGTCATTTTTTTCATGATTTTAAGCCATTGTTATTTTTATACTTTTGTACATTCAAGTTAACGTAAAAATCGAAAAATAACTAGTTCTAGCGGCTATTTAGCGTTATTTAATTGCTTGATAGAGCCTCTATAAATATGCTGAATAGTAGATGTCAATTCAACTATAGAGCGATTGAACCAGTTTTTTTTGAGGGAACGGTTATAAATCCCAACACAAACTTTAATAAATCTTGCGAGTAAGTTACTCAAATAAAGTGTAATACTCAGCGAAGCGAGATGCTACCTCAGCGGATACATATGGCTACTTAAACTTTCACACCTTGAACAGTTATTCTAAGAAAGCGAAAGAAGTTGTTATTGCCCAAAATGTTGCCTAAAGAAGGTGAAGCAATTGATTAGAAACCACTCTTTGTAGCGGCTTTTTTTGCTTGTTTTTAAAGTTTATTTTTTAGGGGGCTTTTTATGTTTTTCGAGCTTTTGGGCCATAAACTCACGGAAATATTTCTCGTCATCGGTTTCACCGCAATCACTAAATGAGGTGGCTGTACCCAAATTATCATCGATAAAGCTTAAGTCTGTTGTTTGCATGCAAGTACCATCTAACTTTACAAAGGTTTCATTGCCAACTTGAGTCGTTGCTTCGGCTTTTATTTGTAATTCTGATTTTTTAAAAACACTATGGGAAACGGCAGCTGGTAATGTTTGCATCGCCGAGAAACCTTGATTTAATCTTTGTTTCTGAACATCAGTCATCATTTTTTCAGTTAATTTATTACCAAGGGAGCGTCGTATTTTCATTGGATCAAAACTTGTTGTTTCGACATTCTGGTTTGCTGAGGTAATGCTTGTAGAGCTAGTTTTTACCGGATTAATAATTTCAGAATTAGTCTCTTCAGCAACACTACTTTCATTCAAAGAAGAAGGTAAGGGCGCATTAATTACCGTGATGTTTTCTTCTTCAATTATTGGCTCGGTAAGCGTCTTTTGTTTGATAGCCTCAGGTTTTATCGCCATGTTTTCCTGTTTTAATGGCCGCGGGACAGTTGTTTCTTCCTCAGCCGTTATGGTTTTAGCGGGCGTATAAATATAACTTTTTATGGTCACAACCGGTTTATCTGTTGTCAGTTCACTTTCTAGTATCTTGGAAGTAGAAAATGAAGATTGATAGTAAAGAAATAGCGCAATCAAAAGGTGAGCCAAAATCGCACAAAATACTGGAACGACATAATGTTTTACATTAATGCCATTTTTGTTGGCTACAATGTTAGTTTTGTTGACACTTTCCCTGTTATAATCAGGCTTAATGGTTAGTTGCACATTATCTCGTTACTGAAGAAATTTAACACCTTTGCTAATAAGATAGTTCTTACCTCGAAAAGTTTCACAACTTATTTACATTTACTTATGTTTTTGCGCATCGCGCTTTGGTAGCTTTCATGGAATACACGTTTAAAACCAATTTCATTACTAAACAACCGCAAGCGAACTTTAGTTTTGGTCACGAACTATTTGGTCCATGGCTTGAACAAGAAATTGGTAAAGATTTAGTTAAATTACAGTCATTGCTAGATCTAATTGATAGCCTAGCATTCTCTACCAATGAACATACATTAGTCGGTAAGGAATATTCGTTGACGATTAATAATCAGGAAGTAGAAGTCTTCGCCAATAGCAACAATATTGATGAGGCAGTACCGCAAAACATTGCTGAGGATGTTAACGATTTCGAACAAACATGCTTTGCACTGTGTGGTTTGGAAGATTTTGTTGAGATGTTAGAGAGTTGGCAGAACTTTATCTAAATCCATGGTTTTTATATTTGAGCAGTGAAAGTGCAATTAATTAAACAAAATTAATACTTTAGAGCTATATTAGAGCTATATTTATATGAATAGTTCTAAGCAGTTTTGGAAATACTATGACACAATTTGATTCAACACCTTCTTCGTCGAGAAAAAGCAAGATTTTTAAAATAGGATTACCGATTACTATCGTGATAGCCGGCGTTTTAATAATGAGCATTATGACTGGTCTGGCAACAAAGCCAGAAAAGAAAGACATTGAAAAGAAAGCGCCGTTGGTTAATGCCATTGAAGTACAAGCCCAAGATTTAACATTTCAAATCAGCAGTCAGGGCACTGTGATGCCGCGCACTGAAACGGTCTTGGTTTCTGAGGTGTCAGGTCAAATAACTTACGTCTCACCTAAGCTTCGAGTAGGTGGTTATTTTGAAAAGGATGAATTAATCCTTGAGGTTGACCCTATCACATACAAAGTCGATGTATTGCAGGCGGAATCACGATTAGAGTCAATGCAAGCGGCATACATAGAAGAAGAGGCTAGAGCACAACAAGCAGAAGATGAGTGGGGACTGACGGGACGCCCGGTGTCAGAAGCTCCGGTACTTGCTTTGCGCTTGCCCCAACTGCAAAAGGCAAAAGCTGATGTTAAAGCAGCAGAAGCTGATTTAAAACAAGCCAATATCAAATTAGAACGTACAAAAATATACGCACCCTACAACGCATTATTGATGGAAAAGTATGTTGATATTGGCCAATACATATCTACCGGTAGCCAAATGGTGAAAACGTTTGCTATCGATTATGCTGAAGTACGCCTTCCAATTAAACAGTCTGATATCGGTTTTTTAAACTTACCAAAAATTAATGAAGAGGCGGACAAATCTAAAAAAGTAATAATTTCTTCGGAAGTCGCGGGTGAAAAGTTGCAATGGCAATCTTATATCTCTCGTTATGAAGGTGTCGTTAGTAGTGAATCTAGAGTCCACTACTTGGTTGCCAAAATTGATGATCCTTATAATTTGATTGAAGGAAAACTAGATGCTGAACTGCGTGTTGGTATGTTCGTTAATGCCAACATCATGGGTAAAACCATCGATAATATTGTTAGTTTGCCAAGAGAAGTAATACATGGTGTAAATACGGTTTACGTTGTGAACGATGACAATACTTTGAAATTTATCGAAGTAGAAGTGATTAGAGGAAACGGCGACTTTGTCTATGTGAAAAATACATTTAAGCCGGGTGATAAAATCGTGAATACTGCAATAAGAACAGCAGTACCAGGAATGGCGGTAAGAATTAAAGCAGACGAAATAGTAGAACAGTCAGCCAACGTTTCTGCGGTACAATAGTCATGTCAGATATTAAAGAGAATTTAACAGGGTTCATCGCATGGTTTGCGCGAAATAGCGTAGCCGCGAATTTATTAATGGTTTTTATTTTGGTTATGGGGGCGTACTCTTATCAAAATATCACCAAAAAAATGTTACCTGAATTTAGTCCGAATAGCATCTTAGTTAGTGTTACCCATCTTGGTGCATCGCCTGCTGATGTTGAGCAGTCTGTGGTGTTAAAAATTGAAGAAAAGCTTGAAAATATTCAAGGTTTAAAACGTATTACCTCCGAAGCGACCGAAGGTTTTGCAAGCGTTACCATTGAGATTAACTCGGGCTATTCACTAGAAGAAAAACTTACCGAAGTACAAATGCAGATTGATACCATTACTACCTTTCCTGCTCAAATAGAGCGCCCATTAGTAATGAAGCAAGAATTTCAGATGGATGTGCTTTGGGTCTCCGTAAATGGTGATATGGATCGCAAGACTCGCCAAGAATTAGCACAAGATATCAAAGATGAAATTATTGCCTTGCCGGATGTAAATATTGCTGAGGTAGTCGGCCTTAGAGATTACGAAATAGCGGTCGAAGTATCTGAATTACAATTACTAGAGTACGGGTTAAAATTTGATGATATCAGTAAGGCGATTAACAACTCTTCATTAGATTTACCAGCAGGAACAATCAAATCTAAAGGTGGTTATATTCAACTGCGTACCGAAGGACAGGCGTACACAGGAGCTGAATTTGCTAACTTAGTGCTACGCTCTAACGCTGATGGTACGCATTTGCGTTTAGGTGACATAGCAACAGTTAAGGATACCTTTGTTGAAGATGATGGTTATGCTGAGTTTGATGGTAATCAAACCACCAGTATTCGTGTACGTTCTACTAGTAATCAAAACGATTTAGAGATTGCCAAGCAAGTAAAAGAATATGTAGATAAGAAAACTTTAGAGCTGCCTGAAGGCGTGAGTGTCGATGTCTTTGGTGATAGTTCATATTACTTAAGTGAACGGCTAGATATGATGTTTACAAACTTATTGGCAGGTGCTGCATTGGTATTTTTAGTACTGACATTGTTCTTGCGAGTAAGGGTAGCTTTTTGGGTAATGGTTGGTATTCCTATCTGTTTTTTTGGCGCATTTATGATGATGCCATTACTTGGTGATTGGTCAGTTACGGTCAATATGTTGAGCTTATTTGCCTTTATCATGGTGCTCGGTATCGTCGTCGATGATGCCATCGTTATTGGTGAAAGTGTTTACACTGAAGTGCAAAATAAAGGACATAGTGTAGACAATGTTATACGCGGTGCGCATCGTGTTGCTATGCCTGCAACTTTCGGCGTTTTAACAACTATTGCAGCCTTTGTTCCGTTGTTATTTATAGACGCTACTTTTGCCGCGTTCTTCAGAGCAATAGCCTTGGTGGTGGCATTATGTTTAGTCTTTTCAATTATTGAATCTAAGTGGATTTTACCGTCTCATTTATCGCATATGAAGTATACAGAAATTGATCCTGATAATGCCCATATTGTGCATCGAATTCAACTTAGGTTTAAAGCCTGGTTGGATAAAGTCATCAAACATAAATATCAGCCAATGCTAAAAACAGCGATTGCCAACCGATACAGTACAATGGCTATTTTCTTTTCAATGTTAATGGTATCAATAGGGTTGATTGCCGGTTCATTTGTTAAGGTCGAGGTTTTTCCAACGGTACCCAGTGATTTTATTCAGGGGCAAGTTGTTATGGTTGATGGTACGGCACCAACATATCGTAACGAAGCTCTGGAAAAGGTTATGGATTCCGCATATACCATGGCTGAAAAACATAAACACAATGGTGAAAGCTTTATTGAACATACCATGGTATTCACTCAGGGGGATTTAAGGGGCGGCTTCATGATGGAGCTAAATAAAGCCGAAATGCGTGAACTCGATGCATTTGAAATTGAAAAATTATGGCGTGAAGAAGTCGGCGAAATTCCAGGTGTAAGAGAAATTCGTTTGTTTGCCGGTACCAATGCCGGTGGCGGCGCTGCATTAGAGTTCCAATTAAATGGTGTTGATGAACTTGAATTAGAACAAGCAGCATTAGAAGTTCAGCAAAAGCTTGGTGAATACGATGGCGTTTTTGATATTCGTAATTCATTTAGCCGAGGTAGTAATGAAATTAAACTATTCATAAAGCCTGAAGCGGAAGTGCTAGGGCTTACTTTAAGTGATCTAGGTAGACAGGTTCGCCAGGCGTTTTATGGCGACGAGGCGCAGCGCATTCAACGTGGCCGGGACGAAGTTAAAGTGATGGTCCGCTATCCACAAGTAGATCGTCGATCATTATCGGATTTAGAAAATATGTGGATACGCACGCCAAATGGTGAAGAAGTACCTTTTTATCAAGTGGCTGACATAGAAATAGGTTATGGTTTTTCTAAAATTACCCGTATCAACAATAAACGTACGATCAAAGTTGCTGCTGATATCGATAGCTTAAAAGTAGAGTCTCGCAAAATACTTGAAGAGTTTAACACAGATATTATTCCTGAAATCTTAAGCCGTTATCCTACAGTTAAATATGGTATGGAAGGAGCGAGTAAAGAACAACAAGACTTCTTAGCGCAACTTACAGCAGCCGGACTTGTCGCACTATTCCTAATTTATGGTTTAATCGCTATCCCAACTAAATCGTACTCACAACCATTAGTGATAATGTCGGTAATACCGTTTGGTATTATTGGTGCAATATGGGGGCACTGGTTACTTGATAAAACCGTTAACATGATGTCGATGTATGGTTTTATTGCATTGTCTGGAGTGGTCGTAAATGACTCCCTTATATTGGTTGATTTTATCAATAAAGCGAAGGGAACAGGTATGCGCTTAAAAGATATCGTGATTGAATCGGGAATGTTACGATTTAGAGCCATATTATTAACCTCATTGACGACTTTTTTTGGTATCTTACCGATTTATTTTGAAACCAGTTTACAAGCACAGTTTATCATTCCTATGGCGATATCATTAGGTTTTGGAATTGTGTTTGCAACGGTTATTACACTATTTTTAATACCGTCTATGTATTTGATTCGTGAAGATATTGGTGTCTTATTTAGAGGCAAACGACACGACTCTAATTTAACCGTTAAATAGTTTGGAAGGGTTATGAAGATAATTGTTTTACATGGATTGTTTATGCATTCATTGATAATGAGACCAATGGCTAAGCGCTTAACTAAGCTTGGCCATCAAGTTGAAAACTTATCCTATCCAAGTACAAAAACTGATAAACGTCGATTTTTTAATACGTTAGATAAAAAAGTAAAAGATGGACCTGTAATCATGGTCGGCCACTCCTTAGGCGGCTTGGTTTTCAAAGATTACTTAAAATCTCGAATGCTCTCAGTTGAACAAGTGCCTATGGTTATTACCTTAGGAACACCGCATCAAGGCGCACAAATTACTAAAGATATGGCCAAATTCAATTTGCATCATATACTTGGCTCGTCATTGCAGTTTGGCTTATTGCCAAAGAACTTTGAAAAAACTTGGACGCTACCACAAAAGCTTATATCTATTGCTGGCGACCTGAAAATAGGTGCAAAGCCGTTACTAGATAAAGTTTGGCGAGAAAACATCGAAGAGTCCGACGGAACGGTTGCTATCAGTGAAACCAAAATCCCAGGAATGGCAGAACATATTATTGTTCGACAAAACCATACAGGTCTTGTCTATTCCAAGGAAGTTGTTGATATCATAGATAAGTTTGCCAAAGAGTGTTAAAAATTAAAAAAAGCCGCTTGCATGAAGTGACCCCAGAAAGTTGGACACTTTATTAAGCGGCTTTTTTGTATTGAGCTAAGTGCTCTTTTTCAGCACTTAAACTTGAACAGTTATGATTTTACTCTCGTAATAAATGCAAGAAATGCATGTGTTTTTGGTATTGATCAATGACATCATTGATGATCGCTATTTCTGACCAACCCATAATATCGTAATCTTGGCCGCCTTCCATTAAATGTACTTCGGCGCGATAATATGTTTCGTCGATATTACTTTCTTCGTCAGTGGCAAAGTCAGGCTGAGTATGGCGTGTTTTATGGACAGCATAAACAAAGTCTTGTTCACTACCATGATTAACAATGAGCTTCATGCCATTGGTTATTTCTACGATCTCAGCATCAATGCCATTCGAGTCAAACTGCACCTTTAGCTTACTAAATGCTTTACTCACTTTTGATTGTATGTATTTTGTCGCATTTTTCTTATCCGGGGTCGATACTAAGTTATCTAATTTATCGCGCCATTGTTCAGCATCTTGAAAGTAATTTGTAGGCATCGCGCTTACCAATAAACTCTCTTTTTTCGCACTTTCAATTTGCAATGCTCGGACAAAGCCAAAGATGGCAAATAACAACACAATAGAGAACGGTAGAGCGGCAGCAATGGTCATGGTTTGCAATGCACTTAGGCCGCCTGCAAGAGATAAAGCGGCGGCAACTACACCAACACCGATTGCCCAAAACAATCGTTGCCATAGAGGGGTTTTATTTTCTCCGTTGGAGCAGAGCATATCGATAACCATTGCCCCTGAATCACAGGAGGTGACAAAGAACACAATAATCATTACCACTGACAAAATGGTTAATACCGTGGCAAATGGGAATCCTTCAAGGAAGACAAATAGCGCGACTGAACTATTTTCGGAAACCATTTGCGCTAAATTTGAAGACGTTGGCTCGGTCACCATAGAGATAGCGGTATTGCCAAAAATGGTCATCCATAACAAGGTAAACAATGTTGGTACTAACATTACCCCGATAATAAATTCTCGGATTGTTCTTCCCCGTGAAATTCGCGCGATAAATAAACCAACAAATGGCGCCCAAGCTAACCACCAGCCCCAATAGAATATGGTCCAGCCACCAATCCAATCTTTTTTATCATAGGCAAATAGATTAAATGAATTGCGAACGATATCGGATAAATATGCGCCGATATTTTGTAGGTATACTTTGAGTAAAAATACACTTGGCCCAAGAATAAATACTAAGGTTAAAAGTGCAATCGCTAGCATCATATTGGTTTGCGATAAAATTTTAATGCCTTTATCTAAGCCGGTCGCCACCGAAATTGAAGCAAGGGCGGTAATAACGACCATCACAATCACTTGGTTTAGTGTACTGACTTCAATACCTAACAAGTAATTCAAACCGGAATTCACTTGTGTAGCGCCCAAACCGAGTGAGGTAGCAACACCGAAAACAGTGCTCACTACCGCGAAAATGTCAACAAAATGACCAGGCCAGCCATATATTTTATCTCCGATAATAGGATGTAAAGCCGAGCGAAGTGTTAGTGGTAATTTATGTCGGTAACAGAAATATGAAAGGATCAAAGCAACGATTGCATATATCGCCCAAGCATGTAGCCCCCAATGGAAAAAGGTGATCTTCATTGCTTCTTGTGCTGCTTCTAATGTGTGAAGCTCAGCTGTTGGTGGAGATAAGTAATGCATCACCGGCTCGGCGACGCCAAAAAACATTAGTCCTATGCCCATGCCTGCAGCGAACAACATTGATAGCCATGTACCAAAGCTATAATCTGGAACAGCATGATCAGGACCAAGTTTAACCGAGCTGATTTTAGACAAGCTCATATAAAGGGCAAAGGCTAAAATAATTGTAACCGTTAATACGTAAAACCAACTGCCGTTAGTGACAATAGCATTTTGTAAGGCTGAGAAGTTGTTGCTTGCACCAGTAGGACTAAGCACTGTATAGATAATTAGCGCGACAATAAAAAGTGACGATGATATGAACACCGGCTTATTTAGTTTTTCGATGTTCAATTGCATTAACATGCACTCTAATAATTAAGTAGTATAGAGTACAGTTTAGTACATTTATTTAAATTTATATAAAAAACAATTGTTTATATTTGTAATTGAAGCTTAGTCTCACTAAGTTTTAATTTGTCGTTAGCTTGCATTTAATACAAATTAAAACGGAATAACGAAAGATTAACTAAGGGTTGTTTATTATTTGAACATCCCCTATAATGCCGCCTCTTGTGTAGCACTCCTCCTCTCAATGCTGCAAGAATTTAAATTGTCCTATTGCTATGTCTTTCCTCATCTAGTTAGTCACCTTTAGAGTTTTTACTGATTTATTAATTAGCTAAAATGTATCGCTTAGGCATATTCCTAAACGATTTGTCTCACATTAAATCTCATGATTTGAGCTAAAACGATAATGAAGTTGTGTTTTGATCGACAGTTTTGTGTTGATCTATTTATTAGAGTTTTATTATGTCTTACAACTATAACGGTCAACAGATCCGTATTATGCAACCTGTGCATTCAATTTCTGTTAATAAGAACCATGTGGTGATTAAACACGCTTGTGGTTTAAGCGATGTTACTTTTACAAGTTCATCAGATTTCAAAGTATTTTTAAATTGGTTGGATAAGCGTTAAATTCGCGATAACCTATGAATTAATATACAACCCAAGCGGTCACCTAGTTTATGTTTACACTCGACGATTTAGAAAAAATCAATGAACAACTAGCACCGCTTAAAGACCTTGCCGACAGAGAGTTAAAATCAATTTTTGGCCTCACAGGCAAGGTTTACACCCCCCATATTGATAACTTTAACGAAATTGCCATTTGCAAGGCGAAAATATTGTTGGATCTAAAAAACAATGGTGCTCTTGCTTTTACTGACGTTGAAATTATCACTAACGAATTAAACTCCCTTTATAAACGATACAAACATCGACAAGTCGTCAGTTTCAAAGGTGATGATTATGAATGTGTTTGTGCTCCGTTAAAATTAACAAAGTCAGGAAAAACGGTACAAAAATGGGCGAGATATTGGCTTAAAAAAATGCCCGACGAGAGCATTGATGAACAATGGCTAAATGAAGTAAAAGAAATTTGGCCCGAATATTTTGTTATTAGACAGTGGGATATATAGGTGGCTTTGGCTCAGAAGGCATTGCTAATTTGATTGCGATGAGAGGCGGAAATACCGAAGTTGGTTATGTCGAAGGTAACCAAATTACTGATTGGTCTAAGTTGACCGACAAGGGGTATCCAATTTCTTATGGTACAAGTTTTATCTATTCATTAGCATTCACCGAGCAGGGGCCGCAAGCGCAAGCATTTTTAACCTATGGGCAAAAAGAAAATCCAAACAGTGCTGAATATGCTAGCCAAACAAAACGCTTTGCTGAAAAAGATTGGCGAGACATCTACTTTACAAAAGAAGATGTGAAAGCTAATGCCAAAAAGTCGTTTGTACTCACAGGCAATTAACTTATTAGATTGATTTATTGAAGTAGAATTAGAGCAGTCTAATTCTACTTTTTTGTTTAACGGGTGGTTAAATGAAACGATAAAGTACCGTCCATAATTACTAAATTTATTAATACTAATTGCTCTGATTTTTAAAACTTCTCAATTCTTCGAATTCAATAAAGAACGCCCTTTGATAGTGATTCTTGTGCCCTGTTATGGTGCACCTTCATAGTGCAATGCATCTTAGTTGTTATTAAGTTATTGAAAAATATGTAAAAATAAAGTTGGTACGCAACTTGTAACCCTATAAGCAACTAATTAATAGGGGTTAAAATGAAGATAATTAACGCAATAATAAAGCCATTTAAACTTGACGATGTTCGTGAAGCAATTTCAGAAGTGGGTGTTGAAGGTTTAACGGTTTCAGAAGTAAGAGGCTTCGGTCGTCAAAAGGGGCACACGGAATTATATCGTGGTGCAGAATATCAAGTAGATTTCCTACCAAAAGTAAAATTAGAAATCGCAGTTAAATCTGAAGATGCTGAACGCGTGGTTGAAGCCATTTCTAAATCTGCTCACACCGGCAAAATTGGTGACGGTAAGATTTTTGTATATGACTTAGATCAAGTGGTACGTATCCGTACTGGCGAATTAGACGTAGCGGCACTTTAGGAGATTATAATGGAAGAGTTAACATCATTAACAACAACGGTAACTGAGCTACGTTTTGCTCTAGATACCTTTTACTTTTTAATATCGGGTGCACTAGTAATGTGGATGGCAGCCGGTTTTGCAATGTTAGAAGCGGGTTTAGTTCGCTCTAAAAACACAACAGAAATATTAACGAAGAATATCTGTTTGTATTCGATTGCTTGTGTAATGTTCTTACTTGTTGGTTATAACATTATGTATGTAGATAACGATGCTGGCGGTATTATCCCATCTATAGCTGGTTTAATTGGTACCCAAGCTGAAGGCGCAGATCATTCATTAGAATCTGATTTCTTCTTCCAGGTTGTATTTGTAGCAACGGCTATGTCGATTGTTTCAGGTGCGGTAGCTGAGCGTATGAAGCTTTGGTCTTTCCTAGTATTTACTGTAATTCTTACTGGTTTTATTTACCCAATGGAAGGTTACTGGACTTGGGGCGGCGGTTTCTTATCTGAAGCTGGTTTTAGTGACTTCGCTGGTTCTGGTATTGTCCATATGGCCGGTGCAGCAGCTGCATTAGCGGGTGTATTGTTACTAGGTGCTCGTAAAGGTAAATACGGTAAAAACGGTGAAATTTACCCTATCCCAGGTTCTAACATGCCACTTGCTACTTTAGGTACGTTCATCTTATGGATGGGTTGGTTTGGTTTTAACGGTGGTTCTCAGTTATTACTATCGGATGCTGAAAACGCAACAGCAGTTGGTCAAATCTTCTTGAACACTAACGCAGCAGCAGCAGCAGGTGCAGTAGCAGCATTACTTTTAAACAAAGCAATTTGGGGTAAAGCAGATTTAACCATGATCTTAAACGGTGCGTTAGCTGGTCTAGTTGCTATTACCGCTGATCCATTATCACCATCACCATTATTCGCTTCATTAGTGGGCGCTTTAGGTGGCATCTTAGTAGTGTTCTCTATTACTACTTTAGATAAACTTAAGATTGATGATCCTGTAGGTGCGATTTCAGTTCACGGTGTTGTAGGTTTCTACGCGTTAATGGCTGTTCCATTTAGCAATGGTGATGCGACGTTTGGTGCTCAACTTTACGGTGCTTTCGTAATCTTTGCTTGGGTATTCCTTGCAAGTATGGCTGTATGGTATGTACTTAAATTAACTATGGGCATTCGCGTAAGTGATGAAGATGAATACAACGGTGTTGATAAGTCAGACTGTGGTATCGAAGCATACCCAGAGTTCGTATCTCTTAAAAGCTAATCTAAGTATTCAATAAATTTTAGTTAAGTAATAAAGTAAAAAGGAGCCGCATGGCTCCTTTTTTATTGTCAGAATTTTGCTAATCAATATATTCTTAGTCTTAGTCTTTGTTGTTCCCTGTATCTTTGTGATTTTATTGGATTTAGTGGTAAAAGTTTCGTTTGTTTATTAATTCCACAAAAAAAATGTGGGCGAAATAAAGTTTTAACTCGTGTAAATAGTATTTCTATAAACCTAATTAATAATAATTAATGTTGTAGGGGTAATATATGCAGTTCAACCTAGCTCTTAGTTTATTGATCACTTCGATCTCCTTTTCTAGTCCAGCCTTTGCCGAAGAAGTCGACAGCGATAATGATGGTGTTATTGATAGCCTCGATGTAGATATAGATGGCGATGGCCTAATCGAAATCAGCACTCTAGCTGAATTTGATAATATCCGTAATAACTTAACTGGCAGTGCTTATAACGACGGTAGCGGTGATAATAGTAACGGCTGTGGTAATAACGAAGACGTCATAGCGTGTTTCGGCTATGAGCTTACCAACGATTTAGATTTTGATGAAAATGGTAACGGTGATCTTGAAGATGACAGTTACTATAATGACGGCGCAGGGTTTACCCCATTGACCGAGCGCGGCCCTTCTTATTTTAGCGCTACCTTAGATGGTAATGGTCATAATATTTCTAATTTAGTAATTAATATGGACTCGGATGATGTTGGTCTATTTAGGCAAATAAGAGGTGCAACGTTTAAAAACTTGAACATTGTAAATGCGTTTGTTGTCGGTAAGTCAAACTCAGGTATTTTAGCGGCGCGCGATACTTATTCTGAGATTAACACGTTTGATAACCTCAACATTAGTGGCAGATTAGTTGGCGATAATTATCTTGGTGCGATAGCCGGGCGAATTTCTGCTTCAGCAACAGTTAATGAAGTTAACGTTAACGTAGATATTAGCCCTACTGTTGCGACTTACGATCATGTTGGCGGCTTTTTTGCCTATAGCGGTAATATTGTCACTATTACGCAATCAACGTTTAGCGGTGAGTTAACAGGTGACGCATACGTGGCTGGTTTTATTGCTGTATCAGATGAAACCTACATATACGATAGTTATGCTAATGTTGATATTGTTGCAACAGATGATTATATCGGCGGCCTAATAGGCGATGCACAAGATGATGTAATTATTGAACGAGCTTTTGTTACCGGGTCTATTTCTGGTGATCGAAATGTTGGTGGTATTATTGGTGAAGTAAGCCAACCTTCAAGTTTTAGTGATGTCATAGTAACGGCAAGCGTAAGCTCTGGTAATTATGATGGTGCTAGTGGCGGTCATATTGGCGGCATAGCAGGACAGTTATGGTCAGATTTAACGCTAACCAATGCTATTGTTACAGGTCCACTTGTTAGCGCCATCGCTGATGATGAAACCTTAGGTGGCCTAGCAGGTTATAGTTACAGCAAAACGTTAATAACAACGGCGGCCTATTGGGATGTTGAAAAAACCAATGTTGCGAGTAATTTAAACGATACTGGCCAAGGCTATTATAGCGCTGACCTGCAGTGTCCAACTGCAAATGATGATACTAATTGTATTGCTGATATTTATGCTAATTGGTCTTCTGACAATTGGGACTTTGGTCAAAATGATCAATACCCAGCCCTCATCATTAATTCAAACTTATATCGGGACGCTGATGCTGATGGTTATTACGCATTTGAAGATGCATTTGATAACGATGCCTCGGAGTATTTAGATTCTGATAACGATGGTGTTGGTGACAACACCGACGCATTCCCTGAAGATGAATTCGAAACTGTCGATACCGATAGTGATGGCTTAGGTAACAATGCTGATCTTGATGATGATAATGATGGTCTAACTGACGAGCAAGAGCTGATGTACGGACTTGACCCTTTAAATGTAGCAGATGCGTTTTTAGATGCTGATGCAGATGGCATCATGAATCTTGATGAAATACACCAGGGCACAGATATTAACTCAGCCGATGACTATAATATCGTTTTTGATCCAAACTTTAGTGGCGGTGTGCCAACAACCCATAACTTTACTGATGGCAGCGATGATGATTATGAGTTTGGATATTTATACCAAGATGGTAATCAATTTTTGGTCGGTGGTTATTATTATGACGAACCTTATGACGATGACTATATTGCCGTGGCAAGGTTTAATAGCGATGCCAGTTTCGACGAAGCATTTGCCACAAATGGCGTTTATTACGGCAACAGCGACGATATCGGCAGTTACGTTTATAACATAACCGAATTAAACAATGGCAGTTACTTAATGAGCCTGAGTTACGGAACTAATGGTGCTGCGGTAGTCGCGATTAAAAAAGATGGAACCCTAGATACCAGTGCTTTTTCTGAGCGCAGTAATACAAGTATTTATAAAAGTCTTGGTAATAGAAGTATTGCGCCAGTAGCTTATCAAACAAAAAATGGTGATTTGTATATTTCATCGTCGTATAGAGGAAGTGCCAATAGTCGAGGCTATATAGAAAAAGCAAGTGCTAGCGGTGTTCGCGATACCAGCTTTGCCGACGGTGCTGGAAAATACGAATTTAATTTTAAAGGAAACTTTAATGTAGAAACAGGCGTAAATATATTTGAGCAAAGCAGCGGAAATATAATGTTTGTTACTCGAGCAGGTAATACTCGATATATGTTAGAGCTCACCCCAGATGGCATTTTAAATACTGATTTTGCAGTCGAAGGTGTGTTGAATTTAGGCTCAGCAAAACAAGTTATTCAATTAACCGATGGGCGTTATGCTGTGCTTTATAGTGGTAAAGTTAATGATGTAAATGGTTTGCACGTTACAATTTATAGCGAAACTGGCGAGTTAGATGTTGAGTTTGGCGAACAAGGGTATTTTACCTTTGCAAGTGGCGAGCTAAGTATTAATGGGTTAAACCTATTTGCGCAAGACAATGGCACTTTCTTAATCGCGTCAACCTTCTCTAAATCCGGTAATAACGGCTTACAGTTAGTGCAAGTCACCAGCTTAGGTGAGCTAGATACGCAGTATAATGATGTTGGCTTTGTTCGCAGTTTCTATAACGGCGACTCTGATTTCAAACAAGCCGTAAAGTTAGATAATCACAACGTCGTATTTGCTGGCGACGATGATAGCCAAGATGTGCCGTTAGCCTCAGTAATTATTATGACTAACGATTATGATGCTGATTTAGATGGTTATCCTGATAGCATTGATACATTCCCTAATGATGCAACTGAAAACGCTGATACTGATAACGATGGCACAGGCGATAACGCTGATGCTTTCCCATCAGATCCGACTGAAACAATGGACTCTGATAATGATGGCGTTGGTGATAATACCGATGCATTTCCTAATGATGGCGATGAAACACTCGATACTGACGGCGACGGAATTGGTAATAATGCTGATACCGATGACGATGGTGACGGCGTTAATGACAATGAAGACCCAAATCCGTTAACTCCAGGTGATGTTCTCAATACGGCTCCACAAATATTGGTAGCTGAGTACCAATCATCTTATGACAGTGGTGCAGTTATAACGCTAACGGCAATTGGTACAGATGCACAAACTTCGCAGTTAAGTTATCAATGGCAGCAGGTGTCTGGTCTAAGTCTTGATTTTGATTCGCTAACGGTAAGTGAAATAAGTATAACGTTGCCGGAAGTCGATGAAGATACTGTTATTGAGTTATTGGTGACTGTATCTGATGGCGAGCTTAGCGCAGAGCAAAAAATCAGCTTTACCGTTCTCGCTCAGCAACAAGAAGAGTCAGATGAAGCTGAGCAGGTTGAGTCAGATTCAAGTAGCTCAGGTGGTAGCATGTCATGGCTATTAGTTTGTGTGCTTGTTCTGTTTCGCAGTAAAGGTTTAATTAGTATTAAGCAGTAAAGGCACATTCGTTTTAGTCTTTAATACAAAAGGAGCCAATGGCTCCTTTTGTGTTTTTGTAATAAGAGATTACTCAGGAGTATTAATGGCTTTAAATTACGCCTAACTCACGTAAACGTTCCATTAAGTAACTGTGCTGAGTATGGCGCTCTGATAACACCACTTCACTTCTAGGGTGTAAAAATAGTGGCAGTGATATTCTCGATTTACTCGCATCAGTGCCTTCAGGGTTGATCACTCTATGACTCGTCGACGGAAAATATCCACCCGATGCTTCTTGCAGCATATCGCCAATATTAATAATTAGGTTGCCAAAATCTGACGGCACATCCATCCAACTGCCATCTTTGTTTTGTACTTGTAAACCAGGCTCATTCGCTGCCGGCAAAATGGTAAGTAAGTTGATATCTTCATGCGCAGCAGCACGAATTGCACCAAGCTCCTCATCGCCAGCTAACGGCGGGTAGTGCAATACTCTGAGCAAGGTATTAGGGGTATTTTTAATCATATTTGATAGTGGCTCAGAATACAGCTTTGCTACTTCCACAGGACTATATTTTTCAACCCAATCAAGTAACTCTCCGGCTAATTCTGAGGCAAGATTATAATAGTCTAGAATTTCTTGTTTTAACGACTCTGGTATACGGCCCCATGGATAGACATGGTAATATTCTTTAATGTCTTTTTGTTTATGGCCTTTTGCCGTTTCAGATATTTCACTACTGAAAAAACCATCTTGCTTTTGCGGATCAAAAGCAAAATTGTGTTTCTCTTCAGACATAAAGAATTGGTACCAATTACGATAT
Source organism: Thalassotalea crassostreae (assembly GCF_001831495.1). Taxonomy (NCBI): domain Bacteria; kingdom Pseudomonadati; phylum Pseudomonadota; class Gammaproteobacteria; order Alteromonadales; family Colwelliaceae; genus Thalassotalea; species Thalassotalea crassostreae. The sequence goes on from NZ_CP017689.1 coordinate 673,335, forward strand.
ATCGATTCAACCACTTCTTGTTTAATTGGGTGGTTAATCAAAACACCAAACCCAGTTTGATGTAACGACTCCACAAACTGTTGTCCGGCGTTCTCAGCTTTATAATCAACAACTTGCATACATTTTTCCTAGTTTTTTTGAATCAATATCAATCAGTGTAGCAAATATAATATTTTCAACGTATTTAATTGCAGCACTTCTTTAATACAATCACTAATACTGCTATGTTATTAATAAGATTGATTCTAAATTTTACAATTCATGGGAAGTATAATGAAAATAATAACTGGCACCATATTCTCAACGGTATTGTTGGCGCAAACAGGTTGTGCGTATTTCTCCGAAGATCCTTGTGAGGAAATTCAATTTACCGCCGATCAACAGCACCAATGTACGCAGTTACAACGTGAAATTGTTAGGGCAAAAGACTCGCCGATTATTCGCACTGAATTAGAGCGCAGATTTGAACAAGATTGTACAAATATTCGTTATTATCGTGATGATAAAACAGATGACCGTTGTATCCATAAAGATGCTGAAATAATTGCCACAGAAGAGAAGCAACCGAGTGACTCTTAATGTGGGAATGCTTATATAGAAATAAAAAATAAAAATGGAATTAGTATGAAAGTAGTAAAGCTAATTGTTACCTTGGTATTAATGGGTTTAAGTTTAAACAGTTATGCCTTGAGTGAACCACAAAAGCAGTTAAAATCAATGCTAGCTGAGTACAAAGGGCAGGTAATTTATCTAGATTTTTGGGCATCTTGGTGCGTTCCATGTCGTAAATCTTTTCCTTGGATGAATGAAATGCAAGAGAAGTACGATAAACAAGGCTTTAAAGTGATCACCATTAATTTGGATGTGAACAAGAAAGACGCTATCGAATTTCTAGAGGAAAACTCTGCTAATTTTACCGTTATTTACGATCCAAAAGGTAGTATTGCCAAAGAGTTTAAATTAAAAGGAATGCCAAATAGTTTTATGATTGGCAGAGATGGTAAACCCAAATCAGCTCATGTTGGATTTTTTGATGATAAAAAGCCTGAATATGAAGAAGAAATCAAATCGTTGCTAAAGCTCCCTAATTAACTATTTTATATCGCTATAAATACCTGAAAAGCAAACACATAAAAGCCGCATTAAATCAATAATGCGGCTTTTTAATTGAAACTATTTAGCAACTATCTATAGGGATTTCTACTAAGCTGGCACTTCCATCGTCATTAGAGATGCGTTACCTCCGGCGGCCGTCGTATCAATAGAAATAGTTTTCTCAGTAACTAGACGATCCATTAATTTTTTATATGACTGCGCTGTAATAACTGGCAATATTGCACCGCTTCGAGCAGCAAGTGTTTGAGCAACTAATTGTTTTAAACGACTGGCACTATCAACAACAGCACCACTAAGATGTGGATGCTCAAGTACTGAAGGCAAATGACCTATAGATACTGCTTGGAAAATGCCGGCAACTAAACCGATTTCCGCAAGCACCTTTTCACAAGCTTGCGCTTCTCCTAAGAATGAGTCACTTACTAAGGCAATTACATTGTTACCTGTGGCAAGCGCTGTAACAACAGAAATCAGCCAAAACTCAAAGCTAGTATCTTGATCACCTAAAACGGCTACAGTACCGCGAGATTCTAAGTAAAGTTTATTAGACTCACCTGTTGGGCCTGGCAATTCAATAGGGGTCGCCAATTCTTTTTCAATAAGAGAAAGTTGACTGCGCGCCTGTACTAATGTTTGTTCAAGACTTTCTTGCTGAGAAACAAACAACTTATGCGAGGCAATTTGTGCCAATAACTGGCGAGCAATTGACACACGTACAGTTAAGTCTGTGTCACGCCACTTGCGCTCGTCATTCTTTGCTGTTTGTAATTTTGCGCCAATCTTCCATGAAGTATTAACGTTTTGCTCAAAATCACTTAATAGCGAAGTTTTTTCTTGCTCTGTTAAGATGTTTTCTTCAGATAACATCGGTTCTTTAACCAGCTGAGTTAAGTACATAGGCCCGCCTGCTTTTGGCCCAGTACCAGATAAACCACGGCCACCAAATGGCTGCACACCAACAACAGCGCCAATCATATTACGGTTAACATATACGTTACCGGCACGAGAACGTTGAGCCAAGTATTTGCTCTTTTCTTCGATACGAGTATGTATACCCATAGTTAAACCAAAACCTGTACCATTGATTTGATCAATAACGTTATCTATATCGCGACCTTTAAAACGGATAATGTGGACGCATGGACCAAATACTTCTTTGGTTAATACTGATAAGTCAGCAATTTCATATAAACGAGGTTCAAAGAAGTGATGACCAACATCACCCATATCAGGTCCTTTACATTGGTAATGCAAAGTCGCTTTATCCTTTAAATATTCAACGTGCTCAGTTAATGCTTGATGCGCTTTGCTGTCGATAACAGGGCCTACATCGGTGCTAAAGAATTCAGGGTTACCTACGTGTAACTCTTCTAAGGCACCTTTGATCATCTCGATTACTTTATCGGCAATGTCTTCTTGTAAAAACAATACGCGAAGCGCTGAACAGCGTTGACCAGCACTTTGGAATCCTGAACTGATCACGTCATCAACTACTTGCTCTGGTAGAGCAGTTGAGTCAACAATCATACAGTTTTGACCACCAGTTTCTGCAATTAGAGGAACCGGATCGCCTGTACGCTCAGCAAGTTTTTGTGAAATCCAAGTTCCTGTCTCAGTTGAACCGGTAAACATTACTGCTTGTACTCGTTCGTCTGGCACTATGTTGGCACCAACTTTACTACCACGAGCAATAACTGGAACGACTACACCTTCAGGCATGCCACATTCGTGCATTAATTCAATGGTACGTAGTGCAATTAAACTGGTTTGCTCTGCTGGCTTAGCGACAACAGTATTACCTGTTACGATCGCCGCGGCTACTTGTCCTAAGAAAATAGCTAGTGGGAAGTTCCAAGGACTAATACAAAGCACAACGCCACGCGATTGTAAGTCTGATTCGGTCATTAATTCTTTTGCTCGAGCGGCATAATAGCGACAAAAATCAACGGCTTCACGCACTTCACTTACGCCATCAACTGCTACTTTTCCTGCTTCTTTTATACAAAGAGCGATCAATTCATCACGATTAGCTTCTAAAGCATCGGCAGTTTTTAATAATAAATCGGCGCGCTCATTCACTGATGTTGCAGACCAATCAGCAAATGCACTTTGTGTACTCGCAAGTATGTCCTGCATTTGCGCTTCGTCAGCGTGTTGGATGTAACCAATAATCTCATTATGATTTGCAGGGTTGGTCACTGGCTGCGAATTTTCTGGTTGTTCAGAGGTTACAGCTTTAGCAAACCAATTGTCTAAATTAGCACGCATTTCTGTTACTTGGTCAACGTCGGTTAAATCAATCCCTTTCGAGTTTGCTCGTTCATCGCCATAAATGGCAATTGATTGAGGGATCATTGGATTATATTTATTTACCCAACTTTGAACTTCTTCAACAGGATCAATCAATAAAGATTCAACCGGAATATTTTCGTCAACAATATTATTCACAAATGAACTGTTAGCGCCATTTTCTAATAGACGACGAACCAAGTACGCTAATAAATCTGAGTGTTCACCAACAGGCGCATATACACGACAAGGAACACGTTCACCGGTAACTACTTGGTCGTATAAAGACTCGCCCATACCGTGCAAACGTTGGAATTCGAACCCTTCATATTGATCGGTCATTTCTAAAATGGTCGCAACGGTATAAGCGTTATGTGTGGCGAATTGAGGATAGATACTATCGCGGTAGCTTAATAAACGTTTTGCACAGGCGTGATAAGATACATCTGTCGCAGGTTTACGAGAAAATACTGGGAAGTCTTCATAGCCTTCAACTTGACTGATTTTAATTTCAGCATCCCAATAAGCACCTTTTACCAAGCGCACCATCATCTGACGTTTTGCTTTTATTGTTTGTTCTCGTACCCATTCAACGACATATAATGCACGTTTTTGATAGGCTTGCAGGGCAATACCAAAGCCATCCCAGCCGTCTAAATCTTTGTCTAAGAAAACTGCGCCGATAACATCTAACGAAATATCTAAACGATCGGCTTCTTCAGCATCAACGGTGAAGCCAATATTGTATGCTTTCGCACGCAGAGCTAAATCTTTTAAGCGCGGGATCAATTCTTCAATTACGCGCTCGCGATGAGAAAATTCATAACGGGGATGAATAGCTGAAAGCTTTATTGAAATGCCGGGGCTTTTTTGTGGACCTTTACCATCGGCCGCTTTACCAATCACTTCGATAGCGTTGACATAACTATCGAAATAACGATCAGCATCTTTCATTGTTCGAGCGCCTTCTCCCAACATATCGTATGAATAGGTATAGCCTTTTGCTTCAGTTTTTATTGCTCGCTCAACCGCGCCGTCGATAGTGCGGCCCATGACAAATTGTGTCCCCATTATTTGCATAGCATAACGAACTGCTTTGCGAATTACAGGCTCACCCAAGCGGCCAATCGTTTTCTTTAATAAACCAAATTGCTGCTTCTTATTTTCGTCTGAATAGTTGACTAACTTACCGGTAAATAAAAGCCCCCAAGACGAAGCGTTAACGAAAATAGAGTCAGAATTACCAATGTGTGAACTCCAGTCACCATTTGCCAATTTATCACGAATTAAACTATCGGCTGTAGCCTTGTCAGGAACACGCAGCAAAGCTTCAGCTAGGCACATTAGAACTACACCTTCCTCGGTAGAAAGTGCAAACTCATTAAGCAATGCATCAACACCGCCTTTACCTACTTGGTCTTTACGAATTTGTACAACAAGTTGACGCGCTCGTTCCCATGCTCGAGAACGGGCGTTGGCGCCAATTTCTGCTAAAGGTAATAAATTATTTAATACGTCATTCTCGTTGGCACGATAGTGATCACGAATTTGTTGACGGATCGGATCATCGGTAATTAAGTTTCCGTTAAAAAGCATAGTAATAACCTGTTTAAATAATATTTAATAATGCCGTGGATTTTAATTAAATAACCACAGAATGTGCTGATGAATTTCGGAATAATTCAGTGTAATATTGTGTAAATGTAAATTTAAACCCTATAAAATGCTATAAGAGTTACAAAATGAAAACACTTGACCGTATAGATTTAACTATTTTAGACACCTTGCAACGTCATGGTCGCATTTCTAATGTAGAACTGGCTAAACAAGTAAATCTTAGTCCAAGTCCGTGCCTTGATCGAGTCAAAAGGCTAGAAACTCAAGGATACATCAAACGATACGGTGCTGTGTTAGATGCAGAGTTGCTTAATTATTCAATGTCAGCCTTCATACAGGTGACCTTAGATAGAACCACTGCCGATGTTTTTAATGACTTTCGGGATGAAGTAGTCAATATAAAAGAAGTGTCTGAATGCCATATGGTTGCTGGCGGATTCGATTATTTAATAAAACTCAGAGTCTCAGACATGGCCAATTATCGCGATGTTTTAGGGATGATTGTTGAGTTGCCCGGCGTATCACAAACTCATACCTATATGGTTATTGAAAATGTTAAGGAAGATTTAGGCGTACCTATAATTGATTAAAAACTCGTATAAGGTCTATTAGAGTAGCTTTAAGTATTTAAATTTTAACAATAAAAAGTGCATTTTAAAGTAAATATGTCATACTGAGATTGGAAGGGGATACCCTTGCAGGTAATTTAAGGTATATGGGAGTACTAAGATGAATAAAAAATTAATAACTTTAGCTGGTGCAGTGTTAGCGTTAGGTCTAACTGGTTGTGCAAATAACGACGAGATGAAGCAGAATGTTGCTGATTTGAATACAAAGATAGATAATCTTACTAATCAAGTAAGCGCATTGTCCGCTGATGTTTCAGATTTAAAAGCATCTCAAGCAGAAACGGCTGCTGAAGCACAAGCTGCAAAAGAAATGGCAGCAGAAGCTGCAGCTGAAGCTGCTAAAGCAAATGAACGTGTTGATAACGTTGTGAGCTCATACAAAAAATAAATATTAATAATATTTTTACCTTGTAAATACAAGGTCAATAAAAACCGGAATTATGATTCCGGTTTTTTATGTCTAATCGAAAGAGCCGTTAGTTTTCTAATCAAGCTTAGTGGGTAAACCTTTAGGATCGTTGATGATTTTTTTTAACTGTTCTAACGCATTCTCATCACCATTAACAAAGTTTTCGACACTTTTTGCCAGAGGCAATAAAGCTGGCACTGATCCATCATTGTTCGTCAATGGTGAATGCACTTCGACAACTCGAGTATCGGGTGATTGATAAGTCATTTTTATCGGGTCGTTGATAATTTTAACTTTAGTACCGGGGGCGGACTGTTTAAACAACCACTCAATGTCTTCTGGGTTCATTCTGATACAACCAGAGCTTGCTCGCATACCAATACCAAAACGTTGGTTGGTACCATGAATTAAGTAGGCACTTTGGCCAATTCGCATCGCGTAGTCACCTAACGGGTTATTTGGCCCTGCTTCAATCATTCTTGGCATTTCTTTGCCGTGTTCAGCTAAATATTCAGCACGTTTATCTGCGGTAGGAAACCAATTAGGGTTGGTACGTTTTTCAGTTATTTTGCTGACCAGTGTCGGCGTCATATCTCCAATCTTACCGATACCCACAGGGAATACATTAACCGTCTGCTTTTCCTGATTGAAATAATAAAGTCGTAATTCAGATAAATTAATGACGATGCCATTATGATCACCGTAAGGCAAAATGAGTTGCGTAGGAATGGTAATAATAGTACCGGGCTCTGGCCTTAAAGGGTCTATCCCAGGGTTTGCTTCTATTAATGCCAAAAAACCTACATTATATTGTTGTGATAATGCTTGAAAGTAATCGCCTTTGACCGCAGTGTGATAGGTGATCTCGCCGACTAAACGTGACTGACCTTGTGGCAACGAATATTCAATCGCAAAAACTGGTTTTGTCATTAAACAAATACAAGTAATACTGATAATATAAACCACAATCTTATTGAACATAGCGACTACAAACCATTTAAATTACGGAGTTGGATAACCTAGCTTAAAGACTAAACTATATTATCGATTAAGGTTAAGTTTACTGCTAGGCAAGTCACAATGCCAGTCATTATCTTCTATGTTATAAGGAAAATGTTGCTAAGTGGCTGTTTAATAATCACAAAATATAGTTATAGTGGTTATAGTGTAAATGTTTTGTGGGCAATGTGATGAAGCAATCATCGGTTTGGATTCGTATCTTCAACAAAGGATCGATGTAAAAAATCTTCATCAATCTAAGATATTGATTAATTTATAGTTAAAAAGAAAGGCTAAATGTGTACGATTTAATTGAACGTAATTTGAAAAATAAAGTATCGGCAACCGAATGGCAAGCTCGTTTAGATCTTGCCGCGTGTTATCGCTTGGTTGAGCATATGGGCTGGGGCGATTTAATTTACACTCATATATCATCACGTATCCCAGAAACCGAACACTTTTTAATTAATGCTTTTGGGGTTGCATTTGATGAAGTAACGGCATCGAATTTAGTTAAAATTGATATCGACGGTAATGTATTAGATGGCGGCGAATTCGAAATTAATCCAGCGGGTTTCACAATTCACAGTGCGATTCATCAGATTCGTCATGATGCCGGTTGTGTTATTCATTTGCATACGCCAGCGACCATTACTGTTGCAAGTCAGCAACAAGGGCTCTTACCATTAAGTCAGTATTCAATGTTTTCGATGGCATCTCTAAGCTATCACGATTATGAAGGCTTGGCTGTTAACCCTGATGAAAAATTAAGACTGCAGCAAAATCTTGGTGCCAACAATCATTTATTGTTACGCAATCATGGTGGTTTAACCCTAGGTCAGACGGTTGGTGATGCATTTATGCGATTTTACGATTTAAATCGAGCCTGTGAAATCCAATTAATGATGCAATCAAGTGGCGAGCAAATAACAACTATTCCCCAAAGCATAATTGATAATATTTATAAGCAAGCCAACATAGTACATAGTGGTGAAACTGGCGGTCAGAAAGCATGGCCGGCGATGATGCGTAAAGCATATCGATTAGATCCTTCATTCGCCAAATAGTTAGTGCTTTTGAATTAAACTAAAACCAAATAAAGCCAAATTAAAGCAAAGTTAAAATTAAATAGAATTAACGAGATAGATAAAATGAAAGTTACTCATGTAGAAATCTTTGATATCCATTGTCCTGAGCGTCCGCCATGGAATCCTGTATTTATTAGAATTCACACAGATGAAGGCATTACCGGTGTTGGCGAAGCTGGACTTGCTTATGATTGGGGACATAGCGCCGCCGCTGCAATGATAAAAGAAATTACCGAAGCAGTACTAATCGGATTTGACCCAATTAATACCGAATTATTATGGCACCGAATGCTCAGAGAAAGTTTTTGGGGACTCGGTGGCGGCCCAGTGTTGTATGCCGCAATGAGCGCAATCGATACCGCTCTATGGGACATCAAAGGTAAGGCCTTTGGCGTACCTGTATATAAATTACTTGGTGGTAAGGTGAATAGTAAATTAAGAACCTATGCTAGCCAATTACAATTTGACTGGGACAAAGAATGCAAAAAACTCATCCAGCCTGAAGAGTATGCAGAAGCTGCGTTAAAAGCTGTTGCTGAAGGTTATGATGCAGTAAAGGTCGACCCAATCGTCTATAACCTTGATGGTAGCTCATCTTTCGATCGAACTAAGCTATTTACCAAACCGCAAATGCGCTTGTTTGGCGATAGGTTGCGAGCTATTCGTAATGCCGTTGGTGACGATGTCGATATTATCTTTGAGTCTCATTCGTTAATGGGGGCAGCATCGGCCATTCAAATGGGCAAAGTAATCGAAGAAGTAGAATGTATGATGTATGAAGAGCCTGTAAATTATCTTAATTCTGCTGTTCATAAAAAAGTGTCGGATAATGTCAATGTACCTATCGCTGGTGGTGAGCGATTATACCATCGCTGGGATGTGCGACCATATTTTGAAGACCAAAGTATTGATGTTTTACAACCAGATGTTGGCTTATGCGGTGGCTTTACCGAAGCCAAGAAGGTTTGTGATTACGCTGATGTCTATGATATTAGAATTCAAGCCCATGTGTGCGGTGGACCAGTGGCAACGGCCGCTTCATTGCACTTAGAAACAGCGATTCCAAACTTTTTAATTCATGAGCATCATACCTACGCGATTAAATCATGGAATAGAGAGTTATGCGTGCAAGATCCGCAACCAGTTAACGGATTTTTTGAAGTTTCTGAAGAGCCAGGAATAGGCATAGAGTTGAATGATGAAGTGGTGAAGCGTTCTCCTCATGTTGTTGTAAAATAAAACATTTGAGTAAAAGCAGCTATGCTAAGACATAGAAACTAAAAAACAAAGGTAACTGTTATGCTTAAATTTTTTAAAACCACCGTCTTAGGTGGCTTAATATTTATGATCCCAATTATTATTATGATCATGATATTTAGCAAGGCCTATGAAGTCATGGAAAAGATGGCCAAGCCATTGGGGAATTTAATACCGTTAGAGCAAGTTGGCGGTATTGCGATAGCAAATATTGTGACAATAGCAGCAATTATTTTGTTTTGTTTTTTTGCAGGGTTAGCTGCAAATAGCCGTTTTGGGCAAAAGATATTTACTGCTATCGATGATAAATTACTCATTATCATTCCGGGCTATGCCTATATCAAAAGTATCACTGAAGGAGTGGCAGGTGTTACTGATGATGCTAAAGGATTAAAACCAGTATTAGTGAGGCTAGATGATCAGATGCAAATTGCATTTGAAGTTGAGCGACAATCAGATGATGTCGTGGTTGTCTACTTTCCTGGTGCACCTGACCCTCGCTCAGGTGCTATCGCCTTCGTCACAGCCGATAGAATTAGCAAGGTGGATAAAGACTTTATTAGCGTGATTAATAGCTTAAAACGTTTTGGTCAAGGCAGCGGAAAGTACGTTAGCCAACAACAAATCGATAAAGCACTTTCGCAAATGGAATAAAATAAATCACCAAAAACTAAAGTCTAGATAAAGTTCAGAGCCAAATTAATTTGACCACTTAGCCTGAACTTTTGACGCCGATAGTTGGAGAGCTCTTTGAAAAAAATAATGCTATTTATTATGGTTTCGCTGATAACAGGTTGTTTAGGTATGCCAGATAAAGTAGAGCCTATTGAAGACTTTGAATTAAATCAATACTTGGGTAAGTGGTATGAAGTAGCGCGCTTAGATCATTCATTTGAACGTGGGTTAAGTAAAGTGTCGGCAGAATATAGCATCAAACAAGATGGCGGTGTGAAGGTACTTAATAAGGGCTTTTCTGAAGCGGATAATGAATGGCAAGAAGCTGAAGGCAAAGCCTATTTTGTCAATGAAGATTCTCAAGGATATTTAAAAGTTTCATTTTTTGGCCCTTTCTATGGCTCCTATGTAATTTTTGAATTAGAAAAGGAAAATTATCAGTACGCATTTGTTTCAGGCCCAAATACGGATTACTTATGGTTATTGTCGAGGACGCCAACAGTAGAGCCTGAAATTCTTGAAAAATTCATTAAACTATCGAAGCAACGCGGTTTTAATACTGATGAATTAATTTACGTCAGTCATTAAGGGGGAGGATAAACTTAATGAGTTATAACGCTGGCACTAGTGATAGTAATAATAATATTGCCATTGATACATTGAATGCTTTAAGACGAACTTGATTGCTTAGCCATTGCTTTAATTTATGACCTATCAACATCCAACAATTAATACAGGGTAGATTTACCATAGCGAAGGCAATGGTTACATATAAGACTGCTTCGATATTTTGTGATGGTGCATAAACACTGATGGCGGTCACGGCCATAGTCCACGCCTTCGGGTTTACCCATTGAAACAATACTGCTTGTATAAAGCTTAGAGGTTTTCCAACCTTAATTTTGTCACTAATGGCCGAGTTTGAAAGGGCTATTTTTAGCGCCAAATAAATTAAGTAGGCAATACTTACAACGTTTAGAATTTTATAGCTAAGTGGGTAAGCATCAAATAATTTCATGATACCTAAGCCTACTAATAACACCATGAAAGTGAAGCCTAAATTGACGCCGAGCATATGCGGTATTGTACTTTTGTAAGTATAGTTTGCGACTGAATTCATCAACATAATATTGTTTGGCCCAGGTGTTATCGAGGTAGCAAAGCAATACATTAATAGGGCCGTCATTAGTTCAAAAGTCATGTGTTACTACTCTGTATTAACTGCAACTTATAACCCTTGAATTTGGTAGCAATTTTTGGCATTGGTAAAACAAAGTTTAGATAGCAATTTAGACCTAGTTCGAAATAATTCTAGTTCTGCGTATCCTTGCCATAATTGCTGATATGTTATTGTTAATGTAGATACTGGAAAATTACTCGCAAGCATAACTCTATCTTCGCCAAAAGCGTCTAACATTTGCTTGAGTAGGGTTTCAATATCTTGCCAATTCCAGTTTCTGTCATTCATTTCCCAACCAGAACATTTGATACAACATTGTTTAGATTGCGCAAGTGCATGCAGGCCAACAAGCCAATCTTCAATGTTACTGATATTGCCAAATCCAGCATGAGTGATCACTATTTTTAGCGTTGGATTTTTTTTCAAGATTGATACCAACTCGTCTACTGCCGCTTTATCGTCAATCGGCAGTTGTGCTTCAAATATCAATTCTTGCTCGGCAAGGTAAGTTAAATTTAATTGTATATTTTCTTGGCTAAGGATCTTTAACGCTTGCTGTTCGAGTATATAGCGAATGCCAATCACCGAAGAGTACTGTTTTAGAGCATTAATTTGATTTTTAAAATAAGTTGTCGATGCTGTGATATCGGCGAAAGCGATGCTTTTGAAATTCGTTTCAACATTTTGTTCTAGAAACTCTATCTCAGCCGTTGGTGATTGATTATCAAAACCTGCCTCAATATGCACAAACCCATGTAATTCGTTGTTTGAATTTAACATAAGATCTCGCTCATCAAAGCTTCGGTTTATTTGTTTTTTATCCGGCCAATGGGGAGGGTTTTCTGGCTTCAGCCATTGGTATTGACCGTGCTCAAGGGCAAATAAATGCAAATGAGGATCGATTATTTTCATTAATTTATCCTGCAGTGTAACCGCCATCAATCATTTGCAAACTACCCGTGATAAAGCTTGCTTCGTCGCTGGCTAAAAATAACGCAAAGGCAGCTACTTCGTCTGGCTGACCTAATCGATTAATTGGTTGCAACGCAGCCTCTTCACGGTTAACTTCTGCTTTATCTCGGCCTGAGTCTCGGCAATATTTATCGATCGCGTTATGGTAGAGCGGGGTCTCTATCGTGCCAGGGCAGATCGCATTTGCTCGGATATTATCTTTGGCAAAATCTAATGCAGTGGTTTTGGCCATCGATGCTAATGCATGTTTTGATATATTGTAGGCAAATGAATTTGTTTTAGCGATAACGGATTGATCAGAGGCGATATAGATTATACTGCCAGCTTTTTGATTTTGCATCGCTGGTATGACAGCTTTAGTCGCCGCAAACGCGCCTTTAACATTAACCGCAAATACGTTATCAAATAATGTTTCACTAGTATCGACTATATTTGCACTGCAATGGATTCCTGCATTGCAAATGAGAACGTCTATCTGGCCAGTTTGTTGAATAATCGCTTTAATGGCATCTGCAACTTGACTGGTTTGTGTCATATTACACTCAATAAAGTGACCATGAGCACTAGGTTGTAAATCGAGGTTGAAAACCTCATAACCCTCTGTTAAAAAACTTTGCACAATAGCAAGGCCAATACCCGATGAGCCACCTGTTACCAAACAAACTTTTTTCATTTTTTAATTATCCTTTCTGCGTCAATTCAAAGCTTTTTTCGTTAAAAATCGCGCCGTCATTAGTATAACTTTGTTCATAAAAATCAATGTCACCATTGTTATGTTTTAGCATAACGGATGTTGAGCGTGTGCCATAGTCTTTTGATTGAATAAAAATACTGGAGAGCTTGCGCTCCCACTCAATGCCGATACCTGTGTTAGGCAAAAGCTCGTCAGGCGCAGCGGTGCGGTCTTGCATTATTGAGAATAACCGCGCTATATCTATTGTCTTATTTTGACTTATCAGCTTTTCTAACGCTTGTTCACCTTTTGCCATCTTCGGCCAAACATCATCCAATGAGCCATTACATATGGCATGAAAACCAGGGCTAAGTTTGGTAGACGTCCTATCTATGCTGTTGTAACAAAACAACGAGTTTTGTTTTTGAAAGATCAAATTAAAGGGATTGTAATTATCACCATGCAAGGTTAACCAATCATGATCTAGGTTCGAATTCTTAGCAAGAGCAAAGGGCACTAATTCGCCTCGAGACTTGGCGTCGGGATTTTGATTTAAGCCACTTCTGATATTCGTTAGCGCTGAGAATTCGCCGTCTTGATTGAGACCAAGCCAGGTTCCACCTGCCTGTAAATCGAGACCTGCCAGTATTGAGTTTGGCTGTGGCCAAAAATGAGCACTTTTCGTTAGCCTCGGATGAAACTCATCGCGATTGGCGACTACAATCAGAGGAAATTCTGGGTGACGGTCAATCGCGATAAATAATATGCACATAAAATCTTTTCGAGCAGGATTTTATAGTGAACTACGGGGTTGAACTGCAACATTGGCAAATATAAGCCCAGCAACCAAAGACATAAAGATCAGAAAGGTTTGTGAGCCAATCTGATCAGCACTGATAATTTGCGATCCTGTCACCATCGAGTTCAGTCCAATGTATACTTTCGACCCAGGAACTAAAACAACTAACCCTTGCAGTAAAACCACAGTAGCGGGTGCTTTTAAAAAGCGAGCGAATAAATTTGAATATATACCAATAGCAAATGCACCTACAAATGCACCTAAAGCAAAACCTACATATGACGCTGCCCAGACACTCGCACCATAGCCAATAAAGCCACATAACATGCCCCAAAACGCATGTCTTGGTCTTGCTTTAAAAACAATAACCAATGATAAAGAAAGAATTAAAACGGCTAACCATGTTGTCCAAAATGGCACCGGTATTGCATCAACCTTGTCGACTGTACCCCACATCAAACTACCAAATGCTAAACCTAACACGGCACCAAAATACAATTTAAACATGGTCATGGTTGCATCCATGATTTTCGCCGTGCCCGACATTAAGTTTCGTTCTGCAAGTTCGCTTAAACCTGTTGTTAAAGATAAACCAGGTATAAAAATAATTATCGAAGACAGAATCACCATAGGGGCATTTATCGTTGGATCCAATAAAGTTAAAGCGCTAGCACAAATAGCAGCCAGTATTGAACACATAGGCTCTAAACTATTGGCTACACTTTTAGAGCGCTCCGCCCACAGAACAAGAATATATATCATCGATGCTAGTACCGTAGCCCATAACGCCTCAGCCCACGATGTTTGCATCAATAAAGCAAAGGCTCCACCAGAAGCACCGAAACCTATTAATGTAACAAAACGCGAATACTGTGGTGGTTTATTTGGAATTTCCTGAAGGCGTTCAATTGCTTCGCTTAAAGTACGCTGTCCTTCTGCGAGCTCATCGACTAATTCGTTGGTGCGTGATAACGCACCTAAATCGATATCCCCCGGACGAACTCTGACAATAAAATTATGCTCTTGTTGATCTACATTATTGTAAAGTACAAATGTAAGAGAGGTTGGAGTAATGACAAAAGACGCTGGCACATCGAGAAACTTTGACACATTTTTTAAATGATTTTCAAGGCGATAAGCTGTCGCTCCAAATTTATGGAGAAGCTTTCCAAGAGTGATAATAAAGTGACGCTTTTGCGTAAACGAATCTGGTTTCACCAATAAATCTCTATAAAACAATCAATGCGTTAATTTTACCCCTAAATTTATGAAACCGTTAACATTTAATGAAAAAAAGTAAAAATAAAAGGAGCAGGGTATAAGCCATGCTCCTTTTTAATCTCGAATAATTATTGACTATTCATTGAGCATTAATTTTCGAATAATTGGTACAGGTGCACTACCATAACTTAAAAACTGATTGTGGAAGTCGGTAAGATTGAATTTATCACCAAGCTTTATTTTCATGTCTTCGCGTAATTGATAAATTTCAGAATAGCCAGTGAAATAACTCGTCAACTGAACTTGTGACAAGGTAGCTCGACGCCACTTTCCTCGCGCTTCTGCTTCTTCTTGAAACGCTTGGTTCATCATTAGGTCAAGAGCTTCCTCTTCGCCAATGCCTTTCACTTGAATAGAATAATCAATAATAGAGTTCATGATCACGCGCAAATTCCATTTATAATACATCAACCAAAGCTCTGGCTCGAAATCACCATAACCTTCTTCAAGCATCATACGTTCAGTATAAACAGCCCATCCTTCAATCATTGCGCCATTACCAAAGATTGATTTAACCAAAGATTTTGACTTGTTTGAATGAACCAATTGAGTGTAATGGCCAGGTACAGCTTCATGGATATTAAGAATCTGTAATAGCCAGTGATTGTATTCACGTAAGTAACTTTCAGCTTGCTCAGCATTAAAGTTATCTAACGGGGTGACGTTGTAGTAGGTGTTTGCTTCTGCATCATATGGACCTGGAGCATTGATTGATGCACCTGCAAATCCGCGCTGGTATACCGGGGTTTCGCGAACAACTAACGGCTTGTCTGGATCCATTTCTAACAAATTATTATCGATAACGAATTTTTCCAGTTCAGGAATTTGTGCTTTGATACTTTCGACAAATTTTTCGCGTTCAACATGTTTTACTGAAATGTGATCTATTAGCTGTTTAATCGCCACTAAATCATCCTTTGGCTTCGCTGTTTCAGGGAAATATTTCGGCCATAACTTATCAGCAATTTTGATCATTTCGCTGTGAACACGATCTTTATCGTCTAATGCCTTTTGGAACAACTCTTTCGCGCTTAAACTAGAAAAGATATCGAGTTTAAACTTGGTCTCATACATTTCTTCGCCGATACGAAAATCTCTTGCTGTGCCTTTCTCTTTGATTTCAGCAAGTTTGTCTTCAAGCCACTTAATATAACCGTTGATTGCGCTCGTAGTTTTTGCCAATCGAAAATTAAACTCAACTTTCTCTTGCTCTGTTAAGGTAGACTCTTGCATCGCTGTATGCATTGTTTCATTGAATAACCCAACTGCGCCTTTATTTTGCAGGATTGCTAATTCGGTGTGAGCTAGAGTAGGTGTTCCAATGTTTGCTATTGCCGCTTCATAATATGCAGGAACATTCTCCATTCGTCTGAAAATACTTCGTAGGCGTTCATCCATTGGTTTGTAGTCGGTGTTTAATATCACACCAAAAACACCGGCAATATTGTATGTCGCAGGGTTCCATTGATATGATTTATACTCTTCTGTGGTAAAAATTTGCGACTGCATGGTATTTTCTAAAATATAGTAATCGCTAGCGTTTGACGGTGTTAATTTTTCGACATCAAAGTTATTTAATTCCGCTAATTTACCTTTGACAAAAACTAATTCTTTGGCAACATTTTCTTCTGTAGGGATTGGTAGTTGATCGTCATATTTATAGTATCCCATGTAAACCGCATATCCAGGATTCTTCTGCCAAAATTCTTCAATTAACTGAGCTGCAAATTGTTCAAATTTTTGGTTTTCTACGGGATCTATTTTGCTTTTTACTACGGGCTCTTTTTCGTCTTGCTTTTTCTCTATAGATTCAGGTTGTTGGACATCTGGACTTTCAACTTCCACTTGTTTTTGTTCTTGTTCTGGCGATGTAGTTGGCTGCTCATTTTTTTTGGCATCCTGACAACCTATAAGAATAGAGGCAATGGCGAGGGCTAATAAATGCTTTTTCATAGAAAACCTTAATATTTGTGGGTTTTAATCGTATTTGACTATAGCTTGCCAAGAAGTATAGATGCTGGCAAATAAATTTCATTAAAACAAAATGTTATTTTAGATTATAATGAATCCTTACAGAGGATCGTAGCCTCAATTGTATCGAATTGTATTTGGAGTAAAAATGAGAGTTTGTGGTGTAGAAATCAAGTCAGACGAAGCTGTACTTTGTATAATGGCATTGGAAAATAATTTATATGATCTTCCGCAAGCACGTGTACCGAAAATTGCTTTGCAAAAGGGCACCGACGCTGAACATATTCGCAAATTTCAGTTTACCTTTAAAAAGTTTTTAGAAGACTACAATATTGATACCGTAGTGATAAAAGAGCGAGCAACCAAAGGTAAGTTTGCAGGCGGCTCACAAGGGTTCAAGATTGAAGCAGCCATCCAATTAATCGAAGATTTAAACGTTGAGATGATCCGTCCTAACCTAATAAAAGAACGATTAAAGAAAGCGCCGGTAAGTATTGATTTTAGAGATACAGGCTTAAAGCAATTTCAACAAAACGCCTTTGAAACAGCGTTTTCATTCTTCAATCCTTAACGACAAAATAGAACACAAAACATCAATAAATAAAAAGGGCGCTAATTGAATTAGCGCCCTTTTTTATTGCAAAACTTATTGTCACAACTAGTTGTCAAAATTTACTGTTTGTTCTGTCGAACTATTTAACTAACTCGATGTTGTAGACATGAATACGATCTTCTTTTTTATCTAATTGCTGAGTAACCGACAGGTTTCCTAACTCAGCGTAGTAGTTGATGTACTCTTGATAATTGTCAAAAGAATAGTGGCGTAAAAGAGTCACTTTAGTTTCGTCAATTTTAGTATCCGACTCAATTATATTAGCCAACATAGGGAGTTCAGTATTCATTGGCAGTTGACCTTCTATTGGGCCAAAGGCAGTCCACATTACTGGCATATCTATATCGGTATCAGGATTTTTAGCATCATAAACGTAGCGAATAATCGCCATTTTATGATTATTGACTTTAGAATAATCATAGCTTCCTGAGGCGTCGATTTCTGCCCAAGTCACATAGTCAATATTTTCGTCATCTTTGCTAGGGTAAGCATCAAACGCTGTATTGTAATTAGCGCTATAGCGAAAATCTTGGCTATTTAAGGTAACTGAGCCAAATGGTGATGATTCATCTTTAAACGCCCGTATTGCTGAAGTACTGTAGACCGTATCGCCATCGTATTTATGACTATCAAATACTATTGTCTGATCAGAGTCTATAGCGATGGTTTTTGAAAAATGGCGTATACCATTGAATATCTGCGAGCTTTCAATTTCAAAATTTTGGTCTTCAATTCTAACTGACGTGCCGCTACCATCCACATAGACTTCCCAGGTCATAGAGTCAGTACTCTCAAAACTTTGGTGAAATCCTAAATAGCCTTCTTCAGAATTACTTACCGCAAAGGAATGGTCTTGCCAATCTTCACCTTTGACTCGGCACGACTCCACAGCGCTAAATGTCGTTGATAGTCCATTTTCGTTTGACTCGTAAGATTCAAAATCGGTAGAACTTACGGCATTATCAATATTTTCGAGTTTAACGTGGTTTAAAACTAAGTCCTGAGTAACACATTCACAAGTTGAATTGTCTACCTTGTCTGAGTGAGTTGCATAGTAAGTTACTGGAGTACTCGTATTCGCTTGAAAATAAGATACGGCTTCATAGGATTCAATGCCATTGTCACCTTTGTACGATGAGACAAGGGTATAATTGACCTGCTTTAGCTCTGTGGTAACGCTGATAAGTCCTTCACTATTTGCAGTATGAGTACTTAAAACGTTCCAATCTTGGTCTTGCAAAACTAATTCGACATCATTATAAGGTGCTGTTTGGCCACATGAATTTTCAATCATTGATGAAATATTTAATGTGTAAGACGTAGGCTGAGTGTCGTCATTACCGCCGCCACCTCCACCGCCGCCACAAGCAGAGAGTAATAAAATTGACGCGAGAGATGGAATTAGGGGACTTCTAAACATAACTATTCCGTTATCGATATTGTTTTTATTTGCGAGAAACCGCATAGCTTTGTTAGTTAATATAACCTGTTCACCAAGGGGGTGAAACTATAATTGCTGTTTTTTGTTAAAAAATTACCCTAATCGGCGCTAACGTATGTTTTGAGTTTGGTAAACGAGCAGTTAAAAATGGTGTAGTTGATTTAACAAAAAAAGGAACTGTAGTTTATATTAGTTCCCTTTTACCATTCATCTAATTACTCACTATTCAAGTTGACTAAAAACTTGCTGTGATTTCATAAGAACTAAATTTACGCATGTTAATCACACCAGTATCAAAATAAAGGTACTGGCCTTTAATGCCAATCAATGTGCCTGAAACCACTTTATGGCCAGTGTCACCATTGAGCTTTTCTTGTTCCAATTCTTTTTTATTTTTATCAAAAGACAACGAGCTTATTTTCGTTGGATATTCCAATACAGGAAAATCAATTTCAACGACTTCTTCATCTAATCGCTCAACCGCATCTTCACCAAATTTAAGCTTTATCTCTGCTAGACGCTCTTCTATTTGAGGAATCAATTCTGCCGCTTTTGCTTTTAAATCAATTGGTTCAGCTTTGCCCTTGAGCATATTTCGCCAATTGGTTTTATCTGAAATAAATTCTGCTAACGCGGTTTCAACTAAGCCACTTTGTAAGCGAGTGCTTACTTTGAATATTTTCAACGCTTGGTTAGCACCTTGGTCAATCCAGCGGGTTGGGATTTGCGTATGGCGTGTTATACCCACTTTCACGGCTGTCGTATTGGCTAAATAGACGTAATGTGGCACAAAGCAATTTGCCTCGCCCCACTCAGGTTCACGACAGGTGCCTTGATCAAAATGACAAGTTTCAGGTTTCATTATGCACATATCACAACTTGCAAGCCGCATCATACAAGGGTAGCAATGGCCTTGTGAGTAACTCTTTTTAGTCTTTGCGCCACAATGTGAGCAATTAATATTGCCGGTAAAAGTTAACGTTAGCGGCTTTCCTATTAAATCATTAAGCGGTAAAGAGTGCTCTGAAAGAGGCAGTTGATATTGTACTTGGCCGTCGATGAGTTGCGCGGTCATTTTGCGAATGTGGCCGGTAATTTGATTTGTCATAATGGTCTTTTCTAGTTAATGCTTTTGTTGGTTAATGTAGTTAGTAATCGCAGTTGCTTATCGCTTTTGTTTGAGTACTACATATTGATTTTATATTTTTACTCTACCGCGAGTTGACTTTAATTGCCCACGTTTATTTTTACTGTCCATGCGTTTTCGCTGTGAGGACTTTGTTGGCTTTGTTGGACGTCTTGTTTTAACAATCTTAGTGACAGGCGTCAGCATTTCTATTAAACGCTCTATTGCCGCAGTGCGATTTTTCTCTTGTGTTCTAAACGATTGCGATTTAATAATGATCACACCATCTTTACTGATGCGTGAGTCCTTCAAATCTAAAATTTTTTGTTTATAATCGTCATTAATCGAGGACGCTTTCACATCGAAGCGCAAATGAATAGCGGTTGCAACTTTATTGACGTTTTGTCCGCCCGCACCTTGCGAGCGAATAGCGTGGAGTTCAATTTCCTGCTCGTCTATCGCTAATTGATTTGATATAACTATCATCTGAGTTCCATTTGTGTTTCTTTAGAACTAAATCCATATTAAAAATAAGGAAAGTTATTGCTTCAACGTGATTGTTGCTTGGCAATAAATTAAATTCTTGCATAGATACTACCTACATAGAGAAGAATAATAAATGACTAAATGTTGGTTTGTTTATGTTGTCCGCTGTAAAGATGATTCATTATATACTGGGATTACTACTGATATAGAGCGCCGTATGGATGAGCATAATGGCGGTGGACCGAAATCAGCAAAGTACACCCGAAATCGACTGCCAGTGGTATTAACCTATAGTGAATCTTGCGATTCACGCTCTATGGCAAGTAAACGTGAATGCGAAATCAAAAAACTTACCCGTAAGCAAAAGCTTGCTTTGATCAAATCAACTGCCACTAAGTAAAAAAATAGTATGGCTAATCTGGTCTGATTAGTTACTATTGTTTCGATTTTAATAAAATAGACTGGTAAACTACGCGGGTTAAATTTCGACATTACTAGGAAGTAAAAAATAATGTTTATTGATCAATTTTATAGTGAAAAAAATCAAAAGGTTAGCTTTACACGTCAACAGGCAAGTGATTTTGCAAAAAACGTTGCTGATGACTTTAATCCTATCCATGATATTGATGCCAAGCGCTTTTGTGTTCCAGGTGACTTGTTATTTGCTATAGCAGTATCTAAAACTGGTTTATGCCAAAAAATGACATTTAATTTTTCTGGTATGGTAACGGATAGCGTAGCACTTAACATTCCTGAAACTGCAGGTTTAGAAAACAGCATTGTTGATGACAATGATAAAGAATATTTAAATTTTAATGTTTCAGGTGATCACACTCGCTGTGCAACTTTACTTGAATCTTTAATTCAATCTTATGTTGAATTTTCTGGTCATACATTCCCACATATTCTTGACCCGTTAATGAAAAAGAACAACGTAATGATTAATCCTGCTCGCCCTATGGTGATGTATGAGAAGATGGAAATTTCGTTGGATAGATTAGATATAAAGGAAGTTTCATTGCAGTTGAATGAGCAAGAAACTGCATTAAATGTCGATGGTAAGCGCGGTAAAGCAAAGCTTGTATTCGACTTTATCAGCGAAGGTGAAGTTGTTGGTCACGGTATTAAGTACATGGTATTGAGTGGTTTACGCGAATATTGCGATGACACTATGGCAGCGTTACAAGAAAACTTTTTCAGTTTAAAAGACGCTTATTTAGCTAATAAATAAAAGTTAATAATTAGCTTTAACAACGCCAGTAAGAACTATAAAGCCAGTTTTCAAACTGGCTTTTTTGTTTTTAATTGTGTCTCGTCCTGGAATGGTTAGTAGCGTCTAACTTTTCTTACCATGTTGTCCATTTGTACTGCTGTTTTTCGAGAATAGCGTTGATATTTTTTAAGCCATTGTTTTGCGATTGGGTACTCAAAACTGAGTAGCACAAGCCCTAAAGGAATAAATAAAATTGCAGGACCTGGCAAAATAATAAATAACACTCCAATAAATAATAACACCGCGCCAAGTAGTGCAATTGCTTTGTTTTTAACATTTTCCATTTGAGCTCCCATAGTTTCTTTGCTCTTTTTATGAATGATATTCGTAACATAGTTAAGCAATTCGGGTGCCAACTAATAATCATAATATATACAAAGGGTTATGGTTCTTCTCTAACCTAAGAATATGAAATTTGTGTGTTTTAACCAACTATTTAGTCGATTTAACCTTGAGTAGTGCCTTTATTTCTTTCGCCGTTAACTTTCTTTTGGTGCAACGCCACCAGAGATCTCTAGCTTTGCGCTCTTTTTGTTTTAGACGCTGCTCTTGCTTAGCGCTGTAACCTAGCCGCAGTTTGTTTTGCTGTTGTTTAAATTGATTGTAGAGTATTTTGCAATCTGCAAGTTGATAACTCGAAGCTGAGATATTGAGTATGAATAAAAACGTGAGTAGGCTTGTGGTCATAAAATCATCCTTGATCTTAGTATTGGTTATTAAATTTGTTTATTTAGCGTTTGCTAATACTGATCTTAGCGCATTTTGAAATTTTAGCTAAACTTAGTATGTCGAAATAGCATGTCGAAATAATATCTACTGTTAACGACGAAATTAACTTTAGTTGAAGTTAATAACTTATTTATCAAGGACGATAATATGAACATAAATACCCCGCTATATTTAGCATTTATACTCGCCATATCTTTTCTACCTGCGGCTTATGCAATGGGAATAGAAAATCCTTATTCCAGGCCAAATGATATGGTAAAACTGCAGCATGCCAACGCCTATTCGCAGCAGCAAATTAAAGACATCGATGTGTCACTTTATTTAGTAAGTGAAAAGCTCGATGGCATCCGTGGTTATTGGACAGGCTCAGAAATGCGCACTCGAACGGGTAGGCTTATTCATACGCCAGTATGGTTTACCCGTGACTTTCCTAAGATTCCTTTAGATGGTGAATTGTGGATAGGGAGAGGTAAATTTGAGCAAACATTGAGTGTTGTTCGATCGCAAAAGGCTGACGAACGATGGCGAGAGATAACCTATCAACTCTTTGATTTACCGTTTCAGCCAAGTGTCTTTAGCGACCGTGTTAGCAAAATGAAGAAACTCGTAGAGCAGAGTCAATCTCGCTATCTACAAGTGATTGAACAAAAGCAAATGGTCAACCATACCGAACTCATAGAATATCTAGATCAGGTACTTACATTGGGCGGAGAGGGCGTAATGTTACATAAAAAATCAGCGCTCTATACCCAGGGCCGTAACCACAGTTTGTTAAAGCTAAAGCCTTTTCAGGATGCAGAAGCTAAAGTCATTGAGCATTTTCCTGGTAAAGGTAAATATCAAAACGTTATGGGTTCTATATTGGTAGAAAGTAGTGATGGTAAACGTTTTAAAATTGGATCTGGTTTTACCGATTCACAGCGCCAATCACCGCCAGCCATAGGTTCATTTATCACCTATCGATTTTATGGCAAAACCGCGAATGGGATACCGCGGTTTGCCACGTTTATGAGAGTATGGCAACCGCAATAGTATGAGATTCAGATGCGTGTGTTTAAGTGCGAGTGGTTAAGTACGTGTGCTTATTGGCTTTGAAATTTAAATACCAAAACCTTTAAACCTTTGCCCGGCATTGCTTCTTGATATACCTTAGGCGGTGTTATGCGCTCGATAAATTCACAGCTCGGACATTCAGTGTCTACCATATCAAAGATAAATTGCTCGTTTAGATCCGGTGAATTTAAGCACAGCATAACTAGGCCATTGTTATTCATTAATTGCGGTAAACGTCTGATGATTTTTGGATAGTCACGTTTAATATCAACGCTACCTTTTTGAAATGATGGGGGATCGGCAATCAACAAGTCATAAGGACCGTGTTTTTTTAGTCTTGAATAAGATTTGAATATATCGACACCTTCAAATTTCACTCGACTTAAATCATGTTTATTTAAACGATGGTTGTCACGGCCTTTGGCTAGTGGTGATTTGCTAATATCGACGTTCACGACTTTATTAGCATTGCCAGCAATAGCTGCGACAGAAAAAGCACAAGTATAAGCAAATAGGTTCAGCACTGACTTATTATCACTATTTTCCAATACCCACTGACGACCATTTCGCATATCTAAAAAGATACCATTGTTTTGCGCTTGACCAAGCTGAATTTGATACTTTAATCCATGCTCGTCGGCAATAATATCGCAGATATCCGCACCCGCTAATAATTGATAAGGCGCTTTTTCACGGCAACGAAATTGCACCTTCACACTTTTACATTCGGGCAGTATCGTTAATAATTGCGAGGCCTGATGCTCTAGCCATTCGCTACTTTCTTCTTTGTATAAAGTGATTAAAGCCACTGGTGGCAGCCAGTCGACACAAACATGCTCTAAACCTGGATAGGCGTGGCCACGACCATGGAATAAGCGGCGTGCTTGAATTAAGTCGTTCGGCTGGTATTGCTCGATGTTTATATGTTCAATCATAAAAATAACAGTAGGGAATAGAATGAACAGATTATATGGCTAAAACAGTTTAGCTACTAGTGTCACCCTTTGAAATAAGCTAAAAACAAAAAGCCCGAAATTAATCGGGCTGTTTAATCGCTAATTCAGTTATTGATTATTTAGCTAAATACATCGTAACCAAAGTAAATTTTGGCGACAGTATTAATAAATATTGCCGCAAGAATAAATGGAATAAATGTTCCTAACGAGAAATCAACGTACTTAGCTAGGAATGATTTTCCATAGCTCGGGTTACCTTCACTAAGCTCGGCATTTAAGTTGTGCTTCTTCCAGCGGAAACTGACAAATAAACAAATCAATAAACCGTTCAGTGGTAATATGGTGTCGTAGAACATATCGTAAATGACATCGAAAAGAGACTTAGTGCCGCTGCCATAGCTTGTTAATGACGTTAACCAATCAACCATACCGAAAGATAACGTTGATAACACTGCAAGCAAGCCGCCCCAGATAAATATCGTGGCCAAAGCTTTTTTGCGATCGTGACCTTTTTCATCGATTAAGTAAGACACTGGTACTTCGATAATTGATACTAAAGAAGTAATTGCCGCAAAAAATACTAATAAGAAAAATACTGATGCGATGGCACTTGCTAAGAAGTATCCTACCGATGCTTGCAATGCTAAGAAAATCTTAGGAAGGAAGACAAAAATCATTGATACAGAGCTGTCACTTAACTCTTCAGTATTTACTTCTGGGTTGAATGAGAATATTGCAGGCAAAATCATTAGGCCGGCAATAAATGCTACCGAAGTATCGGTAATTGCAACTAGTTTAGCTGACTCTTCAATGTCTGTTTTATTTGAAATGTAAGAGCCGTAAGTAATTAAAATACCCATACCAAGTGACAGTGAGAAAAACGCTTGAGACAGCGCTCCACTAATAACACTTGGCGTTATTTTATCTAAATCTGGTACTAGATAAAATTGTAATCCTGCCATCGCGTTGTCCAATGTAAGAACAAAGATCACCAATAAAATCAACATGACAAATAGTGCTGGCATCATGATTTTTGCTGCACGTTCGATACCTTGCTTAACACCCGCTTTAAGGATAAATGCGACAACACCGCCTACCGCTACCATAGAAGCAAATAACCATGGGCTGTTAATTATTTCACTAAAGCCATCGGCACTAGCCAAGTAGTCAAGTTGGCCAGCAACTGTCATCACAAGGTATATAAATATCCAAATAGTTAGCACCGTATAAAATACCGCAATCATAAATGGTGTGATGATGCTTAACAGTCCGGCTAAACGCCATTTTGAATTTTGTCCTGCTAACGCTCCATAAGCGCCAACTGGATTTTTTGCTGTTTTACGGCCAACGGACATTTCAGCCATCATGACTGGCAAACAAATCGCAAATACAAAAATGGCGTACATCAATAAGAATGCACCACCGCCGTTTTTCGCTGCGTTAACTGGAAAACCTACAATATTACCAATACCAACAGCAGAACCTGCTGCAGCAAGGATAAAGCCTAATTTAGAACTAAAATGTTCGCGAGGAGCACCCATAAAAATTTCCTGAGTTATATTTTATTATTATTTTTAATATTAATTAACATTGAATGCTAACAAGGATTAATGAATTTGTCTTGATTAAATTATTCGCTGCTATTTTTCAGCTTCTGTCGTAGCGTTTTCTGTTAGCACTTCCAGTTTTTCTGGGTGCCAGAGATAGATTGCCATAACCGTACAGTTAGCTGGAATTGCAGTGTCTATGTCGGTAATAACTTTATCCCCTTTGCCTAAACAGTTGCGTGGACCTTTAGCAACCGTTCCAATCGCAAAAGTCGCATTTCTAAGGTCGCACGTTCCTACCAAATCTAACTTGTATTCGACATCATTGCGGTCTTTAACAATCAACGCTTTATTGTCGTCTTCAATGGTATCCCAATTATCAAGTTCTCGAGTAAAACAAATTTGATTTACTTCTTCACCTTGGCGAATGTCGACTTTCTCGGGCGGATTATCGGTTGACGTTGAACAAGCATTTAATACCAATACGATAGGAATTAATGGCAATATTTTTTTAATCATAATTGCTCCTCTTAAGAGATCACACATCGACAAATTGTTAAATGATTACACTTAATTTAAATGACGATTCATTTATATAGTAGCTGGGTTCGATTGTATTTATTCGCAAAAGTTCAACCGTATTTACTTGTAATGTCTAATGCTCATTCTTGTAGCGATAATGCAAAATTTTAACACGTTCAACATAGACTAATGTTTCAGCGTAAGGAGGAATGCCTCCATACTTTTTAACCGCGCCTTCTCCAGCATTGTACGCTGCAGCAATAAGATCGATATTGCCTCTATATTTTCTGTTCAATTTCGCTAAATGTTTAACGCCGCCAAAAATATTATCATTGGCATCGAGTGCATTTTTAACGCCTAGTTCTTTTGCTGTTGCCGGCATTAGTTGCATTAACCCTTGGGCACCAACTTTAGATATTGCGCTAGGATCAAAGTGTGATTCTGCATGAATAACCGCTCGAATCAAAGCTGGGTCTACATTGTTCAAAAACGCATGTTGGATAATGTTTTCTTTAAAAGACTCTTTATTCAGAGGCGTTTTATACCAGTTAACCATTGAACCGACATTACAAGCATAGCAACCAACTTGGACAATTTTGTATTTAACGTTTCGCGGTTGCACATCAGAAAAACTCGGTACACCATTTTCCGAATATTTGTATACTAGTGTTTCTTCAGCGCTCGCGATTTGTATAGATAAGCAGATTGCTGAAAGGGCAATAAATATTGAGCGCAGTTTCGCTAAAGCTTTGCGTTCAATTGATTGTTTAGTCGCGCGGTAAATCATAGTCATATAGTATTATTATTCGATTGACGTTTTTTATTATCTTTTCATTATAGCTTATTGTTTGTCATTTTTATGTTGAAAGTCATCAACAACAATCGCGAGTGCCTTTAAAGCAGTATCGGCATCAATATCGTTTTCTTCTAGCAGCTGAATAATATCGACGGCAAGTTTTATATGATCCGGGGCTTTTTCTAACGACATAGGAAATCCTAAACTATGATTAACGGTATTAGCAACTTGTCAGTGAAAGGTAAGCTAAATTGTTATTGAAGCCAAATTATCACTGAAGAGAGTACAACTCTTTAATCACAAATAGTATCATCAGTTATAATAAACAAGAATAACATCTTAACCTACTTAATCGCTTTTAACTAATTAAATGACGGTGATTTAACACCAATAATAGACAGCATATGAATCGTAAAAAGAAAGTAAAACAAACACTTAAAGCTCAGATCAAAAAGAAAAATGCTAAAATGCACAAATCTAACAAACCTAAGTATATTTCCAAAGCTGAGCGGGCGAAGTTAGCTGCAGCGGAAACTGAAAATTCTACGCCAGAAAATCAAAGTAATACCGCAGAAAGCAATCCTGAGCAAAATACCGAGTAACTAAATTTACTCCTGATACTGAATTTAATTCTATAATCAAATCAGGATTAATCATTCAGTTAAAGTTTGGGGTAAATTATGCAAGAAGTCATTTTAGCGTTAATTGCTGGTTTTGCAGTCGGTATATTCTTTTCATTTCTAAAACTTCCAATTCCAGCGCCACCTGTGCTGTCAGGCATTATGGGCATTGTTGGAGTGTACTTAGGTGGGATCACCTATTTATGGATTATTGAGCGTTTTTTTACGCAATCGTAAGTTAAGAAAATCACGACTAAGCACTTGCTTTTTTAGTGTTGTATTTTTTACGAAATTTACGCTTTTTGTATCCTGGTTTTACTGTGCTCTTTGGCAAATTAGTCAGAGGCTGAGCTCTTGCATTATCAATCATTTGCGCAATGGTAGTAGTTAGAGGTCGCATAAAGCTTTGATAATTTAGCTGCTGTTCACTAATACTATTTAAACTCGATTCCCATTGCGCTGTCATATCTGGTTTTGTAGCCATTGCAGGCAGAGCGATAATTAACGAACGTCCTATCTCGGTCGATTTTATCTGCTTTCCTTGTCGAACCAGGAATCCACGTTTAAATAAAAGTTCAATAATGCCAGCTCGGGTGGCTTCTGTACCTAAACCATCGGTATCTTTGAGTATTTTTTTAATATCACCATCATCGACAAATCGTGCAATATTAGTCATTGCAGCAAGTAAAGTCGCATCGCTGAAACTCTGCGGTGGCTGAGTTTCTTTGGCGAGTAATTCGCCTTCAATACACTGTAATTTTTGGTCGTTAACTAGAGGCGGTAAATGTTGCTGACTAAACTCGTCAGAATCGGGCTTAGCATTTGTATGAGCATTTGTATGAGTATTTGGATGAGCTTTTTTATTCTCAAATAAACTTTTCCAACCAATTTGCAAAGGAGTCGTTGCCTTTGCGGTAAATAATCCAGATGCAATTTTTACTTCAACATGACTTTGTTGATATTTATAAGCAGCATAAAATTGTGCTAAATATTGACGAACAATGAGTTGGTAAATGTTTTGCTCGAAGGTATTCAAATTGATCTTCAACGCACTTTTCTCAGTTGGCACAATGGCATGATGAGCTGACACTTTACTGTTGTTAAATGCTTTCGATTTTAGGCTGGTATCGGCGTTTTTTGCCCATTGGCTGTATGTTTTATCACCTTGTGACAACTGACCAACAATGACTTTCGCCTGAGCGAAATGATCATTTGGCAAGTAACGACAGTCAGAGCGAGGGTAGGTAATAAGTTTATGCTTTTCATACAATGCCTGACATACATCTAAGACAAGCTTAGCATTCATCGAGAAACGTTTTGCTGCATCTATTTGCAAGGCCGATAAATTATAAGGTAAAGGTGCATTTTGCTGTTTATCGGTGTGCTTAATTGATTGAACGGCAGCTGGTTGGTTATGAATTCGAGATACGACATTCTCTGCCAATGCTCTGTTTAACACTCTGCCTTCATCATCCATATAAGGCTTGCATGCCTCACTTGGTTGCCATTTTGCTTTAAAGCTAGCGCCGTTTTCATCAACTAAATTTGCCAATACCTGATAAAACGGTTTGCTGACAAAGTTATCAATTTCTATATCTCGATTTACCACTAGTCCTAACAATGGAGTCTGCACTCGACCAACTGATAATACCCCTTGATACCCAGCTTTTTGTCCTTGAATGGTATATGCACGAGTTAAATTGATGCCATAAAGCCAATCAGCACGCGCTCGTGCCAAGGCTGAAACAGAAAGAGGGATAAAGTCTGAATTAGGTTTTAACGAATTTAGAGCGCGCTTAACGGCAGCAATATTAAGATCGCTAATCAACAATCGTTTAATTTGTTGCTTTTTGCCTTTACCAACCTTGAGAAAATCAATTACTTCATCGACCAATAACTGACCTTCACGATCCGGATCGCCGGCATGGACGATTTCATCACATTGTTTAACCAGTTTTCTTAACACGGTTAATTGTGAGCGGGTTTGACTTTTAGGTTTTAATTGCCATTGCTCTGGCACTATCGGTAAGTGTTCCATGCGCCATTTTTTAAATTCGACATCATAGTCTTCAGGATTTTGCTGCTCTAGAATATGGCCAATACACCAACTTACGACATCGCCATTGGCAACTTCGATATAACCTTGATGCTTTTTATGAGGTTTTGGTAGTGCGTCGGCAATGGCACGACCTAAACTTGGCTTTTCGGCAATATAGAGTTTCAATTAATTACTCGCAATACTATGAACAAAATAGGTTATAACAAATTACTGATGATATATACAGTAAATTATTCAGACGGGGCTGTGATTGGATTTATCAATTGTTAAACTTTAATATTTGCTTTGCTATCTTATATTGTTAAATGCGATGGTGATGTATAATGTCGAAAGCTTTCGCATAGAAACAGCTAACCACATCATTGTTCAGTCAACTATTTGGAATTTTATGAGCACAATTGAAGAACAACAAAACAACCCTTTGCATGGCCTAAAAGTTGAATCGTTATTAAATGAGTTAGTCGATCATTATGGTTGGGTAATTTTAGAAGCTGCAACGAATATCAATTGTTTTAAAAATAGACCAAGTATCGAAGCAAGTTTAAAGTTTCTTCGTAAAAACAAATGGGCTCAAGAAAAACTAGAAAACTTATATTTGTACGAATATAAACGTATGCCAAGGCCTAGTGATGCACAATATGAGCTTGCGCCGCGCGAACGTGGGTTTTCATCTGGTTTAGAGCCAAGAGAGCCGCTAGTACTAACAGTAGAAGAATTACTAGCCAAGCGTGAAATACAGCAAAAGAAAGCGCAAGAATTTCAGGCTAAGGGTTTTAAATCTAAAAAATCAGCGAGTTCTGTTCATTCTAATTCTCGCAGTTCAAACAGTCGCAGACCAAATAATAAAAGTCGCTCCAACTCCAGCCAACAATCAACGAATAAGCCTGTAGACCCTTGGGCGGCCTATAAGAAAGATTAAACCTACTGGTCAATGACGTCGCACTCGTACATTCTGCTATTTAACATGTCAATCAACATGTTAGCAGCTTAACTAATGTACTTTTCTGTGTTGCTTGTTAGAATGTTGTTAAATAATAAAAAATGACGCGGAGAAAGCATGAGTGATGTGATTAAGGGAGCTAAAAACTTATTGTTTAGTTTTCTTTTTTTGACGTCCGCTTATTTTGCTACGTTACACTTCCAAACCAGTTGGCAAACCCATGTAACTAATTTATCCGCAGTATTATATAGCCTATTCGTTATAAGTTTTTTATTTTCTTGGTATTTCAAACAAAGCCGAATATCGTTTTTAACTTTGTTATTGCTAGCGGTATATTTGTTCCAACTAAATGGCATTAGCAGTTCCAATGAGCAATTATATGTCGGCGTATTGTTTGCTTTATTGTTGTTATCATTTATTAAAGAACGCGGCATAGCAACCATCCCAGGCTTAATACAGTTAACCTTATTTTCTTTAAGCCAAGTAGCGAGCTTTGGTTATGTTTATGCGGGTGAGCACTATGTCTCGCAGCTGTCTGTTGAATTGGCGCTCGTTGTCACTTTGGTATTAGTCATTTATCAAAGCATCAGAAAGCCCTCTGTTGCCCAATCTGCAATATTTATGAGTTTGATCGCGTGGGCGTTAATGCATTTCAAATTAATTGCCATGCCACTCAATATTTTGTTGATTATACTGCTGGCATTTTATTTGGTTTTAGTCATTATCGAGTCTTATTTTCTTGCCTACCGAGATGAACTTACGTCTTTGCCATCAAGAAGAGCATTAAATCAATACTCAACAACGTTATCTGGTAAGTACACGGTAGCAATGCTCGATATTGACCACTTTAAAAAGTTTAACGATACCTACGGCCATGATGTAGGTGATCAAGTGTTAAAACTCGTGGCGAGTAAAATAGGGCAGGTTCGAAAATCTGGAAAAGCATTTCGTTATGGCGGCGAAGAATTTACCCTTGTTTTCAATCGAAAAAACAGTGAGCAAGTCATGTCTGAGCTTGAACGCATTAGAAAACTAATTGCCAATTATAAAATTGTCATCAGACAGGCAAAGCGACAATCAAAAAATGCCCGTGCTAAGCAAAAAGTTGTAAGCAAAAAAGTCAGTGTTACTGTGTCTATCGGCGCAGCAGAGAAACAAGCAAAACAAGACTTCGAACAAACCATTAAGTGTGCCGACCAAGCACTGTATAAGGCCAAGAAAGCTGGTAGAAATAGGGTTCATAGCTAAAATCATATATTAAGGCGACGCATTGTTTTGGTAATAGGTGATGGCAACTATTTGATTTTATAGTTGTGCTAAATATTTATTGTGATTTATACTTCACACTGATTCATAAAGAAATTTTTGACCAAGCATTTGATCATCAGACGATCAAATAGGTAACAGGATTAATGAACATATTGAAATTTTTTACACTGATTTTGACATTCGTGGCTTTTTTAAGTCAGGCGATGCCAACTGCTGTTGAGTGTAAAATGGATCAAAGTTCAATGTCGAATATGGATCATGATATGTCTAATATGAGTCATGATATGGACCATATGAATCATGACATGTCTAATATGAGCCACGATATGGCTAATATGAATCATCAGCTAGAGCAAAGCGCTGATGATTGTTGTGAGCAAAATTGTGCGTGCACGATGGCAAGTTGTAGTTCTGTAGTATTTGGCCAGCACAGCTTTATCTCCGTCTCACTAAATTACTCTTTGGAAAAAATTAGTGCTCGTATTTTTAATATTAGCAAACCTATCCAAACCTCTCTTTATCGACCACCAATAACGATCTAATTGCAGTATAAGTGTGTCCAAAATATGGCCTAGAGCTGTGTTTTGATTATTTTCTTACGCTATTTTTAATTGCTTTTATATTACCTCACTGATCAATCAAGATTTCTAGTGAGCGCTGTTATTGGTGAACTATGTTTATTTTCAATCTCTACAAGGCTAATGCTTATAAAGCTAGTGCCTACAAAAAAGCGAGTGCTTCTCAAGCTCTTGCGAATAATATTACCGCGCGATTTGCGTTTTGTTGTGCTCTGCCATTTATATTATCAACACAGGCATTCGCATCTAGCGATAACGTTGAAACCGCTCCGTTAACATTTAGCAAAGCAATTCGTATTGCTCAACAAAATGATCCCTGGTTGACGGGAAATATAGAAAAGCAAAGATCCGTAGAATCGATGAGCCAAGCGTCATATTCACTACCTGATCCGCAAGTATCAATTGGTGTTGGAAATCTAGCCGCAGATTCGCTTGAATTTGAACAGGAAGCTATGACTCAGTTCAAAGTTGGTATTACTCAAATGTTCCCGCGGGGGGACAGCTTATCGGTCAAAAGTGAACAACTTAAAATTGAAAGTGAGCAATACCCATTGCAACGCCAAGATAGAAAAGCAAAAGTGGCAGTCACGGTTGGTAGTTTGTGGTTGGACGCATACAAAATTGAACAAACCATTGTGCTGGTTAAAAAGAACAGAGCTTTATTTGAACAACTGGTCGAGTTGGCGGAATCAAATTATTCATCTGCAAAAGGTAAAACAAGGCAGCAAGATGTTGTGCAAGCGCAAGTCGAACTTATTCAATTAGAAGATAAGCTAGTTCAGTTATCCCTTCAACAAAGTCAAATAATGGGCAATTTAGTTCAATGGGTGAGTGACTATTCTGTTGAAAAAGCAGAGGCGAAAAACTCTACAAGTAATTCATCAAAATTCAATATTGAGCAGTTAACTTTGGCTGGGGACATACCTCAACTTGAATCTAATCAACAGCAGATTGTGCTCGCAAATTCTTGGCCTAAACAAGAGCAACTGGCACTTTATTTTGTTAACCATCCTTCCGTACTAGCGCTTGATAAAAAGATTCATGCCGCTAAGAGTTCGATTAAATTAGCGAAACAAAAGTATCAACCTGAGTGGGGGGTAACTGCCAGTTATGCCTATCGAGATGATGATCCTATGGGCAATGAACGCTCTGATCTGTTATCTATCGGCGTCACTTTTGATTTGCCTCTATTTACCGAAAACAAACAGGATAAAGAAGTCCAGTCAGCGGTATCACAAACGCAAGTAATTAAGACGGATAAAATTTTACTGCTGAGAAAAATGATGAGTTCCTTTGCCAGCAGTAAAGGTCGTTTTATGTCATTACAACAACGAAAATCTTTGTTTAATGAAAAGTTGGTACCACAAGTAAATGAACAAATAGAAGCGGCATTGATGGCATATACCCATGATGATGGTGACTTTTCTGATGTGATCAGAGCAAGAATGACGATGCTCGAGACAGAAATAGACTTTCTCGCAATTAATGTAGAAGAACAAAAATTACTATTGGAATTAAACTATTTATTTATGAATGCTGATCAGCATCATATCGCTTTTAATCATTCCAATATGCAAAAACCTAAATACGCTCGCCAGGGAGCAACTAATGACTAATAAAACCCAAACCTTGATAAAGACTCCAATTGTCGCTGCAGCAATCGGCATTATTATTGGTATAGCGGCCTGTTATTTTGTATTAACTTTCTTGTTAGCCGGGCAAGTACACACTCAAGTCGCAGAGCCTAATGCTAAAGAGGAACCCTTATATTGGGTTGCTCCGATGGATGCAAATTATCGCCGAGATAAACCTGGGAAATCGCCAATGGGTATGGATTTAGTGCCTGTTTATGCAAATGATAATAGCGGCTCAGATGAAGAAGCTGGAATGGTAACAATATCGCCATCTGTGGTGAATAATTTAGGCGTTCGTACAGCAACTGCGAAAATGCAAAAGCCAGAGCGAAACATCACCACGGTAGGGTATGTAACTTACGATGAAAATAACCTGTTGCAAGTTAATCCGAGAATAGAAGGTTGGATAGAGAAGCTATACGTTAAAGCCGTTGGCGAGTTCGTTACTAAGGGGCAACCATTATACGATATTCATTCCCATGAATTGGTAAATGCACAAGAAGAGTTTTTACTGGCGTTACAACGAAACAATAAACGTTTAATCGAAGCAACTGAGAATAGACTTATTGCCTTGCAAGTACCATTGGCTGAAATTCAGCGCTTGAAAACATCCCGTAAATTAAAACAAAACCTGACATTCTATGCGCCGAAAAGTGGTGTGATCGAATCATTATCGATACGCGAAGGCTACTACGTTCAGCCTAATAAAGGCATTTTAGTGATTGGTGATTTAACCAATGTATGGGTCAATGTTGAAGTGTATGAACGACAAGCATCATTGGTCAACGTTGGTGACGATGTCACTATGACTTTAGATTATATCCCTGGCAGAAAATGGCTCGGTAAAGTCGACTATGTTTATCCTGAATTATCCGAGAAAACTCGTACCTTAGTAGTTCGCCTGAAGTTTAATAATGTTGATGGTAAATTAAAGCCGAACATGTTTGCACAAGTTACGATTAATTCTTCTAAAGACAATGAATTGCTGATGATCCCACGTGAAGCATTAATTCGTACCGGTAAGCAAGATAGAGTAGTTTTATCGCTAGGAAGTGGTCGATTTAAATCCGTAGAAGTCATTGCTGGGCAAGTAATTAATGGCCACGTTGAAATATTATCGGGCTTATCCGAGGGAGAGGAGGTCGTTAGCTCAGCACAATTTTTACTGGATTCAGAATCGAGTAAATCATCAGATTTTAAACGAATGGCAAGTCATCAGAAAATAATGTCAGCAACGACAACAGGTGTCATTAATTCGGTAATGGTTGAACATAGAATGGTCAATATAAGTCGCGGCGCCATTGAGAAGTGGGGGCGAGATCCTGACACCATGGATTTTCTGGTGGCAAAACATATTGATTTAACCGAACTTCAAAGTGAGATGAATGTGATTTTTACGTTTGAGATCCGCGATGGTGATTTTATCGTTATTGATATTTCAAATGCAGAAGAATCAGGCGAGGATGTTGTTGATGCTCATTCACCGATTGATCATTCAAGTCATTAGTGAATAGGAGAAACCATATGATTGCTTCTATTATTCGCTGGTCAGTACTAAATCGATTTTTTGTACTGTTAACGACATTCATTATTATTGCTGTCGGCATTTTTTCAATTAAAAATACGCCAATAGATGCCTTGCCTGATTTATCCGATGTTCAGGTGATTATCAAAACGAGTTATCCTGGGCAAACGCCGCAAGTTGTTGAAGATCAAGTAACTTATCCGATGACAACGGCAATGTTGTCAGTGCCTGGGGCTAAAACTGTTCGTGGGTTTTCATTTTTCGGCGATTCTTACGTTTATGTTATTTTTGATGATAATACCGACATCTATTGGGCAAGAAGTCGCGTATTGGAGTATTTATCACAAGTTGCTCCAAGACTCCCTAAGAATGCAACGCCACAGCTTGGCCCTGATGCAACCGGTGTTGGCTGGGTATATTTGTATGCCTTGGTTGATAAAACTGGCCAACACGACATTAGTCAATTGCGTTCTATTCAAGATTGGTTTTTAAAATATGAACTGCAAACCGTTGAGGGAGTATCAGAAGTCGCGCCAATAGGCGGTATGGTCAAACAATATCAAATTACTGCAAACCCAGATAAGTTAAGAGCATTCAACATACCGTTAAGTATGATTCAAACCGCTGTTAAGCAGGGCAATCAAGAAGTCGGTGCTTCGGTTATTGAAATGGCCGAAGCAGAATATATGGTTAGTGCCACAGGCTATATCAATAGTATTAGTGATTTGGAAAATATACCGCTAGGTGTCAATGTTAAAGGCGTACCGGTACGCTTAAAAGATGTCGCCGATATTAGCCTTGGTCCGCAAATGCGCCGTGGCGTAGCTGAATTAAACGGTGAAGGAGAATCCATTGGTGGTGTTGTTGTTATGCGTTTTGGCGAAAATGCTCAAAAAACCATTAATGGTGTTAAAGAAAAACTTGAGCAATTAAAGAAAGGTTTACCAGACGGCGTTGAAGTGGTCACTGTCTATGACAGATCGGGTTTAATTGAGCGTGCGGTAGATAATTTATGGTCAAAACTAATCGAAGAGTTGGCGGTGGTCGCGCTAGTGTGTATGGTATTTTTGTTTCATATTCGCTCTTCATTAGTGGCGATTGTTACCTTGCCAATTGGCATTCTAGTATCGTTTTCAATCATGTATTTTCAAGGGATTAATGCCAACATTATGTCCCTTGGTGGTATTGCCATCGCTATCGGCGCGATGACCGATGGTGCCATTGTGATGATTGAAAATATGCATAAACATATGGAGAAAACGCCTTTAACTCCTGAGAATCGTTGGCAATTGGTGGCTAAGTCAGCGGCAGAAGTTGGTCCAGCCTTGTTCTTTAGTTTACTGATCATTACCGTAAGCTTTATGCCAGTATTTATTCTTGAGGCGCAGGAAGGCCGTATGTTTAGCCCGCTGGCGTACACTAAGACTTATGCAATGGCCGCATCGGCAGGTTTAGCGATAACTTTGATCCCTGTCTTAATGGGGTACTTTATCCGCGGAAAAGTAATTTCAGAGAAAAAGAATCCGGTTAATAGAGCTCTAATTGCAGTTTATCTACCACTTCTTAAAACGGTTTTACGGTTTCCCAAAACTACCATTGTCAGTGCAATCATTGTTACTTGGGTTGGCTTTTATCCGATCGACAAAATTGGTAGTGAATTTATTCCACAGCTCGATGAAGGCGATTTAATGTATATGCCTACCACGTTTCCTGGCATTTCAATTGGCAAAGCTAGAGAGTTATTACAACAAACCAATAAGCTTATCGCGACTGTTCCTGAAGTTGACAATGTATTTGGCAAAGTTGGCCGCGCGGAAACCGCGACAGATCCGGCGCCGTTAACCATGATTGAAACATTTATTCAATTGAAACCAAAAAATGAGTGGCGTGACGGTTTAACTACAGAAACTCTAAAGCAGGAGCTTGACGCATTGGTTAAGTTCCCAGGTCTTACTAACGCTTGGGTGATGCCAATTAAAACTCGTATTGATATGTTAGCTACTGGTATTAAAACGCCTGTCGGAATCAAAGTTGCCGGTAGCGATTTAAATACCATTGAAGATATTGGTGTACAAATAGAGCAGATTTTAAAATCTGTCGAGGGTACTGCTTCAGTTTACTCTGAGCGGGTCGCTGGTGGGCGCTATATCAAGGTCGATATTCAACGCTTAAAAGCATCACGTTATGGCTTAAATGTCGCTGACATCCAACAAGTTGTTGCTACAGCAATTGGTGGTGTGAATATTACGCAAACTATAGAAGGCTTAGAACGTTACCCGGTAAATTTGCGTTACCCACAAGATTATAGAGACTCACCGGAGCAACTCGCTTTATTGCCAATAATCACGCCGAGTGGTCAGCGCATTTCGCTAGGAGACGTCGCCAACGTGTTTGTTGAAAATGGCCCTCCTGGTATAAAAAGTGAAAATGCTCGTATCAATGGTTGGAGCCTTATTGATATTGAAGGTGTCGATGTCGGAAGTTATGTTGCTAACGCCAAACAAGTGCTGGATAAAGAACTGATACTTCCCGCTGGTTATTCAGTATCTTGGGCCGGGCAATATGAATATATGGAAAGGGCAAAACAGAAGTTACAATTTGTTTTGCCATTAGTTTTAGCGATTATCCTAGTACTGCTGTATTTGAATTTTCGTAATTTAACCGAAGTGGTTATTATTGTTGCCACTCTGCCTTTTGCGTTGATTGGCGGTATATGGTTAATGTATATTGAAAGCTTTAACTTCTCGGTAGCCGCAGGAGTCGGCTTTATTGCACTTGCTGGCGTGGCTGTTGAAATAGGCGTGATAATGTTGGTGTATTTGAATCAAGCATTACAGCAGGCGATGGAGCAGCATCAGCAGACAAAAACTAGGTTTGATGAACGCGCCTTAGTGCAAGCGATAACTGCTGGTGCTGGATTACGGGTTCGTCCGGTAATGATGACAGTTGCCACTATTATTATTGGTTTGTTACCGATACTATATGGTCAAGGTACGGGATCTGAAGTTATGAGTAGGATAGCAGCACCTATGGTAGGTGGTATGGTAAGCGCGGTTGTATTGACCTTGCTTGTGTTACCCGCAGTATATTTGCTTTGGAAAAAACAACATCTAAATGAAAAGTAAGAAGTCTTCATCTCTGGCCAAAATATCAAGAAAGTACCATAAATGGCTAATGTTATTTATCGGTGTTCAATTCGTTATTTGGTCAGTGACTGGCACTTATATGGTGTTTTTAAATATTGACTATATTCATGGTAACAGCTTAGTTGTAAATCATCAGACAGCAATTGATGCTAACAGTATTGAATATTCACAGTCAGAGTTGTTGTTACAATACCCAAACGCCAATAACTTAAAGTTAGGTACCTTTATTGATACTGCTGTGTATTCATTTTCGGTAGATGATAAGCAGTATGTCATTGATGCCCGCAGCGGCAAAATGCTGTCACCAATTAATAAAGCTACGGCAATATCAGCTGCCAAACACTACTATTCAGGTTCGCCATATATAGACGATATTACTCTCATCAATGAGAATCCACCCTTTGAATTACGTGCCAGCGCATTACCAGCATGGCGCGTAGATTTTGAGGGTATGTCAGCCCCGACTATCTATGTCTCAGCTGAAACTGGTCAGCTTGTGGGAAAGCGACATCAGTTTTGGCGCATATTTGATTGGATGTTTCGCTTTCATGTCATGGACTACGATGATGGCTCTGATATTGATAATTCGTGGCTATTTATCCTCGCCATACTTGGCATGATTGCTACCATAAGTGGAATATTTCTTACCTATTACCATGTATTTAAGTCGTCTAAACCGGTGTCGTTTTAATGGAGACGCTCTAAAATGGGGATAATTAGGAGAATCCATAAATGGCTTTCGGTTATTGTTGCGATTCAGTTGTTAATATGGCTGATAAGTGGACTGTTTTTCAATTTGATGGATGGCGCAAAAGCGAAAGGTAGGACTTATCAAAATACCGAAATTAAACACATAGAATTTGATCTCTCCAAATTTATCGAGCCAAAAGCTATATTGCAACAAAGTAAGCGGCCGGTTGTGTCAATTGAACAAACGCAATTACTCGACAAGCCATATTATCTGCTTACTCATAAACAGGGATTGTATAAACATTTTAAAAATGAATATAGCTTAATTGACGCGTATAATGGCAGTGAGTTTAAGGTGACAAAATCGATTGCAACAAAACTTGCATTAGAATCATATGCGGGGAAGGGAAAAGTCGTTGATGTCACCTTAATCAATGGTAGATTGGATGAGTATCCAAAACAGCAAAATGCTAGCTGGCGAATTAACTTAAACGATGACATTAATACCAGCGTTTATATCCAAGCCAATTCTGGCCGCATTGTCGGTCATAGTGATGACCATAAACGTTTCGCAGATTTGATGTTTAAGCTACATTTTATGGATTATGCAAATAAAGGTAGCTTCAACAATATACAAATAATGCTGTTCGCCTTTATCACCCTTTGGTTGACTTTGACAGGCATAATTTGGACGATATATCTCGGCGTTAAAGGTCAATATAAACTAGTGTTTTTCAAAAAATAGAATCACATTCGCTACGTTTAAACCAAACTTATAAATTTTTGCGCTATTAAGCATACGTTTATCGTCAATCAGCGCCATAGTGTCGTCAAAGCTAACTTCATAGGTGTCTCCATCAACCGGTAACAACATCGAATATTGCCAGATTAATACTGAACCTGCCTGTTCACCCGTTGCCTTACCAATAATATCATCAGCTTTACCTACATAGCTGTTATCGCTAGTTTTTGTTATTCGCCACTGGCGAAATTGTTTTTCACCATCGTCATAAACAAAGTATTCATCTAGAACGCCTTCATTACCATTCCATTTAGCTTCAATATCAACGACAAAACGTCTCACCACTTCATCATTAAACCCTGTGACCAAACCATATCCGCTTACTTTTCCATTGAAAAATTGTTCTAGTTTAAACACAGGTGTAGAGTTGCTATATTCATTGATATCAGTGGTGCAGCTAGTAAGAAAACTGCTGAAAACAATGATAATGATGAAAGATTTAATCGCTTTCATTAATTAGAGTTCCTATTGAGAGTGTTCTGTTCGTGAGTAATAGCTAACATTAGTTTTTAGCCACGGCGGTTTTCGTTAGTTTACGCATCAATTCAGGTCGCGTACTGTCTTTAGATAACCAGATTGAGAAGAATTTAGAAAGTTGTTCGCTACCTTCAAATACATGAATGAGTTTATTATTATGTTCAAGTAATCCTTGCGAATTCTTATCGAGAATTAAAGTTAAAGAGTCATCTTCCTTAATGTCAGGAAAGACAAGTCGAAGTTGTTCTAACCATGGCTTGTCAGCTACGTCATAGATCCCCATTTCTTGCCATTGGTTTTTAGTTTCATCAACTAATTCCTCTCCGTCGATATCTAGATAATAGGTTAAATGTAATTTTAGCGGCCCTTTGATACCTGAGAATGTTCCATCTTCCGTATAAAGCTGAGCTTTATAAATATCAAAAAATAGAATTTCTAATTTCGCTTTGCCAACGTTTAACCATTTTATCTTTTTATAAGCAGGCGTATCCTCAGTCTCGGCATTAATCGTTGCAGCAAAACTAAGATTTTGAAAAGCTAAGAACGCTAGGATTATTAATGATGAGCAGATTGTTTTGAACATG
The DNA here is from genome assembly GCF_001831495.1 of Thalassotalea crassostreae. Lineage (NCBI taxonomy): Bacteria > Pseudomonadati > Pseudomonadota > Gammaproteobacteria > Alteromonadales > Colwelliaceae > Thalassotalea > Thalassotalea crassostreae. Next base: position 715,156 of record NZ_CP017689.1, read on the forward strand.
ACATCCTCCGATATAATAACTGAGAGCAAGGAAGGAATAGGATCCAAAAAGCGATGAAAGCAGCAGTAAATGCATCGAAGTTCCAATTTATTTTTACTGCACCTAGCGCTTCTGCAGCGATATAACTACTTACACCGGCAATGCCAGAAATAACTGTGTAGACTCCGTAGTTAAACGGTAAATGTTTGAAAAGAATGGTGCTGTAAAAGCTAAATGCAATCCATAGCAAAACTAAAAATCTAGGTATTACGACCGGCTCGCCAAATAACATCCAATCGAAATGAATAAGTAAAGAATCGACGGCGATACCAGTTGCGCTTAACGTTAGAAAGTAACGCCAGTATGAAAGTTGTTTGTATTGATAAATGGCCCATATAATTAATAACAGAGCAGCAACACCGGCTGCTTGAAAGTATACACAGCAGAACCAAATGATGTTAAATATTAGACTGTTAATAATTAGTGGGTAGTTCATACGCACCCCATGGTAAATTCATATACTTGTATATACGTATGATTTTAGAATTCGGTTCATTTTAGCGTTAAAGCACTCGGTACTAAGATATAAAAAAGCCCTAACTCATCAGTTAGGGCTTTTGCCGATTATTGTAATTATGGCTTATGTTAAACAGTTCAACCATCAAACATCAACACTCAAATTCTATTTTGGAGGCGTACTTAATAGCTCAAGTAAATAATCCGGTAAATTTTTGCTGATCTCATCTTGCAAACGCGGCTGCAATAATTGCTCCTCACGAGCAGATATTTTTATTGGCCAACGCATGTGGGTTATTACCGTACCATTATCTACTAAGCTAAGATCATAGCTACCACGTAACCAATACCATTCTTCTTTAAATGCTGGATCTATGGTGTCTAATTTTGCTTTTAACAATAGGTTTGATTGCCCTGCATGTGGAATACCAAGTTGTCCTAAAGCAGACTGCAAGACGCTGTTACTTTCATCGCTCTCGGCACTTGTTGCGACGCTCAATTGCGCTAAAGATTGCTTGATTAGCGTTTCTATTTCCTTGCTACTGGTTTTATTAGGAATACTTTTATTTGCCACCTGTATCAGTTGCTGATGTGCAATTTCACGTTTAATTTGCTCACCTCGAGCTTGGCGTAAGGCGTGAAATGCGAGTACCACGTTTGGCGCAGTATTTTTACTATAGGCAAGAAGCTGCGTAGTATTTTGATCTGCATTTCGAATTTTTTGCGTCAAGTTTCTTGCAGCTCGCTGTTTCTCAAGTATTGCTAACGCGTAATGTTCGCCAACAGGGCTAACCCAGGTTTCTTTAATGATCGCACCTTCAAGTTCCAAGTCAGTTGTTGTTACCACACTTCGGCTTAATTCTTGGGTATTTTCGATGGTGTAAGTTCCACTAGAATTACTGGTAATTGCCTTACTAAATTCTTTGGTATCAGCATTTATATCAACGGTAAATATTTTAGCTAAATTAGCTAGTGCACTATTAGCAGCAACATCACGTTGTGAAGCATAACCTGTCGCCGTTAAGTATTGCTGTGACGAGTATTCAATTTCTGGATTATCAATCCAGCTTGGTTTTGGGTTTTCGTTGCCACCGCTGCTGCAGGAAGAAACAAGCAAAGCAAAAATTGATGCACATATAAATGATAATGTTTGTTGGCGTTTCATAAGGTTTCCTGTAATCAATTATTGTAATGGAATAGGGCTAGGGCGACTATCCATACTTTGATAGTGAAATAATTTGTCCGTTAAGCTTGTGACCATTATCACGTGTTTACTACCGGTTGTTAACTCAATTGTATGAGTTTGATTTCCCGGAGCATTAATCGATAACAATGGCTGCTCAGTGCTTAAATATGCATAATCTATTGACGCTGGTAACGTACTCCAGCTTCTTACATCAGCGACTTCCGTTAGTACTGTCACGATATTCATTAACACACCTGCAGTAGAGTCTTTCTTTTCAGAATTTTTGACCATGCTATCTTTGAATACCGCTCTAGTTGTTGCAGCCAGCAATATTGCTGGATATTCGGCACTTAAGTCTTCTTTAGCGAGTTTATCTACGTTTTCAACTTGCTCAGTAGAAATTACCTCTTCACCCGCACTTAATTGAGCATGAGAATAAATTCTGTTTCCTGGCGGATAAGCCGGTACTGACACTCGAATTATTCTATCGTTGTCATTGTCATAACTTTCATGGTTAGCCATAACTGAGCGTTGTCTTTTATGGATTACAAGGTCGTCGAAATATAAAACAAACACGTTGCTCATCGTCGATGCTAAATACGAATCTAACGCCTCTTCATCCATATTAAATTCAGCGACATATTTGTCATACTGATCTAATTGACCTAAATTTTTACTCATTCTAGCGAGTGCTAATTTTACTCCACGAGGCAAAGCCAATCCATGACTTTGCATAATATCTGCGGCAAATTTATAGCTAATAAAAGCGTTGTCTATTTCACCAGAGAGTTCGTAGACAATAGCGGAAATAACATGAGTGCTGGCTAGTTGACCTATATTTGAGTCACTTTTAACCAGTTTTTTCATCATGATATCGGCTTGCAACATTTCAACCCTGGCTCCTTGTAAATCGTCTCGAAACAAATAAGACAAAGCTAAAATATTGTGAACCATAACCAAATCAGTTGGCGTACCGGTATAGCTACGCATTGTTTCATTAATCGTTGCAGCACCTATATTTTCTGTTACAGATGTCGCGTATAACGCAGCCATTTCATTTTTTGCATAAGTAAGAGTTTCTATTGCCGCATCGTAATCTTGGCTGAGAAACTGTAACATTCCGATGTTAAGATCGAATAGCACTTGATCATTAGCGTCAGGTTTCATTGCTTGAAACTTTACTAATAGATTTTCTGGTGTATCGGTCTTTAAGGTTTGAGAAAGCGTATTAACTTTTTGTTGGGTAATTCCACAACCAGTGAGTATTAATAGAGCAAACCCAAGTAATAACTGATGACAAAAAAGTGTGGGTAAAATGCCTTTTCTACCCACAGATGACTGTTTTAGCACGTTATTTTCTCATTTTGCTATTTTCAACTAGCTTCTTGATTTTTTGCTGGCCAATCCAAACTTTGCGATTGTCTTTCATGCTAACAAGCTCTAAATCAACTTGGTAAAAACGAACCTGATCACTGCCGTCCACGTCAATAATGGTATTGATGTTTCCTTGCATCATATAATCTGCGCCAATCTCTTGACCCATTGCATTGCGAGTTGCTTCCGTTGCATTCAAGTCTTGGTCGCCGCGTTCTTCTCGAATTTCTTTTCGCGCTGTAGAGTCTGCAACAAATTCAACCTCACCAGAGTTTATTAATTCACGTTCAATATCTGAGATGAATGTTTGTGTGTTTATATGCTCATGGCTTAAATTATTAATGCGCCCAACGATAACTGTTGGCGATTTTCCTGTTGCTTTTAAATGTTTGCTAAACCAAGGGCGAGTTAATGCATCGGCCACCATAGTTTTCGCAGTTAATTGCGAGTCGGTATCGTTCCAAGCACCACTTAAATCAGCTACTGTACTGGCATCAACTCGCTCAACGGTAGTGCTACAACCAGTTAAAGCAATTGCACAGGCTAAGCTTATGCCAACTAATTTATTCAATTTCATTCTTATTTCTCCGTTTCGCTTTCTTTAATAAAGCGGTCAAATTTTGTGTCTAAAGCAGTGTCTAAATATTTTTTCATATCTTTATTCATTGCTGTTGATTGCTCGATCATTTCTTCGACTTTTTCTAAGTCTAATTCCGCAAATGAGTAGATAACATTGGTTTCTGGATTTTTCCAACGAGCTTTAATTTTCGAACCATTTAAAGATGTTTTACTAAATGTCGAAATAACTCGTTCGATGTTTGTTGAGTTAGCATCACCATTGCTCGCGGCATAATCATCAAGTGATACATCAATAAATGAAGAAACGACTTGTGCTAATTCGGCTCTAGCTCGATTATCAGCAGTGGATTTTTGCAGTGCCATGTCATTTAGAGGTTGCGACATACCGACACCTTGAATATAACGACCATCGTCATCGCTCACTGCTACACTGCCTTCATTTACCCAGTCAGGAGCATTTTCTATGCCTAAATCACTTTCAATGTCTGTTCCTGACGAACAAGCGAGTAATAATACACTCAATGATGTTGCAATAAAGCCCGTTTTAGCGTTCTTAATCTTTGAAACTGTATTCATAGTTTATTCCTTGATTCTGTTTATATTTCAATAGCTTTGAACAATAAAATTTAATTTTATTAGACCTATATTTAATTTGGATTCAACTACTTTAGAATAGTTCAAAGATTTTGAATAGCACAGTTTGACTGTATATAGTCAAAAAAGTTCGTATCTATGTCTAAGCGGACAACGAGTAGTTTTCCAATATTACTGACAATACAGACCTAAGTTTTTACCCAATAGTTTCAATAAATGAGATGAAATATCTTAGATATAAAGCCAGATAATATTTCTTTTTATATATAGTGAACGCAATCGATTGTTTTATAAAGCTAAATATCACTTTTATAAAAAAAGTATAATATATTGATACTTTGAGTGTCTTATGTAGCTACCTGAAAAATTTAATATTTAAATTAGCAGCTATTACGATGATTATTTTTTCTCGATGCAGGACGCTTGCAGGAAATTGTGCGAGGCGTGTTGTAGAAACTCGAGTATTGATAAATTTCCTTGTTTTCGATATTGAAATTTACACTGAGTATTTGCGGTCTAGTTATATGTGATGTGTAGAAATAAGTGCTAACTTATTTAAGTGTGTACTCCCGTGAGCATTGATACTAGTATGTTTATATTAATATAGGAGAATAGTTTTGAAGAAAATATTAATTTTGATTTTAACTATACAATTCGCAGCATGTTCTAGCACAGATGAATTACCTAAGTCCGTATCTGCAACGGAAGGTAAAGCGACAGTAACACTCGTAAATCCTCGTGAGTTCACTGATTTAAGGCCTGGTAACTTAAATACCTATTCTAGTTTTGAGCAATCTGTAGCTAGCAAAATAGCTGAAGCACTAAATAAAAACTTTAAAGATAAAGGTATTTCTATTGATATTGAATTCACCGATATTGATTTAGCTGGTGAGACTCGATTTAACAACGAAGAAATCCGAGTACTTAAAGACCTATACATTCCTAGTATGGAATTTGATTATGTAATCAAAGATCTTGAAGGTAATATCACGGTGTCGGACTCTGCCGATATAAAAGATATGGGATATCTGGATAGAAGATTATTTGGTCGAGAAGCCAATTCTTTGATTGGTTATGATATTCGCATGTTGATTGAGTATTTTGACGAAGTACTCAAGCCTGAGAAAACTATTTAATTAAAAAAGACGCTTATTAGCGTCTTTTTTAATTTATATGATGAATAGGGCGCATCTTCCCTGGTTGTTAACCATAGCCTATTTTTAAAATATTGAACGAAATGATGAAGTTCGGCGTCGTGAAGAACGACGATTTCTCATTCGCGAGTGTAATTCTCGTCGCTTAGCATCGAGCCAATCTTGGTGAGTGATTGTTTCGTCACCGGCCCTATCTTTTTCTCGAATTCGATAGGCACAGAACTCATTAAAAGCGTCGATATCATCACTTAAGTCTTGAGCAACTAATTCGATCATGATTGCGTCGTCTAAAAACCCTAAAACAGGGATGTCGTCAGGAACTAAGTCTTCTGCTTCACTAAAATAGGATAAAGCACTCAATACGTCAGCGCGTTCTTCATCAGGAATTTTCCACTCATTGTCTTCCACCATCGCTATTAACGTTTCTAATTTTTTAATTCTATCGCTGACAAATGGCGGCACATTACCTTTCACATCTCTAATAAGATTTTTAGCATTTGCTAAAATCACTTGCTCTGATAGGTTTTTGGCGCCGTCTTGGGCTTTTCGCATAACGTCGCGAAAATGTTCTAAATCTGAATCCTGTAATTCGAAGCTAACTTCAAATGTCATAGTAACTCTCCTTATGATGAACTTTTCTACAAGCTATAAAATTTATTAACCATTTAAATTTAACAGAGAATTGAGATTTAACCACTTAGCAAAGGTAATTATTGCGTTACTTAAAGCTATCATTTTTAATGGCGGCCTTTTCGTTGGCTTGAACACCTGGCTTATTGATTATGAGCGAATGGGATATTCAACCAGTAAATCAATGCCATTTATTGGTGCTGTTGTTTTAAGGAAATTCAAAGGGGGTCAACGCGTCGATTAAATATGTTGGAGTTTGTGTTAAGTAAGCTGCTAAGTTACCGTTATAAAAGAAAAATTTAATAATTTTTGATTAATGTAATTATATTGACAACGATATCTGGAGCGGGTTTAATGTATTCTTAACTATATATTAATTAAGGAAAATTATGAAAAAAGTATTGGTTGCATTCGCTGTATCTTCAGCTTTAACAAGTAACGTATTTGCAGAAGAACTAGTTGTTGAAAATAGTAAATTTTACGTCGGTGCTTCTATTGGCCAAACAAGTACAGATATTTCCAAAGATGAGCTTGGTTTTTCAGATGAAGTAAAGCTAGATGACACCGATACTGCAATAAAGCTTATCGGCGGATACAATATAAATAAAAATTTCTCTATAGAGGCAAGTTATAATGACTTAGGAGAGGTGAAAGCATCATATGAGAATTCTTTTAGTGATGGAATTGTTAGCTGGAGTTATCAAGAGAGCTTGACTGCAGAAGCTAGTGGCATCACCTTAAGTATTCTTGGTAAATTACCACTAAGTGAAAGTTTTAATCTGTTTGCTAAAGCTGGTATGAATTTTTGGGATGTTGAAGGGACTTATAAGTATTCTGAAAGGATCGCGATTCCTATAGATGGTATTGATGAAAGATATTCTGATAGTGGGTCAGACGATGATGATGGCAAAGACGCGTTCTTTGCTGTTGGTGGGGAGTATAACTTCTCGAAAATTGCAGTACGTCTAGAATATGAAATGTTTACGCTTGACGATACCGATGTGGATGTAATTAGTATCGGGGCAACTTACAACTTTTAATTGCTTTTGCAAGCACCGGGCCCTAAAAGTCAACTTAGGCCCGCATGCATACTTCGACGCCTTTCGGCTACAGAGTTTTACCCTAACTAGTTTTTACTCATTTCCTCGAACGCCCGGTCGTATGTCGGGTGATAAATCTAATTTCTGCATCGATTTTCAGACACAAAAAAAGACGCTTAAGTGCGTCTTTATTGTTCCTAAATGGTGGCCCTTCGGTGACTTGAACACCGGATTTGGTACGGGGTAATGAGAGCGAGGCGGGGCTTTTTCTTTTAAGAACAAAAGTTTCAGGTACAAAAAAAGACGCTTAAATGCGTCTTTATTGTTCCTAAATGGTGGCCCTTCGGTGACTTGAACACCGGACCTACCGATTATGAGTCTTACGGCCCTATGTTTTTCTAAGTAATTCTAAATAACGCCATGATGCTGTAGGTCTTGTTTGTACTGAGTTTAAATGAATTTGAGATAATTTCAATAGTATGTTTATAATAGGTGAAAGTTACCTATTTGTTACCTGAGAGATTATGAAGTTTCAATTTACAGTTAGTAGTATTAAGAAGATAGAACCTCAAGATAAAGAGATTGTATACACTGATGAAGGTGTTAAGGCACTTAAGTTAAGAGTGCATTCTTCAGGACGTAAAGTCTTCATACTTCAAAAGAGAATACCTAAAGGAAAGCTAGTTAAAGTTACATTAGGTACATTTCCTGAGATGACTCCAGATCAAGCTAGGAAGCAAGCGACTAAGACCTTATATGAAATCATGGAAGGTGTTAACCCTAACGAGCAGAGAAGAAACAATGAAGCTAAGGGGATTACCCTATTAGCTGCTTACAATGCTTACATTGAAACAAAGAAAATAAAAGAGAGTACAGCTACAGGATATAAGAGCCTGATGGATAACTATGCAGAAGAGCTGTATTCCACCCCACTTAAAGAGATAACTAGACCTGTTATTTCTTCACTTCATAACGGTATTGAATCTGCTGCCCAGGCTAACGGACTGATGCGAGTAATTAGAGCTATCTTTAACTTCGCTAGAAACGAGTACCTAACAGATGAAGGTGTTAGTTTATTCCCTGATAATCCTGTTGAGATCTTAACTCACAGAAACCAATGGCATAAGGCCAAGCGAAAGCAGGACCATTTAAGAAAAGAAGAAGTTGGATTGTTCAAGAAAGCATTAGAAGAGGTTAGGTCGGATGCTACTATAACTGAGCAATCTGTTTGCGATGCTATGTTATTTGCTCTGCTTACTGGCTTACGAAAAGAAGAAGTATTAAGTCTAAGGTGGGATGACATTAACGAGCGTTCTAACTTCTATACTATTACTGAAACTAAGAACAGCAACCCTTTAGAGTTACCTATTACTAAGCACTTATCTACAGTAATAAAACGCTGTAAAGAGAGATCTCAGACAGCCTATGTCTTTGGTGCTGAAAATGTTTACGGACGAATTAAAGAGCCTAAGAAGGTAGTTGCTAAAGTTAAAAAGATCTCAGGTGTAGAAGCTTGTAACTTCCACGATTTAAGACGCACTTTTATTACCACTGCCGAACATCTAAGTATCGGACAATACACTATTAAGAGACTTTCTAACCATGCACTAGGAACAGATGTTACTGATGGTTATAAAATACTAACTAGTGAAACACTTCGAGAACCTTCCAACAAAATTCAAGAAACCATAATGAGTCTTTAATACAGACATCAATAAATTATTCTGTAAATAAAAGCTTGCATTAAGGCTTATCCCTCAGCAGCATAGAATGTGAGGGTGCTGCTTTTTTATACAAATATATATTTTTATTATTTGTGAAAATTTTAGTATTTCTCTTCCTAATGTTGTTTTAGGATACGCTTTCAAGTTTCGTAGGCGGCGGAATTTGGTTGTAATTTTAACTGAGAAAAGGTGATTGAATGCTATTGAACACAAATGAAGTGAGTGACATTTTAGGTGTAGATAAAGGGACTTTAAATAATTGGAGATCGAATAACACGCATCCCGAATTAAAGTATGCAAAGTTAGGGCGAAGTGTGAGGTATCGAAGAGAAGATGTTGAGAAGTTTATCAACAATCTATTCGAGGCTTCTAACGATGAGTAATAAACAATATAGCGAGAGCACAATCGAAGAGCTTAAGAAGATCTTTGTATTTTCTTCTGAAGGTTTATTGTTCCTACCTCATAACAATTCAAAGCAAAGCGATGGTTTATTGGTTAGCGAAGCTGCAAGGATTGAAGGTACTAATTTACATTCTAGCTGGGGGAAAGAATATAACGGGTACTATTGCGCTTTAAGGGAGCAGTTAAACTATGTAGTTGGAACTGAATACAGACCAAGCGAACCTTTATTGATTCCTGTGGCTAACGGTAAGTTTGTTCTTAATACTTACAAAGCGCCAACTATAGAAAGAAATCTAGGAGAGGTTAGCGACTTGATGCAATTCTTTAAGCGATTATTTCCTGTCGATTCTGAAAGAGAATATGCAATAGCGCTTATTGCTCATTGGATTATTCGACCTGAAGTTAAGACTAAGGTTACTTTGCTGCTTAGGTCCGAACAAGGGGTTGGTAAAGGGGTTCTTACTGACTGCTTAATTCGTCCTTTGGTTGGGGAATCTAACTTCATTAAGATTGCTTTGAGGGATGCTAATAGCAAGTTTAATTCCTTTCTAGGAGATAAGGTTGTAGTTGCTATAGATGAAGTTTATGAGGGTAAGAAAAAGTCTTCTGACTCGCTTAAGACTAAGCAAACTGATGACTATATATCTGTTGAAGAGAAGGGAGAAGATCGTAAGTCGGTAAAGAACTATTCTAACTTCATTGTTTCAAGTAATGATTCTGTACCTGTATATATTGAAAGAGGGAAAGACCGAAGATGGTTTGTTCCTACATTTATTAAGCATAAGGAGAGTAAAGAAGAGACTCAATTGTTCTGTGAGAAGTTTATAAAGTGGCTAGATAATGGTGGGCTTGAATATGCTTATGACTATTTCCATTTTGTAGATATTGAAAAGCATAACTTCAACATTGCTCCAGACACTGAAGATAAAAATAAAATAGCCTTTGACGATCTCAGGGATGACTTTAAAGATGAGCTTAATACTTTATTACGCTCTGGACATGAAGCTTTCTCTTTAACTGAGTTATGCGAGATGTTTAAAGGGAAACTTAATCAACCTATGATTAGAGATGCGCTTATAACTAATGGTTATAACAAGCCTAGTAACGCATCAATCTATGAAGGTCAGCGTAAAAGGTGGTGGACTAAGCCTAGTCTAACTGCTGTCAATTAATAATACTCGTTTCAAACTAAGCAGTATAAATACTTAAAACAATATAAAGCTCACCAGTAGTGTGATATCTGTGCTAGTAGACGTAAGTCTTTGACTAGTAAGGATTTTTGCGTCACATTTTTAATTGCTGAAGTGTGCTCTGGTGTGCTTTTTGTTTTTATTGTTTAATTAAATCAATAGCTTACACGGATTGTTCTGTGTATTAGAATAATAATAAGAGGTAACAAATCATGAGTAAATGCAATCAAACTAAAGCTGAAATCAAGTGGTTAGAGTCAATGGGTTTTGAAGGCTATGATGAGGTGTCAAACAACAAGTATTTCGGAAAGATGCTAGATAAAGAAGGAGTAGTATTCGGTCAAATACCTGATGCAGTAGCCGTAAATAACTACACTGGATGTCTGTATATTTTTGACCATAAAAATGGAGAACTAAACGGTCATACAGTTAAAAGTGTTTCGGATAAAAAGGTAGCTGAATACAAAAAGAAAGGTTACAACGGGTACGCCATGAAGTGCAGTTGGTCTAACTCAATTCATCAAAAAGGGTTAATACAAAAATACATAAATGAAGTTTGGGCTTTAAATGTTTATTACGTCATTGTTACTAATAAGGCGTATGACTTTAAAGCTAAATGGAAAAAAGACTACCCTAATGTAGTTAAGATAAGTGAAAGCGAGTGCTTAGAATTAAAGAGCTGCTTAACTGAGGTTACTAGCTTTGAAGGGTTCGCAAATCATACTTACAACGGTGATGGTTTCATAAGTCCGTTCTTACCTGCTATTGATGCACCAAAGAAGCAGTATTTAACTATTACTTCTGATGGAGTAAAGGCTATAGAAGTTAACCCTAACTTCAATAGGCCAATAGGTGAAGGTGAAGCTAATATTTATATGGTTAGCTGATTAGTATCTTTCTTTTCAATCGGTAATTTCAATTAGAATTTTACCAAATAGGAACTAAACTTTGGTTAAGGGAATAACCACTTTTAGCATAAGGAGTATGCACTATGTACGATCACGCCTATTTACTTTCTCAATTGATTTCAGGTGAAATTAATATTGGGGAGCTTAACGAACTATCCGAAGTTGAATACCAACAATACCAAGATTATTTAAGTTAATACGATGGCATTATTAATCAAAGGTTTGATAGGCAATGGAGTGGTATTACTGATTAAAGATTAAGGGAGTCTATGACTCCCTTTTTACTATTGTGATATTGATTTTTCAAATGAGACTTTTTCATAAGCAGTGAGAGTAGTAACCTCTAAATGATTAAATCTATTTATTTTAAATTTTGCTGGAGTAGGGGTTTTGTCGTCCAACAAAAAAACACCTTTACTTGACTTGAAATCGAAAACCAATTTAATGTCCCCTTTATTCCACTTTGGTTTTGGCACTTTTAAATTAAGCAGAACAAAGGGAGCTCTTACAGCGCTTGATACATCATTTGCTATACCTACGATTAATCCATTAGATTCGTAAACCGTAAGGTTATAATCATTACTTACCCAATTTGCTGTATAAGGGGATGCAGATGTTTCAGGATAATAACTTGCACTACGTTCCCAAAAATCTGGCTCGGTGTTCATCTTCTTTAAAAAAAGAGCATCCTGATTATATAAAGTGACTTCATGGGCGGATGACACTACTGTTGTTCCGTAGGATGTCGCAGTTGCTGAAAATCCATTTGAGCCCGAAATATTGGTTGTGTTTACAGTAGGTAATACCCAGTTTGAAAAGTACGTTTTATTCTTATCAAATTGATAGGTAGTTAAGAAAACATCAGAACCTATTTCTTTTGCAAAGTCTCTAGTTAATAGTGGGTTTTGGTAAGGTCCATTGAATGAGGTTCGTCCAATTATTAGGTAGTCGTAATAAAACATTTCGTAAATTTCATCAATATCAATATTCTGATAATTAAATAAATAAACGTTATCCGTTTCTGCGTAAGTTCTTGGAGCTTCTTGTTTGTAATGTTGAACATAACTAGTGGTTTCACAGGCAGTGAGCAGAGTTATAGCTGAAAGCATTAATACAATTGTTTTGTATATATACATTTTATGTTTTCCGACTTATATATGGTTACTATACATGAGAGTAGCATAAATTGATTTTAGAAAGGCTACGAGAAAGTTAAATGTCTAAAACTAATACTGTTTTTGTAAAAATTCCTGAGTCGATATGCACTACTAGTGTAGAAAAAAGCTGTCCCCACCGTACCCCCTAAAGGAATATTTGCAGAGAATAATGGATTGCTTAGGGTTTTGATAGGATTATGACTAACGGATGAGAAAGAGTGACGCTAATACTAGATGAATTAACGTCCTTTCGGTTTGATTGTTACCTATTTGTTACCTATAAGATAGGTGTTAGTAACTACTTCGCCTGTACATCACCTAAATGGTGGCCCTTCGGTGACTTGAACACCGGACCTACCGATTATGAGTCGGGCGCTCTAACCAACTGAGCTAAAGGGCCATTTAGGAATCTTGCTTTAGTTATTAATGATAATATCCAAAAGCGGTGGCAAGTATAAGTACTTTTTATTTTATTGTCACCACTTGCGCCTAATTTTTTTCTAATTTTTAGCTTGATTGTTGGATTTATAACCGTTTTTTTAGATTTCGTACGATTATGCTGAAACCAAGGCAACTTAGTAATAGGTATAGTGTACCGCTTGAGCTGTCATCACCATTTGGCGTTACAGTAATGATTTCATAATTGATCGTCACGCTAACATCGTCACTAGCCGATAGACCTGAGCTATCGGTTGCTGTAAAACGAAAAGTCAGGGTTTCATTTACGCTTGGCCCAACAAATGTAGCATTGAGTGAATCGGAATTATTGAGTTCAACGATCGAGCCAGATATTTGCTGCCACAAGTAGGTTAGCTGTTCATTATCAGCGTCGGTTGCTGTTGCCAGCAACGACACATCACCTACATCGGTGACTTCAAAATTATCTCCAGCATTAACAACCGGAATACTGTTACCATTTGAGCCGGCGATGTTGATCATGGCTAAATTTGGCTGTGCAAGTGTCGCCCCGTTTTGTGGATCGTATAAGCGAATAAACAAGGTTTCAGTATTTTCTTTAACGTCGTCATTGTTAATTTGAACGTTAATCGCCTTGTTACTTGTATCGCTGCCTTGCCAAATCAACTTTCCCTTGCTTAATACAAAATCATCAACGCCTGCAGAACCAGTGACTAATTCCCAGTAGACTTCAGTGGTTGCAAGGTTTTCATCATTGCCGACATTAGTTCGGCTAACCATTACGTCGAAAGAGTCGCCTTCTGCGCTATTGTAGTTTCTTGCATCAAAGGCAAATGAACCTTGCTCACTATCTAAGGTGTTGTCTTGAAGAACGTATAATCCAGAATTGATATCACTAACGATGATATTGCCGCTTGGTAAAAATGGATAAACACCCCAGGCACCATGAAATGCTGATTTATCAGAAATAGGGTAGGTGTCGAAGAAGCCGATTTCCCTTGGTAATGTTGGGTCGCTAATATCGAGTACGGTAACCCCGCGTTCGTAGTTAGACATATAGTAGCGATTGCCACGGACATAGCCGTTGTGATCGATAGCTCGACTTGTACCGGTCCAAGTAGAGAGTAAGTTCGGCTTAGTTAAGTCGGTAATGTCAAACAAACGTAGAGTCGTATTTAAACCTTTCTCTTGCTCATCAAGTTCGTCATGAACAAGCATCAGCATCTTATCTTCCGTATACCAACCAGAGTGAACATAACTGGCATTTTGATAACTGGTAGTACTTAGCTTTTCAGGGGAGCTATTTTCGGTTTTATCCCAGAGCTGAAAATCATTTTCGTTAAAATCGAACATGACTTCACAATGGTCAGTACCATTGACACATTGACTGTCTTTGCGCTGATCTTCAATGGTCATAGATGAAACGTCATGACTGTATTGGTTGCGATTTGGGCTCGGTTTATAGACACTGACTAGGTTTTCAGGATCTTCTAAACTGTAAGTGTTGAAGCCACCACCGTCTTTGTCCGAGCCAGCAATATGCAGATAGGGCTTCATATTGGTAATTGATACCCCTGTAGAGTAATCAACATTAGATAGATAAATGTTATGGGCACTCAAATCGGTTTTATCTTGAGCAATGACTGAAACCGTTTCAGGTAAACCTGACAAGTCGACTATTAGCAAGCCAACAGAGGCGTTATCAGCGGTAATATAGGCATATGAGCGCCAGCGATTAAGCTGAGCATCGAAAAATTGATAAACTTTAATATCACGCCAAATCGTTTGTTGGCTGGCGATAGTGTCAACTACTCTAGGCTCTGACGGCTTACTAATATCAACAAATCCAATACCGTTCGAAAGCCCAATAATGGCGTACTCCCTTTGATCGTTTAGATCAAAGTGGCCCCAAATGTCGTTCGCTTCTGCTGGATTAGTTGAAAAACTTGAAAGTGGAATATGAGCGAGCAAGTCTATATTTTTACAAGGGTGATCTCCTGCATAATTATTAGTACAGCTAATATTATTTTTTTTCTGTTTTAATCGAGCGTAGGCTGCCAATTTAGCTTTAATTTCGGTTCTGTTTTTATTGATCTCAGCGCCTTTGCTATCGGCAATGATGGTAAAACCTTTCTCATTAAGCTGCTGTGCATATTCACTTGGAACGCCGGTTAAGTATGTTTTGCTATTTTCATACGGTGTAGCAAAGGAATTTGACAGTTCAAAGTTTGGTTTAACCGGTACTAAGTCACTGAGAAGGTAAAATAAGGTGTCTGCAGTTTCGACGTTGTAACTGCCTATTGCAAGCCGAATCTGATCACCTTTGTTTGCGTTTTTTGCCGCATAATCAATTGTTTTGCATGGCTTTTTAGGATTGTCACATCGACCAGAGTCAACACCTGATGCAGCAACATATCGAGCTTTGTCATGCTCTGCATGGGCAAATGTACCGGTAGAATAAATGCTCGCTATCAATAGTAAGTTTATTGTGAGAATTTTGAAAACAATATTCATGTGCATGACCGTCCTTGTCCTAATTATAGTCGTAAAATGCATCGTTTTTACCGCGTATTTTACGACTTTTTACAATGTAAGATATGAATTGCTTTCGCAATTAAAATTGGTAAGCTAGGCCAAGAGTAAATTCGCCTTGAAACCATACGTTGCTTTCGGTTCGAATTTTGCAGCTATCGCCAGAACAAAATACATAGCCTTTACTATCAAAAAATGATGCGTAAACACGGCCATCGAGTCGAATTGTTAATTGTTCAGTGACAGGGAATCTAGCGCCAAGTCCTAAATTCATCGATGGTCTCGTTTCACTATCTAACTCTTTATCTTTTGGTTCAAGATGGGCAATGCCTAGACCACCACTGATAACAATTGGGACTTTACCATCGTTAACCAAAACGTTACCACCTATGTGCAAATAGCTAATGCTAATACCCATATCATCGAGCACAAGATCACCATCAAACTCTGTTTCAGAATGACTGAATAACAATTCCGCTTGGCGATTAAAATCGTAATTCCAGCCTAAGATTAGTCCCGCCGATGCATCGTTAAGAAAGTCTACCTCAAATGGTTCTTCATCTTCTTCAAGGTCCTCATCATCTTCTATTGAGCTCGATGTTCTTTCACCAACGAAGATGGTTAACTCATAACTGTCTTCCTCTTTGTCTTTTGCTTGCGAAGGAATGGAGATAAGGAAACATGATAAGCACAGTAGGATAAGTTTATTCATAGACATTCTTTTTGTTAGATATTAACGAAGTATTAACTTCATCTTAAACTGCAGGAACCAACTAGGCAATAATTGTCGATAAAAAGGTTAAATTAAAGACATAAAAAAGCCCCGCATTAGCAGGGCTCTTATTCATTAGCTTGTGAAAACTATTTACTCACCGTCTAAGAAACTCTTAAGTTGCTCAGAACGCGAAGGGTGACGCAATTTACGAAGTGCTTTGGCTTCGATTTGACGAATACGTTCACGTGTTACATCAAATTGCTTACCAACTTCTTCTAACGTGTGGTCGGTATTCATGTCAATACCGAAACGCATACGTAAAACTTTAGCTTCACGAGCAGTTAGACCGGCAAGAACTTCATGCGTTGCCGCTTTCAAGTTTTCAGTCGTTGCTGCATCTACTGGAAGTTCACCGCTGCCGTCTTCAATAAAGTCACCTAAGTGCGAATCTTCATCATCGCCAATTGGTGTTTCCATTGAGATTGGCTCTTTAGCAATCTTAAGTACCTTTCTGATCTTATCTTCAGGCATTACCATACGTTCTGCTAATTCTTCTGGTGTAGGCTCTCGACCCATTTCCTGAAGCATTTGACGTGAGATACGGTTTAACTTGTTGATGGTTTCAATCATGTGAACAGGGATACGAATAGTACGCGCCTGATCGGCAATTGAACGAGTGATTGCTTGACGGATCCACCAAGTTGCATAAGTTGAAAACTTATAACCACGGCGGTATTCGAATTTATCAACGGCTTTCATCAAACCAATGTTACCTTCCTGGATTAAATCTAGGAATTGTAAACCACGGTTTGTGTATTTCTTAGCGATTGAAATTACCAAACGTAAGTTAGCTTCAACCATTTCTTTTTTCGCACGGCGAGCTTTTGCTTCACCGATTGACATACGACGGTTGATATCTTTAATACTTTGAACTGAAAGGTAAGTTTCTTCTTCAAGGCTAGTAAGTTTATATACACAGCGTTCAATATCGAAAGCAACAATTTTCAGTTTCTCAGAATAGCTATGACCCGCTGCAATTTCAGCTTCTAACCATTCTGTTTCAGTTTCATGACCAGGGAAAATCTTTATGAAATGTGTTTTTGGCATACCAGCGCCAACAACACAGTGTTTCATAATTAGACGTTCTTGAACACGAACTCTATCCATTACATCGCGCATGTTTTTAACAAGGCGATCAAATAATTTTGGAATTAGACGGAATTCTTTAAAGCACTCTGCGATAGCATCGATTGCAGCTACTGCATCTTCATGTGCACGGCCTTTCTTCTCGATAACTTTGTTAGCTGCTTCGTAAAGACCACGAAGTTCAGTGAATTTTTCGCGAGCAAGTTCAGGATCTGGACCTGTATCTTCCTCTTCTTCGTCCTCATCATCTTCTTCGTCATCTTCTTTAAGCTGATCATCGCTTAATTCAGAACCGACGTGTGTCGCAGTTGGCGCAACTTCATCTGGAGCATCAGGATCTAAGAAACCTATAATAAGGTCACTTAAACGTACTTCTTCTGCTTCAAAATTATCCCATTGTTCTAGCAAGAAATTTATTGCTGGTGGGTATTCAGAAACGCTACGTTGTACTTCGCGGATACCTTCTTCGATACGCTTAGCGATAACAATTTCGCCCTTACGAGTAAGAAGTTCCACTGTACCCATTTCACGCATATACATGCGAACAGGGTCTGTAGTACGACCGATTTCACTTTCAACAGTAGCAAGTGCTTGAGCTGCAGCTTCAGCTGCATCTTCATCAGTATTTGCTTCGCTCATCATTAAGTCATCGGCATCAGGTGCATTTTCAAACACTTGAATACCCATGTCGTTAATCATGCGAACGATGTCTTCAACTTGATCAGAATCGATTATATCTTGTGGGAGATGATCGTTTACCTCAGCAAAAGTTAAATACCCTTGCTCCTTACCTTTTGTGATAAGTTCTTTAAGTCTAGATTGTGGGGCTTGATCCATTGACGAGAGTCCACCTATTTGGCTATCAAAATACGAACAGTAAAGGACGAAATTATAGCAAGAGGAATTCAGAAATGCCAGTTAAGTGCAATATTAACTCTGAGCATTGATTAAAGACTGAAGTTCTTGTTTTTCCAACGAGTTTAATTGTCCTAAACGAGCTTTTTGCAATAATAATTCGGTGCGGTTTTCCACAAACGTGTTTATTATTTTTTCAAGGGTGTCATTAAACACACCTTCTGCTGCGCTGCTATCAATATGGTGCTCCCATAATAATAGTTTCGCTAATACATTACCTTGTTCAGTGCCACGCCAGCTTTCAATAATTTGACCACTAGTCAAATTTGGGTTCTGCTGGCATTGCTCCATAAGTTGTTTGAGTAAATCGACCCCTTTAAGTTCAATAGAATCAAGAATCGATAAATCTGGTAATACAGATACTAAATGGGGATGCTCAAGCAATAATGCAATAGCTAATCTCACTGGTGTCACTTTTTTTGGTTGCTTTATTGGAGATGTCTTTTTAACTGCTTGATTTTTATTTAGTTTTGCAAGTTGCTGCTCTGAGCCTGCACCAAATTTATTTGCCAACTCCGTAAAAATAGAGTCTTTTAATATACTATCGGGTAACTTTTGCAGGTACGGCTGGAATGAATCCACTAACGCCGCTTTACCTTCCAAAGAATTTATATCAACAGTGCTTAGTAAATGATCGAAAATAAATTGTGACAGTGGTTTTGCATTGTCGAGTATCTCTTCAAATGCTTGCTGACCTTGCTTACGAACTAAGGTGTCAGGGTCTTCACCGTCTGGTAAAAATACAAATTTTAATGACACACCATCGGAAATAAGCGGCAGGGCATTATCCATTGCTCGCCAAGCCGCATCTCGTCCAGCTTTATCACCGTCGTAACAACAGATAACTTCTTTGACCGTGCGAAACATCGTAGTGAGTTGTTCTTCTGTTGTCGATGTTCCAAGCGAGGCAACCGCATAATCAATGCCATGTTGGGCAAGTGCGACAACATCCATATAGCCTTCAACAACGACTAAGCGAGTCAAGTTTTTACAATATTTTCGGGCCTCATATAAACCGTAAAGTTCTTGTCCTTTATGGTAAATACGTGTTTCCGGAGAGTTTAGATATTTAGGTGTACCATCATTTAGAACTCGACCACCAAAACCAATCACACGTCCTCGTTTATCACGAATAGGGAACATGACACGACCACGAAAACGATCATAAGGTCGATTTTTATCTCCTTGAATTGCCATGCCTAAATCAACCAACTGGCTAGAAGCTTGCGTTGATTTGCCAAACATTGACATCATCCCATCCCAACTATCAGCCGAGTAACCTATGCTAAATTTCTTGACTATTTCGCCGGTTAATCCGCGATTCTTCAGGTACTCAATGACTTGTTTAGAATCATCATGAGTTTTTAAATTTTGTAGATAAAACTTGGCAATTTGCTCGAGTAGCTCATAGTCATCTTGTTTTTGCTTGTGAACTATTTGTGCCTGACGCTGCTGTGCTGGCGTCATGTTTGTTTTTTCTCGCTCTACTTCTACGCCATTAAATCCAGCGAGTTCTTCTATTGCATCCACAAACTCTAAGCGGTCATATTCCATGATGAAACTAATGGCATTACCATGGGCACCACAACCAAAACAGTGATAAAACTGTTTGTCGCGACTTACTGTAAATGAAGGGCTTTTTTCACTATGAAAAGGACAACACGCTTGATAGTTTTTACCAGCTTTTTTTAATTGTACTTTCGAGTCGACCAAATCAACGATATCGGTGCGAGCAAGTAAATCGTCGATAAAAGTGCGGGGGATCATGCCGGCCATAAATTAGAAGCTAAACCAGAAAATAAGAGTTATTGAACATCTGCTCAACTATATCAGATGACAAAGTAATACAAAACAGATGTTTTGCATTGCTAGACATGTTGATCAAATAAAATCATGTTGCCATCTGGATCTTTAATTGAAAAACTTGCTGGTCCGTTTTCGCTGTTGATAGATTGGTGTGCGATTTCTATTCCTTGCTGTTCGAAATCTTGCTTTAAGTTTCTCACATCTGCAAAGTTATCGATGCTGTTTGCATCTTGATCCCAACCCGGATTAAAGGTCATTATATTGTTATCAAACATTCCTTGAAATAGGCCAATATTAGTATTGCCGTTTTTCAGGATAAGAAAGTTTTGTTTGATATCTCCGGCGTAAATTTTAAAGCCGATTTGCTCATAAAACGCTAATGACTTTTTAATGTCTTTTACCGTTAAACTGATTGAGAAACACCCTAATTCCATAATTTTCTCCTTTGAAGAAAGTACGTTTTTTAACTCGTACTATTTTTGTTTTCTTGTTTGAGTAACTCTAGTAAATTTTTTGCAGACATAATGACTAAGTTATAATCAAATAGTCGATAATCAATTTGCGCAATATGAAAATTCAAATCCTGCTCAATAGATTTATATCTCGAAAGGTTGCTCAATTGCTGACTTATATCGTCATTACTGAATTCTACTGGGCATGTTTTAGGCAAATGGGTTACTGAAATATTGGGCGTTATATAGGTTCGTTGGTCACCACATTTGTCTTTAATCTTGTTTTGAACAAATGCTGAGATATAACTACGAATGCCAGTTCGATAGTTTGAATCAATATCAAAAATAGAGCTTATTGATGAATTAGTACTGTGGTAGTTTACGATGGCTTTTCTTACATTGACGTTAGGTAGTCTGCTAATGGTGCCGTTATTCAAAAGCTCATCATAAGTAGAGCGGGCAAATGCCCCTGTGGTTATTTGTGTTGCTTGATACATTTTGATAATAAAATCGCTATCTTTGTTTTGATTATCATTCTGTATTGCCAATAAGGTATTTTCAGAAAACTGTTTTGTGACTAAAAAATAGTCGCGAGAAGCTTCCATTATCGCGATATCTTCATTTAAGTCGTCAATTAATCGTTGATAATACACGGTGAGGCTATTTTCAAATTTTCTTTGCTCGTTCCATTCGGTAACTTGCAAGCCCAAAAATATCCCAGTGACTACAACGAGTAGATCAAGAAATACGGCAAACCAATTTTGTTCTTTTATATGTTTGCTAAAGCGACGAAGAATCATTTAAAACCCAAAAATAACTAATTATCATTTAGTTAAGCACAGTTTGAGTAAATTACATTATGAATTTTTCGATTTTCGATGTGATGTACGTTTTAGTAAATATAAAAAAACCGTACATTCTTTCGAAAGTACGGTTTTTAATAATATTTTACGAATTGTAAATTAAGAGTTCAGTGCAGCTCTTACCTGACCACTTACTTGGCCCATATCGGCTTTGCCTTGCATTTGCGGCTTAAGAACACCCATCACTTTACCCATATCTGCCATAGATGCAGCACCGGTAGAAGCAATAGCATCGCTAATTAATTGCGATATTTCTTCAGCAGTTAACGCTTGTGGAAGAAATTCTTCCAACACACTTATTTCAGCTGATTCAGCAGCGGCTAATTCGTCACGTCCACCTTGGGTGTACATGGCAACAGATTCTTTGCGCTGTTTAATCATTTTAGTGATTAAGGCTAAGATGTCTGTCTCAGACATTTCTGTCTGACTGTCAATTTTCACTTGCTTAATAGCTGACAAGGCCATGCGTATAACGCCAAGACGAGGTTTGTCTTTGGCACGCATGGCTGTCTTCATTTCTTCGTTGAGTTGGTCAAACAAACTCATAACTAATATTTAAATTTAATTAAATGATTAGTATAAACGAACGCGACGAGCGTTCTCGCGAGAAACTTTTTTAGCGTGACGCTTAACAGCGGCAGCTTTCTTACGCTTACGTTCCCAAGTTGGTTTTTCGAAAGATTCGCGACGACGAACTTCAGAAAGGATACCTGCTTTTTCACATGAACGTTTAAAACGACGTAATGCTACGTCAAACGGTTCGTTTTCTCTTACTTTAATTACTGGCATTTTTGCCCTCACCTCTAGTGAATACTGCGATACTTGGTAAAATTTAACCAAGCCGATTAAAATTGGTGCAGCATTTTAATCTGAACGATGCAGCGATGTAAAGTTTTAAATAGCTTTTTATTGAAAACTTGTGGTTAAAATTTGTATCTGGCGCTATGATCCATTTAAATTCCCTTATTAATTATAGTTTGAGCCATCAATTTATGCGTATTTTAGGTATAGAAACCTCATGTGATGAAACTGGCATCGCCATTTATGATGAAGAAAAAGGCATATTAGCCCATCGATTATACTCTCAAATCGAAGTTCATGCCGATTATGGTGGTGTTGTACCAGAATTAGCGTCACGTGATCATGTCCGTAAAACAATCCCGCTTATCCAAGAAGCGCTTACTGAAGCAGGATTAACACCGAGCGATTTAGACGGTGTTGCTTATACTGCAGGACCTGGACTTGTCGGTGCTCTGCTTGTTGGTTGTTCTATTGGACGTTCACTTGCTTATGGTTGGGACTTACCTGCGGTACCCGTTCATCATATGGAAGGGCATTTATTAGCCCCAATGCTTGAAGATGATGTACCTGAATTTCCATTTGTGGCATTACTGGTCTCAGGTGGACATACAATGTTGGTTAGAGTAAATGGTATTGGCGAGTATGAATTACTCGGTGAGTCAGTCGATGATGCGGCTGGTGAGGCGTTTGATAAAACGGCCAAACTTTTAGGGCTTGATTACCCTGGTGGACCTGTTTTGGCTAAAATGGCAGAAGACGGTACTCCCGGTCGATTTAAATTTCCTCGTCCTATGACTAACCGTCCAGGTTTAGATTTTAGTTTTTCAGGATTAAAAACCTTTGCTGCCAATACAGTCCGAGCAGAAGATGATAGTGAGCAGACTAAAGCTGATATTGCCTATGCCTTTCAAGACGCTGTTATTGATACCTTAGCGATAAAATGTAAAAGAGCGCTTGAGCAATGTGGCTTAAATCGCTTAGTAATTGCCGGCGGTGTTAGTGCGAATACCGCGCTGCGTGAAAAGCTTGCTGCTGTAATGAAAAAGCTCAATGGTCAAGTTTATTATCCACGACCAGAATATTGCACAGACAATGGCGCAATGATTGCATTTGCTGGAATGCAGCGACTAAAATCTGGCGTTCATGAACAATTAACATTTAAGGCTAACCCGCGTTGGTCACTTGATTCACTTGAGTCAGTCAATGTGAATAATTAGAAACAATGAGTTTATGTTTAATCTTTATGTTTAATAACGAAAAAGCCCGAATAAATTATTCGGGCTTTTTCATTTGTGAGTATTGAGGCATAAAATAACTTTAGCTACTCAACTTATCCTCTGTACCTTTTACCAATCTTTTTATATTGCTGCGATGTTTAAATAGTATCAATAATGACAACATGGTTACTGAGTTTGTATACAAAGGTTTAAGCAACCAGGTATAAACTGGCGCTAGAGAAACCGTTACAATCGCCGCCAATGATGAATACTTTGTTACTTTTGCCACAATTATCCAGGTGGCAATTAATGCAAAGGCAAATCCCCAACTAATCGGAGCGAGCGCACCAAAGGCTGTAGCAACAGCTTTACCACCTTTAAAGCCAAAAAAGATCGGATGCATATGACCTAAGCAGGCTGCAATTGCAATAAAACCAAGATGCAATGGCTCAACGCCTAACTTAAATGCTCCATAAACAGGGATAGCGCCTTTAAGCATATCAAAAACGAGTACCGCAGCTGCGGTAGGCCTATCGCTCATTCTAAGGACGTTAGTCGCCCCCGGGTTTTTTGAACCTTGAGTTCTTGGATCAGGTAAACCACGTAACTTACAAATTAAAATCGCACTAGAAATAGAGCCAAAGAAATAGGCAGCAATAGCAATGTTAACGGTTAATAACAGCAAAACGGCCCCTTTTATTGGTAATGATTAATTTGATTCTTTGACTATTATACTAGTATAAATTGCCGGTTTTACGTGCAATTTCAATCTTTTGCCATTCTATCAGCCATTCTAGTGGTTTTTCCACAGACAAATGGGGTAAAATCGTGCAAATTTAGAATTTTTACTGTGAATTGGCCACTTTTATTATGGATGTAGTATTTATTGAAGGTTTGAATGTGCAAACCACCATTGGTTATTACGAATGGGAAAAGAAAATTAAGCAATTGTTAGTGTTTGATTTGCAAATGGGTACTGATATTCGCAGCGCTGCGAGTGGTGACGAACTAGCCAAAACATTAGATTATGCTGAAATATCAACCTTGATTGATGATTTCTCCAATGCCAATCCAGTTGATTTGATTGAAACATTGGCAGAACGACTCGCCGCTCACTTAATGAATGAATATGGTATTAAGTGGTTACGTTTAAAAATTTCTAAGCCAACAGCGGTAAAAGAAGCCAGTGCTGTCGGCGTCATTATCGAACGTGGTACTAAACAGTCGGATTGTTGTTAATGGCACAAGTTTATATTTCCATAGGCAGTAACATTGAACGTGAACAGCAAATTGTATTTGCCGTAAATTCATTGCTACAAGAATTTGCCAATGTCATTTTGTCTTCTGTTTATGAGTGTGCACCGGTCGGGTTTATCGGTGATAACTTTTATAATCTAGTCGCACTTGTAGAAACGGATAAGTCGCCTAAATATATTGGTGAACTGTTAAAGAAATTAGAAAAACAACATGGTCGAGTCGATTTCTCTAAAAAATACAGTGCCCGAAAAATGGATTTAGACATACTGCTTTATGATGATCTGATCATCGATGAGCCAGTACAAGTCCCTCGTGATGAAATCCCTAAAAATGCCTACGTATTAAAACCGTTAGCCGAAATAGCTGCCGATTTAATTCATCCTGTAATAAATAAAACCTATCAGCAGTTATGGCAAGAGTACGACCAAAGCAAACAAGCGATTGCAAAAATTGAATTTCAATGGCCTGCAAATTTAGAGGTATAGTCTAAGCTCAGCATTAAACGCTTCAAAACCAAGATAACTTGTTAATAATAAAAACAAAATGCAATTTTAAGGAATAAAATGTCAACCATCGAAACTATTATATTAGCGCTGATACAGGGCTTAACAGAGTTTTTACCAATATCAAGTTCGGCGCATTTAATATTACCGTCTCAGTTACTTGGTTGGGTTGACCAAGGTTTAGCCTTTGATGTCGCAGTACACGTTGGAACCTTGCTTGCAGTCATGATTTACTTTCGCCAAGAAGTATCTTCAATGTTTGTTGCTTGGGGCAATTCAATAGTTAAGAAACAGCACAATCAAGACAGTAAATTGGCCTGGTGGATTATTTTTGCCACCATTCCGGCAGGATTGTTCGGTTTACTCGGTAAAGATTTTATTGAAGATAACTTGCGCTCAGCCGCTGTTATCGCCTTAACCACAATTGTATTTGGTTTGTTGCTAGGTTTTGTCGATAAAACCTCTAAACAAAATAAAACCATCGACAGTTTAGGTTTTAAAGGGGCAATGTATATTGGTTTAGCACAAGCTGTCGCATTAATTCCTGGCACATCACGTTCAGGTATCACCATGACTATGGGCTTAATGTTAGGGTTAAGTCGAGACGCAGCAGCTCGTTTTTCATTTTTATTGTCTATTCCTGCAATCGCAATGGCAGGCAGTTATTTAACGTTAAAACTTATTCTCGAAGCAAACGGTGTCGATTGGGAAGCAATTGCATTAGGTGCTTCAATTGCATTTATTAGCGCTTACGCGTGTATTCATTACTTTTTGATTTTGCTTGATAAAGTAGGGATGATGCCTTTTGTAATTTACCGCTTAGTACTAGGCGCATTCTTAATTTGGTTTATTGTTTAAAACCTTAGTTAGAAGTTAAGGAAAGCGTTACTCCGTTAACTGCGCCTTTATCGATTCAATAATAACCAGTTTTTCGTTATCAATAGCCGCTTTAATTGCTTTGCCCTGAAGGCCTTGTTCAACAAACACTTTAGGGCTTATTTGCTTACATTCTTTGACTACGTCGCGTAAATAACTGGCTTGTGGATAGGGTGTTTTCTCATTGCCTTTTCGACCGCGATGATCCGCTTCACAGGTCAGTAAAAACAGTTCAAAGTCTTCGGGTCTGCGCCACACATCTAATTTATTCAATAGTGTCAGCACAGTACTGGCTTTTAAGTCAAATGCTCGATGACAATGCAAATGAAATTCACACACTAATAAACACAATCGTTTGATTTGATTAGGTACTTTGAATGAGTCGCATATATGACGAACTAAAGGCAACCCTGATTTTTCATGACCATGATGTTTAGGCCAGTATTTTTCTGCGGTTAAACCTTTACCTAAGTCATGACATAAAGCGGCAAAACGCGGGGCGATATGCTCAGAAAGTAAGGCAGCTTGTTCAAGTACCATTAAGGTATGAATACCACTATCTATTTCACCATGATGTTGCTCAGGGTTTGGCACGCCCCACAATTTATCTAAACTAGGCCATAACGCTTTTAAGGCACCGGTTGCTCTTAGAATTTCAATAAACACACTTGGACTTGGTTCAAGCAGAGCCCGAGAAAAC
Organism: Thalassotalea crassostreae; assembly: GCF_001831495.1. NCBI lineage: Bacteria > Pseudomonadati > Pseudomonadota > Gammaproteobacteria > Alteromonadales > Colwelliaceae > Thalassotalea > Thalassotalea crassostreae. The sequence goes on from NZ_CP017689.1 coordinate 741,790, forward strand.
TCTTTATAAATTCTATCGGCGGTTAAGTCGTTTAATTCACCATTGTTTACCATTTCGCTCATTAAAGACATGGTTTCGTCGGCGACGTTAAAACCTAAATAATGATATCTTGCGGCAAAGCGCGCTACTCGTAACACTCGTAATGGGTCTTCGCTAAATGCCGCAGATACGTGGCGTAATAACCGATCTTTTAAATCTTGTTGGCCATTGTATGGATCGATAATATTACCGTTTGAATCCATAGCCATTGCATTGACAGTTAGATCTCGACGTAGCAGGTCTTCTTCAATGGTGACATCTGGCTCTGCGTAACAAACAAAGCCTGTGTAGCCTTTACCTTGTTTGCGCTCTGTACGCGCCAGTGCGTATTCTTCTTTAGTTTGAGGGTGTAAAAAAACAGGGAAGTCTTTGCCAACTTGAACAAAACCTAAATCTAACATTTTTTGCTCGGTCGCTCCGACAACCAAATAGTCTCGTTCGACTATTTGACGCTCTAGTAAAGAGTCGCGCACGGCGCCGCCAACCAAGTAAATATTTAAATCTTGCAAAGAGTTGCTTGTCATTTATGTTGCCATTTTAATTACTGAAAACTAGGTTGTTAAGGATCAAGCCATTAACAGCCTGTTATTTGAATACAATGTAAATCGCACTGTAAAAAATATAATTGTATATGAAAAAGATTGTTTTAAATAGCATGGTTTTTTGACATATCACAGCTAAAATAGTAGTTTCAGCGATGAGTTAACTTAAAAATTTAAAGTACCTATGTATAACGGCTACACCGAATATTTTGGCCTTAGTGATATTCCATTTTCTATCGCACCTAATCCACGCTATTTGTTTATGAGTGCAAGGCATAAAGAAGCCTTGGCTCACTTAACTTATGGTCTTGGTGATGTGGGAGGCTTTGCCTTGTTAACTGGTGAAGTTGGTACAGGTAAAACCACAGTCTCTAAATGTTTGTTAAAAGAATTACCAGAGAACACGCAAGCTGCATTTATCGTCAACCCAACATTATCGGCAATTGAATTGTTAGCCACAGTATGTGATGAGCTACACGTTGATTACGATAGTGAAAAAGCGACACTTAAGCAGTTAACCGATTTAATTTTAAATAAACTATTAGAGAATCATCAACAAGGTAAACATACCTTATTGATTATTGACGAAGCACAGCACTTACAACCGCAAGTATTGGAACAATTGCGTTTGCTGACTAATTTAGAAACTGATACGAAAAAGCTGTTACAAGTTATTTTAATTGGCCAACCTGAATTACAAGAATTGTTAAAGCGCAAAGATTTGCGACAATTGGCGCAACGTATAACCGCTCGATATCACCTTATGCCACTCAATAAAAATGAGGTAAAGGCCTATATTGCGCATCGCTTAAATGTTGCTGGCGCAACTGAAACGATATTTAAAAACTCCGCAATCAACCAGATCCATAAGTTATCTCAAGGCATCCCTAGGCTGATCAACTTATTGTGTGATAGAGCCTTGCTTGGCGCTTTTGCAAAGGAAAAGAAGTTGGTCGATAGCGCCATAGTAAATTTGGCCGCTCGTGAAACTCTTGGAACTATTGATGCTGCTGAAAGCCGCTTAAGGACATCACTTAAAGCCATTGCACTTAGTATCGCGCTACTAAGTGCAAGTGTCGCTGGTGTGTATTTCGGTCAGCAACAGTTACAAGTTAATCAAGGCAAGTTATTGGCTCTTAAAAATGCTTCTTTGCAAGCAAAGGCGAAACACGAAGCAAAGAAATTAAATAACATTCCAAACCGTTTAATTAACCAATCTCGTGATTTCAGCCAAGGTTTTTCGCAGTTATTTAAGCATAGAAAAATAGCATGGCAAGCGAATGAGCAACCGTGTCAGGCAGCGTTAAATTTTGATCTACAGTGTTATTGGTATCAAGGCTCAATGCAAGGTTTACTTGATTTGGGCTACCCAGCATTGTTGCGCTTTAACGACAATAAAAATCAATATTATTACGCCACCTTGACGAGCGTTAATGGCAATAAAATTGAATTGCAATTAAATGGTAACAGTTACTGGATCAGTAAAAATTTGTTTGAGCAGCAATATCAAGGTAGCGCTGCAATTTTATGGCAACCGCCTGCGGGGTTTATCGACGTCATAGATGAAAATAGCTCGATTGAATTAGTGCAATGGCTTGAGCAAAAGTTAAGCACCATTCAGCAAAGGCCAATGCGAGAGATGAGCAAGTTTGACGCATTACTTGCCAATCAAGTGAAACAGTTTCAACAGCGAAATCAACTCGCAGCAGATAATGGGGTCAATAGCTTAACCGTTATTCGACTATCCAATGAGCAGCGTCTGCAAGCAGCGAGGAATAATTAATGTCTTATATTCTTGATGCCCTAAAGAAGTCAGAGCAGGAATCAAAGGTTGAGCTTAGTGATGAATTTAATTCTTCTTTAACTAGCGAAGATCAAAATGGTAAACAAGGGAACTATTGGCTGCAAATCTTTATTGTCTTGCTACTAATCATTATAGCGGCAACGAGCGGATTTTTGATAGGGGGAGGCTACCAAGCGAATATTATCAATCAAAAAGTTGTCCAATTTGAACAGCCTAAGTTTGATGATATTGGCGATGAAGAGTTAGCATTAGTTCTGGTCAATCAGCAGCAAGTAAACCAAGCCTCTACAGATCAAAGTGAAGATAATGACGCTGAACAAAACTCGGTAGAAAACTATTTTGATCAGCCTGAAAACTACAATAACGCCGTCATTGCATTGAGAAAAGCTGAGTTTGAACTTGAACAGCAAACGTTATTAGCAGAGCAACAGCAACTTGATTTGGCTGAGCAGCAGCGAATGCAAATGCAAATTCAAATGTTGATGAGTGAATACTCACAACTACCAACGGCTAATAACAATCGCAGTGCTAATAATAATGTAAACAACTCTCAAGACATAGTCGAGAATCAAGACCAAGAGTTAAACTTAACTTTAAACGAAGATGATTTAGAGGGCATTTCACCAGAATTGTTAAAAGCATTTCAATCCGCAATATCGGACACTCAAGGTTCTACTAAGCAAGACAAAGTAGAGCTGATGAATGCTAACTCAAGTTTAGATGAAGGGCAGGTAAAACCGTTAACGCAGATGCCAAAATGGTTACAAGATTCTGTACCGCCGTTGCACTTTTCATTGCATATGTACAGCTCTGATCAAGCGAGTAGTTGGTTGCGCCTTAATGACACTGATTATTACACTGGTTCAATTACCAATGACGGGTTGATTATTGAGTCAATATTACCGCAAAAAGTTATACTGCAATATCAAGGTCAACGTTTTAGTTTACCAGCGTTATCGACTTGGTAAATAAATCATTATTAGATGTAAATATTAATAGTGATTTATTAGTATTTTTCTTTTTTTGCTTTTGTGCATAAAGATTGATGATATACTTAAGGCTTTCAATTATATGAATTTAATTTTATGAAAATTGCTATTGTTGGTACCGGCTATGTTGGTTTGTCTAATGCGATGTTGCTAGCGCAACACAATGAAGTTGTTGCAGTCGATATTGTTCTAGAAAAAGTTGAAATGCTGAACAATAAAATGTCGCCAATAGTCGACAGTGAGATAACCGAATTTTTGAGAAAAGATAGTTTAAACTTTAAAGCGACAGTTGACAAAAATGAAGCCTTTCAAGACGCCAATTACATCGTTATAGCAACCCCTACTGATTACGATCCAATCACCAATTATTTTAATACTTCTTCAGTTGAGTCTGTAATTGCAGATGTCATTAAAATTAATCCAAATGCTGTGATGGTAATTAAGTCGACAGTACCGGTAGGTTATACAGAAGACATCCGCAAAAAATTTGACAATGAAAATATTATATTTTCTCCCGAATTTTTAAGAGAAGGAAAAGCGCTGTACGACAATCTACATCCATCAAGGATTATTGTTGGTGAAGAGTCTAGTAGAGCAAAGCAGTTCGCTGCTTTGTTAATGCAAGGTGCAGTAAAGGAAAACATTGAGACACTTTACACTAATTCAACAGAAGCAGAAGCGGTTAAATTATTTTCGAACACTTATTTAGCTATGCGCGTCGCCTATTTTAATGAGTTAGATTCTTATGCTGAAGCTCATGGGTTAGATTCTAAACAAGTAATAGAAGGTGTTGGCTTAGACCCGCGTATCGGCAATCACTACAACAACCCTTCTTTTGGTTATGGTGGTTACTGTTTACCAAAGGACACCAAACAATTAAGAGCCAATTATAAAGATGTTCCGAATAATATAATTAGCGCTATCGTTGATGCTAATACCACTCGAAAAGATTTTATTGCAGATTCTATCATTGCTAAACAACCTAAGGTGGTTGGTATATTCCGTTTAATTATGAAATCCGGTTCGGACAATTTTAGAGCTTCTTCGATCCAAGGAATTATGAAAAGAATTAAAGCTAAAGGCATTGAAGTAGTTATATATGAACCGGTGTTAGAAGAAGATGATTTCTTCCATTCAAAGGTTTACCGTGACTTAGTCGAATTCAAAAAAATATCAGATGTTATTGTCTCTAACCGAATGGATAGTGAGCTCAGTGATGTTGCTGATAAAGTATATACTCGTGATTTATTTGGCTCAGATTAAAAGTAATTATTCTCCAATTAAAGACAAGAGAAGAAGGGTTGTATTATGAAGTATTTAGTAACTGGTGCGGCTGGTTTTATTGGTTTTTATGTTGCGCAGCGATTATGTGAACAGGGACATACTGTTGTAGGTTTAGATAACTTAAACGACTATTATGACGTTAACCTTAAGCATGCTCGCTTAGATATTTTAAAGCAATACTCTGATGAGGGAGAATCGACTAAGGGCACATTTGAGTTTGTAAAGATAGATTTAGCAAATAGAGAAGGGATAGCTGAATTATTTTCAGCGCAAAAATTTGAAAGAGTAATTCATCTCGCCGCTCAAGCTGGCGTGCGATATTCAATTGAAAACCCTCTTGCTTATGCGGATTCAAATTTAATTGGCCATCTAACTATTTTAGAAGGCTGTCGTCATAATAATATTCAACATTTAGTTTATGCATCAAGTTCATCAGTATATGGCTTGAATACTAAAGTCCCTTTCTCTACAGGGGATAGTGTTGATCACCCTGTATCACTATATGCGGCAACGAAAAAATCAAATGAGTTAATGGCTCATACATACTCCCATTTATATGATATTCCAACTACAGGTTTACGCTTTTTCACTGTCTATGGCCCTTGGGGACGCCCAGATATGGCTCCGATGTTATTTGCTGATGCAATAACTGCAGGGCGAGCGATAAAAGTGTTTAATCATGGTGATATGCGCCGTGATTTTACTTATATTGACGATATTGTTGAAGGCATTATACGAATTCAAGATGTCGTTCCTACAAAAAACACTGAATGGACAGTAGAGCATGCCTCTGCTGCTAAAAGTTCTGCACCATATAGTATTTATAATATTGGTAACGGCAATCCGGTTAAATTATTAGATTTTATTGAGTCAATGGAAGATTCGCTAGGCGTTAAAGCTGAAAAAACATTGATGCCGATGCAGCCAGGTGATGTTTACCAAACATATGCGGAAGTAGAAGATTTATATAAAGTGACAGGGCATAAAGCAACAGTTGCCATTGATGAAGGTGTGGCGAACTTTGTCGCTTGGTATAAAGAATTCTACAAAAAGTAAAAATCATGAAAAAGTAAAGATAAATAGCAAACACAGTTTTAAACTGGGCCTCTATTTATCTTTTTAATAAAGAACTAAAACTTTATTTAGTTATATTTATTGCCAAGCAGGTAATGATTGCTCAAATTCAGCTATTTCATCAGCAATTTGCAATGTCCAACCAACGGCATCAACTCCATTTTCCAAACAATATTTTTGGAATGCGGTTAATTCAAAAGGATATTGTTCGCTGCCATTGATCACTTTCATATTAATAAGATCCACGGTTAATTCTAATGGACCTGAATCGGCTTGTTTAAACAGTTGGTCAATGATCTCTTCATCTAATGTCACTGGTACCACACCTATATTGATGCAGTTACCGAAAAAGATATCGGCAAAGCTAGAAGCAATCACCACTTTGAAACCAAATTCTTGAATAGCCCATGGTGCGTGTTCACGAGATGAACCACAGCCAAAGTTTTCACGAGCCATTAATATACTTACACCTTTGTACTTTTCGTCATTTAGAATGAAGCTTGGATCAGGTTGTAGACCATCATCATCAAGAAAACGCCAATCGTGAAATAGATGTTGTGCAAAGCCAGTGCGCGTCGTTTTTTGTAAAAACTGTTTTGGGATAATTTGATCGGTATCGATATTTGCACGATCAAAAGGAACGACAGTACCTGTATGTTGGTTAAATTTTTCCATGATATTCTCCTAAACCTTTGGCTCGGTGAAGTGGCCGGCAATTGCCGCTGCAGCCGCTATAGCAGGGCTCACTAGGTGAGTTCTTGCTCCTCGACCTTGTCGACCTTCAAAGTTACGGTTACTGGTTGATGCACAACGATCACCTTGACCTAATTTGTCATCGTTCATGCCTAAACACATAGAACAACCCGGCAAGCGCCATTCAAAACCAGCGTCGATAAACATTTGTGACAAACCTTCTTCTTCGGCCTGTTTTTTAACTCGATAAGAACCTGGTACAACAATAGCAGTAACAGAGTCAGCAACTTTTTTACCTTTTACTACCTGAGCAGCTACTCGCAGGTCTTCAATACGAGAATTGGTGCAAGAGCCAATAAACACATTATTAATGGCAATATCTTCTATTTGAGTGCCCGGAGTTAAATCCATATATTTTAATGCATTAACACAAGACTCTCGTTCTACCGCATCACTGAAATCGTCTGGTGAAGGAACGACAGAATCAATAGCCGTAACTTGTCCTGGGTTTGTGCCCCAGGTTACCTGTGGTTTAATACTTTCAGCCGTTACTTCAACCGTTTTATCAAAAACAGCGCCTTCATCAGTAGCAAGCGTTTGCCAATCATTTACCGCTTGTAAAAATACATCGCCTTTAGGAGCAAATTCTTTGTCTTTTAGATAATCAAAGGTCGTATGATCTGGAGCAATTAATCCGGCTTTAGCGCCAAACTCAATACTCATGTTACATACGGTCATGCGCTCTTCCATTGTTAATTTGCGGATTGCATCACCAGAATATTCAATTACATAGCCTGTGGCTCCCGCATGACCTATTTTACCTATGATAGCGAGAATAATATCTTTCGCACTGATACCGACATTCGCTTCACCATTAACTACAACGTGCATAGTCTTTGCTTTATTTTGACGTAGCGTTTGCGTCGCCAATACATGTTCAACTTCTGAGGTACCAATACCAAATGCAAGAGCACCGAACGCGCCGTGGGTAGCAGTATGAGAATCACCACAAACGATGGTTTGGCCAGGTAGAGTAAGACCAAGTTCAGGACCAATTACATGGACAATACCTTGGTTTTTATGACCCATACCAAAAAGCTCTACACCAAAGTCCTTACAATTTTGCTCTAATGTTTTAAGTTGGTTTGCGGCATTTTCACCGGCTGCATCAATGTCACAAGATTTGGTAGAAATATTATGATCCATTGTTGCAATGGTGCGTTTTGGACTATGCACCGGGCGGTTATGAAACTTCAAGTTTGCAAACGCTTGTGGTGAAGTAACTTCGTGAACCAAATGGCGGTCGATAAAGATAAGCGGTGTTTCACCTGCTTTATCTTGGATTAAATGTCGATTCCATAATTTTTCGTATAATGTCTGAGCCATTTTCTACCCTTACTTAATAATCTGTGCGCAAATATAATCACCAACTTCAGTGGTTGATTTTGCTTTATGTCTTTGATCGGCTGGTAATAAGTCTGCTGTAAGCACATTGCTATCAAGAGCATCTGCTACCGCGGCCTCAATTGCTGTTGCTGCAGCATCTTCATTAAGGCTATAACGCAGCATTAGTGCCGCCGATAATATTTGTGCGATTGGATTTGCGATACCTTGGCCAGCAATATCAGGTGCCGAACCGCCTGCAGGTTCATACATACCAAATCCTGAAGAGTTTAAGCTTGCTGAAGGTAACATACCCATTGAGCCGGTGATCATCGCACAAATATCAGATAAGATATCGCCAAATAGGTTAGGACAAAGCATTACATCAAATTGATTTGGGTCACGAACTAGCTGCATCGCAGCATTATCCACGTATAAGTGTTCGTAGCTTACATCGGGATATTCTACAGCCACTTCTTCCACCACTTGACGCCAAAGTATACTGGTTGCTAATACGTTTGCCTTATCAACAGAGGTCACTTTATTGTCACGTTTTTGAGCCGCCTGAAAAGCTAAATGGGCGATTCGTTTTACTTCTGCTCGTGAATACAACATAGTATCAAAACCTGTTTCTTCTTCACCTTCGCCTTTGCGACCTTTTGGCTGGCCAAAGTAAATATCACCGGTTAGCTCTCGTATTACTAATACATCAAAACCTTGTTCGGAAATATCAGCCCTTAACGTAGATAACGATGATAATGCTGGCTGCAAAGTAGCAGGGCGCATATTACAAAATAAATCAAAATGGCCACGTAACCCTAACAATGCACAGCGTTCAGGTTGCTCTGTCGGTGGCAAATTAGCCCACTTTGGTCCACCAACGCTACCGAATAAAATAGCGTCGCTGGCAATACAACCTTCGAGTGTTTCTTGTGGTAGTGCATTACCATGATTATCAATGGCTAAACCACCGACATCATAATCTTTAGTATTGATTTCAATATCAAATTTACTTGCGACGGCTGCTAATACTTTCTTAGCTTCTACCATTACTTCAGGGCCAATGCCATCGCCGGCTAGTACTGCTATGTTTGCCATTTGTTCTAAACTCCGTGAATTTTTTGTTGATCTGCTTGTTGTTCGGCTTGTTGTTTTAGCTGTGCAACTTTTTGTGCTCTTGCAATTGCATTTAATGCACTAATTAATGCTTTCCCTGATGCTTCAATGACATCAGTTTCAATGCCGTAACCATGAAATTTACGACCTTGATAGTTCACAACTAGGTCGGCTTGACCTAAGCCATCTTCGCCTTCACCTTTATTGGAAATTTTGTAGTCTGAAACTTCAAAATCAATATCAACCGCTTGTTTAATGGCTTGATACAAGGCATCAACTGGACCGTTACCGGTAGCCGATTGAATTTTAACTTCGTCATTGCAGGCTAATTTAATACTGGCAGTAGAGAACTCACCACCACCAGAATGAACACTTAAATATTCAATTCTATATGTATCGCTTTCGCCTTGCTGTTGTTTGTTATATAAAAGCGCCTCTAAATCATCGTCAAAAACTTGGCCTTTTTTATCAGCAAGTTGTAAAAAGTCTTGATACAACTCTTCCAAGTCAAAGTCTGATTCTTTGTAACCTAACTCGCCCATGCGATGTTTAATGACATGACGGCCACTACGAGAGGTTAAGTTTAATTTTGTTTTACTGATACCGACACTTTCTGGCGTCATAATTTCATAGGTATTAGCACTTTTTAACATACCATCTTGGTGTATACCTGATGAATGACTAAACGCATTTGAGCCGACTATTGCCTTGTTTGCTTGTACTGGCATGTTGCAAATTTGACTAACAAGCTTTGACGTTCGAGCAATTTCCTTGTGATTGATGTTAGTGCGAAGGCCTAAATAATCTGCACGAGTTTGCATGATCATGGCAACTTCTTCTAACGAACAATTACCTGCGCGCTCTCCTATACCATTAATAGTACACTCAATCTGACGAGCGCCGGCTTGAACCGCGGCAATAGAGTTAGCAACACTTAGGCCTAAGTCATTGTGACAATGGACAGAAATAACTGCTTGGTCAATATTAGGGACACGATTAAATAGATCGGTAATGATGCCGTTAAATTCGGTTGGAATGGTATAGCCTACCGTATCTGGGATATTGATAGTCGTTGCACCGGCCTTAATTGCAGACTCAACCATGCGACATAAATTATCTTTCGGGGTACGCCCAGCATCTTCACAGGAAAATTCAACATCGTCAGTAAATTTTCGAGCAAATTTAACCGCATCAACTGCCATATTAAGAACGTCATCAAATCCACGTTTTAACTTTTGCTCTACGTGCACATCTGAGGTTGATATAAAAGTATGAATTCTGAATGCTTCGGCAACGCTCATTGCATCTGCACACGATTGAATATCAGCTTTTACAGCTCTTGATAATCCACACACTCGACTCGTCTTAAGAGTTTTTGCGATCGTTTGCACCGACTCAAAGTCACCAGGCGAAGAAACCGGAAAGCCAACTTCCATTATATCGACACCTAAACGCTCAATCGCTAATGCAATTTGCAGTTTTTCATGTACCGAAAGACTAGCCATTAGCGCCTGTTCACCATCACGTAATGTGGTATCAAAAATTTTAACTGTATTGTCCATAGCGTAATCCTATCTGTGGCACTTATCTTTCGATTTTTAGCAATAAAAAAACCCGCATATATCATGCGGGTTTCGGTAATTCTATTATTTTATTTTAAACAATTGAAAAACGCCCGCTACATGAAACTAGCAGGAGGTTAAGTAAAATATGTTGTTTAAAAATGTTAGTCATAAATAATTATTCTGTTTAGTTGAATTTTTATTTCCTAGAGCAATCAACCTAACAGTAAGATTTTTATCAAAGGCTGTCAATAGATGAAAAGCAATAAGTTATATATTTTTCTTTCTGCAGCAGTGTTTATAGAGATTTTTCAATTATCTTTGATTAAATTTTAAAACTTCCAGTAATTTAACGATTTTCGCATCTTGAACTGACGGATTATATCCAGTTTCTTAGGTGCGAATTTATCTTTGTTTTGATAATAAAGATCAACGGCATCTAGAACTCGATAAGAAGACTTACCATCATCATATGGGTGATTATCACTGATAAACTTATCGATATGTGTTAGCAGAGATTGTGGTCTTGTTAATGCTGTTTGAATTGACTGTTCAAGTAATTCTGGGTCGTCAATATCGATTAAATGCGGGCCAGGATTTATATTTTTAAAGGTAACTACCGGTTTTCTTAATAATAAAAAACTAATCAGAATTGAAGACGTATCGCAAACCATCACATCAGCTCGTTTTAACAACGGATTGGTGTCCGAAGTGTCACAAAATTCTAAATTTTCAGATTGGATTGATTTGTACTTTTCAATGGTTTCTTTATTCATTTTAGGGTGAAACTGTATTAACCAATGCCAGTCGCCTTTTTGACTCAACTGTTTAATAGTCGAAAATAAATGCGGCGCACAGGTTAAGTATTTAGAAAATGTCGAACACAACAATATCGTTGGTTTTTCATTTTTAGGTAAGGTTGCTGGAAATAAATCGTCTAGAGCACACCAGCCAGTTTCGGTCACTTGAAATTGTGGCGGACTTTTATGTAAGGCTTCAAAGTTTTTAGTTAAGTAAGGGCCTTGGGTACAAAACAGATCGAAACAATTTCTATCTTTGAAATGGTCGTTATTCCCTTTTTTATCTAGCTTGCCAGCGTCAAAGCCGTGAAAAATTGCAACATTTATCCCCGGCAAAAATGTCGGTGCGTTATTCGACGGGAAAAACTTTGCGTCAGGTTGAAATTTAATCAGTTCTTCTACTTCAGTTAAAACTTTATCTTCTTTTTCGAAATAGCTGTGGTCTACTTTGCCTCCCGGTGCAAACCAGCAGACTGTTCCACCTCTTGCTAAAATTGCATTTTGCAAAGGTCGAAGTATCGAAAAACCATAATTTTTAGTGATATAAAGAATGTATTTTTTTGTCATAGTCATTAAAGCGTAAATTCCACATCAAAATACAGTAGGACTTCATCGGTATCATCAATATCGTCTTCGAAACTAGAGCTGCTTATGTCGCTACCAACGGTATATTTAAACTTGCCTTTTCTAAGTTGATATTTACCTGAAAACATTAAGGAGTCTTCGGCTCTACTTGTTAATGGATGGCCTATATCTGGATTATCTGGTTCTTTATCTTTGTTATCGTAATTTAGTTTCAATAGTCTTACTTTGAATTCCCACGATTCCAAATTATCCATCTGTGAAACAAAACCTAAAACTATGCTTTCTGAATCATTGTCGTATAAATGACCAATTGTACGTTTTTTATAACGCATACCTGTTTGATAGATAAAGTGCTCATAAAAACAATTGCTCGATTTAAAATCATCACTGCCATCTTCTTCAACACTGCAGTCAAGTAACGTATCACTATATTCCAAATATGCTAACCAATTCATATCCGCCAAGGTGAAACGGGTTTCAACACCGTATAAGTCAACTGATTTAGCTATAGGGTTTAGTCCACCACCATCTGCATTACCATCTTCCGCCATTTTCTGCAGATAAACGCTAAAGGGTAAATCGAATGGGTTTGAATACCTTACGTCCCAACCGGCTAATTGATTACCTGGTTCATTTGCTAACCTATCTTCTTCACAACCGAATTCTTCTTCAGCACAATTATCATTTCCCATAAATACATCCAAAAATGTATCAAATCCTCCTGGTCTACCGTCACCATTCCACTGTGCCAAACGCGTGATGCCAAACTCTATCTTTGGTGTCAGTTTGACTGTACCTCTAAAGCCCCATAGCCAAGCATTTGGAACGTGTCGTTCCTCTTCTAATTGGCCCATAAAAGTTGTGGCAGTCCACGGAAATTGAATTTGATTAAAAAAAGGCATCACAAATGGATCAGAGGTTTTACGTGAGATTGCCAAGGTTGGAACTGGTCGAGCATTATTTGTCATCGCAAGATTGCTGTCCCAGCTACCTCCCCACCACCTATCGTACATACCCGCTGAAAAAACCCAGTTTCCTAGATAGCCCGCTATATAACTACCATCAAGTCGCGCATAATCGTCATCTAATGGATCTTCTACAACGCTTGCAGATAGCTTGGCTGAAACTCTCTCCCCCATAAAAGTAAAACTTCCACTTGCAACATTTCCATCTCGATATTCATCACCGAAGCTAGTAAATCTTTTTTCCGATGATGCGACGTTAAAGCGCAAAGAAGAGCGACTGTTAGTCGCTCTTCTTAAGTGTTGTTTTATGTGCCAATAAGCATTTTTACTTTCATCATCCAAATTTGTTTCGTCAATTTTTTTAAGGCCTCTAGACACATCAGCCCACATAATAGGGTAAGTTGTGAGAGGAATATTAAAATGACCTTTGTCTGCCAATAATTGAATATCGGACCGGAGAAATATATTGGAAGTATCAACCCAGGGTTCCGCTTTCGCCGCAGCAGAGGAAAGTGTAGAGAGTACTAAAAATTGGAAAATTATGTTTTTTATGTTCATTTAATGACCAAACTTACTAGTTATAAGTGTTATTGTAGTTCAGGAAATATACTTTTGATATGCTCTGCGGCTCTAAATCCGGCTTTGCCGTCAAGCTCATCAAACATGATTTTATTTGCTCTAGCACGTTGTTTTTCTTTTTGTTTTGGAGTTTCTAATGATACACGAATTGCCGCCATCAGTTCTTCTGCAGTGTCAATCTGAATACTAAAATCAGCTATCATCTGTTTCACTTCTTTTACTGTGCGTTTACCATCATCGACTTTGAACGTGATAATTGCTTTATCAAGTGCACAACATTCGGCCAGTATAGAACTAGTATCACCAATACATACATCAGAGATTTGAATGAAAGGAACAACGTCTGCACTATCAATAAAGTATACATTTGGTGTGTTTTGGATGGTTTGTTTTATCTTCGGATCAGTCCAAGGGTGGACTGTAACAAGTACGTTAAATTCATCTGTATAAGCGTCGAGTTTATCAAACCACACATCTACGGCAGCTACGCCTGAATCGTTCCAGGTTGCTGTGAACAAAAGTGTCTTTTTATTTTTATTTATTCCGATAGTTGTTTTTAACTTTTCGGTGTATTCAGTGGATTGCTCACCATTAAAAGCGGGATCTAATTTTGGAAAGCCAATTGCAAGTCCGCATTTTATCCCTACTTTTTCGGCTCTTTTAACTTCTGTAGAACTGGTCATGTAGAAATAATCGAGTAAATTATAGCCTTTGCTGTTAGCAAAAGGTTTAAAGGTATATGCGCCATGACGCATTCCTATTTTTATCATGCTGCTGACTGGGAATTTATAACCTGCTTGTCTACACATTATTACCGCTTTTGGAAAAGCAGGATACACCTTTGATTTTACGCCTATGGCTAATAGTTCTTGTTGTGCTTTTTTATCTTTGGCTAAAATTTTTAAAGGCGGTAAATGCTTTTGCACTTCAGAAAAAATCTGATAGTCCAAGGTGTTAGCACAATACAGCATGATCCCTTCAGTTTTATTAAAAAAATTGAGGACATTCCAAGTGATCGTGTACGGGACTTTTAGTAGATAATATGAAAGTACCATAATTTGATTATATTCCTAAGATGGTGAAAATACTTTTTCTCATTCGCTAATTAGACATCATTAAACCTAACAGTAAATCATAGTATTAAGTTTTTTTGTTTGTGTGGTTTGAATTATGCCAAATTACATAATAAAAACATTACTCTCTAGGTAGTGATTAGATTGTTATACGTTTAACTCCAAGAAGAATTACTATTACGACGACGAGTCATTGCCGGCAAGATCAAGCCCAAAATTAACCCAATCACCAATACAGAGGCACCATAAATAAAGTATGTTTTCTGAGTTTGGAAATCTTGGTCGTCTAATTGTTCGCTCACTTTTAAATGTTCAACACTTAATTCATCTTTCGCTTTGCTTAGCTCACTATATTGCTGTTTAGTTTCATTCAAGCTCGTTGTAGCACTAGCAAGCTCTTCTCTCAGTTGAGAAATTTGATTGTTTTTATCAGCGAGTTCGGCATTCAGTTCCACTAACGCCACTCGCATACCTGCACTGTCGTTTAGATAATTATTATCAATCCAGCCTTCGCGACCTTTATTATCTTTAACCTGCACATAACCGCGTTCAACAGCAGACAATACTTGCACTTCTTCACCAGCGTTAATCGAGCCTAAAATTCGATATTCAGTACCTGGGCCGGAATGAAAGTAAATAAATAAGTCATCACTGATAAAACCTGTTTTGTTTTCGCTTTGTTCTGCACTAACACCGAAACTAGTACCGAAGGAGAATATGAGTATGAAAATACCGAGAAGAGTTGCTAAAGTTTTCATTGGAAATCAAGGATCTTTTATCAAGTTAATATAATAAAGATATTAGGTGTTTGTATCACTGATAGCAAGATTTACGTCCTTTATAATCGTTAAAAATTGCCATTTTTTTGTGAAAAACTGATGTCATCTGCTGAAAAGAGACTTTTTTTATTGAAAGGGTAAACAAGCTTTTGTATTGTTAATATTCAATTTAATTAAAATGCGCCAATTTAAAATAAATGGACACAGAAATAGAACTGAAATATTTAGTTTTAGATAATGATATAGCCACTAAAATTAACTCCGCACTTGCGGAGCATAAAATTTCATATAAGCTCGCCCAAAAAAGCCTCACTAATATATATTTCGATACACCTGCTTTGGAATTACGAAAAGCCGATATTGGTTTGCGCATACGTGGTAATGCTGAAGGTCAATTGGAACAAACAATTAAGACCGCTGGCACTGTGGTTGGTGGCCTTCATCAACGTCCAGAATATAATGTTGATATCACTAGCAAAGAGCCTGACTTATCATTGTTTGCTAATGACATTTGGCCTGAAAAATTTGATGTGCAAGATGTACAAGAACAACTCGCACCGTTATTTGAAACTAATTTCAGTCGTAATACCTGGTTAATTGAATACGGCAAAGACACGCTTATTGAATTAGCATTTGATCAAGGCGAGATTGTTTCTAACAGTCAGTCTGAGATTATCAATGAAATTGAGCTTGAGTTAGTTCAAGGCCAGCGTTCGGCATTGTTTTCATTAGCTAAGTTATTATTTAGTTGTTTGACAATGCGACCTGGAACGCTAAGTAAGGCTGCACGAGGTTATGGCTTAGTATTTGGCCGAGTTGAGCCTCATATTAGCTCTGCTAGCACTGAATTAGGTTTAACCAGCCAAATGAGCGTAATGCAGTCTTTTAATGTTGGTTTTGCTGAATGTTTAGCGCAACTTCAACAGTTAATGAGCCAATTTGAACAATCGCCAAGTTTAAGCCGGTTGAAAGAAATATCTGATTGTTTAGCATTAACTCGACATGGTTTATGGTTATACGAAGAGTATTTACCATCGGGTGTTGCTAAATCGTTACGTAAGAAAATTAAAACCATACTGAAAGAGATTGTATGGGTAGAAACCGCTAAGCAAATTAAAGAGCTAACCAAGAAAACGGGCAACTACCGGAAAAAAATAGAAAACAGCCAATCCTTGTTGTCTCAATTAAAGCATGTGTTGGTCAAAATGCCGGATTTTGCTCAAGTCAGTGAGTTGCTACATAGTGAAAAATTTAATCTATTGCAGCTTGAAATGTTGGAGTTAGTGTTAACTGAATTTGACGAGCATGATGAGTTGCCGGCGTTAATGGACTTGGCTCCAAGTTGGTTGTCATTGAGCCTAGATGATTTATACAATAAGTTTACTAGCGATAAATTAATCGGTGCCGATACTTATCTAGATAATCATAATATAGTCATTCGCAGCTTATTAACTGGAAGTTGGTTTGGTAGCTTGTTTGTAAATAATGACAGAATGGAGTTTCGCGGTCCTTGGCTCGATATTCATCATGGTATTGATGAGCTAGAAACCTTGTTTGTATTAAAGTCTTACTTGGCGGATAGCGAAGACTCAGAATGCCAAAAGTTGATTAATTGGTTAGAGGACAAAGTAGAAAATTTACTCGGTGCAATTGAACACTCGCGTACTGCCGGCTTGTCACTGCAACCATATTGGCTAGCCTAATCTAATAAAAATATAATAGATTATTAGCCAAGATAACTATTGCTTAACCTTGTTTGGTTCGAGCAATAGTCTCAACTAACGAATCTACTTTTCTTTCAAGCAATTTATTTCGTTCAAGAATTTCAGCATTTTGCTTTCTTAATTCGCGATTACGCACATCAGTATTAGAGAAACTCATGATCGAGCGAACCACTTTTGTGGCAATAAAACCGATCAAACCAAAACCAATATAGAACATCATAGTTGCAATAACTCTACCACCTAAAGTAACTGGGTGATAATCACCGTAACCAACCGTACTTACTGTCATTTGCAGGGTCCACAAAGCATCACCAAAATTAGTGATATTGGCAGTTTTATCTTGAAGCTCATATTGCAACATCGCCCATGATGCCATAGACATGACGGCAAAAAGTACACACATAGCAACGAAAACAACAAAAGCATTATTGTAATTTTTGACGCCGAATTCATCGACATTATAGAAGCGGGTTTTTCGGATATACACAAACATTAATAGCACTCAAATCTTGTGGAGACTCGGCTATTCTATCTCAATCAGTAAGACAAACTCGTAACAAATTGTATTAATGTAATGTAAATAACTTCGCAAATTTATAAGGCTCAATAACGAGTTACATTAATAGGGAAGCTATCAGCATCTCTAATTTTTATCGACAAAGTCGACTAGCTCATCCATTAGTTTACGCTTGATCTCCAATTGACTCTCAACATCGATGCCGTATTTGTCTGCCAATATTTGGTAGTCATCTTGGCTTAAAGATACCGTAAGGCGAGGGCGTTTAGGTTTTTTATTGACGGGCAACCCTAAGATCATTCGAATTTGATCGGAAGGGCTTAAATTGGCTTCGACAGCAGCTTTACGAATTTCCTTTTGAACTTTTTCGTCCATATCGAAGGCCACTTGCACTGCTTTAACTGCCTTAACACTTGCAGACCACTTATCTGGCACTTTATATTTCGTCATATTAGCTTCCCGGGTAGTAATCTTTAATGTCAGTTGTTGGACGATAAAGGTTTAAAAAGACATCGGTATGACCATCTTCCCATACTTCAACATCGATTGAGTATTGGTCGTCTTGTCCAGTTAAACTGTATAATTCAAATGGTTCACCGGCACCTTCACCTTCATACTGTGAAGGTTTATTTTGACGGTGATCTGTGCGGTGAAAATAGCCGACTTTAGCGAATGTATCTTGTCGATATTGTTCGTTGAACCAACTTGATAAGGGATGACCTGTATCTTTGGTGGTGAGTATTGTTTGGCTACCTTCTTCAAATACATCACTGAATTCATCTAAATCAAAAATAGCTTCAACGTCTTGTTCAGATATTTTTCGAGATAATTTTAGTGAAATTTCATCATCAATATCTAAACACAAATACAATTGAATATTAGTATTGGTGGCTAATACCCATTCACAAATGCGATTAAATTCATATTCATAGGTATTGATTGCAGTGACTTGAAACTGCTCAGCTCTAAGCTCTTCAGGTAAAGCAAAACTATCGTCGAAGACAATAATATCGTTTACCAGTAAATCTTGTACTTGGTTTAGCTGGCGAATAGGTTTTTGTTCTTCTTTAGAGAACAGTTTTTTGAAAAAACTCATATCAAATCCAAATAAAAAGCAGGCGCTAACTTGCGCCTGCTTTAATTAATGCACTTATTTCTTTTGAGCTTTAATGCGATCAAGTACTGAATTCGCACTATTATCTTGTTTACCAATACCTGCTGCTTTTAACTGTGCTTCTAAAGAAACGTCTGAATCTTCCGCTTCTAAAGTTTCTGCAGCTTTCATTTGGTCATCAAATTTTTGTTGTTTAGCTTTGATTCGCTCTAGTGAATCTTTAGCATTTAACAATTTAGAATTAGATGATGCAAAGTTGTCAGTAATTGCTGATGTCGCTTTTTGTACACTTTCGGTTGTTTTAACCATTGAAAGTTGACGCTTATATTCAGCCACTTGGCGCTCACTTTTCTTAACTAGCTCTTTTAAACGGTCAGCGTTTGAAGAGAAGCTATCTAAAGCTTGTTGCTGTGTTGCTAATTCGTTTTCAAGACCGGCAATTTTTTCAGCAACTTGCAACGCTAAAGTTTCATTGCCTTGCTCTAGTGCTTGTCCTGCGTAACCTTCATGTTCACTAACATCGCGCTTAATACGATCGACTTCACGGTTAGCTGCCATTTGTTGAGCCATAACAGCAGTTAAGTCGCGTTTAGCTTTGGTTAAATGAGTCTCTGCGTCGCGAATTTCTTGTTCAAAAATACGTGTTGCATTAGCATCAACGATGCCTTCACCAATCTCGGTTGCACCACCGCGAATAGCGGTCATAATTTTCTTAAAAATACTCATATATACTCCTACAACCTGTTAAACCAGGAATTCATCCATATCATCAATTACTTCTATCGCGTTGTTACTTAACACCGCAAGCTCATGTTCTATATCGTCAAATGATGAGCGCGTTGATAACGCACCAAAGATTACAAACTTGTCACCAATTTTAGAAAAAGATGATAGTGGCATTGGAATGCTCATCTCTAACATCGCTTCTAACATTGCTGTACGCTTTTCAACTTTTACTTCTTCTTCACCCCAAAGGTAAGTGATGCAAATAATTTGGTCATCTGCTACAGATACAAAAATTGGTAATTCTTCTCTACCGCTTACGGTAATTTGTAATACATCTACTTCGCCACTAATTGGTTGGCAATCAAACAACATACCTGTTGTTGAATTATCTGCCAATACGTTTAAATGATCGGCAATTTTGTGAATATTCATAATAATCCTCATAATAAATCGTCATAGTATGTTAGTGACATATTATGTCGATAAAGTTAATTTAGCATACTGACATAATATGTCAAAGGTTAATTTTGCAAATGTACATTTTCCAGCCCTTGTTGATTTTGCCAGGCTTGTTGGTGGTACTGGTAAATTTGATGCGACCCTAAATAATTGATTTTTATATTGTCTTTATTTTGGTAAAAATTATTCGGAAATGCGAACGCAGCATGCATTGTTTCTATGTTTAACCAACTATTAGCAACGGGTAACTGTTGTAGGCTTTGTAGGCGTGCACTAGGCTTTGCTCCGGTTTTGCTGGCAATTGTCCAACCCCATTCGCCAAAACTTGGAATATTGTCATGGTATTGCTCAACATCACTAAACCCTGCGGCATCAACTGTTTTACCGATTGAAATAAATGCGTTCTTAGCATGATACGGACTGGTAGATTGAATAGATATCAAACCATCACCGGCAAGTAAGTGCTTTAGACGGGCGTAGAAATTGACGGTATAAAGCTTGTTTAAGTCCGGGTGACTTGGATCGGGTAAATCAACAATAATACTGTCAAAAACTTGTTTTTCACTTAACATTTTATCGATTGCAATAAATGCATCTTGGTTGATCACTGATACTCTTGGGTCTAATAAACTATTTTCAGTTAATCGAGTAATCTCTCTTGCTAAACTAGTATTATTTGAACGTTCAGGGTGCTTGAAAAAGTCGACTAATTGTTTATCTAAATCGATTAAGGTAACTGATTCTACATCCCACTTTAATACATCACGTAAGCCTAAACCGTCACCGCCACCAACAATCAATATGTTTTTATGACGCGCCGAACCGGAGAGAGCAGGGGTTACCAAATAGCTGTGATAAATATGCTCATCGCTTGAAGAAAATTGCAATTTTGAGTTCAGATAGAAACTTACGATATTATTTTGACCATGACCCATCTTGCGTTTGGTAAAAGTCATTTGTTGATAACGAGTTTGTTCACTGTAAACCACTTTATCGAGAAACAGTAAGTTACTCATATTATTGAGCCACTGATTACCAACCATATACACTAAGCAGATGATCACCATCAACAAGACATGACCAGCAACTAGAATTTTTCGCCATTTTAATAATGACCAAAATCGGGCCATAAAGACGATACCAGCGACTAAATTTAAAGACGCTGTGATCGCAGCAGCCTTGCTGATATCCATACTTAATAAAAACAACACCCAAATCGCAGCCCCGACGCCAGCACCGATGTAATCAGCGCCATACATAGTGCCAAAGTTATGCTCAAGATGTTGTTGATGACATTGCTCACGTATGCGTGCAACTAGCGGTATTTCCATACCAATGAAAAACCCAAGAACAAAGCCAAATATATAAGGTGTGGTGAATGCTAGCGCCGAAATTTGTTTGAATATTCCACCGTTAGGTATGGCGTCAGCGGGTAAGGCAAATAGGTTAGCAATGGTACTTGGTAGAACCTGTGAAAAGCCGATAAAACCTGCAATGATTAAAATAGAGGCACTACCGAGTAGGGCGATAATCAGCTCTAAGATTACAAAGCCGTTATAGCTGCACTTAATTTTTCGTGCAGCGAACGAACCAAGTCCCATGGCAACGATCATGAGTCCGATCATTGCATAGATAGTGCTTTCCATAATACCAAGCACACGGCCTGCATATTGAGACAACAGATATTCGTAAATCAAACCACAACCGGCTAGTACGGCCATGGTTAAGATTAATAAAGTATCATCCCAAAAAAGACGAGATTTTAATCGGCTTAGCATGTTATCCAATTCAACATTAGAACTTCTTACTTATGTGATTAATAACGATATCTAAGCCATTAAAGCGGTAAGGATCATTGCAATAGCTATGCTAATTGCCATTTCGATACTCGCAACACCAACGTTGTGTTGTCTATCGACTTCTTCTGATAAGTTAATGCCCCAAAGAATAATGCGCTTAGCAATAGCCGTTAACAATGAAACAACCACAGTCATCACTAAACCAAATACTAACCAGCCGACCAGATTTTCAACAATCGTTTCCGGCGTATAAATTAAGAAATAACTCGCTGCGGTTACTGCCAACGCTGTTGAAACGATTTGTCCACTGTAGCGAAGTGCTAGTGCAACATTTCCGTGACAAAATGCTTCTTGCATCGAATCTTTTTGGTTGTTTCGTGCATAGTGGGTCTCACGAATACGGGTAATTAAAATTAAGATAACCTGTGACACGATAAAGCCAGAAGTGATGGCGATAAAGGTGTATAAGTTTAACCCTTCTACCCAAATTAACACTGCGCGGATAACGATTGCAGTTGCAATAACACTTGCCGCGTCGACCAGGGCTACGGCGACGTTACGTTCTCTAATTTGTTTAATTTTATCAAGTTGATTCAACGCCAATTTGTCATGAACCAAACGTCCAATTTTGATCAGTATTAAACCGAATAAACCATAAGAAAACATGCCAATAGCTTCTAGCTCGTAACTATTAGCGGCCTCTCCTGTAATCGCGCCGGTCATAACAATACCAAGTGCTGAAATAGAGCCAGCGACACTAATACCAAAAGCAAAGTTATCTTCTTTTGCTAACTCTTCAGTGGTATTAACTTTGGCAGTCAATCCATTGATAACTCGCATAGCACTTAACAGCAAAATGGCGATTACCACATCGATAGCCAAAATGACCATAATGTCTTGGCTGATATTGGTGATATTAAATAAGTTATTCATTATTATTCCTATTTATTTGCCGCGACTAAAGCCACGAGACGTTTTACTTCTGCTGTTTCTAAAGCTAGCTTTGTTTGAGTATTTTGATTTACTCGCATAACTAGAATTGCTGCGTTGTCTAAATTTATCAGAGCTTGCTTTCGCGCTTTGGCTTTGGCGAGATAACCCTGACGAACCGGTACGTGATTTACTATAAGGGCTTTGGTACTTCTTACCGCTACTTGCAAATGATTTACGAGTACGAGTTTCTACCGAGGCTTGTTTACGAAATTGACTCGGTGAGGTATAGCGGCTGCGGCCGTAATCATTATAATAACTAAAGCCACGATTACTGCCCCAGTTACTGTAATAAACACGGCGGTTTCCGAATAAATCACCCATCATAGAATACATGCCATACCACGCCCAAAAAGACATGCCATTGCTGCCGGTTTGCCATTGGCCGTAGCTTGGGTTTCCGATGAGTTGTTCACCATAACCAAAATCTTGGGCATTATTAGCTTGCATGCTTTGCTGTTTAGATAATGAGTTTACTCTTGGTAAAGCGCCATCTGACATATCAGCTAAAACGTTTAATGGATCAGATAGCGCGTCTGAATACAGTTGTGGATCTGCTGCCTGATAGATACTGATTAACTCGTCAAATATCGCTTTATTGTCAGCGAACATTTGTGGCTGTGTTTGCACCGTCTGCAAACGATCTTGCAAGCCTTTAAACATAGGGCCGTCAGTGGTCGCGTCTTTTTTGAATTCGTTGATCAGCGGCTTTAATTCTGGCTTAGTTTCAAGAAGACTGTCACCATATTGCTTAATCAAGGTCGCATTACGAATTTGACCATCATTTAAAGCGGTAGCTAACTGAGCAAGCCGTTGCTGAGTTATCGGTGTTTGCTGTTCAATCTTGGCGATTAAAGGGTCGGTACAACCACTTAAACTTACGATTAAAATCAGCAATATTGATTTAATTATTTGCATTTCTGTGCACTTCCCTCAAAAATGCTAAAGTTAAAAAATGATTTTAATAGAATAAAATCAAATCGTTTCATAAACTTTAGCAAAGCACATAAAGTTGAATCGCTATTAAAGCATCAAAGACATATTATGTCTAATGATTAAATTGTCATTTGCATTAATAACAACAGCATCAAAACACGGATATTAATTAGGTAGCTTGAAAGTGAATAACCCTGCAACTCACGACATCTCAAATGTTATTGATAATCAAAAGAAATTATATTTTGCACGTTTTTCAGAGCGCGCTGCTGAGCTTGGTCATGGTTTAAATGAGCCGCAGTTAGAAATATTGCGCTCGGCGTTTGGTTATAGTGATTTTATTGCTGATCAATTGATCGCCAAGCCGCAATGGGTCGAGGTAATCTTTAATAGTAATACCTTTGATTTCACTAAATTGAATAACATTGAAGATTACTTAGCTAAACAACTAGCTGATTGTACTGACGAGACTCAGCTCCATAAGGTGTTACGTGATTGTCGAAACCAAGCAATGATAGCCATTGCAATTGCTGACTTATGTAAAAATGTTGATGCTGAAATTTCGTTGGCAAATATCTCTGCTTTAGCTGACACATTAATTTGTGGAGCACTAGATTGGTTAACAAAGTTTTGCCAGAACTTATGGGGTCAACCACAAGATGGCAATGGCAATGAACAACCATTGTTGGTATATGGCATGGGTAAACTTGGCGGACAAGAATTAAATTATTCGTCTGACATTGACTTGATATTTGCCTTTCCTGAAAACGGCGAAACCGTTGGTGGCAGACGCGCGCTAGATAACCAGCAATTTTTTACTCGCCTTGGACAAAAGCTGATCACCGCGCTGAATCAAGTAACAACCGATGGTTTTGTCTATCGGGTTGATATGAGGTTAAGGCCGTTTGGCGAAAGTGGACCTTTAGTACTTAACTTTACCGCGATGGAAAATTATTACCAAGAGCAGGGCAGAGATTGGGAACGTTACGCCATGCTTAAAGCAAGGCTTATCGGTAATAGCGAATATCATGAACAATTAAATAATCTACTTAGGCCTTTTGTTTACCGACGCTATATTGACTTTAGTGTGATCGAAAGTTTCCGTCATATGAAACAAATGATCGCGCAAGAGGCGAGGCGTCGAAAACTACAATACAATATTAAGCTTGGCGTCGGCGGTATCCGCGAAATTGAATTTATTGTGCAAGTATTTCAGCTTATCCGCGGTGGACGAGAGAGAGAATTACAACAAAGAAATTTGTTAAAGGCGCTGCAACTTTTGGTCGAGTATGAATGTGTCAGTGCTGAGTCGGCGGCGAAGTTACGCTCAGCTTATTTGTTTTTGCGTCGCAGTGAAAATGCCATTCAAGCGTTTAAAGACCAACAAACACAGCAGCTTCCCGATGAAAAAATTGACCAGGCTCGATTAGTACAATTATTCAGTTTGTCTGATTGGAGCGAGTATTTAGAATTATGTCAGCAACATATGCAAGCGGTCAATCAAGAGTTTAAGAGTTTGATTGGTGAGGATAACGAGCAAAGCACCAGTGTTGATCAACATTGGATCACTTATTGGCATGCAAATTGGGATGAAGATGAAGCGACTCATTGGATCGAACAACGTCAAAGTGATTGGCAAAGTCAACAAATTCATTCTCAAATAAGTAGCTTTAAACATGATTTGCTCAAACGCAGTATTGGCAACCGTGGCCGTTTAATTCTAGACAAGCTAATTCCACTATTGCTGGAGTTGCTAACGAGTGAAGAAAATGTCCATATTTTGCTGCCCCGTGTACTTGATATTTTATTGAAAATCGCCACTCGAACTGCCTATTTAGAATTGTTATATGAGAATCTAGGTGCATTTAAACAGTTATTAAAACTGTGTGGCCGCAGTGTTTGGATCAGTGAACATTTAGCTAAATTTCCAATCTTGCTCGATGAGTTGATCGACCCTAATGTACTGTTCGCTATCGCTGATTTAGGCGACTATAAACTTCATATTCAAGATGCATTGATGCGTATTCCTGAAGATGACCTTGAAGCTCAAATGGAAGGTTTAAGATTATTTAAAAAAGCACGACAACTTAAGATAGCTGCAGCTGATATCAGCGGTGTGTTACCGGTGATGGAAGTAAGCGATCACTTAACCGCACTAGCCGAAGCCACCATAGAAGAAGTTGTTAATATGGCGTGGCATCAAATGGTGCAGCGGTATGGACAGCCAGAGTATACTGCTGGTAGTGACGATAAAGGCTTTGGTGTTATCGGTTACGGAAAATTAGGTGGTATTGAGCTTGGTTATGGCTCCGATTTAGATTTAGTCTTTGTACACCGCTGCCCATCGGACAACTATACAAATGGCGAAAAACAAATACCGTCGACTCAATTCTATTTAAAAATGGCGCAACGGATCCTGCATTTATTTAATACTCGAACACCTAATGGCATATTGTATGAAGCTGATATGCGACTACGACCGTCGGGTAATTCTGGCTTAATGGTTGTGCACATTGATACGTTCAATCACTACCAACAAACAGATGCATGGACCTGGGAACATCAAGCGTTGGTGCGAGCTAGATTTGTATACGGCGATCAATCGTTGGCCGACAGGTTTACTGAAATCCGCAAAAATATTTTGGCGAATGAACGTGAACAGTCACTATTGGCCGCTGATGTTATCAAGATGCGTGAAAAAATGCGTGGTCATTTAGACCAAAGCAGTGAAGATATTATCGACGTAAAACAATCACTTGGCGGGCTTGCAGATATAGAGTTCTTGGCCCAATATTTGGTGCTGAATTATAGTCATCAATATCCAGATTTAACGGAATATAGTGATAATGTCAGAGTTTTTGAAGCGTTAGCGAAGGCCAAGTTAATTAGCGAAGATGAAGAAAAGTTGTTGGTTGATAGTTATTGCGAGCTTAGAAACAAAGGTCACGAACAAGTGTTGCAAGATTTACCAACTAAAATCGCTGCTGATCAGTCTTTAGATTTTCGTCAACAGGTTCAAAAGATTTATCAAAAATACTTACAGACATAAAATTATGCCTGTAAGTACCTCATCTTCATCTAACCTAGATTAGTTGTAAAAAGGTGGATCTTCTTTATTCGGGCGCGTCTTAAAGCGGCGGTGTAACCACATATATTGCTCAGGAGCTTTGCGAATAGCGGCTTCAACTTCTCTATTTACTCGAGTCAAATCTTGCTCATCATCACCGACTGGGAAGTTATCAAATGCCGGAGTAAACTCTAGTAAGTAACCGCTGTTATCTTCTAATCTGCGAGGCACGATCATGAGTGTTTTAACGTTTTTCATTTTGGCAAACATCATCGTACCAAAGGTTGTTGCGGTTTGTGGCTCGTTAAAAAATGGCACAAATATCGAACGCTTGCGACCATAGTCTTGATCCGGTAGATACACGCTAGTTTCACCTTTACGTATAGCTTTGAGCATGCCTTTAACGTTGGTTTTTTCGATCATATATTTATTTGAGCGAGCGCGACCTCGATGCTGAAAATATTCAAATAGCGCGTTATGATTTGGTCGATAAAAACACACGGTAGGATGAACAATACCGGTTGCACGGCCAACAAACTCTAGACATAAGAAATGTACGGTTAAAAGTAATACGCCACTACCGTCGGCCTTTGCTTGTTCGAGGTGCTCTAATCCTTTAACCTTTATTTTCCGTTTTACTCGCCAATCTGGCCACCACCAGCCCATGCCGGTTTCAAACAAGCCAATACCTGCGTTTTCAAAGTTTTGACGCAGCATTTTTTGTTGTTCTTCAGCCGATAATTCGGGAAAACAAACGCTAATATTTTTCTCTGCGACGCGTTTACGTTTACCGCCAACTTTTAACATTAAGCGACCTAAACCACGGCCCATAAGAAGCTGTAATTTATATGGTAACCAAGAGAGAAGGTATAAAAAAAGAACGCTTAGCCAAGTTAACCAGTATTGTGGTAAAAAGAAGCTCGCCTTTATCGATGTTTGTATAGATTTATTTTTGCTCAAAGTTCAATCAACTCAATAGTTTAACCAATTCTAATTTCGACAAAATAGGGAAATAAGTCTAATTAATGTTACACTTGCATTAACAGTTTTAAATATAGCTTATACTAGGTGGAATAAATATAAGTGCATTATTTTTAAGAACGTTCTTATACAAATACTGCGCACATAGTTAATCTAATTAGTATTATAATACTTTAATATAATCCGTAATGGAAAGCTCAATGAAAGTAGATATTCCCAAATTTGATAAAACTCGAGTTATGGTTGTTGGCGATGTAATGCTTGATCGCTATTGGACTGGACCAACTGCTCGAATTTCTCCAGAAGCGCCTGTCCCAGTGGTTAGAATTAATAACGACGAAGATAGACCCGGTGGTGCTGCCAACGTAGCGTTAAACATTGCCAGTTTAGGTGGTCAGGTGACATTAACGGGAATTACCGGTGATGATGAAGTTGCCGATTCATTAGATACGCATTTATCGGCGATGGATGTAATTTGTCGATTTTCACGCAGTGAAGATGTGCCAACAATAACCAAGTTACGTGTGATGAGCCGTAATCAGCAATTGTTACGATTAGATTTTGAAGAGTCATTTTCAGAAATCGATAAATCAGAACTCAACAGCATTGTTGAAAATAACCTATTGCAACACGACGTTTTAGTATTATCTGATTATGACAAAGGCACGTTATCAAATGTTCCTGATCTGGTAAGTTTAGCTCGAAACCATAATATCCCTGTTGTTGTAGACCCAAAAGGCCATGACTTTTCTAAATATCGCGGCGCAACATTGATTACCCCTAACTTATCTGAATTTGAAGCGGTTGTTGGTGAATGTAAAGACGAAGCGGACCTTGTTGCCAAGGGTAAAGCATTGCTTATTGAACTGGAGTTAGAAGCGTTGTTAGTGACGCGCTCTGAACATGGTATGACATTAATTCGCCAGGACGAAGAACTGCATATTCCAACGCAAGCACAAGAAGTTTATGATGTAACTGGTGCTGGCGATACTGTCATTGCAACACTATCTTTAGCGATTGCCGCTGGTTCAAGTTTTGCAGAAGCGAGTGCTTTGGCTAACGTTGCTGCGGGTATTGTTGTTGGCAAAATTGGTACATCGACCATTAGTGAAATTGAAATTGCTCAAGCACTTACATTTGGTCAAGAAAGTGGTTCCGGTGTGGTTTCTGAAGAGCAGCTTAAAATCATTATTGAGCAAGCTAAACAGCGTGGCGAAAATGTTGTAATGACGAATGGTTGTTTTGATATTTTACATGCTGGCCACGTTTCGTATTTAAGCCATGCTGGTGACATTGGAGACCGTCTAATTGTCGCGGTTAATGATGATGATTCAGTTCGCCGCCTAAAAGGCTCAGGACGCCCTGTGAATCCAGTCGAGCGACGCATGGCTGTACTTGCCGGACTTGGCGCCGTTGATTGGGTAGTAAGCTTTAGCGAAGATACACCGCAACGCTTAATTGGTAATTTGCTCCCTGACGTATTAGTTAAAGGCGGTGATTACAAAGTAGAAGAGATTGCTGGCGGAGAAGAGGTAATTGCTAACGGCGGAGAAGTTCAAATATTGAATTTCGAAGAAGGTATTTCTACCACAGAAATTATCAACACCATACGTTTGAAAGACTAATCTAAAAAACTTTCATCTCTAGATAAAGATAACAAATGAATGCCGGTTAACATAGAAATGTTAATCGGCATTTTTCTCTATACCTTTTATGTCACAAAGTGACATAAATAAAAAGCGCTGTCATCTTTCAAGTGCTAGGGCGAAACGAAAGGCCTCATTGAAGTGCTGCGGCTAAATTAATGGGTAAGAACAAAGTGCTCATAGCCAACAATCGGCAATGATAAACAGATGTCAGATTTTTTTACATAATGAATCGCCATTAATGAGTTCTTTTCTTTAAGTTATTGATAAATAATTACTTATCTTTCTTGGTTTGATTTTTGCTTAAAATTAAATTAACAATAACTAAGAATAAATTCCCATTATTAGGAATCTACTATTAAGGAAAATGTAATGAATATAAAAATGATAAGGGCGTCTCTTGTTTGTTTCGCTGTGTATTTCAGTGGCTTTGCTAATGCTGGCTTAATCGATTTAAATACTTGGACTCAGCAAGGCACGTCTTCCAACGGTAATTGGGAAGTTGCGGCTGATGGTTCATCTGTTTTGCAAACAATTAACGGCTCAGCAACATTTTTTACCAGTACAAATTCATTTATTAATTCTGAGTTTACAGGGTCATTTAGCGTAAATGCTAATGGTGATAACGACTTTATTGGGTTTGTTTTTGGCTTTAATGGTCTAGACGATTTTTACCTTTTTGATTGGAAGCAAGGTACGCAATCACTTGGTGGGAGTGTCATAGGTTATGAAGGGTTTCGATTGTCTAAAATATCAACAGGCTTTGATGTTAATAATTTTAATGCCATGTGGAGCCATGCTGGGGCTGGGATAGATGTTTTAGGGACTGATTATGGCAGTAATCGTGGTTGGGCTAACAATACCAACTATGAATTTACTTTGGGCTACTCTACCTCAGAAATTAATATTTCAATTAATGGTGGCACATTCAATAACGAGCAAATATTCCACTTTTCGGATCTTAATAATAGCGCTGGTAAATTTGGTTTCTATAATTTGTCTCAAGCAGGTGTTCAATATAGTGGTTTTGAAGAGGATGTATGTAGCGAAAATTGTTCAGCGGACGTTCCCGAGCCTTCTACACTTGTCATTTTCGCTATAGGGGTTATGGGGTTAGCATCACGTAGGTTTAAAAAACAATAAATTTAATTCTATTGAACACCCAAAAAGCACCACGTCGATGGTGCTTTTTCTTAATATGTATAGGTTCGTTCATCGCTCTTTGAAACCGTCCTATTTTTCTTTAGCTAAGGATTCAATAAAGGTTACCGAAGGGGCAAAGAATGCTGCACCAGTTTCCGCTTGGGTGTACTTCAACATATGATCGAAGTTTCCATAACCGTCACCTTCAATCATGCTCTTTAGCATCAATTCAAAGTTTTCTGGGCTGTAACAGTAGGAAATAAAGAACAAGCCTTGTACTTTCATGTGACCATAAGGCATTGAGTTTCTGACTATTTCTAATGATTTTCCATTACTGTCTTTAACGCTAGCACGTTTGATATGTGACGTATTTGGTTTGTCCGCACTGTCGTACTCAATGTTGTCTCGCTTGGTACGGGCAAAAACATCTTCTTGTTGTTTTTCCTTTAATGTTTCCCACAGTTGCATGTTATGGCGATAGCGTTGAATATGAAGGTAGCTGCCTTTAGCAAATTCATCTTCTTCTGCTACTAACGCTATTTCACGTTTGCGCATCCCTTTAGGATTTTCGGTGCCATCAACAAAGCCAGTTAAGTCTCTGCCATCAAGATAGCGAAAGCCTTTCACTTGTTCGATTAATTCAACGGCATCACCAAGTAATTCGCATACTTTGGAACTTACTACGTGGTTTACGTCTGCACGATCACTTCTGATTTCGATAAATAAATCGTAGCTAGTGGCAGGTGCAACCCTATCGTCGGCTTGAATTTGTTCGAATGGTCTTAGATTTTTAGGTCTAGATGCAGGATAAAAATCGTCCCAGTAGTTGGCGCCAATGGCAATAACAGTCGCCATATTAGCTTCAGAAAACTGATCGGCATATTGATCAAACATTTCAGGAAGGGCAGCAAGAGCCTGGCGAATGAATGCATTTTTATTGTCCATTACGTTGAACATTAAATAATAACTATGCAGGTTTGGTTCGGCGCAAATACCAAATTGTTCTCGGGGCATTATAAATCTCATTTCTCATTACGAATAGTATAAGTATATGAGTTTGTGAAGATTTTAAAAGGTTTATTTATAAGAATTATACGAGGCGGATTTATCGGTATTTATTTCTGTGCTGGCACGCTAAAATATTGTTTGTCATGCCAACGAAGCATAGTTAATTCGCCGCCCCAAACACAGCCCGTATCAAGTGCATAACCATTAGGATGTGAACATTGTCCAATGATACTTGCCCAATGGCCAAATACCCAAGGTGTTGTATCAAGCGTTGGAGATATCATATACCAAGGTAGCAATTCGCTTGTATCAGCTGGGGTGCCCTTGTAGCTGAGCTCTAAAGAACCATCACTAAAACACATACGCATGCGAGTAAAAGCATTTATAGTATAACGAAATTGCTCTTCTTCAGTCGTTGCCAAGCACCATGAATTAGGTGTATTGCCATACATACAAGCTAACCAGGTATTTCGATCAGAATTTGCTATTTTTTGTTGAGCTTTTTCGGCTTGCTCAAGCGCTTCTGTTAGCGACCACTCTGGTGCGATTCCAGCATGAGATAAGTAAGCGTTTTCGTCGGGTAGTTGCCGTACTAATGGCTGTTGCGCTAACCAATCTAGTAACTCTTTGGCATCAGGTGCATTGAGCAGTTGCTCGAGTTTATCATTGGCCTTAGGTTTTTTTAAACCGGCATACGTCGCTAACAAGTGCAGATCATGGTTACCTAACACCACTTTGGCACTATCGCCAAGTTGTTTGATAAAGCGCAGTGTTTCTAATGAGTCAGGCCCTCTAGCGACTAGATCGCCACAGGGCCAGATTTGATCGGTTTTAGGATCGAAATTAACTTTGCTTAACAACGAAGTGAGCTCTTTAAAACAACCTTGAATATCACCAATAAGATATATCGCCATTGTTATAGTCCGTTGCCTAGCTTATTAATTAAGGATGTTTGGCACGGCAAGACTAAATACAGGAATTTCAACTTTATGCAAATTCCCTTGAAGGTCTTTCATTGTGTAAAAACCTTCCATTGTACCGATTGGCGTTTTGATGATTGAACCAGAGCTATAACGAAATCTTTGACCAGATTGTAGTACCGGTTGTTGTCCAACAACACCATCGCCTTCAACACTAACCTTTGCACCATTGGCATCGGTAATTAACCAGCTACGAGACATCAATTGCATGGTTTTATTTGAATTGTTTTCAATGGTGATTGTGTAACTAAACACGAAGCGATCTTGGTATTGATCAGATTGCTCTTCAATAAAATCAACTTTGGTACTGACTTTAATTAACTGTCCTGTTTCGCTCAATTTTCCATTCCTATCTTTACTGTTCCAACTACTTTTTTGAGTCTTGTTCAGGCGGGTTATCAGTTAGATAATTTGCCACATTAACGTAATCGACCAAACTCAAATTTTCCGGCCTTAAGGTAGGATCGATACCAAGCTGTTGCAATTGCTCTGCGCTTATTAGCTTTTTGAAGCTGTTGCGCACAGTTTTACGGCGTTGGTTAAAAGCAGTAGTCGTCACACGGTTAAGCCATGTAACATCTTTTGCAGGATGTTTAATTTCAGCGTGTGGAATTAAGCGAACAATAGCGCTATCGACTTTCGGTGGCGGTTGAAACGCTTCAGGACCAATTTCCATAACCGGAATAACTTGGCAAAAATATTGGCTCATAATTGATAAACGGCCATAGGTTTTGCTATCAGGACCCGCTGCCATTCGGTTTACCACCTCTTTTTGCAACATAAAGTGCATATCTTTCACTTTGTCTTTAAATGACAGTAAATGAAATATTAGCGGTGTTGAAATGTTGTACGGCAAGTTGCCAAATATGCGCAAAGGCTTATCGTTTGCGATACTGGCAAAATCAAATTTCAGCGCGTCAGTTTCATAAATAGTAAGGTTTTTCGCGATAAATGGATGATGACGTAAACGGTGCGCTAAATCTCTATCAAGTTCGACAACAGATATATCACCAGCTCTTTCAATTACTGGCTCAGTTAAGGCACCTAAACCAGGACCAATCTCAACTAAGTTTTCACCTGAACTTGGATCTATAGCATCGACAATTCTGCTAATAACAGCATCGTCATGTAGGAAGTTTTGACCAAAGCGCTTTTTCGCTTGATGGCCTAAATGACTTTTGTTGCTCATTGTTGACTATTCACCATTTCAATTGCTGCTGTTAATGCAGATTTAAAACTACCTGTGTCTGCTTTTGTAGTACCTGCCAAATCAACCGCAGTACCATGATCGACGGATGTTCTGATAAACGGTAAGCCAAGAGTGATATTCACAGAGTTACCAAAACCTTTGTATTTTAATACCGGTAAACCTTGATCGTGATACATGGCTAAAACTGCATCAGCTTCGTCTAAATATTTTTTCTGAAAGATCGTATCTGCTGGTAGTGGCCCAACTAAATTCATGCCCTCGGCACGCAAAGATTCTAACGCTGGAGAGATTGTTTCAATCTCTTCGCGCCCCAAGTGGCCATCTTCACCTGCATGTGGATTTAAGCCACAAACGTAAATTTTAGGCTCTTTAATGCCAAATTTTTCTTTCAGATCTTTATCAAGTATACGAGTGATTTTTTGAATACGATCAAAGGTTATCGCTTTTGAAACATAGGCAAGGGGGATATGAGTGGTCATTAAAGACACTCGTAAACCTTCCGTTGCTAACATCATTACCACATCAGCACAGTTTGCTTGTTGAGCAAAGTATTCCGTGTGACCACTAAATGGAATGCCCGCTTGATTGATTAAACCTTTATGCACTGGACCTGTAACTACAGCCTTAAATTCGCCATTCATATTGCCTTCACAAGCAACACGCAAAGTTTCAACCACATAAGCACCATTGTTAGCATTTAATACTCCCGCCTCACACTCATCAGCCATTTGTACCGGTTTTACAAATAAAGTGCCAGCCTTATGAGCTTCAGCTTTAGTGCTAGGATCATAAGTTTTAATATCCAAAGGAAGATTTAGCATTGATGCTCTTTCTGTTAGCAATTGAGGATCGGCCACAGCAATAATTTGCACTGGCCAATCTTGTTGAGCAAGCTGAATTAATATATCAGGACCTACACTCGCCGGCTCTCCAGGAGTAACCGCGATCTTATTGATCATTCGTCTTCACCGTCGAAAATTTCAATATGAGCTTCATCACGTTTTTCTTTCAACCAACGAATTACTTCAACGCCATACTTACGTTGAAATAAAATATTATATGCACGGTTTGAATCATTTTGTTTGGTAGCATCCATTACTCGGCGACCCGTTAATTGAACTAAATGCCAACCAAACGATGAACGAAACGGTGCAGCATATTCATCCACCTCTAAACTTTCGATTACAGCTTTAAATTTCGGATCATAACCGCTAGGGTCAGCCCAACCAAGATCACCACCTCGTGATGCTGTAGGACCTTCTGAGTGTTCTCGAGCTAAAGTATCAAAATCAGCCTCACCAGCTTTGATTTGTACTAAGAAATCTTTAAGAATGCTCTCAGCTTTCTCTTCCGATAATATAATTGAAGGTTCAATTAAAATATGACGAGATTTAAGCTCAGTTACTTCTACTTTTTTCTTACCGCGAATTTTCATTATCTTGATAATGTTAAAGCCCAAACCTGTACGGATAGGTCCAAAAACTTCTCCTTCATCTTTACCTTCAACCAATTCTGCAAATAATGTCGGCATTTCATTGATGCCTCTCCAACCGATATCACCCCCTTCAAGTGCAGATGGTGCACCTGATGATGCAATCGCGATCTTTTTAAAGTCACTACCGTTGTTTAATAAATCGATAACTTTATCAGCACGCGTTTTAGCATCGTTTAAATCATCTTGAGTAGGTTCGTCTGGGAAAGCAATTAAGATATGACCAATATTGTATTCAACATCGGTATTGGTTTGTTGAACCATTAATTTAACTAAGTTATCAACTTCTTGAGGGGTAATATTGACTCGACGACGTACGTTAGCTTGAGTTACTTCATTAGCAATCATTTCTTTGCGTATACCTTCGCGATAGGTTTCCCAATTAATTCCTTCATTAATTACTTTTTGTCTAAAAGCGTCGTAAGTCATGCCTCCATTGTCTCTAGCAAGAGAGGTAATTGCTTGATCTAATTGAGGATCACCAATTTGTACCCCCATACGCTCGCCAAGTTGGATAAGGATACTGTCGCTTATTAGCTTGTCTACGGCTTGTGTTCTTAATGCTTTATCTGAAGGTAAGCTTTGTTTCTCTCTAATAGCTTGTTGCTTTACAGATTGAACAAGATCATTGATTTCTGACTCTAAAACCACGCCTTCATTAACGATTGCTGCAACGCGGTCAAGTTCAACTTCTTTTGCTGTTGCTGCGGTATATATGCTTAGCCCTGAAATAAGAATGGCTAGTTTAATTATTGTTTTCATTGATAAAAATCTTTGGTTACTACTTTGAGTTTGGTTAATTACTTAGAAAATATGGACGTTTATATCCGAATATGCCTGATTCTAACATATCATCAACGCCAAGTGGTCTTTGATTTCCGCCTAATCCTTTAAGAACAAACTGTATCATAAATCCACTATCAAATTCGTCTCTATCTTGATTAATAAAATCTTGATCATCTAGGTTGGTATTTATATTACGATGGTAAGCTACACGAACCGCCCAACAACAACTTTCATACTGCACACCTGCATAACTTTCTAATGATCGTTTATTGACTAAATCTTGTGTTACATGCCCAACAAACTGCCAATCTTTATTGATTGGCATGCTACCAAGAGCAGATACTTGTTCAATTGAAACGCCAGATAAATTACTAATATAACGATGACTAATTTGAAATATATTTCGTTCATCATGTCTATAATCGAGACTTATTTGCGACTTCTCCGTTGTATTCGTATCGGTATTATATTGCACATCGGTTTGTAACTGCCAACGCTTGGCTAATTGAATAAATAAATCTCCTGCAAGTGATGATTCATCTTCTCGATTACCGTCTTCATCAAAGGTGATATTACTATGATTAAGATAAAAGATACGACCCACGCTAAAGCGGAAAAGTTCCTCATTTGCCTTATTTAAGATCCGAGTTGTTGCACCAATGGATACTTGATTTGCTTCAGCTATACGGTCAACACCAGAAAAGCGTCGATCTCTAAACAGACCATCAAAATCGTCTTGTAAAGTTGACGTATCGTAAATGAAAATATCATCTTGATCTTTTTCAGGGACATAAAGATATTGAATTTGTGGTTCGAAGGTTTGAGTCATATCCTCAACAAACAACGATGTATCTCGATCAAAGTTAAGCCCGGTATGAATGCGAACCTTAGGTAAAGTTCTCGTTACATCTTCCTCTAGTGGTAAAAAAGTTGATGCAAGTTCAATATTATCCTGCTGATATACGGTGTGCATTACTCTAAAGTCTGAGTTAATAAACCAACCAGGGTGAGAGTATGGAATGTTGATACCAAGTTCGCCATGAAATCTATCGGCAGTTGGCAAGTCTTCATTTTTACTTTCAAAGTGTGAGTACTCACCATAACTGACTAAGGTTGATTGTAAGAAACCAAGTGGGTAGTAACTTTCAAATTCCAGCTGTGGAATCGTTTTGTAACTCTCTTGATTATCACCGAGTACTTTGAAATCTTGCAGTTTAACAACACTGTGCCAATAATCAC
Organism: Thalassotalea crassostreae; assembly: GCF_001831495.1. Lineage (NCBI taxonomy): Bacteria > Pseudomonadati > Pseudomonadota > Gammaproteobacteria > Alteromonadales > Colwelliaceae > Thalassotalea > Thalassotalea crassostreae. The sequence continues at coordinate 778,874 of NZ_CP017689.1, forward strand.
TGTAATAACCTAGCTCACCAATTCGCCACAAATACGCATCTGATTTACTAAACTGGTCGCTACCAATATCAACTAAGTAATTGTCATCACTCAGATCGCTGTAGTCCATATAGATTCGGTAGTTGTCTGAAAACGTACCACCATGTTGAAAGCGAGTGAGGTAACGGGCATCATCGTTGTTAATGAGCTCATTATCTTTTTCAAGATATTCAATATCTATCTGACCATTTTGTTGGCCACTTAAATAACGAAACTCAGTTTTTAACTGGGTACCTCGCTTAGACATATGATATGGCGTAATGGTGGCATCCATATTTTCGGCTATATTCCAGTAAAATGGCAAACCTAACTCAAAGCCAGAATTATTTGATGTTGCTATTTGTGGATAAAGAAAACCGGTTTTACGTTTATCGGATAATGGGAAATTAAAATAGGGTAAATAAAATATTGGAACATCTTTGACGCGAAATACCGTATTCCACGCTTCGCCTTCTTCATCTTCAGTTGAAAGGTTTATTTCACTCGCCGAAATTTGCCAGTCAGGCACTTCTTGTGTACAAGATGTGAAACTTGAACCTTTCAATTGCACACCTTGTTCATTAAGTTGTAACTTGTCTGCTGCGCCTCTGCCCGGTGCTTCATTTAAGCGGTACTTTGAATTTTCCATTACCACAAATTTTTCATTTGAACTGGCCTGCAAACTATCTGCAGTAACGGTCATAGTGCTATCTTGAAAGGTGGTTTTTCCTGAAGATGTGATCTCACCCTTAATGCGGTTTACTTCAATTTGTTCAGCTTGGATTTTTTTATCTTCCGCTGCCAGCACTACACCACCGGTAAAATGAGTAATTTCGTTTTTATCGACAAAAGACTTTTTCGACTGGATCATGATGCTTTGATCCGGCAAAACTTGCGGATCAATGAGCTGAATTTGAACAGGCGGAACGATCGCACATTCACTACTAAATGGCGTTTCCATCGTCTGTGTTTCAGCTTGGACCATAGATGACGATCCAAGTATACTAATTAAAATGATGCTACGTGAAAATGGCATGCATATTCCGATATCTAAAATGCTGCACAGTCAAATTGCTATTTGACTATTATGTTAATAATTATTGTTCTTAATAGTGTAACACAGGGTTACAGTAAGTCATTGTTATAGACAATATTTAAAGTAAATAATTCAGTGCGTTATACTGTCGATAATACGAGCAACTATTTACAAGAAAATTAAATTACAATCGACATATAATATAGTATTTCTATTTCTTCTGCTATTTCGTTATAGTTGTTTTTTGCCTTTAAATTTCGGGTTTAATCTTGTCGTCAAACGTTAGATATCAACAGCTGCAGAACTGGTTAAAGTCAGTTTTTATTAATCAATCAATTTCCATTACGCCATTGACTGGCGATGCCGGCTTTCGAGTCTATTACCGACTGAGTTGTGATAACAGAACTTACATCGTTGTCGATGCGTCTCCAGACAAGCTCAATAATAATGCTTTTGTGAGCTTAACTAAGCAGTTTGAAGAGCAAGAAATTGTTGTGCCCGACATTATTCATTATCAGGAAGAGCAAGGTTTCATGGTGATTTCTGATTTGGGTGATATGCTTTTAAGCTCAAAGTTAACTGAACAGTCGGTGGCAAATTATTATCAAAAAGCGATTGATTTATTACCCCGTATTGCTCGAGTGCAAGGCAGCGAAAAGCATGTTCTACCAATTTATGATGGTCCGTTTTTGCAAATGGAAATGGAAATATTTACCGATTGGTTGCTTGCTGAGCATATAGGTTTAGCTACTTCTGAGCAACAGAAGCAGAGCTTGCAACAATGCTTTTCGATTTTAGTAAGCAGTGCTTTAGAACAACCTGTCGTTACTGTTCATCGCGACTATCATAGTCGTAACATTATGTTGGATAAACAACAAAACCTTGCCGTGATTGATTACCAAGATGCGGTAAAAGGTCCATTTACTTATGACTTAGTGTCTTTACTTCGAGATTGTTACGTGAAATGGGATGACCGTATTATTAATCCATTGGTCAGTGATTACTTTTACTCACACGCTCAAAAAATTGCACCCCAATCTTCGCTAAAAGACTTTCAACGCTGGTTTGATTTAATGGGGTTGCAGCGACATATTAAAGCCAGCGGGATTTTCGCACGCTTGTACCATCGTGATGGAAAACCGGGTTATTTGAAAGATATTCCGTTAACTTTATCCTATATTGTCGATGTTGCAGCAAACTACTCTGAGCTGCATTTCTTATCAGACTTTGTTGCCAACACCGTATTGCCAGCTTTAAAAAGCTTAGAACAAGAAAAAGAACAAGAAAACCAACAAGAACAACTAGGAAGTAGCTAATGAAAGCTATGATATTAGCGGCAGGACGTGGCGAGAGAATGAAGCCATTAACTGACAATTGCCCTAAACCTTTGCTAAAAGTTGCCGGTGTCGCACTGATTGAGCACCATTTAAATAATTTAAAAGCAGCTGGCATAACCGACATCGTCATTAATATTGCTTGGCTCGGTGAACAAATAGAAAGCTATTTTAGAGATGGCGCTGAATTTGGTGTACAAATTCAATATTCTAATGAACGCGATAACGCTTTGGAAACCGCTGGCGGCATCGTTAATGCCTTGCCATTGTTAGGGGAGCAACCTTTTATCATTGTAAATGGCGATATTTACTGTGATTACGACTTTAGCCAGTTACAACAAATTGAACCCCCTGGATTAGCGCACCTAGTAATGGTTGAGAACCCTGAGCACAACTTAAAAGGTGACTTTGTTGTCGCTGATGGTCTGTTAAATGTTAGCGATGAAGATGTAATCAAATATACCTATTCAGGTATTGGATTGTATGATCCCAAGTTATTTGCAGGTCTGAGTGTTGAAAAATTGCCGCTTGCCCCAATTTTAATTAGAGCAATGGCGACAAATAGTATATCCGGCAGCATTCATTATGGGATCTGGAGTGACGTAGGTACGCCGGAACGATTGCAAATTATAAACCAATTTGCCAATCAATTATTAAATGAGAAATGAGAAAAGAGAAAAGTAGATGCGAATTTGGGGTAAGGTTTTTGGTTTCCTTTTAGGCTTTATGGCAGGCCGTATTTTGGGCGCGATATTTGGCTTATGGCTTGGTCACAAATTCGATAAAGGTCTAGGGTTTGATTTTAATTCATTTAATAATGAGAATGAAAACGATAGGCAAAAAATTTACCTACAGTCGACGTTTTCGATTATGGGAAACATTAGTAAAGCCAGTGGCCGAGTCAGTGAAGATGAAATCGCCTTTGCCAAAGGTGCGATGAAGCGCTGGGGTTTAAATCAACAAGCAATGCAAGAAGCGCAATTGGCATTTAGCCAAGGCAAGCAAGAGTCATTCGATTTAGGCCAACAATTACGACAGCTAAAAACAGCATGTTTTGGTCGCCACGATCTATTACAAATGTTTATAGAAATTCAAATCCAAGCAGCCTTTGCCGATGGTGAATTGCACCCGAATGAGCGAACTATTTTACATAAAATTGCTAGGTCATTAGGTATATCAGGTAAAGAGTTGGATATGTTGCTTGATCGTATTGTTGCCGGTGAGAAGTTTCATCAAGGCGGACAAGCTCAATCACCGCAACAAGCGAAAGCGCAATTGGCCAACGCCTATAAAGTACTTGGCGTTACTGCGAATACTGAAGCACGAGATGTAAAGCGAGCGTATCGTAAATTAATGGCACAACATCATCCTGATAAACTTGTCGCGAAAGGCTTACCACCAGAGTTAATGGAAGATGCTAAGCAAAAAGCGCAAGACATTCAGGCGGCATATGAATTGGTAACTGCGCAAAAATAGCTATCAGTTGTGATTGATATTTATCAAGGCTAGCTAAACGGACATTGGGCTTCAAACTGTATTTTTTCACCACTTCGCGGATGATGTAGTGCATAATATTTGGAATGCAGTTGTAAGCGTTTACTAAGCTCTAGCGCCTTACCTGACGAGTAAAGTCTATCACCCAATATGGGATGCCCGATAGCAAGCATGTGCACTCTTAATTGATGAGAACGGCCTGTAATGGGTTTAAGTTCAACTAATGAGCTGTGCTGATCTTTTGATAGAACTTTATAATGCGTCAACGCTTTCTTACCCGCCTCGAAACACACCTTTTGCTTTGGTCTATTCGGGTAATCATTAATCAACGGAAAATCGATTGTGCCCGTTGATTGCTGCAAATGACCATAGACACGAGCAATATATACCTTTTTTGTCAGTCTTTGTTCAAACTGCTTGCTTATGGCGACATGGCTTGCTTTATTGAGAGCCATAATAATGATCCCCGACGTAGCCATATCAAGGCGGTGCACAATGGTTGCAGTAGGAAGGACTCTTTTAACTCGATTTTCTAAGCAGTCTTGATGTTCAACTAAGCGGCCTTCAACGGTCAGCATGCCACTAGGTTTATTGAGCACAACAAGATCCTCATCACGATAAATAATATCTAAATAAGGATCCATTGGAGGTTGGTAAATAAACTTAGGATTCGCTGCCATTGGCTAGTTAAGTTGTTCGTTATCGTTATTAACGTTACTGGCTAACCACAATTAATCGAATCGCCTCAAATTTAAGTTGCGCATGCTCGATAAAGTGAGTCAATTCTGTTTGTTGATGGCGAATAAACTCCAATTCAGATTGACGAACATTCGGGTTAATTTTAGCTAATGCCGTTAATCGTTGATGCTCTTCTTCTAATGCTTCATTCATTGATGTCATTGCTTGTTGTTGCAATGCATTTATTTGCAATTCACTATAGCTTTCAGCTTTTTCAACAAGCGCAGGAATTTGAGACTTTAACGCTTTGGCAAGCTGTAAACCCACTTGCTTTTTAACCGGAGATAGCTGACCGTCAAGCACATCTTCAGCAACCTTATCCGATAAATTATTACCGTTTTTGTCGAGTAAAATACGAATTGGTGTTGTTGGCAAATAACGCCCAAGCTGTAACTCTGATGGGGCCATTCCTTCAAAGGTGAAAATGCACTCTACAAAGAAGGTGCCGACGGGAATCGAAGGGTTCTTTAAAATGCCTATGCTAGCATTACCGATTTCATCACTTAAGATTAAGTCCATAGAACCAACAACCATTGGGTGATCCCAAGTTAACAACTGGTAGTCTTCACAACTTAATGCAGTTTGTCTGTCAAAAGTCACTGTGGTGCCATCATCAGGTAGGTTAGGGAAGTTACTGCTAAGCATATGGTCGCTTGGATGCAAAGCTATGGCATTATCCGCTTTATCATCTTGCTCTAGTCCAAAAACATCAAAAACCGAAAACATATATTGCGGCAAGTCGTAATTACTATCGAGTTGCTCGATATCCGCGACCAGTGACTCGGCTTTGCCTTGTCCCGATGAGTTTATTTCAAGTAACTTATCGCGACCATTTTCTAGATCGGCTTTGATGGTTAAATGCAATTCATGGCTAGCATTAATGATATTGGCGATGGCGTCATTTTGCCATAAACCCTGCAATGCGGTTTGCATCATTGCCGTACCAAATTCTTCGAATACCGCGCGAGCTGTTATACAGGTATGTTCAAAAGCATTAAGGCCTTGGTGATACCAATGTAACAATAACGATTGTGGTGAATTAGCAAAGTAAGGCACATGAATCGATATGGTATCGGTTTGTCCAATACGATCTAAGCGGCCAATTCGCTGTTCTAATAAGTCAGGGTTACGCGGTAAATCAAATAAAACCAAGTGATGAGCGAACTGGAAATTTCGGCCTTCAGAGCCGATCTCAGAACATAATAATACCTGCGCGCTATCTTCTTCTTGAGCAAAGTAGGCTGCCGCTTTGTCGCGTTCAAAAATACTCATACCTTCATGGAAAACGGCTGCTCGAATGCCTTCTTTCACTCTTAACGCTTGCTCTAAGTCTTTGGCGGTTTGGGCATGAGCACAAATCACTAATACTTTGTTTTGACGATTCTCATTTAATAAATCAATGAGGAAATCGACACGTGGATCAAAGTCTGTCCATTCATTTGGTTGAGGCTCTAAGTGATATAAAGCTTCTGGGGTGAAAATCATTTTGCTGACACTGGAAGCTACTAGCTTTTCTTCATCGCCGCTAGCAATGTAATTACTAATTGATTCTAAATACGCTTCAGGCAACTCTAATTCAGTTGCTAACAATTTTCGCTCAGGAAAGCCTTTGATGGTATTACGTGAATTTCTAAATAGAATTCGTCCAGTGCCGTGGCGATCGAGCAATTGTGACAACAATTCGCTGCGGGCGTTTTGAACTGTCTGGTCATCGCCATTGTTTAAATCATCGATTAACGAACTTACGTCGACTTCACTGAGCATTTCTTTAAGAGTGTTTTGTTGATTAACATCGAGCCTAGCATCGCCAAGAATACCGTTAGCTGCATCGGCAACAGCGCCGTATTGCTCTTCTTCTTTAATAAACTCTTCGTAACTGTAAAAACGGTTAGCATCAAGTAGACGCAGACGAGCAAAGTGTGATTCATGACCTAATTGATCAGGGGTAGCTGTTAATAATAAAACGCCAGGTATATATTGAGCCAGTATTTCGATGCATTGGTATTCAACCGACGGATCGTCTTGTGACCATGAAAGGTGATGAGCTTCATCAACAATCAGCAAGTCCCAATCTTCATTGGCTATGTTTTCAAACTGATCTGGGCTATTAGCGAGGAAATCAAGGTTTACTAAAACCAGTTGTTCGGCGCTAAATGGATTTTCGCCTTCAGCATATTGCAGGCAACGTTCTTCATCGAAAATACTAAATTTAAGGTTAAAGCGACGTAACATTTCGACTAACCATTGATGCATCAATGATTCAGGAACTGCAATTAATACTCTTTTGGCGCGACCTGACACAAGCTGTTGATGGATTATTAAACCCGCTTCAATGGTTTTACCTAATCCTACTTCATCGGCTAATAACACTCTTGGTGCAAATCGCTTACCGACTTCTTCGGCAATGTAGAGTTGATGAGGAATTAAACTCACTCGTGCGCCAACTAATCCGGTAAGTTCAGATTGTTGTTGTTGATGTTGTAGTTTTAACGATTTTTTACGAAGTTGATACCAATCTAATCGATCAAATTGGCCGTTCAATAATCGGTCGTGTGGTTTATTAAACTTGATGAAATGATCTAGCATCATTTCTTTTAACGCGACTTCTTCACCTGTATCAACATGGGTACCTACATAGGTATACAAATTTTTGTCTTCGATGACTTTCGTTACTGTGATGCTAAAACCTTCATGTGAAGGCACAACATCGCCAACATTAAAGATCACTCGAGTTAATGGTGCTTCCTTGGTGGCATATTGTCGAGATTCGCCAGTAGCGGTATAAAGTATGGTGACAAATCGACCAGCAGCTTCTACTACCGTTCCTAAACCTTGATCTGATTCGCTGTCACTTATCCAACGCTGGCCAAGAAAAAAAGACATTAACATTCTCCAATTAATGTGGGCTTGCAAAAAGGGCGCTATGGTAAATTATTTATATGGTAAGTCCAGTTATTTTCTTTATTGTTCAATAATTTATTCTAATGAACAGTTTGTTAATAATTGGCTTACTAAATCTTTGCTTTTATTCGCTAAATATTTTTAACGTGATCGAACATTTAGTGATACAAATAAAGGCATTGTTTATAAGCTTAGTTTTAAATGAAAATTATTCACCTAAATTAAGTTAAAATTCGGTTGTATCTATTCAAATTAAGTGGCAAGGTAGAATTATGGATGAGTTAATAAAGGGACCTGTACAGACGCAAAAATAATAAATTTTAGCGAATGATGCTCTGCTAACTATTTGATTATTAGTAACATTGTTCAGTTATTCAATAAAACCAACGCCATTATTTATGTGCACTTTTTTTACTTCGATAAAAGGATAATTAACAGGGATATAATTTTATTGTAAGTCGCTATTTTTACTGATTTTATAACACTGTAGCTATTCATTTTTAGCAGTCAAAATGTCCAATAATAAATGAGCTTGGTATAAGAGCTGTAGGACATACTATGACCGAAATACATACCATTTACGTATTAGATACTAATATCCTTCTCCACGAACCGTTCGCCTTTTTATCTTTCCAAGAACATGATGTTGTAATACCAATGACCGTTCTCGAAGAGCTCGACAGCATTAAAGACAGGAATAAAGATGTAAGTCGTGATGCCCGCGTCGCTATTAGAGCATTAGAAGATCTATTAACGGATGCTTCACCTGAACAAGTATTAGCCGGCGTCAAATTACCCAATACTAATGAATCACAGGTTGAACCAGGCCATATTTCAATTTTCAATGATTTTGCATTAGACCAGGTTGTTGGTGGTTTATCGAAAAATGAAAATGATAATCGCATCATAGGTACGGCGTTACATTTACAACAAAATCATCGTGATAAAAAAGTGGTTTTAGTTACCAAAGACATCAATATGCGCCTTAAAGGCAAAGGTGCAGGATTAAAGTTTGTTGAAGATTATCGCACCGACCAATTGGTTGATGATATTAAGTTTTTAACTAAAGGTTATCACAAATTTGACGGTGACTTTTGGCAGCAAGTTAGCGATTGTGAAAGTGAAACAACCGGCAGATATACTAAGCACTTAATTGATAAATCATTGATCCCAAGTGCTTTTATGAATGAATACTTAATAGATGAAGAAGGCTCCTTTGCTGGCAAAATTGTTGGTATGACGGATGATAAAGCCGAAGTTCTTGATCTTGGACACGAGCGTCTTATGGGGCGAAATGCCTGGGGCATTCACCCAAAAAACATCTATCAAGGGATGGCTATGGACGCATTACTTGATCCTGAAATCGATCTTTGTATTTTAACCGGCCCAGCTGGTTGTGGTAAAACATTACTCGCCTTGGCTTCGGCACTTGAGCTCGTTGTTGAAAGAGGCATTTACGATAAAATAATCGTTACCCGCTCAACCCCAGAAATTGCCGAATCTATCGGTTTCTTGCCGGGTACAGAAGAAGAGAAAATGGCGCCATGGCTTGCTGCAATTACCGATTCATTGGAAGTGTTGCACAAGCAAGATGAAAGTATGAGTGGCAGCATGAACTATATAATGGAAAAAGCGAATATTCAGTTTAAGTCGGTTAACTTTATGCGTGGTCGCTCATTGCAAAATGCAGTGGTAATACTGGATGAGTGTCAAAACCTTACCGCAGCACAATTAAAGACCATTATCACTCGTTGTGGTGAAGGGACTAAACTCATTTGTTCCGGTAACCTTGCGCAAATAGATAGTAATTACTTAACCGCTCTTACATCAGGTTTAACCTATATTGTTGAGCGATTTAAAAATTACGAAGGCAGCGCTACCGTAAACCTGAACGGTGTGGTGCGAAGTTCGTTAGCAAGATTTGCAGAAGAGAATCTTTAATTTGAAACATTATCGATATTGATTTTAAGTTGCATTACAAACTGACCGAAACCGAAGCATTGTTGATGTTTCGGTTTTTTTAACTCAACAAATTTGCTCAATTTCATCTGCCTTTTTCGTTAATACTGCAATAATTAACCGAGAATTTAATACTTTTACCTTTACAAATAATCGATTTTTTAGGTATATTCAAACAAGTGTTTTAATTGTTTGTTTAAATGTTTTTTGTAAGCGACAGAACATTAATCAAACCCAACGGATTTAACGGAGGCCATTGTGGCTGAATTTCAAGTACCTTTAAGAGATATGAATTTTGTATTATTCGACGTTTTTAACGCTGAAAAATTGTGGCAAGGCATTCCTGCATTGGCTGAAAATGTAGATAAAGATACTGCCGATGCGATATTAACCGAATGTGCAAAAATTGCAGAACAAGTTATTGCACCTATCTCTCGCGACGGTGACGAAATTGGCGTTAAATTTGAAGATGGTAAGGTGACAACCGCACCAGGCTTTAAAGAGGCATACAATACTTATGCCGAAGGTGGTTGGACTGCACTGGGTGGTGAACCAGAGTTTGGTGGTATGGGAATGCCGAAAATGCTGACCGCAATGCACGAAGAAATGCTGTGTTCTGGCGATATCTCTTTTTCATTATATCCAGGACTAACCGCTGGTGCAGCTTTGTCTCTATCAAAGCATGGTAGTGATGAACTTAAAAGCCGCTATCTTACGCGTATGTATGCTGGCCAATGGTCTGCAACAATGTGTTTAACTGAATCACATGCGGGCAGTGATCTTGGTATTATTCGTACCAAAGCGGTGCCAAACGATAGTGGTTCATACAATATTACCGGCAGTAAGATTTTTATTACTGGTGGAGAGCAAGACTTAACTGAAAACATTATTCATTTAGTGTTAGCCAAATTACCTGATGCACCAGCCGGGCCACGTGGTATCTCTTTATTTTTAGTGCCGAAGATTAAAGTGAATGAAGATGAGTCATTAGGCGAAGCTAATAATGTTACCTGTGGCTCAATTGAGCATAAAATGGGAATTCATGCATCGTCTACTTGTGTGATGAATTTTGACGGCTCCGAAGGCTATTTAGTTGGTGAGCTAAATCAAGGTTTAGCATGCATGTTCACAATGATGAATTACGAACGCATTGGCGTTGGTATTCAAGGCTTAGGTGCCAGTGAACGTTCTTATCAAAATGCCCTAGAGTATGCCAAAGAGCGCATCCAAGGGCGAGCAGCCACAGGTACTCAAAATCCAAACCAAGAAGCTGACTCTATTATGGTTCATGCTGATGTACGTCGAATGTTGATGAGCATGAAAGCTTTGAATGAAGGCAATAGAGCACTTTATACCTATATTTCAATGCAGTTGGATTTGGCAAAGTATGCAAGCGGTGAACAACAGAAAAATGGTGAAGTACTTGCTGCATTGATGACACCTTTAGCGAAAGCATTTCTTACTGATACTGGTTTAGAAAGTACCGTTGCCGGTATGCAAGTATTTGGTGGTCATGGTTTTGTTCGTGAATGGGGGCAAGAACAGTTAGTTCGCGATACCCGAATTTCACAAATTTATGAAGGAACCAATGGTATTCAAGCAATGGATCTTATTGGTCGTAAAGTTGCGGCTAATAACGGTCAATTTATGAATGTGTTTGTCAATGAAGTTCGCGACTATATTGCTGCTACATCGTCGAGTGAAATGAATGAATTTATTGAGCCATTAACCGCTGCCATCAATGACTTGGAATCATTAACAACAGATGTTTTAGCCGCTGCGTCGGGAGACGTGAATGAACTTGGTTCTGCTGCCTGCGATTATCTGCATGTATTTGGTTACGTCGCCTTAGCTTATATGTGGGCTAAAATGGCAGAAGCATCTCTTGATAAAGCAGACTGTGATGATTTTTATAAATCTAAATTATTAACCGCACGTTATTATTATGCACGTCTACTTCCTCGTCGAATTTCACTTGCTGCACAAGCGCTGAGCGGCGCAGAGCATTTGTATAATATAGAAGACGAGTTGTTTTAGACTAGTTATATTATTAAGAAATAAAGGCATTTTAGGATGGGCTGATAACGAATTAGGGATCTAAATGATCCCTTTTTTTTACTTTTTAAAAAATAAATTCTATATAATCAATAACTTAAAGTATGCAATGTTACCGGTTACGTTAGGATTCCTGAATTTTATCTTTATATTACAGTTAGTTATAGATATTTATATGATTAGATGTCGGAATTGCTTATGTGTATTACCCGGTATTTTCAAAATATCAGGCAAAACTCGAAAAAATCTTCTTATTTAGTTATCGCCTCAAACTTACACTAACGAATTATGTTGTTACTCAAAACGTAGAGCTGCCATAATTCAAGGCCTCCCAGGCACCTAGCAATTACAATAACTCATTATTTAATATTATTTTCAATAAGTTACTAACTTTTATTGACATCCTACTGAGAATCATTATTTTTAGCAAAGGAGGTGGCGATGTCAAAAATTGCAGTAATAGATGTAGAAACAACCGGGTTGTCCGCCGCAAAAGGAGATAGGATTGTGCAAATAGCCGTTGTGAGAATTCACAACGGAAAAGTTGATGTGAAAAATTACTTCGACAAATATATAAATCCTGACAACAAGAAAATCCCTAAACGAGCTTTTGATGTACACGGCTTATCAAACCAATTCCTCGAAGATAAACCGTTATTCAAGGACATATGGGAAGAGCTTCTTGCCTTTATTTCGGGTTATGAAATTGTTACGTATAATAGTGAATTTGACATATCATTCATTCAATGGGAAATAGCTCGATTTAATAGCCCAGTAGTTATGCTGCGAGACTTCAAAGTATCATGCTTAATGAAGGCTGTTGCCAATGAAATAAACAATGGAAAATGGTTGAAGCTTGATAATGCTTGCCGTAGATACGGCATCGATATTTCCCAGCGCAAGATACACGGTGCGCTTGTTGATGCGATGCTTGCTGCTGAACTCTATATTGTATTTAACGAATCTGAAATAATACCGCTACCCAAAACACCGCAGATAACCCCTCATAGAGAAAAAACAGCCCGTCCTTTACCTAGAGCATTCAAGCACCCGAATACCGGCGAAATGGTGCAACTGAATTTTTGTAAGAACCCTAATTGTGATAATTACCGAATCCCGGCAACCAACCCGAAAAAGGATAAGGATGGCAAACCTAAAAGAGGCTTGGGTAACGACTATAGGATAACAAATTCAGGTGAGCGGCTAACATGCCAGCTTTGTAAAACAAGTACAAACTTAGTAAATAATAGAGCGTTTGTATTTGAGTCGATGCGAGTTCAATCGTTATCTCAAATGAACCTACCATCTTGTCCGAATGAGAAAATAGCTAGAGGAAAAGGCCGTGGTAAGCCTTGTATAAATTTCGGAAGAGATATTTATAGCTACCCTAACCTTTATGCTAAAAAAGGTAAGGTGCACTCACAAGTAAAAAATCAATCACACATGTATAGTCGGCGTTATGAGTGTAAGCACTGCAAATCTCCTTTTACTGTCAAAATGTTCCCGGAAATGGGCCAAACTAATGCAAACATAAATGAAATTCTATTTAGAGGGTTAATGAACAAAGGCGTAATTAATCGCCTCCAAGAACAAATCGATATACCGGCAATGTTGATTTATAAAAGAATCCAGTTTTTCTACGACCAGTGTGTTTTGTTTGACTCTTTTCATATGCAGAAGAACTTGAACGTTCTTAAAAACAAACATCTTGAGATAAGTATGGATAGACAGCATTATTTAGCGAACTGGAATGACAAAAATGATAACAGACCAACGAAGCTGGTTAATACAAGTTCGGTAGAGAATAAAAGCAGGTTTGTCTTAGCGAGCACACTAAATTTTGACTTCTTATCCGATTACGAGCACATAAAATCTCAATACAAAAAATTAAAGGAACATGAAAAACCACGTCATTTAAAGCAATATGCACAATACATCATCGAGGATAAAGATATGGAATCTGATGATGTCGGTGATTTGCTTAATACGCGTGCGCCAACAAAGCACTTATTGGTTCAGCAAACATACTCTCTAATGGCTCACTTAGAATTGCTAAAACCAATTTACGAGAAGTCTCAAAGCATTAACTTATTTGCTGATGATGACGAAGGGTTCGAAATGGGGATCTGTTTAGTGTTGAGTGGTTTGATCAAATCCGGGAAGTTAACCCCTATACTAATTAAAGCTGACAGAAATAATGCTAGTCAAATGCAAGACAAGAGAACCTGGTCAGAGCAGACTTTACATGATGCAGGTATTTCACAAACAGATATCAATGCCGGCAAACAGGACTATGCTAATTTGCGAGACCTTAACCTTAAGTATTGGACCGCAGAGTTACATCGCTTATTTGATTATCAGGGTAACGGTAAATCAGAATGGATAACGCACCCTTTTCCCAAAGCTAAAGCAACTATTGAAATCAAACCTTTAATGGGTAACCTGAATAAAGTCTCAGTAGCAGTTTCAGAGGCCTTGCTACAAGTATCGACTCATGGGGTAGATAATTACTTTCAAATGACCAGGCGTCGTATAAACATGTTAGAAAGGCCTATAACATCAGCGACAAATACACACCGGTGGAACGGATATGCGTCTTATAACCCCAAATGGGTAGTAATGCTTTTAGAGATTCTGCGTGTATATAACAACTATGTGTTAACAGACGAAAAAACTCTTAAAAATAAAAAATCAGTTAAAACACCACTTACACCGGCAGAGAAGTTAGGTATTGCTAATAAGCAATACACTATAAGCGATATATTAGATTTTACTCCGCTAAATAGGCATTAGGATAAAGTATTCATAAGTCCTATTTTGGAGGACGTAGTCGACGACCGCTTTGTGCCATTTACTGCCGTTTGCTATAACCTAACCTTTGTATACTAGTGGTAATACATAGAACAAGCACTGCTAGGATATAAAAGACTCCTAGCAGTACATTTTCAATGAGTGAATTTAATATGTTGTTATAAAGCAAGCAGGTGAATTCGATGTGTTTTTAGCAAATATAATTAGTGATTGTCTGTCATCAAAATTTTCGTTGCTAACATTACAAGTTGCAATCTCAGTACCGTTTAATGCTTCTAATGAAACCTTTGACAAGGGGGACTTTAAGTCCACATCATACTTATTAGATAATTCTATTGCTTCTAAAGCGCCTTGAAACAATGCATCGTCGATAAATATGTTTACATCCTCTTTTCCAAAAAGGTTAATTACATACAGAGGTGCAGATGTTGCACTTGGTTGGTCTAGAGGTCTATCAAAAACTTCCACTTCATATTCAGGAGAAGTCAAAGTACTGTCACCTACTGCAAACACAAGCTGTTCAAGTTCATCGCTGCTAATACTTTCTTGCTCAGCAGCTAATAGAGCATCTGTATTCGCATTCCTTAACTCAAAGCTTACATTTAATTTACCTGATGTATCCTTTATAGCGCTAACAATTATATTCTCAACAATACCACCGTATACGGCATTGCTATGTAATGTGGTTGTACTTTGTCCGCTCTGAAATTTATCGTAAATTGCGTTCACTATAATATCAGATGTGGTGCCACCTTGATAAACAAAGTTAAAGGTGCGCACATCAATATCAACACCAGTATCCGCTGGAGGAGTAGGCGTCGAACCACCGCCTCCGCCGCCACCACAGGCTGTTAAAGCACCAAAGATTAATAATAGTGCAATATGTTTTTTCATTTAAAAATTATCCTATTCAATTTGTATATATTACCTGTAACTTAAAATAAGTAGATTAAAGCTGCTAAGGACATTTACTTGACCATCTTTGATCGTCAAGGGCTGCAATACAGAGTCCTGACGGTGTAGTACCAGGGAAGCTTACGCCGCATAGTTGCTCCCATTGAGAAATGGTGTCAGAATGATAAAATGTTAGACATTCAAATGACTCATTTGTACTTTTACTCGCAACAGAGGCAATACAATCAGGGTCATTATCACATTCATTAAAACAAGCGTTATTATCAATGACCTCTGTAAGAGACATGGTAGTTTGATTCGCTATATAAGCCCCTTCTAACACCCAATATGAAAGGTTTTGTGAAGCATTATATTTGATGCTCAATAAACCCTGATTAGGGGTGATAGCACAACTTTCAAAGCCGTCAGCACCGTCCGCAAAAAAAGTATCCGAAGTCATTTTAGTAAGTGTTCCTGTAGGTACCGTATGAGTATCTGAAGGGCAGCCTTCGGGGTATTTTCCTAATTCAGCAAAGGCCTCGCAAAAATGTTGATGATTAAGAGTCGCTTCCTGGGTTTGCGCCAGACTTTTTACTGTTTGGCAATCTTGTGCGGTCCATAAACCATCAAGATTAGTATCTTCACTAACTTCATTGACCCCATTTCCATTTAGATCCCAACAATTAACCCCAGAGCTCCCAGTTGCACCTTGAGGGCCCTGAGCACCAGTTGGTCCTTGAGGACCCTGCGTACCAGCAGTACCTGTAGAGCCGTCATCACCATCACATGCAAATAACGTTAATGATGTAATTAATATTGATAATATCTTAAATTTCATAAAATGTTTCCCTGTCCGCTAATCGCTCTATGCAGTCGTTAGCGACCGCCTAAAAATCTTGTGTTCCAACAATAACACCTTACATTGCATATTTACAAATATTTAAAGGGTGGTTTTGTTCGCGCAGCAAATAGCTTTTTAATCAGGTGGAATTTAGTTACCTGACTGGGCGCGAGCTAGCTGCACTATTGATTTTATAATTATCACTCATTTTTATAAATTCGATTTATCTGCAAGCTATTGATTTGAATAGCAAAAAACAAGTTATTCTATGCATTTGTACAGCACTCGCAATTTTAACTCATTGATATATATACTAAAAATAAAAAAGGGATCTCAATTTGAGATCCCGAATTCGTTATCAGCCCAATTTTAGGATGCCTTTTTTGTTTGTGTTTTATTTGCTTACAAATTTGCTTTAGCCATTGTAGATTTAAACAAGTTAACATTAGTGTAATAAACCAAAGATTACGCAAAGTGAAAGATAAAATGATGAATATTACTTCGTTAACGAAAGTTAAAAATCTAGCAACGATTGCCGTTTCACTCATTACTTGGGTTACACTGTTAATGCAATATTATGGATCTGGCGTACCAGTACATTATTTGCTTCACAATAAGGATCTTGCTGCGTTTTCCAACTGGTGGGGAGGTATAATTCTACCGGCAATTACTTGGTTTTTAATTGCGCGCATAAACCAGAATATTTTATTGCAGCCGACTGAACAGCAACAAGCTTTCGCCAAACGTATATTGATTGGATTTGTTGCAGCGATTACTTGGGGAGTTTTACTATCGGCAGGTTTCTCTTTTGGCTACACACAACTATCTAGCACATTGTTTTTTGGTATCCCTTTGATTGCATTATTTATTAAGGTTTACCAAGAGCAGTTTATTCTAGGATTCGTACTTAGTATGAGCGTTGTTTTTGGCGCCATCTTGCCGTTAATTTTCGCCACTCTTATTGGCACTGTTTCGGCTATTGTTTATCACCTAGTTCACTTTATTATTACGCAAATCAAGAATATGAATAAAACAGCGAGCTAAATATTAGCTCGCTAGTGGTAATGTCAATGTGATCATAACGCCGTTTTTATCAGTTAAATTTGACGCTTTAATGGTGCCATTATGATGCTTGGCAATCAGCCTACTGATATACAAACCAATGCCTAAATGCGGTTGCTGTTTTTGCGCCTCAGGTCTTACTGATATCATCGCTTCAAATATGTTGTCGCTCATGTCATCCGGCAATAGCGGGCCGCTATTGCTAATCGCCAATACCGCGTTATTTTTATCACTATCTAAGGTGATTGAAATAGGTTGCTCATTACCACTAAATTCAACCGCGTTATTAATGACTTTATCGAACAGCTGAGCGATATGCTCATCGCTGCCATCGATCATTATCGGCTGACGTACAATATTTACCTCAAATGATTGCTCTGCAAATATTTGTTTATAACTATTACTGCATCCTTCAACTACTTTGGCGAGATCAAATATTTCGTGATCAGTTGACTGTAAAGATTGTTCAAGGTTGGTCGCTTCGCTCATTGCCATCAGCATTGAGTTTAATCGGTTTATGCCTATTTGGGCACGCTCGATATACACAGTATTTTGTTTATCATTCGGGCTTTGTGCTAAATGCTCTAACGAAGACTTTACTACTGCCACAGGGGTTTTTAGCTCATGTGACAATCGAGACGACATATTTTGTAAGTAGTCATTGTATTGTCCTAATTGGGTGAATATATCGGTGAAACTGCGGCTTAATGCGCCAATTTCATCGTTAACTTTACTGCTTGCTAAACGGCCTTTAATTCGGCCTTTACCATCTGTTAGTTTATCCACTTGTCCGCTCAGCTTGCGAATACGTGCGGATACTCTAAAGGCATAAAATACTAAGCCAATAATTGATAGTGTTAACAGCAAGCCGGCGATAATCATCCCTTCTAATAACTGATTGATTTGAGTACGAATGGCATGGTCATTTTCTTCGATAACGACAACACCTTGCACCTTTCCATCTGACATTATTGGATAAGCTGCAGAGATCATTTTGGCTTTGCCATCCGCCGTAGTCCAACTGTGGAGCTGTTCATTGCCTGTTGATAGAACATTTTTTATATGTTGTTTCTCTTCGATTCGATCTTCAAACTTTTTCAGTTGGAAATCTTTTGATGGCGTGCTGAGGAAATAATGATAAATAATATTACTTAACGCTAAGCGCAAATTTTCCCGCCATCCAGTGCTGTTGTCATTAAGGTTAATCGGCTGAACGTTATCGATTTCTTGGATTTGCTCTCGTTTATTTAACACTCGATCAAATCGATCGACAATTCTGATATCTGTATTGGTGCGTGCCATTGCATTAATAATGATTTCAATTTCAGGAGAAGGAACGGTAAGGGTACCTAAGGTATCGACATTGCGGGTATTTGCACTGCCAATAACAACAGGAATTCGTTGATTTGAGCGAGAATCAATATCGACAATACTAAAGCCAATTTTGTCATTTACCAGCTCGTTTGGAATTCGTATTTCTACATTGTAGCCCTGTTCTGTTAGGCGCCAACGACTGCCGATTCGTTTCTCTGGCTCTGCTGTTTGCCTCGCATCTTTGTCGGTAGGAAATTTATACGGATTATCCCAACCATCACCATAAGTCGAAAAAACGTAACGTTGTAATTTGTTGTCATCACTTAAGGTCGAAAAATTGATGTGATCATTTTCGACAAATGATCTTTTATTTTTACCCCTAAAAACTACCTCGTCGTCTACAACGGTAAAAAATAAATAAAGATAATCTTGGTTGCGGGCAATATAGGTTTTATAACTCACACTGACTTCGTCGACCAAAAGTTTTGGTCTATTGGTTATTTGATCTTCAAAATCATAATAGTAAGTGTTTTTATTAGTTCGAATTTTTTGCCATTCAGTGTCTAAACCATCCATTTGTATGGTGTTATCAATCTCTTTAGGAAAAAAATCTTTTCCTTTAACCAAGTAACTTTGAAAGCTTGCGTACTTATTAAATAAATTTTCACGACCATTCAGCGCGGTTGCCACTGCTTTGGCATTATTCATTAAATTAGTCTGTTGACCTTGGTTAAGCTGTGTCGCCATATCATCAATATAGAGACGGCCGATGAACGGAATAGCGACCAATAAACTGGCGAATAAGATAAATTTAGTGGTAATTCTAGAGCGCAAACTAACTTCCTATTATTCGCTAAGCCAGCGATAACCCATACCATATACGGTATCAATACAATTAAACTCTGCATCAATGGCGATAAACTTCTTACGAATGCGTTTTATATGGGCAGTGACAGTATTATCATCAACATATATATTAGCGTCACTCATCAATTGTTCTTTGCTTTTTACATGACCTGGATTAATTGCCAACGAGTGAATCATCCAAAACTCTGTGATTGTGGTATTTACCAGTTCATCATTCCAATAAACGGATAATCGGTCTTTGTTAATCACTAACCCTGAACGTTCTATTTGATCTTCTTCAATGGGTTTATCAAGCACCTTCAAGTAATTTAATATCGCGTGAATTCGAGCACTTAAGTTGGCAAAGCTCATGGTCTTGCTCACATAGTCATTAGCACCGAGTCGCAAGCCACTAATAATATCGGCATCGGAATCGCGTGCCGTTAAAAATATTATCGGCAGTAAAGGTGATTTATCTCTTAACATTTTGCAAATTTCGAAGCCACCGTCATAATCTTCATTCAAGCCGATATCTAATATTGCCAAATGCGGTAGCGTGATTTCAAATGCCTTTAACGCACTTTCTTTAGTGTCATAGGTTTCGACTACAAACCCTTGTTTACGCAGTGCTTCTGCGTAATTTTCACGGATAGCCTGGTCATCTTCAACTATTGCGATTCGTTTCATCATTGAATTTTTTCTTCTTAACTAGGTCAACTATTGATGATCAATATACCTGATTTATTTCGATTGTGGTGAAAACCAGAGCAATTATCATAATTGGTCATAATTGCAGGTTGATAGTTCATTTTCGAACCCGTAAAAGGGCAAAGTTTTACGTTTTAATTTAAATCAAGCAAACGGGGCAACCCATTTTAACAATAAGATTTAATCAACGTAAAAGGTAACACTATGAAAAAGACTATAACAGCACTAACAATCGCATCAGTATTAATGGTTAATAGCGTCACGGTTCAAGCTGCAGAGAAAGAGAATACTGCCCAAGATCAAGATATCATTTCTCAAATAAATGATATGCCAGAAGAAGAAAAATGGGGTGTAAGCATTGGCGCTATTTTAGGCGGTATTTTTGGCGGTCCTCCAGGAGCAATCATTGTTGGTGTTGCTGGCGATTTTGTCGGTAAACATTTTGTCGCAGAGAAAGAAATCAATGCGCTTGAACAACAAATAGCGCAACAACAAACTCACCTTGAAAATGATGAACGTAGCTTCAAGCACAAAATTAAAAATTTAGAAATTCAGCATCAAAAAGAATTAGTGAATATTGCCGCCAGTTATGAAAATAGTGAACGTGCAGAGCTTGAAAATCTGCTTATCAGCTTAATGTTTAGAACGGGTTCAAGCACCTTAGAACCACATTATAAGCAACAAATCACAGCGATTGCTAAGGTGCTCAATCGTTCATCCGAGTTAACCATTGATTTATCGGGTTATACCGATAAACAAGGCGATGAAGAGTTGAATAAAAAACTTGCCGAGCAACGTGTCGAATCAGTCAAACAGCACCTATTAACCGCTGGTGTAGAAGAACATAGAATTGTTACTAATGCTGTTGGTGAATTAGTGGCAGAAGATGATACTGAAGAGTCAGAAGTGAACTACTTTGCCCGTAAAGTGGTAATGAAATTAACGAAACCTACAGAGGAGGTGGCACAACAAACAACCTATTAACTGGTAACATTTATTATTAAAAAGTAATCTCCTATCTAAAGTGTCCTCATTTTAAGTTTTCTTACTTAAGGTGCGGCTCACTTACGAAAAAGGCCAATGTAATTCTACATTGGCCTTTGTATTTTTAACTAATATAGTAATTTAAACTATAGGCTAATCGTCGTGTGTACTTTTGTACCTTCAATATGATCAGGTTCAAACCAACGTGCAGTAACCGATTTTGTTTGTGTCCAAAATTGCGCTACTTGCTTTCCGTTAGGACCTAAATCACCCAGTTTAGAAGCACGAGAACCAGTGAAAGAGAAGTACGCTACTGGTACTGGAATTGGAACATTGATACCAATTTGACCTACATCGATTTCGTTTTCAAACTTGCGGGCAACATAGCCTGAAGAAGTAAAGATTGAAGTACCGTTACCGTTTTCGTTAGCATTGATAATTGCGATTGCTTCGTCAAGAGTTTCAGCTTCAAGCACACATAATGCAGGCCCAAAGATTTCTTGTGTGTAAATATCCATATCTGTAGTTACGCCAGAGAACATTGTTGGACCAACAAAGTTACCTTTTTCATAACCAGGAACCACACAATCTCGGCCATCAACAAGTAAATTTGCGCCTTGCTCAACACCTGAATCAAGCAGTTTTAAAATACGAGCTTTTGCTTGTGGAGAAACTACTGGTCCAAGATCTGCTGCACGGTTAGTACCCGTATCAACAACCATACCTTTTGCACGTTCTGCAATTTCAGGTATCCAATTACGAGCTTCGCCAACTAAGATAGTCACTGGGTTAGCCATACAACGTTGACCAGCAGCACCGAAAGCAGAACCTAATAAATCGTTAATTGCGCGATCTTTGTTTGCATCAGGCATGATAACCATGTGGTTTTTAGCGCCCATCATTGATTGCGCACGTTTGCCATGTTGACTTGCTAAGTTGTATACATGAGTACCAACGTTAGTTGAACCAATGAAAGAAACAGCTTTGATGTCATCGTGAGAACATAAACGATTAACAACGTCTGGGCCACCGTGAACAACGTTAAGAACACCTGCTGGAACACCCGCCTCTAAAGCAAGTTCAGCCATTAACATAGACGATGAAGGATCTTGTTCAGATGGTTTTAAAACAAATGAATTACCACATACGATTGCCGCTGGGAACATAAATGATGGCAGCATCACAGGGAAATTAAACGCTGTAATACCAGCACCAACACCTAGTGGTTGATTCATTGTGTATACGTCAACGCCTGTTGCTGCATTGTTTGACATTTCACCCATTTGCAAACGAGCAACGCCACAGGCATTTTCTACCGCTTCCAATGCACGACCAACTTCACCTTCAGCGTCTGGCAATGTCTTACCATGTTCAAGTGTGATTAAGCGCGCTAATTCTTCAGTGTTGTCTTGCAATAGCTGTTGGAACTTAAGCATGATGCGCATACGCTTAGTAACTGAAACTAATCTCCAGCTTTTAAATGCTTCTGCAGCATTGCTTATTGCATACTCAACTTCTTCTTCCGTTGCCATTGGCACACGAGCAACAACTTCTTGTGTTGCCGGGTTTAATACATCTAACCAATTTTCTGATTTAGAACGAACTTTTTCACCATTGATTAATAATGGAATTTCACGAATAGCCATAAGAATAATCTCTCACTGAATTGCACCCATATAGTTGGGCGGGTAATTTATTGCGGTCAGTATAGTGGTTTATCGTTATAGGCGCTATAACCAAGGGTGCAACGTAGTCTTGCAAATATGCAAGACCTGTAAAGTTAAGTTTGCTACACTAGACTTTATGAACTGGGATGACTTAAAAATATTTCTCGAAGTAGCAAAAACGCAAAGGCTTTCAACTGCTTCTAGAACACTAAATATAGATGCTTCGACTGTATCTAGACGTATCCATCAATTGGAAAAAAGTTTGGCTGTGCGTTTGTTTGAACGCAGTGTTGATGGTCACTCTTTAACCGATGAAGGTCAGCGGTTGTTACTATCTGCACAGCAAATGGAACAATCATTGCAAGGTTGTGTTGCATCATTGCAAGGTTTAGATCTTGATGAAAGTGGTTTGGTACGTCTCGGTACCACTGAGGCATTTGGTAATTATTTCGTGGTACCTAATCTTGGCAGTTTTCAACAGCAACATCCTGATATCAATATTGACGTGCTACCGTTACCAAGAGTTGTAAAGTTATCTCGTCATGAAGCTGATATAGCGATAACGGTCGGTAAGCCACGGCAAACATCCTTGGTGGTTACCAAACTATGTGATTATCGCTTGAAGCTTTATGCAAGTCGTGATTATTTGGCCAACAACCCTGTCCGCGATATCGAGCAACTTGAACTGCATAAATGGATAGGTTATGTCGATTCAATCGACTTTGCACCGCAGCTTTCTTACTTGTCTGATTTTCTGCCACAGGTTAATCCTCAGATAAAATCAAGCAGTGTTATTGCCCAGTATTTGGCGGTAAAGAACAATTTAGGCTTAGCTATTTTGCCATGTTTCATGGCCGACCAAGACGATCAACTTCAAGCTTTATTTGAAGGTGATATCAATGTCGTAAGGGAGTTTTATTTGATGGCTTACCCAGATAATAAACGTGTTAAACGAGTAGAGCTTTTATGGGGTTATTTGAAACAATTGGTGAAAAAACAAAAACACCTTCTTATGCCATAAGCTAGAGAGTAGTTGGTTAAATTGGACCTTATATTAGTAAATAATAAAAGTGATATTTAAAAGCAAAGATAATAAAAAGCCGACAAATTGAAGTGACCCCAGAAAGTTGGACACTTTATTAAGCGGCTAATAAGGCTTGATTTCGATACTCTATCGGACTCAAGCCTTTTAATTTCAACTTAATGCGTTTGTTGTTGTAGTAATGAATATATTCTTTGATGCAGTCGATTAACTCGTCCGCATCTTTGAACTCCTCACGATGATACATTTCTGTTTTCAGAATTCCAAAGAAATTTTCTGCTACAGCATTATCTAAGCAGTTACCTTTTCTCGACATACTTTGTTTTAACCCTGCTTTTCTTATTATGTTTTGCGTCGTTTTCATTCGATATTGCCAGCCTTGGTCTGAATGAATCACTGGCTTTTCATGATCCTTTAACGTTTTTAATGCATTGTTTATCATGTCTGTCACCAGTGGAAGGTGTGCCGATTTCCTTACTTCATAGCTGATAACCTCTTGATTAAACAAATCAAGAATTGGCGACAAGTACACTTTTTGTCCTTTGACTTTGAATTCCGTCACATCAGTTACCCACTTATGGTTAGGTTTGCTTACCTTGAAGTTTCGCTCCAATAAGTTAGGTGCTGTTGTACCGACTTCACCTCGATATGACTTGTAGCGCTTTGGTCTGACTTTTGATTTAAGGTTTAATTCAACCATCAAGCGCTGCACTGCCTTATGGTTAATCAAGGTTCCAGCGCTACGTAGCGCACTGGCAACTCTTCGATAACCATACCGTCCCTTGTGTTCATGGAACAGGCTCTTAATTAATACCTTCACGTCCGCGTAGTTATCTGGCTTACGCAGGGCTTTACATTGATAGTAATAGACACTGCGGGCTAGACCAGTAGCTTCCAATAAATGTACGAGTTTATACTTTGCCTTAAGCTCTTGAACCACTATCGTTTTTTCTTGGTTCGCTTTCTTTTTTCTTGAGCTAAGGCTTCTAACTTTTTTAATACAGCATTCTCAGCTCTGAGGTACTCTAACTCTTCCTTCATTTCTTCTTCAGACATGCTTTCAGGAGATTTACCTCTGTGAGAGTTTGGAGTTTTAGCCATCTTTGGTCTACCTATCTTTTTTGGTGTTAAATTATCAGAGCCTGACTGATTATAACGTTTTAACCACGCTGATAATATTCCTGATGAAGATAAATCGAAATAGGCGCTTGTATAGCTTAATGACCAGTTTTCTTCTGCCATTGTTTTAATGACATGAAGTTTAAATTGTTTGGAATATGGGAGGCCAGGATGTTGAAAGGCGTTGCTTCCATGGATACGATAAACTGCTCCCCAGTACCTAATTTGTCGACAGCTAACACCAATCTTTCGGCTTAGTTCAATTGAGCTTGTTTCTTCAGCCTTGATGGCCGTTTCTATTTTAAATATTCTTTTATGCTTGGACATAAAAAGACCCCCAGTAATTGGATAGTCCAACTATTGGGGGTCACTTCAAAATGTCGGCTTTTGCAGTTATAGGTAATTACAATCCCAAATTAACGACAACGAGGACCGTTGCCTTTACATGGTTCCGGCTCTGGCTCTGGATCTGGATCTGGAGGAGTAGTTCCACCGTCACAGCCATTTGCAGTTAGGTAATCATGAGCAGCTTTAGCATCAACGATACCGTAACCAAAGTATACATCTTTGCCATTTACACCACTGTCCATTGCTGTTGCTTTTAACGCTTGGCGAATTTCTGTACCAGAACATTCGGTATGATTAGACCAGACTAATGCAGCCATACCAGATACACCTGGTGTCGCCATAGATGTACCACTCATGTAACCATAATCGCTAAGACCAATAGAAATATTAGCCATCGATGCAGCTTTTATCGCAGCGCCATCTTCTTGTGCAGCACCAACTGCTGGAATAGAGGTCGTATTTGTATCACCTAACGTCGCATATAACATGCCAGGTTCGTTATTAATGATAATTGCACCAATACCACCTGAATCTTCACAGTTTTTCACTTTATCGTGGAATGAGATATTACCGCGATCTATTACACAAACCGTGCCGTTAGCGCCGCCATCGATTGCTTCTGCAGTACCCATATAATACGTACTACCGTTTGCTTGACCTGCGTTTTCCATAGCAGACGCTGCAAATGCAGTGCTATCTGCGCTCATTGAGGCGCTAGTCGCCGTTCCTGCAGGGTATGTTGATAAAGTATCTACACCACCAGCTGTTACTTCGACACATATATTTTCATTGGTCGTTGCTTTCTTACCACGGCCTGTTGTACACCCTGGAAATTGAGAGAAATCGGCAATGTTGTTATCGGCATCGTTAGCACCAATCATCATTACTGACTCGTAACCTGCCGGGTAAGAACGAACACTGTTACCATCGTTACCTGCCGCAGCGACAACTAGACCGCCATTGGCTGTGAAACTTTCAAAAGCATTCGATTCAGTGCTATTAGCGCCACCGCCACCAAGACTCATTGAAATAATGTTTGCACCTGCCGCACTACATAAGTTTGCTGCGTGGGCAAGATCGGAAGAATAGCCCCAACCGTCACTGTTGAATACTTTGATAATGTGCATATCAACACCCGGTGCCATACCGACAACACCAACATTGTTATCTGCAGCACCCACGGTTCCGGCAACATGCGTACCATGTGGTCCACCGTTTACGTCCCAATTGCCAGTACCTGAATCATTGTCACCGGTTATTGCGCCCCAATTGAAATCGTTATTAGAACGATCTAAACCAGAATCTATCACACACACTTTCATACCTGCATTACTATCGAAAGGCACTTGGTTTGCTTTTGATTGGTAAACAGCATAAGGCGTTAATTGCTGGGTCATTGGGTTGCCGGCATCGTCCGAAAATTCTGACATTAATTTACGACGTTGATCGGCTTCAACTAATTTTATGTGTGGATTGTTTAGCAAGCCTTTTACTGTTGCTAAATCTTTACCGCTAAATGTTGCTGCGATGAAACCATCGCTATCTAGCTGTACATTACCGCCAAGTTGTTTAGTTAGTGCCTTAACCACACCTTTTTTCGAATTATCAACTTGAATGATGTAACGGTCGTCGGCAGCTGTGGCTGCAAATGTTGTTACTACTGATAAAGCTATCAGTGACTTAGTATAATAATTTCTCTTCACTGGATTTACTCCCAAATAATTATAATTTTTATTTTTAGTTCCGTTTATTTTTTTTGTTAAAATTTTGTTAACGGAAATTTGTAACCATTTCAGTGTAGGGATAAAAATAAAAATGTTTAGTGCCTATTCTAGAACTAAAAGTTCTAATATATAACTTTTTGTAAACTATTGAATATATTGGCTTTTACTTTTTATTCATGGAGTTGAAATAGTACTTTTAGACAACTAATATGCAAACACCTTGTTATATATAAGGTTTTTATTTTTGTTGAAAAAATGTACAAAAAAATAGTTGAATCATTTATAAATAACTATTCTAAATGAGTCTATTTTTATGAATGTCGATTGGTTGTTTGAATTGACTAAAATAGATAAATAATTATTAAATTTTCCTAAAACTAAAACTAAAAATTAAAAAATAGTAGATTTCAAATTAATTATCACCTGTGTTTTGTACGATTATTGTACAGCGACAAACGATAAAAATATTGACTAGCTAATTCTTTGATCTGATTTTTAATCTGACTTTAAACACATTAGGAAGTCATTTGTTGAATTTGCTTAAAATAGAAATCCATAAAGTTTTGGGTGATCCGTTGCTCTAACGAAACAGCCTGTTCAGTAGGGCAGAATAGAATAATGGTAAAGTTCAAATGGCCAAGATCTGTGGTAGTAATGCGAATGTATGGTTCTTCACCTGGCAAATCAACACCAAGGCGCTTTTCAATCACATTGTTATAGCGACGACCAACCTCAACAAACTCTTTGGTGTACTCATTCATTTTGCTGAAAATAAAATCTCGAGCATCAAACACGTTGACTTGATTGTCTGTGGTTATACTAAACGTATGATAAACGTAGCGTTTCATAAAATTCATATTCTTAACGGTAAGTGTTAAGAATTGACTATTTGGAATGGTGACGGTTTTTCCTGTGTAATTGTAAGTATTATTAGCAAAGTCGACTTCTTGTAAGCTAGTCGATAATGCGTTGTGTTCGATGACTTCTCCGTAATTGTCACCAACGCGCACCCAATCACCAATAATGAATGCATTCGACGTTGCTCTGAGTATTGAACCGCTGATACATAAGATTAGTTCTTTTGACGCGATAACGATCGCTACCGCGACCGCTGCTATAGATAAAGCAAAATTCTCGAGTTCAGTCCACCAAATACTAAATAGAGAGACAAGAATTATCATCACCGATATATTTTTAGTGCGAGAAATCCAAGTGCGGTGAGTCTCATTTAAAAAATCGTGATTACGTTTGATTAAACGCACTATGAGATGACTAAGTTGATGCAAAAATATCACAATAAATATAGAGACGAATACTTTATTGTTAATTAGTAATTGTGCTTGTTCTAAGAAATCAGCCATAGTGGAGTTCTTTAGTGATATTAAAGTTGATATTGTACTCGTAATTAAGCAAAAGAGTTAGCTCAAATAGGGTATAACTTAGTAGGAGATACTATATGTTTGACAAGGAAAAGCTAACTTTTCCTTGTGCTGTTTATAACGATTGCAAAACTGAAAAAAGAAACGTGAGATTATAATTCCCATTCATCTTCATCAAGCAATTCCTTTAATCGTTTTTTTTCAAGTAATTCATCAATGCGTTTGCGTGTTTTAGCATTACTTGTTTCTTTAGTTTCAGTATTAAGGGTTTCGTCTTCATCGAAACTTTCACCGAAACCATCGTCAATTAACTGGTCTGGAGACATAAGTACTTCCTCAATTTATACAACTCATCATTCTTTCAGGGTTGCGCATACCTCAATAATTGAAAAATAGGAAAATTTTTCGCTGACGTCAAACAAAAAATGAGAATTTTTTTCTGAATGAGCAAAATTTACTCATAGCTAATAACTGTAAGGGCTGTAGCGAAGATGGAAATGGCTATATTTTTACAATTTAGTGAATTAAATGTTACTTAATTTTCAGAGGCTTAGATAACAGAAGGATTCAAAATTTATAAAAATGCCTAAATAAATACTTAAACAAATACTTAAACAAATACTTAAACAAATGCTTAGCTAAATAGTTCAGCATGTTATAGATTATGCTGACAACTCATATGCTAGGTTTAAACGTGCCAAGACAAAATATTCTAATAACTGGGGCAAGCTCAGGGTTGGGCTTAACCATGGCGAAACAATTTGCAGATAAAGGTTATGATTTGATCTTGTGTGCAAGACGAGTTTCACAACTTGAACAATTAAAACAAGAAATACTGACTGTGCATTCTCAACTCAAAGTCGAAATTTATGCTTTGGATGTAAATGACCACGATCAGGTTTTTGCCGTATTTGCAGACGCCAAGACAAAATTTTCTACCTTAGATAAAGTGATTGTGAATGCTGGTATTGGCAAAGGAGCATCGTTAGGTAAAGGCTTCTTTGAAGCGAACAGGGAAACAGCACAAACCAATTTCGTTGCAGCATTGGCGCAGTGTGAAGCGGCGTTAGAAATATTTAGAGCACAAAATCATGGTCACCTCATCACCATTTCATCGGTTAGCTCGCAACGTGGATTTAAAGGTTCAATGAATGTATATGCTGCAACTAAAGCGGCGATCGCTTCATTAACGGAAGGGATCCGAATCGATGTATTGAATAAGCCTATAGATGTTACCTGCATACATCCTGGTTATATTGATACTGAAATTACCGATAAGGTAAACGTACCTCCTTTTATCGTTGATGCTGAAACTGGTTGTCGAGCAATAATCAAAGCCATTGAAAAGAAAAAAGCGACGGCATTTGTGCCGTTTTGGCCTTGGGCATTAGTTCGCTATTTGCTGAAAATTATGCCGGTTTCATTGTTGCGAAAGTTTACATAATTCAAAATGAAATGGTTTACTGTATATTTATACAGATAACTTTGCTTTTTAGATTTGTGTTTGTTAGATTAACTAGGAATACTTAGTCGAGAGTTTTTAAACGCCTTCAACAAAGGTTAAAAGTAAAAGGTTAAAAGTTAATAGCTAAACTTAAGAGCTTAAACTTAAATACTTATGAGCTAAGTAAGTCATTTAGCCACTGATGGTAGCAGAAATGGAGCGAATATAGCTGCTCCAATAACGTTAATTAGTGTGGGTAACAGAGAAATAAATAAGGGATAACAATGGCAGTTGAAAGTCGTTTTGTAGTAATTCGCAATGGGGTGGAGGTTGAAACATTTATGGATAAGAAAGCTGCGGATGAGTATGACAAAATGCTCGATATGGCAGATAATCTGTCCGTATTATTTGAACAATCTTCAATCGAATTAACTGAGTCGCTAGTTGAAGAGTTAAGTGTATATATTGCGAAAAATAGAGAAGATGTGTTGATAGCGCTTGGTGCGAAAAAACCAAAAGTAGCCAAAGTAGAAAAAGCCGATAAACCAGAGTCTTCTAAAGAAGAGCCAGTCGCCAAAGCGGCAACGAAAAAAGCATAAACAAATCTCTTTTTGAGAAAATCGAGAAACGCTTAGAATAAGACGTAAACATTTCAGAAGTTGCAGTTAATGTCATTACCCGAATACCAATTAACAAGAAGCCGAAAACGTAAAACGATTAGTTTGCAAGTTAAGGCAGGTAAAGTTCGGGTTTTAGCGCCTATGCACGTCACTATCGAATATATTGATCAATTAATTTCGAAAAAAGCATCTTGGTTATTATCGAAGGTAAATGAACAATTAAATTACCTTGAAAATAAACTCGAGAAACAATACCAAAGCGGTGATGCTTTTTACTATTTGGGTAAACCTTATCAGTTGCTGGTTAGAACAACTAATATTGCTGATGATGGTCTTTATTCAGTGTCTATCGATGCAGAAAATATCATAGTAGATATTGCTGGAGACCATAACAGCGATTATATTCAACAGGCGTTGAAAATTTGGTATCAGCAACAGGCAGAGAAAATCCTCAAAACTCGTTTAACACTGATGGAAGCCAAGACCGGTTTAACCAGTACTAAATTAAAAGTGCGGCACTATAAAACACGTTGGGGAAGCTGTAATAGTAAAAAACAGATAAACTTAAATTCACTACTAGTCATGGCAAAAGAAGACGTAATCGATTATGTCATTGTGCACGAATTATGCCACACCATCCATATGAATCATTCAAGTTTATTTTGGCAGTTAGTCGAACAAAATTGTCCCGACTATAAGCTATACAAAGCGTGGCTCAAATCTCATCAAGATTTCTTAACTTGGTAGGTTAATTTTTGAATAACTAACTATTTATTTATAGTGAATAACTATTCTTTGGTTTTTTTTCACTGTTTTGTTATTTTTTTGTTGACTCGCGAGCTGAAGTTAGGCATATATAAGGCATGAAATTATTTAAGAGCACTATTATCACCTTAATTACCACCACCATTCGTACGCGAGTGGAGGTCACGATCTAGTGCATTATTAATTAAAATGAACATTAGAAACCCGTGACTTAATCCTCACGGGTTTTTTGCTTTTTAGAGCTTTAAATTTGTTAACGGTGTAAGTGATATATTGCAATTTAATAAATATTTAAGCTCTAAATCCTACAATTACAGTAGCAATAATTTTATATCGCCAAGAGATATCTCTTGGAATTGTAAGAAAACTTAAAGGAAGTAATATGAGAGTACTAAAATTTGGTGGTTCGTCGTTAGCGAATGCAGAAAGGTTCTTAGCGGTGAGCAAAATCATTACTGACAAGAGCAAAGAGTCGGCAGTTGCAGTTGTAGTGTCAGCACCACAAGGTATTACCAACCATTTGGTTACTCTTACAGAAACCTTGCCTGAAGAAGCGGAACTAGAGCAGGGCATTGAACACTTAAAAAAAGCAGTGAGCAATATCTTTGATGGCGTTGAGTCATTATATCCAGCCTTTGACCGCCAACATGCAGATCAGGCATTAATGCGTTGGAGCAATCAATTGCAACGTTGGTTACTTGGCGCTGCAATGCTTAAATACTGTCCAAAGCATATCCGAGCCTGTGTTATTAGTGTAGGCGAGCGTATCAGCGTTGCTATATTAGAAGGGTTGTTGTCACAACAGCAGCACGGCGTATCAGTAATCGATCCAGAACAATTTCTAAAAACTAACGAGTCACCGTTAGATGCAGTTGCAGATCTTGTGCTATCTCGACAATTGTTTGTCGACAAATACAGTGACTTAAAACGTATTGCGGTGATGCCTGGCTTTATCGGTTCAGCGCCTTCTGGACAAGTGACAACATTAGGTCGTAACGGTTCCGATTATTCTGCTGCCGTATTGTCTGTTTGCATGAATGCGGAATGTTGTGAAATTTGGACTGACGTCGATGGTGTATTTAATGCCGATCCGCGTTTAATAAGCGATGCTAAATTACTCGATCATTTATCTTACCAAGAAGCAATGGAGTTATCGTATTTTGGTGCCAAAGTATTACACCCTAAAACGATTGGTCCAATCGCTCAATATCATATCCCATGCTTAATCAAAAATACCACTAACCCAAGCGCGAAGGGCACCTTGATTTCAAGTGAAAACAAAGGTGAAAAGAAAGTTAAAGCTATATCTAACCTTGATGAATTAACCATGATCAATGTATCTGGTCCAGGTATGAAAGGGATGGTTGGCATGGCAGCGCGTGTTTTTGCGTGCATGAGTAAAGAAAATATATCGCTAGTTTTGATTAGTCAATCTTCATCAGAGTATAGCATCAGCTTTTGTATTCATTCACAAGATGCATATCGTGCCCAGCAGGCACTGCAATTAGAGTTTGAATTAGAATTATTAAATCAATTGTTAGAGCCAATTGAACTGCAATCGCACCTTTCTATCGTGTCCTTAGTCGGTGATGGAATGCATCATCAGCGCGGTATGGCTGGCAAGCTGTTTAGCTCATTAGCGCAAGCAAGAGTGAATGTGATAGCAATTGCGCAGGATTCGTCAGAGCGCAGTATCTCAGTAGTAATTGAGCAAAGAAAATGTACAGACGCATTGAAAGTTTGTCATCAGAACTTCTTCTCTAAACGCCAAACCATAGACGCTTTTGTTGTCGGTTGTGGTGTTGTTGGTAGCGCTTTACTTGAACAAATTGCACGAGTACAAAGTAAGTTACAAAGCCAAGGTTTAGATTTACGTGTTTATGGTATCGCAAATAGTAAAGGTATCAGTTTTAATGACCAAGGTATTAATTTGGCTGATTGGCGTGAGCAAATCGGTACTGATGCTAGCGCACTTTCAGTTGATTCAGTTAAAGGCTTTGTTCGAGCAAACCACCTGATCAATCCTGTGCTTGTCGACTGTACGTCTGATGAAGATTTAGCGATGCAATACGCAGATTATCTAGAAGAAGGTATTCATGTCGTTACGCCAAATAAAAAGGCCAATACTGATTCATGGGCGTACTATTTAAAGCTTCGCGAAAATGCGAAGAAAACCAATCGTCTATTTTTATATGAAACCAATGTTGGGGCTGGTTTACCGGTTATTGATACTTTGCAAAATCTATTTAAAGCGGGTGATGAACTGCAGCAATTTGAAGGCGTTTTATCTGGCTCTTTATCGTATATTTTTGGTAAGCTTGATGAAGGTATGTCATTGTCTGAAGCCACAGCAATTGCAAAGACAAACGGTTTTACTGAACCTGATCCTCGTGATGATTTAAGTGGTATGGACGTTGCTCGTAAACTTTTAATTATGGCACGTGAAGCCGGGTTAGCGCTGGAATTACACAACATTAAAGTTCAATCAGTGCTGCCAGAAAGCTTCGATGATAGTGGCAGTATCGAAGACTTTATGGCTAATCTTAAGTCACTTGACCAAGAATTTGCTGACAAAGTAGCAAGTGCGAAAGAACAAGGGAAAGTATTACGCTACGTTGGGTCTATTAATCAAGGTGAATGCCAAGTATCAATTGAAGCAGTTGATAGTAGCCACCCATTATTTGCGATTAAAGATGGTGAGAATGCGCTTTCGATATTGAGTCATTATTATCAACCGATCCCATTAGTGTTAAGAGGTTATGGTGCTGGCGCTGAAGTAACAGCGGCAGGTGTATTTTCAGATGTATTACGTACACAAGCATGGAAACAGGATATCTAATGGTAAAAGTATTTGCGCCTGCATCAATCGGCAACGTTAGTGTTGGTTTTGATGTTTTAGGTATGGCGGTTACGCCGATTAGTGGTGAATTACTTGGTGATACGGTTGAGATTGATGTGGCAGAAAATGGCATATCAGATTTAAACTGCATCGGTTCTTTTAAAGATGTTTTACCACCAAACAAAGAAGATAATATTGTTTGGCATGCGCTACAGTTATTTGAGCAGCAACTTGCTGATAAATCTATCGCCGTTAGCGCTGTGTCGATGACCCTGAACAAGAATATGCCTGTAGGAAGTGGCTTAGGTTCATCAGCATGTTCAATCGTTGCTGCGCTTGTGGCACTTAACGAGTTTTATCAACAGCCATTCAATCAGCAAGAGTTGTTGTTTATGATGGGAGCAATGGAAGCCAAAATCAGCGGTAGCTTGCATTATGATAATGTTGCCCCATGTTTTATTGGTGGCTTACAGTTAATGAGCAGCGATGCAAAGGTAATATCACGCACTTTGCCTAGCTTCGATGAGTTGTATTGGGTTATGGCGTATCCAGGCATTGAAATGTCGACTAAGGCGGCTCGAGAAGCTTTGCCTGAAAACTATAGTCGCGGTCAGTTAATCGAATTTGGCCAAAATTTGGCAAGTTTTATTGATGCTTGTCACCGCCAAGATTGTGATAGTGCGATGCAGTCTATTGTCGATATCGTCGCTGAGCCTTATCGCTGTAATTTATTACCGAAATTTAAAGAAAATAAAAATTATGTGTTAGCAAATGGCGCGAAAGCGGCAGGCATATCGGGTTCTGGCCCAACATTATTTGTTGCCTGTGATGATTTGCAAAAGGCACAACAACTTTCACAGTATTTACAACAAAATTATTTGCAATCAAATACTGGGTTTATCCATATTTGTAAAACTGACACCGCTGGTGCCAGAGTAATTTAATCTAGAACAAAAGAACAAGCCAAAGGGGCTACAGATGAAATTTTATAATTTAAAACACCCTGAACAAGAAGTAAGCTTTAGCCAAGCTGTGCGTCAGGGGTTAGGAAAAGATCAAGGTTTGTTTTTTCCAAAAGAATTGCCGCAGCATAAAAATATTGAGCAATTGTTAGCAATGCCATTAGTTGAGCGTAGTATGCATGTACTGTATCCATTCGTTGAAGATGACTTGAGCGAAGCTGAATTTCGTCAAATTATCACTAATGCATTTAACTTTCCGGCATTGACCCAGGCAATTGATGAGAATAAGTCGGTGTTAGAATTATTCCATGGCCCAACATTAGCATTCAAAGATTTTGGTGCTCGTTTTATGGCGCAATGTCTGCAACAGTTTAGTAAAAATAATGACGACAAAATTACTATTTTAACGGCGACATCTGGTGATACTGGTGCGGCAGTAGCTCACGCGTTTTATGGTCTTGAAAACATTAATGTAGTGATTCTATATCCAAAAGGCAAAATTAGTTTATTGCAAGAAAAGATGTTCACTACGCTTGGTGATAATATCTCAACGCTTGCTGTTGAAGGCAGCTTTGATGATTGTCAGGCATTAGTTAAGAAAGCGTTTGATGATCACGAATTAGCCAAGGCTATTGGATTAAACTCCGCCAATTCCATCAATATTTCTCGATTACTTGCTCAAATTAGTTACTACTTTGAAGCTGCGGCGCAATTATTCCGTCAACGAGGTAAAATCGACGATTTAGTTTTCTCTATTCCAAGTGGCAATTTTGGTAACTTAACCGCAGGCTTGCTAGCTAAAGCGATTGGTTTACCGATCAAACGATTTATCGCAGCGACAAACGTAAACGATACTGTGCCACGTTATTTGCAAACGGGAGAGTGGGAACCACATGATACTGTTGCGACGATGAGTAATGCAATGGACGTATCTAAACCGAACAATTGGCCTCGTGTCGAGCACATGCTTAGGTCTGGTATCGTTGATGAAAATGCGTTGTCATCAGTTGCAATTGATGAAGAGCAAACGCAAATGGCAATGATCAACTTAAATTCTTTAGGTTATATTTGTGAGCCGCATGCAAGTGTTGCTTATAAAGCACTGAAGTATAATCTAGATGACAGTGAATATGGTGTTGTACTTGGTACTGCTCATC
This sequence comes from Thalassotalea crassostreae, assembly GCF_001831495.1. Taxonomy (NCBI): domain Bacteria; kingdom Pseudomonadati; phylum Pseudomonadota; class Gammaproteobacteria; order Alteromonadales; family Colwelliaceae; genus Thalassotalea; species Thalassotalea crassostreae. The sequence continues at coordinate 814,935 of NZ_CP017689.1, forward strand.
CGGCTAAATTTAAAGACACGGTAGAAAGTGTCCTAGGTCAGCCATTAGGCTTACCTAAAGAGCTTGCAGATTGCGCAGGAGAGAAAATATTATCGGTAAATATCGACAATGATTTCCAACAAATGCGACGTTTTTTATTAGCACAGTAGCGATAAAAGCCTGTAGAATAGCCTACTAATCTTTCTTAAATTGGTAGGCGCTTTAGTCGGTACTTTAGTGGAAAATATGGCAACTTGGCAATCGTTATTAAACAACGAACAGCAGCAACCCTATTTTATCGACATGGTCGATAAAATAGCTGCTGAGCGAGCTTCTGGAATTGAAGTCTTTCCTCAGGACAAAGATATCTATCAAGCAATGGAATTGACTGAGTTTGATAATATAAAAGTTGTTATTCTTGGTCAGGATCCTTATCACGGTCCTGAACAAGCTCATGGATTAGCTTTTTCAGTACAACCAGGAATAAAGACCCCACCTTCTTTAGTCAACATATATAAAGAACTTGCAACAGATATCAATGGTTTCACAATCCCTAAGCACGGATATTTAAAGTCATGGGCAGAACAAGGCGTATTGCTGCTTAATACTGTGCTTACGGTGCAGCGTGGCAATGCCCATTCACATGCTAAGCTTGGCTGGGAAATTTATACCGATAAGATTATTGAATTGATAAACAGACACCAACAAGGCGTTGTTTTTCTATTATGGGGGTCTCATGCTCAGAAAAAAGGGGCATTTATCGATACCGATAAACATTGCGTTTTAACCAGTGCTCACCCTTCACCTTTGTCGGCCTATCGTGGGTTTTTCGGTTGTAAACATTTCTCAAAAGCGAATGAATATTTGCACTCAATAAATAAAACTGAAATTGACTGGCAAATAACAGACAGCCAAATGTTATTGCTTTAATGCTTTTTGATGTTTAGTTAAAGTAAATAATCATCTCAGCAGCCACGCAATGACAATCTCTGGCGCAAAGAGTACATTCATACCCTGCAACACTATCAGCATACCACTTATCAGGGTGGTCTTTAATTAATTCACCACCACACTTAGTAAAGTAGCCTACTGCACTATTACCTGGGCTTTGACGCCACAAATGACTGACACCAGCTTGCCCCCCTTGCTTAATTAACACCTCTTTAGCAAGTGTTAGCAGCTTTGAACCTATGCCAAGCCCTCTATAGTCAGCATCAACAGTATTGCATTTAAAATAGGCGGTATGATCTACGGTCGTTTTCCACAATTGCGGTGAATACCATTTATCTAAGTTAAATTTACCTGGTGCAAAACTAATTCGAAAGCCGATCAGTTGCTCATTGTAATAGGCAACAAAACTTGCATTTAATTCATCTTTAAGTCCACGTTTATGCCACTGAGCAATATTTTCATTATCTAAATAACCATCACCGTGAACAGAGTTTCCCAGAGCAATAATTTTGGCAAAGTCACCTTCTGTCATTGCTCTATATTCAATATCAGTAGCGTTAATCTTGATTGAGTTCATATGATTCTTAATGATCTAAATTTTGTAAAAAGGAAGCTAGATTTTTCGAAGCTATATATTTGAGTTCTTGAATTATACCGAGTTTTTGTCATCATTAGGATAACTTTATTTCATAGATGCAATTTATGTACGATCCATTGCTCAAAAACCAAATAGATACAAATCAAGATTACCCAAACAGCTATTGGGCAAATAATAGTGGCGCTGCACCTGCTTCTGATGGGGAGTTAGAAGGTGATATAGAATCAGATGTTGTCATAATAGGTGGCGGTTATACCGGATTAAGTTGTGCGTTACATTTGGCTAAAGAGCATGGGGTAAAGCCATTGTTACTTGAAGCTAACCAAACTGCATGGGGTTGCAGTGGTCGCAATGCCGGATTTATTCTCAAATCAACTGGTCGTAAACCTTGGGGCACCATGGTCAAAGATTGGGGAGAAGAGGTCATGCGTGGTATTTATGCTGAAGCATGTGCTGGCGTGGATACGGTAAATGCACTAATTGAACAAGGGATAGACTGTGAAAGTCAAACTCCTGGTTATATTAGGATTGCCCATAAACCGTCGATGTTTAATGCACTGCAAAAACAAGCTGATTTACTGCAGAGAATGTTTGGCTATGATGTTGATGTGATAACCAGACAGCAGTTGCAACAAGATTATGTTGGTGATGAAAATGCTCATGGTGCGATTCGCTTTCATGATGGCTATGGAATTAACCCCCTTAAATTAGCGTGGGGTTACCAACAATTAGCGATGAAGGCGGGAGCCAAAATACACACTCATTCACCGGTGATTGAGTGGCAGCAACAGCAAAGTAAAGAATTACTTATCACTCCTAAAGCCAGGATAACGGCGGACAAAGTGGTCTTGGCGACTAATGGTTATACACCCAAAGGATTTCATCAAGCGATAAATAATAAAACACTGCCTGTACTATCACAAATAATCGTCACTCGAGCGCTTACTGAAGCTGAATTAGAACAGTGTAATTTTTTAACGTCGAATGTTGTGATGGATACCAGAGCATTAAAGTACTATTACCGTAAACTACCAGATAATCGTATTTTATTTGGAGGTAGAGGCGCTATTACCGGCAAGGGCGCCGAAAATCCTTATTATGCCGATCGGTTACTTAGCGTATTAAAACAAAATTTCCCTGATCTTTCAGACTTAACATACGATTATGCATGGGCTGGATGGATATGTATGGCTTTGGATGATATTCCTCATATCAATAGTGCCGAAGATCGAAGTAATGTATTTTATGCGGCCGGTTATTGCGGTAATGGCGTGTCTTTTTCAGTGCAAGCAGGGAAACGTTTAGCACAAATGGTTGCTGGAGAAACATTACCAAACCTACCTTTATATCAAACCCAACTTAAACCGTTTCCTATGCCAGCATTAAGGCGTTTGGGACAATGGGGTTACTTTCATTATGGCAAGTTTAAGGACAATTATTTGTAGTAGCTTTATTGGCTATTTCACTAAAGAAAATAAATTTTTTTATGTTTTCAAAGCGATGTAATTAAATTAATACTTGACCTATTAGCTCAACTAAAATAACTTGGTTGCTGATTGGACGGATTCTCCCAATGAATTTTTGGATAAAAACAGAGATAAACTGTTAATTTCGAAGAATTTCTAACAAGAAAGGAACTCAATTAATTTGCCAGACCAGTAATGATAAAAATAATAAGAATATCATGCTTAGGTTAACAAAAGAGTTCAAACAATGAATAACAACAAGCGCGTTACCGTTATATTTTACGATGTGGATACATTAGAATTAAATCATCACGTCGACGAGTTCCCTGTAGAGCATGAAGGAAGAGTAATCATCCCTAACTCTTTTAAACAAGGAAAATCAATTGTCGCAGTATGTGAAGGTGAAAACACCATACTTAAAACCGAGTTTGCTGTTTAGGTTATAGTAATGATGAATACTAAAAAAGTTACTGTATTTTATTACGAAAATATATCACTGGAATTAAACGTCAGTACTGATGATTACTCTTACAATGAATCGGGCCGTGTGATCATCCCCGAAGAATTTAAAGAGAACAGATCAATTATTGCCGTATGTGAAGGTGAAGTTAACGTGTTAAATAAAGTTGGTGATAGAGTATTACCGATTGAAAACGTTGCCTAATTAACACAGTAAAACACTCATTATTTAAACCTTAACTCGATATCTTTATTAGATTCGGATTAAGGTTTTTTAATTCCTATAGTTCAACACTTTCTCCATTTTCGCTTCATTTGGGTTTCAGTTAGGCAAATTTCTGCTAAACCACCTCGATAATAAATACCTTTTTATATATAAAACTTTTAGAGATGCTTTTAATTTTTTCAGCATAGATTGATCCGACTTTTACTTTATCTCGTAGTAAATATCGTCAACAAGAAGAGTATTTAATATGAAAGACAATCAAAGCAAGCGCGTAACTATTATTTATTATGATATTGAGACAATAGAACTTAAATATTATATCGGTAATTTTCCAGTAAAAGCTCAAGGTCGAGTATTAATCCCAGATTCTTTTAAAGACGATAAGTCCATTGTAGCGGTATGCGAAGGTGAGCATCTTGCTTCGAACGTCAGCAACTTAAATATTTCTGCTGTAGATAGAGCAAAAGTAACCGCAACGCTTTTTTATTACCAATCCAGTTCGTTAGAACTGCAATTGTGTACTAATAGTTACTCAGTCGATGACAATGGACGTGTCTGCATCCCAGATGATTTCAAACAGAAAAATTCAATCATTGCAGTGTATCAAGGTAGACTTAATATCCTGAATAAAGCTGGCGATAGAGCTTTTCCAGTTGAGAAAGTGGCCTGATTTATTAACTGTACAACTGCTATCAGTTCTCAAGTTATTCGAATCTGTTATCAGTAAACCGACTTTAATCAGGTTAAACCAAACGATTTAACGTTTCATTACTCTTAAAACTTAATAGATTATCCGCCAAAATCTGCACTAACGCTTGTTGAGCTTGTAAGCTACCCCATGCAATATGAGCAGTTACCATTAAGTTATTAAGTTTTGATTTGATTAAAACATGATCCGCGGTCGGAGGTTCATGCTCTAATACATCTAATATAGCGGCACCTAACTTTTTAGATTTGAGTGCTTGCAGCAGATGCTCACTGTTAATCAACCCACCTCGAGCGGTATTTACCAGTACTGAACCTGACTTCATTAAACGTAATGTATCTGCATTTATGAGTTGTTCGGTTTCTGGTGTGAGCGGACTATGTAGACTGACAATATCCGCTTCTGATAATGCTTGTTCAAAGCTCACTCTTTGCTCACGAATAGTAGATGAACCTTTGCGCTCAGCGATGAGTACTTTCATATCAAACGCATTGGCAATTTTAGCAACGTTTCTGCCAATGGTGCCATAGCCAATAATCGCGATAGTTTTGCCTGCTAATTGATTTATTGGATTTGAAAAATGGCAAAATATTGGGCTTTCTTGCCAATGACCGTGTTTCACATTTTGTAGATATTCGGACGTTTTCTGAAAATACTCGAGCAACATGGCAAAAACATACTGACTCACAGAGGAGGTTGAATAGCCTTTCACATTACACACACCGATACCTGCTTTCTTAGCCGCGGCTAAGTCAACATTATTCGCACCTGTAGCACAGATTAGAATCAACCTGAGCTTTGGTAATTGAGCGATATGTTCTGCGCTGATCTCCACTTTATTGGTTAAGATCACATCAGCAAAACGTGAACGACTGATTACTTTAGACGCTGGTGTTGATTCATAATAACTAATTGCGCTCAATTGCTTTTCTACTAGTTCTAATGAAACACTATCATCTAATGTACTTCGATCTAAAAATACAGCTCTCATTGCTTTGTCAGTCCTTTTAACTAAACCTTATATTTAACTATTTGAATGTCGACCTAACCTGGTCGGCCATCTTTGCGCGCGCTGGTGAGCATTGGTGCATATATAATAACAAAGCAACCAAAAGCAATAGTCCAACATAAAATAGAAACATTAAAATAAGTTACTGAGCGACTAGCATCAAGCACAGGACCTAACGTTCGTACTAAGGCTGCTAATGAAATAAAAGCAAAAGCAACAGACATTAGTTTCGCCGGCTTCAACGGGCGACCTGTGTGACCAAGACTTACTCTGGCGATCATCGCTAAAATTAAACCTGCCATGCCACCAATTGTTAAAATATGCCATAGATGATTTTTAGCTATATCAGCACTAAAATAGGCGATACCTAACGCAATTAACCCAATCCAAATAAACATTAAAGCACTATGCAGCGACCAAAGTAATGGCACACCAAATGTGATCCAAGGTTTGTATCTTAACCAGCGGAGCATTTGAGTGAGCCCTGCGGTGAAGAATAATATCGCCAGCACTATTTCAGGCATTGAAAACCATGGGTGAATAAAAAAGCTAAGAGCAATTAACGCAATACTTGTATTGGTTGCATACTCGAGCGCAATAATGGGTTCTACTTTACTCGTTTGTGTGCCATTTGCAGTAAACATTGGGGTTACTCGACCTGCCATAACTGACATGACTAAAGTGACCATCATCATCATACCGTAGCTAGTAGCAAGCATGTTTAAACTGTTGCTACCGTGAGCGACAAGATGAAATTGAATATTAAATACAGTAAAAACAATAAAGATCGGGATGAAGAATAGATTTCGAGTGTTTTTTACTTTAATGATTGGCAGCGCTAAGAAATAGGCGGCAAGTGGCATAAAGCTAATATCTATAATTGCCGAAGCCAAGCTACCAAATATTTGTGGGAAGAGTAATACGAGTCTTCCCAGTAACCAGAGCAACACTAAAAATAGTAATTTATTGCCATTCAGTCCTCTTTGACCTGTCCAATTGCCAACAGCAGTGAGTAGAAAGCCAACAATAATTGCGCAAGCAAACCCGTAAAACATTTCATGAATATGCCACCAGTGCCCACCACCATATAAATCAATGGTTAAATATCCGGACAAATAAAGCCCCCAAATCATTAACGATAAAATACTGAATATAGCCCCTAATAAAAAGAAAGGGCGAAAGCCTAATCGCAAGAACGGAGTGATTTTGTTTTCAGCAGATAAGTCGGTGATTTGCATAATATGACTCTCGGTTTTTGATTAAGGCTATTATGGGCGCCTTCATTCTTATTCACAATAACAACTACATTATTTTTACTGTTGATACACACTTTTAACCAAATTTTGATAAAGCTTGTATCAAGGTGTATAGAGTTGTAGTCATTTGTTATTACCTATTTTCTTATAAAAATTAGACTGTTATAAATTCGAACAATTGTGAATCGGCAGCTACGCATTGAATTCAATTACATTTTTGCTTAACACTTTTTATTCGAGTTATAGCATTACAATCTTGGTAAATAAACAACGCATTATTGTTAGGGTCAACATATGAAAATCAAACATATCGCAAGTGTATCAACAGTTGCTTTAGGTCTTACTTCTTTCACATCTTCAGCGGTGGAGATCTACAAAGATGATAAAAACCTACTCACTTTCGGTGGTGATTTAAGTACTCACTTTGTAAGTGGTGAAGACGCTTCAGGAGAGAGTTACAGTGAAATTAAAGATGGTTTTTCTCGTATTAACTTGAACTTCACTAGTCAATTAAGCGATGGTTGGTCGGCAATTGCTAAAACTGAATGGAAAGTCAGGTTAACTGAAAATGACTCAGATTTGGTATTAAGCGGCAATGATAAGGTTGCTCCAGGAGACTCTGAAGAAACCTTGGCAAATAGACTTGGCTATATTGGTGTAACTCATGATAAATGGGGTAGCATTACAATGGGTAAGCAGTGGGGATCAACCTACATGGTTACCGGCGTTACCGATAGCTTTATGATATTTGGTGCAGATGGTCTTGGTATATATGACTTAGGTGACGGTGGATATACCGGCGTTGGTCGTGCTGAGAAAGCACTACAATATAATAATACTTTTGGTAATTTGGCGTTTAGTACGCAAATACAAGCGGGTAACCAAAATGTTGATTTAACTGGTTCTACTGCTGGTGATGGAGAGTTAACGTTAGATAATTCATACGCTGTTGCCGCCGCTTATACCTTTAACGACATTCTTACCGTCGGTCTTGGTTACAATGTTGCGAGTATCGAAATCGATACAGACCTAAATTCTGGAGAATATGATGATACTACGACAGCAGCAAGTGTTACCTACGGAACTCGTGGTGGAGATGGATTATATGTTGCCGTTGCTGGGGTAAAAACTGAAAATCATCAAATGGATAATCAAGGCGGACTGTTAGAAGAAGCAACCGGTATTGAAACTATGGTTGCTTATCGCTTTGATAATGATTTTGAAGTGATTGGTGGTTTAATATCGACTACTTCCGATGAATCAGGAAATGACTATGAGAAGAAATACGCAATCATCGGCGGTGCATACTACTGGTCTGATAATTTCACTGTGTATTCTGAAATTAAAATCGATGATTCTACCTATGTAAATCAAGATATGTCTACGTTCAAGCCAAAAGATGATGTCGTTGGTGTTGGTGCAAGGTTTACCTTCTAATTACAACTGTTTATTGAACATCCCAAAGGGGCTTCTACTAGAAGCCCCTTTTTTTATTTTGTTTGAGCTATGCTTTTTCAAAATCTAGGCTATTTTTATAGGTAAGGTTATGGTTTTTATAAACAAAACTATAAAAAACTAAAATAAAGGGTTCCTATGAAATTAAAACTACTCTCAACAGTTATTATTGCTGCAATGTCAGCGCCGGCATTTTCGGCAGTAGAATTATATAAAGACGATATACATGAAGTAACGTTTGGTGGTGATTTAAGTACTCACTATGTCAGTGGCGAAGATGCCTCTGGGGAAAGTTATAGCGAGATAAAAGATGGATTCTCAAGAATTAATTTTAACTATACCAGTAAATTGTCAGATGGTTGGTCTGCGATTGCCAAGCTCGAATGGAAAGTTCTTTTTACTGAGAATGATTCAGATTTAGTGCTTAGCGGTAACGATAAAGTCGGCGTTGGTGATTCTGGTGAAACTATTGCCAATAGACATGGGTTTTTAGGTGTTACACATGATAAATGGGGTAGCATCACGATGGGTAAACAGTGGGGTTCTACCTACATGGTTACCGGTGTTACTGATAGTTTTATGATCTATGGTGGTGATGCACTAGGTATCTATGATTTAGGTGATGGTGGTTATACTGGTGTTGGCCGTGCCGAAAAAGCACTGCAATACAACAATAGCTTTAATAATTTATCAGTCAGTGTGCAGCTGCAAGCGGGTAATCAAAATGTTGATTTGACAGGTTCTGATGCTGGCGATGGTGAGCTGCTAATTGATAATTCATATGCCGTAGCTGCGACGTATGCGCTTGGTGAAAAAATGGTGGTGGGTCTAGGATATAACCTAGCAACGATTGAAATTAACACCGACATAAATACGGGAGAATTTGATGATACTTTAGTTGCTGCAAGCTTTACTTACGGTGCCAAAGCAGGTGATGGATTGCATATTGCGGTTGCAGCAGTTCAAACTGAGTATCACCAAATGGATAACAACGGTAACTTATTGGAAGAAGCAACTGGTTTTGAAGGGCTTGTCGCCTATCGTTTTGAAAACGATATAGAAGCATTGGTTGGTGTTATCTCGGCAACATCTGATGAATCGGGTAATGATTACGAGAAAAGTTATGTGATCGTTGGCGGGGCTTACTATTGGTCACCAAGTTTCCGAATTTACTCAGAAGTGAAAATTGATGACTCTACTTATGTGAATCAAGATATGTCGACCTTTACACCGAATGACGATGTTGTTGGTGTAGGTGCTAGATTCACTTTCTAGAGTCAACTTGCGACAATTTTCATAATTGAAAAGGGCTTCATAATGAAGCCCTTTTTTGTGACGAGATACAAATAAAATTTTACTATAAGTTGATTCGAATACCAACAGCGACTTCAGTGCTATCGTCTCCGTCGGCACCTAAGCTTGTTTTATTGTCATTTACTTTGGCTTCAGCAAAAAGTAAACCAAAGCCGTTTTCAAATTTATAATCGGCGCCCACAAAACTGAAATATAGCTCATATTGATTATCCGATTCGTCCGATTCCAATAGGTTATAACCACCATAAACACCAATGTCAGATTCAAATGAGTATCGGAGATAAAGCTCTGAACCCGTTGCATCCATAAAAATGTTATTTTCAATTATTTCGTGGTTTTCTGAAACGACACCTGAAAAGGCAACATGAAACCCTTGCGCTGAACTGCCATAGGTTGCACTGATTGCAGTGGCTACGTCATCGGCATTAGAGATAGGAATACCTGAAGCAAATTCAATTTCATTTAAATTGTACGCTGCACCAAGTGTGAAATTGTCAAAATTATACGACACAGCAAGTCCATAACCATTACCCATAGTGGCTATTTCAAAAGTACCATCCTCGTTATCAACAGGTTCATCTTGCATTTGTAATTGTAACGCTACATTCAAATTGTTATAACTTTTGCGCCAAGAGATGGCTTGTTCTGCACGACCGGTGCCGGATAAACCACCATCACCATTAAAGTTATATACGCCGGTGGCATTACCGCCAAAATAATTTAATACATCGGTAACATTGACTATGTCATAATATACGCCCCACTGCTTACCTACGGCAATCGAACCCCATTTTTCGTGACTGGCATGTACAAAGCCAAGTCGCGATGATAAAGATTCGCCAGAACTACCGTTTTGCAAGCTAGCATCACCAGTGAGTTTTAAGTTGGTATTCTTCTCGAAATTAGTAGCCCACTCATAGGTAACACCTACGGTCCAATCATTTTCAATTTTATGGTTAAAATTTAAGCCCCAGCGTGAACCTGAGTCGGTAAATTCATCGGTATCATCAGTGCTGTGCAGAGAAAGTCTGAGCCAGCCTCTGGTATCGATAGAAGTTGTGCCGTTATTCATTACTTCAATAGCGTTTGCCTGTGATAGACCTGCCATTATAAGTGCAGATGCAATAGCACCTTTAACTAATTTACTTCTCATTATTATATTTCCCTGAGTAATTTTTATCGCTTTACTCTTGAAGTATAAACGAGGATCTAAATTTTTCATTTTTTTCTTAAATATCAATGTTGTAAATGTTCTAAATAAAATGGTTGTTACGACAAATTTTTATATTCAATTTATTCTATAAAATAAGCAGTTAGAAAAAAGATTAAAAAACGATAAAAAAAGTGTTTGATTGAAACGCTTTAGCACTCTTTTACATTTAGAATGGATTTAATTTTGTAAAATTTAGTTTGCAATCAAATCGTATAAAGATAATAAATTTGTCCAATTTGACATGCTTTGAAATTGATAAACATGTAAAATGCGAACCATTATAATTAAGAGTATATTTAGAAATGTTAAAGTTAACTGATATCCAGCCGCAACAAAACGAAGTGTATTTGGATAATAATGCGACAACGCCAGTATTACCGCAAGCTGCCGAAGCAGCAATTCATACGATGAATCTTTGTTACGGTAACCCGAGCTCAAGTCATATGACTGGCATACGTGCGAAATATATTCTAGATACGACGCGCTCGTTAGCTCGTCAGGTAACTGGCGCAACAAATGGTGAAATCATTTTTACCTCTGGTGCGACAGAAGGTATACAAACATCAATCATTTCGGCTCTTAATGCCTCTCGTGACAATAATCACAATATTGCTAAGCCAGTATTGCTATACGGTGCAACAGAGCATAAAGCTGTACCTGAAACGTTAAAACATTGGAATCAAATGTTGAACATTGGCGCTGAAGTAGTGGCCATTCCTGTTGATAGCAACGGTATTTTAGACCAACAATTTATTGCCGAACACGCAGCCAATGCACTAATGGTTTGTACAATGATTGCAAACAATGAAACCGGCGTATTTCAAGATATTAAAGCACTTGAAGATGTTATTCGCAGTAACAATCCTGATGTTTTATGGATGGTTGATTGTGTTCAAGGTCTAGGGAAAATTGACTTAGAGCTGTCTAAAACAACCATTGATTACGCCCCATTTAGCGGTCATAAACTTTATGGACCGAAAGGCATTGGTGTTTTATATGTGCGAGAATCTGCGCCGTATACGCCTTTTATTGCTGGTGGCGGTCAAGAAAGTGGCTTACGTTCAGGTACTGAAAACTTGCCTGGAATTGCGTCACTTAACGCAATATTCAGATTACTAGCTGATGAAAACGACGATACCTTTAAGTCTCATGAAACATTACTGGCTTATCGTACTCAATTAGCGGACGTACTTAATGAGGTGTTTCCTGGTATTGTTTATAACCATGACTTTGATTGCTCTTTACCGACGACATTAAACTTTTCAGTAAAAGGTCTTTCAGGCAAAGACATTATGAACTTGTTTGATGCCGCGAAAATTCGAGTGAGTGGCGGCTCAGCTTGTAGCTCAAAAGTTGCTGGCTCATTTGTTCTTGATGCTATGGGTAAAAGCAAGTGGCAATCGGAAGGCGCAATTAGAATGTCTTTTGGTCCGGCTTCTACACAGCAAGAAATCGATAATGCCTGTGAAGCGATTCGCAACGCGGTATCAGCAATGCAAAATAGTTGTTTAATCTTATCTGATGCTAATGACTCTTTCGACTCTACCGCCAATGGTTTACAACAGTGGATATATGATGCGCAGTGTACATGGTGCTATATTGATAAAGCAGCCAAGGAAGTTATCTTAATCGATCCAGTTCCGGAATTAGTTTCAAAATTTGATACTTTAGTATCTTGTCAGAACTACAAAGTTAAAGCGGTATTATCGACTCATAAACATGCTGAACAAGTTGATGCACCAGCAATTATTCGCGAATTGTTGGGTGATAAGATGTCTGCAGACGAATTTGACCAGTTAGGTTGGAGTAATAGTGCTAAAACTGAGGTAGAACTAGCTAATGGTGATAAGGCTTCTGCACTCAGTATTGGCGAAAAAATGTTAGTTAAAGTGGCGACTCCTGGTCATACCGACAATTCTGTTACTTATATTTTAGGAACGGTTGAAAATGGAAAGCTAGCAAGTGAAGCAATTGATTACGTGTTTTCAGGCGATGCAATTCAAATAGGTGGTATAGGCCGTAGCGATTTTGCCGTTAGCGATTCAGATGCGCTATACGACTCAATTCAAAAACTAGCGGCTATTACCAATAGTCAATCGTTGATCTGTCCAGCTCATGATTATAAGCAGTTGTTTACCACAACATTAAGCATTGAATCGTTAAATAATTCATTACTTGCAGCGGTGATTAAGGGCGACATTAGTAAGGCCGAGTTCTCAGCCGAGAAAGCTGATATGGATAAACAGATTGAACATTCTGCGGATACTCAACTGTGCGGTAATATCAAAGAATCGATCGATCCTTCAATTGATGTAACACCAGATAAACTAGTATCGTTCTTAGTTGAGCACGACGATGTTGTTGTTTTAGATGTTCGTGAATCCCATGAATACGAAGCCAACCGTCAAGAGTACTTGGCCGATCAAAAGCTAGTGAATATTCCGTTATCGCAAATTACAGAGTTCGTTCATGATCACAGTAATGACAAAACAGACGCAAGTTATGTTTGTATTTGTCGTAGTGGTGCACGCAGTGATGCCGCAGCGAAAACATTAAAACGCATGGGCTTTGAAAACGTTTATCATGTCCCTGGCGGCTTTGCGCTAGTGAGTTAAGCTGTTTAGCTATTTCGTTTTTTTATCAACACCCGCAATGCTAGTCATTGCGGGTGTTTTTATTTCTACCTTCCTAAATTTACTCATCTATACTAAATATCTACACAATATTAAGTACTAACAGCAAGCACTGATAATAATTTAACGCTAAGCAAATAACTAAAATACCTAATTGAGGAATATGATGAGTATTAAGTGGATAGATTCATTAGAAATCGCTCTCGATTTAATCGAAGAATACCCGGATGTTGATCCTAAAACCATAAATTTTACCGATTTAAGAAAATGGGTTTTGGAATTAGATCGCTTTGATGACGATCCTGCACATTGTGGAGAACGTGTATTAGAAGCAATTCAACTTGCCTGGATGGATGAAGTAGATTGATTAAATTCAGCTTTTATCTTCTATTGTTGCTATTTAATGAAAATTTCAGGTTAAATAATAGTTGCAGATTAGTGCAATATAGCTACTTATAACCTACTGTTATAACATCCAAATATATAAGAATTCGCTTATTAAATTAATAATGCGTACAATGGCGCCGCTTTTTATATTCGATGCATTTCACTAGTCTTTATATTAGTACTCGAATGATAAAAACTTTAAACAACTTTGAGTAATATTATGCCTAAAACTGTAACTAAACGTCCTTTGTATATTCCTTATTCCGGCCCTTCTTTATTAGAAACCCCACTGCTCAACAAAGGCAGTGCATTTACTGAGAGAGAACGTACTAACTTTAATCTAACTGGTTTAATCCCGCCGCGATTTGAAACAATTGAAGAGCAGGTTGAACGAGCGTATATGCAATATTCAAGTTTTAGAACGGCATTAAATAAGCATATTTATTTGCGCAATATTCAAGATAAGAATGAAACATTATTTCATGCATTGGTACAAGCACATCTTGAAGAGATGATGCCGATTATCTATACCCCAACAGTAGGCGACGCCTGTGAACGTTTTTCTGATATTTACCGTTCAAATCGTGGTTTATTTATCTCTTATGAAGAGCGACATCATATGGATGATATTTTAAATAATGCGACCAAACAGAAAGTAAGAATTATTGTTGTTACCGACGGTGAGCGAATTCTTGGTTTAGGTGATCAAGGTATTGGTGGTATGGGTATTCCAATTGGTAAGTTATCGTTATACACAAGTTGTGGTGGTATAAGTCCTGCTTATACATTACCTGTGATGCTTGATGTAGGTACCAATAACGAAAACCTGTTAAATGACCCGATGTACATGGGGGCTCGTCATAAACGTATCGACCAAGAACAATATGATGAATTTGTGCAGATGTTTATCGATGCTGTAAAGCGTCGTTGGCCGAGTGTTCTTTTGCAGTTTGAAGATTTTGCACAGCCTAATGCTATGCCATTATTGCAAAAATACCGTAATGAAATTTGTTGTTTCAATGATGATATTCAAGGTACAGCTTCGGTAACAGTCGGAACACTTTTAGCTGCGTGTCGAATTAAAGGCAGCAAACTTTCAGAACAAAAAGTTGTTTTTGTAGGTGCAGGCTCTGCTGGTTGCGGTATTGCAGAACAGATCATTTCGCAAATGGTGAGTGAAGGGCTCTCTGATAGCCAAGCTAGAAAGCAAGTTTTCATGGTCGATCGTTTCGGTTTGCTTACCCAAGGTATGGACGGCTTAAGAGACTTTCAGCAGAAACTAGTACAAAACCAAGACGATTTGAGTGAATGGCGTTTCTCTGGCGATTATGCATCGCTTCGCGATGTCATGAATTGTGCAAAACCTGGTATTCTAATTGGTGTTTCAGGTCAACCAGGTTTATTTACAGAGCCCGTGATTCGTGCAATGAAAGATGGCACTAAAACGCCAATCATATTCCCGTTGTCTAATCCTTCTCGTCAAGTAGAGGCAACTCCAGAGCAAGTTATTGAATGGACCGATGGTGATGTGGTTATTGCTACTGGCAGTCCGTTTGAGCCAGTTACCTACAAAGACAAAACCTATAATATTTCACAATGTAATAACTCTTATATCTTCCCTGGTATTGGTCTTGCAGTAATTGCTGCAAACATTAAATATATCTCTGATGAGATGTTGATGGTAGCGAGTGAAACGCTAGCTCAAGCGTCTCCACTAGCCAATACAGGTAAAGGAGATTTGCTGCCGCCGATCACAGAGATTGCTGATTTAAGCAAAAAAATAGCTTTTGCTATTGGTAAATTGGCGCAAGAGCAAGGACTTGCACTTGAAATATCAGATCAGCAGTTGCAAAAGAATATTGAAAAGAACTTTTGGAAACCTGAATATCGTCAATATCGTCGTTCGTCCATTTAGTCATTAGATATCAGTTTAATCATCTTGGTATAAACTGATATTGTTGGCAAAATAAAACCCGTACTTATAATTAAGCACGGGTTTTTAATTTTTACGAACGCGATAAATTTAACCAATAAACTTAACCGATAAAGGCGAGATACCCTTGTAAAATAATTAGGTTAGCAATATCGATAAAGAACGCGCCAACGATAGGCACAACCATAAATGCTTGTGGGGAAGGGCCGTTTCTTGAAACGAGAGTCCCCATATTCATCACCGCTGTCGGTGTTGCCCCCATACCAAAACCACAGTGACCACCAGCCATAACTGCGGCATCATAATTCTTACCCATCAGTTTGAAGGTTATAAAGTAAGCAAATAAAGCCAACATAATGGTTTGACATACTAAGATGATCAAAAGTGGGATTGCTAAATCAAATATTTCCCAAAGTTTTAAACTCATTAACGCCATTGATAAGAACAATGCCAACGACACGGTGCCGAGAATATCGACGGTCTCGTTATTAATTTTGTAGGTTTTAGTGGTTTCGGTAACATTAGTAATGACAACACCAATAAATAGCGCATAAACAAAATTTGGGATCATTAGGAATTTGATTTCAAAAGTATCAACAAAGGCCTTTAAATAATCGGCTCCGCCAACACAAAGTAATAAGATAAATAATGTTTCGGACACTTTCTTAGCAGTAACTTTGTCTTCTTCTAGTTGGTTATAGGTTACCAGCTCAGGGTGCGTATCATGATGATGACCACCTTTACCAAATTCAGACTCCAATCCATTTTTATCCATTATGCGCTGCGCCACTGGACCACCAATAATACCACCCATCACTAGACCAAAAGTGGCTGCGGCCATCGCTAGTTCAAGTGTTTGTATACCATACATTTCATAGAATGTTTGAGACCAAGCTACACCAGTACCATGCCCACCTGACAATGTGATTGAACCAGCGATCAGCCCCATCAATGGTTCTAAACCTAAAAGTGATGCTAATGAAACACCAACTGCATTTTGGACAACGATATAAAGCGAGGCTACGCCTAAGAATATAAATACTTTAGCGCCACCTTGCGCCAATAATTTGAAACTTGCAGATAGCCCGACCGTACTAAAGAATAACAACATGAATGTATCTTGTAGTGGCAGGTTAAAGGAAACTGTGGTCCCAGAACTATGCAATATAGTAATAATAATCGCGATGACCAAACCGCCTAAAATTGGCTCTGGAAAATTAAATTTTTGCAAAGGTTTAATGCTGAAATTAATAAATCGGCCAATAAATAATACTAAAATTGCGATGATCAGTGACTCGATTGCACCTACTTCAATAATGTTTTCCATAAAGGGGGATAACCTTCTTATAAGGGAATGCTGAACGATTCTTTATTTTCATTGTTTCTAACTCATATTTTAATAAGAAAATTAGAAATAGGTCAGCAAGAGTTAATGTTAATTACTCTAATAACTATAGAACAAAATATTACGACGACTTCGATTATTTTTAATTTATTTGCGACTTTATTGTAATTTTTAAGAAGAGAGGTGTTAGGAGTTATTAGATTGTGTAACCAGAGTGTGTGTCGGCTGTGTTGATTTGTTAATACCCCCCGTTTTTACTAGTGTTAGGACATAAATTCATTATTATGTTGAGCATCCTAAATATTATATAAAGCGGTAAAGATTTAATATGAATGCAATAAAGAATTCGTTGTCAGCTAAGGTTTTTCTTGGCTTAGTTTTTGGTTTGATTCTTGGCTCTATGATCCAATACGTAATTCCGCCAACTTGGGCGGTTGCCACATTCACTACAGAAGCCGCTAGTGGTTTAGGCGGTATGTTCGTCTCAATGATCAAATTGATCGTTGTACCGCTTGTATTTATTTCCATCACTTGTGGTATTTGTGAACTTAAAGATTTGTCTAGTTTTGGCCGTTTAGGTACTAAGACTTTCTCTTTCTACATTATTAATACGATTGTTGCTATTGCTGGTACACTTGCAATCGTTACCTGGTTAGAGCCAGGCGTAGGTGTTAACCTTGGTGCTCATGCTGAAAGTGTAACACTTGCTGCAACAGAAACTCCTAATATGTGGCAAATGGTAATCAATATTATCCCTTCAAACCCTTTCCAAGCATTTGCTGAAGGAGATATGTTGCAAATTATCTTTATGGCGATTATGACTGGTATCGCTATCCAGGCGCTGGATAAGCGCGGTGGCCCAGCTATCCGCACTTTCAAAATGGCGAACGAAGTAATGATGAAGCTAATTACCTTAGTTATGTCACTTGCGCCATACGGTGTATTCTTCCTAATGATTTCATTAGGCGCAACACTAGATACAACTAAGATGTTCGCAGTAGCAGGTTATATTGCTCTTGTTGTTTCAATGTTTATCTTTATGTTTATGGTGGTTTATCCTGTTGTTGTTTACTTGGTTACAGGCATTAAACCTTTAACGTTCATTAAGCACATTCGCGAACAAATCATGTTCTCTTTATCAAGTGCATCTTCAAACGCGACTATTCCAGTAACTATGCGTACCGTTACTGAAAAATTAGGAGTTTCAAAAGGTGTGGCTGGTTTTGGTGTACCACTTGGTGCAACGATGAACATGTCAGGTGCGGCAATTTATACAACGATTGCAGTTATCTTTGTTGCTAACGCTTACGGCATGCCAATGACTGCTGATCAAATGTTACCGTTAGCATTTACTGTACTATTGCTTTCTATCGGTGCTGGTGGTGTTCCAGGCGGTGGTATCGTATCAATCGGTATTTGTTTACATACATTTGGCCTGCCAATTGAAGCATTAGCAATTGTTGCTGCGGTTGACCGTATTTGTGACATGTTCTGTACAACCGCTAACGTTGTTGGTGATACTGCAATTAATACTATTGTTGCTAAGACTGAAGGTGAAATTTCAGCACCAAATGAGGAAGAGTTAGCAACAGCACGTGCTTAATAGCTAGCGATTATTGTAAAAACACGATGAAATAAAAAAGCTCCACAGGTAACTGTGGAGCTTTTTTGATTGATAGCAGAAAATTAGAAACGATATCCTAAGGTTAATGCTGAAGTTACTGCAGTAACGTCGCCTGTATCACCAAGGTTTTCGTCATTAAAGTCTTCATAATCACCTGTAGAGCGAAATCCAATTGATAAATCAAGACTCACGTGCTCCCAATTAAAGCCGATGCCACCATTGAGTTGGGCACCAGAAAAATCTTCTTCAATAATTGAAAACTCTAAAGTTTCTGAATAGAAACCGCCACCGACAAACCATTTAAAACCTTCTGACTTAAACCCTTGGCCATACCATATGACGGCGTCAAAACCGGTCATTTCCATTTCTGATAGATCATCATGCTCTAGTGAGTAATATTGAAAGCGAGCTGATACGTTATCTGAAAAATAATAATCACCAGAAAATGCAATTCCGGTAAATTCATCTTCGCCATACGTATCTTCATCGATTGCTAGCGCATAACTACTGATACCGACAGCACCTTGTTTATCAGCGGCACTAGCAAAAAATGGAAGAGTTAATAGTGATATGATCCCTGCTGTTTTTAAAATAGAACTTTTCATTTGTATTCCTTACAATTAGTTATTGTTGTTTTAAATTTAGCCACACTATATTTTCACAACCGGTTTGTAAATACAATGTTAATGCTTTTAAATGTCAGAAAAATATAAGTTTTTTAATTATACAAGCTAATCATATAAGTTCTTTATAAGGAACTTTGTTGAATTAATTCGAGCTGGACTTTTATTTTATCTATAAAAAATCATTATATTTTGCTTGTTAGAAGCAATAAATCGCAACTTTTTAACAAACTTAATCATTTTTACTAATGTAATTTCTTATCGTTTAGTCTATAATCGCGCCAATTTTGAATACACATAATTAACAGAGGGCTTATCATGGCTATCGAACGTACTTTTTCTATCGTAAAACCAGATGCAGTTGCTAAAAACGTAATTGGTTCTATCTACAACCGTTTTGAATCAGCAGGTCTTAAGATCGTTGCTTCTAAAATGATCCACCTTAGCCGTGAAAAAGCTGAAGGTTTCTACGCTGAACACGCTGAACGTCCTTTCTTTGGCGCTTTAGTTGACTTCATGACTTCTGGTCCAGTTATGGTTCAAGTTTTAGAAGGCGAAAACGCTGTTCTTAAAAACCGTGAAATCATGGGTGCTACTAACCCAGCTGAAGCTTTAGCTGGTACTTTACGTCACGATTTCGCTGAGTCAATCGACGAAAACGCATGTCACGGTTCTGATGCTTTAGAATCAGCAGCACGTGAAATTGCTTACTTCTTCTCTGACGAAGAAATCTGCCCACGTACTCGTTAATTTAAACGAGTCAGGGAATAAGCGCTAATTGAGTTAGCGCTTATGAGAAAGGATTTTACTATTTTGGTGAAATCCTTTTCTTGTTTTTAGCGATGACGTTTTATCACTTTGTTAACTTGCTTTTAGTTACTTCAGTTAACAAAGTTATAACAATGTTAAATTGTTTCGGTTGTACAAAATGTGTACAATTCACCCCCTATTAAATACGAGCGAGTTTTTACATGACCGATACTGCTGTTAAAAAGGTTAACTTATTAAATTTTGATCATCAGATGATGCGCGAGTTTTTTGCTGAAATAGGTGAAAAGCCTTTCCGTGCAGATCAAGTAATGAAGTGGATTTACCACTTTGGTTACGATGACTTTGAAATGATGACCAATTTAAATAAAGTATTGCGTCAAAAACTACAACGTTTATGTGAAATCAAAGCACCAACGATTTCAAACAAACAAGTCTCTGAAGATGGCACTATTAAATACGCATTGTTGCTAGAAGGTGGCCAAGAAGTTGAGACTGTTTGGATCCCTGAAAAAGAACGTGCCACTTTGTGTGTTTCGTCGCAAGTTGGCTGTGCATTAGAATGTACCTTCTGCGCTACAGGTGATCAGGGCTTTAACCGAAACTTATCGGTATCAGAAATCATTGGTCAGGTTTGGCGTGTTGCTAATGACATTGGTGCGACCCGTATTGCCGGTACTCGTCCAATAACCAATATCGTAATGATGGGGATGGGTGAGCCATTACTTAACATGAAGAATCTTATTCCATCACTTGATACCTTCTTAAATGATTTAGGCTATGGCTTATCAAAACGTCGAGTAACGGTAAGTACGTCAGGCGTTGTTCCTGCGTTAGATATGTTAAAAGAAAAAATTGATTGTGCCTTAGCAATTTCCGTTCACGCGCCAGATAATGCATTGCGTGATGTGCTTGTGCCAATTAACAAAAAGTATCCGCTAGAAGACTTTCTTGAAGCGAGTCGTCGCTACATTGATGGCTCAAAAGCAAATAAACAAGTCACCGTAGAGTACGTAATGTTAGATCGTGTCAACGATTCTACAGATCAAGCCCATGAATTGGCTAAAGTATTAGAAGGTACGCCAAGTAAAATTAACTTAATACCATTTAATCCTTACCCTGGTTCACCTTATCAACGCCCAAGTAATTCACGTATCGATCGTTTCGATAAAGTGCTGCAAAGTTATGGCTTAACGGTAATCACTCGTCGTCCTCGCGGTGAAGATATTGACGCCGCTTGTGGTCAACTTGCAGGTGATGTTATTGATAGAACAAAACGTACTGCTCACAAACAAAAAAACAGCGATGAAATTTCGGTAAAAATGGTGTAATTGTTTGCATTGCAAGGTAAGCTAGGTAAATTCCTAGCTTACAAAAACAATTATAGTAGAGAGCTGTTTATGCAAAACTTTATACGGAGCGGCAGTAAACTTGCCATAGTAATGTTGGCATTAGGTGTTACTAGCGCTTGTGTAACTCAAAATTTCGCGGAAGATAAACCGGTAGTTGACCGAGATTATAGCGACGATCAAGTTGCCCGCACTCGTATTTCCTTAGCTTTCAGTTACCTTAAACGCGGTAATATGCAACAAGCTAAATTCAACCTTGAAAAAGCTAAAGAGTATTCACCAAACTTAGTCGATGTTTACACCGCATTTGCTCATTACTACGAAGCTGTAGGTGAATTAGAGCAAACTGAAGAAGCCTACTTACATGCGCTTTCCCTTGACGATCAAGACGCCAATACGTTAAATAATTTCGGCGTATTTTTATGTCGTAATGAACGCGTTGAAGAAGCTGAAGGTTACTTCATGCAGGCAATCAGAGTGCCAACCTATGTACGCGTATCAGAAAGTTATGAAAATATCGGTTTATGTTATTTAAAAGTCGATAACTTTGAAAAAGCCGAAGAAGCGATAACCCGCAGTATTATGCATAGCCCAAATAGAGCGTCTAGCTTAATGCAGATGGCGCAATTGCAATATGCAATGGGTGATTATGATGCAAGTAGCATGTATTTAGGTCGCTATGAATTAGCCACTAGACGTTTTACACCGCAAGCGATCGCTTTAGCATTTAAAGTGAACCAAAAAATGGGTAATACAGAGATTGCCAATAACTATGCGACCATGTTACTTAAAATGTTCCCTGAATCAGTGCAATCGAAAGCCTATCTTGATAATGAATTAGCGAAAATTGATGCCGATGACGTTGCCATTCGCTATCAAAAATATAAATTGTTGCAATCTGGCGTAAAAGTAGATGCCAAACCTGTTGTGGTTGCTCGTAAGAAGCCGCCAACGGCTGAAACCGTTGTACCGCAGCCACAACCAAAACCACAAAGCGTAGTTCAGCAAGAAAAACCTGCTGTAAATGCAACTAATGGCCAGCAAAATAGTCAAAATGCTGTTAAACATGGGCATTTGGTTAAGCAACAAAAACAAACAACGACTGTCGTAACACCTCCGCCACAACAAAATGTGAAGTCGGCGGTTGTGCAAACACCAGTAGTGCAGCAAAATACACACACAAATACGCAACCGACGTCAACAACGGTCAAAAATAGCGATGTTGAACATGTTGTGCAAAAAGGTGAAAACCTTTATCAAATTTCGATAAAGTATAATGTTATGATTAATACCCTTCGTCGCTGGAATAATTTGAAGTCAGAAGATATTCAAGTAGGCCAAGTATTGAAGATTAAGAAACCGGATTAAAGATTAATGAGTAATGACAAAGAACCTATTGATATCAGTGAAGATATTGAAGTTGTAGGGCCAGGTCACATACTTCGTGAAGCCAGAAAAAAAGCAGGATTAAGTATTGCGGATGTCGCACAACGCTTGAATTTACGAGTGACACTCGTGCAAGAAATTGAAGCAGAGGAGTATGATGGCAATACACCTGAAACATTCGTTCGTGGTTATCTGCGCAATTACGCTCGACTTGTGGGCGTTGATCAGGAAGAGATTTTAGCCAGCTACGAAATGCTTGGAGTGGCTAAACAGCAGGGTGATGAAATGAAAAGTTTCTCACAAATTACCCGCAAAAAGGCTGAAAATAATCGATTGATGCTTGTTATATACTTAATCGTATTTGCATTAATTGTGATGACTTTTGTTTGGTATTGGCAAGATAATGCGGCAAACAATGAACCGAGTGAAGTCATTGATACCATTTCCGATCCATTAGCGTCGAGTGAACAAGGCGATGTATCTGCCAATGACTCAATTCAATTAGCGTCATCAACTGATGATGAAGTAGAACTAACGACTAATGATATTGACGAAGTTGCCCAGGATGATCAGCTGATATTTAATAACTCAACTGAATCAACTGCCGATGAAAACGTTGAAACCAATACCGAGCTTGAAAGCGCAGAAAATGACGCTGTTCTAGTTGACGAAACAGAGCAAGCAGAAATAGCGGTTGAGCAACCTGCAGTTTTAGACACCTTTAGTTTTACTTTCTCCGGTGATTGCTGGGTAAATATTTTCGATGCAGACGGTAAACGTTTAGCTTGGGGAATAAAAAAATCTGGCTATGTAATGACATTAACTGGTGCTACGCCGTTTTCAATTACACTTGGAAAACCTGAATTAGTAGAAATTGATTACAATCAACAAGCCATTGATATGAGTCAATTTCAACAAGGCCAAATTGCAAAGTTTGTTTGGCCTAAACAATAGTAAGACAATATTTTAGTTGCCTGTTTTTCAATAGTCAGTTGCAACCAAGTCATTTAAGACAAAACTTAGAGTTATTATGTTTAGTGAAAACCCAATAAAACGTCGTAAAACCAAACAAATCATGGTTGGCAATGTACCTGTAGGTGGCGGAGCACCAATTAGTGTTCAGTCGATGACGAATACTTTAACGACTGATGTTCAGGCTACCGTCAATCAAATCAAAGCCCTTGAAAATGTTGGTGCTGATATTGTTCGTGTTAGTGTTCCGACGATGGATGCTGCCGAAGCGTTTAAACAAATTAAGCAACAAGTGAAAGTGCCGTTAGTCGCCGACATTCATTTTGATTATCGAATTGCCTTAAAAGTGGCTGAGTATGGTGTTGATTGTCTGCGAATTAATCCTGGCAACATCGGCCGTGAAGACCGAGTTCGTGCCGTTGTCGATGCTGCGCGCGACAAAAATATCCCTATTCGAATCGGTGTTAATGGCGGTTCGTTAGAACGTGATATTCAAGAGAAATATAGAGAACCTACACCTGAAGCATTACTAGAATCTGCGATGCGTCATGTCGATATATTAGACCGTTTAAACTTCGATCAATTTAAAGTAAGTGTTAAGGCATCAGACGTATTTTTAGCCGTTGGTGCATACCGTTTATTATCGAATCAAATTGATAATCCATTGCATTTGGGGATTACAGAAGCCGGTGGTTTTCGATCTGGAACTGTGAAGTCTTCTGTTGGATTAGGCATGTTATTAGCCGAAGGTATTGGTGACACTTTACGAGTATCACTTGCCGCAGATCCGGTACAAGAAATCAAAGTTGGTTTTGATATATTAAAATCACTGCGCTTGCGTTCTCGTGGTATCAATTTCATTGCTTGTCCAAGTTGTTCTCGCCAAGAGTTCGATGTTATTTCTACTGTCAATGCCCTTGAAGAGCGACTTGAAGATATTCTCACTCCTATGGATGTTTCCATTATTGGTTGTGTAGTTAATGGTCCTGGTGAAGCGTTAGTTTCGGATTTAGGCCTAACCGGTGGCGCTAAAAAATCAGGATTTTACTTAGATGGTGAGCGTCAAAGAGAGCGCATTGATAACTCAGATGTTATCGATCAGCTAGAGCGAAAAATTCGAGCAAAAGCCGATTTAATTAACCCCGATAAAAAAATAGATATTAAAGAAGTGTAAATATCACTTAATATCTATGCTAAATGTGGCGTTATTGTTGTAAGAATAAGCAATAATGCCCTATAATGCCCACCTTTAATTTTTAAAATACCAAGTTTATGCTTGGTATAATTTTCAAGAGACGTACATAAGTGAGTAAAGCTATTCAAGCAATCCGTGGCATGAATGACTGTTTGCCGGGTGAAACCAACAAATGGCAAATGGTTGAGCAAGTAATGCGTCGCGTTGCAGGCAATTATGGTTATGCGGAAATTCGTATGCCAGTCGTTGAGTCTACAAACCTTTTTAAACGCGGTATTGGTGAAGTTACCGATATTGTTGAAAAAGAAATGTACACCTTTGAAGATCGCAACGGTGATAGTTTAACACTGCGCCCTGAAGGCACAGCAAGTTGTGTGCGAGCTGGTAATCAGCATGGTTTACTATATAACCAAGAACAACGTCTTTGGTATATGGGCCCAATGTTTAGACATGAACGTCCACAAAAAGGTCGTTACCGTCAGTTCCATCAATTCGGTATAGAAAGCTATGGAATTGCGAGTTCAGACATCGATGCAGAAGTAATTATGTTAAGTGCTCGTCTTTGGAAGGAACTTGGCATCAATGAATTTGTCACACTAGAGTTGAACTCTCTTGGTTCAAACCAGGCACGTGCAGATTACCGTGATGCGTTAGTGGTATTTTTAACGGAACATGAAAGCAAACTTGATGACGACTCAAAGCGTCGTATGCATTCAAATCCGTTGCGTGTGTTAGACAGTAAGAATAAAGACGTGCAAGCATTATTGATTGATGCGCCTAAATTATCTGAATACTTAGATGAAGAATCAGTAGAACACTTTGCTGGTTTAACAAAACGTTTAGATGCTGCGGGTATTAAGTACACCATTAATGAGCGTTTGGTACGAGGCTTGGATTATTACAATCGTACCGTGTTTGAATGGGTTACAGACAGCTTAGGTGCACAAGGTACAGTGTGTGCTGGCGGTCGTTACGATGGCCTTGTTGAACAGCTTGGTGGTAAAGGTACACCGGCAGTCGGTTTTGCTTTAGGCATTGAACGATTAGTCTTAATGTTGACTGAACTTGAAAAGCTTGAAAATATTAGAGCAACAACAGATGTCTATGTGGTAATGTCTGGTGAACAAGCAGAAATTACCGGTGTTGCTTTAGCTGAACAATGGCGCGATGACGTCGCTGAAATAAGAATTCAAACTCACTGCGGTGGCGGTAAGTTTAATAAACAAATGAAACGCGCAGATAAATCAGGTGCAAAAATAGCTGTGATTTTAGGTGATTCTGAAATTGAAAATCAGCAAGCAACGATTAAATATTTACGTGAAAATAAAGAGCAACAATCAGTACCATTTGCACAAATGGCTGCTGTTTTAACAGAATTAATTTAAGGGTAGTAAAGTGGAAGCATATCAAACTGAAGAACAGCAAGTTGAAGCGATTAAAAAATACTGGAAAGACAACGGTAATTCTATAATCGCTGGTTTAGTAATTGGCCTAGGTGGATTTGTTGGTTGGAACTTGTATCAAGAGAGCCAAGTTGAAGCGCAATACGTTGCAGCGGCAGAATATCAACAAACGATTGAAAACTACGCCAACGAAACCGAAGGTTTCCGAGAGAATACTGAGCAATTTATCGCCGCTAACCAAGGTACAGCATATTCATCATTAGCAGCAATGGCATTAGCAAAAGATGCAGTTAGCCATCAAGATTGGGTCGGTGCTGAAAAACACTTAACTACGGCAATCACTAATGCAGAAAGCGCTGACCTTAAAGCGATTGCAACATTGCGTTTAGCTCGTGTTCAAGTACAACAACAAGCTTACGAAAAAGCATTAGCAACACTGGCAAACCCTCTACCAGAATCATACCTAGCAGATGTTGAAGAAATTAAAGGTGATACATATCTACTTCAAGGCAATAAAGAATTAGCACGCACTGCATACCAAGCAGCTGCCAATGCAGGCGGTTTAGAAACTAACCCTACATTACAAACTAAAATAGATGATTTAGCTGTAGTTGTCGCCGGTTAGGAGACTATTTTGAATATATTGAATAAACGTCTCGTTGCTTCTTTATTGCTAGCAACAACATTATTTGCTTGTTCATCAGACGATGAAGAAGAAATAAATCCGGTTGCAGAATTAACCGAAATCGATGAATTGTTTGAGCCTGAAGTAAAGTGGAGTATGAGCACCGACGGTGTAGAACATTACTTTTCAAGGTTACAACCAGCAATTTCAAAAGATAAAGTTTACGTTTCAGGTCGCTCTGGTGATGCTTACGCATTAGATATCGCCACTGGTGATGAAATATGGTCGGCTGACCTAAGTGATATTCATAACGAATTAGGCTTTTTTGATGATCCAATTCCTGCTCGTATTTCTGGCGGTGCTTCCGTTGGCTACGGCATGGTGATTTGGGGTAGTGAAAACGGTGATGTATTTGCATTGGAGCTGGAAACCGGTGAACTGGTTTGGCAAGCGAAGGTGGCAGGTGAAGTAATTTCAAAACCTGCCTTTGATAGCAATTTAGTTATTGTAAATACCGCCGCTGGGGCTTTAGTAGCACTTGACAGAGACACAGGTGAAGAGCGCTGGAAAGTAGAGCAAGCTGTGCCACCATTGTCATTGCGTGGTGTCAGTGGCGTAGCCACATCTTCTGGTGGTGCCTTTATAGGTAGTGCAGCTGGAGAAGTTGTCGTTGTTGTTATCGAGAACGGTCAACAAGGCTGGGCTGCTGATATTGGTGAAGCTAGTGGCGCGACTGAATTAGAACGTATTGTTGATGTTGACGTAACACCAGTAATCTTCGGCGATAAAATTTATGCGATTTCATCAAATGGTAACTTAGCTGCAATTGAATTACGCAGTGGACGTGTACTTTGGAAACGTAGTTATTCTTCATACCGCCAATTAACAATTAGCGGCAACAGAATTTTCGCAACAGATATTCAAGGCCATGTATATGCAATTAATCGTAATTCTGGCATGGAATTATGGAGTAACTTATTGCTAACTAATCGTGGAACTACCGGTGTTGCCGCAATTGATAATTATGCTGTAGTAGGTGACTTTGAAGGTTATTTACACTGGATAGATAAGACGTCAGGTGAAATCGTTGCACGTCATCAGATTGATGATAGTGGCATTTATGTGACACCTATCGTTCATGAAAATTTAATCTACGCACAAACACGTGATGGCGAATTAGAAGTTATCGCAACGCCAGATGTTATTGCAGTAGACGAAAGCAAAGATTAATCATTGGATTAATATAGAGTACATCTTCTAACAGTTATTTAACTATTAGATTGTTAGAATAAACAACTCTTTGCTAAAGTTAAAACGGCTCCGTAATAATTACGGGGCCGTTATTTATTTTATGTTTTTTAATTTTTGAGGTAGCCATGCTTCCTGTTGTCGCCCTAGTGGGTCGCCCAAATGTGGGTAAATCAACATTATTTAATCGTTTAACTCGAACACGTGACGCGTTAGTTGCTGACTTTCCGGGATTAACCCGCGACCGCCAGTACGGCCAAGCCGATGTCGAAGGATTGCCTTTTATCGTCATTGATACCGGTGGTATTGAAGGTGACGAGCAAGGTATTGATGCAAAAATGGCAGAGCAATCATTGATGGCTATCGATGAAGCGGATGCTGTTTTATTTATGGTTGATGCAAGAGCAGGTTTAACTGCTGCAGACCAAGCGATTAGTGAGCACTTACGTAAGCAAAGTAAAAAAGTATTTTTAGTTGCCAATAAAATTGATGGTGTTGATGCTGATTCTGCAATTGCCGAATTTTATAACCTTGGTCTAGGCGAAGTTCACCCGATTGCTGCGGCGCATAACCGTGGTGTTACTCAGTTGATTAATCTTGCGTTAGCTCCGCATATCGAAGATATTAGTGACGAAGAAGAAACAGATGAAGAAGATGAGTTTTTAGACCTTGCTGAAGGTGAAGAATTCGACGATAGCAATGAAACACAGCAAGACGATAAGATTAAACTTTCTATTGTTGGTAAACCGAATGTTGGTAAATCAACTCTAATTAATCGTATTTTGGGTGAAGAACGTGTTGTGGTTTACGACATGCCTGGTACGACACGTGACAGTGTGTATATTCCAATGGAACGTGGTGAAAGAGAGTATACGTTAATCGACACAGCCGGTATTCGTCGTCGTAAAAATATGACTGAAGCTATCGAAAAATTTTCGGTAGTAAAAACTCTTCAAGCCATTGAAGATTCAAACGTATGTTTATTAGTAATGGATGCTCGTGAAGGTATTACTGACCAAGATTTAAGCTTGTTAGGTTTTATCTTAAACTCAGGTCGCTCACTGGTTATCGCAATCAATAAATGGGATGGTCTAGATAACGACGTAAAAGAACGTATAAAGTCTGAACTCGATAGACGTTTAGGGTTTATCGATTTTGCCCGTATTCACTTTATCTCAGCGCTACATGGTACAGGTGTTGGTCACTTGTTTGAGTCGGTCGAAGAAGCATTCGATAGTGCGACTAAACGTACCTCGACAGCAATGCTAACCAAGATCATGGAAATGGCTGCGTTTGATCACCAACCGCCGCTTATTCGCGGTAATCGTGTTAAGTTGAAATATGCTCATGCTGGTGGTTATAACCCGCCATTGATTGTTATTCACGGTAATTTAGTGGATGCATTACCGGCATCTTATAAGCGTTACTTGATTAACTATTTCAGAAAATCGCTGAAAATTATGGGTACGCCAATCAAAGTAGAATTTAGAGGCACAGTTAACCCATTTGCCGGTAAGCGTAAATTGACTTATACCGAGAAGAAGAAAAAGGCTCGTGAAACTCAAGGGTGGAGTGAAGAGGCAAAAGCTAAAAAGAAATAGCTTAAAACAAATAGCTAAGCGATAAACTCGCTTAAAATATTAAGGCTGCATTATATAAATGCGGCCTTTTTTATGAGCTAAAAGTACTATTTTTATAACGTTTTTCAAATAGATAAACTATATTAATAACAACTGTTTATCTCAATTGGTATTACTCACTGTTTGTTAGGGACGAAATTGAAATTCTTAGAACTTAAAATACCACCAGCATTATTATTTTTGATGTTTGTTGCCGCGATTAAGTTTATTCCATTAACAATTTTCGCTGTACCTGTAGGCTCTGAATTCCTTCCAATCATCATCAAAAGCATAATTTTCTCAGCAATAGCGATTGTCGTTTTTGCAATCATTAGCTTTCGCATCGCTAAAACAACAGTCGATCCAATGAGTCCTGATAAAGCGAGTAAGTTGGTTGATAGCGGCATTTTTCGCATTAGCCGTAATCCGATGTACTTAGGGTTTGTGTTAATGATATTTGCTGGCGCGGTATATAAGCAGACATTATTTGCCTATTTATTAGTGATAGTCTTTGTCCGTTATCTTCACTATTTTCAAATATTACCTGAAGAACGAATGTTGACTAAAGTATTCGGCCAAGATTACACAGAGTATTGCAAAAGGGTTCGTCGCTGGCTGTAAAATAAGCTAAAACAAACTAAACGTTATTCGCTTTTCTCGATGCTGATGATTTTGCTGAACACCATACCATCGTTTAATTGCGTACTGAGTTGCTCTGATCTACTCACATCAGCCACACGCTTAATTATATTACCTTGTTCATCTCTACTGATTGAGTAACCACGCGCTATAGTTGCCAGTGGGCTGACAATATTAAGGTTGTGCGCGTTCTTAGCAAGTTGCTGCTGCTTTTTATCTTTTAACTGCAACATCGCCTTAATTAAACGGGGTTGTAACTGAGCATGCTGCTGCTTGGCTCTAATAAGCAATGTTTCAGGGCTTTGACCATTAAGTCTTGTTTGAAGTAGTGCAATAGAATTGTTCAGGCTCACTTGTTGCCTTTGCATCGCCTGTATCAATCGCATTTGCAAGTCGTCACTCAGTTGCTGCTGGCTTTGCAGTTGTTGCACTGGACTTAGCATTGCTAACTGATGATTAAAGTACTGAAAATTCGCTTTATGATCGCTAATTAGCTGGCGAATTTGCTGAGTCAGTCGTTGTTTTAAATGAACAAGTTGATTAATTCTTGCTTGATTATCTTTTGATACTAATTCGGCTGCGGCAGAAGGAGTGGGGGCTCGCAAATCGGCAACATAGTCAGACAGTGACGTATCAACTTCATGGCCAACAGCACTAATTACTGGAATCTCACAGTCAAATATTGCTCGAACTACAGGCTCTTCATTAAACGCCCATAAGTCTTCTAATGAGCCGCCGCCACGGCCAACAATCAAGACATCACATTCGTCTCGTTCATTGGCGGTATAAATGGCATCGCTAATGCTATTTGCCGCGGTTTCACCTTGCACTAGGGTAGGGTAAATAATGACTTCAATACTCGGATTACGACGATTTAGTACGGTTAATATATCTTTTACCGCAGCACCTGTGCTGGACGTTACGATGCCAACCTTAGTTACTGTATCAGGGATAGGTTGTTTGTATCGCTGGTCAAAGAGACCTTCTGCCTGCAATTGTCCTTTTAATAATTCAAATTGCTGCCTTAGTAAGCCTTCACCAGCATCTTCCATTTGTTCGATGATTAATTGAAAATCGCCGCGAGGTTCGTATAAAGATACTTTTGCTTTGACCAGTACTTGCTGGCCATTTTGCGGTTTGATTCTTGTGTAGCGATTATTGCCCTTAAACATTGCACAGCGCACTTGGGCTTTACTGTCTTTTAGTGACAAATACCAATGCCCAGAGCTAGCCGCGATGAAATTTGATATTTCACCACATAACCATAGTGTTCTAAGCTCTGATTCGAGAATAAAACGTACTTTTTTAGTAAGCTCACTTACCTGTAATATATGCTGTTTGCTTTGTTCAAAGTGGTTCATTTGTTACTTTTATATTGTTTTTAAGATTAAATGCGTTTTTTTACAAAATTTAGGTTTACGAAATGCCTTAAAGTGGTTAAAATCCGTTCGCAATATTACCTACTCCCACATAAGCGAGAATGTTGCCATGTTAAGAATAGCTCAAGAAGCTCTAACCTTTGATGATGTACTACTAGTACCAGCCCACTCAACGGTTTTACCGCACACTGCAAACCTACAAACTAAACTAACCAGCAAAATTGAACTTAATGTTCCAATTTTATCTGCCTCTATGGATACTGTTACCGATGCGCGCCTTGCGATTGCGCTTGCGCAAGAAGGTGGCTTAGGCTTTATCCACAAAAACATGACCATTGCTGAACAAGCAAGCAATGTCCGTCAAGTTAAGAAGTTTGAAAGTGGCATTGTGACAGATCCAGTTACGGTTAGTCCAGATATTACCATTTTAGACGTATTGAAATTAGCTGATGAACTTAAGTTCTCAGGTTTCCCTGTTGTCGATGAAGCAAGCAACTTAGTTGGTATTATCACTTCTCGTGATTTACGTTTTGAAACTGACTTAAACAAAAAAGTTTCACAGCTAATGACCAAGAAAGATGAGCTAGTCACAGTAAAAGCTGATGCGTCTCGTGAAGAAATTTTAAACCTAATGCACGAACACCGCATTGAAAAAATCTTAGTTGTTACTGATAACTTTGAGATCAGCGGTATGATCACGGCAAAAGATTATCAAAAAGCGGAAAACAAACCGAACGCCTGTAAAGATGAGTTTGGTCGTTTACGTGTTGGTGCTGCCGTTGGTGTAGGCGCTGGAACTGATGAGCGTATCGAAGCACTAGTTGCTGCTGGTGTTGATATTCTTCTTATCGATACGTCGCACGGTCATTCGCAAGGTGTTATCGATCGCGTTAAAAACACTCGTGCACAATACCCAGATTTACAAATCGTTGCAGGTAACATTGCAACTGCAGAAGGCGCTAAAGCGCTAGCTGATGCTGGTGCCAATGCCGTTAAAGTTGGTATTGGCCCAGGTTCTATTTGTACTACTCGAATCGTAACAGGTTGTGGTGTTCCACAAATTACTGCTATCTCAGAAGCCGTTAAAGGTTTAGCCGGTACTGATATTCCAGTAATCGCCGATGGCGGTATTCGTTTCTCTGGTGATATCGCTAAAGCACTTGTTGCTGGTGCACACTGTGTAATGGTTGGTTCAATGCTAGCGGGTACTGAAGAAGCGCCAGGTGAAGTTGAATTATACCAAGGCCGTTATTACAAATCATACCGCGGTATGGGCTCATTAGGCGCAATGAACCAAAAAGAAGGTTCATCGGATCGTTACTTCCAAAAATCAGACGAAGCAGACAAATTAGTACCAGAAGGTATTGAAGGTCGTGTTGCTTATAAAGGTCCGATGGCAGCAATTATTCACCAACAAATTGGTGGTATCCGCAGTGCAATGGGGTTAACTGGTTCTGCCACTATCGAAGAAATGCGCACTAAACCACAGTTTGTGAAAATCACATCTGCAGGTATGGGCGAGTCGCATGTGCACGACGTAACCATTACCAAAGAAGCGCCTAATTATCGCCTAGGTTAGTTAATGGGGTTGGTTATTTGTCCCTACTTCAGCTTTTAATGTACTCATTTGCTAAAGCAAACTCCGTGCAATAAAAGCTGAATTAGAACCAAATTCCACAACCCAAAAAACTTACGAAATAAAAGCGAAACTACATTTAATATTTGAGAGCAGCAATCGTTGCTTTTAAATCAAAAAAGAGAAAAGACTATGAGTCAAGACATTCATGATCATCGAATTCTAATTTTAGATTTCGGTTCACAATACACTCAACTTATTGCTCGTCGCGTACGTGAAATTGGCGTTTACTGTGAGCTATGGGCTTGGGACGTTACTGAAGAGCAAATTAAAGGTTTTAATCCATCAGGTATTATTTTAGCTGGTGGCCCTGAGTCAGTAACTGAAGATAATTCACCGCGTGCTCCAGAATATGTATTCAATGCTGGCGTTCCAGTATTTGGTATTTGTTACGGCATGCAAACAATGGCTGAGCAACTAGGCGGCGGTGTGCAAAGTTCAGAGCACAAAGAGTTTGGTTATGCTGCAGTTGAAGTGATTGCTCAATCTGAGTTATTCAAGAACATTGAAGATGCTGTTGGTGACAATGGTAACGCTACATTAGACGTTTGGATGAGTCACGGTGATAAAGTATCAGCTATTCCAGAAGGTTTCAGTACTATCGCGCAAACTCCTAGCTGTGCTTATGCTGCTATGGCGAATGAAGAGAAGAAATTCTACGGCGTACAGTTCCACCCAGAAGTAACGCATACTAAACAAGGCATGCGTATTCTTGAGCACTTCGTTATTGATATTTGTCAGTGTGAGAAGCTTTGGACTTCGGCATCAATCATTGAAGATGCAATTGCCAAGATGAAAGCACAAGTTGGTGATGACGAAGTGGTACTTGGTTTATCAGGCGGTGTTGATTCATCAGTAGTAGCGATGCTTTTACATCGCGCAATTGGCGACAAGTTAACTTGTGTATTCGTTGATAACGGCTTACTGCGTTTAAACGAAGGGCAACAAGTGATGGATATGTTTGGCGACCACTTTGGTTTAAACATCATTCACGTTGACGCTGAAAACCGTTTCTTAGATCGTATGGCCGGCGAAAGTGATCCAGAAGCGAAACGTAAGATCATTGGTAACGTGTTTGTTGAAATCTTCGACGAAGAAGCAAGCAAGTTAACCAATGCTAAATGGTTAGCGCAAGGTACAATTTACCCTGACGTTATTGAATCAGCAGCTTCAGCTACAGGTAAAGCACACGTAATTAAGTCTCACCATAATGTTGGCGGTTTGCCAGAAGATATGGAACTTGGTTTAGTTGAGCCACTACGCGAATTATTCAAAGATGAAGTTCGTAAAATTGGCCTTGAGTTAGGTTTACCTTACAACATGTTATATCGTCATCCGTTCCCAGGACCAGGTTTAGGTGTTCGTGTTCTTGGTGAAGTGAAGAAAGAATACTGTGACTTATTACGTCGTGCAGACCATATCTTCATCGAAGAATTACACAACTACGATTTATACAATAAAGTGAGCCAAGCGTTTACTGTATTCCTTCCTGTGCGCTCTGTAGGTGTTATGGGCGATGGTCGTAAATACGATTGGGTTGTATCACTGCGCGCAGTTGAAACGATTGATTTCATGACGGCACACTGGGCACATCTGCCATACGACTTCCTAGGACATGTATCGAATCGAATTATTAACGAAATCGATGGCATTTCACGTGTTGTTTACGATATTTCAGGTAAACCACCTGCGACTATCGAGTGGGAATAATTCCTAGTCGTTAATAAACGCAAAGACAATAATAAGGGCGACGAATAGTGTATTCATCGCCCTTTTTTTATCTATGTGTTGGCGAATCAATTGACCATATAGGCTATGTTTAGGCCATTTTGACATTCATTTATTGCGTAAGACGTGTTGCATAAGAACAGTTGCTTGGTTAGTCTTTATGTATTCCAATAATTATTAAATGAAAGGTTAAAATGAGTAGTTCTTTATTATCAAAAGCGCTCGAGCGAATTGATGCGATGAATAGCCAAGATCCTAATCAAGAAGAATACTTAGGTGTAAGTTATCCAAAAGAGTTGCTGTATTCGCAACGCATGACTGACATGTTGAATCGTTTTGCGCCAGATGCGAATGAAGTAGTGCGAATTGCCGCAAGGAGTCAGCATATTTGTCGTTGGCAAAAGCCACGCAATGAATATGAAATGAATCGCCAAGGTTATTTAACATGGCGTAAAAATCTATATAAATTTCATGCCGATACTTGTGCTGAAATACTCAGTGATGTTGGCTATAGCCAAGAAGATATTGAACAGGTTCAATCGTTATTGCTGAAAAAGCAATTAAAGCGTAATGAACAAAGCCAATTACTACAAGATGTGGTTTGTTTAGTGTTTTTGCAGTTTTATTTTGCCGCCTTTGCAGCAAAGCATGAACACGACAAAGTGATCTCTATTGTACAAAAGACCTGGGCAAAAATGTCTGAAAATGGTCATCAAGCGGCGCTGGAATTACCTTTACAGGACAATGAAAAGCAATTAGTCGTTAAGGCGCTGAGTTAAATTTCTAACTTAGTACTTTCAGAATATAAAAAAAGGCCTGCTCCTATCAACATAGGCGCAGGCCTTTTGTTTTCGCTAACAACTATTTTAAGTTAGCTTCTGCGTAGTACGCCATTGCTGCACTAAAGTGCGCGGCGGTACCTTCGCCAAATTGTTCGAATGCAGCTTTTTGATCACTATCGTTTTTGATTGAGTCAGCCATTTTTAAGAATCTGTCATGGTCGATAACCACGGCTTTACCTTGCAACTTGCTTAGTGCAAAATTGCTGTACATTAGGTATTGCTGAACAATACTCTGCATTTCAGCAGACTCATTGTTGAGAGTTTTACAGTTAGCTATTTGGGCCATCACAGCATCGGCTTTTTCTTTCATTGCCATGGTATCTTCAATACTTAGATTTGCTAATTGCTCTAAGCGTTCATCAACTTTCTCATCACCAACACGTTCACGAGCAAGTTGTTCTTGTTTCGTTAACTCAGGGTTTTCAAATTCATTTTCTTCAGTAGTCATAACACTCTCTATATTTTTAAATAGGTGTAACCTTGCAGGCATTCTTCATAGAAATCGATCAATTGCACACCTTCGCGTGGCTTTATTTTACCGCGTACGATTTCCTTATCAATTTCTTTCTTTATCGCTTGCGCCAATATTGCTGGCGTATATTGCATCGTTGAGAGTACGCCGTCAACGGACGTACCTTTTACAATCTCTTCAATGTAAAAATCATTTGGGTCGTCGTCGTAGCTAACAATATGTGCTTCATTTAAACGACCAAATAAATTGTGCATATCTCCCATTACATCTTGATATGCTCCGGTCAAAAACATGCCAATATAATAATCCTCGCCGCTATCAAGTTTATGCATTGGAATATAGTTTGCCGTACTTTCTTCGCCTATGAAGTTGTCTATTTTACCGTCACTATCACAGGTGATATCGACAAAAGTACAGCGCTTTGTTGGTTTCTCATTTAAACGGCTGATAGGTACGATCGGCAATACTTGATCGATTGCCCATGAATCTGCAGCGGATTGAAAAATTGAAAAGTTAGCCAAATATTGAGAGGACAACTTTTCTGGAATTTCTTTTAATTCTTCTGAAATAAATTCTAATTTTGATAACTCTTCATTTATTTGCTCGAGAGCTTGCCAGTATAAGGTTTCAGTTTTTGCCATTTCTTCCAAAGATAAGATTCCAAGCTTGAATGCTTGTACAGCTTGCTCTTTTAGTTGGCTAATATCGTTGTAACTTTCTTGATAATTATCTGCAGTAATATCACTTTGATAGAAACGCATATTACTTACAATAAAATGTTCTTCATCGACTTTATCAGTGGCATATTGGGCGCCGCCGGGGTGAATTTCACCTATTACTTTAGTAACAACACAGGAATGATGAGCAGTGATTGAGCGACCACTTTCGCTGACTAAATTTGGGTGAGGTACGCCTTCTAAATCACAAGTTTGTTTAAAGCCATTAACGATATCGGCGACATACTCTTCTAGGCCATAATTACATGATGAGTCACTTGTAGATTGTGTACCGTCATAATCAACTGCTAAACCGCCGCCAACATCAACATACTTTAACGGTACATCCATGTGATAGAGTTTAGTATAGATAAGCGAGGCCTCTTGCACCGCCTCTTTAATGGCACGTATATCAGTAAGTTGGCTGCCAATATGGAAATGTAACAGCTGTAAACAAGGCAGCATATTTTCTTGCTTGAGTAAATTAACCGCATTTAACATTTCACTAATACTTAAGCCAAATTTGGCTCGCTCACCACTTGAGCTTTCCCACTTTCCTCGGCCCTTAACCATCATTTTTGTGCGTATGCCTATCATCGGCTGAACGTTTAATTGTTGAGCTAATTTGGCTAACATAACGAGCTCAGAATATTTTTCGATAACAATAACAATCTTGCGACCAATCTTGGTTCCTAACAACGCTAGTCGTAAATATTCTTCATCTTTGTAGCCATTTAAAATGGTTAAGGCTTTTTTGTTGGTGTTATAGGCAAGTGCTGCGATTAACTCAGGTTTTGAGCCAGCCTCTAATCCATAGTTAAAGCGCTTTCCAGCTTGCACTATTTCTTCGATTACTTCTCGCATCTGATTCACTTTAACGGGAAAAACGCCTTGATATTGACCTTGATAATTCGCTTCTTCTATTTTTGTACGAAAGGTTTGGTTTAATAATGAAACCTGCGATCGCAAAATATCATGGAAACGAATGACCGCAGGAAATTCAATCCCTTGCTCAATCATCTCATCAATCACATGTTTCATATTGATTTTTATATTTGGTTCGTCGAAGCGAGGAGTAACCTGTAAATCACCATTGTCAGCTATATCAAAATAGCCATTGCCCCAACGTTTAACTCGATAGGTTTTTTCGGCATCTTCAATGGACCAATTTTTAGTTTCTAAATTCACGATTTTTCTCTTTGTACTAGGTTAAAATTAATTGCTTAATTTCGAACTAATGTAAACACAGTATTAGTTCGCGCACGACTTTCGCTGCAAACACATCACTGTTACCTGTCGGATCAATACTTGGCGCGAGCTCTACCACGTCGCAGCCAACAAAGTTTTTTTGCTTTAGCAACTTACAGATGCTAACAAAAGAATGAAAATCTTCTCCGCCCGGCTCAGGAGTTCCAGTGCCAGGGAAGTAACTTGGATCGAAATAATCTAAATCAAAGGTCAGATAAATGGGGGTTTTATCATCAATATCGGCAATAGCCTTTAGTAATTCGGCACGAGAGTTTTTCATTGTCAGATTTTCTCGCATCCATTGGTATTCGTCTTTCGTGCCAGAGCGAATGCCGTACTGGATTAATTTATGTTGGCTACCAAAATGATCTAGACAGCGACGAATGATTGAAGCGTGTGAATAATGATAACCTTCATAACCATCGCGTAAATCGGCGTGAGCATCAAGGTGCAGTAGAACTAAGTCCGGATATTGTTTAAGGTAGGTTTTAATTGGTGCCCACGAAATCGAGTGCTCACCACCTATAGTTAATATTTTTACATTGTGTTTTGCTAAGTCGATATCATCAAATAGTTCGATGAAATCATCACTGGCTTTTTGCCATTGTTGCTGCGTATATACGTGGTCATCGTATTTAGCTTGTGTCGATAAACTCAGGTTGCCTAAATCATAAAAGGTAATATCAGCGATATCTTCATTTAAGTATGGGGAGTAGGACTCAATACCATCGGAAACGGCTCTTAATGCATCAGGACCAGACTTTGCTCCTTTTCGAAAGCAAGCGGTACCGTCGAATCCAAACCCAATAAGGTTAATGCTGTTGCTATAAATTGCATCAGCTTCATCTGCTAATTCATACATACAATCTACGTTTTGCAAATCAACATTTATATCTTTAATCTTTGTTTTTAGTAATGCTGCCATCTATCCAATACCCGCACTTTGATAATAGAAATTAAATCAGCGCAATTATGCGTAAAATTTTTATAAAGTATAGTGTTTTTTTTCATCTATACTAGCTTATGAATTTGAAAATTGTATAAACTAAAATTACGTTTTTAGTCATTAAATAATTTGTTGTATCTTACTCATTTATAAGTAAAATACTGCAACTTTTTACTCGGGTCATATTGGCAACAAATAACCAATATGGCTGCGTTTTATGTTTGGAGAGCAGCTATTGTTTTTTGAAGGTTCTGAAAAAAAAGCGGAAGTGCTTATTGATAACAGTAAGCTTTCACTGCTAAACGATATTAGTGACGAATTTTGGGCACAATTAGTAAATTGTTGTAACGCGCAAATCTTATCGTCTATTCGAAATGATGTATGTAAAGCATTTCTATTATCTGAGTCCAGCCTTTTTGTCTGGGACGACCGCTTTCTAATCCTGACTTGTGGCGAAACCGTAACTGTGAAATCAGTCGAGTTTTTTATAGAGCAAGTGGGGATGGATAAAATAGAGCACGTTATTTACCAGCGTAAAAATGAATATTTTGCGCAAGCGCAACTAAGTTCATTTGGCGACGATATTCGTTTGTTGAGTGAACATATGTCTGGAAATGCTTGCCGTTTTGGTGAGTTAGACGGTCATCACAACTATGTGTTTTGTCAGCAGAATGATTATAAAGCCGATGATAATGATAAGACCTATGAGTTATTGGCGTATCAAATTTGCGAACAAGCCTCTAAAAAGCTTACTTCACCAGGGTTAAGTACCCTTGATATTCGTCAATTTTTAACGCTGCAAGACTTATTACCTAACTTTGTATTCGATGATTTCGTATTTGACCCGTATGGTTATTCAGTCAACGCAATATGCGGCAAAGATTACCTAACTATTCATATTACGCCACAACAGGGCAGTAGTTACGTAAGTTTTGAATCAAGCATCAACTTAATCGTTATGGCGCCTAAATTATTATCAATACTTAAACCGGCTTCTTTTGATTTGCTAAGCTTCAATGAACAAAATTTTGCAGAGCTAACTAGCGAATATATTTCAGCAGAATATGTTAATTCAGCGAAGATAAAACATACACTTGATAATGGTTACTTTGTCTGTTTTGCCAATTATATATTACCTGCACAGCAATACAGTAAACCAACATTGTTGGATATTTCAGGAGAGAACAATGCACTCTAATTTATGGGTTGAAGAAACTTTCGAAGATTTTCTTGGATTAAAGTTTAAAGTTGAAAAAGTACTTTTTTCAGGGAAGAGTGAATTTCAGACAGTTGATGTTGTTGAAACTAAAGGTCATGGAAAAATGTTGCTTAATGATGGCTTAATAATGGTTACTGAACGTGATGAATTTGCCTATCACGATATGATTACACATGTGCCATTGTTTGTGCATCCTGAACCAAAAAATGTTTTGGTGATCGGTGGAGGTGATGGCGGTACTGCTCGAGAAGTATTAAGACACGTTAACGTCGAAAAATGTACTATGGTTGAAATTGATGCCATGGTTGTAAACGCTTGTCGAGAACATATTCCACAGACCTCATCGGCACTTGATCATGAAAAGATGAATTTGGTAATAGGTGATGGCGTAAAATTTGTAAAACAAACAAAAGAAAAATTTGACGTTATTATTGTTGATTCAACTGATCCTATTGGACCTGCAGCGCCTTTGTTTGGTGAAGAGTTCTATCAGGACGTATTTAATTGTTTAACCGATGATGGCATTGTCGTTTCACAAGGAGAATCGTCCTGGTATGCATTAGAAATACAGCAATCTCTGTTAAAGGTTCTTAATGCAGTATTTCCTAAATGTTATCTTTATAGTTTTTCCAATCTAACCTATCCAGGTGGGTTATGGAGCTTTACTTTTGCCTCGAAAAAATATCACCCAATTAATGATTTTGACAGGCAACGTGTAAGCAATAGCAAACTGGAGTTCGATTATTATAATGCGGCATTGCACAGCGCTTCTTTTGCGTTACCGAGCTTTGCTCAAAAGGGGCTTAAAGGCTTAATTGAAAACGATTAGTCATTGGTAGTTTACTAACAATTATTTGATCATTTTTTAATGAAGGCAGTTTAAAATCTGCCTTTTGTAATTCAACCAAGCTAAACTAGCACAATTAACTTAGTTCAATTGGAAGATATTAAATGAAATTATACGGTTCCACTACTTCACCTTACGTTCGACGTATTCGCATTTTTACGCATTCCATCGAACTCGACTTTCATACCATGGATATATTCTCGCCAGCAGGGCGTAAAGAACTGGTTGCGAAAAATCCAACCTTAAAAGTGCCATTTTTAGTGGATGATGAGCAGTATGTTTTTGATTCAAGAGTCATCTACCGTTATTTAACGGATAAATTCGAGTTGAGTGCCATCACTTGGAATGAAGAGAATCAACTCACTTTAATCGATGCAGTTAATGATTCACTGGTGCAAATGTTCATTCTCAGTAATAGCGGTATCAATACTGGTGATGATGCGTTGTATTTTAAATTGCAAAGAGAGCGCGCAGATATGGTCTTTAGCGAACTTGATGAACAATGTCGTAATGGCGATTTTGATACTTGGCATTACCCAAGTATTAGTCTGTATTGTTTACTTGATTGGGCGCAATTTCGTGAGCAAGCAGATATTGAAAAGTTTCCAGCATTAGTCGCATTCTTGCAAAAGCATCGTCAACGAGAAGATGTGATTGCCACAGATCCTAGAGCATAAGTAACTGCTTCTAGCGTGTAATTAACGAAAACACACGAAACAAGAGTCATCTAAATAAAAGAAAACGGGGCGTTAGCCCCGTTTTCTTTTATCTATTGTTACTTATATCGCTATTGATTAACTTTCAATTTTAATTAAGTCAAAGTCGGCAAGTTCAGTAATGCTGGTTGTTAACTCTGCTTCAAGCTGGTCTAAGCTTTTTAAATTATCACAAAGCTCAATCGCTTGTTCTTCAAGTTTTTCTGCTTTACCTTCAACGGCAAGTTCAACTTCTTCACCCATGTTTTCCATGCGCTCACCAAATGCTTCCATACGTTGATCAAAGTCACCTTCTTCGTCATTTAGAGCAGAGCCTAAATTGATCAAAAAGTTACCGACAGATTGTGCAACAATAGACTCAATTTCTTCTTCTAAGTCGTCTTCAATTACTTGGTCAATTTCATCAAAACTTTGCTCACCTAAGTAGTAGCTGCCGTTGGCACGATTAAATCGTTTTGCCAGCTTATCTTGAATCTTATCGAATACCGCTTCAATGTTTTCGTCAGAATCTTTATCATCGCCACTAAGACCTGCCATTACATGACTCACTGCGGTAAACGCAACTTCTACAGCGTCTAGTGCTAAGTTAACTGTTGCAGGAACTTGTTCATTAATGCCTTTTGCATATTCTTCCAATAAAGCTTGTTGGCGCGTATCTAAGTCGATTTGCTTACCTCGAATAAACAACTGATCCATATTATTAATTTGAACGACTGTCTCGTCTTTATCGATAAAGCGGATGTGATCCTGCTCTACAGCTACGCCGTAATTGACATCAACAGAACATTCTTCGCTACTAAATGAATAATTGTTATCGCCATCATGGGCATTTGCCGCCATTGGAAGTACTGAGGTTGATACAACAAGAGTCGTTAATGCTGCTGCAATTAATGTTTTCATTTTCTATCCTTCAATATATCGGTATTTAAATATTAATTTTTTTATATAGTTTTTTATTCCAATATAGAGCAATTAGTTTGCCAAAAATAAAAACTCTTTAAATAACAGTGGTATATGTAATGTTGCAAAAGTGTAAATAAAATGATTGGTCATTTCGACCAATTATTTTAGTGGATTTAACCACAATTTAATCGGCTTTAGATTGTTGTTGACGCTCAACAACGTATCTAGGTTCATCTTTAAACTCTAAGATCATGCGGCGAA
Organism: Thalassotalea crassostreae; assembly: GCF_001831495.1. Lineage (NCBI taxonomy): Bacteria > Pseudomonadati > Pseudomonadota > Gammaproteobacteria > Alteromonadales > Colwelliaceae > Thalassotalea > Thalassotalea crassostreae. The sequence continues at coordinate 858,229 of NZ_CP017689.1, forward strand.
TTAAATCGAGCCCTGCGTTAGCCATAAATGTTTGAAAATATTTACGAGTTGCTGGGAAATAAAGTTTTTGAGTGTGAACTTTCTGCTCGTTGCCCCAACCCAACCATACTGTGCCGACAGGCTTTTCATCAGTTCCACCATCGGGACCTGCAACTCCTGAAACAGCTATTGCATAATCAGCTCCGCTTTGCGCTAATGCGCCTTCGGTCATTTCTCTAACCACTTGTTCACTTACTGCCCCATACTTCTCCAGTGACTCTTCACTGACATTTACCAATTTGGATTTGATACGGTTTGAATAGGTGACATAGCCAGCTTCAAATACATTTGATGAGCCGGCGATTGCGGTAATTTCAGATGCAATCATACCGCCAGTGCAAGATTCTGCCATGCTGATTGTTTGCTTGCGCTCGTTGAGTAATGAAACAACAGTCGCCGCCAAAGATTTGCCGTCTTCACTGACAATATGTTGTCCAAGTAGGCCTTTGAGCTTTTCATACCACAGCTCTCGTAAGTCATGTGAAATGGTTTGACGAGATGTAAGTTTTACCTCCAATAATGGCATTGCTGCGCGAAAACCCAATTCGATTTCTTCTGGCCAATCAGGGTAGGTTTCATCAATCAGTTTTTGCAACGTTGATTCACCGACACCGAATACTTTTAGCTTCTTGGTAACGGTATGGTATTCCGCAGGTAGTTTATTTTTAATGATTGGTATTATTGATTCTCGCATCATTGGCTTCAATTCGCCTGGAACACCTGGAGTACAAATAACGAGACAGTCGTTAACCACCACACTAAAGCCAGGCGCACTACCGATAGGGTTATGAATAATATCGCAGCGTGCAGGCAACATAGCTTGTTTTAAATTTGGACCACTTAAACGGAAATTACGTCTAAAGCACCATTGTTTAATGTCTTCGAGAGCAAGAGGGTGTAAAGTAAGCTCTTTACCACAGACTTCACTTAGGGCTTGCGCGGTTAAATCATCAACCGTTGGCCCTAAGCCACCATTTACAATTAAGACATCGGCGCTTTGACTCAGAGTATTCATTTCTGCAATAAGCAATTCAATGCTATCTCCGACGGTAACTTTGCGGGTTGCTTCAACGCCTAAGTTTTTAAGTTCACGGGCGATAAAAACTGAATTGGTATCAGTAATGTCACCGCTCATTAATTCATTACCGGTCAAAAGTAGTTGGATATTTAGCATCTCGTTTCACTTATTATTCTGTTAGAGTAAGTTTTTATATAAGCATTTGTATAAATTACTATGATAGCCACTATAGTCACATTCAATAAATTATTTTAAAAGTATTTTTAAACCTTTTTGTGAATAGCTGCATCCTATTGAACAAATGAGTATTTTTTAAGGAAATAATAATGAATAAATTTACAGCGCTAACAACTAGCATCGCAATGGTATTTAGCTTTAACGCCTTTGCTGATATTGAAGAGACGATTGAAAAAGAGTTCACTCTTTCTGGCAAAGGTCAGTTGCTCGTTGAAAACGTAAACGGTGATGTTGATATCGAATCATGGTCACAAAATACGGTAAAAGTAACGGCTAATATTACCGCCGATAATCAAGAAGGCCGTGACCGTATTAAGGTAAACATGAAGCAATCTGGCGATCGCGTATCAGTAGATACTGAATACAAAAATGACAATAGCTGGGGAAATAACAGCAATGGTGGTAGTGTTGACTACATTATTATGGTGCCGCAAAACATTGATTTAAAAGATATTGAATTGGTAAATGGCGCATTGACAGTAAAAAATGTATCCGGCGAATTGCAAGCCGAACTAGTTAACGGCTCTATTGACGCAACCGGTCTTGCGTCTGATGTTGAAGTTGATTCTGTGAATGGCGGTATTGAGTTAACGTTTGATGATAGCGTAAAAGATGTTTCTATTGATATTGAAACGGTTAACGGCGGCGTTCGTCTATATGTGCCTGAAAACTTTGGCGCAAAAGTTGAAGCAAGCACTGGTAATGGCTCAATCAAAACAGACTTTGGTCTGAAAGGTACTAAGGGTCAATATTGGGGCACAGAGCTTGAAGGTAGCTTTGGTGACGGTAGCTCTGACATTGAACTTGAAAGCGTCAATGGCTCGATTAAAATCTTGAAGAAATAGCTGGAAAAGTAGCTTCGAAAAATTCAAATTAGCATTTCAACAAGCTAATTCGATAAACTAATTCTACAAACTAATTTGAAAAACAATAAACGCCGGAATACTCACTAAAGTATTCCGGCGTTTTATTTTTACCTCCATTCATTTAAATGTAATAGCAATGTCAGGTATAATGCGCTATCCAATTTTTATAGTATTAATTAATCATGTCTTTATTATCTTGTGTTGAAGTAGAAACTCATTCCAATCCAGTTGCGAGTGTTATTTGGTTGCATGGCCTTGGCGCCGATGGCCACGATTTTGAGCCGATTGTGCCGGTTTTGAATTTACCTGCCAACTTACCTGTTCGTTTTGTATTTCCACATTCACCGAAAATCCCAGTAACGATTAATGGTGGTATGGTTATGCCCGCTTGGTATGACATTTTAGATATGAGCATTGAACGCAAAGTAGATGCAACGCAGTTAGTTGCTAACGCGAAGTCAATTCATCAGTTAATTGACCGTGAAATAGAGCGTGGCGTGCCGGCGGATAAAATTATTATTGCAGGCTTTTCACAGGGCGGTGCTGTAGCATTAGAAGCGGCTTTATCTTACCCTAAAGCGCTTGCTGGTTTAATGGCAATGTCGACCTATTTTGCGACCAAAGATAGCGTTGAAGTAAGTGCTGCGAATGCATCCTTAGACACTTTGGTAATGCATGGAAGTCAAGATCCGGTTGTGCCGCCGAGTTTAGGTGAACAGTTAGTTAATGCGTTAAAACAGAAAGGTTTTACTCCAGCATTTAAATCTTACCCAATGCCACATGCCGTCTGTCAGGAACAAATTGCAGACATCTCAGCTTGGTTACAACAGCGTTTAGCTTAGCATTCATTTAGGAATAATTTATGGCCCGTCAAGTCACCTACAAATACAAAGGAAAACGCAAAGTTATCCCTTTTTCGTTTTCAAAATTTAGAGATATCTTTGAAGCCGCAGCGGCCGCAGAAGGGGTTGATATAAAGTCTTTCTTAGCGATGGAACAACAAGTCGAAATGACAAGTCGTGGTCAGGGCATAATGAAAAACTTTCGCCAAAAAGAGTTCGCTCGTATGGGCTTTACTGACTTAGCCTTTGTACGTGATGAAGAAGAGCAATAGTTCAAACGCCTTTAAATTCAAATAAACACAAATAAACTCAAATAAACTACCGCTTAATCGCCATTTGATAGTACACCACCGGCCAATCACCTAACGGATCGTGGTGTACATATTCTTTAACAAAGCTCATGCCCATCTTTTTCATAATTTTTACCGATGCCACGTTTTCTTTGATCGCAATCGCACAAAAACGTTCAACATCGCTTTGCTCAGCAAATGCGGCGCAAATGTGATTAGCGGCTTCTGTAGCATAGCCATTGCCCCAGGTATGGCTTTTAAAACGCCAACCAATTTCCATATTATCTAATTCAGGTGTGCCAAGCATAATATTCATCGGTCTGACGATGATCCAACCAATATATTCATTTGTAGCCGCAATATTAACTTGCCAGATCCCCCAGCCAGCTTCAGGGTTTCGATAATGATTCATTCTTGGAATGTTGATGGTCAGAGTTTCTTTCATTGAAGGTAACTCGCCATCTTTGATGTACTTCATTACTAGCGGATCTTGATCCAATTGCCATAACAGCTCAGCATCATTTTCATCCATTAGACGATAGGTTAAACGAGTAGATTTGGAAATTTTAATCATCAGGAACTCTTTCTAATAAGGGCTAAGTCAGTAACAAAAAAGCAGTGACTTGGTCACTGCTTTTGTAATCATAGATTAAAAATAGAAAAATTAATCTTTTTTCTGACGATATGCTTCACCATCAGTCATCCACTTAGTTGCCGGAGCGCCTTTTAAGTAATGATCAAAATATTCTTTCATTTTGATGGTGTAGTCGACCTTGTTAGGATATTTCTTCAAGTGATGCGGCTCACCTTCATATTGCAACAAGATCACTTCTTTCTCTAAGCGACGCATCGCCATATACATTTCAACACCTTGTTGCCATGGCACAGCGTCATCGATATCACCAAACTGCATTAACAGAGGAGTAGTAATGCGGTCGGCAAAAAATACTGGCGAGTTTTCAATGTATAAATCGCGACGTTCAAATAGGCTTGCACCGATACGACTTTGGCCTTGTTCGTATTGGAATTGACGAGCAAGACCTGTACCTAAACGAATGCCTGAATAGGCACTGGTCATATTTGAAACCGGAGCACCTGATACTGCCGCGGCAAATAGATTGGTTTCAGTGATAGCGTGCAATGTTTGGTAACCACTCCAGCTGTGGCCATGAAGACCGATAGCGTCTTTGTCTGCAACACCCATATCAATGATTTTTTGTAGGCCAGGTAGAATCGATTTATTGGTCGAGTGACCCGGCGTTCCTACTTCAAAATGTACATCAGGTAGAAATATCGCGTAGCCATTTGACGTATAAAATGGGAAGTTAGGGCGATGATTAACTTTCATTTGGTTAAATTCATACATACGTTGTGAGAAACGACGGTAGTAATAAACAACAACAGGGTATTGCATTCCTTCAACATAATTTGCTGGTTTGATCAAAATACCTTGATGCTTAACACCATTATTTGAACGCCAATCAACTAATTCAGGAGTACCCCATAAAAAGTCATCTTTTTGAGGGTTTACATCGGTAAGTTTTTTACCGCTTGCTGTGTTTAAATCTGAAACCCACAAATCAGGGAATTCATTAAAATCTTCGCGGGAATATAGCAGTGCGTCTGCATTCTTAGCTTTCGCTATGAACTTATATTTTTTGTTTTCTTCTACTTGTTTTACCAGCTCACCATTAGCTAAGTTTAATTGGTAAAATCCAAAGTTTTTTAAATCATCGTTGTAGCTTGTTAACAATAACGTTTGCTCATCGCTAAAGTAGCTTTGCTCACGATCCAATGTATTTACACGAAATTGTTTGCTGTTAGGGCGACCCACTTCACAGGTTAAACATTCACTGTTTTTCGCATTTAATGACAATTTCCAAATATCAAACTTGTCATATATCAACACCGCTTCATCGTCTTCTAACCAACCCGCAATACCGTAACCTGGTACTTTCGATGGGTAATCGTGATCTTCATTGGCAAAACTTACCGGTAGAGTTTTAGTTAGGTTATATCGTTTGTTCTTGTCTCGGTCATATACCCAGTAATGCGTGTCTTGGTAATAGGCTGCGTAGCGACCAGACTCACTAAGTTTAACGTCAGTGTAACTACTTAACTTATTAGCGATCAGTGATGGTTTACCGGTTTCTAAATCGACAATATAGAAGTCACTAAAAAAGCCTTCCCATGTTCTTAACTTACGGTATTTTAAATCTGAGCTAGCGATAACTGCGTTTTCATTATTTGTTGCTTTCACATAAATGATCTCGCTGTTTGCAAGTTGTACTAACTCTTCATCATCAACATGGTAAACCGCAGTAAAGAAGGCTTTTTTGTCTTTACCATTTTGATATTTTTCATTGGTTTTAATAAGCGCGTCGTCGCCGTGCCATATTTGTAAACCACGCTTGTCTGTTAACTTGGCAACATCGTATAGATCTGCTTCGTTTTCAATTTTAGGGTCAACTTCTTCAACTTCAATTGGCATTGGTTTTAGTCCGAAGAACAATCGTTCACCATCTTTAGACCAAGTAAGCTTGTTTACCGAACTTACAAACCAGCCTTTATTTGCTTTTGGAAGTTTCTCGGGTTTTGACTCATCAATTTCCCAAATAGCTACGCTGTGCGCGCGTTGCTCTAACTCTTCACTAAAATCGCCTTGGATATAGGCAATGCTTTCACCGTCTTTTTTCCAGCTAAAGTGCTCGAAACTAGCATTTTCAGCAGCATTTAATGTAAGCGTTTTTTGAGATTTTAAGTTACGTGCAAATAGGCCATTGGCTTTGCCGTCTTCGGTCGACGTACTGTAAACCAGAACAGATTTTTTCGGAGAGAAACTAAAGCTGTCTACATCATCAATTTGCAGTTGTTCACCATTGCTTAAATTTACCAGGGTAAGTACTTTGTTAATGCGCTTTTTATTAAACAGCTTGACTGGTTCTTGCTCATCTTCGGCTGCTGCTTTTTCTTCAGTAGGCTTTTCATCTGCTGATTTCTCATCTTTTGCGGCTTTAGTTAACACCGCGACATAACCAAAGTTGTCACTTAGTTGAAAGTCTTCAACTTTGTCAAAATCAGTTTCTTTACCGCTGGCAAGCTCAATTACTTTTAGTCCATCTTTAAGTTTTTTCTTTTCGTCTTTACTCGCCATTTCAACAGACAATAAAGATGGTTTGATTGTTATCGCGGCAAAACGGCCGTCAGCTGAAATGATGCCTTTGCTAGCAAGTTCAATATCATAAGCTTTGCTACCATCGATAGCTTTAATATGAAAACTGCTGTCACCTCTATCCGGTGTTGCAGTGTAAGATAACCATAATCCATTGTCGGTTAACGCTGGCTTTTTGATTTCTTTAAACTTCATTATGTCAGTTACTTCAAGCGGTCGTTGCTGAGAAGAGTTCGACTCTGCAGCGATGCTTGGTAGTACCATAGAAACACTTAATGACGCTGCGATAGCGATATTAGTGAGTGATAACAATTTATAATTTTTCATAGTGTTATTTAACTTTTGTGGTTTATTTTGATCGTTAATTTAAATAATTAACGTTAATAATGACGCGCGTTATTTATAGGCTGATTATCGCGTTGAAACTGCATGTAAATCAACCTTACTAAGTTCAATAGCTGGAATTAGTCGATAAAGAGCTAAAATATTTGCTACTCTATGGCAAAATTTTAGCTCTGGACCAAAAATATGTTTGAACGACAGCAATTAATTGGCAATTGGCACCGCAGTGAACAAAATGGCACTGAACACTTTAGCGAATATGCTCAGATATTAGCGGATGGTCGTTTTGTTTTTACATTTTTTACCTACGATATGGAAGGCACAATTGTGGATGAAATATCGGAAGTAGGTGATTGGGGATTGGTAAAGGATATTCACTTTACTATCACTAAAGCGGAAGTGGAAAATGGCCAAGAATATGACGCGGACCCGCTAAATAAAGACAATTATCAAGCTTATAAAGTACTCGAATTAAATGAGCAAACCTTTACTTATGAACATTTACTTAGTGGTGAACGATTTACCTTAAGTAGAGTATTGGACCAAGCTAACCAAAATTAAAAAAAACTGCTAAGCTTATTCTAAGTGCAATAAGAATGTTAGAAAAGCGTTAGAAGTTATAGGCTTATATAGATTTCAAACGAAAAAGAGGTGAATTGTGACAAGAGATCTAGCGAAATTTCCGACCGACCCTAATGGCAATATGTTGTGGCATATGGCGTTAGAAGGTGATGATCTGCTTCAGCCAAGAGAAATACAATTTTCAGTAATATTTCCTAGTCAGGAAAAAGCACTGGAATTTGGCGGTGTTTTATTGGCGAACAATCAAAAACTTTCATTTTGTCCTTATTTAGAAAACCCGGAAAACCCATGGGAAATTACCGCCTACCCTGAAATGCCAGCAAGTTACGATAATATTATTGGCTATCAAATGTTATTGGAAACACATGCTCGCAAATTCGATGGTGTTTACGATGGCTGGTATTGTCCTCCTCAATAATATTGGTATTTTTATTTATGCGGTGGGTATGTTTGCGCGCCGTAATTTTCGAGCCTAAATCATGTCAGTAGATTTTTCAAAACTTAATAAACTCACCGCTAAATCATTTAACGACCAAAAAGCCATAATCAAAAAAATTACTCAGGGACGTGATGTAAAGTGCAAAACTTGTGGCCAAATTTTGAAACTGCAAACCCCTGAACAAGGCAAGAAGTCGTGTATTTATTGCCTTAAAGGTTGTACCGATATTGAACTCGATATGAGTTAAATAATTGCTTCACAAAATATAAAGTATCAAAATAAAACAAAAACTCGGTAATAGCTCAGAAGCCCAAACAGCAAAGGAATAGTAATGTCATCAGTCGAGATTCGCCCCGCTAATGTCAACGACATTGATGTTGTTGTACCTTGCATTTATAGCTCTGGACCGATTGCCTTTGACTATGTGTTTAGTGATGGCATGGATTTCCTCAAGCAGAGCTTTAAAAAAGGGCAATGCCAATTTGGCTTTCAAAATCATTATGTAGCCGAGCAGAATGAAACTGTAGTCGCATCCATTGCTTGTTTTGATCGCAACCAATTAAACGCTATGGAGCTGCCGTGTATAAAAGAAATATTTCAATATTATGGCTGGCGTTCAATACCGGTATTACTGCGTGGGTTGTCTATTGAACGATTGATACCAAAACCAATTCAACACAGTCTATATATCGCTCATGTTGGCGTAACGCCTGAGCAAAGAGGCACAGGTATAGGAACTCAACTCATCGCTTGGGCAAAAGAAAAAGCACAGCGACAAGGTTATCAATCGTTGACACTCGATGTGGCAAAAGCCAATGATGGTGCAGATAAGTTATATCATTCTTTGGGATTTGAAGATTTAAAACTGCGACATTCAAAAATTGCTAACCTGTGCGATCATAAAACGATGATTCTAAAGCTTAGATAGCATTCAACACGTCACATTTGATTAAGACCCTTACCATGAATTATCTCGCACATTTATATTTAGCAAAACCAAACAGCTATTCATTGGCGGGCAATTTAATGGGCGACTTTACCCGCGGTCTTGACATACAGTCGCTACCTATAGAGATACAAAAGGGTATTAAAAACCATCGCTCTGTTGATAAATTTACCGACAACCATCATGCGGTTCGACAATTAAAACCACTATTAACTGATAAACGAAAGCGATTTTCTGGCATTATTTCAGATGTTGTCTTTGATCATTTTTTAGCGAAACATTGGCATTTATTTAGCGATCAAAAGTTTAGCGATTTTAATCAACATTGCTATCAACAACTGTTGTCAGTTATCGACCATATGCCACCGCGGATGCAATTTGTGGTAACTAAAATGGCAGAGCAAGATTGGCTCAGCAGTTATCAACACCTTGAGATGACAGGAAGGGCAATAGATAATCTGTCAAAACGTATTCGGTTTGAGAATAATTTGCATGGCGCAATCGAAGAAGTAGAGCAACATTACCAACATTATCACGACGCATTTATGCAAATGTTTCCAGACCTAAAAGACCATGTATCGCAAAATATAATTGAATGATTTTTATCCCTGTATATGTATCTGCATTCTTTTGCTTTATACTAATTAAATCAGTTATCTCCATCATTAAAAGAGTTTATTAATGAAACCATTTATTTTAAAAATTACTTATGTCTATGTTATTTGTGTACTAGCGTTGCTTATCGGCGTTGCGTTTGACAATGACCCTGCATCGAGTGCTTTGCAACAGCACATCGCGACATTAAAAATTGATAAATCTGAGCCTAATTGGAAAAGAAATTTAAGCTTACCACCAAAACTTAGCTTTGCAGAAAACAAAAGTTATTATTGGGAAATGGTGACCAACAAAGGTCCAATCGAGATTGAGTTGTTACCACAATATGCACCAATGCATGTTTCAAGTACGATGTTTCTAACTGAAATTGGATTTTATAATGATCTTAAATTCCACCGCGTTATGCCTGGTTTTATGATGCAAGGTGGTGATCCAATGGGGACTGGTCAATCGGGCCCAGGTTATCAATACGATGGTGAGTTTCATAAAGCAGCTCGTCACAACCAACCTGGCATTCTTTCAATGGCCAATCGCGGCCCAGGAACTGACGGGTCGCAATTTTTTATCACCTTTAAAGAAACCCGCTGGTTAGACAATAAGCACACCGTATTTGGTAAAGTTACTAATGGTTTTGAAACACTTTCTGCGATTGAAGCACAAGGTAGTCAATCAGGCAGAACTAAAGAAGAGTTAAAAATACTCACAGCTTCGATTGTCGTTAAAAATAAAGAGTCGAAGAAATAAAAGCTAGTTCTAGATAAAACTTAAAAAGCCTGCAAATTAATTTTTGCAGGCTTTTTTATAAGTATAAATATAGGCCTTGGGCAATTCTTAGGTTACTGCGTTAAGCAGCTAGGGTATAGAAAACGCTGTCTAATTACGTTTTTGAAAAGTTAAAATAACGATTTTTAAATCAATAAGTTATAGGGCTGTGTTTTTTACAATTGAAAACGCTAAAGTGCTAATTTTTTGCTAATATAAATAATATTGCTAAACGAAAAAGATAATATATTTTGGATGTTTTGATAGTTGAAGATAACTTTAATATTGCAGAGTCCATTGGCGACTACCTGCTATTGTATGATGTTATGGTTGATTTTGCCTATAATGGCGAATCTGCATTGGAGCTTGTCGCTGACAATAGTTATGACGTAATCGTTATGGATATTATGATGCCAAAACTTGATGGTATACGTACCGTTTCACACATCAGGCAAGTATTGCAATGCAATACTCCGATAATATTTCTTACTGCGAAAGATACAATTGAAGACAAGTTAACCGCATTTAAAAGTGGCGGTGACGATTATTTAGTAAAACCCTTTTCATTGGACGAATTGTATGTTCGATTGTTGGCACTATCTAGTCGAGGAGGGCGAACTGATATTGGTAAGCTTACCTATAAAGATTTAGAGTTCGATGTTCAAACCGGAGAGTTAACCAGAGACGGAAACCCGATAAAACTCTCAAATTTACAGCTAAAAATAGTATCGGAATTAATGCGATCAGCACCGAATATTGTTTCTAAGTCTAAACTATCATCGGCTGTTTGGGGAGATGACTCGCCGGATACTGACGCATTACGTAGTCATATGTATGTGATTCGTAATGCAATTGATAAGAAATTTACTGAAAATAGAGTAGAGACAGTTCATGGTAAAGGTTATCGAATCCAATAATATTATTAGCGCACCTAGTTTAGTTACAAAAATTAAACGCGGCTTTAGCTTCTTAGTGCTTATGGTAACTGTGTTTTTTATCGGGACCATGTACATAGTTGAAGATCAGTTAGAGGTTATAAGCTTACATCATAGTTTAGATTCTGCGGCCAAATTGTATAATCAACAATACGCTATGCTAGGGGAAAAAACGCCACTACCTAACCCATTAAAATACTCCACTTATTGGAGTGAACGCACAGTTCCTTCATGGCTAAATAAATATAAAGAGCAAGGTTTTTTTGAAGAGTTGAGAGGGACTGAAGATAAACACTTTATTGTTGAATTCCATCCGTCTGGAGACGGATTGTTATATGTGGTGTTTAAAGACGACGCCGACGACTATTTAGACCCATATGAAGACGCTTTACATATATTTACCATAACTGCTGGTGCTTTATTTATCGGTTTGACTATTTTATATAGCCTCTATTTTTCTCGAAGTATCAGTAGTGTATTAAATAATATTCAGGAGAAAGTAAAGCTAACATCAATGGAGCATCCAGACTTTGCTGTTAATAGTCGCTATTCTGAAACTCAAGATATAGAACAAACACTACTAAACACAAAGCATCATATTAATGATTACTTTATTAGAGAGAAAGATTTTAGTCGTTTTGCTTCGCATGAATTGCGAACTCCAATTATGGTTGTGCAAGGATCTTCAGATATATTGGCAAAGCTACATAACGAAAACCCTTTGGCAAAAAAAGCTGTTACTAGACTACAACAGGCTAGTAATGAAATGCGCCTACTTACGGACACTTTTTTATTACTCGGTAAAGAAGAAATAGAGAAAATACATTATCAGGAGTGTGAACTGACAGACATCATAGAGCTACAAATTGAAAATCTAAAGCCTGTATTTTTGTCTCAAAACGTCGGTGTAAATTTAAATATAGTGAACTCAGGAACAATTTATTCACCATTAAGTTTTGTTGTGATTGTAATCAATAATTTATTAAAAAATGCATTTAGTTATGCCAATGGCGATATTGAAATAACATTAGGTTTTCCTGAACTGACTATACGTAATAATCATGCTGGCCATGATATAGATAACGCTGGCTATGGAGTTGGCTTAGTGATTGTAGCTCGTATATGTGACGTTATGAACTGGAGTTTTTATAGCGAAAATAATCAAAATGATTACATTGCCAAGATAAACTTTAAAGAAATTAAAATTAAATAAAAGCTTTCACGAACACTTCACATTTGATTGTATAAGATGCTCCTCATTGAAACTAATGAGGACATAACATGAAAAAAATTATTCCATTTATCGCACTACTCTCGCCTGCTGCATTGGCAAATACATACATTGGTATTGAAGCTGGCACTGCAGACGTAAAAAGTGAAGAATCAATCACCTCTAAAGATGGTGCTATTGACATTACTCCAGAAGGTTCAGATACCGTAATTGGTGGTTTTATCGGTTATAAGTTTGAAAACAATTGGGCTGTAGAGTTTTCTTACAGTCAATTTTCAAGCGAGGACTCTATTACAAACAAAGAACTTAACCAAGGCATCGTTGTTGAACAAGAACTCGACGCAGAATTTGATGCCAATCAATTTGCGCTAAAACCAGTTTATTTTTACCCCCTAAGCGAAAATCTTACCTTAAAAGCAAGTTTAGGAATTACTTATACCCAGTATGAATTTTCTAGTTCATACGAAATAGAGTACGACTCAGTACTTGACGTTATGGATATTGATATCCCTGTAGCTAAAAGCAGCAATGACGATGATGCATTTGGCGGAATCGTTAGTGTCGGTCTGGAATATAACGTATGGGACAACTTAAATCTTGGTGCAAACGTTAAATATCAACAAGATTCGATAGCTAGCAATACACAATTTAACATCAGCGCATCGTATTACTTTTAATCAACACATACTTTAATTTTATTGGCATTAAATAGCCTGAACTCAAAACCTTTAAGGATTACATCATGAACAAATCAATTTTTACAATAGCTTTATTGGCACTTAGCACATCAGCATGTGCCGCAACTGACACTGCAAAGAGAGGTGGTTTCACAGGACCTAGCGATATGGTTATCACGCCTGTTGCGGAAGCAATAGTAGCCGATGACGATACATTCGTTACAATGAAAGGGTATATTAGCAAAGCGATTGGTAATGAAAAGTATCTATTTAAAGATAAAACAGGAACGGCTGTTATTGAAATAGATGACAAAGATTGGCGCGGTGTTGAAGTCTCAGAAAATGATTTAGTCATTATTTCTGGTGAAGTGGATACCAGCTTTAATGAGCCAGTTGAAATAGACGTAGATAGCATACAGTTAGCCAAGTAACATGCTCGTTAACCGATACTTAAAAAGCTCTATGAGTGACCAATTAACGGGGCTTTTTAGGTATCTTGAATTTAGAAGTTTTCTTAACTATGGATCGTAGATTCTGCCGTTCATATGAATCTAAGTAGGCGGATTTCAATTCGCCCACTTAGTTATAATTCCAATTTAATTTTTACTTTCCATAAATCATTTCACAACTTAACTAGTTATAAAAGTGATCGCACTTTCTATAACTCCCCATTTGCCAATCCAAATAAAGTACACCCCAATTACTGCAATTATTAAAGCGACTAATATTGTGATATAGTTAACAATAGTTAGTTCATTTCTATCCGAAATTTTCGTAATAGGCCATTTATCATCCATTATTAGTGTAAGGAGTAAGTGTGGACCTAGGAATAAACATATCCCGGAAAGTTTAGTGTAAATATTACCGCTAATATTAACTTCTAAAATAATAACTAATGCGCAAACCCAAAGCATTGAAAAATCTGTTTCTGATGAGAAATCATTACCTTTAATGGAAGTGCTTAAATAATAAAACACAGTCATTACTCCCAAGCTTATTAGAGTTGTTACAACTAAGGCTTGATCCAAATTTTTTGTCAGTACAATTGCAAGGCTAAAGCTTAATGCAATTAATCCTGTTATCCCTAAATAGTTATTAAAAGTGATTTTCATTTAAAATTAGTCTATAGCTTTCTTTATGAGCGCTACAATCTTTCCTCTTTTGTTAAGCATGTAAATAACTCTTAATCCATTTGATTTTAGATTTCTTTGTTCAATATTGTGGTTATCTAATTTTTTTAATGCTGATTGATTGGCAAGTTCAATACCGATCATACCTAATTCCAATATTAAAAACTTTACCATAGGTGAAGCACTAGCGTACGCACTAGCTGCTGCTGCTCCTTTCGCAACAAGAGGAGTAGCAAGAAAAGGAGTAGCCGCAACAGCTCCAGTTAATGAAAACCCTTCCATTTGCCCACTTTGAATGGAGTCTCGAAGTTGCCTTTGCCCTTCCATTAACTCATACCATTTAGTTCCGGCATCAAGACGACAAGCGTAGCTGCATACTATGCTGGCGCTTGTTAAAACTCCATCATCAAATTTCAGGGCATGGTATTCAGCTCTTGCCCCATCATCCTCACTCTCTAAATATTTAGCTGCCTCAGAATCATTCAAAGCCTTTACTGTAGCTGCGTTCTGTTTTGTTATTTGTTCGTTAAAAGATAAGCCTGATGCCCCAAGTGAACTAATGCCGCTACCGTTTGAAACATTTGGCAGATCATTCCAGTTACTTGCCCCTTCTATACGAACCCATTCACCATCAACTTGCTTGTAGACATTTCCATCTCCGTCTTTCCCTAAAACAGGTTCTGATTCATATCCTGTAGGATCAATTCCCATAATGGGATTATTCATAATGTAAGAATAACCATTAATCGATTGCGTATTCGTTGGTGATTGAATAAACGGATCAACACTCATGAAACGGCCAAGGTTTGGATCGTAGATTCTGCCGTTCATATGAATTAACACTCTTTAATCAAGCTAACTACTTGGTTTTTAAAGAACTTTAATAGATTATAAAATAACATAGATTGTGGTTTGATCAAATCACAATCTATTTAAAAGGGAGGAACAGAACTTAAATAAAGACTTGTGGAGCAACATTAAATCGTTTTGATAAGGCCCTAATGTGCTCTAAGGATAGTTTCCTTTTACCATTTAAAATCATAGAAACCATACTTTTCCCACCAATTTCTTCTTTAAAATCTGTGGTATTTAAGCCATGCTGCTCTATTAATACTCTTAAAACAGAAAGCCCATTATCAAGCTTTTCTATTTCATGGTTGAATAATTTAAATTCATTTGAATTTTCTTCCCATTCATTAATGGCTAAAGAAAGTAAATCAATTAAAGGTTTTTGGTCATCATAATCATCAATTAATTCATCCATAAGTTCTAAGGCAGCATTATATTCAGATTCATTTTCAATGTGAGTAAGAAAACTAACACTATCAAATAAAATCTTAGCTTGATGCTTTAATTGCGCTGTATTTAACATATCTATACTCCTATGAATATTTCTTACAAAATTTGTCGTAATCTGCATGTGTAAAAATGTGCTTTATGTACATGCGTTGATCTCTAAACTCAATAAAAGCAATTAATCTTAAATTGTTTCCACCAATATCTATCACATACCATTTGTCGACATATTTGAAATTATCTAATGAAGAGAATATCTGCTTTAACTGTTCTGGTGTTTTAAATTCATTTTTCTTTAACGCATTATAAGTATCAAGTAGTGCTTTAGCGTCATTCGGATACTTTTTTATTGCATCGTTAAAAGGCTTTCTAGATATTATGTGCATTAGTATTTCTTTATAGTTCACAATGTGTGAACTATAACATTCATATTCAATGTTTGCAATTTGTGAACTGAAACGCATTAATAATATTCTCAATTAATATCTTAAATTTGACATTAATATTTATTAAGACTTTAATGGTGAATATAAAGTTCTTTAAAATTCATTAATTTACATGATTTAAATAATATTAAGTTATATGAATAGTCGAATTTACGATCCTGTCTCAGATTGAATCTTTCAGATAGGCCGCATGAACCTTCACTATAAGTAAGAAAATCTATAATCGTATTTTTAAGTATCAAAACAATGCTATTAGCCAAGCTGCTACCTCATATTAAATAAGGCACTATTGCAATAAAGTCGGCAATTTAAAAATTGAAACTCAAGCTCATGACAACAATTGCATTGTAATTAACCTTCATTTGCTCACAAAACTACCAAGCTGGTTAAAAATTATATAAACTTAGCAATATTAGTTATTAATCAATAAGCTAGATTGGTCGTATTGAGCCTTATGGAACAAGATTTATTATCTCAACATACATTACATTCGCCGCAGTTCTCTGAACTGTGTAATGCTTTGTATGAGCGAGAATTAAATATATTGGCCAATGCGGAATTCAATTCTGCAGCGCAAGTGCAAGCGCGCCTTAAAAGTCTCGCTCACTACATCAAGCGCACTGCTGGTTCAATGTTAGCGGTCGACTCGCCACTATTGTTAGATTTGCAAAATGCCAGTTGGTCGCAAAAGCAAGCCAAACAATTGCCGGTTAAAGAACAAGATGTTGAATCCGTGCGTCAATGGTATTTGAACAACGATTTGGCATTGGGATTGGTCGTTCCAGTTGTGGTTCACGAAAACCAAACTCAGCGTATAATTATCGACTGTATCGATAGAGTAGATAATGAGAACAAACGTTTTCGCAGCAATTATTGTGGCTGGTTTGAACTTAGTCACGAAAACCTGCATAAAGATGAAAGCTTTGCGTTATTGAAACCTACCAAAAAAGTTCTCGCCGCCGCATGCAGTGGTCATCAATGGCAGGGCAATGGTGAGCGTAGAACATCACCTTCAACGCTATCTCTTAGAGAGCTGTTATTGTCATGCCAAATCAATTGGCGAAATATGAAAATGCCAATCTCGTTAAAACGCTAGAATATCTTCTCTGAACTGACTTAAGTCCTTTATTTTTACTTTAAACCCTATTTAGCGGTTATTTTTCTGTTAATTCGTGCGCAATTTTATAATTAATGATGGACTTGCAGATCGTGGTATTTATAATGTTAATACTATTTTAATAATAAAAATCCATTATGCGAATAATCACCGCAGCGCTGTTTATCTTTCTATTGCTCTTGCAATACCGACTTTGGTTCGGCAAAAACAGTGTGTCTGATTATTTAGAATTACAAGAAAGTGTTGCCCATCAAATTGCCCAAAATGAAAAACTAAATCAACGAAACAAACTTATCTATGCTGACATAGATGATTTAAAAAATGGTTTAGAAGCAATTGAAGAGCGAGCTCGCAATGAACTAGGGATGATCAAAGATGGTGAAACCTTTTTCCGGGTTATTAACACCGACCAATAATGATTTGAGAATGGATTTAAATTAACGTGAATCAAACAGCATTTACTCTTGTAGTTCCCTGTGCAGGTAGTGGCAAACGCATGCAAAGCGATATCGCCAAGCAGTATTTAACCATTAACAATAAGCGCATTATTGAGCACACATTAACGCGACTACTTTCCCATCCTCAAATAGAAAAAGTCATTGTCGTATTAAGTGCCGATGATGACATCTTTCATTCATTAGACATTGCTGCAGATCAGCGAGTTTTTACTGTTATTGGTGGTGCCGAGCGCAGCGACTCGGTTTTTGCAGGCATAAATCAGGTTGCTGATAACGATTGGGTATTGGTACACGACGCTGCAAGACCTTGCGTAAGTCATGCTGATATCAGTAATTTAATTGGCCACTGCACATCAACTGGAGTCGGCGCTATTTTGGCAACTCCGGTTAAAGATACGATGAAGCGCAGTAATGATAATTTGGAAATTTTGCATACAACTGAACGCAATAACTTATGGCATGCACAAACGCCACAAATGTATTTATGTGGTCAGTTAAAATCGGCAATGCAACAAGCGAGCGAACAAGGTGTCGCAATTACCGACGAATCTTCAGCAATTGAAAGCGCTGGTATCGAAAGTCATATTGTTAGTGGTAGAGAAGACAATATAAAGATCACTCGACCTGGCGATTTAAATTTAGCGGCATTTATATTATCCGAGCAGGAGGGCACATGCGTATAGGTCATGGTTTTGATGTGCATAAATTTGGCGGCGACGGTCCGGTAGTTTTATGTGGCGTAGAGATTGATTACGAGCAAGGGTTTGTTGCTCATTCTGACGGCGATGTCGCGATTCATGCATTATGTGACTCAATTTTGGGCGCACTAGCATTAGGGGATATTGGCAATCATTTCCCGGATACCGATAGCGATTATGAAAACATTTCGAGCCGTATATTGCTCCGTCATGTGGTTTCGTTAATGCATGAAAGAAACTATAAAGTTGGCAATGTAGACATTACGATTGCTGCGCAAGCGCCAAAGATTGCGCCACACTTATTGGCGATGCGTAACGTATTAGCCGAAGACCTAAATACAGATATCGATAATGTTAATGTAAAAGCAACGACGACCGAAAAGCTTGGTTATGTTGGTCGAAAAGAAGGCGTTTCAGTCCACGCTGTTGCTTTGCTCAAAGAAAGCTCGCAGGATTGTTGTTAATGTCTGAGCAAGTTGATAACGCCAAAAATGATATGGACAGTGATAGTGCTAAAGAAAACGCCATTGCTCCGTTATCGTATCTTTTTGGACAACCAAGCTCCACTGGTGACATAAGAACATCCGCTGATGATTTTAAAGTTTTTGAATTATTACCGTTTGAGCCGTGTGGTGAAGGCGAGCATTTAATTATTCATATTGAAAAAACTGGCGCCAATACCGTATTTGTTGCTCGCGAGCTGGCGAAATATTTCAAGGTAAAAGAACGACTGGTTTCCTATGCCGGTTTAAAAGATAGAAATGCTGTAACCCAGCAATATTTTGGTGTACACCTGCCAGGTAAAGCTGAATATGATTTGTCCGATCTAAACATCGACGGGGTAACAGTATTATCGTACCAGCGCCACAATAAAAAACTTAAAACAGGCGCGTTAATTGGTAATCGTTTTGAACTGACTATTAGAAATGTATCTGACGCTTCTGAAGTAGAGCAGCGTTGGCAAAAAGTACAACAGCACGGCGTACCGAATTATTTCGGCGAACAGCGCTTTGGTATTAACGGTAATAACTTAACGCTTGCCAAACAAATGTTTGCAGGAAAACGTGTTAACGATAAGAAAAAGCGTGGGTTTTATTTATCAGCCACTCGCTCTTTTATCTTTAATCAGTTTGTATCAACTCGAATTGCTAATAATACATTTGATACGCCGTTCAACGGTGATGTGTTTACTTTAGGTAGTAGTCGTTCAATTTTTTGTGAAACCAAAATTGATGATCTGATTTTAACGCGATTAAAAGACCAAGAAATTAATATCAGTGCGCCTTTATGGGGAGCAGGGGAGTTAAAGTCAGAGCTGCAAGCAAACGAATTCGAAACAAAGTTTGCTGAGCAGTATGCGGAACAATGCCGCGGACTCATTAAGTTTGGCTTAAAACAAGAGCGTCGCAGCATGCGTTTAAACCTTTCAAATGGCAGCCTTTCTCATGGTGCAGACGATAGCGATGACAATACCTTAGTATTGTCATTCTTTTTACCTGCAGGATGCTTTGCAACCACAGTTTTACGCGAATTGTTGCAATATCAAGATGTTTCACAGCGCGTAAACGTTGAACATAAGTGATCTAAATTATGATGAAGATATTGGTCAGTAACGATGACGGCGTAAATGCTTTAGGCATAAAAATACTTAATGATGAACTCAGTATTTTTGCCGATACATTAGTGGTTGCTCCAGACCGAAATTGCAGTGGTGCAAGTAACTCTTTAACGTTATTAAACCCGTTAAGAGCGGATACCTTAGATAACGGTTTTGTCTCGGTTAATGGTACGCCAACAGATTCGGTTCATTTAGGTATTAGTCAATTATTTGATGGCCAACCAGATTTAGTGGTCGCTGGTGTTAATAATGGTGCGAACTTGGGGGATGATGTGTTGTACTCTGGTACCGTTGCAGCAGCCACTGAAGGACGACATATGGGAATGCCGGCAATAGCGGTGTCTATTTGTGGTAAAAGTGAAGCCAATTATCAGACTGCTGCAATTGTTACCGCTCGTATTATTAAGCGATTAAAAGCGCACCCGTTACCGAGCGATCAAATTCTTAATATCAATGTACCGGATGTTCCTTTGGCGCAATTAAAAGGAATCAAAGTGACGCGTTTAGGGCATCGCCATAAAGCAGAAACAATGAAAAAGATGCGAGACCCTTGGAACAGAGATATATATTGGTACGGTACTTTAGGTAGCGAATTAGATTGTGGGCCAGGTACAGATTTTCATGCAATCAGTGAAGGTTATGCGTCGGTTACACCAATTACAATAGACATGACTGCCTATAAAAGTATGCAGCAAATGACAGAATGGATGAGTGAAGTAGAAATATGATGGTACAACGTATGGCAGGCAAATCACAGCGAAGTGGTACTTTGCTAGCGCAACAATTGCAAGTGGCTGGGATCAAAGATACACGAGTATTGCAAGCGATTGCCAATAGTCCTAGACACATTTTCATTCCGGAAATACTGGCACACAAAGCATACGACAATACCGCGTTGCCGATTGGTCAAGGGCAAACTATTTCACAACCTTATATCGTTGCCAAAATGACGGAATTGATTCTGCAACAAGGCGTGAATGACAATGTTCTAGAAATAGGCACAGGTTCAGGCTATCAAACGTCGATTTTGGCACAGCTGTTTACTAAGGTTTATTCGGTAGAACGAATTAAATCGTTACAGTGGCAAGCGAAACGTAAGCTACAAAAGATAGACTTTCATAATGTCTCAATGAAACATGGTGATGGTTGGAAAGGTTGGGCAAATAAAGGACCATATAAGGCAATTATTGTTACTGCTGCTGCCAGTGAAGTACCACAGCAGTTGTTAGAGCAATTAACTGATGGTGGGCGTTTAATCATACCGGTCGGTAATGAATCACAAGTGTTAAAGCTAATCACCCGAGATGGTGAGCAGTTTATTAGTCAACAAATCGAAGCGGTTCGGTTTGTGCCACTTGTACCAGGTGACCTACTGTGAAGATTTTTACTAAACTCTACGACTGGACATTACGTTGGGCTGAGCATCGTTTAGCGCCAGCGGTCTTAGCGGTGTTAACGTTTGCCGAATCGGTGTTCTTTCCAATCCCGCCAGACGTATTATTAGCACCTATGGTGCTATCAAAGCCTGAGAAAGCTTGGAGATATGCCACACTTACGACGATTTCATCTGTTTTTGGTGGTGTAGTTGGTTATTTATTAGGTTATCTAATGTTTGAACCGCTGATTGAGCCTGTTTTAATTGAATTTAACTACATGGATAAATTTGAAAATGCCATGGCTTGGTTTGAAGAATACGGTGTTTGGGTGGTGTTTTTAGCGGGATTTTCACCTATTCCATATAAAGTATTTACGTTGAGTGCCGGCTTTATGCAGATGCTATTTTTGCCATTTTTGATAGCCTCTGCAGTTGGTCGTGGTATGCGCTTCTTTTTAGTCGCAGGACTGATTAAGTTTGGCGGCCCGAAAATGGAAGCTAAATTGCGTAATAGTATTGACGTTATCGGTTGGTCAGTCGTGATCCTTGCGGTTATTGCTTATCTTGTATTTAGTTAATTCTATAATTATTTAAAACCTATTTAAAACTATATTATCAATGAGTTACATAACCAACATTAGGTCCCATTTTTTGCCAGTAATAATTCTTATATTGTTATTGCTGGTAATTTCTGCCTGTTCGCAACGAACAAGGCCTGCGCCAGTGGTTAGTTTAAGTGGTTCTGTTCCTACAAAAGTTGAAACTAAAAATACCCTTACAGCCGATAGTTACACCGTAAAAAAAGGTGAAACTTTATATTCTATCGCCTGGCGTGCAGGTAAAGATGTTAGGACACTAGCCAATATTAATAATATCTCTGCCCCTTACAATATCTATCCTGGGCAAATAATATCATTAACTGCTAAAACAAGCAGTACAAAAGGCCCGACCAGTGATAAGGGCAAAAATAAAACTAAAAATGTTAATAAAGAGCTAAAAAGTGACTACAAAAATGTTGCAAATGATAAATCTGGGGAGTATGGTGGAGACAGTGGCGGAAAATTCACCAAGGTAAAGGTGCCTTCTCTGACACAAAAAGTGAAAAATTGGGTGTGGCCTGTAAATGGTCGAATTATATCGAGTTTTTCCAATTCTGCACAGGGTAACAAGGGCGTGGATATCGCCGGTGAGCTGAATCAGCCAGTGAAAGCTGCTGCTGAAGGCCTTGTAGTCTATGCAGGTAACGCATTACGCGGTTATGGCAATCTAATAATAATAAAGCACAATGATGACTATCTAAGTGCATATGCGCATAATGAAACCTTGCTTGTTAAAGAGCAAGAATCGGTGAAAACCGGTCAGGTAATCGCGAAAATGGGCAACACGGGCACGGATAAAACCATGTTGCATTTTGAAATCCGTTTTAGGGGCAAATCGGTCGATCCAACAAGGTATCTTCCGAAAAAATAAGAGGCTAGAAAGTGACAGTTTAAGTGAATAATAAACCATGAAGTTATTGGGAGATTACAATGGTAAAAGTGAAGGAAGTTGCAACAAAAGCAAAGGCAGCGCCAAAAGCAAAAGCGGCACCTAAAGCAAAAGCAACAAAAAAAGATGAAAAACTTGCAACAGAAGAAACATCATCTAACTTAGATGCAACTCAAATGTATTTAAGTGAGATTGGGTTCTCACCATTATTAAGCGCAGAAGAAGAAGTATATTTTTCTCGCAAATCATTAAAAGGTTGTGAAAAGTCACGAGCCCGAATGATTGAAAGTAACCTCCGACTCGTAGTTAAGATTGCACGAAGATACAATAATCGCGGTTTACCATTATTAGACTTAATCGAAGAAGGCAACTTAGGCCTGATCCGCGCCGTCGAAAAATTTGACCCTGAAAGAGGCTTCCGCTTCTCTACTTATGCTACTTGGTGGATACGCCAAACCATTGAACGTGCGATAATGAATCAAACCCGCACTATTCGTTTACCTATTCATGTCGTAAAAGAGCTTAACGTCTATTTACGTGCTGCTCGTGAACTTATTCAAAAGCTTGATCATGAACCAACAGCTGAAGAAATTGCTGAAAAATTAGATGTGCCTGTTGCTGACGTAAGTAAAATGCTTAAGCTAAACGAGCGCATAACATCGGTTGATACACCATTTGGTGGTGAATCAGATAAAGCACTGTTAGATGTGATTGCTGACGAGAAAAGTCAAGGTCCAGAATCAGATCTGCAGGATGATGATATCAAACAAAGCATTGTTCACTGGTTAAATGAACTTAACTCGAAACAACGTGAAGTGTTAGCGAGACGTTTTGGTCTTCTTGGTTATGAACCTGCGACATTAGAAGATGTTGGTCATGAAATTGGTTTAACTCGAGAGCGTGTAAGACAGATTCAAGTTGAAGCGTTAAAACGTTTGCGTGATATTTTGTCTGCACAAGACTTATCGATTGAAGCGCTATTCCAAGCATAAATCCTAATAGCAATAAAAAACCAGCTTTTTAAAGCTGGTTTTTTTTGTGTTGTGAAAACGTTATTTTGAAAACTACCTTGAAACTATAGTTTCGCCTTTAATTCAAATAACAAATCCATCGCTTCTCTTGGCGTTATATCATCTATATTTATCGCTTTTAAATCATTTACCACTGGGTGCTCTTGAGCGATTAAATCAGGCTGTAATTGCTGTGGCGTAGAAACAATGGTTGCAGTTTGTTGAGATTCTAATTCCGCTAAGCGTTGTTTGGCGCGATTAATAACCGCTTTTGGTACCCCTGCAAGTTGCGCAACCTGTAAACCAAAACTTTTACTTGCGGCGCCTTCTTGTACAGCGTGCATAAAGACAATTGAATCGTTATGTTCAATCGCATCTAAATGAATGTTGGCAAGGCCTTCCATTTGCGTGGCGAGCTCAGTTAATTCAAAGTAATGACTGGCAAATAAAGTAAAGGCATTTGAGTTCACCGCTAAGTACTCAGCACAAGCCCAGGCTAATGATAGACCATCATAGGTACTGGTACCTCGACCGATTTCATCAAGTAATACCAAAGACTTATCTGTGGCATTATGCAAAATATTGGCTGTTTCGGTCATTTCCACCATAAACGTTGAGCGACCACTTGCCAAATCATCGGAAGCGCCGATTCGGGTAAATATACGATCAACGATGCCTATCTCGGCGCGCTCTGCCGGTACAAAACTACCAACATGGGCTAATAGCGTGATCAATGCCGTTTGACGCATGTAAGTTGATTTACCGCCCATATTAGGCCCTGTTATGATCAACATACGACGATGGTCTGACAATTCTACCGGATTTGCAATAAATGCTTCTTTACTAACGAATTCAACAACCGGATGTCGACCGGCATCTATATGAATACCTGGGTTGTCAGTAAGAGTTGGTTTTTGATAGTTTAAACTTATTGCTCTCTCAGCAAAGGTATTTAATACATCGAGCGTTGATATCGCATCACTTAAGTTTTGCAGTTGTTCTATATACGGCGCGGTCAATTGAAATAGCTCTTCATATAAGCGTTTTTCTAAAGCTAAAAACTTAGACTGAGCCGATAGCACTTTTTCTTCATGTTGTTTAAGTTCATCAGTAATAAAACGTTCGTTGTTTTTCAATGTCTGACGACGAATGTATTCATCAGGCGCCTGTGAAGATTGAGCACGACTGATCTCAATGAAGAAGCCATGCACCTTATTGTATCCCACCTTTAATGTTGGAATACCAGTGCGCTCGCGCTCACGAACTTCTAATTCACTTAAAAAGTTTGTTGCGCCTTGGCTAAGGTTTCGAAGTTCATCTAACTCACTGTTATAGCCTTCTTTTATAACACCACCATCGCGTATCAATACCGGTGGATTTTCGATTACCGCATCAAATAGTAATTTTTCTAACGAATCAATTGGTGCCGCCAATTTGGCCAATTGCTGCAAATAACTTTGTTTACTTACACCAAGTAATTGTTTTACTTCTGGCAAAATACCGAGCGCATTTCTCAATCTTGCGAAGTCTCTTGGACGAGCACTACCAAGTGCAATACGGGCAATAATTCGTTCGATATCACCAATGTTCTTGATACTGTCGAACAAATCGGTGTATAAGTCTTCGTCAATAATACCGCTGATAGCTTGTTGTCGATTCTCTAAGGTTTCAATGTCTCTAAGTGGAAAATGCAGCCAACGCTTTAACAGTCGAGAGCCCATCGCCGATGCGGATTTATCTAATACCGCAGCTAAGGTATTTTCTATGCCACCGGAAAGGTTTTGAGTTAATTCTAAATTCTTTCGCGTTGCAGAATCTAAAATTACACCTTGAGCATAAGCTTGCGCTTTTATGTCTCGAATGTGTGGTAGGGCGGTTCGTTGAGTATCTTTTACATATTGTAAAAGACAACCTGCAGCTTGCAGAGCATACGGGTAATCATCAACGCCAAAGCCTGATAATTCCTTGGTATTGAATTGCTGATTTAGAACTTTAAAACTGGTGTCTAAGTCAAATTCCCAATCTGGGCGACGGCGACTGCCTTTGTATACTTGCACTATATCCAAGTGTTCAAAAGACTCTGGATATAATAACTCTGCTGGTGAAAGTCGCTGTAACTCGGCCTGTAACTGTTCTAATGTTTCAGGCTGGCAAATTACAAAGCGACCACTACTCATATCTAAATAGCTAATGCCAAATTTTTGCTGCTCAAGTTTAGCTATAGATGCAAATACCGAAACTAATAAGTTATCTTGTTTATCTTCTAACAAAGCCTCATCTGAAATAGTACCAGGGGTAACAACACGGACTACTTTTCGCTCGACTGGACCCTTGCTGGTTGCCGGGTCGCCAATTTGCTCGCAAATAGCAACCGATTCGCCAAGCTTCACTAGCTTAGCTAAATAATTTTCTACTGCATGATAGGGTACACCGGCCATTGGAATTGCGTTACCACCGGTTTTTCCGCGGGCAGTTAAAGATATATCAAGAAGCTCTGATGCTTTTTTTGCATCATCGAAAAATAGTTCGTAAAAATCACCCATGCGATAAAACATCAAAATTGTTGGAAATTCTGCTTTGATTTTTAAATATTGGCGCATCATCGGTGTGTGATTGCTATTGGTAAAAAGGTCGTCTGTCATTGATTAGCTTTTGTATTTATTAACGTTTTTAAAAACATGAAAATTATTATTGTGATATCAGTCAGGAAAGTTGAAAATAGCCGTTATTAACCCGGTATATCCAGAACTTTCGAGTGATGTGTTTACCCAATACGCGTTAGAGTTACGATGTTAAAATAATATCTAACTAAGCGCAAAGTAAGTTGCAATTAATTATCAAATAAAATGCAAAAGATTTACTGTAAAACTACTGTATAAAATGACTATCTATTTACAGTGTTTTTAAATTATTCACTGTTTAATTAAACATTATTCTCCTTGGTGGGAAAATAGTAATAAGATAAATGTTTTAAATATCAATGTTTTATCGTTTTTGTTGTGTTTTATTTTAAAATAAATAAAAAATCCAGTTGATACTGTACGATTATACAGTATACTGTTTCGTAACTACTGGATAAAAAGATTACAAATCGGAGACTACAATGGACGCAAATAAAGAAAAGGCGTTATCAGCAGCGCTAGGTCAAATTGAAAGACAATTTGGTAAAGGTTCTATCATGAAACTTGGTGATAACCGCAGTATGGAAGTTGAAACTATTTCAACAGGTTCTTTAGCCTTGGATGTGGCGCTAGGTGCTGGTGGTTTACCGATGGGACGTGTTGTTGAGATTTACGGTCCTGAATCAAGTGGTAAAACCACGTTAACGCTTGAAGTTATCGCTGAAGCACAGCGTAACGGTAAAGTTTGTGCCTTTGTTGATGCTGAGCATGCACTTGATCCTATTTATGCTGAGAAGCTTGGTGTAGATATTAATGAATTATTAGTGTCGCAACCTGACACTGGTGAGCAAGCATTGGAAATCGTTGATATGTTAAGCCGCTCTGGCGCCGTTGATGTAATCGTAGTCGATTCAGTTGCAGCTCTTACACCAAAAGCAGAAATTGAAGGTGACATGGGAGATTCGCACATGGGTTTACAAGCACGTATGTTATCGCAAGCAATGCGTAAACTTACTGGTAACCTTAAGCAGTCAAATACCATGCTTATTTTCATCAACCAAATTCGTATGAAAATTGGTGTAATGTTTGGTAATCCAGAAACTACAACAGGTGGTAATGCGCTTAAGTTCTATGCGTCGGTTCGTCTTGATATTCGTCGTATTGGTGCAGTTAAAGAAGGTGATGAGATCACTGGTAACGAAACTCGCGTGAAAGTGGTTAAAAACAAGATCGCTCCTCCGTTCAAACAAGCAGAGTTCCAAATCTTATATGGTTTAGGTATAAACAGTTTAGGCGAATTAATCGATCTTGGTGTTAAGCACAAGATGGTTGAAAAAGCAGGTGCTTGGTATAGCTGTATGGGCGAAAGAATTGGTCAAGGTAAAGCAAATGCTACTAAATACCTTGCTGAAAACCCTGCAATGGCGAAAGATTTAGAAGGTAAGTTACGTAGCCTATTATTAGCACCTATCGAACTTACTTCCGAAGAGGAAATCGAAGAGTAATTAATATCGAGAAGTAAAACTTAATCAAAAACTAGATAAAAATCTTAACATCAGTTTTTATTAATCTTTTTGCATTTTAAATGGCGCTCATTGAGCGCCATTTTTTTGTCACAGTTCTTACCTTGTTGTAACAATTAAGCTTTTTCACTATTTCAAACCCGAACTATTTTATTAAATATTATAATTGAACTAGTTAGTGCAACTTTTTCTTAATAGACTTTTGATGCACATGTTCGTTTTATTATCTTGATTTTAGCTTTCTAGGATTCTTTTATTTAGACGTCTATACGTTTAGATGTTGACAATGCCGGGCGAATTAGTACTATAAGCCAATGTTCGAACGCTAAATTACTTATTGTTTACTATTTATTATGCCGATTAAAATACCTGATCAATTACCTGCACTTGCAGTTCTCGCTAATGAGAATATCTTTGTAATGTCCGAAAATAGAGCGATTAATCAGGATATTCGCCCTATGCAAGTAGCGATATTGAACTTGATGCCAAACAAGATTGAAACGGAAATTCAAATTCTTAGAATGTTAAGCAATTCGCCATTACAAATTAATATAGAATTTGTGCGATTACATCTAAATGAGTCGAAAAATACTCCTAAAGCTCATCTTGATAATTTCTATCGTCATTTTGATGATATAAAGGATAAGCACTACGATGGATTGATTGTAACCGGTGCGCCGTTAGGAAAAATGGATTTTGAAGAAGTTACTTATTGGCCTAAGATTCAACAAGTATTTGATTGGGCTCAAAATAACGTTACATCTACCATGTATTCATGCTGGGCAGCTCATGCAGCGCTATTTCATTTTTATGGTTTACACCGCAAATTGAGAACAGAGAAGTTATCAGGTGTCTATCGACATCAAACACTTGATCCTATGGAGTCATTAACTCGAGGCTTCGATGAAGAGTTTTTAGTGCCTCATTCACGCTTTGGTGATATAAGTGAAGCAGAATATCGCACCATTGACGAGTTGAATGTACTTGGTGTAGCTGACATTGCTGGTGTTTATTTAACGGCAAGTAAAGACAAAAAGCAGGTGTTTGTTACTGGCCATCCTGAATATGATTCATTTACCTTAAGTGATGAATATCAACGGGACCTAACAACTAGTGATGACGTTAGCTTACCGATAAATTATTTTCCCAAGGACGACCCATCGGCAAAAGCACTAAACAGCTGGCGCAGCCATGGCTGTTTATTATTTAGCAATTGGTTAAATTATTACGTCTATCAAATTACCCCTTATCATCTTGAAGGCAGTGACGATAACCGTACACTGTTAGGAAAAAGAAAGTGAAATCATCAGTAGAACAATTAGAAAAAACTCGTTTATTGGAGCAGCAATTAAGCCAACGCATCTTAGTATTAGATGGCGCAATGGGCACCATGATCCAAGAACATAAGTTTGAAGAAGAAGATTATCGAGGGCAGCGCTTTGTCGATTGGCATTGTGACGTCAAAGGAAATAATGACCTTCTAGTTTTGTCTCAACCTGAGATTATCAAGGATATTCATCGCCAATACCTAGTTGCTGGCTCGGATATCATCGAAACTAATACCTTTAATGCGACAACGATTGCCATGGCTGACTATGACATGGAATCATTAAGTCGGGAAATCAACTTAGTTGCCGCTCAAATTGCGCGTCAAGTTGCCGATGAAATAACGGCGAAAACGCCGGATAAACCAAGATTTGTCGCAGGTGTTTTAGGCCCAACAAACCGTACTTGTTCAATATCTCCTGATGTCAATAACCCTGCATTTCGTAATGTTAGTTTTGATGAATTAAAAGATGCTTATATCGAATCGATACAGGCGTTAATTGAAGGCGGTTCTGACATCATTATGATCGAAACCATTTTTGATACGCTAAATGCCAAGGCTGCGGTATTTGCTATTGAAACTGTGTTTGCAGACATTGGTTATCGTTTACCTATTATGATTTCTGGCACCATTACCGATGCGTCAGGTCGTACACTATCAGGGCAAACCTGTGAAGCATTTTACAACTCAATGCGCCATGCCGAACCTATTAGTATTGGCTTAAACTGTGCACTTGGTCCAAAAGAGTTGCGCCAATATGTTGAAGAGCTCAGCCAAATTTCAGACTTCCCAGTATCAGCTCATCCAAATGCGGGTTTACCGAATGCTTTTGGTGAATATGATTTAGATGCGGCTGAAATGACCGAGCACATCGTTGAGTGGGCACAGTCAGGATTTTTAAATGTGGTTGGCGGATGTTGTGGTACAACGCCTGAGCACATTAAAACAATCAGTGATGCCATTGCTAACGTGAAACCCCGCATTGTTGAAGCTAAAAAGATCGCTTGTCGTTTATCTGGCTTAGAAGCATTAAACCTTGATGAAAACAGCTTATTTGTTAACGTTGGTGAGCGAACCAACGTTACCGGCTCAGCAATATTTAAGCGTCTGATCACTGAAGAAAAATATGATGAAGCGATCGCAGTAGCATTACAGCAAGTGGAAAATGGTGCGCAGATCATCGATATCAACATGGATGAAGGTATGCTTGATTCTGAAGCTGCCATGGTCAAGTTGCTAAACCTGATTGCCGGTGAGCCTGATATTGCTCGGGTACCAATTATGATCGACTCTTCTAAGTGGGAGATCTTAGAAGCAGGCCTGAAATGTATTCAAGGTAAGGGCATCGTCAACTCGATTAGTTTAAAAGAAGGCGAAGAAAGCTTTAGAAAGCAAGCTGAACTGATTAGGCGTTATGGCGCCGCAGTAATCGTTATGGCGTTTGACGAAGTAGGACAGGCAGATACCGAAGCTCGAAAAGTTGAAATTTGTAGCCGTGCGTATCACATGTTAGTCGATGAAATAGGCTTTCCTCCACAAGATATTATTTTTGACCCAAATATTTTCGCCGTGGCAACTGGTATTGAAGAGCATAACAATTATGCGGTTGACTTCATTCGAGCAACGAAGGCAATTAAAGACACCTTACCCCATGCAATGGTCTCTGGTGGAGTATCAAATGTATCGTTTTCATTTCGAGGAAACAACGTTGTTCGTGAAGCCATTCATGCGGTGTTTTTATATCATGCGATTAACAATGGCATGGATATGGGGATTGTTAATGCGGGCCAGTTGGCAATTTACGCTGACATTCCAAAGGACTTATTGAAAGCAGTTGAAGATGTTATTCAAAATACCGATGAAGAAGCGACAGAGCGATTATTAGATCTTGCTAGTCGATATCATGGTACTGGTGCTGCTAAAGCCAGCACCGTTGATTTATCGTGGCGTGAATTGCCGGTAATTAAACGATTAGAGCATGCTTTAGTTAAAGGCATTAATGAGTTTATTGTTGAAGATACCGAACAGGCAAGATTAGAAGCAGACCGTCCGTTAGATGTTATTGAAGGGCCGTTGATGGACGGCATGAATGTCGTTGGTGATTTGTTTGGTGAAGGTAAAATGTTTTTACCGCAAGTGGTTAAATCTGCCCGCGTAATGAAGCAAGCGGTTGCCCACTTACAACCGTTTATTGAAGCTGAGAAAACCGAAGCAAGTAGCAACGGTAAGGTAGTTTTAGCGACGGTAAAAGGTGATGTTCACGATATCGGTAAAAACATTGTTGGCGTAGTTCTCCAATGTAATAACTATGACGTTGTTGATTTAGGCGTCATGGTTCCTTGTGAAAAGATTTTACAAGTCGCTAGAGAAGAGAAAGCAGATATTATCGGCTTATCAGGACTGATCACGCCATCGTTAGATGAAATGGTGCATGTTGCCAAAGAAATGCAGCGTCAAGATTTTGACTTGCCATTACTTATTGGCGGTGCGACAACATCGAAAGCCCATACTGCGGTTAAGATTGAACAAAACTACGACCATCCGGTGATCTACGTACCTAATGCATCTCGCTCTGTGTCAGTAGTAAGCGCGTTATTAAATCCAAAGTTAAAAGGTGAATTAGTAGCTAGAGCTGAAAAAGAATATGAAACCGTTCGTCAACGTCATCAAAACAAAGGGCCACGCACCCAGCTTTCTACATTTGCAGAAGCTAAAGCAAACAAATTCCCGTTAAGTTTTGAAGACTACACACCGAAAAAACCAAATAAACTCGGCGTTACGGTATTAGAAAATCTCGATTTAAACGTGGTTCGCAACTATATCGATTGGACGCCATTTTTCTTGACCTGGCAGCTTTCAGGCAAGTATCCGAAAATACTAGAACATGAATTAATTGGCGGTGAAGCAACCAAGTTGTTTAATGACGCCAATGCAATGTTAGATAAAGTGATCGATGAAAACAGTTTGCAAGCAAGAGCAGTGTTTGGACTGTTTCCTGCGCACAGTATCGATGAAGATATTGAAGTGTTTGCCGATGAAGGTAAAACTCAAAAGCTACAAACCTTGTGCGGTTTGCGTCAACAAACTAAGAAAAAAGCTGGCCAATATAATCGTTGTTTAAGTGATTATGTTGCTAGCAAAGATGACAATATAGAAGATTATGTTGGTGCCTTTGCAGTATCTGCTGGCTTTGGTGCCGATGAATTAGTTCGTCAGTTTGACGAGCAACACGATACCTATAACTCGATTTTATTGAAGGCCGTTGCAGATCGATTAGCGGAAGCTAGTGCCGAATATCTGCATGAATGTATCCGCAAAGATTATTGGGGCTATGCTGCTGATGAGCAGTTTGATAATGAAGCGTTAATACGAGAAAGCTATCAAGGTATTCGTCCTGCCCCTGGTTACCCTGCCTGTCCTGAACACACCGAAAAAGGGACACTTTGGCGATTGCTCGATGTTAAAAACAACATTGATATGGACTTAACTTCAAGCTTTGCGATGTGGCCGGGAGCTGCGGTAAGTGGCTGGTATTTCGCTCATCCTGATAGTAAGTATTTTGCGGTTGCTAAAATCGACAAAGAACAAGTCGAAAACTACGCAGAGCGCAAAGGCATGGGCATAACTGATGCGGAAAGATGGTTGTCACCGAATTTAGACTAGGACAACTAGTTTAAGTACTAATGTAAGTGCCTGTGTAAGTACTAGTGTTTGTGTTAGCTAAGTGTAACTTAATCTAACTTAGCCTAAATATAAAAAAAGAGGCAATAAAAAAGGACGATATTTCATCGTCCTTTTTTGTTTTTAAAGTGTGTGTTTATTTGATCTTTTTTACGTCAGCAGCAGGTCCAGACTTAACCATAGGCTTGGCTTCAAACTTTTTAATCGGTTGTTCTGCTAACTTATCGGTTAAGTATTTAATTCCAGCTTCAAGCTGAGCATCAGTGCCACTAAATGTTGCAAAAGGTAGGTTATCTACTTCAATATCCGGTGATACACCATGGCCTTCTACAACCCAGTTACCATTGACATCATAGACAGGGAATTCAGCAACGCGTGCCATACCTCTATCGGTCAAACCATTACGGCCGCTTAACCAAACACCTGCACCGGTAGTTTGCTTACCAATAAGTGGTGCTAGTCCTAATGACTTAATCGCCGCCGAAAATGTCTCGCCATCTGAATAGGTTAGTTGGTCGGTTAATACCACTAAATGCCCTTTAAATGTTTGCTGCATATTTCCTGCTGGCGTTGAGTCTCGCTCTTGCCAGTACATCCATACTTGGCGTAATAATTTTTCTATTAGCCAGCTATCTATGTTACCTCCACGATTTCGACGAACATCAATAATTAAACCGTCTTTATTAATGTTGGCGTAAAACTCTCTGGCAAAACTGTTTACATCGTTAGCAGTCATTGCGTACATGTGCAGATAACCTAAGTTTTTATCAGTTGCAGCAACTTTGGTTTGATTTTGATTAATCCAATCATGATATCTAAAGGTTGAATCTTGTCGACTAGTTGCAGGTACAACCACTTGTTTGAATGACGTTTTACCACGCTCAAGTGTCAGTAGAATTTGTTTGCCAGCTTGATTTCGTAATGACTTTTGTATATCGACAATCGAGTTTACTTTTTTGCCATTAATGTGAGTAATTACATCACCTTCGTTAACATTTATGCCAGCTTTCGCTAAAGGGCTAGCCAGGCTCGGTAAGTCGCTATCAGCCTGATATATATTGACAATTTGAACACCATTTTTAACTTGTTGGTATTGTGCGCCTAAACTACTTGCTCGAGGCGTAGTCGCATCAATTGGAACATCGCCGCCTCTAACTTGTGAGTGTAATGAGTTAAGCTCGCCCATCATTTGCGCAAAGATATCGTTTAGTTCGCTTCGAGCGGTAATGCGATCAACCAGTGGTTGGTACTTTTCTTTGGTTGCTGCCCAATCTAAGCCACGCATATTTTGATCATATAAAAATTCACGGTGCATTAACCAAGCATCTTGAAACATCTGTTGCCACTCATCAACTGGGTTAAACGCCATTTGCCAATGATTGGCATTGATTTGAGATTTTTTCAGATCTTTAGGAGCAGATTCTCCTGCTTTAACAATATAAAGGTTGGTTGCTGTTGCGCCTTTTTTAGCTAATAAAAGATTCTTACCATTGCTTGCTAACTCATAACCAAGTACACCGCTGGCGAAATCTTTTGCTTTTGGTTCAATATTATCAAATTTAAGAAACTTAAGGTTTTTATTGCGACCATTGCTATCGATGAAATACAGCCCTGATTTGTTGGCACTTAAGTTAGAATAATTGCCGTTAGTTACTGGCACTTGGTATAACTCGTCGGTAATTGTCTCCCACAACGGCTTGTTTATAGAGGCACTTTTTGAGTTATCTTTTGTGTCGCTATTTGCAGCCGATTTATCGGTTTTACTGTTAGCTGAGTCTTGATCGAGTTCAGTCGGTTTTGCAAATGCAAATTTAGCGTTTTCGGTTAATGGGTATGCGAATATTTGCGTACGTTTATCAAATGCAGGCCCCATATTTCTATCACCCCATGGTGATGTTGGGTTCGATTTAAAATGCCTTGCAGATAAGAAATATAACCAATTACCATCAGTTGAGAAGGCAGGGCTAGTAGATTCGTATTTATCGCTGGTTAACTGTAATTTTTTCTCGGTTGCCAGTGAATACAAACGAATACTGGTACGATCATAGCCTGTTTGCGAGCCAGCAAACGCAATAAGCTTACTGTCTGCAGACCAAACTACATGATCAAAAGCAGAGGATCCAGAGTCAGAATAACCTATAATTTTATTGTCGCCAGTACTTAGGTTTAATAACCACAAATAACCGTCACGATCGTCATGGGCGATATATTTTCCATCAGGAGATAGATATAAATTCCATCTGAACGATACACCATCTTTAGTGAGTTGCTTGCTATTTTTGCTGCCATCGGTGGCATAGCGCCAAATTTCATTTTCACCGGTCACATCATTAATGGCATATACCCACTTACCATCGTTACTTAAAATTGCGCTACGTGTGCGGCTCTTTGCTGGTGTGTCGATTTCCACCAAACGCGTATTGTGTAATCCCGCTACAGCAAGTTTTCCGCGAGCCGTAATGACTGCTTTTTCAGTATTACCTGCAATATCAGCGCCTTTAAAATATTTTAAAGGATTGTTTTCCCATCGTTCTTGTCGCTCAGGGAAGTCAGACGTTAAGGCAATTTCAATGACTTCATCTTGATTGGTTTTAACGTCCAATTGATGGATATCGGCGCCAAGCTGATAGACAATTTTGTCGTTGTGAATCGAAGCCAAACGAATTTCCCAATCGGCATGCTTTGTCACTTGTTTAATATTGCTGCCATCAAAGTTCATTGACCAAATGTTGTCACTGCCACTCGCGTCAGAAATAAAGTATAAAGCGTCTTTGTGGGCCATAGGTTCACGCACTGAACCAATATGGTTTTTGCTTAGCGGTGTCGCTTCTTGATCGCTACCTAATTCATAGCGCCATAATTGTCCTTTGGCACCACCACGATATACTTTTGAATTATCACCGGTTGTTTGTAAACCAAAACGAACGAAATACAAATACTTACCACTGCTATCAACACTACCTTCAATAGCGTCACTTAAAGGAATTTGATTAACATTTAAGTTGTCGGTATTAACGGTTTTTAAAGTCCAGTAATTTGCCGGACCAAGGTTGGCATCAGTGGCATAAATAACGGTATTATCATTACTCCAACCTTGCACTCTTACACGGGCATTTTCGTAAGTTAGTCGAACAGGTTCGCCGCCGCCAATTGGCATAAGATAAGCTTCAAAATTACCTTCGTAATTGGCACTGTATGCGATAAATTTTCCGTCTGGCGAAATACTTGCCATTAGTTCTTCACTCGCATGAGTGGTTAGTCGTTTGGCATTACCTATGGTTGTGTAGGTATGCCAAAGATCGCCTTCTGCGGTAAATACTAAAGAGTTTTCATGCAATGTTGGCGAACTAAAGTAACCCAGTTTTTGCTCTGCGTTAGCGTTAAAAGCCGATAGCGCAAAAAATGCTAAAGAGATTGATTTTTTTAAATTCATAACTGCCCTTAATTTGGGGATAAATTGTATTATTTGATTATTAGATACCGTTTCTTAGTATCATTATCTATTCGTTCTATAGCAGTGCCTTAGGCATTAATTTGCTTTTAATTTTGGCACATTAATCGGAGATTTTTACTGGAACGAAATTTATTTGCAGATTTTATAACAGATCTTAGAACTGATTTGTGAGAAAAGATGTGAAAACTTTCAATTTATATTTAGAGTCAACACATTTATTGGTAAACAGTGCACTAGAAAACTGTATTTTTAGTTAGCATTGGTTAGAATATGATGCTTAACGCAAATTAAGAATTATTCTAATGACTGAAAATAACATCGCTAATAATGAGAATAATCCTGTGATTAACAAAGACGTGAAAAAAGCGGCTTACTCATTGCTTGCTCGTCGCGAGCACGCGCGACAGGAATTGATGCAAAAATTATCACAGCGTGACTTTGTTAAAGAAGATATTGAAGTGGTATTGGATGCTTTAGCAGAGCAAGATTTACAAAGCGATTTAAGGTATGGCGAAGCAGTGCTGCGCCAACGTGTACAAAAAGGCTATGGATGGACGTATATTTGCGCACAACTAAAGCAAAAAGGATTAACTAGTGATATCATAAACGCCGTTTATGATAGTCAAGCCATTGATTGGTTTGAAATGGCAGAGATTGCCTATGTAAAACGTTTTGCCCAAACCGAAATTGTTGATCAAAAAGATAAAGCAAAACGCATAAGATTTTTACAATATCGCGGCTTTGATTTTGAACAAATCAGCGCGGCATTGGACTTGAATTAACGCCTTTGAGCACCCATTAATTCAAATAACCGAATAAATTATATTTAAATACAAATTGTTGGATGATGACCATGATTAAATCGAGTGCCGAAATTAGACAGGCATTTTTAAATTACTTCGCTGAGCAACAACATCAAATAGTTGCTAGTAGTTCACTTGTACCAGGTAATGACGCGACGTTACTTTTTACCAATGCTGGTATGGTGCCATTTAAGGATGTTTTCTTAGGGGCAGAAAAGCGCAGTTATACTCGAGCTACATCATCACAACGTTGTGTTCGTGCTGGTGGTAAACACAACGATTTAGAAAACGTTGGTTATACCGCTCGTCACCATACATTTTTTGAAATGCTAGGTAACTTTAGTTTTGGCGATTACTTTAAAGAAGAAGCAATTACCTTTGGTTGGACGTTCTTAACTGAAATATTAAATCTACCTAAAGAAAAACTATTGGTTACTGTTTATGAAAGCGACGATGAAGCTTTTGAACTTTGGAATAAAAAAATAGGCGTACCAGCTGAAAAGATTATTCGCATTGGTGACAAGTCAGCAGACAAAAAATATGAGTCAGATAACTTTTGGTCAATGGGTGATACAGGTCCATGTGGTCCATGTACTGAAATTTTCTACGATCACGGTGAGCATATTTGGGGTGGTCCTCCAGGTTCTCCTGAAGAAGATGGCGACCGTTTCATCG
This sequence comes from Thalassotalea crassostreae, assembly GCF_001831495.1. Taxonomy (NCBI): domain Bacteria; kingdom Pseudomonadati; phylum Pseudomonadota; class Gammaproteobacteria; order Alteromonadales; family Colwelliaceae; genus Thalassotalea; species Thalassotalea crassostreae. The sequence continues at coordinate 895,942 of NZ_CP017689.1, forward strand.
AGATTTGGAATTTAGTATTTATGCAATTTAACCGCCAAGCGAGCGGTGAAATGTTACCTTTACCTAAGCCGTCTGTAGATACAGGTATGGGCTTAGAGCGTATCGCAGCAATCATGCAGGGCGTACACTCCAACTACGAAATAGATATTTTCCAAGGCTTAATCAAAGCCGCTGCAAAATTATTGTCATGTGACGATATTGAGCATAAATCACTGCGCGTTATTGCGGATCACGTTCGTTCATGTTCGTTCTTAGTAGCCGACGGCGTTATGCCATCAAATGAAGGGCGCGGTTATGTATTGCGCCGTATTATTCGTCGTGCAGTTCGTCATGGTCATAAGCTTGAAGCATCTTCGCATTTCTTCCATCAATTAGTCGCCGCACTTGTTGAACAGATGGGTGAAGCTTACCCTGAGCTAGTTAAACAACAAGCAGTGATTGAAAAAATCATTCGTATCGAAGAAGAGCAATTTGGTCGTACATTAGATCGTGGCATGAATTTACTATCGGATGTGATTGCTAATCTAGAAGGTAAAGTAATCCCAGGTAAAGATGTATTTAAACTATACGATACCTATGGTTTCCCTGCCGATTTAACCGCAGATATTGCCCGCGAAAAAGAACTAAGCATCGACACCGACGGTTTTGACGCTGAAATGAAGGCGCAGCGAGAACGCGCTCAAAAGGCCAGTAACTTTGGTTCAGATTACAACGAACAATTGAAATCTGAAGCAACAACGGCATTTAAAGGTTATGACAACCACAGCTTTAGCTCGACCATAGTTGAATTATTCAATGGCGAAGGCAGTGTCTCGACACTTAATGCTGGCGAGAAAGGCGTAATTGTACTGGATAAAACACCTTTCTATGCAGAATCTGGTGGTCAAGTTGGTGATACCGGTACTATAACGACCAACTCTGGTGAATTTGAAGTAACCGATACAGTTAAACTTGGTAATGCATTTGCACATCACGGCATCGCTAAGTCAGCAATACAGCTTAACGCCCGTGCTAATTCTGAAATTGATAGCGAGCGTCGCCAAGCGATTGTTAAAAACCATACAGCAACTCACTTGTTACATGCTGCATTGCGTCAAGTATTAGGTGAGCACGTAACACAAAAAGGCTCTCTTTGTGATGCTGATAAACTTCGTTTTGACTTCTCTCACTTTGAAGGTGTTACGGCGGCTGAATTACGCACAGTAGAAAAATTAGTAAACGATAAGATCCGTAATAATTATCAACGCGAAACCGCTTTGATGAATATTGATGAAGCGAAAGCAAAAGGCGCGATGGCGCTATTTGGTGAGAAATACGATGATGAAGTTCGTGTTGTTACCTTAGGTGAGTTTTCAACTGAACTTTGTGGTGGTGTTCACGTTGAACGCACCGGAGATATTGGCTTGTTAAAAATCACTTCTGAAGGTGGTATTGCAGCCGGCGTTCGTCGTATTGAAGCTGTCACTGCTGATGCAGCACTTGATTACATTGATAGTCAAGCTGACAAGTTATCTAAGATTTCTCATCTTGTTAAATCTGACGCTGCTAATACCTTAACGAAAGTTGAACAAATGATTTCTCGTTCAAAAGAACTAGAGAAAGAAATTAGCGCATTAAAGCAAAAGTTAGCTGCTCAAGCAGGTTCTGACCTGATTAATCAAGCAATTGAAATTAATGGTGTGAAAGCCTTGATTGCCGATGTTGAAGGAAGCGATCCAAAAGCCTTAAGAGATATGCTTGATGATCTTAAAAATAAGCTTGGCTCTGGTATTGTGATGCTTGCTTTAGCTAATGGTGCTAAGGTGAACCTTATTGCTGGTGTTACCAAAGATTTGACCGGTAAAGTTAAGGCTGGCGATTTAGTGAAAATGGTTGCTGAGCAAGTAGGCGGTAAAGGCGGCGGCCGTCCTGATATGGCTCAAGCTGGTGGTACTCAACCGGAAAATATAGGCACAGCATTAGCAAGCGTCGAATCTTGGTTAAGTGAAAAGCTAGCGTAGGTCATTATTAGTTAATGGCTACTATTGTTCAAAAGTTTGGGGGAACCTCGGTAGGTTCTCTTGAGCGTATTGAAGCAGTTGCAGAGCAAATCATAGCAACCAAAGGGCAAGGGCATGACATTATCGTTGTGCTCTCCGCCATGTCTGGCGAAACTAATCGCCTAATGTCGTTGGCCAATGCCATTGACGAACAACCTTCTCCACGTGAACTCGATATGCTGCTTTCGAGCGGCGAACAAGTCTCTATCTCTTTACTCGCGATGGCACTGATCAAACGTGGCCACTCTGCGGTGTCTTTATTGGCTCATCAAATAGGTTTAAAAACCAATAATCGCTTTAATAAAGCTCGTATTCAAGATATTGATAACTACCGCATCATTAAAGAATTGCAACAAGGCCATATCGTCATTGTTGCCGGCTTTCAAGGCGTCGATGAGGAAGGGAATATCACTACCTTAGGTAGAGGCGGCTCAGATACCTCTGCGGTGGCGATAGCTACCTCAGTAAATGCGAAAGAGTGTCAAATTTATACAGACGTAGATGGTGTGTATACCACGGATCCGCGAATTGACGAATCTGCCAAAAAACACTCTCATATCGGATTTGACGAGATGCTTGAGATGGCAAGCTCTGGTGCGAAAGTTCTGCAATCTCGTTCGGTTGAGTTTGCCAGAAATCATAATATGCCACTTAGAGTACTTTCCAGCTTTTCAAAAGGCACAGGTACTCGCATTGACTTTGAGCAGCAAAAAGATAAGAAACATCCTGTATCGGCGATTACCGCAGATAACAATCAAGCACTGATCAAGATTGAAAAAATTAAGCCAAATAATCACTTTTCAGTAGCAATACTAAATGAGCTAGCAAAAGCCGATATTGAAATTGACATGCTTAGTCAGTTAGCAGGCAGTGATGGTGCTTTATCAATATACTTTAGTGTTAATGAAGTTGATTATCAGCAGAGTTTAGCCCTTAGTATGGCAGTAGCGAATAACTACGGACATGATTCGGTGATAGGTCAGCAAGACTTAGTAAAGGTTTCGGCCATCGGTAATGGTATGAAGTCACACAGCGGTGTTGCAGCAACTCTTGTACAAACTCTCAATAACGAGAATATTAAAATTGAGCTGATTTATGCAGCTGAAATTAAAATAGCAGTTCTCGTGTCTAATAAACTAATGGAGCAATCTGTTACTAAATTGCATAAAATATTTAACTTAAATTCAATTAATTAGAGCTTTTTCTGAAAAGTTTGCTAAATTTTTTAATGTGTTATGGAAAATAATTGGATTTCAGTGTTTATCTATCTGTTCAATTTGTTACCATGGTTCAAGAGTTAATGATTTCTCAATGACTGCAGAATAGTTAGCTTTTATTTCGATTTCTTAAATTTAAAAAAGGGAGCATTTGGATGCTTATATTAACTAGACGAGTTGGTGAAACTCTTATGGTGGGTGACGACGTTACAGTCACTGTTTTAGGGGTTAAAGGGAACCAAGTACGTATCGGCGTTAACGCACCGAAAGAAGTTTCTGTTCATCGTGAAGAAATTTATATGCGTATACAAGCTGAAAAAGGCGATGATGAAAATTCAGGGAATAAATAATTTATTTCTGTAGAATTGGAAAATAGCAGTAAAGTTAAATATCGTAATTTTACTGTTAACCTTTTGTCTCAAATGGTGTGAAAAATAGTCTTCTTGTTTGAAATATCGCCAAACAGAAAAAAAGACGAAAAAATCCGTTGACTTATTTCTCGAATCCATTAATATGCACGCCATTGGTGAGGTGGCCGAGAGGCTGAAGGCGCTCCCCTGCTAAGGGAGTATAGGCTTTATACCCTATCGAGGGTTCGAATCCCTCCCTCACCGCCATTTAATTTTAGTTTTTAATTAAAATTAAATGGGAAAAAATGATTGCGGACGCGTAGCTCAGCTGGATAGAGTACCTGGCTACGAACCAGGCGGTCGCAGGTTCGACTCCTGCCGCGTCCGCCACTTTTCTTAATAGTGAAGTGGTTGTCAATCGAAGTGAGGTATCACTTAAAACTACCGACCGCGGACGCGTAGCTCAGCTGGATAGAGTACCTGGCTACGAACCAGGCGGTCGCAGGTTCGACTCCTGCCGCGTCCGCCACATTAAATAGAAAACCCGAACCGAAAGGCTCGGGTTTTTTATTGCCTAAATTTTTCTGAGTACCAGGCGCTAATACAAGATCCCAGGCATTCGCAGTTTGACCCTTGTAGCAACCTCAACATTAAACGAAAAGCCCATCCATTAGGATGGGCTTTTTCGTATCTGGAAGAAAATTTATTGATGGTTCTGCCAGGAGTAGCTGGCGCTAATACAAGAGCCCAGGCGGTCGCAGGTTCGACTCCTGCCGCGTCCACCACATTAAATAGAAAACCCGAACCGAAAGGCTCGGGTTTTTTATTGCCTAAATTTTTCTGAGTACCAGGCGCTAATACAAGATCCCAGGCGGTCGCAGGTTCGACTCCTGCCGCGTCCGCCACATTAAACGAAAAGCCCATCCATTAGGATGGGCAATTAGTATCTAAGAGGAAATAGATTGTTGATTATTCAAATTCAAATGATTATTGTTAAAATTCTAAGTTGTTGAGTAAAACTCTCTCAATTTGTTCTGCTAGCATAACGAGAAAGATTGAGAGCTAATTCAACAAATTGTGTCCTATAGACGCATAAACTAACACCACGCAGAGAATAAAATGAATAGATACAAAATTCTAGCAAAAAAATACGTCGGCTTGTCATTACGAATAGGGCTGCTGCTTCCATTGCTTTTACCTTTTGTTGCTAAGGCAGAAACTGATGACGAAATTTGGGAGAATGCTAGAAAGGTAATGAAGTCTAGGGCTCACTGTAAGTCTTTAAGTCAATGTTTATCAAAAGCCCAAGATGGTGATGTTAAAGCACAATATATTACAGGCAATGCCTATAGAGTTGGACCTGATGCTGAAAACATCTATTATTTCAAGGTTAAAGAAGTCGACAATAAGAAAGCTTTGTTTTGGCTGAACATGGCAGCACAGAACGAAAATGTAAATGCCATGAATAGTTTATCTAAGCTCTATTCGGTTGAAGCGACCAATAATACAAGGGACTTTGAAAAGGCAAAACGTTGGGCATCCAAATGTGTTGACAAAGGTGAAACTGATTGCCATTTCGTTTTAGGCGTGATCGCCGAGGCTAATGGAGATTATACCGCTGCTAGAAGTCATTACCAAAAAACTACTCTCCACCGTAAGGCAAAATATCAAATGGCCATGTTACATTTTTACGGCAAAGGGGGCGCAGTCGATTACAAATCAGCCAATGACATACTTTCTGGAATTGAACTTGATCGCTTCGGTCCTGCTTATCGAGTGAGAGGGTTGATGGCAATCAATGGTCTTGGACAGGAGAAAGATGTTAGGCTTGGTTTAAGTTATTTACGTCAAGCAATAGAGTACAAGGAATTCGCGGCTTATGAAGACATAGGTGAATTATATTACACAGGTAACGGTGTTGAAAAAAATTATGAAACTGCATTTTCAAACTTTAGCGCAATTGTCAGTATGCAGAGACCCAAAACGATGAGGTACGTAGCTTTAATGGCTTATTATGGGCAGGGGGTAGAAAAAAAAGTAGACCATGCTATCGTGCTATTTGAAGCTGCAGCCAATAAAGGCGATGTCACCTCAGCATGGGCTCTTGGTCGCATATACTTGAGCGGCGAAGACATCGAAAAGAACGAGGAACTAGGCTTTCATTTGGTTAAATTTGCAGCCGAAAGGAATCACCCCGAGGCTCAATATGGACTAGGTTACCTCTACTCTTCTGGAATAGGGGTTGAAAAAAATGCCGAAGAAGCCAGAAGGTGGCTAACTTTAGCTGCCAAAAATGGTAATAAAATGGCCATTGAAGCGTTAAAATAACAATAAACAGGTGGCTCATTGAGTGCCACTTCTTCGTTTCTGATTTCAAGAAACTTTTGCTTCGAATTTAGCGTGCATAATTGACTTTTTGGACAATTCGACGGATTTTACAAAAGCCTATCTAACGTGATGGGCTTTTTTGTATGAACCCCATTCATTCTGCATAAAAAACTTATCACTTTGACTAATTATGATGACAATAGCGTGATTTTTAACCAGTTATTCTTTCCGTTTTTATAGCCATGTAGTACTTTGGGTGCTTAATGAAAATAAATTTAACTTTTTTTAATTGTACTTTTATTGGTTGCAAACGCCAGTATATTGGACAATTGAGTGTCTTTTTAGTGAGATTTATACACAAAGAATTAACATTCTCAGTTGATTTTATAAATTGGAGTGATTATTCTAATTCTTTTAACTGTTGAGAATAGTTATGGAAAATCTAACAGAAACATTTATTGAAGCGGGTATGCTCATGCTAGTTGGCATGGCGTTCGTATTCGCGTTTTTAGGCATGCTAATCTTTGCGATTAAACTATTAGCTAAGATTGCCAGTAATTTTGAAGAGCCAGTGCCTGCATCAACAAACACTGCTCGAGCGAACCCAAATGAAATTCCAGAAGGCGTGGTAGCAGCCATTACCTCAGCAGTCGCTCACTACCGCAAGAACAACGGAAAAAATTAGGAGTAAACTATGTCAAAACCTTTAGGTATCACTGAAGTCGTATTAAGGGATGGCCACCAGTCACTTTTAGCAACACGTTTTCGTTTAGAAGATATGCTTCCAATTGCCAGTAAAATGGATGAAATTGGTTTCTGGTCTATCGAATCTTGGGGTGGAGCTACGTTTGATTCGTGTATTCGTTATTTAGGTGAAGATCCTTGGGAACGCATTCGTAAACTTAAAGCAGCAATGCCTAACACCAAACAACAGATGCTGTTTCGTGGTCAGAACATTTTAGGCTACCGTCATTATGCTGATGATGTTGTTGAGAAGTTTGTTGAACGTGCTCACGTAAATGGTATTGATGTTTTCCGTATTTTTGACGCGATGAACGATACTCGCAACCTTGAAACAGCGATTAAAGCAGCAGTAAAAGTTGGTGCTCACGCACAAGGTACCTTATCGTTTACAGAGTCTCCGGTTCATACTACTCAAGGTTGGTTAGATATGGCCAAGAAACTTGAAGATATGGGCGCACATTCTTTATGTATTAAAGATATGGCCGGCTTACTTAATCCATACGATGGTGAAGAGCTAATCGCTAAACTAAAAGACACTGTTGAATTGCCATTGTCATTGCATTGTCATGCAACCACAGGTTTAAGCATGGCAACTCACATTAAAGCAATTGATGCTGGTGTTGATGTAATTGATACCTCTATTTCGTCAATGAGTATGACTTACGGTCATTCGCCAACAGAATCAATTGTCTCAGCAGTTCAAGGTCGTGACCGAGATACTGGTTTAGATATGACAAAACTTGCTGAGGTTGCGGCTTACTTTAGAGATGTTCGTGAAAAATATTGTAAGTTTGAAGGTAGCTTAAAAGGTGTTGATGCACGTATCTTGTTAGCACAAGTTCCTGGTGGCATGTTAACGAACATGGAAAGCCAATTAAAAGAACAGGGCGCAGCAGATAAGTTAGATGAAGTACTTAAAGAAATTCCACGAGTTCGCAAAGACCTTGGTTATATCCCTCTTGTTACACCAACATCTCAAATTGTTGGTACGCAATCAGTACTCAATGTTTTAACTGGTGAGCGTTATAAATCAATCACTAAAGAAACTGCAGGTGTTCTTAAAGGTGAGTATGGTGCAACAGCAGCAGAAGTTGATGCTGAGTTACAAGCTAAAGTGCTTGATGGTGCAGAAGCAATTACTTGTCGTCCTGCCGATTTACTTGAGCCAGAAATGGATAAGTTAGCCGCAGAACTAAGTGAGCTGGCGAAAGAGAAAAATATTACCTTAGCTGATGAAGTGATCGATGACGTATTAACGTACGCATTATTCCCACAAATTGGTTTGAAATTCTTAGAAAATCGTGACAATCCTGATGCGTTTGAACCAATGCCAAGCAAAGATGACTTAAAAGTCGCAGCAAGTGATTCTGGCGAACCAGAAAGCTATGCGGTTCAAGTTGATGGTAAAGTTTACGACGTGATCGTCGCGCCAAGTGGTTCGATTGAACATATCGCTGTGTCGGGCAGCGCTCCGACACCAGTTTCTGCTGCTTCTGCTCCTGCAGCAAGTGCGCCGGTTGCATCATCTGGTGTAGCAATTAATGCACCACTAGCAGGTAACATCTTTAAGATTGTTGCTAAAGCTGGTGACACAGTTAGCGAAGGCGATGTTGTTATCATTATGGAAGCGATGAAAATGGAAACTGAAATCAGAGCAACTGCGTCTGGTACTATTTCTGCAGTTAATGTTAAAGAAGGTGATGCGGTCGCGGTCGGTGATGCATTGCTAACACTATAAGGGTGTCATAATGGAGTCGTTATATACTCTTTGGTTATCAACTGGTTTAGCGAATTTCGAGCTAGGCCAAGTTATCATGATGCTGGTCGGTTTAGGTTTACTCTATTTGGCAATCGCTAAAGGTTTTGAGCCGTTATTATTATTACCAATTGGCTTTGGTGCTATTTTAACTAATATTCCAGTAGCGGGCTTCTCAGAGGTCGGTGGCGTATTGCATTATATTTATTATGCAGGCATCGATACCGGTATTTTCCCTTTGCTTATTTTTATGGGCGTAGGGGCAATGACTGATTTCGGGGCGCTTATCGCGAACCCTAGAATGTTATTACTTGGTGCCGCTGCACAGTTTGGTATTTTTGCGACGCTGTTTGGGGCGATTGCATTAAATGCAATTCCAGGTTTTGACTTTACCCTAAAAGACGCCTCTGCAATTGCCATTATTGGTGGTGCTGATGGTCCAACAGCAATCTTCCTTGCTTCTAAACTTGCTCCTGAACTACTTGGTGCAATTGCAGTTGCTGCTTATTCATATATGGCGCTAGTACCAATTATTCAGCCGCCTATTATGAAAGCATTGACCAATGAAGAAGAACGTAAAGTTGTGATGAAGCAATTACGTCATGTGACTAAGCTTGAGAAAGTAATCTTCCCGTTAGCGGTACTTATTTTAACAATATTCTTCTTGCCGGCAGCGACACCACTTGTAGGTATGTTCTGTTTAGGTAATTTAATGAGAGAATGTGGTGTCGTTGATCGTTTAAGCTCAACAGCACAAAATGAGTTAATTAACATTGTGACTATCTTCCTAGGATTAGGTGTTGGCTCAAAGCTAAGCGCTGAAGCATTCTTAAATGTTGAAACTTTAGGTATTCTTGCTCTTGGTGCGGTAGCATTCTCAATTGGTACAGCAGCTGGGGTATTAATGGCGAAGTTGATGCGTAAGTTCTCATCAGATCCAATTAACCCGCTGGTTGGCGCAGCAGGTGTTTCTGCGGTACCAATGGCAGCACGTGTTGTTAACAAAGTAGGTTTAGAGTCAAATGCTCATAACTTCTTGTTAATGCATGCAATGGGACCTAATGTTGCTGGTGTACTAGGTTCGGCAGTAGCCGCTGGTGTATTACTTGCGCTAGTTGGCTAAGTTCTGGCTAAGATCTAGCAGCAAACACTTACATTGCTAATATTGATAAACCGAAGTAAATTTAATTTACTTCGGTTTTTTTATGCCTGAGCAATTTTGGTTTAAAACTTAAAGTTTTAAACCAAAGATTTAGATTAAAGTTTTCGGCATATGGATACGATATAAATAAGGACAAAACGTGGAACAACATCACAAAATAAGTTATCTCGAATTACCTGCTAAAGATATCGGTGCGATCAAGTCGTTTTACCAACGTGTATTTGATTTTAAGTTTGTTGATTATGGTGATGAGTATAGTGCTTTTAATGATGGAAACATCAATGGCGGTTTCTATCAGAGTGATGCTCATGCCAATTATCAGCAAGGGGCACCTTTAATTGTATTCTATTCAGATAATCTTGAAGACAGTGTCGATAAAGTGACTGAGCACGGCGGCAAAATTGTCCAGCCCATATTTAGTTTTCCTGGTGGGCGTCGTTTTCATTTTACCGATCCAAGTCAAAATGAGCTGGCGGTTTGGTCGGATAAATAGTACAAAGTGAAATAATTATCTGCTCATTTTTCCTCAGCCAAAAGTAGATCACATATTTATCTCAATTGGTACAAGGCCCAAAATAGAAACCTATTTTGAGCCTTTGATTTATTGTGGTCGGAAACTGTAGCTAAAACGTTTACTTATCGAGTATGACGACCTTTATTACCGCTGCCGCTAGGTTTACCTGAGCCGCCACTTTTACCGGTGCCGCCACTTGGCTTTCTTCGTCTCGAAGTGTTTTTCGCCCAAGGGTTGTCCTTAGTTACGTGCTTTTTGTTTTTGCCTGCCGGTTTGTGACCGCGTGCAACATCCGAGCTACGTTGACCATCTTGGTGCTCAATCTTATTTGCTTTTGGCTTTTTCGGTTTCTTCGGTTTTAACGGACGAATATCATGAGATTTCGGTACAGCATTAGCCGCTTCAAAACCTTCGACTTCAGCACGTTCTAATTTCTTTTGAGTTAAGCGCTCAATAGCAACCATCAGTTTAAATTCGTCGGCACATACTAAAGATATGGCATGACCTGTGCTTCCTGCTCGACCTGTTCTACCAATACGGTGCACGTAGTCTTCGGCAACGTGTGGCAACTCAAAGTTAACTACTTGTGGTAATTGGTCGATATCGATACCACGGGCCGCGATGTCGGTTGCTACTAGCACACGAATACTACCGTCTTTAAACTGAGCGAGTGCTTTTGTTCTCGCACCTTGGCTTTTGTTACCGTGGATCGCCAATGCTTTAATACCATCAGCTTCAAGGTGTTTAGTAAGCTTATTTGCGCCGTGTTTGGTTTTAGTAAACACCAATACTTGCTGCCAATTATTATGGCCAATCAAATAAGACAATAGCCGTGCTTTCTTGTTTTTATCAGTGGTGTAAACTAATTGCTCAACAGTCGCTGCTGTTGCGTTTCTTGGCGTCACCGAAATCTCGACAGGATTATTTACTAGGCCTTTGGCCAGATCACGGATTTCATCTGAAAAAGTGGCTGAAAATAGTAAGTTCTGACGTTTTCTAGGTAACAGCGCAAGGATTTTTTTTATGTCTCTAATAAAGCCCATGTCTAACATACGATCTGCTTCATCAAGCACTAAGACTTCAACCTGTGAAAACTTAACGGCGTTTTGCTGATACAAATCTAATAGTCGGCCAGGTGTTGCTACTAAAATATCGATACCTTTTCTAAGTGCCATCATTTGTGGGTTAATTTTAACGCCACCGTAAATAATGTATGAGCTCAAACCTAGATTCTTACCATAAGTAGAGACACTTTCGCCTACCTGCGCGGCAAGTTCACGAGTCGGTGTTAATACGAGAGTTCGAATATGGTTACTTTTAACTTTATCGCCACCGCTTAATCGTTCAAGAATTGGCAATGTAAAACCAGCGGTTTTTCCGGTACCGGTTTGTGCAGCAGCCATCACGTCTTTGCCGGCTAATACCGCAGGGATCGCTTGTTCTTGAATAGGAGAAGGGGTGTCATAACCTTGTTCAGCAACTGCTGATAGAATGGCGGGGGATAACCCCAAAGCGTCAAAGCTCATAGATAAGTCTCATTTGCAAATAATCAAAACCCCAGTGAATGCTGAGGCGTGCGCAGAGTACAGTATAGTCCGTGGTGATGCAAACGAATGATTTATCTGAAAATAGTTTTTGCAGGTGGAAAAATAAATCTAATCGGTGATATGGATCATTAATGTGAAGAAGCCAATGACAAAAACATTAAAAGCAATAATGTAAGCAAAGCCTTTGATGCCCTGTTTCGCGGTATAGTTATGCTGCTTTAAATACCACCACCATATCAGACACATAACAACAGGTAGAATAAACAACAGACGTAATAACATAGTTTTCTAGGTCCCTAATTATATTGGTTTTATTAATTTTTATAATTGTAACTATAGCAAAGATAATCTAAGTTTATCTGTAAATTCAATACTTTGCTCTATCAATTTCTCTGTTTACAAATTGCTAAGTTGGTATGTGTTTATATCGTTAGGTTTGACGCAGTTTTAGTTGTTTGTTGGCCAGATAAACTAATATCAAAATTGGCAAGCCAATCGCCGAAGCGATTATGAAAAACGGTACATAACCTAAACTGTCGACAATACTTCCAGAATAACCCGCTAATGCTTTTGGGATCAGCGTCATTAATGATGAAAATATCGCATACTGCATTGCGGTAAATTTGACGTTTACTAAACTAGAAAGGAAAGCCACAAATGCTGCACTTGAGATGCCAGCAACTAAATTATCCATGGAAACGACAGCATATAATACTGGTAAGTTGTGGCCTGAATAGACTAGGGTAATAAACAATAAATTAGTTACAACAACAAGAAAAGCTCCGATAAACAAAACTCGCATAACGCCGAGTTTCATTGATAAAATTCCACCAACAAAACCACCGAACAATGTCATTATCAAACCGAATAATTTAACCGCGTCAGCGATTTCAGTTTTGCTATAGCCCATATCCTGATAGAAAACATTCGAAATTACACCTAATACAATATCACTAATACGATATAGACCGATTAAGGCTAACAGCAATAATGCGGTAGATTTACTGTAATCGTTAAAAAACTGTTTGATTGGTGCAAGGTAACTTTGATCAATTAGTTCGTTACTGACAAAGCGAGTTTTACTGGTTAATTTAGCGGCGACAATTGCGATAAAAATACCAACAAACAGACGAACTAATTCAACTAAAAATGCGGATAAATTTTTACTGTACACAATGTCCGTTAGGAAGTCTTTAACATGAATACTGATGTCCGACGTAAAGACAAACCAAGTAATGAAGACGAACACAGAGATCGCAAATGTAAATACTAAACCTAGGTATTCATTGGCTTTGTATGTAAGTTTTTTATCTCGAATATCAGGCTCTTTGATTAAAAATGTTGCGATAATGCCGATAAGCATAAATAGAGACATGAAGTGATAGGTATTTTTCCACGCTAAATATTGATAATTATCTGGCGTGGTGCCAAAAAAACTTGCTAAATATAATGCCCCCGCACCTGAAACGATCATACCTAAGCGATAACCGGCGATATAACTTGAACTTACCAAGGCTTGCATATTAACCGATACAGACTCAACTCGATAGGCATCGATAGAAATATCTTGAGTTGCTGAGCTAAAACCAAGTAAAACTGCGCCCAACGCCATAAATATTAACTGATCTTCTACTGCCGGATTGGTAAATGCCATAATAGAAATTGCCAGTACAATGGATAATTGCGATACCAATAACCACGAGCGTCGTAGACCCAACTTTTTGGTCAGTAGTGGAATTGGCAAACAGTCGACCAATGGAGCCCAAACAAACTTAAACGAATAACCAAGAGCAGCCCAACTAAAATAGGTCACTGCCGATTTTTCTATGCCAGCTTCGCCTAACCACAATGACAAAGATGAGAATATTAATAACAAGGGCAGGCCGGCCGAAAATCCTAGCAACAGCATATAAAGCACCTGTTTGTTAAGGATTGCTTCTAGGCTTTCTTTCCAACTGTGTTGAATGTTTATTTTATTTAGCATCAGGTCTCTTATAAACGCCGTTAATCTTTTATAAGGCGTTGCTTTATTATTTCATTCTAACGATTTAAGAAGAAAAATCATTCCTTATTTTCAATTCAAATAAATTAAAATTTGAGTTGCTTACAAATGAATCAATTTCTCAATATAACTCGAGTATTCGCAGGGGGGAGCGGATGTCATAGTCGATGATTAGAATTTATAAAACGAAACAAAATGATTGTTGAAGTATTGTTCGATATTGGAGCGAAAGTGTTTGGAAAATTACACTGGTCTCCAGCCAATACAATTAATGGGGTAACTGCCTTTTCCTTGCAAGAAGTCCATGCATGTTTCTATCTCACTGGCCAAGTATAAGTTTTTTTCTACCTCGTTTAGAGAGCCAAGTTTTAATTCGTGCATTAAGTGCCAAAACACACGTTCTTTTGCGCTGTTTGGGGTTTCTTCGGTGATGTTAAGTTGTGCCCATTCCTCAAAACAATCCCATATAAACTTATCAACTTCGGTATGGTGTACCGAATGTTTTAATAACGCATTTAAGTAATACACTAACTGCGAAATTTTATCGTTGATAAAATTATCTATATGCAAAACGACCTCTGATTTAGTGACGATCAAAATAAACCCTACTTTACTAAGACTAGGTTAGTACTTTGAATAGGTCTAATTATTATTATTAACTAAAAGTTTAATTGTAATTAATAGCTCAAATGTACAATTATTCAAGAAAACAAAATAATCGCTAAAGGCAGAGTATAAATGGTCTATTTTTGTGGAAGTTATCGTTAATCCAAGAGCGGATTAAAGATTGTGTTATTGGTGAATGTAGTCGCTAGGCATTAATGTGGCTTTGACAAGAACAATTGGCTCTACAGGCACGTCTTCCCAACCTTGGCCTTCATGAAAATCCGTTTTAGCCACAGCCATCTTTTCTAGAACCTCTTCGCCGAAGGTAATGCTGCCAAATACGGTGTACCCCCAGTTTCGTCCGGGATCTAAATTAGTATTTTCACCGGCATTAAAATAAAACTGTCTGGTTGAACTATGAGGGTCATTTTCTCGAGCCATGGCGATAGTGCCAAAACTATTTTTTAGACCATTACCTGATTCATTAATAATAGGTTCGCCAACTTTTCGTGGAATAAAGTTGGCATCATAGCCCCCACCTTGAACAACAAAGTCTTCAACGACGCGATGAAAAATGGTGTTGTTGTATTGGCCAGAGATCACATAATGAAGAAAATTATTAACCGCGATTGGCGCTTTTACTCGATCAAGCTCAACAATGATCACCCCCATTGAGGTTTCCATCTTAATTTGTGGGTATAGATTATTGGGATCAATAACTTTCTGTTTCGCTGCAAAACTACTAATACTGATCAAGTTCAGAACCGTAAATATAATTGCAATGAAAGTTCTCATTGATTTAGCCCTTAATAAATTCTTGCAGTTGTTGATCGGTTAATACTTTTGAAATCAATTTTGATAATTGTCGATTAAAGTCAATTTGTAAATCTTCTATATCGGCGTCAAATGCACCGCGGCTTGTTGCTCGTTGAGTAAACGTTTTACTCATAGTTTGAGAGATAGTATCAACTTTTACCTTGAGTTTAATAATGGTATTAGCTCGGTAATCAAGTACGTCTTGGTTGACATAAGTGCGCGCTCGTTCCACTAAAAGTTGCAGTTTAATGTTTGAATCATTACTAACTTTTAGTCCTTGGGACGCTAATTCTTCCGAAAACTCTGTGTTTAGTACACTTTGCAATGAAGAGTCTGCGTCTATCATGGTACTAGGTTTCTCGATACCAAGTACTTCGACAACATGATTCGTGCTGCGCAAATCGCTAACCACTAATTTAGCGGAATGATCTTTATACACTTTACCTTGCATATTGGTTACATTAGGTTGCAATACAATAGTCTCTGGCTTGCTTGCACAACCCGATATTACTGATAACGCAATCATTGTCGCAAAAATCTTATTATTCATTATTTCTTCGCTGATAAAATGACAAACTTCTTATTACTAGCAATTGTTTTACAATTACCAAATAGGCGCTGTAACTTTACATGATATGCAAGCTGCCTGTTGCCTATTATCCTTAATTCTCCACCATTTTTCAAAGTTTTATAACTCTGCTTGAACATTTGCCACGCAATATGGTCGGTAACTGCTTGTTGTTGATGAAATGGAGGATTACAAAGCACCAAATCGAAACTTTCATCGTCAACATCGGTTAAACAATCATTGACTCGAAACTGACAATCAGACAACTGTTCAGGTAAATTAGTTTCAATATTTTTTTGACAGCTTTTTATCGCCATGTAGGACTCATCATAAAACTGCATTTCAATGCTAGGGTTTTTAGCAAGCATAGTTAAACCTACTACCCCATTACCACAGCCCAGGTCGGCAACGACAGAGTCTCGATTTACTTTGGGTAAATGCTCCATCAAAAAGCCGCCGCCAATATCTAAGCTATCCCGCGAAAATACATTGGCCATATTACGAATTAAAAAGTCTGGTACGCCGAAACGTTTTCCATCGAGTGTCCAAGTTTTGTATTCATTAGGCGAGGTGGCTTTTGATGGATCAAGTTTACTGAAAATTAATCTCGCTTTTTTTACTGCTAATGAGGTTTTTGTTTCGCCTAAGTGTTTTTCAAATAATTTTAATGTTGAAGTGTGAATATCTTTAGCCCGAGCACTGGCAATAATCAGTGTTGCTTCGGTCGCTATTTTTCGAATTTGTTGTAATTGATACTCTAGAAAAGCATTACTCTTTGGCAATTTGAGCAGCACAATGTCGACTGGGCTTTCCAATTGTGCAGTCGATTCAGTAAGAACGACATTCTCCATTGGAATAAAATTGTTTTGCATATTGTGCTTTATACCCATATGCGAAATATAAGAGTCATTGCAAAGCTGAACATTGTATTCATATAAGTTCAGCGCTAAAGCGCCGAAACTGTCGTTAAATACTGCAATTTTGCTGCCATCATTCAAAACATCGTTTTCTCTTAAATGTTTAATGATTAATTCATCGGCAGCATCCCATGCTTGTAAAGAACGGTTTACTTGCGCCAACGGATAGCGATCGAGAATTAATGGCTCATCGTGATGTAAAAAAGGACTTTGCATGTTTTATCTTTAACTAGGATACTTACTTTTATTGTCGCAAAAACCGAATACCAATTCCATTGATTAATGACAGATCTTTTTAGTAACGAAGAAGTCGTGCTATGCAACGGCGATGTAGTATATTTAGCTGACTTTTATAGTGAAGTGAAAGCGGCCGGTTTATACCAGAAATTTAACCATCAACTTGCTTGGCGACAAGAAAGTATTGTGTTGTATGGAAAGAAAGTATTAAGTCCTAGACTACAAGCTTGGTACGGTGATAAACAAGCTGAGTATACATATTCAGGGTTAACCATGACGCCATTACCTTGGCATATTGAGTTGTTGAATATTAAAAATGATATTCAACAATACAGCGGCGGCAGTTTTAACTCGGTCTTGGCGAACTACTATCGAGACGGAAATGATTCAATGGGCTGGCATAGTGACGATGAGACAGAGCTTGGTGTTCAGCCGCTAATAGCCTCTTTAACCCTAGGGCAAACCCGAAAATTTGTGTTAAAACATAAAACTAGTGGTGAAAAACTGCAATTAAATTTACAATCAGGGAGCTTACTATTGATGAGTGGTCAGTTACAAAGTAACTGGCAACACTGTTTACCGAAGACCAAAAAAATAGTAGCGGGTCGAATAAATTTAACCTATCGCCAAATCAACGCAGATGAAACTAACGCAAATAATGCGAACGCTACCAATACTTAAACGAGATAAAGAAATGTCAGTTGCAGATATAATTGAACAAAAATTAAAAGATGAATTTTCACCTATACACCTTGAAGTAATCAATGAAAGCTTTATGCATAACGTGCCGGAAGGTAGTGAATCCCATTTCAAAGTGGTTGTAGTAAGCGAAAAATTTGATGGTTTACGTTTATTGCCGCGCCATCGCATGATTAACGAGGTGCTGGCGGACGAATTAGCAAACAGCATTCATGCACTTGCGATGCACACTTATACTGAGAAACAATGGTTAGAAATTCAAAATGCCCCGCAATCACCCAACTGCATGGGCGGCGGGAAATAATATTCCATCGATGTTGATTTTCTGCTATTTATAGTGGTCATTGAAACTTATTATAATAATTACACTTCATGCTAAACACCTATTTGAATAACCTGGTTAAGGTTATTGACTCAATTACAGAATTTACCGGCAAAGCGATTGCTTGGTTAACATTGCTAATTGTAATCACAACATTTGCGATTGTTCTGCTGCGCTATGGATTTAGCTTGGGGTGGATCGCCATGCAAGAATCTGTGATCTATGCTCACGGTGCAATATTTATGTTAGGCGCAGCCTACACACTCAAACATGATGGCCATGTGCGTGTTGATATTTTCTATCAAAAGTTCTCCGCAAAACAAAAAGCATTAGTGAATTTATTTGGTACCTTATTTTTATTGATGCCGGTTTGTCTTTTTATTTTCTACGTGAGCATCGATTACGTGTTATTGAGTTGGGAAATATTAGAAAAATCAAAAGAGCCGGGCGGCCTGCCTGCAGTATATTTGAATAAGTCACTTATTTTATTATTGGTGATCACATTAATTTTGCAAGGTGTAGCAGAAATCGCTCGAAACATATTGATAATTAACACTAATTCGCAAGGGGAAGGATAATGGAATACCTCGCGTTGTTAATGTTTGTCTGCATTTGTTTTGTGTTATTACTTGGTTATTCTGTTGCCTTTTCTTTAGCTGGAACGGCACTTATTTTCGCCGGCGTTGCGACTATGCTTGGCTATTTTGATAGTTCTTATTTATCAGCGCTGCCGTCACGTTATTACGGTATTTTGAATAATCAAACCTTGCTAGCAGTACCGCTGTTTATTTTTATGGGCGGCGTTCTTGAAAAAGCAAAAATCGCTGAGAATCTACTGACTTCAATGGCACAATTGTTTGGTCGTGTACGCGGCGGTTTAGCGATTTCGGTAACCCTTGTTGGAATGTTATTAGCGGCAAGCACCGGTATCGTTGGTGCGACCGTAGTGACTATGGGGTTATTGTCATTACCAACAATGATCAAACGTGGCTATGATGCATCATTTTCGACTGGAATTATCTGTGCAACGGGTACATTAGGACAAATCATTCCGCCATCTATCGCTCTGGTTTTACTTGGTGACGTGCTGTCTAATTCTTATCAATTAGCGCAGCTTAAATTGGGTAACTTCAATCCTGATACGGTAAGCGTTGGTGATTTGTTTGCGGGCGCTGTAGTACCAGGGTTAATTTTAGTAGTGTTATACATTGCTTATTCAATGTATATGGCAGTTATGAACCCTGAAAAAGTACCACCTGCCAACGTTGACGAAGTCGAGCCTATGCACTGGTCAACACTAATAAAATCATTGCTACCACCGTTGATACTCATGACTGTTGTTTTAGGCTCTATTCTTGGCGGTTTTGCAACACCAACTGAAGCAGCGGGTGTTGGTGCATTTGGCGCGTTAGTATTAGCGCAGTTTAGTGGCCAATTATCGCTGACAAATCTCAAGTCGATCATGCAAAATACCTTGAAAATTACTTCTATGGTATTTTTAATATTGCTCGGTGCTAGTTTATTTTCACTGGTATTTAGAGGCTTAGGCGGTGAAGAAATAATCTTAAATTTCTTTGAACAATTGCCTGGCGGCGCAATAACCGCGACCATTATCGTTATGTTAGTGATATTTTTGCTCGGCTTTATACTAGACTTTATTGAGATCACCTTTGTTGTTGTGCCGATTGTCGCACCGATATTGTTAATGATGGATATAAACCCAATTTGGCTCGGTATAATGATTGCGGTGAATCTGCAAACGTCGTTCTTAACACCGCCATTTGGTTTCGCATTATTTTATTTACGCGGCGTTGCTGATAAAGCGATTAAAACGTCGCAAATATATAAAGGCGTTATACCATTTATTATCATACAGCTAATTTTACTTGTCGCTCTAGCGATATGGCCAGAGCTGGTCACTTGGTTACC
Organism: Thalassotalea crassostreae; assembly: GCF_001831495.1. Lineage (NCBI taxonomy): Bacteria > Pseudomonadati > Pseudomonadota > Gammaproteobacteria > Alteromonadales > Colwelliaceae > Thalassotalea > Thalassotalea crassostreae. Next base: position 915,695 of record NZ_CP017689.1, read on the forward strand.
AAATAAAATTTATGGTTAAATGTATTCGGTAAATTACTGAATATTAAAATGACAAAACTAATATAAGAACTAATACAAAAACAAATACAAAAACAAATACAAAAACTTACGTATCAAATGATTGGAACAATATAACAAAATGAACATGTTCAAAAAATTAGCATTAGTACTGGCATCATCAGCATTGTTGTTGACCGCTTGTGGTGAAAAAAAGGTAGAACAAAGTGGCGCTGCTAAATCACAAAAAACCTTTAAGTGGAAGCTGGTAACTACTTGGCCAAAAAACTTTCCGGGTTTAGGTGAAGCGCCAGAAGAGTTTGCCAAACATATTAATAAAATGAGTAACGGCCGTTTAACGGTGCAAGTCTTTGGTGCGGGTCAATTAGTACCAGGCTTTGAAGTGTTTGATACGGTTAAATCTGGAACCGCACAAATGGGCCATGGTGCAGCATATTATTGGACTGGAAAGATGAATGCAGCACCGTTTTTTACAGCAGTACCATTTGGTATGAATATGACTGAAACCAACGGTTGGCTATATTATGGTGGCGGTCTAGAATTATGGCAAAAGCTATACAAGCCATTTGGCTTAGTACCATTTCCAGGCGGTAATTCAGGTGCGCAGTTTGCCGGTTGGTTTAATAAAGAAATTAACTCTGTCGACGATCTACAAGGATTGAAGATGCGTATCGGTGGTATAGGCGGTGAAGCGTTTAAGAGAGCCGGCGGATTACCAGTGCAACTTCCTGGCGGAGAAATATTTTCTTCTTTGCAAAGCGGCGTTATCGATGCAACTGAGTGGGTAGGACCTCACAATGATTTAGCCTTTGGCTTTTATAAGACCACCAAATATTATTACTCAACGGTTTGGCAAGAACCAAGTGCAACCCTTGAGTTCATCGTCAACGAGCAAGCATTAAATGAATTGCCTGACGATTTACGAGAAATGGTTGTTATTGCAATGCGTGCGGTCAATGACGATATGATCAACAAATACACAGCTCGTAGTCCAAGTGCGTTAATCACATTAGTGGAAAAGCATGACGTACAAGTTAAGCAATTCCCTAGAGATGTAATCGAAAAATTAAAGGCAACGACTGCTGAAGTTATCAATGAGAAAGCGGCAAATGATCCAGTAGTGAAAGAAATTTGGGATTCATACAAAGCGTTTTATGATCAAGTTAAGGTATATCATCAAGTAACGGATCATACCTATTTCGAAAATCGAAAATAACTAGTCTCGCCAATTTAGCGATTCTAATATTTAAACAGCTAACTGACACAGATAACTGATAACTAATCAATTATCTGTGTTTTTTTTGAAAAAAAACGGCTGCTCTGACCTCATCAAGCTAATTATTAGGTACAATAGCGGCAGATTTATTTTAAAAGTATTTGAATGATTCATTCAGATGCAACTATATAATTGAAAATTAAGGTTTTATTATGGTTATCAAGCCAAAAGTTCGTGGTTTTATTTGTACAAACGCTCACCCAACTGGTTGTGCTCAACACGTTAAAGAACAGATTGATTACGTTAAATCGCAACCTCAATCTGATAACAAACCAAAGAAAGTGTTAGTGATTGGTGCTTCAACTGGTTACGGTTTAGCGTCTCGAATTACTGCTACATTTGGTAACGGTGCAAGTACATTAGGTGTATTTTTCGAAAAAGAACCTACTGAAAAACGTACAGGCTCTGCTGGTTGGTACAATACTGCTGCATTTCAAACTGCTGCAGATGAAGCTGGTATCTATTCTAAGAACATCAATGGCGATGCCTTTTCAAATGAAATCAAGGCACAAGTTATTGAGACAATTAAAGAAGACTTAGGTCAAGTTGATTTAGTTGTTTACTCTTTGGCTTCTCCTCGTCGTACTGATCCAAACACTGGTGAAGTTTACGCATCGGCACTTAAGCCAATTGGTAACGGTTTTACAACTAAAAGCTTAAACACGTCTAAGCGTGTTATTGAAGAAGTAGCGGTTGAACCTGCAACGGAAGAAGAAATTGCTGGCACCATTAAAGTAATGGGCGGCGAAGACTGGGAACTTTGGATGAATGCACTAAGTGAAGCTGGTGTTCTTGCCGAAGGCGTTAAAACGGTTGCATACACCTACATTGGTAAGAAGTTAACTTGGCCATTATACGGCAAAGCTACAATTGGCCGCGCTAAAGAAGACTTAGATCGTGCTGCAACTGAGATCCGCAAAGTTACTAGCGATATCAATGGTGAAGCATTTGTTACTTCATTAAACGCTGTTGTAACTCAAGCAAGTTCTGCGATTCCAATTATGCCGTTATACATCTCTTCAATGTTCAAAGTGATGAAAGACGACGGTACTCATGAAAATCCAATTCACCAGATCCAAGGTCTGTTCCGTGACAACTTGTACAGTGCCGATCGTGATCTAGATGAACATAATCGTATTATGCAAAACTTGAAAGAACTTGAAGATAGTGTTCAAGATAGAGTTCAACAAATTTGGGATCAAACTCAAACAGAAACTATTGATGAATTAACTGACTATGAAGGTTATAACCACGAGTTCCTGAAGTTGTTTGGCTTTGAGGTTGACGGTGTTGATTATGATGCTGATGTGAGTCCTTTAGCGAACATTAACAACTTAGTTTAAATTTATTTACAAAAGTGCCAAATAGACAATTTAAAAGTCTATTTGGCACTTTTTTATGCCCTCTGTTAGACCAAAGTATCAGCTCTTTTCTTCTCTTCTTAGTTATTGATTTATAAGTATTTAAAAATTTTCTTATGAATTAAAATTCTAAATACAGCTAATTTGTTATTAAATGTGATCCTTTCCATAGAAATACCCCCTGTTTTTGTGGTAATATTCGCGCCTGAAAATTTTGGAAATTATGTTGGTACAATTATTGAACGTTTTTATGTTCGATATGAGTTTGCCAGCTAACACAGGTCAAGTGACGCTAATGGCGAATAATCTTGGCTTAAACTCTCGTTAAAGTAGTGCATGTGTTTATGATTACAATAAAAAAAGGTCTGGATATTCCTGTAACAGGTGTTCCCCAGCAAGTAATCCATGATGGTGCGACCATCAATACCGTTGCGACACTAGGTGAAGAGTATGTGGGTATGCGCCCAACCATGTTTGTAAAAGCAGGTGACAGCGTTAAAAAAGGTCAGGCACTTTTTGAAGACAAAAAGAACCCTGGCGTTTTATTCACAGCCTCAGCAGCCGGTGTAGTAAAAGAAATTAACCGTGGTGAAAAGCGTGTTTTACAATCTGTTGTTATCGAAGTAAACGGTGACGAAGAAGAAACATTCAACGCTTATGCCGCTGACCAATTAGCGTCTTTACCTCGCGAAGATGTTGAAGCCAATCTAGTTAAATCTGGATTATGGACAGCGTTAAGAACTCGCCCATTCAGCAAGATACCTGCTTTAGGTAGCGTTGCCGCTGATATCTTTGTTTCTGCGATGGATACCAATCCATTAGCCGCAGATCCACAAGTTATCATTGCCGAAGATAGTGAAGCGTTTACGAATGGTTTAGCCGTTCTTGAAACGTTAACTTCAGGCAAGGTATTCGTATCAAAAGCGCCAGGTGCTGATATTCCAGCAGGTAACGCAACCGTTACTGAATTCGCTGGTAAGCATCCTGCAGGTCTTGTTGGTACACATATCCATTTCTTATCGCCGGTATCGGCTGAGAAAATGGTATGGCATCTTGGTTATCAAGACGTTATCGCATTTGGTAAATTATTTACCACAGGTAAAATAGATTCTAGCCGTGTTGTTTCTGTTGCAGGTCCTGCAGTGAAAGAGCCACGTTTAGTACGTACTGTATTAGGTGCGAAAGTTAGCGAAATTACCGCTAACGAACTAGCTGATGGCGAAGTGCGTACAGTTTCTGGTTCATTGTTAACTGGCCATTCTGCTCGCGGTGTGCACGACTACTTAGGTCGTTACAACGTTCAAGTAAGTGCATTACTTGAAGGTCGTGAAAAAGAATTTATCGGTTACATGTACCCAGGTCCTAACATGTTCTCTGTTACACGTGCATATATGTCGCACTTTTTCCGTAACAAGTTATTCAACATGACTACGACAACTAACGGTTCTTCTCGTGCGATGGTTCCAATTGGAAACTTTGAGCGCGTTATGCCGCTAGATATTTTACCTACCTTGTTATTACGTGACTTGTGTGCCGGCGATACTGACGGTGCTCAGCAACTAGGTGCATTAGAGCTAGACGAAGAAGATTTAGCGCTAAGTACTTTCGTATGTCCAGGTAAAACTGATTATGGCGTTATCCTTCGTGATTGCCTAACCACTATTGAAAAGGAAGGTTAGACATGGGCTTGAAAAAGTTTATTGAAGATATCGAGCCGCATTTTGAAAAAGGCGGTAAGCACGAGAAATGGTTCGCATTATACGAAGCCGTTGCTACAGGCTTATTTACTCCTGGTTATGTAACTAAGGGTAAAACTCATATCCGTGACAGCATTGATCTTAAACGTATTATGATCACTGTTTGGTTAGCAGTATTCCCTGCAATGTTCTTTGGTATGTACAACATCGGTTTCCAAGCGGTTGACGCTTTGGCTGCTGGTTTTGCTACACCTGATACATGGCAAACTGCTCTATTTAGCATGCTTGGCGGCACATTAACAGTTGATTCCGGCTGGTTTAGTATGATGCTATACGGCGCATGTTTCTTCCTACCTATCTATGCAACAGTATTTATTGTTGGTGGTTTCTGGGAAGTACTATTTGCTGCAGTACGTAAGCATGAAGTTAACGAAGGTTTCTTCGTATCATCTATTCTATTTGCTCTTATCCTTCCTGCAACTATCCCGTTATGGCAAGCAGCGCTTGGTATCACGTTTGGTATTGTAATCGCTAAAGAAATCTTTGGTGGTACTGGTAAGAACTTCTTGAACCCGGCATTAGCGGGTCGTGCATTCTTATTCTTCGCATACCCTGCAGAAATTTCAGGTGATGCAGTGTGGGTTGCAGTTGACGGCTTCTCTGGCGCTACACCATTGAGCGCAGCATTAGCTGGTACCGTTGATTACACAATCAACGCTGCTTGGTGGGATGCATTCTGGGGCTTCATTCCTGGTTCTGTTGGTGAAGTATCTACGTTCGCTATATTACTTGGTGGTGCATATATCCTTTATAAAGGTATCGCATCATGGCGCATCGTTTTAGGTGTGTTCGGTGGTATGGTTGCAATGTCTTTCTTATTCAACCAAATCGGTAGTGACACAAACGCTATGTTTGCTATGCCTTGGTACTGGCACTTAGTCGTTGGTGGTTTTGCTTTTGGTATGATGTTTATGGCAACAGACCCTGTTTCAGCATCATTTACAAACACCGGTAAATACTTCTTCGGTGCCTTAGTAGGTATCATGGTAGTACTTGTACGTGTTGTTAACCCTGCTTTCCCTGAAGGTATGATGTTAGCAATCCTTTTTGCCAACTTGTTTGCACCACTATTTGACTACTTCGTTGTTAAATCGAATGTGAAAAGGAGACTTGCTCGTGGCTAGTAAAAAAGAAAGTTTCTTAGGAACTGTAGGTTTCGTTGTTGCTGTTTGTTTAGTTTGTGCTGCATTAGTTTCTGTTTCTGCAGTAGGCCTAAAAGACAGACAAGTTGCCAACAAGTTACTAGATCAACAAACTAAGATTTTAGAAGCCGCAGGCCTACTAGAACTTGGTGAAAAAGATGGCATCGTTGCAACTTACAACCAGTTTGTTACTGCTAAAATGATCGACTTAAACACTGGTGAATACATTGAAGGTAACCCGGATATGTTTGAAGAACGTCGTGAAGCTCGCGATGTATCAAAATCAATTAAACCAGAAAATGATATTGCCGGTATTAACCGTCGTGCCAATAGCGCTGTTGTGTACCTAGTAAGAAATGGTGCAGGCACAATTGATACGATTATTTTACCAATCGTTGGTTCAGGTCTTTGGGATCTAATGTACGGCTTTATCGGTTTAGAAACTGACGCTAACACAGTTAAGTCAGTTATTTATTCTGATCATAAAGAAACTCCAGGCTTAGGTGCTGAAGTGTTAAACCCTAAGTGGAAAGCATTATGGCCAGGCAAAAAGATGTTCAATGACGAAGGTGAAATTGCTATTCGCATCGTTAAAGGCAACGCTAAAGCTGGTGATATCCACGATGTTGACGGTCTTTCTGGTGCGACATTAACAAGTGTTGGTGTTGAGAAAACTATCCACTTCTGGTTAGGCGAAGAGGGCTATGGTCCTTATATTGCTAACATTCGCGAAAAGGGGATTAACTAATGAGTGATGTAAGTACTAAAAAAGTATTAACGCAACCTATCGTTGATAATAACCCTATTGCTCTACAAGTACTTGGTATTTGTTCTGCACTAGCGGTTACTAGCTCAATGGCTAATGCATTGGTAATGACGTTAGCGGTTGTTTTTGTAACAGCATTCTCGAACTTATTTATTTCGATTATCCGTAATCACATACCATCTTCAGTACGTATCATCGTACAGATGGCAATCATTGCGTCACTAGTAATCGTAGTAGACCAAGTGCTAAAAGCATTCTCTTACCAGTTATCTAAAGAACTAGCCGTTTTTGTTGGCTTGATTATTACTAACTGTATTGTAATGGGGCGTGCTGAAGCATTTGCAATGAAAGAAAAGCCAGTTGTTAGCTTTATGGATGGTATCGGTAACGGTTTAGGTTACGGTTTCATCTTAATGACTGTTGCGTTTTTCCGTGAGTTATTTGGTTTTGGTACCTTATTTGGAATTGAAATCTTACCACTTGTTCAAAATGGTGGTTGGTATCAAGCAAACGGTCTTCTTGTACTACCGTTTAGTTCATTCTTCATCATCGGTTTAATTATCTGGGCAATTCGCCAGTTTAAACCTGAACAAGTAGAGAAGGATTAATTCAATGGAACATTATTTAGCATTACTAGTAAAAGCTATTTTTATTGAAAACATCGCATTAATGTTTTTCTTAGGTATGTGTACATTCTTAGCTGTATCTAAAAAAGTAGACACAGCTATCGGCCTTGGTGTTGCAGTTGTTGTAGTACTAGGTATCGCCGTACCGACTAACCAAATCATTTACCAATCAATTCTAGCGCCAGGTGCACTAGATTCGATGTTAGGTATTACTGATCCGGCAGAGTCTGTAGATTTATCATTCTTATCATTCATTACTTTTATCGGTGTCATTGCGGCGTTGGTACAAATTCTAGAAATGGTGCTTGATAAGTTTTTCCCTGCATTATATCAAGCACTAGGTATCTTCTTACCATTGATCACAGTTAACTGTGCAATCTTTGGTGCGGTATCATTCATGGTTGCTAAAAACTTAACTCTTGGTGAGTCTGTAGTTTATGGTATTGGTTCAGGCATCGGTTGGGCACTAGCTATCGTTTTACTTGCGGGTTTACGTGAGAAAATGAAGTATTCAGATGTACCTGATGGTTTGAAAGGTTTAGGTATTACGTTTATCACCTCAGGATTGATGGCATTTGGCTTTCTTTCTTTCGGCGGTATCTCGTTATAAGGTTAATGCGGTCAAGGGCATTTGCCCTTAACCTCAAGGTTTAAAGGAAAATACTATGCAAGAGATTATTCTAGGCGTAGGCATGTTCACCGCTATTGTTGTTGCCTTAGTATTAGTGATTCTATTCGCTAAATCTAAGTTGGTAAGTGACGGTGACGTGCAAATTTCAATTAACGGCGATCCAGAGAAAGCTGTTACTACTGCTGCTGGCGGTAAACTACTTGGCGCATTAGCTGACCAAGGTATTTTCATTCCATCAGCCTGTGGTGGCGGTGGTACATGTGGACAGTGTCGAGTAGACGTACATTCAGGTGGTGGTGATATTCTTCCAACTGAATTAGGTCACATCACTAAGCGTGAAGCGAAAGAAGGTTGTCGTTTAGCATGTCAAGTTGCGGTTAAACAAGACATGGAAATTGAACTTGAAGACGAGATCTTCGGTGTTCAACAATGGGAATGTGAAGTTATCTCTAACGATAACAAAGCGACGTTCATCAAAGAACTTAAGCTTGGTATTCCTGATGGCGAATCTGTACCGTTTCGTGCCGGTGGTTACATTCAAATTGAAGCACCTGCGCATCACGTTAAATATTCAGATTTCGATATTGAAGAACAATATCGTGGTGACTGGGAACACTTTGGTTTCTTCGATGTAGAATCAAAAGTTGATGAGCCGACTTTACGTGCTTATTCAATGGCGAACTACCCAGAAGAAGAAGGCATTATCATGCTTAACGTGCGTATCGCTACGCCGCCTCCTGGACGCTTACATTTACCAGCTGGTAAAATGTCATCATTTATCTTTAACCTTAAGCCTGGCGATAAGGTTACTATTTCTGGTCCATTTGGTGAGTTCTTCGCTAAAGAAACTGAAAACGAAATGGTATTTATCGGTGGTGGTGCAGGTATGGCGCCAATGCGTTCTCATATCTTTGACCAACTTAAGCGTCTTAAGACTAAGCGTAAGATGAGTTTCTGGTATGGTGCACGCTCACTTCGTGAAATGTTCTATGAAGATGATTACAACGGTCTAGCGGCTGAGAATGATAATTTCGATTGGCATGTGGCTCTATCGGATCCTCAACCAGAAGATAACTGGGATGGTATGACAGGTTTCATTCATAATGTACTTTATGAAAACTACTTGAAAGACCACGAAGCGCCAGAAGATTGTGAGTACTACATGTGTGGTCCACCAATGATGAACGCGGCAGTTATCGGTATGCTTAAAGATTTAGGCGTGGAAGATGAAAATATCTTACTTGATGATTTTGGTGGTTAAACCTTAGCAACTAAATATCAATTTGATAATTATATTGAAAGGAGTGCATTGCACTCCTTTTTTTTGTGTTTTTAAATTACATAAATATGATAATCATGTAATTTTGTTACTAAATTGTTAAGATATCGATATCATTTTAATTGTTTTTGATATTTTACTTTCATAACTGTTATTTGTTTGATATAAAAAATACATAACATTAATAATTCAAAACTAATAATTATGAAAAACTCAAATAGTGCTCGAATCAGCGAACTTGCGGATAAGATTATCGCCGGTACTATCAATTCGTTTGAAGAAGAAGAATTTACCTACTTGTATCATCAGTTACGTGAATGTGAGCAAGATAGTTCAGCCAAAGCGTCAAACTAATTAGCTGTTTTTCTACCTTCTAGAAAATCAACTTATTTGTTTTTTCAGAATTCATTCTAGAGTTTTTGCCTAAAAGCTCTGTTTAATATCTCTACTTAAATTTTTTTTTACAACTTCATTCTAAAACTTTTTTTTAACTGCTTTAAACAAACTAACTAATGCATACGAAACTTTCCGTCATTAGGCTTTTTCGCTTCGTTTGGTATTGATAACAAATTGCTACATTTTGATCGGGTATAACAACAGTATGCTTGTAAATGGTTTGTTAATATCTAGTTATTGATAAATAACGAAGCGGGAAATGATATGGCTGAACAACAACATAAGCGTTTAGAGCAATTAGCAAACAAAATAATTGAAGGCACCATAAATCCGCGTGAAGAGCATGAGTTTAAAGAGCTCTATGCATTGATTCGTGAAGAAGATGCTGAATAAAAATTTGTGATTGTTTTAGCTAACGTAGGAGTTAATCGTATGAACAGCAAGCAACAGAGGTTAGAAGAATTAGCAGAAAAAATTATTTTTGGTAAATCTAATCAAATTGAAGAGAAAGAATTTAATAAACTGTATCAACAATTTAGTCAGATCCCAGCTTATAAATCATCAAAAGAATTAAAGTATTTACATTAGGTTTTGACGTTTGATGAGAATAAATAACGCTAGTGATCAAATATCACCAGCGCCTATTGCACTTTAAGAGTTAAGATTAAATACTGGTTTAAGGGTGTAAGTTAAAGGTTTGCCAGTTGTCGTCTTGCCTTTCAAAGCAAACTCTATCGTGTAAACGACTCGCTCGACCTTGCCAAAACTCTATATAATGTGGCACCACTCTATATCCTCCCCAAAATTCTGGTAGCGGTACTTCCTTACCAGAGAACTCTTTTTCAAACTGCTTCTCTCTATCCTTTAGTTCATCTGGATATTGATACTTTTCACTTTGCTTCGACGCCCATGCGCCAATTTGACTGCCACGATAGCGGCTATGGAAATATTGCTCAGATTCTTCCGTTGTCGTGCGCTCGATTGTGCCTTCGATTCTAACTTGACGTTGTAATACGCCCCAATGAAATAATAAAGCGACTTTTTGATTAGCTTCTAATTCTTGAGATTTTCGTGAGCCGTAATTGGTATAAAATACAAACCCTTTGTCATCGAACGCCTTAAGCAACACCATGCGACAAGATGGTTGCCCATCAGCACTGCAGCTACTTACCGACATTGATTCCGGCAATAAAATACCTGATTTATTGGCATCATCAAACCACGATTCGAATATTTTAAACGGTGATTTATCATCTGGAATTTCAGGTAATGGTAATACTACACCTTGGCCGAAGGTAAACAAGCAGCGTAATTTTTCGAATAAAGTCATAGTTCAATGATCAAATAGAGTGAGAGTGAAGTCAGGATTGTAGCAAAACAATCGCTTTTATCGAAATGATTATAATGTTCTATTATTATTTTAAATAATTTTCGTCATTAATTAAGGCAATAGTTACAAATGATTACACCAATGTATTTATGATTATCTTTAGAAATTTGTTAATATAGCCGCCAATCAAAAGAGAACTGAATCAAGATGACCAATTCGTCACAATTAACGTTAATTACTAATGCGAACTTATATACGCCTAAGTTTGTTGGCAATCGCAATGTCCTTGTCGCTGGTGGCAAAATTGTCGCGATAAGCGAACAGGCAATAGAGTTGCCGGAATCGTTAAATGTTAGCCTTGTTGATTTGGCTGGTAAACGTTTAGTGCCAGGATTTGTGGACAGTCATGCACATATTACTGGTGGTGGCGGTGAGGCTGGTTTTAGCACACAAGTACCGCCAGTAAATATAAGTGAATTCACTCATGCTGGCGTAACTACGGTTATCGGCCTACTCGGTACTGATGACACCACGAGAACAACGGGAAATGTTCTTGCTAAAGTGAATGGTTTACGCGAAGAAGGTATGTCTGCGTATTGTTGGACAGGTGGTTATCATTACCCTCTGACGACATTAACAGGTAGTGCAAAAACAGATATTGTTTATCTCGATTCAGTTATCGGCATTGGCGAGTTTGCGATTAGTGATCATCGTTCAAGCCAGCCAACATTTGATGAAGTGATCAAGCTAGCTAGCGAGGCTCATGTTGCAGGTTTAATAACCGGTAAAGCCGGTGTTATACACTTTCATTTAGGTGATGGTGATCGTAAGTTGCAATTAATCGAGCGTGCTATCAGTGAAACTGAAATCCCTGCGCGGGTGTTTAATCCAACGCATGTTAATCGCAATAAACCGCTTTATGAAGATAGCTTGCAACTGCTAAAACTTGGTTGCAACATCGACATCACAGCATTCCCAAAAGATTGCAGTGAGCCGGGCTATAGCGCGGCAGAAGCAATCAAAATAGCTGTTGATCGCAAGGTTTCACTAGAACAAATTACGGTAAGCTCTGACGGCGGTGGGTGTATGCCATTTTTTGATTGTCAGGGTAATTTAACCAAAATGGATTTTGGCCGAGCAATAACCTTGCTCGAAGCGCTACAAGAGAGTGTTGAATTAGGCATAGACTTTGAACAAGTTTTACCTATGTTGACATCAAACGTAGCAGAATATTTACGCCTAAATAATAAAGGCCGAATCGTTGAAGGCAACGATGCAGACTTTGTTGTATTAGATAAAGATTTAAATATTACTGATGTAATGGCGATGGGCCATTGGCATTTAAAAGACGGCCAGTCAGTAATAAAAGGAACATTTGAGTAGAGGTTTTGTATGTGTGCATCACAAGTATCTGAAGGTCAGGAACGTGGTTATATTATTCCAATTGGTGGAGCTGAAGAGCGAGTAGACCGTCCAGTCATTTTGCGTAAATTTGCGCGCCTTTGTGGTGGCAAGAAAGCGAAAATTGTCGTCATTCCTACGGCTTCAATGCTAGAAGAAACAGGACCAAATTACATTAAAGTATTTAATGAGATTGGTGTGGAAGATGTTGTTTCATTGCCTATTAATGATCGTGAAGATAGCTTTCGTGAAGATTATTTAGATGCCATGGAGAATGCGTCTGGTATCTTTATTACTGGTGGTAACCAATTGCGTCTGTCGACGATTATTGGCGGCACACCGGTTGCCAAAGCAATCCGTCGATTGAACGCTGATGGTGTTCATATAGCTGGCACTTCTGCTGGCGCGGCGATAATGCCCGAGCATATGATTGCTGGCGGTAGAACAGGTTCACTTCCTAATGAGCAAGGCGTAACTTTTGCACCAGGCTTAGGTTTATTTAATAAGTTAATATTGGATCAACACTTTAGTCAGCGTAATCGATTAGGTCGTTTGTTATCAGCGGTATCATATAACCCATTTGCTTCGGCAATCGGTATTGATGAAGACACTGCAGCATTTATCGGTCCAGACAATGATTTAGAAGTTGTCGGTAGTGGTTCGATTACGGTTATTGACCCATCTGATCTTATTCATAGTTCAATGGCTGAAGCCGGTCATGGAGAAGCAGTAACGTTAGTTGGCTTGAAATTACATATGCTGAGTGAAGGCTCTGTATACAACATCATTACCCGTGAAGTTGACGGTAATTAATTTCATATTAGCAACGCTAAAAATTTCGATAAATCAAAAGGTAGCTTAGGCTACCTTTTTTGTTTTTTAACCTTGGCAAAATAACGGATTTAGCTAAGCGATTTAAGCCGATTTTTTGGATAACAAAATTTCCCAACAAATTACAGTTTAAAACGAGATAAAATCTGAAAGTGAATTATACTCAAATGAATAAAACCATTATGTATAAATCTATTCGATTTGAGCTGTTAATGATGCTGCCTATTGTCCTGCATATTTAGTAACTCTAATTACATCATGGTACTAATTTTAATTGCGAATTTAGAGGTGTTTCAATTTCGAATTGCACGTCACGGTTTGTATTCGTCTGCTAATTTTTTCGCCAAGGAATCTATATGAAAATCGTTTCTACCAATGTCTATGTTGGTCCTAATTTATATGCTCATTTCCCCGTAATAAGACATGTTATTAATTTAGGTGTATTAGAACAGTATCCTTCAGTGTCATTAGGACAAGATTTTATTAATGGTTTAACGGATGCTTTACCAGGTTTAACTGAACACGGTTGCTCTTATCGAGAAGCTGGTGGTTTTATTCGTCGATTGTCAGAAGATGAAGGCACCTGGATGGGACATATCTGGGAGCACGTGATCCTTGAATTACAATGTATGGCTGGTAGTGATGTAAGTTTTGGTAAAACCCGTTCTACTGGTGTTGAAGCGGAATACAACATGATTTTTGAATACCATCAACGCGACGTTGGATTGGAAGCTGCGCAACTTGGTCGTAATTTATTGATCTCATTATTACCGCAAGACGTGCAAAATCAGGTTGAACACAAATTGCCTGAAGATTTTGACTTTGCAGTTGAATTAGAAGATTTTATAAAATTTACTCAACGTAAAGAGTTTGGGCCAAGTACAGGCTCGTTAGTACATGCCGCTGAACAACGAAACATTCCTTGGATTCGTTTAAATAACTATTCGTTAGTTCAATTTGGTCACGGTAAATACCAGCAGCGAATTCAGGCGACAATTACTTCTGAAACTAAACATATTGCGGTTGAGATCTCTTGTGACAAAGAGGATACCCATACCTTATTAGGCGATTTAGGCTTGCCGGTTCCAAAACAAATTTTAACTTACTCAGAGCATTCCGCTATTCGAGCAGCTCGTCGTATCGGTTTTCCAGTTGTATTAAAACCACTTAATGCAAACCATGGTCGTGGTGTTTCGATTAATCTAAATAGTGACGAAGAAGTTAGTGCAGCGTTTGAGCATGCTCGCGAATATGGTACAGGTCGCTCTGTATTAGTCGAATCTTTCCTTACCGGCTTAGATCATCGCATGTTAGTGGTAGACAATAAGCTTGTCGCTGTTGCCAAGCGCGTACCAGGACATGTCGTTGGTGATGGTAAACATACCATAAGTGAGTTAGTAGATATTGTTAACTTGGATCCAAAACGTGGCGTCGGTCATGAGAAGGTACTGACTAAATTAGAATTAGATCGCCAAGCACAAACGCTAATGGAAGAAGCGGAATTAGATGAAAATTCAGTATTAGAAAAAGACAGAATATTTTACTTACGCTCAACGGCAAACTTATCAACAGGTGGTACAGCAATTGATATGACCGATGTTGTTCATCCAGATAACAAAGCAATGGCTGAACGAGCGGTTATGGCGGTAGGACTTGATGTAGGTGGCGTCGATTTCTTAACTGATGATATTACCCAATCCTATAAAGATATCGGTGGTGGTATTGTTGAAGTTAATGCTGCGCCTGGTTTTAGAATGCATGTTGCCCCTTCAGAAGGTAAGCCAAGGGATGTGGCAGGTAAGGTGATGGACATGTTATTCAAGCCTGGTGAGCCAACAACCATTCCAATAGCAGGCATTACTGGTACTAATGGTAAAACGACAACCTCGCGAATGTTATCTCATATATTAAAAACTGCCGGCAATGTGGTGGGTATGACATCAACCGATGGCGTTTATATTGATGGTAACTTATCCGTTAAAGGCGACATGACAGGGCCAGTATCATCAAATATTGTACTGCGAGATCCACTGGTAGATATTGCGGTATTAGAAACTGCTCGTGGTGGTATTTTACGTGCAGGCTTAGGTTATCGTCACAACGATGTAGCCGCAGTACTCAATGTGCAAGAAGACCACTTAGGCCTTAAGGGAATCGATACAGTTGCCCAGCTTGCAGAAATAAAACGAATCGTTGTGGAAGTCACAAAGGGCACTGCCGTTTTAAACGCCGATGATCCTGAATGTTTAAAAATGGCTGATCATACTAAGGCAGAGCATATTTGTTATGTCACCATTAACTCTGGCCATGGCCTAGTACGTGAGCATATTCGAGCTGGTGGTAAAGCGGTTGTTTTAGAAAAGGGCATCAATGGTGACATGATCACTATCTTTGATAACGGCTCTCATATTCCATTATTGTGGACTCATTTGATCCCTGCGACATTAGAAGGTAAGGCTATCCATAATGTGCAAAATGCCATGTTCGCGGCAGCACTGGCTTTTGGTTTAAATAAATCGTTAGAAGATATTCGCCACGGCTTACGAACCTTTAATACCACCTTCTTCCAAGCTCCTGGGCGTATGAATGTTTATGATGAACATGACTTTAGAGTGATCTTAGATTATGCACACAACCCCGATGGTGTGCGCTTGATGAGCGACTTAGCGAGCAAGTTAGAAATCAAAGGTAAACGTATTGTTGTTCTTGCAGGACCTGGTGATAGACGTGATCAAGATATCGAAAATATTGCCTTAGCTGCCGCTGGTAAGTTTGATTTATACCTGTGTAAAGCTGATGACAATCGTCGTGGTCGAGGCGTGACAGAAGTGCCTGATATCCTATCTAGTTCATTAAAGAGCGCAGGTATTAGAGAAGAACAGATATTTATAATCCCTGATGAAGTTGAAGCCATCGAAAAGTCGCTACAATTGGCTGATCGTGATGATTTAGTTATGGTGTTTGGTGACAACATTACGCGTAGTTGGAAGCAAATCATCAACTTTAATAGTGATAAACCAGTAAGTGAAAATGAACAAACACCAGTGCAAACTGTGGTTTCAATGTTAGATACCAACGAGCCCGATCCATTTGTGCTAGAGCAAGGACTTAAAATTGTTCAAGATAGCCGTGGTGTGCGTGTGGTAAATGAAGAAATTGAAGAAGATAGCGATTAGGCTTTAAGGATTTAACATGACTCAAAGTTTGATCTTAGATGATTGCCGGCGCTTAACCGGAAAAAACTTGCTATCGGACAAACCTGGAGCGGTAATCGATGTGTTTATCGACGGTTATTCCCAATCTGCTGTTAAACAAGCGTGGCAGTGTCATGTGCAAAGTTTGCTAGACAGTGTTAACTGGCATAATGAAAAGACTTTTGTCAGACAGTTTTCTGGTGGTTTAACTTTGGCAATCAGCGCGCCAATGGACGCGCTTTATGCTGCTTGTGAATTAATTGAGCATGCCTGGAACTTCGCTGTGGCAGACGTTTCTGGTCAGCGACCTGAGAAAAGCGCTAAAGACGTTATCATCGAACTAAAGCAATTAATTAGTGAAGAGATTCAACCCGAACTTTTGACATTGATCCGGCTGGCTGAAAAACATAATGTAGCCTGGCTTGCTGATGATGATGAGTTTTCATTAGGCTACGGTCAAACGGTTCAGGTTTGGCCTATTGATAATTTACCTGATGCAAAAAGCATAAACTGGTCAGGTTATAAAACCATTCCTGTGGCCTATATAACGGGCACCAACGGCAAGTCTACTTGCGTACGTTTAGCTTCAAATATTATCAAACATGCGAATTTATGTGCAGGGGTAACGTCTACTGACTTTATACGGGTCGGCGAAGACATTATCGATACAGGTGATTACTCCGGTCCTGGTGGCGCTAGAATGCTGTTGAGAAACAATAAAACCGAGCTTGGCTTATTAGAAGT
Source organism: Thalassotalea crassostreae (assembly GCF_001831495.1). Classification (NCBI taxonomy): domain Bacteria; kingdom Pseudomonadati; phylum Pseudomonadota; class Gammaproteobacteria; order Alteromonadales; family Colwelliaceae; genus Thalassotalea; species Thalassotalea crassostreae. The sequence continues at coordinate 932,447 of NZ_CP017689.1, forward strand.
AGCGCGAGGTGGTTTATTGCGCCGTGGTTTGCCAATTCCGCAAGTTGATGTGGCTTTGATGACCAATATTGCCAATGATCATTTGGGTCAATATGGCATTAATACCTTAGCCGATTTAGCGCAAGCTAAAGGCATAGTGGCAAAGGGCGTTAAACAAGGTGGTTATATCGTATTAAATGCAGATGATGCCGAGCTTGTTGAATTTTCAAAGCAGTTAACTACAAACATATGTTGGTTTTCATTATCGCCTGATAATCCTCAGATTGAACGTCATATTAGTGAAGATAAGCCAGTATGTTATTTATTGAATGATGAATTGATTTATCATCACCGCGCGAGCGATAAAAATCCTTCGGCGCAAGTTATCGCAAATGTTAATGATATTCCAATGTGTTTTGGCGGAGCTGCCAAACATAATGTTCAAAACGTTCTTGCTGTTATCGCCCTTTGCAAAGGCTTAAGTATTGGAGTTGGAGCGATTACTGCAGGACTAACTAGTTTTCGTTCGGATGCAAATGATAACCCCGGCAGGGGGAATGTATTTAGTACCAATGGCGCTAAAATTATCGTGGATTTTGCTCACAATGAGCATTCAATGCTAGCAATGGCTGATACCTTAAAGAATATCGGTGGTAATCGAAAGTTTTTGTTAATGTCATCGGCTGGTGACAGAAGTAATGAAGAAATAATGGCATTAACCGACGCTGCATTAACGATGGCTCCTGATGTCTTGGTTATTCATGAACTTGAGCATTACTTAAGAGGGCGAGAATTAGGTGAAGTGCCTGACATCATTAAACAAAGAGCCTTAGAAAAAGGGATATTAGCTGATAATATTATCATTACCGAAAACGCAGAGCAGGGCGCAACGTACGTAAAAGATAATGTAAGCGACGGTGACTTAGCATTACTCTTTGTACTTTCGGGTAGAGAGCAAGTGTTTCAGTTGTTTAGCTAATTTAAATTCCATTTTATCAGGCTTACACAGATAATATTAATTCAAGTAGCAGCTACCAATAATATTTAGCTGCTATTTGAGTTAGCGTCTCTGTTAATTCAGTGTCATCAGCACTGTACTCTCGACTTGTTCTCTCTGATTTTACAATGCTACCTTCCGCCTGAATAAACCAGTTTTTAGAAAATCGATATTGGTAGCTTATCGTCGCTGCTTTACCGTATTCATCATTATCATCATCTGGCATTTCATCGTTATCAGTGACAGAAAATTCCTCTAAACGCATACTATAGCGATGTTGATTTACTTTTTTACTCAACATAACAAAACCATTTCGATAATCATTTACTACGACACGCATCCCTGTAGGGGATGTCATTAATGTATCGCCATCAATAAACTGACTAATTAAAGTAATACTTGGACTTAATCGAGACTTAATACCTACATGTAGAAATTTTGTGTGCCAAGTATATTGGCCTTTTTTGAATACTTTAGTGTCAGCATTATTATCGTAATAGCCGAAATTTAAATGCAACTTTTGCTTCCAGTGCCAACGACCATTGACTTCATAACCAATGCGATTATCAAGTTCTATAAAAGGATCGGTTTCTTCAGACTGCTGACTTAACCATCCGCCTAGCCGTGCTCTTGTAGGCGGTAATTTGATACGCTCGTGATAAAGGTTTTGACGGCTACTTTGAGTCCAGCCACGCCAAGACAACAACGTACCGATAGTGTCATTATTTTGATAAAGCGATGCGGTTAACCCAAAATCATGCTCTGAATTGCGAAACTTTCCAAGCCAATCCCAGCTCATTTCGATTCCAGTGTTTCTAACTTCTTCACCTATCCAACTATTTAAAGTTGAATAGGTAAGGGTATAAGGTGAGGTCCAAGCAGTAGCATTATTCTCAAGAGAAATTCTTGGATAGAAAAATCCAGCTCTTGCGGAAAAGCGATGTCCTGACTGACTCACTAAGCCTTGGTATTTTAGATAAGCCTCACTTATACCTAACTCATTTTGCACGCCATCAACATAACTTAATGCGACAACATGCGCACTAACTGGGGTGTCGGTTTCCAATCTATAAGTTAACGCACCATGACTTAACGAAACATTGCTATCTGGTTCAAAACGAAACTTACCATATCCGCCATCAAGATGAGTCGTTATACCATCGACATAACTTACTCTTGCATCAACTAAGCCGTGAACTGTGTGCTCAACAGCTATAGTATTTTTAGCTAGGGTTAAAAGTGCTAACGTTGCTAGTGATGCCGTCCACTTGTTGTTTTTCTTCATTTTTTGAGTAATCCGACTGTTTTAGCCAAGTATAAAAATTGTCCGCGGCTAATGGTCTACTAATATAAAACCCCTGTGCTTTTTCACATCCTTGAGAAATTAGCCAATCTAAAGTCTTCTTATCTTCTACGCCTTCGGCTACTACTTTTAAACCGAGTTGATGAGATAATTGTATGGTTGAACGCACAATAAGTTTGTCGGCATCAGAGCTTATTAATTGTTGAACGAAACAGCGGTCAATCTTGAGCTCTTGTACCGGTAAATTTTTAAGCTGAGCAAGAGAAGAATAACCAGTTCCATAATCATCAATAGACAGGTAAATACCTTCTTTTCGCAATAGATTGATATTTTCTACAGCTTTTGAGTCGTGATCCATAAAGGCATCTTCGGTGATCTCGATACGGATCGAGTCATTTAACTTGTCGTGGGACTTAAATATCGAAACCAATTGTTGACAAAAATCATCATCAAGTAGATTTTCAGGAGAAATGTTAATTGCAATTTTTAATTCTAACCCCATTTCGCGCCATATATAAAATTGCTCTATTGATTTGTTTAATACCCAATTGCTTAGCGCTGCCATTTGCCCGGTTTGGTCAGCTATTTGAATAAACGCATCGGGCGTAATTAAACCGTTTACCGGATGATTCCAGCGAACGAGGGCTTCTACTTCTTCAATACGATTGTTTTGTAAATTTAATTTAGGTTGATAAAAAAGCACGAACTCATCTTTTTCAATCGCTAATCGCAGTCTATTTACTAGTTGCAATCGGTCTAGAGTGTTTTGGTCAATTTGACGATCATAAAGTTGGTACAATAAATTACTGCGCTTAGCAATTTGCATTGCAGCGTCTACTTCTTTCAATAGTTGATTTGCTTGGGTCCAACCATCACTGGTTGAAACACCGATATTTACTTGTAGATGTAAATCTATGTTTTGGTAATTAAAACTTTGTTCGATAACTGAATTAATTTTTTGGCTACATTCTTTTATGTCGTCTTCTGTTTCATTATCACAACGTAATAAAAAGCCATTACCTGAGGTATGATAAAGTGGCTGACTTAATGATCGCAGGCGGTTTGCAACTTCGATAATTACTTCATCTCCCACCTCATGTCCTAAGGTATCGTTGATATCAGATAAACGACGAATATTGATTTGGCAAAGCAAGAAAGGGTTGTCTACTTTCGGTAAATCACGATAAAACTGATTTCGATTTGGTAGTGCCGTTAAACTATCTAAATAGGCTTGCTCGGTGATCTCTTGTTCACGTGATTGAATGGCTTCTTGCATGTGCTCAAATTGATCGGCCAATTGAGAGAATTCACGAGTTTTACCGATATTTATATCTTGCTCATAATTACCTTGAGCAATATCTTTGGATAAACTGACTAACTTTCTCAGTGGCATAGTTACGCCGCTTGCAATGATGTAAGCGCCGATTAACGACATTATTAAGGTAACGGCAATCATTAACAATAGCTGTACACTGTCTTGTTTTATAGCCGCGATCAAATTTGAACGTAATTGAAAGGTGGTCGCTGTAAGGCTTTGTTTATCAACATCACCTAAAACGTAATTAGCGTATATATAAGTGCTTCTACTATTATCAGATAATGGTGAAAAACTACTGTCAGGTTCGTCAAGCGCCGAGTAATCAAATAATCCAACTTGCTCTGAAACTAGCCATTGCCAATTGCCAGAATTTTCCAATCCAAAACCAACGCTAAACCCTGTCAAATTTGCAAGTCGGTTCGCTAAACGGCTATTGATGGCATAACCAAAACCAATATGGCCGATAATCATGTCACCATTTTTTAATGGCGTAATAACTAATTGATAAATTTCTTTGTCTATAGGAAAAAATAACTGTTCTGACTCGTCGTTTAAAAAATTTTGATAAGCAAATTTTTCCTTTATCTGATTACCTGCACTAACTCGTTTGATTTCTTGGTTGGAGTCTTTAACAACTAATTCACCAATTATAGTGCCTTCATTATTAAATGCGATGGCGATATCGGCATCAATTCGTTTGCGATGATTATTCAATGCCACTAGTAAACTTCGGGTATCTTCAACAAGAACTTGTTTTAATCCGTAATCTTTTGCCGCTGTTTCAACGAATGCTGTTAGATAGTAGCTGCGACTGTCTAACTCATTTTTAAGTAGCGTTTCAGCTTGTGATAGTTGAGAGGTTAATTGTTGTTCCTCTAAACGTTCATTAGAGAAGCGGGTAGTAAAGAACGATACTGTTTGGACGGCAATCAACAGCAATATAAAGAAAAAGAAAATCTTACTTTTTAAACTGTAATCTTTAAGAGTCATTATTAGTATCCTTCGACAAAATCAAAGTCATCGAAACTTTGTTGAGACGGTAATTCAGACATGTTTTTGTTTAGTGTAATTGCCAACTTACTAGTTAATGGCAATGTGACCGTTTGTGAAAGGGCATTATCTTCGTCATCAAGTTGCGGGTGATAAATATTTACTGTGTATTTACCCGCAGGGTAATCACTAGTATTGATGGCGCCGTTTTCATTACCAAGATTAAAAAATGGTGTTTTCAGTACAAGTAAATGACCTGCCATCCAATCATGGATATTACAGCCCATGGCAACAACATTTTCGCTTTCTATGTTTACTGATTTGTTAACCTGTTGTTTTCTTAATTTGAAGTCAAATGGTGTTTTTGCATTTAATGAATAGACATGGTGGGTTATGTCATCCTGATTATCAAAAACAATTGAATCATTTTTATAAGCCACTGTTAAATAAGGTGTATATTTCTTATCTTTTTGGCTAATAGTCACAACTTTAGGTTCTACTGCAGTGAGTAAATTGGGGTCTTCAGGAGTAAGGTATATAACAATGCCTTCAACTGGCGAACCATCTGGTGCCAGGACATTTATTGTTGATGCCAATGCAATACTTGGAAAAAGTGTCATTAGCACAAGAAAACGCGCAATCAAAACAATCTCATTATTATTATTTTTAAGTAATTTATGTTTACTTTCTTATTCCTCTACAATGACAAAAAAATAGCTATTGAGCAAATTTAGACAGAAAAAAACGACATTTTATTTCAGTTTTTATGAATGTTTATGGTTATTTGTACAATTTGAATGAAAGTTGAGCAGGTAGAAGCCCATATTTCAGGCATAAAAAAAGACGCTAGGAAGGCGTCTTTTTTTATTGGAAATTGGTGGAGCGGGGGAGAGTGGGATTGATTTTTTATATACTTTAAAATCAGTTATTTATTTTGTTGTGTTGCTTTTTATTGGTGTTTTTACCCGCTTTTTTACCCGTTCATTGTTGTTAAATCCTCTTATTGGTTTAAATGCGGGAGGAGGAACTGAGCCGCCGTCCAATTGAGGGGCTGAATCGAACCTGTTCAAAGATCAGAACCCCATAATTTTATTAAGGTTTGCTGGTGAAGTGGACAATTACATTAGTTGTACCACTTAATAGCATCAGAACTGCCAGTCATGTAGTTTCACTACCCCCTCATAGTTGCAAATAGGCATTAAGTACAACTAGCAATTATTTTTACTAGTCTTTATACCTACACATAAGTACAGCTATCTCTAAAAATAGTACCTTAGAAATAAGCTACTTTAGTATGCTTGTTTTAAGTCAAACTATTCGAAATAAAACGTTGTAAATCTTAGTGATTAAAGTATGTTAACAAGTTGTTATCTTACAATTTTACAAGGAAATATTGCTAATGAATAAAAATCTCATAGCTGCCGCTCTTATTCCATTTATTCTAACTTTGACAGGGTGCGGTGGCAGTGATTCTGAATCAGATCCATTTGAAATGCTAAGTGGTAGTTGGCAAAAGATGTCAGGTGACTCTCTGACAGAACATTATCTGTATATAGATGATGTCGGTAATAAAACATTTTTGGCTTACGATATTTATGGTGGTGGGTGCTATACGAAATCTGAGGGAATTTACCCTTTTACAAGACATGTTGAAGGTAATAGATTTGTTGCCTATGGTATAAGTGGTAATGACTCTAATATTTATTACACTGTAAGTGATGATGGCAATTACTTAGATAAAGGGCCAAAGTTTCCTATCACATATTTAAAGTCTTATTTGACTATTACTTATTTCGATAATCTCTTGTGTGAATAAAATTTAATTATGGCTACTAAATTGCTGTAATTAAACAAGACACTTTTGTGTGACGGTTCGCTAGGTTTGGGTACTGGGTACTAGGTAGTAGATTCCTTTAGAATTAAAAGATAATATCCTCTAACTAAAGCGTAGTTATAGGACTAGTAGTCAATAACCTAAACTACCCGTAGTTATTAGAGCCGTTAATCGCTAGTATTAATAGTTAACGGTAAGCTTAACTAAGGGCAATCAGATCTACTTGTCGTTGCTTTTCTCTTCTTTAGCTTCATCAGAATTTAATGCTTTAGATACTGAAGTTCTTCCTTTGCCAACAGCTTGGCAAATATCTTTGACAGAGTAGCCTTGGCGTCTCATTTTTATTGCGTTTAAATAGCCACCCACTGTAACCTCAAATTTCAGACATAAAAAAAGACGCTTTAGAGCGTCTTTTTTTATGGAGTTGGTGGAGCGGGGGAGATTTGAACTCCCGTCCGAAAAACCTACATCCTCGGTACTACATGCTTAGTCGCTTATTTATTTAACCAGTCAGACGCCAAGCGACAGGCTTCGTTCTGGTGAGTCTGATACTGTTTCGCGGTTCACCGTCAGACACAGTTCCCTCGCTAACCTATTTGGGGTGACCATCGATCCTCTAAACAACAGGTAAATTTACGAGGGGATGGCTAGCCTTAAGCGGCTAGTGCGAACGTTTCGTCGTTAGCAATTATAGTTTTGCGGCTTTTTACCAGGCCAACCGCCCCTGGGCATGCACCTTGGGTTTCGTGAATCCCGTCGAATCCTAGATCCGCCCCAAGTGTCTTAAGGTTAACGAAATCGCTTAAGACAGGTTATTGTATCGCGTATTATCTAAATAAACAACGCGATTGTTTTGTGTACAGTTACGGTATTATTGTTGCTCATTTTGTTTTACAAGTTGCAAATGCTCAACAAGGGGTTATAGTGAATACCATAACTGATTAGACCACTTGGTTAAGAAAGAGTTCAGAGGATAAGTATGGCGACGCCAAATATTTTAGATGTTTATAATAAATGGAATAAATTTTCTTTCGGTAAACGATTGTTTTCTTGGTTTTTTTCTAAATGGGCACCTTATTTTCAGACAATCAAACCATTGATACTTGAGCTGAGACCTGGGTACTGTGAAGTATTAATTAAAAAGAGAAAAATTGTACAAAACCACATTGGTACCGTTCATGTTATTGCCATTTGTAATGGCTTAGAGATGGCAATGGGGGCTGTATCAGAAGCAACGATTCCTAAGCATTTACGCTGGATACCAAAAGGAATGGAGCTTGAATATACTGCAAAAGCCGGCTCAGATATTCGTTGTGTGGCTGACATAGATGGTAAAGAGTGGTTAGAAGGTGACTTTCTCGTACCAGTGACGGCTTATGATGAAAATGATGTTGTTGTGGTGAAAGGAACAATAAAACTTTGGGTTAGTTTAAAACCTAAAAAAGAGAGTACTTAACGGCTTTATCTTGTGAACAGTGATAATTCCAATCTAAGGGTGATTCTTTTCACCCTTTCTTATACCCCAAATAAAATTAGTTTTCTCTAATAAAAACAGGACTTAAATTAGAAAAACCTCAAATTTAAAGCAATGTAAAGTTATGTAAAAATTATGGTTAAATGCTTAATAGCTGTTAAATTTTATTATGTATAAAAATCATTGAACATTGGTTACAGGCATATATATATGAGTACAACTACGTCAATAGAAAAAGCTGCTATCGCGGCGAATCGCTTTGGTTTAGGGGCAAGAGGGAATGAATTGTCTCAAGCTCAGAGTGACCCAAAAACATGGCTTATTAATCAGTTACAACCAATCAAATTTTCAGCTGATTTACCTTCTAGTGGCGAATTGATGTCTGGCTTTTACGATATTAAACAGCAAGAAAGAATGTTGAAAAAGAGCAATGAAAATGAAGAGAAGTCTGACGAAATTAAAGCCATAAATAAGATGCGCGGAAAGCATATTAAAAATGCGTACTCGACTGCAGTAACCGATACCTTTGTTCAGGCGCTTAACTCTTCTAATAGTTTATCATGGCGTTTATTAGATTTTTATTCAAATCACTTTAGTGTAACCACTCAAGGTGCTGCAATGGGAATACTTGCGGCAACACTAGAACGCGAGGCCATTGCTCCTCATATACATGGCTCTTTTGAAAACTTATTGCTTGCAGTTACATCGCACCCAGCAATGCTGATGTATTTAAATAATGAACGTTCGTTTGGTGCAAATTCTAGATTTGGTAAGAAAAAAGGCGCCGGTTTAAATGAAAACTTGGCGCGAGAAATACTCGAGCTTCATACACTTGGAGTGGATGGGGGATATCAGCAGCAAGACGTTATTGAACTTGCGAAAGGGATTACCGGTTGGAGCATTGGCACTGAGAAAAAAGATGGTGCCAATGGATTTAAGTTCAGACATTTTGGTAAAGAGCCAGGTACTCGAGTGTTACTTGGCAAGGTATATAAGCAAAAAGGCATTAAGCAAGGCATCGCTATGTTGCAAGATTTGGCTAATCACCCAAATACCGCCAATCATGTATGTAGCAAATTAGTTAAACATTTTATTAGTGATAAACCAAATGAAAAGCTTGTTGCTGCTATGGTTGAAACCTGGAAGAAAACAGGTGGTAATTTAAAACAAGTTGCCATTACTATGATAAATAACGATCTAGCGTGGCAGCCAGAGATGGCAAAATATAAAACACCTCGTGAATATTTAATGTCTTCGCTTAGAGCATTAAATTTTAAGAAAGTGGATAGTAAAAAACTAATTTTCACGTTAACTAGTTTAGGGCAACAACCTTTTAAAGCAGGCTCTCCCAAAGGTTATAGCGATGAACAACAAGATTGGGATGGTAGTAACGCTCTAATTTCTAGAATAGATTGGACATCAATGTTAGCGCAACAAGTGCGCAATGCAAATGCTGAAAATATTATGAATAGAACCCTAGCTTTAAATACTGGTGCACATACATATAAAAGCGTGATTCGGGCAGAAAGCCGAACACAAGCATTGATGTTGTTTTTTATGAGCCCAGAATTTTTGCGCCGCTAAGGTAGAGGAAGTAATTATGCAAAGACGTGATTTTGTTAAAATGATGGCTGCCTCACTGGTGGTAATGAATACTCCAGCTATCGCTGCTTTAAACACCAAAACAGGTAAACGTAAAAAGCTGATTTGGGTGGTTCTGCGTGGCGCGATGGATTCATTGCATACCATTATCCCTAAAACAGATAGTGACTATAAAACCTTACGTCCAAAATTATCGAAAAATATATTAACTGATGCGCTGCATTTAAACGACGATTTTGCCTTTCATCCAGAATTAAAACACTTCTATCAACTATATAAGTCTAAGCAATTATCACCAATCATCAGTGTTGGCACAGGTTACCCAAAACGCTCACATTTTGACGGTCAGGACTTTTTAGAAAGTGGTTTAACTACAATGGATCACGATACCGGCTGGTTAGGTCGTGCGTTGAATAATTTTAAAGCGCAGCCCGACTCGAATGCTATTGCGATAGCGAATTCAGTACCGATTAGTTTAAGAGAAACAGATAAAGTGAGTACTTGGTTTCCAACTAAGCTGAAAGATGCAGACGAGAGTATCTATGACGCATTATTGAATTTATATCAAGATGATGAGTTATTGCTATCTCGTTTAGAAGAGGGGATCTCAACTCAAGATATGGTTGGTAAAAAATCATCAGTTAAAAAAGGTTCGTTTATTGAACTTGCGCAATCTTGTGGACGTTTTCTAAAAGGTAATACAGGCACTGATTGTGCCATGCTGGAGGTTGGTGGTTGGGACACTCATAACAATCAACTCTATAGATTAAAAAGGCAATTGCAGCAGCTAGACCAAGGTATTCAGGCATTGCAAAAAGAATTAGGTGATGACTGGGACAATACCGCCGTTGTTATTGCTTCTGAATTTGGCCGAACGGCTAAGGAAAATGGTACGGGTGGCACCGATCATGGTACTGGTGGTGCAATGTTTGTTCTAGGAGGAGCAGTTTCGGGTGGTGAAGTACTTGGGGAATGGCCAGGTTTGGCAGAAGAGCAGTTATTCAAAGGAAGAGACTTGCAACCAACGACTAGCACCTTTTCATGGATTGGTGCAGTTTTACAACAGCATTGGCAGCTATCGAATCAACAAGTAGAAGCGATATTTCCTGGTAATGCACCCTATAAACACACTATGATTAACAGCTAATTGGATTCATTATAAAGCACATTACTTTGGTAATGTGCTTTACATTGTCTTTAGTTAGATTAAACTAATTCTAAATATGATCGGTGCATTCCGATTTATACCTAACCAATTTCGCCATTTTAATTACTATAAGAATTCAACGTTTTGCTTTCATTTTTATCAAAATCTTCTTTGCTATTAACTAGCTTTTTCCTCGTTATCACAAGCGCTAACGCGAATACCAATGTTGCGAATCAATCGGATTCTAACCCACAACAATGCGTTAGCTGTCATACACATCAAGTGTCTAGTTGGGAAAAATCTGATCATGCTAAAGCGATGGCTATTGCAACTAAAGGTACTGTATTAGCGGACTTTAATAACACTACAGCGAAACATTATGGGCAAACTGCGAAATATTATAAAAAGCAAGAACAGTTTTGGGTAGATATCGCATACGATAACAAAGTAGAAAGCTTGCAAATTAAGTACACATTTGGACATTATCCATTACAGCAGTATTTAGTAGAGACAGAGCCTGGACGCATACAAGTATTACCATTTGCGTGGGATAGTAGAAGTAAAGCCGAAGGCGGTCAACGTTGGTATCACAATTACCAGCATGAAGAAATTAAACAAGCAGATCGATTGCACTGGCGACAACCGTTGCAAAACTGGAACGGTATGTGTGCCGATTGCCATTCGGATGGTTTAGTTCGCAACTATGACGCAGAGAAAAACCAATTTGATTCTAGTTACGACAACATAAACGTTGGCTGTGTTTCTTGTCATGGAGACAAAAGTGAACACGCAAAATCAGGTAAGTCTGAAGGCTCTACTCAATATAATGCAAAAGGTGGCTGGCAACGTTTAGTTGGTCAAGACACTGCATCATGGCATGGTGAAAAACGCGATAATAGCTTTATGGAAGGTTGTTTTTCTTGTCATTCTTTACGTGCACCATTAACTGATGGCATTAAACCAGACACTGCGTTTTTAGATCAGTTTACGCCGCAGTTATTAATGTCACCGTTATACCATGTTGATGGTCAGATCAAAGAGGAAGTGTATGTTTACGGTTCTTTTTTACAATCTAAAATGTATGCTGCAGGCGTGAATTGTATCGACTGTCATGACAGCCATACGATGAAAATAAAAGTGCAAGGTAATGGTCTTTGTTTACAATGTCATGCCAGTGAAGTTTTTGATCAACCTAAACATCACAACCATAAAAAGAACAGCGAAGGCAGTCAATGTGTGAACTGTCATATGACTGAGAATCGTTATATGGGAGTTGATGATAGACGTGATCATAGTTTCAAAATACCTCGTCCAGATTTATCCGAAAAATTTGATTCGCCAAATGCTTGTACCACTTGTCATGAAGATAAAAATAACCAATGGGCTCTAGAGTTAGTTAAAAAGTGGTATGTAACACCGCGAAAAGATTCGTTTAATCAACAGAATTTTTGGGCATTAAAGTCTGGACAGCAATTATCATTACAACAACATTTAAATATCGTTGCCGATGAAAGTTTAGATATTGCCTCTCGAGCGACAGCTTTGCAGATGTTAGCCCAATCAACTCAACAAATTAACGCTGCAGATATAAAGGTTTACCTTGAGCATGAAAATGAACTGCTTAGATTGTCTGCGGCTACTGTGGCGCAATTAATTGTTCCGTTTGAGCGAGTGCAAGCCCTTGCTAAATTGCTGGTCGATGAGCGTAAAGCAATTCGTGTTGCAGCAGCTCGCTCAATGCTTGACGTATATATACCTGAAGTTAACAAAAAAAGTTTTGATGCTGCTAAAGCAGAGATGATGGTGGCAAGCACTCAGACATTATGGCGAGGAGAAGGGCGTCTTAATCATGCGATGACTGCAATGGCCACGGGCGATCAAGTAGGTACTGAAAAAGCCTTTAAAGGCGCAATTAAAGTTGACCCTTATTTTGATGTAGCCTATTCAAACTTAGCTGAATATTACCGCTCTGTTGGTAAAGATAGTTCAGTTGTAAGTGTTTATAACAAAGGTTTAAAAATGGTGCCGACGTCAGCAACGTTGCGTTATGGATATGGTTTACATTTAATTCGTCAAAAGCAAATAGATAAAGCAATTGAACAGTTTGAAAAGGCAGTTGAATTAGCTCCTACCGATCCGCAATACCCGTATATTCATGCGTTAGCCTATGATGGTAAAGGCGAGACGAATAAAGCATTGTCACTATTGCAAGGGTATGTCGACAGTTATGCTCAAAATCAGCAATTGGTTGAGCTTGGGTTATCTCTTGCGCAAAAAGCACAAAACAGAGCAGCCTTTAATTTCTTTATGTCTAAACGCAATCAGTAGTTAACAGATAGGTTTGTTGGCCGTTATCAATAGTGAATAATATACTGCAGAATTAGCGTTTTTCGAATGTGGTTTTATCTCAATAGTTAGGTATAAAACTTTAGGTATATAACTTTAGCTATCAAACTTTAGGCCAGGGTAACGTCCCTGGCTTTTTTATGGTGGCAATAATATTTTGACAGTTCTCTTGTAAAAATAGTTCGCCGCTATCTGGTGTTTGAATAAACTCGAATGCTTGGTTGTTTAAATTAAAATACAACGCATAGGCGTGCAAATAACCTCTATCATCTAATTTTTGTTGAGCTGTATTGTAGATATCATCGCCTGCAATTGCGCTGCCTATTGAGTTTAGTGCAACTCTTAACTGATGAGTCTTGCCGGTAAGTGGCCTTAATAAAAATAAGCGCAATCCAGTTTCAATTGAATAGGAGAAAAACTGAGTGACAGCAGGGTTGTTCATTGTTCGCAATAGTTTAAAACTACTACGACGGCTTTTTTCCATATCGCCCTTGATCCAACCTTGTTTTTTCTTGGGCTTAAACCGACTAATCGCTATGTAATACTTTTGTATTTCATGCTGTTCAAACATTTGACCAAATTTTGCAGCTGTTTCTTTGTTTTTCGCAAATAATATCAAACCTGAGGTCATTTTATCTAGGCGATGAACAGGGTATAGCTCGCTAAACTGATTCTTAACTTGATTAAACAATCCCTTACCGGGATTGTCTTCATCGTGAAAATTAATATTTGCGGGTTTATTTACCACAACAAAATCATCGTTGTGGTAAATAATATTGAAAGGCTGCAGGCTTTGTTCAGTATGTTGCATTGTTTGCATGGCTTTTATTATTAAAGCGCTTTACTAGTGCAATGCGCCGACAATAATGAATCCTATGATAGTTAAGGCACCGCCGAATAATGTATACGGTAGTTGCGTTTTAACGTGTTCTATATGGTCACAGCCACTAGCGATAGAAGCGACAACCGTCGAGTCTGATATAGGCGATGCATGATCACCAAAGATACCACCGCTTAATACTGCTGCAACTAAAAACGACACTGGCAAACCAGTGGTCAAGGCAATCGGGACAGCGATAGGGATCAATAAAGCAAACGTTCCCCAAGACGTACCAGTTGAAAACGCCATAATACCGGCCACAATAAAGATCAGTGGAGCTAATAATAGCAATGGAAACTCTGGACTTATTAACTGGCTAACATACACACCCGTACCTAACGCCTTAACTGCATCTCCAAAAGCGAATGATAGGATTAAAATACTTACCGCAGGCACCATGTTCATAATGCCTTTAACAAAGCCTGATTTGAGATCGTTAAACGATAATAATTTATAACCCCCAATAAATATGAGAAGTAGGGTTAATGAGCTTATTACTGCCACAAGCACCGATAGTGAGCCAGAGCCACGGCGAATATCACCATCGCCTGTTATCCAAAGCATGAGAAAAGTAATCACCATTAAACTAAGCATAGGTAACCACATAACGCGAGCTTTTGCTGGCTTGATTGTCACTGCATCTTTATGAGTACCAGAATATGTTTCGCTACGAGCCATAGGGCCATAAACTTTACCAGAATAAGCGGTGTAATAAGCAAGTAATACGGCAATGATTGCGTAGAAGTTATAAGCTAAAGTGCCTAACAATACTGACAATGGATCTTCAAGATTATAACCACCTAATAAACCTAATAAATAGGCACCCCAGCCATTAATTAAAAATAGAACACTAATAGGAGAACAGGTTGAGTCAAGTAAGTAAGCGAGCTTTGCTCGGCTTATGCCGTGTTGGTCAAACAACTTTTGCGAGGCCATACCACCGGTAAACATACTCAAATTGGTGTCGGTAAAAATGCTAGTGCCAACAATTGTTGGTAATAAACTTGCTTGTCGTCGGGTCTTAACCAATGACAAACTTGCTAGGTTATCGATAAAGCCTTGGACAGCACCAGAGCGATTCATTAATTCGACTAGAGCGCCAATTAATAAACTAAATACAATAATTTGGATATTACCGGTCGACATAAATACTTCGGCAATTCCTGATGCAGTGCCGACAACAGAGTCAACAGGCGCAAACTGGTGTACTAAAAGGTATGATATAAATACACCACTAAACAGTGCAAGTAGCGCGTTTTTTCGCCAAATTGCGATTATAATCGCAATGATTGGAGGCAATAACGTAAGTGAATTATCTAACATAATAGTTTCATCAAGGGTATTTACTATACTGTACTAGTCTATGAAAACATGTACAAAGTAAAATTTGTGAAATTCTACAAATTAAATGTAAAAAATTTAGATCTGATAAAGATTAAGTGAATAAAGTAGAAAGCAACGATTGTTTTTTTTTAATATTGCTAATTTATTGATCTTTTTTGAAAAAACTTACAGGTAAGCATTGAAAATCGAATAACTTACCACATAATAAAATAAACACTTTTGAATGCACTTTGAATAATCAAGGTAGCAACTATGGAGCAATTTTGGCTTTTTCTATCCTTGAACTAAGTGAAACATTTAAACAGCAGCACCTTTCTACATTAAAAGGCATTCGTCGTGGTATAGAAAGAGAAACGCTTCGAATTAAAGACAATGGTCGATTGTCTACACAACCTCATAATAAAGAGCTCGGCTCAGCGTTAACGCACGAATATATTACAACTGACTATTCGGAGTCGCTTCTTGAGTTCATTACGCCAGCAACAATTTCAATTGACCAATCGTTATCGCAACTAAAGGATGTGCAGAAGTTTGCTTTAGATAGAATTAATGGTGATAATTATTGGCCAATGAGTATGCCATGTGTGGTTAGCGACCAAGACGAGGTTCAGTTAGCACAATATGGCAGCTCAAACATTGGTAAGATGAAAACTGTTTATCGCCAAGGATTGAAGAATCGTTACGGCAGCTTGATGCAAATAATCGCAGGTATTCATTTTAATTTTTCTTTTCCGGCTGAATTTTTTCAAGCATTAAAGGAAGTCTCAGGTAGTGATAAATCCCTACAACACTTCACCTCTGAAAAATATTTTTCGTTGATCCGTAATTACAAGCGACTTTCTTGGTTAATTCCTTATTTATATGGCAGTTCGCCAGCCTTGTGTCCGACATTTTTACAGGGCCAAAAACACAATTTACCGTTTAAGAAAGCACCGACAGGCTGCTTATACTTAGAGCATGCAACATCACTGCGAATGAGCGATCTTGGTTATACCAACTCAGAACAATCAAGTCTTAATATTTGTTACAACAGTGTTGAAAGTTATGTTGAAGCAGTGCAAGAAGCGATCACACTTCCTTCTGCTGAGTTTGCTCGTATCGGTGTTAAAGTTGATGGTGAATACCAACAACTTAACAGCAATATTTTACAAATCGAAAATGAATTATATTCACCTATTAGACCTAAACGAGTGGCAAAATCTGGTCAAAAACCATCTGAAGCGCTAAGTGAAGGTGGCGTAGAGTATATTGAAGTTCGAGCGATGGACGTTAACCCGTTTGTCAGTACAGGTATTAGCAAACAGCAAATGCTGTTTTTAGATATTTTATTAACTTATTGTGCGTTAGAACAAAGCCCGGAATTCACTAAAGAAGAGCACTCAGAATGTAATGACAATACCAATAAAGTTATTCTAGAAGGACGAAAGCCTGGTTTAGAGCTGCACCAGAAAGGTGCTGCAATAACGCTTCGACAGTTAGGTAATGATATCTTTGACAAATTTACTCACGTTGCTGAATTACTCGATTTAGCAAACGATAGTAATGAATACAGCCAAGCGTTAAGCATAGAGAGAGCAAAAATTAATGACGTTACCTTAACGCCGTCTGCTCGTATTCTAGATGAATTACTTGTAGGAAAAAAGGGAATTGTCACCTGGGCATTAGAGTATGCTAAGCAATTTAATGAAGAGTTAGACGCTCATCAGTATCAGGAATTTGATGAACAACAGCTGGTATTGATGGCCACCGAATCTTTAGAAAAACAAAAAGTGATTGAGCAAGGAGATGCTTTGTCGTTTGATCAATTCCTTGAAAATTATTTTGCAAAATAAATTATAAAAAAATGAACTAAATCGACTTTCTTTGTTCTTACATTATGCAAGATATTTTATTTCCTTATTTATAGCGCGCTCATTGAGCGCGTTTTTTTTATATTTAGGGATATAAATATGTCGCTATTGAGGTCATGATGTTGAATGACTAAAAAATAATTTTTTGCTCTCCGCTCCAGTTTTATAGGGGGAAATTGCCGGTTCGATAAAAATAATAAATAATTTTAAATTTTTTTGAACCTTTTGGATTTCCCCGCGTCTTATATATTGAAAGCAATTTTTCCCTGGACTGCTTTTATTTTATTAATAGCGCGTACCTGAAGTAACGCGCTTTTTTTTGTCTAAAATTTGATGACAGACACTCTAACGAACTAGCTTAATTATTTGTATGTTTAAGCGTTTCGCTATTCTATTTAAATTTGCTCTATCGGTAGATAATTTTCGAGCTGCTGCCGCCCAATTTCCATCTTCCTGCTTTAATACCTTAGTTATCAATTGACGTTGAAAGTCTTCTGTAGCGCCGCGAAGACTAACTAGTGTTTGCTCTGATCCCGTTAGTGCTTCTGTGGTAACGCTTTCGTTTTCGCCGGTTACTGATATAGTTGCTGAATTAGTTACTTGCTCGTTATCAAGAACCCCACAATCTTGAATTTCTATATTTACTATGTCTTTGTCACGTTGTCTGGCACTAGCTTTTAATGCCGCTCTACTTATTACGTGTTCTAGCTCTCGAACATTACCTGGCCACTGATACTCGGTTAGATAGTTTGCAGCAGTGGCTGCTAGTTTCAATTGCGCTATGCCAAGTTTTCGTCGATTGTTTTCAATAAAATAACCGCTCAATAACTCAATATCGCCATCTCTGGCGCGCAAAGGTTCAACGGTAACTGGATATACACTTAAGCGATGGTATAAGTCAGCACGAAAACGTCCTTGCTCTACTTCTAACTTTAAATTTCTGTTGGTCGCTGCAAAGATCCTCACATCAACACTTTCAACTTGATCTTGACCAACAGGCTGAATTTCATTTTCTTGAATCGCTCGCAATATTTTACTTTGCGCGGCTAAAGGAAGTTCACCAATTTCATCTAAAAATAAAGTACCGCCATTGGCAATTAAAAATTTACCGGCACGGTTTTTGTCAGCTCCAGTAAACGCACCTTTGACGTGACCAAATAATTCACTTTCAATCAAGTTTTCTGGTAACGCAGCACAGTTCACATACACCAAAGGCTCATTAGAGCGGTTTGAATATTGGTGTAAGGTACGGGCAACAAGCTCTTTACCAACACCGGTTTCACCGTAAATTAAAATATTGAAATCTGATGGCGCAACGATTTTTAATTCATTTTGCAGTTTGACCATACTGTTGCTTTGACCGATGATTTCACCACCATCACGCTTCAATGCTTCTTGGGTAAGTTCATTAACGATGCTTTGATTATGCCTAGCCTTACTTTCAAGTTGCTCAAGCATTAAAGCGGTGTTTAATGTTGTGGCCGCGATGGATGTAATCACTTCCAAAGTTCTTGTTGGAATATCGTCAAAGACATGAGGTATCAAACTGTCGATAGTGAGCAGTCCTAAAAGCTTGTCATTAAAATATAGTGGAAATCCCATACAAGCGTGTACGGGCAAGTCACCTTCACGATCGGAAAGTAGACCATCGTATGGATCGGGTAATTTACTATCGGCAGAGAATCTGACAGGTTCTTTAGACTGACACAGCACTTCAAAACGCGGGTGTTCATTAATAATAAAGCGTCTACCTAATGTGTCTTTACTTAATCCTTGTTGAGCGAGCGGTTTAAGCATGTCCTTATGAAAGGATAAAAGGGCAACTGCATCACAATTAATCGTTTTTCTTACCGTATCGAGTAAGCGATCAAAGCGATCATCGGAGCTTAGGCTATTGGTTAGATCAATGGCTAACTGTAATAAAGCATTTGAGGTTATTTCATTCATTGCAAGCTCCTTGGTGAGTGTAAATGATACCTTGTAGTCATTTTGACATCAATAGGGTGTAGTCATAATGACTCTGTATTTTTATTTTAAACAATAAGATTTTTAAAAGTTGATATATAACAGTGGGTTATGGCTTTTTAAAAAGTTGGCATCGTGATTGCAATATACAGAAGTATTAGAAGCCGTATTAAAAAATACATAAGCAAATTAATACTTAAACATTGGAACTCAATATGTACGCTCAATTTTCAATCGCTGATCAACTACCAGAAATCGACAATGCTGTTAATTTTCAAAAGTGTTTAATCGTTGGTAATTTGATGATGATTTCTTCGCTAATGATTGTCGCATTTTGTATCGCAATAACATTTGGCTTTGAAGAAAGCTTTAGTATTGGTGCTCAAGTATCTGCTCATATAGCAACGATAGTTTTTGCAGGTTTATTGAAAATTGGCTATGTATTACGTTGTGTTGCTCTTCATGCGTTTGGCGCGAAGGTATTTTAAATGATTTCAATTAATGATCCTGAAATTGAACTGCTACAAATCGATGGTAATAGTCAGCATTCAACTTTCACTCGATTAACTCAACATCCTTTATTTGACTTGCCTTTTCGCTCGTTCTTTTTATGTGCAGTATTTGCTTCAATTAGTTCAATGGCTTTATGGTCTGCATACTTAAGTGGTCACTTTATCCTTTCTACGCAAGGGCTTTCAGCGACCGTTTGGCATGTTCATGAAATGCTGTTTGCTTTTGCTGCTACTGTTGCCGTGGGATTTATATTAACAGCAGTTCAAACATGGACCGGATTAAAAAGTATCAAAGGCTTACCTGTTATTGGTTTATTAGCTTTATGGTGTGCAGTACGTTTTTGTTTATTAATAAATACAAGTGAATCAGTTTATTTAGCGATGCTATTTCAAGCTGTTTGGTGGTTATCGGTGATCGTCATTTTTAGTCGTTTGGTGCTAAAAAGTAGAAACTACAGAAACTATCTATTTATTCCAATGCTAACTATTTTGATGCTATTGAACATTGGCATCATTACTTTGGATTTGATTGGTAATAGTGACTTAGCATTGCACTTTGCAAGAACTACTGTGCTTATGTTTGGGCTAATGATGGGGGTAATGGGCGGACGAGTCATTCCTTTTTTCACTTCATCTGGCGCTCGAGTTGGAAAAATTGATACGCCTAAGTTTATTTTACCCTTACTCTTAGTAATGTCGATTTCAGGTATTGCTGTTTACTTCACCGGTAAATTCATCGACTTACCTTTTACGCCTGCGGCGCTGATGATAATTGCTGGCGTATTACACTTGATTCGCTTGTCTTTTTGGCGAACGACTGAGACGCTTCGAGTGCCATTATTATGGTCTCTACACTTATCTTATGCCTGTTTAGGGTTAGGGCTGATATTACTTGGTATGAGTTATATGCAACCTTACATCCTATTTGCTGATGCACTGCATTTCATTACTATAGGGGCAATGGCGTTAATGATATTTTCAATGATGAGCAGAGTTTCTCTAGGTCATACTGGGCGAGCATTACAAACCAAGAAAGCGGTAGCGATAAGTTTTGTTTTAATGTTTTTAGCAGCTATTATACGAGTTTTCTTTCCCTTGATTCACGAGTTTCAACTTGCATGGCACTTGAGTGCCGTATTATGGATTGCAGTTGGAGCAATATTTCTAAAAGTTTATAGCCCGATTTTATCCAAAGCTAAAAACTAATTTATTCATTCTACTTATTAACATATCCTCAGGAGCATTCATGTTAACCGATTCACATATAGACATTGTAAAGAGTACAATCCCTTTATTAGAAAATGCAGGTCCTGCACTGACAGAGCATTTTTATAAGAGAATGTTTTCTCATAATCCAGAGCTGCAAGATATTTTCAATATGTCTAATCAGCACACTGGTCGTCAACAAGTTGCATTATTTGAAGCAATCGCAGCTTATGCTAAAAACATTGATAATTTGTCTGCGTTAACGTCTGCTGTTGAGCGAATAGCGCAAAAACATAGTAGCTTTAATATTCAAGCTAAACATTATGAAATAGTAGGCATGCACTTAATTGAAACATTAAGAGAGTTAGCGCCTGATGCATTTACAACTGATGTCGAGGATGCATGGACTCAAGCCTATTTATTTTTAGCAAAAATCTTTATCTCAAGAGAAAGTGAATTATATAAACTTCGTGAAACTAGTTTTGGTGGCTGGGCTGGCGCTCGAAAATTTACTGTTGTTGAAACTAAACAAGAATCGGAGTTAGTTAAAAGTGTGGTATTTGCTCCGGTAGATGGCCAAGCTGTTATTGATTATGCTCCTGGCCAATATCTAGGTGTTGAAGTAACGCCTAAAGGCTCTAAATATAAGGAAATTCGTCAATACTCATTATCAGCAGCGGCAAACGGTAAAACCTATCGCATATCAGTGAAGCGTGAAGTAAATGAAGTGCCGGGTATTGTTTCTAACTTTATTCACAATCATTTAAATGTTGGAGATGAAGTAAATTTATATGCTCCTGCAGGTGATTTCTACTTTGTCGATCGTGATGCTCCTGTTGTTTTACTATCTGCAGGTGTAGGCATTACACCAATGCAATCCATTATAGAAACGTTAGCTGCTCGTGATTATATAAAACCGGTGTATTTTTTACATGCATGCGAGAATTCACAACAGCATTCATTTGCAACGCGAGTGGAAGAATTGACAACTAACAGACCTTGGCAGAGGTTTACTTGGTATCGCAATGAAACAAGCGAAAATGAAAATATTGGTCACGGTATGATGAATTTAGCACCTCTTGAACTACCTCTTGCTGATGGTGATTTCTATTTATGTGGTCCTATCGCATTTATGCAGTTTGCGAAACAACAGTTGCTTGATTTAGGGGTAGCTGAAAGTAGAGTTCACTATGAAGTGTTCGGACCTCATGCGTCTCTTTAAGGATTAAGTAAAAAATATATTGGTCCATTTGAGCCAGAGTCTTACGATTCTGGTTTTTATGTTTTATATAGTCATTATTTCGACCTAATTATTTCTGACAAGCAAAAAAAAGCACATAATTTTCATTATGTGCTTAAAAACTCTAGGGAGAAATAAAACATTCATAACATAAGAACATTATTCTCAAAAAAAGTTCCAAAAAGATTAAAATAAATTGTTTTTTCTGGCACACTGTAATCAATATAGGCCTTACGCATTAATAAGAGCTGTAATGAAAATAATAAAATCGCTTGTTATCGCTGTGACATTCATTCAATTATCTGGGTGTTCAACACCGCCACCAGAAAACCCTGAAAATATTTGTGAGATTTTTCGAGAGCATCATAGTTGGTATGAGGGCGCGAAAGATATGAATGATAGGTGGGGAGTTCCAATTAATGTGCCAATGAGCATGATGTATCAAGAAAGTTCTTTTAGATCAGATGCATTGCCTCCTAGAGATTACTTATTTGGTTTTATCCCGTGGGGTAGGGTAAGTAGTGCCTATGGTTTTGCGCAAGCTAAAACTTTAACTTGGGATGATTATATTCGTGAGACAGACAATAGCGGTGCCGACCGCGATGATTTCGATGACGCGATTGATTTTATGGGCTGGTTTATTTCTAAAACGCAAAAAATAAACGGCGTTTCCAAGTGGGATCCTTATAATCAATACCTGAATTATCATGAAGGCTGGGGCGGTTTTAAACGCAAAACCTATAATAAAAAGCCTTGGTTAATCAAAGTTGCTCGCAAAGTAGATAGCCGCGCAAAAACCTATGGCGGGCAATTAAAAAGTTGTCAGGACGAACTCGATAGCAGCTGGTTATGGCGTTTATTGTTTTATTAGAAACAACTAGAAGTGAAAAGTCGTTAGAATAAAATCGGCAATATTCCCGCTTTTTAACTGATTACTACTGAAATAAAACGAGATGAATATGATTCGAATATTAAGAACAGAAGACCTAGATGTCGCTGTTGATATCTGGCTGGAAGCTTCAATTCAAGCACATAATTTCATTTCTCCAGATTTTTGGCTGTCACAAAAACAGAATATGCGTGATTTGTATCTCCCTAATAGTGAATCTTGGGTTTATGAAGATGATGGCCAAATCCTTGGTTTTATTTCCTATTACGAGGGGACCGTTCCTGCAGTTTTTGTTGATACAAAGTCTCAATCTAAGGGCGTTGGAACTCAGTTATTAGAAAAGTTAAAGGGCAAATATAACAAGTTAACCTTAACTGTTTACTCAGAGAACCTTAAAAGTCATCAGTTTTATATTCGCCAAGGTTTCGTTGATGTTGGCAAGTGCATGTGTGAACACACGGGTCGAGAGCAATTTGAAATGTGCTGGGAAAGCGAAGCTTTATAAACAATAGCTTCAGTTATAGACATAAAACTGACTTTATCTATGTGAAAAATTTAATTTATTCTATTATTTCCAATGTATCTGGCTGAAAGTGTAATTTTGAAGCAGGTTCAGGAAGTCGACTGTTGACTATTAGCCTTTTCCAAAATTAAGTCTGCAGCTTTTGCGGCAATTGCCATGCACGGTGCATTGGTGTTGGCGCTGATGATGATTGGCATAATTGACGCATCAACAACGCGTAAATTGCCTATGCCGTGAACTTGTAGCTTTTCGTTCACAACAGACATATCATCACTGCCCATTTTACAGGTACCTACCGGGTGGTAAATGTTATTTGATTTTGCGCGAAGAAAGTCTTCAATCTGTTTATCTGTTTGTACTTCTTTACCAGGGATTATCTCAGACTTAATCGCTTTGCCTAGCGGCGGGTGACTTAGTAATTTTCTCGTCATCTTTACGGCTTTTATCATGGTGTTTAAGTCTTCTTGATCGCTTAACAGATTACCATCGATGACTGGTGGTGAAGCAATGTTAGAATCTTTTAAGGTGATACTGCCGCGACTATTTGGTCTAAGTAGACAGACGTGGGTAGATATGCCACGTTTAATGAACATTTTGACGTTTCTGCCATGGTCGTCCATCGCACCAGGGATAAATTGCCACTGAATATCCGGTCGTTCATTTATGTCTTTGGTATTAATGAAACCACCGGATTCAACAATGCTTGTAGTCATTAGGCCGGTATTATGGCGCCAGTAACGCCATAACTGTTTACCTAAGTAGAGCAATGATTTTGGTGCCAATGAAATAACATCATCGCGCTCAATCTCATTAACGATAATTGCATCGACGTGATCTTGCAGGTTTTTACCAACGCCAGGTAGATGTTTTACTAATTTGATATTGTGTTGCTGTAATTCATTTTCAGCGCCAATGCCACTTAACATTAACAGCTGCGGGGAGTGAAATGCGCCTGCACTTAAGATCACTTCTTTTGCTGCTTGGATTGTAATTAAGGTGTTTTGAGCACGATAACGAACGCCCGTTGCTTTGTTGTCTGTGATTAATATTTTTTCAACTTGGCACCCTGTTAAGATCGTTAAGTTTTTGCGCTTGGTAATGTCTGCTAAAAATGCCGCTGCTGCGCTGTGTCGTTTACCAAGTTTTTGAGTGACTTGATAATAGCCAACACCGGCTTGTGTAGCGCCATTAAAGTCGGCATTAAACGGGTAGCCAGCATTCATCGAAGATTGTACAAACTCACTGGCCACAGGGTGAGCACTGCGTGAATCACTTACCCATAACTCGCCATCTTTGCCGTGAAAGTCATTTAAAATACTTTGCTGATTTTCCATTGCCTTAAAGTAAGGAAGCATAGAATCGTAATCCCATCCTTCGTTTCCTAGTGCGGCCCAGTCATCATAGTCTTGTTTTTGCCCACGAGTGTAAAGCATGGCGTTAATAGCACTGCTGCCGCCGAGTCCTTTGCCTCTTGGTTGAAATATTTGTCGATTATCTTGGTGAGGTTGATTGATAGAGTTAAAACTATAATTGAATGTTTTAAGTTGCATTAATAGTGCAATGCCAATTGGTGTATTAACTAATGGGTTGTTGTTTTTTGAGCCTGGCTCGATTAAGCACACGCTATATTTGCCGCACTTTGAAAGCTTGTTTGCCAAAACGCATCCACTAGAGCCGGCGCCAACAATGATAAAGTCGTAGTTAGATCCCATAGTTCACCAAGGTTAATTCTTATACAACGACTCTAATACATGTGCAGCACGTTAGCAACTGGTCAGATGAGGCAATGTGTTGCGAAGTAAGTATTCGTACTTAAGTGTGACGCTAGGGCAGTAAAAAGCCGGTTTAAAACCGGCTTTGGAAAGCTTTTTGAACCGTGAGTTCAACTAGTCATTTTTTAAATAGTGTTCAGGCATAATACGAATGGTTTTGATCATGTTGTCATTAACATCAATAATTTCCATAGGGTAACCTGCAATACGCATACTGATATTTGGCTGTGGAAATTCTTCTAAGTACTCAAGTACCAAACCATTTAGTGTTTTTGGTCCATCGATTGGTAAATCCCAAGACATTTCTTTGTTGATGTCTCGTACGTTGACACTGGCGTCGACGAGATAGCTGCCATCTGGTTGCTTGTGGACTTCATCGCTAGGCGCAGGCTCCATGGTAGTAGTAAAGTCGCCAACAATTTCTTCCAGTATATCTTCAAGGGTTACTAAGCCTTGGATATCACCATATTCATCAACCACTAAACCAAGGCGTTCTTTTTTGTGCTGAAACTTTAATAGTTGGACGTTAAGTTGAGTGCCTTCGGGAATAAAATACATTTCCCTTACCGCTCTAAGCAAGGTTGCTTTGGTAAATTGTTTTTTCGATAACATTTTAACGGCATCACGCATATGCACGTATCCAACGACGTCATCAATACTGTCACGATACAAAATTACTCGGGTGTGATTTGCGTGAGTTAACTGCTTTTGAATAAGCTTCCAATCATCATTGATATCGATACCCTGAATTTCATTTCGAGGGATCATAATATCTTCAACAGTTACTTTTTCTAAATCGAGAATACTCACTAGCATATCCTGATCGCGTGCCGGTAAAAGAGCCGCAGATTCATTTACCACTGTTCTTAGCTCTTCAGAACTTAAACTATGTTCCTGTCTTTGCTCAGGGCTAATTCTGAATAAAATCAAAATACCGTTTGTAATCCAATTTAGAGCTACAACAAAAGGGTAGAATATTTTAAGAAGAATTCGTAATAGAAATGAACTAGGAAAAGCAACTTTTTCAGGATGCAATGCCGCAAGTGTTTTCGGCGTAACCTCAGCAAAAATAAGAATCACTAATGTGAGCGCGAGTCCCGCATAAAAAATGCCATTATCACCATAATATCGTTCAAATATAACACCGGCCACTAGCGATGCGAATACATTCACTAAGTTATTACCGATTAGAATTAGACCAATTAATTGGTCTGTACGATCGAGTAGGTTACTGACACGCTTTGCGCCTTTATGACCTTTTTGTTCAAGATGACGTAAGCGATATCGGTTAAGCGACATCATGCCGGTTTCAGAGCCAGAGAAATACGCGGAAATTAAAATTAAAACGCCAAGTATGCTAAACAGCGCACTCGTTGATATGTCGTCCAATGAAGGGGTCCTATGTTGCCTATATAATAATTTGTAGTTTAAATAATGTTCTTTGCTACAAGCCTAGTTATACATTAACTTTTACGTTAATAAAAACTCTTTTACAAATCGACTGCCAAAATAGGCCAATGTTAAGACTAAAGTAGCTACTACCGACAGGATTAATACTCGGTGGCCGCGCCAGCCAAGTCGAAAGTGTCCCCATAAAATAACTACATACATAATCATCGCTATAATCGATAATAAAGTTTTATGAAGGTTCTCTGTAGCAATAAAGCCATCAATAAAAATAAAGCCAACTAATTGAGATACAATTAAACAAGAAGTTCCTGCCGCCATGATGGCAAACAGTTGTCCCTCTACTTGCATCAACGGTGGTAAATGATTAACCGCAGTGAGGTTTTTTGATTTCAATTTAAAATTAATAAAGTTCACTTGAAACGCATAAAGGGTAGCAATAACTAAAATACCATAAGCCATTAAAGCTAACGTAATGTGCAGTACTAAGCTCAGATTCGATGCATCTATTGCCATGTGGCTATTCGCAGGCATAACAATCAAGGCTAAAAGCAACAGGGCTGAAAACGTATAAACAACCGGTAGAATCAAATTCGCTTTAAAACGAATCGATATAAAAGTGACTGAAAACGAGATGATAAAGGCCACTAACGATATGACATTGATAAGACTAAAGTCAACGTCGGCGCGAGTAAATATCGTTTGCCCTAATAGCAAACTATGGCCCAATACAGCCAAACAACCTAAGGTTAAATAGACTTTAGGTTTAGGTCCGTTTAAATCAAATAATTTGGCAGAAACACTATAAGTTGAACCTAGGTATAAGGCGACAACGACAATAGTGAGAATACTAATAAGATCCACCACTTAGCTCCAATATGGTTTAGCAATACGCAATATTGCCAATATTAGCAAAATACTGAATGACTTAGCTAACTTTATTTAACTATTCTATTTAACAACAAGTCGTCTTAGTGGCTTGATAGAGCTTAATGCAATTAATATCGTGCAACTCATCGCAAACCATAATGGCAAAATCTCATGGCTATGGGTCATTTGTTTAGCGATATCGATTTGGTAAAGGTTAAGAAGGTAATCGAGCAAATAGCCAAAACCTATCGCTGTTGAGGCAATACCAAACAGGTATCGAGTTAACACTTGAGTCCCCATTTCATTTTTGATCACACCTAGTGTTGAAATGTTTGTTGCAGGGCCTGCCATCATAAACACCAAAGCTGTTCCTGGTGAAATTCCCGCTAAAATAAAACCAGCTGCAATCGGCGTTGATGCCGTCGCACAAATATACATTGGGATTGAAATGGCAATCATGATTAACATTGCTGGTAATCCACTGCCATAGCTTGTTAAGAATTCGGTCGGTAAAAAAGTACGTACTATAGTGGCAAAGATTAAACCAACCAGCAGCCATAGGATTAAGTCATCAACCAATTGCGTAAATGCATATTTAACTCCAGAGCCAAGCTTGTTTATTACAGAGTCACTTGCAGGTTGAGATTTACTGCAACATGATGAACTTGCTTTTTCTTGCTCTTGCTGTGCTTTTTTACTTGCACAACAGCTTGATTCTGGCGCTTGTTGCTCGCCTTGATGTGGCTTAGCTGTCGTTACAAGCAAACCGGTAATGATCGCTGAACTGATTGCGGCTATTGGACGATAAATCGCCATGATAGGGCCTAATAATCCATAAGAAACGGAAACAGAATCAACACCGGTTTCGGGAGTCGCGACTAAAAATGCGGACGTTGCTGAAGAGGAGGCGCCCGAGCGCTTAAGTTGAGTTGCAACTGGAATAACACCACATGAGCATAATGGCAATGGTGCACCTATTAGTGCTGCTTTGACCACCGCGGTTTTACCTTCACCTAGATGTTTGGCTAATATCTTTGTTGGTACAAAAGACTTCATCAAGCCGGCAATAATTAAACCTAGCAATAACCAAGGGCTAGCCTCGTTAGCCAATAAAATAAAATTATTAATTAGTAAACTAATCGTTTCCATCTAATGTCCAAAAATTCTTGTTTCTAAGTCTTGATTTTACCTCATGTTGCCACAAAGTTAACTATAGTTTTTGTATAAGTTTTGTAATAGCTTTTGTATTAGTTTTGAAAATCTTATTCAAATAAAAGATATTCCCCTTTCGCTTATTGGCGGGCAGGGTATAATAGCCAATAATTTTACAATTTAATCAATACCGGATTCGAGTGTTTATCGGCATTAATGTATGTAAGCATAAATAACATTAATCAGCACAACACTATTAACGAAGAATTAAAACGGTAGATAAGGTTACTTAAGGGTTACCATGTTTGAGAATTTATCCGATCGCTTAGCTAAAACACTGAAAAATATCAGTGGTCGTGGCCGTCTAACAGAAGACAATATTAAAGATACGTTACGTGAAGTTCGTATGGCGTTGCTTGAGGCTGATGTTGCCTTACCGGTTATCCGCGAATTTATCGCCAACGTTAAAGAACGTGCGGTAGGTGTTGAAGTTAGTAAAAGTTTATCGCCTGGACAAGTGTTTGTAAAAATCGTCCAGTCAGAACTTGAAACAGCAATGGGGGCAAGCAACGAAGCGCTTGACCTTAAAGCGACGCCACCAGCAGTAATTTTAATGGCTGGTTTGCAAGGTGCGGGTAAAACAACCTCAGTAGCTAAGTTAGGTAAATTCCTAACGACAAGAGAAAAGAAAAAAGTTCTAGTGGTAAGTGCCGATGTATATCGTCCGGCTGCGATCAAGCAGCTTGAAACGCTAGCGACTGAAGTTAATGTTGAGTTTTTCCCAAGTGACATATCTCAAAAGCCAACGGATATTGCCAACGCAGCAATTGACCATGCGAAAAAGAAATTTATTGATGTAGTCATTGTCGATACTGCAGGTCGTTTGCATGTTGATGGCGAAATGATGGATGAAATTAAACAACTTCATGCCAACATTAACCCAGTAGAGACATTATTCGTTGTTGATGCTATGACGGGTCAAGATGCTGCTAATACGGCAAAAGCGTTTGATGAAGCATTACCATTAACCGGGGTGATCCTAACCAAGACTGATGGTGATGCTCGCGGTGGTGCGGCACTTTCTATTCGTCATATCACTGGTAAGCCGATTAAGTTTTTAGGTGTTGGTGAGAAAACTGATGCCTTAGAAGCTTTCCACCCAGATCGTGTTGCGTCACGTATTCTTGGCATGGGCGATGTATTGTCTCTTATCGAAGAAGTTGAACAGAAAGTAGATAAAAAACAAGCTGAAAAACTTGCTAAGAAAGTTAAGAGCGGTAAAGGTTTCGATTTAGAAGATTTCCGTGATCAGCTAGTGCAAATGAAAAACATGGGCGGCATGATGGGCTTAATGGACAAGTTACCAGGTATGGGTAATATGTCTGAGCAAGTTAAAGGTCAAATGGATGACAAAGTTACCGTTCGAATGGAAGCTATCATCAACTCAATGACGCCAGGTGAACGCCTACGTCCAGACATCATTAAAGGTTCACGTAAACGTCGTATTGCAGCTGGTTCTGGAACACAAATTCAAGACGTGAATAAGTTATTGAAGCAATTTACCCAAATGCAAAAAATGATGAAGAAAATGTCAGGTAAGGGCGGCATGCAAAAAATGATGCGCTCGATGAAAGGTATGATGCCTCCAGGTGGTGGTGGTATGGGTGGCCCAGGCGGCATGTTCCGCCGTTAATCGGTAAGTTTATAGTCCACCTTTCGGCATCTTGATGCCGTTAATTCCCAAAGCGGTGGCGGTATGGGCGGTATGGGTGGCCCAGGCGGCATGTTCCGCCGTTAATCGGTAAGTTTATAGTCCACCTTTCGGCATCTTGATGCCGTTAATTCCCAAAGCGGTGGCGGTATGGGTGGTATGGGTGGCCCAGGCGGCATGTTCCGCCGTTAATCGGTAAGTTTATAGTCCACCTTTCGGCATCTTGATGCCGTTAATTCCCAAAGCGGTGGCGGTATGGGCGGTATGGGTGGCCCAGGCGGCATGTTCCGCCGTTAATCGGTAAGTTTATAGTCCACCTTTCGGCATCTTGATGCCGTTAATTAATACCTAAACTCACAAGCAATACTAAAAGCCAGAGCTATAAGCTCTGGTTTTATTTTCTAGGCTTTATTTTCTTAGTTTTAACTAAGCTCAGTAATCAATATGATTTTGCTAGTTTAGTTTTTAGGCAAACTTTGTTTTAATAGAGCATTGTCGATTTCATAAAATTAACAACAGGCATATAAAGTGCAATTAATTAAATCACTATTTTGTATCAAAGGACATGATATTGCGGAGCGCTTTTTAGCGATTGCGATTGGTTCTTTAATGGCATTTTCTTTTTTTAACGAAGCAATCTTGTCTTCTGTGATTGCTCGCAGTCTATGGGCGGTTATTTTTGTTAGCCTATATTTTTGCTCTGCATTACGTCGTTGTCGAGATAGCGGCAATCGTTCGAGCATCGCTTTTATCGCAACCATTCTTTTTGCTTTGGCACTAACGGCAATCATTGCTGTAGAAAGTTCGAGTAGTTATATTACTCTATTGCCAGCGTTACTGATGAGCTTAGTTGTTTTTTCTTTGCCATCTACAACAGCAAGAGTCTATGTGATGGGATATTCTGGACCAGTAGACTTAAGTGGTTTTAGCCAACCAGAAGTTGCACCTCGTAAACCTATGTCTAACCGTATTGAACCGAGCTTGTTTGGTCAAAGCGATGCTGCTGATGAGCAACAAGCGACTTATCAACAAAGTCTACAAGCAGAAACCGTTCAGACTGTTGAGATTGCTCCTCGTTTGGTACAAAACGATTTTGCTAATTTACTTAATAAATTTTTAACGGGTAATAAAACACTAGCGATGGCGAGCGGCGCCATATTGGTAATTATTTCGGTTGTCGTTATTGGGCTGCCTTTCTTTAGTAACAACTTAGATGAAACTGCTGAAGACGAAGAGCTTAATCAAGTGGAAGAAAAACAAGTTGTAGAGGTAAAAGAGCGCGGTAACATGCTTGCTATGCCTGATGATTTTTATTTATTGCTCGATCAACACCAAGCTTTAATCATTCATTTTAAAGCTGACTTAATCAATAACGGCGTGATTTGGTCGCAGGCGACTGCACAAGGTGATGACACTTGTGAAGTCATAGAGTTTAATCGAGGTGATAAAATCAGAACGATTAATGTTGAAGTTGAGGCTGACGGAAGTTACTACGTCAACTTTTCACCATTAGACACCGAAGAATTGGTAACGTTAATTGCAAAGCGCGGAAACTTTGGTGTTTGTGGATATAACTTCTCGTTAAAAGGTTCTACTAAAGCACTTAATAGTAATTCTATTTATGCGGATTTAGTTAACTGATTGAGCTAACTGGTTGAGTTATTTGCTTTAGTTTACTCACTATTTTAACGAAACAAGCTAATAAAAAAGGTTCATTTCTTAGCGGAAATGAACCTTTTATTTTATATGTTGGTTAGTTAGTTTTTATAATCTTACGAAACGTTTTAATGCCGTCATGTTTTTGCGACTCAATATTTTATTGCCCAAGGCCGTTAGTATCGAGCCTCCAACTACTAGAAACGCACCGATATAAGCTAAGTCGTTAAGCTGTTGTGCATTAAAAAGTGAAGGCCAATAATGCTCACCAATAGAAGCAAATAATACCGTTAAAAGCGGCGTAATGGCTAATACTGCACTCACTTTACTTGCGGGCCAATAATCTAGTGATTCGGCAAAGGTACTATAAGCAATTAACGTATTAGCACAACAAAATAGCAATAATAGAATTGCCAAAGTGTCAAACTTCATTACTTCTGCAGGACTTGAAACCGGTAAGAAAAATAAGCTCGCAAATACATAAATAAACCACATGATCTGACTAGAGCTGTAATGGCTTAGCATTTTCTTTTGAATGATTGCATAGGCCGCCCAAGTCGATGCTGCGCCGAGCATAATAATAAACCCGTATAAGAAATCCTGAGGGGCAATATCGCCGGCATTGCTAAACTGTTGGTTAAAAAACAGTAGTAGACCACTAATTAACACCACAGAACCAACCATTTGACCGCGGCTGAACGATTCTTTCAAAAAAATTACAGAACCTAATAGCATCATAAACGGTGCCATTTGTATAAGCATACCGGCAGTTTCTGGCGGAACAAAATACAGCGAACTTAAATACAACACATAATTGAGCGCTAAAAATACTGCGGCAATAAATAACCGTTTAAAGGTGCCTTTATTTTTAAATATGCTCCACGGTATTTGTTTCTTATTGAATAGAAAGTACCCGGCAAAAATAGCGGAGAAGATAAAGCGATACCAAGTAATGGTATAAGAATCCATTAACTGTAAAACGCTAACTAAAGCTAAAGGCAATAAGCCCCACATAATCGCTGTGGTTAGGGCTAAAGTTAGGCCTTTAATATTGTTGTTCACCTGAGTTGTCATTCTGTCACTCTTGTTAATGAATGCGATGCGCTAAAAAAATGTGATTTTAGTTTAAAACATTGGAAATAGCTGTAAATAAATATAGCTAAATTGTGGTTTTGCAGGAATTTCTCTTATAATAAGTAAAATTTTACTATTATTTTCCTTCTAATTGCTGTTTTAGGTTGCTTTTTATCCTTAAAAGCGTAAAATCTGCGAGCTTTTCTAACCCTAGTGGTTTGAAAGTGTCTGGAAAATTCGTTTTATAACTTAAATATAGAGGACGGTATGGTTACCATTCGTTTAGCTCGTGGCGGCGCGAAAAAGCGTCCATTTTACACAGTGGTTGTTGCTGACAGCCGTAACTCTCGCGATGGTCGTTTCATCGAGAAAGTTGGTTTCTTCAACCCTACTGCACAAGGTCAAGCGGAAAAGCTTCGTTTAGATCTTGACCGTATCAACCATTGGGTTGGTCAAGGTGCAACGGTTTCTGACCGTGTTGCAAAGTTAGTTAAAGACGCAGCAGCGGCTTAATTAACAATAGAATTTGTTTAAAGAGAATTAGTTAATAATGGAAAATGAAGTCATCCTTGGAAAAATCGGTGCTGTTTACGGCATTAAAGGTTGGTTAAAGATCCATTCTTATACTGATGATCCGCAAGCGATATTCGATTATAGCCCTTGGGTGATAAACCTAGGCGGCAAAAAACAAACAGTCGAAGTGAGTGAATGGCGTCGTCATAATAATGGCTTAATCGCAAAGTTTGCTGACATCAGTGACCGAAATGATGCACAACTTCGTGTTAGTGCTGAAATTTTAGTTTCGAGTGATGCGCTACCAGAGTTACCTGAAGGTGATTTCTATTGGCGCGACTTAATTGGTATGAGTGTAGTTAATGAATCTGGGTATAACTTAGGTGAAGTTAGCGACATCATGGAAACCGGCTCAAATGACGTACTGGTTGTTAAAGCTAATCGCACAGATGCGTTTGGCAAAAAAGAAAGGTTAATACCTTACTTAGAAGACCAAGTGATCAAAAATGTATCACTTGAGTCAAAACAAATTGACGTGGACTGGGACCCAGGTTTCTAGCTCAATGACGAATAGTAAAATGCGGATCGAGGTGATAAGCCTTTTTCCTGAAATGTTTACTGCAATCACTGAGTCTGGGGTGACAGGAAGAGCAATTCGTAATGGCTTAATAGATTTCAATATTTGGAATCCTAGAGAGTTTACGGTTGATAAACATCGCACCGTTGATGATCGCCCTTATGGCGGTGGTCCAGGGATGTTGATGATGGTTCAACCATTACGAGATGCAATCAAAGCTGCCAAACAATCGGCAGGTGATGATGCGCATGTGATCTACTTATCACCACAGGGACGAAAGCTTGACCAAGCGGGTGTACGTGAATTATCGACTCATAAAAAACTGGTATTAATTGCCGGTCGATATGAGGGCATTGACGAGAGACTTATTGAGTCGGATATCGACGAAGAGTGGTCTATCGGCGATTTTGTGTTAACTGGCGGTGAATTACCGGCAATGACACTTATCGATGCGGTTGCTAGATTTGTTCCTGGTGTATTAGGACACAATCAATCGGCTGAGCAGGATTCATTTTCTGACGGTTTATTAGATTGCCCACATTACACTAGACCAGAAGTTCTGGAAGATAAATCGGTACCTAAAGTTTTGCTAAGCGGTAATCATGAAAATATTCGTAAATGGCGCATGCAGCAGTCGTTAGAAAGAACTTGGACTCGAAGGCCCGAATTACTAACTAACCTAGCTCTGACCGAGGAGCAGGAAAAGATGTTAAACGCTATTAAGGCTAAACATCAATCCTGATCGGTTCGGTGAAACCTAGGACAAAAGGTGAATTAAAATGAGTAATATCATTAAAGCTCTTGAACAAGAGCAAATGAAAAAAGACGTACCAGCGTTCGCACCTGGTGATACTTTAATCGTTAAAGTTAAAGTTAAAGAAGGTGAAAAAGAGCGTCTTCAAGCATTTGAAGGTGTTGTTATCGCTAAGAAAAACCGCGGTTTGCATTCTGCTTTTACTGTTCGTAAAATTTCGAACGGTGAAGGTGTTGAGCGTGTATTCCAGACACATAGCCCAATCGTTGCTGATATTATAGTTAAACGTCGTGGTGATGTACGTCAAGCTAAACTTTACTACCTTCGTGAACTTTCTGGTAAGAAAGCACGTATCAAGGAAAAGTTGGCTAAGTAATCTAACGATTACTTACTCAAGAAGAGGCTGCCTAAGGGCAGCCTTTTTTATTTTAGTTTTTTGATTTGTATTTTAACTTGGCAATTCCAGGCGTTACCTTGTGTTAACCTAAGTAATCCATAGCCGGAATTTAAACTGTTTTGTGCGCCAACCCAAGGTTCTGGGCTAAAATATCCATGCTCAGCACTTGCCCATAAATTAAAGTCAGCAAATGCCTTTGCAGGATAACTGATGGCATGGTGACTCATTGATACTTGAATGCCGTCCGTATCATACATAGTAACCATAGAGCTTTCACTCAAACTAGTATAAGAAATAGATTTTCTTTCTGGTAACTCGGTAATGCTATGGATACCATTTAAGTTTGATGGCACCAAATTACCGTTAATCAATCTTCGTTCATTCCGCTCTAACTTATATTTGCTGTCAATAGTAAAATCAAAGTCGTTCAATGTATTCGCTTTATTAAATGGTGCATTGAATGTGATGTGGTTACCAATAGAAAATGGCATATCGCTTTGATTCTTAGGATCTGCGATAACCTTATAATCAATAATGACTTCGTTATTTGTTAGTAAATAATCAACAAGCAGTTTAAAACCCAAAGGATAGTACTTTTTAGTTTCTTTAGTTTCCTTTAGCGATAAACGAATAGTGGCATGGCTGACATCAGTGGCGATATCTTCTAATTGTCATTGCTGTTTTTAAACAAAACCATGTTGCGGTATAGAGTATTCTTTATCGTTAAGTAGATAACTGCCTAGTCGACCACCCGTTGTTGTTTCATCTGTTATTCGATTTCTTCCCGTTGCAGGCCATAAAAAAGACTTGGAGCTTACGCTACAAGTCTTTTTATGGTTGTCTACTTATTTCAATATACAACTGTTAGATTGGCAATAGTTTCCTTGATGCTAATTAAAATTTAGCATTTACCTTGAACATTGCTCTACGACCGTTATCGACTGTAGCGACAGGACGGGCAGTGCTGTAAACATATTTCTCGGTTTCTTGGGAAGTTAAGTTGTTAAGTGTCAAACCAAAACTAACACTCTTATTTAGCTTATAATTAAACTGTACATCAACATAGGTTGATGCGTCTAGCCAAATCGAATTACCTGAGCTGTTAGTTCCTGAGAATAAGAATTCATCACGATAGGTGTAGGCAATACGTGCCGAAAAGTTTTTCACTTCATAATATAAGGTAGCGTTTACAGTGTTTTCTGATAAACCTTCCATAGGTAAAGGAGTGTCAAACTGTAAATCTAATGACTCTGTTTCTGAATCAGTATAAGTATAGTTAAATGAACCACCAGTGTTTGCTAAAAATCCTGGTAAGAAAGTAAATGCTTGTTGATATGTGATCTCAATACCTTCAATATTACCTTCACCGCCATCAACGTATTTTTCTACATAATAATCATCATCTTCTTCGACCGTGTCTTCACCTTCGAATACAACTTCTTTGCTTATGTAATTGTCTACATCTTTCTTAAACCAAGTTGCACTTAATAGAGCTCCTTCTTCAAAATACCATTCAACGCCAACATCAAATTGTAATGCTCTAAAAGGCTTTAACTCAATATTACCACTAGAAGCATCACCTGGGGTTCCTTCCATAGCATTTCGTTTGATTTTCCTAGCTGGCGATGTGAATCGAGATTTAGGTCGCGAGATTACTTCCGCAGAACTAAAGCGCAATAGAACTTCTTCTGAAAGCTCGGCTACTAAATTAAGTGACGGTAATAAGTCATCGTAGTCATGGTGGTCGGTAGCTGGCTCATAACTACCATCACTTAACTCTGTTATCGAATGTCCTGTTAATTCAGTTTTTTCGTAACGAACACCAATGTTACCGCGCATTGGAAGTACAATGTCCGCTTCGATTTCCGACTGTATATAAGCGGCAGTTATATCAGTTTGAACATCCCAGTTTCGGTTGTCGTTTCTTTTGTCTTTCTGCTTAGTAACGATGATTTCACCGTTTTCATCGAAAGCAATAGTTGTTTCTAATTCTAAAGGGATTTCAGTATATGGGATATTTCTACTTTGAATCGAATTTTGATCTGCTATAGACCAATGTTCTAATCCCGAACCTCTATGGTAAGAGTGACCTGACATGCTTGAGCCATAATGATCTTCCATTGTACCTAAATCACCTTTTAACTTACCTAAAGCATAAGTTTGTAAAGTCGACTCTTCTTTCTTCTTTGCTCCAAGGCTAACTTTAGGTAATAAACTAAAGTCAGTGATGTAGTCGACATCAAATTGATAGAAGTTACTTTCGTCTTCTGAATATTCAACTCGATGGGTCATACCCGTTAACTGAATTTCTGAATCCATAGGCAAAGTATTATCGTCACCTAATCTAATGTATGGCATACCACCATTGTATAAGTAACTTGCGTTGTCTACGCTACCTTCAAAGGTATCAAAGGTAACGACTATATCTTTATGGCCTTTACTTGTTCCTGCGGCTAAACTAAGCGTTAAGTCTTCAGTGATTAACCATTCTAAAGTAGAGTTGAAACTTTCTATCTCTCTTTCTGTATCACGCATCCAAGTTTGAGAATCGATGTCAGATTGTCCGCCATAATCCAAAATGGATTTTGCGAAAATAAAGCCTTTATCATCATATAATCCAGTTGATGTGTGATTTTTATGAGTCCAACCTAAGCGCAAAGATTTAGAGATATCATCATCGTTCTGCTGTGCCACTAATCCACCTAAAGTGAAGTTTATCTCATCATTTGGTCGCCACTGTACTGTAACATCAGCACTTAATTTTTCACGGTTCGCTGCTCGTGTACCGATATTATAGTTTTGTACTGACCATAATCGATCATCAATCGGTTCAACGCCCTCAGCTGGAGTAAAAGTTGCATTATTTGATCTTGGGGTAGCCCATTTTGTTGCACCTGCACTATGGTTTTCAGACGGAGAGTCTGATGCGTCTATACCTACACTTAGGCCTAAAGTATTGTCAAAATATTGCGTCAGCATACGGAAGTTAGCTTTGTAAGATTCATTATCACCAATTTCTTGATGACCAACTCCACCACCTAACTGAATACGTGTTTTACCGTATTCAAGTGGTTGACGAGTACGAATGTTTACTGTACCGCCGACACCACCAGCATCTTGA
Source organism: Thalassotalea crassostreae (assembly GCF_001831495.1). Lineage (NCBI taxonomy): Bacteria > Pseudomonadati > Pseudomonadota > Gammaproteobacteria > Alteromonadales > Colwelliaceae > Thalassotalea > Thalassotalea crassostreae. The sequence continues at coordinate 970,850 of NZ_CP017689.1, forward strand.
CTAGCTAAAGGGCTTTTCCAAACTTCAAGAGACGAAATCATGTCAGATGACAGCATGCCAAATGAGAAACCTTGTCCTGTTTCAGAAACTTCGCCAGTACCAGCTAGTCCTTGACCGTTCAATGTAACTAAGTTCATCTCTGGACCCATACCACGGATACTTACTGCTTCACCTTCACCAGCAGCATCTCGAGAAATACTGACACCGGCAATGCGTTGTAATGCCTCTGCGATATTTTCATCGGGGAATTTACCTACATCTTCGGCAGAAATAGAATCCATAACTTGATCTGCTGCACGCTTTTTATTAAGCGCATCTTCAAGACTACCTCTAATCCCCTCAATCTGGATTACTTCAATGTTTTCGGAGTCTATAGCTTTATCGTTAGCAATATTTGATTCAGCCTCTGCTGCATTTGCAGTATTGAGAGCGCAGCTAATAGATAGTGCGGTCAAAGTAAGGCTAAATAGATTATTTACTTTCATTATGTTTTCCCCAATTGTTATGGTGTTTTTATATATAACATAACGTACACCTGGATGATATCGGTGTCAATAATGAATGTAAATAAAATGACGATTATTTAAGCATATTTTTATTGAGGTTTTAATCTGGTTTTAACTGTTTGTGTTCGCTTGATTGATATACCGTTAATGTTGGCTAGCTAAACTCCAGTGGGGGGGTGCAATTTTACTGGAATAAACAGTAAATATAAAGGATTCATAGGTTGTTTGTTTCTCTGTTTTACCTGCTGTTGGAATTTGTGGTGTAGATATGAAATTTGTGAAGTTGTATTTAATAGCTATAGGTTCGAGAATTGACATTTTTTCACACTTATGGGTTTGACATCGATATCATACAGTGATAATAGTATAGAGTATCATAATATATAAAAGACACGAGGTTTAGGATGGGCATTAGCAAAAAAGTAATACTTACAACTGCAGTACAACAAGCACTTACTGGAAAATCGTTGAGAACTCTATTAGTAGCGGGAACTCTATCAATGAGTTCTGCAGCGTTTGCTGTCGATACTGACGGTGACGATGTTGATGATTTGTTTGATGCTGCTCCCAATGACATTGAATTGTCGGAAATTACAATCAACCGCGTGGTTAACGGTGATTTTGAAAGCGATTCAAATGAATGGAACTTTTCAAATACAAAAAATATTATAACAACTTTAACTACAACTGATAGCTATAACAGCTCAACATATGTAAATATGGTTTTAGTAAAAGAAGGTAAAAATATCCAAACTAAATCGTCAACAGAGGAAGGTGGTTTATATGCTACCGGCTCTTTCACTAAATTCACTTTAGGTTTTCGAGCAAAAGTAAATGTATTAAATGAGCAGCCTGCTGCTGCATTATTAGCAGGTGAGCCTGCAGGTATCAGAGCGAAAATTGTTGCATTACGAGCCGATGGTTCAAATGGAACCTTCCCTATTTATTATATCACCGATACCGAGTGGACAACGCATTCCGTTACGTATGACATAAATGATGTTAACGCAGAGGTAACCGCAGAGTGGAATGAAAAAAGCGTTAATGGTACAGCGCCAGATCCTGATTACCCACATAGAAACAAAGTATTAGAAGAAGTACTGTACAACCCTGAAACATTGGCATTTAAAGTAGTTATTCAAGGTCAAGCCATAGGTGATGATGTCAGCATCGATGATGTGGTTGCGTATACAGATATAGACAAACAATCAATGTTAGTACCGCCGAATGGGGACGAAGACGGCTTAATTGATATCTCTGATCCACATCCAACACAAGCTTATTTTGCTGAGTTAGAAGATAACTTAGCAAAAGATTTTGATGGTGATGGTGTTGCTAATTTTGAAGTTAATGATAAAGGTATTCTAATTAATCATGATGCCTTGCCTTACAATCCAGATGAACATATAGATAGTAATAATAACGGTTGGGGCGATGGACAAGAGACTCTTTCTCATATTTTGGTTGATAGGATTGAGATAGGTCAATTTGGTGATTTTTCAGTTAATAATGACGTTGCCAAAATTGGTGATAGTTCGACGACGATTAATACCGGTGATGGTTCAAGTTATTCAAATGCTTTTGTTGGCACCATAACTGAAAATATTTATATGGGCTTTTGGGCTAAAATACCTTCAGGTACAGATACAAGTGCTTTTACAGTGAAAGACGGTAAGTCAAACATGCTCGAATTAAAACTTAAAGCAGGTGATGAAAATGCCCCTATTTCGTCTATTGGAATTCCTGCCGATGCGTTAACTTCAACAAATATTGTAAATGAATGGACATATTTTGAAGTTGAAAAAACACTTACTCCAGAAAATATTGCTTTATTAGACCAAACGAAATTAAAGTTTCAAATAGTAAACCAAGCATCTGGTGGTCATATAGATATCGATGTTGATGGTTTTGTTATTTATAATAATACAAAGGATGAGTTGGCTGATGTTATCGCTTCATTTGTAACTGATAGCGATGATGATGGTATTGAAGACTATTCAGATAAAGATGATGATAACGACGGCTTACTTGACGGTGAAGATGTAAACGTAACGAATGATTTTGGTGATTTTAGCGCACCGGATATTGATCAAGATGGCTACGCAGATACTGACGATTTAAATGACAACGGTATTTTGGATTTCTTTGAAGTGCCAGAGCAAACTGAAATTCCACTTGTTATCCTAAACGGCGCTAAGAATATTGTTTTGTTTCAAAATGCAACATATGAAGAACTTGGTGCAGTAGTTACAGATGATATCGATACAGGTCTTACGGCTACCATTACTTATACACTAAATGAAGAATCAGTGCCGGGTATAGATTCTTCAACGATAGGGGATGTTTTCACAATTACCTACAGTGCAACAGATTCTGATAACCATACAGGTACAGCAACACGTACAGTGACGATTATCGCTACGCCACCTAATGAAATGACCATTACAGGTCTAAATGACATTAAAGTAGAGGCTACTAGCAATCTAACCACTGTTGAACTTGTGCCAACTGTAGAGCATTCAGAAGTGAGCGCAACAACGGTCTCAATTGCTAATGATGCTCCGGCTGGATTTCCGGTTGGAACTACTATTGTTACCTGGACAATAGAAGACTCAGAAGGCAACGTAGAAGAAGTAACGCAATCTGTAACAGTGAAAGATACAACTGCACCTAAGTTTATGGCGGACACGCAATTAAACTTTGAGATTGTCGATGGCAATTCTACGTACACACCAGCAGCTCTAGTTGCTAGCGATCTTGTTGATGGTAACATTACTGCAACAACTGACTTTGACGGCTCAAATCTAGTGGCTGGAACTTATTCTATCGAGTGGAGTGCAGAAGATAGCGCAGGAAACTCAAGTAAGTTTACGCAAACATTACTAGTTACTGTCGATGGTGAATCTGAACCTGATAGTCGCGGTGGTAGCTTGTATTTCGGTTTGTTTATGCTGTTGTGCGGGTCGATTAGCCGCAGATTGTTTAGTAAAAAGTAATTTATCTAAATAACCTATTCGAAAGGAAAGTCTATGTATGACTTTCCTTTTTTTAGCACAATGAAAAAGAGAATATTTAGTCTGAATTAAGTTATCTACTTGAGTAACCGAATAGTTTACAAACTAATTACCAGCCTAGCTGGTTTGTTTATCATCACCGGTAAAGTAGATAATTTACATTAATTTACATCTATCAACCTGTACAAAAAGTGCTATTAATAATAAATTACAACAAAGATGTTTATTTATATATAAAAACTAAATGGCATTACTATCTTTATCTCTGGAATTATTTATGAAATTTATATTTTTTATTGTTTTGACAAGTGTATCTATGTTTAGTTATGCAGGTAATTTGAAACCGAATGTAGTCATCGTTATTACCGATGATCAAGGATACGGAGATTTAGGCTTTACTGGTAATGAAAATATTTTCACTCCCAATCTTGACGAGTTTGCCGAGCAAAGTACATTACTAACTAACTACCATGTAGATCCTACTTGTGCACCTACCCGTGCAGCTTTAATGACGGGGCGATACTCAGGGCGTGTAGGTGTTTGGCATACTATTATGGGTCGCAACATGTTACGTGAACGTGAAGTAACAATGGCTGATGTCTTTCAAAATAGTGGATATAATACCGGACTATTCGGGAAATGGCATTTAGGTGATGCGTATCCGTATCGCCCACAAGATAGAGGATTCTCTACTGTTGTGATGCACGGTGGTGGTGGTATACCACAAACTCCTGATTTCTGGGGTAACGACTACTTTGATGATACCTATTTAACCGTAAAACCAAATGTGAAAGGTTTTGAAAATGGTGCCTACCAACAATATAAAGGTTATGTAACCGATGTTTTCTTTGACGAAGCATTGACTTTTATGCGTGAAAGTAAACAGCAAAATAAACCGTTCTTTACCTATATTTCAACTAATGCTCCGCACTCGCCTAAACGTGCGCCGAAAGAGTACAGTGCACTTTATGAAAGCTTAAATAATAAAGATCTAGCTAACTTTTACGGCATGATCACCAATATAGATGATAATTTTAAGCGTTTGCGCACCTTTTTAGAAAAAGAAGGGTTAGATAAAAACACTATCTTAATTTTTACTACAGATAATGGTTCTGCAGGCGGTTCGAGATATTATAATGCCGGCCTAAGAGGCGGTAAAAACTCTAATTCTGACGGTGGTCACCGTGTTCCATTTTTGATCAATTGGCCTAATGGCAAAATTGCTAAAGGTGAGGTTGACCAGTTAACCGCGCACCTAGACATCTTGCCAACCTTTATTGATTTACTTTCATTATCGGCCCCTAAAAACATGCTTAAGGCCGATGGTACAACAATTAAGGGATTATTATATGGTGATAAAGAATCATTAAGAGATCGAACTTTATTAGTTGAAAGCCAGCGTGTTTTTACTCCTGAAAAATGGCGTAATAGTGTGTTGATGACAGAACAATGGCGATTACTCAATGGCGAAGCGCTTTACGATATCAAGAAAGATCGTGCCCAGAAAAAAGATCTAAGTAAGCAATATCCTGAAGTGGTTAATAATCTTAATCAACAATACGATGCGATCTGGCAAGATCTGAAAAAAGAGCACCATATTACGTCGGCAATTAAGATTGGCTCTAAGCAACAAAATCCAGTGACATTAACATCGCATGACCTATTAAGGTCTCCTAACTATGCCCAACAAGGTATTGTTTGGAAAATGAATAGAAAAGGCTCATGGCAAATTGAAGTAGTTGCGAAAGGTGAATATCAGTTTTCGATAAGACGTTGGCCTGCTGAATTTGACAAAGCAATTACTGATAGCCACTTAAATGGTGCGGTCTATAAAAGTAAGCAAGCATATTTTCAAATGGGTGATCATAAATTAACACAGTCATTCGAAGATAATGCTAAAGAAGTAACGTTCAATGCAACTCTTAACCCTGGTGTTTATCAATTAGATGCCGGTTTTATTGTCGAAAAAGGCAAAGAGTCATCGGCTAATTACGTTTACGTATTAAATAAAGATATCTATGAATCACCGTTAACTGATTGGCAAAGCCGTGAAGGTCTAGGTTTGCCAAAAGCATTGGCTAGTGAAGAGTTTCCTTTAGTTAAAAAAGCAAAGAAAAAGAGAAAGAAAAAGCCTAACAAAAATAAATAAACAATCACTCGAGTAAATACGACTTAAAAAATTAGAAGAATTGCCATGAATCGCTTAACTTCAATTCGACATGCTGTACAAGTAGTTTTATTACTATCTATAGGCAGCTTTAATGCACATGCTGAAAAAGTATCGCAGCAAGCCAACGTACTTTTTATTTTAGCCGATGATGTCGGTAGTCAAACTTTATCGCGAGATGGTAATCCTTTCTTTGAAACTCCACATATTGACGCGTTAGCGAGTTCGGGGATGTACTTCAAAAAGGGGTACTCGAATTACCCTACGTGCAAACCCTCAAGAGCGGCAATATTATCTGGTCAATATGGGCCAAGAAATCATATTTATCGTGTTTCAGAAAAGCATATTGGTAATGAAGAAAAAATTAAGTATCACGTGCCATTTGATACTCGGAACTTAGCGGTATCAACGATTAGTATTGCTGATAAATTTAAAGAAGCGGGCTATCAAACGGCGATGTTTGGCAAGTGGCATTTAGGGGCTAATGATACCAGCCCTGAAAACCATGGTTTTGACGTTGTCATTGAAAGTAATAATACGCACTTTAATGCTAAAACTGTACCTAGTATTGAATTAAAAGACGATGACTATATTGGTGATGTCTTTACCAAGCATGCCATAAATTTTATTGATGACTCAGTAAAAAATAACAAACCTTTTTTCTTATTTCTTCCTTATTACTTAATCCACAAACCTTGGGAGGCTAAACCAGATGATTTAGCTTATTTTGAAAAAAAGGGTGGCGATAGCTATAACCAAACAGATAAAACCGTTGCTGCAATGGCTAAAAGTCTTGATGACAACGTAGGTAGGCTAATACAAGCGCTTAAAGCCAGAGGAATCGATGAAAACACGCTAATTGTTTTTACCTCTGATAATGGCGGATACAAAATGAATAATAATTTACTAAATGGTGAATTAAGAGAGTCGAAAGGGCAGTTATATGAAGGAGGAATACGGGTACCTTACATCTTTAATTGGCCAGGAAAAATCCCCGCTCTAGAGAACACCAAGCAAGCAGTTATGGGAATTGATATTTTTCCGACATTGATGGGGCTTACAGGTATTGATGTAGCAAAAGAACATGTTCTAGACGGCATTAGTATTTCGCCAGTTTTAACCGGTCAAAAAGAGAAAATGGCTGCCAGAGATATGTTTTGGTTTTACCCTAAATGGGCTCGATTTAATAAGAAACAAAAAAAATGGAAAGATGAATGGCGCAATATGATCATTTCTCAAGGTTATAAATTGATTGAATATATAGATAGCAACGAGTATGAGCTTTACAACTTAGTTGATGATGAAAATGAAACGACAGACTTGATTAAAGAAATGCCTGAAAAAGCGGAGCAGCTTAAAAAGAAATTAGCTCAATGGAAAATTAGTGTGGATGCACCAACGCCAATTATTAATCCGAATTATATATATTAGTGTAACAACAAGAGATAAAAATGAAATCTTCAATTATTAAAACTAGCGCTTTACTTGCTTCTTTATTAGCAACTACTGTCTTTACTAACGCGTTAGCTTCTCAAACAAGTAAAAAGCCTAATATTATTTTCATTCTTGCCGACGATATGGGCTACGGTGAAGTACAAGCTTTAAACCCGACACGCGGTAAAATTCCTACACCAAACTTGAATCAAATGGCACAACAAGGAATGGTGTTTACTGACGCCCATACAACGTCATCGGTTTGTACACCTTCAAGGTATTCACTTTTAACAGGTCGTTATAACTGGCGAACAAAGTTACAAAACGGTGTGGTTAAAGGTAATGATGAACCTTTGATCAGTGAAGACAGAATGACTGTCGCATCAATGCTTCAAACCAATGGTTATACTACAAGTATCATTGGTAAATGGCATTTAAACTACAACTATGAAGGTGACTTTACTCCGCAAAAGACAAACAAGAAGAATGAGCTTTTTTTGCCATCGATAGCTCCGGTTGGGACGATAATACCTGATGGCCCTATAACTCGCGGTTTTGATAGTTTTTATGGCTTCCATCATGCAAGGGAAATGAGTTCGTTGGTCATTGACAACAAAATTGTGGAAGAAATTCAAACCAGCGAGATGTTACCAAGAATAACCGATAGAGCGACCTCGTTTATCAAAGAACAAGCTAAATCGGACAAGCCGTTTTTTTTGTATTTTGCTTTAAACTCACCGCATACACCAATTGTGCCAAGTAAAGAATGGATTGGTAAAAGTGGTATGGGAGATTATGGTGATTTTGTTATGCAAACGGATGCAAGTATTGGCGCGGTGATGGCGAGCTTGAAAGATAACGGTATTCTAGATAACACTTTAGTTATTTTTAGTACTGACAACGGTACCTCGCCTAAAGCAGATATTAAAGGCTTGATTAAGCAGGGGCATTTTCCAAGTGCAGACTTAAGAGGGGCAAAGGCAGATATCTGGGAAGGTGGGCATCGCGTACCTTTCATTGTAAGTTGGCCCAAAGGTGGTATTTCACCTGGAAGTATCTCCGCTCAAACTATTACGCTTGCTGACTTTATTCGCACTGTAGCCGATATTATTGACGTAGATATACCTAAAAACCAAGCAGAAGATAGTTTTAGCTTTTTGCCTGCGTTTGCCAAACAGCCAATTGAAAACGCTAGACAGGGTATTATTCATCATTCTATTCATGGTCGTTTTGCTATTCGAAGTGGCGATTGGAAATTGATTTTAGCACCTTCTTCAGGCGGGTGGTCACGCCCTCATGATGACGATGCGGAGGCTCAAGCTTTGCCAAAAGTTCAGTTATATAATATGAAAGAAGATCTTGGCGAAGATAATAATTTACAGGCAAAGTACCCTGAGAAAGTAAAGCAATTAACAGAACTATTGGTAGCCTATGTGAATCGTGGCAGAACGACTGAAGGTGAAAAGTTATTGAACGACACCGAAGTCGATGTTTTCAAAGTTGCTCTGAACAAGTTGTCTAAGAAAAGCAAAAAAAGTAAGAATAAAGATAAAAAGTCCAAAAAAGATAAAAAATCTAAAAAAGACAAAAATAAGAACAAAAAGTCTAAGCAAGATAACAAATAATTTTCAGGCTTTCCTATAAAAGGAAGCCTGTCTTTTGTTTTTAATTGTTGTATCAAATTAACATTAGCTAATAAAACATTTATCAGGAAAAATATGAAATCACTTAATTTCAAAGCTCTAGCACTTAGCTTAGCTGTTATATTACCGAGCGCTTTTGCTGCAGAAAAACCCAATATTGTTGTTATTTTTACCGATGACCAGTCATATACAGCCATGGGGGCAATGGGTAATACAGAAATAAAAACACCTAATATGGATCAGTTAGCTAATGACGGCGTTATTTTCGATCGTCATTACAACAATACACCTATTTGTATGGCAAGCCGTGCGTCCTTAATGACGGGGAAGTATGAATATAAGCACGGAGCCAATTTTCAACATGGCTCTATGACCAAAGAAACATTTTCAGGGGCTTACCCCGTTTTATTAAAGTCATCAGGTTACTACACCGGCTTTGCAGGGAAATTCGGCTTTCCAGTTACCGAAATAGTAACAACAAGTACAAACCATAATAGCTACGATAAATTACCTGTTAATGAGTTTGACGACTGGGCTGGCGGGCTATCACAAACTGAATATGAGACTAAAAAGAATAAATATTTAGCTCAATATGCAGAAGAACATCCGCATTCTACACAAGCGTATGCGGCTTGGGCTGAAGATTTCATTATAAAAGCCAAAGCCAGCAAAAAGCCCTTTAATATGTCAGTGTATTTTAAGGCACCACACTTACCTAGTAAGCCAGATCCTGCCTTTGATGATGTTTTTAAAGGTATCACTTTTACGCCTGCTGAAAATTTCGGTAAAGAGCATGGAGAGCATCTCGCAGACCAAGCTAAGTTAGGTCGTCAGTATATTTCATACTATAAAAAATATGGTTATTTTGATAATTACAATGAAGTAACCCGCAAATATTACCAATTAATTTACGGCGTCGACGTTGCCTTAGGCAAAATTAGAGCATCTCTTGAAGAACAAGGTGTAGCTGATAATACTGTGATTATTTTTACCTCAGATAATGGCTACTCGCAGGGGGCTCATGGTTTATCTGGCAAGACATTACCGTACGAAGAAGCATCACGAGCTCCTTTAATTATTTTTGATCCTAGAAACAAAGCCAATGGTAAGCGTCACTCAGCGTTAACTGCGGGGGTAGACTTAACGGCTACCATACTTGCTTTAGCAAGTGTAGAAGCCCCAAAGGATATTGACGGTGTAAGTCTTTTACCATTACTTGCAGAAAATTCGCCAGAACAAGTAAGAGAGTCTGTAACGTTAATGCAACTATATGGTAGTGCCCCAACACACACATTAGCGGTTGTTTCAGGTGATTTTAAGTACATTTTCTGGCCCTATGAAGAAGGTAAAATGAAAGCTCAAGAGGAGCTTTACCATGTCTCTAATGATAGTTTAGAAATGAATAATTTGGCGCAAAACCCTGAGTATAAAAAGCAGTTAGAGTTGATGCGTAAAGTATACGATGCAGAGGTTGAAAAGTGGCAAGCTGAATCATTAAATTATAATAACTACCCACAATATGGCACTATTTTTAATCGTAACGTGAAATGGGAAGATAAGACTGAATTATTCTCTTCTGCCGCAAAGAACTCTTATCAAAAAGAACTTCAGGTTATAAATGGTAAGTCAATTGGCAAAAATAAAGATAAAAACAAAAATAAAAATAAGAAAAAGAAAGATAAAAAGAATAAAAGTTAATGCTCTTTCTACATTACTTTGAACAACCAATTAAGCGGCTCTTATGAGCCGCTTTTTATATCGACTCTGTATTAACCCTGCTAGTTTCGTTATTAAATCTTAGTTAATGGCGCATGGAAATTATTCAATTTCGGGCATATTGAACTAGTCCTTGCTCAAAAATCTATCCATTAATTGAATGTCAAACGCTAAGCTATTTTTAAAGCAATCATTAAGTCCATAAGAATATCTCTTAGCTGATAAGTCTTACTATGCCTCAATAAAAACAAAGCATAATTTACCCTATAGTGCGGATACAAATAAGGTGATGCTAAAGTCAAAACAATAAACTATTAAAAAATTAGCTTGTAAGCAGAGTTTAATGAGAAAAGTTGGCCATAATTTGCAATAAAATATTGCAATGATTAATTTTAGATACGCTTATGATGGCTATTAGTATAATAGGAGATAGTCGTGGGATTTGTTGCCAATGCTTTATGCTTGAACAGCATCAGCAACAAATATTTTTAACTAATCAGCAATAAGGTAATTTACTGATTAGCCGCACAAGGATGTAGTTAAACAACTAATATGTATTAGTTCAGACTATATCGCTTTGTCTTTGTTCTTTTTATCTTTGTTTTTTTTGTTCTTATTTTTCTTTTTATCTTTGTTTTTGACCTTTTTAACTTTCCCTGATTTAACCGCGACAATTCCTTCGATTTTATCAATCGTTTTTTGCTCTAACCATTTAAATTCACCAGCTTCAGTGTTGCGCCACTTTTCCATGCCTGCAGCCATATTCTTAGCTACTTCGGGTAATGACTTAATTGCATTAACACGCTCATTAGGGTCATTCCTAACGTCAAATAATACATTGCCTTGTGCTGTTTCAATATACTTATAATTTTCGGTTACCATAGCTATGCCATTATAAATTTCCGCATATGCTGCAGTTCTTGCGATATCACCACTGCCATCAAGTATTGGTTTTAAGCTGTATCCTTTGGCTGCGGTACGCTGTTTAACTGGTACTTCTGCAACATCTAATGCTGTTTGTACAACGTCAAGTAACTCTACTGGACGATTAATTGCTTTACCTTCTTGGCCGCCAGGTAAATCTATTATTAAGCTAGCATTGAGTACTTCTTTATAAAACGTATACTTATGATTTAAGCCATGGTCACCTTCCATGATGCCGTGATCAGAGTAAAACACAATGAGTGTATTATCTCGCACACCTTTGTCATCAATCGCTTGTAATATACGACCCACTTGCTGATCTAAAAACGTGATCATGCCCGCATAAGCTGTACGCTTCTCTAATGCAACAGATTCATTACCTTTAAAAAGTTGGGTACGCATTAATCCTGGAATATCGCTGTGGTCTTTATCGATAATTACAGGTGGCATTTGTTCTGGTGTGTACTTAACCATGCCTGGCGCATCATACGGGCCGTGTGGGCCTGAAAAGTTAACCCAAAGGAAAAAAGGTTGCTCTCTTTTATAACCTTCAATCCAATTAACCGCTCGGTTGGCAATATTACCATCAAGGTAATCGTTTACAGGTAAAGTACTTATTTTACCTAAGTCTTTAACGAATGTTGGAAATAGACCTTTTTTGTATATGTAGTCGGCATACATATCATGGCCATATTGCCATTTCATACCTGGATCTTTAGCCATTTTTTTGGCGCTGCTCGATAAAACTGCACGACCATGTGATGACGTTGCCTCATCAAAGCCTATATCTTGTATTAGGCTAACATTGCCTCTATAAGGAGTGTCTTTTTCTAAGCCAACATTCGGTGTACGAATATGGGATTTTCCTATCCAAGATGTCGCGTAACCATTTTGTTGCAATGTGTTCGGTAAATTCCAACCATCGACAGGTACATTTTTTAACGTGCCATTGATGTAAAACCCTAGGTTATGGGGATACTGACCAGTGAGCATTGAGTTTCGTGACGGGCCGCACATTGTTCCTTGGACCACTGAGTTATTAAACTTAACCCCTTTTTTCGCCAAGGCATCTATATTCGGTGTTTGTATGTGTTTTGCGCCAAAAGCTCCAACATATTTAGCAGTTAAGTCGTCAGCGGCAATAAAAATAATATTAGGTCGGTCGTGAGTTTCATTTTTTAAATCTTTGCTTAACGCTTGAGCGCTATTAACTAGTGCACCTATTAGGCATAATGGCAATAGGTAAGGAGTAAATTTCATAGTAATGGGTCCGAAGGTAGTTATTTTTATGTAGCTAATATGCTATATATTACTTACACTTTGATAACGTTGTCAAAATCGGTTTAAGATGTTTTTTTAGATGAACAATCCTGTTAACATTTCAAATAACATCTTATTTATTACAGCTCAAACTAAAGTTTATAAAATAGAGATGGACGTGATGGGAATGTTCTAGTTGTTTCTGAATATGTTAAACAGTTTCGCCTGCATATTTAATCGAAATAGAACCTGCGATTAGTTTACTTAATTTTGACAAGTTCATCTTCGATTTCGTGCCAGCGCGTTGCAGAGAAAGTACTTGTTTGCAAAGGGTATTGATTGCCGTCAATATCGATTAAAAGTGATGTGTCTTGCAGGTGTTTAATCGCAGCAAAGTTTTGTATTGGAAAGTGCCAATAAACTTTATGATTATTTCTGCTCACAAGCTCGCTATCTGTAACAACTAAGGAAGGCCAATTTCGAGTAGACCAAACCATAAAAAACAATATCAAACAGAGTAACTGAACGATATTGATAAACATTAAAATACCAGCAACAAAGCAACCAACCACAACAACTATCATAATCAGTGATAGATAAAGGTAAACACCTTGAGGGAATTGGTAAGGTTTCGCCTTAAATTCTTTCATACATTTAATACCTATTTATCTCAATTGGTATAATTCATCACTAAAACTTCAGTTATCATAAAAAAGGCCAGTATTAATACTGACCTTGGTTACCGACTTTCATTCGATCTTATTAGTAAATTAATTTTACATGACGATCGGTTGAAGGGTTTATACCTTTGCGATTTGGATCGCCTTTACCCATGCTAGTCGCGGTTAAGCGCTCTTGATTGATTCCTGCATTTGCTAAATATACATAAACAGCGTTAGCACGGCGTTTTGCTAAGTTATGGTTAAACTCTTCACCACCTACTTGATCGGTATGTCCTTGCAGTACAATTTGACCTGAGTCCACTGCTTTCATCGCATTTATATGAGTATCTAAAACTTGTTTGCTTTCCTCACTAAGTACATCTGAATTAAAGTCAAAGTATACAAACGGTTGTAAAGTTACTTCTACCGTTTCTTCTGCTGGCGCTTCATCAATAATTGCAGCATCAAGATGCGGCTTTATTACATTTGCACTTTTAAAGTTCGCTTGCGATTGGCATCCGCTTAAAACGATAGCAGCTAAGCTTAAGCTAATAATTATTCTCATATTTTTCTCTGTTCAAAAATGTATGTCTTTAATTAAACTTATAACATGTTATCGTAATTTGCGATGCAAAACAGAAAAAATATTCTAATTGCGTACATTGCATTTATGATCGCTCGTTCTATATTTATTCCAAGTGATCAAATGCGGCTAACATAAAATAAACATTACATTAACATTAAAAGAAGAGTGACAGCGCTGTCATTTTGTGTTTTAGTAATAGCAGAAAGCAATTATCACTGACGATAAATCACAAAAATAAGTTAAGAAAATAGGTTTAGGCAGATTATGCAACCATTAAAAAAATTCTATCCAGTTTCTGAAAAAGCAAAACAACATACTCATTTAACTGAGCAGCAGTATCAGCAAATGTACCGTCAATCGATTGAACAGCCTGATGAATTTTGGGCGACGCAAGCCAACGAATTTCTCGATTGGCACAAACCTTTTGAGCAAGTGAGTGATGTTGATTTTAATAAAGCCGAAATAGAATGGTTTAAAGGCGGGCAGTTAAATGTTAGTTACAATTGTATCGATCGCCATTTAGCCGAGCGCGGTGAGCAAACAGCCATTATTTTCGAAGGTGATGAACCAACTGATTCGCGTCATATCAGCTATAACGAATTGCATAGCGAAGTGTGTAAATTTGCTAATGTTCTAAAATCTAGAGGCGTTAAGAAAGGCGACCGCGTTTGTATTTATATGCCGATGATACCGGAAGTCGGTTATGCGATGCTTGCTTGTGCTCGCATAGGCGCAGTGCATTCTGTTGTTTTTGGTGGCTTCTCTTCAGAATCAATTCGAAGTCGAATCATTGATGCCGATTGTAAAGTGGTTGTCACTGCAGACCAAGGTGTTCGTGGTGGGAAAACCATTCCACTAAAAGCTAATGTTGATGCCGCAGTTGCTGATTGTCCGAATGTAAGCACGGTTATTGTTGTTGAACATACTGGTGCACAAGTGCAGTGGAACGACGCTGTTGATGTTCATTATCAAAAAGCTAAAAGCCAAGTAAGTAGCGAATGTGAACCAGAAATCATGGACGCTGAAGATCCGCTATTTATTCTTTATACCTCAGGTTCAACAGGAACGCCAAAAGGGGTGTTACACACTTGTGGTGGTTATCTATTGTATGCGGCGATGACCCATAAATATGTGTTTGATTACCGCGATGGTGAAATTTACTGGTGTACTGCTGATGCTGGTTGGGTCACTGGCCACAGCTATATTTTCTACGGTCCGTTAGCAAACGGTGCAACCACATTAATGTTTGAAGGCGTACCAACATACCCTGATGCTGGTCGTTGCTGGCAGATAGTGGAAAAGCATAAAGTTAATGTGTTTTATACCGCGCCAACAGCTATCAGAGCGTTAATGGCATTAGGAGATGACTTAGTTCATGCTAGTGACCGCTCTTCGCTGCGTATATTAGGCTCAGTAGGTGAGCCAATTAATCCTGAAGCATGGCACTGGTACTATGAAATTGTTGGTGAAAGTCGTTGTCCTGTTGTTGATACATGGTGGCAAACAGAAACAGGTGGTATTTTAATTACCTCTTTACCTGGCTCTGCTGGTATGAAGCCAGGAGCTGCAGGCTTGCCATTTTTCGGTGTTAAGCCTGCCATTGTCGATGGTGAATCAAATGAACTGACTGGCGAATGTAGTGGTCAATTAATTATTCAAGGAAGCTGGCCAGGACAAATGCGCACAGTTTACGGAAACCAAGAACGTTTCTATCTAACTTACTTTAGCCAACACAAGGGTAATTATTTTGCCGGTGATGGCGCGAAGCGCGACAGTGACGGTTACTATTGGATCACAGGCCGTATTGATGATGTATTAAATGTGTCAGGCCATAGATTAGGTACTGCAGAAATTGAAAGTGCTTTAGTGCTTCACCCTAAAGTATCGGAAGCCGCTGTTGTTGGTTATCCTCACGATATTAAAGGTCAAGGCGTATACGCTTATGTGACACTAATGAGTGGTGTTGAAGGTGATGACGAGCTGTTAGTTGACTTGAAAAAAATGGTCACTAGCGAAATGGGAAGTTTTGCTAAACCTGACTTAATTCAATATGCACCAGCATTACCGAAAACTCGTTCTGGTAAAATTATGCGTCGAATATTACGTAAAATTGCTGAGAATGAAGTGGATAGTTTAGGTGATACCTCAACTTTAGCAGATCCAAGTGTCGTTGATGACTTGGTGAAAAATCGTCTAGGCGAATAAGCATTTTCCGTTTCACCTAAAGACTTACAAACAGAGGCTAGCCTCTGTTTTTTTATGCCTGTTTTTATGATGAAGTTTGCGATTGTCAGTGAGTTTTAAATAATTTAGTAAAAAAATAACGCTAATATCAATAAGGGCTTGCGTTACAGAAGTAAAAGCTGATACAACTTATCATCCATTTAATTAAATTTGATAGGTGTCCTTGCGCCATGCATTACCAACTAGTCCATTTTCGATATTACAACTAAAAATAGTACTGCAACAAATACTAATATCCTGTTTTACTGCGCTTAGTCAGTAGCCTTTTAATCGTTCTAATTTAAAAATTTGGTGTGCTTATGTCAACAACAAGACTTAATGATATTCATGTAAATTCGGAAGAAATTCTTATAACTCCGAACCTACTAAAACAAAAGCTTCCGTTATCGGAATCTGGTCGTCAGTATGTACTACAGGCAAGAGAAACGATAGCCAATATTATTCATAAAAAAGATAGCCGCTTATTGGTTATTTCTGGACCATGTTCTGTTCACGATGTGGAAGCGGCAAAAGAGTATGGCCGAAGATTAAAGCAACTTCATGAGCAATATAAAGATACGCTTTACATTGTTATGCGAGTCTACTTTGAAAAGCCAAGAACAACAGTGGGCTGGAAAGGGCTAATTAACGACCCTCACATGGATGGTAGTTTCGATGTTGAAAAAGGTTTAGAAACTGCTCGTGAGTTATTGTTGTACCTTACTGAGCTCGGATTACCGCTAGCGACAGAGGCATTAGATCCTATTTCACCTCAGTATTTGGCAGAGCTGTTTAGTTGGTCAGCAATTGGTGCTCGAACGACAGAGTCACAAACACACAGGGAAATGGCGAGCGGTTTATCTATGCCTATTGGCTTTAAAAATGGCACAAATGGTTCGTTGGATGTGGCAATCAATGCGATGCAATCTGCTGCTTCATCACATCGGTTCATGGGCATAAACAAAGAAGGGCAAGTGGCTTTACTTAAAACTTCCGGTAACCCTGATGGCCACGTTATTTTGCGAGGCGGTAAACAACCAAACTATGATTCGGTCAATGTAGCTGTGTGTGATCAACAACTTAGTGCTGCTAATCTGGCACAAGCGTTAGTAATTGATTGCTCTCATGCCAATTCGAGCAAAGATCATAACCGTCAACCATTAGTAGCTGAGAATGTTATGAACCAAATTTGTGAAGGCAATAAGTCGATTATTGGCATAATGTTAGAAAGTAACTTAAATGCTGGTAACCAAAGCTCAAATTTACCAAAAGAAGAACTCGCTTATGGCGTTTCTGTAACGGATGCTTGTATTGATTGGCAATCAACCGAAGAGTTGATGGCTAAAGCAGCTACTAAATTAAAAACGGCGCTACCCGCAAGACTTGCAACCAATAGCGTGGCATAACGATGAGTTATTTTGAACAGCAACTGAATCAATGTCGAAACGAAATCGATAGCATTGATGAGCAACTGCTTACTCTAATCGCTAAACGACGTTTAGTGACGGCGAAAGTGGGCGAACTAAAATCAAATAAAGGTATGCCCATATTCGATCCCAGTCGCGAACAAGCATTACTTAATAGATTAAAGGCTCAAGGCGCTAGTGATGACTTATCACCTTCTTTGATTGAAGATGTATTTCGCCGCATAATGCGCGACTCATACAGCTCACAAGATGAACAAGGCTACCTATGTGTAAACCCTGATGCTGGTAATATCGTTGTTATTGGTGGTAAAGGACAACTTGGTCAAGTGTTTGTCGACTTGTTCGAGCGTACCGGATACATCGTTGATATTATCGAAAAGCATGATTGGGACACTCCAGAGCACACAGATGCAATGCTTGCAAAAGCGGCATTGGTCATTGTTGCAGTGCCAATTAATCTGACTGAAATGGTAATATCGACGCTCAAAAATTTACCTGAAGATTGTATTTTAGCTGATATAACCAGTATTAAAGATAAACCATTAACTCAAATGCTTGATGTTCATCGAGGCCCTGTTGTTGGACTACACCCAATGTTCGGCCCTGATGTTACTGGCATGATCAAACAAACTATTATTGTTTGTGAAGGCCGCAAAGCAGAGCAATATCAATGGTTACTCGAGCAGTTTAAGATTTGGGGAGCATTGAATTATCATGTTGAAGCAACACAACATGATGATGCAATGGCAATGGTTCAAGTAATGCGTCACTTTTCGACAGTCAGTTATGGCTATCATTTGATGCAAGAAGATGTCGATCTTGATCAGTTGCTAGCGATGAGCTCTCCTATTTATCGCTTAGAGTTGATTATGGTGGGTCGCTTATTTGCACAAGCTCCGGAACTTTATGCAGATATAATTTTTTCTAATCCTGATAATGTCGTAATGATGAGACGTTTTATCGAACGTTTTTCAAATTTATTAGAAAATGTGGAGCGAGGTGATAAAGTAAGCTTTATTGAACAATTTAATCAAGTTGCCAATTGGTTTGGTGATGATGCCAATACCTTCTTACAAGAATCTAAATCATTATTGGAAAAAACCCGTGAACGATAACAGCGAAAAGAAAACATTTTTAAAGAAACACAAAAAGACATTTATGTTTTTAGCTTTGGTTTTTTGGTTGGCAACGGCAGTTTTATTATTCATCAGGGAAGCGAATGCTTTTTCGGAACAGGTTAAGCCAGATTATAATCAGCAGTCATTATTTGCTGAATATGACGTGTTTAAAGAAGGCTTCGACGATTATAAGGTAAGTGAAGAAGAGTTAGAGTTTGTTGCTAGTTTACCTGATAATGTTGAAATAAAAGTGTTTTTTGGCACTTGGTGTCACGACAGTAAACGTGAAGTACCGCGTTTGTTAAAGTCATTTCAAAGCAAGTCAGATATCATTAAACTGTACTCACTTGATCATCAAAAAAGCCATGAGTCAGGATTAGAAAAAACGTATAAAGTAAAGTACACGCCAACAATTGTAGTTCTTGTCGATGGCCAAGAAGTTGGTCGTATCGTTGAACATCCGGAAGCGACAATAGCCGAAGATATCAGCGTTTTTGTAGGTAATGCTAACTCTGCCGCACGTGGTGAATAATAACGCCAATATAGCTTTTTGTATTGTCGCAATATGTACAATTTAATAAGCTATTGAATGGCACTATTAGTTCAGATTTTGCAGCGCTTTTAATACAATTTGACGCTGGTTTTTAATAGCCGATGTTATGTTATCAACCGCTTGCTCATCAGACTTCATTAAATGCCAGTTATCCTGCCAAGTGCTATGCAAATGTTTTGCGTTGCTTTGTGCGTTGGGCGAAACGCTCACAGATAAATCTTGAATATATATAACATAGCTCCAACCTTTTATTGGATCGCCTTTTTCTGCAGAATCACCGTAATAGCTGTTATCGACTACTTGTTGAAGCTCAGCTAAAGACATTAAGACTTCAAATGATGCGGTTCGAACGTTGCGATTAAATTCCGTTTGCTCATTACGCCAAGTATTGTAACTCAATGAAATAACAGCAATGAAAATACTGATAATGGCGATCAGATTATTTTTTATTTGATGCTTTATACTGTAATTTTTCATTGCTGTCATAGGTGTTTATTTTTAACCTTTAAGCTTGTCTAATAATTTTTTCTTTTTTTCGTCCAGTTTTTGTTTTGCTTTGTCTTTTAAAGCTGCTTGATATTGCTCTTTTGCTTGCTTTGAAATTTCCGATAGTATTTCTTTAGCAATGGTCGCTCCTAACTTGCTAGCTTCAATTCCTTCAGCACCACCCAGGCTATCTAACGCCACAGTCGGCAATTCAAGGTCTAAAGTTTTTCCATTCACTTTGGTCAAATCCAACGTTAAGGCAACCCCCGATAATACAAACTCATGAATGGCAATTTTTGTTTCAGGCTTAGATTCCTTTTTCTTCTTTTTTGGCGGCTCTATAGGCTGTACATTGTCACTTTGAGTATTTGCCTTTATAGCCGCTAAGATGTCACTGATATTGTTGTTTCCATCTTTATCAAACTCAACAAAGACTTGTGGTTTAATCGATTTTATTGACTTAATCACAATAGGCGAACTCGATAGTGATTGAATATCAATGCCTAATGAAACTTCTCCTAGATACATTGCATTGATATGTTCATACTTAACTGGGTTACTAATGCTAAGACCGTAAATACCGCCAAATCCTTCGCTCAATTTCATATCAACCTTTTCAACTTTTACTGTTCTAGAGGTTACTTTCGAGCCTTGGATTTCTATCTGTGTACGAATGAATCCGTTCCAGTCAGCTGATGCTAAGAACCATAACATGGCTCCGAAAAATAACAGCAATCCAGCAGCGAAAATGGCAAGTTTATTCATTTTTATTCCTTTTCTTGGGTCAATATATAGCCTTGTTTAGTATACAGTATTTTTTCAAAAGTTTTATCTCGTAAAAATGGTTGTTCAACGAAAAGTTATTCGTTTTAAAAGGCGAAATACGCTATATTATGCGCCATTATATTCTCAAGTTGTGATTTCATGGAAAACAGTAAAAGCTCTCGCTTACCTTTAATTTTGCTTTCAGCAGTTCTAATAGCATTATTAGCCTATTTAAATTGGCCTCAAGAACAATCAAATTATCAACGACAGGCTCGTGTCGTTTCAGTCAAAGTAGCAGCGGTTAAATTTGCCGAGTTTAGTGATGAATTTGAAGCTTTAGGTACCACGACTGCAAATGAACAAGTAACCATTACCGCTCAATATAGCGATATAGTTGAAACGTTATCTTTTGATGATGGTGATACGGTTAAAAAAGGCGATATATTAGTTGAATTTGCAAAGGCGCAAGAACAGGCAAAAGTGAATGAACTTGAAGCAAATTTGGAAGTTTCGGTTACTCAACTTAAACGTTTGAAAGAGCTGTCAAACCAAAAAGTTGGTTCTATAGCACAAACTGAAGAGCAACAAGCCAAGGTTCGCTCAATTCGCGCTCAATTAATGAGTGCACAAGCTGTTCTCGATAATTTAACCATTAGAGCCCCTTTTGATGGTCAACTTGGTTTTCGCCAAGTGAGTGTTGGCGAGTTTGTCAATAACGGTGAGGAAATTACTATCTTAGATGATATATCTGTAGTGAAAGTTGATTTTGCTATTCCTGAACGTTTTATTACGACCGTGACAAAAGGGCAGAAAGTTAGTGCCACGAATGTTGCCTATCCTGGAAAACAGTTTATTGGTGAAATTACCAGTATTGCTACTCGAATAGACGCTAATACTCGTACCATTCAAGTAAGAGCTAAGATTAATAATGCTGACAAATACCTTCGCCCTGGTATGTTAATGAGCATTTTATTGCAGCGTAATGTTGAAGAAACATTGCAGTTACCAGAAAGTGGCATTATTCCTTTTGAAGACCGACATTTTGTGTTTGTTGTTGAGGATGGTGTAGCCAAGCGAGTGGATGTTGTGATTGGTCGCAGAAAGCCAGGTTTGGTTGAAGTTAAATCAGGCGTTTTAGAAGGTACTCCGGTTGTTATTGAAGGCGCTCTGAAGCTTAGAGAAGGTTCTGCGGTATCTATAATTGGTTCAAA
Source organism: Thalassotalea crassostreae (assembly GCF_001831495.1). NCBI lineage: Bacteria > Pseudomonadati > Pseudomonadota > Gammaproteobacteria > Alteromonadales > Colwelliaceae > Thalassotalea > Thalassotalea crassostreae. The sequence continues at coordinate 992,545 of NZ_CP017689.1, forward strand.
TACTGCTAGCCAAGATGACCAAACGAAAGGTAAATCATAATGATTTTATCGGACTTATCAGTAAAAAGACCGGTTTTTGCGACGGTATTAAATTTACTCATAGTAACCTTCGGTATTGTTGCGTTCTTATTGTTGCCTTTACGTGAATACCCAGATACAGATAAACCTGTTATCACTGTTTCGACTTCATACCCCGGTGCATCATCTGCGATTGTAGAGTCGAAAATAACTAAGCTTCTCGAAGATAAAATCAGTGGTATTGAAGGTGTTAAGAGTATTGATTCAACCTCACGAGATGGTCGTTCTAGAATTTCTATCGAATTCGAAATGGGCCGTGATATTGATGCTGCAGCGAATGATGTAAGAGAAAAAATATCTTCTGAAATGCGTCGATTGCCAGAACAAGCAACACCACCAGAAATCCAAAAAGCTAACGATGATGGTGATGTTATTGTTTGGTTTACCTTACAAAGCGAAGTTTTTAATACACTTGAACTTACCGATTATGCAAATCGTTATATTACAGACCGCTTCGCTGTTGTAAACGGTGTTGCCGAAGTTATGGTCGGCGGTGGGCGAGAATATGCAATGAAAATCGTATTGAATCGTCAAGCGATGGCTGCTCGTGGCATCACTGTTACCGATATTGAAAATACCTTACGTGCGGAAAATGTGGAATTGCCTGCAGGTGAAATCGAGTCAGTGACTCGTGACTTTAGTGTTCGGGTGGCACGCAGTTATAAGACAGAGCATGATTTTGGCGCAATGGTAATAGCTCGAGGAGAAAATAACTCATTAGTGCGACTATCCGATATTGCCGATGTGTCAGTAACTGCAAAAGATGATGAAAGCATGTTTCGTGGTTACGGTCGAAATATGGTTGGCTTAGGTATCATCAAGCAATCAACAGCCAATACTATTGATGTGGTAAAAGCCGCGCAACAAGAAATGGAAGAAATCAAAAGTGCATTACCTGCCGGTACCACTATTATTCCAAGTTATGATTCTTCTGTATTTATCAAAGACTCTATTGATGAAGTATACCGAACCTTAGGTGTTGCTATGTTGATGGTAGTCCTAGTGATATACCTATTTTTAGGAAATATCAAAGCGACCATTATTCCAGCGGTTACGGTACCGGTTGCACTGATCGGCTCGATGATTGCGTTAAGTGCGTTAGGCTTTTCAATTAACTTATTAACGTTATTAGCCTTGGTTTTAGCCATCGGCTTGGTGGTAGATGACTCAATAGTTGTATTGGAAAATATTTATCGTCGAATAGAAAATGGTGAAAAACCACTTGCTGCCGCTTATAACGGCGGTAGAGAAGTAGCGTTTGCCGTTATTGCAACGACTGTTGTGTTGGTATCAGTGTTTGTGCCACTTATCTTTATGGAAGGTGATGTTGGCCGACTGTTTACTGAATTTGCACTTGCCATTGCTGCTGCGGTTATATTTTCAAGTGTAACGGCGTTAAGTTTGACGCCAATGATGTGTTCAAAGTTACTGAAACATCGTAAACGTAGTTCATCGTTTGGCCAGCTTTTAGATCGTAATTTTGCTCGCTTAGAAGAGTCCTATAAAAATACCTTATCGTCGGTAATAAAACAGCCACTCATGTTAGTCGTTGTTATGCTTCTATCAATCGCTTGTATCGTAACCATATTTGATAAATTGCCGAATGAATTTGCCCCTAAAGAAGATCGAGGCGGTGCTTTCTTAATTATGAGTGGTGCTGAAGGTGCAAGTTATGAAAGTAATGCAAAGTCGATGCTACAGATCGAAGAAAAATTACTTAATCATTATGAAGACGGAACGTTAGAACGAGTACTTGTGCGTGTACCAGGGTTTAGAGGTACAGGTGGTATTGCAATCATAGGCTTACCGCCTTGGGACCAACGAGAAACTTCAACCCAAGACTTTATCAACGGCTTTAATCGTGAACTTGGTTCAGTAACAGACGCTCGGGCATTTGTGATGAGCCGTGGTGGTTTAGGTGGTCGCAGTGGTGGTGGGCGACCAATTTCATTCGTATTACAAGGAAATACTTATGAAGAACTAGCACAATGGCGTGATATCGTTTTAGCAAAAGCTGCAGAAAATCCAGACATCATTGGTTTAGAGGCGGATTACTTGGAAACCTCTCCGCAATTGATGGTTAATATTGATCGTGCCCGAGCATCAGACCTGGGTGTATCGGTTGGTGATATTGGGTTAACCTTAGAAACAATGCTAGGTAATCGCAGAGTTACCACTTACATCGATAACGGTGAAGAATACGACGTAATTCTAGAAGGTAATGAAGAAGATTATCGAAGTCCAAGTAGTATTGATAATATTTATGTGCGTTCAAAAGCCACTAACGAATTAATACCTTTATCAAATTTAATAAATTTTGAAGAGGGGGCTCGTGCAACTCAATTGAGTCGCTATAATCGACTGCGCAGTATTACTCTAAATGGTAACGTCAGTGAAAATTACACTTTAGGTGAAGCACTTGAGTTTTTGAATAATGTGGTAAAAGAAGAGCTACCAGTAGAGGCCAATGTCGATTATAAAGGCCAATCGGAGAAACTGCAGGAAAGCGGAAGCTCGATGCTGTTGGTATTTGGCTTAGCGTTATTAATCACATATTTGGTACTAGCTGCGCAGTTTGAAAGTTTTATTCACCCATTTGTGATCATGCTTACTGTACCGCTGGCATTAGTTGGTGCATTGGCAGGCCTCTATATTATGAATATGAGTCTTAATATTTATAGTCAAATTGGTATTGTAATGTTGATTGGTTTAGCGGCTAAAAACGGTATCTTAATCGTTGAGTTTGCTAACCAGTTACGAGATGCAGGTGAAAGCTTTAGCGATGCAATTATTAAGGGCGCACAACAACGTTTACGTCCAATTGTAATGACTTCATTCACTACCATATTTAGTGCTGTGCCGTTAGTTATTGCTATTGGACCAGGTGCTGAGAGCCGAATGGTTATTGGTGTAGTTATTGTTTCTGGAGTAGCCTTGGCAACATTGTTTACCTTGTTTGTTGTACCTGGCGCATATTACTGGTTATGTCGCGGAACAAAGTCACCAGATTTTATTGCCAAACAAGTTGAAGCTGACATTAAATAGATATCAAGCATCGAAATTTAAATTGCTGTATTTGCGGCAATTTAATTGCTTAACGCAAAGCTAATAAAAAACACTAGATTATCTAGTGTTTTTTTATTTGTTTACTAAGATAAAATCCCGTATTTGCGCAAACAAACGTAGCAACAAAAAATCGGACAAATGTATCTACACACATAGCATTTTGTTTTGCATCGAATTAATGTTAACTTATTGAAATAAATTTAAAAACTAAACGTTTAACTGCAAATAGAGATGACGGAAAAAGCGTTTTAATAAGCTGTTATGTATTTCTTTAGAATGGAATCAAATGTCAGAAAATAGTAATCAAAATCAGATAAGACCTTTATTTCGTATTATTACAGGAGCCTTATTCTTATTTGGTTTATACGGCTTATATTTAGTTGCATCTGTTCATTATAAATTAATAATTAGTTCAGGCTTTGAGCTTATTTTTCTTTTTTCTGGTGCTTTAAGTTTAATGGCTTTTATTGTTTGGGTTTATCTATCTGGCTACGTTACATTAAATGGCAGACTACCAATTAAGCGTAAATGAGAATAGTGTAAAAACACATAACAAGGCGCTCAAGCAGGACGCAAAACACTTGGCTTGCGTTCGTGCCTCACTAATTTTAGCCAAGTATTTTTCGCCTCTTAGCTAGGCGTTATGTTTAATTCAAACTATGCATATATTTTTTAAAGGGTTGATTTGACTTCATTAACAAGCAACGAAAAAGGGACTGGAAATATTTTTTGCTATATTTCCTATGTTTTATCAATATTAATTCTAATTTCAATATGCAACTCTTTACTTAACGGTGAGGTAAAACCTGCCTTTATATTTATACCCTTTTTGCTTTTCTGTCTGGTTATTTATTTAATAGGATACTTTCTCAACAAAAAGTTTAATCGCTTAGGAAAAACACCTTTAACTGTTAGCGCCTCTCTAATTCCAAAAGGCGTAAAACAACACGCTTCAATATTTGTAAATCAAAGCAACTTTAACCGTATCAAAAATGTTCAATTAAAATGTTTGTACACTAAATATTCTACGTCTGGTGGTACAGTGCTGCCGCATGTTCTTTTTGAGAAAAATATCCCCATTGATTCAGAGTTTGTTTGTGGTACTACAACATTAAGTTTTGAATTTGAAATCCCTAAGGATATGCCTAGCTCTAATGATGATACGCCAAAAATTAACATAGATTGGGAGTTGTCGTTTAAGTTTATAGATGGATTAGAAGAAGTATCTAGAACTTGGACTATTCATGTAAAATAAACATAACACATATGAGCCTTTTCCTGTCAAATAAGCACTAGAAATTCTGTGGTTGCGTAGCAGCCACCTCTTATATCAATTAGCAAAAACGTCTGCTTCGTTCTGTCGCTTTGCAATTAAATCATCGTTTACTGCAAACACATATTGAGGCTCTCTTAATGTGATCTCATCACTGCCTATCATTCCATCCTCCTTGGTGAAAATAGGGGCACTAGACATTCTTCGGTTAACCTTTGACTAGCACTATTCAAGCAAAGTGATTCAAACGTTCAGTTAGTTTCAGGCTTAGCTAAGGTGTAAACGATTTTGCTTATTGTTTGTATGCGCACCAATGGCGTGTCTAATCAAGCAATATGGGCTTGGACAACTTGGCATAATCATCATCAAATAGTGATTAAACGACGATGATAGTTCATGCTCTTAACCAGCGAGTTAGGCTTTAGGCTCACGCCATTGTGCGACTTAACCTTTTAAAAATTTATCTTCATCAAATACCGTTTTGTTTTTCAGCATGTAATACACACAACGACCTATTTTATGCGCTAACGCAGAGAGTGCTTTGCCTTTGCTCATGCGTTTTTGCAGTTTGCTTAGATGGTTTTTCGCTCTATCGTTACCGCGCAGATACAGAACCGCGGCTTCGCTAAATGCCCACTTTAGATAGCCATTTCCAATCTTATTGCCGCTAGTACCATAAATTTTACCTGCTGACTCGGCTTTACACTTTACGAGTCGACTATAAGAGGCAAAGTTTTGAACGGATTCAAATCGGCAAATCTCACCAATTTCATAAAGAATGGTTAACCCAAGAATTTGTCCGATACCAGGAAAGGTGCGTATTAATGATAAATAACAACCGTGGTGCTCTTTCGCTTGTTTTTCGATAAACCATTCTACTTTCTTTAACTCTTTTGCATAGCAATCAAGTAACACCATATCCAGCTCGATGGTTCGCTGAATAACAGGGTCCTCGTAATGGTGTTTTAAGCCTTCTCTGGCTGATATATTTTTCAGATTGAGTGCTTGAGACGGTAAATTATATTGGCTGTCGGTATTAACGACATGTGCTTTTAAATCAGCACCGTGCCTAACAACATGAGTTCGTCGTCTGAGTAAGTCGCGAGTTGCACGCATTCTTGAAGGGTAAACGTAAGCAAGAGGGAAGTTACCGCCACGCATTAAACAGGCAATTTTATAAGAATCTATTTTGTCGTTTTTGGCTTTCCCACCATGAATAGCTTTCATATAAAGTGCATGGCCTAGAATAAAATCAATACTATATTCTTCACACCAATCACTAACCCAATACCAGCAATGCATACATTCAACACCAACAACGACATGGCCAATGTAAGGTTTTAGTAAATTTAATAGTTGTTGCTTATCTGCTTTAATCTGTTGATGTAAAACAGTTTTTCCTTCATTATCAATAATGCACACGTACAAAATACGTGAATGAAGATCGATCCCACAATAAAAAGGGTGAGAATTAGTATAGAATTTCATTGAGTGTTCTCCTTTTGGTTTGGTCGCCTTGAAGTCTAGTTTATCGCTAGACTTCGGGGAGAAGGCTCAATAAGTATCAAGTTGCTTAAGTTGGACTCGTAACGGTTGGCTCAGTTCCGTTTCGTTTCACATTTTAGCAAGCTTTTATCAGTCCCTTATGCGGGCGTTATAATACTAGGAATAATATATTAAATGGAAGAAATAGTTGAAGGGTTCGGAAAGGCTTTTTTTCGGGTTGTAAAATGGATTTTGGTTGATGCATTTGTCGAGACTTTTTTACATGGCTATGGTTATGTCACACTTAAAATAATCACCCTTGGTAAGTACCCGCAACCTAATCGCGACAATGAAACTTTGTGTATAGTAACTGGTTTAATATCTGTTGGTGTTACAGTTGCTTTGCTTATTTTGTTTGGCTTAATATAGTCTTATAAGAAGCCATTTAAGCAGGACGAAAACAGTTAGCTTTTGTTCGTGCCTCATTATTTGAGCTAACTATTTTTAGCCTCTTCATGAGGCATTAGCTGCCAAGCTTATATCGACTATTTTAGAGGTATTGATGACTGTAGGAATGTGTAATTGTGGGGAAGTAGCATTTGAAATCACAAACCCAATTAAAAATGTTTATTATTGTCACTGTTCAATTTGCCGGAGAAATACAGGAGCGAATGGTATTGCGGTGGTAGTCACTGACAATGAAAGTTTTCGCTGGATTAAAGGTGAAAAATATATTAAAACGTGGATAAAACCCAATCATGACTGGGAAACAAGTTTTTGTACTAATTGTGGGTCTAATTTACCAGGTAAAAATGATGATTCTAGAATGTATATCCCCGCTGGTAGTCTGCCAGATGAGAATGAAAACTTAAAAGTTGCTCATCACATTTGGGTCGGCTCAAAAGCTAACTGGGACGAAATAGGTGAGCAAGGTGTACAGCATATGGAAGCGCTCAGTGATTAATATTGAAATATGCTACTAACAACACTTTAAGTGATACGTTTAAAGCTTGACTCTTCGGGTTTGGCTCATCTCACTTTGCACACAAGTATAGCCAAGCTTAGTCCCGCCTCATAACAAAGCGTTGTGTATACTTAATAACTACTATTTCACGGGTACATTCGTTGGCTTGATTTGTTCTGTTGCATAACAACCAAGCACTTTTATAAAGCGCGTCAGCTCGGTTAATTTGCTAAGACATTCTTGCATTTCCGCTGATTTGAGGTTGGCTTCTAAATCAATATAAAACATTTCTTCCCAAGGGCGTCCTTGGATCGGTCGAGATTCCAATTTAGTCATGTTTATGCCGTAATCTTTTAAAATCACTAAACATTCCACTAATGCGCCTGGTGTTTGTCCTGTTGCCAAAATTAAAGTGGTTTTAGCTGGAATTTGCACTGCGACATCGACAGGCTTTCGCGCAACCAAAATAAAGCGGCTGTGATTCTCTGCTTGATTAGCAATACTTTTCGTTAAAGGTAGTAGATCGTAGAGTTTACCGCCTTCTTCGGAACCTATTACCGCAACATTGGCTGATTGAAGTTCAAGTGCTTTATGCATTGCTTGTGCGCTAGAATCACAGTATTCAATGCGAATGCCATCTTGTTTATTTAAGAAGTTACTGCATTGTTGAACCGGCTGTGCATGGGCAAAAATGGTATCAATATCTTCAAGTTTGGTATTCACTGCTGTAAGTAAACAATGATCAATTGGTTGCGATAACTCGCCCACGATTGATAAGTTGGTATTTTGCAAGAGGTCATAGACTTCATTGATACTACCTGAACTTGTATTTTCTATCGGTAGCATGCCGTAATCTACGGTGCCTGATTCTACCTGCTGTAAAATTTCAGCAAAACTATCACAGCCAAATTCAATGATTTCTTCGGCACGTCGAGAGAAATAGCGATAACTTGCTAAGTAACTATATGAACCTTTATCTCCTAAAAACGCTACGCTGACCGTTGGTGTTTTAATGTTTGGGTTTTTAAGTTGCTGCAAATAAGCCTGTTGATTTAAAACCGAGTCTTCAATAATGGTTTGAAAAATATTAGTAACGTAATGCGCATCTAGGCCTTTTTCTTTGCCAATACTGATGAGACGAACTAGTAGCTCTTGTTCTCTTTGTTGGTCACGAACCGGTCGCACCTGATGTGCCTTACTTTTAGCAACATTTAGAGTCAAAGAACGACGCTGTGCAAAAAGGCTTAGTAATTCTTGATCGAGATCGGTAATTTGCTGACGAATAACATTTAAATCAAGACTATCTTTCACATTTTTCTCCGGGATTATTAACTCGACTATGTCGTCTTTGAGACAATGACTAGGGCTAAATTGTTGGCTTTATAAAATTCTATGACTAAATGTATGGGGCAGGCTAAAAACTGTCAATCTTTTCTGTTAAAATACCGTCAATTACTCACAATTAGGACCAAGTTTCATGTCTTCATTACAAGATCAGTTATTAAAAGCTGGTTTATCGACAAAACAAAAGGCACGTCAAGCCAATAGTGATAAACGTCGAAAGAACAAACAAAAGCGCAGCGGTGTAAAAGTTGAAGCATCATTGCAAGAAGTAGTAAAACAAGATTTAGCAGCGCAACAAGCTGAAAAAGCGGCAAAAGATAAAGCTTTAAACGAAGAAAAGAAACAGCAACTTGCGGCAAAAGAATTACATAATCGTATCGTACAAATCCTTACTCATCATCATATTAAAAACACCGATGGTGATATTGAATATAAGTACACCGATAATGGCACTGTGAAAAAGCTTTTTATCGATGCGAAAACTCAACGTGCATTGATTAATGGTATTCTTGCTATTTGTGCCATCGATGGTACGAGTTATCTAGTAACTAACGAAACAGCTGAAAAAATCGAAACATTAGATGCTAGCGCTGTTTTATTAAGTAACGACAAAGTGGTTGATGAGCAAATTGATGAAGATGATCCTTATGCAGATTATCAGATCCCTGATGACTTAATGTGGTAATACCAACCACTAACCAGCATAAATATCTGCTCATTTTGATTGGTATTTACAAAAAATGTTTATGGAGGTCATAATTACGCCGTAATAGCGTGTAATTATCGTCCTATTTTAATTTATTTATATTCGGAAGCACAAATGTTCATAATTAGATTTATCCTTGGTCAAATCATCTTATTGATTAACTTTTTAACGATGCCAAGATCAGTAAAACGCAATGTTGAAGCTCAACAAAGTATTGACTTAACAACGGCTAAGTTTAGCTTGTATCAATTACCAGCATGCCCGTTTTGCGTCAAAGTTCGCAGAACCATTAAACGGGAAAACTTAAATATTGAACTACGCAATATTAAACAACAAACTAACTTAGATGAGTTAGTTGAGCATGGTGGAAAACGCACTGTACCATGCCTTCGCATTGAACAAGAAGATGGCTCTAGCAAGTGGATGTACGAATCTAAAGAGATTGTTGCCTACTTAAATCAAGTTGCTAATCCTGCCTAGAATCAACAACTTTTGAAGATTTACAAAAACCGAATAATGTCATTATTCGGTTTTTTTTGTGAGTTAATTTAGGTAAGTTTGACGTTGTATATCTATCAAAAAATAAAATAGAAATTTATTTGCTGGATCTTCTGTCTATTATTTATAGCAGCAACATAGAAAAGTCACTATTGGCTATTAGTGCTAAAGGAAAGTTATGATTAAGATAAAGCGCAGTTATGATTTAAGCGAAAACCAAGTTACCGATGAGTCGGTATACAATAATCGACGTCAGTTTATTAAACAAATGGGCTTTGTTGGCGCAGGTGCTTTATTAAGCTCTGATCTTTTAGCCGCTAAAATCGCTCATGCTAGATCCGCTGACGAATATAATCGAAAACCAATTACCTATTCAGCCTCAGCGAATAAAAGTTTAGATAAGCTCACCCCTGAGAATAAGGTTATTACTCATAATAATTTTTATGAATTTGGATCTCAAAAAGATCAACCTGCCAAACTTGCAAAGGACTTTAACCCTGATCCTTGGCAATTAAAGATAAGTGGAGAGTGTGAAAAACCGTATACCTTAGATTATCAGGATTTATTCACCAGTTTTGACATTGAAGAACGAATTTACCGATTGCGCTGTGTAGAAGCGTGGTCAATGGTTATACCGTGGCAAGGCTTTGAATTAGCCAATTTAATTAAGAAAGCAATGCCAACTTCTAAAGCTAAGTATGTAGCATTTAAAACCCTATACGATCCAAAACGCATGCCAGGACAAAAGAGTCGCTATCTAGGCGGAGGTATTAAATACCCTTACGTCGAAGGTTTGCGTATTGATGAAGCAATGAATCCATTAACACTGATGTCTGTAGGTCTTTATGGTAAAACATTAGCAGGACAAAACGGTGCACCGGTTCGTCTTGTTGTACCATGGAAATATGGCTTCAAAAGCATAAAGTCTATTGTTGAAATTAAATTGGTCGAACGCATGCCAGATACTACTTGGAATATATTGGCACCGAATGAATATGGTTTCTATGCTAATGTGAATCCTGAAGTTGATCATCCTCGTTGGTCCCAAGCAAGTGAGCGCCGACTTACTGGTGGTGGCTTATTTTCACGTAATCGTATTGATACTAAGCTATTCAATGGTTATGGCGAACAAGTTGCTGATATGTATCAGGGGATGAATTTAGTTAAAAATTACTAAGAATTTAACAAAGCTACATATATGAAACTTACCCAATCTGATATAGTAATTCTGTGTAAAACATTGATTCATTGTTTAGCACTTGGTTTTTTAAGTGTTTATTACTATTTGGCGATAATCGATCAACTTGGTGGAGACCCAGTAGAAGCGATAATTCACTTTACCGGTATTGGTGCCTTGAATTTACTGTTAATTACCTTGCTTGTATCGCCTGTTGCGAAACGGTTGAAACAATCTTGGTTAATGCAGTGTCGACGTTTATTAGGGTTATACGCGTTTGTTTATGCACTGTGTCATTTAGCTAACTTTATTTTCTTTGAATTACAGTTTGATTTTTCCTTGTTGGTTGCTGAAATCATAGAGCGGCCTTATATCACTGTGGGCATGGCTGCGTTTGTGATCATTTTATTGCTCGCCCTTACTTCTCCGAAAATAGTGCAACGTAAAATGAAACGTAACTGGCAGAAGTTACATAACTTCAATTACATACTTGTGGTTTTGGTATGCATTCACTTCTATTGGTCGGTTAAGTCTGAGATTATCGAGCCATCAATTTACATTATTGTAAGCGCATTTTTACTGTATTTACGCCGAGATAAAATCAAGCGTTGGTTAAAACCTTAATCCTTGCTAAAGTTCTATCATTAACTCAATGTTCCCTCAAACGAGAATATGGACGAACCCCAGACAGTGCGAGAAATTCACCTAAACATTACTGATGGCGATAAAAATGTCGTGGCTTTGTTGAGTGACGCTGCTAAATTATCTCATCAAGAGATCAAGCAAGCGATGCAAAAAGGCTGTGTTTGGCATACACGCAACAAACACACACAACGTTTGCGTCGAAGTAAAAAGGCGCTAAATATCGGTGATGAAATCCATATGTATCATAACCCCGATATTTTAAATCAGTCTGTTCAAGCGGCGCAATTATTGAAAGACGAGGGCGATTACAGCGTCTGGTATAAGCCTTATGGTATGTTGTGCCAAGGTTCAAAATGGAGCGATCATACAACCATTAATCGATTCGTTGGAACCAACTTAAAACCGCAGCGTCCGGCGTTTTTAGTGCACAGATTAGATAGAGCAACTACCGGTGTTATGGTAATTGCCCATAGTAAACACAAAGCGCGTTTTTTAGCGCAAGCGTTCGAGCAGCGTCAGACTGAAAAATACTATCAAGCTATTGTTCATGGTAAATTTGAGCACAGCGAAAACCCGTTAACGATTGACTTGGATATTGATAGCAAGAAAGCCGTTAGCCATGTGCGCCTGATTAGTTTTGATATGAACGCCAATTGTTCTTTAGTTGAAGTGAAAATAGACACTGGCAGAAAACACCAAATCCGAAAACACCTTGCTGCAATCGACTTTCCCATTGTTGGTGACCGTTTGCATGGCATCGCCGATAACGATGAAGAAAAAGATCTACAGTTATGTGCAATCAACTTAACCGTACCGAGTGAAAATAGCTCTGAACCGATATCTTATCGCTTACCAGAGCAATTTTGCTTACAACTTGATGACGCTAACATTAACTAAAATTCACCACCTTATTGGATTGCGAGGCAGGGCGATTGACAGACCTGATTGAATTAAGCGCCTGCTCTAAATCACTAATAATGTCATTTACATTTTCTAATCCAACGGAAATTCGAATAAGGCCATCGCTAATGCCTGCGTCTAATCGTTCTTCTTGGCTATAAGGTGAATGCGTCATTGAAGCAGGGTGCTGAATAAGTGACTCAGCGTCGCCTAAGCTCACGGCGATACTAAATAATTTCATTTGGTTAATCAGTTTAGCGCCATCATTAATATCTCCCTTAATTTCAAATGCAATGACGCCACCAGCGTCGCGCATTTGTTTGCCGATATACTTGTAGCCGCTATGAGTTTTTAAACCAGGGTAGAATACCTGGCTTACAAGTGCATGGCTTTGCAAATACTCTGCAACAACTTGTGCGCTTTGACAGTGTCGTTCCATGCGAATTGGCAATGTTTTCATACCTCGTAATATTAACCAAGCGTCATGTGGGCTTATGGTTGCACCGATGTCTTTTAATACCGTGAGTTTTATGTGATTGATCATCTCTGCGCTACCACAAACAATGCCTGCAACAACGTCACCATGGCCATTTAAATATTTAGTCGCACTATGAATGACAATATCGATATCAAACTCTACTGGTCGCTGCAGAATTGGTGTTAAAAAGGTATTATCGACAATTGAAATAAGGTTATGTTCTTTACTTATTTTACCTATCATTTCCAAATCAATGACGACTAAATTAGGGTTTATTGGCGTTTCGAGAAAAATCACTTTTGTATTTGCTTGCAGCGCTGCTTCAATATTTTTAATATCACTCATGTCGACAAAACTTACTTCAACACCAAACCGTGTTAATTGATGGGCCATTAAGGCATATGAACAACCATAAACGGCTTTCGATGCGATTAAATGATCACCCGCTGACAAGTTTGCCATTAAGGCGGCCGACACTGCTGCCATACCTGTCGCAGTGGCTGCTGCATCTTCCATACCTTCTAAAGCTGCCATTCGTTGTTCAAGTTGGCGGGTCGTTGGGTTACCTAAACGGGTATATATATATCCTTCTTGATCACCAGAAAACCTATCTGCTCCTTGTTTCGCATTATCGAATATAAACGTCGATGTTTGATATAGCGGCGTTGCTAGCGAACCAAATTGCTCGTCGTTAATACGACCTGCATGAATTGCCTGAGTGTCGATGTGGCTGTTATCTTTCATAGTAGACTCTTTATTAATTAATTTTATTCGGTGAGTAATTACTGAATAATAAGCAAGTCTCTTGCCATCTATTAAGTTGTTATTTATCAATAACTTAATCTTTTTCCTCTAATTGTTGTGTAATATTTTTATTACGTATTGAGTGTCGAATGATTAAAAATGCGAATAAAAAATACTAGTTGCCATTAAAGTCGTGTTATTTTACTTGGTGTAATAAATATATTACGATGTACAAAATATATTACGGTGTATGATGTGCTATTTACTAATAGCCTTTAATAGGAAAAGTAATGAGACTCGAAATTTCGACACAAGATAGGGTTGGAATGACACAAGAAATTCTTGCGGTCTTTGCTCATCATCGCTGGGATATTTCAGCGATGGAGGTGAGTCAATATCATGTATACCTGCAGCTACCAAATAAACAAATCGAAGTATCTGAAATCGCCACTAAGCTAAACTCAGTGAGTGGTGTTGAAGCGATAAAGGTTATTGAGTTGCTTCCAGGTGAGCGCAAATCTCAACAGCTCGAAGTTCTTTTGGCTAAGATACCAGAGCCGATCATAGATATAGATAAAAATGGCTTTATTCTTACTGCTAACCTAACCGCCTGTGATGCATTAAATATGGATGCAAACGAGGTTATAGGGAAACCGTTAAATCATTTTATTAAGCAACGATTGCGTATTTACTTAAGTGGTCAAGCCGCAACGCAAGAAGTCACTTTCGCTAGCAAGCAATATTACGCTGACATTACCCCGATAAAATCTGTAGGCGCTAATGACGGGGCTATAAACGGCGCGATTATCGTACTACGTAGCTTAGAAAATGTTGGGCGACATTTGTCACATTATCAAACTGGGCATTCTCACGGGTTCGATTCTATCATTGGAACATCACCAGCCATTGAACAGCTTAAGCAACAAACGAAACGTTTCGCTAGTTTAGAGCTACCCGTACTTATTACTGGTGAGACAGGGACCGGGAAGGAGCTTTTAGCACAAGCCTTGCATGATAATGGTAATCGTTCGGGCAAACCTTTCTTAGCAATTAATTGTGCATCGTTACCAGAGCATTTACTCGAGTCTGAATTATTTGGTTATGAATCTGGTGCATTTACCGGTGCTCGCAGTGCCGGTAAGCCAGGCTTATTTGAGCTTGCTGATGGCGGTACAATATTCTTAGATGAGATTGCTGAAATGCCAGTGTATTTGCAGGCAAAATTACTTCGCTTTCTCGAAGATTATAAATTGCGCCGTTTAGGCGGACTTACCGATAGAAAAGTCGATATAAGAATTATTAGTGCAACCCATCAACCGCTCGTTGAAAAAGTACAGGCAAAGCTTTTTCGAGAAGATCTATATTATCGGTTAAACGTATTAAATTTGCAGTTGCCATCATTAAAACACCGCAAAGAAGACATCCCGTTGCTGACGGCCCACTTTATTTCCAATGCAGCGAAACAGGTAAATTTGCAGCATGTAAACTTGTCACCAGAGGCGTTACAGAAAATTATTGATTATGCATGGCCCGGTAATGTTAGGCAGTTACAAAACATTCTTTTTCGCGTCGTAGCATTGGCACAAACTGACGAAATTTCAGCGGAAGAAGTGGAATTTGATGATAAAGCCATTATTGACTTTCAGAATAATGAGCTGAACTCGATTGATGGCTTAAACTGGCAACAAGCGCAGCAACAATTTGAGCAAACGCTATTACGCAGTTTGTATCCTTTGTACCCATCGACGAGAAAGTTAGCTCAACGTTTGCAGGTATCTCATAATAAAATTGCGATGAAGCTTCGCCAATATGACATAGTCGCCACCGTCTAACATAGCGGCTGAGAATAATTAAACTGGATTTATTGAGGCAATAATCAGCGAAAAAAAGCACATAACAAAAATGTTATGTGCTTATTATAATAGAAAGATATTTAGATATTAGTGGTTATGACCACATCCGCCTTCACCGTGCACATGGCCGTGTTGAATCTCTTCTTCGGTCGCATCACGCACTTCTAAGATTTCAACTTCAAATTTTAAATCGATACCCGCTAAAGGATGATTACCATCAACAGTAATTTCATCTTCATCAACACCTATAACGATCACTGTTTGTTCACCTTCATCTGTTTGAGCACGCAATTGCATGCCAACATCTAAGTCTTCAATACCTTGAAACATTTCTTTTGGAACAGTTTGTACAAAGCCGTCGTGTCGTTCGCCGTAACCGTCTGCTGCAGCAACGTCAGCGACAAATTTATCGCCCACTTTTTTACCATTTAATTCGCTTTCTAATCCAGGGATCAAGAAACCATTGCCATGGATAAACGCAAGTGGCTTGTGATCGTAAGAGCTGTCGATTAGGTTTTCTTCGCTGTCCATTACGGCGTAGTGCATTACGACAACTTTGTTATTTTCAATATTCATATATTTTCCAAGAGGTAGTTAAAATGTTTTACTCTGCTTCAAGAGAATAAGGTAATGATAGCAAATTAAATTCAATATCTGGATTATCTTTTAGACGCAGCACTGCGTCTTCTTCGGTGTCATTTGCAAGTACTGCTTGAAGATAAACTTCACCGTCATCGCTTACGTAATGACAAATTATTTCACCGCCGCGGCGCCAATTTTCTCCGACTTGCTTTTCTAGTGTAGACAAACTGTTAGGGGTTTCGTTGGTGTTCGATTTTAACGCAAACAGCGCTTTCTTGTTTTTACCTAAGTATTTCATTCGAGCAACTGTTTCTTGCCCGAGGTAACAGCCTTTAGTAAAGCTGATGCCATTCAAGTGTTGCATATTTAACATTTGCGGTACGTATTCGCGAATGCTATTTTCGCCTAAGTGTGGAAAACCTGATTGTATTTCATTAAGGACCCAAACCTCGCTTGTGTATATATCTAACGTAAGAGACGATGACAGTTCTTCAATTTCCTCATCGCTGGCGATAACAAGATAAAAATCTTTAACACCAGAGATATAGGCAATTGAAACACCTCCTTGACTTACTACAGGTGTAAACGAGTCAGGTAAAGCCTGGTATCGTTGTTTTAAAGTATCTTCTGATTCACTGCCCGTTAATGCTAAAAAGCTCACTTCAGCCGCTGTGATTTCAACTTTGGCGAAGACTCCAAATTTTTGCAGTTCTTTCATTGAAGCTTGCATCGCATCCGTTGCCGAAATTAATAAATTAGCATTATTGTGACGTATTAAACGAAATGATGAAAACAGCTTTCCCTTAGCATCACAATGACTACCGTTAAGTAATGGTTTAACTTTTAACTGCTCAAGGTCACAGGTTAATTGACCTTGCAGGTAAGAGTCTTGTTCTTCACCTACCACACTAATAGCAGAAATATTATCTACTTTAATAGCGTAGCTTTGTGGCAGATTGACAGCATTTGGTAAGGCACTTTTAAGATTCATATTATTCTACTATGTTTTAGTATGCGTGTTTGAATATACGGTGTTAGGCATATGATTTTAGCTATAAACAATAAGTAGGGGCGAACTGCTAAAAGATCAAGTGCCAAGCTTAAATATATTTCACTATTAAATCGTGATTCGTATGGAAGTTAATAGCAGCCTTAAAAATGAAGTATTAGTTATTGTATTTGTCGCCCTAAATTTCTTGAACAGTAATAAAACTACAGTGCAAAGTTGCTAATAAACTTGCTAGTCAGCAAGGATTTGAACGGTTACAATAACGTTTTTTAATAACTCTATTGGAAGATTAATGTCGGTTTCTAATTATAAAGCAAGAATACGTTGGGCTTGTCGTCGCGGTATGCTCGAACTCGATGTGTTATTTATGCCATTTGTTGATGAAGTATGGGATAGTTTAACTGACAAACAAAAAGCAATTTTCGAGAGATTACTAGAAGGTGACGATCCTGAACTTTTTGCTTGGTTTATGGGGCATGAGGAATGCAAGGATGAAGAACTCAACACTATGGTGCAGCTTATACTCAACCGAGTTAAAGTATAACCTTCGTTTAACCAAATCGTTAGATGCCAACAGAGTTCCGTTAATACTTTCGGGGCTCAGTTTCTTTGCTTTTATCCTAATCTTTTTTAATCTCAGTTTAGACCTATCCTATTTTAAACTATTGGCAATTGCCATTATTAGCGCTTCGGCGATTTATTTGTTGTGTTTACAATTTGATTTAACAGGGAGGCAGTTCAGTGACAAGGCGATACTGCTCTCATCGGCAGGAGTGTTAAGTTTGGCGAGCGTTCGACACTATAAGTTATTGCCTAGTTCGCAAGTGATGCCGTTTGTATGTCGACTTGATTTAACCGCGGTCAATGATATCGCTATTGCTGCAAACTGTGTTTCTGCAGAACCGGTGAAGAGTGAAAGAGTGATTAAATTTATCTTTAAAGATTCGCTATCTGAACAAAATTTTCGGCGGCTTTGTCGTATAATTAGTTCGACTCAAAGAGGGGCGTAACAGCTAAGAGGTAGGAATCAATTAGCTATTCTTTTTAACCACTATTATTTCTAATCGTTATTATTTACTTATGACTTCTCATTATGCTCAGGCTTAATGAGTATGGTTGGCTTGGTTTTTTCAAGCTGTTCAGGGTAATCAAGGGTGTAATGTAAACCTCGACTTTCTTTTCGCTCAAGGGCACTAAGAATGATAAGCTCAGCGACTTGCACTAAATTACGTAGCTCTAATAAGTTATTACTGACTTTAAAGTGTCTGTAATATTCTTGTATTTCGGACTGCAATAAATGAACTCGATTAAGTGCTCTTTGCAAACGTTTAGTGGTTCTAACAATGCCAACATAATCCCACATAAATAATCTTAATTCGTGCCAGTTAT
Organism: Thalassotalea crassostreae; assembly: GCF_001831495.1. Lineage (NCBI taxonomy): Bacteria > Pseudomonadati > Pseudomonadota > Gammaproteobacteria > Alteromonadales > Colwelliaceae > Thalassotalea > Thalassotalea crassostreae. The sequence goes on from NZ_CP017689.1 coordinate 1,010,736, forward strand.
GTTGAATGACAACTTCTTCATCTGAATCGGTTACTCGTGATTCATCCCAATTTGGAATGCGGATAATTTTTTGTTTGCTGTCTATCGTGTCAATGATGTGTTTCGCTGCCGAGCGAGCATAAACAAAACATTCCAGCAATGAGTTACTTGCCATACGGTTCGCACCATGTAGACCAGTGTAACTTACTTCACCTATGGCATATAAATTAGCAAGGTCGGTTTCTCCATTTTCACTAACCATAACACCGCCACAAGTATAATGTGCGGCAGGCACAACCGGTAAAGGCTCCTTGGTCATATCAATGCCAAGCTTACTCGTTTTTTCATAAATGGTCGGGAAATGTTGTTTGATAAAGTCTGCATCTTTGTGGCTAATATCAAGAAACATACAGTCGGCACCCAATCGTTTCATCTCAAAATCGATAGCGCGAGCGACAACGTCGCGAGGTGCTAGTTCAGCTCGTTCATCAAATTCGGGCATAAATCGACTGCCATCAGGACGGCGTAATATCGCACCTTCACCACGTAACGCTTCGGTTAATAAAAACGTACCAGCTTGAGGATGGAAAAGGCAAGTAGGATGAAATTGGTTGAACTCCATGTTCGCCACGCGACAACCGGCACGCCACGCCATTGCAATGCCGTCGCCACTAGCAATATCTGGATTAGAAGTATATTGATAAACTTTACTGGCTCCGCCTGTGGCAAGTATTGTTTTCTTGGCATGGACGGCTTCAACTTTTTCGCTGTTTCGATTCCAAACATAAGCGCCGATACAGCGCTCGTTGCTTTGATCAGTTGACTTAATTAAGTCGATAACATTAAAGCGTTCAAATACTCGTATACGACTGTGCTGTTTTACCCGTTGTGCAAGTGTTGTTTGCACAGCTCGTCCGGTAGCATCGGCGGCGTGCAATATGCGACGATGACTGTGCCCGCCTTCGCGGGTTAAGTGAAACTTTGTTTCACCTTGATTATCTGTCTCTTGATCAAAGTTAACGCCTTGAGAAATCAACCATTGCATCGACTCTTTGGCATTTTCGGCGGTGAAACGCACAACATCTTCATCGCAAAGGCCATTGCCAGCAACTAAAGTGTCCTCAACATGAGCATCGATTGAATCATTTTCATCAAATACTGCGGCAATACCGCCTTGCGCATAATAGGTAGAGCCTTCATTGATTGATGCCTTGCTAAGGATGATAACATCGGCATAATTTGCTAGCTTTAATGCTAACGTTAAACCCGCCGCACCACTACCAACAATCATTACATCACAATTATGTTGCTTCTTCATAAGAGGTAGAAACTCAGTTAATCTTTGAATAGTTAGTGAACATCTGTAAATCACATAGTTCGATAATATGAGAATTTTAACTTACTTTTAGGTGAATACCAATGTAGAGTCACTAAACTATTATATAGACTATAGTTTTACTACTTTGAGTAAGTGGTTTGTTGATAAATATTGCTATTTTTTAAGTTATTTTTATTTTTTTTAGCTTTTCGCGAACTTTTTAGATAATGCCTAGTCCTATCTTATGTGTTTGCCCTGAGTTGTTTGAAAAAAATAAAGTTTTTGTCTAGGAGTATCGGCTCGAATGAGCAAGCAAAATGTTGATCAGATGTTGGTGGAACAGGTGCAAAAGGGTGATAAAGAAGCCTTTAACCTGTTAGTAAAAAAGTATCAGCAAAAAGTAATGAATTTAGTATCGCGCTATGTCAAAAACCAAGCAGATGTTGCAGATGTCACTCAAGAAGCGTTTATTAAAGCGTATCGGGCTCTTGCTAATTTTAGAGGTGACAGTGCGTTCTATACCTGGCTGTATCGAATCGCGGTAAATACCGCAAAAAATCATTTAATGGCGAGCTCAAGGAAGCCACCCGGTAGTGATATTGAAGTTGAAGATGCAGAGTTTTATGATAGCGGAGAGGCGTTGCGTGAAAACGCATCACCAGAACGATTATTATTAACCGACGAAATTCGTCAAATGGTCTTCGATACAATCGAACAGTTACCCCAAGAATTGCGTACGGCAATTAACCTGAGGGAACTAGAAGGCTTGAGTTATGAAGAAATTGCTACGGTAATGGACTGCCCTGTAGGTACGGTAAGATCGCGTATTTTTAGAGCGCGAGATGCCGTAGATAAGAAAATAAGGCCTCTTTTACAGAAGTAGTAAAAGGCCGGGTATAAATTGGTAAATGTATAATTTTAATAATAACAGCAGAATAATCTCGTTGTGTGAGTAACAAATATGAATGAAAAGAAGTTCGAACAACTATCGTCATTAGTTGATGATCAAGATCATAATGTCGCTTTGTTGAAAGATGTAAAGCAAAACGATGAACTTAGTGATGCTTATGGTCGATATCATCTAATTGGCGATATAATGCGTGATGAACGCAGTGATTTCGCTAATATAGATTTAAGCGTAAATATAGCCGAAGCTATTGCGCAAGAACCAACCGTATTTGCTCCTAAAATGAGTAATTCAGTTGTTAATCGAGTTAAGGCTAAGGTCGTAAATTTTGTTAAGCCTGTAGGGCAAATGGCAATTGCTGCTTCTGCTGCTGGATTAATGGTTTTAGGTGTACAGCAAGCTAATACAGATGATGGTGAACAAATGGTACCATCACAAGTATGGCAACCTCTACCAGTGGCCGGTTTTGCTGACCCTGTTAGTTATAACTTCCCTCAACAAAGTGAATCTGATTCACGTAAAGTGATGATTGAGCGCCAGCAACGCATGCAAAGTCTATTAGCTGACCATGAAATGCAAATTAAACTAAAAGCAAAAGGCAAAGCTGAGCAAATTAAGCAACCGAATGAACAATAAAATCCTCTCTGTGATACTGATAATTTCGTTATTGTCAGTATCTTTTTTATCTTCTGCGGAAGAAAATACTCAACCGCAATTAGATACTCCTGCAGTTAAAGCAACCGAGAAGCAATGGTTAATGAGACTTTCTCATGCAATGAGAACATTAAACTTTAATACTTCTTTCGTTGTTGTCCGTAATAATCGAGCCGAACCTTATCGTTGGGTGCATGGCAATATTGAAGAACAAGAGCTTGAATTAATCACGCTATTGAACGGTCCTCGCAACGAAGCAATACGAGTAAATAATAAAGTCAGTTACTTGGAACCGAATAAACCTCCTTTTTCGGTCACAAGTGAGCACATTAGTGGACCAATTCCTCCTGCATTATTTGGCGATATCGAAAAATTGAGCTTGAGCTATGATTTTGTACAAGTGGGAAAAAACAGAATTCTAGGTCGTCCTGCTACACTGATTCGTTTACAGTCTAAAGATAAACAACGCCATGGTTATTGGTTATGGCTCGATATTGAAAGTGGTTTGCTTTTAAAAATTGCTATTATTTCGCGAAAAGGTGAAATTTTAGAACAAATTCAATTTACTGATCTTCAAATCAGTGAGCAACCAAATGAAGTCTTAACTCAATTGGTTGGTGCAAATGTGCCTATGCCATTAACAGACGTTGAGCAGCAACCGGCGTTAAATTGGAAAGTAAATTGGTTGCCTCAGGGCTTTGAACAAATTACTGCCAATAGACAAATCATTGGTGGCACGGCAATACCAACAGAATCTTTATTGTTTAACGATGGATTAGTTGATGTTTCAATTTATGTAAATGCAAGTAATGAAGCACCAAGGCAGCCACATTTAAATCAAACAGGCGCTACTGTGTTATTATCGATGCTAAAAGGTGGATTTGAAATTACCGTTGTTGGTAAAATCCCCGCAAATACAGCGATGACAATAGCTGAGTCAGTCGTATTTACGAATCCTTAAGTTAAGGCCTGTTACACGCACATGATAGAAGAAACCGCCAGGGTAGTCGCCATTAATGGTTCACAAGTTACCTTGCAAAGCCAATTGAAATCTACTTGCCATAGTTGTTCTCAACAGGACGATTGTGGCAGTGGTCAAGTGGCAAAAGCCTTTCCACAAAAAAGATTAACCACAGAGATTACCACCGATATTAAACTAGCGATTGGCGATGAAGTGGTGATTGGTGTGCAAGATAAAGATCTACTCACAGCAGCCTTTGAAGTCTATATGTTACCGCTTATTGCGATGTTAATCGCGGCAAGTTTTGCTCAGCTGTATTTGGTGGAACAATTAGGCTGGAGTGAGGTATATGCCATTATCTTTGCTATGTTTGCTGCAGTGATTGGCTTTTTAGTTGCTAAAAAGCGCCAAAATAGCAGCGGACGCCAACGTCAATTACAGCCAGCCTTAATTCGTAAATGTGACAATCAGATCTCAATTACCGAAGTTTTATAAGCTATTTAAAGCAACGAAAACATTCATTGTTACATTAATTCCTCTTTTATCATTGATAAACTTACTAAATAGATAGGAAAACGGCGCTAAATTAGCTAAAATCAGCGCAATATTTTATTTAATTTTTTATCAGTGAAAGCTCCTTATATGAAGCACATTCGAAATTTCTCAATTATCGCCCACATCGACCATGGTAAATCAACGCTGTCAGATCGATTAATTCAACATTGTGGCGGTCTTCAAGCCCGCGAAATGGAAGCCCAAGTTCTCGATTCAATGGATATCGAACGTGAACGTGGTATTACCATCAAAGCTCAAAGTGTGACGCTTGATTACACCGCAAAAGATGGCGAAACTTATCAGTTAAATTTTATCGACACTCCTGGTCATGTTGACTTTTCTTATGAAGTATCACGTTCTCTTGCTGCCTGTGAAGGGGCTTTATTGGTGGTAGATGCAGGTCAAGGTGTTGAAGCACAAACATTAGCAAACTGTTATACCGCCATCGAAATGGATCTAGAAGTGGTACCAATTTTAAACAAAATTGATTTACCGCAGGCTGATCCTGATCGTGTTGCAGAAGAGATTGAAGACATTATCGGAATCGATGCTACTGATGCTGTGCAATGTTCAGCGAAAACCGGTATTGGCATTGAAGATGTTTTAGAAAGCATCGTTGCTAATGTTCCACCGCCAGTTGGTAATAAAGACGACAAGTTACAAGCGCTAATTATCGATTCATGGTTTGATAATTATCAAGGCGTTGTTTCATTAGTGCGAGTTATGCACGGTGAAATTCGAAAAGGCGACAAGATGACAGTTATGTCTACAGGACAAACTCACATCATCGATAAAGTTGGTATTTTCACTCCGAAACAAACAGACACTGGTGTGTTAAAAACTGGCGAAGTTGGTTTCATTATTGCCGGCATTAAAGAAATTCATGGTGCGCCAGTTGGTGATACATTGACGCTTACTAAAGACCCTGCTACTGAACAATTGCCAGGATTTCAAACCGTTAAACCACAGGTTTATGCTGGTATTTTTCCAATCAGTTCTGATGATTTTGAAAACTTCCGAGATGCGTTGAACAAATTATCTTTAAATGATGCCTCATTATTTTTCGAGCCAGAAAGCTCTGGTGCATTAGGTTTTGGTTTCCGTTGTGGTTTCCTAGGTATGTTGCACATGGAAATTATTCAAGAGCGTTTAGCTCGAGAATATGACCTCGATTTAATTGCGACAGCGCCAACTGTTAACTATGAGATTTTATGTACAAACGGAACTTTATTAAGCATTGATAACCCTGGTGAGTTGCCTGCTGTTAATGAAATTGAAGAAATTAGGGAACCAATTGTCGAAGCAAACATCTTAGTACCACAGGAACATTTAGGTAATGTTATTACTTTATGTATTGAAAAGCGTGGAGTACAAAAGAGTTTGACCTATCACGGCAAGCAAGTAGCGGTTAAATATGAACTACCGATGGCCGAAGTGGTAATGGACTTTTTTGACAAACTTAAATCGACAAGTCGTGGTTACGCGTCATTAGATTATAACTTTGTCCGTTTCGAGCAATCTGACATGGTTCGAGTTGATGTACTAATTAATGGTGATAGAGTCGACGCGTTAGCGATGATCACTCACCGCGCAAATTCAGTTTCTCGTGGCCGTCAACTGGTTGACAAATTGAAAGAGCTTATCCACCGTCAAATGTTTGACGTGGCGATTCAAGCAGCGATTGGTAACAACGTTATTGCTCGTACAACGGTTAAGCAGCTTCGCAAGAACGTTATCGCAAAATGTTATGGTGGTGATATTTCTCGTAAGAAGAAACTATTACAAAAACAAAAAGAAGGTAAAAAACGCATGAAACAAGTAGGTAATGTTGAAGTACCTCAAGAAGCGTTTTTAGCAGTTTTAAAACTAGGAAAATAATATTAATCTATGGCTACTTATTTCTCGATAATTTTAGTTGTTGTTACCTTTGTCACTGGCATCGTGTACTTCATTGATAAGTTTAAATGGGCGCCGGTGCGCCGAGCAAACTTGGAAGCGACACAAGCTCAATGTTCACAGCCTCTTGAGCAAAATGCCATCGAAAAAATTATGACGCCGAGTGCTGCGGTTGATACTGCGGTACAAATATTTCCGGTAATTGCCTTTGTTTTAATTCTGCGTTCATTTTTATGGGAACCGTTTCAAATCCCATCAGGTTCGATGATGCCGACATTGTATGATGGCGATTTTATTTTGGTGAATAAGTTTAATTATGGTTTGCGTGAGCCTGTAGCACGTAACAAGTTTTGGGAAAATGGTTCTCCGGAACGTGGTGATGTCGTGGTCTTTAAGTACCCAGAAAATCCTCAACAAGATTATATTAAGCGAGTTGTCGGATTACCTGGTGACCGAATTACTTATCACAACAAAACGCTATATATTCAGCCTGCATGTATCGACACCAAGGAAACTTGTCCGAAGAGACAACAGATTTTGACCAAGTTTGAAGTCTTGGGTGAGGATACTTCTCGCGGTATGCCATTAACAAAATATACCGCCGATATGTTAGGTAAAAAGCATCCGATATTAATTAACCAACAACAATATTCACAGTCGAATCGTTTCTTTAAACAGCCTGGCATGACAAACGGTGAATGGTTGGTACCTGAAGGTCAATACATGATGATGGGCGATAATCGCGATAGTAGTCTTGATAGTCGTTTTTGGGGATTTGTTCCTGAAGATCATTTAGTTGGTGAAGCGGTTGCAATTTGGATGAGTTTTGAATTCGAGAGAGATGAACAATCTTTTCTACCTAAATGGGTGCCAACGGGTATACGTTTTAATCGAATTGGTGGGATCCATTAATTGCCTAATAGTAACTTGACGAGATTACAGAAACAGCTTGGTTATCAATTCGTTAATCAAAAATTATTAACGCAAGCGTTAACACACCGAAGTGCAAAGGGCGATAATTATGAACGCTTGGAATTTCTAGGAGATTCCATTCTTGGTTATGTGATCGCTCGTGCATTGTTCGAAAAATTTCCGAAATCGAGTGAAGGCGAATTAACACGTATGCGTTCGACTTTAGTTCGTGGCGTGACACTTGCAGAAATTGGTCGTGAATTTAATTTAAGTGATTATTTAATTCTTGGTCCTGGGGAGTTAAAAAGCGGTGGCTATCATCGTGATTCAATCTTAGAAGATGCAGTAGAAGCTATTATTGGCGCTATTTTCCTTGATTCAGATATGATTTGTACCCGTAAGAAAGTACTCTCTTGGTTTGAAAGTCGTATCAAAAAGATTCAGCCCGGTCACTCTCAAAAAGATCCTAAAACTCGTTTACAAGAATACCTGCAAGGTAGAAAAAAGCCATTGCCGATGTACGACGTGGTCAACACAACAGGGCAAGCTCATAATCAAGAATTCACCGTTAGTTGTGTAGTAGACTCGCTTAAAGAACCTATTATTACTAATGGAACCTCTCGCCGTAAAGCTGAGCAAGCGGCTGCTGAAAAAGCATTGGAGTTACTTAATGTCAAATAATTACTGTGGTTTGGTGGCTTTAGTTGGTCGTCCTAATGTTGGTAAATCAACATTGTTGAACGCTTTGCTTGGTCAGAAAATATCAATCACCTCCCGTAAGCCACAAACAACACGCCATCGTATTTTAGGTATTTTAACTGAAGAAAATCGCCAAGCGGTTTTGGTTGATACTCCTGGTCTACATCAGGAAGAAAAGCGCGCAATCAACCGATTGATGAATCGTGCTGCTAGTAGTTCTATTGCTGAAGTTGAGCTAATTATCTTTATCGTCGAAGGAACAAATTGGACTAGTGATGATGAGATGGTGTTGAATAAAATTAAGAACTCAGGTCGACCGGCAATTTTGTGTGTTAACAAAATTGATAATGTTCAAGATAAAGAACAGTTACTACCGCATTTGCAAAAAATTGCTGCTATGCACGACTTCAAAGAGATTGTGCCTATTAGTGCAACTAAAGGCGATAAAGTCGATAAGATACGCGAGATATGTTTGCAAAACCTCCCTGAAAGTGATTTTTGGTTTCCTGAGGATCATATTACTGATCGTTCATCACGCTTTATGGCGGCTGAGATTGTTCGTGAGAAATTAATTCGCTTTACTGGCGATGAATTACCTTATTCAACAACAGTTGAAATTGAACAGTTTAAATCTGACCAAAAGGGCATTATTCATATCAATGCTTTGATTTTAGTCGAACGTAATTCGCAAAAACGCATGATTATTGGCAATAAAGGTGAAAAGCTAAAAGTCATAGGACGCGAAGCGCGACGAGATTTAGAAGAGTTATTTGAACGCCAAGTTTTTTTAGAAACTTGGGTTAAAGTTAAGTCGGGCTGGGCTGATGATGAACGTGCATTGCGGTCGTTAGGCTATGGAGATGATTATTCCGGCTAAGCTGTTTAATCGCTCATTCAATATAGCTTATTCAATTTATGGCAATAACATCTGAACTTAACCTGCAAAAGGCCTATTTACTCCATTCAAGGCCTTATCGAGATAATCGCTTATTGGTTAATTTACTCACTGAAGAAAATGGCCATGTAAGCGCCGTGGTGTATGTTGGTAAAGGCGGCAGTAAAGGTAAGTCGGCAAATAAAAAAGGCCTATTACAACCGTTTGCAAAACTTGATGTTGAACTTAAAGGTAATGGTGCTCTCAAAAATTTATCAAAAGTTGAAAATGCTGAAAAATCTCTGCCTTTAGAAAGTGACTATTTGTTTAGTGGATTTTACCTTAATGAGCTGATGGTTCGGTTGTTACCTGAAAACATCGAGTTGGAATCCTTATTTGAGTTCTATCAAACCTCAATCAATCAGCTCGCTAACAAAGAACAAATAGAACCCATCTTAAGACAATTCGAATTAACCTTGTTAACCGAACTTGGATTATCGTTAGACTTTTCCATTTTAGATCTACAACAAAATCAAAATCCCAATACCTATGATATACGCGAGCCGCATTTTGATTGTCATTACTATCTACCGGAACAAGGCTTTGTATTAGCTAATTTTGCTGGTAAAACGCCAGCTTATAATACCGAGCATTTGCGCATGATTGGAGATGGTAATTTTTATCAGGCAGACGTATTATTAACGTTTAAGCGATTAATGCGCCAAGTCTTACAAGGTTACTTAGGGAATAAGCCGCTAAATAGTCGTAAGCTTTTTAGTAATAAATTTAAAAATAACTAACATGTTTATCTTTTATCGAGAACTGGAACAATTATGAGTGATATTTTACTAGGTGTTAATGTTGACCACATTGCCACTATTCGCCAAGCCCGTGGCACGACATTTCCTGATCCTGCCCATGCTGCTAGTGTTGCTGAGCATGCCGGTGCTGACGGTATTACCATACACTTACGCGAAGACCGCCGTCACATCAATGATAGAGACGTTGAAGTGATGGCCCATACCATTCAATCGAGAATGAATCTTGAGATGGCGGTAACCGATGAAATGCTGGCAATCGCTTGTCGTATTAAACCTGTATTTTGTTGTTTAGTACCTGAAAAACGCGAAGAGTTAACTACTGAAGGTGGCCTTGATGTTGCTGGTCAAGTAGACAAAATTAGCGCAGCTGTTAGTCAATTAGCAGAAAATAATATTCAAGTTAGCTTGTTTATTGATGCTGATATCACTCAGATTGATGCTGCGAAAAAAACGGGCGCGCCTTATATCGAAATTCACACAGGATGTTACGCGGATGCAGAAAATGAATCCGAACAGCTTGCTGAGCTCGAACGATTAACCCAAGGTATTAAATACGCGCACTCAATCGGTTTAAAAGTAAATGCTGGTCATGGGCTAAATTATTTTAACGTTAAGCCTATCGCTGCGATAAAGGAGATCATCGAATTAAATATTGGTCATTCTATTATCGCTCGTGCGGCGATTGACGGTTTAGACAAGGCGGTACGCGATATGAAACGTCTGATGATCGAAGCTCGTCAAGGCTAGTTATTAAGGAAGTATTGAACTATGTCTGTTGTTGGAATTGGAAACGATATTGTTGAAATAAGCCGCATTGCCAATATGAGTGATGGCGCGCTTGCTCGCCTAGCAAAACGAGTGCTATGTGAAAGTGAAATGAAACGCTATCAATCGATTAAACAACAGCATAGTTTTCTAGCGAAACGATGGGCTGCAAAAGAAGCAGCGTCAAAAGCATTAGGTACTGGCATCGCTGATGGCGTATCGTTTCAACATTTTGAGATTAAAAATTTAGCGTCAGGTAAACCTGAATTATTGTTGACGGGTAGGGCTTTGGAAATTGCCAAGCAGCTTGGCGCGAAATATTTTCATTTAAGTTTGTCTGACGAAAAGCATTATGCGTTAGCTTTTGTGGTGCTGTCGGCATAATCGATATTGAAATAAACCAGCTTTATCTATTTGAAGCTAAACCTAAACTGACACAGTTCTTACTTCACTCATAAAATCTTCAACGCTATTTAATACCGTGTCTATTTCATCAAATAGTTCAAAAAACTCAGGCTCTAAGGCGTCTAATAACTCGCCTTGTTTTAATTGTGTTTCTAGTGAAAATGCGATTTTTTCGAGTCGAGGTACTCCAACATAGCAGCATGCGCCATTGAGTTTATGTAAAATACTTGCAACTGTCGCTGCATCACTTTGTTTAATGTCATGGGCCAAAGATTCCGCTGTTTCTGGCAGCGTGCGAATTAGCATTCCTAACATTTCAAACGCTAAACCTTGGTTATTTCCACTACGTTGCATCGCTAATTGCCAATCAAAAATACCATTAAATGAATGTTCTTTTTGAGGCGTAACTAATTCGTTTTTGCTGGCAATATGTTCAACGCCGGCATGTTCATAAATAATATGTTCAAGAATAGACTCATCAATTGGCTTTGCCATATAACCGTTAAAGCCGGATTTGATCAATTTCTCTTTCTCACCCGCTAATGCATGTGCAGTGACGGCAATAATCTTAGTGTCGATATTGAGGCTATTGCTATTAATTTGTTTCATCGCAGTGATACCATCCATCACTGGCATCTGGATATCCATAAGAATTAAATCAAACTTTTGTTCATGACACAGGTTAAGGGCATCACGACCATTTGTAGCTTGTACTACGGTTTCAACTTTTTGACTAATCAAAGTGAAAAGCAGTTTTAAATTCGCTTCATTGTCATCGACAATTAAAACCGATATTGGTAATCGATGTGACTCGATTGTCGCTCTTTCTTTCGGCGCATCTAGTTGTAGGTTTTTACTTAATAACGCTTCCGTTAAATTGCTTTGAGTAAGCGGCTTGCTAATGCAATTTCTTGCACCAGAAGCAACAAACGTTTGTTGTAATGATAACGAATTCGAGTTTATCGCAACGATGATACGTTTCGCACTTTCGCTTAACGAGCTAATTAAATTTTTGATATCATTGATGTTGGTTGTCGTTACTTTTTGACCAATTAAAGCAAAATCAAACTTGTGCAGATCCTTGCTTTTGACTAACTGTTCAATGTTACCTGCAACGGTAACCTTCATGTTCCAATGCTCTAACAGAGCAACTATAGAATCACGGGCGTGAACATTTGGCTCTAAATAAAGAATGCGTTTGTGTTCCAGTTCAAATGGCTCAGACACGTTGTCTACGGGCAGCTGATTAATTTCGACGTTAAAACTAAAGTTAAAGCTGGTGCCTTGATGTACCTTACTGGTGTAAGTGATGTCACCATCCATTTCTTGTGCTAAACGTTTACAGATAACTAGGCCTAAACCAGTACCGCCGTATAATCGCGTAATTGACTTATCTGCTTGAGAGAATGCTTCGAACAAGTTTTCTTTTTGCTCATTACTAATACCGATACCAGTATCTGTAATATTAAACATCACCTCTATTTTACTATCGCCTTTGTCTTCGTAATCGACGTCGATAGTAATGTTACCTTGGTCAGTAAACTTAATTGCGTTGCCAACTAAATTTAGTAGCACTTGCTTAATTCTTAATGAATCACCAATCAATGAATTCGGTAAGTTTGGTGCAATATTGATAGATAACTCTAAGTTTTTATTGTGTGCAGTAGGTGCCAGCAACGTAATGGTTTCATCAATACAACCACGGAAACCAAAAGGGATATGTTCGATTGTCATATGACCAGATTCAAGCTTAGAGAAATCGAGAATATCGTTGATGATCGCCAATAAATTATTGGCTGAATTATCAATGGTAGAGAGATATTCACGTTGAGTCTCAGAAAGAGGCGTTTTTAGCACTTGACGGGTAAAACCAATAACGCCATTAAGTGGGGTTCTCAATTCGTGTGACATGTTAGCTAAAAACTCAGATTTAACTCTGTTGGCATCTTGTGCTTTGCGCTTAGCTAGATTTAGCTGCACGTTTTGAATTTCAAATTGTTCTAATGCTTCACGCAAATCTAACGTCGCTTGATCGATGTTTGCTTCTAAGTCTTTTTGATAATCTTCGATTGCTTGCGCCATATTGTTAATACCAATACGCAAATTATCCAGCTCACCTTCAAATGGCTTGTCGATACGAGAATCCAAAACCCCTTGACGAATTTGCAGAACAATATCGTTCATCTCTTTCACTGGTTGCGAAATGATATACACAAGTTTGTTGGCAAAAAATGCGGAGATCAATACACCCAAAAATATGGTGGTTAGAGCGATTACAATGACAATCTGTTTGTTAAATAAGTTTAAGCTTTTATCGACTTCGAGAGCGAAATAACCAAAGTAGAGTTTTTCAGTTGGTAGACCATTATCTTTTAATACTTCCAGCTCAATCGGGTAGTACATGACGTAGTAGTTGAGCCTATCGTCAATAATAATGTCCTTCGCCGGAAGCACATCATTATTTAAGATGTAATCCTGAGGATTAATTTTAGGACTAGAATTAAGTAAGTTTCGATTATCTTTATCGAATAGCAAAATCGTTTTAATAAAATCAGAGTTACTGACATGAACGTATTGGATGAGTTTTTTTAGGGTAAAATACTCGTGGTTTTCCATTCGGTGAGCACTAGCAATAGCAAGTGGATCGGCAATGGCTTTTGCTTGTAAATGCAAAGTTTGGTCAAGTTCATTTATACGCGTATTAGCAAAATAGGCACCCAATACCGAGCCGATCACCAAAGTAGGTAGTACAGCAAGTAAAATAACCCAGTCCTTGATAGTTATTTTGATCATATAATAGGTCTAATTCGTGTTAAAATTCTTGATTGATGTTATCTAATGATGGCACATCTATATGCAATTTAGTAGCGCTATGCAAATATGGCCTTATTTTTAATAAAAGTATTTGAATTATAATGGTAAATTTTTATAAACCGAAAGCGGTTAAAAAGCAACAAAATCGTCTGATAACAGTCGAGATAAACTCGCTGGATATCAACGGCGATGGTGTTTCACGTATTGGTAAAAAGCCGGTGTTTATTAGCGGTGCTTTGCCTGGTGAAAAAGTTGAAGCGAAAGTCTCCGAAGAAAAGTCAAAATACCTGCGTGCCCGAGCCATTAAAATATACCAACAATCTGAGCAAAGAGTCGAACCAAAATGTCGTCACTTCTATCAGTGCGGTGGCTGTGATTTACAGCATATGAGTTCAGACGCACAAATCGCCTATAAACAAAAAAAAGTAGCGACATTGTTTAGTCGCAACGCCGACTTAAATGATTTGCCATGGCAGGCTCCGCTAATTAGCGAGCAATGGAATTATCGTCGAAAAGCTCGAATTGGTGTGCAGTATAATAAACTTAACCAGACAACCATTGGGTTTCGTCAAAAGGGCTCAAACGTTCTTACGCCGGTTAAATCATGCCATTTATTACCGTCGATATTTGCCGACGAATTTTCGGCTTTTCACGAACTTTTAGATAATTTTACCAGTCATAGAGCAATATCTCATATTGAAATAATCGATGCTGAAAGACCTGCCGTTATTTTTAGGCAAGTTGCTAAATTAACTGCCCATGACTTAGCGTTGTTAGAGAAATTTTCAACGAGTAAAGACTATCAATTGTTATTGCAAACCGATAACGCGATAGTTGACTTGAACAAACAAAAGCCAGGGTTATTTAGCTATGACATCTGTGGTAGTCAATTGCAGTTTAGCGAATCAGATTTTGTCCAAGTTAACAGCCATTTAAATATTGCCATGGTTGAACAAGCGATTGATTATTTGCAACTTGAAGCAAGTGATACGGTATTAGATCTATTTTGTGGCCTTGGAAATTTTTCTATACCGATGGCAAAAATGGTCAACAAGGTTATTGGTGTTGAAGGTGTGCAAGCCATGGTTGATAGAGCACAAAGCAATGCACAACTAAATCAATTGAGTAATTGTGAATTTTTGCAAGCTGATCTAAATGTTGAGAAAGACCGATTTGATTGGTTAAATAGCGATATTGACAAAGTATTACTTGACCCCGCGCGCGCAGGTGCGTTTAATGCGGTGAAAAATATTGTCGAACTAAATGTGAATTTAATACTCTATATTTCATGTGATCCAGCGACAATGACTCGAGATGCAAAAATCTTATTTGAGCATGGCTATAAACTCGAAAAATTATCTTTGATGGATATGTTTAGTCAGACCCGTCATGTAGAAACTATGGCACTATTTATTCGAAATTAAGTTATTCGAAAGTAAGTTAGCCAAAATTAGATTAGCCGCAATAAAATGTCGGCATTACTAAACGAAAAAGCTTGTATTAAGCCGTTAGATAACACTGCGATATTCGCAGTTGAATAAAATTACCGTTTTGTAGGAACAGTTATGGTATCCGTGAGAAAGTCTCACCAGATGACAACCGAGAATTTTGAATCTTGGTTAACACAATTAAGCCTAGATGAAACTAAAAAATTAGCATTAGAATCATTATGGTCAGAGCAGCAGGCATTATTTAATCAGCATTTAACCTGCCAACAAAAAGCACTTGAAATGGTGGAAATTTTGGCCGGATTAAATATGGACAAAGATTCATTGCTTGCAGCCATGCTAGTGCCATTAGTGGAACATCAACAACTCGAGTTAGACGCGATTGAAGAACACTATGGTAAAGCCATCCATACATTAGTTCATGGCGTCAGCCAAATGGACGCGATTCGCACTTTACAACAACCGACAGGTACTAAATTTGCCTCTGGTCAAATAGATAATTTACGTCGTATGTTGTTATCCATGGTTGCCGATGTGCGCGCCGTCGTTATCAAACTTGCCGAGCGGGTGTGTAATCTAAGGTATGTAAAAGATAGTGACGAAGAAACCAGAGTACTTGCGGCGAAGGAAACTGCAACCATCTATGCACCACTTGCAAACCGTCTAGGAATAGGTCAGTTAAAGTGGGAACTCGAAGATATTTCATTCCGCTATTTACACCCTGATACTTATAAAAAAATTGCCAAGTTACTTGATGAAAAACGCCTCGATCGAGAGCAATACATGGTTGATTTTGTCGGCAGTATTCAACGTGAACTTGATGCTTTAAATATTAAAGGACAGGTCTACGGTAGACCAAAGCATATCTATAGCATCTGGAAAAAGATGCAGAAAAAATCATTAGAGTTTGATCAACTTTTCGACGTCAGAGCGATGCGCATTGTGGTTGATAAACTCCAAGATTGTTACAGCGCTTTAGGTATTGTGCATACCAATTGGAAACATTTACCAAGCGAATTTGATGATTATGTAGCTACACCTAAACCTAATGGTTATCAATCGATTCACACCGTAGTTCTCGGCCCTGATGGCAAAGCAGTCGAAATTCAAATACGTACCCAGCAAATGCACGATGATGCTGAGTTGGGCGTCGCTGCACACTGGCGCTATAAAGAAGGCAGTGCGTCTGGCAAATCAGGTGGTTTTGATGAAAAGATTAATTGGTTAAGAAAGTTACTGCAATGGCAAGAGGACGTATCTAACTCTGACGAGTTGGTGGATGAGTTGCGCAATGAAGTGTTTGAAGATCGTATCTACGTGTTTACCCCAAACGGTGATGTTATCGACTTACCAAATGGTTCAACACCATTAGATTTTGCTTACTACATTCATTCCAATGTCGGTCACCGTTGTATCGGTGCAAAAGTATCAGGCAGGATCGTTCCATTTACCTATAAATTGAAAACTGGTGAGCAGCTAGAGATTTTAACGACCAAACAACCGAGCCCGAGCCGAGATTGGTTAAATCCGTCGTTAGGTTATATTCATACCGCTAGAGCTCGCTCTAAAGTGCAGGCATTTTTTAGGCTGTTAGATAGAGAGAAAAACACTATTGCCGGTAAAGAGTTGCTTGATGCAGAACTTGCCCGCCAAGAAATGCAGGATGTCGATCTACAACCAATATTTAAACGCTTTAACGTAAAAACCGTTGATGATTTATATGCAGCGATTGGCAGCGGTCATGCTCGAGTGATGCAGATTGTAAATCAAATCCAGTTTTTATTGGATAAGAATAAGCCAGCAAGTGACGTTGATCCTAAGATGGTGATTCGCCAACAAACGGAAAATCAAAAGTCTGATCAAAACGGCATTACCGTTTCCGGTGTCGGAAATTTAATGACTCATATGGCTAAATGTTGCCAACCAGTGCCAGGTGATCAAATTAAAGGCTTTATTACTCAGGGGCGAGGTATATCGGTTCATCGTAGTGATTGTGAACAATTACAAAACGCTTTAAAGCAAACTCCGGAGCGCTATGTCGATGTGCAATGGGGCGAAGACCAACGCAGTAAATATCAGGTTTCAATACAAATTGTTGCTGGTGACCGTCAAGGATTATTGCGCGATATTACCACCATAATCGCCAATGAAAAAGTCAATGTGCTTGATATGTCTTCACGCAATGACTACAAAAATAGTAGCAGTATTATCAATTTTAAAATTGAGTTAGCCAATGCTGAAGTACTCGATAGGTTGTTTAATAAAATAGATCAACTTGATGATATCGGTTCGATAAAACGTATTAGAAGTTAACGAAAGGACGAAGCAAAAATGTTGCAAGCACCAGCATCAATTGAAAAGCTTGTTTGGATTATGAGCCAATTGCGCGACCCTAATAAGGGGTGCCCATGGGATTTAAAACAAGACTATTCTTCAATCGTACCTTATACATTGGAAGAAGCGTTTGAAGTGGCAGAAGCTATCGAGAATGAAGATTTTGATGAGTTGGAAAAAGAGCTTGGAGATTTATTATTTCAGGTGGTGTTTTATGCACGCTTAGGTGAAGAAGAGCAACGGTTTGATTTTAGCAAGGTTGTTAGTGCTATTTGCGAAAAGTTGATCCGTCGTCACCCTCATGTGTTTGCTGATCAAGAATTTGCTAATGATGAAGAAATAAAGCGAAACTGGGAAGATGAAAAAGCGAAAGAACGTCATGTTAAAAACCAACAAACGTCGATTTTAACCGATATTCCTAAATCTTTGCCGGCGTTATCACAGGCAAATAAGATTCAAAAGCGTTGTGCTCATGTTGGATTTGATTGGGACAATATCAGTGATGTAGTCGACAAAATTAAAGAAGAGCTTGATGAAGTCGAGCATGAGCTGGCGCAAACGCCGGTGCCACAGGATAACCTGAGTGAAGAAATTGGCGACTTGCTATTTGCCGTAGTAAACTTAGCCCGACATGTAAAAATTGACCCCGAACAAACGCTCAGACAAGCCAATCGTAAATTTACCAAACGTTTCCAGTTTATCGAACAGCATCACACTGACAATGATCTCGATATAAAAGCTTCTACACTCGACTATTTAGAGCAGCTTTGGCAACAGGCTAAGGCTCAATAAAGTACATAATAAAACAACGCCTCAACAAGGATACACAATGCAAAAATTGAATTTTATCATTATATCGGCAGTATTATTAGCAACTCCAAATTCGTTCGCCAAAGCGGTTCCAGCAACCAATACTGTCCCTGTATTACAAAGTCAGCAGCAATTTTTCGATAATATCAAAAAGCTCTGTGGAAAAGCTTTTCAAGGTAAAGTAACCGTTGATAATGCACCATCAGATGCATTTAGTAATAAAACAATGATTATGCACGTGAGAAAGTGTTCTGAACAGCAATTGCAGGTGCCTTTTCATGTAGGCGATGATGCTTCAAGAACTTGGTTAATTACCAAAACCGGCAGTGGTTTATCGCTAAAGCATGATCATCGACATAAAGACGGCAGCTCAGATAAATCTACCATGTACGGTGGTCATACTGCTGACGGGGGCTATCCGCAAGTGCAATCATTTCCTGCTGATCAATTTTCAAAGGACTTGTTTGTTGAATTAGGCATTCCGCAATCAATGGGCAATACTTGGCAAATGTATATCTACCCAAAGAAATTTACCTACAGAATGGTAAGGGAAGGGCGCGAGTTTCGCGTAGATTTTGATTTGACCAAAGCAATCACACCACCATCAGCGCCGTGGGGTTATTCTGATTAATAGCGATCGCTTTCATTTATAAGGATTCTTGCAATATATTTATTTTATATAAAACTTAGAGATAAAAGGTTTTGAGGTTTTTATGAAAGCATTTCAAATATTAGGTTTTTTCGTGTGGATTGTCGGCATCACATTGATTGTGTTGGATCAACTTTATGCCGCGGTTTTTATTCTTGGTGGTGGTACTATTGTTACTTTGATTATGCAGTGGCAAGAGTCAAAAAAGAAGTCGATCGACAATTAATTATTCTGACCATTAAGAGTAGCAATAACTCTTCTGCTACCACCATGGTTTCTATGCTCGCCTAAGTAAATTCCTTGCCAGGTACCAAGGGCAAGTTGCCCATTGGTGATAGGAATGGTTAATTGGCAACCATTGATAGAAGATTTTATATGGGCGGGCATGTCATCGCTTCCTTCATAATCGTGTTGGTAGTATGACTGGTTTTCAGGGACAAAGTGATTAAAATGCTGCTCTAAATCTGCACGGACGGTTGGATCTGCATTTTCGTTAATCGTCAACGAAGCACTGGTATGCTGTAAAAATAAATGTAAGATACCAACCTCAATGTTTTTAAGTTGCGGAATATTATTAATAACTTGGTCTGTTATTAAATGAAATCCACGAGATTTTGCGGGTATATTAAACTGAGTTTGCAGCCACATTGGTACTTTCTTTTTGCTAAGGACTTTGTCTTAGCTTAGATCAAATAAACTAAAAATTTCCACTATTTAACTATCTCAAATACAATCTATTTGGTCTTGCTAATCGATTTCACTCTAATTGCACAATAAATGATCAAAACTGTTACACAAAGATCGCTTCTCGCTATTGTTGTTGGTCAGAGGTTTTGCTACAATATCGCCCCGTCCTGCTACACTAGTAGCAACATAAAAAACCATCTTATTCCTTAGTTTTGAGTACCACATGACAACTAGATATATTTTTGTAACTGGCGGGGTTGTTTCATCCCTTGGTAAAGGCATTGCTGCAGCATCTATGGCTGCTATTTTAGAAGCCCGTGGCTTAAAAGTAACCATGCTTAAACTTGATCCTTATATCAATGTCGATCCTGGTACTATGAGCCCAATTCAACATGGTGAAGTATTCGTTACTAATGATGGTGCTGAAACTGATTTAGATCTCGGTCATTACGAACGTTTTATTCGTACCAAGATGACTAAGAAAAACAACTTTACTACCGGTCGAATCTATCGTGGCGTTTTAGAACGTGAACGTAGAGGCGAATACCTTGGCGCAACTATTCAAGTTATCCCACATATTACTAACGATATTAAACGTCGTGTAATTGAAGGTGCGGAAGGTTACGATGTTGCTATGGTTGAAATTGGCGGTACTGTTGGTGATATCGAATCACAACCATTTTTAGAAGCAATTCGCCAACTTGGCGTAGAAGTTGGCCGTGAACGTGCAATGTACATGCATTTAACGCTTGTGCCATACCTAGCTGCTTCTGGTGAGATAAAAACAAAACCGACTCAACACTCGGTTAAAGAATTACGTTCAATTGGTATTTTTGCAGATATTTTAGTATGTCGTAGTGAAGGCCCAATCCCTGCGAACGAGCGTGCGAAAATAGCATTGTTCACAAACGTTGAAGAACGTGCAGTTGTATCAATGCGCGATGTTGACAGTATTTACAAAATCCCAGCGATGTTGAAAGCGCAAGGCATTGATGAATTAGTATGTAAGCGTTTTGGTATTGAAGCTCCAGAAGCTGATCTCCACGAGTGGGAACAAGTATTATTCCAAGAAGCAAACCCTAAGGGTGAAGTTACAATTGGTATGGTTGGTAAGTACATTGAATTACCGGATGCATACAAGTCAGTAAACGAAGCATTGAAGCACGCTGGTTTGAAAAACCAATTAACGGTAAACATCAAATACATTGACTCACAAAGCGTTGAAGCCAAAGGCGAAGAAGCACTGCAAGGTGTTGACGCATTGTTAGTACCTGGCGGTTTTGGTGAGCGTGGTGTTGAAGGTAAAATATTTACCGCCAAGTATGCACGTGAAAATAACGTTCCATACTTTGGTATCTGTCTAGGTATGCAAGTTGCATTAATTGAATACGCTCGTAATGTTGCCGGCATGAAAAATGCTCACTCAACAGAGTTTAAAGCTGATACTGAATACCCAGTTGTCGGTCTAATTGAAGAGTGGTTAGACGAAGCAGGGCAAGTCGAACTTCGTGATGAAAACTCTGATCTAGGTGGTACTATGCGCCTTGGTTCACAAGAGTGTCATTTAGTTGCTGGTACGAAAGCTGCTGAAATATACGGTGGTGAAAGCGTGTTTGAACGTCACCGTCATCGTTATGAAGTAAACAACAACTATCGTGAACAAATTGAAAAGGCTGGTTTAATTTTCTCTGGTTTATCTGCAGATAAGAAATTAGTAGAAATGATCGAATTACCAAATCACATTTGGTTTGTTGCTGGTCAGTTCCATCCGGAGTTTAATTCGACTCCTCGAGACGGTCACCCATTGTTTGAAAGTTTCATTGCTGCATCTTTCGAGCACCAAAAATTAATTGCTAAATAATATTTGATAAGCCGCACTGTTATAAGTAGCGGCTTATTTTTTGCTAACGATAATGTTAGCATGAGTGCAAATATTTAAAGAATTCAAACGTAAGAGCTTTATTAAAAGCCCAGTTTAAAAATAGTTTAAAAAACAGTTTAAAAACAATCTTAAAATTTAATATTCATTGAGGTAAATATGTCTAAAATAGTAAAAGTTATCGCTCGTGAAATAATGGACTCACGTGGTAACCCTACAGTTGAAGCTGATGTTCGTTTAGAGTCTGGCGCGTTTGGTCGTGCTTGTGCACCATCAGGTGCTTCTACAGGTTCTCGCGAAGCATTAGAATTACGTGATGGCGACAAAGCACGTTACTTAGGTAAAGGTGTTTTAAAAGCTGTAGCTGCTGTAAACAATGACATAGCGCCTGCAATCATTGGTCAAGTAGCTGCTGAACAGTCTGTTGTTGATCAAATCATGATTGATTTAGATGGAACTGAAAACAAAGAAAAGTTTGGTGCTAATGCTATTTTAGCGGTATCACTTGCTGTAGCTAAGGCTGCTGCTGCTGATAAAGGTGTTGAATTATACGAACACATCGCAGAAATCAATGGCACTCCAGGCGTTTACAGCTTGCCTGTACCAATGATGAATATCATCAATGGTGGTGAGCATGCAGATAACAACGTTGATATTCAAGAATTTATGATCCAACCTGTTGGCGCTAAAAACTTTAAAGAAGCGTTACGCATGGGCGCAGAAGTATTCCACGCACTTAAGAAAGTTCTTTCAGAACGTGGCCTAAGCACTGCTGTTGGTGATGAAGGTGGTTTTGCTCCTAACTTAGAGTCAAACGAAGAAGCTCTAGCTGTAATTAAAGTTGCAGTTGCCGCTGCAGGTTACGAATTAGATAAAGATATTACTTTAGCGCTAGATTGTGCGGCATCAGAATTTTATGATGCTGACAAAGGTATCTACGATCTTAAAGGTGAAGGTAAGCAATTTACATCTAACCAATTCTCAGATTTCTTAGCTGAACTTTGTAAGCAATACCCTATTGTTTCAATTGAAGATGGTTTAGACGAATCTGACTGGGATGGTTTCAAATACCAAACTGATTTAATTGGCGATAGCGTTCAAATCGTTGGTGATGACTTATTCGTGACTAATACTAAGATCTTAAAACGTGGTATTGAAAACGGTATTGGTAACTCAATTCTTATCAAATTTAACCAAATCGGTTCACTAACTGAAACGTTAAATGCAATTAAAATGGCGAAAGACGCTGGTTTTACTGCTGTTATCTCACACCGTAGTGGTGAAACAGAAGATGCAACAATTGCTGATTTAGCTGTTGGTACTGCTGCAGGTCAAATTAAGACTGGTTCATTATGTCGTTCAGACCGTGTTTCTAAGTACAACCAACTTCTTCGTATTGAAGAATTCTTAGGTGATAAAGCGGTATTTAACGGTCGCAGCGAAATTAAAGGCCAGTAATAGCAATCAGAAATACCTAATGGGTATAATGAGTTACTGAGTTTTTATCGAATCTAATAAAAAGCTACTTCAGAAATGAAGTAGCTTTTCTATTTCCCCCATAAAACACGGGTATGTATTTTTTTAATTATACTTTCTTGCGCAAGCTAAAAATAACTTTGAACTAAAGTTAAAAAACCATCTTTATCGACAAAGCCTATATCACCGGTTTTAAACCAACGTCGATTGTCTAGTTCGATAATAGCCTCATTGGTTTTTGCTTCATCATTAAGGTAACCAAGCATCACTTGACTACCCGAAATCAGAATTAGACCGTTATGTTCGGCATCAACTTGTTTTAATGTATCGGGGTCGACAATTCTGAAACTGCAACCCGGTACTGGCATTCCAACACTGCCATGCTTAGCACCTGTCTGCAGCGAAAAATCATTAGGGTCTAATTGGTCTGGAATATTAACGCTGGCCACTGGCGTTGTTTCATTAGAGCCGTAGCCTTCATAAATGTCTTTATTAAACTTATCTTTAAATTCTTGGCGTACTTCTTGAGATAACATCCCAGCTCCAGAAACTACGCCACGCAGACTTTCTAGCATTAGCGGTTGTACTTTTTTATTTTGATTGTAGAGCGGCATAAATTCCGCAGCGGTACATAAAACCGTAGCCTGACTTTTAACGATAGTCTTACTGATGTTTAATACATCTGACGGATCGGGATGACAAACAAGCTTTATCCCCTCGATTAAAGGTAATAAGGTTGTAACAGTTAGACCGAGCGATTGATATGGCGGTAAACAACCTATCACAACATCATTTTCGCGAGTGATCAGCAGGTCGCTAATTTGGCGAATATTGGCAATAAAGTTTTTATGACTAAGTACTACACCTTTAAGCGCACAGTCGTTGCCATTTGAAAATAAAATTGCCGCCGGTGCGTTAAGCTCAGTTTTCTTAGCAAACGCTCGATAATACAATTTAGCGCTTAAAAGGTAAGTGCTAAGATCGGCAAAGAAACTGAATAATTTAGAGCGCTGACTTAGCAAGTTTTCAATATCCACAACAGTAACGCCATTAAGCATCGCTTCGGTATCTATCCCACTTGCGCTAAGTTGTTGTAAAAATGTCTCTGAGCTAATAATGGTTTTAACGGCGGCGTTTTTAATGCTTGTTTGAACAGCAGATAATTCCAATGAATGATTGATATTAACCGTTGTCTGCCCATTTAATAACACGGCAAGATTCGCTATAACAGCGCCGCTGCTTGCTGGCAGCAACAAGCCAATGTTTTGTTGATTATCGATTGAGCGAAGTTTATGTGCAACTGCTGAAGTTACTGCAACAAGTTGTCGATTACTATAGCCTTTGCCGCGACTATCTTTTACCGCAATTTTTTTATTGTTTTGAAATGCACTGTCAATCCATGCCAATGGTAAAGGGCTGGCCTTATTTACATGGTGCTCCCAGGCGTCTTGAGACAGTTCGAATACTTTTTGTTTTAATTCGCGAGCAGGGGTTTGCATTGCTAAGGCTTTACCAAAGGTAATGGATACGTCACGACGAAAACTTTTACGAGTATTTTGACGCAGCTTTTCACTCTTAGCTCGTGATAAGCGACTACCCCATAATCCATGTAAGTAAAAAGGTAATATAATGCCATCGACGCCATCGACAACTCGCTCATAACCCGTTCTAAACACCCCGAGAGAGCCTGTTCTGCTTATGGCACCTTCCGGGAATAAACAGACGACGTCACCATTTTTTAGTGCTTGATTTACAAGGGCTAAGGATTCTTTTGAATTTCCGGCACTAATGGGAATACAACCAAAGAACTGCATAATTGGTTTTAAATACCACAATTCATATATACGTCTTAGCATGACAAAGCGAACTCTTCTTGGACACGCCATTTGAACTAATATGCCATCAATCCAACTGATGTGATTACCAAGTAACAATAAGCCGCCTTCAGCCGGTACGTTTTCGAAACCAAGGATATCGAGTTTATAACGACGTCGCATGATAAACGTCGCACACATTCTGATCAGTGAATGTGGCAGTTTTACGATAGTGTAAAGAGCACCAACAAAGGCAATAAACATTAACAAATAGAAAATATTGATACTTGAAAAGCCTATTGATACCAAGACAATAGTGGCAATCAAGGCAGTTAACATTGCCACATTTTGCACCCAGTTATTACCCGCTAGTACGGTGCCTAGTTCTCGCTCTTTGGCATGGTATTGAATTAACGAATTTAGTGGAACGATAAAAAGACCACCGCTAATACCGAGTGATAAAAAGGCTAGTGCCATTGAAATTAGAGACTCTAGTTCAGCCACTCCACCAATTAAACAGGCGAAAACTAGCGCTGAAATAGGAATTAACCCTAACTCAATATGATTACGAGAAATTTTCGCTGCTAATAATGAACCGATGACAATACCAATACCTGTACAGCCTAAAATCCCTTGAATAATGATGGTGTTATTTTCTAATAAAACCTCTTTAGCAAATGCAGGAAAGGTTGCTAACATCACTTGTGATACCGACCAAAACATCGATAAACCGATAATCGATAACCATATAACTTTATTGGAAAAAATAATTTTTAGATTAGTTCTTAAATAATCGCCTTTGATGAACTCTTTTACAGTAAAGACCATGCTGTCATCACGCTGTTTGGTGTTTTTAAGCTGACAGGCAAAATACCATTCAATAAGCGAAAGGCAAACAAATATCCAACCGATGACGACAATCGACTGCATGATCACTGATGGACTATCTAATGAAACATCAACTAATAACAATTCAAATAGGGCTGAAAACACAAAAGTACCCGACAAAATCGCAACAATTGTGACCGCTTGTACCATAGCATTACCTTGAGCTAAGTTCTCAACGCCGATGAGCTCTTTTAAATAGCCATATTTAGCTGGTGAATAGATTGCTGATTGGATCCCCATGAC
Organism: Thalassotalea crassostreae; assembly: GCF_001831495.1. Lineage (NCBI taxonomy): Bacteria > Pseudomonadati > Pseudomonadota > Gammaproteobacteria > Alteromonadales > Colwelliaceae > Thalassotalea > Thalassotalea crassostreae. Next base: position 1,036,524 of record NZ_CP017689.1, read on the forward strand.
CAGAGTTAGCGCGAAAGCTGCCAAAAACCAACCTTGGTAATAACACAAGGTGATAAGCACTGTCGCACATATCGCTACGATGGCACTGATGCGCATTATCTTGGGTTTTGGGTGTTTATCAGCGATAAAACCTGATGGGGAAAATAGAAAAATAAAAGGAAGTAAGATCAATGCATTAAGGACAGCGGTTAAGACAACTTGAATATCACCGTCATAGATTTTGAACACAGTATTTTGAACGATGATCTTATGACCTAAATCAACAAATGCATTGATAAATACCATTGCTATGTAAGCGAAAAATCCTTTAAATCCAAATAACGTTTTCATTGTTTCCCTACTGTTAAATTGCTTCGTTTTATGTATGATTTTGTGATTCTGTACAATTAGTACCAATAATGTATATCTTCAGTTATATTATTTTAATGGTATTACTTAACGATACTAAATTACTTTTACTAGGATGTTAAATTAAAAAAAGGTTGTTCCATGTCACAAACCAGTACACTGCTTTATGCCTTAAAAAAATCATTAAAAGCTGAAGGGCTAACTTATGAGGATGTTGCCAAAGAGCTAGAGTTATCCCAAGCTAGCATTAAACGACTGTTTTCTGAAGAAAATATTTCGTTAAGTCGGTTAGATCAAATTTGCCAAATGATGAATATGGAAATATCTGACTTAGTTAATAAGATGACTGAACAAAAGGGGCAGTTGCAAAATCTTAGTGTTGAACAAGAGAAAGAGTTAACTGACGATGTATTGTTGCTGTTAATTGCTGTAAGCGTTCTCAACAAGTGGACAATGGAAGAAATATTAGACAATTACAATATCGCAGAAACCGAATGTATCAGCAAACTCGCAAAGCTAGATAGACTTAAGATCATCGAGTTGCTGCCGGGTAATCGCATTAAATTACTAGTGGATGCCAATTTTGGCTGGTTAGAAAACGGACCAATTTTACAGTTTTTCCAACGCACTATTGGCCAAGAGTATTTTAATAGCCATTTCAATCATGACGATGAATGCTTGTTGGTGCTTAATGGCATGTTATCAGTTCAAAGTAACGGCGAGTTTCAACGTCGATTGCAACGAGTCGCACGAGAGTTTGAGGTAATTAACCAAGAGGACTCTGCGTTAGATTTTGAACAGCGTAATGGTGTGACAGTAGTGTTGGCGATGCGCAATTGGCGTTACGGTTTGTCTCAGTACCTAAAGCAATACAAAGATTAATAAAGCTAAAGACATCCAAGCTATATAAAAAAACGGGATAAAGTTTAACTTTATCCCGTTTTTTTAGCTTTGTTTTTGCTAATGCGGTTATATACAATAGAGCATCAAACAAATGTTGCGATGTCATCCAAAGGTTTTTTAATTTGCGCATGTTTAGGCACTGTGGCATCTTCGGCAGGGTAACCTGCAATAAGTAACATATAAGCGCGCTCGTTATCGCCACGCTGACAAATCTTACTCAAAAATGACATTGGCTTAGGTGTGTGGGTTAACGTTACCAAACCCGCATTATGCAAAGCAGTGATCAATATACCGGTGGCAATGCCAACAGATTCATGAACATAGTAGTTAGTGTTTCTATCATTAATATCTAAACCACCTTTCTTTTGGCTAAATATCGCAATTAACCAAGGCGCGGTTTCTAAATAGGGTTTGTCGGCATCGGTACCTAAATCTTTTAGAGCATCTAGCCACTCTTCACCGGCGCGTCCTTCATAAAAACCACGTTCATGCATTTCTGCTTGTTCACGTATTTGCTTTTTCATGTCGGTAGAGTGAATTGCAACAAAATGCCAAGGCTGATGATTAGCGCCACTTGGTGCTGTACCAGCTGCTTTTATACAATTCTCGATAATTGCTCTATCAACTTCTCTATCACTAAAGCTTCGAACTGAGTGACGACGTTTGATGTTGTTTAAGAAATCTTCTGAACGAGCAAGCATTTCATCTTTTGGATATTCAATGTAATCGCTTAGAGGTGAGTTATCATGATCTTTCATTAGGTTTACTTCTCGTTAGTTTTTTGTTGCCCTAGCATAACTAGCCTAATTGATATTATTCAAGTAAAAAATTTGTTAATCTAAGGCTATCTAATTCTATTCCCTCAAAACATTATGTCAGACGTTAAAGTAAATCACGCTTCATGGAAAACGCCGTTTGTATTCTTAGCTTTATCATCATTAGTGATGACGTTAGCGTTTTCTGGGTGGATGGCAATGTTAAACAACTTCACCATTGAAGTGGCTCAATTTAGCGGCAGAGAAATTGGTATTTTACAATCATTAAGGGAAGTGCCTGGCTTTTTAGCATTTACTGCAATCTTTGTTTTGCTTGCGATGAAAGAGCAAACGTTTGCCATCGTTTCATTGGCACTGCTCACTATCGGTGTTGCAGTAACGGGGTACTTTCCATTTGAATATGGCTTGTATGCAACAACCGTCATTATGTCGATAGGCTTTCATTACTATGAAACGGTTAATCAATCACTTAGTTTGCAATGGTTTAATAAAGACGAAGCGCCAGAAAAACTTGGTAAGTTACTTTCGATAAAATCGATAGCTGCATTGTTAGTTTATGGCTTTGTTTATGTAGCGTTTAGCTTCTACGCTATCGAATACAAAACTGCGTATTTAGTTCTCGGCGGCCTAGGTTTAGTGATCACGGTTTATTTAGCTCTAGCAATGCCGCATTTTCCAGAAAAGGTTGTGCAACACAAAAAGATAATCCTTAAAAAACGTTATTCATTGTATTACTTATTGACGTTTTTAAGTGGAGCTCGCCGCCAAATATTTGTCGTTTTTGCTGGCTTCTTAATGGTTGAAAAATTTGGTTATTCTGTGGCGCAGATTAGTGTGCTGTATATGATAAACCACCTACTTAATATTTATATTGCCCCTAAAATTGGCAGTTGGATTGGCCGAGTAGGAGAGCGCAAGGCATTAACCGTTGAATATATCGGTCTGATATTAGTCTTTAGTGGCTATGCCTTGGTCGAAAATGAAAATATTGCCGCCGCATTATACATTATTGACCACCTGTTTTTTGCTATGGCAATCGCCATTAAAACATATTTTCAGAAAATCGCAGACCCTAAAGATATTGCTGGTAATGCCGGTGTTAGTTTTACTATTAATCATATAGCCGCAGTAGTCATTCCTGCAATATTCGGCATATTATGGTTATATAGTTCTACTTTAGTATTTTTTGCTGGCGCGGGATTTGCATTATGCTCTTTAATTGCCTGCCAGTGGGTCAATATTGATAAGCACGTTAAAGTGTAAGTTAACTGCAAATTATTCAGTGTAAAGGATTGTAAGTATTGTTGATGTATGGTGTTATTTAACTTACTTTAATGGACTAAAATAATAAAATTGACCCAAGTGCTGCGCTTTAATATCTCTCTAATAGATGGTACCCAGTTATGCTTGGTTCGATACACGACAAATGCGTGATTACTACCTGGATATGAAACTTTTAACAATTTGCTTTCTTTTAATGTTAACTGCTTGTTCTCAACGACAAGAAGTAGAAGTCGAAGAACTGCAGCTAGCAAACTCTTTTGTTGAGCAAGGAAACGCCGCAATTGATAGTAACTGGTGGCACAGTTTCAATAATGACCAATTAACGCTATTGGTAGAACAAGGTTTAAGAGATAACCTATCTTTAAAAGCCAGTGACTTACGTTTAAAAAGCAGCAGTATTGATGCTCAAATTGCTGGTGCAGATCTAAACCCCGACCTCAGACTATTTGCTAATGCTAGCGCTCCGACCGATGATCTTGGCACAATTAAAAGTGCTTCTGTAGGGATCAGCTCAAGTTGGGAAATCGACCTTTGGGGACGACTTGCGGCAAATGAAGAGAAAGCATATTGGCAATACCAAGGTCAACAAGCTCTGCATAGAGCACGAGCAAATCTAGTTGCAGGAAATATCACTAACGCATGGTTTGGTATTGTTTCAGCGCAAGAAAAGAAACAAGTATTAGCAACTCAGTATCAACGAACTCAAGATGCATTAATTGCGATTTCTAGACGGTTTGCCTTAGGCAAAAGCTCAGTAACAAATATCTGGCAACAGCAGAAATTATTAAAATCGATTGAGGTTCAGCAAGCGAAAAACCTTACCGAACTAAGCTTAAATCAACAAACGTTAGCTCTTTGGTTGGGCATACCAACCTCAAAATTAGAGTCCATTGATTTTCACTTATTACCCACTTTACCGGAAACGCCTGAGATGGGCGTTCCAGCAGAAGCCCTTAAATACAGACCTGATATTGAACAAGCATTAGCAAAAATTAAAGCGGCTAATGAAAACTTGTCAGTTGCGATATCCGCTCAATACCCTCGTATTACTTTAGGTGCAAATTATTCAACCTCGAAGAACAATGCTCAAGACTTATTTGACGATTGGAAAGGCAATTTAATTGCTTCATTGGCGATGCCTCTATTTGATTCTGGCACCACTAAAAATGTGGTTAAGCAACGAAAACTGGAGTTACAAGCGCTTATTTTTGACTATCAACGAGTATGGTTAGAAGCGATAGCAAGCGTTGATCAAGTACTTATTAATGAAGCGCAATTAGTGAAAGTATCTAAAAATCTGATTTCTCAGTTGGATTTGGCTAAGCGTACTGAAAAACTGACGATGATCAAATACCTTAATGGTAAAGCCGATTATATCGAACTACTTAAAGCACAAGAAAGCATTTTATCAATTGAACAACAGGTGATTGATGCGAATAAGCGGTTAGCGACTAATCGTGTTTTATTGTATCGAGAATTGAGCCACGGTTATTTTATCGTAGTCGATGATGCAGAGAAGAATGATGTTACAAATGTAAATATCAGCAGAGCAAAAAGAATAAAAGGGACACAGTCATAATGGGTGGCATGCAAAATAAAAAGAAATTATTGCCTATTTTTTTGGTTATTATCGGTGGTTTGCTTGGCTATTATATTTTGCAATCAGGCAATCAAAAACCTGAACACTATATAAGTAAAAAATCAAAGCGTGTACGAACGGTTCAAACAGAGCCGTTGACGAAAGGTTCGGTCATACCGTCGTGGACTACGTCTGGGTTTGTCAGTCCCGCTGAGTCGGTTAAAGTGTATGCACGAGTCGCGGGGAATATTTCATCGATAAACCCTTTGGCACTTCCAGGTGGTATTTTAACCAAAGGACAAGTGTTAGCGACACTTGAAACCGTAGACTTAAAACTGGCATATAAATCTATGCAAGCTCAACTTGAGCAAGCGCAAGCAAGTTATGAACTTGAAAAAGCGAACCAAGTATTAGCGCAAGAAGAGCTCGAATTGATTAACAGCAGTGCTGATTTGAATATCGATGAATCCTTAGTACTAAGAAAGCCACAATTAACCGTCGCCAAGGCTAAAATATCAGTCGCTCAAAATAACTTAGACAAGGCTAAGTTAAACTTAGAACGCACTGAAGTGCTTATGCCCTTTGATGGCAAAGTGGTCACTAAAACGGTAGGTCAGGGAAGCAAAGTATCGGTAAGTACGGTATTGTTTTCTGTCGTCAATACCAATACCTATTGGCTAGAAGTCAAAATTCCTCATAAGTTTTTAAGTTTGTTGGATAAAACTCAACCTGTCGATATTTCTAATGCTCGATTGTGGGGCGAAGGTAAGATTCGACAAGCTCGCTTTGTTTCGGTGTTGCCCGATTTAGACAGTAAAGACAGACAAGTGAAACTGTTACTTGCAATTGACGAGCCGCTCACTAATGACTCGAATACACCACAGGTATTTATTAATGACTTTTTGACCGTTAACTTAAAAGGTAAACCTATTAATGACGCTTGGACTATTAAACATTCTACCTTACAAGCGGATAATACAATTTGGGTGGTAGATAAAAATAGAACACTACAAAAAAGAGCGGTAGAGGTCCTGTTTAAGGGCCGAGACGTTGTCTATGTGAATGCCGATATATTAGAAGATGACAGAGCGTTAGCAGAGAAACCTGGCATTGTAAGTGTTGGTATGCCGGTATTGACTCGTAAAGATAGAGCGAAAGCCAATAGTAAAGATAAACTAGAAAGCCAAAACTCTGAAGCAAATAGAGAGGCTAAAAAAGGCAAAGGGTTAAAGGGATTAAAACATGCAGGATAAACAGACCAGTTTATTGAATCCTATTTCATGGATGATTCAGCATAAAGTAGCTCCTCATTTACTAATGCTTGCATTGATTTTCGGCGGCTTAGTGATGTCCTTTTTCATTCGCAAAGAATACATGCCAGAAACATCTAGAGATACTGTTTCGGTTCGAGTGTCATACCCTGGGGCCACGCCAAGTGAAATTGAATCGGGTATTGCCGCGCCAGTTGAAGCTGCAATTCACAGTATCGATGGTGTTGGCAAGATTGATACCTTTATTGGTACCGGTTGGCTTAGAGTAAAAGCAGAGATAGAAGCAGGTGCAATACCGCAAAAAATCTATCAAGATGCTCAGCAAGCGGTCAATCGAATATCATCATTTCCCGCTGGTATGGAAAAGCCTTACGTTAAATTAGACACTCGAATCGCCGATGTAATGGAGTTAATCGTCTATGCCGATTTAGATCGTTTTGCGTTAAAGCGATTAACTGAACAAATTAGAGATCGGATTATACAGTCGCCGTATATTTCACAAGTATCTTTAGATGGTTTTCCCAAAGAAGAAATTCACGTTGAAATAACTCAAGCCGATTTACAAGCCTATGATTTGACCTTAACTCAAGTCGCATCAATGTTGAAAAAAAATGTCGTCGAAAAATCTGCAGGCAAGATAAAAGCCGATAATGGCGACATACTGGTATCGGTTGACCAAAGAGAATTTTGGGCTGAAGACTTAGCCAATGTACCACTAATCTCTGATTCGTCAGGTGATCAACTAAGGTTAGGGGAAATTGCTAAAGTTACTGAAGGCTTTGCCGATGAGCGCAATATTGTAACCTTTAATGGGCAATTATCATCGCAGTTAAATATTTATCGCATGGGCGAGCAAACGCCATCTGAAATTGCCGCTGCTATCGAAAAAATGTGGCCTGAATTAATTGCTATGCTGCCAGCTAATTCCGGTATTGCGGTTGTTGATGATGATGCAAAAAATTATCAAAAACGCCTTAGTTTATTATTAAGTAACGCCTTTATTGGATTGTTGCTTATCTTAATTATTATGAGCTTATTCTTGCAGTTTAGGCTTGCGTTTTGGGTAGTTGCCGGTATACCGAGTGCATTTTTAGGTGCGATACTGTTTTTGCCTGCCTTTGATGTGTCGATCAATATGGTATCGATGTTCGGTTTTATTGTTGCCCTTGGGATTGTTGTGGATGACGCCATTATTGCAGGAGAAAATATTTATGCTCACATGCAAGAAGGAATGTCATTTGAACAGGCCGCGATAAAAGGTGCTAACGAAGTCGCTAAACCGCTTACTTATGCAATTTTAACTAACATAGTTGCGTTCCTTCCTTTGTTATTATTGCCTGGCAGTATGAAGTTATTATTTGGCGCAATTCCGATTGTGGTTGTCATTTGTTTTGCTGTGTCTTGGGTCGAAGCACTATTTATTTTGCCGTCACATTTGGCTGGTATTAATGATAAACAGCCAGGGAAATTAGAAAGACGGTTTAAAAAGTTACAAGGTACTTGTAACTCAAAACTTAATTACTTTATTGAAGAAAAGTATCTGCCGTTTTTACATAAATGTTTGAATTGGCCAAGTTTGGTTTTAGGTATAGCCGTTTTAATATTTTGCGTGGTTATTGCTTATGCGATGAGTGGCAAAATGGGCTTTAGTTTGTATCCAAAACTCGATGGACGATGGGTAAAAGCAAACTATGAAATATCCGAAACCACTACGGAAGACCAAGCCATAGTAATGCGCAAGAGATTAGAAGAAAGCGCAGATTCATTAATTGAAGAATTTGACTTACAAAGCAGCGTTGTCAGTGTTCGCAGTATTATCAGAGATAATAGTGTTGAAGTTGCGCTGTTACTCGTTGAAAGTGAAGAGCGAGAATATTCAACTGAACAGGTAAGGCATTTTTGGCGTGAACACGCGAGACATCTTTATCAGTATGGGAAATTAAGATTTAGTGGCGCAAGGCGCGGTTCTAGCGCGTTAGCAACGGCTTCGTTGACAGTTGAATTAAGACACAGTGATAGCAGCATCCTTGCGTTAGCCGCACAAGATACCGTTGATTTCTTAGAGTCCAGTGAAGACGTCGTGGCGACGGTCAATTCGATGGAAGAAGGTAAACCACAATGGAAACTTGTACTGAATGAAAATGGTCGTTCGTTAGGGTTAAGTGCTGTAGATCTTTCTGACCAATTACGAGCTTCATTATATGGAGCAAGAGCACAAAGACAGCATAGATTGCGCAATGAAGTAACGACTCTTGTGCGTTTACCTAAGGATGAGCGAGCAGATGTTAACAAAATAGAGTCTATGTTGGTAAGAACTAAAGGTGGAGGCTATGCGCCATTAGGCAGTGTAGCAACAATAAATAAAGTTCTTGCACCTGCCTATATCATAAGGCGCAAAGGTCAACGAGTTGAAAAGGTTGGCGCTGAAATATTACCTGAAGAAAATATACCGGCGGTTACTCGAATGGTGGAAAACTATTTGGTCCCAGAACTTGAAGGTCGCTACCCAGGCTTGAAAGTTGTATTTGGCGGCAATCAAGAGGAAATCGCCAATAGTGTTTCAAGACTAGAATTAGGCACTTGGTTTGCGTTAGCGGGAATATACATTTTGCTAGCAATTGCGTTTAGAAGTTACGCCCAGCCGCTAATTATTATGGCGATTATTCCGTTTGGTGCGGTCGGTGCAATACTTGGGCATATGGCATTAGGGTTTGGTTTAAGTGTGGTGAGCTTAATGGGCATGCTAGCGCTTGCCGGTGTGGTAGTTAACGATAGCTTGATTTTAGTAGAATATGCCAATAAAAAAGTGCAACAAGGTGAAGCTGTTTTAGAAGCAATTATTGAAGCCTGTAGAAGACGAATACGACCAATATTGCTCACCACAATCACAACGTTTTGTGGTCTAGCGCCTATGGTTTTTGAAACATCAAGACAAGCTCAATTTGTGGTTCCTATGGCGGTGTCTTTAGGTTTTGGTATTTTATTTACGACGCTAATCTGTTTGCTTGTTTTACCAAGTTTGTATTTGATAGTGAATACAAAAACGGCGACTAAAAAAGTATAACTTACACTATACTAAAATAATCTACTGCACTAAATCGTTGAGTTTGAAGCAGAAAAATAAACCTTCTGGGACTGCCTAAGATTAATTTTCGGTAAGCGAAAAGTGTTGATGTTATTAATTTAATGGTTAAGTGGGCGGCAATATAGTATGAAAATATATATTAAGAATATGGTCTGCGATAGGTGCTGCTTAGTGGTGAAAAAGATTCTAGATGATAGAAACTTAAAATATGCGTCAATAATGCTTGGTGAGATAGACTTTGGCGATTATCACGGCAACAAGTTAGATATCGATATAATATCCTCTCTTGCAGACGATTTGAATACTGTTGGTTTCTCCATACTTAATGATACAAAAAGCAAGTTAATAGAAAGTATCAAAAGATCCTGTCTTGATTATATTCAGCAATATGATCCTTTAAATAGTAACGTTTTATCAGAATATCTAAGCCACTCAGTAAGCCGCGAATATAACTATCTCAGCAATTTATTTTCTGCTACTGAAGGCATAACCATTGAACAGCACTTTATTCAATTGCGAATAGAGAAGGTTAAAGAGTTATTAATTTATGGCGAAATGAGTCTTGGAGAAGTGGCTTTTCAATTAGGTTTTAGCAGTGTTGCACATTTAAGTGGTCAGTTTAAAAAAATTACAGGTTTAACACCAAGTTACTTTAGAGCTCTGAGAAGTCAAAAAATGAGAACATCTCTGGATAAACTGTAAATTATATAAAAAATAAATATTACGATATAACACGGTTAACTGCTTATTCCCCTAGAATACGCTCAATGATTAATTACTAGGGTTATATCAATGAGTATTACGTGGACTAACAGAAAAAATTGGATTAAAAGTGCGCATAACACCAAATGGTGTTTAATAGGTTGTGCAATAGGGGACTTTGGTACCATTGGCTATTTTCAATATACCGAACACAGCCTATCAACAGCAACAGTAATGATGCTGGCAATGATGAATGGACTAATTACTAGTGTATTATTAGAAATGTTCATTTTAATTAAAAATAAATTTAGTGTTAGAGAAGCTTTTAAAACTGCCTTAGGCATGAGTTTTATTTCTATGCTGGCAATGGAAGCTGCGATGAATTTAACTGATTATGCACTTACTGGTGGCGCGATTCTGACATGGTGGGTGATACCAATTGCATTGTTTATGGGATTCATAACTCCTTGGCCTTATAATTATTGGCGTTTGGAAAAACACGGTAAATCATGTCATTAATAAGTTGGTACCTCGGTTCCATTTATGTTTAGTTATCTTTAACCAACAAACTTACGAGCGTTACGGATCATTCTCACCCACGGAGAACATTCAAACCACTCTACTCTTGGGAAAGCGCCATGAGTTTGCTTGCTTTGAATAACAAAAAGGCACCTAGTAGGTGCCTTTAAAGTATTTTTAGTATAAGTCTGTTTAGTTATTTTTAACCAACAAACTTACGCGCGTTACGGAACATTCTCACCCATGGAGAATCTTCTAGCCACTCTGCTCTTGGGATAGCGCCATGAGTTTGCTTGCTTTGAATAACAAAAAGGCACCTAGTAGGTGCCTTTAAAGTATTTTTAGTATAAGTCTGTTTAGTTATTTTTAACCAACAAACTTACGCGCGTTACGGAACATTCTCACCCAAGGAGAATCTTCTAGCCACTCTGCTCTTGGGATAGCGCCATGAGTTTGCTTGCTTTGAATAACAAAAAGGCACCTAGTAGGTGCCTTTAAAGTATTTTTAGTATAAGTCTGTTTAGTTATTTTTAACCAACAAACTTACGCGCGTTACGGAACATTCTCACCCAAGGAGAATCTTCTAGCCATTCTTCAGGATGCCATGAGTTAGCAACTGTTCTGAAAACACGCTCAGGATGAGGCATCATAATTGTTACACGACCATCGTTAGTCGTTAACGCTGTGATACCGTCTGGCGAGCCATTCGGGTTAAGTGGGTAAGTTTCTGTTACTTGACCGTAGTTATCAACGTAACGCATAGATACAGTACCTGAATCATTTGCTGCGCCGATTGCTTCTTCAGACTTAAACTCAGCGCGACCTTCACCGTGAGATACAGCGATTGGCATACGAGAGCCTTCCATACCTTTAAAGAAGATAGATGGAGATTCTTGAATTTCTACGGTTGAGAAACGTGCTTCAAAACGCTCTGATTTATTCTGTACAAAGTGTGGCCATGTATCAGTACCTGGAATGATTTCTTTCAGGTTAGATAACATCTGACAACCGTTACAAACACCTAATGAGAAGGTGTCTTCGCGGTGGAAGAATTCACGGAACATTTCACGTGCATTGTCGTTGAATAAGATTGATTTTGCCCAACCTTCACCAGCGCCTAATACGTCACCGTAAGAGAAACCACCACAAGCGACTAAGCCTTTAAAGTCGTTTAAGTCAATACGACCAGCTAATACGTCTGACATGTGAACGTCGGTAGTGATAAAGCCAGCACGGTCAAATGCTGCTGCCATTTCAACGTGCGAGTTAACACCTTGCTCACGTAAAATAGCAACTTTTGGATTTGTTTCTTCAACGGCATCGGCAGCAATGTGACTTGCAACAATATCTTCATTGATATCGAATGTTAGGTTCACGTTTAAACCTGGATCTTCAGTATCAAATTTCAGTGCATGCTCTTGTTCTGCACACTCTGGGTTATCACGCATTGACTGCATCTTGAATGTTGTTTCTGCCCAAACTGTACGGTAGTAAGTACGAGAGTTTGCTAGTACTTCTTCACCGTCACGGCTAAAGCGGATAACGTCTTCATTGTTAATGCGACCAATGTCAGTAAAACATTCACCAAGGTTGCTTTCGTCAAGCATTGCATGGATAGCGTCAACATCAGATTCACGAATTTGGATAACTGCACCTAACTCTTCGTTAAATAATGCACTTAAGTTGTCGCCTTTAAGGTTTGATAAATCGATATCAACACCAGTGTGACCAGCAAATGCCATTTCAGTAATTGTGGTAAATAAACCACCGTCACTGCGGTCATGGTAAGCAAGAAGCTTTTCTTCACGCACTAAGCGTTGGATAAAGTTGAAGAATTCTTTTAAGTCTTCAGCGCTATCAACATCTGGTGTCGTTGTACCAAGTTGCTTGTAAACCTGAGCTAAACAAGAACCACCTAAACGGTTTTTGCCTTTCGATAAATCGATAGCTACGATACGAGTATCACCTTTGTCAGTGCGAAGCTGTGGCGTTACTGTTTTGCGGATATCTTGTACAACACCAAAGGCTGTAATAATAAGAGACATTGGTGCAGTTACTGCTTTGTCTTCGCCGTTATCTTCCCATTTAGTTTTCATACTCATTGAGTCTTTACCAACAGGGATAGTTAAACCAAGCGCTGGACACAGTTCTTCACCAACTGCTTTAACTGCTTCGTATAAACCTGCGTCTTCACCAGGGTGGCCTGCGGCACACATCCAGTTCGCTGAAAGTTTAATACGGTTTAAATCGCCAATATCAGAACAAGCAATGTTTGTTAATGATTCAGCTACTGCTAATCGAGCTGATGCACCGTAGTTAAGTAGGGCAACAGGTGTTCTTTCACCCATAGACATTGCTTCACCGTGGTAAGTATCAAGTGCTGCTGCAGTTACCGCACAATCGGCAACTGGCACTTGCCAAGGACCAACCATTTGGTCTCGTGCAACCATACCTGTAACCGAGCGGTCACCGATGGTGATTAAGAATGTTTTCTCTGCAATTGTTGGAAGACGTAAAATACGATCCGCAGCATCTGCTAATTCAACAGATGATAAATCTAATTCTTTACCAGTCTCTGTTCTTGATTCAACTTCACGGTGCATTTTAGGTGCTTTACCTAATAAAACATCAAGTGGTAAATCAATTGGCGTATTATCGTGATGGCTATCTGTTAGTGTTAAATGCTCTTCTTCAGTAGCATAACCAACAACAGCAAATGGTGCGCGTTCGCGTTCACATAATGCTTTAAATTCTTCTAAACGCTCTGGCGCTACTGCCATAACATAACGTTCTTGAGATTCATTACACCAGATTTCGTGTGGTGCCATGCTACGCTCATCATTTGGTACGTTACGCAGTTCAAAGTTACCACCACGGCCACCATCTGACACTAGCTCAGGGAAAGCATTTGATAAACCACCAGCACCTACATCGTGGATGAATAAAATTGGGTTATCTTCGCCAAGCTGCCAACAACGGTCGATCACTTCCTGACAACGACGTTCCATTTCTGGATTTTCACGTTGAACCGATGCGAAATCTAAATCTTCTGAAGATTGGCCAGACGCCATACTCGAAGCTGCACCGCCACCAAGGCCGATGTTCATTGCTGGTCCACCTAAAGCGATAAGTGCCGCGCCAACAACGATTTCACCTTTTTGTACATGCTCGTCACGAATGTTACCTAAACCACCAGCGATCATAATTGGCTTGTGGTAACCACGAACCTCTGAGCCATTAAACGAGTTAACTTGCTCTTCATATGTACGGAAGTAACCTAAAATGTTTGGACGACCAAACTCATTGTTAAATGCAGCGCCACCTAAAGGACCTTCAACCATAATATCTAATGCTGAAACGATACGACCAGGCTTACCGTAATTACCTTCCCAAGGTTGTTCAAAACCTGGAATGTTTAAGTTTGATACGGTGAAACCAACTAAACCTGCTTTTGGCTTAGAACCAACACCCGTTGCACCTTCATCACGGATCTCACCACCAGAACCTGTTGCGGCACCTGGGTAAGGAGAGATAGCAGTAGGGTGGTTATGTGTTTCAACTTTCATCAGGATTTGAATGTCTTCCTGATTGTAAGCGTATTCTTTCGTTTTTGGATCTGGGAAGAAACGACCCGCTTCAGAGCCAACCATAACTGCCGCATTATCACTGTACGCACTTAACACAAAATCAGAATTTAATTCGTGGGTATTACGGATCATTTTGAATAATGATTTTGGTTGCTTTTGACCATCGATAGTCCAATCAGCGTTGAATATTTTGTGACGACAATGTTCAGAATTTGCTTGCGCAAACATGAATAATTCAATGTCATTTGGGTTACGACCCAATTTAGTAAAGTTTTCTACTAAGTAATCAATTTCATCATCGGCTAAGGCAAAGCCCATTTCGATGTTAGCTTTTGCTAATGCTTCGCGACCGCCAGATAGAATATCAACCGATGACATAACACCAGGTTCTGCGGTAGCAAATAAGCTATTTGCGTCGTTAAAATCAGTGAAGATAACTTCCATCATGCGGTCATGTAATAAGCCCGCTAGTTGCAATGATTGTTCGTTAGTCAATTCAGCTGAAGTATGAATGTAGTACGCAAGACCACGTTCTAAACGAATGATTTTATCTAAACCACAGTTGTGAGCGATGTCAGTTGCTTTTGAAGACCAAGGTGAAATAGTACCAGGACGAGGCGTTACTAAAAGAAATGTACCTTCAGGCTCATGTTCTTCTATTGTTGGACCATAAGTTAAAAGTTTCGCAAGTTTAGCTAACTCATCCGCAGTTAATTCTGCAGAGTTATGAGAAAAATGCGTAAATTCAGCGTAAATCTCTGTTACCGGAAGATTTAATTGCGCACATTGCTTTAGAAGCTTGTTAATTCTGAAATCGGATAGCGCTGGAGCGCCGCGTAGGATTTCCATAATTATAGTCACCATAGTTAGATTAATATCAATTCCATTAAATTTACGAAGTAAAATAAAATAATTAAATGCAATGGAATTATTACTAAATAGTTGTTTTATTAACGTTTAAAATCAGATAACTTATTAGTTAGATTTCATCGATAACTTTTGCATATTTTTGCGCACAGTTTTTTGTTTAGTTTTTTGCATTTACTATGCGCGCGCATTATAAAAGAAAACTGTCCATTAAGTAAGAGCAAAACAGTTTGTTTACAAACAAATTGAAAAAAAAACTGTTAAAAACCTATTAATGACTTCACAATGAATTTTATATGATAAAAATCTTCAATAAATTTAAAACTATAACGTCGAACTCGACAGTTTTTTTTGTAGCTCTGATGTTGTTACTTTCGGCCTGTACTGGTGATAATAAACCAAGCGAATTACAGAAAATTGTAAAGCGTGGCACTCTAAAAGTGGGCACTTTATACGGACCGAACAGCTACTACATTGATTCGGAAGGTAAAAAAGGCTTCGAATATGAACTTGCCAAAAAGTTTGCTGACCACCTCGGCGTAGAGCTTGAGATCAACCCTAGCTATAGTTTGAACGAGTTATTTCCAAAGATAGAAAACGGTGAAGTTGATGTGCTCGCCGCTGGCCTAGAAGTGACCGATGACCGCCTTGAAAAATATCGATTTGCCCCTAGTTACACTGAGATAAGTCAAAAATTAGTGTTTAAGCAAGGTAAAGAGTGGCCAAGAAACCTTGAAGACGTGCAAGGCAATTTAGTCGTTGTAGATAACTCTAGTCATGCAGAAACATTAACCCGATTAAAAGAAAAATATCCTAATTTATCGTGGACCGTTACCGATGAGTTCGACGCCGATGAACTGTTGCAAGAAGTGCTTGAAGAGCGCATCGATTTTACTGTCGCAGACAGTAATACTTTAGCGATTAATCGCCGTTATTACCCGCAGATTAGCATCGCAGTAACTGTCCAAGATGAACGTCCACTGGCTTGGATGCTGAGTAAAGATGTCGACCAGGGGCTATTATCTTCATTAGTAGAATTCTTTGGTGAAGTGCACCATGATGGCACTCTATTGACACTTGAAGATAAATACTACGGCCATATTCAAGAATTTAACTACGTCAATACCGTGACATTCATTGAATCTGTTGAAACCAAACTACCGAAATATCAAAAATTATTCGAACGCTATGGTAGTGAAATGGATTGGCGTTTTCTTGCTGCAATAAGCTATCAAGAGTCACATTGGGATCCTCATGCACGCTCATATACTGGCGTTCGTGGAATGATGATGTTGACCTTACCAACGGCAAAACAGATGGGGGTGAAGTCTCGCCTCGATGCCGAACAAGCAATACGTGGTGGCGCTAAATATCTTCAACAATTAATCAATCGAATTCCCGACAGAATAAAAAATCCTGACCGTAAATGGTTTGCCCTTGCTGCCTATAACGTAGGGTGGGGGCATATGGAAGATGCTCGCAGATTAACAGAGCGTTTGGGTGGCGATCCTGACCGTTGGGTTGATGTGAAAGAATCTCTGCCGTTGCTAAAACAGCGTAAATATTATAAAAATACTAAATACGGTTATGCCCGTGGTGATGAACCAGTTCGTTATGTTGAAAACATAAGAGCGTATTACGACACCTTGGTATTTCTCGATGAGCAACAAGAATAAAAATAACTGTCATCAAAATGTCATTTACGCAGGTTAAGCTTGTGGTAATGAATTAAAGAGGAACATGATGAAAAATCGTAGTAGAAATAACCAACGCCGTAGAACATTAAAATCAAATGTTCGCAAGATGAATAGTCGCCATCGTGCATATTTTAGAACCGTTTTGCAAAACGCTGAGAAAAACTAGGCGTTAATATCTAAACAACTGCTAGCATGAGATTTGCTTGTTATAGTTGTTCTTTTAAGTGTGGTTTTAGTTGTTTTTTCAGTGCTTTTTTTTCGTCACGTCTACGCTTAAAAAATGCCGAGAGCATGGTACCGCATTGTTCTGCAAGTACGCCTTCTGTCACCTCTAATTGGTGATTTAATTTATCTGACTGCGTTAAGTTGAAGACACTTCTACAGGCCCCCGTTTTTAAATCTTTCGCCCCATAAACCACTCTTTTTATTCTACTATGTACTAATAAACCTGCACACATAGGGCAAGGCTCTAACGTCACATACAAAGTACAATCGAGCATTCGGTAATTTTCTAATTTTGCACCAGCATTTCTAATGGCAATCATTTCGGCATGAGCTGAAGGGTCGTGGTTCATGATTGATTGATTAAATCCACTGGCAATCACTTCGCCATTACTAACTAAAACTGCGCCAACAGGAATCTCTCCATGTTGTTCAGCTAATTCTGCTTGGGCAATCGCTTGCTGCATAAATTGTTGATCAAGTTCTAGCATCGGTGATTCAATTGGAGTGGTGCTACTATTCAAAAATATTTCGCCCTAAGCTTTGGTTAAATTGCCCAAAATGTAATGTTTTCACAAGATTACATTTTATTAGCTTGTCTTATCTATCTGTTTATAAAGAGTTTTAAGTTTGGTCTAGTTCTTGCTTTTCTTTATGTTAGTTACCACTAAATTAGCAAATCGCTAGACTAGTGAATAAAACATCAATGCTTAGTTTAGCGAAATTTAAATAATTACAACAGTAAAGTTAAAGGAAAGTTTATGAATGTATTTCAGTTTATTTTATTATTTTTCATCTGTTACAGTATTTTTGAATTACTTAAACAACGAAAATCAATAAAGGCATCGTCGGCTACGACAGAAAAACAACACAGTGAAACCGAACAAGAAATCGAACAACTTAAGAAGCGCATCGAAATATTGGAAAAAATCGTCACCGATAAAGGTTATGATTTGAAGTCAGAAATAGACGATCTCTAAGCGCTTATACAAGCGATTATAAAAACAGGCTTAATAGATCGTTTAAATAACGATGGCCCGTAGCTGTCACTTGCCATTGTTCACCGGTTTGACTAACCAGTTGCTTGTTTTTTGCTGTGTTCAATGCCGGCTCTACGGTCTCCGCTGGTAAGCCTGTCGCTTGTTGATAATCGTTCAGTGTAAAAGGTTTAAATAAGCGCAAACGATTCATCATATATTCGAAAGGGCGCTCAGTCGTAGCAACTTCATGAGCGTGATCTAAATGCTCACGTTCGTCATCCATATAGCCCTTAGGGTGTTTCACTTTTACGGTTCGATAAATCGTGCCTTGATCGGTTATTTTGCCATGGGCACCACAGCCAATGCCGAGATAATCGCCATTCTGCCAATAGTTTAAATTGTGACGGCATTGGTATTTCTCGCCATTGCTGTAAGCCGAAATCTCATATTGCTGATAGCCCGAGCTTTTCAGTAGTTCAAACCCTTGCTCTTGAATATCCCACAACACCTCATCTTCTGGAAGAGTAGGTGGTTTCGAATAGAATGAAGTATTTGGCTCAATCGTTAATTGGTACCAAGATAAATGATTAGGCTTTAGTGCTATTGCTTGGCGTAAATCATCTAAAGCACCTTCAATGCTTTGTTGCTCAAGGCCATGCATTAAATCAAGGTTAAAGCTATCTATGCCACATTCTTTTGCGATTTCAGCCGCTCTTATGGCTTGTTTATTATCATGGATACGACCCAATTTTATCAGCTTATCTGATTCGAAACTTTGCACGCCAATAGACAGCCTATTTACCCCAGCTTCTTTAAATCCTTTAAACTTGTCCGCTTCCACCGTCCCTGGGTTGGCTTCCATAGTTACTTCCACCTTAAAGTTTTCATCTGGGTGTTTGGGAAAACGTTTAAATACTTCAGCTAATAATGTATTGATAGCATTTGCTGAGAATAAACTCGGCGTACCACCGCCAATGAATATCGAATATAAAGGTCTGTCGATGTTGAATCGTTTTATATCTTTGTCGAGATCGAGCAACAGATGGCGAATATAATTCGCTTCGTCTATATCTGCTTTTAACGCGTGAGAATTAAAATCACAATAAGGACATTTTTGAACACACCATGGAATATGGATATACAAAGATAGTGGTGGTTGAACTAGCACAGTGCAGGCCTTTATATTGAGAGCTTAAATTGGTTATTTAAAATGCTTAACTAAATGCATTAATGCTTTACCGCGGTGACTCATTGCATTTTTAATATCTCGAGGCAATTGCGCTGAAGTCATATTATGCTCAGCTACCCAAAACAAAGGGTCGTAACCGAAGCCTTGAACACCGTGTTTTTCTGTTGTTATGCTGCCGTCCCAAGTACCTTGGCAAATGATTGGAGTTGGATCATCGGCGTGACGCATATACACTAAAACACACTGAAAGCGTGCACTTCGCTTTTGTAGGTCAACACCGTTAAGCTCAGTCAGTAATTTGCTATTATTAGCGTCATCATTGCCTTGCTCTCCGGCATATCGCGCAGAGTAGATCCCTGGGGCTCCGTTTAAATAATCTACTTCTAACCCTGAATCGTCGGCAATTGCTGGTAAGCCCGTGATTTTTGCGGCGTGACGCGCCTTAATAATTGCATTCTCAACAAATGTCGTTCCAGTTTCTGGCACATCAGGCACGTTAAAATCGCTTTGCGGAACGATCTCAATGTTTTGTTCTGAAAGTAATTCACTAAGCTCTTTTACTTTACCTTTGTTGCCTGTTGCTAACACGATTTTGTTCATTGCTAAACCTTTGTTGAAAGACTGATAAATAGAAAGTGCGCTATTTTAGCGCACTTGTAGGGGGGTTTTCATTAACTAAATAAAACCTGCGCAATTAGGCGCCTATTGTTCTACGTAAAACTTTTGTTGGAATTTAAGCGAGTGCTGTTTGCCATTGTTATTAATTAAAATATCAAATTTGATAATCTCTTCATCGCTATATGACACCTGAGCAATGTAATAGATTGCTTTACCTTCAGTCACTTTATCAAAATCTAAATTGATGCGTTGGCCTGCTAAGTTTGTCGAAACGCCAGATAAACCAACGCTTATAGCTGGTTTCGATTCAACGCTAGCATCCAATATCGCAATATTTATGAAACCCTTGTATCTACTTCGTTCAATGCCGTAGGTCTTGGCAATTTGCGGTTGTAGCATCATTGTTGGTAAGCCGATGTAGTGGACTTCGAGTTCATCAAACATTTGCATGTTTTCATTGCTAGCATTTGCATTGAATACCAATGAAATCAGCATCAAAAATATTGTTTTTTGAAAGTAATTCATCATTTTATGGCCTTTTGTTCTTCGCTTGCGCAAAGCTGTCATTTATCTAAGTATAGGAGATTGCGCTATATCAGCGTAGTTTATCAACGTAATTTCTACTTATAAAATAGCCCAATATGGGATAGCCCCGCTAATTAATTTACTTAAAAATATTAAGACAAATATTGCGATGGCAACCGATAAATCGATTCCGCCTAAATCAGGCATTATTCTACGGATCGGGCGCAATACAGGTTCAGTGAGTTGATGGAATACTAATTGAATAGGACTGCCGCCTTGTACAACCCAACTCATTAACGCCATAGCGATCATCACGTACATAAGAACCGCGCCCATGGTCTTAGCAAGTAAAATCAGGCCGATCAGAAAGCTTGCTACAGGATCCATTGCATAAATACCGAGTAGGAAAAAAACGTATATTTTTAGACATGCAACAGCGTAGGCGATTAACAATGTCGCAAGGTCTATCCCTGCAAAACCTGGAATGACACGTCTAAATGGTACCACGAGAGGACTTGTCGCTTTCACCACAAATTGACTGAAAGGATTATAAAAATCCGCTCTAACTAATTGCATCCAAACTCGCAATATAAGCAGCATGATAAAGGCATCGAAGACAAAATTGAGCAAGTATATTAATGCTTCCATTATTTTTCCGTTTTTAAATTGGTTTAATTTATTGTTCTTTCTATATTGTAAGAACTATTCTGCGATTAAGAAAGTGCTATTAACTTATTGTTACTATTTGCAAATAGTGAACGAGCTAGTCGTTGCTCTAAGTCGTTGCTCTAAGTCGTTGCTAAGAGTCGTTACTAGCTGTCGTTAGCTTCAGTCATCTCAATTGCTCTTGCTTTGCACGCTTGCATTGCGTCACTTACAATCTGGTCGAGGTTGTTTTCGGCTAATACCGAAAGAGCAGCATAGGTTGTACCACCTTTTGAGGTTACGTTTTCTCTTAATGTTGCGATGCTTTCATTATTTTGCACCACCATCTGCGCCGCACCTAGCGCCGTTTGTTGTACTAAGTCACGGGCTGTTTGCTCACTAAAGCCAAATGCTAAGGCTTGTTTTTGCATTGCTTCCATAAAAGCAAAGAAGTACGCCGGTCCTGAACCTGAAACAGTAATAAGGTTATCCATTTCATCTTCATTCGCTAGCCATTGCACCTTGCCAACGCTTTTCAATAAACTATCAGCAAAATCAATATCACTTTGCGCTACGTTTTTCGCCGCCAACATACCACTCATGCCAAGGCCTAATTGCGATGGAGTATTTGGCATGCAACGAATAATATTGGCGTTGTTACCAAGGACTGATTGCATTTGAGCAATTGAAACACCAGCGGCAACTGAGATAAAGCACTTATTAGTAATGTCCATATTGTCGGCAATTTCTTTACAAACCGCTTTTATAAAGTGTGGTTTAACGCCAAGAACAATGACATCCGCCTGATTGGCAGCCTCAATATTGCTTGGTGTTTGACAAACGCCGAAGTCGCTCGCTAATGCTTCTCGTTTTTCTGGGCTAGGGTTACTAACAATAACAGCTTTGGCGTCATAACCATTGTTGACCAGGCCGATCAAAATTGCGCGATTCATGTTGCCGGCGCCGATAAATGCTACTTTCTTCATTTTATTTCCTCGATACAAAAACAACTTAATGTGGTGTTTTTGTATGTATTTATTCGTCTATGTGTATTGATAAATCAGAGTTATCAACTTTTGTTTAATTTTGAGTTTGTCATTAGCTCTGTTATTTGGCTGCTATTCTCGTTTGCCAAATATCGCCGTTCCGACGCGAATCATAGTCGAACCGCATTCTATAGCAATATTCATATCACCGCTCATTCCCATTGAAAGGGTATCTACTGTACTGTATTTTTGTTGCAACGCTTGATACAAACTTTGCATATTTTCAAAGCTTTTTTTTACCTGTTCTGCGCTGCCTTTCGCAGGGATGGCCATAAGCCCTCGCAATGATAAGTTTTCACAATTGCTGATAAATTCAGCTAACTCATCAATTTCTTCTACGCTGACCCCAGATTTACTCGCTTCTGCACTAATATTCACTTGTAAACAAACGTTTAGCGGGGTAATGTTATTGCTACGTTGTTCATTAAGACGTTTTGCTACTTTTATTCGGTCTACCGAGTGGACCCAATCAACATTGTTAGCGATTTGTCGAGTCTTATTACTTTGTAATGGACCGATAAAGTGCCACGTAATGTCGGTTAGATGTTTAAGTTGTTCGACTTTGTCGACCATTTCTTGAACATAATTCTCGCCAAAATGGCGTTGTCCGGCATCATAGGCTAACTGTAAAGAATCAATAGGTTTGGTTTTACTTACAGCTAATAACTCAATGTCAGAAATCGGTCTCTTTGCACTGTTGCAAGCAGCCAACATTTGTTGTTGAACTTGAGTTAAATTGTCAGCGATAGTTGTCATAATTTAGCGTCTGAATTTTGAATAAAAAAAGCATTAATAAAACAATAATAAAACAGGAATTCTATGGATATTACTGAACTTTTGGCATTTAGTGTCGAGCACGATGCATCCGATTTACATTTATCTACTGGTATGCCACCAGCAATTCGAGTTGATGGTGATATACGTAAGGTTAACATCCCACCATTAGAAGACAAAGACGTTAACGCATTAGTTTACGATATTATGACCGATCGTCAACGTAAAGAATACGAAGAAAACCTAGAAGTGGATTTTTCTTTTGAAGTTCCGAATTTAGCCCGCTTCAGGGTAAATGCATTTAACCAAAACAGGGGGCCTGCAGCGGTTTTCCGTACTATCCCAAGTAAAATATTATCGCTTGATGATTTAGGTTGCCCTGACATTTTCAGAACAATTTCTGAAAACCCTCGAGGATTAGTTTTAGTAACCGGTCCTACAGGTTCTGGTAAATCAACAACTCTTGCCGCTATGGTTGATTACATTAATGAGTCAAAGCGTGACCACATCCTTACCATCGAAGATCCAATTGAATTTGTTCACGATAATAAACAGTGTTTAATTAACCAGCGTGAGGTTCACCGCGATACGCTAAGTTTTAGTGCGGCATTACGTTCAGCACTACGTGAAGATCCAGATGTGATACTTGTTGGTGAGATGCGTGACTTAGAAACAATACGCTTAGCGATGACTGCTGCAGAAACAGGTCACTTAGTATTTGGTACATTGCATACAACTTCAGCGCCAAAAACTATAGACCGTATTGTTGATGTATTCCCTGGTGAAGAAAAAGACATGGTTCGTTCTATGTTGTCAGAATCATTACGAGCTGTTATCTCACAAACCCTCATCAAGAAAGTTGGTGGCGGTCGAGTTGCTGCTCATGAAATCATGATTGGTGTTCCGGCGATACGTAACCTTATTCGTGAAGATAAGATTGCACAAATGTATTCAGCCATTCAAACAGGTATGTCACACGGTATGCAAACTATGGATCAATGTTTACAAAACTTATTAAGCCGCGGCATGATCACACGTGAAGACGCACTATCTAAAGCTGCTGATAAAAACCAATTCCAGGTTTATTAATAGGGTTTAGTTATGGACTTAAATCAACTACTTGAAAAAATGACCAAGGAAGATGCATCGGATTTATTTATCACCGTAAACCTTCCTGCAAGCGCCAAAATTAACGGCGAGCTGCAACCAATTGATGATTCGGTATTAGATTATGATACGGCATTAGAGTTAGTACATAGCTCGATGAAAGAAAAGCAGCGTCAAGAATATGACGAAACCAAAGAGTGTAACTATGCGATTGCAGTTGATGGTATTGGTCGTTTTCGTATCTCTGCGTTTTGGCAGCGTGAAATGCCAGGTATGGTAATTCGTCGAATCGTGACTGATATTCCTGATGTTGATGCGCTAGGTTTACCTGCGGTATTAAAAGACATTGTTATGTCTAAACGTGGGTTAGTATTATTCGTTGGTGGTACTGGTACCGGTAAATCAACATCGATGGCATCATTGATTGGTTATCGTAACCGTAATGCTCGAGGGCATATTCTTACCATTGAAGATCCAGTTGAATTTGTTCATGAACATAGTAAGTCGATGATCACCCAACGTGAAGTTGGCATGGATACCGAATCGTTTGATGCGGCGCTTAAGAGTTCTTTACGACAAGCGCCTGACGTTATTCTTATTGGTGAGATCCGCTCGCAAGAGATTATGGAACACGCCTTAAGTTTTGCCGAAACAGGTCATTTATGTATTGCGACACTGCATGCAAACAATGCTAACCAAGCCATTGACCGTATTATGCACCTTGTACCGCCAGAGCAACATGAGAAGCTACAGTTCGATTTAGCCTTGAATTTGCGTGGTATTGTGGCTCAGCAACTTGTACCTACTCGTGATGGTCATGGTCGCAGAGCTGCTATTGAGGTTTTATTGAACTCACCATATATATCTGAGCTAATTAAAAAAGGCGAAGTAGGTGACATTAAAGAAGTCATGTCGAAATCGAGAGAGCTGGGCATGCAAACATTTGATCAGGCGTTATTTGATTTATATGAAGCCGGTGATATTAGTTATACCGATGCACTGCATCATGCTGACTCACCAAATGATTTACGCTTAATGATTAAATTACGTGGTGGCGATCAAGGCGGTATTGGTGGCTTAAAAGGTGCAACGTTAGACGGTGATTAATATCTTCTGATACCTAGCCCGATAAAAATTTTAAACCCCAATTAGAAGCGAATCTAGTTGGGGTTTTTCTATAATAGCAAATAAAAACTAGAGTATTTTAATGTAAAACCTATTTGCTTGCTTTGAATTGTTATTTGACTGTTGTTTTAGTGTTAATTTGCGTATCCAAACAAATCAAAAAGTAAAAGTTTAGACGTCTAGACGTAAAAAAGTGGATTTAAATCTGATTCCGCGTTAGAATTCGCCCATATTTTTGAATCACTTCTATTTAAATTAAAGATTTCTAATCTTTTTAACCATTTAATTCGTATAAAGGTTTTCAATTAAATAGATAACAATTAAGTGTAAGAGGCGTCATGGCTAAACATTACTTTACTTCAGAGTCTGTATCTGAAGGTCATCCGGATAAAATTGCCGATCAAATTTCTGATGCGGTATTAGATGCAATTATTGCAAAAGATAAACATGCACGTGTGGCCTGTGAAACTATGGTGAAAACCGGTGTTGCAATAATTTCTGGTGAAGTAACCACGGAAGCTTGGGTTGATTTAGAGAAAATCACTCGTCAAGTGATTAGCGATATCGGCTACACCTCTTCTGATGTGGGTTTTGATGGTGACACATGTGGCATTATGAACTTAATTGGTCAACAATCGCCTGAGATTGCCCAAGGTGTTGACCGCAGCAAGCCTGAAGACCAAGGTGCTGGTGACCAGGGGTTAATGTTTGGTTATGCAACAAACGAAACACCTTCATTGATGCCTGCGCCGTTGTATTTTTCTCATCGCTTAGTTGAGCGTCAAGCTGAAATGCGTAAATCAGGTGTTTTGCCTTGGTTGCGTCCTGATGCAAAATCGCAAGTCACTTTTATCTACGAAGATAATAAACCAGTAGCTATTGATGCTGTTGTTTTATCAACACAACATAATCCTGAAATCAGTCAGGAAGATTTAAAAGATGCGGTAATGGAAAACATTATCAAGCATGTTTTACCAGCTGAGTTGTTAAACGAAGATACTAAATACTTCATCAATCCAACAGGTCGTTTTGTTATTGGTGGTCCTGTAGGCGATTGTGGTCTTACTGGTCGTAAGATTATCGTTGATACTTATGGTGGTATGGCACGTCATGGTGGTGGTGCATTTAGTGGTAAAGATCCTTCGAAGGTTGACCGCAGTGCCGCTTATGCAGGTCGTTACGTGGCAAAAAATATTGTTGCTGCTGGACTTGCAGACCGTTGTGAGATCCAAGTGTCTTACGCTATCGGTGTTGCCGAGCCAACGTCAATATCAATTGAAACGTTCGGTACAGGTAAAGTTGACGAAGCAACGTTAATCGATTTAGTTCGTCAACATTTTGACCTTCGCCCATACGGCATTACTAAAATGCTTGATTTGTTGCACCCTATGTATCAACAAACAGCGGCTTATGGTCACTTTGGTCGTGACCCATATGAAATGACAGTGGGTGAAGATACCTTTACTGCATTTAGTTGGGAAAAAACCGACAAAGCAGATGCACTAAGAGCTGCTGCCGGTTTATAAGCGACAATAATTATTTTACTAAAGGCCAGATATTTTCTGGCCTTTTTTGTATCTAAATATCTGCTTTATATACAATTGCCCTTGTTTTTTACCCCTCATGACCCTATCTTGTAATCATTACTAAATTAACTATTGAGTTAGTGTGTCGAATCCAAGAATTTATCAACAAGATAACTTTACCGTAGGCGAAACTTGTCAGTTATCTGATGATGCCTTTGGTCACTTGATCAGAGTATTACGTCTAGGTAATGACGCTACAGTCACCTTTTTTAATGGTGACGGTCATGATTATTCCGCTCGACTTGTCGACGTAAGTAAGAAAAAAGCTTTCGCAGAAATAGTCGACAAACAATTTGTCGCCAATGAGTCACCAGTTAATATTCATTTAGGCCAAGGAATTTCTCGTGGCGATCGAATGGATTTCACCCTACAAAAATCAGTTGAGCTGGGCGTAAATACAATAACACCGCTGTTTACTGAACGTTGTGGCGTTAAACTGTCTGGCGAGCGCTTAGATAAAAAAGTACAACAATGGCAGAAAATTGTCATTAGTGCCTGTGAGCAATCTGGCCGCGCGTCCGTACCAACGGTGTTAACCCCGCAATATCTCAATGATTGGTTAGAACAAGAAACTAGCGCGGTTAAAATTAACTTGCATCCAAGAGCAAAGCACTCAATTATGAGCTTGCCAGTAAGCGCAGATAGAGTTCGTTTATTGATAGGCCCAGAAGGTGGGCTATCAGATGATGAAATCGAAATTGCCTCAAACGCCGACTATACTGAAGTCTTACTTGGTCCGCGTGTATTACGCACCGAAACAGCAGCATTAACAGCAATTACTATCTTACAATGTAAGTTTGGTGATTTAGCTTAAATTATATTTCCCTGGCGCTAAGCGCTGGTTAAACAACAATACTTTAGGAATACAAATGACTATAAAGCTAGGTATCGTGATGGATCCTATTTCAACCGTAAACGTGGTTAAAGATTCGAGTATGGCAATGATGCTCGAAGCACAAAACCGAGGTTGGGAAATTTATTATATGGAAATGCAAGACCTTTACCTTGATCAAGGTGAATGTCGAGCTGATGCTGCAAAAGTAAAAGTGTTTGATGATAAAAATAAATGGTATGAATTAGCAGACGGTGAAAATATTGCTGTTGCTGATTTAGATGCCGTTCTTATGCGCAAAGATCCTCCATTTGATACTGAGTATATCTACGCAACTTATATGCTCGAGCGAGCAGAACAATTAGGCACTCTTATTGTAAATAAACCTCAGAGTTTACGCGATTGTAATGAAAAATTATTCACTGCCTGGTTTCCAGATTTAACCCCAAAAACACTGGTCACTCGAAGTGCTAAACGGATCCGGGACTTTCACAGCGAAAATAAAGATATCATCATCAAACCTCTTGATGGTATGGGGGGATCTTCTATTTTTAGAATGGGACCTGATGAAGTAAATGTTGGCGTTATTATTGAAACCTTGACCAATCATGGGCAAATGTATGCCATGGTTCAAGAGTATATGCCTGAAATTCTAGATGGTGACAAACGTATCCTGATAGTTAATGGTGAACCAATGCCATATTGCTTAGCGAGAATACCTGCACAAGGCGAAACTCGTGGTAACTTAGCTGCCGGAGGCCGTGGCGAAGCTCGACCTTTATCGGCAAGCGATCGATTAATTGCCGAGACTATTGCTCCGGAGCTAGTCAAACGTGGCCTTTACTTCGTCGGTCTTGATGTTATCGGTGATAAAGTAACTGAAATCAACGTTACCAGCCCAACCTGTATCAGAGAAATTGAAGCAGCATATTCAATTAATATCAGCGGCAAATTGATGGATGCTATTGAAAGTAATATTGCTAAATAAATAGTAAATACTAGATTTGATAAATAGCGAAATTGATCCCATTGTTATTATATGGGCTGTTTACCGGTCTGATAATATAAGACAAAGAAATAAGTCTTATTAGTACTTACTACAATGCATATTTGGAATTACTTATTAGGGCTTTATATGGGGGTTGTTTATGGATAGTTTAGAAAACCAGTTATTGATCGCAATGCCGAATTTGAATGACCCGTATTTTCAAAAAACGGTTACCTACATTTGTGAGCATAATAATGAAGGTGCGATGGGGTTGATCATCAACGTCCCAGTGCGCATTACATTAAACGAATTGCTGGCCCAAATAGATGCAGATAAGAATAATACAGATACTCTCAATCAACGAGTGCTTGCAGGTGGACCTGTGTCTGCTGATAGGGGGTTTGTATTACATAACACTCAAAAGGGCTGGGATAGCTCATTAGCATTGAGCAGTGACATAATGATCACTACAAGCCGAGATATTCTTGAATCAATGGGCACCGAAAAAGCGCCAAACCAGTTTTTGGTAACATTAGGGTATGCAGGCTGGGGTGCTGGCCAACTTGAACACGAGATTGGTCAAAATTCATGGTTACACACTGAGGCTGACGCAGATATATTATTCAATACACCGATTGAACTGCGTTGGCAAAAAGCGGCAGAAAAACTAGGTATTGATTTAGGTCATTTGTCTAGTGATGTTGGCCACGCTTAACTTTACTTAATTAATATAAAAAATCTACTTGATTACGGTATAGGGATACAGATATAAACATGGCCAAATCGTCAAAAGACAAAGGGATGCGTACTATATTAGGGTTTGATTTTGGCACCAAATACATTGGCGTAGCTGTTGGTCAAGAAATAACCGGAAGTGCGTCCCCGGTGAGGTCAGTAAAAGCAAAAGATGGAGTCCCAAATTGGGATAATATTGAAACCATAATTAGAGAGTGGGAACCCGACTTATTAGTGGTAGGTTTACCGCTTAATATGGATGGTAGTGAGCAGTTGCTAACTAAGCGTGCTCGTAAATTTGGCAATCGAATGTCTGCTAAATTTTCTATTCATGTAGATATGCAAGATGAGCGGTTAACCACCGCCGACGCTAAAGCTGAATTGTTTGAGCGAGGCGGTTATCGAAACCTACAAAAGGATAATATTGATTGCCAATCGGCTGTTATCATCCTGCAAAGTTATATGGCTGAATAGCGCTAAAGCGCAAATAATCTCCTACACTTTATACTAATTGAAGCTTTGTCTGGTATCGAATGACGCAATTTTTATTCTGCTGTTTGGCTGTCACTAGTGCTTGTTCAGAGTCATTGAACAACTGTTTAATATCATAGCCACTGGTTGTAGTATCACTAACCCCAAAACTGGCTGAAACATCAAATTGGTAGCTAATATTTTTAGTGTCTAATACGTTAATTGCATAACGGTAGTTTTCGACAAGATTCATCGTTCTTTTAATATCTTTATTGGGGATTAGAAAGCCAAATTCATCGCCACCTAAACGTCCTTTAATTACATCGATTGGCAAATGTTCATTACTTAAATCAATAATAAGCCTGATTAACCGGTCACAGCGGTCGTTTCCTTGCAGCTCATTGACATTTCTTAAATTATCAATATTCAATATGACTAATGCGTAGTTCGTCGCTATTATTTGACCTCTTGCAATCTCTTTTTGACAGCATTCTAAGAAATGATTTCGTTGCATCACTTTAGTGGCATCGTCAAAGCATAATTGTTCTTCAATAGAGCGTTTTAGGCGCCAATTGTTATAGAGCATTTTTAATAAAAATAATATACATAGCGTCAGTAATCCTTGGTATATACGGCCGCCGACAACAAAGTTTTCTAATTTTTGCGAAATGTTTTGTTGAAACTTCGAATGCTTATTTTCTTGAACGATTGATTGTTGATATTCTCTTAATTCATTTTCCAGGGTGTTCAATTTGAATTTGATTTTATTAAGGGCTACAGACTTTTCACGCCAAATATTTGTTATTTTATGCTCTAATAATATTTGCTGACGCAGGGTACTTATCTTTGCTTCAGTATTGTCAAATTTATTGGCAATGTTATGGGCAATACGATACGCGTTTAATAGCGCAGCATTGTTCGGGTGTTGCTCTTTATTAAGTATAGCTTTATCAACATATACAGTGGCAGTGGAGAGATCGCCGAGGTGATAAAAAGTCGTCGCTAGAGCACTATAAAATTTCAAATTATTTAGAGAAAAGTTGGTCGTCTCTAGTTGTTGTTGATGATCCAATAACAGTTTATTTGCTTGTGAAAATTTTTCTAGTTCGATTAACTCTGTTGCTACATCAATAATGATTTGGCTGTGTATTATCTGTTCGCCACTTTTCAGGCAATAGTTTTTTGCTTCTTCGACAAATGAGCTTTTAATACTAATTTCGTTTAGGGCGAACAATGTATTTAATTTTTGCGATATGGTGAAACACAAATCTCTGGAAGATAATGAATTTCTATCGATAGTGTCGAGTTCGTTTAAATTTTGCAACGCCTGCGGATAATCGCCTAGCTGATTATAATACCAGGCAAGGGTAGACAAGGTATCATACTTAACTTTTTGTTCGAGTAATTCATTGTTAAGTAATGACATTATCGGCTCGATATAATTACTACTTTTTCGATAGTTTTCCAGTTTGGTTTCTAGATATAAAATATTGTTCAAGGCGACAATGTTGTAATTTATGTTTCTAGACGTAGTGTTTTTGTTGTGGTGATATATTGCCTTAATAAAGTCTCCGTTCAGAGCAGAATTATAACCAATTAAATAATTCAATTGTTCTCTTTGCGAAGTCGATAAACGTGTCAATCTTGATTTCAGAATGCTAATGATTTGCTGCGACTCATGTAAGTTACTGCTTTTTATCTTATGAGCGTATTCAATCAGTTCGCTCGACGATAATGAACTACTTTGCGCATGAGCAGTTAATGATACTGTATAAAACATAACGCCAAAAGCTAGCGTCAAAGAGCATAATTTAAATTTTATTATCAGTGATTTAATATTATTCATAGACATACTTTAATGACGATTTATCAATTATATCTTTTGATTTTAGTTGCATCGATTTATCAAAATTAACAACCTTTTGAGTTTTCGATGATTTAGCACAGCGCAGTGCTAGAGAACTATCAGTCAATAAGCTTTTAAGAGTAAGGTTGCTAGTTGATGAGTCAGTAAACCCAATACTCACGTTAAAATCCGTTTCCTTAATAAGTAAGCTACTTGCAATTAATTTGCTTTGCTTGCGAATGTCATCACTTAATTGTTCAATTTTGTGTTTTGTCTTTTGATTATAAATAACAGCGAATTCATTGGCGCCAATTCTACCAATACAACATCCCGACGAAGCTAGTTCTTCTATCATTTGTGCTGTTTTGTACAGCAGCATATCACCAGTTTTAATACCGTATTTTTTGTTTATCGCTCTAAAATGATCAATATCTATAATCACCATACTTACCAGTGAGTGCTGCTTCTGTGCTTTGTAGATTATGGATGAAAATAAATCCATGGTTCGTGTTCTATTGTTGAGTTTTGTGATTGGATCGAGCTGTTTTTTTAAGCCAGAAATAACCTGCAAGTGACGGACATAAAATATCAGCGCAACCAATAAAAGAATGATTAATATGAGTGAGCCATAGATGTAACTATCTATCTGTATTAGATGCTGATAATGGTGATTTTCGCCATAGTTTTGTATACGAGTATTTACTTTTTCATTGAGTAAATTAGCCATTTGTAGTTTTTGTTTTTGCTGGCCAATATTTGCATGTTTTATTTGTGCTCTGGCGATGTTTTCTCGACTCGAAAGTTGTGCTTGAGAAAGCATATTTTGATGATACATTTTTAAATAGGATAGGGCACCTGTCTTATCGCCTTGGTCATAAGATAATTTAGACAAAATGTCATAAACACTGAGCATCCAACGATTAGTGACTATGTTGATAGGGGTGTTAATTGCTTCGTCTGAAAAATATTTTGCCTTTGCATAATGACCGATTTGATAGTTTGCTTTAGCTAAATTTGAATGGAATATAATGTCTAATGTTGTCTGATTAAGTGACTCTACTTGTTTAAAATATTGAGTCAATAAGTCTATAGCGCCTTGTGCATCTGAATTGTTGATTAAATGTGTTGAATACTCACCGACGGTATACAGTATGGCGAGATGTTGATTGACATCGCTACATTCGTCGATGACCCTTTTAAATCCTTGGCTATCTACCTGATTTGGAAAAATGTTAATATCAATTTGAAATTTTTGACTGTGATATAGGCATAGATCAATTGCATTTGTCTGGCTATTATTGCGCAGCGACAGAAAAGTTAACGCGAGTTCATCTTCACCAATGTTTTGGTAAAAGTTGGCAATGACATTAAGTGCTGAGTTTTTTAAATCTATAGATGTGACTTGATCAAACTCCGCTAATAGATCGTCAATTGAAACAAGTAGTGAATCATAGTCATGGTAAATAGCGGATAAACGAACAATGGCTAAATTCGCATAAAAACGTGTTTCGATATCTTTAGATTGTTTGGTAATGATTAAACTTTTTTTTGCTCGTTCAAAAGAGTTTTTATAAAACAAATTTATACCAACTAGATATTCAAATTTATCATTCTGAAGCGCAGTAAATTGTGTTTTATGGGGCTCTAGGTAACGTTCAAGTTCAATAAGTTGAATATTTTCGCCTTCTACTCCATTGGAGATAGGTTGAAAGGCCATTGCTAGAAGTTCATCTATTGTTTTACTGTCTAGTTTATTGTCTAGTTTATTGCTGCTTATTATTCGCGTAGGCAGATTTTTAGTAAAACTATTCGTTGTTTTTAATGCAATATCTTTAGTCGATGGCACAGTTTCTTCGGCAAAAGCGCAGTGCATCGCAAATGATATTAGCAATGTGATTAAATGCATAACACGTTTTAAATTATGCTGATGTCTCACTGAAGAAAACGATCCATGTTAAAACTATTTCCCATAGGTAATCTGGTTTATTGCCGCCATTTAGCCAGAGCATTGCATATTAATTTATTTACTAATAGGTTATCTGCTACTGCTAGTTAAAGCTATCCAAAGCTACTTTATGCGACTATTTAAATTGTAATAAATAACTATAGCCAATTGTTGCCTGTTATCAACTTTGATTGCAGCTTTTTTTGCTGGTTTTTTTTCGTAGTTTTACTCGAAGGTTAGCGTTACTAATTTTAGGATATACGATTTTCTTTTTTTTCTTGTTTTTGCTTTCCAAGAGCCAACTCCGCTTGCTTAACTAGTCGTTCGATGTTTATTGTGTTTTCAACAACATTGTCAGCAATACCAAAACTGATCGTAAGCGTGTATAAACTGTTGATTTGCTTTTTGCCAATCTCGACAATTTCTTGCTGATAACCTGCCAAGTTTTCTTCTACTTTCTGGGTGTAAACATAAGGTACAAACAGGGCATATTCGCCGCCATTTAAGTTGCCTGTGATAGTACCTTTTGGAAAGTGAAGTTCGCTTGTGGAAAGTATAGTTTCGATTAATCGATTACAGCGGTCATCTCCGTGTGTCTCATTTAATCTTCGTAAATCGTCAATATTGAAAACCAACAGAGCGTAACTACCTTGTTCAGCGGTTAGTTTATCAATGTTTTCTTGGCATAAATTTAAGAAGTACGGTCGTAATAATAGTTTGGTATTGCTATCAAATTTTATT
This sequence comes from Thalassotalea crassostreae, assembly GCF_001831495.1. Classification (NCBI taxonomy): domain Bacteria; kingdom Pseudomonadati; phylum Pseudomonadota; class Gammaproteobacteria; order Alteromonadales; family Colwelliaceae; genus Thalassotalea; species Thalassotalea crassostreae. Next base: position 1,070,517 of record NZ_CP017689.1, read on the forward strand.
TCTTGCTCAATGGCTTGGATTTTTCTAATGCTGTCATAAATTACTTTAATTAGAATCACGATAAATATCACCAAAAAGCTAATATAAATAACTCCCCCGATAATGAATGATTCAAACTTTTGCGTCATCATTTGTTGGTGTTGTTGTCGTTTTACTTCTTGGTTTATGAATTGTTGCGTTTCTTGTAATTCAACCTCAAGTGATGAAATTTTTGATTGCATTTTATTATAAGCGACGGTTTTTAGTCGAATGTTCTGGTTATGAATTTTTACCAAAGTTAATTTCTGACGCAATGCATTTATTGTTTCTAATGTGTCATTTTGCTGCTGAGCAATTTTATGAGCAATTTCATAGGCAATTAAAAGCTCACGAGGTGAACCCGAATCATCTTTATAACTTAACGCTTTAGTGATAGAAGATTTAGCTTTGTTAAGTTTGTTTAAAGACTGCTGCGCATTAGCAAGCTTTGCATAAAAAATTAATTTGTCTAAAGGATAACTTAGCTCGTCTACCATTTGAATATGGTCTAACAAAAGCACTTCAGCCTGTTTATATTGTTGGTCCAAGATATGCTTTTCTGCAATGGCTACGATTAGTTGTAAGTAAAGGTTGCTTTCGTTACTTAAGCCGCAATGCTTTAACCCTTTTGCGATTAAAGGATCTGTTGTTGATAGTTTTTCTAGAGCCAATAGCGCGTTGGCTTTTTGCGTATAAGTGAAACATAGATCTCGATTTGATATAGAGGCAAGATCTAATAGTTCAATATCATTTAACTTAGTTAAAGCCTCCGCCGGTGCATCAATATTTAAATAGAAGTACGCCAGCGTGTTATATGTTTCGTAAAGATCACGGGTATTTAATGTTTCATTATTCAATATTTGAAAAATTGGCTCGAGATACGCAATGCTTTGGTCATAATTTCCGAGTAATGCCTCAATAAATAATATGTTATTGTTGGCTTTTATACGGATGCTAGGGTCGATTGAATTGAGGTTTTTTCGATGGTATAAAATTGCATTATCGTATTGCCCCTTCATTGAATATTGATAGGCGATCAGATAGTTTAACTGTTGATTCTGTACTTTTGATAAACGGCTCGTTCTCGATTTTAAGATACTAATAATTTGCGAGGATTGTGCTAAATCAGAACTTTTAAGAGTAATCGCTTTATCTATTAACTGCTGATTTTCACGAGTACTAAATATTTGATTATCTTGGGCCGCCAATGAACTTTGTGCTGTGATACAAAGCATACCTAAAGTGATTATAACTTTTCGTCGTAGCGCTAGTTTTAGCGCAAGTGTTGGCCATAAAGTTAATTTTAAAACCCAATATAAAGTCATCAATAATCGTCTTAAAAAATTACTCGTCATATGAGTACTTCAACTGTTCATTTTCAGGCTGTGGCTGAGTTTCATTGTGCTTCGAATAAATAACGATATTACTTGCTTGCGTAGCTTTAGTTGTGTTTTTCGCTTGCATTAGAGCATTACTGCTATCACGCATTAATACTTTAGGTGATAAGCTACTTAGCATTGAATCACTGATGCCAATATCCAATTTTAAATCTGTTACGTCAATTTTTAATGCTCTAACCATGTCTTCAGTTTTAGTGCTAATAGAGCGTGCATGGTGGATAACCTGTTGGCTATTTTTCTGATAAAAGATTAGAGCAAATTCATTGGCACCAATTTGACCAACTTCTGCAAGTTCTTTGGTTTCTTCAGCTAATATATTAGCGATGTTTTTCAGTACTTCATCACCAACTGCAAAACCATATTTGTGATGAAATCTGCCGGCATTATGTAGTTTTATAATCATTAAACTGAGTACCGAATTCTGATGCTGAGCTTGATATATGGTTGTCGCAAGTACTTCCATGGTTTTGCTGCGATTTTTTAACTTTGTTAACGGATCATGAAATTGCTTATTATGTGTCAACATTTGACGATGACGCAAATAGAAAATAACGGCAACAGCAATAACGATTATGCCAAACAAAGCAGCATAGACTAGTTCACCCTGTTCAACCTCCTGTTGTTTTTGTAAATTACTTTTCGCTGTTCGAATTCTTTGCTCTATATTAGATTGCAACAAATTCTCTAACTTTTGCTTTTGGTTTTGCTGATTGATGTTGATATGGTTTATTTGTTCTCGAGCAACTTCTTTGAGCTGATCGAGTTCAAATAGATGTTCTAACCGAATTTGATATTCATTTAAATAAGCTAGTGATTGTGGGTAATTCATTTCGCTATATTCAACTTCTGACAAAACTCGGTATACATTAGTTAAACTTCTGTGAAACTTACTTGATAGCGGCAACGCTAGAGCGGCCTCAGCATATGTTTTTGCTTTGTCAGTTGCACGTATCGCTAAATAGGCTTCGGCAAGCACCGAATAATAAATAACAGATAAATTAGGGTGATTAACTTGTTTTACCCTAGGTAAGTATTTTTCACCATAATCTATGATTTGCTGATTTTGATCTGCGCCTAGCATTTTTTCAGAAAACAAAATGATATCGTAAAGTATATGAGTTTGTTTCTCATCTGTATCACAGTCTTTTATTATCTGTTCTAAGTCTTCAAAACTTAGCTGGTAATCTCTTAGCTGACTTTTAATTTGAAGTGATTTACCTCTTATATTACAGCGCGATCTTAGTGACGAGTCTGTCGTATCTGTTAACTGTAAATACGATAGTGCAATTTGATCTTCACCGATTCGTTGATAGAAGTTAGCTATATCGTCATAGGCGTCATTTTTGGCTGACTGTGATTCAATCTCGTCTATTTCAGCAATTAATTTACTAACATTAAGCCCCGCGTTTTTAAATTCACCTAACAATGAATGAACGCTGACTAGGGTTCTTGTGGCCTCAAATCGGATGGCGGTGACTTCTGATTGTTGAGCTTCTAATAGTAATTGAATCGCTTGTTGATACTTGCCCTCTACCGCTCTTTGAATTGCCAGTAAGTGTTGATAGCTATTTAATTGGTTTTGATTAAACTGCGGTTTTAGTTCGGTAAGATTGTCTACTAAATTTTTATATGTGACAGCGTTAACACTACGCAGTTTATGGGCTTTTAGTAATAAACTGTCGATTTGCTGGCTGGTAATAAGTGAGTTATCTGTGGAGACCATTTCAGCAAAAACGGGTTGTGTTGCAAAGTTTATAATTGATAAACATGCAACCAACAACCCGAACATCGTATTTTTTGCTTTATAGCTTGTTAAAACAAGTAGTGGGAATCCATTCATCTACAATATTTATACTAGTGAATTAAACGAGCTCTAATCGTACCATCAATCTCTTTTAAATGTCTAAGTGCTGCTTCACTATCATTTGCTTCGACGTCAATCACCACAAAACCAACATCGCCTTTGGTTTGAAGATATTGCGCTGCGATGTTTATTTGTCGCTCAGCAAAGGTTTGGTTAATTTGCGTCAAAATACCCGGTAAGTTTTTATGAATATGCAATAAACGACTGCGATTGGTATGTGCTGGCAATGACACTTCAGGGAAGTTCACGGCAGATAATGTCGAGCCATTATCAGAGTATTTTGCAATTTTTCCTGCAACTTCACGGCCAATATTTTCTTGTGCTTCTTTTGTGCTGCCACCAATGTGTGGTGTCAGTATCACATTATCAAAACCTCTTAGCGGTGAAATGAATTCATCGTCGTTGGTTTTTGGCTCAACCGGGAACACATCGATCGCTGCACCAGCAACGGTTTTATTTTCAAGAGCGTTTGCTAAAGCGTCAATATCAACCACTGTTCCGCGCGATGCATTGATAAATATGGCACCTTTTTTAATGGCATCAAATTCAGCTTTAGCGATCATGTTTTGTGTTTCTACAGTCTCAGGTACATGCAGTGATACCACATCAGAAGTGGCAAGTAATTCAGTTAGACTGTTTACTTGGTTGGCATTTCCTAGGGGTAGCTTAGTTTCAATGTCATAGAAATTAACTGTCATGCCAATATGTTCAGCCATAATACCTAGCTGCATACCTATATGACCATAACCGATAATACCTAATGTTTTACCACGAGCTTCAACTGAGCCTGCGGCAGACTTTAACCATACACCTCGGTGAGCTTTCGCACTTTTCTCAGGAATGCCACGTAATAACAATAAGATTTCACCTAATACTAATTCTGCAACAGAGCGAGTATTTGAAAATGGCGCGTTAAATACTGGAATACCACGGATTTGAGCTTGGTCTAAATCAACTTGGTTAGTACCAATACAAAAGCAACCTATCGCTGCCAATTTATTCGCATGCTTTAATACATCTTCAGTTAATTGAGTTCTTGAACGAATACCGACAAAGTGTACGTTGGCAATTTTTACTTTCAATTCGTCATCCGAAATTGAACCGGTAAGGTATTCAATATTGCTATAGCCATTTGATTTAAGTACTTCAAGGGCAGATTGATGCACACCTTCAAGTAGCAATATTTTTATTTTATCTTTGTGAAGCGATGTTTGGGCCATAGCGAAGTCTCTTTAATTGGCGAGTAATTAAGGGTTTAGTTAACAATAAACTAACATATAGAGTTAATACTCGAAAGTGCTTTTTATTATTTAATATTACTTAATTGTATTTTTTTAAGTAGAGGCAAAATATTTGCTCGATAAATGTGTATTTTAATAACATAAAAGGCGCCCGAAAGCGCCTCTAAATTATATTGATTATGGTAATGAACTTACGGCTTATCACAGGTCAATTAGCGATTAATAATCGTGGAAGTCTTCACAAGCAATTAAGGTATTTTCAATTAAGCTTGCGACCGTCATCGGGCCAACACCACCTGGTACAGGAGTAATAAATGATGCTCTTTCTTTTGCTACATCAAATTCAACGTCACCCACTAGTTTACCGGTGTCTAATCGATTAATACCAACATCGATCACAATTGCACCAGGCTTAATCCAATCGCCAGGTATAAACGCCGGTTTACCGACTGCAACAACAACAAGGTCAGCTTGGCGAATGCGAGATTCTAAATCTTTAGTAAAGCGATGCGTGGTGGTTGTCGTACAACCGGCCAATAAAAGCTCTAACGTCATTGGGCGACCGACAATATTTGAAGCGCCAACAATTACTGCTTCTAAGCCATGAGGCTTTACACCGGTAGATTCAATTAAGGTCATAATACCTTTTGGTGTACATGGGCGAAGGCCTGGTTGGCGCAGTGTTAATTTACCAACATTAAAAGGGTGGAAGCCATCAACATCTTTAAGTGGATTAATGTGTTCGATAATTAAGTTAGCATCTAAACCTTCAGGTAAAGGTAATTGTACTAAAATACCATCGATTTCATTATCGTTATTTAGCTGGTCGATTAGGTCGAATAATTGCTGTTGTGTAGTATCCGCAGGCATATCATAAGACTTAGAAACAAAACCAACTTCTTCACATGCTTTGCGCTTACTACCAACGTATACCTGAGAAGCTGCATCTTGACCCACTAAAACAACAGCTAAACCTGGTGCGCGTTTGCCTTCACTTAGGCGCTTAGCAACCTTTTCTTTTACATTGTTTCGTATTTGTTGGGCGATGGCTTTGCCATCAATTAATTGTGCAGTCATGGTAGTTAAAATTCTTCCGATAAAAAAGTGCCGCTATTTTGTCATATTTTGTAAATTGTCTCTATAGTTATAAAGTTGAAATAACGATTAATTTCAAAATTAGAATGACTAAATCGCTTTAAAAATAAGCGAACGCATATTATTTTTGAAAAAGTGTTTGACGGCACATCAGCACATAGGTAATATGCGCTTCCGTTGACGCACATAGTGTTTCAATAATTAGGAATGTATCGGTGATTAGCGCAGCTTGGTAGCGCACTTGGTTTGGGTCCAAGGGGTCGCAAGTTCGAATCTTGCATCACCGACCACTTCTTGATATTTAAATATAAATTAAGAGTGTTGAATGCTGAACAATCAAACCAATGGTTTGGGTACTTACATTCAATCGGGTCGCAAATTTAAATCTTGCATCACCGACCACTTCTTGATATTTAAATATAAATTAAGAGTGTTGAATGCTGAACAATCAAACCAATGGTTTGGGTACTAACATTCAAACGGGTCGCAAGTTTTAATCTTGCATCACCGACCACTTCTTAATACTTAGAAAGTTAAATACAAGTTGATTTCTCAAATCAATTCTTACTTTCTTAAATTTTAACTTTAATTTTGGTTAAAGTTAGGATAGCCTGATTAAGGTAATTTTGCGCCCTTAGCTCAGCTGGATAGAGCAACGCCCTTCTAAGGCGTGGGTCAAAGGTTCGAATCCTTTAGGGCGTGCCATTTCCTTTTCCTTGATTTACATTGCGTTAAGCAAAACTCATATTCAATTCAAAATTAAACATCGAACGAAATTAATTTAAAAAATTAAATTTGTTCTAGCTCTATTTCAAAAAAATAAAATTTATTCTAGTTCTAAGTTAAAAAAATTAAATACTTACTAATCAGCTATTTATATATGTCTTGTAATATTTTTGTAAAGCTATCGTTACAATAATGTTGCAGTTAATTGTAATTTTACAGCTGTACAATTAAGTGTTTTAAGTAATTGTAATTAAATAATTAAGTCAGTTTTTTTGCCAGAAATGTAAAAAAATGCGTTATTTGAAAGACTAAAAATCCTCCTCTACACTCGCTTTTGTTCCTTAAAATCCTAAGTCCCAATTTAGGTAAATAAAAATAAATAAATAACAATTCAAAGAGGTTTAATATGTTGAAACAAAAGTTACTGGCGCTCACGCTAGTAGGTCTTTCGTGCAGCGCTTTTGCTGCAAAACACTCTCCGCAAGAACAACATGGCGCTTTTGACTTAGCTGTGGCGAATGAATTTAAATTAATAGAAATGCTGCGTGATTCTGGCAAAATTTCAAAAGATGCTTCAATAAATGATGCTGAAAATGCATTGAAAAGCTATTTAAAAGAGCGCCAACAAACGGAGCGTAAAAGAGCTGGCAATGTAGATTTTTCTTTTGCAAGTAAGATGAAATCGAAAAACTCATCGGTTAATCGTAGTTTGCAAAATGGCAAAGGAAATAAATTGGGTCAAGCCAAGAAAAAAGCCCCAAAAAATGTTGTGCTAGAAGAGTACGACGGTGATAAACGTACTGCCAAAATACTCGCTATCTTAATGGAGTTCCCTGATTTTCCGCACAACTCGATAACACCTGGCGAAACGGGTATGTACTATGAGGATTATAATCCAGCTCATTATGCTGAAATATTATTTAGTGAAAACGGCTGGACAGCGCCAAACGGCCACTTAGCCAATTCAATGAAAATGTATTATGAAAAGCAATCTGGTGACAGTTATTCTGTTGAAGGTTCAGTAGCGGGTTGGTATATGGCATCAAAACCAGCCGCGTTTTATGGCAACAATGTCGATGGAGATATTCAATCTTTGGTTAAAGAGGCATTAATGGCTGCAGCTGCGGATCCTAGCGTTACTCTTGAAGATTTTGATATTGAAGATAGATATGACTTGGATAATGACGGTAACTATTGGGAACCGGATGGATTGGTTGATCATGTTATGGTTTTCCATTCTAGTGTTGGTGAAGAAGCTGGGGGCGGTCAATTAGGTGAGGATGCTATTTGGGCTCACCGTTGGAATTTAGGCGCTCCTTTTGCAATTGCTGGCACAACACCTGAAGCAGATCCTTTACAATTAGGCGCTATGGGTGCGTTTGACTATACAGTAAATCCAGCTGATAGTGCGGTAGGCGTTATCAGTCATGAATATGGTCATGATTTAGGTTTACCGGATGAGTACGATACTGAATATTCTGGGCGAGGAGAGCCTGTTTCAAGTTGGTCTCTTATGGCATCAGGTACGTGGGCTGGACGTCTCGGTGGTACTGAGCCAACTGGTTTTAGTGCATGGGCAAAACAAGAGTTACAAGCAAGCTTAGGTGGAAACTGGATGCATGGTGCAACCATTCATATTGATGATATTGATAGCGAAGGTGTTACAGCATTAATTGACCAAGCAGTTAGTAAAGGTAAGAACAACGATGCAGTGCGCATTGATTTGCCGCCAAAAGAAAAAGTCATCGCAGTACCAACCAGTGGTGAGTATGCTTACTTTAGTGGTTCTGGCGATAGTTTGTTTAATCGTATGATCGGAACCGCAGACTTAACGGGTACAAACACTGCAACGGCTAAATTTAAAGCTTGGTATGATATCGAAACCGATTGGGATTATGCCTATGTTTACGCATTTGTTAATGGCGGTTTCGTTGGGATGTTACCAACATCTGTATCGACAAATGACAATCCTAACGCACAAAATAGAGGTAACGGCATTACCGGAAATTCAAACGGTTGGGTTGACGTTGAAATTGAGCTAACAACGTATGCTGGCGCTTCTTCAGTGACGTTAATTTTTTTGTATGAAACTGATGGTTATGTGTCTAACCCTGGCCTTTATGTAGACGATTTTGTCGTTGAGTCAGACCTAGGTACATTGGCAATGGCTAATGCAGACGTTGATGAGAACTTTTTTGCTTTTGATGGTTTTAACGTTGATAGTGGTATGAGTTACACCTCTCACTATTATTTAGCTGAGTGGAGAACACATCAAGGTATTGATAGAGGGCTTAGTAATATCAATATCGCTGGCGAAAACATGAAGTATGATGAAGGATTATTAATATGGTATGTGGACGACAATTATACAGACAACTGGGTTGGTGTTCACCCAGGTGATGGTTTCTTAGGTGTAGTTGATGCAGATCGTCATTCCAATATATGGAGTGATAAAGGTGTAGCGTCTACACGTTACCAAATTCACGATGCAGCATTTGGTTTAGATAAGTCTGAAAAGATGTTTCTAGATTTATCTGATTACGGTTTCACTTTACGTGATAATTTCACCAAACGTAATCCCGTATTTGATGATAGCGCTTCGTTTATCAGTAGTGATATTCCTGATGCAGGACGAGCTTTAACAAGTTATGGCTTAAAAATAAGAGTAACATCGCAAAGCAAAGATAAATCAGTAGGACAAATTCTGCTTTATAAGTAAACTTTGATAGTGTGAAAAACCAGTAAGCTTAGCTTACTGGTTTTTTTTGCTCTTAATTGCCGCAAATTATCATCGAATAAAGCAAGTCTTGGACACAAAATAGGCAAACAGCAAATTTATTTAAGTTTATTACAATTAATTACCTGCTTAGTGTTGACAGGTAAACAGCACATCATTAATATACGCACCACTTGAAGGAGCGGAGTTAAATTCGTACCTCTTAAGTGTTAAGTAGACAGTGGTGGCTATAGCTCAGTTGGTAGAGCCCCGGATTGTGATTCCGGTTGTCGTGGGTTCAAATCCCATTAGCCACCCCACTTCTTCTTCCTGAAGAATTGGTCATGTATCGGTGATTAGCGCAGCTTGGTAGCGCACTTGGTTTGGGTCCAAGGGGTCGCAAGTTCGAATCTTGCATCACCGACCACTTTTCTTTGTTTTTCCTATATCTAAAAATCTTCCTAAATTACTTATTTCATTATTCGAACTTGCGAAGCAAGTTTAAAAAAATTGTATGGAACAATTTTTCACGCACGTAGTGCGCCCGAAGGGTGAAGTACAGGATGTACTGAATACATCTTGCATCACCGACCACTTTTCTTTTTTTATCCTATATCTAAAAATCTTCCTGAATACATCTTGCATCACGAACAGATTCAATTCATTTTTCAACAAAATTAGTTCTCATCTTGGCATATTGAATTAGCGACCACTTTTCTCTTTGTTTTTCCTATATCTAAAAATCTTCCTGAATACATCTTGCATCACGAACAGATTCAATTCTTTTTTCAGTAAAGTTAGTTCTCATCTTGGTATTTCTTTAAATCCAATGTTCAGCGTTACAAAATAATTAATATTTATTAGCTTTACGCTTGTTTTTTGAATAAGCGTCCATATATCTATCGCTGAAAGCGAATATAGTTTGCTAAGTGATTGTATATAAATGATATCAATTGTCACTGTAGATAAGTCTACGAAGACTGTTGATAGTAGGGCTTTGGCTTAAACGAGTCGTTTGATATTAAAGTAAAGTCATTACTTATTAGATAGGTGTTTACAGCATCGCATTGCACCGCTATAATTCCGCGTCACATTTTAATCAAGTCTATATTTTATAGACGTTAGAACATCTTTTTAAGAAAGAGTTTTTATAGCTTTTTCTACGTAAGACAAATTTAGTTTGTTTTACAACGACGGTAAGCATCAGTTTACTAGTGAAAATAGAGATGCATTAATAGGCGTAAAACGCCGTAATTTGAGGTATAAAAATGCAAGTTTCAGTTGAGACTACTCAAGGCTTAGAACGTAAAGTTTCTATTACTGTTCCAGCCGAAACAGTAGATGTAGAAGTAAGAAACCGTCTGCGTCAAATCGCAAAAACACAGAGAATCAATGGCTTCCGTCCAGGTAAAGCACCAATTTCTCATATCAAAAAACTTCACGGCGCATCTGTACGTCAAGAAGTTGCTGGTGAATTAATGCAACGTCATTTCGTTGAAGCTATCATGGCTGAGAAATTAAACCCTGCAGGTCGTCCAGCGTTCGTTGCTACTAGCAATGAAGAAGGTAAAGAATTAGCGTTCAGCGCAACGTTTGAAATCTACCCAGAAGTTGAATTAGCCGGTCTTGAAACAATTAAAGTTGAAAAGCCAGCGGTTGAAGTAACTGAGAAAGATCTTGATGAGATGTTTGTTACGTTACAAAACCAACACAAAACTTGGAAAGAAAACAAGCGTAAAACTAAGAAAGGCGACAAGCTAACTATCGATTTCAATGGCCGTGTTGACGGTGAAGAATTTGAAGGTGGTAAAGCGGAAGCTTTCGAACTTGAACTTGGTTCAGGTCGCATGATCCCAGGTTTCGAAAAAGAAATCACAGGTATGAAAGTTGGTGAAGAGAAAACAATCACTGTGACTTTCCCTGAAGATTACCATGCAGAAAACCTTAAAGGTAAAGATGCTGAGTTCGATATCGTTGTTCACAAAACTGAAGGTCCAATTGTTCCTGAAATTGATGACGAATTCGCAACTAAGTTTGGTGTAGAAGAAGGCGGTGTTGAAGCTTTACGTGTTGAAGTTCAAAAGAACATGGAACGCGAATTAGAGCAAGCTGTTAAAGCTAAGGTTAAAGAACAAGTTCTTGAAGGATTAGTTGCTGCTAACGAAGTACACGCTCCGCAAGCGCTAGTTTCTCAAGAAATTGATGTTTTACGTCAACAAGCAATGCAACGTTTCGGTGGTCAAATGGACCCGAAGAACATGCCACAACTTCCAGCTGAAATGTTCCAAGAACAAGCTGAACGTCGTGTTAAAGTTGGCTTGTTATTAGGTGAAGTTATTAAAACTAACGAACTTAAAGTTGATGACGCGAAAGTTAAGTCTCTAATCGAAACAGCTGCATCTGCATATGAAGATCCTCAAGAAGTTGTAGATTACTACATGGGTAACCAAGAAATGCTTCAACAAATGCAAAATGTTGCACTTGAAGAGCAAGCGATTGAATTAGTTCTTGAAAAAGCGACTGTTAAAAACAAAAAGACTAAATTTAAAGACATCATGAACCCACAAGGTTAATTAATGCCTTTCAGCGTAAAACTTTAAATATTTGCGCTGCTTAGTATAAATAACAGCTTTAAACGTCTTTTGCATTGACATTGTCTCTAGCAATAGCTTAAATGGCTTATATGAATACATATAAGCCATTTTTATTTTTTAAGGGTAAATTCTTTGTTTAATTCTAATAACAATTCTCCGATCGAAAATGCGTTAGTACCTATGGTTGTTGAACAAACAGCGAAGGGCGAACGCTCATATGATATTTATTCTCGTTTGTTGAAAGAGCGAGTGATCTTTTTGTGTGGTCAAGTAGAAGAGCACATGGCCAACTTAATTGTTGCGCAATTATTGTTCCTTGAGTCGGAATCTCCAGAAAAAGATATTTTCCTATATATCAACTCGCCAGGTGGTAGCGTTACCGCAGGCATGGCGATATACGATACCATGCGTTTTATTAAACCAAACGTTAGTACTGTATGTATGGGCCAAGCGGCAAGTATGGGCGCTTTCCTGTTATCTGCTGGCGAAAAGGGTAAACGTTTTTGTTTACCAAATGCACGTGTAATGATTCACCAGCCTTTAGGTGGATTCCAAGGTCAAGCATCTGATTTTGAAATTCATGCGAAAGAAATCCTGTCTATTAAAGAGAAGTTAAATCGATTAATGGCAGAGCATACTGGTCAAGATTATAAGAAAGTAGCTAAAGATACCGATCGCGATAACTTCTTAAGTGCACAAGAAGCGGTTGATTATGGATTAGTTGACTCCATATTAACTAATAGATAGTAGTAACGATTACCATTGAACAGCTAAGCCAAGAAGCCTTGGCTTTGTTATCTTTATTGTGAAATGCGTAATTTGTGAAATACTTAGTATTAGAAGTTTTATTTTTTGCCAGCAGGCAAACTGTTTAGATTGAGGTAAAAACCGTATGACCGACGATATAAAAGGTAGCGGTGATAACGAAAAGTTATTGTATTGCTCGTTTTGTGGAAAGAGCCAACATGAAGTTAGAAAACTGATTGCGGGTCCTTCTGTTTATGTATGTGATGAGTGTGTTGAGCTTTGCAATGATATTATTCGCGAAGAGATTAAAGATATTTCGCCGAAAGCGGAAGCAGATGAGCTACCGACACCTAAAGAAATTCGCGATAATTTAGAAGATTACGTTATCGGCCAAACCCACGCCAAGAAAGTGCTCGCGGTAGCGGTTTACAATCACTATAAGCGTTTACGCAATGGTGATAGCCATAATGGTGTTGAACTAGGTAAGTCAAACATCTTGTTAATTGGACCAACAGGTTCAGGTAAAACATTATTAGCTGAAACTATGGCTCGTATGTTGGATGTGCCGTACACAATGGCTGATGCGACTACATTAACCGAAGCCGGTTATGTTGGTGAAGATGTTGAAAATATTATTCAAAAACTTCTACAAAAATGTGATTACGATGTAGAGAAAGCGCAGCGTGGTATCGTTTACATCGATGAGATCGATAAGATCTCTCGCAAGTCAGACAACCCTTCGATTACTCGAGATGTTTCTGGTGAAGGCGTACAACAAGCATTACTGAAGTTAGTTGAAGGTACAATAGCATCTGTGCCGCCACAAGGTGGCCGTAAACATCCACAGCAAGAGTTTTTGCAAGTTGATACTTCTAAGATTTTATTTATCTGTGGTGGAGCGTTTGCTGGACTTGATAAAGTGGTTGAACAACGAATGATCACCGGCACTGGTATTGGTTTTGGACAAAAAGTAAAAGACAGCGATGCGAAGAAGTCTTTGACTGAAAACTTCCAAAATGTTGAACCAGAAGATTTAGTGAAATATGGTTTAATACCAGAGTTTATTGGTCGATTACCTGTTGTTGCGACATTAACAGAACTTGATGAAGACGCACTTATCCAAATATTGCAAGAACCGAAAAATGCGTTAACTAAGCAGTTTACCGCATTATTCGATATGGAAGGTGTTGAGTTAGAGTTTAGAGAAGATGCCCTTAAAGCGATTGCCAATAAAGCCATGGTTCGTAAGACAGGAGCTCGTGGTTTACGTTCGATCGTTGAAGGTGTATTGCTTGATACTATGTACGAATTACCGTCATTAACGGATGCCTGTAAAGTGGTTGTTGATGAAGCTGTGATTAAAGGTGAATCTAAACCAATTATTATCTTCGAATCACCAGAAGATAAGAAAGTTAACGAAAAGTAGATTCATAACCCTTGCTAAAGACCAGCTTAAACGCTGGTCTTTTTATTTGTCGACTGCAATATTTTTTGTTGAAAGCTAATTGCACTGAAAAATTACTTTTCCTAAAGAATATTTACAATTAGATATTGAATATCAAACTGATATCCCCATATACTCAATTAAGCACTTATTTTTTTGATAACTGAACTGCTGATAACTAAGAATAATTAGAACTCAGAGTTTGGTTGTTACTCACCATTTTCCAAGAGAACTTCCTATGACTACAGAGCATACAGGACAATTTGAAACCCCAGTGTTAGCACTGCGAGATGTTGTGGTCTATCCACAAATGGTTATTCCGTTATTTGTTGGTAGAGAAAAATCTATTCGTTGTTTAGATCGTGCAATGGAAAACGATAAACGCGTTTTCTTGGTTGCGCAAAAAGATGCGGGCATTGATGAGCCGCAAGCAGAAGACTTATTTGAAGTAGGTACTGTGGCTACAATTTTACAAATGCTCAAATTACCGGACGGCACAGTTAAAGTGTTGGTTGAAGGTATGCAGCGAGCAAGTGTAAAAGAATTTACAGAAACTGAAGAATACTTCATTGCAAATATCGAGTACTTGCAAGCCGAACAAGAAGAGGATGATAACTACGAAGTGTTAGTTCGCAGCGCAGTTTCTCAGTTTGAAGGTTATGTAAAACTAAACAAAAAAATCCCTCCGGAAGTATTAACTTCTGTGTCTGGTATTGATAATGCAGAGCAGCTTGCCGATACTATGGCAGCACATATGCCACTTAAGCTGGCAGACAAGCAACATGTATTAGAGATCACTAATGTTGGACAGCGTTTAGAATATTTAATGGCATTGATGGAAGGTGAAATAGACGTATTGCAAGTTGAGAAGAAGATCCGTGGCCGTGTCAAAAAACAAATGGAAAAAAGCCAACGCGAGTACTATTTGAATGAGCAAATGAAAGCAATTCAAAAAGAGCTTGGTGATATGGATGACGTTCCAGATGAAGCAGAGCAATTAGTTAAGAAAATTGAAGAAGCTCAAATGCCTGCTGAAGCGAAAGAAAAAACTCAAGCAGAACTGCAAAAATTAAAAATGATGTCTCCGATGTCAGCTGAAGCTACCGTAGTGCGCAGCTACATCGATTGGATGATTTCAGTACCGTGGAAAAAACGTAGCAAGCTTAAACGCAATTTAAAACTTGCTGAAGACGTGCTTGAGCAAGATCACTATGGCTTAGAAAAAGTCAAAGAACGTATTATTGAATATCTAGCGGTGCAACAACGTGTTACTCAATTGAAAGGCCCAATTCTTTGTTTAGTTGGTCCTCCAGGTGTTGGTAAAACGTCTCTTGGACAATCAATTGCTAAAGCGACTGGTCGTAAATATGTTCGTATGGCTCTTGGTGGTGTGCGTGATGAAGCGGAAATTCGTGGCCATCGTCGTACCTATATTGGTTCTATGCCTGGTAAATTAGTTCAAAAAATGGCAAAAGCGGAAGTGAAAAACCCGTTATTCCTATTGGATGAAATTGATAAAATGGCATCTGATATGCGCGGCGACCCTGCATCAGCATTATTAGAAGTATTAGATCCAGAACAAAATAGCGCGTTTAACGACCACTACCTGGAAGTTGATTACGACTTGTCTGATGTTATGTTTGTGGCAACGTCGAATAGTATGAACATTCCAGGTCCATTATTAGACAGAATGGAAGTAATTCGTCTATCGGGTTATACCGAAGATGAAAAACTTAATATTGCCACTCGTCATTTGTTGAATAAGCAAATTAAACGCAATGGCTTGAAAGAAAAAGAAATTGAAATTGAAGATAGCGCAATCATTGGCATCATTCGATATTACACTCGTGAAGCGGGTGTGCGCTCCCTTGAGCGTGAAATTTCTAAGTTATGTCGTAAAGCAGTGAAAGAAATTTTACTTAATGATGACATCAAGAAAGTTACCATTAGCCAAGAAAACCTTGAAAAGTACCTTGGTGTACAGCGTTTTGACTATGGTAAGGCTGAAGATGAGAATCGCATTGGTCAAGTCACTGGACTTGCTTGGACAGAAGTCGGTGGTGAATTACTAACCATTGAAGCAGCTTCAGTACCTGGTAAAGGTAAATTAAGTTTTACCGGCTCGTTAGGTGAAGTGATGCAAGAATCTATTCAAGCGGCAATGACGGTTGTTCGTTCTCGTACTGAAGGTTTGCGTATCAATAGCGATTTTAATGAAAAACGCGATATTCATGTTCATGTTCCTGAAGGTGCAACACCAAAAGATGGACCTAGTGCTGGTATCGGCATGTGTACAGCCTTAGTGTCTAGTTTAACGGGTAATCCTGTTAAAGCCGATGTGGCAATGACAGGTGAAATTACTCTTCGTGGTGAAGTTTTAGCCATTGGTGGCTTAAAAGAAAAGCTTCTTGCGGCACACCGCGGTGGCATTAAAACAGTCGTTATTCCGAAAGATAATGAGCGTGATTTGAAAGAAATTCCGGATAATGTGAAGGCTGATTTATCAATTCACCCAGTAAAATGGATCGACGAAGTACTTGAATTAGCATTGTTAGAATCGCCTGAAAAGTGGTCTGTTGCTAGTTAAAATCAGGCACTCACAGTGTTTTTGGTTAAAAAATAGACGAAATAACTGAAATAAATGAAAAAAATTTCAATTTAGGGGTTTCTAATTCAAAATACTGTGGTAGTGTAGATATCGAAGTTAAGCAAATCACCGCTCTAGCTTAGGCTTAGCAAGGGTTTGCATAAGAACTAAATAAAATAAAATTATTAATCTTATTTTTGCAATCTGAAGCTTCTTGTTAATGAAAGTGTTTGACCAACAAATTAACGAACACTTTTTGAGAAGTTTCAAATAATAACAATTAAAGGGGAAACATTGTGAATAAGTCTCAACTAATCGAAAAAATCGCAGCTGGTGCTGATATCTCTAAAGCGGCTGCAGGTCGTGCATTAGATTCATTTATCGACGCGGTATCTGATGAGTTAAAATCTGGTGAGCAAGTAGCTCTAGTTGGTTTCGGTACTTTCTCTGTACGTGACCGTGCTGCACGTACTGGTCGTAACCCACAAACTGGTGCAACTATCCAAATCGCAGCAGCTAAAATCCCAGCTTTCAAAGCAGGTAAAGCTCTTAAAGATGCAGTGAACTAAGAAAAATTTCTTATTCTGAAAAAGCTGGCTGATGCCAGCTTTTTTTTTGCCCAAATTTTAGTGAAATGAATTTTGGTGATTAATGCAAATTAACACTTCAAGGTAAGTCATACCTTTGATACAATCTTGCACTATTAAAATTTATGTCATGATGTTAGCGAGACAAACATGTTAGAAAGAATTAGAGAAGGCTCTACGGGAATTACAGCTAAGGTTATTTTAGGCTTAGTGATTGCGACATTTGTATTCGCTGGAGTAGGTACCTATAACAACTCTGTAGATACCTCAGCTGCGACGGTTAATGAGCAAAAAATTAGCCAAGCTGATTTTGAGCAAGCGTACAAAAACCAACGTGCACGTATGGAACAGCAATACGGTGAAATGTTTGCACAACTTGCAGGTAACGAAGTTTACATGCAAAACATGCGTACTAGTGTGCTAGAGCAATTAATAAACGAAGAGTTAATTGACCAAAATGCGAAGGCATTGTCGATGGTTGTTAGTGATCAACAAATCAAAGATACAATCTTAAACATGCCTGAATTTCAGGTAGATGGTAAGTTTGACCAAAACCGCTATCAAATGGTTATAAGCCAAGCGGGATTTTACCAAGCTTCAGCATTTCGTGATTACTTACGCACAGATATGGCTCGTCGTCAATTGATGCAAAGTATCATGGCGACAGAATTTAGCTTGCCTTACCAAAACGAATTAGCAATTAAATTAAACAACCAAACTCGTAATATTCGTTATTCGACTATTGGCGCTGAACAATTTAAAGCAACTGTTGTAGTCACTGATGAAGAAATAAATGAGTACTATCAAGCGAATCAAGCTCGTTTTGCAACTCAAGAACAAGTTAAATTGGAATACATTTCTCTTGATATTGCTTCATTAGCGAAGGATGTGTCTGTTAGCGAAAGTGATGCTCAATCATACTATGATAATAACTCAGATAGTTACTCTACGATCGAACGTCGTCGTGCATCTCATATCTTGATTGAAACTGGTGATGATGAATCTGCAGCGCAAGCGAAAGCAGAAGAAATACTTGCTAAAATTAACGGCGGTGAAGACTTTGCCGAATTAGCTAAGACTGATTCAGCAGATACTTTTTCTGGTGAAAATGGCGGTGATTTAGACTGGTTTGAACAAGGCACAATGGATCCTGCATTCGATGAAGCTGTATTTGCATTAACCATGGAAAATAACGTTTCAAAGGTTGTCCAATCTGAATTTGGTTTCCATATCATCAAATTAACAGATATCGAAGCGGCTACAGTACAGCCATTCGCTGAAGTACAAGCGGAAATCACTGAACAGCTTGCCAACGACCAAGCATTAGAGCGTTTTTACGACTTACAAACTCAAATGGCTGAAACTGCTTTTGAATCACCTGATTCTTTAGATGAAGCTGCTAGCGTTATTGGCGCAACAGTTCAAACAAGTGAATTTATTGGCCGTTCAGGTAACATGGCGCCATTTAATAATGCATCTGTAATTGATGCAGCATTTTCTGATGTTGTTTTACTTGATGCAATGAACTCGGATGTTATCGAAGTTGAAACTGATCAGTTAGCTATGGTTGTTCGCGTTTTAGAACACAAGCCTGCAGCAACAAAAGACCTTAGCGAAGTATCAGAGCAAATCAAAACTCAGTTAGTAAATACGAAAGCGAGTGAGCAAGCTCAGCAAGCTGCAGATGCATTACTTGCACAAGTGATTGCTGCCGAGCAAACTACAACAACTTTCGAGACTGTAGAAAATGTTACTCGTCGTGGTGGTGTTGTAGAGAATAACATCGCACAACAAGCATTTTTATTAGCTCATCCGGTTGATGGTCAAGTATCAGCAGCGGCAACGTTGATGTTAAATGGTGATTATGCGGTTGTTGAAGTTTTATCTGTTAGCGAAGGTGTTGCTAGTGAAGCAGATGCTAATATCGAACAACAACAAGCATCCATTTTGGCACAGTCTGCGTTTGCAAGTTACATTGCTAACTTAAAGTCTACTGCTGAAATTACTCGTAATTTGCCAGCAAATAGCGCACCGATTTTTTAATGGGTCGCTAACACAGCAGGATAGACCTCTGTATAACATATAAAAGTAAGGCCGCTAATAGCAGCCTTACTTTTTTTGAATATATGGTAAGTTTAATTAATTTAGGCTTAATTGAGTTAGTCTCAATTGATTTGGCGTAAGTTAAATTCTTAATCGTCTTTGATTGAGTATTAGCTTACGCGTGTACTTGTCTTTTGGGTTTTTAAGTACTTCGCTAGTTTGTCCGTATTCAACAACTTTTCCATCTCGTAATACCATTAACTTATCACTGAAATGCTCTACTACGTCGATATCGTGTGATACTAAAATATAAGCAAGTCCCATATTCTTTTGTAATTCTAGTAAAAGATTAATCATTTGAGCTCTTAATGACAAATCTAAGGCCGCTAAAGCTTCATCGAGAATTACTAGCTGTGGTTGTAATATAATGGCTCTAGCAAGTGATATACGCTGTTTTTGACCACCAGAAAACATGTGAGGGTAATAATGCATATGATCTGGTAATAGACCGACTTTTTTTAGTGTTGCTCGGATCATTTCATAGCGCTGCTCTTCAACCATATTGGTATTGAGTAGCAGCGGTTCTTCCAATTGCTGACGAATTGTTAGACTTGGGTTTAACGTATTTACCGCGTTTTGGAAAATCATTCGCACATGCTGACAACGCTGTTTAAAGTTACCGGTTTGAAGATGTTGGCCATTGAGCAGTATTTCGCCATGAGTAGGGCGAGCAGCTCCGACTAATAACTTTGCTAATGTCGACTTGCCAGAGCCAACATCGCCAATAACAGCCAAGGTCTCATTTGCTTCAAGTTTAAACGATAATGGATGTAAAACCGTTATCGCTTTCTTACCAAACCAGCCGGATTTAACTTTATAGTCTTTACTGAGATTTTTAACCTCTATTAATGTCGTCATTATTTATAGTCTCCCTTGTGGGAAAAGTGACAACTAAATTGATGGCCATGAAAGGTTTCAATTTGTGGCGCGATAACACACTTTCTTTGTGCATTTGGACATCGTGGTCCTAATCGACAACCCGCCGGTAAATGCTGTAATGACGGTATGCTACCTGGCAAAGCAACGAGTTCTGACTTTTTAGCAAAGGTTTCGCCTGTTTTCGGCGTACTGGCAATTAAAGCTTTAGTATAAGGGTGGAACGGCGTATTGAATATTTGCTCTGTACTGCCTGCTTCAACAAACTGACCGGAATACATTACTGTCAAATTTTCTGTCCAATGACTGATCTTTTCTAATTCGTGACTGATCAACAGAATAGACATGTTTTTTAACTGGTTTAAACTCGCCAAAAGGCGGAATATTTGTGTTTGGTTAGTGGACTCCATCGATGCCGTAGGTTCATCGGCGATCAATAACTTAGGCTGTTTTGCTAAGGCGATAGCAATCATTACACGTTGGCCTAACGCCGAAGTTAATTGATGAGGATAACTTTTACGACACGCTTCATGTTTTTTTATACCTACTTTGTGGAGTAATTTAATAGCCGCTTCTTTTCTTTGTTGCGCTCGCTGCCAAAAAAAACCACTGAATTGTTTGCTGTCTAAAGACTCTTCGATTTGGTCACCGATACTATTGGTCGGATCTAGACAACTAATCGGCTCTTGAAAGATCATTGCCACATCTTGAGTGATAATTTGTTTTCGCTCTTCAATCGGCAATCTTAATAAGTCGATGCCTTGCCAATGAAAACGATCAGCATTTACTTGCCATTTATCATCTAAAACACCAATCAGTGCTTGCGCCAGAATAGATTTTCCTGATCCAGATTCGCCAACTAAGCCTCGAAATTCGCCTTCCTTTAGCGCCAATGAAACCCTGTCTACAGCCAGAATGTTTTCTTTTTGGCCGACTAATTCAATACTTAAGTTTTTAATATCTAGTAAATTCATTAGCTTTCTTTCTGTGTCTTAAGGGCGTGACGTAATCCTTCACCAACTAAGTTAGTAGAAATTACAGTAAATAGTATTGCTAGACCCGGTAAATATGAGGTCCAAGGAGCAATATAAAATAAATCTAATGAGTTCTTCAGCATCGAGCCCCATTCCGGCATTGGTAGTGGGGCGCCTAATCCAAGATAACCAAGGGCGGCGATTTCTAAAATCGCAACGGATTGAGAGAGAGTCGCCTGGATGATTATTTTATCGATAATATTAGGAAATATTGAGGTAATTAGTACTCGTATCTCACTTGCACCATCTAATATTGGGATTAGGACGTAACCCTTTTGTTGCTCTTCTTTAATGGCATCTCGTGTTACGTGAACAAATTGTGGGATCGAAACTAACGCGATAGCCCATATGACGTTTTCAAGGCCAGGGCCTAGAATGGCAACAATGATAATTGCTAATAACAAGGAAGGTATCGACAATATTACATCGAGAAAATGGTTTAGAAAGCTCGAGCGTAACCCTCGAGTTAACGCCGAAAAAGAACCAAAGAACACACCAATTACCATGGCAAAGATAACCACAATAAAGCTTAATCCAAACGTTAAAGAGGCACCATGAATCAGTCGAGATAACATATCTCGGCCTAAATCATCGGTACCTAATAAGTAACTAATATCACCGTCATCATTCCAAGAAGGCGGGAGTAATAATTTATCCAAATCATTTTCAAGCACATCATGTGGTGTGATAAATTGGCCAAATATAGCAATGATCACTAAAAATATATAACCACTAAATCCAATCATGGCGATAGGCGTTTTACGAAACGTCAGCCATAATTGCTTCATTGGAGATGGAAACTCCTCTTCAACGTATATTGTTTCACGAGCCATGTTTTTTATGCCTCTGTAACGGGTTGATTGCGACGTATATAAAATCAGCCAAAATATTAATAATAAAGGTAAAAGTTGCTAATGCAATGAGCCCACCTTGTATCGCAGTATAGTCGCGTTGGAAGATACTTTCGATCAACCAACTTCCTGCACCGTGCCAATCAAAAATTACTTCAGCTATCATAGCCATAGTCACTAAGTTTGCGAAATGTAAGCCAATTTGTCTTACAATCGATACTAATGAATTACGAATACCATGATGCAAAATAATATGCGCTTGACTTAACCCCTTTGCTTTCGCCGCTTTAATATAATTTGACTCTAACACTTCAAGCATTGAGGTGCGTGCTAATCGAATAAATATTGTCATCGGTGCCATAGCGACCGTAATCGAGGGTAAAATAATGTGCATTAAAGCATCTTGGAATGCTTGATATTTATATGGTGTATCACTAAGTAAAATATCAATAAAAAGAAAACCGGTGACTGACTCAATTTCAAATAGCAAATTAAGCTGTCCTGAAGAAGGAAACCATGAAAGAGTAATTGAAAATATCAGAATAAAGATCAGCGCTAACCAAAATACAGGAATAGAGTAACCAAGCATGGCAAATGACAGAATGGCTTTATCAATTGTTTTTTTGTGAAAAATTGCTGCAACGAAGCCTAATGGAAAGCCAAATATCATGGCGATAAACAAACTCACTAAGCAAAGTTCTATTGTTGCCGGTAAATACCGTAGTAACTCTTTGCTCACCGGCTCACCTGACGCCATCGATACACCAAAATTACCGCTAAATATCTGCTCGATATAAGCAAAGTATTGATGGAATATAGATTGGTCCATCTTATAGATTTGTGCTAAATCAGCGAGTTGTTTTTCATCGTTGTTAGCAACGCCTGTTAAGTTAACTAGTGCGTCACCTGGAAAGAAATAACTTAAGCTAAAACTTACAATGGATAAAATTAATAAGGTGAAAAATAGTAAATTTAGTCTTCTCAGAGTAAAGATTAACATTAATCCTCCTCTGCTTTTCTGCTGACATTTTCAAAACTGATGCCGCCAAATGAATACAGTATGTTGCCTTCTATGCCGGCAACACGAGCTTGTGAACGTTTGCCGTTGGCAAGTGGAATAAGCGGCACTTCGTTTGCCAGTATCTGTTGTGCTTTAAAGTAAAGATCTTTGCGGATCAGATCATCATTTGATGACAATGCTTGCTGCAATAGTTGGTCAAAGTTTGGGTTACACCAATTTGCACGATTACCGCCAGACTCTACCGCGGCACAGCTTAATAACGGCGAGAAAAAGTTATCAGGATCAGGGTGATCAGCAGACCAACCAATAAGCACCGATTGATGTTCGCCACTGGCAAGTTTTTTTAAAAACGTCGACCATTCAAAGGTGATGATATTGACGTTGATATCAATTTGAGCCAAATCTGCTTGAATTAACTTCGCCATCTTCATCGCGTTAGGATTGTATGAGCGTTGCACCGGTATTGCCCAAACATCGATACTAAATCCGTCACCCAATCCAGCATCAACTAATAATGATTTAGCGATTTCTTTCGAGTGTTCAACTGTACTTACTTGATCAGAGTAAGCCCATGAAGCTTTCGGCAACAATGAATCGGCAATCTCGGCTTGGTCATAATAAACGGCATTTATTAATGCCTTTTTATCGATTGCATGAGCAATTGCTTTACGAACTAATGGGTTATCAAACGGTGGTTTTTGAACATTGAATGCTAGAAATGCCACATTGAATGAGGTTACTTGTTCTAATTCTAAATCCTCACGAGACTTAATCTCTTCCATGGCGATTGGGTAGGCAATGACATCGCACTCGTGAGTGAATAACTTGGTTAATCGGCCGGTGTTGCTTGGACTGATGTTATATAACAGTTTCTCTATTTGTACTTCACTACGCCAGTAATCGTCATGGCGTTGAAAACGCACCAATACACCATTTTGATAACTTTGAAACTTAAATGGACCAGTTCCAATAGGTTGTGAATCAAGGTTAGTTAATGATTCTTCTGTTGTTAAAAGCTGATCGGCATATTCTTTTGAAAGTATCACTGAGAAGGGAGCTGCAATATTAGCTAAAAATGTACTTTGTGGTCGCAATAAACGAAAGCGAACCGTGTGATCGTCGATTTTTTCAATCGACTCAACCATTTCTGAAAACTTAACACTTTGGAAAAAAGGAAAACTACCATTTACTGATTGATAAAAAGGGTTCTCTTTATTGAGAATACGATCGAAGCTAAAAATTACATCATCAGCGTTTAAGTTTCGAGTTGGCGTAAAGTATGGAGTTTGATGAAATTTTACGTCTTTACGTAAGTAAAAGGTGATCATCTTACCGTTACTTGTTACGTGCCAAGAACTTGCTAGGGCAGGAACTTGTTCGTAGGTAGTAGAGTCAAAATCAATTAAACGGCTATATATTTGATTTGAGGTAACATCGACGTCTGTACCAGAGGTAATTAGTTGTGGGTTAAATGACGTAGGTGCGCCTTCAGAGCAGTATACTATGCCTGATTGTAATATTGACGCATCTTCGACTTTTGAGCAGCTCGCTAAAAGTAAAACCGCAAATGATAATAATGCGCCAGGTATAATTTTCGGCACCAAAATCATCTTATTTTTCATGTTCACCATCGCTTGAATCTAACAAGTTGTATTTTTTCAAATACCCTCTCAATTGATGGTAGGTCAATTTTAATGCATCTGCCGTTTTCTTTTGATTAAATTGGCAAGCAGCAAGTGCATCTTTTAGCATGTTAATTTCATAATCTTGCGATAATGTTTTTAGTGAAACAGGGTACTCCAGTGGCGCGTTAGAATTTATTACTGTTTGTTGAGTAGTCGCTTCTGTATCAGCGACAGAATCTTTAGTTGCTGGTCTGCGATCTAAAGTCTTAACGGCTTTAGTTGGACGATATGGCGATTCAAATGGATCGATTATCAATTCATTTACCGGCAAATGTGGACTGTTATGGCGATATACACTGCGCTCAATTACGTTTTTAAGTTCACGAATATTACCTGGCCAATGGTAAGCAAGCATGGCTTTTTTTACTTTTGAGGTAAATCCACTAAACAATTCAAACTCAAGCTCTCGAGCCATATTGATAGCGAAATGTTCAGCTAATATAGGTATATCTTCTACGCGCTCTCTCAATGGCGGCAATGTAATAACATCGAAAGCTAAACGGTCGAGTAAATCGGCTCTAAACTCACCTTTATCAGCAAGTGTTGGCAGATCTTCGTTTGTGGCAGCGATAAGTCGCACATCTGTTTTAACTGTTCGCGAGCCACCAACTCGTTCAAATTCACCATACTCAACCACTCTTAATAGCTTTTCTTGAATTAATCCCGAGGTATTGGCTAGTTCATCAAGAAATAAAGTACCACCACTAGCGCGTTCAAATCGACCTTCATGGCGTTTTGATGCACCAGTAAACGCACCGCCTTCATGACCAAACAGTTCACTCTCTAGAAGGTTTTCGTTTAGCGCGGCACAGTTGAGTTTTAAATAGTTTTGATCCCATCGTTTAGATAGGTAATGAAGTCGAGCGGCGACAAGTTCTTTACCGGTACCCCGTTCGCCAATCAGTAGCACTGGTTTTGACAACGGTGCTATCTGAGATATATGTTCCAATACTTCCAAAAAGCTATTGGATTGTCCGATAAGATTATCTTGTTGCTTAAAGCGGGCCATAGGTTGACCTAATTATTAGTTTTTTTCACTAACAAATAGTGTATTTCATTAACGGCTAACTGAGAAGTATTTTTTCAAAATAAATTTACCTATTTAAAACAACGGCTTACTGTCATTTTTAAAGTTGGCATTAAAAATGAATGTATTAGTGAAAGTGATAAATTAATAAATTCATAAAATTGAAGTAAAAGAGGATGTCAATATGGGTATTTTTTCAAGATTTACAGACATTATTAATTCTAATATTAATAGTATTTTAGACAAGGCTGAAGATCCAGAAAAAATGGTGCGTTTAATCATTCAAGAAATGGAAGACACGCTAGTAGAAGTTCGTTCTTCGTCAGCAAGAACTTTGGCAGATAAAAAAGACTTGAACCGTCAGCTTACCCGCATGCAAAATAATGGTAAGACTTGGCAAGAAAAAGCCGAGTTAGCGTTAAGCAAAGGTCGTGAAGATCTAGCGCGAGCTGCATTAGTTGAAAAGAATAAATGTGAAGAAGCAGCGACAGCAATGGAAGATGAGTTAACTCATTTTGATGAACATATTGCTAAGCTTCAAGATGAGATTGCCCAGTTACAAGAAAAACTCGCGGACGCTAAAGCTCGTCAAAAAGCAATTATCATCCGTGGCAAAACTGCGACGTCACGGTTGAAAGTGAAAAGCAAACTGGATAGTTCGAAAGTAGATGATGCATTAAGTCGTTTTGATCGTTACGAAAGTAAAATTGATGATTTAGAAGCGCAAGTTGAATCTTACGACTTAGGTAAAAAGTCATTAGCAGATGAAATTGCTGAATTAGAAACTGAAGATGGCATCGATGACGAATTAGCGGCAATGAAAGCAAAAATGAACAAGCCAGCTAAAACAACTAAAACAACGAAAGCCGCTACTACTAAAAAAGCAGCAAAAAAATAAATAGTATTACGCTAATAAAAAAGTATTAAATTGCACAGTTAAGGAGAGTTCCTGTGGAAGGATTATTAATGGCACCAATTATCGTCTTCATGGTTATTGTTGCACCGATTTGGTTAATATTGCATTACAAATCAAAGCGTCAAATAAACCAAGGTTTAAGTGAAGATGATTATCATAAGTTAAGTGAGTTAGCTGAGTTAGCTGACAAAATGTCAGATCGCATAAAAACATTAGAAGCTATTTTAGATGCGGAAACTCCTGATTGGAGAAACAAATCATGAGTAAGTTAAAAGGTGAGTTGTTTCGAGACCCAGTAAAAGGAAAGATTGCCGGAGTTTGTGCTGGTCTTGCTCAATACTTTGGTTGGGAAGCTTGGTTAGTTCGCATATTAGTTGTTTCTGGTGTGCTGTTAGGAATGGGATGGTTTGTTATCTTATATATCGCTGGTTGGTTTATTTTAGATAAAAAACCACAATCATTTTCACCGAGTGAAACTGCGAAACGTTTTAAAGCAAAGCTTCATGAAGAAGAAGTCGTTAATGAATCGATTAAAGTTAAATCGAGAATTTGGCAAGCAGGCGAGCCACCTAGACAAGCGTTTAGAGATATTAGCTTCAAGTTTAAATCATTAGAGCAACAGTTGCGCAGTATGGAACGTCATGTGACATCACCAGAGTTTACTGTTTCTCGCGAGATTAATAAACTTTAGCTAGGCAATAACTAATTGAATTTAAAGGCTGCATTTGCAGCCTTTTATTTTTGTTCGATACAAACAATTGTTCCTGAGGACTAATTGATTTACATTAAGATCAAAGATTCTCATTTAGTAGAAAATAAAGTGGTTAAGTGTTTTTATGGCGCTGATAAACAGTAAAAAACTAAAAAGATTAAAAAAACGCATACTGAGCTCGACGTCAGAGGTAATTAATCGTGGCTTAGACCAACACGTAAATATCGCAGTTACAGGGTTGTCACAGGCTGGTAAAACAGCATTTATTACGTCATTGGTCAATCAATTGGTCAATGAAGGCAGTACCCGTCCTTTGAATTTTTTCAATGTGGTCCAACAGGGACGCTTTATTGCCGCAAAACGAGTGCCGCAACATAATTTGCACATTAGTCGCTTTGATTATGACGGTGCGATGGAAAAACTGAGCCAAGAACCGCCAATATGGCCGGAGCCGACCAAAAGCATTAGTGAAATACGCTTAGCTCTACGGTATTACCCTGATCAGTCTTTACTTAAGTATACTCGTGACATGGCGACGTTACACATTGATATAACCGATTATCCGGGTGAATGGTTACTCGATTTACCAATGTTAAATCAAACGTTTGAACAATGGTCTGAATATATGGGGGAGCTGTTACTGCAAGAGCCACGAGCTAGTGTAGCAGCAGATTTTCTAGAAAAGTTACAACAAATTGACCCGCTAAGCCCTGCAAATGAAAACGAGTTAGCTGAGCTTGCTGACGAATATACTCAGTTATTAA
The DNA here is from genome assembly GCF_001831495.1 of Thalassotalea crassostreae. NCBI lineage: Bacteria > Pseudomonadati > Pseudomonadota > Gammaproteobacteria > Alteromonadales > Colwelliaceae > Thalassotalea > Thalassotalea crassostreae. The sequence continues at coordinate 1,098,525 of NZ_CP017689.1, forward strand.
AAAACTTTAGAGAAGATTTGGGCTTATCTGTGATACAGCCAGGTCGTTTTATCTTGCCAGGCGAGCACGCTGGTGCGCCGATTTTGCAGTTTGTACCTTACCCGTTTTTGGATAATATTGACGAAGAACACTACCAAATGGCAGAACAAGATACGTTCATCGGTATGTTAAGAGCAAGATATCTTGAATATAGAGAGCGAATAGTTCGCGAGTTCTATAAAAAGTATTTTGTTAATTTTGATCGTCAAATCGTGTTGGCAGATTGTTTAACGCCACTTAATAGCGGTGCCTACGCATTTAAAGACTTACAGCAAGCGATAAGCTTAATTATGGAAAGCTTTGCCTATGGTAAATCGAACATCATTAGCCGATTGTTTTCGCCAAAAATAGACAAGCTATTATTTGCTGCGACTAAGGCTGATCATGTGACTTCGGATCAACATCATAATTTAACCGCATTGCTTGAACAATTAGTACATAAAGCGAAAAAATCTTTAAGCTTTGATGCCATTAAGATGAAAACACTTGCCATTGCCTCGGTCAAAACTACTGAACAAGGAAAGAGTGAATATCAAGGTAAGCCGATTACCGTATTGAAAGGTAAGCGTGCTGATAATGATAAAGCAATCACCATATTTCCTGGCAGTGTGCCAGGAAAATTGCCTGAACAAGACTATTGGCAGCAAAAAGGGTTTAATTTTTTGGCGTTTAAACCTATGCATGCAATCAGTGAACATCAATCATTACCGCATATTCGTATCGATCAAGTACTGCAGTTTTTATTAGGAGATAAACTAAAGTGAGTGAGGAAAAAGAACCGCTACAACAACAAGTGCTTTTTGATGAAAGTGCCGAATTAAAAGTTGAAACGAATGGCGAAAAGCAGTTGCCGGAACAGCAGGTTATTTTGCCTGAAGAGGCTTTTATTCCGGTTGTAGAAACACCTATTGATGATGTTGTTGATGCAAAAGTTGAAAAACCACGTTGGTTATGGCGCATTGCCGGTGTCAGCTTTAGTGTGATTGTCATTTATGAGTTGATTGACTTTCTTCTATCTAGCTTTGCTCAGTCGCCAGTAATTGCTGCTGTTTATGCTTTGTTATTTGGCAGTGTTGTGGCGATAGCGTCGTTATCCTTAGTTAAAGAGTTGCTAGGTTTAAGACAATACCGCAGACAACAACACAGTCAGCATAAAGCAAGTAAATTGTTAGCGAGAGAATTGAATTTTGATGCGGCTCAATTTTGTCAAAACATTGGTGACAAACTGCCAAGTGATAGCATTAATGAACAACATAATGCCTTTTTCGAACATTTAACCGATGATTTAAGCGAGCAAGAAATTGTCACTTTATATTCTACCCAAGTACTGTCAAAGGTTGACGAGCAAGCACTTAGTCAAATTGCTAAGTTCTCGACAGAAGCGGTAGTACTCGTTGCGGTTAGCCCGGTAGCAATTATCGATATGATGGTTTTAATGTGGCGTAACCTAAGGATGATTGACAAAATTGCCGGTCTTTACGGCATTCGTTTAGGTTACTGGAGCCGAATTAAACTCATTCGTCAGGTGTTCACCAATATGGTATATGCTGGGGCTAGTGAAATAATTGCAGATGTTGGTGTACAAATGTTAGGAATGGAAACCCTTGGTAAATTATCAACTCGAGCAGCACAAGGCCTTGGCGCTGGCATGTTAACCGCTAAACTTGGCATCAAAACCATAAACCTTTGTCGCCCGATACCATTTACTGACAATGCCCCTGGTATTGCCAAAGTGCGTAAGCAAGTAATTAGCCAAGTGAAAGGATTACTTAGTTCATCGAGCAGTACATAAACAAACAGCATAAATCAAAGGCTTAAGTCAAAGGCTAGCGCAGAAATTAAGAAACCAGCAATTATGCTGGTTTTTTGTTTTTGCCTAGAAGGTAAATAGGCGTAAAAGCAGTGTAATCGCGGCGTAACACAATCTTTACAGAGAGCGATCTAGTAAAGTTCGATAAAAATTTTAAATTAGCAACGTCTTCTCATAGTATTAGTCCAACTAAATATACTAATTAAATGGTTTTAAAAGAACTCTCTTATTCGTTAAATCAGCCACTGGTTCAGCTATAACAGTGATTTCAATGAGTACATCATCTGCGATTCGCTGCCTAACCATTGTTGTTAATACGAAACAGTTGTTATAACGAAGCAGAGAGTAAGCAAAAATAAAACTGTTTAAGTCACAAAGGAAAGTAATTATGGCTAAAGAAACGTCTTATGTTTCTAAAATTGGCGATGATAATGGCTTTATAACTTGGACGGCTGAAGAGAACGATATTTGGCAAAAGCTATTTAAACGTCAAATGGCATGCATCGAAGGTAAAGCCTGTGACGAATTTCTCGATGGTTTAAAAACGTTAGGTTTACCTGAAGATAAAATTCCTCAACTAGATGATGTATCACAAATTTTAATGGCAAAGACTGGTTGGCAGTGTCATCAAGTGCCTGCTTTAATTGGTTTCGGCGAGTTTTTTCGATTGTTGAGTGAACGCAAATTCCCTGTTGCGACTTTTATTCGCAGTGAAGAAGAGTTTGACTATCTGCAAGAACCCGACATATTTCATGAAATATTTGGTCATTGTCCTTTATTAACCAATAAAGCGTTTGCCGACTTTACTCAAATGTACGGTGAACTAGGTTTAGCAGCAAGCAAAGAAGATAGAGTATTTTTAGCTAGACTATACTGGTTTACTGTAGAGTTTGGTTTATTAGATACTGATGATGGCTTGCGTATCTATGGCGGCGGGATTTTATCATCACCAGGTGAAACGTTATACGCAATGAATGATCCTAAAGCGCTGCGCAAGCCACTGGATATCGTTGACGTATTTAGAACACCATACCGTATTGATATTATGCAACCAATTTATTACATGCTAAACAGCATCAATGATTTGGATACAATTCGAAAAACCGATTTAATGGCTCTTGTTGAACAAGCTAAAGAGCTTGGTTTACACACACCATTATTTCAACCAAAAAACATCAAAATAGCCAGTTAAGGGATATTTAAAAAATGACATTAGCAAAACAACAATGTGAAGCATGCCACGCAGATGCACCAAAGGTTTCTGATCAAGAGCTAGCTGATTTAATAAAAGAGATCCCTGATTGGGTACCGCAAGTACGTGACGGCGTTATGATGCTTGAGCGTGAATATAAGTTCAAAAATTACAAATTAGCATGGGCTTTTAGTAATAAAGTCTCAGAACTTGCAGAAGCTGAATTTCATCATCCGTCTATTTTGCTTGAATGGGGCAAGGTAACCGTTACATGGTGGACTCATGCGATTGGTGGTTTACACCGTAATGACTTTATTTGCGCCGCTAAAACTGACAGCATGTTATAAGGTAGATGCGTCAGTTTCTGTCGAAGACTCATACTGACAGCATGTTATAAGGTAGATGCGTCAGTTTCTGTCGAAGACTCATACTGACAGCATATTATAAGGTAGATGTGTCAGTTTCTGTCGAAGACTCATACTGACAGCATATTATAAGGTAGATGTGTCAGTTTCTGTCGAAGACTCATACTGACAGCATATTATAAGGTAGATGTGTCAGTTTCTGTCGAAGACTCATACTGACAGCATATTATAAGGTAGATATGTCAGTTTCTGTCGAAGACTCAAACTGACAGCATGTTATAAGGTAGATGCGTCAGTTTCTGTCGAAGACTCATACTGACAGCATGTTATAAGGTAGATGCGTCAGTTTCTGTCGAAGACTCGTACTGACAGCATTTTATAAAAGAGTTTATTAAACTGCAGTTATTTTCAACAACTCTTAGCTGAAATAATACTAGTTTTTGTAACTGCAGTTAAAAACTTTCAAAGGCGATTAATATCTATTGGTATTAGTCGCCTTTTTTGTTGTAAAATAAAGTTTACGATGTTTTGTTTAGCTATGTGTTTGTTATCAGTAGTGTGACTTGTGCAATTTTGGGCGCTTTTACTGCTACTTTTGTCAACCGTTTAATTGGAAAATAATGTGCGTATAGAAATCACTTGTCAGGATAGAGTGGGGATTGCTCAACAAGTATTGGCAGTCTTTGTAGAAAGAGAAATTAACATAAGAGGCATTGATGCTCAGACAGAGTCAGGGCAAATTTTTATTCACACTCCCGATCTAGATTTTTCACAATTACAAGACTTTATGCCGCAACTTCGTTTGATTGACGGTGTTGTCGATGTAAAAACTAACTCCTATATGCCGTCTGAACGTGAACGTAATGTATTAGATACTATCGTTCGCACTTTACCCGATCCTTTAATACTTATTGATGTAAAGGGTAATGTTTATGGATTAAACCAGGTAGCAAAACATAAAATTGGCCTAGAACGTAGCGAAATAGTGAATGCTCCTGTAAGTAATTGGATCAAAGGTTTTAATATCACTAGGTTTCTCGAAGGCGATGAAATATTAGCTCAAACTAGAAAGATTAAATTTCAGGAAGAAGATTTTGTTGCTGATATATTGCCGGTAACAGTACCGAGTGAAAACAAACAGAAAATACTTGCTGGCGCAATATTAATGTTAAAATCGGAAGCGCGTCTCGGGCAACAAATTATTGCCTTTAAACACCCCAAAACAGGCGATTTTTCAGGTATTCAAGCAAGCTCTTCTGGGATGCGTAAAGTTATCCGAGAAGCAAGAAAAATGGCGGTTATTGAATCATCGATTTTAATCGTTGGTGAAACTGGTGTAGGTAAGGAACTATTAGCACGTTCATGTCACAGTGCTTCTGATCGCAATGAACATCCTTTCTTAGTTCTAAATTGTGCGTCGATGCCAGACTCTGCTTGTGAATCAGAGTTGTTCGGTAAACAAGTTAATGGTCAACTTAAAAAGGGAATTTTTGAACTTGCCGACGGAGGTACAATATTTCTTGATGAAGTGGCAGAAATGTCGCCGAAACTTCAATCGAAACTTCTTCGTGTTCTCGAAGATAGCAGTTTTAGACGAGTCGACGAAGAAGAAGAAGTTAAGGTTAATATCCGAGTTATCAGTGCCACAAGTAAAGATTTGTTGAGTTTAGTGGAGCAGGGCGAATTTCGTGAAGACTTATATTACAGACTCAATGTATTAGGCTTAACAATCCCTGCACTAAGGGATAGGCGTCAAGATATTGCACCTTTAGCACAAACCTTTATGAATAAAGCTGCAAATATAAATCAAAAACACAGCGTCAACTTTGATAAAGATTGCCTAGATTTTATTGAAAGTTATCCATGGCCTGGAAACGTCCGTCAATTGGAAAACGTGATATTAAGAGCTGTGTCATTGTTGGACGACGAAACGTTGAAAGTTGCGCATTTACAATTGCCAACATATACCAGTGACCAAGGGTATTTAGAGCAGGAATTTAGTGGCACATTGGATGATGCTGTTAAAGGCTTTGAAGCTAACTTATTACGCAAACTTTATCCTGCATACCCAAGTACGCGTCAGTTGGCGAAAAAGCTTGGTTTAAGTCATACCGCGATCGCAAATAAACTACGCGAGTATAATATCAATAAGAAAACCGTAAAAATTTAATAAAACAAATTTGGAAAAATAATGATCAAACTATACGGCTATTGGCGTTCTTCTGCTGCGTACCGAGTAAGAGTCGCGCTTAATCTTAAAAACATTGAACATCAATTAATTTCGGTTCATTTAGTAAAAGACGGTGGTCAGCAGCATCAACCAAGTTATGTAGAGATGAACCCTACTCATTTAGTGCCAACGCTAGTTGATGGTGATTTTACCTTAAATCAATCATTAGCAATCATTGACTATCTTGAAGATACTCATCCGCAATTACCTTTATATCCAGAAAATATAAAAGAAAAATCAGTTGTTAAAGCATTAGCATTTGATATTGCGTGTGATGTACATCCATTAAATAATCTTAGAATCTTACAATACTTAGATAAAAACCTAGGTGTTAGTGCTGATCAAAAAACGGCTTGGTATCATCATTGGATTACAGTTGGATTTACTGCTCTAGAAAAACAGTTAAGCAAAACCGCTGGCGTATTTTGTTTTGGCGACTCTGTAACCATTGCAGATCTTTGTTTGATCCCGCAAATTTATAATGCCAAACGTTTTAATGTTGATATGACAGAATTTCCGATCATCAATAAGATCGAAGCGAACTGCCAGAAACTTCAGGCATTTATTGACGCTTTGCCTGAAAACCAAGCAGATGCCACTTAAACAAATTAATTTTATATGACTAAAGCCAGAGAAAAACTCTGGCTTTTTATTATTTGCAGCACTATCTTTTAATTAGTCCTTTTTAATTCTCATTGATGTAATAAATATGCTTTTTACTAATAGAGACAATAAACTAAGCTTTCGCCAAAAAGGTGCGATGAATGTTGTCGTTTTGATAACGATTGTTGTTGCTTTAGTCGTCGTGTTTGCTTTAATTTGGCAACAAAAAAACGACGAAAAACTAGAATCTAACTTAGTTGAAGAAGTTCAACCGGTGACTGAACCAGTAGAGCCGCAAATCGAGCCTGAGGTTGAAGTCGAAATAGCTGAGCCAGTAGAGTCAGAAATTATCGAAGAAGACGTCATTGTTATAGAGTTACCCGAATTAAATGAAAGTGATGATGAACTTAAGCAGCATTTATCGACACTTTCGTGGAACAAACAGCTGTTATCATTGATGCTAACCGATGATTTGATCCGCCGTATTGTCGTATTTACCGATAACTTTGTTCGAGGTGAAGTTGCTTACACACATATTCCGCTAAAACCGCTTGAACAATCATTTCAAACAGACGTTGTTGATAGCGACTCTTATGTCATTAATATGAGTAATTACTCACGCTATTTAAGTTATATAGAATTAATGCACTCTTTTGAGCCGGAGCAATTAGTTGCGAGTTATTTACAATATGAGCCTTTGTTTCAGCAAGCATACGAAGAATTAGGTTATCAGGAAGAATTCCGCCAAGCTGTAAAGACTCTGCTTGATCAGATTTTAGAGACTCAAATGATCGATGTTGAAACTAAGCTGCAAAAACCTGAACACTATTATCAATACCAACAAGAAAATATTGAACAGTTGAGCGATGCAGAAAAGTTTTTATTAAGAATGGGTAAAGAAAACTTATTGCAATTAAAAGCAATCGCACTGGAACTTGAAAATCAATTAAATAAGCAAGCACAAGCGGGTTAATTAGTGGATAAAGACATTATTGAGTCGAGAGTACCTGAGCTACCAAATAGCATTCCGCGTACCGGTGGTAATATTTCTCGTTGGTTTGGATTAAAATTGATGTCATTGTTTGGTTGGAAAATCACCGGTAACTTTCCCAACAAAAAAAAGATGATATTGGCGGTGGCACCGCACACCTCAAATTGGGACTTTGTCATTGGCGTTGTTGTTAAAATGGCATTGAACCTAAAGCTTAACTTTTTAGGAAAACACTCGATATTTTTCTGGCCATTTAGTTTATGGTTAAAAGCGATAGGTGGCATTCCAATTGATCGACGTAAGTCTTCAGGTGTTGTTGGTCAATTGGTCGAGTATTTTAACAGCAAAGAAACCTTAGTTTTAGCTCTTGCGCCTGAAGGCACTCGGTCGAAAGTAAGCGAATGGAAAACAGGGTTTTTGACCGTTGCTAATCAAGCAAATGTGGATGTTGTTCCCGTTGCACTAGATTTTACTAATAAACAGGTTGTGTTCTTTAGTGCTCGAAAAATCAGTGATGATATTGATGGCGAACTTGAAGCATTTAAAGCCTTATTCGATAGTAAATGGGCAAAATTTCCGCAAAAATTTTAAAGTCCATAATAATTGTTAAATTATTCGCTCTCTAACTCTTGCACAAGCGCAAACAATTGGCCATAATGCGCGTCGCTAGAGTATTTATTTATCTAAATTCTCTAGCCATTATGGTACCTCTCTTGGTCCTCCCGCAATGATACTCTGTGAACTCGGCCAGGTCCGGAAGGAAGCAACCGCAGCAGACGACTCATGTGCCGGGATGTGGCTGAGAGAGGGACCACCCAAACTCCCCTAAATCATTTAACGTAATTTTCTTTTTGTATCTTTATATAACCTGCTGGGTATAGGACACTTATTACTTTAAATTTCTTATAGTCTTATATGAAAAGCTTGTTCGCCAATTCTTTGCTAAAGACAGAATGCAAGCTTCTTGGATTTAAGGGATTGATAGGCACTTAGGCTTCGTTATCGTGACGTTTCACTATCTTCAATTTGTTTTTCAACTTCCGAAATAGCTTTTCTGCAACGACCCAATCTTTGATGCAGCGCCAGTAATTGCTGCTGAATATCTTTGCTGTTTTGACTGTCCGCCTTACAACGGTTTAAGTTATCCTGCTTCTCTTGCACCATATCTAAAAGTCTTCTTTCGAATCCATGATACTCAGAAAGCTTTTGGTATAGTTGCTGACTTGGTAAAATAATCTTAGTTGCGGCTTTTCGATGAGCGGCCGATGGCTGCTTATGTTTGTCTTTTAGTTTATTTAAACGGTTTCTTCTATCTAATCGATAATCTCCATCGTGGTGACGGTTATCATTTGATTTAATGGCGTTGATCAGCGCCATTACTTGTTCTTCTAAACCCTGAAACATCATATTAGCGACTTCAGCTTTATTGGAATTTAGCAATTTTTGCAAATGAGCAAGACGTTTTTGTGTATAGCTAACATAGACATTGTATGAAGAACTAGCGATTGGAAATAGTTTTTCATCGAATAACGGCTGATCATGCAAGTAATAATGGGCTTTGTTGTTTTTGTTAGCTAGATCTGCCTGCTTTGCGTCATCAGCCAATTGCATTAATAGCTGCTGCAAACGCAATAACGATTGTTTCATTGCACTGCCTCTGAAAGTTTACTGAGCATTATTAATTGCTAATCTATCACAGTTTATTGACTACTAGGTTAGATTTACCCTTTCTTTGTCGAAATAAGTTTATTTAAATATGCACCTTTGATGTTCACCGCCATACAAATCTTATAATGCTCTTTATATATAGTGGTGTTTTCTTTCTAGTGTCCAAATATCAACAGCGCCTAAATGTAACTAGACAATTACATATGAAGATTTTGTTACAAAATATGATACGTAATGGTTAAAAAATGACCGTATTTCTCTGTTTTTAATGCGAAAATGTGGATTTATTATGCCTGTTACATTTTTTTTTAATATTTTTGAACTTTATTTGTTTTTGCAAATACATTCACAAAATTCTTCTGTAGTAACTTGTTTTTCGACGTTGAAAAATTAACCTTACTGATAATTTTACATTTTTACAAACTGGTTGTGCTCTTTTGTAGTGATTGATATTACGGGGTTCTTCTTTAGTTATAAGCTATTTCTTTTGGTTATAGTTAGTTCAGGCTTTAGAAAATATTAATGAATAAATATCCGCATAAAATCATTGTTTATGCGCTAGGGGGTGCAGGTTTGTGTGTCATTTTGTCAAAAAGTGTTAAAAAATATTAATGGATTGTAATTTATGTAGTTGACCTGTTTACAATAATCGTTTTATTATCATTGACGACAGATCAGGTCTTACGGCCAATCAAAATCAAAATAACAAAGCAATATAGCTTTGAATTTTAAAACAATCGAATCACTTTAAAGTGGTCCAGGGAGTAAACATGTATAGCAATAATAAACTTGCTAAAGCCGTTCGCTTAGCACTAGTGTTTGGTGCAACAGCTACCGCTGGCATCTCAGCCAACGCAATTGCAGCAGAAGAAGAAACTGCAGCAGAAGATGTAGAGCGTATTGAAGTAACAGGTTCTCGTATCAAACGTACTGATATGGAAACACCGGTACCAGTAACAGTTATCGGTCGTGCCGATATGCTTGAAATGGGTGCATTAAACGTTGCAGACGTTTTAAACCAGTCTCCAGTTGCTATCGCATCTAGTGATCAATCAAATTCAGCATTTACAACAAGCTCAGTAGGTCTGAACACTACAGCACTTCGTAACCTAGGCCAATCACGTACATTAGTACTTGTAAACGGTCGTCGTTTCGTATCTGGTGTATCACCATCAGTTGGTTACGCAGTTGATTTGAACGCAATCCCAACATCAATGATTGAACGCATTGAAATCCTGAAAAGTGCATCATCAGCCATTTATGGTTCTGATGCGGTAGCTGGTGTTGTTAACATCATCACTCGTAATAACTTAGAAGGTATTGAAGTGAATGCTCAGTCTGGTATTTCTTCAGAATCAGATCGTGAGAAATATACCTTAAATATTACTGCTGGTAATTCATGGGATACTGGTAGTGTAACAGTTGCGATTGGCTACGATGAAGACAAAGGTTTAAAGTCATCAGACCGCAGTTTTTCAGATACAGACCAAGCTATTTTCTTAGATGAAAACGGCAATGAAGTTGTAGGTGATTTGTATTCATCTTACCCTCCTCAAGGGCGAGTAAGTTGGTTTGATCCTGCAACGGGTACAGGTGCAAACTATAATGGTGACGGTACGGCTTTTGATACTCGCTTTAATCGAGCTGCCTATCGACAATTAGTAACCCCAATTGAACGTAAATACGCTGCCCTTAATATTAAGCAAGAAGTTACTGATTCTGTAGAGTATTTTGCAGAAGTAAATTGGAACTCGTCGAAAACGAACGATTCAACAATCGAACCTACACCATTTGATGCGATTGGTGATGTTTATTTACCATCTCGAGGTGGTACTGTAGGTTTAACTATAGACAACCCAATGGTTCCGCAGTTACTGCGTGACAATTTAATTAATGACGGTTTTGCTCCAGATGCTGCATTACCAGGTTTGGTTCGCCGAATGTTAGAGTTTGGGCCTCGTGCTACGGATGTTGAGCGTTCAACTATACGTATTGCAACAGGGGTGGATTGGGAACTGAACGACTCGTGGATGTTAAATTCGTACGTCTCTTGGGGACAAACAGATCAAATTCAAGAAAATGGTGGTCAAGTAAATGTTGAGCGTACCGCAAAAGCATTTGATGTAGTTGCCGATGGCATGGGCGGCCTTAAATGTGCTGACGATCTAGCTGTATTACAAGGTTGTGTACCACTTAACTTATTTGGTGAAGGTACTATAACTCAAGATGCTATTGATTATGTAGGTGTACCAGCTAAAGTTACAGGGAAAGCGGAACAGTTTGTATTTTCCCTATCTGCTGTTGGTGAGCTTGGACTAGAGCTTCCAGGTGGTAATATCGGGGTCGCTGTAGGTTATGAACATCGCCTTGAAAAAGGCACTCATAATCCTGGCGATTTAGCGCAAACTGGTGCGTCTTCAACGAATAGATCTGCTGCAACAGATGGTTCATTTTACACTAATGATTATTTTGCAGAAGTTGTATTACCGGTTCTTGATACGGTAGAAGTTGACTTAGCTGCTCGTTATTCAGATCATGAAGTCGTAGGCGGACAAACTACATGGAACGCTGGTGTTCAGTTTACCCCATTCGAAAGCTTCATGGTTCGTGCCTCAGCGGCAACGGCGATTCGTACTCCAAACGTTGCAGATCTTTATGGTGGTCGTGGTGAAACATTTAGAACTGTTACCGACCCGTGTAATGGTTTACAAGCCGATGGAACAGGTGTAGCGAATGCTGATATCGCAGCGAATTGTTTGTCTATTCCTGAAATAGCTACTCGAGTTGCTGGAGCTGGTGAATTTGCATTGACCCAAGTTGAGACTCAAAGTACTGGTGGTACGATAGGTGGTAGTGCGACAGTTAAAGAAGAAACTGCTGATACATTTAGTGCTGGTTTTGTATGGCAAGTTACTGATGGCTTATCAATGACTGTCGATTACTACGACATTACTGTTGAAGATGCAATTGCAACAACTAGTCGCTCAACTGTTCTTTCTCGTTGTTTCGATGTTGCTCCTGGTGAATTTGATGCGTCTTGTACTGACGCTTCTGGTCAAATAGGTGCAATTCGTGATGCTAATGGTGCCCTAACAGATGTTAATTCAGGTACTTCAAACGAAAATGACTATGAAACATCTGGTATCGACCTAGAAGTTTCATACTCTGTTGAGTTTGGCCCTGGTACGTTCACAGCTGACGTTATTTGGAACCACACTAACGAATATGTCATTACAAGCATCGAAAGCGGTGAATCTACCGATTATGTTGGAGAAGTATTAACTCCAGACGATCGTGCTAACTTTAACTTAGGTTATGCGCTTGACGATTGGTCTTTCGCATGGCGTATGCGTTACTGGTCAGAATCAGAAGATTCTGTTACTGGTAATAACTATAACTTCACTAACTTTGCTCCTTTAGAAAAGTTCAACACATTTGATGCTGTTGTTTATCACGATATCGCTGCAACTTGGTACTTCATGGAAAATGCGAATGTTACCTTTAACGCTCGTAACATCCTTGATGAAGAGCCTCCAGTGGCTAACCAATCTAGTTGGAATGGTGGTACAGGTATAAACACAGTTTCAGAAGCATATGATGTAACTGGTCCATACTATCAAGCAAGCTTGACATTCAAGTTCTAATAGTCTTTTTAGATATGGCAAAAAGGTCGCTTTCGAGCGGCCTTTTTTATGTCTGTTATGTTGTACTAATTCGAATAAGAAATAACAAAAATCTGGTTATGTCCATTCAGATAACATCTTTAAGATTTGGTCGCGGAAAAATTGCCTGTAAAACGTCACTTTCAAAGAAATATTAGTAACACTGAAGAATGGCTGTTACTTTTACATTTAGCCCTCTCTATTTAATAATCGACAGATAACCATTCACCGTTCAACTTACAAGTAATATCACAGTCTTATCTTATATTTAAATGACCAGACTAGTGAATTTAGACCGCTGTAGAAAATACTAAAGATTATCAGTCAACGTCGAACTAACAAGTAAAACGCATTGTAGGTAATTGTCTATGTCACTAGCTTGCAAATGGATTGTGGTAATAGATGTTTGGTTTTTATATTTGTCGTTGTTAGATTTTTTACCTGCCTTTTATTAATATTTAGCTATTATTAATAAGGCTTCTGTCTTTTATGATAAGAATTTGTAACGGAAGTGCATAAAGCCGTATTTTTGTGTTAGAGTGTTGAATATCACGAATTTAGTGATTTTTTTGTACAAAATCTGCTCAAACAAATCAAAAAGTTTGACATTAGAGGACAGCTATTGTCTTATATGAGGCTGTCTTTTAAGAAACAGGTAGGTATCCGAAAATACAGATGGGTTATGAAAATAACTTGAGTGTATTATTCAGAGACTATACAAATACAACTTAAAATATAGAACTTAAGGTTTTTTAAATCTAAGGTTCAAATCTTGAAACCTTTTCGGGTTTCATTGGAAAAGTTAAAATAGCAATTGGTTGGGAACTATGTCCAAAATAAGCAAGAAAAGCCTAATCGCTTCGACGATTATTGGCGCATTGGCAATCGCAGGAAGTAATGTCGCTTCAGCTGCAAGCCTAAATGAACTTCAAAAGGGCGAAGCTACAATAGTTAAAGCTTCAGCTAAATCACAAACTAAAATCACTAACATCTACGAGCAAACTCAAGAGCTTTTAGCTGAGTACCGTAATGTTGTTGATGAAACTGAAAACTTGAAAGTGTACAACGATCACGTTCAACGTTTAGTTAACGATCAACAAGCAGGTATTGATTCTTTAGTTCGTCAAATTGGCACTATCGAAGATACCAAGAAAGGTGTTGTTCCGTTAATGTACAAAATGATTGATTCATTAGAGCAATTTATTGCTTCAGATATTCCAGTTAACCTTGTTGACCGTACTGAACGTGTAGAGCGTCTTAAAGATGTTATGCAACGTCAAGGTATCTCAGTAGCTGAGCAATTCCGTTTAGTATTAGAAGCATACGAAATTGAAACTGATTACGGTTCAATGTTCTCTGCGTACCAAGGTGATTTAGAGTTTGATGGTAAAAACATCACTGTAGATTTCGTACACATGGGACGTACAGTATTAGTAGCACAGTCTTTAGATTTAAAAAATGCATGGATTTGGGAACAAAGTTCACGTAGTTGGAAAGCATTAGGTGATGAGTACCTAAACCCAATTACTAAGACTATTCGTATGGCGCGTAAGCAAACTGCACCTGACCTTATCAAATTACCAGTATATGCAGCGGGGGCTGGTGAATAATGAAACAGTTTATGAAAAGTGCAGCGATTGCTGCAACACTAGTGTTAACTGCCGGTATTTCTACAAATGCAGCAGCTAACCAATTAGATGACTTATTAAAGCAAGTTAAAGCGGATCGCGTATCAGTTGCAAAACTTGATAAAAAGCGTGAGCAAGAGTTCTTATCTGCTCGTGCAGACAAGCAATCATTGTTAAACAAAGCAAAAGCTGATCTTAAAGCTGAGCAAGCGCGTAACGCACGTTTAACTAAACAATTTGCAGACAACGAAACAATGTTGACTACTAAAGAAGCCGAGCTAGAAGCAGCTAAAGGTGACTTAGGTGAAATGTTTGGTGTTGTTCGTCGTGCATCTGGTAACGCATACGGTCGTATTGCTACTTCAATTGTAAGTGCACAATACCCAGGTCGTGAAGCTGTTCTAGAAAGCTTAGCTAACGCTAAAGAAATCCCTGTTTTATCTGAACTAGAAGAACTTTGGTTTGCAATGCAAACTGAAATGACTGAATCAGGTAAAATTGCAGCATTTGAAGCAGAAATTACTCAATTAGACGGTTCTAAGAGTTCAGCTCAAGTTGTTCGTGTTGGTTCATTTAACTTAGTGTCAGACCAAGGTTACTTAAACTACAATGATGACCAAGGTTTAATTCAACCTCTAGGTAAACAACCTGCAGGCGGTATCGTAAGTGAAGTTTCTCCATTCTTGGCGAGCACTTCAGGTTACTCTCCTTTATATCTTGATCCATCAAAAGGTCAAATCCTTAACTTAGAAACTCAGAAAGCTACAATGGAAGAGCGTTTCCACCAAGGTGGTGCAGTTGGTTATGTAATCACTGTTGTTCTTATCCTAGGTTTCTTAATTGCAATCGAACGTCTAGTATTCCTAGGCTCTATCGGTGCAAAAGTTAAATCTCAACTTAAAGATACTTCATCACCAAGCGCAAACAACCCTCTAGGCCGTATGTTAAATGTTTATAACGAAAACAAAAACATCGATGCAGAGTCACTTGAGCTTAAATTAGACGAAGCTATCTTGCGTGAAACACCGAAGATTGAACGTGGTATTAACATCATTAAGATTTTCGCAGCTATCGCTCCATTACTTGGTCTATTAGGTACAGTTGTTGGTATGATCGGTACATTCCAATCAATCACACTATATGGTACTGGTGATCCGAAGATTATGGCGGGTGATATCTCTATGGCACTTGTAACTACTGCTATGGGTCTAATTGCAGCATTACCTCTTATCCTTGTGCACTCAATTGTAGCGGCACGTGGTAAGTCTATTTTCCACATTCTTGACGAGCAAAGTGCGGGTATCGTAGCTTCAATCGCCGAGAAGGAGAAACAGTAATGTTATACCTGATAGAGCTCTGGGAGACTGTCAGGGAATTTCTTGCGACAGGTGGCTTCGTATTATATTTCGTCGCCTTCGCACTCTTCTTAATGTGGATATTGATGATTGAGAAGTATTGGTTCTTAGCAGCTGTTTACCCAAAAATGAAAAGCGACATTGTCGCTAAGTGGGATGCTCGAACTGATACTACATCTTGGTATGCACATAAAATTAGAGATGCATGGATTTCTGAAGCAGCAGAAGTATTAAACGCGCGTATGCTAACAATTAAAACGTTAGTAGCAATGTGTCCTTTGATTGGTTTATTCGGTACGGTTACCGGTATGATAATGGTTTTTGAAACCATGGCCACTCAAGGTACTGGTAACCCTCGTCTAATGGCGTCAGGTATATCAATGGCAACAATCCCTACAATGGCGGGAATGGTTGCGGCATTATCTGGAGTTTTCTTTAGCTCTAGATTAGACGCGAAAGTAAAAATGGCGAAGGCTAAGCTAGTTGATAGCTTACCTCATCACTAGAGAGATTTTCACATGGCACGTAAACGTATTCGTGAAGAAGAAGAAGCGGCAATCGATATGACGCCGATGCTTGATATCGTATTTATCATGCTTATATTCTTCATCGTAACCACTTCATTTGTTAAAGAAGCTGGTATCGATGTGCAAAAGCCTAAAGCGGCTAATGCAAGTAAAAAACCATCAGCGAACATTTTCATTGCAGTTCGAGAGAATGGTGAAATTTGGATGGACAAGCGTGTAGTTGATGTAGAGCGTGTTTCTGCAAACATCGAAAAACTACTAGCTGAACAACCTACTGATATTGTAATTATTCAAGCTGACAAAGGCGCAAAACATGGCGTAGTTGTTAAAGTTATGGATGCAATCAAGGATGCAGGAATCGATAAGATTTCTATTGCTGCAGCGTCGGGTGGTTAACTATGGTTCGCTTTTTAGTATCAATACTATTGGGCGTTGTTGTAACCTTTGGCTTGTTTGTCTTTATGGCTTACTTGATTTCAGGTGGCGCAAAGCGTTATGCAGATGCGGGTGATAGCGTAGTTATCGACATCGTATCTACACCACCTGAATCTAAAGTACAGCAACGTAGACGAGTTCCGCCGCCGCCGCCGCCGCCGCCTAAAACGCCGCCTAAGCCGCAAGCGCCAGAACCTGAACAAAGTAATGATAACTCAGGCTTGCAATTTAATGTTCCTGGTGTAGAGATCTCGGGAGCGTCAGCTGGTATGGACGCACCTGGTGCAGGATTCGGTCGTGATGGTGAGGCAACTCCTATTGTTCGAATCGAGCCTAAGTATCCTATTCAAGCAGCACGAGATGGCAAAGAAGGTTGGGTACAACTTAGCTTTACTATTAACGAAGTTGGTGGTGTTGAAGACGTAAAAGTCATCGCTGCACAACCTAAACGTATTTTCGATAAAGAAGCGAAACGAGCTCTTAAGAAATGGAAGTACAAACCAAAAATCGTTGATGGTAAGCCGCTTAAACAAGTTGGTTTAACTGTACAGTTAGACTTTTCAATGGGTCAATAGGAAGGAGCATTACTATGTTTAAAAAACTAATCACTTCTTCATTGTTGGTTGCGTTTGTAGCAACAACTACAATGCCAGTATCATCGACAGCATTTGCTGCCGAAGATACTAAGAAAACCCAGAAAAAGAAGAAAAAGTCGACTAAGATTGTTGGTCCGTCTGTTGGTAAGAAAGTTCAGAAGGCGTTTGAAGCCTACTCTGAAGATCGTATCGATGACGCACTAGAGATTTTGCTAGATATAGAAACGTCAAAAACCTATGACCGTGCTTACTTAGATCGCTTTATTGCGAGCATGTATGCAACAAAAGGTGGTGACGCGAACATTGCAAAAGCACTAGTCCGCTTAGAAGCTGCAACGAAAGATAACGCACTTAACGAAGGTGAGCACGCTGAAGCACTTAAATTACTAGCTGACTTGCAGATGCAAGAGAAGCAGTATGAAAAGGCATTAGCCAACTACGAAAAGTGGATGAAGTTTACTGGTAAAGAAGACGCTGATACTTACGTTAAAATTGCACAAGCTAATTATGAGTTAAAAAATCTAGATAAGATGATTGAACCTTCAGATAGAGCAATCGCTTTATATAAGAAGCCTAATCAAAACCCTTATGTATTAAAATTAACGTCATATTACGAGCGTAAGCAATATACTAACGCAGTGAAAGTGCTTGAAGAAGTAGTGGTAATTTTCCCTGAAAACAAGATTTGGTGGACACAACTAGGTAGCTTCTACATGTTAATAGAAGATTACGATAGAGCGTTATACACTTTAAATCTTGCTTATAAACAAGGATTCCTTGAAAAGGAATCTGAAATCAAAATGTTAGCAAACTTGTTTGCGACTAATGATAACCCTTATAAGTCAGCGAAATTACTTGAGAAGCACATTGACAGTGGTTTAGTAGCTCGAACGGATACTAATTTGTTCGCAATGGCAAACTCATTCCATGCGGCTCAAGAAATTGCTTTAGCAGCGAAGTATTTTGGTGAAACAGCTAAGCTGTCTAACGATCCAAGACATTATCGTCGTCAAGGTATGCTTTTACAGCAATCGGAAAAATATGATGCCGCAGCTGCGGTATTACAAAAAGCTATTGATCTAGGTATTGAAAACCCAGGTCGAGTATGGATGACAATGGCAGAAGCATATTTCTACCAAGAAAAATTCAAACAAGCTTATGCTGCGATAAAGAAAGCGCAGGAAGATCCGAAAACTAAGAAAGCAGCTCGCGCTTGGGCATCTTATATTAAAGATACTGCAGAGCGTAAGAAGAAAAGCATTTAGTTCGACGTTTTAAGTTATCAAAAACCAGCCTAACGGCTGGTTTTTTTTTGCCTAAATTATTCAACTTTTAATTGCATTATAAATAGCACAATCCAGTTATTAATCGCTTATTGGCTTTTGGCTTTAGCAATACTTCCGATGTTTTATTAACCACAATTTTGAAAGTCTTTTTAAATTAATCAGTTAGTCTGTTGATTTGACATGTTAGTGAAGAAAAAAGACTACAAAATTTCATTAAAACAGCTATGATAAATAATAACAAAAATATAATTTCATAAATTCAGGGTATACTATGAAAAGATCTTCTTCGATTGGCTTATTTTTCCTCTACCTTTTTTCCTTCTCCGTTCTCGCTGTTGATCTTGAAGAAAAACCTTCTGAAGATGTCGCTGAAGTTGACGATGCCTCTAGCGAGTTTTCAATGGCAGATATTCAGCAACTTGAGCTTGAAGTGTTAGATGAACCACCAGTTATTGATGGCGACT
The DNA here is from genome assembly GCF_001831495.1 of Thalassotalea crassostreae. NCBI lineage: Bacteria > Pseudomonadati > Pseudomonadota > Gammaproteobacteria > Alteromonadales > Colwelliaceae > Thalassotalea > Thalassotalea crassostreae. The sequence continues at coordinate 1,117,376 of NZ_CP017689.1, forward strand.
TGACCGATAGATTTTGGGCCTCTTCGAGCATACTAAGCATCGACTTGGAGATGTACCCTACGCGTTTTGATAAATCAGTTGTCGATACAGATGCGTTAATAGGCATGACTAAGACTCACGTATATTTTGCTTTTAATGCCTACGACCCAGATACATCACAGCTCAGAACGGCAATAAGAGAAAATGACGGTGTTAAAGAAGATGATTACGTATCAGTCGTTATTGACCCTACCGGTAATTTAAGAAAGAAATACGAGTTTCGAGTTAATCCAAGTGGCTCAAAAGCAGACGTATTACAAAATACGGTGAGTGACCGGTACATATACGACTGGGACACTGAATGGGAAGCAACAGCAAAAATAACTGAAACCGGTTATTTAGTAGAAATGGCGATTCCGATTGATTCTCTAAAGTCTCCCAAAGCGGAAGGTGAAGAGCGAAATATGTGGGCGCTAATATTAAAACGTTCTTATCCTAGAAAAATAGATAGAACAATGGGCGGGATTTACATCATATATCCACCAAACCCGGTTTCGAGTCAGCGTATAGCATCTTCTGAAGGCGGCGAAATTACCTTTGAAAATGCTACTAAAAATTTAGAAATATACCCTTATGGTATTTATCATTCTAGCGAAAAGCGTAAGTACCAACAGCCGTTCGAACAGCGTGAAGAAATAGAAGAGTTCGATGCGGGTATGGACATTAAGTTAACCATTAATAGTGCAACGACAATTGCTGCAACAGTTAATCCTAATTTTACTGATGTTGAAGCTGATATTGCTCGTGATTCAATTAACAACCAATTCAACGTATTCCAACCTGAGAAACGTCGATTTTTCCAACAAGACATGGATTTGTATTCAACATTAATGTCACTAGTTTACACCCGCAATATTATAGATCCCGACCTAGGCTTAAGTGTATCCCATGAAACTAAAGAATATTCTACCGGTTTTTTTTGGTCTAACGATGAAGAAACAACTGTCATTATTCCTGATAATTTAGGTAGTGATAAAGTTGAGCTTGATGACTTAGATAGTCAGTCTGTAGCTGCTCGATATGTGACTGCTGCGGGCGGTAGTGCCTATGGTGCGATGGTGACCCAACGTACGGCAGGAGATTATAAGAACTCCGTAGTTTCACATGACGGATTATTAAATTTAGGGATTGATGATAAATTACGTTATCAAATCGCTTTTTCCAATACTGAATACATTGAGGAGTTTGGTGATGATATCTGTGAAGAAGATGATTGCTTAGATATTCCTGAAGATGTCTATTGTGAATTAGGAAACTGTGGCACAACGAGTGAAGTATTAAGAGCATCTGCGGACGAAACGCTAGAAGGATATGCGGCGCAAATTAAATATCGTCATACTGCGCCTAAGTCTTTTATTACACTAAATTATTACGATATCAGTGAAGATTTTCGTGGTGACTTAGGGTACATGACTAAAGCTGATTATCGTTTAATCAATGCCCTTTACGGTCGTAACTGGTATTTTGAAACGTTTAGTGGTGATGAAGGAAAGTCGCGAGCACGTTTATATTTGTCAGCGACGCAAATTGAAAACCAAGCTGGTGCTAAGATAGCAACCATGTACGATATTTGGGCTGAATTTAGAGGCTCTTATCAAACTGTATTTCGTCCGGGTATTAGAACTATTGAAAGACGAGTAAATCGATTAAATCAAAACTCATTAGAGCTCAAAGGGAATGCTCCTAGATTTGATGAGAGCTATATTCAGTGGTATTTTGAGACTGCCCCCGTTACAGATTGGACATTTAATTTAGATGGACGATATGGTGAAATTGCTGATGCTGATAATATCGTACTTGGTGATATGGCAGAGTTTAAACCTCGAGTTCGTTACCAAATAGGTGATTTTAATATCGATCTACAGCACACTTTTAGAGATTATGATTTTGAAGATGAAAAACTCTACGGCGAAGATTTCACAACGTTCACGGTAAATTGGAGACCAAGTGATGATAGAGTCGTGCGTTTCCTAGTAAAATGGGATGAAACTGAGCGTGATCTTAATCGCTGGCGTGATCCTTCAGAAAAGTCTTATGAGCGCGAGGTTGAAATAGAATTAACCCATACACGTTACGTCACGAAAAATTTATCGTTATTAACAGGCTTTAAATTTGAACGTGAAAAAGATAATACGATTCCCCGTGATTTTACCAATGATCGACAGTTTTACTTAAAGGTTAATTACAATATGGGCTTTATCGGTAACTAATCAACCAATAGATTGCTCTGGAAACAAAAAATCCCGATACTTGAATCAAGTTTCGGGATTTTTTGTTTAATGAATCAGTTAATTGTTAAAGCTTTTTATCAATACTCACGTTCAAATCCTTTAAAACACCATCGGCAACATTGTATATAAAACCATGAACAGTGACATCTTGATTAGCATCCCATGCATTTATCATAATTGTCGTGTTTGCAACATTAGCAACTTGTTCAACAACATTAAGTTCACAAAGTCTATTGGTTAAGTCGTTACCTTCAAGTTTTGCTAATTCTTCCTTATTAAAGCGATAAACATCACTGATATGTCTTAGCCAGTTGTCGATTAAGCCAAATTGGTCGTTCGTTAACGAAGCAGCAACCCCACCACAGCCATAATGACCACAAACAATGATATGCTTAACTTTTAGTACATCGACGGCGTACTGTATCACTGAGAGGCAGTTAAGGTCTGTATGAACTACTTGATTGGCAATGTTACGATGAACAAATATTTCGCCCGGGGCTAAGCCTAATAATTGATTGGCCGGTACTCGAGAGTCACTGCAACCTATCCATAGGTATTCTGGTGATTGCTGGTTGGCCAAATTGTCAAAAAAGTCTGGCGTTTGCTTTTTGATTTCTTCAGCCCAATCTTTATTATTTTGGAATAGGTGTGTTAATGAAGCCATAGTAAAGTTTACCTCGATTGCTTTTAGTTATTGTCAAAAAAAACAACGACTAAGTAAAGGCGTTTTGTCGATTAAAATAATTTAATACGATCAATCAGCAATTATCTTGGCTTGGTATCGACCTCAATGACGTGATAAAATGCGGCTTAAACAAAATAGACACTGATATTTTTTCGAATTAGCGCATAGAGTAATAGAGAGCAAAAGGACAAAATAGTTATGGCAAGAACTGCACATGCTTTGCACATATTGGTTAAACACCAAGAGCAAGCGAAAGATATTTTAAAGCAGATACAAAAAGGTAGTAAATTTCAAACATTAGCGAAAAAATATTCGAGTTGCCCATCAGGTAAGAAAGGTGGTGACTTAGGTGAGTTCAGGCAAGGCCAAATGGTACCGCAGTTTGATAAGTTTGTATTTAGTGGAGAAATACTTACGCCAACTATCGTTAAAACACGTTTTGGTTATCACATCATAAAAACGTTATATCGGACCTAGTCTGCACTAATACATCTAATCTAGTCGAATCACTTGAAAGCATGCACTGGTAGTTAACCGCGCTAGTCGTTTTCTTTTTCTTGTTGCTCAAGCTCTTTATTGCGTTGATTGATTTTAGCTAACTGCTCTTTACTAAGATTAAATTTTTGTGCACTTTTATAGATGAAGTAGATACCACTAATTATAAATCCTATTACTGCGATAATAATCCAGGTTGCTGTGCTCATTTAATATCCCTTAGTTTGGCTTAGTTTGGCTTAGTTTGGCTTAGTTTAGCGACGTGTTTAATGATGCATTTTATATGGCGATTGTCGTATATTAGTTGCCTTCCATGGCATTACGACATTAATTCATCCTGAATTTCAATTTGTCGCTATGTTTAACTTGCTGCTTTCATCGATTGAATAAACGTCGCTAAGCTCGCTAACATTTGTTGTTCGTCATCAATGTTATTGGCAATAATGTTAACGACAGCACTACCACTTATCGCACCTTTAGCACCGCTATCTATCGCTTCTTTAACTTGCTCAGGGGATGAAATACCAAACCCTAATACTGGCTCTGGAGCATGGTAACCATCTAGCGTTGCAATTAACTCCTTGCCCGGCATATTCGCTTTTACTTCAGTGCCAGTAACGCCAGCGCGACTTAAAACATAAGTATAGCCTTGTCCATGTGCAGCGACCTTTTTCAAAGTATCTTCATCGGCGTTTGGTGGTGCAATAAAAATAGGCGCTATATCATGAGCAAGAGCCGCTTGTTCAAAACGTTTGCTTTCACGCATTGGTACATCAGCGATAAGCACAGAATCCACACCAGCATTTTTCATGTCGTTATAAAACTTATCGATACCACGGGCAAACACTAAATTAGCATAGAGCAATAACCCGATAGGAATATCAGGCGCATAAGCTCTAATTTCAGTTAATATGTCGATACAAACATCAGTATTGATTTTCGCGTTTAACGCTCGCTTTGCTGCCATCTGAATAGTTAAACCATCGGCACTAGGATCTGAAAACGGAATACCTAATTCGAGCGCATCAGCACCGTTATCAATTAACGTTTTTATGATCTCAATAGATTGTTGTTTATGTGGGTCGCCAATCATAACAAAAGGAATAAACGCCCCTTGCTGTTTGCTCGCTAAGTTTGCAAAACACTGTTGATAACGCTGACCTGTTTTAATGTTAGTCATTATAATTCTCCTCCCTTAGCTTTCTCTTTTGAGGCTTGTTCTCGTTTTTCACGATAATTTTCACCACCTAAAATACTACTAACATGAGCTAAATCTTTATCACCACGACCCGATAAATTAACTAAAATCACAGTTTCTTCAGTTGCAGCATCTGCTAATTTCACCGCATGAGCCAAGGCATGGGAAGATTCTAACGCAGGAATAATACCTTCATTTCGAGATAAGGCTTGAAATGCATTGAGTGCTTCATCATCGTTAATCGGAACATATTCAGCTCTGCCAATATCTTTTAGTAAAGAATGTTGCGGCCCCACTCCTGGGTAATCTAAGCCTGCTGATACCGAATAAGATTCTTCAATTTGACCGTATTTATCTTGCATAATATAGGTGTACGCGCCATGTAGCATACCTTTACTGCCAGCCACTAAAGTTGCGCCATGTTGGGGGGTATCGATCCCTTTACCACCGGCTTCCACGCCAACTAACTTAACCTCTGTTTCGTCGATAAAATCATGGAACATGCCGATGGCATTAGAGCCACCTCCAACACAAGCTACGACATAGTCAGGTAAGCGACCTTGTTCTTTCAAGATTTGCTGCTTTGCTTCAATGCCAATCATTTTTTGAAATTCACGAACAATGGTTGGAAATGGGTGAGGACCTGCCGCGGTACCTAACAAGTAATGGGCATTGTCATAATTGGCTGACCAGTCTCTTAATGCTTCATTAACCGCATCTTTTAATGTGCCTGAGCCTGCAGTTACCGGGATAACTTCTGCGCCCATAAGCTCCATTCTAAAAACATTTGGTTGCTGACGGTCACAATCTACTTTACCCATATAAACTCGGCACTTTAAGCCAAGTAATGAACAAGCGATAGCCGTTGCAACACCATGTTGTCCGGCTCCAGTTTCAGCGATGATTTCTGTTTTGCCCATTTTCTTAGCAAGCAAAGCCTGACCAAGTACCTGGTTGGTTTTGTGAGCGCCGCCGTGAAGTAAGTCTTCACGTTTAAGGTATATCTTTGCCAACGGATTTTTCACTAAGTTGCGACAAAGGGTAAGTGGTGTAGGGCGACCAGCAAAAGAGTTTAGTAAATGGTTAAACTCGTTTTGAAATTCTTCATCGTTTTGTGAGTCTATGAATGCCGCTTCTAACTGTTCTAATGCAGGAACCAGTAATTCACTTACGTACATACCGCCAAATTCACCAAAATATGGTGATAAGGCGTCATCATTTTGTTGTTTTGGATCTGTCATGTTAATACTGCCTATTAATAATTTCTTATAAGCTCAAAAGCTTTTTTTAATTTGTTGTGGTCTTTGACACCTGGGCTTACTTCAATACCCGAGTTAATATCTAAACCTACTAATTCTTGTTCAGCGCAAAGTTCTAATGCGCTGCGGATGTTGTCTATATTCAGGCCACCAGCGAGCATGCAATTGCTAAAATCTTGCTGTGAATTTGCTAACAGTTGCCAGTTAAACGCTTGACCGCTTCCACCTTGTTGAGCGTCGAGTAAGTAACTATCTGCACCATAGTTTAACTTTGGTAGTTGCTGCATTACGCTGATAGCTTTAACGATTTTGCAATGGCTATTTAGATGTATACGCAACGCGTCAATAAACTGATCATCTTCATTGCCATGTAACTGCACCGCATCTAAATTTAGGTGGTTGGCAAAGTTGCTGACTTCATCAACACTTTGATCTTTAAACACACCAACATAATTAATGCTAGCCATACTTGCTTCAGCAAGCTCTTCGATAATTCTACGCGCTTGTTCAAAACTAACGTGACGAGTGGATTGCTCGGTAAAGATAAAACCAGCATACACTGCGCCGGCTTGTATCACTGCACTCACATCGGCCGTTGATGTTAAGCCACAGACTTTATTGTCGCCGAAAATTAATTCGCGGCAGGCCAAATCAATATCATCTTTTGCCATAACCGAGCTACCGACTAAAAAGCCGTTAACAGCTGGGGCTAATTCGCGTACTTGTTTATTGGTATAGATACCCGATTCAGAAATAATCAATGTGCCATCAGGGATCATCGGCGCTAATTCAAACGTAGTGGTTAGATTCGTTGATAGGTCTCTAAGGTTGCGATTGTTGATGCCAATTAATTTCGCACCAAGTTTTATCGCTCGAGTGGTTTCTTCTGCATTTGAAACCTCGGTTAAGATCGCCATGTTATAGCGCAGGGCAACGCTAGCTAGATGTTTGTATTCATCATCTGATAGGACGCTCAGCATTAATAAAATAGCGTCTGCGCCGTAATAACGACCAAGGCATATTTGGTATTCGTCTATAAAAAAGTCTTTATTTAGTACTGGACAACTTACTTTGTCGGTAACCATTTTTAAGTACTCGTGAGTACCTTGGAAATACTTATAGTCAGTTAGCACTGAGATTGCTGCCGCATATTTTTGGTAGGTCAGAGCAATATCTAATACATCGAAATGCTCGCGTATTAAGCCTTTTGAAGGTGAGGCCTTTTTACATTCTAGAATAAAACCTGCATTCTCTTGTGCTAATGACGCGTACATATCTTTAGTACTTGGTTGCAAATCATCAATGAAACTAGCAAGCGGCCTGCTAGCTTTTAGTTGTTCAACTTCAATACGTTTGTCGGCAACAATTTTTTCTAAAATATTAGCTTGTTTGCTATTTGTTGCTTGTGTGTTTTGCTCAGACATTGCTGACCTCTATCATGCTTTGTAATGTTTTAACGGCAGAGCCTTGTTTTAATGTGTCTTTTACGATACTTGCAGCGCCGCGCAAGTTGTCTGATTTACCAGCAAGGTAAATTAGTGCGGCAGCGTTAATGATAACAGCATCAATATGAGCTTGTTCGCCATTGCCACTGAGTACAGCCATTGAATAACGTGCGTTGTCAGCGGGTAATCCACCTTTAATCGATTCTAAAGTGTGCGTTTCTAAACCAAAGTCACTTGGTATTACCGATTTTTCGATGAGTTGGTCGCCATCAATTTCGATAACTTGGGTTTCACCATGAATGGCCACTTCATCGAGGCCACTGCCGTGAACCACCCAAGCACGCTCAACACCAGTTAGTTGTAATGCTTTTGCCATAGGTTTAAGTAATTCTGGTGTGTAGACACCTAATAGCATTACTTTTGGACTTGCCGGATTTACCAATGGACCAAGTATATTAAATAAAGTTCTAACGCCCATTGCTGCGCGAACAGGGGCGGCATGTCTAAAGCCGGAGTGGTAATTTGGTGCAAAAAGAAAGCTGCAACCACTAGTTTTTATCGATTCGAGAGCTTTTTCTGGTGAAAGAGTTAAGTTAACACCAAAGCTTTCTAATAAATCCGCTGATCCAGATTGACTTGAAACGCTGCGGTTACCATGTTTTGCAACGTTGAGGCCGCAAGCACCGGCAACAATTGCTGCTGTGGTAGATATATTAATGGTGCTATGACCATCACCTCCCGTACCGACGCAATCAACAAGACGAAGGTCATTTTCTGGAAACGGCGTTGCAGCGGCTCGGATTGCAATTGCCGCACCGGCGATTTCAGTTGCTGTTTCACCTTTAATTTTTAACGCAGTCAACACACTTGCCATCAGTGCAGGCTCAACATTGCCGTTTACCACTTCAGTGAAAAACGCTTCGGCTTGCTGTTGACTTAAGTCTTTGCCATCAATTAACTGTTGTAAAATATCACTCATCTTAAGCATTCCTTGTTTTGCTGTTACTACTAGCGCTTTGACTTACTTGACTCATTGTTGATTCATCGTTCATTGAATTTGTCGCTAATAAATAATCGAAACTTTGTGTTATCAACACGCTACCTTTAGAAGTCAGCAAAGACTCTGGGTGAAATTGAAAGCCGAGTACTTTGTCGTTTGCATTCAAAATCGCCATTGGCAAATCATTGTACTGCGCGATGGTTTCTAAACTATCGGGCATATCAGTACCAATTAACGAATGGTATCGTGCAACTGGCAATGGTGACGGTAGACCGGCAAATGGTCCAATACCATTATGTTCTACATTAGAAGCTTTACCATGAACAATTTCACCTGCGCGCTCTACTTTTCCACCATAGTGTTCAACAATCGCTTGGTGTCCTAAGCAAATACCAAGAATTGGGAATTTACCCGTACAAAGTGCAAGTAAATCCATTAAGCTTCCTGCGCCTTTTGGATCGCCAGGACCTGGTGATAATACTAAGATCACTGGCTCTGAATGTGCGCACATCTTATTGTAAATAAATTCAGCATCGACAGTATTACGATAGATTATTGGCTCAAACCCTAAGGTTTTAAATTCATCAACTAAGTTGTATGTGAACGAGTCTAGGTTGTCGAGCATATATAATTTAGTCATTGTTACGCTTCCTTACTTTGACTAGCATGGCTAGAATTTTTATTAGCTAAAGAAGAGGATTGCTTAGCAGCATTTGCTATTTGCACTGCTTTTATTACCGCTTGTGCTTTTTGCCTGGTCTCATCGGCTTCGGCTTGCGCCACTGAATCATAAACCACACCAGCACCTGCTTGAATATAGGCTTTATTGTTTTTAACAAAAGCACTGCGAATAACAATACAAGTATCCATATCGCCGTGACCATTTATATAACCAACCGCGCCGCCATAGCTGCCACGGCGTTTGCCTTCGATAGAGCGGATTAGTGACGTTGCTTTTACTTTTGGAGCGCCGGAAAGGGTGCCCATGTTCATACACGCTTGATAGGCGTGCAGCGCATCAAGTTTTTCGCTAAGGGTACCAACAACTCGAGAAACTAAATGCATTACGTGAGAATAGCGGTCTACTTTAAGAAGTTCGGCGACATAACGTGTTCCGCCTTTACTGACTCTGGCAATATCGTTACGTGCTAAATCAACGAGCATTAAGTGCTCCGCTTTTTCTTTTTCATCATTACGCAATTCAAGTTCAATTCGGCCATCCAAATCGGCGCTGTAACTGCCATCACTGCGAAATCCTCGCGGACGTGTGCCGGCGATAGGATAAAGCTCGACTTGGCGACTTTCTTCGGTGTATTTCAGTGCCGACTCTGGAGAGGCGCCAAATAAAGCGAAGTTTTCATCTTTGACGAAAAACATATAAGGGCTTGGGTTTGTCTGTTTTAACACTTGATAAGCATTGATGGCATTATTGCAATCGAGACTAAATGTTCTTGAAGGGACAACCTGAAAAATATCACCTGCTCTAATATGATGTTTGAGTGTTTCAACTTGCTGGCAGAACTCGTCATCACTAATGTTAACGTTGACAGCTTGCTCGCTTTGTTGCGATAGATTTACTGCAGACATTGGCACTACGTTTTTGCATTGCTCTTGCAAGGCAACTAAACGTTGATTTAGTCGCTGTTGGTTACTACTCGAATTGTTGCCGCCAAAGGTATTAGCAATTAATTGCGTTTGCTGCTGCTGATGGTCAATGATCACTAACGTTTCTGCTAAGTAGTAGACATAATCAGAGCAACTATTTTCACTGTTATCTACGCTAGGCAATTGCTCGGCCAGCTCAATTAAATCAAAGGCAAAGGTACCACCAACAAAAATAGAGAAGGGATGATCACTATCGCTTTCCATATGTTGTAATTCTCTAAGCACTTGCATCGGGTTGACACTGAGTAAACGTGAAAGCTCATCTTGCTGAACATCATTTTTTATGAATTTAATGATTAGCTTGCTAGAGCTAGACTCTTCAATGACGACTAGATTTTGATATTGTTGCTCGCTAAAAACTTGTTGTAGGTAAGTAATAACCGCTTCGCCATTATTTGAAAGAGCCGTGAGCCTCACTGACTGCTGATCACAAATGATTTTTAAAGCGCTATCAATTAGTAATAAACTCTTTAATGCCTTTTTATCGATGATTTCAGCCGATTCTAATAACAAACAGTTACTTTGCTCTGCGGTTAGTTGCTTAAACAGAGCTAATGGATCTTGCACGTAGTCGGCACTGCTAACAGTGGTAAAAACTTGTCCATGTTTCGCTTGTTCAATCGGTGTCGTATGTTTGCTCATATTTTCCTTTACCAACAATACCTAAGGTATCTTTATTACTAATTTATAAAATTATGTTCTCAAGTTTTTTTAGCGCTTGTTTTGCTTCTAAATATTAGGCGCTAAAAACGAAAAAACCCGCCATAAAGCGGGTTTTCTGAAATATTTTTGCTGCACGCAATTTCATAACCCACTATGTAAGGTCATGCCACCACCAAATTACTGATTTATTTATTGCGTTCATGCTATTTTTTCTTCTTTATTGATTAGCATATGTTGATGCTATCGAAACCTGTTAGAGAGCTATGTATTTAGCTACTATCTATTTAGTCACTATCTAAGTAAACTATTAATATGATACATAAAACCGCAATTACACTCTGATGTCAACGTTAAGCGATGAAAATAAAACAAATAATTACAATTCTTTAAGAATTGACTTGCATAGTCATACGACATGTTCGGATGGTCATTTGTCGCCGCAAGAGTTAGTGAGTCGTGCGGAAAACTATCAAATCGAACAATTTGCTATTACCGATCACGATACCGTTGATGCTTTTTCAATTGCCCAACAACATATCGACGAGCAAAATTTTAAACTGAGATTAATTTCAGGTATTGAAATTTCAACCATGTGGGAAAATTTCGAAATACATATTGTTGGTTTGAATATTGATACTGAGCACCCAGCCTTAACGACGCTAATTGAACAGCAACAAAATGCCCGAGAACAGCGGGCGCAATTGATGGCCGAAAAACTCACTAAAGCCGGTTTTGAAAACTGCTATGAAGATGCGAAATTGTTAGCTCATCAAGGCACAATCACCAGAGCTCACTTTGCGCGGGTATTGCACAACCGCGGCGTGGTTAGCACCATGCAAAAAGCGTTTGATAAGTATATCGGCAAGGGTAAACGTGCATATGTAAAACCACAATGGTGTTCAATAGAACAAGCAATTTTGGTCATTCATCAAGCTGGTGGTAAGTCAGTGATTGCCCACCCGATGAAGTATGATTTATCGAACAAATGGTTGCGCCGTTTAATTGTTGATTTTAGCGATGCTGGCGGTGATGCGATGGAGGTTGCGTCACCACAAATGAATGAGCAACAACGTTTGTTTTTGCGACAATTGTTAGTCGAGTATCAATTACAAGGCTCGGTTGGATCAGATTTTCACTTTCCGTCAAGGTGGAGTGACTTAGGCAAGAATTTAACGCTACCAGACGATGTCGACGTTGTTTGGCAACATTGGCAATAAGGAGTTGTTACCATGAGTCAGTTTTTTTATATGCATCCGGACAATCCACAGGCAAGGCTGATAAAGCAGGCAGTAGAGATCGTGCATAGAGGTGGTGTAATCGTTTATCCAACGGATTCTGGTTATGCATTAGGGTGTCATATTGGCGACAAAAAAGCGTTAGAGCGCATTTGTCGTATTAGGGACATTGATAGAGAGCATAACTTTACTTTGGTCTGTCGAGACTTGAGTGAATTGTCTGAATATGCTCGTGTTGATAACGCCTATTTTCGCCTGCTAAAAAACAATACACCGGGCGCTTACACCTTTATTTTTAAAGGCACCAAAGAAGTACCAAAGCGGTTATTAAATAGCAAACGTAAAACCATAGGTATTCGAATTCCGGAAAATAATATTGCTATGGCGTTGTTAGAAGCGCTCGGTGAACCGTTAATGTCGACAACATTAATTTTACCTGGCAATGACAGTGCCGAGTTTGATCCTGAAGAAATAAGAGATAACCTGGAACATCAAGTAGATTTAATTCTCAATGGCGGCTACCTCGGCGAAAAGCCTACTACCGTTGTGGATTTCACCGACGATTATCCACAAGTGATACGTACCGGAGAGGGCGATCCTGAACCATTTAATTAATAGCGTGAATAATGGCAGAGACTAATCATACAGCGATGGAAGAAAACAAAGCAGTTGCTAAAAACGCATTAGCCAATAGTGGTGAAATGGTGCAGCAAGTGCTGCCATTAGCATTGGTTCACGGTGAAGCCGTTGTTGAAAAGCCACAAGATCTTTTTATACCACCTGATGCGCTAGAAGTAATTCTTGAAGCGTTCGAAGGACCGCTTGATTTATTACTCTACCTTATTCGCAAACAAAAATTTGATATCGTTGAATTGCCAATCGCCGAAATTACCCGCCAATACATGGTATATGTCGATGTAATGAAAGACTTAAAATTAGAACTTGCCGCTGAGTACCTAGTAATGGCTGCGATTCTAGCGGAAATTAAATCTCGATTATTGTTGCCAAAAACCGATGTCGAAGATGACGAAAGTGATCCTCGAGCCGAGCTAATCAGACGTCTTCAAGAATATGAAGTCATTAAAAATGCGGCTGAAAATCTCGACGAAATACCTCGCTTAGAACGAGATAATTTCGAGTTAACGGTGCAATTGCCAGAAAGTTACAAGCCTAAATTCGTCTCAGCTGATGTTGACCTACAAGAGTTAGTCTTTGCTTTACAGGGCGTATTAAAAAGAGTTGAAGCGTTTGAACACCATCATATTCAGCGAGAAAACTTGTCAACTCGTGAACGTATGACTCAGATATTATCTAAACTAAAATCGAAACAATATTTTGAGTTTAGTGAACTGTTTTCGGTAGAAGAAGGGCGTTCAGGTGTTGTCGTGACATTTTTAGCGATTCTTGAATTACTGAAAGAGTCGTTAATTGAATGTGTGCAAGCGCAAGTGTTTGGTCAAATTCAGCTAAAATTAAAAGAGCACTAAAGTAGTCATAACCAAAGTACTAGTAATAACAAAAATAAAAAGCAAAATTAACGATGAAAAAATTACCCGAAAATGAATTACAAAACTTAATTGAGGCGATGTTATTAGTGTCAGTAACGCCGCTATCAGTAAAATATTTACATCAAACATTATCGGAAGAAGTTAAAATATCGAAAAAAGCGGTGATAAACATTTTACAACAGCTTAAAAATGATTATGATCAGCGCGGAATTGAATTAGTTGAAGTCGCGACAGGCTATCGTTTTCAGGCGAGAGACCAATATAGCGACTATATAGCCTTGTTATTTAAAGAAAAAGCACCAAGATATTCACGTGCTTTACTGGAAACATTGTCACTTATCGCCTATCGTCAACCTATTACTCGTGGCGAAATTGAAGATATTCGAGGCGTTGCGGTAAGTAGCTATATAATTAAAACATTACAGGAAAGAGATTGGATCTGCGTTGTCGGCCATAAAGAAGTACCGGGTAAGCCGGCGCTGTTTGCCACAACCAAAGCATTTCTTGATTACTTTTCTCTGAAATCTCTGGCACAGCTCCCTGAGCTCATGTCAGTAAATGAGCTCGACATCGACAACGATGTTGAGCAAGCATCACTTGCCGAGAAGGCAACGCAAAATTAAGAGATATTATGTCTGAAAAATTACAGAAAGTATTAGCTAGAGCAGGTAAAGGCTCACGACGCGAAATGGAAGGCGTTATCAGTCAAGGACGCGTAAGTGTTAATGGTAAGGTTGCTTATCTTGGTGATCGCGTTGAAGGTAACGAACAAATTCGCATTGATGGACATCAAGTTAAAATAGTTAACGTTGATGAACAACCTTGTCGCGTTTTGGTTTACAACAAACCTGAAGGCGAAATGTGTACTCGTAAAGATCCTGAAGGTAGACCAACCGTTTTTGACCGACTTCCACGTATCGAAGGTAGTCGTTGGGTTGCCGTTGGTCGTTTGGATATCAATACATCAGGTATGCTTATTTTCACCAATGATGGTGAATTAGCCAATCGCTTAATGCACCCATCTCACGAAGTTGAACGTGAATATGCCGTCCGTGTTTTCGGTGAAATTGATGAAGCGATGTTACAACGCCTTCGTCATGGCGTTAAGCTTGAAGACGGTATGGCCAAGTTCGACAAAATTACCTACAAAGGTGGTGAAGGTCGTAATCATTGGTTCCACGTTGTTCTAACGGAAGGTAGAAACCGAGAAGTAAGACGTTTATGGGAATCACAAGATGTCTTAGTAAGTCGTCTTATCCGTGTTCGCTATGGTGATATGACCATGGAGCGCAGACTACCACTTGGTGGCTGGGTTGAGTTAAATCTTAAAGATGTTAACTATTACCGTAAGTTAGTACAGTTATCTGCGGAAACTCAATCGAAAGTGAAAGTCGATGAAAAACGCATTGATAACACTAAGAGTCGTAAGATCCGTAACCAAGTGAAAAAACATCAACAACGTCAAGGCCAGTCGCAACAGCAACAACGCCAAGGACAAAAGCAGCAACGTACGAGAAAGCGTCGCTAAACATAGGCAGTTTGGCTAAACATCAGCCTAAAAGAAAAATGAAAGAGGATTATGATAGTCATAATCCTCTTTTTTGTGCATGCTATTTCTGCTTTGTGTCATTCAGAGACAGTCACAATATCAGAAAAAGAGCACCAAAGAAGCCCGCACACAATAAGAAAAAGTACAACGTCATTGTGGCGAAGGCCACAACCTCCTCAAGCGCAATGAGAGTATAAGTTCGACTTCCTGAACTTGTTTCAGGATCTGTTTTGGTTCTGCTGTGACCGGCTAAAAAGTGCCATTTGCCGTCAGTCGATAAAGCTCATTAAGAGGCTGGAAATATAGTTGGCTATAAAATTGAGCGGAGCGAAAACAGCCATTAGAAATACCTTCTGCACAATTAAGTTCCTCTTGGCATCGGTAGCACACAAGGCATCTTAGGATTCTCTTTTTGTAACTCCTTACAACTCTTTGGTGTTCCATTAACAAACTTCTTAACTGTTAATCTTTTTGAGACACCTCGATAAACAGACGACCATTCTGGTGAGTGTTTAAAGTGTTTTTCAAGATGAGAAAAAACAACGTGCATTGGGCCTTCGAAAATTAGTCCCTCTCTTTTAATAATTACAAACGTATTTGGATCAACACCGTCATGTCGTTTAAAAACAACACTGAACGCAGTATTTAATAAAGACTTCTTTAATAGATAGTCCGCAAAGGTAACTGCTGGGTCTTTACATCTTAAACTCATAACATACTTATAGAAGAAGTCTCGAACATCGCCATGATATTTTTTTATTTTATCTATCGTTATCGTATATTGAACAGAACCTGGACCTTCGAGTAGAATAAGACATAAGTTTTCAGTATTGCCATTACTAATTTTGTTAAAATAGTCTGGAAGAATTGGATAACGATCTCTTAACTCTGCGGATACAGTGGTATTGAACATTAACAAAAGAGATAAGAAGCAAACTAAAATTCTCATAATATATATTCCTATGGCCAGCTTTTTTAACGATTCAGGTTTGCGGTTTCTGGACGTCAGAAGTGTAGGCCCATCTATAGCCCTTGATATCCATCCGATTTCTCGGAGCTTAACTTATTAGCAGCTTACAAAGAGAACTTCTAGGTTGTCAAGAAATGTAACACCATTGAAAACCCATCCGTTTGGCGACTTGTAAAATGTGACAGTCCAGTAAATAGCATGATTTTGAAATTTATGGAGGTAGTAATAACGAAGAAATGAATTTGCAATGCGTTCTTCACGGACGAATTCTTTGCCTTTGCTTTCCCCCGAACCGTTGGTCAACAATTGGCCACTGAGTTGATATTTGGCTGGCCAATCCATCAATTTCAACTGAAGGCATTGGCCAGTAAGGCTTTGCTAATGCCAAGCCCTGCTGAAACTCTTTTCTCGTGAAATGCGCTATCATTTTTTCGGATAAAACTTTAGCTTCGTCCGGCCCCTTAATCGTATCAGCAAATGAAAAGCTTGAGATAAAGGTAATAAATATTCCGATAATTTTCATTATTGCTCCTTTGTTCATAAAGACTGCTAACGCCTCATTCAGAGGCAAATAATTGTTGGCTAAAATCGCGACGCAGGAGCAAAAGCCAACTGTTATTTGTCCTGCTGCAATGACTTGATACTTATTGAGCCTTCTCCCCGAAGTCTAGCGATAAACTAGACTTCAAGGCGACCAAACCAAAAGGAGAACACTCAATGAAATTCTATACTAATTCTCACCCTTTTTATTGTGGGATCGATCTTCATTCACGTATTTTGTACGTGTGCATTATTGATAATGAAGGAAAAACTGTTTTACATCAACAGATTAAAGCAGATAAGCAACAACTATTAAATTTACTAAAACCTTACATTGGCCATGTCGTTGTTGGTGTTGAATGTATGCATTGCTGGTATTGGGTTAGTGATTGGTGTGAAGAATATAGTATTGATTTTATTCTAGGCCATGCACTTTATATGAAAGCTATTCATGGTGGGAAAGCCAAAAACGACAAAATAGATTCTTATAAAATTGCCTGTTTAATGCGTGGCGGTAACTTCCCTCTTGCTTACGTTTACCCTTCAAGAATGCGTGCAACTCGCGACTTACTCAGACGACGAACTCATGTTGTTAGGCACGGTGCTGATTTAAAAGCACATGTCGTTAATACCGACAGCCAATATAATTTACCGTCTCAAGCACTCAATCTGAAAAATATATCAGCCAGAGAAGGCTTAAAACACCATTACGAGGACCCTGTTATTCAGCGAACCATCGAGCTGGATATGGTGTTACTTGATTGCTATGCAAAAGAGTTAAAGAAAGTAGAATGGTTTATCGAAAAACAAGCGAAAGAGCACCACGGTTGTTATTTATCATTAATACGCACCTTTCCTGGTATCGGACAAATTCTTGGGTTAACCATTCTTTATGAAATTGGTGAGATTTGCCGATTTGAATCCGTTCAAAACTTTGCCTCTTATAGTCGACTCGTAAAGTGTAAAGCCGAGTCAGCAGGTAAAATTTATGGTACTAGCGGCAATAAGATTGGAAATGGCTATCTAAAGTGGGCATTTAGCGAAGCCGCGGTTCTGTATCTGCGCGGTAACGATAGAGCGAAAAACCATCTAAGCAAACTGCAAAAACGCATGAGCAAAGGCAAAGCACTCTCTGCGTTAGCGCATAAAATAGGTCGTTGTGTGTATTACATGCTGAAAAACAAAACGGTATTTGATGAAGATAAATTTTTAAAAGGTTAAGTCGCACAATGGCGTGAGCCTAAAGCCTAACTCGCTGGTTAAGAGCATGAACTATCATCGTCGTTTAATCACTATTTGATGATGATTATGCCAAGTTGTCCAAGCCCATATTGCTTGATTAGACACGCCATTGGTGCGCATACAAACAATAAGCAAAATCGTTTACACCTTAGCTAAGCCTGAAACTAACTGAACGTTTGAATCACTTTGCTTGAATAGTGCTAGTCAAAGGTTAACCGAAGAATGTCTAGTGCCCCTATTTTCACCAAGGAGGATGGAATGATAGGCAGTGATGAGATCACATTAAGAGAGCCTCAATATGTGTTTGCAGTAAACGATGATTTAATTGCAAAGCGACAGAACGAAGCAGACGTTTTTGCTAATTGATATAAGAGGTGGCTGCTACGCAACCACAGAATTTCTAGTGCTTATTTGACAGGAAAAGGCTCATATGTGTTATGTATCGCCATCACATTGCTTCTTATTAGATTCTAGTGTCAGCAATTGATTTACAGTCATTCCAACACAAAAAAGTAAAGTACCCCAAAAGAAATAAGGATCTTCTTCCATAGATAAACCACCATGTTTCCCAGGTATATTCCCATAATAGAGACAGGCTGCTGCGGCAATTAGAATAAAAGAAGATGTGATAATTTTTTCTTTATTAGTGCGTTTACGTTTAGGCTTTTTAGTATCTTCTTTAACTTCAACTTCTGACTCTTCTTCCTCTCTTAGCTTTAATTCATGTAGTAAATCTTTATACCTTTCAGGATATGCTTCCTTATCGATATTTACTTCTACATCATATAACTCTTCGAGTGTATAAGATTGATAGTCAGGTTTCACCAAATCCTTCCTTAGATACATAACAGCTTTATTAAGAAGAGAACACCTGCATTTGCTGTGTAAAGTGCAGATACTTATTCGATAGCGTATGTCTCATAATCGCTCTTTTCTGCCGCTAGGCTTTTAATTTAAATTGCGTTATATTTATCTATGATGCAAATGCGCCAAAACGGTACTTAAGTTGAAAAAGGTAACTTTACTATATGAAAGCTAAATGATTGGCAACTATTTAGGGATTTATGTTTCAGAATTTAGCCCTGAACTTCCATTTTTTCTCCCCACTCATAAAACAATCTATCAATCGATTCTCTATCATTGCCAACTTCATACAGAGCATATAGTTTTTCGTGTAGCTGAAGTGACAAAAGCATTTCAGGATAGCCCTTAATGATTCTAAAAGGACCAAAATCAGGCTCAGTTGGAATCCACATATTGGAAGCTTGTATTACATTGGCTAGCCTAGAATTTATTTCAGAGGTGCCTTCACCAAAATTATTTTCCAATCGATAAGCGTATATTGTCATGTACTTACTATCTTTATACATATATATGCCATTAGCGACATATTCTTTACTATTTCTATTTAAAGGGGTCATATGTTCAGGATCAAGTAACATAATTTTATAATCTCGTTGGGTTTAAAATCTAATAGCCAGTTTGGGGAATTGCTTATACTTACCACCAATAGCAAGTATCTGTAGTTCGCTCTTTAGAGACCTTACCCTAATTAACTGTATTTGTTCAAGGCAGCTGTAAGAAACCCACTTTAACACAGTGATTTTTGTAAACGATACTGTCCCTGAATAAATAATAAGTGTGCGGCAAAGCGTTTGTTGGCGTTGTTATCAAACCAAACCGGTTCAATAATTTCTCTTTCAACCGCCGCTTCAAATATGCGTACCGGGTACTTTTTATAGAATGCTATTGAGAGTTCTACATGACAAGGTTTATTCGGGTATTGCTCATTTCTACTTTGTTCAAATTCTTGTTTTAATTGATCAATGAGTAATGGTGCGATGCTATTGTTGAGCCAGTCGATAAAACGATTAAAGCGCTTTGCCTGCCATAACTTCCAAGCCATCCAAACAAGGATGAGGCTGGCGATACTAAGCATGATGATTTCAGTCATAAATAAAACTAATACAAATTATTAAACAATAAATGGGATCGGCAGAATAACAATTTAATCTAATAATTACACTTTAAAATATGCTTTTTCGTGCATCAGTAATTTTGCCTTGATGCCGATGCCACCGGCATAACCCGTTAGCTTCTTGTCTTTGCCGATGACCCTATGACAAGGAACAATAATAGCAATTTTGTTTGAGCCATTTGCCGTTCCTACGGCTCTAACTGCTTTTGGGTTGTTAATGATATTGGCTAAATCACCATAACTTTTGGTTTGCCCCATCTCAATAGTTGTTAATGCATGCCAAACTGTTTTTTGAAAGTTCGTGCCTTGTTGCGCTAATGGTAAATCAAACACTCGACGCTCACCGGCAAAATATTGCTCGAGTTGTTGTTTGGCAATAGCGACAAATTCGGCTCCAGTATTTGAGCCAGAGCTAAAATTTGTTGTGTTGCTAACTAGGGTACAATTATCCAAGCAAGCGGCTGCTTTACCTTGTTGAAAAGCGACTTCAATTAGTCCGTCATTGCTAGCGATAATTGCAATATCACCATAATCAGATGACAGAATGTTGTAATATTTATCCATTTGTTTTCCCTAATTTTATACTTAGCTTTATTCTCAGCTTTATTCTTAAGTTTGACTTTGGCAGGTCTGGTGGAGCTGTCGTACGACTATTCATTAGAAAGCGATAATGAATGCCATAAATAAATAGCAGCGTAAGCTCGCCATGGTCGCCATTGCTCAGCAATGTTGAGAATTTGTTTCGGCGTAACTTTTTGCTGTTCGGTTGAAAGTGCTTTAATAATGCCTAAGTCTGCAGCAGGAAAAGCATCAGGTAAACTTAGTCCACGCATCGCTAGGTAATTAGCAGTCCATGGACCTATGCCCTTAAGTTGACAAAGCTGTTGTTCAAATACTTCACTGTCTATCGCATTGTCAAAAAGAGACTCATTACTTCCATAGAACTCAACCCATGTTTTTAATGTCCGCATACGGGTATTGGTGATCCCTAAGTTATCAAACTCAGCGTCTGAAAGGGCACTAACCGATGGAAACACTAAGGTTAATTGTTGAGGATACTCGATGTCTTTATTACAAGGTGGTTTACCATAACGTGTGGCAATTCTACTGGCTAAAGTCGTTGCGGCTTTTACCGAAATTTGTTGGCCTAAAATCGCTCGAATCGAAAATTCAAAGTGATGCCAACAGCCTGGCAGCCTTAACCCTGGAAATGCAGTTATTGCTTGTTTAATTTTGTCGTGAGTTCCAATTGTGCTTGTAATGACATCGAGTTCGCAATCTAAATCAAACATTTTACGCACACGGGCAATAATCTTAGGTAAAGCGGTATATTGATCTAAGTGCAAATCCAGTTGTAAGAACTGCTCGCGATTTAACAGTGAATTTTGATCCGCCGCATTGTTCCTATCACTGTTGTTCTTCGCATTTCTGTCTTTAACTTGCTTAAACTTCGCAGGGCAGCTAACTTCTATCCAGCCTGAACACCCATCTAACTCAATGGTACGTTGATAGGTGTCCTCTATATGTTCGACCCCAGGTATTAAACGAGCTCTAAAAAATGACAACATAAGGGCAAAGTCTAAGTCTTGGCTATAACGTAATTTTACCGACAAATAATCACTTTTCGAACGTTTAGAGCCAGTTCTAATTTGACTTGGTGTTTGCTTATATTGAGCCTTAATGTTGTCATTAAAACTACGTAAGCTGGTAAAGCCACTAATACTGGCTATATGCGGCATTGATAATGTTGTTGTTAACAGCAGGTTTCGTGCATTAATTTGACGTTTTTGATTGATGAATGCTTTTGGCAACATGCCTAAATGCTGCTCAAAATAACGCTGTAATTGGCGCTCACTAATATCAAGTTTAGTGGCTAAATCATTAACGCTTATGGTTGGCTGAATTGATAAAATTTCTACTGCTTGCTCTAACAAAGTTGGTAACGGCATATTCGGTGAGAGTTCTGGTTTACAACGTTTACAAGGCTGGTAACCATAAAATTCGGCTTGTACGGCGTTTTGATAATATCGTACGTTTTCTTCTTTTGCCGGGCCGGCAGGACAGGTTGGTCGACAATAGATCCCCGTGGTTAATACCGCTGTATAAAATTTACCATCAAATCTCGGGTCTCTTGATAGTCGAGCTTGTTGGCAGGTAGCGGGATCTAAAATCATTTTCTGTCTAATACTGGTGAAGTTTCCATTATCTTAAAACAAAAAAGTCGAACTTTCTCGCGAAAATCCGACAGTATACCAAATGACTTAAAAATCTGAGTATTGAGAAATAATACTGATTATCAATATTGAAGTGCACTAAGAAGGAAATTAATTATTTCCCTTCGGGAGTTCATCTGAAATCATATAACGGCTGTAAATTTTAAAAGATATGAATAACTATCTATATAAAATTTACTTTGTTATCTAATCCCAGCTGCAACTCTCAATTACCCACATTTTCAAGTCAGTTGGTATTCCAAATCATAATACCCAAAGTTTATTTATCAAAAATAATCTTGTTGAGTTACCAACTACGAACCCATGCAGTATCAATATGAACAAATCCTGAATTAGGGTAATAACCGACACCGCCAAGTTTTAACGATTTTGCCGTATCGCGGATCAAGGCAAGGTCGATACCTGGAATGGCAAAATCAATTGCCTGACCTTTCATGTGAAAGCTTTTCTTTGCGACACCGTTTGAACGACCTGCAAGCATGGCATTCGTCTTAGGCGAACGATAACCAGAGATAATGTGTATCTCCTTGTCTGTCACTAAACGTTGTTGGATCTTATGAAGAAACTGAAATAAACGTCTATCCATGGCGGCAACTTCATTTTGACGATGATCTCGAAGGTTTTTTTCAAATGATTTAATCACATCATTTTGATAAGTGCCATTTGCCCAAAATACGCCTTCAGCTCGTTCACCTGTATGGCGGTTATATAATGCTAAACGTTTGACTGATGTATCCATATTCATCGATGCATGCGCATTATTAATAAGTAATGGTGCGCTAGCGCCAAGTGCTACAGCACCTCCGACTTTACGAAAAAATTGACGACGATTATGACAAACTAAGCTCATACTACCTCTCAGCATTTTGCGGTCCCAACGTCTGCGGGGCCTTTTGAAATGGGATAATTGCGCACAGGTTAATGAAATGTTGCGAGCTTTTCAATGGTATGAAAAATGAACAGTTGTGGGTTTTTACGGCTTAAAACACTAAGTCGTTATCATCTAAGAGTTTTTTCGTAGATTAAATTGAAAAATTAAATTGTTCGAAATTGTACAAGTGCATAGAATTGCGCAGTCTTATCGACGATAGCTTACTAAAAATGGAAATTGTTTATTCATTCGTTTAATCTCGTCTCGTGCAGAGATCGTGTGTAATGTATCTAAGCTACAGTATTTGATGTTGCTGTAGCACTTCAAAAATGTGCTCAGCTAAAAATTGATAACCGCGATCATTAAAGTGCACGGTATCCGATTTCATTTCTCTTTGTTTGATCAGATCTGTGACTATATCGTCGGCATAAACTAATTGGTACTCTTGTGCTAATTGATCATAAATATCTGCGGTACCAGCAAACAATCGTTTTTCTGGAACACCAATAAGTACCACTTGAATATTACGATGTTGTGCATACTCAATCATAGTGGCTAATGATTGTTTGGTTTTAGTCATCGACTTATTACGCAATATATCGTTGCCGCCGTGTAATAAAATCATTAATTCAATTCTGTCATCGTTGATAACAGAAGGTAATCGAGCTGCGCCTTGACCGCTAAGTTCGCCTGAAATTCCGGCGTTAATAACTTCTAAACCTGTAAGCCTCGACAGTACATCAGGATAGCTATTGTTTTTAGTACTGCCTTTACCAAATGTTAAACTATCGCCAAAAGCTAGGATCTTAGCTTGATAGCTTAATGGCTTTACCTGAATGTCTGAACAACCAATACTAGTGAAGGCTACAAGCAATGACATTAGTAGCAACGGTAACTTAAACACGTGTTTGAACTGTTTTGAATATTTGATCATTGTGCTATTTCAAAAAATGCTTTACATATATTTCACATAAGGTGATTATAGAGGTCAGACCAAGGATGTCTATCAATAAGTAAGATTTTAAAAAAACAATAAAAAATAAAAAAATCTATACGGATATATCAATAATAAAAATTAATAAATATCTTTGTCTGGGGAAGAAACGTGACATTTCATAGAAACCAATCTCGCACGCACTTTAAACACAGTGTACTTGCACAAACGATCGCAGCAGCGATAACTCTTTCGTCATATTCTGCAATTGCTGCAGAACAAGAAGTCTCCGATGAACAAGCCGATATAGATGACGTTATCGTCGTAACGGCGCAAAAACGCGAGCAGAATGTAATGAAAACGCCAGTAACTGTAGATACAGTTTCGGCCGAAACCATTAAAGAATCTGGCTCTATCTTATTAAGTGAGATAGATAAGTTTATTCCAGGCTTTGATTTTAGCGACGGTAATATGACTCAAGCCGGTGTTACTATTCGTGGTGTATCAAGTCCAGGTATTACCGTAGGTGGTGATCCTTCTTCAGCGACATTTTTTGATGGTGTTTATATGCCTCGTGCCGCTCAAAATGTATTATTTTCAGATATGCAACGTGTTGAAGTGCTAAAAGGTCCGCAAGGGACACTATTTGGTAAAAACGCGGCAATGGGTGTGGTATCTATGGTACCGAACGCGCCAAACGAAGATTTTGAAGGATTTGTAAAAGGTACTGTGGGTACTGACAACCTTCAACGTATTGAAGGTATGATCAATTTTTCATTAACGGATAACGTTTATTTACGCGCGAATTTATTAACTAATACACGCGATGGTTATATTGACAACATTACAAGAGCCGAATGGAACGAAGGTACTAAAGTTTGGGATTTAGGTGCGCAAGATCATAACGCAGCTCGTATCGCAATTAAATGGGATATCAGTGATCGCACTAATCTTCAATTGTCATACGATGTTGATGATTTAGAACAAGCACCACCTATGGCTGTTGGGTACAGTGAATGGGCATACAAAATGGGTCAAGACCCATTTGGTGATAAACAAGAAAATGATGTACGCCATGGTGTCGAAAGTCGTGACATGTACGCCGTGACATTGAAGTTGAACCATGAATTTAATGACCAATGGTCAATGATGTTTGTGTCATCTTTTCGTGATTGGGATACCATCAACCGTGAAGATGAAGACGGTACTGCCGATCCAACACGTTATTTAGATACCTCGAATAATGAAGATTCAAATATTCATTACAATGAACTGCAAGTGAACTACAACTCTGACAAAATTAATTTTGTTGGTGGTATTACTTATTCAAAAGAAGAAGTTTGGCAAGAAACTGAGATTAATTTTACCACGGACACTGTTGCGCGTTTAGTGACTGGTGATCTTAATTCCGGTATCAAAGCAATGGTAGGTGAAGAAACGTTTGAAGCGCTGGGGATGGAAATGGATCATATATGGAATGCCGATGAGTGGCAACATACAATGACGATTCTAGGCTTTCCACCAGAAGTATTCGCTTGGGGAGATACCTCATATAAATTAGCTGCAAGTCCCTTAGTTTTTAATGAACCTTTGGTTTTCGGTCCTAGCTATGCAGGTGAGTTCTGGTCTGAAAACTTTTACAACACTGGTGAATTTACTTCATATGGTGTTTATGCGGATTTAGACTATCAAATTACTGATAAATGGAATGTATTCGGTGGTTTACGTTACTCGGAAGATGAAAAAGAGTTTTCTTGGGAAGTAACACAAACACCATTTGCAGAGCAAGTACAAGGCGTTTCAAATTTATTCTTCCCGCCACGTGAAAAATACACGACCTCAAAAACTTGGGACAAAGTAACTGGTCGTATTGGTACGGGTTATATTATCAATGATGATCATATGGTCTTCGCTTCATTTGCAACTGGCTATAAAGCCGGTGGTTTTGACTCATTAAATTCTCCGCATGATAATAATCCATTTAGCCCAACCGCAGGTGAGTTAATCATTGATCCTGCAACCGGTGAAGTGCGCGATGTATCGTTTGACCCGGAAGAGTCACAAAACTTAGAGTTAGGCTATAAGGGTATATTGTTTGATTCATTAAGAACAACAGTAGCTCTTTACCATACGATTTTGGATGATATGCAAACGTCTCGTGAGTCAATGCCACCAGGGCAAGTTGCACCACTGCCAACGGTTGTTAACCAAGACGTAACGATTGATGGTATTGAATTAAGTTTAATTTGGGAAGCGACAGATACAATCACTGCTGGAATCGTAACCGATTATCGTGAAAGCGATACAGAAACAGCATCTTACTATAATTCTATTGGTGAACTAATCCCGGAAACTTCGACTACAGGTGAGTCGTTAACATCTTATACAGTGACGTTCGATTGGTTACCTGATATTGGTCTAGGTAATACTAAATTGCATATGGACTATGTATTTGTTGAAAATGGTCGTAAGTTTGAGGTAGGAACACCTGAATGGGAAAAGAACCTTCCTAACTACTTAGATGATCGTCAAGATTTAAACGCTCGTGCTTCTTGGGTAAATGAGAGTGATAATCTTGAGGTCGGCATTTGGGGTAAGAATCTTCTAGATAACCGCTATGTAGAAAGCGCAGGTGGTCGAACTGTTGAGTTCTTTGGTACAGCATTTGGTCGCGTTAATCGCGGTATAGAAGCGGGCGTTGATGTTAAGTACTCATTCTAATATGCCAAACCAAATCATCAGTAATGAACAGACATTATTACTGAATTGATTGATATTTAAACGCCGGTCACAGACTGGCGTTTTTCTTTTAGTTTGTACAATTTCTAACGTTTTCAATGCTAGAAATAGATGGAACCAAGTGCTAATCTGTTGATTAGTTCTTATAACGCGACAAAGTCTTATTCAATGATAGAAATCAGCCAATTCTTTGCAATTTTCACTATATCTCAACTGCTTTTTGCCCTGTTATTGCTAGGCCGAAATGCGCAACAAAGCACACAGGTCGGTTTGTACTGTTTATTGATGATAAGCGCAATTTTTTATTTGCTGCCAAATGTGATCATTGATGCCAAGGATATTGCTATCCTTGGTTATATTATTTTCTTTGCCGAAAATCTACTGCCGGGGATCTTTTATCTCACCAGTTTAAGTGTGTTTAGTGATCATAATCGCATTAAACCTTGGCAATATTTACTGGCCGTGTCAGCAGCTTTACTGTTATTTGTTCTTCGTTTGCTAAACTTAGCTGATGTGCAAGCAAGTTTGGACGGCGGATGGTTATTTACAGTAATCACCAGTTGTGCGTTGATTCTAGATATCGCTTTAGTTATGTATGCCTTGTATTTTGCGACTAAATATTGGCGCGATGACTTAGTAAATAAACGTCGAATTATACGCGGCGCTGTCATAAGTTTAACCGCGGTTTATATCATTTTAGTGATCTTTGTTGGGCAAATAATTAAAGTGCAATGGGGCTGGATAGAGAGTTTTGAATTGGGCCTGTTAGCTTTTCTGATCACCGGTTTAAATTTGTTTTTATTTAAAGCGGATATTCCGGCATTATTTGAACCGCCAGGAAACGAAAATACGCAGATTATTAGAGAATCGAAAAAGCAAATAGAATTACTTGAATCAAGTATGCTTGAAGATAAATATTATCGCCAAGAACGTTTAACCATTCATGACTATTCACGACTGGTTAATATACAAGAATACAAATTAAGAGCGTTAATAAATGGCGAGCTAGGTTATCGAAATTTTAATGACTTTTTGAACCATTACCGGGTTCAAGAAGTGAGTAAAAAGTTAAAACATGATGACTATATCGGTACGCCAATTTTGTCTATTGCACTGGAAAGTGGTTTTCGCAGTCTCAGTTCGTTCAATAAAGCCTTTAAAGAGACATTTGCTATGACCCCCAGCGAATACCGTAAAAACTAAGGCATTACTTTGGTTTAGGTGGGACTTTTTAGGAATGAGTCAGCTTTTTTTAATGTTCCGTCAGATGTTTTTAGAATTACGTAAGCCTTTTTTAAAATAAATCGGTAATCTAACTGTTAGAAATCGATTTTAGTAGAACGCTTGATTTTGTTTAGATGGTATTTAGTGAATACACTTACTGATTAGCTGATGAAACCAGCAATTAAAACCAGCGACTAAATCAAAAACTATAATCATAAATTATATAAAACCAGTCATTGAGGATTAAAAATTATGTCTACTATTTGCAAGCGTGTTTTTGTATT
Organism: Thalassotalea crassostreae; assembly: GCF_001831495.1. NCBI lineage: Bacteria > Pseudomonadati > Pseudomonadota > Gammaproteobacteria > Alteromonadales > Colwelliaceae > Thalassotalea > Thalassotalea crassostreae. The sequence goes on from NZ_CP017689.1 coordinate 1,145,364, forward strand.
TATTACCTTAACCTTGATGTCTGTTTTTTCAGTAAGCGCCAAAGCAGCAGATACCGAAGAAGGTAAAAAATTATACCAATCTTGTGTTGCTTGTCATGGCGATCAAGGACAAGGTGTTGACGACTTAAATGGTGCTGCATTAGCCGGTCAATATGAGTGGTATTTAAAGCGCCAACTTACATTTTATAAGACAGGCGTTCGTGGCAGTAAACCAGATGATGTAATTGGCCAACAAATGTCGGCAATGTCGACGATATTAAGTGAAGCGGATATTGAAAACGTTAGCGCTTATTTAGCCAGTTTGCCTGTTGTCACTAAGGTAGAGGCCGTTGCTGGCGACGCAGCCAAAGGTGATAATAAATATAACGCTCAATGCGGGGCATGTCACGGCCCAGATGCAAAAGGTAATGTTAGCTTAAATGCACCAAATCTAAGTATGTTATCGGCGAAATATTTAACTCAACAAATGAAAAGCTTTCAAAAAGATTTACGCGGCTTTCATCAGGATGACAAATACGGTCGTCAAATGAAAATGATGGCCAATACTGTGACTAACGATAAAGATTTAAACGACATCGTTGCTTACATTAAGTCTTTAAAATAATCGTTAAATTAGCCATTGAATAGTCGATTAATATGAGTTGCTTAGTATGAAGTCTTTTATATTCTATTTGTCAGTATTGTTAATGTCATTAGCGAGTGTTAATAGCTATGCAAACGATGGTGAATTTGAACTAAGCAGTAATTGCCCACCAAGCTTTGAGCTAACCGAGCAGGGCGTATGTAAACTGCTAAACATGTATCAATTCTACGATTCGGTACAAGGACGTGGTTTAGGCGGCACACAAACATCTTTACCAGATCACCGTGACGGTTTTACGCCGGAGCAGATAGATCTAGGCCGATTCTTATTTTTTGATCCAGCGTTATCGAAAGATGGCAGCATTAGTTGTGCTAGTTGTCACCAACCTGACAAAGGCTTTAGTGATGACTTAGATCGTAGTGTCGGTATTACCGGTGAAAAAGTTGCTCGCAGTGCACCAACACTATGGAATGTCGCCTTTCTTGATAAATTTTTCTGGGATGGTCGTTCTGATACGCTAGAAGCACAAGCAATTGGACCTTTGTTTGACCCTAAAGAAATGGGCAATACTCCAGAGCATTTAATAACGTCGTTATCGTCAATTGATACATACCAACAAATGTTTGCCACTGCATTTGAAGATAAACAGATCAGTGTTGAAAATATAAGTGCTGCTCTTGCTGCATTTCAATCAACATTGATTTCGCTTAATTCGCGCTACGATAGATATGCGCATGGCTATCATCAAGCGTTGACGGAAAATGAAATTAAAGGTCTGAATATATTCCGTTCGTTTGTAGCACGCTGCGCCGAATGTCATCAACCGCCATTGTTTACCAATAACCAAATCGCCGTGATTGGTACTGAAGATCCAGAAGGTATGCCTTTTGATGTCGGTGCTGAAAAAACCTTTAATAACAAATCTAACCGTGGTGGCTTTAAGGTACCTACGCTTAGAAATATCGCGAAAACTGCGCCTTATATGCATTCAGGCGGTTATAAAACATTAAGAGAAGCGACAGAGTTTTATAACAAGGGGCGTGGCCACGGTATTCCGGAAGGAGAAGAGTTAATTATTCATTGGCATATTTGGGAACCGAATTTGCAAGATGAAGAAATAGACCTTATTGTTGAGTTTCTACATACACTTAATGATGAGTCATTAATGCCTGCGACACCTGATAGAGTACCGTCAGGTCTACCGGTTATTGATGCCAAAATTGCACAGCTAAAACAACAGCAAAAACAACCAATACAACAACAAAAAAATAAACCAGAAAACCATAAACAACAGCAAGTAATGGGTGGAGAATAAAATGAGTAAAGGCAAAATATTGTCATTAGTACTAGTTGCTGGCGCATTTGCAGTCGGTAATTATTATGGAGGGATCAATTCTGATCCTGTGATCACTGCTTCTGGTGGCGCAAGCTTCCAAGGTGGTTACGATAAATCACAAGACTCATCAGTTGATGCACAAGTGATAACACCGATTGCTGGTGAAACACGAATCGTTAATGAAGGCGAATCAATTATGGCAGCAGTTAAAGCTGCAAATCCGGGTGATACCATACAAGTAATGCCAGGTAGCTATCATGAGACGGTTTACATTGATAAAGAAAACATAACGATTCGCGGTGTCATTAAAGCCGGCGAACGTGCCACGCTTGATGGTAAGGGCGTATTAAATGACGCAATTTTATATTCTGGCAACAACTTTGTTGTAGAGAATATGAAAATCACTGGTTATAAAGGTAATGGTATTATGGGCCAGGCCGGTAACAACTTTATCATTCGCAATAACCTTATTGTTGATACCGGTGTTTATGGTATTTTCCCACAACTTGGCAAAAACGGTATCGTTAATCATAACATTATTTCAGGCATTGAAGATGCTGCGATTTATGTTGGTATGAGTGATAATATTCAAGTTGCTCACAACGAAGTGTTTGATTCGGTTGCAGGTATTGAAATAGAAAACTCTCGTCATGCAATTGTTGAAAACAACTACGTACATGATAATACCGGTGGTATTTTAGCCTTTATTACTCCAGGTCTACCAATTAAAACGACTTATGATGTCATTATCCGTAATAACTTTGTTGTTAATAATAACCATAAAAACTTTGCTATCCCAGGCTCTACGGTTTCAATGATCCCAGCGGGTTCAGGTATCATTATTTGGGCGGCAGATGACGTTATTGTTGAAGGTAACATCATCACCAACAACAAAACTGGTGGTATCATTATTGCCGACCATAATTCATTTGGTACAGGTTCAAACGACCCTGATTCAGAGCCAAACCCAGATCGTACTATGATCCTGGATAACTTTATGGTTAATAACGGTTATGATTCTATCGATGAAGTTAAAGCATTATTGTTAGCTGAATTTAAAGGCACTGATAAAGCCGATATCATTCGAGTAGGCCCTGGTGTAGATAGCTGTATTATCAATCGCCATCGTTATACTACAGCCGGTGTAAGTGATTGGAAAGAATGTGACTTTACCAATACCAATAATATTAAAACTTACTTATTAGACAAGCCAGTACCACCACGTGTAATTGATCCTACAGAACGTGGTAAAATCGCTTATCTTGGTATTTGTGCAGGTTGTCATACATACACAGACCGTATGATTGGTCCTCCTGTAAATATTATTCAGGCACTATATATGGATAATCCACAAGGCATCGCTGATTTCATTGCTAAGCCAACGAAAAAACGTGAAGATTACCCTGAAATGCCACCACAAGATTACTTAGATGTGGAAACTCGTCTTGCGGTAGCGGAATATATGCTGAAAGTGAAAAACTAAGATTCTAACACTAGAGAAAACAAGCAGAATGCGAATATATTTTAGATCAGTTTAAATTATTCACTTTGCTGATAATCTGTACTAAAAAGCTGTCTTCGGACAGCTTTTTTTATTAGTTCATAAAATGCTTAAACAAGTGAATAAGAGAGTTTTATGTTAGTTTTAAACTAGGATTAAGAGCGGCATAAATATAACTATCATACCAAGTGTCATAAATGCGATAATTTGAGCGTTGTAGTGCCTCTCGTTGCAATCCTATCTTTTCCATTATTTTCCAACTCGCAATGTTATCGACATTACAAATTGCTTCAATACGACGTACATTGAGATGATTAAAGATATAATCCTTTACCGCTAATGCGCCTTCACTGGCAAAGCCTTTGCGTTGATGGTTTGTTAAAATGATATAACCCATTTCTGCATTGCCATGATATTTACTGACGATACGCAATGAAAAAGCGCCAATTGGCTGATCTGTTGCTTTCTCAACAGCAACAAACATTGTCCATTGATTATCTTCGGCCTGCCAAGGTTCTAGCAACTCGTTATACATTGCTTTTATCGCTTCTAAATCGAGTATTTCTTTGACATGTCGCTGTAATTCTTTATTGCTTTGAATTTCAAGTACAACCGGCCAGTCCTCACTCGATACTGGCCTTAAGATTAAACTAGATGTTTCTAAAGTTGGTAACTCAATCATGCTTATTCATCGTTATTTTTAATAAGTTAATTGTTGCACCCTGTGTATGATCAGCGGTCATCGATTAGCAACCATTCTGTTTCCAAAGTATTTATACCAATACTTATATCAGTACCTAAACAAGTACCTAAACAAATACCTACACAATTACTTACATAAATACTTTAGTTGGGTATTTGCTATCGAGGCGATAAACACATAAATTTATAGTCACTTTACAATCTATTAAATTCAATCGTGGAATCAACATGTCTGAACAAGCAAGAACAATCGTAATTACTGGAGCTAATCGAGGTATTGGTTTGGCTATGGCGACACAATTTGTTGCCAATGGCGATAATGTTGTCGCGCTCTGTAGAGAAAGCTCTGAGGCGTTAGCAGCACTAAATATAGAAGTGATCACCAATGTCGAATTAACCAATCAACAATCTCTGGATATGGTCAGTGAAAAATTAAAAGGGCGATGTATTGATCTTTTAATTAATAACGCCGGTATATTAAAGAATGAAACCTTAAGCGATTTAAATAGTCAGACTATCACTGAGCAATTTTTAGTAAATGCATTAGCACCACTAAAGTTAACTCAAGCTTTATTAAATAACTTGTTTGATGGCAGTAAAGTAGCGTTTATAACCTCTCGTATGGGCTCTATCAGCGATAATGGCTCTGGTGGAAGGTATGGATATAGAATGTCAAAAGCGGCACTAAATATTGCGGCAGTTTCGCTAGCGAAAGATTTAGCTCCGAATAACATCGCTATCGGTATTTTTCACCCAGGTTATGTGCAAACTGATATGACTGGGCAAAGAGGTGAAATCACAACAAAACAATCAGCAACTGGGTTAATTAAATTGATGGATAAGCTTTCACTTGAAAATAGTGGTGAGTTCTTCCATTCAAATGGACAAGCATTACCTTGGTAAACTCATGGAATATTAAGCTATGTGTTCACTATTTACCAAACTCGTGGCTTTTAAAAAATGCTCACAAATAAAAATAAAACCCTAACGATACATTTAAATACCAATTTGATTGGTTAACAGGATAGAAATTATGCCCTACTTCGGTAAGTTTACATTGTTGCTAAGCACATTACTGGGCTCGCTATTGCTTGCGCCAATGGCGACTGCACAAATAAACTTCAATCATTTTCAAGTCAACGCGCCATTCAATATTTCTCAAGAACCTATTCGAGTAAATTTACTTACTAATAAGGGCAAGGAAATTATCGTTATTGGTGACAAAGATGGTCAAGCGAAGTTAGCGTTGTTTGCGTTTGATGAGGCAGAGCAAAGTTATCAATTGCAGGTTAACGTCGATTTGCCAAAAACGTTATTTGCTTATGATTACCATGACAGTCACTTAGAAAGTGAAAAACAAGCGGATTTACCATTGCAGCATTTATACTTTTTAAGTAGTGATTCTGTTGTACAGTTTACACCAAATAATGAGCAAGTATTCACCGATGTTGCTGACGTAGAATCTATTTATATCAATCAACAAACTCCGTACTTAAGACGCTTAAGCTTTCTTGAAGACATCAATGCAGATGGCTTAGATGATATAATATTACCTGATTTTAGAACGATAAATGTATTTATTAATCAAGATATTGGAGGCTTTGTTCGCAATTCTTTACCGGTGTTTCCTACGGTCGAAATATTCTCCAATGGTATAACTTACACTGAACAACGCTACTTTTTAGCGGATGCTAATTTTGATCAAAAGTTAGATATATTATTGGTTGAGAATAACCAGCTAGTTGTTTATCAGCAAGACAATAATAGTTTTGAAACAGGCCCTATATACATCGACCTAAAGCAACCTATTAGCGGTGTTAATTGGTGGGATGATCGTGGTGCGGACGGTAATAGTTTAGATCAAAGTGATTTGAAACATCGTATGGTAGAGCGAATTGAGGATATTAACGGTGATGGTATTGTTGATTTAGTGGTTCGATATACCCAAAGTAGTGGCGTGCTTGAACGTCAAAATGATTATGAAATATATTTGGGTAAAGAACAGAACAAGCAACTGGTTTACACCAATAAAGCTCATACAACGATTAAGTCTGAAGGGACTTTAGCTGGGCTAAACATTGTTGACTTAAATAATGACAAACAACAGGAGATTGTGCTGTCGTCTTTTGATATTTCAGTGTCACAAATCATTGGCGCTTTATTGTCGGGTAGTGTTGATCAAGATGTATTGATTTTCTCGTTAGACAAAAACCAAACCTATAAAGAGCGAGTGAGTAAACAGGTACAATTGAAATTTAGTTTGTCATCAGGAAAAAGTGGGTCACCGGTCGTCGCATTAGCAGATTTAAATGGCGATGGTGTAAAAGATTTAATATTGTCATCAGATGATGACGAACTAAGCATATATCCTGGCAATCGAAAAACCGGATTAGTGGGCCGCGATTATCAGCAACTTGATATTCGACTTCCAACTAATGGTGTGCTGCTAATCACTGATGATCTTGATTATGACGGTCGTGATGAAATGATTATCCGTTACGGTAGTGAAGATGGAGAATCAAAACAGAATCGCTTACTTATTGTTGAAGCTAAGTAATAGGTAATTTTAACAAAATGGCTAATCCCGATTATGAAAAAATCTGGCAAACGGTCCGCCTGATCCCAGTAGGTAAAATTGCCTGCTACGGACAAGTTGCAGACTTGGCAGGCTTACCTGGTCGTGCCCGTATGGTTGGTCGGGCACTAGGGGATGCGCCGAGTACGATGGAGGTACCTTGGCATAGAGTTATTAACTCTCAAGGCAAGATTTCATTTCCTATTGGCTCAGAGCATTTTGAAAAACAAAAAGGACTGTTACAAAGTGAAGATGTAGTGGTTATTAATGGTCGAATTAAACTAGGACAATTTCAATGGCAGCCAGATTTAGCTGAATTGTTATTTACTTTAAAATACTAATAACACTTATTTATAGCTTACTTTGTTACCAACAATTTTGTATGCAGGGGTACCTCTAACCAATGTTTCTCTAGCAAATACTGATTGGCAATTAGGACATGTACAGGGAGTCACGGTGTAATCTTTGACTATGCGTTCTTTAAAACACTTTATCAGTGCTCCTTTACCGCCTTTTTTGTATTTAAACAGCCTAGCTTTGCAGCTTGAACACTGAATATCTACCGATTTTTGCGGAAGTTTCTTATTAGGTTTAGCCATAAATTGTTCTAGGGAGTGAACTGTCTTGAATAAAAGTATACTCCTGCTTTTTTGAGCTTACAATGCCAATAAACTAGTAACAACGGTGCTGCTCTTTAAGCCACCCTGTTATACACTGTAAGTGATATTCTAAATGGAACCAAATGATGAAAGAGAAAATATTACCGGGTATAAAAGTAACAGGTGACGGTCCTGCTGTGCTATTTCTTCATAGCTCGTTAAGCTCTTCTAAACAATGGCAACCGTTAATCAGTGTTCTTAGTGATAGTTTTCGTTGCATTAATGTAGATTTACTCGGTTATGGTCGTGCGCCACAAGTTAGCAATCCGGATAATTATAGCTTAGCAACTGAATTGAACAGGATATTTAATGCGTTAGAGCATATTATAGGTAACCACCCGTTTCATTTAGTTGGTCATTCATTTGGTGGTGCTAATGCGTTGAAAATCGCGGTTGAAAATCCTAAGCGCATCTTATCTCTGAGTTTATATGAGCCAGTAGCATTTCATTTGTTAGAAGAAGGCACGGATGTTAGGGCTAGGGTTATAGACTTTGCGAACACGGTTGCCCGTTTAGATGCTGAAAGCGCGGCGCGTCACTTTACTGATATGTGGAACTCAAAAGGTTTTTTCGATAGCTTACCGAGGAAAATGCAAACGTTAATGAGTGATGATATTGCGAAAGTAAATCTTGATTTTATTGGCTTAATATCAGAAAAATATGGCTTGCAAGAGTGTCAAATTGTAACGTGTCCTGTTACTCTTATTCATGGTAGTCAAAGCCCCGATATTAGCCGAGAAATTATTGATCGTTTAGCCAATAGTTTTAGCAATGTGATTGAATATGAAATTGACGCAGGGCATATGGCACCAATTAGCCATGCTGAGCAAGTCGCAAGTATCATTAATAATGCAATACGTGGCGGTGATAATTTCTAGCGCGCTTGCCTAATTTTCAGCAAAGCAGCTTAAAGGTCAATTCTATAGACCAACGCGAATCCACTTTTGCCAGGTTAAACTTTGCTTGCGTAGTAGGCGTTTTAGCGAGCGATACAGTGCTTGTAGCTCTACAATGTCGACTATATAAAATATAAGCCAAGCAACAGGCGCTAGCATAATTAGATTTCGATGATATTTAGGTTTGCTATCGAGAAACACTTGCAGGCAAAGTAATACGCTTATAAACCCTATCATTGTGAGTATTGGTAAGTAATCGTTATAGTAGACACTATAACCATAAAACAAGCTTATTATGACGGCTTCTAGCATCAAAATAACTTCACCATAAATAGCCAGCGGTAATACTAACCAAGTTAAATAAACACTGTGTTTTGTATCAACACTGAAAAACATATTTTTAAATTTTAATAATGTTTGAAAGCGACCGAATTTCCAACGTAAACGTTGGTTAAACAAACCTCGCCAATCCGAAGGGCCTTCAGTGTACGTAATTGCATCGGCAGCGTAACGAGTCCGATAGCCGGCGTTCAAAATGCGCAATGACATTTCAATGTCTTCAGTAACAATGTCGTGATTAAAACCGCCAAGCTTTTTCAGGACACTGTGTCGATATGCTGCGGCAGCACCGCCGATGATAAATACGGCATTAAATACTGAGTCAGCTCTTCTAAGAAAGAAACCAAATAAGTATTCAAGTTGCTGCATGATTTCGATTGACCTACGCTTGTTTCCAATCACCACATTGCCAGCCACAGCAGCAACGTTTTCTTGATGGAAATGTTTAACCGTATTGATGACAGCGTCTTTATCTATTAGGCAATCACCGTCAATAGTCATGATAATATCGCCAGTCGCACTCTTCAAAGCATGATTAAGCGCGTTCGCTTTACCTGCATTTGTAATTGATAGGTAAATAAATTCTATCAAAGAATCGCTTTGTTGGTGCTGGCGTTGAAACTCACTAATAATGTCATCGGTATTATCCGTAGAGCCGTCATTAATGACGATGATTTGTAATTTATTATAGTGAGTATTAACTACCGACCTTAACGTTTTTGTAATGCCAACTTCTTCATTATATGCTGGCACAAGAATGGATACAGACGGCAAATTTTGTTCATCAATATTGTGTTTGTTATTTATTCTTGGATAAAAACAAAGCGCGACCAGTTGAGTAATATATTTGATTAATAATGGTAGCAACAACATAAACAACACTATGCGAACTAAGTTCATCTGCTCGCTTGCGACTGTTTGAGTCGAAATGGCTAAATAAAAAATTGCAAACGTGATGCTATAAAGGGCACACAAAGTCATGACTTTATAAAATTTTTTAAAAAAGCTTGGTATACGGATTTTCGCCTTCATTTTAGATACTTCTTAATGGCAACTATTACTAGCGCCATAACTCCCATTAAAGACTGTTTTGTTAAAATAATGTTGATGGCGGCGGAGTATGCCACTAGTACTGAAAATAAGACATCCCTTTTATTCTGTTCAGAGGTCCAATTTGGCTGCTCTGTAAAGGTTTAGAGTGAGAAGTATCTATTTTACAACCGTTTATAGGAGGATTTTTGAAATATAAAAAATTGCTATATGTTATAACTATCGAAAGAAGTTAAACAAAACGTCCATATATTTTTCAAAGCTTACATCCTGTAAGGCGTCAAAAAATTAAACATCCATGTATTTTTTGCATACCATGTATAGGACATACGAATGCCGCGGTCACATGGACGTGAAAGAGCGGTCTTACATCCTGTAAGGCGTCAAAAAATTAAACATCCATGTATTTTTTGCATACGATGTATAGGACATACAAATGCCGAGGTCACATGGACGTGAAAGAGCGGTCTTACATCCTGTAAGGCAAAAAAAGACCCGCAAAGCGGGTCAAAACGAATAGGGAGTGTTTGTTGTGAGTATTCGAAACTCATAGGTAAAAAGGATAATTGAGTAGCAACATGATTCGACAAATCAGGGGGAGAGAATGCTACTCAATACGTTCTATATCAATCCTTATTTGGTATCGCCTTCAAGTAATGATTTGCTATGTATAGCAATCTTACGAGGCTTTAACGCTTCTGGTATTTCTCGCTCAAGGTCGATATGTAACAAACCATTTTCCATGTGAGCGGCAATAACTTTTACATGATCGGCAATTTGAAACTTACGCTCAAAGTTGCGCTCTGCGATACCTTGGTAAACAAACGTTCTATTTTCATCACCATCTTGAGGTGCTTTGATACCCGTTACTGTAAGAGAGTTTTCTTCTGATTCAATATCTAACTCTGCTTCGACGAAGCCAGCAACAGCCATAGTAATTCGGTATTTATCGTCGGCAATTGATTCTATGTTATATGGTGGGTAAGCAGGCTGTTTCTCAGCTCGAGAAGCTTTTTCCATAAGAGATGCTAAGTGTTCTGCACCGATGAATGAACGATAAAGTGGGCTAAAATCTTTTGAAATTGTACGCATAATTATATCCTATATATAGCAATATTAAGTTTGTGTGCCTTTCATAATGAACAGGCGATTAATACCAAGACAAGTGCTTGGTGAATTTGGCAATCCATTCGGACTTGCCGGTTGTAGACCCGTTATGGCGACTACAATAAATAGATAGGAACGAATAATTATTTTTCAAGGGATTAATGAAAAAATTATTAATTGAAAATAAAATAAAACCAAGAAAGTTAATTTTAAGATAATAATATCAATGACTTACTGTTTTTGGTTTTTTTATCTTTATTTGCAATTAATTAAAAACTTTCTATCTTTAAGGGCAAGAAGGAAGAATCAAGGAAGCGCAATGAACGGAAATATAAGTAAAGTACTCGATTTTTGGTTTGGTGAAATTAACGATCAGCTTTCCGATGATAAACAAACTATTCTTTGGTACCAATCAACCAATGAAATGGATGAAAATATACGTAATGAGTTTGAACATCTTTACGAGCAAGCTTTTTCTGGGCAGTTAACATCGTGGCTAGATACTGCGCAAGGTTGCATGGCATTAATTATTTTACTCGATCAAATGCCGCGCAATATGTACCGAGGCAGCGCCCAGGCATTTGCAAGCGATCATTTAGCGTTAGACTATTGTTTATTGGGTTTAAATAAGGGTTATGACAAGCTATTGCCGCTGGTTCAACGTTGCTTTTTCTACCACCCATTAGAGCATGCCGAGGACATAGAGTTACAACAACTTTGTGTAACTGAATTTCAACGACTACAGCAAGTTTATAATGGCGAGAAGCAGCAATTGTTTATCCGAAATGGCCTTGAATTTGCTAAGAAACACTTAGAAATTATTGAACAATTTGGCCGCTTTCCCTATCGAAATGAGGTTCTTGGAAGGGAGTCAATTAAAGAAGAGTTGGAATTCTTAAAGACCGGCGTAAATTTTGGCCAGTCCAAAAGTTAAAAACCGATATCAGCTCGTCAGTTAGTGCACTCTAGTGCGCAACACACAAGCTGATAACGGCTTATTAAGTTATAGTTATATCGTCGATATTTACAGGCTATTTGCTTCTTTAGCTGCAACTAAAGCTGCATCGTAATCTGGGTGAGTCGAAATATCAGCAACTAATTCTTTATAAAAGATCTTTCCTGATTTATCGATGACAAAAATTGAGCGCGATAATAGCCCCATATCTTTTATCAATAAACCGTATTTGTGACCAAAGTCACGCCACACTGAATCTGAAAGTACTTTAATGCTTTCAACACCTTCTGTTTTACAAAAGCGCTTTTGAGCAAATGGTAAATCGTTACTGATAGTAAGCATCACAATATTATCGGGAAGGTTAGCAACTTCTTCATTAAAACGTTTTGTTTGCAATGAACAAACACCTGTATCTAGGCTAGGTACCACAGATACAACAACAGTCTTTCCTGCAAAATCAGACAACTTAACTTTGGTAAACCTTTCATCAACTACCTTAAAGTTTGGTGCCGTGTTGCCTTTGTATACTTGCTTCCCTATTAAAGTGATCGGTTTCCCACCTGCAACCACTAAACCGGTTGATTCAGTGACTTCCTCAGCGAATGCGAGAGTAGAACAACACATGGCTGCAGCGATAGTTAAAGATAATAGTTTTTTCATGTTAGCTTCTTAAAGTAGTTTATAAAATAGAGTGTAAAGTTTAATTTTAAAATTAGTTATAAAACCAGTTAAATCAAAGGTTAATTGTCGCAGTCGTATTTATTAATCTGTTTACATTATTTGATTCTTACTGTCTCGCCATTAACCCATGTTTGCTCGACAGGTATTTGCCATATTGTTGATGGCTCAATGTTAAATATATCATCTTTGATGAGAATGAAGTCAGCTTTCTTACCAACTTCTAAACTGCCAATGATGTGTTCTTGATGTCCCGCATATGCAGCGTTTAAGGTAAAGCTTTGCAACGCTTCTTGAAGGTTCATTCGTTGTTCGCCGTACCAGCCACCGTTAGGTTGATTGTCTTTATCTTGACGAGTTACTGAGGCGTGCAGGCCAAAAAATGGATTTGGATACTCTACAGGGAAATCGGAACCTGCTGCAATCATAATTTTGTTGTCGAGAAGAGTCCGCCAAGCATAAGCGCTTTTTATTCTATGCTGGCCTATTCTGTCTTCTGCCATGTTTTTATCACTGGTTGCGTGTGTTGCTTGCATAGAAGCAATGATATTCATCTGTTTGAAGCGCACAATATCTGCTGGTAATAATACTTGCGCATGTTCGATACGGTGACGTAAATGTTTACTATTGGTTTGTTCGATTAATGTTTGGTAGTTATCTAAGGCTTGCTTGTTGGCATTATCGCCTATCGCATGGGTATTCACTTGGAAACCAAATTCCATTGCCGTTTTCATCACCGAGGTTAACTGCTCTGGACTATATAGCAACAAGCCTTTATGGTGTGGTAAATCAGAGTAATCCTCCACAAGCGCCGCACCGCGAGAGCCAAGGGCACCATCGACAGAAATTTTAACGCTATTTATGGCTAACATGTTGTCAGCGCTTTTATAAGGACCTTTGGCCAAAGTATTTAGCCAATTTTTATCTTTTACATCGACCATTGCATTGACGCGGATCGGCATTCTATTTTGTTTGACTAGCGCTTGGTAAGCAGTAATATTGGCCAAATCAATACCTGCATCATGAACACTGGTTAAACCTTTACTCGCCAATGATGTCATCGCGGTAAACAACACATGTTCTAACTCATCCTGATTTAGTTTGGGTTTGGCTTTATAAATTAGTGACATGGCATTATCTATAAAGACACCGGTTGGTTCACCTTGGTCATCTTTTAATATTTGTCCGCCCGGCAGATCTGCTGTGCTTCTGTTTACACCAGCGATCTCCATTGCTTTACTATTTACCCAAATCGCATGACCATCAACACGGCGCAATAGCACTGGCGTATCGGGAAAGTATTTATCTAACAATTGTTTACTTGGAAATTGCTTATCTGGCCAGTTTACTTGGTTCCAGCCTCGGCCCTCTATCCAAGTTAATGTTGGGTTTTCTAATTGATATTGTTTGGCTTTTTCTACTGCATCTTGCTCGCTAATAGTTTGTTCAAGCTTTACCTGCATGAGGCTTAAACCATAACTTTTAACATGGCCGTGGGCATCAATTAGTCCCGGCAACATTGTATTGCCATGACCGTCAACGCGCTCAATTTTGCTATCGTTTGGCAGCTTCTCACCATGACTATAGATCTTTTCAATAATATCATTGTTAATCTGCAAAGCATGAAACTTGGTCAATTCGCCACTATTATCTTGCGCATTACCGGTTAACGTATAACCGTTGACGTTGTAGATTATTTTAGTTTTAGCGAGGCTGCTAGGAGAGGTCAATAGTAAAGCGAAAACGAGAATGGGCGCTAAGTATTTATTCATATTATTATCACTTTATTTTATTATTTTACTATCAGCATTAAATGGTCAATTTAAGTCTATTTATACTAGCGCAGTAGAGCTTGATTATTAACAAGTTTCTCTACATAGAGATAAGTTAAGGGGGCCCTAATTGTTTTAGTTGGTGGTTCTAGTTGCGATAGCGACGAATAATCAGCATTAAAGCAAATACCACGAACAGCAACTTGTCTAAATGAATTCCATAATCTGAATAAAACGTTGTTCCGGTCACGACATCAACTTTTGTTTGCAATGTACTTAAGGTAAATTGTTCGATATCTGCGGATATTCGACCATTATGGTCAATCACAGCGGTTAAGCCATTGTTGGTCGCTCTAAGCATCGGCCTAGCATATTCTAGCGCTCGCATACGAGCAATTTCTAAATGTTGATCAGGGCCATGTGAAGCGCCAAACCAAGCGTCATTACTGACCGTTAATAATATTTCAGTGTCATTATCAAAATTAGCCGCTAGTTGTTTTGAAAATACTACTTCAAAACAAATCAGTGGCGCAATTTGAATACCGTTTGCAATTAAATTCTTTTGTACATAATCACCGCGACTGAACGAAGACATCGGTAAATTGAATAGTGGGGCAATCGGCCTTAGTAATTCCTGAAATGGAATAAATTCGCCAATGGGTAAAAGGTGATGTTTGTCATAGTGATTGCTGTTGCGCCAATAATAGTCGCCCTCATTATCATCAACGTTTTTATTGCCGAGTACGATTAAACGATTGAAAAACGCGCTACTATCTGGCTCATAATTAATAATGCCGGTAATTAATGCTGTATTGGCTTGTGCCGCTTCATGGTTCAGTTTACTAAGAATATCTTGCGACAATGGCTCAAGTCTTGGTATTGCGGCCTCTGGCCATATGATTAAATCGTTGTTTTTATATAATTCTGTGGTTTGATCGATATATAAATCGATGATGTTTTGTTCTGCTTGTTTATCCCAGCGCAACTCTTGTTTGATGTTGCCTTGCACTAAGGCGGTATTAATCACTTTCCCTGTTTTTTCAACAAAGCTAAGTTGTGAGGCAATTATGGTAACGATGACTACCGAAGCAAGTATGGCTGAATTGAGTTTCAGGCGCTGTTTGTTGACTATGGAAACTAATAAACAAGCAATTAAAATCACAATGAAGCTAATGCCTATTTCACCAATTATTGGTGCTAAAGCGGCAAATGGGCCATCAATTTGACTATAACCGATTGATAACCATGAGAACCCCGTAAGCACAACCCCGCGAAGCGTTTCAGCAATTAGCCAGGTAAATGGCAGGTATACTAGACTTACTTTATTTTGGTTAAAACGGGCGGCTAAATAAGCGGCCAAGCCGGTGAACAAAGCCAAATAAGCACACAGTAGTACCATCAACAAGATAGAAACAATAAGTGGTAAACCACCAAATTGTTCAATAGAAACATGAACCCAACTAATACCTACTCCAAAAAAGCCCAAACCAAACGCAAACGCTGATCTGAACGCTTGTTTTTTATCTTGCTCGTTGAGTAAATATATCCATATTGATAGTGCGGCAATACTGACAAACCACAAAGAGAAGGGCGCATAGGAAAACACCATAATAGCCCCTAATAAAAAATTAGGGACGTAACGTTTCCATAAGGAGTGTTCGATTGATAACAGGCTGGTTTTATTATTCATATGGCCTAGTTTTTGTTTGTACTTATTTTCTGAGTGTCATCAATATTAAACTTTATTAATATCGATGACACTTTTTACTAACGATCGTCAGCAAGTTTGCCATTTACTTCGTGATCTTTTGGCACTGCCACTTGAAGTTGTTGTATACGTCGTTTATCGGCTGATACAACTTTAAATTCAAAGCCAAGAATATTTATGCTTTCGCCTCGATTTGGCATGTGACCAAACTGATGAATAACAATACCACCAATGGTATCGGCTTCTTCTTCATTAAAGCCAGCATTGAAATATTCATTAAAGTTATCAATTTCAGTTAGTGCTTTAACTTGATACACATTACCGCTTAAGTGACGAATTTCGCGCTCTAACATGTCATCATGTTCGTCTTCGATTTCACCAACAATCAACTCTAGAATATCTTCGATGGTAACTAGACCTGAAACTCCACCATATTCGTCAACAACAACAGCCATGTGGTAGCGCTGTTGTCTAAATTCTTTTAATAAAGGTTCAACCTTTTTACTTTCTGGAATAATAATCGCTGGACGAATAATATCCTTTAAAGAAACCTCTGCGGCATCGGCATTAAAACCATAGGCCAATAGATCTTTAGCCAGCAATACACCTTCGATATGATCAATGTCATCATTTATCACCGGAAAACGTGAGTGTGCAGATTCTAAAACTGTTGGCAGAAATTCTGATACTGACTGCTCAATATCAATAGTTACCATGTGTGAGCGAGGGATCATGATATCGCGAACGCGCATATCACTAACTTCTAAAACGCCTTCAAGCATTTGCTTAGTAGCGGGTTTTATTAAATCTCGGTCTTGTGCATCATTTAGCACTTCAACTAGTTCTTCTTTGTTTTTCGGCTCTCCGGTAAAGACTTGTACAATCTTTTCCATTAATGTTTTCGAAGAACCGTTTCCAGAATGGGGGTTGTCGTCGCTCATAGAGCTTTTTTAATTCCTGTATTAATTAATATTAAGAGGCAATATACGGATTATTATGACCAAGTTCGGCCATCAATCGTATTTCTATTGCTTCCATTTCTTCTGCTTCATCTTGTGTTATATGATCATAACCCAACAAATGCAAGCATCCGTGAATGATCATATGCGCCCAATGAGCATGAATTTGTTTATTCTGATCAATAGCTTCGGTTGAAACTACGTCAGCTGCAACTACTAGATCGCCTAATAGATCAAGTTCGATCCCATCAGGAACTTCAAAGGGAAAAGACAATACATTAGTCGGTTTGTCTTTATCACGGTATTGTTTGTTAAGTTGCTGGGATTCATCGTTGTTTACAACGCGGATTGTTAGTTCAAAATCTTTATTATACGGCAATAGCGCAATGTCAGCCCATTGCTGAAATTGTTCATCTGATGGTAGGTTTTCAGTTTGATACGGACGTTGGATATCAAGGGTAATGGTTGCCATTAACGTTTGTACTCAGCGTTAGGTGTATTGACACTTTCGTGACGCTCGTACGCTTCTACTATGCGACCAACCACTGGATGACGAACGACGTCTTTAGATTGGAAGTAATTAAAGCTCACCCCCTTAATGTCAGTTAACACTTCAATTGCATGACGCAGACCCGAACGTTGGCCTCTAGGTAAATCTACCTGAGTGATATCTCCGGTGACGACAGCCTTTGAATTAAAACCAATACGAGTTAAGAACATTTTCATTTGTTCTACAGTGGTATTTTGGCTTTCATCAAGAATAATAAAGGCATCGTTTAATGTGCGGCCACGCATATAAGCAAGTGGTGCAACTTCGATTACGTTACGCTCAATCAGTTTTTCTACTTTTTCAAAGCCAAGCATTTCAAATAATGCGTCATAAAGAGGGCGTAGATAAGGATCAACTTTTTGAGATAAATCACCTGGTAAGAATCCAAGCTTTTCGCCAGCTTCAACGGCTGGACGAGTCAATAGTATGCGTCGAACTTCTTGACGCTCTAATGCATCAACGGCGCAGGCTACTGCAAGGTATGTTTTACCAGTACCAGCGACACCAACACCAAAGCTGATATCGTTTGTTAAAACATTTTGAACATATTCGCCTTGGTTCTCGTTACGAGGTTTGATCACGCCGCGCTTGGTGCGAATGGTAACCATTTGATCAAACTCTGCAGCGGTTTCTGCGGTTTCTTGTTCAAGCATGTTTAGTTCAGTCAGAGCTAAGTGCAGCTCTTCTGCTGAAACTGTGCCGACTTTGCCTTTTACTGGCGCAGTTTGAACATAGAGATCTTTAAGTAGTTTAACAACAGCAACACACACTTGCTCTTTGCCATGTATCTTAAATTTGTTGCCACGATAGCCAATTTCAACACCTAAACGGCGCTCAATTTTACGCAGGTTATCATCTAGTGGTCCGCAAAGGTTGGCCAGTCGATTATTATCTAATGGCTCAAGTAATACTTCGTGGCTTTGATTATCTTTACTCAATCGTATCTCTATTTTTAATTGTTAAATCAACGTTCTACATTGTTAATTAAGGTATTAATTAGATTATGGCGTAAATGTCGCAACACCTAAATCATCAGTTTCATAATTTGGCTTACCGTGATGTTGGTTAGCAAGGATGTCCGCTGGAGAGTGCGCAATACGCAAGCCCATTTCATCTTCAGTACGTACTAACTTACCACGCAATGAATTTGAATAGACATCAGTAATTTCAACATCGACAAATTGACCAATTACAGTATGTGGCGCTTCGAAGTTAACTATACGGTTATTTTCGGTACGGCCACGTAATTCCATCGGGTTCTTTTTCGAAGGACCTTCAACTAGGATACGTTGCTCTGTGCCTAACATACGACGAGCAATTGATAATGCTTGTTGAGTGATTCGGTCTTGTAAGATTTGCAAACGTTGTTTTTTGGTTTCTTCACTTACGTCATCAATCGCATCAGCCGCTGGAGTACCTGGGCGGGCACTGTAGATAAAGCTAAAACTTAAATCAAAATCGATGGCTTTGATTAAGTTCATTGTCGCTTCAAAATCTGCATCTGTTTCACCTGGGTAACCGATGATGAAATCAGAAGACATACATAATTCTGGACGTACCTTTTTAAGGGCGCGGATTTTAGATTTGTATTCAATTGCAGTGTGGTTACGCTTCATCATATTCAAAATACGATCTGAACCACTTTGAACTGGTAGATGTAAATGATCTACAAGTTCTGGAATATCGTTATACGCTTCGATTATGTCGTTGGTAAACTCTACAGGGTGTGATGTGGTGTAACGAATACGGTCAATACCATCAATCGTTGCAACTAGGCGTAACAAATCAGAAAAACGACAAATATCACCATCATGAGTATCACCACGGTAAGCATTTACGTTTTGGCCTAGTAGGTTAACTTCACGCACACCTTGCTCTGCAAGTTGAGCAATTTCATAAAGTACGTCGTCTAGCGGGCGGCTAACTTCTTCTCCACGAGTATATGGAACAACACAGAAAGTACAGTACTTAGAACAACCTTCCATAATTGAAACAAACGCTGTTGGGCCTTCAGCTTTTGGTTCTGGTAAACGATCAAACTTTTCAATTTCAGGGAAGCTTACATCGACAACTGAGGTATGTTCACCATTTACTTGGTTAATCATTTCAGGTAAGCGGTGCAAGGTTTGCGGACCAAAAACAATGTCTACAAATGGTGCACGTTGACGAATTGCATCACCTTCTTGAGATGCAACACAACCACCAACACCAATGATTAATTCTGGATTATCATTTTTCATGTTTTTCCAGCGACCTAGCTGATGAAAAACTTTTTCCTGGGCTTTTTCACGGATAGAACAGGTATTCAATAATAATACGTCTGCTTCTTCCGGCTCTTTAACTTCTATGAAGCCGTGAGTGGAATCTAATAAATCAGCCATCTTCTGCGAGTCATACTCGTTCATCTGACAGCCCCAGGTTTTAATATAAAGTTTTTTACTCATTGTTTGATTGCCCACCAAATCTTGCTTAAACATAAATCGATTTTGTGCCTAAATGCACAAAAGGGGGCGTATTTTACTCTTTCTTCACATTTGGTGCTAGCAAAAGCGGTGTTTTAATTTGTAATTTTGTCGTTAATTCGCCTAAATAAGCGAAGAAATAGCGGAATGAATAAAGAAAAAGCCCAATCATCTTAATTTTTTATATGAATGGGCTAAGGTAGTGACTTTCTTTTTTGGTGAAGCGGTTGTTATAGCTCAACCTTATTCACTGTATAACTTAGTTGTTTGAGCCTTTGCAGAAATCGCATATAAGTTTGATTCTTGCGCTAGGTTTAGTATTTCAGTTTCAATGCTATTGCGAGCTTGACGGCTGATGTCTAGTGTTAGTTTATAGTCCATTTGTTGTAATAAATGACGTGTTTGTTGTTTTACCACGTCAACATTTTCAACGTAAGTAACTTCAAATACTGGCATTTGAGGGTCCGCTGTATTTGCAAGAGCAAAAGTAGACGAAGAAACAAGTGATATAGCGATTAATGATTTAGTTAAAATGTTCATAGTGATTTCCTAATATATGTATTGTAAATCTATTTTGCTAAGCGACTTCTTTCTGCTCTGCAATGTGTTACCTATTAAGATACAGCAACTGGAAAAAACGTTGCAAAATGGATGTAAGAATATGTTTCAACAACCGTGTTTCGTGAACTTTTGTTACATTCATTTTACAAATTGCACTTTATCGCTGATTTCATGTAGTTCGTCGACAAGGTCAAAAAATGACATTAAAAAACATTAAAAACAATGGTTTATGTTGGTTGTGGGTTTATTTTTCAATAAAGAATTATTTTTAGTCGAGCGAGATAATCGCTTGGTATTCATCTGTGGCTTAGTTAGAATTGATAAAAACCTGCAATATTATGAGTAATGAATCAGTGAAATCTTTCGATTGTGTGATCGTTGGCGGTGGAATGGTTGGTGGTGCGACAGCATTAGCACTTTCTGATCTTGGATTAAGTGTCGCGATTGTTGAAGCACATACGCCAAAATCATTTGATCGCGAACAGGACTTTGATTTACGGGTTTCTGCAATCTCAGTCGCCTCAGAGCAACTACTTGAGCAGTTACAAGCTTGGCAACAAATCAGTGAATGGCGCACCTGTCCCTATAAACGTCTTGGGGTTTTTGAAGACGATATCGCTTATGCAGAATTTAATAGCGATGAGATTGGCCAAAGTCATTTAGGCCATATCATTGAGAATCGTCTGATCCAATTATCAATTTGGCAGCAAATTGAGACTCGAGCAAACATCCATTTATATTGCCCTCAGACACTCGTTGGTTTTGAACAGACTGCAGAATCAATTACCGTTGAGCTTAATAATGAAAATATCACGAGTAAACTTCTTATCGGCGCCGATGGTGCAAACTCAAAAGTACGGCAACTAGCAAACATTGGCACGACAGGCTGGGACTATAAGCAAAGTGCCATGTTAATCAATGTTGAAACGCAACTCCCACAACAAGATATAACGTGGCAGCAATTTATCAATGGAGCACCAGTGGCATTTTTGCCGATGCCTGGCAATAACGGCTCGTTGGTTTGGTACGACTCTCGTGATGAAATTAATCGCTTAGTTAAACTCACTAACGAACAACTTCAAGATGAAATAGCTGCGCACTTTCCTGTCAAGCTAGGCAGCATAGTGGTTAAGGATAAAGGAGCGTTTCCTCTTACACGTCGTCACGCCAACCAATACGTTGAAAACAGAGTGGTATTGTTAGGGGATAGTGCCCATACTATAAACCCATTAGCAGGACAGGGCGTTAATCTTGGTTTTAAAGACGTTGCGGCATTGCAAAGTGTTATTGCCAAAGCGATTGGTGATGGTGAAAACTTTGATGATGCGAAAGTATTACAACGTTACCAACAAAAACGTAAACCGGATAATTTAGTAATGCAAGGCGCAATGGATGCTATTTATGCGACCTTTAATAACCCGTCTACGCCAATAAAACTGCTACGTAATATCGGAATGTTCGCAGCTCATCGAGTACCATTGTTGAAGCAAAAAGCGCTGAAATACGCTTGCGGTTTATAAACAATTATCTGGCAATATTATGACTACATCGCTGTTATACCATAAGACGTATTTGCAATCTAAAAGCAAGGAATGGATTGTATTGGTCCACGGTGCTGGTGGAAGTTCAAGTATTTGGTTTAAACAAATCAAAGAGTTTAAGAAGCATTTTAATTTATTGCTAATCGACTTGCGCGGTCATGGCCGTTCGGCCTCTTTTACCGCGAAAGCCAGTAATAGAAGAGGATACTCTTTTAATGACGTCTCTTTAGACATTATTCAAATACTAGACCACCTTTCAATCACTAAAGCACATTTTGTCGGTATATCCTTAGGAACTATCCTAATCCATAAACTTGCCGAAATCGCCCCAAGTAGAGTAGACGTTATGATATTGGGCGGAGCAATTACACGCTTTGATGTTCGCTCTTTAGCACTAGTAAAACTGGGAAATCTATTTAAAGATGTAATTCCCTATATGTGGTTGTATCGATTGTTTGCCTATATTTTAATGCCCCAAAAAGGCCAAGTTGAAGCTCGAAGCCTATTTATTAAAGATGCCAAAAAGCTTTGTCAAAAAGAGTTTAAACGTTGGTTTAAACTAGCCAATGGGGTCAACCCTTTAATGCAGCATTACAAAAAAAATGAATTGACCAAGCCTGTTTTATATTTGATGGGAGCCAATGATTATATGTTTATCACACCGGTAATCGACATGGTGACTCACCATGAAAATAGCAAACTGATAAAAATTCAAGATTGCGGTCATGTATGTAATGTTGAAAAACCGGCGGAATTTAATAAACACGCAATTGATTTCATCCACCACCATGCTGGCGACTGATTACTAGATTAAAATAAGAAGTATCTTAATCTTGTATGGTGGTTTTGTGCCATTATCCGCCAGCTACCTTAAGCAAAAGTAGAAACAATTAGCCACGTCATTCCACCGTGATTTTGGGTGGAATCTTCTCCAGTTTTAAGGTGACTATGAACGGCAATTTTGTGCCAATCAGAGACGGAAGTTGTTTTGAATAAAGTGATAATTTATGAGGAAGCCACTAAACAGCTATGCGTTTGCACAGCTATATTAGTGTTATCTTTAAAAGTGCTTCAGACTATAGCTCTATTGACACATAGAAGCCCATCGTTGTGAACCACCTAGAGAAAGAATACAAAGCTCCGCAGCATTTGCAAAATCGGTATCTACACCACAAATTTTTTCATATTTATCAACAGTATCTGAATGGTAAAAAATTCTACAAGAAAATGCTTCATCTGTACTTTTACTTGCATTCGCAGCTACGCACTTACTATCATTTTCACAAATAGTTTTACATGCAGAAGAGTTAATTTCATCAAAGATTGATACAATTTGTTCTTTTGCGATATACGCGCCTTTAACTTCGAACCAAGCCTGGCGTGATGGCGTACCATCAGCATTTGTTGATTCGCGGTGTTTAATGGTTAGTAGGCCATCTTCTGGAGAAGCGCTACAGCTATTATAGTTACCCATTTCATCTTCAAAGAATTGAGCTGAATTCATTTCTGTGATCGTACCTGTAGGCATTGTATGAGTATCAGAAGGACAACCTTCAGGATACTGGCCTAAATTAGCAAATGCTTCACAAAACTGCTGATGACTATACATTACTTCGGAGGTCTGACTTGAAGTTACATTCGCTGTACAGTCGAAAGCATTCCAAGCTCCATCTTTATTAACATCTTCATCTGCTTCATTAACTCGATTAAGATTTAAATCCCAACAGTTTATTCCAGACTCCCCTTGAACACCTTGCTCTCCCATTACTCCTTGAGGTCCCTGTTCCCCTGAAGCTCCTGCGGTACCTGTTGAACCGTTATCACCATCACATGCAAATAACGTGAATGATGTAATTAATATTGTTAATATCTTAGATTTCATAATGTGTTTCTCTGTCCGCTTTTCGCTCTTATACGACCTTAACCTTTTCACATAGTTAACGTCAAATTTGTGACAATACCTAACCCGAACATAGGTTTAAATTCCCCGAAGGTAGACATACTTTCTTTCATGCATAAAAAACTCCTAAGCAAATTTGAGTAAATTCACTTAGGAGTTTAAATGGTGCGGACGGAGAGACTTGAACTCTCACATCGCAAGATACTGGAACCTAAATCCAGCGCGTCTACCAATTCCGCCACGTCCGCAATCCGAGGTGAATTATAGGGATCGTTAGTAAAAGCGCAAGCATTTTTTAATTATTTTTAATATTTTATTTCAAAACAATTTCGTTTTATCGAATTGTTGCCTAAAAAATACAACAGCTGTTTATTCTTTATCCTCCTCGCGCTTTGCTAAATTACTGTTTCAACACTATATTTTGATGATGGAATAATAATTAAAACAGGGCCCCAATTGTCTGCATCGCTATTTGAAGAATTAAAAAGACGTAATGTATTTAGAGTAGGTGTCAGCTATTTGGTACTTGCTTGGATAGTTATACAAGTAACGAGTATTGCAGTTCCTGCGTTACATTTACCTGATTGGGTAAATTCTTTAGTATTCTATTTTGGTCTTATAGGCTTTCCTTTTGCTTTATTTTTCGCCTGGGCCTTTGAAATCACACCAGATGGTATTAAGCGCGAGGCGGATGTGGATCGCAGTCAATCTATTGCTCCTCAAACCGGCCGTTATCTTGATTACACGATTATTGCATTATTATCAGTCGCCTTACTGTATTTCGTATGGGAAAGTCGATTTGAGACTGATACTTTAACGCAGCCAGAAGTCGCTGCGGAGCATACACCAGCATCAATCTCTAAAGTTATTTCTATTGCCGTTTTGGCATTTGAAAATATGTCTTCAGATAAAGAGCAAAGCTTTTTCTCTGATGGGATTTCAGAGGAAATATTAAATGTATTGGTAAAGGTCCCGGGATTGGATGTGTCTTCACGCACATCATCATTTCAATTTAAAGGTCGAGATATAGGGATCCCTGCTATCGCAAAAGAGTTAAAAGTACGTTACGTCGTAGAAGGATCGGTTCGAAAAGCTGGAGACAATATCCGTGTAACGGCTCAGTTAATTGATTCAACTAATGACAAACACTTATGGTCAGACACCTACGATAGACCTTTAAATATAGAGAATGTATTCGTAATCCAAGATGAAATTGCGGGTTCAATTGTTCAGGCATTAAGCGATGTTCTTGGTACCAATCAAATCGCCGTTAAAGTAGATAAATCGACTAATAATTTAGATGCATACGAATTATATTTAAAAGCAAGGACACTATTTCATGCTCGAATCGATTTAGATATCGCAGATCAACTATTGGTTCAAGCTATCGATAAAGACGCTAATTTTTCAAAGGCATGGGGAATAAGATCTGCATTACAGTCATTAATGGTTGAATATGGATATAGTGACAATTCAATTGATAACGTAGATAGGTTGACAGTTGAATATGCCAAAACAGCAATTGGTTTGAATCCTAATAGTGCGACTGCCTTCGCCGCCATGGGATTAATGATGTACAACAGTAACGTTGATCTTAGAACGCAATATAATTGGGAAGAGATTTTTGAATTATATGAAAAAGCACTTTCAATCGAGCCAACCAGTGCTTCAGCATTAAATTGGCAAGGATTGTCTTATTTGTCGGTTGGCGAATTAGATGAGGCATTGAAAAGTTTTAAACAGTGTATTGAATATGAGCCTTATTATACGCCGTGTGTTGATAATCAAATGGTGATGCTTGGTTATATGGGCACTGACGACGAAGCAGTAAAAGCGTTTCTTGATGCATTAGATTCAGGCCTTGTGAAACTTGATCAAGCGAGTTATTTCCTGCCATTACTCGCCCGATTAAATAAAGAGCTTGTATTTAAATCTGTGACCAATTTACAAACGGTTTTATTCGGCTGGCGACGACATGATGAATTGTATGATGCTTATAGAAATCCAGGGGAGATTTATACTGAGTTAATTACTGACATAAAGCGTTTTAGTGAAAGTAATAGAGTATCAGAACCGACTTATTTAAGAATGATTTTATTGTATATCGGAGACTATGATGCTTTACCTTTTACTTTGTCTATGTGGGATAAGTCGTTATATAACTATCGACAATCGCCACAATTCCACTCTTTTATCAAGAAAAGTAATGTGTTGAAATATTGGCAAAACAATGGTTTTCCAAAACAATGTAAACCGCAAGGGAAAGTCGATTTTTATTGTGATTAAAAGCAAGTTAATGGTTTATTTATTAATTTTATTTTAGGCATAAAAAAACTCCGGAGAAAGATTCGATAGGAAAATATCTTCGGAGTTTTTCTATATAGATATCAAATGGTGCGGACTTCGATACTTGAACTCTCACATCGCCAATGGTGCTAGAGGAACCTAAATCCAATGGATTTATAGTTCAGCTATTCAGCTAACTCTAGGCATAAAAAAACTCCGGAGAAAGATTCGATAGGAAAATATCTTCGGAGTTTTTCTATATAGATATCAAATGGTGCGGACTTCGATACTTGAACTCTCACATCGCCAATGGTGCTAGAGGAACCTAAATCCAATGGATTTATAGTTCAGCTATTCAGCTAACTCTAGGCATAAAAAAACTCCGGAGAAAGATTCGATAGGAAAATATCTTCGGAGTTTTTCTATATAGATATCAAATGGTGCGGACGGAGAGACTTGAACTCTCACATCGCAAGATACTGGAACCTAAATCCAGCGCGTCTACCAATTCCGCCACGTCCGCAATTTGATTTTTATTACTTCAATAACACAAGCGCGTCTACCGCTAATACCCATGCCACGTCCGCAATTTGATTTTTATCACTTCAATAACATAAGCGCGTCTACCGCTAATACTTAAGTTACTTCGCAATTTAATTTGTATGGTGGCTACACCGGGACTCGAACCTGGGACCCCATCATTATGAGTGATGTGCTCTAACCAACTGAGCTATGTAGCCATACAAATTTTTACTTTTCTTTAGAGCAAAAAAAAAGCTGATAACAGCTTTATTTTGTTGCCACTTTACTTAATAAGAAAAGTGGCAGGGGTAAGAGGATTTGAACCTCTGAATGACGGGATCAAAACCCGCTGCCTTACCGCTTGGCTATACCCCTGCAGTGTTTTCTGCTTTCTTACATTGTTTGTTCCGCCACAATCTTTCGAAAAGAAGTGGCAGGGGTAAGAGGATTTGAACCTCTGAATGACGGGATCAAAACCCGCTGCCTTACCGCTTGGCTATACCCCTACAATGTATTCTGGCAATTTACCTTCAATGAAAGTAAATGGTGCGATTGAGAGTTTTGACACTCACATTGCCAATGGTATTAGGAGAACCTAAATCCAATGGATTTACTATTTCGCTTAATAGTAAATGGTGCGGACGGAGAGACTTGAACTCTCACATCGCAAGATACTGGAACCTAAATCCAGCGCGTCTACCAATTCCGCCACGTCCGCAATGTTAATGTTATGGTGGCTACACCGGGACTCGAACCTGGGACCCCATCATTATGAGTGATGTGCTCTAACCAACTGAGCTATGTAGCCATAACATTACTTATTTAAGTTGCCTCAAACAAGTGCGGCGTATTATGCAAATCTGCCTTGCCGCCGTCAACTGTTTTTTTCAAATAAATGCTACTTT
Organism: Thalassotalea crassostreae; assembly: GCF_001831495.1. NCBI lineage: Bacteria > Pseudomonadati > Pseudomonadota > Gammaproteobacteria > Alteromonadales > Colwelliaceae > Thalassotalea > Thalassotalea crassostreae. The sequence goes on from NZ_CP017689.1 coordinate 1,172,911, forward strand.
TTGCCCGATTGCTTAAAGAGTCATCAATTTGTGTTATTTCTGATCACGATTACCGCGGTTTGGTAACATAAAATTGCAATTTTACGCTGTTTAAGCCATGACAGTATTTGTTTGTTCAAAAGGTTTTGATTTACTCATCAGACAAAATATTGCCGGCACAAAATAGAATGAAAGTAGGGTAGTTAACACCGTACCGCCAGCTATCGCAATCGCAAACGGTGGCCAAAACCCACCTCCGGCAAGTATCAGTGGTAAAAAACCGCCGACAGTGGTGATGGTTGTCGAGCTAATATGACGAGTACAACTTAATACCGCATGTATGATGGCATTGTTATCTCCACTGATTGCTTTGCTGTCTGCCTTGAGCTCTGCCAATATTACAATGGCAGAGTTAATGGCTAGCCCCATAAGGCCAAGTAAGCCAATGATCACGGTAAAACCAAACGGATGGTTAAACATATACACACTTAATAACCCTAAGCCCGTTGACATAAAACCTGAAATAAAAATAATGCTCGAAATTCTAAAAGAGTTAAACGACAGCACAACAACCGTAATAAGTAGTATGGCAATAATGCCGACGCTACTCATTAATTTACCAACGGCCTCATCACGAGCGCCACTTTCACCGCCTATTTGTATGCTGTAACCGTTTGGTAGGTTAAAATCTTGTTGCTCAAGTTTTTGCTGTATTTCAGCCAGTACCATCGACGGTAATACACCAGTTCTAACATAACCTTCAATAACGTTCACGCGCATACCGTCTCGATGTGGAATAGCACCGCGACTTGGACTAACGACAGATTTACTTACCGCGGATAATGGAAAACTACTGCCGTCCTTATTATTAACAATCGGGAAGTTGGCTAAATCATTAATACTTTGATGTTCGCTATCGGCAATTTTTACGCGAACGTTGATAGACTCCGTTGCTTCAATGACCGAACCCTGTTTACTGCCATCTAATGCCAAGTTCAACTGATTAGCAATATCGGCCAAATTAAGTCCTAAACGATTCACCGTTTCTTCATCAGCTTCAAGCCAAACCTTTGGGGTTCCCGGCATTAATGTGGCGCGCGAGTGAATGATATGATCAGTTTCAGAGAATACTTTACGGATCTCATTACCTTTGCTTTGCAATATATCTAAGTTCGGACCAAATAGCCGGATCTCAATTGGTGCATTAAAAGGAGGGCCTTGTTCAAGCTTGCGTACCAATATTTGTGCTTCTGGAAAATGATTGTCTAAATCAAATTGCAACTGCGGTATCAATTTATTTGCAACTTCAAAATCAGCGGCGCTAACCATAGCCTGCGCATAGTTTTGCATACCATCTTTGGAGCTCATTAAATTGTAATAAAACGATGGTGCAGATTTACCGATAAACCAGTTTAATGCCTTTATTTCGTTATACTGATTTAAGTATTCTGATATTTGCTGAGTCATTGTGGTCGTCGCATTAATGCTCGTTTGCGCTGGCATATACAACTCTATTTGAAACATGTCTCTGTCGGATGCCGGGAAGAATTGCTCATGTAATTGTGACGCACTGAAAAAACCTGCTATTGGCAGTAATAGCACAATAGCAATGGTTAGCTTAGGCTTATGCAAAGATTTCGCTAAACTCTTTTCAAATAAAACATGCAACTTAGGCAAGGTAATACCTTGGTATAGCCAACCTGTTTTACTGTTATCAATTTTAATAAATCGCCCTGATAGTCCTGCGACAATCGTATGAGAAATTATATACGAACCAATTAGCGCAAAAATAACACTTAACGCTATACCACCGACAAATTCTCCAGCATCACCAGGCATTAATACGATTGGCATGAACGCTAAAACCGTGGTCAATGTTGAGCCCATTAGTGGCATCCACAAATGTTTTACCGACTCTAGTACCGCTTGTAAACCGCGAATACCTTTCATCTTCTTTTGCTGTATTGTGTCGGTCATTACAATCGCATTGTCGACCATTATGCCTAAGGCAACGACCAAACCAGTGACCGACATTTGGTGAATAGGCAGGCCATAAAAGTTCATTACTGACAACGTAAAGAAAACAGTAAGGGGTAGTGAGGCAACAACAATCAAAGCAGAGCGAAAACCCAAACTGACTAATAACACAGCTGCTATTATGCCAAAGCCAATAAAGATGTTATTAACCAGATCAGATAGGCGCACACTGGTGTATGTGTTTTGATCAAACAGTACTTCCAATTCAATATTTTCTGGCAGCGACTGTTCAAATTCCGCGATTTTTTCAGCAACTTTAATTGACCATTGATCAATACGTACTCCGGTTAACATGCGCGTACCGACAACGATTGCAGGTCTTCCATTAATAATCGCAGCTTCGTCATGGGGACTAATAATTTGGCGTTTTATATTGGCAACATCACCAACTAACAAAGAGCTATTACTGTCTGAATAAATCGGGATGTTTCTAATGCGATCAAGTGATATTAAAGCACCGGTGAGCTCAATTTGCATTTGGTTGTAATCATTAACCAGTTTGCCTGCCGGCACTTTGACATCGGCTCGAGCAATCGCGTTACTCACTTGTTGCAATGAAATGCTAGATTGCGCTGCTAATTGCTGGTTTAGCTCAACCAGTATTTCTTCATCATTTTGGCCATGAATTTCAACAATATCAGTGTTACTTACTAGCCTAAGTTGAGATTTTAATTCTGTGGCGTAACGACCTAAAATTATCTGATTAACCGGGCTATCATCGGCCCATTTAACCGCGACCAATTGCGTATAAGCAAAACTTCGTTCATCTTCCAAAATAGGCGACATTGCGGATTGCGGAAGTTCGTGGTCAACATCATTTAGTAAGTCTCGAATACGAGAGAAAACCGGATCAGAATCGGAAACTTCGCCTTTGAGTTTTACCTGAATAACTGAGATACCAGGTCGTGAAGTTGATTCTAAGTAATCTATCTCCGCAAGGCGTCTTAATTTTTGTTCTATTTTTTCAGTAACTAACGCTTCAACACGCTCAGCACTCGCCCCTGGAAAAGGCGTGATAACACTGGCGGCGCGATTTACCATCGTTGGATCTTCAGCGCGTGGCAAGACACTAAGTGATGCTAAGCCGGCGACAATAATGATGGCAATCATCAGCACCATCAAGCGGCCATTTTTTACGAATAATTCAATCATAATAAAAGGCCCTAATTAATGTGCTAACGCGGTATTGATAACCGTTTTGCTTTTTCTAACTTTCTGACCTGGAACAAAGCGCTGAATGCCTGATTTTAATATTTCGGTGCCCGAAGGTAGGTCAACTTGAATAAATGCTTTGTCTTGTTCGCTATGCAGTAGCACTATGCTGTGGCTTTTAATTTCAAACAGCTCTGGATCATTTTCTAGAGGCTTTAATATATAAATGTTCCAAGTACCACGAATACCATCAGTGAGTGCCGCTAATGGTACCCAAAACCCTTGTTCTTGGTGCTCTTGTTGAAACTTGAAATAGGCAATTTGGTTGTTAAAAACCTCAATATTATCAACAAGTTCGAAACGTAATTGCACGGTTCTTGATTGCAAGTTGATATTCGAATTTATCGCTAGATTATCAACAATATAATCTTGTTCGTTAATGCTTAAGTGGTACTGTTTTTGGTCTTTAACGTATGGAATTAAGGATTTAGGTACGCCCACTTTTAACTCATTGTTTCCACGGCGTTGAATTTCAAAGGCAATAATTTGTTGGTTAACCACTTCACCGTTATTGATCATTCGTTTGTTAACCGTTCCGGCAAATGGCGCGCGTATTTGACTGTGGTTAATTTGATATTGTTTTGCTTCTATACTGGCATTTAATTGCTGTTCATTAGCCAATAATACATTTTGCTGGGCATTGAGTTCATCGAGTCTTTGTGCAGACGTATAGCCTTGCTCTAATAAAGAATTGTTGCGAGTTAAGTTTGCTTTCACTAAATCCATATCGGCGCTGACTTGCATTAACTGCGCCTTGAGTTGCTTTAACTCGATTGACAATAATTCACTATCAAGTTGCGCAAGTAATTGACCTTGTTCAACCTTAGCGCCTTCATCTACGAGTACTTGGTCAACGCGACCTTGGATTTCAAAATTTAAACTTGCGGTTTGCTTGCTAACCACAGTGCCGGCAAACTTTCGATTGACTAAGTAACTCGATTGTTTAACCAAAGCTTCACTTTGTACTTGATGATAGAAAGGCTGAGATGAATCGATAATCTTGCTACTGCTCTTTGTCGGATCTTCGCCGCAGCCAGCTATTAGCAATAGCACGGCCAAAAATATAAAGGTGACAATAAAAGAAGTCTTTCTATTGCTGAGCGGAAAATTGTTTAACTTAAATATCATCGAACTGGTCACTTAATCATTTTGAAGAATTAGTCGTACAATCGAGTTGTTAAACTGGACTGTTCGGTCTAGTTTAGTATGATCAAACTAGACTGTCCAGTCTATTTTGTTGCAGTTTATAACAAATAGTCATAAGATTGGTTACAGTTGTGATATACCTTCTGTGTAAAATGTTGATTTAAAAACAGAGTTAGAGAAATTGAATAAAATTAAAGTTCGCAGTAAAAGTGATTCTAAAAGGCAACTGATCTTAACGGCAGCGACCGAGTGTTTTTGCGACAAAGGTTTTCTTGCTTCGTCGATGGCTGGTATTGCTAAAATGGCCAACGTGTCTAAACAAACCGTTTATAGCCATTTTGGTAGTAAAGATGAGCTGTTTCAGGCTGCTATTGCCAATCGTTGTGAGGCATTTAAATTAGCCATAAGTGAACGAACTAATATTGATGATCCTAAAATAACCTTACTGGAATTTGCTCATGAATTCGTCGCACTGTTATTGTCAAAAGAGGGCATGGCGATACATCGAACATGTATCGCAGAATCTAAATCTAACCCAGAGATATCGCGCCTATTTTTTGCCGCAGGTCCTGAGCCTGTTATTAAAGAGTTATCAGCATTGTTAGAAGGTTATCGCAAAAACGGCACACTCGATATTACTGATAGTCACCAAGCGGCCATTCAATTTCTCGCGATTGTTAAAGGCGAGTCGGTCATGCGTAATGAATATAATACTGAACTTCAATTGAGCCAACAGCAGATCACAGAGTATCTGGAAAATACTGTTAGCTTATTTTTGCGGGGCTATGGCTACCAATAGCCGATAAGTTATTATTCTTCTTTATTCGAAGAACCACGAACAACCAGTTTAGGGACAAACTGTTCGCACACTAATTCTTTGTTGGTACCACGAATATCACTGATTAACATCGATGTCGCATTTTCTGCAATCGTTTGGTTTGGCTGATCAGCGGTAGTGATTTGAGGCCAAGTCTGACGTGAGAACGGCGAATTCTCAAAACCAACTACGGCGAGCTGATCTGGTATTTTGATATTTTGTAAACGTGAACCAAATAGTGCGCCAGCGGCGATTTCATCATTACAGCCGAAAATCGCAGTCGGTTTATTCTTTAATTGAAGCAACGCTTCACTGCCTTTTACACCTGATTCAAAGCTGTATTCACCATCGACGATATAGTCATTATTAATGGCAATATCATGATCAGTAAGGGCGGCTTTATAACCATTAAGTCGCTCGTCAGTTGATTTATGCTCTTTTCCACCACAAATAAAACCGATGTCTTTGTGCTTCAGTTCAATCAAATGTTTGGTTAATTCATAAGACGCATCAAAGTCATTCACCATAATACAGCTAGATAAATTATCTTTTGATTTATTACCAGAAAAAATACGAACAAATTTAACACCCATATCATGTAGCTTCTGGATCACATCTTCCATTTCTGAAAACGGTGGGGTGAGCACAACACCTGCGATACGAGAATGCCTGATCATATTGGAAATTTCGTCGACAATATCGCCTGACTTCGAGTTACAAGGGTGAATGACAAGTTCGAAATCTTGCTTACGACATTCATTCAAAATACCGTTTTGCATATCAATGATGTAATAGGCATTTGGGTTGTCGTAAATGTAAGCGATCGTATAAGAGCTAGTGCCAGCAAGGCTTCTAGCAGCTAAGTTGGGTTGGTAATTTAATTCAGATACTGCTGCGAGTACTTTTTCCCGCGTTGCTTGTCTAACTGAAGCTTCTTTATTGATAACGCGGGAGACAGTCTTAATTGACACTCCTGATAATTTAGCAACATCGTTAATCGTTACTTTCATTTATTCGCCTTATTATTATTGTTCTCTGTATCTGCAATTCAGTTAATGTATAGCAGGACTATATACCAAAACATTGCAAATGTTTATGAATTTTGATCGTTACTGTTGTTAATCGGCCGTTAACTTTTATTCTACATTAAGTGAAAATGAATTGACAGCGCTGTCATTTAACTCTAGTTTATAGTTTCAATTTTGCAAATTAATCGTTCTATAGGCAATTTCTATGACTTCACGCACACAATTAAACAGTTGGAAAAAACTACAGTCTTTAGCCGAAGACATCAAAAGTACCCACTTGAATCAATTGTTTGAGCAAAACCCAGATCGTTTTGATAACTTTTCTTTAAAGTTAGACAACATGTTATTTGATTACTCAAAAAACCTTATCAACCAAGAAATCTTAGATACCCTAATTGAGCTGGCGAATGACGTTCAATTATCCCATTGGCGTGAAAAGATGTTTAATGCCGAGCGTATTAACCTAACGGAAAACCGTGCAGTACTGCATACCGCATTACGAAATCGCTCGCTATCTCCAATTATGCTTGACGGTGAAAACGTTACTGAGCAAGTCGAAGCTCAACTTGAAAAAATGAAAGGCTTTGTGCAACAGGTGCGACAGGGCAGTTGGTTAGGTTATTCGAATAAACGAATTACGGACATCGTTAATATTGGTGTAGGTGGTTCAAACCTTGGACCACAAATGGTGACTGAAGCGCTTAAGCATGAAAGTGACCAAAGTGTGAATGTGCATTACGTTTCAAATGTTGATGGCACACAAATCAGCGAAGTATTGGCACCGCTAAATCCTGAAAAAGTATTGTTCATAATTTCCAGCAAAACATTTACCACAACAGAAACAATCACCAATGCCAATACTGCTGTGGCTTGGTTGTTAAATAAAAGTCAGGATAAAGCCTCGATTGCTAAGCACTTTGTTGCCGTGACTGCGAATAAGGAAAATGCGATGAAGTTTGGTATTGACGGCGATTCCATCTTTTCGATGTGGGATTGGGTAGGCGGTAGATTTTCACTATGGTCAGCCATTGGGTTGCCTATTGCCCTTGATATCGGTTTTGAAAAATTCATCCAGTTACTTGAAGGTGCCCATGAAATGGATGAGCACTTTAAACATGCGCCTTTTGATCAAAATGCGCCGGTGTTATTGGCATTGATCAGTTTGTTTAATTGCACCTTCCTTGGTTTTAAATCACAAGCAATTTTACCCTACGATCAAAGTTTACACATGCTTAGCGCTTATTTGCAGCAAGCAGAAATGGAAAGTAACGGTAAATCGGTAAACTGGCATGGTGAGCAAGTGCCATACGCGACAGTGGCATCTATCTGGGGTGAGTTAGGTATAAACGGGCAGCATGCGTTTTATCAATACTTGCATCAAAGTAATAATGTTGTGCCGGCGGATTTTATCGGCTCGATAGAGCCGGTATCAGGTCTAAAACATCATCACACCACCTTGATGGCTAACTTCTTTGCGCAAACGCAGGCACTAATGACCGGCGTTAATGAACAACAAGTAAGGCAAGATTTAAAGGCGAAAGGGCGAGTACAGCAAGTTATTGATAAAATTGCGCCGCACAAAGTGCACGAAGGTAATCGACCTACGAACACTTTATTAATGAGTAAAATCACGCCTCATACCATTGGTCAACTTATTGCTTTGTATGAACATAAGATATTTAGCCAAGGGATTTTACTGCAAATCTGTTCGTTTGATCAGTGGGGCGTTGAATTAGGTAAAGGGCTTGCCGCTAATATTGAAGATGAATTAAATTCTGACAGTAGCTGTGCTGATCATGATGGCTCTACCGCCAACCTAATTAAGCATTATAAAGCTTTAGCTAGCTAAGCATAAGTTATTTTGGCTCGATAGATAAACAAAAAGGGTGGAGCTTAGCTTCACCCTTTTTAATGTTTTTAACTTAATGTTTTTAACTTAATGTTTTAAATATAGAATATCTATATCGGTAGCTTATTTCTCTGCAGAAACCCAGCTATAAACTTTACCCGCTAGAAGCGCGCCAACAATCGGTGCAACCCAGAACAACCAAAGCTGCGCAGTTGCCCAGTCACCAACAAATACCGCGACACCGGTACTACGAGCCGGATTTACTGATGTGTTACTTACAGGGATAGTAATTAAATGGATTAAGGTTAAACATAAACCAATCGCAATAGGTGCAAAACCTGCTGGAGCTCGTTTATCTGTCGCACCTAAAATAACCATCAAGAACATAAAGGTCATCACAACTTCAGCAATTAACACGGCTACCATTGAATAACTCTCTGGCGAATGCGCACCGTAACCATTTGAGGCAAAACCACCAGCAACATCAAATCCAGGGGCGCCTGAGGCTATGCTATATAAAACAGCTGCCCCTGCTATACCGCCAATTACTTGTGCACCTATATAAGGCAGCAATTCATTAGCAGGAAAACGTCCACCCGACCATAAACCAAACGATACCGCAGGGTTTAAATGACAACCAGAAACATGACCAATTGCATAAGCCATGGTCATAACGGTTAAACCAAAGGCCAAAGAAACACCTACGTAACCAATGCCTAAATCGACGTTGGCGGCTAATACCGCACTACCACAACCACCTAATACTAGCCAAAATGTACCGAAAAACTCAGCGGCCAATTTATTTGTTAAAGTCATACTTATATTCCTATGTTTATTTTTATTTATTAAATAAAAGTGAGCTGTTTAATAATGAAACACCAAGTTTCATTTTTAAACATGATGTAAAACATTGATTATTAAATTTTTATTTGTTCTAGATAGTAATTTAATAGTCGATATTTAAAAAATAATACATCTTCCTCAAATTTAGTCGACTTTATTGAAAAGCGCCTGAAAAACTTAAAGATATCACTAAAAAATTTCCTTTTTCCTATGTAAAAAAGTATAAAACACCAAAAAACGTATCTTGATTACATTTTTTTTTGTTGTTTTTGGAACTTTTTATAAATACCTCAAGGCATTGAAAAATAACGAATAAAAATTATCTTTGTGATGTTTTTACACAGGTAAATTGTATGAATATGCAACAAAATGTAAATTTATTGTAGCCAAATTGTTTTTTTCTGTGTTATGGTTTTTATCAAGCATTTGACAGCGCTGTCAAAAATAAATGACAGCGCTGTCAGATCGGGTTGAAGAGATACCAAGTTAACTGTATTTGATTAAACATCCGATAACGCTGAGTAGTAGTGACAATAATTAATAAAATCTTAAGGGTAAGAAAACATGTCATCATTCAAATTCCAAAAAAACATCCTAGCAACTACTGTTGCCATGGTGATTACCGGTGCTAGTGCACCTGTCTTAGCGGCTGAAGAAGCTGCATCAGATGTTGAAGTTATAGAAGTTCGTGGTATTCGCGGCAGCATGAAAGAAAATATCAATGCTAAACGTTTTTCAGATTCAGTTGTTGATGTAATTACCTCTGAAGATATTGGTAAGTTTCCTGACAAAAATGTTGCCGAATCGTTATCTCGCATCACTGGTGTGGGGGTAAGTCGTGAGTATGGTGAAGGTGAAAAAATCACTATACGTGGTGCAGGCCCGACCAAAAATAGAACTCTACTAAACGGCCAAAATGTCGCTACTGCGGATTGGTTTATTCTTGATAACCCTTCACGTGGTTTTAACTTTACATTGTTACCGTCTTCATTGGTAAAAGGACTAGAAGTATACAAAACACCTGAAGCAAGTATCGATGAAGGTTCAATCGGTGGTACTGTGGTTATGAATACTCGTAAACCACTTGAGTTAGACGCTAACCATATAAGCATAGGCTTACAAGGTCAATACTCTGAAACATCTGAAGAAACTGACCCGCAAATTGACGCCTTATATTCTTGGAAAAACGAAGCAGAAAACTTCGGTGTTTTAGTCTCGGTTACAAAACAAGATCGTACAGTTCAACGTGAAGGCGTTGAAGTGCTAGGTTGGACACCTGCTGATGCCAACGGCATGAAAGCACCGAAAGACATTGGTAACCCAATTTTTATTCAAGACCGTGAACGTGAAACTATTTTTGCATCGATTCAATATGCGCCAAGTGACAACCTTGATTTTACGCTAAATATTCTTGATTCATCGATGGATGCCAATAACGCAAATGTGAATTTATTAATCCGTCCACAGAACAACTTAGATACGTTAGTAAATACCAAGTCAAACGGTAACAATATTTACGCTGGTGAAGTAACAGCTGCAGGCTCTTACGAGTGGGATTTCATTAACCGTGAATCTAGCACTGAAACATCGTCATATGACTTAGAAATGAACTACAGTGGTGACGGATACAGCATCCATGCACAGGTCGGTACAACTGAAGCTGAAGGTGGCACATATAACGAAGCCTCATGGTCTTTTGTTCCTAACGTTGATGATGCAAATAAAACCTATGCATTTGATTTATCAGGCACGCCTTCAATCGATATCGGTGTTGATCCTTTAGACGGTTCACAATGGGGACAAAACTGGACTTGGGGTGGTAACAAACCAACGACTGACGAAGAAACATACGCACAGTTAGATTTAACATTTGATGTTGATTACGGTGCTTTTTATGAAATTAAAACAGGTATTAAATATCGCGATCATGATAGAAGTCAAGGTCGTCAAGCCTATAGTTGGCATGGTCCTGAAACGCTTCCTGAAGGCGTTGAGGGAAATTATATGGAATGGATCTTTGAACAATGTCCTACACTTGCAGATTGTGGGCAATCAACTGGTAGTCATAAGGTAGCTGACGATGTTGTTAACGGCAACGTTGTAGAGCAATTAAAAGGTTCTCGTTCGCAATTTATGACTCTTGCATTTGATGGCTACGGTGACGTTCCAGCAGATTATGCCGTAAGTAATGTATTAAGTGAAATTTGGGATATCAATGAATCCATTTTAGCTCTTTATGCTCAGGGTAACTTCTCTGGTGACGGATTCCGCGGTAACTTAGGTATCCGTGTTGTTCAAACAGAACAAGAATCGTCTAGTTATAATTTCAGCCAAGACTCTTGGGGATTCCATACCGTTGATAGAGAATGGTTAACACCAACATATATGGAATGGGTTACAGAAGATCGCGACTACACTGAAATTTTACCAAGCTTTAATATCGCATTCGATGTTACCGAAGATCAAATCGTTCGATTTGGCGCTGCACGAGTTATGGCTCGCCCTAACTTCTCAGACTTAGCCCCAATTGAAACAACGGGTGCACTTAATGTTGAGTTTCCTACAGGCACAGCAGGTAACCCTAACTTAGATCCACAAATTGCCGATCAATTTGATATGGCTTGGGAATGGTACTTTGATGAATCTGCATTATTGTCAGTAACTTATTTCTACAAAGACATTCAAAGTTACCGTACCAGCGGCACAACAGTTAAACCTTTCTATGATCAAGAAAATGACCAATTGGTTGATGTAACACTTACTCGACCGGATAACGGTTTAGGTGGTTCGACTGACGGTATCGAATTAGGTTACCAACAAGCATTCGGTAATTTCGGTTTATCAGCTAACTATACTTATACGAATGCTGATACAGACCAAACTCGTGATGAAATGGTTGCTGGTTCTGGCTTGGTTGAAGGTGCTTCTGAGCATATGTATAACGTAACAGCATACTATGAGAACGATACATTTGGTGCTCGTTTAATGTATAACTTCAGAACTGAATGGTACAAAGGTCTGCACTTTTCGGGTGATGAAGTATGGAATGATGAATATGGTCAGTTAGATTTCAGCTCTTCATATAAACTAACTGAGAACGTAAGTTTAAGTTTTGAAGCGGTAAATATTAGCGACGAAGAAGTGATTGAGTATAATACTGATCCAGCGCGATTAATGTCAGTTTATCAAAACGGCCGACGTTTTGTTGCTGGTGTAAACTTAACGTTCTAATTTGGACTAAAAGTAGTAAAAAGGGGAGTTTTTCTCCCCTTTTTTTATCTAAATTGTAAATATCACTTGTATTGGTTTAATCCCTCGGTTTAGTCTTACGTTCACATTTAAAAAAAGGTCTACATTTTGGGAGTAGTAAAATGAGCCAACAAAACATTCAGCCATTGAATAAAAATATTCACGGCAAAATCAAAATTAAACAACAAAGCAACTTTGCACATATTAAAGGTCAGCATTTAGCTCCGGTAGTAGTACACGAGTTTTCAAGAGCCGGATCAGAATTTCCTGTATGTTTTGTTAAAAACTCAGATTCAGGTAGTTTTCAACCAGTAGCACTATTTGGTGTGAAGCCTGGTGAAAACGCATATACCGAGACTGAACGTTGGGAAGGTACTTACGTTCCTGCTGTAGTAACTCACTTTCCATTAGCATTAGTGGCTGATGGCAAAGAAGAAGATAAGTTTATGGTGGTAATTGCCACTGAAAACGAAGTAGTAAATGAAGAAGACGGTGCCGCACTGTTTGATGATAACGGTGATGAAACAGAGTTTTTAGCTAGACGCAAAGAAGCGCTAGGTAAGTACTTAGAGCACACACATATGACTAAAATGTTCACTGAAGTTTTAGTAGAAAAAGATTTATTGGTTCAGCAAAATTTGGAAATTACCGTTAAAGAAGAAAAAATCCAAATTAATGGTTTATACCTTGTTGATGAAAAGAAGCTTAATGAACTTTCTGATGAAGATTATTTAGATCTTCGCAAGCGTGGTTTAATTGGTCCAATTTATGCCCACTTAAACTCAATGCATCAAATCAATCGTTTAGTAACGAAGAAAGCAGCATTAAGCTAAATTGAATAGCGGTGGCGATTAAAGCGCTGCCGCTCTTTATGAGGCTTTATGAAAAATCACATTGTAAAATCCATCACAATCGTTGATGGTAGTTCATCCAGATGGGTAAGTGCGTTATATCTAATCAAGCTATATAGCCACGCCAGCATACAAATCCAAACCTCAGTCATCGAAAGTAAATACATCATTGACCGTATCAAACATAAGTTAAATGAAACTGTTAAAGCAGTAGCATTCTTTAATCAACTTGATCAACACAGTAAATCACTTGTTACTCAATTGCCAGAGCATAGAGCTCTAATTGAAAAAGTGAAAAAGTATGGCCTGAGTAAAGTATAACAAGTTCTAATTAGCTCTGTTCAAACTTAAGTGGATTACGCCGGGTTAAACCATATTGGCAAGCAATAGAGCTAAGCACAGATATCAACAGAATAAACAAATTTTAAATAGTAAATAGGTATTGAAAACGTGAAAAAATCATTTGCTTTAACCTTAGCTACATCGCTTATTATTAGTGCTTGTTTCGACAACAAAACGCCTCAACCGGGCACTAGTATAGATAGTCAACAAAGCATTATTAGCCAAGAGAGTTTAAACCAGTTTGCCGATTCGGTGGATGTGAAGTATCAACTGGTTACTAATATTCCAACCGAGCAATGCGATGAAAATCGAGGTGATGGGAATTGTTTTGTAGTAGAGATGAGCTTTACTGCAAAACAAGATTTTTACGGTAAAGGTTGGGCGATTTATTTTTCGCAAATCAACCCTGTACAAAGTGTTGATAGTGACATATTTACCATTGAACATGTTAACGGCGACCTACACAAAATTACCGCAACAGATAAATTTACTGGCTTTAAAGCGGGCCAGAAATACAGCATGCAATATCGAGTTGATTTTTGGTCGCTAAGTGAAACTGATGCACTGCCAAACTATATTGTCCATGCGCCAGAACTTGATGCTCAGGTAATTAAAAGCACGCAAACTGTAATCAACCCTGAAACCGGTCTAGAAAAATATCCATTCGTTGAAAACTATACCAGTGTTGAAAAGCAATTTAATCGCACAGCAACAGAGCAAACTAAGTGGGCAACTGCAGAACTTCTCTTTGAACGTAATGCTGCTAAGGAAATGGCCACTAAAAATATTAAGGAACAACTAATTCCAACACCTAAATCTATCAAAGTGAGCTCTGGTACGATTGATTTAAGTAAAGGTATTAGTATTGAATTTAATGCGGACAAAGCGCCGTTGAACAGTGCATTACAACGATTAGAAACATTAGGTATAAAGCAATCGAAAAATGGCGTAAATGTGTCGTTAGCGATTGAAAAATCAAACAACGTGCTGGGCAGCTACCAGCTAGTATCTGGTGATACTGGCATCGCTATTAGCGCCAACGATATTAGTGGCTTGTACTACGGCTTGCAATCTATTGCCGCGTTAGTTGCAGTCGATGATCTTTCGATTCCTTTTGTCCATATTGACGATGAACCACATTATCAATTTCGTGGCATGATGGTTGATGTTGCTCGTAACTTCCATTCAAAACAATTTGTCCTCGATTTACTCGATCAAATGGCCGCCTATAAACTGAATAAATTACATTTACACTTAGGTGATGATGAAGGTTGGAGACTTGAAATTGATGGCTTGCCAGAGCTAACCGATATCAGCTCAAAACGTTGTTTCGATTTATCAGAGCAGACTTGTTTATTACCGCAACTCGGTGCAGGTGTTGATAGCAGCAGTAGCGTAAACGGTTATTACTCAAAACAAGACTATATCGACATTCTTAAATATGCATCCGAGCGACATATTCAAGTGATCCCATCACTTGATATGCCAGGCCATTCGCGCTCATCTATTGTGGCGATGAAAGCGAGATACAAGCGCTTGATGGCAGCGGGTGACGAACAGGGCGCTAAACAATACCTTTTGCACGACGAAAACGACACGACTGTATATTCGTCGGTGCAGTACTACAATGACAACACCATCAATGGTTGTATGGAATCATCGTATGATTTTATTGGCAAAGTTATGGATGAAGTAAAATCGCTGCACGAGCAGGCAGGTCAACCGCTGAGCCGTTATCACATTGGTGCTGATGAAACAGCAGGCGCTTGGGTTGAATCGCCAATCTGTAAAGCCTTTATCGCTAACAATGACGCCGGTGTAACTAAGCCGGAGCAGGTTGGCAGTTACTTTATTGAGCGCGTGGCGAAAATTTTAACGGAACGTGGCATTGAAACCGCTGGTTGGAATGATGGCATGATGCATACGAATCCAGAAAATATGCCAGACGTTGTGCAAGCAAACTCTTGGGGATTAACTTATTGGCAAGGACATCAAGCAGCACATAAATTAGCTAACCAAAACTGGGAAATCGTAGTATCGAGTCCGGATGCAACGTATTTTGATTTTCCATATGAAGCCGACCCTAAAGAGCATGGGTATTACTGGGCATCGCGTCACTCTAATACCGAAAAACTATTTCAATTTATGCCTGATAACTTGCCGGTGCACGCTGAATTTTGGCTAGATAGAGAAGACAAACCGTATCAAACGGATGACAGCTTAGTGATCGGCGATAAAGGCGAAATATCTTCTGCACCGATGAAAGTAGGGAAGAAGTTCGTGGGCATTCAAGGACAACTATGGAGTGAAAATACTCGCAATGACGATTTAGCAGAATACAAAATATTTCCTAGATTATTTGCTTTGGCAGAAAGAGCATGGCACTTACCGAACTGGTCGGTTCCATACCCTTATAAAGGTAAGAAATATAGCCAAGAAACGAGTAACTTTACTGACGAAAAACGTCAGCAACGTGATCAAAATTGGGCAGAGTTTGCCAATGTAATCACCAATAAAGAGCTGAACAAACTAGATCGTGCCAACATTTTCTATCGAATTCCTACAGTAGGCGGGAAGATAATTGACGGTAAATTGTACATTAACTCGACGTTGCCAGGCTTAGCCTTGGAATACAAAACAGCGGAAAGTAAATGGACATCATGGACTCAACCAGTAACTGTTACTACAGATGTGTTAGTCCGTGCAAGAAGTAAAGATTTAACAAGGGCTGGCCGTGAACTGGAAGTTAAATTTGTAGCAATTAAATAGATTTAGCTAACGAAAAGTAACAGTTTTTATGAAAAAAATGGCTAATATTGACAAAATATTAACCAATACAAAATATCATTTCTAAGCTCTAGACTATATTTTTAAAGGCTTGTTAATGAAGTGATAATATAATTTAAAAAAATATAACAAAAGCTAATGACAGCGCTGTCATTAGTGTGTAGTATTTAATGAACATATAAAAATATAAACGCCAAGTCATACTCGACTGACACGTTTCTGATTTTTGACAAGAGGCAATAATGGAAAGCAACAATAATCAGCTCTATTTAGGTATTGATGGTGGTGGCAGCAAGTGTAAAGCTATTATCATGAATGCAGATATGCAAGTGCTAGGAGAGGGGATCTCAGGCGCTGCTAATCCATTTCATAATTTAGAAAGAGCTCAACGTTCAGTTGAAAATGCTGCAGAATTAGCTCTAGAAAATGCTGGTTTAGACATTGCCACTAAAAAGAGTTTAATTGCTGGCGTTGGTTTAGCTGGTGTTAACTTACCGAAATATTTTGCCTTAATGAATGCATGGCAACATCCATTTAAATCTATGCATTTAGCGACAGATCTTCATATTGCTTGTTTAGGTGCCCATGGTGGTAACGATGGTGCGATTATGATCACCGGTACTGGTTCGTGCGGTTATGTGACGGTTAACGGTGAACAGCTAATTATTGGCGGTCATGGCTTTCCACATGGTGATATTTGCAGTGGTGCTTGGTTGGGTTTTAAGGCCGTTGAGCATGTTTTATTGAGTCTTGATGGTGTTATTGAGCCAACAGTATTAACCAATAAGATATTAACTCTGCTTGATTGTCATGATGCCAGCACTCTTATAGAAACTATTGCGGGTAATAATGCAACCTATTACGCAAAACTGGCTATTAGTGTTTTTGATGCTGCTGACAATGGTGATGCGGTAGCAATCGATATTATTAATCAAGGTTGCCAATACTTTTCCGCTGTTTATAAAAAGCTTAAAGCCAAAGGCGATGTGCCTTTATCTCTGATCGGTGGATTAAAACCACGCTTAATGGAGTGGTTAAACAGCGATATTGCCAAGCAGATCCAAGAACCTCAAAATCCGCCAGAAGTAGGCGCGGTATTATTTGCTAGGCAGCAAAGCGGTTTGTAATTAATCGCAATAGAAAAACACAAAGTACTTATTTTTTAATTTAAATTTATTCGTTCAGGTAACACTATGACCACATTAATGGAACAAGAAGCTAAGCAAACACCACAAGTGATCGCTGAGCAAATCAAATCAAATGCTGAAGTGGCATCAAAAATCGGTAATAAGCTAATCGAAAATGACCCGAAAATGGTGATGATTATTGGTCGTGGTTCATCTGATCACGCTGGTGTTTTTGGAAAGTATTTATTTGAAATAGAAACAGGCGTACCAACGTTTGCAGCTGCTCCATCAGTGGCTTCTGTTTATGGTAAAACTCTTAAATTATCAGGTGCGTTCGTGATTGTTATTTCGCAATCAGGCCGTAGCCCTGACATTCTATCGCAAGCTCAAATGGCTAAAGATGCGGGCGCCTATGTTGTTGCACTTGTTAACGATGAAACATCACCACTAGCAGAGCTTGTTGATGATGTATTGCCATTAAAGGCTGGTCCAGAAAATTCAGTAGCGGCGACTAAGAGTTACTTAGCAACACTTTCTGCATTGTTACAATTAACAGCATACTGGACTAAAAACCAAGAGCTTATCAGTGCATTAGATACATTACCTGCTGCACTATCGAGCGCTATCGAAGCGCCAGCTCAACTAACCGCCGAAGGCTTAGGAAATGAGCGAAACTTAGTGGTATTAGGCAGAGGTTTAGGTTTTGCAGTATCAAAAGAGATAGCGTTAAAACTTAAAGAAGTTTGTTCGATTCATGCGGAAGCATTTTCAAGTGCCGAGTTTTTACATGGCCCAGTTACGTTAGTTGCACAGAAATTGACCATTGTTGATTGCCACGTAATTGATGAATCTGATCAGGCTCATAGAGCGCAAGTAGAAGAAGTTAAGTCTCGTGGTGCCGATCTTATCCATTTACAACAAGTTGTAACAGATGTTCACCCACGCCTTGCTCCTTTGTTAGTATTACAACGTTTTTATTTAGACGTTGAGAAAGTAGCACTTGCCAAAGGATTTAATCCTGATGAACCACAAGGCTTAAAGAAAGTAACTAGGACTTTATAGTATGAGCAAAGCACTGCATCAAGAAACGCTGCACCTAGAAGCATTGTTTGATGGCGAAACTATGCATCACAATGTTGCCGTAACCTTTAATGAATCTAAAATTACAGCAATTGAGCCATCAGCGGAGAAAGAATTAATCGCTGGAACCATGGTTCCTGGATTTATTGATGTGCAAGTAAATGGTGGCGGCGGTGCTTTGTTTAATAGTGATCCAAGTGTTGAAGCAATTAACACTATCGGTCTTGCCCACGCAAAATTTGGTACAACTGGCTTTTTGCCAACCTTGATCACTGACAATGTTGAAGTGATGCAGAAAGCTGCTGACGCGGTAAGTATTGCAATAAAGCAACAAGAGCCAGGTGTCTTAGGTGTACATTTTGAAGGGCCGCATTTGTCGGTACCTAAAAAAGGTGTTCACAGTACTGAATTTATTCGTGCAATTAGCGACGCTGAGATGGCGGTTTTTACTCGTCAAGACTTAGGTAAAGTAGCGGTTACACTAGCACCTGAAAACGTTAATGTGACCGATATTAAAACCTTAGTTGATGCTGGTGTTCGCGTTTGCTTAGGCCATTCAAATGCCGATTTTGAGACCGTAAATAACGCTCTTAAAGCCGGCGCAACCGGTTTTACCCATCTATTTAATGCTATGTCTGCAATGCAGTCTCGGGAATTAGGTATGGTTGGTGCTGCATTGCTTGATGATAATAGTTGGTGTGGTTTAATTGTTGATGGTTATCATGTCGATTACAACGCCTGTAAAATTGCTATACGAGCGAAACAAACCGGTAAGATAATGCTAGTGACAGATGCTATGCCACCTGTTGGCACTGAAGATCAGAGCTTTCCATTTTTCGGTTCCAAAGTTATTAGAACTGGAGATAGATTAAATGCGTTAACTGGTGAATTAGCCGGTTCATGTTTAGATATGGCTGCAGCCGTTAAAAATACGGTTGAGTATGTCGGTGTTGATTTAGAAGAAGCGCTAAGAATGGCGGCATTATATCCCGCACAATTTTTACAACTTGAACGCTCGATAGGGCAGTTATCTGTTGGTGCGCAAGCCGATTTTGTTTTATTAGATAGCGAGCTAAATGTCCAGCAAACATGGATTAGCGGTAAGCAAGTTTACTAAAGCAATAAATACAGCAGTAAATAAACTAACATATAAACCATAAATGAAATAATTTAATAGCGAGCAGGTGTTCATCTCCCTATTTAGCTAGAATAAAAAACAAAAGCAAAACCAAGCAAAACAAAAAATAAAAACAAATATAAATTTATTACAGCAAGTAAAAGGCAAAATTATGACAACATCAATAGAGTCTCAATCGAAAGGAACCAGCAGTTTTGTTCCAATGGCGATTGTCGCCGGTCTATTTTTTATTCTCGGGTTTGCAACCTGGTTAAACGGCTCTTTAATGCCGTATTTAAAACAAATTTTGCAACTGACACCATTTCAAGCTTCATTAATTTTGTTCTCGTTTTATATTGCGGTAACTTTTACTGCTCTGCCTTCTGCCTGGGTTATTCGAAAGGTCGGTTATAAAACCGGCATGGCACTCGGTATGGGGGTAATGATGCTTGCAGGATTACTTTTCATTCCTGCGGCTAAAACTCAAGTATTTGCATTATTCTTATTTGCACAACTAGTGATGGGCGCGGGCCAAACATTACTGCAAACTGCGGTTAACCCTTATGTCGTTCGCATTGGTCCAGAAGAGTCTGCGGCAGCACGTGTTAGTGTTATGGGGATTCTAAACAAAGGCGCTGGTGTTGTAGCTCCTATTGTATTCACCGCACTAATTTTAGATAGCTTCAAGGATCGAGTTGGCACTGAGTTAACTCAGCTACAAATTGATGAAATGGCCAATGGTCTTATTATGCCTTATTTAGGTATGGCTATTTTCATTGGTATTTTAGCTGTGCTCGTTAAAAAGTCTCCGTTACCAGAGTTGGAAAGCGAAGAAGACGACAACGAAACTAAAGAAAAAGGTCACATTAAAGCGGCATTATCGCATCCTAACTTGGCGCTAGGTGTAGTTGCATTATTCTTCTATGTTGCCGTTGAGGTAATCGCCGGCGATACCATAGGTACCTTTGCTTTATCCTTAGGTGTTGAAAGCTATGGTGTTATGACCTCTTATACCATGGTATGTATGGTACTAGGTTATACACTTGGTATTATCACCATTCCACGGTTTATTTCGCAACCTACAGCGTTAATGATCTCCGCTATCTTAGGTTTAATTCTGACGGTACTAATTGTTATCGGTGATAACGACTCTTACGCCATTGCCAATACGTTATTAGTGCCATTTGGTGGTACTGCATTACCAGATACATTATTAATGATTGCATTTTTAGGCTTAGCCAATGCGATTGTTTGGCCGGCGGTATGGCCATTAGCCCTATCAGGTATGGGTAAGTTAACCAGTACTGGTTCAGCGTTATTGGTTATGGGTATTGCGGGTGGTGCATTTGGCCCATTATTTTGGGGTATAACCAGTTCATTAACTTCTCTTGGTCAGCAAGGTGGTTATATGGTGATGTTCCCATGTTACCTGTTTATTCTATTTTATGCGGTCAAAGGCCATAAAATGCGTAAGTGGTAATTTAAAAATTTATCTTCCCCGAGATAACTAAAAAGCCCTAGCAAAATGTTGCTAGGGCTTTTTTATACCTGTATCAGGTTCCTGAATAAGCCAGAACAATGGCCTTAACTGCATAACACTTCAGTTTAAATAATTAACCTAACATTTTGTGTCGCAGCTTACGTTATTAACCCGATAGACTCTAATGCTAATGGCGGCCAATTCATGTCGTCAAGTATATTCAAATTCAAAACTGAACAAACGTTATCGAACTTTATTATTTTCCCAACGTTTAATGCCTCAAACATAGGGATTAACAGTAACAATAAATTGGTTAACCAATTTTGTTGCTTAACACTTCTTGTTTCTTATTTTGAGTCTTATATCCGAATAATTTATGTTCTATTTTACCATTCCGTAATTTTATTTTTATCTTTGTTGTTTATTTTTTGATTTGTATTTGCATTCTTGTTAACCAATTCAGGTGGCCTTGAAGGCTTTGTTGTGACTGGGTATTGCTTGTTTTGGTGGTGTCTGAAAATTATCTATTGGTTAACCAATTGAGAATGCATTGTTAAAATAAGTATTGTAAATTGTAAGAGGTTGTAATATAAAATCATCTGACATATTGATAAGGGTATCGACATGTCAATCTAATGACGACTTAAAAAATAAACTGAAATTACAATAATCAATCAGGTCTCACGGGGAAATAAAATGAAACTTAATAAAATAAGTTCACTATTTAGCGTAACTAAATATGCTAATAAGAATACAATGCTTTTTGGTACTGCATTAACAGCAATGTTATCAACGGCAGCATTAGCAGCAGAAGAACAAGCGCCAACTTCAGTCGATGAAGACATCGAAGTAATCGAAGTCACTGGTATGTTAGGAAGTATGAAAGCTGCGGCACTTCGAAAGCGCACTGATAGCCGAATTTCCGATGGTATTGTGGCAGAAGATATTGGTAAACTGCCAGACAATAACATTGCTGAAGCCCTACAACGTATTACAGGTGTTTCGATAAACACCGACTTTGGTGTAGGTGATAGTGTTTCGATTCGAGGCTTACCTCAAAATCGCGTGGAGTTAAATGGTCGTTCTACAATAGGCGATTCTCGTGGTGGTATTAGCCTTCAAGATTTCCCTTCTAGTTTCCTAAAAGCTGTTGAAGTTGTTAAATCACCAACAGCAGATATGATTGAAGGTGCTTTGGGTGGTACAGTCAGCTTGCAAACAGTTCGACCATTGGAGTTAGATGGTTTAACTGGAGCATTTTCACTTGATGGTGAGTATGCCGATAAAACAGAAAACTGGGCGCCGATATTTAGTGGTTCAATTGGTAATAATTGGGACTTAGGTGATGCCGGTACTTTTGGTGCGTTAGTTATGCTTTCATATCAAGACCGTGAAATCCGTCAAGATCAGTTTATGAGCCGTGTTTCGCCGATTCCTGGACCAGCGGGTGACTTGGCTGTTGGAGGTGGTAATACTTCAAGTAAAAATTATACATTACGAGATCAACATACAGTAGAGCAGTACCTAGAGCAACGCGAGCGTACAGCAGTCAATTTATCACTTCAATGGGCTCCGCAGTCTGGTGATGGGATGGTTTATCTAGACTTAAATACTACTGAACGTGAAGGCTCACAGGCTGGTAGTTCAGTTCTTGCTGTTGGTGGCGGTTTAGATGCTACCGATACAGGCATAACTCAAAACGGTAGTGGCGCATTAAACAACTTCTCTTTAGATAATGATTTTGCAATTCCTAAAACTTATAGTGACTTCCGTGAAACTGAAGCTTATTCACATGCGTTAGGTGGTGAATGGACTCTTACAGATGATGTTAAAATTTCAGGCGAAGTAGCAGTAGCGTCTTCAGAAAGTTATAGACCTGATGCTGAGTTTACCTTACGTCCAATCCAAAAATCTCTTTTTGATGGGACGTCAGATTCATTAACAAATAATGTATACACTGGTGAGTTCTCTCAATCAGGCGATAAACTTCCTAGTATTATTCACTCTGTTCCAGATGCATATACTAGCGAACAAGACCTAGCCCTACGTACATTCAAGTATGAAGAAAAATTGACAGATAATGAAGAGACAGCAATACGATTCGATATTGATATTGCTGATCCACTTGGCTTTGATTGGTTATCATCTTTGAAGTCAGGCGTTCGCGTTACCGAACGCGAATATAGCTATCGTCAATATAAAGAAGAAATCAAAGATATTTATAAGAATGCAAAAAATCCAGACGATTCATTAGCGACAGTTTGGATTGATGATTACAACTCAGCATTTCCTGGAAGCTTCTCAGTATTGAGCCATGAACATGCATTCGATCAGCTTGGAAAATCAGGTCAAAACGATTTATTAAAATATCAAGCGTATAATGGTTTAGATAATGCGCAAAATGTTTATAGTGAACTTCAACAACTATTAGCTGGAACTAGCCTTGCTACTACTGGCAGCCTAGCAGATAATCTAGAAGAAAGTTTAGGGTCTTATAGAGATATTACAGAAGATACACGAGCAGTTTATCTATCTGCATACTTAGACTTCGATAGTGTAACTGCCGTAGTTGGTGGTCGCTATATTGAAACCGATTTAGAGTCGAGTGTTTTCCTTAATGATGAGAAAATAACTGGTAAACATGAGTATGATGACTTCCTACCAAGTTTGAATGTAACCTACAATGCAACCGATAATACACTTGTACGCTTTGCCGCTGCAAAAGTTATGCGCAGAGCTGACTTTGGTCAGTTAAGCCCAGCTTTTGATATTGATAACTCTTATGTAAAAGCTACCCAAGGCTCAATTGATTTAGACCCTTATCGAGCAACTCAGTTTGACTTGTCAATTGAACACTACTTCGGAGCAGGTAACCTAGTTTCATTTGCAGTATTCTACAAAGATGTTGAGTCATTCCTGAATAACACAAATACCTGTCGAGCCGATGCAAGTGTTGCAGCCAACCAAAACGTAACTGAGTGGCAAAGTGTTTGTATTCTTGATGCAGTAGGTGAAGATAATCAAGATATGGTTTTCCTAAGCACTGCTGACGGTCTTACCGACGCTCAAGGTTTTGCTGCGGTTGATTTATTACGTCAAAATAACCTAACAGGTGTCGATACTGCCAAAGATACAAATGGCGAAAACGGTACGATAGAAGGTTTTGAAGTCGGCTATCAACAAATTTTTGACTTCTTACCAGGTGCATTTTCTGGGTTAGGTATCAGTGCAAACTATACATACGCAGACAGTGAACAACCAAATGGTAACCCACTATTAGATATTTCTGAGAATACTTATAACCTACAATTATTCTGGGAATATGAAGGCTTAGCAGCTCGCTTAGCATACAACTATCGAGATGGTTTCTTAGATACAGAAAATGAGAAGCGTGTTATAGCGATTGATGGTGGTGCAAATAACCCAGTCCCAGAAGACTCAATTGCCGGTAACAACTATCGTGATGATCGAGGTCAATTGGACGCTTCAGCTAGCTGGAATATTAATGAACACTTTACGGTAGTAGCTAACGCGACTAACTTGACTGGTGAAGCATCTATATTCAAAGACGAGTTAGGAAATAACTGGAAATATACGGAAGCAGATAGACGTTATACCATTGGTGTACGCGCTAAATTCTAAAACTTAAGCACCTATTTAACCGTTAAATAGGTGCTATTTTAGAACATAACTGAAAGGCTTATATTTGGTTATCTTAATCATCTATAAGCTTTTTTCTTTAAAAAAGTTTCATAAAATTGCTTTCAAAAATACTGATTTTTAAATCATTGGAGAAATAGAATGAATTTCTGTTTAAAAATAATTAGCACAGCTATTCTCTACACTGTGATTACCGTTGGCGCTAATGCCAAATCATTGTCTGGAGAGCATCCATCGCTGGTAAATAATCCAAATGATATTGTGCAAATGAAAAATGCGATTAATAGTCCAGGAGCATTTCAAGATGAGTTTTTGGCTGTTAAAGCAAGTGTTGATGCAGAGATGCAACAACCAATTGTTGTCCCAATGCCAAAAGACGCGGGTGGTGGTTATACCCATGAAAAACACAAAAGCAACCAACGTTTAATTTACAATGCCGGCATGATGTATCAGCTTACCGGTGAAATTCAATATGCAGAGCGCGTTAGTGCAATATTGAGCAAATATGCGGATATGTATCCAACGTTGCCGATTCACCCTAAACGCAAAGAACAATCGCCAGGCAAGCTATTTTGGCAAAGCTTGAACGAAGCTGTGTGGTTGGTATATTCAATTCAAGGTTACGACTCAATTGCCGATACATTAACTAAAGAACAACGCCAACACATTGAAAATAACCTGTTTAGAAATCTCGTTAGTTATATTTCTGAAGAGTCACCACAAACGTTTAACCGTGTTCATAACCATGGTACATGGGCAACCGCTGCGGTTGGTATGGCCGGTTTTGTCCTTGGTGAAAACGAATGGGTTGAAAAAGCGTTATACGATCTAGAAAAGTCGGGTAAAGGCGGTTTTTTAAGACAACTCGACGAGTTATTCTCACCGGATGGTTATTATAACGAAGGTCCTTATTATCAACGCTATGCATTAATGCCGTTCGTATTATTTGCCAAAGCGATTGAAGTGAACCAACCAGAGCGAAAAATATTTGAATATCGCGACGGCATAATATTAAAAGCAATCGAAGCTACGATTCAGCTAAGTTATAACAAGTTATTTTTCCCGATCAATGATGCCATTAAAGACAAGGGTATCGATACCATAGAATTGGTTTACGGCGTCACTATCGCTTATGGTTTGAATAACGACGATACCTTGCTAGATATTGCAAGAGTTCAAGATACTATTGTATTGACTGGCGACGGCCTTAAGGTCGCTCGCGGACTTGATGCTGCTCTTACGCAACCTTATCAATACAAATCACTTGTGTTTCGTGATGGAACAAAAGGCGATGAAGGCGGTCTAGCAATTATGCGTACCAGCCCAGAGCGTGGTAACCAAGCACTGGTATTAAAAGCGACTTCACAAGGTATGAACCATGGTCATTTTGATAAGCTAAACTGGCTATTTTATGACAATGGTGAAGAGATAATTAACGATTATGGTGCTGCACGTTTTTTAAATGTTGAAGCAAAATATGGCGGTCACTATCTTAAAGAAAATAACACCTATGCTAAGCAAACGATTTCTCACAATACCTTAGTAGTTGATGAGACCAGTCATTTTAACGGTGAATTAGATACCGGTAATGCAAATCATCCTGAATTATTATTTTTCGATGAAGCGAGCAATATCAGAGTTTCAAGCGCTAATATCGAAAAAACATACGATGGCGTAGAATTTACCCGTACTCAAGCATTAGTTGATATTCCTTCGGTGTCACGTCCATTTGTAATCGATGTATTGTCGGTGGTTGCTGATGATAAGCATCAGTATGATTTACCAGTGCATTTTAACGGTCACTTAATGGATACGTCTTTTGAGCTTAATACTGCGACTAAGTCACTATCGGCATTAGGTGAAAAGAATGGTTACCAACATCTATGGTTAGCTGCAAAAGGTCAAGAGCAGAATGATTTAGGTAAAATTACTTGGCTAAATAAAAATCGTTTCTATAGCTATAACTTTATTAATACTAAAGGTTCGAACATTATATTTACCCGCACTGGCGCTAATGATCCAAACTTTAATTTAGTCGAAGATAAAGCGTTTATTACTCGAGTTGAAAATGCCCAGAATCATGATTTTGTTAGCGTGTTAGAGCTGCATGGCGAATACAATCCGTCGAAAGAGTTTACCACCAATAGTCACAGTAAATTATCAAAGCTTATCCATACCAAAGAAGGTGACTTAGATATTATCAATGTAGGCTTTAAAAATGGTACCGATATCGTACTTGTATTTAACGCTAAACAAAAAGTTGATGACAGCGAGGCGCATAGTGTCACCATTGATGGCAAAACACATGACTTTACTGGTCCATACTTATTTTTAGATAGAAGCAAAATCGAAGAGTAGTATAAAGACTAGCAATTTGACCAATAAAAAACCGAACGTCAGTTCGGTTTTTTTTATGTCGGCTTTCGTTATTTTTACCTAGGCTTACGCTAGAAAATAACGTTAGTGTGAGGTATTAGGATTTCTTTTGAACACTCACTTTTTGTCCTTCACGTAACGTTTCTGCGCCGCGTATTGCTACGTTGTCTCCAGCGGATAGCTCACCTTCAACAGAAACCCAATCGCCTTGCCCTGTGCCCACAGTTACTGTTTTTTTATGGGCGGTGTTATTGTCATCGATGATCATGACATAGGTTTCATTACTTCTAAGTATCAATGCGTCGCGATGAATCGCAATCGTTTCAATGTCAGCTTGCACCGGCACTTCAACTTTCACTAATTCACCTGTGGTCCATTTGCCAACAGTATTAGCATCTAAATCCAGTCGTAATTCGAATGTTTGTGAACGTTGATCGGCGGCAGGAATGACTGCGCTAATTTGTGCAGTGGTTTGAAAGTGATCATTAAACACACTTAAGGCTTCATTTTTTTGGATAAACGCCATGTACCGTATTGGCACAAATAAATGCACTCGTAAGTTTTCTGTATCTAACATTCGCAGCAACACTTGTGAGCGATTTACGTCAGTGCCTTCACGTTCAATACGTTCAGTAATTACCCCTGAAAATGGCGCTTTGATGGTTGCTCGATCGAGTTGATCATTAATTTGCTTTAATTTGAGTTGCGCAATTTCTAAGTCTGCTTGCGCTAATTCATACTTAGACTTAGTTTGGTCGAGTTGAAACTCTGCGGTGTTATTTTGCATTTTTAACGTTTCTAAACGCGCAAGTTCTCGTTTTAAATAGCTTAAATTAATCTTTTCTCGTTTAATTTGTGCTTGTTTTTCAAGTTGCATCAACTCTAATGGCAACGTGTCCATTGTCACTAAGATGTCGCCACTTTCGACAAATGTGCCCGGCTCAACAACGTTAAGTAATTGTCCATTTACACCCGCAGTAATGGCGATGTTAGAGTGGCTGTATACTGTGCCCAGTAAATTAACACTTGGTGATAATTTGGTTTGTTTTACTACTTCAACCTTTACTGGGCTTGCAGGTCGTGCTGCCTGGGCTGTTGCATAACTAGTCACAAATAATGCACTAGCAACAATAAGTGAACGGGCCAATAATGTTGAATTGATCGATTTTTTAATATTCATGTTTTACTCGCTTGCAGGGCTTAATTGCCCTTGCATAGTATTTGAGTTAGCTGTTACTGCGCTTCGCTGTTCGCCAATACGCAATAAACTTGGCAATAAAATAAGAGTGAAAATAGCGCTAATTGCCATACCGCCAACAATAACTGTTGCCAATCCTCGATAGATTTCAGCGCCAACACCTGGCATCGCCATTAATGGCAGCATGCCAAAGATACTGGTTAATGTACTCATGTAGACAGGTCTGGCTCTAATGCGAATTGCTTGCTTCACTGCATCTCTTCTGCTTTTACCTTCGGCTTCAGCGGTACGAGTTTGGTCAACAAGTAAAATTGCATTGTTTACCACAAGACCAAGCAAAATGATAAAGCCGATCATGGTTAGTAAATCAAGTGATTGAAAACTCACCATATTCAGTAACCACAATGAAGTAACTCCACCTGCAACCGCCATCGGCATGACTAACAGTACTAAAATACTGTCTTTAGCAGATCTAAATAGGGCGGTCATTAATAGAAATAATATGATTAATGCTAGGACGAAATTTAACAACATATCGTTTATAGCACTCGCCATTTTATTGGCATTACCACTTAATTTAATGCTGGCATCGTTAGCTAATACAGCATTCATTTCTGCCATCACTTTTTCATCTAATGTCGCTAGTGCTTCTTCCATAGACATATTTTCTGGCGGTGAGACCGTAAGGCTAATGGTTCTCTTACCGTCAACACGGCGCAATTGTGTAGGGCCTACGGTTCGAACGATTTGTGTTAATTCACCTAATGTTTGCACACCAGCAAGGGGGGTATATATTGGCAGTGCAGCTAATTCGTCAGGCGTAGCCCACCTAGAACCACGTAATATAACGTTCATACGATCGTTACCGTCAAAGAATTCGCTGACAAATAAGCCATCGGTAAATGCTCTTACCGCATTGGCAACATCACCACGATTAAGTCCTGCCTGTACAATGCGACGATCATTTGGGATTAAGCGTAATTCGGGCTGAGCCATAGATAAACCTGGAATAGGACGGGCACCTACACCTGGCATATGCTTGTTGATAGCGCCAAGCCCGGTTTGCGCTGTTTGCATTAATTCATCTAGATTAGAGCCTTGAATATCGATGTTAATTGAGCGGCCATTACCACCACCGCTGACATTTATCATTGACCCGCGAAATAAAAATACACTGGTATCTGGCAAACCCGCTAGCACTTCATTTTGAACTACAGCCATCAGTTCTTCGACTCGGCTTGGGTCGTCAGAATATATAAACCCACCACTAAAGTTCGCGCCATATGATGAAAAGTTATAGCTCTTTATTTTAGGTTGTTTCTCGCCTGAGAGGTAAGGCGCAATACGATTTTTTACCAGTAATGCCATTTCTTGTTCGACAAAATCTAAATTGCCACCCGGTGGCATCATAATATTAAAGAAGAATCCGTCGATTGGGGCGCGAGGCATAAAGTCTGTTTTTGGAATAAGCATGGCGCTGATGGCAATTGAACCACCAAGCAGTAGCGCAATCCAGGTAAAGCGCTTACTGGTAGAACTGGTTAGATGCATCACTAAATTAGTGAGCTTTTCCCAATAGTGATCGAATGGATCAGCATCAGGCAATGTTTTAAGCCAATATCTGCTTGCAATAGGTAACACGGTAATAGCGGTGACTAACGAAGCGATTACTGCAATAGATAATGTTAGTGCTAAATCTGAGAACAGTTGCCCTTCAATACCTTCCATAAATAAGATCGGTAAGAATATGGCAACACTGGTAGCGGTCGATGCAAACAAAGCCCCAGTCACTTGTGTTGCCCCCTGGATAACCGCTTTATGATCGGCAACGCCATTGGCTTTTAATCGCACGATATTCTCTTGCACGATAATTGCTGCATCTAATACTAAACCAACTGCAAAGGCTAAACCGGCTAATGAAATTACGTTTAAACTACGATTAAACAAACTTAAACCTAAAAATGCCACCATTAGCGAGATAGGAATTATTGTTGCAATGATTAAGGTGGGTTTTAATCCTCGTAAGAATAGCCATAGAATACCAAAGGCAAGCAATACACCTAAGCCTAAGTTACTTTTTACTAACGTAAGGGCATTTCGAATATGTACCGAAGAGTCGAAACTTAAATCTATGGTAAGCCCATTGTCGGCTAAAATACCGCTATTTAAATCATGAATAACCTGATTAATATCGTCAAGTAGTTCAACGGTATTAGCATCGGAATTTCGAGTCACTGTAATGTAATACGCTGGCGCGCCACTGCGCAAAGTTAAACCAAACTTATCGACTAAGGTTTCTTCAATGGTAGCAATATCTTTCAAATAAATCGGTCGTTGATGCTGATATCCAATGATCATGTCGGAAAAACTTGCAACGTCATATTGACCGATAAATCGCACTGTATATTGGCGTCGTCCTACTTCGGCAAAACCGCCAGAAATATCAGCACTACGGCGAATTTTATTAGCGATATTACCTACTTGAATTCCCATTGCTGCTGCACTGTATGGGTCAAAGCTAATACGTAACTCTTTTGGCCTTCTTGAGTTTAAATTTACTTGGCCGATACCTTCAATTCTAGACAGTCGAGGTTCTATTACGTCTTCGATTAGTTTTTGGTAGCTGGCAATATCTTTGTTTGGGTTGCTGTCGAGAATTTTAACTAATAGTGAAGCCGCATTAGGACCGCCGCGACCGCCGCCAGCAGCAACCACCGGTTCCATTGCATCTAATGGTAGAGGAG
Organism: Thalassotalea crassostreae; assembly: GCF_001831495.1. Lineage (NCBI taxonomy): Bacteria > Pseudomonadati > Pseudomonadota > Gammaproteobacteria > Alteromonadales > Colwelliaceae > Thalassotalea > Thalassotalea crassostreae. The sequence goes on from NZ_CP017689.1 coordinate 1,203,833, forward strand.
GAGCTTGATTAAGGTTATTGATCACATCCAACATTGCTTGCTGCATATTACTGCCAACATCAAAAGTCAAAGTGATATTACCAAAGCCGCTATTAATATTTGTGGTCACATCAGTAACGCCGCGAGTATTCTTAACGACATTTTCTTGAGGTTCAATGATCACCGACTCCATTTCTTGTGGAGATGCACTGCGCCAACCTGTTGATATAGTGATTTGAGGTTGTTCAATATCCGGTGTTAATTGAATTGGTAACTTGGCAATACTGATCGCTCCAAAAACAAAAATTAGTGCTACGATCACTAATATCGCCGCTGGGTTTTTTAATGAGCTACGAGTTAAATTCATTGATAAATATCTCTTTAAACAACCATTTTTTCATTTTTGTGGTGTTATTTGATTGCATCTTTATTGATTGGAACTGTATTAGCATTGTTTTTAGCTCCGCTATTTTCCATGAAAAGCATTATAGGCTTGTTAACAATCAATTAACATGTTGCAAATGTTTCTATATATTTCTGAAGTGTAGGAAGTGAGACAAAATAGACAGTGAAAAGAGTATATATGGGCTAGGTTTACGATAAGTTACAAAGTACTCTCAAAAGTTTACAGTAATGTGAACAGTTTTTACTTAATCTTCCGGTCTTTATAACGAATCATTAACATAGTGTACATTTTTGATATTAGTATAAGCTTATTATTAACGTTAAAATATTGTTAATCCATGCTTTTTAATTAGCTTTTACATACAACCGAGAGCCGAACATGTCTTTATTAACTCAGTCAAATTCTTCATTCATTAAATCATCGTTGCTGGTAATTGCAGCAGTGGCGTTACTAGGGTGTGAAAAACCACAAAGAGCCAAACCACAAGTTGAAGTGGTTGTTTCCAATATCGAACAATTCCCATATCAAACTCGCAATACCTTTGTGGGTCACTTGACTGCTGCAAATGATGTGGAAATTGAAGCTCGTGTAAAAGCAAAAATATTGGCTGTTAACTTTAAACAAGGCGCAAAAGTTAATGCTGGAGATGTATTGTTTGAATTAGACGATAGCGAGTTGCAAGCACAATACAAACAAGCGCAAGCAGAAGTATCTAAAGCACAGTCGGCGTTAAATATCGCATTAAAAAACTATAATCGCGGTAAAGAATTAATTGCCGACGACTTCATCTCAAAGTCAGAAATTGACACCTTAGAAGGTAAATATGACGAAGCTAAGTCACAATTAAAGTCTGTTCAAGCTAAGCAAGAAACAGCAGCGGTTAATTTAGCTTATACAACAATACAAGCACCTTTAGATGGAACTATAGATCGCAGTAAATTTAGTGTTGGCGATGTGGTCAGCCCGCAAAGCGGAGAACTTACAACTATCGTGGCGGTAAATACCATGGAAGTGCCATTCCAAGTGAGTGAAAAGCTCTATTGGAAGATGGCCCGTAAATTTCAAAAACAAGGTGGTATAGGCGAAGATAATAAACCCGATGTAGAAATTGCCTTTGGTCCCGATGATATATATGAACACCAAGGTATGATCTCGTTCGTGTCAAATCGCGTCGATCCGGAAACAGGTTCTATGGAAGTTCGAGCAGTAGTACCTAATCCAGATGGAATCCTAAAACCCGGACAATATGTATCGGTGATTTTAAAATCACCAAAAGCTATTGATACAATTATGATCCCACAAAGCGCCGTGCAAAGTGATCAGCAAGGCGACTTTGCGATGACCATCGTCGATAATACCACTGTTGTTCGGAACAATATTAAACTAGGCGAACGCGTCGGGACTAATGTTATTGTTTTAGATGGTTTAACGATTGATCAAATTTTGGTCATCAGTGGTGTGCAAAAAATTAGAGAAGGGCAGCAGGTAAAAGTTAAGCAAAATAAACCTGCCGCAAGTATCGTCACCAGCAGTACATCAAATAGCTCTAGAAGTAACACCTCAACTAATTCTAGCCTCGGCGAATAATAGGTAGCTTAAAATGATCAGTAAAACTTTTATTACTCGGCCTAAGCTTGCATTAGTTATTGCTTTAGTCTTAACCCTTATAGGGACTATTTCAGCAATAAATTTGCCGGTATCTGAATACCCAAGTGTTGCGCCACCACAAGTCGTGGTATCAGCTAATTACTCCGGTGCGTCATCATCTGTAGTTAAAGAGAGTGTTGGTTTACCTATAGAAGAAGCGGTTAACGGTGTAGAAGGTATGATTTACATGTCTTCTAAAAGTGCAAACGATGGTAGTTATAAATTAACCGTTACATTCGCTGTTGGTACAGATCCAGATTTGGCTTTGGTACGTGTGCAGAATTTGGTTGCGATGGCGGAGCCGAAATTGCCGACTGAAATTCGTCAATCGGGCATGCTAATTAAAAAGCAATCTCCAGATATGCTATTTCTCGTTAACTTAGTGGCGACCGATGAAAAATTTGATCGAGTATTTATTTCCAATTATGCAAAAATAAATTTGTTGAATGCATTAAAGCGAATCGATGGTATTTCTGAAGCCATGATTATGGGTGAAGCCGCTTATTCAATGCGAATTTGGTTAGATCCAAGACACATGGCAGCATTAAAAGTCACTCCAAGTGATGTGAAGAATGCGTTACAAGAGCAGAACATTCAAGTTGCCGCTGGTAAAGTTGGTGCGCCTCCCTATGACGACAAAATACAAACTCAATACACGTTGCAAGCCCAGGGCAAGCTAACCACTGTTAAAGAGTTTGAAGAAATCATTGTTCGCTCTAACGACAATGGTTCAATGATCTTATTGAGCGATGTTGCCGATATTGAATTAGGGCAAGCAGACTACTCGATTATCACCAAAGTTGATGGTAACGACTCAAGTACTATTGCGCTGTATTTGTTACCTGGTGCTAATGCCCTTGAAACAGGTGCTCGTGTTAAAGAATTGATGGCTGATGTTGCTCCTAGCTTTCCGAAAGGCATCGATTATTCAATTGGTTATGATACAACTCGTTACGTCGGCACATCGATTTCCAAAGTTGTCGTGTCCTTAATTGAAGCGGTTGCTTTAGTTATTGTTATTACCTTTATTTTCTTGGGAAGTTGGCGTGCTGCATTAGTGCCAACAGTAGCGATTCCGGTCTCGTTAATCGCGTCATTTTCAGTGTTGCTAATTGCTGGAATGTCAATAAATACGGTGACCTTATTCGGCCTCATATTAGCCATAGGTATCGTTGTTGATGATGCAATTCTCGTGGTGGAAAACACCGAGCGGCATTTAGAAGAGGACCAATCGATAACCACAGAACAAGCCGTCACTAAAACGATGGAAGAGGTTACCGGTCCAATTATTGCTACCACCTTAGTGCTATTAGCGGTATTTATACCTGTTGCTATGTTACCTGGCCTTACTGGCATTATGTATCAGCAATTCGCGGTGACCATTTGTGTGGCGGTATTATTTAGTTCGTTAAATGCCTTAACCTTATCTCCAGCCTTATCGCGTTTATTGCTTAAGCGCCAAACAACCCAGGCTGCTTGGTTTAGTAAATTTAATATTGGTTTTAACTTTATTAAAAATAAGTACGGGGTGTTGGTCGCAACGCTGATCCGCAAAACTGTTGCTGTGGCAATTGCTCTTGCTATGGTGTTTGCATTGCTAGGTTATGGTTTCTCGAATACCCCTGGTGGCTTCGTACCACCAGAAGATAAAGGTATATTTATTGTCAGTATTCAATTACCAGACGCTAGCTCACTTGCGAGAACTCAAGATGTGATAACTAAACTATCTGCACAGCTCAATTCAGATTCGCGCATTGAAAGTATTACTGAAGTGGCAGGTTATAGTATTTTAAGTGGAAGTGCTCAAAGTAATGCCGGTTCAATGTTTATCGTCTTAAAACATTGGGATGAGCGTGTCGAGCGACAAGATATCGTATTTGCTATCACCCAAAAAGTGAATTATTTAGCCTTTATGGAAATTCCTGAAGCACAAGTATTTGCAATCGCACCGCCAGCGGTACCTGGTATGGGCGCAGTAGGTGGCTTAGAGTTTATATTACAAGATAAACTTGCTAGCTCGCCGACAGAAATGGCAAGTATTCTTAATGAGTTTATTGTAGAAGCCAATCAACACCCGGCATTAACAGGCGTTTACAGTACGTTCCGTGCCAATGTGCCACAATATTTAGTCGATGTTGATCGCAAGAAAGTTAAGACATTAGGGCTCAACATCAGTGATGTTTATAGTACGCTGCAAGCTCAATTAGGTAGTGTATATATTAATGATTTCACCAAGTTTGGTCAGTCATATCGTGTGATCATGCAAGCTAAGTCTGAATATCGACGAAATATTAGCGATTTACAGGCTTTATATGTGCGCAATAAACATGGCTCTATGATCCCGCTGTCAAACGTTGCTGATATTAAAGCGATTCATGGCCCTGACATTAGTGAGGCCTACAACTTATTTAATTCGATGAGTGTAAGAGCAAACCCCGCGCCAGGTTATAGTAGTGGTGAAGGAATTGCCGCTTTAGAAGAAGTTGCTGCCAATGTATTACCTACAAGTTTTCAATATGAGTGGACAGGCATGACTTATCAAGAAATTGAAGCTGGCAATATGGCGATATACGCCTATGCATTGGCTTTGATTTTTGTGTACTTATTTTTAGTTGGCCAATATGAAAGTTGGTCAATACCATTAGCCATTATTTTAGTTGTACCGTTAGCTATGGCAGGGGCATTATTAGCATTGAACTTGGTTGGTTTTGCGCTTAATTTATTTGCCCAAGTAGGCTTGATACTGCTCATTGGTATGGCTGCTAAGAACGCAATATTGATTGTTGAGTTTGCTCGTAATTTAAGAGAAGAAGAGGGCAAGTCGATATTGGAAGCCGCGAAAACCGCTGCAGATTTACGTTTTCGAGCGGTTTGTATGACAGGGGTATCATTTATCGCTGGTATCATTCCGCTGGTGCTCGCAACCGGGGCAGGCATGTTTAGCCAGAAATCATTAGGCTTAACAGTATTTGGCGGAATGTTAGTCGCATTAGTAATCGGTACAGTTATTATTCCTGTTTGTTATGTGATGGTGCAAACAGTTCGGGAGAAACTTAAAGCTTAAAATTGAAATAATACCATTATGATTAGTTAACTTTAGTTTATAAGTCACGATGTTTATTTAACTTGCCAACTTAGAAACGTAAACGGGAAAGTAATCTTTAGATACTTTCCCGTTTTTTATTTTATGCCAAATAGAGAGATAGTAATTATTACTTGCGATTAGGTGTATTCTTCTACTTCAGTAATCAGTGCAATACCTGCTTCAATGCGAATAATGGCTTCAACCCACACATACTTACCTAACTTTTTGGAGCGATAACGTAAAATTACTTTAGCTTCTTTGTTGCCTAGAATCTCAGAGGAAATAAACGACACATCGGTGCCAACTCTAGTGCGGCTTTTATGTCCTTCGCTTAAATATTCTATGTATTCGCTTTTATTGTAATTGAGAATAAAGCCATAGCCATTTGAGCCTTGGGTTACTGTTACTGTTAGATTTTCAGATAGGATCGGCTGTAACAAAGACTGAGTCTCTGTTTTATGAAAGTCAACGAACTGTTGTGCTATTTGATTTATTCGTTCTTCTTCTAGAACGTCTACAGCTGCGGCATTGATAGCCACAGAAAAATAAACCAACAGCAACAAAAAAAATTTATTCATACCCTGCTTATGTCGCATCCGTTAGCACAAAGTAAACATTTAAATATCTACTTCCCAAGTCACAATATGGCTGGTGCTGTAAAGGGACTAATCAATATTATTGTTGATGGTCAGCCCCTAAGATAACGTATTTTTATAACTTATTGCTAATTAATTTTATTCGCTGTAAATAAAATGCATAAAAATCGTTACATTTCTGTTAATCTGATTTTGTTTTAAGAATGTAAAATACTTCCAATATACGTTATAAATCAGGTAGATCTAATATTACTATTAACTACGGGTAGTTAACAGATTAAAACAGATTCATTAGATAAGATGTGGCTACAAAATTGTAAAATTGTACTAATCTTAATAACAATTAACTATATGATGAAAAGGTAGATTCTATGCAAATCGGTATACCTAAGGAAACTCTTTCGGGTGAAAATAGAGTTTCTGCTTCTCCTGCTTCTATTCAAGCGCTAATTAAGCTTGGCTTTGAAGTATCTGTGGAGAGTGGTGCAGGTGACAAAGCAAGCTTTAATGATGATGTATATCAGCAAGCTGGCGCGAGTATCGTAACAACTGAGCAGGCTTGGCAGTCTGATCTAGTGTTAAAAGTAAACCAACCAAATGATGCTGAGGTTGATCTTCTTAAAGAAGGATCGAACCTTGTTAGCTTTATTGCCCCAGCTCAAAACGAAGAGATGCTGGCTAAATTAAGTGCAAAAAACGTTAATACGTTAGCGATGGAAATGGTTCCTCGAATGACTCGTTCACAATCAATGGATGCCCTTAGTTCAATGGCAAACATTGCTGGCTACCGTGCTGTTATTGAAGCTACTAATCATTTTGGTCGTTTTTTAACCGGGCAAATTACTGCTGCTGGTAAGATCCCACCGGCGAAGGTAATGATTATTGGTGCTGGTGTTGCTGGTCTTGCCGCAATTGGTACCGCAGGTAGCTTAGGTGCGATTGTACGCGCATTCGATACTCGTCCAGAAGTAAAAGAACAAATTGAATCTATGGGTGCTGAGTTCCTTGAGCTTGATTACGAGGAAGAAGAAGATACTGGCAGCGGTGATGGCTACGCAAAAGAAATGAGTAAAGCCTTTATCGATGCTGAGATGGCGCTGTTCCTAGAACAAGCCAAAGAAGTTGATATTATTATTACTACAGCGATGATCCCGGGTCGCCCTGCACCAAAACTTATTACTGAAGAAATGGTTAATGCCATGAAGCCAGGTTCAATTGTTGTTGATTTAGCAGCGCCAGGCGGCGGTAACTGTGAATTAACGGTACCTGGTGAAATTAACGAAGTTAACCAAGTTAAAATTATTGGTTATACCGATTTCGTTTCTCGCTTACCGAATCAATCGTCACAACTTTATGCAAATAATCTTGTCAATCTAATGAAGTTATTGTGTAAAGAAAAAGACGGTAACATCGATATCGATTTTGATGACGTGGTACTTCGCAATATGACAGTGGTTAAAGATGGTGAAGTTACTTTCCCACCACCACCAATTCAAGTTTCAGCGGCACCTGCTGCGCCTGCAGCAAAAGCAGAGCCGGAAGTTGAAGTTGAAGAAGCACCGAAGTCAAATACGAAGAAATACGTTGCAATGGCATTAGGGGCCATTGGTTTTGCTTGGGTTGCAAGTGTAGCTCCAGCTGAGTTCCTTTCACATTTTACAGTATTTATGTTGGCCTGTGTTGTTGGTTATCATTTGGTTTGGAACGTCTCGCACGCTCTACACACACCATTAATGAGTGTAACCAATGCTATTTCAGGAATTATTATTGTTGGTGCATTGCTGCAAGTGGGCAGTGATGAATTAATAGTACAAATTCTTGCCGGCATCGCGATTTTAATCGCGACCATCAATATTGCGGGCGGTTTCTTTGTAACCAAGCGCATGCTTAAAATGTTTAGAAAATAGGAGACGTTGCAATGACTGAAGGTATTATCACTGCGGCGTATATAATTGCTGCTATTTTATTTATTATGTCTCTTGCTGGATTAAGCAAGCAAGACACAGCGGAAGCGGGTAACTGGTACGGCATTATTGGTATGTCGATCGCGCTTATCGCGACAATTGCAGGGCCAGGAGTTAGCGGTGCTTTGCCATTAACAATTGTTGCTGCATGTATGGTTGGCGGTGCGTTAATAGGCTTACGTTTAGCTAAAAAAGTTGAAATGACAGAAATGCCCGAGCTTGTGGCTATTTTACATAGTTTTGTTGGTTTAGCTGCAGTATTTGTTGGTTTTAACTCATATTATGATCACGGCATTATGATAGGTGCCACGAAAACGATTCACGATGTTGAAGTGTTTTTGGGGGTATTTATTGGTGCGGTAACCTTTACCGGTTCTGTTGTTGCGTTTGCTAAATTACGCGGCATTATCAACACCTCTGCGCTTATGTTGCCACATCGTCATAAATTGAACCTGCTTGCGATTATTGCCAGTGGTTATTTAATGTTTGAATTTGTTAGTGCAGGCGGTGCAACGCAACCATTATTAATTATGACGTTTATCGCATTCGTTTTTGGTTGGCACTTAGTTGCATCAATCGGTGGTGCCGATATGCCGGTTGTTGTGTCGATGCTAAATTCATATTCTGGTTGGGCAGCAGCGGCGGCAGGTTTCATGCTAGGTAATGACTTGTTAATCATCACTGGTGCTTTAGTTGGTTCATCGGGTGCGATTCTTTCTTACATTATGTGTAAGGCAATGAACCGCTCGTTTATCAGTGTTATTGCCGGTGGCTTCGGCACTGATGTTCAAGTAGCAACGGATGTTGATTACGGCGAGCATCAAGAGATCTCAGCGGAAGCGACTGCTGAATTATTGAAAGAAGCGAAGACAGTTGTTATTACTCCAGGTTACGGTATGGCGGTTGCGCAAGCGCAATATCCGGTATATGAAATTACTAGAGCATTACAAAATAAAGGCATCGAAGTTCGTTTTGCAATTCACCCTGTAGCGGGACGTTTGCCTGGTCATATGAATGTATTGTTAGCAGAAGCTAAAGTACCTTACGATATCGTATTAGGCATGGAAGAAATCAATGATGACTTCCCTGAAACTGATGTTGTATTGGTTATTGGTGCAAACGATACCGTAAACCCAGCAGCGGCAGAAGATCCAAATAGTCCGATTGCTGGTATGCCAGTATGTGAAGTTTGGAATGCAAAGCAAGTTGTTGTATTTAAACGCTCAATGAACACAGGTTACGCAGGTGTACAAAACCCATTATTCTTTAAGGATAATACGGTGATGTTATTTGGTGATGCGAAAGATTCTGTCGAGAAGATTTTCAAAGCACTTTAAGTACTTTGTGCAAAAGTAAATATCAAAATGTAAAGGCCCGCTTATTATAGCGGGCTTTATTATTTATATTACAAAGTTTTTATCTCAGAGTTTTGGATATACCGTCTCAATTGAAAAAATTAATTGTGCTAAGTTAATGCAAATTACGCTAAAATTAGGCTAAGTAAACCTTAAAACCAATGTAAATAATTTATCCAGGAATATTATGAAAGTTGCTAAAAATACCGTCGTTCAATTTCACTACGTGTTAAAAACAGAGCAAGGTGATGTCATTGAAGATTCTAACGGCAATACGCCAATGGCCATTTTGATTGGTCATCAAAATATGATCAAAGGCGTTGAAGCGGCCTTACTCGACAAAGAGTCTGGAGAGCAATTCTCTGTATCAGTAACGCCTGAAGATGGCTACGGTGAATACATTGATGAAGCTGTACAACGTGTGCCATCAAAGCATTTACAAGGCGCAGTAAAGTGGAAGCCAGGTATGGTGGCAGTGGTTAATACTGAACAAGGTCAACGCCAAGTAACAGTTTTAAAAGTTGGTAAGTTTATGGTTACCGTTGATACCAATCATCCACTTGCAGGAAAAACACTGAACTTTGACATTAATATCATTGACGTTAGAGCAGCGAGTGAAGAAGAAATTTCTCATGGTCATGCCCATGGCGTAGGTGGTCATCAGCACTAATTGGATTGTTTAATAATTCAATCGTTAAAGGTTTAGTTATAGTGCTTGTTTACTATAGCTATACCTTTTACTGACCAATAGTCCTACCTATAATCTTCTGCCGTCATTTTACTTTCGATATCATCTGTAAATTTCACAATAATCTAGCAAATCCGTTCCTTTCTTTACCTACTTAGTTTGATTATGTTACTAATAGTTATTCTAAAATTCCTAAATCTGCTGAGCGAATTCAGCGATAACAATGACAACAATAAGAACAATAATATGAACTTTAATAAAAAATACATTAGTGCGGCAATTTTAGCGCTATCTAGCTTTACTGTAGCGGCGGATAATATCCAACTAATACATGCCGGTGAGATGCTTTCCGTACCTGGTAAAACCATTCAAAAACAAAAGACTATCGTTATTGTTGATAACAAAATAAGCGAAATTCTCGATGGCTATGTACGCGCTAAAGAAGTATCAGAAGACGCGACAGTAATTGATTTGAAAAATAGTTTTGTTATGCCGGGCATGATGGATATGCATGTTCATTTACAGGGCGAGCTGGGACCAAATAATACCGCTGAAACTGTTCGACTTTCTGACGAAGATGTCAGTATGCAAAGCGTGTTATTTGCGAAACGAACGTTAATGTCCGGCTTTACTACGGTTCGTGATTTAGGTTCAAATCCACAATATATGTATGCATTGCGCGATGGTATCAGTAAAGGCTGGGTTGAAGGCCCTCGTATTATTGCCGCTGGCCGAGTCAGTGTCACAGGCGGCCATTTAGATGTTGATGGTATGCGTCACGACTTACTTGAAAAATACAGTTCAGACACCTTGTGTGATGGTCCATATGATTGCCGAAAGGCGACTCGCACCACAATTAAGTATGGCGCGGATATGATCAAAGTCGCATCGACCGGCGGTGTATTATCGGATACCAGTACAGGTACCGGTCAACAAATGAATGATGATGAATTAAAAGAAATTGTTACCACGGCACATTCATTAGGGCGCAAAGTAGCAGCCCATGCTCATGCTGCAGATGGCATTAATGCTGCATTAAAAGCTGGCGTTGATTCTATTGAACATGGTAGTTATGCAAACAAAGACTCAATTCAGCTGTTTAAACAAACCGGGGCATATTTAGTTCCTACATTATTAGCGGGCGATACCGTTGTTAATTTGGCAAAAACTACCGACTTTATGTCCGATGATATTAAAGCTAAGGCGATTCGCGTTGGTGGCGATATGCTGAAAAACTTCGCTACTGCTTATGAAGCTGGCGTGAACATAGCTTTTGGTACCGATTCTGGCGTTTCTAAACATGGTATAAATGCGCAAGAAGCGATATTAATGCATGGAGCTGGAATGACTGAAATAGACATTATTAAGTCGGCGACTATAAATTCTGCCGATCTAATCGGTAAGTCAGATATACTTGGTACAATAGAAGCTGGAAAGTTAGCGGATATTATCGCCATGGATAAAAATCCTCTTAAAGATATCACCGAATTAACCCGTGTGAACTTTGTGATGAAAGATGGCGTGGTTTTTAGTAATTAGTATAAGGATTGATACCCAAAGCCGTGTCTGAATATATAGCGCACTTTGTTACTAGTATAAATGATATCGATGAAGACAGCTGGAATACCCTGTTTTCATCATCATACCCATTTACCAAGCATGGCTTTTTATCAGCCCTTGAAGACAGTCATGTAGTTTCTAAAGAGACTGGCTGGATAGCTCAGCATTTACTTATCTATAAAAAAGAAAAAGAAAACTCAAATCAAAACTCTATCCAACTAAATCCTCAAAGCCAACTACTCAATCTTAAACACCAAAAATCATTAGTGGCTGCAATGCCAGCTTATATCAAACTTCATTCATATGGCGAGTATATGTTTGACTGGAGTTGGGCAGACGCTTTTTTAGCAAAAGGAATTGAATACTACCCTAAATTGGTTAGTTCAGTTCCATTTACACCAGCAACCGGCCAACGTTTTGCTGTTGCTAATAGTGAACTAGAAAATTACAACCAGTTAATTAAATTAATGGTTAATGCTTGTAAAGAAATAGCACACCGCGTTTCTTTATCGAATATGCAGTGGCTATTTGTTGATAAGCAAGGCTCACTTGAACTTGCTAATGAAGACACATTACAGCGAACAGATATTCAATATCATTGGTTTAACCGCGGTTATGCTAACTTTGATGATTTTCTTGCAACATTAAAGTCGAGAAAACGGAAAAATATAAGCAAAGAGCGAGCGCAGGTACATAACAATGGTATCTGTTTTAGTTGGTTGTCCGGTGAGCAAATATCTAGCCTAGACTGGCAGCAATTTTTTCAATTCTATCAATTAACCTATATGCGCCGCTCTGGCCATCAAGGTTATTTGAATCTAAGTTTTTTTCAAAATTTGCCGGCAAAGATAAGTGAGCAAGTTTTATTATTAAAAGCCACTAAAGACGATAGAGTCGTTGGTTGTGCACTTTACTTTAAATCAGATACTCATCTATACGGCCGTTATTGGGGGAGCACTCAAGAGTTTGACTTTTTGCACTTTGAAGCCTGTTATTATCAAGGTATTGAATATTGCATCAAACACGGTTTACAAGTGTTTGACGCTGGTGCTCAAGGCGAACATAAGTTACTCCGCGGTTTTGAACCTGTGGTTAATTATGGGAACTATTTGTTTTTTGAACAGACTTACAAGCAATCTATTGCTCAGTTTTTACGGCAAGAGACTGAACATCATAAAGAGTACCTAAAAAATGCAAAAAACTATCTACCCTATAAACACAGTGAATAATAAGGCTTAACTAGCTTTTTAACTGAGCTTTTAACATAGCTATTTTAAAATAGTTTGTTAGCTTACTTCTTTACCCAAGAGATAAGTCGTTTGTGCACACCGGTAGTTAATCCAACGCCTAGCAATATTAATAAGCCGCCTGTAAGCATTAATACAGATAGTTGTTCATCAAGAAATGACATGCCCCATAACACTCCAAACACTGGAATAAGATAAGTAACTGTCATCGCTTTTTCTGGGCCAAGATCAGCGAGTAATCGAAAGTAAAATATGTATGCAAGGGCGGTACAAAGCACCCCTAATACGATTGCTGAAAGCCAGGAATTTAATGATGGTGTTTCACTTGGCCAATAAAATGGCAAGAATGGCAATAGCATGATGGTGGCAAACAATAAAGAACCTGCGGCGATTGCCAAGCTATTAACTCCTTGTAAGTATCTTTTCGCATAACACGCTGCATAACCGTAATTTAGCGTTGCCACTAAACAGCATAAAATGGCAACACTACTCGCATCAAATTGTAAGCCTCCTTTACCGGAAAATAGCAAAATTACCCCTGTAAAACCGACCAGCAGACCGGCAATTTTTAATGGGGTAAATTTATCTTTTAACCACAAAAAAGCGACCAATGCGGTAAAGATTGGCGCTGTCGCATTCAGAATCGAGGTCAATCCGGCGCTTTGGCTTAAAGTCGCATAAGCAAATAGGGTAAATGGTAGAGCAGTGTTGGTTAGGCCAACAATCATGATACCTTTCCAATGGTTTTTTAATTGCTTACCGGCTTTATAGTAAATAAGAAAAGGCAGCAAAGTTAAAAAGCCTATGGCGACACGAATAAATATCAATGAAACAGCGCCAAAATCACTACTTGAGTAGCGCAAAAACATGAATGAAGCGCCCCAAATTGCGGCTAGTGCTACTAATTGTATGGTTTGAATGAAATTCATTTGGCTCGGAAAGTAGGTTTTATTAGTGTTTAATTGTTAATTTAGCAGGGTTTTGCCTCAATTTCTCTTGAAGTGTTTAATTTCGCCCATATATCAGTCAAATCGTTAAATCTAATACCCTATAAAAATTATTAATTATGACCGCCAGTATTTCGTTATTTCAGAATCAATTAAAACGTATTGACTCAAGCAAAGCATTCCAAGGTGTGGTGATTGCTGTGATCATACTCTCAGCTTTATTGATTGGCGCTAAAACTCATGACTTCCCAGAGAAAGTTATCACCGTATTGGCGATAATGGACATGAGTATTACGGTATTCTTTTTAGTCGAAATAGTTATTCGCTACTTAGCTAGTGAGGATAATAAAACGTTTTTTAAAAGTGGTTGGAATATTTTTGATAGCTTAATCGTCATCGGTTCTCTCATTCCTGCCGGCGGCTCAGGTGTTTTACTAGCGCGATTACTTAGGGTGTTTAGAGTTCTGCGACTGGTCTCCATGGTGCCAGAACTTCGGTTACTAATAAATGCATTACTTAAAGCTATCCCAAGAATGGGCTATATCGCTTTATTGATGTTTGTTATTTTCTATATTTACGCAGCAATTGGTTCGATCTTATTTCACCAAATAAATGAATTTTTATGGGGTGATGTTTCGGTATCTTTATTGACTTTATTCCGCGTTGCTACGTTTGAAGATTGGACCGATATCATGTACGAAACAATGGCGGTGTACCCTTTAAGTTGGGTGTTTTATCTAACCTTTATCTTCCTTACCGCCTTTGTTTTTCTAAATATGATGGTAGGTACTATCTTGGAAGTAATGGCCCATGAACATGAGCTAGAACGAGCAAAAGCTCATGGTGAGTCGGAAGACGGAGGCGAGCCTGCAAGTAGAGCACAAATTGAACAATTACAGCGGCAAATAACCGAATTATCAGCAATTACTAAAGCAATAGCCGAAAAAAAATAAAGTAACAGCTATTTATATCCTATTATTAAATAATGAAAAAACGCTAATTAATACTTTCACTTAGGTTTTTATGTTTTAATGAGCGTCTTACCTCTTATTGAAAGGAATAATGCGTGATAAACGACTTTGTAAATGCGGCGAATGGTCTCCTGTGGGGCCAAATATTGGTACCTTTACTTTTAATCGCCGGGGTCTGGTTTACGGTTCGTTTAAGAGCGATTCAATTTCGTCATTTTGGTCATATGTTTTCGGTTATGAAAAATAGTCGAAAAAGTGACGGGCACGGTATTTCTTCTTTTCAAGCACTTTGTACGTCTCTCGCGGCACGTGTCGGTACAGGTAATTTAATGGGTGTTGCCGTTGCAATATCGATTGGTGGCCCTGGTGCAATTTTCTGGATGTGGGTGATAGCGCTTATCGGTATGGCTACAGCCTTTGCCGAAAGCACTTTAGGACAATTATATAAAGAAACCAATCGCAATGGTGATTACCGTGGTGGTCCTGCGTACTACATGCTAAAAGGCTTAAAGAGCCCAGCCTTAGCTTTGTTATTCTCCATATGTTTGTTTATCGGTTATGGCATGATTTTTTCGGCACCACAGGCGAATTCAATTGCCGAAGCATTTAATTATTCCTATGGCGTCGATACCATGATTACCGGTGTTGTGCTTACCATTTTTGCCGCTATTATTGTTTTAGGTGGAATGAAAAAAATCGCTCGCTTTTCAGAGATGGTGGTACCATTTATGGGCGTTGCTTATCTACTTGTCGCAACGTTCGTGATATTGATGAATATTGGTGAAATTCCAAGCATATTACTAAATATATTTGAGTCGGCATTTGGTTTAAGAGAAGCCGGCGGTGGCATGATTGGTATTGCCATGATGCAAGGGATAAAACGTGGTTTGTATTCTAACGAAGCAGGTATGGGTAGCGTACCTCATGCGGCAGCCGCAGCAACACCTTACCCTCCGCACCCTGCTTCACAAGGTTATGTACAAATGCTCGGTGTCTTTTTCGACACCATTGTATTGTGTACTTGTACGGCAATGATCATTTTACTAAGTGGTATTGAGTTAGGACAAGAAAACTTTGGTATCGCATTAACCCAACAGGCACTAGAAAACCAAGTTGGTTCTTGGGGGCGAGATTTTATCGCAGTAGCAATTTTCTTCTTTGGTTTTACTTCTATGGTGGCTAATTACGCTTATGCTGAAAATGCTTTACCGTTTATCAAGATGAATAATAAAATTGGCCGATTGGTGTTTTTAGCTGTATTCCTAGGCATGATTTTTTATGGTTCGATTGCGACCCTCGGTGAAGTGATTAATCTTGCCGACTTAGCCATGGCGTTAATGACTATTGTCAATGTGGTTGCTATCGGTTTATTAACTAAACAATTAGTGATATTGGCTAAAGATTACAACAGTCATATCGACAAAGGTGATGTGCCTCGATTTATTGCTAGCAAAGAGCAAGAGCAAGAAATGAACTTGACTCCAAATATTTGGAGCAAAGAAAATACAGAGCTAAAATAATAAGCTTAGATAAAGCTTTAGTTAATCTATCTTAGAAATAAAGAATACAGATTTTCAATTCTTTCACTGTATTACCAGATGCCAAGCATAGCAATTTTTGCTATGCTTGCGACCATTAACACTATCATTATTTTGGAATTTAAATGAGTTTCGATTCTATCGGTTTGCCGGATGAATTATTAAAAGCGGTAAAGAGTTGCGGGTACCGCACAATGACAGAAGTTCAAAAGCGAGCTATTCCTGCTGTTCGCTCTGGTCAAGATGTGCTTGCCAGTGCACAAACCGGTACCGGTAAAACTGCCGCATTTTCAATTCCAATTATTGAGCAATTATTAAAAGCAAAACAATCGACAGTGCCGGTTGTAAAAGCATTAGTATTAGCGCCAACTCGAGAGTTAGCAATACAAGTTGCGGATAATATTAAAAGTTACACAGAACATACTCAATTAACTACCAACGTGGTTTATGGAGGCGTAGGCTCTTCCGGCCAAGAAAAACGTTTAAAAGCCGGCTCAGACATTCTAGTGGCAACACCGGGGCGATTAATAGAGCACTTGAACTTACGCCATGTGAATATCTCGCAGTTAAAGTTCATTGTGCTAGATGAAGCGGATCGTATGCTTGATATGGGCTTTGCCAAGGATATTGAAAAAATATTTTTAGGATTGAAACACCAACATCAAACGCTAATGTTTTCTGCGACATTTTCAAATAAAGTAAAATTGTTAGCGCAGCAATTCCTGACAAATCCTCGAGTTTTAGAAACAGCGAAACAAAATGCTACGGCAGCAAAAGTTAGGCATTTTGTCTATCCGGTGGAAGAACATCGTAAAAGCGAAATGCTAGCTGAACTTATTGGTGTTAATAACTGGCAACAAATTATGGTGTTTGCTGGCACCAAAGAAAGTGCTAATGCAATTGCTAAAGAGCTAAAACTTGATGGCATTAAAGCTGCGCTTTGTCATGGTGATAAATCGCAAGGCTCTCGCAATAAAGCGCTTGAAGACTTTGCTGAAGGAAAGGTAAGAGTATTGGTGGCTACCGATGTTGCCGCCCGAGGTATAGATATTAAGGATTTACAATATGTAGTAAATTATCATTTACCGTTTTTACCTGAAGATTATGTTCACCGAATAGGTCGCACCGGTCGTGCTGGTAAGTCGGGCACTGCAATATCTTTATTATCGCCAAAAGATAACAAGTTTTTAGATAATATTGAGCAAGTAATTGGCCACAAGATTGAGCAAATCAAGTTACCAGGTTACGAGTTTAACCCGCTTGATTACGCCTCAAAGGCTGAGCAAAAAGCGGCGCAAAAAGGTGGCAAGTCTGAACTGAATCGATACCAAGCGCAACAAAAGAAAAACCAAGGTTTAGCGAAAAAGAAAACTTCGTCATCAAAGGCAAAAGCTAAGGGCGCAGCTAAAGTAAAACGCAAGAGCCGTCATTCATCGAAATAGTTATGTTTGAGAAAAAAAAACAATCTGCGGTAATACATAAAAACAATATATCAACGGTTGATACCGAACAATATTATCAACCGATTGATGACGAGCGCATAGATCATTCGCTCAATCATCAACAAATTGATATTCCATTTCATTTTCGCCATACCTGTTGGTTTTGCTCTGAACCTGCAGCCCAAGATTTATACTTCCCAAAAACCAAAAAAGCGATGGAGTATTGCACCCATCGAGCGATTTCATTGCCTATTTGCCGCGAGTGCAAAGTAATATCTAATGGTATTCGTGGCGATAATATTTGGCAGTATCGTGAAGCGTTGAAGAAATCTTTAGCGAACAAATATCAAAAGCATTTAGCTATTGGTAAAAATTGGACCAAAGAAGAACTTGAAAACGCTGGCTTTGAAGGTGGTAACTTTGAAGGCTTTGCCAAAAGTGGTTGGTTTATGTTTGAAGTGGCGCGAGATAGGGTAAACTTCGCTGGTTGGCCATTATGGTGTCACGGTGAGCAAATTGAAGACATAACGGCAGGAAAGCAGTTTGTCTTTGATGGGGTTACTTACAGTGATATCAATCAAGCAGTAGATTTTTACGTTAAATCTTTTGCCCTTAAACGCACATTCCTATTAGAGCTCATAGATGTTTTGGGTATCGATAGGTTTAGTGATGCGATTCGTTATGCTCGCATTCATGTGGCTGCATCAGTGCGGGAACAAAGACAAATACTTGAAGATTTATCCGAGCGATAATTTATCTATCGGTTACTGCTGATATTAGTATTTCTTCTTGTTTTCTTTAGATAGTATAATCCTGCGCCTTATTTTTAGCTCTTGTAACCAATGGAAGCCAAAGAATATAGGGAATCCAATGATTACCAAAAGAGTGGCAATTTTTACCGCCCATTCAGGGGCATGAAAAATAGGAGATACTAGGGCAAAGACTTGCAATAACACCCAAGAAATTACTATGTAGGCGGCGCTAGGTTTAAGCAATCGGCTACTTTTAAATATAGCCATTGAGATGTGCCATATACTGCTTGTAAGATTTTCTGAACTGGTATTAGAACCTAAGCTGAATATGCCGCTCTCTGTTTTTTCTATGGTCGGTAACATCATTCGATAACCCTTTCTAGGTATCGTTTGAATATAAATAGGGCATTCAATATGATCGTCTAAAGCGTGGCGTATTTCACTGATAATATGAGTAACATTGGAGCCCGATGCATTGGCGTCGCCCCAACCAAACTCTAAGATTTCATCACGTGATACAACGTTACAATCTTTGGATGCAAGCAATACTAAAATTTCCATGGCTTTAGGTGGTAGGTGATAGCGTTCTGAATCCCTAATTACGACTCCTAAGTTCGGCTCCACAATAGTTTGACCAAGGCAAAAGCCTGCGTGCATTTTTTTTGCCACAGCAAAGTTATCAACGGCATTTATTGTGGTTGATCCCTCAGATATGCTTTTGTTGATTTGTTTTTCCGTCACTATCTCACTCAGTTAAGACACTAGTTAAATGTCATAGAACCCATTAACAATGACTTATAAGTATGGTCTATACCGTCAAATTCGCTACCAAGTTTCATTATGAAAATAAAATAAAGACTAAAAAGTTAGGTGAAAAAGTGTGTTAAATTAATGTAAACTGGATAAGTCGTATTTTTCATTTTATTTACCAAGTTACATTCAAGTCAATTAACTAAGATCTATTAGGAGTATCGTGGGCCATTTTTTTGAAATTCTAGCAATACTTGTCGCATCAGTTGTCATCGTTTGGTTATTTCGTCGTTTAAATTTGCCTGCGATTCTTGCATACCTTGTCGCGGGTACTATTGTCGGTGAACATGTTTTAGGTATTACTGGTGCATCGATTGATTATGAACACTTTGCTGAGTTAGGCATTGTATTTCTACTGTTTACTCTAGGGTTAGAATTTTCACTTCCTAAGCTTATGGCAATGCGTCATTTAGTAATGGGCGTAGGCTCTAAGCAGGTGTTAATAACTGCCGTAGTATTCTTACTTATTTCACTATTCGTCGGCCTAGAAATCGAAACTGCTTTTGTTATTGGCGGCATATTAGCGCTTTCAAGCACCGCAATTGTTATTCGTCAGCTCAACGAGTCGGGGTCAATAAAGCGAAAATCAGGACAGATATCAGTTGCGGTATTGCTTTTTCAAGATATTGCCGTTGTACCATTTCTTATCGTTATCCCATTTTTAAGTGATAGCGGTGATAGCTCGATGCTAATGGCGCTGTTATTTGCCTTGTTAAAAGGTGTGTTTGTCGTCGCCTTGTTGTTGTCAGCAGGTAAGTGGTTATTGCCTCGATTATTTAACCAAGTGGCTCAAGTTAGAACTGATGAGCTATTTGTATTAACGACTTTGTTAGTTACCTTATTTGCAGCGGCATTGACTCAGTTTTTTGGTTTGTCGATGGCTCTTGGCGCTTTCCTAGCCGGCATGATGTTAGGTGAAAGCCAATACAAGTATCAGTTAGAAGCTGATATTAGGCCGTTTAGGGATATTCTTCTTGGTCTGTTTTTTGTTACCGTTGGTATGAAGCTTAACCCTATTTTATTATTCACTGAGCCAGTTAAAATCGCATTGATTGTGATTGGCTTTATGGGCATTAAAATATTAATTATTCGTTATTTAGCGGTCAAAGCAGGAGAGTCGAAAAAAGATTCTTGGGCAAGTGCATTTATGTTAGCACAAATGGGGGAGTTTGGTTTCGTACTGATTTCTTTGTCGGCGACTGTCGGTGTTTTGTCGAGCGAACTAACATCTTTGTTACTAGGTTGCGGTATCATTTCGATGGCGATAACACCATATATGATAAAAAATGCGCGCAAATGGTCGGTTAAAATTGCCTATGATGGTAAGAATGATGACGTTGGCGAAGAACAAAAAGTTAATGCTAGTAAGTTAAATAATCACGTTGTTATTTGTGGTTTTGGTCGAGTTGGACAAACAGTAAGTCGATTTTTAAAAGAGGAAAAAATTGATTTTGTATCAATTGATATCGATCCGATCCGTGTCAGTGAAGCAAGAGAAGCTGGCGAAACGGTATTGTTTGGTTCGGCACGTCAGATAGAGGTTCTTAATGCGGCTAATCTTCAACAAGCCAAGCTTGTGGTTATTTCCTACGGAGCGGCTGAGCAATCACTAGACGTTGTGCAAAAAGTTCGTTCAATCTCTAAATCAGTACAAATTTTAGTAAGAACTCGTAATGATGACGCCCTTGTTTCTCTAAAAGATGCTGGCGCCAATGAAGTCGTTCCTGAATCGCTAGAAGGCAGTTTAATGCTGGTTTCACAAGTCTTAAACTTATCAGGTATTCCATTTTCTCGCATTGTTCGACGAGTACAAGCAGAGCGTAAAAGTCATTACCACAGATTGCATGGCTTCTACCCTGGGGTTGATACCAACATGAGTGCTGAATCGATTGAAAGACTTGAGTTTGTTCATCCTACGTTGTTACCAGATGATGCTTGGGCTAATGGCAAAACAATCAGTGAGCTAGGGTTAACAGCTAAACGTGTCGAGATCATTGCGGTAAGAAGAGATAACGATGAGTTTAGTGAACCTGCTGATGACTTTCTTTTAAAGGCGCAAGATACCATCGTGCTGCAGGGTAAGCCTAGGCGTGTTGAACGTGTAGAAAGGTTTTTGCAAGAAGGACCGTAATAAACGTCACCTTCTTGTCGATCTAAATAGCATCTCTAAATTGCAGAGATAGCGTCACAAATATCGTTTAGCTATTAAATGTATAGCGCTATAGATTAAGGAACTCACGGATTTGAGTTTCTTGCTCTAATGCATCTTCCATTCCCATTTGAATAAGTTTTTTACAATAGTTTTGCTCAAATAAAATATAAGAGGTTAGAGTCGTTTCAGTATCTTTTTGCACTCCCATCATTCTCAAAATAAATCGTAACGACCATTTTAATTCATCGAAATGTTCACTGGCGATAACATGAAAATTCTTACTAGGGTTAAGCATATAACTATTAACATTTTTCAAATGAGTAGAGTCTCCGTATTTTTCCTTATCAATCATTCCGATGGTTTTATTGATTCGGTGCATACGTTCTAAGTCAGAATTTAAGGATTCTGTAAAAACGGTATCCATCAGATGACCAGTAATAGTTGCTGCCGTTGGTGGTTGCTGAAAGTCTACAGCGTGATGTATTTGCTGTTGTGGTTGTGCTAAACCGACGATGAATATTTTTTCTGCACCTAAATGAATTGGTGGGCTTAATGGTGATAATTGACTTACTGAGCCATCACCATAATGTTCGTGCTTTATTTTTACCGATGGAAAAATTAATGGGATCGCGCTTGATGCCATTAAATGCTCTGAATTAAGCTGAGTTTGAATCCCACGGCGCTTAGCACGTTGCCATGGCTCAATTGATTTATCAGCCTGATAAAAGCTAATCGAATCACCTGAAGTATAACTTGATGCGGTAATTGCAATAGACGACAAATAGCCATTGGCAATATTGGCATCTATACGCTTGAAATCTACAACTCGATTTAGAAGTTGTCGAAGTGGTTCATTGTTTAATAAACTCATTGGTTTTTTCGGTGCATAACCAGCTTGAAAGCTACCAAACAAACCTTTAAGAATATGACCAAAGACCTTTTTACCATTGCTATGGTAAATTTGATCGGTATGCATATGATTGTAAATGTACTCGAGCTTGCGTATGCCTAAATGAAAACAAGAAGCATAGCAGGCAATCGTGGTTGCATTTATCGCGCCGGCTGATGTACCGCTGATGATCGGAAAAGGGATACCGTGGTTACGAGGTAAAAACTTAGCAATCGCTTTTAATACACCTAATTGATACGCTGCACTTGCGCCACCACCGGTGAGAAGTAACGCTGTTTTACAGCCTTTATAACTTTTTTTCTCGGTCATACTTACAACAAAACCCTTGTGCTATTTTTAATACCGACATCACTTGGTATTAATCCTTTAATTTAATAATGTTAGATATCGATGATTTAGTAAAGGGCTTAATAACAAAAAGGTCAAAGCAGAGGGCATTTTGTTGAACACATAAAAAAGCACCGTAACTTTTTACCGGTGCGGTGCTTAGAAATGGGTAAATATAGAGACGATAGCTTATCGCTATCAATTCACTTTATTTGGTATTAAATTGCTATTATGTAGCTTTTGCTCTGTAGGCATTAGACACTTTCGACGTCGGTGCTTTGCCAAGCTTATCGGAAATAAACCAGCCTGCTTGCAGCAGTTTATCAAGGTCAATACCGTGTTCAATGCCTAATCCATTTAGCATATAAACCACATCTTCGGTTGCGACATTTCCAGATGCACCTTTGGCATAAGGACAACCGCCCAAACCAGATACTGCGCTATCAACAACACTTACACCCATATTCAAAGCCGCGTAAATATTAGTTAATGCTTGCCCATAGGTATCATGAAAATGTACCGCTAACTTGTCGACCGGCACTTGCTGTAGCACCTCTGTAAGCATTTCGGTTACAGACTTAACCGTACCAACACCAATAGTATCTCCTAGAGAAATTTCGTAACACCCCATATCAAGCAATGTCTTTGCTACTTTGGCAACTTGCTCAGGGGCGATATCGCCTTCATAAGGACAACCAACAACGCACGATACATAACCTCTTACCGCAATACCTTTAGCTTTTGCAGCAGTAACAACAGGTGCAAATCTCGCTAAAGACTCTTCAATTGAGCAGTTAATGTTTTTTTGTGAAAAGCTTTCGCTGGCTGCACCGAAAATAGCAACTTCATCACAACCTGCGGCTACTGCAGCTTCAAAGCCTTTTAAATTTGGCGTTAAAGCAGCATAAGTAACACCATCTTTGCGTTTGATGCCGTTAAATACGTCCGTCGATGTTGCCATTTGCGGAACCCATTTGGGTGAAACAAAACTGCCACTTTCAACATAGCTAACACCGGCGTCAGCAAGTTGTTCGATGAGCTCGATTTTATCCGTTGCATCAATCAGTGTTTTTTCGTTCTGTAAACCATCACGAGCACCCACTTCAACAATTTTAACTGAACTAGGCAAGGCCATATTTACTGTCATAACAATTATGCTCCCTCATCAGTGCTAGCAACAAAATCAACTAACTCTGCTCCGCCATCAACCATATCGCCAGCGGTAAAATAGAACTCTTTGACCATACCGGCACTTGGTGCACGGATAGTATGTTCCATTTTCATTGCTTCCATAATCAATAACGGTTGGTCTTTTTCGACATGTTCGTTAACGTCAGCAAGTAAACTCACCATAGTGCCGTTCATTGGCGCTGTTAAACCACCTGCGTTTGCTTCGTCGTCGGCCTGACCTAGATCTGGGCTGACTTTACTAAAGTGGAAAACACCAGATTGTCTAAATAAACTGTAGTGGTTGTCATTCTCACCAATGGTCGCGTTAAAACGGTAGCCATCGATGTTTGCAAATAATTGCTCGCCATCGATACGGCCCTGGCAATCAAGAGTCTTACCATTGATAGAAATCATAAAGTACGCTGAGTTGCCACTGCGCTTTTCTTCAACAGACACAGGGTAAATGACATCATTGTGTTCAATTTCAAAGCGATGAAGGTTGGCTTCATTTAAACGCCAAGCATTATTTTGATGCCAAGGTGAACTTGGATCTTTACTGTTATTGGCTTTTGATTGCGCTTGTGCTTTTTGCGCTAACACAAGGTATAGAGCAGCAATTGGCAACTCATCATTCAATAATGTCTCTTCTTTGTGGAAGATTAAATCATGATGTTTTTCGATAAAACCAGTATCTAGATCAGCTTCAACAAATGGCTTCGCCGTCGCTAAGTTATAAAGGAAGTCAATATTAGTGGTAACACCTTTAATACGATATTCCATTAATGATTTTGCTAATCGTTGTAGTGCTTTATCACGATTTTCATCCCAAACAATCAGTTTAGCGATCATTGGATCGTAAAATACGCTAACGTCATCACCTTGACGCACGCCGGTATCAACACGAACGTTTTCACTTTCAATTGGCGGCTGTAAAAAGTTTAAAGTACCCGTTGCTGGCAGGAAGTCGTTATTTGGATCTTCCGCATATATACGCGCTTCAAAAGCGTGGCCGTTAATTTTAAGTTGCTCTTGGCTCAGCGGTAAATCTTCACCAGCTGCAACACGTAGCTGCCACTCAACTAAATCTTGCCCTGAAATCATTTCAGTGACAGGGTGTTCAACTTGCAAACGCGTATTCATTTCCATGAAGTAGAATGAGCCATCGACATCAAGAAGAAACTCTACCGTACCGGCGCCTTGGTAACCAATAGCTTGCGCTGATTGAATTGCAGATTCACCCATTTTAGATCTAAGCTCATCAGTCATTCCTGGTGCTGGCGCTTCTTCGATGACTTTTTGGTGACGACGTTGTACTGAACAATCACGTTCAAATAAGTAAACAGCATTGCCGTGATTATCACAAAACACTTGGATTTCAACGTGACGCGGCTGTGTTAAATACTTTTCTACCAACATCGTATCGTCACCAAATGACGACAAAGATTCACGTTTTGCCGCGGCTAATGCTTCATCAAATTCGTCTTCAGACCAAACTTGACGCATGCCTTTGCCACCACCACCAGCGGTCGCTTTAAGCAAAACAGGGTAACCCATCTCATCAGCAGCTTTCTTGATAATCGCTGGATTTTGGTCATCACCGTGATAACCAGGAACTAATGGTACATCGGCGGCTTCCATAATTGATTTTGCCGCAGACTTTGAGCCCATCGCTTCAATTGCAGGAATAGGTGGGCCAATAAAAGTGATGTTATTGTCGCTACATGCGCGACAGAATTCCGCGTTTTCAGATAAAAATCCGTAACCTGGGTGGATAGCTTGAGCACCGGTTCGTATCGCAGCTTCAATAACTTTATCACCCAATAAATAACTTTCTTTCGACGGTGATGGCCCAATGTAAACGGCTTCATCGGCCATATTTACGTGCAATGATTCTGCATCCGCATCGGAATAGACTGCAACAGTTAAAATACCCATTTGGCGAGCAGTTTTAATAACTCGGCAGGCTATTTCACCACGGTTTGCGATTAAAATTTTTGTAAACATATTCTATATAACCTTAACTGTTACTTATTTATCCAAGCGGCAGGGCGCTTCTCAAAAAATGACGTTAAACCTTCTTGACCTTCAGCTGATACTCGAATGCTTGCAATACGATCACTAGTATCGGCCATTAGGGTTTCATCGATATCGCTATAAGCGACATCTTGTGCTAGTTTTTTAGCAGCTTTGACGGCAACGGGGCCATTGCTTAGCAATACGTTGACCATAGCTTCGACTTCACCGTCAAGTTCATCAACGCCGCAAACTTCATCCACTAAACCTATTTGGTTTGCTTTATCAGCGAAGAAGCGCTCAGCCGTTTGGAAATAACGGCGAGCTGCTTTAAGGCCGATAGCATTGACCACATAAGGACTTATGGTCGCTGGTGTTAAGCCGAGTTTTACTTCTGATAAACAAAAACTCGCTTTGTTGCTGGCGATGGTAATATCACAACAACTAACTAAGCCAACCGCGCCACCAAAGGCTGCGCCTTGGACTTTAGCTATGGTTGTGACCGGCAGGAAATTGAGTGTATGCAGCATCGTTGCCAATGCATTTGCGTCAACTAGATTTTCTTCATAAGAATAAGCTGCCATGCGTTTCATCCAGCCTAAATCAGCACCGGCACAAAAGCTCTTTCCTTTTGATGCTAAAACCATTACTCGAACATCTTGGTTTGCAGAAATTTGCTCAAAGGCCAAGGTAAGCTCTTTAATGATTTGGTCATCAAAGGCATTGTGTTTATCTGGATTGTTTAATGTAACAGTAGCGACGCCACGGTTATCAATATCAACAAGTACTTTGTTCTCGTTATTATTGATCATGGCTTTATTTTCTTGGCTCATGGCTGCTCCTACATTCTAAATACACCGAAGTTAGTATCTTCGATGTCTTTATTTAATGATGCAGAGATTGCTAAACCTAACACTTGACGAGTATCCGCTGGGTCAATAACACCATCGTCCCATAAACGTGCTGAAGCAAAATAAGGGTGACCTTGTTTTTCGTACTCATCGATAATAGGTTGTTTAAAGCTTTGTTCTTGCTCTTCGCTCCAGTTTTCACCAAGTTTATCTTTTTGATCGCGTTTAACTTGCGCTAAAACGCCGGCTGCTTGTTCGCCGCCCATTACTGAAATACGGGCGTTTGGCCACATAAATAAAAATCTTGGGTCATAAGCTCGACCACACATACCATAGTTACCGGCACCAAAACTACCACCGATAAGCACGGTAAATTTTGGTACTTTTGCACAGGCAACAGCATTAACCATTTTGGCACCATGCTTAGCGATACCGCCAGCTTCATATTGTTGACCAACCATAAAGCCGGTAATGTTTTGTAAAAACACTAATGGTATTTTTCGTTGTGCGCATAGCTCGATAAAGTGAGCGCCTTTTTGTGCAGATTCACCAAATAAAATACCGTTGTTGGCAACAATACCAACAGGGTAACCATAAATTCGAGCAAAGCCACAAACTAGCGTTGTACCATAAAGAGCTTTAAATTCATCTAATTCACTGCCGTCTACAACACGAGCAATGACTTCTCGAACATCATAAGGTTGGCGCGCGTCTTTAGGTATAACACCATACAATTCTTTGGCGTCATAAGCCGGCTCAACCACTTCTTCAATGTTCATTTGTACCGGCTTAATGCGGTTCAAGTTTTTAATAGCTGAACGCGCGATTTCTAATGCATGATGATCGTTTTGTGCATAATGATCCGATACACCAGATGTACGACAATGAACATCGGCGCCACCTAAATCTTCAGCGCTTACAACTTCACCCGTTGCCGCTTTAACTAGAGGCGGTCCGGCTAAAAAGATAGTGCCTTGTTCTTTAACGATGATTGATTCATCAGCCATAGCTGGTACATAAGCACCACCGGCCGTACACGAACCCATAACCACAGCAATTTGTGGAATGTTTTGCGCAGACATATTGGCTTGGTTGAAGAAGATGCGACCAAAATGTTCACGATCAGGGAATACTTCGTCTTGGTTAGGTAAATTCGCACCACCTGAATCCACTAGGTAGATACACGGTAAGTTGTTTTCTTGGGCAATGGTTTGTGCGCGTATATGTTTCTTAACCGTTAGTGGAAAATAGGTACCGCCTTTTACCGTGGCATCGTTGGCAACAATCACACACTCTTGTCCTGCAACACGACCTATGCCGGTGATAATACCTGCAGCGGGCACGTCAGCTGAATATACATCCATCGCTGCCAATTGTGATAATTCCAAAAATGGAGAGCCAGGATCGAGCAAGTGATATACGCGATCTCTTGGTAATAACTTACCGCGTGATAAGTGACGCTCTCGAAAGCGTTCTCCGCCACCAAGTTTTATGGTTTCAAGTGTTGTTATTAAGTCGTCTACCTGAGCCTGCATATGTTCAGCGTTATCTGTAAACTCTTGGCTTCTAGTATTTATTTTGGATGTGATTTTTGCCACGTGACCAACCCTTTTTTATCTAATTAAGGTGTTCTTTATCTTGTTTATCAATTTCTCAATAAGTAGGGTCAGATCTGACTTATTAGGTCATCACCAAAAAGTATGATCTGACCCCACTTATCTTTAAAGCAATTTAGGCTTATTTGGACTCAGAGAATAACTCTCGACCTATTAGCATACGGCGGATTTCTGAAGTGCCGGCGCCAATCTCGTATAATTTTGCATCACGCAATAAACGACCCGCTGGAAACTCATTGATGTAACCATTACCACCAAGTAATTGAATCGCATCAAGTGCCATTTTGGTGGCAAGTTCAGCAGAATAAAGAATTACTGCCGCAGCATCTTTACGAGTTGTTTCACCGCGGTCACTGGCCATAGCTGCCATATAGGCATATGACTTGGCGGCATTCATTTGGGTGTACATGTCGGCAACTTTACCTTGTACTAATTGGAACTCACCAATTGATTGGCCAAATTGCTTACGGTCATGGATATAAGGAACCACTAGATCCATACACGCATCCATGATCCCTAATGGACCCCCTGAAAGAACTAAACGTTCATAATCAAGACCAGACATTAATACACGAACACCTTTGCCTTCTTCACCTAAGATATTTTCAGCAGGTACTTCACAGTCTTCAAATACAAGTTCACACGTATTTGAGCCACGCATACCTAATTTGTCGAGTTTTTGGTGACGAGAAAAACCAGGGTAATCACGTTCAACAATAAACGCTGTAATGCCTTTAGAACCGGCAGACGTATCGGTTTTTGCATAGATAACGTAAACATTCGCGTCTGGACCATTAGTGATCCACATTTTATTGCCGTTAAGTACGTATTTATCACCTTTCTTATCAGCGCGCAGTTTCATGCTAACAACATCAGAGCCAGCATTCGGTTCACTCATTGCTAATGCACCAATATGTTCACCAGTACAAAGTTTTGGTAAATATTTTAATTTTTGTTCGTGTGAACCATTTTTGTTTAATTGGTTTAAACAAAGGTTAGACATCGCACCGTAGCTTAAACCAACAGAGGCAGAAGCACGGCTAATTTCTTGCATCGCAACCATATGTTCTAAGTAACCTAAACCAGAACCACCGTATTGCTCATCAACAGTCATACCTAGCAAACCTAAATCACCAAACTTGCGCCAAAGATCATTTGGAAATTCGTTATCGATATCGATTTGTTCAGCTCGTGGAGCGATCTCGTCACGGGCAAACGCGTTAACTGTATCGCGGATCATATCCACGGTTTCGCCTAGATTGAAGTTTAAACTTGAGAAGCTTGAAATCATTGTCTGATCCTTTATTTACTTAATTTTTTCGTTAATTTGATAATTTATTAATTAGCACGAGTTAATCGTGCGAACTGTTGATATTTTTCGTTAATTCGTGATGGGTTAATTCACATCGCTTTTCTAATGTTTCTAACTCAAGTAAAACAACATTAATGTCATCAAGTTGCTGTTTTAAGGCACTGCGTTTATCGGCTATGAGTTGTTTCATTGTATCGAGCTGAATGCTCGTTGTTTTGTCTGTATCGTAGAGCTCAAATAAACGTCCGGTTTCAGCTAATGTAAAGCCTAGACGCTTACCACGTAGAATCAATTTTAATCTCACTCGGTCGCGGCGATTATAAATACGAGTTTGGCCTCTTCGTTCAGGCACGAGTAATCCCTGATCTTCATAAAAGCGGATGCTTCTTGTTGTGATATCAAACTCTCGCGCTAGATCGCCGATTGAAAACGTTGCGGTTTTTGTTGATTGAGTTGCTGTAGCCATAGCTCACGATAAATAATTAATTTTCAACGAGTATAGTTTAAAGGGAAGTTGACGTAAAGGTAAACTTTGTGGGTGGTAACGATTTTGCCCCTTTAACTGTCCTGTATGATTCATTTTAATTGAGTTTTTATTCATTTCGAGCAATCGATTAGACGAATGATTAATCTTCATTTACTGTTTAGAAATACTTACACCCTGGTGTTTAGGTAAATATGTTAACGTTGGCGTAAACTTGCAAAATAAGGTATGCTTGCGCGCAATTTTACGAATACTAAATATTATATTATTTAAGGGCACAATTATGTCATTAACAGATCCTATCGTTATCGTTTCAGCTGTTCGCACGCCAATGGGCGGCTTTATGGGCAGCCTTTCTGATGTTGCATCTCCAACTTTAGGTGCGCAAGCTATTCGCGCAGCGGTAAGCAATGCAAACCTTGAAAATGATCAAATTGATGAAGTAATAATGGGTTGTGTATTAGCCGCTGGCTTAAAGCAAGCTCCTGCACGTCAAGCCGCATTAGGTGCTGATCTTGCGCTATCTACCACCTGTTCGACGGTAAGCAAAGTATGTGGCTCTGGTATGAAAGCAGCTATGAATGCCTATGATTCATTGGCTGCAGGTAGCATTGATATTGCCGTTGCTGGTGGTATGGAAAGTATGTCACAAGCACCTTATATGTTACCAAAAGCACGCTCAGGTATGCGTATGGGACATGGCCAAGTTATCGATCACATGATGTACGATGGTCTTGAAAATGCCTATGACGGTATTGCCATGGGATGTTTTGCTCAAGATACTGCTGACGATGTTGCCTTTACCCGTGAAGATATGGATGCTTTTGCAATTTCATCATTAACCAAAGCAAATACTGCAATTAATGACGGAAGTTTTGCAAACGAAATTACTCCGGTTACGTTTAAAACTCGCAAAGGTGATGTAACGGTTGATACTGACGAACAACCAGGTAATGCTCGTCCTGAAAAAATCCCTTCATTACGCGCTGCATTTAAAAAAGACGGCACAATTACCGCGGCTAACTCTAGCTCTATCTCTGATGGCGCAGCGGCAATGGTAATGATGAAAATGTCTGAAGCAGAAAAACGTGGTTTAACACCGTTATGTAAAGTGGTTGGCCACACCAACCATGCACAAGCTCCTGCTGAATTTACCGTAGCACCGGTTGGCGCGGTTGAAAAACTATTCGCACGTATTGGTTGGACTAAAAACGATGTTGATTTATTTGAAATTAACGAAGCATTCGCCATGGTAACTATGTTGGCAATCAAAGAACTTGGTTTAGATGATAGCAAAGTAAACGTGCATGGCGGCGCATGCGCTTTAGGTCATCCAATTGGTGCTAGTGGTGCTCGTATAATGGTGACTCTCATTCATGCACTTAAGCAACGTGGCCTATCAAAAGGCGTCGCAACTCTGTGTATTGGTGGCGGTGAAGCTACCGCGATCGCAGTAGAGATGCTTTAATTTAAAAAATTACTAATAACCGCAGCCTAAGTCGCGGTTATTTGTTTTCGCTTAGGCACATATTTTCAGTCATTTAAATATAGTTACTCAGCATAGCAGCCTATATTGAGTCACTTAATGACAAACCACCTAAGCTTTTATAATTTAAGAAAAAGATAACAAAACGTTATCTAACTGACAAATAAGAAATGACTATGAACTTTGAATTAACTGAAGACCAGCAAATGTTTGCTGACATGGCATCACAATTTGCTCAAGCCGAATTTGCTCCTCATGCTGCCAAATGGGATGCAGAACACATTTTTCCAAAAGATGTTATCGCTAAAGCCGGTGAATTAGGGTTTTGTGGTTTATACAGCCCAGAATCTGAAGGTGGTTTAGGCTTATCTCGCTTAGATTCTTCAATAATCTTTGAACAATTATCTATGGGGTGTACTGCAACTACGGCAATGATCACCATTCATAACATGGCGACTTGGATGTTGGCGACTTGGGGCACTGAAGAAATAAAACAACAGTGGTGTGAAGGCTTGATCTCTGGTCAACAACTAGCTTCTTATTGTTTAACTGAACCAGGGGCTGGTTCTGATGCAGCCTCGCTTCGCACATCGGCTAAACGTGATGGCGATGAATATGTGATAAACGGCTCTAAAATGTTTATCTCCGGCGCTGGTGAAACCGATGTACTTGTTGCAATGGTGCGCACCGGCGGCCCTGGCGCGAAAGGTATTTCAGCGGTGGTTATTCCGGCTGATGCAGACGGTGTTATTTACGGTAAAGCAGAAGAAAAGTTAGGTTGGAACGCACAACCTACAAAACTAATTACGTTTGAAGATGTACGTATTCCTGTTGCCAACCTTTTAGGTGAAGAAGGCGAAGGCTTTGCTATTGCGATGAAAGGACTTGACGGCGGACGTATCAATATTGCCACTTGTTCTATTGGTACTGCTCAACAAGCATTAGATACCGCTATGGCATATATGAAAGAGCGTGAACAGTTTGGTAAACCAATCGCTGCGTTTCAAGGTATGCAATTTAAATTAGCCGACATGGCAACTGAGTTAGTTGCTGCGCGACAATTAGTGCGATTAGCGGCATTCAAACTTGACAGTAATCATCCAGAAAAAACGGCTTATTGTGCCATGGCAAAACAATTTGCTACTGATGTTGGTTTTAAAGTATGTGATGCAGCTCTGCAAATACACGGCGGATATGGCTACATCAAAGAGTACCCGCTTGAACGACACTTTAGAGATGTACGAGTGCACCAAATTCTTGAAGGTACAAATGAAATTATGCGCGTAATTGTATCGCGTCGTTTATTAACTGAAGGTGCTGCTGCGCTTCTATAAGTGCTAGCTCCACTATAAATTACGGCAACATAAAGCCGAGTTTTCTTGGAAATACAGATGACTGATTTATTAAAATTTGAAAAGCAGGGTAACACTGCTTTGATAACGTTCAACAATCCACCTGCGCACACTTGGACTTACGAAAGTTTGTCAGGTTTACGCGATATTGTATTAGCACTAAATGAAGACAAAGACATTTACGCGTTAGTATTAACCGGAGGCGGAGAGAAATTTTTCTCAGCTGGTGCTGATTTGAAATTATTTGCTGACGGCGATAAAGCTGTAGCAACACAGATGTCAGATATTTTTGGCGAAGCGTTTGAAACATTATCTCAATTTCGCGGTGTATCGATTGCAGCAATCAACGGCTGGTCAATGGGCGGTGGTTTAGAAGTGGCACTCGCTTGTGATCTTCGCATTGCTGAAGAGCATGCAATGATGGCACTACCCGAAGCAACTGTTGGCCTACTGCCATGTGCAGGTGGTACTCAAAACCTACATATATTAGTTGGTGAAGGTTGGACTAAGCGCATGATCCTTTGTGGTGAGCGTGTTGACGCGGCAACTGCACTTCGCATTGGTCTGGTTGAAGAAGTAGTGGCAAAAGGCACAGGTCTAGAAAAAGCAATTGAACTGGCGAGCAAAGTTGCGCGTCAATCGCCAGTTGCTGTCGCTGCTTGTAAACAATTAATCCAAAGCAATCGTTCTATGCCTATCAATGAAGCATTACCGGCAGAGCGCCAAGCTTTTGTTGATTTATTCGATACCAAAGATCAGGCCGAAGGTGTTAACGCGTTCTTAGAGAAGCGTAAACCACAATGGCAAAACGCTTAAGTGCATAGAGGATTTTAAAATGTCTGATGTAGTTTTATTCGAATTAGTTACCGCGACAAATGGCAAACAAATCGGTGTTGCGACGCTTAATTCTGAAAAATCATTAAATGCATTAAGCCATGAAATGGTTAACTTACTTTACCCACAGTTACTTGCATGGCAAGGCGACGAAAATGTGGCAGCTGTGTTTTTACAAGGTAGTGGCGATAAGGCATTTTGTGCTGGTGGTGATATTGTCTATCTATATAATAATTTGCCTGCAAACAATGGCGATAAAGCACCACAAATAGAACAGTTTTTTACCGATGAATATCAGTTAGATCACTTGATCCATACTTTTGGAAAACCGTTTGTTGTTTGGGGAAATGGTATTGTAATGGGCGGCGGATTAGGGCTAATGGCCGGTGCAAGTCACCGAGTTGTTACTGAAAATACCCGTATCGCCATGCCAGAAATTAGTATAGGTTTATATCCAGATGTTGGTGGTAGTTACTTTTTAAATCAAATGCCTAATAATTGTGGGTTGTTTTTAGGATTAACTGGCGCCTCTATTAATGGTAGTGACACTAAGTATTTAAACCTTGCTGATCACTTCATCACACACCAACGTAAACAAGAAATATTAGATGCTATTGTTGAAATTAACTGGGGTGATACTCAAGTATTGAATCAACAGAAACTAACGGAAGTTTTGAACAACTTTGATAGTGAATGTGCATCTACGGCTCCACTGTCGAATGTTCAACAGCATAGTGATTTAATTGCAGAGACTACCAAAGCCAATAACTTAAACGATATTGTTGCAGATATTAAAGGTTTTGAGATTGAAGATAAGTGGTTTAATCGAGCGCAAAAATCTTTAACACATGGCAGTGCCATTAGCGCACATCTAGCCTATCGCCAACTTAACGAAGGTAAAAATCTATCGTTAGCTGAGTGCTTTAAGATGGAACTTGGAATTTCAACTAAATGCGGTGAGTTTGGTGAATTCAAAGAGGGTGTTCGTGCCTTATTAATAGAAAAAGATAATAAACCAGCATGGAAATACGCTGGTGTTGCTGATGTCGACGCAACTTTAATTGATTGGTTCTTTGAATCGCCATGGAGCGATGATGAGCATCCTTTAGCAGCACTTGGAGAATAGCAAGTTAAGCTGTTTATATAAGCTGTTAAAGATTAATGAAGATAAAAATAAAATAAAATTTAAATTTGGAGAGCAAAATGTCAAATATCGCATTTATAGGCTTAGGTAATATGGGCGGGCCTATGGCCGCAAACTTATTGAAGGCAGGGCATCAAGTTACTGTATTCGATTTATTTCCTGAAGCGGTTGCTACATTAGTAGCAGAAGGCGCGAGCAGTTTTGATAACGTTTCCGATTGTGTCAAAGGTGCAGACTTCATCGTATCGATGTTACCAGCAGGTAAGCATGTTGAAGGTTTATATTTAGGTGAGGACGGCCTTATAAATCACATTAAAGAAGGGTCGTTAGTAATTGATTCTTCCACAATTGATAAAGAAACGGTTATCAAAGTATCTAGTGCGCTTAAGCAAGCGAATATTGATTTTATTGACGCACCAGTATCTGGTGGTGTTGGTGGCGCGCAAGCCGGTACATTAAGTTTTATGGTTGGTGGCGAGAAATCAGATTTTGACCGTGCTAAACCTGTTCTAGAAAATATGGGTAAAAATATATTTCATGCCGGTTCACATGGTGCGGGTCAGGTTGCCAAAGTATGTAACAACATGCTGTTAGCGGTATTAATGGCGGGTACATCTGAAGCGTTGCAGTTAGGTATGGACAATGGTCTTGATGCCAAAGTACTTTCCGACATTATGTTGCAAAGCTCGGGTCGTAACTGGACACTAGAAGTTTATAATCCTGCACCTGGTGTATTGGAGAACGTACCATCATCAAA
Source organism: Thalassotalea crassostreae (assembly GCF_001831495.1). NCBI lineage: Bacteria > Pseudomonadati > Pseudomonadota > Gammaproteobacteria > Alteromonadales > Colwelliaceae > Thalassotalea > Thalassotalea crassostreae. The sequence goes on from NZ_CP017689.1 coordinate 1,239,228, forward strand.
TGATTACAATGGTGGTTTCATGACAGACTTAATGGCGAAAGATTTAGGTTTAGCCATGGATACAGCAGTTAACAGTCAATCTTCAACACCTATGGGCGCTTTAGCGCGCAGCTTATTTGCATTACATGCAGGTCAAGGTAATGGTAAAAAAGATTTCTCAAGTATCATCAAAATGTTCGAAAAGTCTTAATTAGTTGATTAATAAAAGATATTCGAGCTAACTCAAAGGGTAATGAAATGAATTTACAAGATAAAGTAATCGTGATCACAGGCGGTGGTCAAGGATTAGGTCGCACTATGGCGATTGAATTTGCGAGAAAAGGTGCGAAGTTAGCATTAATTGATTTAAATGAAGAGATGTTAACTGAAACCGTATCTTTGGTTGAGCAAGCTGGTAGCACGGCTAAGTATTACTTAGGTAACGTTGCTAATGAAGAGCAAGTTGAACAAACATTCGAACAAATCGCGACAGACTTTAATGGTATCGATGGTCTAGTAAACAATGCCGGTATCTTACGTGACGGTATGTTTGTGAAAGCTAAAGATGGTGAAATCGTTAAAAAGATGTCACTTTCACAATTCCAGTCAGTGATCGACGTAAACTTGACCGGTGTATTTTTATGTGGCCGAGAAGCTGCAGTACAAATGATAAAGCATGGTCGTGAAGGCGTTATTGTTAATATGTCTTCAATTGCTCGCGGTGGTAACATGGGGCAAACCAATTACGCTGCTGCAAAAGCTGGTGTTGTTGCTATGACTGTTACTTGGGCTCGTGAATTAGGTAGACATGGTATTCGTGTTGGAGCGATTGCACCTGGTGTAATTAAAACCGCAATGACAGACGCTATGAAACCAGAAATGCGTGAACGATTAGAAAAGATGAAACCTGTAGGACGATTAGGTACTGCAGAAGAGATTGCCCACACGGCACAGTACATTTTTGAAAATGATTTCTTTAGTGGCCGCGTTGTAGAATGTGACGGTGGTCTTTCAATGTAATAATAGTGTGTAAACCTTTATTGGTTTTCAGCTATGATAATAAGGGCGAGTGATACTCGCTCTTATTGTATCTGTCATATAATCTACAATTTAAAAAAGAGTAATTAAAAGAAATAAAATGAATAAAGCATTATTTTTAGATAGAGACGGTATTATTAATATTGATCACGGCTATGTTTATCAAGCAGATCAGTTTGAATTTGTTGAAGGCATATTTGAACTTTGTCAGCATGCACAGGCAAAAGGCTTTCAAATTATTGTGATCACTAACCAGTCTGGAATTGCTCGAGGAATGTATGGCGAAGAACAATTTTTAAAGCTAACTGATTGGATGAAAAAGGAATTTTTAGAACGTCAGGTTAATATAACCGATGTCTACTTTTGTCCTCATCACCCAACAAAGGGCAACGAACACTATAAAATTACATGTGATTGTCGAAAGCCTGCACCAGGAATGCTAATTAAAGCTGCAAAAAAACATAACATTAACTTTAGTGAAAGTTTCTTTGTTGGCGATAAGGTCTCTGATATGCAAGCTGCTGAAGCTGCCGGCATTGAAAATAGAATTTTGGTTAGTGGTAAATATGGTGACGATCAAGCTATATCAGCGTTACGACTAGAAAATGTAAGTTCGATAATTGACCATATCTAAGCTTTTTGTTTATAAAACAACCAAACGAACAGTTATTTTTAATTAATTGAAAATAACTGTTGATCTTCTCTTAAAAATCCCTAAAATGCGCATCCACTTCTTCGGGACATCCCAAGGCAGTGTTTTGATAAGTTTGGTTATCGATATTGATAGCAAAACGGTTAAGAAAACTTTTTAATTTAATTTACGATTTAATGAAAAAAGTTGTTGACATCAAAACTGGATGGCGTACAATGCGCATCCGCTTCGGGCAAAGCCGCTAAGGCCTGCTGGAGCAAAGAGTGTAACGAATGCGATTACCTCTGCAATTAAGATTCATCTTAATTGGTTCTTTAACAATTAGTTATCATGCAATTTGTGTGGACATTCACGTTGATGTAGATTTTACCAGAGTCTTCGGACTCAAAACTTACTCAGTGAATGACTACACAAATATACATACTTAAACGATGTTTTTATAACATTAGATAAGTACGTTTTATTTGAAACTTATTTCTTCGGAAGTAAGAGTACAGAATTCATTGAGCCGAACCACTTGTTGGTTCACATTACACTTTTTAATTGAAGAGTTTGATCATGGCTCAGATTGAACGCTGGCGGCAGGCTTAACACATGCAAGTCGAGCGGTAACATTTCTAGCTTGCTAGAAGATGACGAGCGGCGGACGGGTGAGTAATGCTTGGGAATATGCCTTTAGGTGGGGGACAACAGTTGGAAACGACTGCTAATACCGCATAATGTCTACGGACCAAAGGAGGGGCTCTTCGGACCTTTCGCCTTTAGATTAGCCCAAGTGAGATTAGCTAGTAGGTGAGGTAATGGCTCACCTAGGCGACGATCTCTAGCTGGTTTGAGAGGATGATCAGCCACACTGGGACTGAGACACGGCCCAGACTCCTACGGGAGGCAGCAGTGGGGAATATTGCACAATGGGGGAAACCCTGATGCAGCCATGCCGCGTGTGTGAAGAAGGCCTTCGGGTTGTAAAGCACTTTCAGTCGTGAGGAAAGGGTGTAGATTAATACTCTGCATCTGTGACGTTAGCGACAGAAGAAGCACCGGCTAACTCCGTGCCAGCAGCCGCGGTAATACGGAGGGTGCGAGCGTTAATCGGAATTACTGGGCGTAAAGCGTGCGTAGGCGGATTGTTAAGCGAGATGTGAAAGCCCAGGGCTCAACCTTGGAACTGCATTTCGAACTGGCTATCTAGAGTACTGTAGAGGGTGGTGGAATTTCCAGTGTAGCGGTGAAATGCGTAGAGATTGGAAGGAACATCAGTGGCGAAGGCGGCCACCTGGACAGATACTGACGCTGAGGCACGAAAGCGTGGGGAGCAAACAGGATTAGATACCCTGGTAGTCCACGCCGTAAACGATGTCAACTAGCTGTCTGTAGACTTGATCTGTGGGTAGCGTAGCTAACGCGCTAAGTTGACCGCCTGGGGAGTACGGCCGCAAGGTTAAAACTCAAATGAATTGACGGGGGCCCGCACAAGCGGTGGAGCATGTGGTTTAATTCGATGCAACGCGAAGAACCTTACCATCCCTTGACATCCAGAGAATTTTCTAGAGATAGATTAGTGCCTTCGGGAACTCTGAGACAGGTGCTGCATGGCTGTCGTCAGCTCGTGTTGTGAAATGTTGGGTTAAGTCCCGCAACGAGCGCAACCCCTATCCTTATTTGCCAGCGCGTAGTGGCGGGAACTCTAAGGAGACTGCCGGTGATAAACCGGAGGAAGGTGGGGACGACGTCAAGTCATCATGGCCCTTACGGGATGGGCTACACACGTGCTACAATGGCAGATACAGAGGGCAGCGAGACCGCGAGGTGGAGCGAATCCCAGAAAGTCTGTCGTAGTCCGGATTGGAGTCTGCAACTCGACTCCATGAAGTCGGAATCGCTAGTAATCGTGGATCAGAATGCCACGGTGAATACGTTCCCGGGCCTTGTACACACCGCCCGTCACACCATGGGAGTGGGTTGCAAAAGAAGTAGCTAGTCTAACCTTCGGGGGGACGGTTACCACTTTGTGATTCATGACTGGGGTGAAGTCGTAACAAGGTAACCCTAGGGGAACCTGGGGTTGGATCACCTCCTTACCTTAAGTAATTTCTCAACTTCGCTGAGTGTTCACACAAATTGCACTGATAATTAATCGAGTAAAGAATTCAAAAGCAGTATCTAGGTACTGCTTTTGAGTTTTTAACTCACTGTTCTTTAACAATTTGGAAAGCTGATATTAAACCCGATAATTCGTGTTTATGATCACCAGTCATAAACGCATGCGAATTATCAACCAATGAGTTTCTGTTTTACAGAAACACATTTAGATAATCATTAGATTGTCGAAATTATAACTAACATAGTCGTTATGTTAGTTGTTCTTACTCAAGGCTCAAGCAGCAATGCTTGAGATAGATAACTTGTTGATAAGTTATCTCATTCTTATTGAATGCGTGAAAATGTCAGACGTACATTCAGGTTTGGTTTTGTCACCAAGTCACTCAAGTTGAAAGACTTTTTGGGGTTGTATGGTTAAGTGACTAAGCGTATGTGGTGGATGCCTTGGCAGTTAGAGGCGATGAAAGACGTGTTAATCTGCGATAAGCGAAGACAAGGTGATAAAAACCGTTATAGTCTTCGATTTCTGAATGGGGAAACCCACCCGTCGTAAGGCGGGTATCGTAACGTGAATACATAGCGTTATGAGGCGAACCGGGAGAACTGAAACATCTAAGTACCCCGAGGAAAAGAAATCAACCGAGATTTCGTTAGTAGCGGCGAGCGAACGCGAATTAGCCCTTAAGTGGTTTGTAAGTTAGTGGAATGTTCTGGAAAGGACAGCGATACAGGGTGATAGCCCCGTACACGAAAATAAACTTACCATGAAATCGAGTAGGTCGGGACACGAGAAATCTTGACTGAATATGGGGGGACCATCCTCCAAGGCTAAATACTCCTAACTGACCGATAGTGAACCAGTACCGTGAGGGAAAGGCGAAAAGAACCCCTGTGAGGGGAGTGAAATAGAACCTGAAACCGCATACGTACAAGCAGTGGAAGCCGGATTTAGTCCGGTGCCTGCGTACCTTTTGTATAATGGGTCAGCGACTTATGTTCTGTAGCAAGGTTAACCGATTAGGGGAGCCGTAGCGAAAGCGAGTGTTAACTGCGCGTTTAGTTGCAGGGCATAGACCCGAAACCCGGCGATCTACCCATGGGCAGGTTGAAGGTTGAGTAACATCAACTGGAGGACCGAACACACGTATGTTGAAAAATGCGGTGATGACTTGTGGGTCGGAGTGAAAGGCTAATCAAGCCGGGAGATAGCTGGTTCTCCCCGAAATCTATTTAGGTAGAGCCTCGGACGAATACCATTGGGGGTAGAGCACTGTTAAGGCTAGGGGGTCATCCCGACTTACCAACCCTTTGCAAACTCCGAATACCAATGAGTACTATCCGGGAGACACACTATGGGTGCTAACGTCCATAGTGGAAAGGGAAACAACCCAGACCGCCAGCTAAGGTCCCAAAGTCATAGTTAAGTGGGAAACGATGTGGAAAGGCATAGACAGCTAGGAGGTTGGCTTAGAAGCAGCCACCCTTTAAAGAAAGCGTAATAGCTCACTAGTCGAGTCGGTCTGCGCGGAAGATGTAACGGGGCTAAACTATGCACCGAAGCTGCGGATTCTTACTTTGTAAGAGTGGTAGGGGAGCGTTCTGTAAGCCGTTGAAGGTGAGTTGTAAAGCTTGCTGGAGGTATCAGAAGTGCGAATGCTGACATGAGTAACGATAAGGGGAGTGAAAAACTCCCCCGCCGAAAGACCAAGGTTTCCTGTCCCATGTTAATCAGGGCAGGGTAAGTCGGCCCCTAAGGCGAGGCGGAAACGCGTAGTCGATGGGAAACAGATTAATATTTCTGTACTTCTATATATTGCGAAGGAGGGACGGAGCAGGCTAAGCAAGCATGGCGTTGGTTGTCCATGTGAAAGTATGTAGGTGGGTGTCTTAGGTAAATCCGGGACGCTGTTAACACTGAGATACGAGACGAGACTCTACGGAGTTGAAGTTGTTGATGCCTTACTTCCAGGAAAAGCTTCTAAGCATCAGATATATAGGAACCGTACCCCAAACCGACACAGGTGGTTAGGTAGAGAATACTAAGGCGCTTGAGAGAACTCGGGTGAAGGAACTAGGCAAAATAGTACCGTAACTTCGGGAGAAGGTACGCTCTCTAGTGTGAATCCCTTGCGGAGTAAGCACAGGAGAGTCGAAGTAACCAGGTGGCTGGAACTGTTTATTAAAAACACAGCACTGTGCAAAATCGAAAGATGACGTATACGGTGTGACGCCTGCCCGGTGCCGGAAGGTTAATTGATTGGGTTAGCTTCTGCGAAGCTCATGATCGAAGCCCCGGTAAACGGCGGCCGTAACTATAACGGTCCTAAGGTAGCGAAATTCCTTGTCGGGTAAGTTCCGACCTGCACGAATGGCGTAATCATGGCCACACTGTCTCCACCCGAGACTCAGTGAAATTGAATTTGCGGTTAAGATGCCGTATACCCGCGGCTAGACGGAAAGACCCCGTGAACCTTTACTATAGCTTGACAGTGAACATTGCTCCTACATGTGTAGGATAGGTGGGAGGCTTTGAAACCGCGTCGCTAGATGTGGTGGAGCCAATCTTGAAATACCACCCTTGTATGCGTGATGTTCTAACCTAGAGCCCTTATCGGGCTTGGGGACACTGTCTGGTGGGTAGTTTGACTGGGGCGGTCTCCTCCCAAAGAGTAACGGAGGAGCACGAAGGTTGGCTAAGTATGGTCGGACATCATACGGTTAGTGCAATGGCATAAGCCAGCTTAACTGCGAGACAGACACGTCGAGCAGGTACGAAAGTAGGTCATAGTGATCCGGTGGTTCTGTATGGAAGGGCCATCGCTCAACGGATAAAAGGTACTCCGGGGATAACAGGCTGATACCGCCCAAGAGTTCATATCGACGGCGGTGTTTGGCACCTCGATGTCGGCTCATCACATCCTGGGGCTGAAGTCGGTCCCAAGGGTATGGCTGTTCGCCATTTAAAGTGGTACGCGAGCTGGGTTTAGAACGTCGTGAGACAGTTCGGTCCCTATCTGCCGTGGGCGTTTGAGAATTGAAGAGGGCTGCTCCTAGTACGAGAGGACCGGAGTGGACGAACCCCTGGTGTTCCGGTTGTCACGCCAGTGGCATTGCCGGGTAGCTACGTTCGGAACTGATAACCGCTGAAAGCATCTAAGCGGGAAGCAGGCTTTGAGATGAGTTCTCACTGGGACTTTAAGTCCCCTAAAGGGTCGTTGGAGACTACAACGTTGATAGGTCAGGTGTGTAAGTCCTGTGAGGGATTGAGCTAACTGATACTAATTGCCCGTGAGGCTTAACCATACAACACCCAAACAGTTTTGTTTGAGTATGCACTGAAATTGTTCCAGACAATTTCTAGCACTTCCTCCATCCATGGAGGTCGTATGTTGTATGTTGTTTGACACTCTTTGAAAGAGAGTTCACGCATTAAAAAGAATACTTGAGAAAAACGTTTAATATTACTTTCTAGATTGTAACCAAATTTTGTCTGGCGACCATAGCATTGTGGCCCCACCTGATCCCATGCCGAACTCAGAAGTGAAACGCAATTGCGCCGATGGTAGTGTGGGAGTTCCCATGTGAGAGTAGGTCATCGCCAGGCTCCTATTTCGAAAAGCCCGCTCATTTGAGCGGGCTTTTTTCGTTTTCAAACACTGTGCGTCTAATGGCTCGACCTACTACGTAGGTCACCGGCAAAACCGTTCATCCATGAACTTGCCGGCATTTGTGCATCCATGCACTTCATCGCCAGGCTTCCAATTCAAGAAAGCCCCTAGCTAACGCTAGGGGCTTTTTTACTTTCCAGCCTGGCTCGACCTACTACGTAGTTATCAAAAATTGCTCCATGCATTTTTGATATTCACCACATCCATGTGGCTTATCGCCAGGCTCCTATTGAAAATGAAAAAGGGTATCCGAAAGGGTACCCTTTTTTGTTGTCTTTTTTTCACTGAAAACGCGCGCTATTTATCCGATGTTGAGGGATACCCTTTTCCATTTTAGTGGTACCGTCCCAATAAGTGTGTCTCTCTTAATTTAATTTCAGTTTCAAATCTAATTAATTAAATAGCTCACTTTTTTCAAATCTACCTATTGGATATCGATAAGTCGTATTGTTCATATCAATTGCTACTTTACTCAGTAGCGTAAGAACTGAGTCGACACTTGGCATAGAATTTCTTATTTTCAAGGTACGTTTAAACGACTTATTCAAACGTTCAATCCAGTTAGTAGTATAAATCATATTCCAGATCAGTGGCTCAAAGTCCAAGTAGGTAGCATAATATTGAAGATAATCTTCTACTGCCGAACTCCATTAAAAATGGGGGGATTACCGCTCGGCCTTCATAAATGAATTAAGGGCTAATTCTAATACTTGGTTTAAACCACTAGGTTTTTCTACCAAAGCTTCAAGTGCAGCTTGAATTTGTTGTGGATTCAGCGTTAAATGACTCATGGTCTCTCTCCGTTTGTTGTTGATTGTTTTTTGGTCGAAACTATCAACTAAACTAAGAGAGACTTTTTTATTTGTCCAGTCGGACACACTTTAGTGGGACGGTATGCAACTTTCACCAAGAGAATAAGAAAAAGAGCGCCGTCATCCCGCAATGTTTTTGTGCGGGACCCCATCAGGTTATAATGTGCCTTAGATAGAGAATGCATACCTACACCCGCGTTAAACAATCGCTACTTTGGAAGGTGTAATCCCTTTGCTATATTTTCTTTTCTAACACGGATTAGTTCATTGATTCCAGGTCGACTATAGATCTCTTCTATTACAGTATGTGGAGGGGTGTTTAACTCGGGGTTAAACATAGGTGAATATAGAAGGTCATAATAATTCACACCATTAGCATAATAACGATCGAACCAATATTTAACGTCATCAAATTGTTTATCTTTATAATACAACGCAGCGATAGCAAGATCGTTTTGATTGATGAAACTATTACCACCAATAGGGTGTTCCTTTAATTTTTCTATAGCATTAGCATCACCTTGCAATGCTTGTCCTACCCATAAAAAGTGCTTACGTTTATCGGGCCATTTTTTAATGATTTTATCAGCAAGGGCAAAGCCTTGTTCAAAATTTTCAGCATAAAAGTAATTCATTGCCATTCGAACACTCATATAATGTTCATCCGGCCACTTTAAAACAGCTTTTTTATATATTTGGTAGGCTTGATTATACTTTTGCAAAGCATTTAACACTTCGGCATGCTCTGAAATATTAATCATAGAGCCTGCATCTAGTTCTGCTGCTTTACTTTCGAATAAGAATGCTTTTTGATAGTTCATCGTCACCGATAAAAAATCACCATAAAAATTGTAAAGGATAGAGTTATTCGGCTCTATGGCTAATGCTTGATTGAATTGTTTATCTGCACCTTCAAAGTCTGCTTCAAATTGATATTTTATTAAGGCTGAGCCTAATAGTGCTAAAACATTATTTGGCTGTAATTTAAGTGCTTTATTAGTTGATAATCTTGCTAAGTTTATTTGCTGATGATTACTATCAGAAAGATCATAATTACTAATAAGCGCGTGAGTTATACCTAGGTAGGCGTACGCAGTACTAAAATTAGGATCAAGTTTTACCGCTTGCTCAAATAAGTCAATGGCGGTTAACAATGCTTCAGGAGTTTCGGCACGTTTTGCATATTCATATTTACCTTGTAAAAATAAGTTATAGGCTTCAAGGTTATCGGTAAGGTTATTTTGAGTACTCTGACTACCACCTAAGGTAATATGTAGAGAGTTAACGATGGCGTTCGCTATTTCATCTTGGATAATAAATACATCATTAAGTTTTCGTTCATAGGTTTCACTCCATAAATGCTTATCCGTTGTTGCATCAATAAGCTGAGCAGTTATTCGAATCTTTGTTCCTGCCTTTCGAACACTGCCTTCTAATACATGGTTTACTTCAAGAGTATTTGCGATTTCCCCGATGCTTTTATTAGAGCCTTTAAATGCGAAAGAAGATGTTCTTGATGTAACGGCGAGTCCGTCTATGCGAACAAGAACATTTAATATTTCTTCAGAAATACCATCTGAAAAATATTCTTGTTCAGGATCTGATGACATATTGATAAACGGTAATACTGCGATTGAAGCAGCATTATTTGATGCTTCGATATCGTAACTAGGAGTAGGCACTCGTGTATAAACTAGGCCACCAATAATCAGGATTAACGCACCAATAATTATAAAATCAATTTTTCGACTTGTGCTAGTGGTTATCGAGTCGCTCAAATCAACTTCACTGCTGCGTTTAATACCTTGTGGAGTAAGTTCGAATGCCCAGGCAAATAGACACGCTATTGGAAATCCAACTAATAATAAAATTAGAACAACTTTGGCAACCCACTCAGGAGCTTCAATAATTGGCACGATCGAGTTGACAACTTGCACCGTTAACCATGACACAACGATATAAGCGATTGCTACTTTAAAAACGTTTCGACGTTTTAATTCTAATAGAAGAGTCATGCATCCTGGCAATAATTAAGTTTATTTTGATAATAAGGATAGTTTAAGAATTATACTTCTACACAATATCTTTCAAATTGTTAATTAAATTATAGAGATAAAAAAATTAAGGATTGAATTTTAACCAAAAAAAAGTCGCCTAAATTGGCGACATATAATTATTCAGGAGTAATTTAATGAATTACTTCGACAGATCTGAAACACTTATAATATAGAAAACCGGTCAAAAAATTCGTTAATAACTGTTAACAAGCCTATTGACAACATATTAATCATTAGAGCTCATATATAGATATTATAACTGCAATCTTTTTAAGAACTACTTTCAATCGAAAATCAGTAACTAACTTATTTCGATTAAAGGTATCTTTTCCATTTTTTTAGTTCTGCTGTCATCTGCTCGGTTCTTTCTGGGTACTGAGGTGCCAAGTCATTTTCGTCGCCAACATCTACTTCTAAGTTAAATCAATCAAAAGTTTATTCCAATATATTTAAGCACATAGTTATAAACACTAAGTTGCTTACCGTTTCGTTAACGGTATTATTATCTGCTTCATTTACCGTAGCTGCTAAAGCCGATAGACTCACAACATGGTATTTATTAATAATGAATATGCTTATTGGACGTGGCTTAATTAGCAAAGTAAAGCGATGAAATAAAAATAATGCATAATTAATAAAACGGTCACCTAAGGTGGCCGTTTTTTTTGAGTTATTACGTTGAAGACTTTAGCAATTAAAACACTAATTAATTATTAGTGGTACTTCTAATAGGTTAGAAAATGATACTCATGAATTGCGTCATTAACTCAATTGAAAGATATTAACATTAGCTACCTTAAATTGAACTAAGGGCTGTTCCTTATAGTCATTAGGGGCATGCTACACTTGAGGTTGTATGGCATGTATACAGCTATCTATTTTACTAATGCGATAATAAATGAGTAATAGGAGAGGAAGGGCTCAAGCACGAATTGTTAGCAATGCAACGTTATTTAATTGCATTAACTTAGATTGAATACTTATTATTAAGAATGATGTCCCTGCATTACTATGGTCATAAACTGTTAGTCTATTTACACTCTACTTCCATAAGACAAACTTAATTGAGAAAGTTGATTTGCTGTTTCTGAAATATGTTTTTGCACCTGGGCCATAGTTAATGATGACGACTTATCTTTTAAATATGGGATAGTCAATGTACCAATGATAGTTCCTGTATCCCCAATAAATATAGGGTAACTTATATCCGTTAATCCTTGGACCATTGCGCTTTTTGTTTTTGCAAAACCTTGAGATTTAACTTGTTCTATTAATGTCATTAAATCAGTATGATTTAAATCATCATCCAACTGAGCTAGGCGTTTAATAGCTATAGCTAGCTGTTTATTACTTTTATTGGCGAGTAGAACATATCCTGAGCCGGATTTATGTAGCAGCGAATGATGCCCTAGGTTAACAGCAAAGCCAAAACTTGCTGGATTATCTGTCTTAGCAATGACTACCAGCGAATCTTGACTCTCTACAGTGATATGGCAAGATTGCTGTATTGTTGAAGAAAGCTCTCGCATTAGAGGGTAAGCGGCTTCTGTCAACGTACCTATAGGTGGCACTTGCAATCCAAGCTCAAATAACCGATTGGTTATATGATAATAGTCTGAACCTTCATTTCGAGCTAGGTAACCCATTTGCTCTAAAGCCGCTATCATACGATAAAGCTCACTTTTCGAACGCTCTAACGCTGTTGATATTTGCACTAGTGACATAGGTATTCTTTTTTGGGCTAGTAATTCTAATATTTCAAAGCCTTTGACTAGAGCTGGCGCAGAGTATTTGGTTTTTTTGATCGTTTGCATTTTAATTAGAAAGCGTTATGAACAAGTAATTAATATCATATAATTAAGCACTTAAGTATTGCAACTAAAACCAATATGTAGGATGCAAAACAAGTGTAAAGAGGGGAAAATCGGCTCAAGAGCTAACCCATTTATTTTGTGAACAAATGGTTTAGCTGATTTAAGTTTTGCTATTTTAGTCAAAAGTTACCGATACATTATCGATATATGCTTGGTCTGTGTTTAAATCGCCATTTAGACTAAAACGTAGTCGAAATCCCGCTTGTTCAGTGGCGTTTGCAGTTAAGTCAAATGTTTGGCTCGCCCAGTCACCGTCAGTAACTGTTTCAAGTACGCACCAAGTAAAACCATCAACACTACAGTCAATTGTTAGCATTTCGCCCGTTTCTAAATTCTTTCCTCTGCGATCGTATGTAATATTAACTGCACTGTGGCCAATGGTACTTATTCTCAATTCCATTGATGACGTATTACGGAAGCGTGCACCATAGGACTCCGTATTGGCTGCTGTTTCAAGCACATCGGCTAAATTGTTTACAACCCAAGAATGTCCTAATGTACCTTTTTCAAAATCATCAAAAAAAGGCTCTGATAATTCGTCATCATCAAGCGTACCGTTGTCGTCCGTATCTGGATCAAGTGGAACAAAGCCCATTGCAGCCTAAGAACTATCAATTAAGCCTTGATTGGTAATTTCTGTATCGTCTCTTGAAAATACCATTAAAGTAATTTACCAACGACAAACTCAGGCTCAGGCTCTGGTGCAATAATAGGTTTTTCTTCGTTATCACTTTTACTTGAGCCACCGCCACCGCAGTAATTGCGCAAATAAGGAACACCTGAACAATGGATGCACTTAATTTAATAAATTTAACTTTCATTTGTTTTGTTCTCATCAACTGTTTTTGTGAAAGTCAGCGTTATTAAATGACGCGATTTTAAATATTAAGTATAAAATTGTATTTTATATATAAGTTAGGGTGAAAAGTAAATAATATATTGTAAACGGGTTCCTATTGAATAAAGAGGGCAATTATTTACACAATATTGACGATAGTATCAGTTGACTTTTTCTAATAACATAGATACTTTGTTTTATATATAAACTATCGTTTCTGGTTGGCTTTGGTATACGGCGGCTCTGGAATTTCATAGCTTTATCAAGCTCCAGTATATTTGGAAAAACTACTTTAATTGATGAAAGCCAAGTAAAAACGAAATAAAAAATAATATTAAACCAAACCAATAAGCCAACAAGTAGCAAATTAATAGGTTCTTTAAGTGGGAAAGAAAATGAAAATTACAATGAAAAACGTTGCACTATATTCGGCAATTGCGATGTTAGCAACGAACAATGTTGCTAACGCCGTGGATGAAATTCAAGTATATGAAAAAGCTAAGGAAAGTAAAATGCCAACTGCTCCTGAGGCTGCAAGAGAAGCTTGGAAAGATGATCGATTTGGAATGTTTATACATTGGGGGCCGATCAGTCAAATGGGTAAGCAATTGAGCCACTCGCGTAAAGGAAAATATAAAAAGAACGGTAAAATTTTACCCGAAGTTTACGATGTTCAGTACAAAACATTTAACCCTACTAAATTTAATAGTGATGAAATTATTGGCTTAGCAAAAAGAGCAGGTATGAATTATTCAGTATTTACAGCTAAACATCATGCTGGATTTGCCATGTTTGACTCAAAAGCAGGTGACTATGACATTATGTCGGCACCATATAAAAAAGATATTGTGAAAATGTTTGCCGATTCAAGTGCCAAAATGGATATGGATTTCGGCTTATATTATTCCCCAAGAGATTGGTATCACCCTGATGTTGATACCGAAAATCACGACCGTTATATCAAGTTCTATAAAACCCAAATGCATGAGCTTTTAACTGAATATGGTCCGATAAGTGAGCTATGGTTTGATGGTATGGGGCCTGGTGATTGGGGTGATACTGCCGAAGAAGTTATGGCTGAAATTCGTAAGTACCAACCAAACGCGATGGTAAATGACCGTGGTGGTGTTGGCGCTGACTTTTATACTCCTGAACACACGGTGAGTTACTTTAACCGCGACCAATTATGGGAAGCATGTCATACAACGACTGGCCAATGGGGCTTTAATCCTGATGTAAAAGCAAAACCATTTAAATTATTAATGGAAATTTTACTTTATACTTGGGGCGCAGATGGAAACATGTTGTTAAATATCGGTCCTCGAGGTGACGGCAGTATGAATCCGCTTGAATTAGAGCGTCTAGAACAACTCGCTGATTGGTGGCAAGTTCATGGTGAAAAATCAATAAGAGGTACTCGTGGTGGTCCTGTAAAGCCAGGTTTATGGGGCGTATCTACGACTAAGAATGATAAAGTATATTTACATGTTTTAAATTGGCCAGAAGATAACTCTCCTTTAGAGTTCTCCGCATTAGATGGTCATAAAATTAAAGCAACACAAATACTGTCTGGTGGCGATGTTGACGTTAACATGAATGATAATGGCACGTTTAGTGTTGAGGTGGATAAAAAGCATCGTGGACAAGTAAGTACCACAATTGAATTAACCATCGATAACAATATTAATGCTTATGATATTGTTCCTAAGTTAAGAACAGAATCATTAACGAAAACGGCCAAGTTGACTGCATCAGAACCAGGTGACCTTTCAGTATTAACCGACAGTAACGCAATGACTATTTGGCATGCAAAAAAAGCAAAAGGTGACAAATCACCAATTTGGGTTGAAATGAATTGGGACAAACCTGTGACCATTGCGGCACTGCAAACGGGGCGTGGCGAAGACTGGACAACCAAAAATTTACCTGAAATTCAAATTAAAGATGGCAATGGTAAATGGAAAACAATCCACAAATACAAGCCAAAGTGGAATCCTGTTGTAACATTGAAAAAACCAGTGACGACCTCTAATTTACGCTTATTAGTTAAAGGTACTAAAACTTACCCATTAGCTGAGTTAGAACTCTACCCTGAGTTATAAACAAAATGCTTTTGAAGGTTTTTGTAATTAATGATTTTAATAAATAAGGTAACCAATGAATAAGTTATTCAACCTACCTACTTTACTTGTACTAATTACTACAGCATCCGTTAATTTGTCTGCATTTGCGAGTAGTAAACCAAATATCGTGTTTATCTTTGCTGATGATTTGGGCGCACATACATTGTCTAAGGATGGAAATCCACTGATTGAAACGCCTCATATCGATAAGTTAGCCATAGATGGCATGTCATTTAGTCAAGGTTATTCAAATTATCCTACGTGTAAACCTTCAAGGGCTGCTGTTTTATCTGGACAATATGGTCCTCGAACGTCTATTTACCGTGTAAGTAATAAACATCGCGGACATGAAGAAAAAATTCGTTATCAAGTACCAGATAGTAAAACGACGATTGCCAATGAAACTAAAACGATTGCTGAAGCGTTAAAAGAACAAGGCTATAAAACAGCGATACTTGGTAAGTGGCATCTTGGCAATAATGGTCACTCGGCAAAAGATCAAGGTTTTGATTTATCAATTGAAACCAAAGGGTCTCATTTTGGCGCTCAAACCATACCTGACCTTGGTATAGCAAAAGATACCTATGTTCCAGACGTACTTACGGATAAAGCTATTGACTTTATGGGAGCTGCAAAAGCAGAGAAACAGCCGTTTTTCCTGTACTTACCTTATTACTTAATTCATCGTCCTTTAGAGGCAAAGCCTGAAGATATCGAATATTTCGAGAAAAAGGTTGGTGATAAATACGATAAGGATGCGAAAATTGTCGCAGCCATGACCAAAGCTCTTGATAATAACGTAGGGCGAGTTGTCGCTGCGCTTGAAAAGTTAAACCTTAGCGATAATACCTTAGTTGTATTTAGCTCTGATAATGGTGGTTATAAATTAGCAAACAATATTCTTAATGGCGACCTTCGTGGTTCAAAAGGCATGGTTTATGAAGGCGGCATCAGAGTACCTTATATTTTTAAATGGCCGAATAAAATTGCTAAAAATACTGTTCATGATGAACCAATTATGGGAGTCGATTTATATCCGACATTTTTGGCAGCAGCAAATGCTGACAAAGACAAAGATCAGATCTTAGATGGTGAAAACCTACTTCCACTACTTACTGCGCAAAAAGCAAACTTAGCAACGCGCGATTTATATTGGTTCTACCCTAAGTGGGCAAGGTTTAATAAGAAAAGGAAAGTATGGTTAGATAACTGGCGTAATGTTATTCGCTCGAATAATTATAAATTAATAGAGTATGTAGATACGGATAGTTATGAATTATTTGATCTTGCCAATGACCCATATGAAGAAAATAACTTGGCAAAATCTAATCCTGAAAAGGTTGAACTATTAAAAGCTAAATTGAGTAAGTGGAAAGAATCGCTTGATGCGCCAATACCAACTGAAAATCCTGAATTTATCTATAAAAACAAATAATCTTTTGCTAATACTAGATTTTAGCTACAAAAAACTAATGCATTAAGGGTTAGTATGATTAACTTAACCAAAAAAATTGCGGTCATAGTTACTAGTTTAATATTAAGCGGTCAAGCATTTGCTGATGTAAAACTGGCAGACGTATTTTCTGACAATATGGTATTACAACGAGGTAAACCAGTTACCATTTGGGGACAAGCATCTCCAGGAGAGTCTGTGAAAGTTGAATTTTCAGGACAACAGCAGACGACTGTTACAGGCAAAAATGGTTCTTGGTTTGTTAAACTCGCGCCATTAGCAGCAAACAGTAAACCGCAAAAATTGCTGGTTACTGCTAGCAATAATCAAACGATTAATAATATTTTAGTTGGTGATGTTTGGCTTGCTAGTGGCCAATCAAACATGAAGTATAAAACCAAAGGCATCATAGGTAACAAAGATGTCATTGCCAAAGGGAACAATCCTCTAATACGACTTTTGCCTATTAGCCAAAATATCCAAAAACAGCCGCAAACAAAGTTAGCTGATAAATGGGTAGTATCGTCTCCAAATAATATTAAAGATTTTAGCGCACTTGCTTCTATATTTGCTCAAGGCTTACAACAAGAGTTGGATGTACCGATTGGTATCATCTCTGCCGCTGTAGGTAGTACTTCTGTTGAAGCTTGGGTGTCAAATGAAATGTTAAAAACAGTGAATTTTGCACCGGCTGTAGCACCATGGGTATACGCTGAGGAAAACTGGGCGACACAAAAGTCTGTTTTTTTGAATGAGAAAATAGCCGAACATCAAAAATACATTAAAAAGATGAAGTCGAAAGGTAAAGAAATACCACCAGGAAAACTACAACCTCCAACGCAAGTGCTAGCACCTCATGAGAGTCGACTGTACCCGTCAGGAGCGTATAACGGTATGTTCAACCCGTTAATTCCGATGACATTAAAAGGTATTATTTGGCGTCAGGGTGAAGCAAATATGAAAAGAGGGTGGCAATACCAATTCTTATTAGCTGATATGATTAATTTATGGCGCAATGAGCTTAAACAACCTGATTTACCTTTTATTCAAGTACAGTTACCTGAGATAAAGCGAATTTCGTCACAGCCTCAAGATAGTTCAATTGCAGAAACAAGGGACTCTCAATATAAAGTAGAAAATAAACTTTCTAATGTATATACGGTTGTCGCTATTGATCTTGACCAAAAAGGTAATATCCACCCAAGAAACAAAAAGGTGGTTGGTGAACGTTTGATTGCTACAACACTTAATAAAGTGTATTCATTAGGAAAGTCTTATTCGAGTCCTAGATATAGTCATTTAGAACAATCGGGAAATAAACTTAATGTACATTTCTCCAATATCAGTAAAGGTTTAATTGTAGCCCAAAGACATACTGGCACAACATTTACGTTAACTCCAACGTCTGATAAACCAACTGGATTTGCTATCGCTGGTAAAGACAAAAAGTTTTATTGGGCAGATGCAGAATTAAAAGGCAATAGTGTCGTGTTATCTCATAAAGACATTAAAGAGCCTTTATATGTTCGCTATGGTTGGGCTGATAACCCACAAGGACTTAATGTCTATGATAAAAGTGGTGGACCATTAATGCCATTTAGAACGGATTCATTTCCAGCCATTAGTATGGATGAAATAGAAACTAAGATAGGGCTGATAAAATAGCCGATTTGTAATATGGGGTAACCTATATTATTAACTGAACAATGCCAGATTTTATCTGGCATTAATATTTTTATTGATAACATTTTATACATATTTAGCTAGCGTCTCGTAGAACTAGATTAACAATTTTTACCTAAAATTAGGGACTGTATTGTTAACCTATATCAGGTTAATCTTCTCGTGATATTAACCATTATTGAAGTAATATCAGTAGAGTAATAGCTAGCTTAGTATTTGATAATACGGAAAATTTAAACGCAACAACCTAGCAAACATCATTTATATTATTTAGTTTTAGTTATATATGCTGTGTATTTAAATTTTAAATAACTTTTTAGGAAAGCTATGATAAGTCGACTACTCCTTCTACTATGTTTTTATGTTATTTCTTTTAACTCCGCTGCTAAGCAACAACCTAATGTTGTCTTTATTTTAGCTGATGATATGGGGGTTGGTGATGTTAGCCTTTTTAATAAAGACGCTAAAGTAAATACTACTAACCTTGACAAAATTGCTAGCAATGGAATGTATTTTAGTGATGCTCATAGTACTTCTGCAGTATGTACGCCGACTCGCTATAGTTTATTGACAGGGCGTTATCATTGGCGCACTGAGATGAAAGGTAGAGTTATTGATGGTTATGGCAAAGCGTTAATTAAGCCCAACCGTGCGACAGTTGCTCGCTTGTTACAGGACAATAATTATAAAACAGCAATGTTTGGTAAGTGGCATTTAGGACTTAACTGGCAATTAACTAATGGTAAGAAAATAACTGAATATCGCCCTAAAGATATTGAGCCATTCATCGATTTCAGCAAGCCTTTTACTGGCGGGCCTGTTGAACATGGTTTTGACTATTTCTATGGTATAAATGCATCACTAGATTTTCCTCCATATACTTGGATTGAAAATAACAAAGTTATTGAAACCCCAACCATATTAATGCCTTATAAAGGGCCTAAAAAATCAGATAAAACAATACCATGGTTGCATCGAAAAGGTTTAAGATCTTCGGGTTTTGATGCCGCTTTAGTAATGCAGCATATGACTGAAAAAACGGTTGACTATATTGCTAAGCAAGATAGCAAACAGCCTTTCTTTATTTATATGCCATTAACAGCGCCACATACACCGGTCATACCTCGTAAAGAGTTTTTAGGGTCGAGTAACGCAGGGATCTATGGAGATTTTGTTCATGAGGTAGACTGGGCGGTAGGCGAAGTGTATCAAGCGTTAAAAAAACAAGGCTTACTAGAAAACACCATCATTGTTTTTACTGCTGATAACGGCGCTGCTAAGGTTGCCTTCTCATTAGCGGATCAAGAAAAATACCAACATAAACCAAGTTATATTTACAAAGGCAGCAAAGCCTCCGTCGATGAAGGCGGTCATAGAGTACCATTTATTGTTCATTGGCCTGAAAAAATAGCGGCTACTGGCCAAAGTTCTAGCCTAATTGAGCTAACCGATACCTACGCAACGCTTGCTGATCTTCTAGGGGTAAACCTAGCTGAAAATGCTGCGGAAGATAGTATAAGTTTTTTACCGCAGTTATTAGATGTCGGTCATAAAGGCAATCGTAGCCAAGCGGTACATACTGGCTTTTCTGGCCATTTTGCGTTTCGCTCTGGAGATTGGAAATTAAAATTGAGCAAAAATACTAAGCAGCAAGAGCTGTATAATCTTGCGAATGATATCGCAGAAACGAACAATGTAATTGCAAAAAATCCTGAAGTAGCCAAAAGATTACAGGACGAATTTAGTAAAATTATTTTAGATGGTAGATTAACCCCTGGTAAGCCACAGAAGAATGATGGCGAGCAACGTTGGTCACAAGCTTATTGGTTGAAGTAAACAATCATAGTAATGCCTCAAATGTATTTTAGGACGAGAAAAAGGGAACTGAAACTCAGTTCCCTTTTTCTTTGCCTGTCCCGTCCTGAAATAGATTTACACTTTTAGGACGGGACAAATAGAAATAACCCCAAAAATCACTTGTAAAATTTCTACATGTTAAGTGCCCGCTTATAAAAAGTTAGATGTATTAATTTCTATATATAAAAAGTTATTAAAGGTTGGTGTGAAAAATAAATAGAACTCTTTTGCTACTATATTGTGTTCACATCCAATGTTTATATGTCTAGCAGACATTTTTTTACACTGAATTAGAATGTTTGTTGTAGAAGTTGAAGTGAAATTGTGTAAATATCGTTTACAAAATAATTATAAAGCTGTATTTTTATAGGTAATTGCAACTCTAGGTACATATAATGAAAAAAATTACTAACCTTTTAATTAACAGCGCTATCTGCGGAGTATTGATGGCTCCCGCTGTAACTTTGGCGGCAGCTCATCATTTAGTTAAGAGAACTCATGATGATGGTATTAGCTTCCCTTATCAAGCTCCGAAAACACACTTAAGTTATCTAGATAAGCTTGATCCAAAATACAAGCCATATATGCAAGCTCAGCCAGAAATGATTGAAGCTTGGCAAGACGATCGATTTGGTGTCTTTATTCATTGGGATCATTCTTCACAAGTACCTGTAAGTATGAGTTGGGGAAGAAAGGGAGCTCGTCCACACCACTCTTCAGATGGCACTGTAAAAAAAGGGGTGCCAGAGCAGGAGTATAATGATTTAGCTAAGACATTTAATCCAACTAAGTTTGATGCGGAAAAGTGGATGGATGTTGTTAAAGACTCTGGAGCAAAATATATAGTCTTTACAGCTAAGCATCATGCTGGTTATGCCATGTGGGATACTAAGGTGAGTGATTTTGGTATTATGAACTCACCTTACGGCAAGGATGTAACTAAAGATTTAGTTGCTGCTGCTCGTAAACGAGGAATCAAATTTTACTTCTACTTTTCACAGCCTGATTGGAAAGAAGAGTTATATCGAGATATGAAAAATCGCGATGAATTTATTCGTGAATTTATGTTCCCACAGTTAAAAGAATTATTAACCCAATACGGAAAAATTGATGGTATTTGGTTCGATGGTTTAGGCAAAGGAATTGATACTTGGTATGGCC
Source organism: Thalassotalea crassostreae (assembly GCF_001831495.1). Classification (NCBI taxonomy): domain Bacteria; kingdom Pseudomonadati; phylum Pseudomonadota; class Gammaproteobacteria; order Alteromonadales; family Colwelliaceae; genus Thalassotalea; species Thalassotalea crassostreae. The sequence goes on from NZ_CP017689.1 coordinate 1,260,526, forward strand.
CTGAAATGATTACCATGATGCGTAAATTACAACCTCATTTGGTTGTTAATCATCGTTGGGGAAATCCTGCATGGCGATTCGGCGACTTTGATGGTCCTGAGCGTAAAATTGGTCGATTCCAAATTAACCGTCCTTGGGAAACCTGCACCATTATCGGTGGCGGTTGGGGGTGGATGGGTGATAAGCCGCCGATGTCTTTACCTAACGCATTAACTTTATTACAAAAAACGGTCAGTAGAGGCGGAAACTTATTGCTAAATACTGGACCAACAGCACTAGGTGAGATTACCCCTTCGCATGCTAAACGCTTTAAACAGATGGGTGATTGGTTAGCTGAAAATGGTGAAAGTATATATGGCACACGTGGGGGACCATTTATCGATGGCCCATGGGGTGGTTCTACTCGTAACGCTGATAATGTATACCTGCACTTATATGGTAGTGTTGGTAATGCATTAAACTTACCGTCACCACCTGTTAAGGTGCTATCAGCACACTTGTTAAATGGTGATGCGGTTAAATTTGAACAGAATAAAGATAAGTTAACTATACAATTAGCTAAAACTGTAGGTCCTGGTTCAGTAGTTAAGCTTACTATGGCCGAAGATGTAATGGAGTTACCGGTTATTAATACTACAGGTGACGCAGTTACTTTAAATGCAAAAGCGCAATCATCATCAGATAGAAGCGAGAAGTTTAGTGCAAAAGCAATGGTAGAAGGTAGCGCTACGAGTTTTTCTGAAGGTATTCATATTCGTTCTACATGGTCACCATCAACTGGTGATGCCAATCCTTGGATCCAATTAGATTTAGGTGAAGTTAAAGATATCGATTACATTACTTTTGATTCACATAACTTTGGTAAATTAATCCCGAAAGGACAAAGCTTTACTGTGAGCCTAAAAATCAATGATAAATGGCAAGACGTTTATAGTGGTTCGCAGGTTATGGTAAACAATGGTATTGCCCTTGACAAAACCTACCAGGCTAGCGCAATAAAAGTAGCTTTCTCATCAGCTAAACAGTTAAGTGTTGGTGATATCGTTGCTTTTAGTGCAGCGAAATAAAACAGCATAAAAATCAATGACTATGACACCTTGATAGAATAAAAACTATTAAGGTGTCTTTGTTTAATTAATTATCTTAAGACGCCACAAATAATCCAGTAACCGAGTTAAGATGAACTTCGTCTATTGGCTTTTTGTGGTTTATTCAGGAATATAAAATGTTAATTCGAATATTTTCAACTGTAATTTTGTGCCTCATATCAGCATCTTCGATTGCACAATCACAATCACAATCACAACCAAACATAGTGTTTATTTTAGCTGACGACCTTGGTGCTCATACTCTAAGTTCTGACGGTAACGACATTATGGAAACACCGCATTTAGATCAAATTGCAGCACAAGGTATGAAGTTCACCCGTGGTTACGCTAATGCAGCAACATGTAAACCAGCTCGAGCAGCCATAATGAGTGGGCAGTATGGGCCGAGAACTTCTATTTATCGAGTTGTTGATCGACACAAAATGAGAGGTAAGCCTGACTTATCAAATAATATCAAATTCATTGTTCCTCCAAACGCCAGCCATTTAGCCTTAGAGAACGTAACAATTGCAGAGTCATTAAAAGCAGCAGGTTATACAACCGGTCACTTCGGTAAATGGCATTTAGAAAAATATAAAAGCTACTTACCTGATACTCAAGGCTTTGATGTATCTTATGAAAGTCACAAAGTGCACTTTGGAGCGAAAGTAAATGTTGATCAAAAAGTATTACCCAAAGATGTTTATATTGGCGATTATATGACGGATAAAGCCATCGACTTTATGAATGATGCTGTAGCCAAGAAAAAGCCATTTTTTACTTATTTACCTTATTTCCTGATACATAAGCCTGCGGAAGGAAAATCGGAAGATATTGCTTATTTTAAGAAAAAACTAGGTGCTGATTATGATGATACCACCATTAAAGTTGCTGCCATGACAAAAGCGCTGGATGATAATGTAGGTCGTGTATTAGCCAAGCTTAAAGACTTAGGGATTGATGATAACACCCTCGTTGTATTTACCTCTGATAATGGTGGCTACAAAATGCTAAATAATGTCCTCAATGGTAATTTACGAGCTTATAAAGGGGAGATTTATGAAGGCGGTTTACGAGTGCCTTATCTATTTCGTTTCCCTGGTAAAATTAAAGCAGGCCAAACAAACTCTGAAATGGTTATGGGGATTGATCTTTACCCTACATTAATGGCTTTTGCGAATGCTAAAGCTGGACAAAAAGAGCTCGATGGTGAAAATTTAATGCCATTACTTGTTGGCGATACAAATGTTTTAGCAAAACGTGATTTATTTTGGTTTTTCCCTAAGTGGGAACGATATAATTCTAAGACCAATACTTGGCATAATGCTTGGCGAAATGTCATTAATGATGGCCGATATAAGCTGATACAGTATCCTGATACAGATCACGTGGAAGTTTTCGATTTGAAAAATGATCCTCAAGAAAGCAAGAATATTGCTAAGAATAATCCAGAAATCACTGAACAATTAGTGAAAAAACTAGAGCAATGGAAGATAGATATTTCAGCACATAAAGAAATACCAAATCCTAATTACCTAGTTAAATAAATTAGCAAGTTGTTGATTTAGTTATATCTTTTTTGTTTTAGAAAACGTGTACATCAATTATTAATTGATGAAAGCTACTAGTGCATTTGCTAAGTCCATTGAATTACCCTGTTGTAAACGGCTTAGCAACTGCATTAGACTAGTGCTAACAAGCAACTTAATTAGAGTTAAATGGATAAAGCATTAATAGATAACTATATCAGCACCGATTATATGATCGATGATGAACTAGGCTTATGGTTAATTAACATTAATCAACATGATAGAGCCTTAAGCAGGTACTTGCATATGCAAGCTAAACCAACCGCTGCATTTATCACAGCCTATAACCCAATGAGTAAGCCGACTAGCGAAAAAGTTAATAAACGCGCTCACCAACAACTGCAACATCAGCTTACGAAACAGGGATTTAAGTTCTTACATGGGTATGGTCAAAGTCAGGATAATAAGTGGCCTGCAGAGCAAAGTGTGTTAGTGCTGGCAATCGATAAGTCTCAAGCTAATGAAATTGCCAAACAATACAATCAAGCTGCTTATGTGTGGATTGATGACACAGGTTTACCGTCATTAGTTTTAAAAGACGATTATTGTTAAAAAAAAGCCACCCAAAGTAGGGTGGCAAAGAAATATGCATTTCAGGGGGGAAAACTTAAAAAAGTTAACTGTGTTTAATATTACCTTAGTTATAAAATTAAACTGTTAACGAAATGTAATTTTGCGCAACAGTTTGTTGTTATATTTTTGTTAATGCCTGATTTAAATAAAATTAACATCCGTTAAAATCTGAAATCGCTCCTACCAATACCCCCTAAAACTCTGGCTTATACCGAAAGTTACGTCTTCCTCTTAGCTGTTACAAAGCGGTTACACATAGCTACATTTATTTGGTTAAACTGCACTCGATGAAAATTAAACACAATAAATTTTCTCTTGAATACCTGTGTTTTCAATTTAGATATTTATTTTGAAATTATTCTTAAAAAAACTAAGGATCTGTGCCAAAGCGCTGATTTAATTGATATGAACCGCAAAAATAAACAAGTGCAAGACCAAGAAATACCAAAGAATCTATTACTAGATCTAGCAAAATTGATTGTATTAGGTGTACCAATTGTTATTAAAGGCTTTGTAGACATTATTCTGACGCAGATAACTGGCCGCTCGAAGATCCATAACAAAACAAATATTTATCGTCGTATTTATAGCTCTAAACAGAAGTAAATATTTTTAAAGGGGGGAAGCACTATGATGATTTTTCTAGTGTTTTTAGGTTTAGTTCTAGGCATCATTGCGTGTAACGAAATCAATTTGTTTTAATTCGTCTCTAAAACATGACGTGTACAATTGAACACCTAAGATTAAAAAGCCAATGTCCGCATTGGCTTTTTTGTATCAATCTGTCCCGTCCTGTTAGGTAAAAAAAGCCTCGCAAAGGTGCGAGGCAAAGCATTTTAGGGAATAGAAAACTACATCAATTAACAAAATCTAACGACACAATGATGTTAACTATTACTTAATACTGACAAAATAGTAAACAAGATCACTTATTCAACTTTTATTTTTTACTATTTATTAAACGTAGGATCCGGTGTACCTTTAAAACAATTAACTACATAAGGGTAATTGTCGGTAATGTAATAGCCATAAACACCATCAATAGTCATGCCGTTACATTCGTCTAAATCACCTAAACCTTCGACATATTCGTTATCATCACGAAAAGTACCATCATAAGAGCCACCAGGGCTGCCATTTGTTGTCGGACGGTTACCTGTAATAAGTCGGTAACTTGAGCTTGCTTTTCTGATCACACCCTCGTCATCAAAGTACGGACCATAAATTGGGAACCCATCGGCAGCAAAGCCAACAACCGGAGAAGCAATACCATTATTCTCTGCGTGATAAAACGCATTTGGCGTACCATGGTAATGATATGTTCCATCAGGTTGCGCATGTGCATTGTGGCTATCAACCAAAAATCCTGCAGATGGTGACATTGGATCATAACGCCACGCTTGTGCCATATCATTACAACCGACTTTGCCATTGCCAACGCCATAACAACCTGCGGCAAGTAAATCCACTTTAACACCGTTTAGCAAAATAGCGTTATCCATCGATAAACTAATAGGAGTAATCGCCGCCGCAAAGCTCGGTGAACTCGTTATTTCAAAAGTATCGTTTTGTGCTGAAACATCATTAGGAAAGCTTCTACCGCCATCGTTAAAGTCATGATTTGGAATCGCATTGGTTTTAAAAATACACTTACCGTTATTTGCAGTGATGACCAAATCGCCAGAAAAGACTGTGCCATTGTTTACATCTAGTACGCTTGATAAATACTGCTCAACGTAGTCGCCACAATTTGCGCTTCTTTTATCGAATATTTGATTGGTGATATCAATTCCACTTATTGTTGTTTCACCACGCACTTGTGCAGCTATATCTTCTAACGCATGGACAAGATCGTGGCTATCAAATGATGTCAGTAATAAATCGTCTGCTTCTGCAAAGTCATTTTCAACATCAAATAATTGCTGTGTGCCATCAGCAAACTCAATTAATTTGTAGTCACCTTGCTGTACCGCCCAGCCGGTAGAGTTATTACTTTCAAACTCAGAATAATTGAAAACTCTTTGAGCGTTATTTGCTGAGCTTGTCAATGTATCTGCAAAACTATAACTGTCGTATATACTGTTTATTTCAGCGCCCGCTAAGGCGGCAATTGTTGCATATAGATCGGTACCATTTATAAGGCTGTTATCTGTTTCGTTTTTTCGCTCTACACCTTTACCTGAGACAATTAGTGGAACATTAACGCCGCCTTCATAGAGCGTACCTTTACCGTGATTTGGAGCAAAAACATTGGCGTCAATTACTGTTCTTGGTGTGCCGTTGTCACCCATATAAATGATAATTGTATTTTCTCTTTGCTCGGCTGAAAGCGAATTTACTAAACGGCCAATTTCACTATCCATGGCTTCAATCGCGGCAAGGTAATATTCTCGCTTACGTCCTTCAATGTCAGACTCTGTCCCTGTTAAGTAATCTCTTGTATGTAAATCCGCTGGTGGTAAGTGCAATGGTGAATGAGGCGCACTATAAGCTAGCCAGACAAACCAAGGAGCGGATTGTTCATCGATCCAATCTATTGCTAACGAAGTAATTTTAGTGGAGTGATATTCTGTTGATTGCGAGACAACGCCATTGGTAGTGAGTTGCCAATCATAGTAATCGGATACGTTACTGAGATTACCTGCATAATATTCGATACCGCTATCATTAGGGTGAGTGACACTTGGATTGCCACCGCCTAAATGCCATTTTCCAAAGTGTGCGCTTTGGTAGTGCGAGGTATTGGCATTAGCATTTAATAGTCTAGGCAGTGTTTGCAACGAGGTGTCAAGTGTGCCGGGTACATAGGTAACCCCACTATTAATGCCATGCTTTCCGGTTAATATTGCAGCTCGTGTTGTGGTACAAGCAGGAGTCACCCATGCATTAGTATATACAATGCCAGAATCAGCGATGGCGTTAATTTCAGGGGTTAACGGCGTATCTTCTGAATATGGATATTGAGCCGATGCATCTACACCTTGATCATCACTGATGATGAATAAGATGTTGGGTGAATTAGTATCAACTTGCTCCGAAGAGTTGTCGTCATTTGAGTCATTAGCTGAGTCGTTATTAGAATCATTGTTAGAGCTGTCACTAGAGTCGCCATCAGAGCTGTCACCAGTGTTATCCGAGCTGCTACCTTGCTCGGTCGGAGTTTCATTAACATCACTATCTTGCGTGTCACCTCCACCGCCACAGCCAATAACATTAAACGCAAAAACAAATACAACTAGCAAATATTTGCCCATAAAGTTAACTCCCCAACAATTATTTAACTTTAACTATATCAACAGACCACCAGAAGTCTGTCAGTTGTGAGTAAGGCAAGTGTAAAGGTTGTGTAAATTAAACTTTTTACGACTTCCTGAATTTGTTTCAGGATCTCTTCTTAACTCAACAAGATACTGAAACAAGTTCAGCAAATCATATAGGAGCGTGTAATCGTTTAGACGTTGAAAATTAGACAAAAAAAACCTCGCTAAGGAGCGAGGTAAAAATACATTTCAGGGAGGAAAACTATGAAAGTTAACTGTGTTTAATATTAAACGAATTATGAAAAAATACCGTTAACCAATTGTAAAACACTGCAATAGTTTGTAGTTAAAAATTCGTTAATATTCTCGTCAACTAGGCAGGATTCATAGAAATAACGTTTAGTTTTAACTACACAATTCTATTACTAAGAAAATGACTAAATTTTTGTGTTTACTATTTATAATACGTTTTATTAATCATTGGGTTATGACAAGATATGAGCTTGTCATAATTCATCATAATTAGTCATAACTAGGTCACAACATTTATATCACCATCGCTCATAATAGATCTCTATTAATTTGCAATGTGTGTTCAAGCAAATTGAATTTGCTCAAATAATTATAAATGCCTCAACGCATAAGGATTTGTTATGAAACGTTTCGTTTCTCTTACTTCGTCTGTCGCTATTAACATAGCTCTTGCAGTCATTTTATCGGTACAGATGTTCACCGCAGTTGCTAGTGAAGTCAGCTATGTCGGTACATACAGCCATGAAAATAAGCCCGCGCTTATTGTTCAATTTTCAGAAAAGTCAGCTAGCACCGCAGGTGTCAAAGTAATCGATGTAATAACCAAAGAGGACTTATCCTCGGGTTGGTTTTTAAACAGCAATAAGCTGGCAATGATTAACACTAATGTCAGTGCAGGTAAGCGTTATGAAGTAACGGTTACAGGGGCTAAAAAAATCACAGTTGCCAGCAAACAAGAAATATTTATTCCGGAATATGCGCCGACGCTAACAGTTTTGAGCAAAGGCCCTGTAATACCAAGTGCAAGTTATCGAACCATTCCAATTTCTGTTAGCAATTTAGATACCGTTTCAGTAGAAGTTCTGCAAGTGCTAGAACCTGAAAAGATATTAAATAAATTGTATTACAACCAACAAATCCGAGCTTATCGAATGGCTGACAATGCCAAGTACTTAAAAAGCATCACTACCTTATCCTTTGATATTCCTAAAGCAGAGAAAAACGCGTCCATTAAAACAGCTTTACAATTACCAAAAGAACTCACTGACGGTTGGTATGTGCTGGGCATAAAAGGTGGCGGTCAAATGAATAATAACGACACCAAAATAGTGCAGGCATTGATTACCGATATTGGCATTCAAGCGAAAGTGTTTGCCGATAGTATTTCGGTGAATGTGCTAACTTTATCAAGTCAGCAGCCAATCAACAAAGGGACGGTGTATGTTGTTAAACAAGATGGCTCAAAGATAAAACTAGGCAAGCTAACCAATGGTTTAGGAAACTTTAAATATAAAACCAATAGTTCTGACCTATTAATGGTAAAAGCCGGTAAACGTTTTGGTTATCTACCATTAAAAGAGGTGCCATTAGATTTATCAGCGTTTGCTGTTACCGGCAATAACTGGCAAGAAATGGAAGCGTTCGCTTATTCAAATAGAGATTTATTCAAGCCTGGAGAAACTTTACCACTGAATATCCTATTGCGTGATGACGATGGTCAATCGGTTGCCAAGCAACGCCTATACGTAGAGTTTGTTCAACCTGATGGTCGTATTGTTTCGAGTCGATGGCTTGATGAAACTACCATAGAAACTGCTAGTCAAAACTCAAACGAAGCAAATCCCAAAATGCCAACCGCCGGCTATTATCGTACCGATTATCAAATATCATCGTCGGCAGTGCTAGGTAAGTGGACAGCACAAATTAAACCTAATAAAAACAGTAAACTGATCTTAAACAGTTTTGCTTTTAATGTTAGTGAGTTTGTGCCAGAGCGCATGGATTTGGTGGTAGACCTTGAAAGTGAACAGCTTATCTCGAAAGCTACCTTGGGCGCGAAAGTTAACGGTCGTTATTTATTTGGCGCAGCGGCCAATGGCAACACGCTAAAAATAAGCCCCTATTACCATTCGGTGAATCACTTTGAAGGTAAATACAGTGACTATTTTGTTGGTCAAAGATTTACTGTATACAGCCGTGACTTACCAAATATTAAGCCAATTAAATTAGACGCTAATGGCAATGCCAATTTAACGCTACCATTGATTAATGATGACAAACTTAAAGCACCTGTTAATGCTTCGTTTAATTTCGAACTGCTTGAAACGGGTGGTGCTTCAGTAAGTCGTAAGCACGATGTGTTTATTTGGCGAGATCAAACCATTGCCGGTATCAATCCACTTTTTGAGCAAGCGAAATATTTCCAAACCGTACAATTTGATTTAGCGCTAATTGCTGCCGATGGCAAGAGCTTATTACCAGGCACCTTAGATTACACCTTAGAACGAAACCGCGGTGGTTATTACTGGACCTACAGTGAATCAGGTGGCTGGGATTTACATCGTGACAATGAATGGCGCCCGGTATCAATTAAATCGGTGAACTTAAAAGCTGGGCAATCAGAGCGCGTTTCGATGGATGTTGAATACGGAAATTACCGTTTAATTGCAACCAATGAAGACGGCTTTAAAACCATATATAACTTTAATGCAGGTTGGGGTAATAACAGTTATACACAGCAACCAGTTAAACCTGATGAATTAACACTTAAGTTTGATAAACCACTGTATAATAGCGGCGATACGATTAATGCGACGGTAATTGGCGATTTAAGCGGTAGCTTGTTAGTAACATTAGAATCTAGCGAAGTTAATTGGCAACAAACATTTGAATATACTAAATCAAGCGCTAAGCAAGAAAGTAAATCAGGCTCAAATAAAGAGTTAGCAATACAAATTCCAATTGATAAAGACTTAAATCGTCATGATTTATACGTGACCGCAACGCTTGTTGGCAACGAGCGAGGTATGCCGCGCAGAATGTTTGCGGTAAAACCAGTCAAATTGAATCGAGAAAACCGTAAACTCGATGTCTCCATTAGTCATGAATGCGAATTACGACCTTTAACGAAAACGAAATTTGTTATCAATACTAATGCGCTGAAAAATCTCAGTACATCCATTTCAACCTCAAGCCCGCAACATAGTCAAAGTCAAGCATGGTTAACACTATCTGTTGTCGATAAAGGCATCATTAATCTATCCGGATACCAAGTTCCAGACATCAACGAGCACTTCTTTGGCCAACGTCGCTACGCAGGTGATGTTGTCGATTTATATTCACGCATTTACCAACAACGTCCGGATTCATTTTTGACGCATCGTTACGGTGGTGACGCCGCGGCTATGGCAAATCAAAAACCAGATAACCTCGTTGAAAGTAAAACTATCACCTTAATGAGTGAATTAGTTGCTTTCGATGCTCAAGGTAATGCGGAAGTAACGTTAGAGTTACCAGATTACAACGGTGAAGCACAAGTTGTCGCTACAGTGTTTACCGAACAGCAATTTGGCCAGCAAACTAAAGATGTAAAAATATCCTCACCTATTGTTGCAGAGCTTGCTGTACCAAGGTTTTTAACCCCAGGAGATAATAGTCAAGTAATGCTCGAAGTGTTCAACAACTCAGGCAAAAGCCAAACCATCACTGCGGCGGTAAGTACAACAGATACGCTGGTGCTAGATGGTGAAACCAAAATCAATACAAAGCTAGCTGATGGTGAACGAGCATCGGTGGCCGTACCGTTTAATGTGTTAAATGTTGATGATCACGCCAAGGTTAGTATTAATATTGCAGCAGATGATTTTAGCCAAACGCGAAGCTGGACCATTCCAGTGCGTTCACCATTGCCTATTTTAACGAAAAAATCATCACATACTATAGCGCCAGGTGAACGCTTTGCCATTAATCAACAATATTGGAACGGTTTATCGCCAATTAAACGCGATATGGGCGAGTTAAGCTTTTCGCCGGTACCGTTTTTAGATCCGCTTGAATATGCGACAGGGCTATTTCGATATCCTTATGGCTGTGCTGAGCAAACTACATCGAAGGCAATGCCTTGGTTAATCGACAGTCCAATTCTTGATAAAGTTAAAGAAGAAGCGGCTGATAAAAGTGGTCAACGTTATCGTTATTATGATCTGTCTATTAAAAATAAGTCTGCAGAGCAAATGCTAGAAGCCGCAGTTATGCGTCTTACCAAAATGCAAAAAGCCAATGGTGGTTTTGGTTTGTGGAATAAATATGGCAAAGAAGAACCTTGGTTAAGTGTTTATGTCACCGATTTTCTATTTCAAACCGCGCAAAAATACCCAAACATTGTGCCAACGAAAATGTTGTCCTCTGCGATGACTCGCATTAGCTCATACAAAGCGACGGAAGGTTCGTCTGCACTTTATTACGCTGCTTGGGTTTTAGCAAAAGCAAATAAAATAAGCTATGCCCAGCTTGAACAAATAGAAATTACGCCTTTAAATTCGTCATTATCTGCCGCTCATATTGCTGGTGCAGCCTTGTTATTAGGTGATGTAAATAAAGCGGAGTACTATTTTGATAACATTAAACGTTATCAACGAGAAAAGTATAATTATTGGGTAGGCGATTACGGCTCACTGGTTCGAGATTATGCCAAAACAGTGGCAATAATTTCAGAGCTTGAACAACAAATGAAATTGCCAACCAACATTACCCGTTTGCGCAATGAGTTAGTGGCGAAATTACAAGATACACTTCCTAAACGTTACTATTTAAGCACGCAAGAGCAAACCGCATTAGTAACGGCCGGTATAGCGCTATCAAAAGGCAATGATAAAGCTTTTACGCTTGATATTGACTCTCAAACTCAAAATTATCAGGGCTTAAGTGATACTAAAATTAGCATAGGTACGGTGATTGAAAACACCAATGCACATGAGCTGTTTATTCAAATTCGCGCTAAAGGTTATAACAATAATAATCGTTATCTGCGCTCAACCATCCCAACCAAAACGTTTACTAAATCCATCAAAACACACGATGGTAAAACATACGATGGTGAGCCAGTCCCTGTCGGTGAAAAGCTTATTGTTAGTGTGGTTATCGATGTTGAAGAAAAGCTAGATAACGCCATGTTAGTTGATTTTATTCCATCTGGCTTTGTTATTGAAAACCCTGATTTTACCGATGCCAACGACATTTTAGCTAGCAATAAACTAACTAATACGACAGCTAATCATGTTGAATATCGTAACGATAGATTCATTGCTTCCGCTGATATTAGACGTTACGGCAGCTATCAATTTCACTATGTGATCCGCGCAGAAACTCCCGGACAAGCAATAATGCCTAAAGGTTATATTGAAGATATGTACAACCCTGAGCGTTTTGCTTTTGCTCCTGCGCCGGTCAAAGCGATTGAGATCATCATCGAAAAGCCGGAAGAGTCGATGTTAGGCACTCTGAAAAATATGTTCAGTGATGACGAATAAAGCCAACGTATATATAGCAAGCGTCGATAGAGCAGGCACTAAAACGGGAAGCATGATGAAGTTTAATGAGCGTTTATATCAGCATAAAGGGGTTAGAGCTGTGTTGTTCTTAACGGCTGTTTTAGTGATTACCTTCTTTTCGCTTAACGCCATTTACCCGATAAACATTGATCAACGCACTGATGCGGCAGTAACGGTATATACCAAAGAGGGAGAACTACTTCGTCAATTTGCCAACAAGCAGGGCATTTATCGCATCGAAACCACGGTTGAACAAGTGAGTCCGTTCTATTTGGATGCATTACTTGAATACGAAGATAAGCATTTTTATGACCATCCGGGGGTAAACCCATTTTCATTGGCGCGCGCCATAAGACAGCGCGTGACCAATGGCCGTGTTATCTCTGGTGGTTCCACATTAACCATGCAAGTCGCGCGTTTGTTATACCCAAATAAACGTAGCTACGCAGGTAAGCTGCAGCAAATATTTCGCGCATTACAGTTTGAACTTAAATACTCCAAAGATGAGATTTTAGGTTTATATCTAACCTATGCGCCTATGGGCGGAAACATTGAAGGCGTGCAAGCGGCAAGCCAACGCTATTTTGGAAAACATGCCAAAGACCTTACCAAAACCGAAGCAGCACTTTTAGTTGTATTGCCACAAAGACCGTCAGTGTATCGCCCAGATATCAATCCTGACAAAGCCAAAAGTGCTAGAGATAAAGTACTAGGGCGTTTAGAACGAGCGAATTTAATTGACTCAAACAACGCCAGTTTTTATCAACAAGAGCCAGTATCAAGACAGCGAAAGTCTTCTAAGATGCTTGCGCCTTTGTTGGCAAGGCACTTAAAGCAGCAGCAACCGCTGAAAAATAGTATTACCACCACGATTAACCATAATGTGCAATCGGATTTAGAAAGTATCATTAGTCAGCGTATGCAAACACAAGATAGTCGATTGTCGGCTGCGGTATTGGTTATGGATAATCAAACGGGGGAGGTTATTGCCTATAAAGGCTCAGCTGATTTTCTTGATAACAATCGTTTTGGTCACGTTGATATGAGCAGAGCGATACGTTCACCGGGTAGTACCTTAAAACCGTTTATTTATGGCATGGCGATGGACAGCGGCATCATACATTCAAAGAGTTTATTAACCGACGTACCAATGCGTTTTGGCGATTATCAGCCAAAGAATTTCGATTTACGTTTTGATGGCGCAGTATCGGTCGATGTTGCATTAAAGATGTCGAAGAATGTACCGGTTGTGCTGGTGCTTGATAAGCTAACGCCGGAAAACTTTGTTATTAATCTTGAAAACGCCGGCGTTCACCTAAACGTCGAACAACCTAATTTAAGTATTGCCCTTGGCGGCGCGGGAATAACATTGACTGATTTAGTGGCGCTGTATTCGTCACTATCACGTCAAGGACGTTTAATTTTTCCTAAAACTCAAGCCCAGCAGAAACCAACGGAGCAAGCATTTACTGGTGTGCAAATACTTAGCAAAGAATCGGCATGGATCATCAAAGAGATCTTGAGCGAAATCGACCCGCCAGATAGAGCTGCCGCGGCATATCATCGCCAGATCTCTTGGAAAACAGGTACCAGTTACGGTTACCGTGATGCTTGGGCGGTCGGCACAAGTAATGATTATACTGTCGGCGTATGGGTTGGCAGACCCGATGGCGCACCATTTGTCGGTCAAACTGGTGCTAAACAGGCTGGACCTATTTTATTCGATGTCTTTGATTTATTACCCAAAGATGTGCTGCGTATCGATAAACCTGAGCAAGTTATCAGTAAATCAATTTGCTGGCCTAGCGGATTAAGCCAAGATTATGTGAATAACGATGATTGCATTAATTTAAAAACAGCTAATACCATCAAAGGTAAGACTCCGTTAACCATTAAAAGTAATGGCGGTTTAGAGCAACTTCATCAGTGGCCACAGGTATTACAAAATTGGATGAAAACCAAAGAATTTAAACTGCAAAAACAAAACCAACGAGTAAGCATTTTACATCCTAAAGACAATAGCCAAATGTTTATGGGTAGTAAAACCGAGTTTGTCGCAATCGCCAATAACGATCTTGCCAATTGGTATTTAAATGACAGGTTATTACCAAACAACATCATTAAAACCAAACAACTTGGTCAAGGACCACAAACAATCACCGCTTGTTTTAACGATAGTTGTGATTCTATAGTGGTTGAGTTGTATTAATGGAGCTGTATTAATAGATAAAAAAAAGCCTCGCTAAGGAGCGAGGCAAAAATACATTTCAGGGAGGAAAACTATGAAAGTTAACTGTGTTTAATAATAAACCTTTCCCAGAAAATAGCTGTTAACCAAATGTAAAACGCTGCAATACTTTGTTGTTACGATTGTGTTAACTCTGCTCGTTACATGCATTAGTTCAATAAATAACTCGATTTATTTAGTTAAGATTAAAACCAATAAGTCATACTCACATTGCCGATCAAAAAAGACTCTTTTTCTGATGAGAATAATTGCTGATATTTAGCGCCAACCCCCACGCTTAATTTGTCAAAAAATAACAGTCCAACTTCCGCTGATAAATCACCAATAAGGTTGGTTTCAGAACCATCAAAATCTAACGTCGCAATACCAAGCCCTATGCCGGCATTAAAGTAATAGTCGATATGCTCTTGACTAGTATTGGTAATTTTATCTAAACCTAAACCAAACATTAGAGAATGATATTCAACACTCTGTGATGGGGAGTCTGCTAATTTATCATCTAATGTAGTGAACTCGACATAATTACTGAGGCCTCCTAACGTCGTGTTGCTAAAACCGGTTAAGCGAATCGATGTTGCAGACTGATCTTCAAGTTCTACGTCTTGGTCGTCATAACTAAATTCCACAATAGGTGCTTGATACACGCTCAATCTAAATCTATCTTCGGCACTCGCATTAAAACTTAGTATTGCGGCCATTATTATTAAAAAATATTTCATTTTATTCCCTGCCTTTAGTTATTTGTTTAGGCTCTGTATTAGAGTCTTTGGTTTAAGTGTTAAGCTATTGTTAACTAAGTTAGGAAGTGGTTGAAAGACAATTAAAAAAAGTAGCATTGACTGCGACTAAAAGTATTAAAATTTTATACTTGCTGGTAAAAATCTAATGTGATTGAGCACAAAAGGTGATTTGAAAACGCCATCAACCTTTTGTCTAAGCTAGCGGCATAGTGCCAAATTAGTGCCAATTAGTGCAAACTAGTGCAAACATGACAAAGAATAGAGCCTTAAGCCGTAATCTCATTATTTAGCGGGCTTGTTAAAATAAACCGTTATCCTATTATTGATATAGTAATACTCTGAATATTCACCTCAAAGCATAAAGGACATGAACAGTTGTATCGTTTAATCACTTTATTCATTGTTTTATCGGTTACGCTATTAACCTCCGGTTGTGCCAATAACGATTGGCGCACGGCAAGTAGGGAGCCTGCCGGCATTGCCTCTATACCGAGTGAAGATAATCGTGCAATTATCGAAGTCTATGCGGCCGATGCCTTTAGCTGGCGTGGCTGGTTTGCGGTCCACCCTTGGGTTGCGATTAAAGATAAAGGTGCCGATGAATATACGGTTTATGAAGTTGTAGGCTGGCAAGTCAAGCGAGGCTTATCCGCAATCCGCGAATTTAACACCGAAACGCCTGATCGTTATTGGTATGGTTCCAAACCTGAATTAATCCTATCGATTAAAGGCGATAAAGCAGTAGAGCTAATACCTAAAATAAAGCTGGCAATACAAACCTATCCTTGGGCGAATGAATACAGTGTATTCCCTGGACCGAACAGCAATACCTTTGTTGCTTGGATTGGCAAGCAAGTACCTGAGCTAGAGTTAGATTTACCGTTCAGTGCAATAGGTAGTGGATACGCTGACAACACCAATTAGAACAATCCATCTGAAATATTTCTAAATAAAATTCTTTGCGAAGCACTCCGAAGGAGCGAGAACATGGATGTTCGAGACAAAAAAAAGCCTCGCTAAGGAGCGAGGCAAAAATACATTTCAGGGAGGAAAACTTAAAAAAGTTAACTGTGTTTAATACTACCCGATATAAAAATTAAAGCTGTTAACCAAATGTAATTGATTGCAAAAGAGTGTTCCTAAAACCTTGTTAACAGGAGGTGCGAAGGTGCTAAGGAGTATAGCTGCGAAGCTGCAAATCAAAACAGCTTAATAACGAATTATTGACTATCAAATGCAGCTTTGAATAATTGATAGTGCACTTCGGTCAGTGCATCGATATCACGCTGGTAACCACCGCCAATGACTGCGGCAACAGGTAATGCTCTGTCCTTACACGTATCAAACACAAGTCTATCGCGTAAATATATCCCTTCGGTTGAAACGTTCAACAACCCCAAATCATCATGTTGATGAATATCAACGCCGGCGTCATAAATGACTGCATCAATCTCGTAGCTATTTAACGCTAAATCTAAGGCTTGTTTAACCGACTGCAAATACTCTTCATTTTCTAGGTGCTTATCTAAACCAAAATCTAAATTAGAGTTTTGCTTGCGATAGGGAAAGTTCTTTTCGCAATGAAGCGACACCGTAATGATATCGTCTCGCTGTTCACATAATGCAGCGGTGCCATCGCCTTGATGGACATCGCAATCAAAAATCAAAACACGATTAATATCGTCGTTTTCTAGCATTTTATTTGCCGCCAGGTATAAATCATTGATCATGCAAAACCCTGAGCCAAAGTCGGCAAAGGCATGATGATAGCCGCCAGTTAAATTAATCGCGATGCCATGTTCAACAGCAAGCTTAGCTGTTAACAATGTACCACCAACCGCGGTAAAGGTACGTTTTACTAATTGCTCTGACCAAGGAAAGCCAATTCGGCGCATCTCTTTTGCACCAAGCGACCCTGACACAAGTTCATCAACATAAGTAGCATCCAGCATTGCCTTTGCTTTATCTACGCTGAATCGCTGTGGCGTATTAAAAACACTTTCAGCAACGCCATCGTCTTTTAAGCGCTGATATATAGAACGATATTTATCGATAGGGAATCGATGACGAACTGGCAACTCTAATTGCGAATAAATAGGGTGAAACACTAACGGAATATTAAATGACTTCATTGACGCTTAAATTAAAATGAACACCAGAGTAGTGTACTAAAGAGTATTTAACAGTACTACAGAGCAAGTTAAATTAATTATTGAAACAAAAAAAAGCCCCGTCGGGGAACGGGGCAGAAGTATTTCCAAAGCTAGAAAATATGTCAATCAACACTTCGCTCCAACTGTAAAGCCAAAACTAGGTTAACTATTATGTAATACAGTGATAAATATAATTTGGATCACAATATTTTAAATTAATTCAAAATAGGGCTTTAATCGTCATCCCCGTAATATTCGTCACCGCCACTATTTTCGTCATTCCCACCATTTTCGTCATTCTCGCGAAGGCGGGAATCTATTTAATAATGTTCGAGATAAAAAAAAGCCTCGCTAAGGAGCGAGGCAAAAATACATTTCAGGGAGGAAAACTATGAAAAGTTAACTGTGTTTAATATTAAACGAATCTAGAAAAAATACCGTTAACCAAATGTAAAACACTGCAATAGTTTGTTGTTACAACAATGTTAAACATCCAAATTTCAGCGCTTTCCAGCTTTAACCTGTTATTACCACTTTAAAACAACACGGTAACGCGCATTGCCGCTTTCCAATCTTGCAATTGCTTCGTTAATTTCACTAAAAGGGTAGGCTTCAATCAATGGCTTAATCTTGTGCTGCGCAGCAAAGTCTAACATCTGAGAAATCGTCGCTGGGCTGCCAACCGGTGACGCTGACACTGAACGTTGCCCAAGCAGTAATGGGAACACTTGCAGATCTAATGGCTCTAATGTTGCGCCGACAAAATGCAAACGTCCTTTTGGTTTTAATGTTTGCACATAAAGGTTCCAATCAAGTTTGACGTTCACTGTTGAGATCACATAATCAAATCGACCAGTGGCTGCCTCTATCGCGTCAGGATCACGAGAGTTAATTGTATGATGAGCGCCAAATGATAACGCCTGTTCACGCTTATCATCAGAGCTAGTAAACGCAGTAACCTCACAACCCCAAGCGTTATAAAATTGAATTGCCATATGGCCTAAACCACCAATACCAATTACCGCGACTTTATCAGTAGGCTTTATATCGAATTGAACCAGTGGATTAAACACAGTAATACCACCACAAAATAGCGGCCCAACGGTCGCTAAATCTAACCCATCAGGAATGGCAACAACGGAACTTGCATTTGCTACTACCTTCTCGGCAAAACCGCCGTGGCGACCAACAATTGTACCTTCTGCTGAGTAACATAAATTATGATCGCCAGACATACAGCTAGAGCAGGTATCACAATAACCACTGTGCCAACCAAGGCCCACAGTTTGACCAACCGTTAAATGAGTAACGTGATCGCCAACTTGAGCAACTGTACCAACTACCTCATGACCTGCCACTAATGGATAACTACTCATACCCCATTCATTGTTAAGCATACTGAGATCAGAGTGACAGATACCACAATATTGCACATCAATTTCGACATCGTGTGCCCCAATAGCTGAAGGCTCAATAGAAATTTGTTCTAGCGCAGAAGATGGCTGATTAGCCGCATAAGCTTTATACATGATAGTCCCTTGAATGATTAGATATATAAGTTAGGTATAGAATAAGTGTAGTTACTTTTAAGCTAATTAATACAGTTTTAATGATAATTCGGATCACTGTATTTTAAATTTCGAAGTATTACGTCATTCCCATCGCAATATACGTAACCCCAAGCCTTATCGTCATTCCCACGCCTTATCGTCATTCCCACGAAGGTGGGAATCTAACATTGCGTCATCCTCGCGCCTGGGGAACTAAGAAGTCGACTTCCTTATAAAAATCGACTTCCTGAACTTGTTTCAGGATCTCATAAATAATTCACTAAACCAAAAAACAAAGATCCGTCATCCTCGCGCATGCGGGGATCTCCCTTAACCGTCATTCCCGCGCACGCGGGAATCTATTTAATTTTATTCAAGACAAAAAATCATCGGGAATGATTTTTCTTTGCGAAGCACTCCGAAGGAGCGAGTACAGGAAGTACGAGACAAAAAAAAGCCTCGCTAAGGAGCGAGGCAAAAAGTATTTCAGGGAGGAAAACTATGAAAGTTAACTGTGTTTAATAGTAAACCTTTCCCTGGAAATAGCTGTTAACCAAATGTAAAACACTGCAATAGTTTGTTGTTAATCTTAAGTTAGTCTTCTGTTAATTTGGCTTTTTCGATCGAAAACCCAAAGCTACAACGCTTAATGCACTCAAAAATAATTCCTTTATAACTTATTTAAATTCAGCCTCTTAGCACAAACCCATAACTGATCTTTAAAAATGATCTTGCATGATCCATTTTGATCGTATAAATTAAGTAACACTAAAGGTGTTAAATAAAGGTGTTGAATAATTGTTTTGTATTTCAGCATTTGTTACATTAACCCTTAAGTACAAACGACATAACTCTTAGGTTTAAGCATGCACAACGACAGTAACACGACATTTGATCTAAATACTCTTTGCCAACTTGCCGATATAACGCCAAGAAAGGTGAGGTATTACATTCAAAGAGAAATGGTGAGTTCACCAATAGGTGCACGAAAGACTGCCCGTTATAGCAACGAACATTTAGAGCAACTGTTAACGATTCGAAAATGGCAAGAAGCCGGTTTATCCCTTGAAAAAATTCAAGCAATTTTACAAAAGTCAGACGTTGACGATTTACCGCCAGAGCCATTACCTGAGCCGGGCAGTATTTCGGTGGTAAGCCAAGTGATGTTAGCCAAAGGAGTTACCTTGCAGATAGATGCTAATCAAGCACAGTTAACCACCAAGCAGCTAAGAGCATTGGCACAACAAACCATTAAAGCGCTAGAGCAGATAGTACAAGCAAAGCCAACATTAGAAGAGACAGCACAAGATAATGACAACCCTAATTAAAGACATCAAAGATTCATTAAAACGAAAATTAAATCAAAAGACACGTAAGCCGATCATACTTGATCCACTTGAACCAAATTTTATTGAAACAGACACTTTGACTAACACAACAAACAACGAATCTTTATTAACGTCAGTAACAGCTCACATTGAGTTTTACTTTCCACTTGCCGTAACCACTATTTGCCAAGAGTTTGTGAACAACACCGATGACAATATTGAAGGTATATATCAATTCCCACTGCCAAAAGAAGCTGGCTTTATCAGTTTTCAAACCGCATTAAACGATGAGGTATATCAAGGACAGGTTAAAGGCAAAAGCGTAGCAGAAAATGATTATGAAGAAGCCGTAAGCAATGGCGATACGTCTATTTTGGTTGAAAAAATACAAGATGGCTTATTTCAAATCAATGTCGGTAATCTAGCACCAAATGACACGGTTAAGTTTGAACTAACACTGGCGACACTGCTTACGTTAACGCCAAGCAGTGCACGTTATTATTTACCAACAGTCATAGCCAACAATTATGGCCGTTCACACTTAGATCCGTTTAATACCCCCAAAACTAACTTTTTAGTAGAGCATCCGTTTTCAGGTACCTTAAAGGTGGGTGACGCATTACAAGCACAGCGCTTAGAGAGTGCATTTAATTTAAAGGCGTTATCAAACCAAGAATATCAATTTGACGGTTACTTAGATCAAGACTTTGTGATCAATATTGCCCTTAGCCCTAACCAACCAGCAACAGCGATTTATTGCCAAAGCCCTGACAATAACCAAAGCCAGCATAATGAATACGCCGCAATGGCAACGATTCCTGCCAAACAAGCATTAGCAGTACAAAACGCAAATGTGCAACTGTTAGTCGATTGCTCTGGCTCTATGAGGGGTTATTCAATAGAGCAGGCCAGAGATGGTATGGCGCGTTTGTTTGATATGTTTAATGCCAACGATAATATCAACCTATTTCGCTTTGGCAGTAGCTTTGAACAAGTATTGGCAAACTGGCAGCCATTTACCGGTAAAGCCAAATCAACGCTGCGCAGAGCTATTACAAATCTTAGAGCAGACTTAGGCGGCACCGAATTAATCGAAGCGCTTAAACGAACACTAGAAAATGCTAAACAGCAAAAACAAAGTGATATTTTGTTGTTAACCGACGGTGAAATTTGGCGTGACCAAGAGCAACTTTTTAAGTTAATTATCCAAGCCCAAGAAAGTAACTGTCGTGTTTCAGTGCTAGGCCTAGGTAATTCAGTGAATGAATCGTTGTTATCAGAAATAGCCAAACAAACGGGCGGTTATGCAATCTTTGTTAACCCTAATGAAAACATTGCTGACAAAGTCGCAACGTTGTTAGCTCAGATGAAATCGGCAAAAGGTAAGCAACGCTTTGAACAAGTGCCGCACACCACTTGGAAAAGCTTACCATCAAGCTTTGTAAATCAAATGCCAAGCATTGCTTATATGATGGGTAAAGAATTACCAGAGCGAGATTTGGTTTGTTTACAACAAGCGAATGAAGAGCAAAGCACACAACAAACAATACCTTGGCAACAAGCCACAGGCATGCAAGCAAAAGCGTTAACCGCGATCACTGTGACCCAACGTATGTTTGAAGCAAGCCATAGCGAAAAACAAATATTGGCAGAAACCTATGAGCAAATTAGCGACTACACCAGCTTTATCATGGTTGCCGAGCGCGAAGAAAAGCAAAGCCAAATGCCAAAGTTAAAGCATGTACCGCAAATGCAGGTAGAGATGCAGCGAAATATAAATATAGACATGGCAGATGCACATTGCATGAGCATGCCTATGGAATCTTACAGTATGAAATCACCAGCTGCTCAACAAGGTAGTTTGAAAAGATATTCTAAATCATCGTCTTTTAGTAGCTCAGATAGTTTTGATATACCTGCTTTCTTAAGAAGACAAGCTGATCCTGTTGATGAAGTTTTAGAGTTTCTAACTAAACTAAACATCCATTTAGATGCGATAAATCAGCATACTGAAGTTCCAAACATGCTTGATTTAGAAATTTTTGGTTTACCTGAGAATATTCTAATGGCTATCGAAGATATTATAAAAAGTCTGAATGAAGAGCAGATCAGCGGTGCAATAGCAACTATTCTTTTACGCTTGAATGTGCTTAAAGGTTCGATATTAGATGAGCATATCGTTACGTTCTTAACCGACAATTGCCAAGGAAATCATATAGAGCCTGCAAAGTTAAACCGTTTAATTGATATAGCGTAATGCAGTAACGGTCATATCGACTAATACCGGTATGACCATAGTCATGTTTGGTCATAATTGAACATTTTTGATACCAACAGTTAATTGATAATTGACTTAAAATAGTTCAAATAAACTAGCTAAAAGGTAATTAAGCAAATGAACTCTTATCGTCAAACTTGCGATTTATCGCGACTTAGAAAAAAAGTACTAGAGCATCAAAATAAACTAAAAGTTGAAACGTCACCTATAAAGAAGGGAAATTTATTACTTCAACTTATGCATTTAGAGAAGCAAATCAAAATAGCGGTAATCAATCAAAAATCTGGACTAAATAATATAACAGCACATTTTGTTCGAGGTTAATTTAACGAAGACAAAAAAAAGCCTCGCTAAGGAGCGAGGCAAAAATACATTTCAGGGAGGAAAACTATGAAAGTTAACTGTGTTTAATAGTAAACCTTTCTCAGGAAATAGCTGTTAACCAAATGTAATACATTGCAAAAGAGTGTCGTTAAAAAGGTGTTAATTTTATGTTTTATTCGTTTAAACAATACGACAAACATACAGCGCAAGGCTTATAGCGTGTTTATTCTTTAAAAAGCAATAACATTTGAGAACAGAATCAAATTAAAAACTCTATAAAATACAATCATCAACAACATATTTAAGGAGTTTAAAATGCCATTTTCATCAAACATCAAATCAAACAAAGCTATCAATTTTGTCACGGCCATATCGTCAAAACTTTTATTCCTTATACCTAATGTTGTTTATTACTTTACCAAACAGTCTTTTGCACTGTGTTGCAAATTAATGAAACAAGCCTAGTAAGCTTTGTTTCATTAATCTTAATTAAACCATAAGTATTAAAAGATAATCAATACGAGTAAAAAATAAATGCATGCCCAAATGATACTTTTGATTATCTTACAATGTAGCTGTATTAAATTAATCAATTAAATAAAGCCCCAAAATTATTAATTATGAAAGGAGAGGAAGTCAAATGATGAAAGGCATAATCCCAATTCAATTGGTGAGTCGGCCGAGTAAACTAAGCCTAGGATTTATTCTTGAACGCGCAGAACAGAGAAAGATAGCTAGCAACTGTAAACGTTGTGGAGGCTCTGGAAAATTTAGTACTGTGCCATCTGCAGCGATTGGTAGTCGTTTTGGTGGGCACTGCTTTGATTGCGGTGATGCTTGGAAGTTACCTGTTGAATGGAATCGGTTAGATTTGAATGGAAAAGCGTCGCTTTTCAAGCATATAGTATGCGCTGAATCCATAAAAAGCATCATAGATACGTTAGTGCGTACGAAGATTTTAAGTTTAAAAGAAAGTTATAATCTAAAAACAGTGCTACTTAGTAATGCCAAGGTAGTGTCTAGCTCAATTACAGTTGAACGCGTTAATTTGTTTCTAGAAATGCATGGAGTTAGATTGGCTTATAGTGATGTTCAAATGATTCAAAAAAAAATCGCGCTTTTGCCTGACGGAGTGGCTAAAAGTAAATTGAAGTTACTAATTTTAACATATAAACAGTCTGGTTTATTGGCGTTTTCGCTATTAGAGTAAAAAAGAGACAAACTGTAGTAAACACCTTTACATGACTTCTAAAGCATTATACCTATATTTATACGTATTCTTTTTATCACATGTATTTATTACCGAAAACAGAAGATGTATTAGGATTTAGCTCTGACTTTATGGAGATAATAATTAGTGATACGGATAAGGACATCACCACTTTTGTTGATAATACTTTCATCCTAAAGTTTAACTATTTCTTTGTTAAACTTATAAGTTAACTGGTGAAATATATAGTAATTAATTTGTCAAACGACCATCTATTCTGAGACATTGATAGTTAGTAAAGTTTTAGTACTCTATAACAAATTGGTTTAGAAATAATCCAATTCGAATTCCTATCAGCATAAACAATACACTGGTTGCTCCTGCCGGAGAGAATATAGGTAAGGAAATTAATAGCTGCGAATCGTTACCACCCAACGCTAATGCTGCGCCTATTCCCATTAAAGTACCTGCTACGGTATGAACTAAAAAAGATTTGTAATTAATATTTATTAATTTAAATTTCTTCGTGCGCCACGCCGCAAATATCATCCCAAAAATTAAAGCAATAAAAGTAAGATACCGTTCAAACGAAGGCCAAACCTGTTGTTTATGGATTAGCGCATTGCTTACGTCGCGAAGTAAACCGCTTGGTGTCCAATGACGCTCATATAGAAATAAAAAACCAGCCAACAATCCAATACCTAACATTGAAAACCAAAGTGTTTTCCTTTTTTTATCACCTAGTAACGCCCAAGTTACTATAGAAATAGTGAGTAAAATTAATATTCCTAGAACAAAAATCTTATTATGAAATATTTCAACATGTACTGTTTCTGGTTGCCAGAATGAAAGAATAGACCAACCTATAAGCCAACCTGTGATAGTCAGAAGCATGTTTAAATCACCTCTGGCCAACTTGCCTAAAGTAGATACTCCACACCCTTGATTTAAAGCAGTACCTAAGCCAAATACAATCCCGCCTAATACAAACCACCAACTAGCAGAATACACAGGCAATTCCAGTTGCACGTTATAAATATCAGCAGTTATAAACGCAATCCAAGAAAGAACGCCGCTTAAGAGAATAGCGATTAAAAACTCTGGATTTCCTTTGATTGTTTCATTTACACCTCGCACCATACATAAACCTGTGGTTTGAGCTAAATAACCAATCAAAGCAGTTAGAGTAATTGCGATTACGAACAACATGAACAACCTTAAAAAGTAATGTGCCTGCTTTAAGTAAAGCAAACTTTATATTGTTTACTAGATTGAAGTTTAAATTAGTGCTTTGGATAGGGGCATTTTGATAAACAAAAAATCATCGGGAATGATTTTTCTTTGGGACAAAAAAAAGCCTCGCTAAGGAGCGAGGCAAAAATACATTTCAGGGAGGAAAACTATGAAAGTTAACTGTGTTTAATAGTAAACCTTTCCCTGGAAATAGCTGTTAACAAAATGTAATACATTGCAAAAGAGTGTCGTTAAAAAGGTGTTAATTTTATGTTTTATTTGTTTAAACAATGCAACAAGCATACAGTACAAGCCTTGTAGCATGTTTGTTCTTCAAAATGCAGTAACATTTGAGAACAGAATCAAATTAAAAACTCTATAAAATACAATCATCAACAACATATTTAAGGAGTTTAAAATGCCATATTCATCAAACATCAAATCAAACAAAGCCATCAATTTTATCGCGGCCATGCCGTCAAAACTTTTATTCCTTATACCTAATGTTGTTTACTACTTTACAAAACTGTCTTTTGCACTGTGTTGCAAATTAATGAAACAAGCCTAGTACGCTCTGTTTCATTAATCTTAATTAGCCTATGAGTTCACAGCATAACCCTAACGACGAGTTCTTCAGTGACCAACTAAATGGCGGTGAATTTGACGGCCATGAATATCGCTATGAAGATAGCTTTGATGAGTACGATTACCATGAAGCTGGCGTTGAAGAAGGTTTAAGCTTTTTAGAATTTGCAGGTATTGCTGCGCTGTTTGGCGCATTTAGTTCAAACCGAAGATACACAGAAGAGGAGCAACAAGCGTCTTCTTCTATGTTCTGGTTTTTACTGTTTTTTCCGATCACTTTTCCATTACTAGTTATGGCTTTAATGGTGATGATCCCATTTAAAATCGCCAAGTTCATTTTAAAATTATTCTTTAGCGGTTTGAGTAAAGCCGTTATTGCAATGCGTAAGCCAGACACTCCAATTAAAAACACAGTTTCTAAATCTGTTACGCGACGCAATCAAGCTACAAACGCGTTTAACAATAAAATACCCAACCAAAGCATCAGCAAGGACATAGCAAATAACTATGTTGTGAAAAATGCTGCGACACAAAATAAGGTTACCAAGAAAAACGTTGCTTCAAACAAAGCTATGCCTAAAAACGAAAGCAGGGCAAAAGCCTCGACCGACATAGATGAATCAATTAAATCCATTGATAAACAAATTGAAAAATTAGAGCAGCAAAAAGAAGCGTTAAAACAAACAAGAGAGCATAACGTTAAAGCAAAAAACTTAGCTGAAGCCAATCGTGTTCAATATTATAAAAATACCGAATCAAACATGAAACAAAATGCCACTGATTTGGCAGCTAAGGCGACGATTAAATACATTTAACTATACTGGTTAAATGAATAATAAATAATAACCCATTTATGACTGAAAACTTCACTACACTTAAGCACCGTCATCGCAATGAGCGCGATAACTATTCTGAAAATCTAGCGTTACGAGTACACCGTTCTTTAAGCTGGTTACAGCGTGCTGAAAAAGAGCAAGATGATCTAGATGCACAGTTTATATTCTTATGGATAGCATTTAACGCAGCCTATGCATTTGAAATAGACGATCATAAACGTTTTACAGAGCAAGAAACCTTCAGAAACTTTATAACCAGGTTGATCTCCTTAGATACAAAAAATCAGCTTGATAATCTTATATGGAATGAATTCACTTCAAGCATACGAGTACTACTGAATAACCAATATGTGTTCCAAGCATTTTGGGATTTTCAAAATCAAAAAATTGATGAAGATACCTGGAAGCAACGATTTCAAGCTGCAAACACAGCAGCTACGAAAGCAATCGGTAATAAGAATACAGAAACAACACTAAGCGTTATCTTTTCTAGGCTATATACATTACGAAACCAAACCATGCATGGCGGCGCAACATGGAACAGTTATGTCAATCGAGATCAAATGCGAGACGCAGTAAGTTTTCTCCAAAAGTTTGTGCCAATTACCATCGAAATTATGATGGACAGCCCAAATGAGATTTGGGGTGAGGCGACTTATCCGGTTGTTAAACATTAACAATAAAAAGGTTTAGCTTTGAATAACAACATCAATTTCTATAACAAACAAGCAAAGCAGTTACTTGAACAATATACCTCAGTAGCCGCAGAGTCAGTTCACCAAACTTGGATGCATTTATTACCTAAAACTGGCCATGTATTAGACATTGGTGCTGGCGCCGGTAGAGATGCTGATTTTATTGCAAGTCGTGGGTTAAAGGTAACTGCTGTAGAGCCTGCCAGTGAGCTGTTAAGTTTAGCGAAACAAACATTCACGAACACAAACATTAATTGGTTAAGTGATTCTTTACCCATTCTCCATAAAACCCAAAAGTTAAAACAAAGATATGATCTGATTTTAGTCAGTGCTGTATGGATGCACTTGACAGAAAGCGAGCAGGAACAATCGTTAAAAACGCTAGCCAAACTTTTAAAAGATAATGGGTTGATCATTATTACTTTGAGAATTGGAACTTTCAATGATGGTAGAACATCTCATCCAATAAGCATTGATAAGATTAAAGAGCAGGCCATAAGCTATAGTTTATCTTTGACACAATTATCTGATGCCGTTGATAAACTAAATCGTAATGATGTTACTTGGGAAACTGTTATGTTATCTAAAGAGATGAATAAATAATGAATCTAAGTAACTATTTTCAACTATTATTGAAAGATACTTCTACCTCGTATAAGTTTCTGTTTTTGAATGCAATAATTGATAGAGTTAACGCCACCGACGAGCGATTATTATCACTAGATGATTTGATCATTGACATGCTAGTAACAGCTTGGTATCCAAACCAATTTTTTAAATTATCGTTTGGCAAACAAGACCAAATAGGTAATTTGTTTCTAAGCCAAAACTTCAAGTATAAGAAGAAAATTTCACTAACTAGTTTGGGATTTAGAGATAAACTAAGGCAAGAAATTGTTGAATCAGTTGATGTAAAGCAAGTTAGAAATAAATTATCTCAGTTTGTTCAATATCGCTTGTTGTCGCCATTTTTTAGCCAACAATTGCGGGGCCAAAAAGAATCTTCAAAAAATAACATCATCTATGAATTAGCGATAAATGAATTTGACTCGTTAATACCGCTTTATAAAATTGATAAATCCATCAACGCAATTGAAATACACCCACAGTGGTTCAATTATATAAAACAGCATTACAGCCTATTGTTCAATTATATAAAGATTGAGTGGGCGACATACTTACAAAAAAACAACCCTGCAGTGCCATCTATCATGCTTAAACTTGAACCACCAGGTTCTAGAAGTAGTTTGAATTCGCAGTTAACTTTTTGGAACTCATATTTTACGGCAAATCAAGACGCTCGTTGTATTTATACAGGCGAACCATTGATTGAAATTAAGACTAGCTTAGATCACTTTTTGCCTTGGTCTTTTGTATGTCACGACAGGCTTTGGAATTTGGTACCGGTATCAAGATCTTCAAATAGCAGTAAATCAAATAGCTTACCCTGTTTAAAAACTTATTTAGATAAATTTCTTGAAATTCAATATGATGCACTTAAGTATAATAAGAGCATTATGGAAAACCAAAAATGGAACAGCTATGCCCAACCGTATTTAACGGACTTAGAATTAAGTAATGACAGCGAACTTGCAAACCCAAATAGATTTGCAGCAGAGTTGGCTAAAGTTGTTGAAAACCAGCATTGGATAGCAAAACATAGTGGTTTTGATTATGGCTGGAAAGAGAAAATAATAGAATTCTAAATTAGCATAGAATTTTAATCATACTTAGAATTGGAAAATGATGAACTATAAAATTAACGAAATATTCGAAACACTTCAAGGCGAAGGGACTTTTACAGGTCAGCCTTCAATATTTATTCGAATGCAAGGTTGCCCCGTAGGGTGTTCTTGGTGTGATACTAAACATACTTGGGACATATTACCCATTCAAGAATCTGATAAAGAAAATATTTTAGCCAAAAAGACTGAAGATGATAGGTGGGGAAATTTCACTATTGAACAACTTATGTCTGTATTCCTAGCTAAAGGTTATCAAGCCAAACACGTAGTAATTACCGGGGGAGAACCATGCATGTATGATTTAAGCCCACTATGTAGTGAATTAGAAAATAATGGATATAGTTGCCAAGTAGAAACATCAGGTACTTTTGAAGTTAAAGTTACTGATAATTGCTGGGTAACGGTATCGCCTAAAATCAATATGAAAGGCGGTTTCAAAGTCCTTAAATCCGCAGTTTTAAGGGCAAATGAGATCAAATTCCCTGTGGCAACGGAGCAGCACATCGATGATTTAAAAAGACTGCTGGGTGAGCATGATATTGTTAATAAACAAGTATATATCCAACCTATAAGCCAAAAAGAAAGGGCTACCGCCTTAGCGATAAAATCATGTATAGCGAATAATTGGAGATTATCAGTGCAGGTACATAAATATATTGGAATAGAATAATTTTTACTAATCGAATTGTTAATTTTAGTTGTTTAATATAGTGTAGATGTACAACCTTTTATAAAATAGTTTACAGGGAGTTAGCTAATGTTTTTGTGTTACAAAAGTATACAAAATAACCAAAAGATTTCTATTAAGGTAGCATCTCTATTTTTTTCTAAAATAGTTGTTCATTCAAAGGAATATTAAAGATGGTAAGCATAGGTGTCTTGGTTCGTTCAAAGTGCTTTTCCGGTATTGGCAAAGTTGTATTAATAAATGAAGAAACTGGATTTGCAGAAATCTCATTTTTTGAATCTCCTTTATCACCAAATTCTCGGATTCAAACTTGTCTAATTAGTGAACTCAATCTAACGCAATTACATGACGAAGCAGTAATCTATTGTAAAAATAGTCAATCATCTAAATGGCAAAGGGCTCGATATGGTGGTAGTCGGCCAGATGACTTTCACTTGGTTATATATCGTTCAGGAGAGCAAGAAAGTTTAGATATTTCAGAAATATACATTTTAAATATTGCCAATAAAGATAATATTGATGTTAAAGCTTTTTTGGCTTCAAGAACGACAGATTCTCCTCGCTATAGTGAACCGCGTTCACAATTTATGTCTTCTTATATAAAGCAACGAAGCGCTTGCAGATCACTGTCTTCGCTATTAAGTACAAGTGTCGAATTGGAAGCGCATCAATTGGCTATTGTTCGTAGGGTACTTCAAGATGATAATAAAAAATATTTGTTAGCTGATGAAGTTGGTCTGGGGAAAACCATAGAAGCGGGAATGATTATCCGAGAATTAATCATTGATAATCCAGATTCAGTAGTTATTATTTCAGTACCAGACCCCCTCGTCGAACAATGGAAGAATGAACTTGAAGAACGATTTTTTCTTGATGCTCTTTATGATGATACTGTCTTCATATGTTCACATAGTAATATTAGTAAAGTTTTACTAGACAACACTCCTACAGTATTAGTTATAGATGAGGCCCACCTTATATCTCCTTTGGCTTGGTCTGATAAGCTAACAGAAAAATATAAGTATGACCAAATTGCCGACGCCGCAAAGAATAGTGAAACATGCTTATTACTCTCTGGTACCCCTTTAACCGGTAATGAAAATAATTTTTTGTCTATGCTTCATCTTCTTTCTCCTGAATCATACGAATTAACCGACAGTGGATTACAATCTTTTAAAACTAAAATAGAAGAGAGAGAACGTTTAGGTGGAATATATCAGTCGTTAAATGATTCAAATGATAATTTCACATTAACAGATAATCTGAATTTAATTGCCGAAATGTTTCCCTTTGATGAAAAATTAAATCAACTACTTGATGAAACTCGACCACTTGTTGATTGGTCAAGCAATAGTTCTAGTGAAACCAGAACAACAGCTATCAAGGTTTTACGACAATATTTAGGGGAAAACTATCGATTGCATCAAAGATTATTGAGAAACCGCCGAGAAGACCCAAGTGTAGCTTTTCTTTTTCCTGGACTCGATGGTGTGACTAGAGAAGTATGGTCTATAGATAAACAATCTATATCAATAGAACAATATTTAGATGGCTATAGAAATGAGTACTTAGAGTCAGGTCAACCTACACAAGCTATTACCCAAGATAACTATTACAGTTGGTTAGAAGATGCTTTAACAAGTCCAATGCTAATAGGTAATAGGGCGAAGATATTATTAGAGCAAGGCGAAATGATGCCTTTTGAAGTTGATGTGTTGGAATCGTTAATTGAATTTTCAACTCAAGAGCAGCAACAAAAAGACTCTAAATTGATTGAGGTAATAAAGTCATGCATTAATGAAAATGATAATAACCAACTTATCGTTTTTTGTGGCGAAAATAAAGTTTCCATGCATGTATATCAAACTTTAAAAAATGAGTTTGGTAATCAAGTTGAGTTACATCAGGTAGACAGTAAGCCAAAATTTTGTTCGTCTCCAAATATAAAAGTATTAGTTTGTGATAAGCAAGGGGAAGATGGGCTTAATCTGCATGGTGGTCGTAAATCAGTTTTACACTACAGTTTACCTTTATCGTTTTCTCGTATTGAGCAGAGACTTGGTAGGGTTAATCGTTATAGTGCGGATATTAAAGCGTATCCGGTTAAGAGTATCGTGCTACTTCCTAATTGTGAATCATTTAGCAAAGCTTGGTTTGATTTACTAAATAGAGATGTTGGTATTTTTAATAATTCAGTTGCGAGTTTACAATATGTATTAGAAGAGTTTATAAATGAGGCTATGTCTAATTTGATTGTACAAGGAGTTAATGTTTTATCTAACTTATCTGAACTATTAGGTGGAGTAAACGGCCAAGTTTACCAAGAAAGGCAAAAAGTAATAATACAAGAGCAGTTAAATAGTATGGAGGCAGATATTGAGGCAGTATCAATATTTACCGATTCATTAATTACATCCGATGATGAGGCTGAGAGTGACGCTTTACTTATGAGTATTTGGATTAAAGATTGTTTGCACTTTAAAAAATTACCTGGTGAGATTTTAGGAACGTTCAAGTATATATATACGAAGAATACATTGATGGATATTAATACTTTTATTTCTGATTGTATTTTTGGTTTGGATTTTGAGAATAGTACATACAAGAGTCCAATGACTGAATTAATGAGTTTTGATAGAACAATTTGTTCTCAAGGACAGAAGATATACCCATTTAGGTATGGTCAGCCTTTCATAGAAGCCATTTATAAAACGTTATTAAATGACCGCCGTGGAATTTGTAGTGCTCGTATCCGAATACTCCAAAATACTAAACTGCCGCAACCGGTCGCAGGGTTCAAGCTAGAATGGTTAGTTACCCACCAAGAATCAAAAACCACAAGTACAAATCAGAAAAAATTTGATGAAGTTTTTCCTCCTAAAATAGATACACAGTGGTACTTCTCATCAGGTACTGAAATTGACAATCCTAATATTATTAACTTACTTGAAAAACCATATGAATCGCATGGTGAAACCAAGTCTGCAATGTATAAGGATGTAAATTTGAGATCTGAACGATGGTCATTTATTGAAGAACACTTCCCTGAAGAAAGTTGGGCAGATACTGTTAATAAAGTATATGAAAATAGCGCAACAAATTTAAAAAGTAATTATCTAGAAAATGACTCGTTAAGTTTTGAATGTTTGTCCATGAGTGTCGTGATTTTATATGGAAAATAACAATGAATGACATAACCGAATGGCATTATTTACATGCCACTCTTTTTGAATCAAATTCAAATTTAGATTCAAATTTAGATTCAAATTTAGATTTAACTAATCTTTATTATAAGCGATTGATAGTAGTACTTTTGTCCGAAAATGCTACTAAGATAGACAAGTTGTTAGCTTACAAAGATGCATTATGTGCTTGCCCTATTCTAGAAGTTAGCTTACCTATTTGTTTGGAAGTAACTGACGTTGAAATAGACTCATTGGGACTTAGTCTTGATGCTTTCAGGGAAAATATATCTTTAACAGATAATATAACTTCTTTATTTAACCTAGATGAAGTAAAACCATTATATAAAATGCAAAAAAGAAGAAATGTTCAGGGTTATCCTATGGATCCTTCTTTAATTGCCAAATTAAATAACCTTGATTTCACACACTACAAAGGCGAAGCTCAAAAAATGTCAGTGCGAACTGCATTGTTGACTGAACGAAATAATACTTTAATTATTAATTTACCTACCGGAGTAGGGAAAACCTTAATTGCACATTCATTGGCGGCGTATTCAGAAGATAATGAATTAACACTGATTATTGTTCCTACAACTGGTCTAGCTATTGAACAAGGTAAACGAGTTAGAGAGTTGTTTAAAACAATGAATGTTGATCATGGAGGTAGTTATTTTTGGCATGGACAACAGACTGGTCAACAGCATGAGGATATAAAAAATAAAATAAGAAATGGTGAGCAAAAAGTACTTGTTACTTCACCTGAATCCGCATGCCGTTCTTTACTACCTACATTATTCTACGCAGCTAATAATAATCTTTTGGCTAATATAGTGATCGATGAAGCACATATAGTTGAGCAATGGGGCGTATCCTTCAGGCCAGACTTTCAAATATTTTCTGCGCTTGTGCATGCTTTAAGAGATAAGTCGAAATCAGGCATAAAATGTACTTTAATGTCAGCAACTTTTACTCAAAATTCGATTGAAGTATTAACTGAATTATTTGCTGTACCAGGTAAAGATATAATTGAAATACATGGCAGCTTCTTAAGACCTGAAATTCAATATAAGGTACATAAAGTAAATTCATTTGAAGAGCATCAAAATTCAATTTGGCAGGCTATATCTGAATTACCCAAACCAATGGTTGTATATTCCGTAACACGTCAAGATGCCCAGTCCGTTTATGATTTTATACTGAGTAAAGGTTTGGGGCGAGTTGAATTATTTACCGGTGCAACAGATAACCAAGAACGCGAAAAAATTCTAGAGCGTTGGAAGAATAATGAATCAGATATCGTTGTTGCTACTTCGGCATTTGGTGTCGGCATGGATAAAGATGATGTACGAAGTATTGTACATGTAGCATTACCTGAAAATATAGACCGATTTTATCAAGAGGTCGGGCGTTCTGGGCGCGATGGTAATGCAAGTCAGTCACTTTTGATCTATCAAGAGAAGGATTTCGATACTGCCAAAAGACTCAATAATATTAAATTAATAACTGTAGGTTTGGGCTTAGAAAAATGGATTGATCTTTGGGAGCATGGAAAGGAGACACTTAACGGTAAAAGAATTGTTGATCTTACCACTATTCATAAAGGACTAAATTATCAGAGTATTAGTAATCAAGAATGGAATTGGCGTACTTTATTACTAATGCAAAGGTCTGGCTTAATCAATATTGAGTTTATCGAACCAACCCCACCTCAATGGGAGCCTAACTTAAATGAAAAAGAGCATCAAGTAAATACTTCTGCTTATTACTCAACATATTATAATGAAGTAACAATTGTCCCTTTAGATGATAACCATCTCGATAGAAGTACTTGGGATGAGAAAGTCGGTCCACAGAGAATAAAAGAAAAACAACACCAAAGTAAAAATTTTTCTGTTTTAAAGCAATGGATAAAAAATAGTGATTTAGAGTGCTTCTCTTCAGTCTTGAGTGCTTTTTATACCATACATCAAATATTACCAGAGCCAATCTGTGGTGGTTGTCCAAGTTGTGCCAAACGAGAAAATGTGACTATATTTTTTCCTGTACTTGGGCGGCTTGCACAAATTTATGGTCTTAAGAAACTTGTTGAATGGCGTCCTGGATTAAACTTGAATACATCGCTTCAAGGGGTTTATTATCCCGTTACAGAAAATAATGGTCGAAGAGATCCTGTAAAATCGCTGATTCGAGCTTCTATATCATGGGTATCGTCTTTATTGGAAAACAAGCAAATAAATATAATCCGTACTGATTTTAACCATGTTGAGGCTATTCAATCCTATCTACCAAGAGGTTTTAGTCAGTTCTGGGCATTTGAACCACTATATGAAAACCCTAACCTTTATGGTGTAAATAGACACGATTACTGGCCTGAACTAGTAATTGTACCTAATGATTTCTCCCAATTCCCTGATTTTTCTGTTGAGCATGATCAAGCACTTAAGTTAATTTTGGCAAAACAAGAATTAACAACGCCAATTAATCCTAATAGGGAATGGTGGTTATCTGACCCTCACGCAATCAGTTTAAATAATTTTTTATCGAGTATTAGCTAATGGCACTTATTAATAACGCGAGTCCTGAAAGTCAGATAAATTTACTATGTTTAATTTATCGAGTTCTGTATCGTAATCCAAATAAATTTAACCAAGACGAATTATATGAAGTATGTCGTCCTGAAAGTATTTTTCGTGCACATGATCAAATAAAACGGTTTAAAGGAAACTTAAATTTTTGGAATAATGACACTAGACAGTTGTGGGATGTAGATAATGATGGGAAATACTATCTGTTAGAAAAATATGAAACTGAACCTGATATCTCAACTATTGCAAATGATGTATATAGAAAGCTTTTTAGAGTTACAGATTCTGAGTGCATATACGACACAGATTTTTTAAATAATAAGAATAATAAAATAGCTCCCATTTATAGAACGTTAGCATTTGTTTTATCAACTCCAATATTTGCGCCACCTCTTTGGAGTAAAGGTTCTGAAATTATTTCTAGTGATTCCTTAGATAACTATTTAGGAAGTTATTTTCAGGAATATAGATTAAATGACTCCGAAAAGTCTTACTTTTTAGAATTTGCTCATTTTTTGGGCTTTGTAGAGGTTCAAGATAAAACAAGTCAATATATAGCTGATCCCACTAGGGCTATATTACCAGTATTACCGTTAATATTTGCTAATACTAGGACTTTACCTATTAAGGACTTTATTATTAAATTAGCGTCTTTGATACCTGTTTTAGATGAAGGTTATTATAGAATAGAAGTCGAAAAAATAATGTCGAAAGGTCCAAGTATGAAAATTGAAAGTTCTAAATTTTCTCGTTCATTAAGTCATGCTTTATGTAGATTGCAGGCATTGAAGATTATTAACTTTCCTCCTTCAAAATCAGATGATAAAAACATAATGAGTTTCTCTTCACTTCACAATAAACCATCGGTTAGTGAAATTAGATATATGCCAGGAGCAGTATAATGTTA
Source organism: Thalassotalea crassostreae (assembly GCF_001831495.1). Lineage (NCBI taxonomy): Bacteria > Pseudomonadati > Pseudomonadota > Gammaproteobacteria > Alteromonadales > Colwelliaceae > Thalassotalea > Thalassotalea crassostreae. The sequence goes on from NZ_CP017689.1 coordinate 1,296,908, forward strand.
CATGAGTATTGGCCGAGTCTGAGTGAAATTGAAAATTGCATTAATATTGAAGCTGAAAAACTACCTGATCATATAATTATGGCTGTTCACGAACCTATGTCACTCGTGACGCAGCAATATAAGACTGAAAATATAGAGAAATATGAAGTTAACGCAGAAAATGAACTTCTTAAACATATTAAATCTATAGATTATACAGTTCCTATTATTGGAGAGGCTGGTTCTGGTAAATCTCATTTAATCAGGTTGATGGATATACGTTTAAGAAACGATCCTGATACTAGGGATTGGATTGTAAGACGTATTCCAAAGGGAGCGAGCTTAAGAGACGTCTTAACTATTTTACTTGACGGCTTAGATGGTGATGTTTTTGACACAGCAAGAAGAAAAATTAAAGAGGTAGGTCAACAATTAAGTACAAAAGATGTTGCTGATCATTTAAATGTTTTTTTGAGACAACGTTTAGAAGAATTACAAGAAAAGCCTTTTGCTCCTGCTGGCAAAACACCTACACCAGAAGAAGTTAATCGCTATAAAATAATTCAACAACATGCAAATAAAAATGCTTTACCTGCACTGTTGGCAGACCAGAATTTTCACGGTCCTCTACTAGAAAAAACAGGCTTTATTTATCAATTAGCACAAAGACTTACCTCGGGAGCTAATGATGAAGAAAGGACTAATAATGATTATGAACTAAAAGTTTCAGATTTAGACTTTAGCACTGAGTTAGGTGATTTAGGAGCTAAAGCCAAGAATTATATTATTAATCAGAAGTTTAATACCGACATTAACTCCAGACAATCTGCCGTAGATGTTTTCAATACAGTTATAAGCGATGCTTGTAATCAAGTTTTTCAACACTTTTTTAATTTACATGGCGGAAATTTTTCTGAGTTATTCCGAGAAATAAGAAAGCATCTAAACGGAAAAACACTAGTTGTTTTAGTGGAGGACTTTTCATTAATATCCGCTATAGAAGAAGAAATGGTGGAGGTTTTATCTGAAGGCCCCTTAGAAGGTTGTTGTTCTTTACATTCAGCCATAGCTGTGACTTCAAATTATGCTAGTTATTTAGGGCATCGAAATTCTTTATGGCATAGAGCCGAGTTTGAATGGGAAATAGTAAACACGATAAATAATGAAAATATTTTATATGAAAGAATTGAAAATTTCTGTGGTAAATATTTAAACGCAGCTAGGTTAGGTTCTAGCAAACTGAAAGAGATGATGGAAGCCGGTCTGTTATATAAAACCAATGTACCAATATTTCAAAGTGAAGATATTGAAGCTGTCGAGCGAGTATCTGCTTTTGGTAAATCAACAAATGGCTACCCGTTATTTCCCTATAATAAGTATGCAATTAAAGCATTGGTAAATAAGCATTGTAAGAATAGAAAAACCAAAGAATTTTTTTATAATCCTAGATCAATTATTCAAAGCGTTCTCAAACCTATTTTAAAACAATTTCGTTTTAAATATGAAAATGAAATATTTCCACCTGAAGGGTTAGATGAATTTAAACTTAATACTACAATTGCTTCTTATCTTAATTTAGATAGAAGCATTCTACAGCGTGCATATACTCTCGCTGCTATATGGGGATACGGTGCTCAAAAAATATCAGAGTTAGCAGGGATTCTTTCTTCTGATATAGCAAGAGAGTTTTCGCTAGATGAGTTTGCTGATTTATTGGAGTCAACTGAACGAACTTACGAAAATGGAACAGAATCTAGAACAGAATCTAGAACAGAATCTGGAGCAGAATCTGGAGCAGAATCTGGAACAGAATCTGGAACAGAATCTGGAACAGAATCTGGAACAGAATCTGGAACAGAATCTGGAACAGAACCTGAAAATATAGTAGCCGAAATAGTAAACAAAGTTGATACTTGGTTTGAGAGTGGAGATATTCCTCAAGATGCAGCGAACATTCTAAGAAAAACATTACTTAATTTAATAATTGCAAATAAAACAAACTTTTTAAAATGGCAAAATTTAAAATCATCTTCTTTTCCAAGTTTAAAAGCAGGTTCTCGTGTATTAATTAAAATTCCATATAACAAAAATGACCCAATAGGCACAGTTTTATCATTTGGTAGTGAAGAAGAGTTTAAAAATGACTCCTTGAAATATCGGGCTTTTTTGATTGCTGTGATGTGTTTTAATCATAATAATAGACAAAGTTGGGACTATGAAGGCGGTTATGAACATTATTGTATCTATCAAAACTTTGCTAGTGAATGGGTTCCTAACGCAATATCTCAAATTACAAATAAACTACGTGAAACATTAAAAGTAAACTTAACCAAGCATTACGCATTGGTAATGGGGTTAAATCCGAGTTCAAAGGATTTTAACACTCTAAAAAAACTCGCCTATTTCTGTCAATCTAAAGAAAGTTTGAAATCTTCTTTTGTAGATACTGGCATAGATTTGTGGGATGAAACTCGCAGACGTGTCTTATACGATTGGGATGAAACCCAAAAAGACTGGCTCGATTTAGTTTCAATTAACCATCACGCGCTTGAAGGCGATTTAGTTCTTAAATCATTAAAAGGCTTGAAGGTTGATACTAACCCTTATGCCAGAGATATAAATAAAGTTCAGAAAAGTTTATCCTCAGATTATTCATCATTTAAAATATTAGATGATACCGATACCAAAGAGTTGTTTGAAGATGCATTAAAGCAGTTAATAGACACAATACAAAAAATGTCTGCGAACGGACAATATCGAGGCTTGGAAGAAAACTTGACTGCTAGACAAATGGTTAACCTTATAAATAAAGTATTAGAAGGGGAGCACTGGTATTCGGTTAAATCTGCGATGGTGATGTTTTCGCCATTTGAAGTAAATAATGTGATTAATGCTTTAAATAAATTTGTTAGAAATGATGCTGAAGATGTAAAAGAGATTCTCGTTTCTTGGAATACTGTGAACACTACAAATTTACAAAGGTTAAAAAATATTAATATTCAAAGTGGTGGTTCTGCAAGAGAAGAGGCAAAACAAAAATTAAATGGCCTTTTCATTGATATTCATGAAAAGGTTCAAAAAATGTCAGGAAAGGAGAGTTCTGATGCCTAAGTTTTTAGATCAAATAACTGCTTTAGACACTGAATTGCAGCAGACCATTGATGGGAGCGAACATCAAATTGCTTTAAGTGAATATGATGTTATTTCAAATAAATTATTATCTGTACAAGGTAAGTTGTGCAAAGTAAATTTACATAATGATGTGCTTTTTTCTAATTCTGAAGAATTTGATATATTAAATTTCACGGAGGAGGAAGAGGTAGAATTAAACAATATCAATCTTAGTTTTCAAAACTTAATATCAACTTGGAATGAACTAGATTATAAATTGAGACAAGATACAAATAATACCCTAACAACAACTTTAGCTTTATTAGATTCAGTAATTAACTCAATATCTAACAAACATAAACTTCTTTGGACATCTTGGGTTTCAGAACTTAAAAATTCATTTGAGGTATCTGATGTCATGCTAGATACACAAAAAAATATCCCACATTTATCTGCTATTTATAGTGACTTTGTTAAAGATCGAAATCAGTTTAATATTCTTTCCGATGCATTACCTGAAAGTAAAGTTACAATTAAAGAGGTCAAGGCTTTAGCTACAAATTTAAATTCATTATATAACAATATGGAGTTCGACTTACCTGAAGGTGTTCAAAAGCTATTTAATGAACTGAGTCGAGGATTCAATAATGCTGTTGCCCCCCTTCGTTATCTAACTCCAGAGGTTATCTCTTGGTTAGAAGAAAACAATGAAATAGATAATTTTGTAGTAAAACGCAAGTAAGGGATAAATTAATGGAATTAGCGCAACTACAAAAAGCATTAGATGCTATTGAAGAACAAGAATTTAAGCTACTGAGTTGGGGAGATACCGATGGTTATTTTACTGAAGATGAAATATTCAATATTATTGAAACATCTATTCCTGACGAATATCCTGAAGACGTTCTAGATGAACTCATTAGAAAAGCATTTATAGTATCAGTTAAATCGAATATGGTTACGGAGACTGTATATCGGAGTAGAATGGCTCATGGCGTATATTTATTCCGCAATTTAAGGCAGTGGATGCATGGACAGAAGTTAGAAGCATCTAAATCATTGATTTCTGATTTTCGCTTTTTGAGGCGCCAAAGGTATTACCCATTAAGGAACATATCATCTGACTCATTAATTAGTCAGTGCAATAAAGAAGGGCTTTCTGATAGCTTGGTTCATCAAGCTTTGAGGAATCAAATAGGAAAATTCCAGTTGTCAGGATTTCAAGTAAGGTCTACCTTAAGAACTTTGAAAGCTTGGAATAAACACAAAATAAGAACGCGATTCCCTTCTGCAACGATTACTTGTGCTGGCACTGGTGGTGGTAAAACTATGGCTTTTTATCTACCAGCATTATCAGCCTTGACTAAAGATATCATAGAAGATAATTCGCAACGGGTCCGTGTACTTGCTTTATATCCAAGGCAAGAACTCCTTAAAGATCAGTTCAATGAAACCTGGAGTGCTTGTCGTAAGTTAGACGAAATAACCCTAAATAAATGTGGACGTAAAATCCGTATTGGAGCCTTATTTGGTAATACACCCCATGAAGCTAGGTATGCGCTAAAAAATAATAAAGATTATTTTCATTCTGGCCTAGTACAATGTGGAACCAAAGGTTGTGATGGTGAAATGCGCTGGAACAAGTCTGATATTGAAAAAAACAATGAGAGATTGGTTTGTCATTTATGTAGCAGTGAAATAAATAGTGAAGAAGTGGCCCTGACTCGTAAATCAATAGAAAATAATCCCCCTGATATATTATTTACTACTACCGAAATGTTAAATTTTAATTTGGGTAACCCTAAACGTCAGCATCTTTTTGGTATAAAAACTCAAAAGCCAATCCCTTTAGTTCTCCTTGATGAAGTTCATACTTATAGTGGAAATCAAGGTGCACAAACCGCTTATTTACTTCGTCGCTGGATGAAGGTCTCTAATAGTTCACCACACTTTGTAGGTTTATCTGCAACACTGTCAGATGCAGAAAATTTCTTTGCTAATTTAACTGGTACCAATATTTCACGAGTTAAATCTGTTGAACCTTTAACCAAAGAGATGGAGTCTGAAGGTGCTGAATACTTACTTGCCTTAAGAGGTGACCCTGTTTCTCAAACGGCGTTATTGTCTACAACGATACAGTCTGCAATGTTAACTCGTAGGATTTTAGACCATCATAAAGAAAAACCATCTGAGAGTACTTGGGGTACCAAAACCTTCATTTTTACCGATGATCTAGATGCTAACAACCGTCTGTTTTCTCAACTTGCCGATGCTGAAGGTTGGTGGCAAAGAGGTAATCGTTTAGTTCATAATTCAAGTGGACCGTTAGCAAAACTAAGAAATCCCAACGATAGTGAATATTCTCAAGAAACTCTATTAGCTTACGGACAAGATTGGTCTGCTTTAAAATATCATGGATTTTCATTGAATGATTCAGACCGAGCAAATGTATCAAGAACTTCGAGTCAAGATGTTGGTGTAGATAAAAAATCTGATGTTGTTGTTGCAACCGCTACTTTAGAAGTTGGTTTTAACGATTCTGAGGTAGGGGCTGTTATTCAACATAAGGCACCAAGGAACGTAGCTTCATACCTACAACGCAAAGGGCGAGCAGGTCGTTCTCGAGAAACAAGACCTTGGACCGTAATTGTATTATCAGAATTCGGTCAAGATAGAGAAACTTTTCAACATTACGAACGCCTATTAGATCCTGAAATTAAAATGCTAGGCTTGCCAATTGATAATATCCATATTCATAAGATGCAGTCTGCCATGGCAACACTAGATTGGTTAAGTGTTAAAATGAATAAAAACTATTGGCTTTTATTAAATCAACCTAAAGATAATAAAACGGGTGACATTAAAAGTGCACTTACAGAATTATTAACTATCGTGGATGAAACTATTTTATCAGGAAGTCGATTACAAAGTGAGTTGTCTGATTATTTGAAAAATGCACTTCAGCTAACAGAGCCTCAAGTGAACTCAGTCTTGTGGCAATCCCCTAGACCTATCTTGCTTGAGTTTTTACCTACTTTAAGAAAAAATATCACAACTCACTGGGGAGTATGGGATGTTAATCATAACAAATGTGTACCTTGGAAAGACCACAACGAACGATGGGGATCTCCTGTTCCTGACTTTATTCCAGATCAGTTATTTTCAGATTTAAATTTACCAGCGGTAGATATAGGCTTAGTCAGACAAAACAATGAAGTTTATTGGGAAAATATGCGATTTTTTCAAGCTATGAAAGAGTTTGCTCCAGGTCGAATTTCTAAAAGATTCTCCACCTATAGCGGTCAGTCATCAGATTGGTTAGTCCCTGAAAATTTTGAACCTTCAATCGCTTTACATAACACATCTCAACCTTTTGACATAGAAAGTGCTTTTGGTCCAAGTTTAAATGAAATTGGTGAATTTAAAGTAAAAGGTGAATCTGAAAGCATTAAAGTATATAAACCTTACCAGATTTACCCTAAGTCTATGTTTAATCAAAAAGTACTTTCAGAAACCAGTAATGCTTTTTTGCAGTGGCAATCTGAATTTATTCCAGGGGCTAATTCTGAATATTTATCGCCCCCTTCAAGTAACATATGGAGTCGTCATCTTGAACAAATAAATTTTTATACTCACAGAACCATGACTCCTATTGATATTATTCGTTTTAATCTTGGTTCAGAAAGTGAATTGAAATTTAAGCGCACAAATGAAAAAGCTAAAATCAACTTTAATTGGAGGAAAGAAAATAAACAAGTAGGAATTGGCACACGATTAACAGTCGACGCTATGCGTTTCACTTTTAAAATTGGTTCGGATAATTTTGATTCTTGGTTAAATGATAAAGAATTAGTTTCGGTGTTAAGAACAAGTTACTTACAAGACAAAATAAGAAAAAGTAATATTTGTGAGCAAAATATCTTCATGTCAGATTGGTTGTTTGAATGCTTTTTAGCGATCGTTTCTTTAGAAAGTATTAAGCATGACGGTAATGTAAAAAAGGCTATTGAGTTAGTATTAACTGACAAATCTAGTTATTCGTTAAATGAGATACCATCATTACTTTTTCAACAGGATATGACATTAACTTCTCATGAAGGCGAGGATTCAGTTGAACTGAGAGATCAAAAGTTGCAACAAGCGTTAATAGAAAAATTAGCGAGTCCAATCTTTATTAAACAAATCTCAGAGTTGGCTAATATTTTATACTGTGAGCTAGTTGAGCATCATGATTTTAAAAATTGGGCAAAAAAGATATTGGGTAATACATTATCTGCTGGTATTCAGCAGATGGTTTGCACTGCTATGCCTCAAATTGATGAAAAAACATTGATAGTCGATCCTGTTTTTGATGATGATCTTAATACATTAACTATTTGGCTATCTGAACAAGATAGTGGCGGTTCTGGTGTTATAACTCAGTTACAAGATCTGTATGCGGATGATCCTCATCGCATATTAGGTATATTAACTCGTAGCTTTGAGCCTGGAGACTATGAAAGACTTGATAGTGATTTAAATGCGTTACTCCGCTTGAGTCAAGAAAATACCAATATAACGGATGCACTTTACAATTTACGTGATTCAAAATCACATCACCAAAGAATAGATGCAAATAAAGCTCTTAAATTATCTTTAATAAAAGAGGGGTTCCAATTTTCTCATAGTTTTAGTGCCGTTCTCCATAGTCGAATAGTAAAATCTGGAAGTAGCAGTGAATCTGACAAAAATTTGTTCAACTACATGAGCAAGTGGAAAGAAATTGAACATCTTTTAGGTTTTGAGCTACCAATGAATATAATTGGATTTTTACTTGCTACTCAAAATTCATCCATTGAATCTACGCAAATTTTTGATTCTGCATGTAAAATTCAATCAGTGCTCTGGCCAAGAGGAAGTGCTGTTCGACAGTCAGTATTATCATTTTATAATCAGTTTAAGACTGATGGATACAGAACAGAGAGGCTTTTGGCTGCTCAATTATGTCGAGATGATATTTCTGAGGTATCTTTACATGAAACGGATTGGCTATCTCAGTTGCATGAACTTATTAGAGAGCATGGAGTTGCAAAACTGGTGATCCCTCAAAAATTAAAAACGAATATATGTAAAGCAATATCTGAATTGCATGTGACACCTGTAGATACGAACGGCTTGTTCTTTTACCCTCGAGTAAAATCTGTGCAATATAAAAAAGAGTCAGCTATTTTAACTATCGAATTAGCGGAGGCTGTTGTCTAATGTCAATGAGATCTTCTAGAACTATTTTTATTAATAATAAATTTGGTATACGACAATTAAAAGAAACCTTAAGTAATTTGCTTGTTGGTTCATGCCTATCACCAGATAACTTATGGCTTGTTTCTCCATGGTTGACCGACTTTGATTTACTAGACAATCGAACAGGAGATTGGGATGCATTAAATCCGGTTTGGGGAACTCGCATCGTGAAATTCAGTGAGCTTCTTATATATGCTATTGAGTCCGGTTGTAAATTAAATCTAGTGACTAATAATGATGCTATTAATGATGCGTTCGAACAGCGATTATTACAGAAAATTGATGACCCCGGTGCGCTTAAGGTAATGAAATCCGAAAAGTTGCATACTAAAGGATTATTAACACCTTCATATTTTTTAGCTGGTAGTATGAACTTTACATATAGCGGCACTCACAAAAATGAAGAGCAATTAGTACTAAATTTAGATGCTGATGCTATTTTAGAAGCGAAGTTAGAATTCGAAAATTTATATGGTGGCATCGACTATGAAAAATAACATTCTTCGTTTTTTTGATGATGGCAATAATTGGGATCTCAATAAAATAAGAAGTGGTAGTTATCCTGAACCATTACAATCACATTTGTTTAAAATGTTATCTAACGCAGAATCCGAAAAACTACCTTTTATTGTACCCAGGTTAGATGAAAACAAACAATTATGGTTTTATGTTGTAAGTGATAATCTACTCCAGTTGAATGAAATAATAAGCATGGTTAAAGCCTATTTAGGCAATTCTTATATATATTTAGATCCTGTTGAATATAAATCTAGTAGTGATGCCATCGAGAAGGTATTACTAGAAAAATTAGAACATGGTTTTTGTCGACTGGCTATACCTATTGCTATTAACGTGGATAAAAGTAGTGTTTATTGGGTTTTTGATTCATTAAATAAACTAATTCAACAATATCATGAGCGTCCCAACTTACTTCGTACAATAAAGCGACCTGTTGGCACCATACTTAGAAGTTTTTTTACCGCATGCAAACATAGAAGAGGGGAAAGCGCCTACGATTGTTATTTGGAGTTAAAAGTACAACAATCACTAAGTAATAGAAATATTTTATCAATTGAATTTCAAGCACTTTATGCTGCTTCAAAATGGAATGATATATTATTTCATCCTAAAGTATCTGATCTACTTTCTGGGAGGGTACCAAGAAAATTACAAGCGATATTTCTAAGGACCATAAAAGAAAAAATATTTAACACATTCAATATTGAAAACTCAGATTTAGACTTAGTTAAACAAAGTTTATTGCCATATCAGACATTATTTTTCTCACCACCTGATATTCCTAAGTCAGAAGAGTATATTCATGAATGGCAGAGTTGGGTGATAGGTGCTTGTGCTTATAGTAATGCAAAAGTTAACCAATTTGCCCCTGATATCATAGATACCAATTGGGTTAAAAGTGTAGCTGTTTGGGCTGGTTTAACTCAACCTCATATTCAAATACAGTCTGAAATATCAAAGGTTAGTCATTTGGATACATTATTGTGTGAAGAACCATGCACTCAAGCTGCACAAAGTTTGTTGCAAGAATCTTTATTTGCTGATTATGCTATAGCGAAACGAATTTACTTAAGGCTAAGTAACTATCCAAGTTCAATAATAAGCGGACTCCTTGAAAAAGTAGCAATTAATAATATTTGGCAAAATTTAGACAAAGAATATGGTGAACAAACTGAGATCATTGGATGGAATAGCGTATTCAATTATTTATCTCAGGATAATCCAGCAAATGAAATAAAAAACATTATACAAGTTGTTGCACAGCAATTTGAATACTGGAAAAAGTCAGATGTTGATATCGATGAGCTTAACGTCGGCATTCAAAGTTTATCAAACTCAGCAGCATCTTTAATCTTAAGGGATCTTTTACCATTATTTATAGAATGGGTCGAAAAAACGGAAACTAAATTATCACCTGACTCAATAGAGCATTTAATGCTTACTTTGGTAATAGATGAAAATAACTCAATAGAAGACTTATTGTTATGTAATGATTTAATTGATCAATTACTGTTACAGCCTCACTCTAAAACTCAATATGTTGCGATGGTGGATGCCATTGCTGAGTGCTGGTCAAATGTAGAAAGCATAAATGCATTAGAGCATTGCCTTGAGGTTTTTGAAAATTTATATGATAGTCCTTGTGCCTGTAAAAATACCAGGCTTACTTTATGGAACAGCATACAAAGTTTTGTAATTCAAAATTGGGTCAGACTTACCCCTATTCAAAAATTCGTAATACGAGATACATGTAAAGCATTAATTGGAACTGTTGATCATTTACCATCAGAACTAGAAGAAAAAGTAGAGCAAAAAATTAAGATTGACTTATCAGGAAAAAAATTAGCAATCTATTCATTAACCGAAACGGCTTTAAAACGCTCATCTACGGCTTTGAAGCTAATGTATCCTGAACTTGATATCGCTACTAATCATGATAAGTCTGCCACGGAAGCGTTAAAGCATTTAGTTAATTCCGCTGATTACTTTGTCTTCGCGGCAAAAAGTGCAGCACATCAAGCATTTTATGCGATAACGGATAAAAGAAAAGATCTAATTTATCCACTAGGTAAAGGCTCTAGTAGTATCATTAGATGTTTTAATCAGTTCTTAGAAATACAACATAAATAAATTTGTATTTTTCAATTTACTTAATAAATTGATTATTTGTACAGAGCTAAATTATTACTAAAGGCAATAAATTTATCATACGAATAGTTAAAATGCTTCGTGTATTAACGTATTCAAATTGATATGATTTTGTACTATTTATGTACTATTTATGTACTATTTATGTACTTTAAGTTAGAGCTATAACAATTTGAAAGTTACTTATCAGAAAGTGGCTTTGTTAACATGATAGTTAGTTATGACCCTTTTAACACTTCTATTATATTCGGTATGTTATTGGATCTATGCAGTTATTGACCTCAAAAGCCTCTAATCTTTCAACACAAGAACCGCATGTGCCACAGGCTTTTTCTTGGCCTTTATAACAGGTCCAAGTTTTCGAGTAATCGAGTCCCCAAGCTAACCCATCTTTAAGTATGCCAATTTTATCAGTATCCAAATATGGCGCATGTATATAAACGGGTTCAAAATTGGCAACTTTAGAAGCTTGGTCCATTACATTTACGAATTCAGGTCTGCAATCTGGGTATATTGTGTGGTCGCCAGCATGTGCTCCATACCAAACGCCTTCAGCTTCAATATCAACAGCATATCCAATGGCCAGCGAGATTAAAATCATATTGCGGTTTGGTACAACCGTTGACTTCATATTTTCTTCTTCATAATGACCATCTGGTACATCTATATCACTCGAAACTAGTGAAGAACTTGTAAACAAACTCGATATAGATTTTATATCTAATATTTTGTGGGTAATATTTAGGTCTCTGCAAACATTTTTTGCACAGATTAATTCTTTATTATGTTTTTGCCCATAATCAAAAGATAAAGCATATACTTCAAACCCTTCTTTAACCGCTTTATTTAAAACCGTAAAAGAATCCATACCACCAGAATAGACTACAACAAGCTTTTTCATTTACATAATTTCCTTATTATTATTAGCTAAAATAAACATCATGATCAGTTTTAAAACCTTTTTCGACTTCGTAAATTTTTAATAAATTACCGGCAAACAACTGCTTCTCTGAAGTTGTATTTTGAAAGTCATGCCACCTTCTAGAGAACTTAATATCTTCACCTCCTTCTTCGTCGCTTTTAATGAGTCCTAAATTCCATGATGTTTTACTAAAGTGACATTTATGAGCAATCAATTTTAATTCTTGCATAAAAAACTCAATAGACGGAATATGAACTTCGCCTTTTGGTTTATCTTCTAAAAACACTCTTATCATGTGACGGCATAAAAACGAAAAACCAAAGATGCTCGTACCATGAATTATATAGGTATCTTTCATACTCTTAGAGATATTCTCCCATTCATGTTTGAAAACATCAGTAATGGCTATCCAAAAATTGTTAATAATCTGCACAAATAGTTTTTTAGATTCTTTAGTTAATTCTTGATGTACTCTAATGTTGATAGATTTAAGTATCATTCTTTCTACATTTGAAACAAACTCAGTAATAGAAGATTCAGCTATTTTACCTTGTGGGTTTCCATTAGATTTTATTAATCCCTTTAAGGGCGGTCTGCCATTGCTGTTATCGCCAAAACCTAACTCTTCTGATATCGATAAAGGGAAGGCTTTTACAGCTAATGCTGGCGGTTTATATATATTATCATTAAGCGCTAAGGCGTTTAATTGAACGGAAGTTAGTGGCTTACCTAAATTAAGAATTAGAAATTGTTGAATATAATCATTTTCATCTTCAGAAATGAATATAGAAACAGGCAAGGGATAGCTTTCATGAAAACTATTTTTGATCCCACCTGAACGTTGCTGTCCATCAACTATTGCACCAGGCAACTCCATTGAAGGACCTTCAGGATAGTATGGAACCTCTAAATGTCCAAATTCGCTGCCTTCTTCTAGCGGAGTGAAAGTTACTGACTTATTAAAACCGATAACTAAATTAGCTAAAATAGCCGATTTTGGTGATTCGACATAATCTTTTATAGACTCGATATGTTTAGGTAATTCGCTTCGTTGGTAACCATGAATATATTTACCTTCCCTAGTAATATGAACTATTTTAGCAACATCTCTAACTTTTTTTCCTTCAACCCAGCCACTAAAAACCTCAACGCCATTTACAAGTTTTTTGATTACTTGGATTCTCAATATGATCTTTTCCATTAGGCTTCAACCTCAGCATTCTTTAAAACATCAATGACCTTATCTTTATGTTTTGTCACCATTGCCAAGTTATGAATTCCTCTTCGGCGATTTGTTTGGTTAGATCTGAACACTATATTCATTATTCCACTTTCACAAATACCACAAGAACAATTCTTCCAAGGTCTTTCCCTTAAAAAGTTGTGCACTCTATGTTTATCTTTAGCAAGTGTTGCCTTTTTAACAGATGTCATTTCTTTGACTAGATAATCAGGTGTTGTAACTTTTTCATATGCCATTAAAGCTTTGAATGTCGACTCAAAGCCTTCACCGTTGGCATCATATTTTATTAACTTCTTAATACAATCTGACTCAAGCCTTTTTACACATTCATTTGTAGACAATGCTTTGTTAGAGAGGTCGATATCAATTTCATTATTCGCTAGCATTTGCGAAACTAAGTTTCTTATACCATTTCGGTGTTTATCAATTAATTTTTGCACATTTTCATGGTCACATTGACGAATTCGAATTGATAGTGATTGAATTAACTCATGGCTCTCATCGTTAAAGTCAAAATATTTTCCAGCTTTAATGCCTTGCATTAGTGGAGATGTGCTATCTGCGCTAGTTACACCATATTTTGCGTAAGCTGGAATATTTTCAAAACGACATATACCTAGTAAGTGGAATTGTGTTTCTGCGCTTTTAGTGGTGGAAAGAGTTTCCAATAAGTCTAATAAGTCTGGTGTTTTGGACTTGATCATACCGCCAATTGTTATATGTCGATAACCTATTTCCTCGAGTTTCTTAACTGAAGAAATAAATGACTCTTTGTCAAAACCATGCGCAACACCATAAGCTATAAATTTTCGCTTTTTAGGGTCATCTTGATGAGTTTTTATATAAAACTCTTCAGCGTTTTTTAGGGTTATGTTTATTCTTCGTTCTGCTTCTCTAATATCAGCATATGGGATTTTATTTAAAGCTTCATCATCTTTCGCATATTGGAAAACAATGTGATCGAGTGAAATGCCACAATCAAAACCACCACGTTCATAGAATTCAATTAATTCATCTAAAGTGTAAGGTGGTTCAGGCTCATTTACATAGTCAAAAGCTCCACAATCGCCCATTAGCAAAACATTTTTGAATTTATCATTATCAAGTCTTAAAAACTTCTTAGCACCGTAATAATAAAAGTCTTCGGTCAATTCTTGAGTGTAGTATTTACCTTTCTTTTGCATTGTTCCAACACCAGCTAGAGAAACAAGCATTCCGTTATAAGGTAAATCTTTTAATATTTCATGCGGATATGCGTCATCGTCATATTTTCTATGATTCTTAGTTTTTTCATTGGTAATACCATTAAATTTAGGATCAACAAAATCTAAATTGTCTGGAAAATAGTAATTAAAAGTTGTCACATTAAACCTATATATTTGGGGTAATTGTATTCTACTGGATATTTATTAGAGTGATACTAGACCAAACTTTTCTCTCGTATATCTTTCAATAAACGATTAAATCTTTTTTGCTCACAAGCGTGGTTTCTATTTCTCAATTTATTTAACAATAAAGTGGCTGAAATTTTTGTTTGCTGATTGAGATTTATTTCATTCTTAATAAACTCGCCTATTTCTTCATCTGTAAGCTTTTGACGGTTTTTAGCCATTTTTTTTACTGATATTTTCTTTAAGTGATTATATTTTTCAAGTACCTTATTGTAATCAAAACCAATAGATTCAATATGTTCCAATAGATATCGGGCCAATCTTATATTTAATGAAACACGAGCACCTTTTAAAGTGCTACTAAAATCTGCACTTGACTCTAAGAAATATGGAATTAGTTTTTCATTTAAATTTTGCTTACTCGAAACAATAACCAAGTTGCTTTTTGTTAGTTTGTTTTGCGACACGAGATCGCAAAGTTCACTTTCGATTACTTTTAAATAATCTGGTGAAGTCGCTATAAAAAACACATCATTCGGATTATTTGTCACTAATGTTTTTAGTGAACTAGTTTTGAATACATTAGAATCCCTTGATTGGTGTATAGAATTCCACCATTCACTATTGCCTAATCCTGTTCTATCTATGGAATTTTCACTTCCTTTTGAAAATGTTGCATCGTAAGAGCCGATAGGTGATGAATTGTGAATTAATCCATACCCAGCAGAAAGAACCCATAAATCTATACTTTGGGTCATAATGCTTAAAGCCACTTTCCAGTGGTCACCTGAGTACACTTTATTTGCAGGAAGTTTTTGTTCAGCATTGTTTAGTTGCTTGTACCATGAGTCAACAATGGTATCAGTCTCATGCTCGTTAATAAGGTCTTTCAACTGAACTTTACCTATAATATTACTCTTTTTTAGGTTTGTGCAGTTGGTAATTAGGTGTACATTCAAAATTATTGGCCTTTATAAATAACGCCACATGTGCACGTTTCCATTAACTCAACTGCAAATAGTTCCGGTAATTCAGGCTTTAATTTATTCCAAATCCATTTTGATATAACTTCTGCCGTAGGGTTTTCTAATCCTTCAATGTCGTTTAAATAATGATGATCTAGTTGATTATATATAGGCTTGAAGATAGTTTTTACGTCTGAAAAATCTATAAACCAACCTGAATTTTTATCTACAGTGCCTTTTAAATGGATTCTAACATTGTATGAGTGGCCGTGGAGTCGCCCGCATTTATGTCCATCAGGCACATTAGGTAATTTATGTGCAGCTTCAAAAGTAAATTCTTTATATATTTCGATAGTCATTTAGCGCCTACATCGTGATTTTATTAGATTTATAATTATAATTATTAGCATTGCATTATACACAAATGTTTCTGTTCGGCGAGTCGAAAATGGATAAAATTAAGCCTTAATTTAATTGTACTCAAGTGATAGTTTTGCAAGCTCTTGTCTTACAATAAAATGCCGAAAAAAGGGCCTAACAAAAATAATTTTATATTTTTTGTTAATACTGCCCGGTTTCTGGTTTTAGATTGCATATATAGGATTATTGAGATATAAATCTTAGATAGATTTATTCCAGGAGAAGACATATGGATAATGATTCAATCAAAAAGGGATTAGTTAAAATAATCCTCACACTTGAAAATAACCATCATGGCTGTAAGCAGGAAGCTTCGAATATTGCTAGGGAACTACTCGGTTGCAAAATAGAGCATAATGAAGTTCGGGAAATGATTAATGTAGTCGAAGACGAAGACATTGAATCAGTTATTAAGAGCTTAGACTAGAGAAAAATATAAATAATGAATAATGCGGACCTAGAAAAAAACTACGAAAGTATCCTACGTAATATAGGTGAAGATACTGAAAGGGGAGGGTTACTTGATACCCCTAAACGTGCAGCTAAAGCCATGAAGTTCCTAACCCAAGGATACGAGCAAGATTTAAATGGTATAGTCAATGGAGCATTATTTGAATCAGATGCTGACGAAATGGTATTGGTTAAAGATATTGAGTTATATTCACTATGCGAACACCACTTATTACCTTTTATTGGAAAGTGTCATATCGCTTATATACCTTCAGGAAAAGTTCTTGGGTTATCAAAATTTGCTCGAATAGTTGATATGTTTTCTAGAAGGCTACAAATTCAAGAAAACCTAGCGAGACAAATCGCACTGTGCGTAGAAGAAGTTACCGGAGCAATTGGTGTCGGTGTTGTTATTGAGGCTAAGCATATGTGTATGATGATGAGAGGTGTTGAAAAACAAAACTCTTCAATGACTTCATCTGTAATGTTAGGTGTAATGCGTGAATCACCTATCGTCCGACAAGAGATGCTGGCTTTATTGGCAACAAAATAATACAAAACTATTTTTCAGTTGTGTGAATCGCAACTGAATAACTTACCTTCTTCAATTAATTTAACCTATATCAGGCTCTTATGTCAGATTTATACAAACAGCTTTTCGCTTCAGATTCTGAGTTTTTCAACAAATGTTATTACTGTTCAGATGATTCAAATTATCATGATTTTATCCCTCCAGAAAAATATTCTAATCGGTTTATAAGAAATAAAAGTGCAGACTATATAAAAGTACCAATTTGTTCTGAATGCAAAACCTACTTAAAAGGGAATAGATCACCTTATTTTAGTGAGCATGTTGAAATTGTAAAAAAAGGCATAAAGAAAAAATATTCTAAAGCTCTTTCAATATACGAGTTGTGGGGTGAAAAAGAGGTTGATGATTTAGATGAACCTTTGTCGAAGAGTATCCTCGCTGGAATTAAATTAGGAAAAGAAGCTTATGAAAGATATAAATTTAAAGGGTTTCAATACGAAATAGATGGAAATATTGTCAGGCCTGAACCCGAGGAAAGTATTAAACTTTCTATATTTGGGGAAATTTTTGATAGTTATAAAGACGCACTTGATTATGCAAGTGATACCTATCAAATATCGAAAGCACTCTTAAGAGATTTATTGAAAGAGTATAATGACGATTTTGAGTTGGCTATTAGAAAATATCAATCGGATATGGTTGGAATTCTGGAAGAATTTAAACTTAAAAAATTATGTAAAGAGTTTGGTGAAGAGCATGATTTATCTTTTGAACTAGTTTATAAAAAATTAACTCTTGAAAGAAAATACGGAAAATCGAAATCTATACCTCAATTATTATCAATAGTATTAGAAAAAATTCACGCTGAATATAGAGATTTTATTTTCTTCATCATACGAAAGGGTCTAAATACTGCTAAAAAATACGTGTTGGAGTATAAAAAGAACCGTGATGAATTTAGATTAGATGACTTCCCGAAAAAGCCAAGTGAAGTATATAAACGCTCGTGGAAAGAAATTAACGCCGATTATTTTTATTATAAAGAACTCAATGCAGACAATGATTATATTCTTGATTCTATTAACTATATTTCTTATGAGATGATAAAGAATAAAAAAAAGATAGCTAAAGGAGATTTAGAGTTGTTTTTGGAGTCCAACGATGTAACTACAACTAGCGAGTATAAGACATTTTTAGAAGAAATCTCCGAATATGATGCCGCTGTTTGTTTTCCAACAACAGCCAATGAGTTTCTAATTGTTGATGTTGCTATACCTAAACCTAAACCTAAACCTAAGCCTAAATCAAACCCACGGCCTGCTTTTATACCATCTAATAATCCTAGTTATAATAAATTTTTGAAGTTTATAAAATCTAACTATATAGATAGTCCTGGGTTTTACAAAATCTATTATCAAATGAACATCGAAAAGGCTAAAGAAAATGGGTTGCCCGAGTTTCCTGAAATTGAATTTAAAAAAACTTGGAAACAAATTAATTTAGATTCAACTCGTATGATTTAATCTAGTCACTTTATTGAGTCATATTAGATATGTTTTTTGGTTAAGTATATATACTTCATATTAATGATAACAATTAATAGTTCTAGTAATTTAGTTAAATAGATTTGGTTAAAAACTCAATCAAAACATATCTTTGATTGAGTTTTTTATTATTTAAACAAACTTAATATCAACACTAATTCCTTCATTAGCAAAAGCTTCTTTTAACCAATTACCTGCACTTTCATCTTTTATGTATGTATATTTTCTAGAGCCAGTAGCAGTAGATTGAGATAGTTCAACGCCATTTATTTCGGCATTGCCATCTTTATCTGTTGTTACAGTTTCCAATTCTCTAATTAATTGAAAAGCGCCTACAGTTGGGCTAGTGGGCGATATATTATCTGTATAGTATGCTATTTCATCATAATATTTATTTATAATGTCACCACTAATCATTTCATCTAAATAGCTAGAATCAATTCCATGCTGTTCTAAGTAACAATATTCATCGATCTTGTAATCTAAATCTTCATTCAAAACTTCAGTTAAGAATTCTGTCCAGGTTAAATTGCCGAAGGTGTCGCTATCATCTATCACTGTGCTATCTAAAGTCACTTGGTTTGCGAAATCAGTATGTACATATAATGTATGTTGGGGCATGTTTTTACCTGTAAAATTGTTTTTAATTGCTGTGTTAAATATCACCTTTTGGATAATGCGTTTAACTTTGTTAAAGCTCTTGAGTTTGGTGATGTTTTTTTCGTTCATATAAATTGCTCGATTCACTTCAATCATGATCGAGCAAACATTGGGATTTTTTTGATAAAAATCAATCGGTGTAATAGTGCCTTTAAATGGTTTATTAATTGCTACTGATAAACCTTCATTGATAAAACCACGTTTAAGCTCTTCAGTAACATTTTTAGGTGTATGAAAAGCGTCGGTGCCAATGCATATATCGGTTCTTGGATAACATCGTTCTTGTTCATACGGTAGCGGTTTTGAGGGAAAACTATGGCAATCGATAATAAGTACTCGGATACTCTCACTAAGGTTTTCGTTAACGAGGTCAAAAAGTCTTTTATGATGCGGGAAATAGTATTTACCCAATAATTCGCTTCTATATTCATCTTTAATAAACTTGTCATCTTTTAGAGGCGCACCTGTCGCCGTTCTGCTGTATAAGACTCCCATTCCAACTTTTGACATAGGTTCATCGTCATCGTTATAAAACCTCTCAGGGTCTACTAGCAGGCGACTGATAGGGAATACAAGTTCTTTACCTAGGCTTTGACTAGCATCATGAAAAAGATCGTGAGTAAACCAATCAGTCATATTATTAAGCTCTGACTTTAATTCCGAGTCATCTATAGCAAACTGATATTGATATTCTTCAGGTATTAATGTTGATGAATGAGGGATATGAAAAATTAAACTCATGAGTTATCCCATTAAATGTCGGACTTTAGGTTTATTGATCTTGATGAATTTTCCATCCCAATTAGCGGTCGCTGTTTTTAATCTGTATTCATTATGATGTGTAGATTCAACAATGTTTTCGATAACATCAGGAATATACACTTTAGAGTTTGGAAGTGTTCCTTTTGGTATTATGTATGCTGCAAACGGTGAACCTAAATAACCTTGAGCTTCTTGGGTCCATTGTTCATTAGGCTCTCGTTCATATTGGCCAGAATATTTAATCAAACCATCGGCGGTGTCTATATACCATCTAATGTTCGTGTGTATAGCATCATCAAAGTTTGATGTTTTAATTTCTACAACATAGCCTTGCTTGATGAATTCGTTAATTGAGCTTCGACCCCTAGCAGTGATTACTACAGGTAAATGCTTATTTTCATCTGGGACTTTGCACCTTGAAAACGTCTCTTTAGGTTTATCACCAATAATTTCAATAGAGTTATTAATTGTTAAGTGAGCACAAAGGTCTGGATTAACAGTAACGAGAGCAATTATTTGCTGTTCTTTAAAGCCATTTATATCCATTACGTTTTTAGAGCATGAGGCGCAATATTTAATGCGTTGATTTGTTGTTGTCGATAAGTTCGACCATTCTTTTTCTAAAGGGCACGAAAAAGTTTTAATCGCTTTATCGTTAGAAGTGTAAAGCGTATTTTGAAGTATGTTAAATTTCATTGTTCTTCCAGTTAGTTATTAAATTTAAACATGGAAGAGAAGTAGTTTGAATTCCCTATAAGGGCTCATCCTGCTGAGGCAGATACCACCTTATTTTGTTTGAGAAACAAAACAGGTTGGCGAGAGTTAAACTCTTCTCTTGATGTTATGGGCAATAATATTTGTTTTGAAAGGAAAGCACAATAAACTAATTAAAATAATGTAATTACCATTTCATTACATTTATAGTATTTTTTAAAGCATATAATATACTTAAAACCAACATCTAAAATTTCAAAAGAATCAGACTTATGTGGAAAGAAATATCAAAATTTTCAAAAAAGACTTCTGACAAGTTAAGCGAAAGTTTAAAAGGGATTGACAATAAACTAGGTGTTTCCGATAAATTTTCGAAAAGTATAGATTCAATATCTGAAAGAGTAGAAAAAGCTGACCGTGATTTAGGTATCTCTACGAATACAAAAAAAGCTCTTGAAGAAGTAAAGGCTAAACTAAGCAATGTTGGCGCTAGTTATGATGAGTCAGAGTTGAAAATGAAGCTAAATCAATTGTCTGATTCAATTAACGATTCTGTTTTTATTCCTGCAAAAAAACAAATTGAGAAGTACGAGATATCTGACAAAATTGGTGTTACCAAAGACCAAGTTGTGCTCGGGTATGGTTGGTGCAGAGGAAAGTTTAAAGTATATAAAGCGCCAAAAGATGCAAGAGATTTATTAACAAAGGCCAGAGAAGAGCTTCTATATATAAACTCATGCATATTACAAATAAGTATGAAAGAGTCTGAGAAATTTGCGTCTAATTTCGGTAAAGCTGTTACAGCTAAAGTAGCGGGCATAGCAAGTGTCGGTGGTTTGTTCGCTTTGGTTAGTACATTTGGTAGTGCAAGTACGGGAACTGCAATAGCTGGTCTATCTGGAGCAGCTGCAAATAGTGCTACGTTAGCTTGGATAGGTTCTCTAGTTGGTGGTGGTATGGTCGCAGGTTCTGTTCTAACCGGTGGTATTGGTTTAGTTATAGGTGCTGCTGCTTATTCAGCTTTGAGCAGTACCCCACGAAATATAGAATCTTTATCTGAAGAAGAACGCAAAATAATTGAAAGTTCATCGCTATTTATCGCTGCAATCGATGAAGTGTTAGTAAAAGAAAGTGTTCAGTTAAGTCTCACCGAAGCAAAAGCATTGCTTAACGACATAATACTTCCGTTGAATGAGCAGCTTACAAGCCAGAAAGATATAATTATGGAACAGTTAGATGAAACTAATAAATTACTGTTTCAAGAGCATGCATTAACAGATTTTCAAGGGAATGTAATTGGGGGATTTGAATCTTATATAGAGAACACCCCATTAAAAATTAATCCTATATTTGTTATTTCAGGTGTGATCTTAGGTCTATTAAGTGGCAGTGAAATTGAGAATACATCTGAAAATATGATTGCTATTGAAGCACTTAAACGTATGAAAAATGAATGGAGTGAATATACGAACTTAGAATTGGGCGAAGCTTTATCTGATTTTTCATCAGAAAGCCTAAAAGGCGTTGCTAATAATGCTAAAGGAATTTATCACGAGTTACTTTTTATCGAAGAATTTAACCGACAGAATGTTGACCAACAAGCGAGAGTTTTTGATAAAACCAATGAACCTGGCGCAGATATTCAAATCTATTCGGTAGATACTGGTGAAACAGTGCAAGAAGCTCAATTAAAAGCTCTGCAGGATAGCAGCGGCATCTCACATCATTTTGATAAATATCCTGATGTGGATGTTATTGCTACTAGTGAGGTATCTTCAGCATTTGAAGGTGTTCAAAACTCTGGGTTTTCTAATGAAGAATTAACAGCAGATATGAATTCGGTAATATCAAAGCTTTCTGCAGATAGTAGCCTAGATGCTACAACTGACATTGCTGCAATCACATTATTAATTTCTGCGGGTAAAGACGCTATAGATGTTTTAAATGGCAATAAAGGCGTAAGCGAGGCAGGTAAAGAGACAATTTTGAATGTTTCAGTCGCTGCAAGCAGTACTTTATTTGCTAGCTATTTATTTTCAACATAAGTCGATTTACTGCAACCAGGTGGAACTATGAGTATGGTCACTGCTTACTTTTGAATAGCTATTTGTTTGACGACTCTGAAAGCTTAGCTAAGGCGCGACTTTTTAATCTAGAGGCAAAATGGCTAGTGGTTATGGAACTGGTGTTTACGATATGTTCCTTTTTGCAACTAATTATTTTAGTTTAATAACTTAATTTTATATCTTCATTCTATTGTCTATATTAATGGTAGAACATCAATATGTTGTTGAGAATATGCCATTGAATAATAGCAATAAAAACAATTCTTTAGAGCAAAGGAATACTTTGCTTTCTTGGTTTGTATATGAAGAACTAATCGGACCTTATAATGCTATCGAACCTGTAGGTATTTCAAAACTATATTTCACAATATCAACCAAAACTAAAAATAAAAAAAACAATAAATCATCAATTCCACTTGGTTGGAAAGTATTTGATCAACTGGGCGAAAGCTACGATGAATTGATTGACCAGCAATTTTATACACCATCATCGCAAACTGCTTCACAAAATAAGAAACGAAAACTTAAAAAGAAGCCTAACTTAAAAAAACAGTCTGACGATAAAAAACAGACAGTCGCTTGGGATGTTTTTGATGGCATCGAAGTGTCACATGATGCGTTGATTGAGCAGGAGTTACGATTACTAACCCCGCTATTAAAGAAATGGGATAACTTTTTAGAGCAATTTGGTGGTGATCCTACTCATACAAACTGGCAACAGTTCCGCCCTTTGAGGCTAACAAGGGAAGAAGATTGGTCTGATTGGTTAGCTTTTTTTCTTGAAACATCTACAACCGGCGTATTTGCGCACATATTGTTCAAAGATAAAGCAGACACCCCTTTAAAATTTGCCAAACCGAATCAAGTTCTGAGAGAAGATTTTCATATTAATTATAGAGCTGATTTAATACTGAATTGGGACAATGAAAATTATACTCACTTAGAAATAAAGGTTGGGGATCGGAACTTAGAGAAGACTTTCGCTACTAGTGATGAATTTCGCAGTAAGTATAGGGTAGAGCAAGATAAATGGGAAAATTTTATTCTTTTATTATCATCACAAAATGATGATTGGGATAACGTAAGTCGTAAAACTAAATCATTAACTATTGTTACTCCTATTACTTGGGACGATGTTGCAATAGCATTACGTAAGTCATTTTTTTATAGTGAGAACATTGCATGGAAAAGTTGGGCTTACGCGTTTATTGGGGCAATAGAACAATTAATCATTGGTTTTGATATTCAGCAGTTAGCTCAAAAGCGAAGGGATAACCTTGCGACAAAACTTAATATATTAGAACGAGGGTTTAAAGATGAGTAATGCAATAGATACATTTATTTATGAAGGTATCACACGATATAAGAAAGCTAATGAGGTGTATCATACGTTTCGCCGCGAACTACAAAATAAACTCCAATTAATTATTAAAACACGTGATGATTGGGGCGACATCGTTCCCGACCTCGATAGTATTAAAAGCACTACATATTGGCCGGAGTATCCGTTGATTAATGCACGAGTTCAATGTGAATGGCATGGTGAGCAAATTATAATCATGATTGCACTTAACTGGTATGATTCTGGAGACGATCTTCCTTTATTAGCTTTATGGATTGAGAAAGGAAGAAAATACTGGCCAAGCCAAGAATCATTTGCTTGGAGTGAGGACTTCACTTTCGAAAAAAGCCAATTGCGCTATAAACCCAATCCTGATTCATATGTTTTGGAAGATGAGTTTGATAAAATTTTCAATGAGTTTTTAAATTTCACCTCAAAATATTAAACAAAAAATCATATATGAGAGTCTATCTATAAAAACACCACTAAATTGACAATAGGTCATTGTTTGTTAGCTTAAGAACTAAATTTAAGAATAAATAATCGTGCAATAGAATCAGGCTAAATTATATTACTTCAGCTATGATTGAATGATTCTAGGTTTAATTAATATTTAACTAACAATTAACAACGGTAAGCAAGTTGTATTGTTATTATCTAAGGGCATTCAATTTTAAACTTAAGATCTAAAATGAAAATTTACCCGTTAAAATTTATCAAACAACATTTGTTTATCACTCTTGATGGCAAGGACTGGTTAATTGATACTGGCTCTCCTGTTACCTTTGGTGACATTGATTCTATTGAGTTGATGGGACAAAGCTTTCAAGTAGGCAATGGCGCAAAGGGGTTAAACGCAAGTGCTATTTCAGGTTATGTTGGTATGGAAGTCGCAGGGCTTATTGGTGCAAATATTTTAAATCAATTTGATTTGGTCTTTGATATTGCCCACGGTGAATTAACGTTTGTTGACGTTGATTTAGAATTGCCAGGTATTGTATTAGAGCTTGATGAGTGTATGGGCATACCGATTGTTGAGTCAGTTATTGCTGGTAATACATTTAGAATGTTTTTTGATACTGGTGCGCAAATTTCTTATTTACAAGATGACTGTCTATCTAGCTTTGAGCATGCCGGTAAGTGTGTTGACTTTTACCATGGTTATGGTGATTTTGAAACGGATACCTACCTTATTGATTGTAAACTAGATGGTAGTAGCTTTAATTTGCGCTGTGGCTCATTGCCGGAAACGTTAGGTGCAAGCCTTATGATGGCAAACACTACTGGCATTATCGGCAATGAGATTATGATCGATAAAGTCGTGGGCTATTTTCCTAAATCAGGAAAAATGGTCATTTCGGCGTAATCAATTCTGCAAAAAAATTTAAGTTCGAAACCTAAATTTTTCAGTACTGTTCGGCTTATTAAACGGTCAAAATACAAAAGCCAGAATATTACATTCTGGCTTTTGTTTTTAAGAGCTTTATGCTTTTGTCATTTGCACTGAGAAACGTTTATGAGCTAGCTTCTATGACTTATCTTCCAACTGTTCTTTGCTTGTTTCTGGCAACGTAATGCTGGCTTTAAGTCTTCTTCTTAATCGAATAAGTTTAAATGCGAAGTAGCTAAACAATATAAAGTTTAATGTTAAACCAACATAGCCTAACCAAGATAAACCATTTACTGGTGTGTTTGTTTTTTCAATCGATAATACGTTAGGGAATATTGATAAAATATTTGAGCGGAAACCGTAATACTTTACAACAGATGTTGTGCCTTGAACGTTTTGAGCTTCTGCCTGTGTGTCGGCACTATCAAATTTAAAGTAAACCCAGTTATCTTCATTGCGTAGTACAAACGATTTATTCACTTCTGTAGTGTAGATGTAATACGTATCAACGTAGGCTTGTGCATTGGTTTCATCAACTTGTGAACGCTTAGCTTCAGTACCTGTTATTTCTACCGTTTTATAAGAAGGAGCGTAGATAAAAATTACGCTGCTAGTCACAACAAATAAAGTAAACACGAAGGAATACAAAAATTTAAACTTATTGGTAAAAAAAGCAGTTATGCTGTTTTTAATGTTAAATCGAGATTTTGAAGCTTGCATTTATCTTTACCTTTTCCTTTGTTTTATCACTCTATATTGTTCTAGAAATTTCGGTCTATAAATTAGAGTTTGTAATAACAGTTTAATATTATTTAAATAACTTGTTAGAAATTATAAGGTTTTTGAAGAATAAAAAGTGTTTTAAATTGTACGATCTAAATAAGTAATTCTGCTTTAGGTTTATCGATACGACTCATATTCATTAGTAAAATAAGAATTATGAACCGCTAACTTGTGTGTATCGATTAGATACACTAAACTTTGTGTATCTAATCGATATACGAGGTGGTTATGGCTAAGACAGCCCCAATAAATATGCGTGTTGAGCCGGCGCAGCAAGATTTATTAACGAAAGCTGCTGCGGCTTTAAATATGGATCGCAGCACGTTTATACTTAATGTTGCATGCAAAGAAGCAGAGAATGTATTGCTCGATCAGCGGATTTTTAATTTAGATGAAGAGCAATTTGCTCAATTTGAGCAAGCGATAAATGAACCCGTTGCACATTATAAGTTAAGCAAGTTAATGTCAGAAAAATCCCCATGGGAAGCAAAATAGACATGCAACTTTGTGTTCCTGTTGCATTAAATCATAAGCACAACTGCTGCAATTTTGATTGCGAAAACGATACGTTAAATCAGTGGCTTTACAAACGGGCTCTTAAAAACCAACAAAGTGGCGCTTCAAAAACCTTCGTAACTTGTTTAGGCGATAACGTTGCAGGTTTCTATTCTTTATCAACTGGCAGTATTGAACATAAATACGTATCAGCAGCACTTAAACGTAATATGCCAGCCCCAATCCCAATTATCATTTTATCTAGGCTTGCGGTAGATCATTCTTTTAAGGGAAAAGGACTTGGTAAGCACCTGTTAAAAGATGCGTTACTTAGAATATTGCAGGTGTCACAAAACATCGGGGTAAGAGCTGTTGTGGTACACGCTATCAATCAAGACGTAATCGAGTTTTATAAACAGTTTGGATTTCAACAATCACCGTTAACATCACACACGTTATACCTATCCGTTAGATCGATTAAATTAGCTCTATCAAATTAGCATTTGAGACAGTATTTAGAATAGTTGTTCTCGCTGAAGAACTTTTTTTATTTTCGAAAGTGAGTCATTTTTACATTGTCGATGACGCAATTTGAATATTTACATACTACTCTTTCAAACTAATTATTTTTCGCTTAGTATTACTTTGAATAATTAATAATGTTAAGGAAAATCATGAATTTATATGTTGTACATTCACCATCTATATGTAGTTTTTTAGTCTATGCTTCAAGTAAAACCGACGCGGTATTGTTAGAAGAACTGAGAAAAATTGAAATTAAGGAAGGCCAAGAAGAGAGTGGTTCGCTTATCAGTTCTGCTGATGTAATAGTTGAGTGCTATGCTAATGGTTTCAAAGCATCCGAAAAAGACACTTGGAGATTTAAGGCTGTAGAATCTTTTGAGAAAAAAGGCTATAAGTATTTAGGTAGTAATAGAGGTATCAAACCTGCTGACAATGCCAATCCAACGCAAGTTGCAGTCCAAGATGGGTCTGTCCATGGGATAGGAGATTCAACATCGTTCTTTTTAGCACTGTGGACTATATTTTTCTGGTTACTTATAGTTGTTTCTTTGGGAGTTATGTTTTTAGTCAGTTTTATAACCGGTTTAACTTTAGCCATTTCCATTGTTTTAGGCGGCGGTCTTGTGTTTTTATTTGCAGATATTCTCAAAAATGTGGTTGAGATTAATCAAAAGTTAGCACACAAAGAATAGGGCTCTTTGAGTATTATATTTTAATAAATAGCTATAGGGTGTAGTGGTCATTGATGTTTAAAATGATTTTCTTTTGCTATGCCTGATAGATGTTGCTATAGGGCTGTGATGGATTGCTATTCTTAATCGAATTTTAAAAAATTGTAGCCTTTGTTCTATGAAATGTTTTCCCTTCTTTGTTTTTACATATTCAAACAGTTTTTATATTAATAACTTGTTAAGATAATTGTATCCGGAGTCTAGTGCCGACAGAGTTTAATATCTATTGGCAAAAACATTTAGTGGTTCAACGTGCAAAAATACTTTGTAGTCTGCCTTGTGGCGGTGAGTATACTGTTCAGTGGTGATGTGTTTGCCGCTGAGATTAAAAAATCTAAGTCAGCTATCTGTCATTCTGTTGATAGTCCTTATTATGCACGCGTTAAAAACTTCGATTCGTTCTCTTCTCTTTCTGCTTGTTTAAACTCTGGTGGTCGTATGCCAAAGGGGATGCAATCGCCTAGTCAGTCTTATGATCAATCAGTTACTCAATCAAATGCTAACGTATCTTCAAATAACTTAACCTATTACAAACGCAGTCAATTTGGCAGTGGTTGGGCTGATTTAGATAAAGATTGCCAAAACTCCCGTATGGAAGCGTTGGTGAGTCAATCGGTTGGTCCTGTGCATTTTAAAGACGCTAAACAGTGTAAGGTGCGCGCTGGTAAGTGGATCTCACCATTTACTGGTAATGTTATCTATGATGCGAGTGTGATTGATATAGACCACGTGGTGCCGCTTAAGTGGGCATGGGATCATGGTGCAAGTGATTGGAGTTATTCGCAGCGTGTCGCATTTGCTAATGACCCGGCTAACTTGTTAAGTGTTGAACGTGGTTTAAATCGTCAAAAGGGCGCGAAGGGTGTTGATGAGTGGTTACCGCCGGCAAATCAATGTCAGTACATCTCACGTTTTATGCGAGTAATGAAAACCTATAAGCTCAAACCAAGCGAGCAGGTAATGTCTTCCTATGAAAATGCGCGTGCTAGGTATTGTGCTTAAATAAGCCTAAGTGTTGGCTCTGTCTTTGGCGTCGTCTTTGATTCTGGGCTTTTGTTTTACCAGTCTTTAAGTGGCAGGTCGAAATGTTTGGTTGGTGGCCATTGCAGATTTGCCTCTTGTAATCTCTTCTTAAGTATTGGCGTAAACTCTAAATCAAACGGTGCGCCACAACGGCAATTTTCAACCACTTGAAGCAAATTGTATGTGCTAAATGGTAGTTCTTCTAGTTGCGCAGCAAGCTGGTTAGCGCTGTCCCTGTCACCTAACATTGCTGAGCTAAGTAATTTTCTTCTCAGCGGCTCTTCAGTTGTGTTACTAAAATCGGCTATTTTGTCCATGGATCTAATAACTTCGTCTTTGTCACCCTGTGCGGCGCTATACCTTAATATAGCAAAATTGCGGAATTTGGGGTCGTTGATTTTTTCAATACTAGATTTGGCGGCGGCAAAGTTTTTTTGCAATAAATACACATCAGATTTAACAAAAAGCAATTCAGGTGTCAAATGAGTCAATTCTCTCTTTTCAATTAATCTAAGTGCTTCATCATAACGCTTGGTGTCGACTAACGCGGCAATCATATTAATTTTAAAGCCATCGTTTAATGGATCGCAACGTAAACTCATTTTGTTTATTTTGTATAAAAGTTCTTCATAGCCAAAAGACCTTACCATTTCAAGCCAACTTAATCTCGGGCATTGAGTGACTTCTGCTATGTTAGCGATATGTTGCTTAAGTTCGCTCCAGTTGTTTGATAACAGTATTTTGGATATTTGTAAGTATCCTTGTAATTCTATGTTAGTCTCCCTATCTACTGCCATTTGGAACAACGCTATTGCTGTGCTTAGTGCTTGCTCTCTTTCTTGACTGCTTTTTTCGGGGTCATCACCTAAGGCGGTGTGAGTATAATAGTCGGATTTATAACTATAGGCTTCGGAAAAATCAGGTGCATGTTTGATGGCTTCGTTGAAGTAGTCGTTCGCAGTTAAAAGGTCCTGTAGCATTGTGCTGCTTCCATGCGCCTTGTTATATTGTTTAATGCCTTTTTGGTAGGCGATAAAGGCTTCAACATCGCCTAAACCAGCGTTTTGCATTGCCATACGTGATTTTTCATCGAGTATGATATCTAAGGCTTTGGTAACATTGGTCGCGATTTCATCTTGCACCGCAAAGGTGTCTTTAGTGTTTTTATCGTAGGTGTCTGACCATAGGTGAAAGCCATCGGTAACGCGGATAAGTTGTGCGGTAATGCGGGCAATATCATTTGATTTTCTGACGCTGCCTTCGAGTATGTAACTTACCCCTAGCTTGTTACCAATATCGCGTAAATCTTCATTAGTGCCTTTATAGAAAAAGGATGAAGTACGGGCGGTGACTTGCAGTTTTGGTACGCGGGCAAGTTTATTCAGTATTTCTTCGGTTAAACCATCGGAGAAAAATTCATTTTCTTGATCGCTACTCATATTCACAAACGGCAGTACGGCGATGCTTAGCGCAGGTTTTTGATTTGTTTGGCTATTGGTTTGTGCATTAGTTTGTACATTAGGTTGTGCATTAGATTGAGAATTGACCTGAGTGTTTGTGATTTGTGAATTGGGGTCTATTGAGTTGTTTTGGTGTTGCTCTTGTATTTGCGCTTGTACTGGCTCATCCGCAATGGTCTTGTCGTAAATAACAAAACCAACAACCGCGACTAATAACACCGCTAACGTCATCGACAGTTTTTTTCCGGTGTGATGAGAAATTGACTCGTCTTTATCAACTTCTTTGGTGGGTTTAATGCCTTCGGGAGTAAGCTCAAATGCCCAGGCGAAGATACAAACAACCGGGAATCCAATCATTAAAATCACAGTGATGGCTGTGCCAAACACGGTGGGTAAATGTAAGTAAGGGGAGATAACAGACACAATCTGTATGATGATCCAGGCGGTGATCAAATAGACGCTGGCAACTTTGAAAACGTTACGACGTCTTAGTTCACCTACGATGCTCTTCATAAATTGCAAATCCTTGTCATTGTTATTATTAGCTTTTTGCTCTGTTTGTTGCTTCTCTCAATTGTATTTTTTAACGATCTTAACTTATCCAGTGTATGTCTAGAATGGTTAAAATTCAATCAGTTGCAAGTTTTTAATTGAGATTGTTAAGGGAGAATAAAAAACGAATAATTTATACTTGTCGGTCAAGGTAAATTAACAAGAAGAACTAATGAGTAATTGATAAAAATTTGCGGTTAAAAAATGAAGGCGACACGAAAACAAAATTTAGTCTTGCCGGTTATTGTTTTCTCAAAACGCAATCATAAACGTTAACAGTTTTTCTGATCTTATTCTTGAGGTTTTCTGCTGTTCTTTTGTTTTGCAAAAATGGGCTGGTTACCACATGCCAAGAGCCTTGCGGTGTTACTCTTACCTTAGTGATTTTGTTGAGTTTGGCGGCAAGTTTATTGGCATCATCTTTGTTTTTAAACGCGCCACAACGAAGTTGGTGCGGAGTTGCAGCAGGAATATCATAATTGCTTTCCTCACCAGTAATTTTTTCAATCGCTAAAATTTTTGGATAATCGAATTGCTCTTTTGGTGCTGGTGCAACTTCAACTTTCGGGACGCTTGCTGTTACAGATGATTGCGTCTTCGCCACGTTTTGATGAGGATTCGCATGCTCAGCAGTTTGCTCTTTCGCTGAAGGACTCGCTATTAGTACGTAAGCTGCATAGGACGATAGAGATACAAAAGCCGTGCTGACAATAAGTTTTGCTATCGCGCGAGTTTTTCTTTGTTTAGCTTTTGTCGACTTTTGTTTTACTGTTTTATTTATGTAATCCATAGCGAGTATTTGTGCTTATTATTGTTAGCAAACTAATTGCTACATTGTTTGAGTATATTGAGTTTGACCTAATTAGGGAATCAAATTTTCCATTTTAAAACGCAGCTTGTTTTATGGCGCGATATTTGACAGTATTTTCAACAGCCAAGGAAATTAATAAGGAAGAGGTCTAGCATAAGCTATGCGACATAAAGGAAAGTTAACCCAATGGAATGATGACAAAGGTTTTGGCTTCATCACCCCGATGATAAAAGGACCGCAAGTTTTTGTGCACATAAAAGATTTCGAACATCGTGGTACAAGACCGGTTGTCGGACAAGTCATTACTTATCAATTATCAAAAGATAAACAAAATAGACCTTGCGCTATTAAGGCAACGCTTTCAGGACAAAAATTGAAGACCAAATCAGCGCAAAAACAAAATACAGTAGCACTATTGTTTGCCAGCTCATTCATGGTAGCCATTATTGGCTTAGTAGCGGTGCAATGGCTTCCATGGCGCATTGGCGCAGCTTATGCGGTGTTGAGCGTGATCACATTTTGGTTGTATGCCTTTGATAAACACAAAGCGCAAAAGGGATACTGGCGAACCAGCGAGCGAAGCTTGCATCTATTTGCATTAGTCGGCGGCTGGCCGGGTGCTGTTTTCGCTCAACAAAAATTGCGTCACAAATCCAAAAAACTGTCTTTTAGAGTCGAATTAATTCTTATGGTTTTGCTCAATATCGCTGGGCTTTATTGGTTATATGATAACCACTGGCAAGTGCTTGGGTTTCAGTTTTAATAAACCTTTCGATTCAAATACGGTAAATTGACTGATATTAAGTGCTATACGTTAATGGCGTATAGTTATTGCTTTAACGTTAATCGTTGAAGCTAATTGATTGCTCATATTACAGAGATTTGAGCAACTATATCAAAAGCAACTTAAGCAACTTAAGCAACTTAAGCAGCTAGTGGAGGTATGGGGAAATGAGTAAACGTGATTTATTTTGTTAATTCGTTTCGAATACTCTATAACTAGTTTATTGACTTCAAATAGTGATCGTCCATTTTGGTCGAATAAACACTTACCACTAACCTTTAAATAAGCAGTTGAATAGTTAAATGACACGTCGCCGTAAATTGTTTTTAAGCTTGATCCTTATAATCGCCTTTATTCTAGTTACCTTGCCAGAAGCCGGTCGGTTTTATGTGATCAGTAAAATCACCGAGCAGGGCTTTGATAACGTCACTATAGAAGATGTTGATCTGAACCTGTTTACTGGTACGTTGCAAATTGAGAATGTGCGTATTGGCGTTGCTGGCGAAGATAAACTGGTGATTGGCTTAATGCGTGCTGACTATCGCTGGCAAGGATTGTTTAGTGGCGGCATTGAAACAGAATTAATCGAAATCAAAGACACTAAACTGGCAGTCATCGAAAATGATGACGGTGGTTTTGAGGTAGTTATTCCTATTCTTGCTGAAGCGCAGCAAGAGCAGATTGATTCTGTTGAAGCTGAGCTAGAACCTGAGTTAGAGCCTGAGTTAGAACCTGAACAAGGTTTAAAAATACCTAATCTTGATGTTGATTTAGTGCGCTTAGAAAATATCGAAGTTGATATTAATGTTCGTCAGTTTTCTGGTCGTTATGTGATTGAGCAATTTTCTTTAACCCGTGTCTCTACTTGGCATGATTATCCGGCCGAGTTAACTTTAGTGTCGAAATTAAATGATACCAGTATCAATGCCCAACTTACTGCTAACCCGTTAGCAGTAACGCCATCAGTTCAAGGCGATGTAACGCTTCAGAATATTGATTTTAATGACTTTAAAACACTGACAAACCTTTATTCACCAATAGCGGTAGATGTATTGGAGGGGAAAACCGATATCAACTTCTATGTTGATGGCCTTCGCGATACCGACAACCTTTTGTACCTTAATTTTAAGGGCGATTTAACCACTACCGACTTAAATGTTACAAGCAAAGCCGTTGTGGTTAAGTTAAGCAGTCTTGCTCCAAGCTATTCGATAACCTATCAACAGTTGCCAGAAAACGCAGTGGTTTCTGGTAGTGTTGATGCCAAGTTATTAGGCTTTTCAGTTGTCGATGAGCAAGTTAATGCTTCGAGAGGCGGTGATGATCATGAATCAAATTTGTTAGTTGGGTTTGAGCAATTCAACATCACTCAATTGGAAATAGACGAAGATTCCGCGCTTAACGTGGAAGCGATAGAGTTTTCAAATTTATCTTGGTTTAGCCAAAACCAAGCGGCTAAAGATACTGACAAAAAGGTTAAATCTCATTCCAAAGTAGAAATCACCAACACACTCGACAAACTGCGCATTGAACAAATCTCTTTAGATAAGCAAACAACACAAACATCGAAAACACTATCGTTTAATCACATTGCTATGGCGGGTTTAACCACGTCTATGCAACTTGATGAACAAAACCAGCTGAATTGGCTGACCATGTTAGAGCCAGTGCAACAACGCTTTAATGTCGACGATAAAAAGGTAGGGGCTGAAGAAGTTAAAAAAGAAGCTAAAGAAGAAGTTAAAGCGGGCGAAGTAGAAACCTCAGAATCGCCATTAGCTATCGAAGTAAATTCGTTTGACCTTGCCGCTCCGGCATTTATTCATGTGACGAAAACCTTAAATGGTCAACCTCATAAACTGCAAATTGATATTAGTAAATTGGCTTTAGAAAATATTGCTACTAATGCATCCTCGATGGACTCAGATACGGAGTCTAATATTAGGCGCAGTAAATTTGCATTAACAACCCAGCTTAATAAAACCGCAATAATTGACGTCAACGGTGACGGTATCTTCAATAAAACGCCAATCGATATTAACGCCGTGGGGAAAATCGAAGATATGTCTTTAGTGACATTGTCACCATTTATTGAGCAATTTGCGGGTTATCAGTTTGTCCGTGGTCAATTTGATCATCAATTTAATCTTGCCCTTAAAAATAATCAAATCGATATGACTAACGATGTCGTAATTCGCAAGTTACAGGTCAAGGATATTGATGAAAGCAAAGTGGTGTCTACCTTACCTATTCCAATGGCAATAACGGTGTTAGAAGATGATAAAGGCGTTATTGATATTGAAATCCCAGTAAAAGGCAGCCTCGATGAAACCGAAGGTGGCACCGATGTAAACATCAATTCGTTGATTCAAAAGTCTATTACTCAAGCGGTGAAAAAAGGCTCTGTTGGTTTCTTAAAATATGCGCTGCAACCTTATGGCGCAGCGTTTATGGCAGCGGAATACCTAGTAGATGCCGCAAATCAGATTGCCTTTGATGACATGGTATTTACGGTTAATAGCGCCGAATTAGAAACTAAGCAGCGAGATTACGCCAATAAGCTTGTAGAGGTGTTAAAGCAACGTGATGAAATTGATTTACAGCTTTGTGGTGAGAGTAACTTAGCTGATAGAGCGGCTCTTGAAATAAACTATCAAGATGAAGCTCTTAGCGCGCAATTAGCCGCACTCGCTAAGAAACGAGCGTCAACATTAAAGGCATATATGAATGAGCAGGGCATTGCTAACAAACGTTTATTCTTATGTAAGGCCCGTTATGTTGAAGATGGCGCTACTGGCGTGGCTATTTCAATGGAATAAAATCTTTACAGATATAATGCAGTGACTTAGTGGCAATATTAGCGTTAATTGACTACATTTAGTGCTTAGTTTTAAAGGAGCTGTCATTGCGTTTACACATCGTTGATGGCTTCTCTCAAATAAAAACAGCGTTAAGCTGTTTTAAGCAACAAAATGCAAAAAGCTAATACATAAAAGCTTAACCAAACTTATAATAATTTCGAAAAAGGGAAAATGATGAAACGCATCTTAACGCTCGCAGTGGCGGCTTTGTTCGTGCAATCATGCTCAACAGAAACCGAGACTAGCCAAGTGAACGAAAAAATACTCACCCCACCAATAGCGAAAAAAATACCTCATAAAATGGAAATCCATGGTGATGTACGTATTGATGATTATTATTGGATGCGCGATGACACGCGCACCGACCCAGAGATCCTCGCCCATTTGCAAGCGGAAGAAGATTACGCTCAGCAACAAATGGCCCATACCAAAGATTTTCAAAAAACCTTATACGAAGAAATGATCGGGCGTTTAAAGAAAGACGATACGTCAGTGCCGTTTATTGATAACGGATATTCGTATCAAAGTAAGTTTATCCCTGGCAGTGAATATCCCGTTTACGTGCGCACTAAAGATGAGGCTGGCGCCAAAGAAGAAGTCTTACTTGATGTCAATAAAATGGCAGAAGGCTTGGAGTATTATGCCGTAGGTGATTGGTCAATTACTGCAAACAATAAGATTATCGGCTATTCAGAAGATACGCTAAGTCGCCGTGTATACACAATTAAGTTTAAAAATCTTGAAACCGGAGAGATGCTAGCAGACCAAATCACTGGTACTAACGGTCAAGTAATATGGGCAAACGATTCTAAATCGATGTACTACCTTGCCAAAGATCCGCAAACCCTATTAGGTTACCAAGTTTACCGTCACGTTTTAGGTACTGACCAGTCAAGTGATGAGCTAATGTATGAAGAAACTGACAACAGCTTTTATACATATCTTTATAAGACGCTAGATAGTCAATACGTCGGGATCTACCATAGCTCTACGGTAAGTTTGGGGGTGTCGATGTTAGACGCCAATGATGCGTCTGCTAAATTCAGCTTAGCTCATCCAATTGAAGCTGATCTTGAATATGAAGCATATCCATATGGCGATGAGTTTTATATCAAAACCAATTATAAAGCGGCAAATTATCGCATTGTAAAAGCCAGCAAAGAAACGTTAGCGGATAAGGATAAGTGGCAAGATGTAGTTGCTCACAGCGATGACACTTTTATTTCAGGTATATTGGTATTAAAAGATAAACTTGTCTATACCATGCGTACCAAGGGCTTGATGAGTATGGCGATGCTTGATTATAAAAGTGGTCAAGCAGAAACCGTTCAATTTGATGAATCATTGTACTCGGTTGACTTCGAAAAGAACGTTGATTTCAATGCTAAGCAAGTGCGAGTAAGTTACGTTAGTATGACTACTCCAAGCTCGGTTTTTGACATTAATTTAGCTGATATGAGCAAAACGCTACTTAAGCAAGTTGAAGTGGTTGGTGGCTACGATGCCAGTCAATATACGTCAAAACGCATCATGGTGAAGTCACGTGATGGCGTCGATATTCCGGTGAGTATCTTGTATAAAAATGACAGCTTTAAGCAAGACGGGACTAATCCAGTTTTACAATATGCATACGGCTCATACGGCTCAACCAATGATCCTTATTTTGCCAGTCATTTACTTAGCTTAATCGATCGTGGTTTTGTTTATGTACATGCCCATATTCGTGGTAGTCAAATGCTTGGTCGTAAATGGTACGACGATGGTAAATTATTAAACAAAATCAATACATTTAATGACTTTGTTGATGTGAGTCGCTTCCTAGTTGCGGAAAAATACGTTCACCAAGATAAATTATTTGCCTATGGCGGCAGTGCTGGAGGGTTATTAATGGGGGCTATTATCAATCAATCACCCGAGTTATATCGCGGCGTCATTGCAGCAGTACCGTTTGTTGATGTGGTAACGACGATGTTGGATGAGTCTATTCCATTAACTACCAATGAATTTGACGAGTGGGGCAATCCAAAAGAGAAAAAATATTACGACTATATGTTGTCGTACTCTCCATACGATCAAGTGGAAGCAAAAGATTACCCTAACTTGTTAGTGACCACCGGGTTGCATGATTCACAGGTGCAATATTTTGAACCGATGAAGTGGGTAGCAAAACTGAGAGATATGAAGACTGATGATAATGAGTTGATGTTCCACGTAAATATGGGCGCGGGTCATGGTGGTGCATCAGGTCGTTATAAACGCTATATAGACAGAGCGTTTACCTATGCGTTTATGTTTGATTTACTTGAGCAAGCTAAAGAGTAAACCCCATAGTAGTAAATAGAAGATAAGCTTTATAACCTTTAGAAACATACTAAACCAGCGGTTAAGCATCGCTGGTTTTTTTTATTCCACTTTTTGTTAATTGTAAATTTGTATTTCAAAGCATTGAAAAGGCAATAATAGCCAGTTAAAGTGAATTTCTATTATGTATCTTATTTAACTGCTAAATTGAATGCTTGTTGACGGCGGTTAAATTTGTACTAAAACTAAAGTGAAAACAAAAAAGAATTAATCAAAATATAAGATTTAGAGGGAAAGGAATGTCATCTAAGTTCGAACAGGTTTCGTTAAGCCCAAAAGCTAATGTATTGGCCAAGCAAGCAGTTAAGCTCGCTGGTTTTGATTGTCAGTATCAAAAATGGCAGTTAGATAAAATTACTGCTGAAAGCTTTATATTCGTCACAGATGAAATTAGAAGTTTAAAAGAGGATGAATTAAAAGCCATCGTTAGTGTCACCAAGGTTTGCAAAACTCCAAGTCAAATTATCCTTGCCCGCACAGAATCTGGTTTTACCTTTTTAAGCTTTAATTTTGACAATAAAAGTTAAAACAATCGATAGTTCGAAAGAAGTGACGGACTAATTTGACGCACTCAGTCATATACCTGCTCAATCGCTGCTTTCAATTAAGTGCTCTTAATTAGTGATTCCGTGGTTGATTGAGGCACATCCTGGACAAAGTAAATCATCAAACATATGAGTTTTTAAATTAAGCTCATTGCATTCCGCGCAGGTAATAAAATAGGCTGGGTTATTTAAGGTATCATTGATCACATTATCAATGGTTTTGTCATTGGTGTCAGGCGCTAGAGTAGCAATAATGTTGGTGGTTATTTCTGGCTCATAAGGTGCTTGCCAGCTGATATCTTTAATGCCAATGGTGATGGCTGAATCACTGATGTCGATATCAAAAAATTTATCTATATATTGCTTTTTGCTCATAAAGAAAGCATAGCAAACAAACCAAACAAACCGCAGCAATTAAGAAAAATATTTAGATTGTTATATGACTAGGCGTGTTTACAACTTTGTTGAACGGTTACATGGCTGAGCTGAAGCCGATTTCGAACTCTATTTCTTGGTCAATATTTAACATTGGATGGACAGCGTTTTCATGTTTCTCAAGTTCATAAATCACATCGAAATTTTTGCCAAAGATGCTTAGACCTTGATTGTTATTTTCAAAATCGAATTGATGCTTGGTTGGTGTGGGCAATGTATAGCTCATTGAAAAAGTAACGTCATTGCTTGGTTTTACGTAAACATATTGAGATTTAACATTAGCGATTGGTTGTTGCTCTTCTTCGTCACAAAAGATGGAATGAAAATGGGTACCAACAAAGCTAGTGACTTTGACGGTAAGGTTTTCTGCGCTGTTGTATAAGCTAGAAAGTCCTTCAATAAATATATTGCCATCGTCTTCATCACTAAGTTGTAACTGTTTATTGTCTATAGCAACCGTAACTTGGTCAGGTTGTTTTACAAAAGAGCGTTGTGGAGCAGCCACGGCAAGCTCTGTAAAGTCGCTATTAATCACTTGTAAAGGTGCAGAGGTCGAGCCAAACCCATACAACCAGCTATCGTTATTCACGCTTTGCTTGGGCGCTGTCAGGTTATGTGATTGGTTGAGCTGCAGGTTGCTTTTTGTTGAAGCGTCAACAATGGTAAGAGCTGACATATCGTCAAACTCCCCAGGATTTGCTATTGCTGACGTCATCATAACGTTGGCGAATAACAATGCTGTACATTGTATTTTGTTCATGGTTTTAAAAAGCATATTTTGTATTGGTTATTTTTAGAGCAAATAACATAACAATTTCGCAACGTTATATAAAGGTCAATACGAGTCATTTTGAGTTCAATTGTTGTCTATTTGGTTTGAGTGAAAAAATATCGCTTATCTCTTGTTATAAAGGGGTCTAGCTTGATTAGGTATCAGTTAGATATATATTAAATAATAACTCGTTAAAATAAACGGCAGCATTGCAATTTATTGGTTAAACTTAATAAGGTAAGTCGTTTGGCGCAGAAAATTAGGTGGTTGAATGGTTAAAGCATTGTGTAAGTGGAAGAAAAAAGAGATCGAGGGTCACTTGCATGAGCTATGGCATATTGTGGACAAGCCTAGATTTATTTGCAAAACCTGCGCACGTTCATCCCATACTAAAGGTTATTTGTGTAAACCGGTCAAGCTTCCTCACGATAGTCACCGTGAAAGTTGACGAGGGTCAAGGTGGAGCAAGTTAACGCTGATAATGCGACAGCTCAATAAAAACCTTTCTTTCAAACTTGCTCAATAGTTAACGTTATTCCTACCTTGGCAAATTGCTTTTGTTCACGCTCTAATATCGATTTAAACAAATCTTTTGTTGCAAACCATTGATGTTCAAAACTCAAAATTAAGTGCTCTTTCTTGGCCGCGACGTGCCAGTTAACTAAATAATTGTCTTGGCGTTTTTGATTTAACAAAATTGATAATCTAAAGAGGCAAACAAGTTTGCATACCTGATCGGTCTTATAAAGTGAAAATTGAGGGAGTTCATGAGGCTTTAATTTTTTCCGACAGTGCTTAAGCAGGGTAGTTAACAGTAATTGCTGCTCTTGGTTAAACCCTGGCATTGTTGAATGTTCGGTCAAATAAGCCGAGTGTTTATGGCTATTGGTTGAATTGATATGGACACCTATCTCATGTAAATTTGCCGCCCAATCTAACAATAATTTCCCATCAACTATCTTATCTAATGACCAACTTTGTTTTACGCCGTCAAACAGGATTTGGTTAGTTTTAAGTACGCGTTCTACTTGCTCGTTATCAACCGATACTCGATTGCGTAAACTCATTACGCTACGTTCGCGAATATCATGATGCTGCAATTTTTCTTCCATTTCATATAAAGCGCCTTCACGCAGCGCCTTGTCGCAATATTCTAAAGAATCAATGTCGAGCATTTTCATTACCGCGAGCATGACCGCTAAACCACAAACAATGACACCTTTACGGTCATCGCTGATGCCTTTTAAATCGATTTCATCAAAGCAGTCAAATTTCAGTAGCTTTTGTTTTAATGTTTTTAAGTCCTCTAGAGTCAGTCGCTGTTGGGACCTAAGAATTGCGTTAGCGTTTAAGTTAGAGCTTTGGTTAGCGCTTGAGTTAAGGCTATGATCGTCATTGTTGTTGCCAGTAACAATCGTTCCGTTTACCGCTTCTATCAGCGCGGATGCGGTACCGGAAGTAGCAATGCAATGCTGCCAACCTACATTTTTGTATGTTTTTACGATAGGCGCAATTTCCTGCTCAGCATGCAAGAATGCCTGTTTAAATCGCTGCTTAGTGATTTTCCCATCAGCAAAATAACGCTTGCTTAAATTAACGCAGCCAATATTACGACTCGCTAAAGTAAAGGTCTCAAAGCCTTCACCTATAGCGAGCTCGGTAGAGCCGCCGCCAATATCAATTACTAAGCGTTTACCGACCGAGTGAACGCTATGGGCAACGCCTTGATATATCAGTCGCGCCTCTTCTTGTCCGGATATAATATTTATCGGGTAGGGAATGATCGCTTTTGCTTTTTCAATAAACTCCGCTGAATTATTAGCCGCTCGCAGTGAGTAAGTGGCGACGATATTAACATCATCTGGATGAAAGCCTAATAAGGTTTGGTTATAAGTTTCTAACGTCTTTAAACCGCGTTCTATTGCTGATTGATCTAAGTTCAAATCGTCGCTAAGACCATTGGCAAGACGCACTTTAATTTTCTCTTTAAGTAGTATTTGCACATCTTTTTCTACGATTCGCGCGAGTACTAAGTGAAATGAATTTGAGCCTAGATCAACTACGGCAATTGTTTTAGTTGCTGCTATGTTGTTAGTCATGGCTATCACACCTTTGCTCACGTTTCTTTATGTATTGATAAATTTCAAATTGTGATTGATGGGGGCTGCAGGATTTTTCCTTGTCTAGCTTAGCTATATTATCTGCTTTTAAGTAGGCCTTGGTTGCCGTGGTTCGATATTGTTTTTGGGTATTTACATAGTCGTTTTTCTGCTCTTGGTCGATTATACGAGCTTTACAATTATCGTTTAACTGCAATGCTAAGGTATCTAATATTTGCTGTTTTAATGACTCTTCATATATAGGAACACTGACTTCAACTCTGTCTTCTATGTTACGAGTCATCCAATCGGCAGAAGAGATATAGGTAATATTCGCGCCATTGGCATGAAACACCATCACTCGAGAATGTTCTAAATAGCGGTCGATAATACTTATTACCCGAATATTCTCACTTAAGCCCTCAAGGTTTGGCACGAGTGAACACATACCGCGAATAATAAGGTTTACCTCAACTCCAGCATTGTTTGCTTTATAAAGCTTGTCGATTAAGTCTTTATCAACCAAATTATTTAGTTTTAGGGTAATTTTTGCTGGTAGGTTAGCTTGGGCATTATGGATTTCAGCTTTGATTAATTCATTGATCTTTTTGCGCTGATTAATTGGTGATATCAACAAGTGATTAAATTTATATTGTTTATAGCTGTGCTCAATAAATTTAAAGACATTATCGACTTCTTCGGCTATTTGTTGTTTTTTGCTAAAGTAAGCATAATCGGTATAGTATTTAGCTGTATCTTCATTAAAATTACCCGTTGAAATCAATGCATACTTAACGATCCTGCCTTGCTCTTGACGGTTGATTAAACACAATTTTGAATGCACTTTTAATGACGGAATACCGAATAATACTTTAATGCCGGCATCGGTCATTACTTTTGCCCACTCAATGTTATTACTTTCATCAAAGCGTGCTCTTAGTTCGATATTAACAGTGACTTTCTTGCCGTTTTTAACCGCGTCTAACAATGAACCGATAATTTGCGAACGCTCGGCAACACGGTAAATATTGAGCTTAATAGAGGTCACCTTCGGATCAAATGAGGCTTGGCGCACAAACTCTTTAAAATCATGAAACTTGTGATAGGGGTAGTGCAATAAAATATCCTTTTCACTGATCGCGTCAAAAACGGTGTCGTGCTTGCTAAATTCGTTGCAGTTTAAGGCAGGCCATTCTTTGTATCTAAGGTTGGCTTTACCAACATTCGGGAAGCCAATAAAGTCTTTAAAATTGCGGTAACGGTTGCCCGCGGATGTTTGATCAAAACTGGTTAAACCCAATAATTTTTTTAACTTCTTTTCTACCCGTATGGAAATATCTTGGTCGCAGACGACCCTTACTGGCTCTGCGTGTAAACGCTGTTTTATGCCTTTCGACATCTTAACTAATATAGAATCATCAATATCTTGTTCGCTCATGATGTACTCGGCATCGCGGGTCACTTTAAAGGAGTAAGCGTTGATTGCATCGAACTCAAACAAGCCTTTAAATATACTGTCGAGTGAAAACATAATAATGTCGTCGAGCAATATTATTTTTTGATTTTCCTCTACTGACTTTGGTAATAAAACAAAACGTTCGCTATCAATACAGGGCACTTCAAGAGCAGCATACTGGTGCTTGTCGTTATGCTGTAGCTCAATAAAAAGATATATTAGGTGATCGTCAATACAGGACGCTAAATTCATTCTACTGGAAATTATCAATGGTTGTATATAGCGCAATACCTTGTCTTTAAAGTAGGTTTTGAGCCACTGTTGGTGCTCACTAGATAGCGATTCATGGGTGACAATATCAATACCTTGCGTGCTTAACTCTCGTAAAATTTGTTCATAAGTAGCATTAAATTCACTGTTAAATGATGACACTTGTTCATGTATTTCATTAATTAGTTGTTGATACATGTCATGAGCATTGAGGTTTCCTTCGGCTTTTTTGATCAAGGCATTACGTTTCAAGTCTGCAAATTTAACGCGAAAGAACTCGTCTTGATTGTTGGAAAATATGCCAAGAAAACGTAATCGTTCAATGAGAGGCACACTATTATCTTGGGCTTCTTGTAACAC
Organism: Thalassotalea crassostreae; assembly: GCF_001831495.1. Taxonomy (NCBI): domain Bacteria; kingdom Pseudomonadati; phylum Pseudomonadota; class Gammaproteobacteria; order Alteromonadales; family Colwelliaceae; genus Thalassotalea; species Thalassotalea crassostreae. The sequence continues at coordinate 1,340,669 of NZ_CP017689.1, forward strand.
GCGTTTATTGAACGCAAGCCAACTCAAATCCCGAGAGAAGTATTGACGCATAGTTAACTCTTTTACACGAAACATAGATGGCTCTAATTTAACGACAAGGAAGATAATGTGTTTTGGTACTTTTTAATTTTAGGATAGAGCTGTTAATAATCAAATAAATCAGCAGCTTAATTCTCGATATTAAACAACTGTAAACTGCAAATGAAGATCAAGATATTTTTGTTGAAGGCTCTGGTTGAAGGCTTTGGTTGAAGGCTTTGGTTTTAGCGAGTTTTAGTAAATTTGAGTACTGATATTAAACAACTGTGCAGTATTGTTTCCACTTGTTGGAGTGCTAATGCTGGCATCAACCCCTATTCGCTATGGGATTTTGTTACTATAGCGGTCTCAGAATGAAGCTTTAGTATAAAACCTTAGTATTAACTTTTGTTAAACGTTAGTTAAACCTCTCTAAGGCCATAGACTCTAGGTAGTAAACTTAATGTACGATTTTATTATTGTTGGTGGTTCGCAAGCAGGTCTTGCAATGGGCTATGAATTAAAAAAACTAGGAATGAATTTTTTAATTGTTGACGGCAATGACGAGATTGGCGGTGCTTGGTTAAAACGTTGGGATTCGCTGACATTATTTACTACACGTGAATTTAATAACTTACCAGGTCTTGCTTTTGAAGGCGTTCGTGAATACCCGAATAAACACGATGTGGCCGACTATTTAAAACGTTACGTTAAGCATTTTCAATTACCTGTGCAGTTAAATACGCTAGTTACAGGACTGCACAAAACGGCAAATGGCTATGAATTAAACTCTAATGTTGGTGATCTTATTTGTAAAAATGTGGTCGTCGCTACAGGCCCATTTCATACACCATTTACCCCAGAATTTGCGACTAAGATTAATCCTAGCGTCACTCAAATTCATGCCAGTGATTACCGTAATCCCAAGCAATTACAAAAAGGTGAAACCTTAGTCGTTGGTGGTGGTGATTCAGGTGTTCAAATTTTATCTGAAGTTGCAGATTTAGGTGAAAAAACCTATTGCTCTGGCATTACCAGTCTAGCCTCATTACCACAAAAGTTTTTAGGTAAAACGTTGTGGTGGTGGTTGGAAAAACTTGGCGTTTTAAGTTTAAGTAAATATAACTGGCTTGGTAAGCAAATTAACAAGCGCATGCAGCCGGTTATTGGTACCGATGTAAAAGCGTTACTTGCGCGCATTAACGTGACTAATGTAGGCCGTACATTAGATGCAACAAATGACAGTATTCGCTGTGTTAACTGTGAACTTAGCTCGGTTAAAAATATCATTTGGGCAACGGGTTTTAAACCTGACTTTAGTTGGATGGGCGATATTGATCTTGATGACAGTGGTTATCCAGTTAACTATCGCGGCGTGTCCAATATCGATGGTATTTACTATATTGGTCTACCTTGGATGTATACTCGAGGATCTGCAACCTTAGGCGGTGTAGCCAAAGATGCTAAATATTTAGGTCAATACATTGGTGACTTAAAAACAACTCCTATAGCAGAACAACCAGCACTTATTCAATAAGTTATTTTCCCCTTCTCAATGATGTGAACCATTAAAATAAAGCTGAATTTAATAGGCCGCCGGTCAATTAGGTTTATTTTCGATGTCGCTAAATTGAGCTTATACTCATACGTAGAAAAATAGTGAATTTTCAGCAATAGTCGGAGTAATATTTCACTTACGAGCTTCTCACTTTTGTTCTCACAAAATATTAACGTTTCAACAACAAATATTATCTAGTATCTAAATCATAAATTTGCTTTAATAGCCGTCATAATTGGTGAAATGCCTAATTAACAGTATTTATTGATAAATGGTGAGATATGACAAAAGTTTTAATTGTAGGTGAACAAGCAGGTGAACAAATCACTTCAGAACATGAAGTGGTCAGCCTTTCTGCTACCTCAAACAATGTTAACTTAGATCAGCCTTATGCAGCTGTTATCTTGCTAATTAACGATCAAGAACTGTTTCAAAAGTGGTTAAATTCCATTCGTAGTAACAGTGTTAATTTTGCTTGCTTAATCTATACCAACAGTAGCAATTTAAGTGAACTTGCTATGGTTGATGGTATCTTGCCTCCAGTATTAGACAAAAAGATTGATTTATTTTTACAACGACAATCTGAATTACAACTTAATACTAATGACAATTTAGAAAGTAAATTGTTAGCCTACCTTTGGTTAAACGAAGCTCGAACGCTACGTCCATCTCGAGTAATAAATAAAGGCGTAAGCTATCAATATCCATTTTTAGAATTATGGGATGAAGGCCAAGGTAAAGAATATTGGCTAAATCGCATGGTGAAAGCTGGTAACTTAGTTCAAGAAAGCTTGATAGATCGCATTCGCCAATGTTCTTCATGTCACTCAACTTTACTTAACTATGTTGATAGTTGTGGTGATTGTGGCTCTATCGATTTGAAAACTTTGCATGCGCTGCATTGTTTTCCTTGTGGTCATGTTGGCGAGCAACAAAGTTTTATTCGTTCAGGCGAGATGGTTTGTCCAAATTGTATGAGCACGCTACGCCATATCGGCACAGATTACGACCGTCCGATTGAAGATAAAGTGTGTAACAGTTGTAACAATCGCTTTGTTGAATCGAGCGTTTCGGCAAATTGTTTTGATTGTGGTCATAACAATGACGTAGATGATTTAATTACTAAAGAATATTTCAGTTTCAGTATAGGCCACAACGGCATTATCAAAATTAAAACCGGTAATGATCCGCAACAACTTGCGACTTCGGTTGGTGAGCCTGTAACTCGCGAACACTTTTCGTGGATGACAAACTGGCTCAACAAAATGGGTCAACGTCAAAGTGAGCAACACCTATTTATTGGCATGAAATTTAGTAACTTGATTGAATTAAGCCAAACTATGTCAACTGTATTGCTTACAGCCCAGCTTGAAGCGTTCAACGAACGCTTACGCAGCTTGTTGAGAACCACAGATATATTTTGTCAATATAGTGACGACACATTGTTCTTCTTGCTTCCTGGCATTATTAAAGGTGGTAAAGAAGTGATAGAAGGTAAATTAGCTGCAATTTCAGAAGAGCAACAAGACAACCCTCTGGAATTGAGCATTACCTTAAATCTTTTACCCGATGTTGCTATGGGTAGTGATATCGAATTTTGGTTAGCTGAGCGCGCACAAGAGTTAACTGGTTAATGGAATTTGGTTTTATCGAATATTTAGTGTATTCAACACTAAATATTTTAAAAGAACATAGCGATGTATTGGTAATTTATTTTCCAATGTTAATGGTGGTTGAGATCCCGCTATTATTCACTACTTTTACCGGAATTGTATTCTGGTATCGTCGAGCAAAACTGCGTGGACCATTAAAAATAGCGCCAAGCGTGAGTTGTATTATCACCTGTTACGGTGAAGGCGATGCGATCAAAGATACAATTTTGACACTATGTGAACAAATTTATCCTGGCAATATTCAAATTATTCCGGTGATTGATGGCGCCAAACAGAATGCAGATACGTATCAAGCCGCCCTTGATTGCTTACCGTTAGCGAAAAAATATCATAATCGAACCATCGATATATTGCCGAAATGGCAACGTGGTGGACGAGTAAGTACGTTAAATGCAGGTTTATATCGTGCTAAAGGTGAAATCGTTATAAACGTCGACGGCGATACTTCATTTGATAACAGCATGGTTTATGAAATGATGAAAGAGTTTGAAGATCCTAACGTACCTGCGGTTGGCGGCTCTTTGCGAGTGCGCAATTGGAACAAATCGATGGTGACGCGCATGCAAGCTCTGGAGTATATGATCTCTATGCAAGCGGGTAAAACAGGTCTTGCAGAGTGGAACTTAATCAACAATATATCCGGTGCCTTTGGCGCTTTTAGACGAAAGTTTTTACAACAAATCGGTGGCTGGGATACTCATAGTGCCGAAGATTTGGACTTAACCGTTCGCATTAAACAATACATGACGCGACACCCGAATATTCGTATTCCGTTTGCAACCAAAGCAATCGGTCACACCGATGCGCCTGAAACATGGAGCGAATTATTCTGGCAACGAATGCGTTGGGATGGCGACTTACTGTTTTTATATTTACGAAAACATCCATATGCTTTTAGCCCTAAATTATTAGGCTTTAAGGGGTTTGTATTTACCCTTATTTATGGTGTCTTGCAGAATATTCTAATGCCGTTATTGGTGGTGTTATTCAATATTTATTTGATCACCTACTATAACATGGAATTATTTTTGGCGATGATAATCGTCCAGTTTTTCGTTTATTTGGTGTTGAGTTTAATACACTTTTTTATCTTTTTGTTCGCCATATCAGAGCGACCTCGACAAGATATGAAAATAATTTATTGGTTACTGTATTTTCCGTTTCCAATATACACATTAGTAACAAGAGTTTTTTCAGCTATCGCGATACTTAATGAAGTATTTAGACGTGGCCATGAAGAAAGTAATATGGCCCCTTGGTGGGTACTGAAGAAAGGAAAGAAATTTTAATGAAGATTAATTTTCAAACTGAAAAGCAGAAAAATGCTAACAGTAATGATGGTTTTAAAGTCATTTATGCACCGGCGAAAAGGCTGGCGTTTAAAATGCGTTGGTACCTGTTGTTAACTTTAATATTGTCGCCTTTGGCTATTTTTAGCTGGTATATGATTGATGATAAATTGTTGGTTACAGCTGATGGTATTTTAACGACCGAGCCAATTACGCTAAAAGCAACACATGATGTCTATGTTAAAAATATCGACGTTAATGTTGGCGATAGGGTTGAAAGCAACCAAACGCTGGTTGAATTAAGTTCACCGGTTGTTGAAAAAGAACTGAACTTATTACTTGCTAAACATAAATCGTTCAAAGAAGAGCAGGAAAAGGGCATCATTAATTTAGAGTCTCTTCATAAGCAACAGATTGCCACCTATAAAAGTGGTCAGTTTAAGCAAAACCAGATGGCTAAGCGTTATGAAAAATATTCTGATCAAGGCGTGTTACCTTTGCACCAGCAATTAATGCTTGAGCAAAACCAATTGGTTGCACAAAGCCAATATCAAGATGCGTTGATTGCTCATGAAGCTGCAGTCAATAATCATAAAAATGGCGCAATGGCCAAGACGATGATGGATATTGAGCTCGCAATATCTAAAGCAAGAGCAATTGAAAATATGCTTACTGTAGACGCACCTAAAGATGCCGTAGTTAATGATATTTTGGTTAATGAAGGCGAGTACGTGTCGGCAGGCGAGCCGCTAATATCCGTTTCAAACTTGGACCAGGCGGTGGTGAATGTTTATTTGTCTCCGGAGCGTATGGATTATGCAAAACTAGGACAAACAGCAACAATTACATTACCTAATGGTGATACGCATCAAGGTGTTATCAATAAGCCAACGCAACTATCGCAAAAGCTGCCTGACATTTTATCTGGTCCATTTGACGGCAATAAACCGGCAATTAAAGTGACATTAGATATCACTCCGGCACCAGAAGTGACTCTTGAAGGATTACCGGTTGAAGTTCGTTTTCATTACAACAATGAAATAATTCAAGAAAATAACATTTTATCTTTTATTAAGAGCTATCTGTAAACTTTAATAAGCCGAAGCGACTTATCGTCGCTTCGGCTTTTTGCTGCCTGTAACACGACAGTTTATTCGCTCTGTTTTGCCGACAAAGCAAGTAGAGATGGCGTGTGCTGGCGGTAGCTATCAAATCGGCTAGTAAGTTGTTCAGGCATAGATTTTGCCATTTTTATATCATTGATTACCTGAAACCGATTAGCCAAGTAGAGACTTGCTAATTTTGGTTCGCAGAAGCACACAAGTGAATTAAAATGTTGCTGGCAATGCTTGATAAGCGCCGTTGCAAGCCCTTGTTTTTGGTGTTTAATGTCAACAACTAAGGCATGTAGAAAAGGTGAAGTGGAGCAATAGGAAACAATGACCGATGCAATGATTGGCGTGTTCTTAACTGCAGTATCTCTTACTAAAAAGCAGCGATCGTCACCTAAAAAACCGGCGCTATATCGCTGACTTTTGTAAAATCGTTTTATGTCTTTTTTATCCGCTTTATCAGCGCTAAAGATATCCATAGATTAAATAAACTGGGGTCAGAGTCAGGTTTATTCAGTTGATTAAATCTGACTCTGACCCCAGTTTTTAGGTTATACGCGTAGCGCTTTTTCACCGCGGGCGATACCGACAGTTCCAGAACGTACTACTTCGATGATTTCAGTTTCATTACTAACTGCTTTGATAAATGATGAAACCTTATCTTCGTCACCCGTTAGTTGAACCGTATAAATTTGCTTACCAACATCAATAATGTCGCCGCGGAATATGTCTGTTAAACGTTTAACTTCATCACGAGTTTTACCATTCATGGCGAGTACTTTTACCAAGACAATTTCACGTTCAATGTGCGGTCTATCGGTCAAGTCAGATACTTTAATTACATCAATCAGCTTATTTACTTGCTTAGTGATTTGCTCAAGTACTTTATCGTCACCAAAGGTAGAAATAGTGATACGTGAAAGTGATTGCTCTTCAGTTGCTGCAACACACAAGCTTTCAATGTTAAATGCACGCTGCGAAAATAAACCAACAATACGTGATAATGCACCAGGCTCATTTTCTAAAATAATGGAAATAATACGACGCATTATACTTTTACTCCTTTCTTAAGCCAGATGTCATCGACCGCGCCAAAGCGCACTTGCATTGGATATACGTGTTCTTTTTCGTCAACTAGCACATCAACAAATACTAAACGGTTTTTTATTGAAAATGCTTTTTCAATTGCACCATCTAACTCGTCGGGATGGTTTACTTGAATGCCAACGTGTTCATAGGCTTCAACTAACTTTACAAAATCAGGTAGAGAATCCATGTATGAATGAGAATGACGGCCACTGTAAATCATGTCTTGCCACTGTCTTACCATACCAAGTGAACGGTTGTTTAATGAAACAATAACAACAGGAATATTGTATTGTAAGCACGTGCCTAGCTCTTGGATGTTCATTTGAATCGAACCGTCACCAGTAACACAAACAACGTCTGCATCAGGGTAGGCTACTTTAACGCCCATAGCTGCAGGGAAGCCAAACCCCATGGTGCCTAAACCACCTGAGTTGATCCATTTTCGAGGTTCTTTAAATGGGTAGTACTGGGCAGCAAACATTTGATGCTGACCAACATCTGAGGTTACGTAGGCATCACCGTTTGTGTGCTTGTAGATAGACTCAATCACTTGTTGTGGTTTAATGAGTTCAGGGTCTGTTTCGTAACTAAAGCTATTAAGTTTTCGCCACTCATTAATTTCTTGCCACCAGTCTTTGAAATTATCTTTATTTGGCTTGTGACCTATCTCATCTAGTTGCTCCATAAATTGCTTAAGAACAATATCGACATAACCGACAATTGGCACATGAGCATTAACGTTTTTAGAAATTGAACTTGGGTCAATATCAACGTGAACAACGGTAGCATCTGGACAGAATTTTTCTAACTTGTTGGTTACACGATCGTCAAAGCGGGCACCTAGCGCTAGAATAACATCGGCGCCAGCCATTGCTTTATTCGCTTCAACAGAGCCATGCATACCTAGCATGCCAATAAAGTTTTCATGCAATCCACTAATGCCGCCTAAGCCCATTAAGGTATTCGTACATGGTGCATTCAAGCGTTCAACAAATTCGGTTAGTAGCGGTGCACAATCGGCCAAAATAATACCACCGCCTGTGTATACCACAAGTTTTTTGGCATTTGTAACGGTTTCAATAGCCTTTTTGATCTGTCGCTTGTTACCTTTGATTGTTGGATTGTAAGAGCGCATTTTTACATTCTTTTCCATGACAAATGGCACTTTAATATCAGGATTAAGAATATCTTTTGGCAACTCAACTACAACAGGTCCAGGGCGGCCTGTCATCGCAATGTAAAATGCTTTAGCTAACACGTTAGGCAGTTCATTAACGTCGCGACAGGCGAAGCTGTGCTTAACGATAGGACGAGAACAACCAATAATGTCCGTTTCTTGGAATGCATCACTACCAATTAGCCCTGAAGGCGTTTGACCAGCTAACAATACCATTGGAATGGAGTCCATATAAGCATTAGCGATACCAGTGATACAGTTAGTATTACCAGGGCCTGATGTTGCAACCACGACACCACATTTGCCTGTCGCACGTGTGTAGCCGTCCGCCATGTGTGTAGCCGCTTGCTCATGACGAACTAGAATGTGGCTGACTTTATCTTGCTTGAAGATAGCATCATATAAATCTAAAACGGATCCGCCGGGGTAACCAAAGATGTATTCAACATCTAATTCTGCCAGGGCTTTTGTTAATAATTCTGCCCCTGATAAGTGCTCTTGTGTCATATTGTGCCTTTTTTATAAAGTTTTTTTCGTCCAGAAAAAACAAAACCCTCGGTTTTTACAGCGAGGGTTTTGTGAATTTTTATGCGATGTTTAAATTCTAATCAAAACCCTTGCCTTGGTAGTAAAACCACGACAATTAGCAGGTTAATGACAATAATGATTTTAGACATCGATAATTTTTATTTGCTTAAGGTTGATTTATATTTAATTTGTTTGAACACTAATGTCAACAAGTAATTTACAAATTAGACTAATTATTCGAATTTAATGTGAAAATGGCGTTTACTAGGCCTCAAAAAGAGCTACAATAGCCGGAAATCACATACTTAGCTGATTTGCATTTTTTAATGATATGGCGACATATTTGTCATAAAACTGTAAATAATGCTGAGCAAAGAGGAGAGAAAATTGAAAAGTTTTGAAGTGAATTTTGATGGTTTAGTAGGTCCTACTCATAACTATGCAGGACTTAGTGAAGGTAATGTTGCATCCAAATCGAATGCTAACGAAGCATCTAGTCCTAAATCTGCAGCATTACAAGGTCTTGCCAAAATGAAAGCACTTCATGATATGGGCATGAACCAAGGTGTTTTCGCACCGCAAGAGCGTCCTGACATTTTCTCTTTACGCCGTTTAGGTTTTTCCGGTACTGATGCAAATGTATTAGAACAAGCATATAAACACTCACCAAGTGTTTTATCGGCATGTTGCAGTGCTTCAAGTATGTGGACAGCGAATGCTGCCACCGTTTCGCCATCAGCGGATACCAATGATGGCAAAGTACATTTTACCCCAGCAAACTTAACGAACAAGTTTCACCGTTCATTAGAGCCAACAACGACAGGTAGCTTGTTAAAAGCGGTATTTAACGATGACAATCACTTTAATCACCATTTACATTTAAATGACAACGATCACTTTGGTGATGAAGGCGCGGCAAATCACACACGTTTATGTAACGAGTATGGTGAAAAGGGCGTCGAGATTTTTACCTTTGGTAAATACGCATTTAATGTTGCTATGCCTGCACCGAAAATATATCCTGCACGTCAAACAATAGAAGCTAGCCAAGCAGTAGCTCGTTTACACGGTTTAAGTGATGACAAAGTGGTTTATGTTCAGCAAAACCCTGATGTTATCGACCAAGGTGTTTTCCATAATGATGTAATTGCTGTTGGTAACCAAAACGTATTGTTCTACCATGAGCAAGCATTCTTACAAACTGATCGCTTTATTAATGAGTTAAGTGGCAAGTTTGGCTCTGAAGAATTACATTGCATCAAAGTCGATAGTAAAGATGTTAGTGTCCAGGATGCGGTTTCTACTTACTTATTTAATACACAAATCATCACACTAAATGATGGCACAATGGCAATTATTGCGCCTATGCATTGTCATGATAACCCAAGAGTGAAGGCTTACTTAGATAAGCTAGTTACGTTAAATACACCAATCAAACAAGTGAAGTACTTTGATGTAAATGAAAGTATGAAAAACGGTGGTGGTCCTGCGTGTTTGCGTTTACGCGTGGCGATGAATGAGCAAGAACTTGCTGCAGTTAATCCAAATTGTTTAATGAACGATGAGCTTTACGGCAAGCTTACTGGTTGGGTAGATAAGCATTACCGTGAGCAGATAAACTTTGATGATTTACGTGATCCTCAGTTATTAATTGAATCTCGTGAATCGCTTGATCAGTTAACGCAAATTCTGAATATTGGTTCGGTGTACCGCTTCCAAAAAGACTAATGTAAGCTACTTTCCAACTTCAATAAGTAGGGTCAGATCACACTTTTTAGCTCGAAAAAGTGTGATCTGACCCTACTTGTTTTATTTCTTGTTTTAACTCATGAAATTAGCGCTATTTTTGCGCTTCTAACATCATTTCGATAATGTCTTTTATTGTTTCACTGGCATAGATAACGTCAGCTTTTGCAATATCTAAATGGGTGACTAAACGCAAACGTCCGCCTGGCGAAACTTTAATTCCTTCAGCGGCTAATAGTTTCGCCAATAACTCTTGGTTAATACTGCTATCGACATCAATATGAACCATGTTGGTTTGGTGTTCTACGGTAAATTGCTCAATGTTGCTTAGTTTAGTCGCAAGCAATAACGCATTGTCATGGTCGTTTTGAAGGCGCTTTACATTATGCTCTAGGGCATAATCCATTGCACCTGCCAACAGTCCTGCTTGACGCATGCCACCGCCAGCCATTTTTCTGATCTGTTTAGCACGCTCGATAAATTCGCGATCGCCACAAAGTACAGAGCCGATAGGGGCGCCTAAGCCTTTTGAAAAACAAATTGAGATAGAATCTACGTATTGGCAAATTTGTTTAAGCTCGATGTTCAATTCGGTAATTGCGTTAAATATACGAGCGCCATCAAGGTGGACGATTAAACCGTTTTCATTAGCCAGTGAGCGCACACGTTTAAAGTAATCTAATTCGATAGCTTTGCCGTTGTGGGTATTTTCTAAACTGATCAATTTAGATTTTGCAAAATGTTGATCGTATGGCTTAATTACCGAACGAATGTCATCTATGCTTAATTCACCATTTTTCTTTACTCTGATTGGTTGCGGTACCACTGAGCCCAATACCGCGGCGCCGCCAGCTTCATATATATAAGTATGATAATCTTGACCAACAATATATTCCTCTCCGCGACCACAGTGGGCAAGGAGGGCACATAGGTTTGATTGCGTGCCAGAGGGCATAATCAGAGCGGCTTCAAAACCACTCAATGTTGCCATTTTTTGCTCGAATGCATTGACGCTAGGATCGTCTTTATAAACATCGTCACCAAGGGGCGTTGCTAACATTGCATCGAGCATTTCGGAGCTTGGTTTAGTTACTGTGTCTGAACGGAAATCAATCATATTAATGAGCACTATGTTACTTGTGGGAGTGTATTTACTAAGCTTATAGAAAAGCTCAAGCACTGCATAGTAAAAGCTTAATTTTTAGAATAGGTCAATTGTGAATAAAAAGTATTACGAATTTAAATATTTAGAATTAAAAGACCAGAGTTACTTTTTTAACTCTGGCCTCTGCTTAAAACGTATCGCTATGTATAAGAGTAATACATAGCTTTTTAATTTAGAGGTGGAGTGCCTCTAAAATTTATAGGTAACAGATGCTTTATAATTTACACCATCGGTTATGTAGTTGTTGGCAGTTTCATATTGCTCATTAAAAACATTATTTACTTTAGTCATAAAACTTAAATTACCTGATGCCTGGTAGCTTAAACCTAAATCAACTAATACGTAACTATCTAATTGTACATCGCCGAAATCAATACTTTCATCTCGGTAAGAAACTAAGCTATTAAACGAAAATTCTTGCCAAGAATAACTTAATGCATAACTTGCGCTTAGTTCAGGTCTGCGCAGTAAGTCTTTTCCTGTTGCAGTATCTTCAGTGTCAATATAAGCGAAGTTTAATTGATGTGAAAAGTCATTGTGACTTACATCAGCTGTCAATTCTGCACCTTTAACTTTAGCGAGTCCTACACCTTCATAGCTATATGACTCATTAACCCAGATAATTAAATTTTCAATTTCTGAATCATAAGCACTAATCTCAATGCTACCTGTGAAAAATGCTGAATTTAATTTATGGCGCACTAAAAATTCTGTATTTTCTATTTCTTCTGGTTTTAAGTCAGGGTTACCATATGAAGAATAAAGGTTACTAAAGGTTGGTGCTTTAAAGCCAGTACCATGAGCAACACTAATTAACCAATCAGAAGACAGTTGATAGCCTATCGATGTATTATAGGTAGTTGCCGTATCCACATGTTCAATATCGTCATAACGAACAGCGCCCTCAAATAAGAATTTATTTACTTGCTGACGCCCCTGAATAAATACAGCAGAAACGTTACGCTCTGTCTCGCTATAAGTTGTGGTACCTGATACTTCTTCATTGTAAAAGTCGCCACCTAACGCTATAGAGCTTCGCTCAGTAAAACTGTACTGGTTGATCAAGCTTATTTGCTCGCGTTCAGTTTTAAAGAGGCTCGCCATAGCACCATTACCAAAGCTTTCAGTTTCATCTTGACTTGTCGCAAGGGATAGTTCCGTAAAAAATTTATCTCCTTGATAAATAGTACTTACTTTAGCTAAATAATTTTCATGGTCCCCTTCATCACTGCCCCATGCATTATCGTACTCACCATTACCTTCCTCAAAGCGAGCAACTAAGTTTAGTGAAACTGCATCATTAACAGTTGTTAATCCGTTAAGGCTTACACTTGAACGATCATAACCGTCATCATCGGGTTGAGCTGGTTGATATACATCAAAGCCATCGGCTCGATCGGCAGCCACACTCAAAGTTAAATTATGTTCATTATCGCCTATGCCTAGTGCTACAGCTGCCTCTTTTAGGTTATGGCTACCAGCTCCGAGTGTAATGCTGCCTTCACCTGACTGTAATTGCTTGGTGAATATTTGGATAACGCCGCCAAGGGCATCGCTACCCCAAAGTGATGCTCGTGGACCTTTAACTATTTCAATACGTTCAATTTGGCTTGGTGAAATTGCTGTTAAATTAGTGGCTCCAGTTGATGCTGAGCTTGTTCTTACGCCATCTATTAGCACTAAGGTGTGATTCGAGTTTGTGCCACGCATAAATATAGAACTTGTTTGTCCTGTGCCACCTTGAGTAACTACATTAATACCCGCCACAGTATCTAAAACTTCACTCACGTTAGACACTTGCATTGCTTTAATGTCGTCACTAGTGATTACCGTATTTGCCGATAGCGCTAAAAATTTGTCTTGTTGGCTACGGTTTGCTGTGACTAAAACCCTGTCATCAACATTTCTACTTTTTACTTCTACTGCATTTTCTGCTTCAGTTGTAGCAAATGCTACTTGGCTGAACGTTGCTGAAAATCCTAATGAGATTAGGGTTGTTGCTATGATTGTTGTTTTCATTATTTCCTCACTAAAGGCGCCCACCGCACCTGAAAAAAATTATGTTGAAATCGGTCTCCGGACTTATTTACCAAAACATTGGCAAAATTACCGTTGCGGGGGCAGTTCAGGATTTGTGACAAACGCACCTGATTCCCGTAAAGCTTGCTCTATGCCGGTTTCATTTTTTTTGGCACACAAGCATTTCAACAATTTATAATTGCCAATCTAAGTTGGCATTGTGTATTAAAGGCCACACGATTTAGTGATTAATGTCTTTAAATTCTTTTAGCAAACGTCGCTAACAACCTAACACCTTAACACGCTAGCCCCCAAGCACGAGGCACTCCATCAGGTGAAAGTGTCAGCAATTTTATGCGCTTGCTGTTATTCCTAGTTTTGCGTCGCTGACGATAGATTGTGGTAAAAGTCTCGTGACTTATCTATGTCAATACACAGTTGTTCTAATTCATCTAACAATCTAAAGCTCATCCGGTGCAATATATCGGAATTGGGTTTAAGTTGTTGTTGGTATTTAGCCGCTTTTACTTGCTTAAACTTTTGCCAATCAATGGCGTCAGGATTAGGCTCTGCATTAGACATTGGCTGAATAATTAATTGTGGATCGTTAATGATAATTTGTTCAATATTGATTTGCGGATAGTCATTAACCAAATCAACAAATATGTTGTTTGCTCCACAAACTTCTAGGTGCTGCTGCGGCCAAGCTTGCTGGGCAATGGTGGTTAATGGTTTTGACCATAATTCATAAAACACATTGATATTGCTTTTGTCTTGATAGCGCTCGCGCAATGCATTTAAACGGCTTTCAAACTGACTTGCTTTTTGCTCAGCAAGTTCATTGGCACCGGTCAATTTACCAAATAAACGTAGTTCTTTGCTGACATCACTGAGGTATCTTGGATCAGAATAGACGACCTTTAAACCGAGTTGCTCTAATCGTTCGAGATCGTCGCTAGGGTTACCCGTGCGCCAAGCGATAATAAGATCAGGCTGAAGCGCAAGAATATCTTCAATTTTCAGGCGAGCATAATTACCAAGTAGTGGAATTTCTAACGCCTGTGCCGGGTAGTCTGAATGCTCTGTGGTACCAATGATCCGATCACCAACACCAATATCAAATAACATTTCAACGACATGGGGCGCTAAAGTTATGATTTTTTGCTGACTAAATTCATTTGTTTTATCGTTGGCGACAACTTCACCGTCAATGTTTTCTATCAGAGCATCAACAACATCTGAGGAAGCAAAAAATGTTATTTTTACTGTCCAGGCTGAAATCACGAGGGCGGATATCAACAACATTATTTTCGTATTTTTATTCATTCAATTTACTTAATTTGCTTTAGTGCTAGATTTAATCCCGCAATGAACGCAATTACCAATCAATTCCAGCTTGCGCTTTTATGCCATTATCAAATGCATGTTTTATAGATTGTACTTCCGAAACGGTATCGGCTAATTCGATTAACTGGCGATGACATGCTCTGCCTGTGATGATCACGTGTTGATGAGCAGGGCGCTTGTTTAAACACTCTACAACGTCTTCCAAATCAATGTAGCCATAAGTCACCATGTAAGTAATTTCATCCAATAAAACAACATCAATACTGTCATCAGATAATAATACTTTGGCATCTGACCAAGCGCTTTGCGCCGCTTTTGTATCTTCTTCTTTATTTTGAGTTTCCCAAGTA
Organism: Thalassotalea crassostreae; assembly: GCF_001831495.1. Lineage (NCBI taxonomy): Bacteria > Pseudomonadati > Pseudomonadota > Gammaproteobacteria > Alteromonadales > Colwelliaceae > Thalassotalea > Thalassotalea crassostreae. The sequence continues at coordinate 1,355,740 of NZ_CP017689.1, forward strand.
AAACCTGTGCCCATAACATGAAAATCAACGTCATGTAGCTCTAACAAATTACGCTCGCCGCATTCCCAAGTGCCCTTAATAAACTGTACAACACTGGCTTTCAAACCATGACCTACAGCGCGAGCTACAGTGCCAAAACCTGAGGTTGACTTTCCTTTACCATTACCGGTGATAACCAGTAATAGGCCTTTCTCTTTGGTCGCATTTGCGATTCGTTGATCAACCTTTTCCTTCAACTTTTGTTGACGGGCTTGGTGTTTTTTCTCTTTAGTTAATTTGCTGTTGTCGTTAGTCATTGTACTTTCGTCACCTATCTGGCTATTTCACTTACTATTTGACTGGCTATGCCAATTCATCGTTAAAGATTGTATATGCGCGATATCGAGATGCTGTTCTACTGAATCAGCCAATTTATCTATCGCTGTGTTTTGTTGTTCTACAAAGCTTGGCGCTTTGTTAATTGTTACTCCAGCCCATTGCATGATTAATGATAACGCGTCATGGTTATCAAAAATGCCATGCAAATAAGTCGCGAGAATTTGTTGATCGTTGCTTTGATAACCAAGCCCTAAGTCATTGACAAAAATACGGTCAAGCGTCTGATTTTTAATGGATGTTTGTCCTGCATGAATTTCATAACCTTGGGCATTCGCTTGTTTATTATTAAGTACAAGCGTTGCTTCGACTTTGGTTAACGTTTTTGCATTTGCTATCGTGGTTGAAAGTGGCAGTAAGCCTAATCCTTGGCTTTCGTTAATGTCACTCTCGACATGAAATGGGTCGGCAATGGTTTCGCCTAACATTTGCAATCCACCACAAATGCCGAACACCTTACCACCGTAACGTAAATGCTTTTTAATACAATGGTGCCATCCCTTCGATTTTAAAAATGCCAAATCAGCTTGCACGTTTTTGCTGCCTGGTAGAATGATTAAATCACAATTAGGCAGTGGTTGATGATTGTTATCATCTGTCGGGTAGAAAAACTCGACATCAATTTCATTATGCCAACGCAGGGCGTCAAAGTCGGTGTGATTGCTCATCCGCGGGTAGACAGGAACCACAACCTTTAATTTTGCCGCTTTCGAGCTCTCGACTTGTTGAGTATCAACGCTATCTTCCGATGCAATAGACAGTCCATGTAAATAAGGGAGAACACCCAAAACAGGCTTGTTCGTTCTTTGCTCGAGCCAATCTAACCCAGATTCCAGAAGCTTAATGTCACCACGAAAACGATTGATAACAAAGCCAATAACCCGTTTTTGTTCGCTTTCACTGAGTAAATCTAAAGTACCAACAAGGTGGGCAAAAACGCCGCCTCTATCAATGTCGGCGATTAATATCACAGGGCAATCGACTTCTTCGGCAAAGCCCATATTGGCAATATCTCCTTCGCGTAGGTTGATTTCTGCGGGGCTACCAGCGCCTTCAACGACAATATAGTCAAAACGTTGTTGTAAGCGTTGATGAGATTGTAAAACAGCCTGCATCGCTACCTTTTTATAATCGTGATAGCTTTGTGCTTCCATAGAGGTTAACGCTTTGCCGTGGACTATTACTTGCGCACCTGTATCAGAATTTGGTTTGAGCAAAATTGGATTGAAATCTACTTCGGGCTCAATATTTGCCGCGTGAGCTTGCACAGCTTGTGCTCTACCAATTTCGCCACCGTCACTGGTTACCGCGCTATTTAGTGCCATGTTTTGCGGTTTAAATGGTGCCACCTTAACGTTTTTTCGTGACAAAACGCGACAAATAGCAGCAACTAACGTGCTTTTCCCAGCATCTGACGTTGTTCCTTGTACCATCAGCGTTTGGCAAGAGCTAGTCGTTTGGTAAGCATTAGTCATCACTCACCTCCTTAAGCGCTACTCTTGTTGACGCTGCAGTTGACGAAATTGTTGACTCTATAGGTGCGCCAATGGTTGTTACCTGGCAGTAATCGGCGTGTTCATGTTTGCTTAGCTTAGTGATGCTGCCATTATTAACCGTTAGCGCGCTAAACAGTTTAGGATTTTGCCAATCTAAGTCTAATACCAAACTTAATAGCATACGTATCACGCCACCATGACAAATGATCAGTAAATCCTCACCTTGATATCTTTGCAATAGGCTTTGCCATGATGAGCGCAATCGCTCAACAAACAGTTCTAGACTTTCACTATTAGGCAATTGGTTTTTGCTCGGATTTTGCCAAAACTGTTCGAGAGTTGGCCAATGCTCAGGGATTGAATCAAAGGCAACACCATCGTAGTCACCAAAATTAATTTCGGCGAGTGAGTCAATAACCGCTAATGGTTTGTTACTAGCCTTTGAAAACTCTGTGGCCAATTCTTTGCAGCGTTTTAACGGCGAACTGAGCACGTAGCTAAATTGATGTTGAATAGTGAGTAACTGCGTTAAAAGCTGTTGGTCATGTTCTTTTACTACCGATACGTCAGTTCTGCCGTATAGTGCAGGGGGGCCGTCAACTTTGCCATGTCGCATTAGGAAAATATTAGTCATGGTCTCGCCCTTGTCTTTTTATAGCTTGGCCTTTTAGCTCTTTACCTTTTAAGAGCATAGGAATACCCGCAGTGATCAGGGAAACATGATCGGCTTGTTGAGCTAGCTTTTGATTTAGCCAGCCGGCGTTATCTACGAATAAACGGTTTACTTTACCCAAAGGGACTATTCCTAAGCCAACTTCATTAGCAACCAAAACAAGGTGCTGTTCAGTACAGTTTTTATAACGAGACACCACGTTAATAAGCTGCTCGCTATATTGCTCTATCTGCGATTGCTTGGCGTCATCACCAAGTTTGAAAATAATATTGTTTAACCACAGAGTTAGGCAATCTATGAGGATGATGCTTGCTGGCTCAGTTTGCACATTTTTATCTTTGCTCGACTTACATAACAGCTCAGATAACAGCTCGGACAATGCGATTGGACACTCGATTAAACGCCAATTTTTATTGTCATCGTTTCTGTTTTGTTGATGCTTTGCGATGCGATCGTGCATTTCTTCATCGCCAAAGTCTTGCGCAGTTGCAACATAGAGCATCGGTGATGTGAACCGGTTTGACTCGGCGATATCTGCGCACAACTGCTCTGCATAGGATGATTTTCCAGAGCGAGCGCCGCCTAAAATTAAATGGATCATAATGTCACCTTCATCGCAACATCTGCCTTATACGTTAGAATGGTTGCACAAATGATAAGGTAAATGAGCAATTCAGCAATCTGTTGCGCTGCCCCTAAACAATCACCGGTGTAACCACCTAAACGGCTGTTAAGCCACGCTTTAAAACCTTGTCTAAAGATAAATAAAACAAAAACAATAATGATGACCGTTTGCGGCGGTAAGAATACGCTTGGTAGGATGCCAATGATAAATAAAATCAACAGCTCTTTGCTTGACTGTCTTGCTGCGAGAGGCTTGCTTTTACTGAGTTCTTCGTCGCTGACATAATTCATGTCATAGATTAAACTCGCCGCTAACGCTCTTGAAAGAGGGTACGAGACAAGAACCGCTAGAACTAATAAGTTTTGCTGGGCTAGCTCGAAAAGTAAGATAAATTTTAATGTTAAGGTCAGCATTAAAGTAATGGTGCCATAAGTGCCCAAGCGACTATCTTTCATAATCGATAATCGTTTCTCAACGGTAAGACCGCCGCCGATTCCGTCAGCCATATCAGCCAAGCCGTCTTCATGAAAAGCGCCGGTGAGCATGACACTTGCAATCATCACCAGTAGCACCGAAGCACTCAGCGGTAATACGCTGACACTTAGCTGATAAACGCCAACCACACAAAACGCTAGAACGATGCCAACTAAAGAAAAATAGCGACTGGATTGATTAAGTAACAGGGGCGAATAATTTAAATTTCTCGGCACAGGTAGTCGACTAAAAAAACTTAGCGCTAAGAAAAATAAATTTAACTGATACTTAATATTCGTCATAACAGTCATCAGCGGTTAAACCGTCACTCCCGCTTGCTCGAAACTTGCCATATCGTTGTAAAAATGAGTTGCGGCAACTAAAAGTGGTAACGCTAAAGCCGCGCCAGTACCTTCACCCAATCTTAACTCAAGCTTTAATAATGGTGTCGCCGCAAGCTGCGCTAACATTAGTTGATGGCCAGACTCATTGGATTGATGAGCAAAAATTAGATATTGGCCAATATTTGGGTTTAGCTTTGTCGCGAGTAATGCCGCAGAACCGACAATAAAGCCATCAATCAGTACTGCTACTTTCTGCTCCGCTGCGGCTAAAATTGCACCGACCATTTGCACTATTTCAAAGCCGCCTAATTCTCTCATCAGATCCATTGGCTGTTGATTCTCAAGTCTTGCAACAGCGTCGGTAATCAATTTAGTTTTGTGCTGCAACTGCTGGTCATTAATACCGGTACCTTTACCGACGCATTCGGCTACTGGCGCATTACTTATTGCCGCTAATATTGCCGTTGCGCTGCTGGTATTACTGATACCCATTTCACCAAGTATAAGAAGCTCACAGCCATCATTGATTTGTGCCAAAGCAATTTTTTTACCATATTCTAAGCCTAGCTCAACTTGTTGCTCCGACATCGCTGCCGTTTTTGAAAAGTTATCTGTGCCACGACCAAGGCGTTGTTCTATAAATTGTGGGTTTTGTAGTTTAATTTGCTCGTCGATTGGCTCAATGATGCCTGCATCAATTACTTTTAAATCAATATTGTTGGCGCGGCAAAAACAATTAATCGCAGCGCCACCATTGATAAAGTTCAAAACCATTTGTCTAGTAACGTCACTTGGCGCAATGCTAATACCTTCTTCACTAATGCCATGATCGCCGGCAAACACTAGGGCAGTTGGTTTGCTTATAGATAATTTTCGCGCCAACGCGTTTTGTCGATTCGATTGAATCAAAGCCAATTGCATCGCCAACGCTTCCAGTTGACCGAGAGCTCCTAAAGGCTTGGTTTTTTGGTCGATAATCGCGACGATTTGATCTTTGTATTTGGTATTTAATTGGTCGATAGTCATGTTTGTGATCTTTACATTTTGCGCATTAATAATAAGAAGAAAATACTGCCCATGGCAGAGGTAATAACACCGATAGGAATTTCCTGACCATCTAACGCAATACGGGCAACAACGTCCACCCAAACTAGGAAGCAGCCACCGAGTAATCCTGAGCCAATGAGTAACCGGCTGGTAGTAATGCCGACAAAAGAGCGTACGATATGTGGGATCATCAGGCCAACAAAACCTATACCGCCGCAATAGGAAACAATCACTGCTGTACTAGCCGCACAAATAACTAAAACAATGATACGTAAACGGGCGACTTTAACGCCAAGGGTGCGAGCACTTTCATCGCTAAGCAGCAGAGCATCAAGCTGTCTTGCGACACTAAACGCAATCAATGTTGAAACTAACACCACTGGAAATATCCACATCAATGCGGTGTTATCGGCGCGAGTTAATGAACCCATCAACCAAAATATCACCCGGTTTGAGGAGAATGCTTCACCCATATAGAGAATAAAACTGGTGATCGAGCTTAATAAAAATGACACTGCAACACCGGCAAGCAAAAGATGAGAAACCCTGCGCCAGTTGTTGTTAACGACCACGGCTAGCACCAAAGCAACGGCGGCTAAAGCGCCGACAAAGGATGCTAATGGCAGCGAAATATGGTGAATACTTTCCGGCAATAAAGTGGCTAACGTAGCACCAAGGCCAGCGCCAGCAACAATACCAAATAAGTACGGGTCGGCGAGCGGATTACGAGTGACATTTTGCATCAACGCACCGGCAATCGCTAAACCAAAACCGGCTAAAAAGCCAAGCAGTACGCGGGGTAAACGAATGTCATATAAAATTGTTTGGTAAATCGGCTTTTCGCAACTTTCAGTTAAACATTGCCATACAGCGCGATGATCGATTTCATTAACGCCAAAACCAATTGATAAAATGAATGTTGCTATGACGATTGCTAGCAGCATTAACATTGAGTATCTATATTGCAAAGGCTTCATTTTTTATCCTTAGCAATGGTTTTAGTTTGGGTATCTGTATCTGCATTGATATTTGGATTAATGGTGGCAAACGTGATGCGCGGTTTATCGGTAAACGGGTTTTTATCTACGGCGCAATCGAGAGCAAATACTTCTTTTAGAGTTTGCGCCGTCAAAACTCGCTCTGGAGAGGCATTTGCCACAACCTTACCTTGATTCATTAACACTAGTCTATCGCAGTATTCAGCGGCAAGGTTCAAATCATGAATGGTTAATAATAATGTGATATTTAAAGATTTAGCTAGTTTTAGAATTTGGTGTTGGTAATAGATATCTAAATGGTTAGTTGGCTCATCCATTATTAAAATATCTGCTGTTTGAACGACCGCTCTGGCGATCAATACACGTTGCTGCTCACCACCTGAAAGAGTACTGAAACTTTGATTTTTTTTATCGAGTAAGTCGACTTTACTTAACGCATTTTTGATGATTTCAAGATCGGCATTGGTATCAGATTCAAAAAAACTTTTGTAGGGAATTAAACCCATGCGGACGATATCGATGACCGTTAAATTAAATACCGAGCTTGTGGTTTGACTGACAACCGCAATTTGTTTGGCAATGTCTCTCGCGTGAATTGACTTTAGACTTTTACCCTTAAGATAGACTGTACCAGAAAAGTTTTGATACTCGCCATACAAACACTTTAATAACGACGTTTTACCGGCGCCATTAGGACCAACGATAGCTACAGTTTCGCCTTTCGATAAGTCGAAACCTATGTCACTAATAATGGTTTTATCCGCTACTTTCCAAGAAAGCTGCTGGGCTTTTAATACGGTATTTGTCATTCGCTGCAATAGTTACTTATGTGTCAGTTATGGTTCAGTTATGAATCATTGATGTGCAGGAATAAAGCAGAAGGGATGGCTAACCGATAAACTCTAATAAACAGCTTATCTTATCAGCATAATCTTCTTCTCGCGTTACCCGCACGATTAAAACATTTACAACTGAATCGAGTAATTGGCAACTCATTTAGTTGTAACTAACAGATGGCAGGTATCCTGGCTTATAGAGATAACCTTATTTAACCCTTCCCAAATGAGTGTTCATTCAGTGGTATGTTAAATAAGCCCTAATTACAGTTGCGGGAACAGCTGTGGAATAAATAAAGATGAATCGTATATTAAGAGTCATCGATAACCACATTCCCTTTTAAGTTAATGATTAAAATCAGAAACACCAAAAGTTATTGAGACTGATTGTAACAACTTAATAACAGCATTAACACTGCTTAAGCAGTTAATTTATTGCGAATAAAATATATCAAAGAGGAAATGTTTATATGCACAGTCGATTTAGATTAAATGACTAGATAGAGCATAGGTAGTGCAAAGATAGTGCATAGGTAGCGAGTGCAGGGCTAGGCTAGTTTTGACTGCTTAGCTTATCGACAGTAGCAGTGCATGCGGTCAAAAATATACTCATAAAATACTCCACTTCAGGCATGTCACCGGTTAGCTGGTCGAGTTTGTTTTTTAAGTTTATTTCTACGTGCTGAAATTCAGGATTATTATGATTTATCTCATCGAGGGATTTGATATAGGCAACTAAGATATCGGCCGCTTTAACAATGGCTTTGTACTCATTATCAACGTGATCTTGCACAATCAGTTCATCAAAAACATCACGAAATTCTTCGGGCAGAGATTCAATGCACTCTTTTTCTGCTAAGGTTTCAATTTTTTTAAATTCACGACTGATTTCAGCATTGGCATATTTCGTTGGGCTAACGACATCACCATAACGAGTTTCACTTGCTTCGTGATATAGCGCGATGGTCGCAGCGCGGTCGGCATTTAAATTGCCATTAAATTTTTTATTACGAATCACCGCAAGTAAATGGGCAACAATTGCGACTTGATGTGAATGCTCGGCAATGTTTTCAGATTTAACACAGTACATTAACGCCCAACGTTTAATTAATGGCATGCGAAACATCCATGCTAAAAATGTACTTTGTTGGTTGTTGTTATTATCTGTCATAGTTGCTCACATTGCGTTTTGTTACGTCAGGTTAAGGTGTTTGTAAAAGGCGCTTATTAAAGGTGTATGCTAAGCCTAGTTTATGATTGATTATAATGCTTGAAAAAATGCTCTAAGCGATTGATTGCTTGAATTAAATCTTCAGTGTGTGGCAAGAATACCAACCTAAAATAAATGCCTTCTTTTAGGTTAAATGCCGAGCCTTGCACTAACAATATTTTCTCTTGGCGTAAGATATCTAACACCATTTTTTCATCATCGGTAATACCGAGCTTTTCGCCGTCAACCTTAACAAATAAGTACATTGCACCTTTTGCTTTATGACAGCTTAAGCCATCAATGTTATTGATCATCTTGTGGGCAATGTCTAATTGTGATTTTAAGCGGCCGCCGTCATTCACCAACTCATTAATACTTTGATATCCACCTAAAGCGGTTTGTATTGCATGCTGACACGGAACATTCGCACAAAGTCTCATCGATGCTAACATAGTCAAACCGTCTAAATAACTTTGAGCTCTTAATAACGGACCGGTTAACATCATCCAACCGGCTCGAAAGCCAGCAATACGGTAATTTTTAGACAAGCCCCCCATAGTCACTACTAATACATCTTCAGTTAAACTTGCGGTAGGAGTATGAGTAGCGCCATCGTAAAGCACCTTATCGTAAATCTCGTCAGAAAAAACGATCAAGTTGTGTTCTTTCGCTAACTCTAATACCTGTTGCAAGATCTCTTTTGGGTACACGGAGCCCGTTGGGTTATTTGGATTTATTAATACGATTGCTTTGGTTTTGTCGTTGATACTTGCACGGATATTGTCGATATCTGGATACCAAAAGTTTTCGTCATCACAACGATAATGCACCGGTGTACCGCCCGAAAGAGCAACGGCAGCAGTCCATAATGGATAATCAGGAGCAGGGATAAGCACTTCATCGCCACTATTTAACAATGCTTGCATTGCCATCACAATAAGCTCACTAACGCCATTGCCAATAAAGATATTATCAACGTTTAGGTTTTTTAAACCAAACTGTTGGTAGTACTGCATTACCGCAACACGAGCAGAATATATACCCTTAGATTCACTATAACCTTGCGCTGTTGGCAGGTTATGGATCACGTCACGGAGAATATCATCCGGGGCCAAAAAACCAAATGGGGCAGGATTGCCGATATTTAGTTTTAAAATTTTATGGCCTTCTTCTTCTAATCGTCTAGCTTCTTCGGCAATTTGGCCGCGGATGTCGTAACAAACACCAGATAATTTTGCTGATTTTAGATATTCACTCATTACATTACTGCTTATGGTTTTATTGTTAGTTTTATTGCTAATTTTATAGTTAGTGTTGATGTAGGCTTAGGTTTCTTAATTTGGAAAATTGTTTAGCTAATTTTCTGAACTTCTTTTTATATTTGAACAGTAATTTGTTCAAGCGATGAATAAAGAAAGAGCATAAAACCAGAGAACAAGCACTACATAGAATCCTAGCATACTTAAATCATAGACTTTTGAAACACTTACTGACACTTTTTTTGTGAAATTTATCAACATTAGAGTTATAAATAATAACTAAACTTAGTTTATTTTGTATAAATGACGTTTTAAACGTTATTTTCGCCCGCCATAAGTGAATTCATTTGAGCACTTAAGGTTCAATGTGAGGGAGTATTATGCCATTACCGTTATTATGGATTGGTGCAGCAATAGCCTCTGGGGTTGCTTTATCTGAAGTAGAATCGCGCCGTAAAAAGCAAGATCTGCGCCGAGCAAACACAACCGATATCGAAAGTCGTGGTAACAGTCATCGACATGATAGCGGCGTTGCCAAGTACCCAACTGAAGTGTTTAGTAATGAAAAGTTAGCCATTGTCCGACCTGGCGCGGTTGTTTGTTGTGGGCTAGGCGGAATTTTAGAACATACCGGTATATTGATTGACGACGATACGATTGTTGAATTGCATGGCTCTGGTTTGATTAAAGCGATATCACCTGAACGATTTTTAAAAGAGCGCAGTGGTAGTGAAATATTTGTCGCCTGTGATTCGCAAGGGGAAGCGATTGCCGACGAATTAACTTGTCAGCGCGCAGTTAAACAAATATACACCTACCAAGAGTATGGTTTGATTGACAACAATTGCCATCGCTTTGTCTGGCAATGTATTAATGGACGCAATGACAAACTGACCAGTTTCCATGAGCTTAACAAAAATATATCAAAACGTTTTGACCGCAAGATCTATTGGGACAAGTGGCAAAGATAAAATAAGTAGGGTCAGATCACACTTTTTGAACATTCTGTGACACAGTCCTGCGCCATACTCTAACTAGAAAAGTTCAAGCTTCACTTAACTATTAAAGCCTTAAATTATGATCTGACCCTACTTATTATTAAAGCCTTAAATTATGATCTGACCCTACTTATTATTATTTTGAACAAAAAAAGGGGTTAGCATTGCTGCTAACCCCTTTTTTAATTACTAGTTCGAAGAATTATTTCGCTTGAATAGCGCTTAATACGTCTTCTATCTTAAGCATTGATTTTTCGTTGGTCTTGCGTTGCTTGTATTCAACTTCACCGGCATCAAGGTTACGTTCGCCAACAACAATGTGATGTGGAATACCAATTAATTCCATATCTTTAAACATTACTCCAGGACGCTCTTTACGGTCGTCGAATAACACTTCAACGCCTGCAGCTGTTAAGTCAGCATATAACTTCTCAGCTGTCTCTTGAACGCGTGCAGATTTGTGCATGTTCATTGGAATGATAACTACTTTAAATGGTGCGATAGCATCAGGCCAGATAATACCGTTATCATCATGGTTTTGCTCAATTGCTGCGGCAACAATGCGCGAAACACCGATACCATAACAACCCATGGTTAATGTTTGGTTTTTACCTTGTTCGTTCAATACCGCTGCGCCCATTGCTTTTGCATATTTTTCACCAAGTTGGAAAATATGGCCAACTTCGATACCACGTTTGATTTCGATAGTACCGTTTCCGCATGGGCTCGGATCGCCAGCAACGATGTTACGAATATCAGCGACTTGGTAGTCTTTAATATCACGATCAAAGTTTGCGCCGGTAAAGTGGAAGCCTGTTTCATTTGCGCCACAAACAAAGTCACTTAGTACCGCAGCGCTGCGGTCAACAATCACTGGAATGTTTAATGCAATAGGGCCGATTGAACCTGCATCACACTCAACAGCAGCTTTAATTTCTTCATCACTAGCAAAAGTTAACGGGCTTGCGATACCGTCAATTTTTTCAGCTTTTAATTCGTTCAGTTCGTGATCGCCACGTAATACTAATGCAATAACAGGGGCTTTTTCACCTTCTTCACATTCGCCTAATACCAGCAATGTTTTCGCTACTTGTGTCGCAGCAACGTCTAAAAACTCAGATACTTGCTCGATGCTATGTACATCAGGAGTAGCAACTTTGTTTAAACCAAGTTCTGCCGGTTGTCTTTTGCTTGTTGGTGCTAACGCTTCTGCTTTTTCGATGTTTGCGGCGTATTCGCTGCCATCACTAAAAGCAATATCATCTTCACCTGAGTCTGCTAACACGTGAAATTCGTGTGACGCATCACCACCGATAGAACCAGTGTCTGCAATTACCGGACGGTAATCTAAACCTAAACGGTCGAAGATACGACAGTATGCTGCATGCATATTGTTGTATGTATTATCTAAACATTCCGCAGATAAATGGAATGAGTAAGCATCTTTCATTAAGAATTCACGACCACGCATTACACCGAAGCGAGGACGAATTTCATCTCGAAACTTATTTTGAATTTGGAATAAATTTAGTGGTAGTTGCTTGTAAGAGTTTAACTCAAAGCTGATCAGTTTAGTGATAACTTCTTCGTGCGTTGGACCTAATACGAATGGACGATTGTGACGATCTTCCATACGTAACAACTCAGGGCCGTAGTCTGTCCAACGGCCAGATTCTTGCCATAAATCGGCAGGTTGAACCATTGGCATTAGCATTTCAATAGAGCCAGCACGTGTCATTTCTTCACGTACGATATTTTCAACTTTCTTAAGTACCTTAAGACCAGTGGGTAACCAGTTGTACAAGCCTGACGCTACTGCGCGAACTAAGCCGGCACGAAGCATGTATTGGTGACTGATCACTTCAGCGTTTGCTGGAGTTTCTTTTAAGGTAGAAAGTAAATATTGGCTAGTGCGCATTGAACTAAAATTCCAAATGTTGTGATACCAAAAGTTATTTTGGTAAGAATAAAAAATTGCCGATATTCTAACAGCAGTATGGCGATAGGCAAAACGAATTTGCGCGATTAATCGCGATAAAGTTTGGATTTTTAAGGTTTAGCTGGCTTCTTCGTCTTATCGACTGCGAAAAACAGTTATATAGACATTATTAATAATGTCTTCGTCGGATGTGGTTGCGTTTAATTGTTGCGTGTTTATGACAGCGACGGCGGGTATTTAACCACCAGGTATGGGGAGATTCTTGTTGGTCTTGTTGACAATTATTTTGTTCAACAATAACGGAATCATCAAGAGGATGTCGATTATTTAAAGGTTCATCATTAGCGTTATTATCTGCCACAACTAAATTCTCAATTGAACAAAATTTGTACAATAATAGTAGCTTTATGCTTAATTTTCAAATTTAGCGTGACTAGATATATATTAATGCTTATCGCTATTTTTGCTTTTCTTGTTGGCGCTTTATTGCTTCAAGCTTTTGCGCTTTGCGTTCTGCGATGGTTTTACTTACGTCACCGCCGATGTGGTTTTCACCACGCGCTTTGGCTAAGTTGATTTGTTTCTCGCGCTCGGCATAGCGTGCACGTTGTTCATCAGTGACTTTATCGATACAGCGGTAACAGCTAACGCCTTTTTCGTAACTGTCTAATTGCTTATCTTCTTCGGTAATTGGTAATCGACATGCGTGACATTGATCGTACTTACCTTTTTTCAGGTCGTGATCAACGGTTACGCGATCATCAAATACAAAACAATCGCCTTTCCACATAGTGTTATCTTGTGGCACTTCTTCTAAATACTTTAGTATGCCGCCTTCAAGATGATAAACCTCTTCAAAACCTTGTTCTTTCATAAACGCAGTTGATTTTTCACAGCGAATACCACCGGTACAAAACATCGCGACCTTCTTATGTTTTGCTGGATCAAGGTTATCAGCCACGTATTTAGGAAACTCACGAAAGGTTTCAGTATTTGGATTTACTGCATTCTCAAAGGTGCCAATCTCGATTTCATAATCGTTACGAGTATCAACTAATAATACTTCTGGATCTGAAATCAATTCGTTCCAATCTTGTGGCTTAACATAAGTACCGACCACTTGTTTCGGGTCAATACCTTCAACACCCATGGTTACGATTTCTTTTTTAAGCTTTACTTTACAACGCTTGAATGGCGCGTTGTCAGTGAATGATTCTTTGAAAGAAAGATCAGCTAAACGTAAATCAGCCATTAAAAATGCTAACACGTTATCTATGCCTTGACGGGAGCCCGCGATGGTACCATTTATGCCTTCTACAGCGAGTAGAAGTGTACCTTTAACGTCGTTATCTTGCATGGTTTGCAACAACGGTTTTTGTAACTGTTTAAAGTCATTTAAAGTGACAAACTTATATAATGCACAAACTACATATTGTGACATAATTTTTCTCCTGCTAGCCAGAACGTAAATCTGGTGCGTATTGAAATGAATTCAAATTGTATTTTTTGTTTTGCTTAATCAAGCCTTGTTAAAGCAATACATTGATTAAGCGGGGGATTATACGAGCAAGGTGCTAAGAAGTCATCTACAAATTGAGGCGGCTTATCTATTTTACGCTTATATCGATTACGGTGCAGTGCTCACCGGCAATTTGCCAGCGAATGTTTAAGTCAAACAAACTCATTCCGTACTCTTGAACATCGTCAGATTGCTTTTTGTAAGCCGGTCTTGGATCTTGACTGAGAACTTGTTCAATTAACAATTCAAGTGAATCATAATGCTTTGCCAACGTTTGTAATTGCGTAGCAGCTAACTCATTAAAACTGACTTGAAGTTGATGCTGCTCTGCATCTTGTGCCATTTCAGAACTTGCTGTAGCAATAGCGTCAGAATAGGGGATATAAGGTTTAATATCGATAATCGGCGTGCCATCTAATAAATCTAAGCCGCTAACATGAATATGCCAGTGGTCATTAATTTTGCTAATACCCTCTAGCTTAACTGCCGACATACCAATAGGGTTGGGGCGAAAGGTTGAACGCGTGGCAAACACACCGGTTTTTTTGTTGCCGCCAAGACGCGGCGCTTTAACCAATGGCTTGAAGCCATATTCAGCGGTTTTATCAAAAACAAATATCAACCAAAGATGTGAATGCTGTTCAATGTCGCGCAGCATTTGCTGCTGATCGCCAGAAAGTGTCAACTCAACGCTGCCTTTAGCGGCGGTTGCCAATCCAGGTTGCCTTGGAATGGCAAACTTTTCTTTATAGGGAGAGTGAACTGTACCTATAGATTGAAATTGAACGTTATTTTCAGTCATAGTTTTATTTTTAATGCTAAAGCTGCGGAGCTATTAGCTAAGAGCTATTTACTAAGAGTTATTTTCTTGGAGCTATGACTTTGGCTCGTCGATAGCATATGCCTTGCCATAACAAACCATGGCTTCGAGGCATTGTTGGTCTTCGATTAAGGTACAACTGGTAAAGATAACACCGTTAGCGCCCATATCTGCTGCGCGGTTTCTTGCCATTGTTCTAGCGTCAATTTCATTGGCTGGTTTATCGTTACTTTTGAGCTTACAACTATCACCTTCGACTAACCCTAAAAAGTCACTTTTACCTGGGAATTCATCTTCTGATTGATACATAACAACGCCACCGGTTGCAAAGTATTCATCAAAGTTTTCTTTATCTAAATTAGTGTCTACTGACATGCCGCAACTGACTGAAAGTATTGCTAAAGGAATAATTTTTAAAATATTTTTGATTGTCATAAATCCGTCATAATTTCTGTTTAGTATGAGTAATTGAAAAGACCACTCATTAAAGCCTTTTCATTTGCCGATTCTTTGCCTTCTAGTTTCTATTAAATAGTTTCTATTGCCCCGAAGTCTCGGCTTTTTTATTTTAAGTGTTTGTGTAACATCGCTTCCATATCAGCAAGCATAAATGGTTTGGATAAAAAATCATCCATACCCGACTCAACGCATTGTCCAATATGTTCTTTCTGTGCATCGGCGGTTAAGGCGATAACAGGAATGTGATCATAGTCTTTGTTCGCACGAATAATCTTAGTCGCTTGATGACCATCCATAACTGGCATATGAATATCCATAAACACTAATTGATAGTTTTGCTCGGCAATGGCGTCAATGGCTTGTTGACCATCTTCTGCAATATCGACTTCTGCACCAAGCTTTTCCAGTAAACCTTTAGCAACAATTTGATTTAATTTAAAATCTTCTGCTAATAACACTTTTACGCCGCTAAATGCTTTACTAAAAACAGGCTTATTATTGGTACCGTTGTCGCTATTAAAGTGCTTGGCGATATCGTTAAATACGATTGGACAATGAACCGTTTTGAGCGATTCTTTAAACGAGAACTGCTCTTTACATTCTAATTGATTTAGATTGGTTAATAACAACAAATCGACATTCTCTTGCTCTAACCAAGCTTTGCTGGTGTCGATTAGCGCTTTAATTTGCCCTTCATCAATGCCAGCTAAGTCGATAATAACTAAAGTAGATGCAGTTAATTCGATTTGCGACTCTGAATCGACTGGATTGCTCAAACGCTGCAACGCAAACGCGTCAAATTTAATATCATGTAAATGACAATTGCGCTCAATCAAGGTTTGGTTATGGCTATTGTCACTAAATACAATAACTGGTTTCTTATTTAGACTAACTTTTTTCGGGTCGAGGTTTTTAATAATCGGTAATTTAAACACAAAACAACTGCCTTCACCGGCAACGGAATTCACGCTAATATCGCCGCCCATAAGCTCAGCTAAACGTTTACATATGGTTAGGCCTAAACCAGAGCCACCATAGACTCGAGTGATCGAACCATCAGCCTGTGAAAACGGTTTAAATATTTGTTCAATTTTTTCAGCACAAAGGCCGATACCGCTATCAATCACTGAAAATTCAATGGCGTTTTTATCTTGGCTATTATTTAGCCTAATAGTAACGCTGCCGTGTTCAGTAAACTTAATCGCATTCGACGTTAAGTTCATTAAGATTTGACCAAGTCTAACCGGATCGCCAAGAAACTGAGTATTTACATCGCTGTCAATATCAAAATTAAGGCTAAGACCTTTTTCTTGGGCTGATAGAGCCAATACATTGCTGATGCGTTCAAACACACTGTTTAAGTCAAACTCGATGTTTTCGATGGTTAGTTTGTCACTATCTATCTTAGAAAAGTCGAGGATATCATTAAGAATGTCGAGTAACTGTCTTGCCGACAGTAAAATTTTATCAACATAAACTCTATCGTCATCATTAAGTTCTTGTTGCTGCAGTAACTGAGAAATACCAATAATACCGTTCATCGGTGTGCGGATCTCATGACTCATATTCGCCAAAAACTCACCGCGTGATTTATTCGCCGCTTCTGCTTGTTGTTGCGCTTGATGAGCGAGTTCTGTTTGTTGTTCAAATTGATGCACGGTTTTGGCAATTTCGTCTTGCATCTGATTCATTGAATTAAGCAATAACGCCATATCGCTTGGATTCTTATCTATTGTAGGCCTCTTTGAGAAGTCGCCATTAGCAATTCGATTTGCCAAACCAGTGAGTTTTTCAATTGGTGAAGAAACGTTTTTAATCAAATAGAATCGAACGCTGATAAGGGCAAGAATGAACAAAAATTGCAACACTAATTTTATTAGTTCGTAGTACGCAATTTGTTGTTCGAGCTTGTCTGTTTTGCGCACATGCCACTGATCGTATTTATCTTCAAAATCATCAATTTTAACCATCACCTCACTTTTGTCTGCAAGGTAGGCTTTGCCGTATAAAAGGTCGATAGCAGTCTGTTGATTATTGACAGGGTCTTGCTGATACAAACTAATGGCTTGTTGTTCAACCAAATTAATTTTGTCAAACAGCACCACGCCTTTTCTTAATTCTTCAAGTTTAGACTCAGGGTAAATTAAATCGGCAACAATTTGATTTAGCGGTACGTCAGAAAATCGTTTACCTTCTTGAAGTGTGTGCAGCTTATCCCAGTAAATACTAAAGTAGTTGTCAGGACGTTTACGGTGACCATTTTTTATTTCTAAACTTTCAAAATAATAGTCACGATAGTTTTTATCACCGGTAACGACGTAGGTTCTAGCGGTGCGGGTAAGCTTATCGGAAGTGTCACGAACATGGTTGGTAATTTCAACGATTGAGAGACGATCATCTTCCAATGCATTCATCGATTGCAGCGATTGTTGGTAAACATAGAATGCGGTAATGTTAGCGATGATAAGGGCTAACAAGATTATGAATACGCGAGTAAAATATCGATTAATGGTCATTAATAGGTGTTTATTTCTTGAATCTTAAAATAAGTGTACCACTAGTACTTAAATTGGTGAAAACTTTATTAATTATAGCGTGTTAAATAAAAAGAGCCGCTATTGCGACTCAGTTTTTTGAATACGCTAGTGACGGTTATGTCACTAGCGATAACTTTTGCTAGATACTTATTCTAGCTGCTTCTGCTACTTACTTCTTGCTTGCAATGTACTCATCAACTTTTTGACCAATGATAGTCAAAGGTAGTGGGCCATTTTTCAAGTAAACATCATGGAAGTCACGGATATCAAACTTATCGCCAAGCGCGTCTTGTGCCTTGCTTCTAAGTTTTAAGATTTCTAACATACCGATTTTATATGCCGTTGCTTGAGCTGGCATTACCGCATGACGTTCAACCATTTTTATCGCATCTGATTTGGCGTTAGGGGTATTGTTTACATAAAAATCGATGCTTTGCTCACGCGTCCATTTTTTATCGTGCATACCAGTATCAACGACTAAACGTACCGCGCGCCATAATTCCATCGCTAAACGACCGAAATCAGAATAAGGGTCTTGGTAAAAACCAATCTCTTTTGGCACTTTCTCTGAATATAAACCCCAGCCTTCAATATAGGCAGTAAATCGTAGGAACTTTCTGAACGTAGGTAAGCCTTCTAATTCCTGTGAAATCGCTAATTGCATGTGATGACCTGGAATACCTTCATGGTAGGCTAACGCTTCCATTTGATAAACTGGCATCGCTTTCATATCATAAAGGTTTGCGTAGTAAATCCCTGGGCGACTGCCATCAAGAGCAGGGCTATTGTAGAACGCTTTACCAGCTGATTTTTCGCGGAACGCTTCAACGCGTTTAACAATCATTTCAGCTTTTGGCTGTACATTGAATAACTCGTCCAAACGGGTTTTCATGGTATCAATGATCGCCGTTGCTTCGTCAAGATATTGTTGCTTTCCTGCTTCTGTTTGCGGGTAATAGAATTGGTCGTCTTCACGCATAAAGACCATAAACTCATTTAAGTCGCCTTTAAAGCCAACTTTATCTTTGATAACACGCATTTCTTCGTGAATACGGGCAACTTCACTTAAACCAATTTGATGAATTTCTTCAGCGCTTAAATCAGTGGTAGTGATTCGGGCTAGGGCATGCTTATAAAAAGCATCTGCTTCAGGGAATTTCCATGCGCCAGCATCATTAGTTGAACGCGCTTCTTGGTGAATTAAGAAGTCGATCAAGTCTTGGTAAGCAGGTTGAACATAATCAATAAGCGCAGTTGTCGCTTCGGCGGTTAATTGCTGCTTTTGCTCTGCAGATATTTCTAAAGCGTTCACTTTTTTATTGAAATCAGCCAATAAAATAGATTCGCTATCACCATTAAATGGTGCGCCTTGGATTAAATTTTGTGAATCACGAATAACGTGAGGGAAAACAAATGTTGGCGGTACAATGCCTTTGTCTTCACGAATTTTTAATTGTTCAAGTAGTTGTGTAACTAATACTCGAATGCCTTTAATTCGGCTAATGTAGTCATTAGCATCATCGACATTGGTAATGCCGTGTTGGTTAATTAAAAACGACGGGATGCGAGACTGTAAACCGTGCATTTGATCAACTGGGTAGTTATGGTGACGCCACTTGTATCCCTCAATTTGTGCCGAAATTGAATCGTGCGCTAGTTGATAGCTTAGTGCCGTTTGTGGATCGAGCTTACTCACGTCAAAGGTTTCAAGTTGAGCGAGGTTTTGTTTGCTAATGTTTAGTTCAGCTAACGCGTTGTCTTCGCTGATATCATTCCACTTGTCATTGTTATCTTTGATACCAAGTTGCGTTTGGAATTGTGGAGAGCGGCTAACTGCATCCTTAAACATGGTTTCGAAAAACTCATTTAATTTAGCAGATTCGCTTTGTTCAACAACCTCTGTACTCGCTTGCTCTGTAGGAGCAGGAGTAGGTTGTGTCGTCTTGTCTGCGGCGTTTTGCTGACAGCCTGCAAGCAACAGGGCTGCAACAGTTGATGTAATAACTGAAGTTTTTAATTGCATAATTTTTTGACTCAAAATTTATTTGCCAACAGTATAGGGCAAAGTTTGCTGATAGCAATGACTAATTTAGTCGAATTGCTGTAATGTATTCATTTCGATATGAACGCTATCGCTTTGATTTGAAAGCCATATTTGTCCAGTGTCTATGGTGCACTGTAGCTCCATAGTACGACTGACTAAATCGCATAATTGATCTGTAGTGTTTTCACTCACTTGATAAACGTCGAGGTTTTTATAGCTAGAAGCTTTGCTTTTTATTTTATTCCACCAGTTCTCAACCGAAGAACCATAGGTATAAATGGCAACTTTCTCACTGCGATTACAACCCTTTTTGATGCGTTTTTCATCAATTTGGCCGAGTTCAATCCATAATTGAATTTGCTCACTGTAATCTATTTGCCAAATTTCAGGCTCTTCGTCTGAGCTCAGTCCTTTAGTAAATTGTAATTGCTCATGGGCATGAATGATAAATGCCAAAATGCGTACCATCATTCGTTGGTCGGTTTCGGACGGATGACGAGCAATGGTTAAGTTTAATGTGTCATAGTAGTTGCGATCCATATCGCAGATGCTGATATTCGCTTTGAATATGGTCGCTTTAAGTGCCATGAATTAATCTTCTTTTGCTTGAATAAGCTCAATAGCATAGCCATCAGGATCTTTTACAAAAGCAATTTCTGTTGTGCCACCTTTTACAGGGCCAGGCTCGCGTGAGACAATGCCGCCAAGGGATTTAATTTGCTCACAGGCTTTGTATACATCATCAACCTCAATGGCAATATGACCAAATGCATCACCGTGGTCATAGCTTTCTACACCCCAGTTATAGGTAAGTTCTAACACCGTTGAATGAGCCATGTCGTCATAACCTAAAAACGCTAACGTATACTGAAACTGTTCATTCTCACTTTTGCGTAATAAACGCATGCCTAAAACATCTTGGTAAAAGCTAATCGATTTTTCTAAATCGCCAACGCGCAGCATGGTATGTAAAATTCGCATTTGTGTTTTCCTTAATCGTTCTTTTCTTTATATTCGCATAAGTCTTCAATAATACAGGCGCCACACTTTGGTTTTCTAGCAACACAAGTGTAGCGGCCGTGTAAAATCAACCAGTGATGTACGTCAACCTTGAATTCAGCTGGTACAACTTTTAGCAGTTTTTGCTCAACATTATCTACAGTTTTACCCATTGCCAGCTTGGTTCGATTCGATACTCGATAGATATGAGTATCTACTGCGATTGTTGGCCAACCAAAGGCTGTATTGAGCACAACATTAGCGGTCTTTCTGCCAACACCAGGTAAAGCTTCTAAAGCGGCTCTGTCTTCTGGCACTTCACCATTATGCAAATCAACCAACATCTGACAGGTTTTAAGTGTGTTTACCGCTTTTGTATTGAATAAACCAATAGTCTTAATATAGCTCTTTAATTTGTCTAAGCCTAAATCAAGGATAGCTTGTGGCGTGTTGGCGACAGGGTATAACTTTGCCGTCGCTTTATTCACACTAACATCGGTCGCTTGGGCGCTTAACAACACCGCAATAAGTAACTCAAACGGTGAGTTAAAGTCTAATTCTGTAGTCGGATTAGGGTTATCATCGCGCAAACGAGATAACATTTCATAGCGTTTTTGTTTATTCATTTTTAATTTATTTTATTTTGCTAATGAGCATTTTATTAACCGTCAAAGTTTACTCTAACGCGCTCAATACTGGTCGTAGTTTCTGGCTTAGGTGCACGTTTAGCGATGCGTTCATCGATGGCGTTTTTAGCCGCGATTAAAAAGCCCATGGCAATAAATGCGCCGGGAGGAAGTATTGCTAATAAGAAGTTACTGTCAAATTTAAATACTTCAATACGCAGCACTGTTGCCCAATCACCAAGTAATAGTTCCGCGCCATCAAATAATGTGCCTTGTCCAAGCAATTCACGAATTGCGCCTAAGACAATAAGAACAAATGCAAAACCTAACCCCATCATTAAGCCATCAAAACTGGCTTGTTTTAAAGGGTTCTTTGAAGCATATGCTTCAGCACGGCCAATAATGGCACAGTTAGTCACGATTAATGGTAAAAATATCCCTAGGGCTTGATATAAACCGTAGGTGTAGGCATTCATTAACAATTGCACCACAGTAACGAACGCAGCAATGATCAATACGAAAATAGGGATTCGTACTTCTTTTGGTACCCAATCTCGAATTAGCGAGACAGTGGCGTTAGAGCCAATAAGCACAAGTAAAGTCGCAAGACCTAATCCTAGAGCATTGGTTACGGTTGTTGTAACTGCAAGTAACGGACATAGGCCGAGTAGTTGCACTAAGCCAGGATTATTTTTCCACAACCCTTGCCATACTAACTCTTTGTATTCGTTTTTATTGCTCATTATTGCCTCGGCAAGCGTGTTGTTCGTCTAATAACTTGGACTTGTTTTGGTCAAAATAAATTAACGCGTTCTTGACTGCTTTAACCACAGCTCGTGGCGTAATCGTAGCGCCCGTAAATTGATCAAAAATACCGCCGTCTTTTTTAACGGTCCAACGTTTATCTTTAACGCCTTCATATTCACGTTCGTTAAAGCTTAGCACCCAGTCACTTTTTCTGATTTCAACTTTGTCACCTAATCCAGGAGTTTCTAAATGCTTTAATATTCGCACGCCGCTGACAGAGCCATCAACATTAATGGCCACTAATAGGTGAATGTTGCCATTGTATCCATCTGGTGCGACAGCTGTGATCGCAACTGCTACCGCATCTTCGCCGTTAATCGCTAAATATGAGGTTTGAGTATCTTTAGAGCCTAACAGTTGTGTGTCTTGAACATACTGACAGGTGTGGTAAAGGTCATTATCAAAGCGTTCAGGCGCGATTACTTGGTGCAAAGTAGATAACAGTTGCTGTTGTTCTTGTTTGGCTATTTCGTCTTTGGTCAACATGCTAACGAGTGATACCACTGCGGTACAAACCACGGCAAAAATCGCCAGTATTTTGGCATTGTGAGAGATGACTGTTTTCATCAGTTAATCCCTTTTTTATGACCGAAGGTTTGTGGTCGAGTATATTGATCAATTAGCGGTACGGCCATGTTACATAGCAAGACTGCAAACGCGATAGCATCAGGGTAACCACCAAATTTTCGAATCAAGTAAACGAGTAGGGCAGCAAGACCAGCATAAATAATTCGACCTTTGTGTGTCGTTGATGCAGATACTGGATCGGTCAAAATAAAGAACGCACCTAACATAGTGCCGCCTGATAGGTAATGGAACATGGTTGATGCACTGCTATCAGGACTGACGCTATAGGCGATAAATGAAAATACTAACAAAAACACTAAAAAGCTCACTGGAATTACCCAATCAATGGCTTTTTTGGCGATTAAAATTAGGCCGCCTAATAAGAATGCGCCGTTAACCCATTCCCAACCTAAGCTGAAATGCTCGCCAAAAACCGAGCTGACATTACTTTCATTTACGGTTAGTCCCATTGATATACTTGTTTTAAGGGTATCAAGTGGTGTTGCCATGGTGACGCCGTCAATATTCATACGAATTTGTTCAACGGAGAAACCTTCCCAGGTATAGCCCGTTAAAATTAACCATAAATGGTTAAAGAAACTGATGTCATAAACCAATAAATCTTTTGCTGGTTGCCAAGAAGTCATTTCAAGTGGAAATGAGACTAACAGTAGAACATAGGCTGCCATTGCTGGATTAAATAAGTTGAAACCAAGGCCGCCATAAAGCTGCTTAACCACAACTATAGCGAAGATACTTCCTATAGCGGTTATCCACCAAGGCGCGAGAGATGGCACGCTAACACCAATTAACAAGCCAGTAAGTACCGCTGAATAATCGGTTATTTGAGATTTGATATTTTTATCACGAATGGACAAAAAGGTAATTTCGGCTAATACCGCAAAAGCAATGGCAAACAAGACTTGAATTAGACTGCCCCAGCCAAAGAAGTAGCATTGAGCGGCAATACCAGGAATTGCAGCCATGATCACTAAGCGCATTAACTTAGGAGTTTCTGCTTGAATATGATTATGTGGTGAACTTGCTATCCAATATGCCATGTTTATGACTCTTTATCTTGTTTATCGAGAGCGTTTTTTTTCTTTGCTTTCGCTTTTGCAATCGCTTCACTTATACGCTGTTTTTTAATTGCTGCTGCATCATCCGTTGTTGATTGAGCATCTTCCGTGTCGACCTTGTTAGCTGCTTGTTTTTTGGCTTTTGCTTTCGCGATAGCTTCGGCAATTTTTTGTTTTTTTACATCATCGGTAGTATCTGTCGATACAGTAGTATCGCTAAACAGGTCATCTTGCGGAGCATCAGCTTTTTTCGCTGCTGTTTTCTTAGCAGGTGCTTTTTTAGCAGGTGCTTTTTTAGCAGGTGCTTTTTTAGCAGGTGCTTTTTTTACCGGGGCCTTTTTGACAGCTGGTTTTTTATCTTCAGCTTTCGCCGTTGCAGGCTTTTTCACCGGAGCCTTTTTAGCCGGTGCACTTTTAGCCGGTGCACTTTTAGCTGACGCACTTTTAGCAGGAGCTTTAGTTGCAGTCTTTGTCACCGCTGTACTTTTAGCTTCAGCTTTGTCGACTTTATCTTTAGCAGTAGTTGTCTTCTTCACAGGTGCTTTTTTAACCGCTGCTTTTTTAGCTGGTGCAGTTTTAACTTTAACCTCAGATTTTCCATCGGTTTCAGTTTTTGCTTCAACATTTGATTCAGAGCTTGGCTCAGATGTTTGAGCTGCTTTTCTCGCTAAGGCTTTCTCTTTAGCCTTTGCTATCGCAGCGGCTTTACGTTTTGCTGCGGCGTCTTGTTTAACCTGATTGTCTTTATCTTGGCTGTCTTTATCTTTATCTGGTTCTTGGCTTGCGATTTTGTCGTTCTTCGCAGGTACTTCAGTACTTGGCGTTAGTGCATCAGTTTGTTGTTCAGCGAGTTTAGCCGCTTTCTTTGCTTTTGCTCGTGCAACCGCTGCTGCGACAGGAGAAACCGCTTCAGTATTTTGCTCTGCTTCAATCGCTTTTCCAGCTTTTTTCGCTTTAGCACGTTCAATAGCTGCTGCTGCTCTAGCTTTTGGACTATCGCCTGGTGTTGGCGTTGATACTGCGGTACCGGCCTTTTTCGCTTTAACACGCGCTAATGCCGCAGCCACTGCATCATTACTTGATTTAGCTTCTGAGCTACTCATCGCAGCTTTGCGAGCCGCCATTGCTTTCTTATGCTTTTCTTCGCGGGCGATTTTTTCTTTTTCTAAGCGCAGGTTACGCGCTTCGAAACGTAGTTTAGCTTTGTCCGCTTTGACCTGTTGTACCTTATTACTACGGATCTGAGCTTTTGCTACACGATAATATTGTACTAATGGTATTTGGCTTGGACAGACGTAAGCACATGCACCGCAGTCGATACAATCAAATAAATTAAGCTCTTCAAGTTTGTTGTAATCTTTTGCTTTTGCATACCACTGTAACTCTTGCGGTAACAAGATGCTTGGACACACTTCGGCGCATTGACCGCAACGCACACATTCCACTTCTTTTTGTGCTGGCGCTATTTCTTGAACCGTGGGTGCTAATATACAGTTTGTGGTTTTTACTACCGGCACGTTTAAGTTTGGCAGAGTAAAGCCCATCAATGGACCACCCATAATGATACGAGGGTCTTTAACTTCGTCATAACCACACTGTTCGAGTAAATGAGCAATAGGGGTGCCCAGCGGTGCCCAAATGTTTTGCGGTTTTGCTAATGCTTGTCCTGTTACGGTTACCACTCTTTTAATTAGAGGCGTATCATTAAAAATTGCTTCTGAAATGGCGAATACGGTACCGACATTTTGCATTACCATGCCATGGTTTATTGGCAGTGAACCGCTCTTTATTTCGATGTCTGTAAGCGCTTTAATAAGCTGCTTTTCGCCGCCTGTTGGGTACTTAGTTGGTAAAACACACACTTGAATATGATCAAGGTGAGCACTGGCTTTTTGTAATGCGGCAATCGATTTTTGCTTATTGTCTTCTATTCCGATCAATACTTTTTTCGGTTCAAGCAAGTAATTTAAAACTTCAATACCATTGATAATCGCACTGGCTTGTTCTTGCATTAATAAATCATCAGCGGTGATGTATGGTTCACATTCAGCAGCATTAATGATCAAAAAGTTAATACCAGATTTGATGTTCAATTTGATGTTGGTTGGAAAACCTGCGCCGCCCATACCCGCAATACCAGCGTTGGCGATTTTATCAATGACATTTTCTTTAGTAAGCGTTTTTAAATCGCTCACAATATTTCGTTTAACCCAAGTTTCATTGCCATCTGGAGTGATAAATAAACACAAGTCTTGCATCGCTGATGGGTGCGCTAAAGTACCAGGTTTAATTGCTGTGATGGTGCCTGAGGTCGGTGCATGAACAGGTACAGTCATTGGGTTAGAGCATTCTGTTAGTTTTTGCCCTTTTAATACTTTGTCACCCACTTTTACAATAACATCACCTGCTTTACCAATATGTTGTTTTAGCGGCAGAATTAATTGCTTGGCTAATGCTATGCTGCGAATTGGCTTGTTATTGGTGAGAAACTTTTGTTCAGGTGGGTGAATTCCACCCTTAAAGTCGAAAAAGCGATTTGCCTCAATACGTTCAATAATAGATCCCATGTTTGCTCCTAATCTATCATTCTTACGTCAATGGCTTGCAGATCCCATTGCCATGTCTCTGGTGTTTCAGCAATAGGGCGCATTTCAATACAATCTACAGGACAAGGCTCTACACATAAATCACAGCCGGTACATTCATCGACTATCACAGTGTGCATTACTTTTGCTGCGCCAGTAATGGCATCAACAGGACAGGCTTGAATACACTTAGTACAACCAATGCAGTCTTCCTCGATAATAAAGGCGACTTTAGGGGTGTTATCGGCCTCGTGGGTTTCATCGAGAGGTTGAACTTCTACACCCATTAAGTCTGCGATTTTTTTAATGGTATCGTCACCGCCTGGTGCACATTTATTTATTGCGTCGCCGTTTGCTACAGCTTCTGCATAAGGCTTACAGCCAGGATAACCACATTGACCACATTGGGTTTGCGGTAATAACGCGTCAAGTTGTTCGACTAAAGGGTCGCCTTCAACTTTATATTTGACTGAAGCAAACCCTAATAGCGCGCCAAAAGCGCCTGCAATTAAGGCAAATACAACGATTGCAATTAACATATCCATTAAAGCTTCACCAATCCGGTAAAGCCCATAAAGGCTAATGACATAAGACCAGCCGTTATCATCGCAATTGCTGCACCTTCAAATGGTTTTGGCACATCGGCATTGACTAAACGTTCACGCATCGCTGAAAACATAACCAGAACAATGGAAAAACCTACCGCAGCGCCGAAGCCGTATACAATAGATTCGAAAAAGTTATGTTGTTCATAAAGATTGAGTAAGGCAACACCTAACACGGCACAGTTCGTGGTAATAAGCGGTAAGAAAATACCGAGTAAACGATAAAGATTGGCACTGGTTTTATGAACTACCATTTCAGTAAACTGAACGACAACGGCAATGACTAAGATAAAGCCCATTGTTGTCAAATATTCTAAATTTAACGGTTGTAAAATATAGGTACTGAATAAGTAGCTCAGCAACGACGCTAACGTTAAAACAAACGTTGTTGCTAAAGACATACCGATGGCGGTTTCAGTGCGCGATGAAACCCCCATAAATGGACATAAACCGAGGAACTTAACAAGCACGAAGTTATTTACTAAAACAGTGCTTACTAAAAGTAAAAGATAATCAGTCATTAATTAAATTTAATCATAGAATATTGCTGTCATTATCCTAGTTTATCAGGCAATTAACAACTTGTTGTTATTATTGGTGTTCAATTAAATAATCGCTGAATAGAAATCTAAACATTTATTGCACAAAATGCGTTATTCAGTCGATATTTAACGGACTATATTTTTTCAGGTTTACCTAAATAATAACCCTGACAACCATCAACAAAAATTTCATCGAAAGTAAATTTCTCTTCTTGTGTTTCCACACTCTCAGCTAATACTCGAATGCCTAAACGGTGTGCTAAATCGATCATTAGGCGCAAAAAGTATTGGTTGTTTTTATCTTCCTGGATTTTATGGGTGTAGCTACCATCCATCTTAATATAATCTGGAGAAAGTTCTTTAAAGAACTTAAATGAGGTAATACCAATACCAAAGTGTTCAATACATACGCGAGCACCAACGCGATGGATGGTATCAATAAAGTGACTACTTGCTTTAATGTTTTGATCTAAGCCGTATTCTGCAATTTCAAATACCAAACGAGTGGCGATATCGTGGTCTCTTAACATGCGACGCTCTAACCAGATAACAAAATGTTGATCATGGATTGAACGTATCGACAAGTTTATGCCAAAGCCATTACTGGTCAGGTTTTTACTCTTAATTTCCGATAATGTCTTCTCAATTACTAAACGGTCAACCAAGACGATTTTATCGAGTTTTTCAGCCATAGCGATAAACGCTGCCGTTGGTAATACTTGACCTTCTGAGCCTGTAAAGCGTGATAACACTTCGTGATAAATTTTATTATTTCGACCACTTGGGACAATTACTTGATTGAGTAAATCAACGCTTTGATTCTCAATAACGTAACTAATTTCTTTGGTCCAATTCTGATGACCAAGTTTAGTCTTGCTCGCTTCCAATAAATCAGATGCTGATTGAATATGCCATGCATTACGATTTTTAGTTTGCGCTAAACTTACCGCAGTGTCTGCAAGCGCTAATAACTCACCTAAGGCTAAGTTAAAATCGAGTTTAACAATACCAGTAAATGCAATTGAATCGAAATCCGTATGTTGTTGATAATCATTGAATAGGGCTCGTAATTCTTCGGCGATGCTCTCAGATGCCATTAAAGTAATGTTTGGCAAGAAGGTTGCAAAGTCAGATCCATTTAAGCGGTATACTTTTGCACCATCAATATTAATAATGTGCGCGCTTAAAATGTTAGCTACTTGATTTAGATAACGGTCACCTTCTTGATAACCATGAACTTGGTTGATGGTCAGTAATTCAGAACAGCGAGTAACCATTAACACACCAAAGGTGTTTTCACTGGCTTCACTAAAGCGCTGGAAGAAGTCGACAAAGCCACTGCGATTTTCCAAGCCGGTTAATTGATCTCTATAGGCAGTTTGCTCTAATTGTTGCGTCTTCATAAACTTGGTCGTTACGAAGCCCTTGAGCTGTGACAATACGGTATTGACATCTTGGAATTCAGCTGGAAGCTTTAACTGACTTTCATCTTTACCACTGCTTTCAATGGTTTTCTTAATTTCACTGGCAATTAACTCTGAAACCTTCTTCGAGGCAACACGATTTGCCTTTGAAGCGATACTGCCGGTCACCAAACTGCCAACAAAGACCACTAATAAAAGCGATAAAAACACAAAACCAGTTAATGGATAGTAAACTTTGAATACTTCGTCGTAGTTAAGTTTGAAATCAATATAAACGGATAGGTTATTATTTTTAATACGGGCAGGAGCGATATCACCATTGCTGGTCTCGACGATATTCATCATCGACGGTTTTTCTTCAAAGTGATAGATCACGTCACCATCTAAGTTTGATATTTGTAAATAATCATACTCAAAGGCAAGGCGAAGTTGTTTAGCAAAACCTTTAATGTCATCACCTTGATAATGCTCAGTAATTTTCTTTAAAGTCACTTGGTGATCTTGCTGATGTTCAGTAATAAATTGCGTTAAACTGTAAATGCTGAAACTTAAGTAACAGGCACTGAATAGAATGGCAAAAATAATGTTTTTAATAAGTATGCGCGCAAAAGTCGACATGGTTAGCGATCTATCCTTCCCTAAATGAGATTTTTCTTTTTATTCTTTCTTTTCGCTTTGGTAATTATCTAACTAATCTTAGACCGAAAAGAGTTAATTTTATATACCGTATACCTTATGCAATATGACCCTATAAAGCAATAATTATTGGTCAATTATCAACAACTTTGAGTAAAGAGATCGCTACAGATAAAAAACAGTGTTAGACAACTGAATTAGAAACTTTAAACTGCTATATTAAACTGAGTTTTAATCACAAATAAAATTAAAGGGCATTATTGTGAGCGAAGAGGCGAAAACGAATAAAGTAAATGGTCATGG
This sequence comes from Thalassotalea crassostreae, assembly GCF_001831495.1. Taxonomy (NCBI): domain Bacteria; kingdom Pseudomonadati; phylum Pseudomonadota; class Gammaproteobacteria; order Alteromonadales; family Colwelliaceae; genus Thalassotalea; species Thalassotalea crassostreae. The sequence continues at coordinate 1,385,566 of NZ_CP017689.1, forward strand.
ATTAGGGCGCATCATTAAAGCAACTCATTGTTCTATGAAAGGATTTAAAGCTGCTTGGATTAATGAAGCAGCGTTTCGTCAAGAAACGATAATGGCGTTAATTTGTTTACCGTTTAGTTTTATTTTGGCAAGTTCAGTACTGCATTGGTTAGTGCTCATATTTGCTTTGCTTTTTGTGGTGTTTGCCGAATTAGTAAACTCAGCGTTAGAGGCGCTCGCCGATAAAGTTTGTTTGGAGCATGATGTATTGATTGGCCGAACTAAAGATATTGGCTCGGCCATTGTATTTGTTGCTTTATCGTTTATGACTTTGGTTTGGATTTGTGCAGTACTAAGCTATTTTAACTTACTGAATTTTTAACTTATTTTGGACACATTGTTTGTACACATTGTTTGTACACATTGTTTGTACACATTGTTTGTACACATTGTTTGTACACATTGTTTGATGCACATGGCTCACTAAACTGGGTTTTAGAGCAGTACATTTTGTAATAACATTTATAGTAAGTTTTCGTTAAACTTAACTAGTAACTACTTTTTAATTGGATTTCAATGACACTGTTAATTGTTTATTTATCAATCGCTATCGGCATTTCTTTTATCTGCTCGGTACTTGAGGCGGTTTTACTTTCTATTTCTCCAAGCTTCATTGCTCAAGTTCAGAATAAGAAATCACGTGGCAGTGAAGTGCTTGCCAAAGTGAAAAATAACCTAGATCAATCGATATCTAGTATCCTGATTTTAAACACCTTTGCTCATACTATGGGCGCGGCAGGTGTTGGTGCCCAAGCGATTCGAGTCTTTGGCGAGAAATGGGAAACGTTAATTGCTTTTCTATTAACGTTAGCAATTTTGTATTTATCAGAGATCATTCCAAAAACTATCGGTGCAAATTTCTGGCGTCAACTAGCGATACCGTCGGCGTATATCATCAATTTCTTAGTAAAAATTGTGTTTCCACTGGTTTGGCTTTCAACCCGTTTAACCAAGCTTTTTTCGTCAAAATCTGGCAATGAAACTAGTCGAGAAGAAGTATTGGCCGTCGCATCTTTAAGTTATAAAGACGGGGCTTTGGTGAGCTCGGAAAACCAACTTGTGGGTAATATCTTAAAATTACGAGATGCGAAAACGGAAGATATTCTTACCCCGCGCTCTGTGGTTCATGCACTTGATCAAGAAACTATCGTCAAAACAGCATTAAACAGTGAACGTACTGCCAATTTTACCCGTATCCCTATTTATGAAGGCAGTATCGATAATATCACCGGTGTCATCATTAAAAGCGAATTGTACGAGCAAGAAAGGCAAGGTAACGGTGAAGCCGCTTTAAAAGATATCGCGAGCAACTTATATCGAATTTCTGAAAACTTCCCAGTATTGAACTTATTAGATGTTTTTATAAAACGTCAAGAGCATATGTTTTTAGTGGAGGACCAGTTTGGTCAAACTGCAGGTATTGTTACCCTTGAAGATGCCATTGAAACAATATTAGGCCGCGAGATCGTTGACGAAAGTGATAAAGTTGCGGATATGCAAAAACTTGCGAAAGCTAACTATCGTAAACGTCTAAGAGAAAATTCAAACAAATTATCAAACGACGACAGCTAAACATTCACTGTCAATAAAACCCTATTAGCGCATCATTTTCTAGTGATGCGCTTTATTTTTATCATTTAGCCTTTGTTCTAACCTTTAAAAAACACTTTCCAAATTAGTTTACAACTACTCGCGAATTCAAAAAAGTTTCGTATTTATGTGCGTGCGTTTTTAACAGTCTATAATTAGTCTAAAAGCAACCTATATACAAAACTACGTGTAAAAATGGTTATGAAATTAATGACTTGGCTCAAATGTTTTTTGCTCCTTTCTGTTTTCGTTACTGCAGACGCTTCGGCGCTTGCCGAGGAAAATGAACAGGATGAGCCAAAGGCAATTGTTGAAAACACATCAAACTTCTATGTTGGCCTGATGTTTATCGATGGCGAAACTGAAGAGCAGTTTGAAAATAATATATTTCAACAAGAGCCAGAAATAGTGACTAAAAGCGATAACAATGGTTATGGTCTATACGCGGGGTTTAATTTTGATCACATATGGGCAATAGAGTCGTCTATCTACGTCATTTCTGATCTAAATGAACGAGAGTCTAGCTATCCAATTAAAGAATCCTATCTAACGGTAATTACTATCACTCCGGTTTTACATTTTGATGTTACAGAGCGCTTTTCGGCATTTTTTAAAACAGGATTAGGCTTAATGATTTTTACTGAGCGGCATAAAAGTCACGGTATAGAAAACCATAAAGGATCAGATATTTGGACCGGGGCAGGGTTGTTGGTTGGCGGAGGTTTAGAGCTAGACATATATGAAAATTGGGTATTACGTTTAGGTGTTGAATACGTTGAAGCAAGCTTAAGCGCGGAGGACGATAATCACCTGACTAATCGCAAAGACGTTGATGAAACCCTATCCGCTGCCTATTTGAGTGTACACTATAATTTTTAACAGAATTATTCTTAAAATTTCGACTATTAACCTTCAAAAAGCAATTAATTTAAAGTAGCAACTTCGCTTGCAGTTAAACTTTGAATTATCTGAAATTTGTGGCGTATATTGCGAACGTAGGTTACTGGCTCATTGCCGCGAACGTATCCATAGCGAGCTTTAGATGAATACTGTCGTTGTGATAAAAGCAGCATTGCCCGTTCAACATTATCAAACCACACATCACCGCGCCAGCCTTTTTGTTTCGCTAATCGAATCGCATCATTAACATGCCCATGGCCAGCATTATAGGAAGCAAGAGCAAACCAGATGAGCTGATCATCTCTAACGTTTTGCGCTTTCATTCTATCTTGCACCCAATGCAAATATTTAATTCCAGCGTGAATGCCATTTTCGGGGTTCATCATATTCGAAATTCGTAATTGTTTCGCCGTTCTTGGCATCACTTGAAATAACCCTTGAGCACCTGCATATGACACCGCTTTAGGATTAAAGCGACTCTCTTGATGCATTTGCGCAATCAGTAATTTAGGATCAAACCCATATTGTTTGGCATATTTCTCTACCACATCATCGTAAGGGGATATTTGCCCACCTGATTGCAAGTCTTGCACGGCATCGTGGTGGCGATCCATGGTTTTATCATTTTCAAAATATTTGTTGTGGATGACGTTATAAAACAAACCACGATAAGTGCGTTTGATGTAATTATCAACTTTCGATAGCAAGACATTTTGGCCAGATTTTATCGCCCAAGATTGTGCCTTTTCCTTACCCATATTAATACTAGCGACTACATCGTCACGCAGACTTAACTCCAAATCAATTAGGTGATTATCAGCGATAGTCATGTCAAATTCGCCTGTAGCAACGCCGTCTATAATACGCTCTGTATCGTATGTTTCAGGGACAGCAGTAACCACAATTTCAGGTACTAATGTTTGCAAATCACTGATTGTTTGCCAGTAAGAACTCGATTTACGTACGGCTATATTTCTAAATTTAAGATCTTCGACTCCATTTATTACCGGATCGTTAACGTCAGTTACTAATTGCTCCGTGGCGTAATGGTAAGGCCTAGAAAAAGCTAAACCATCTTCAATGCGATATTGATTCGGCGTGAAAAATCCTAATGCTATGTCTGCTTTACCTTGCTTGATATACTCAAACATCGCCTGATTATCCGGCGCTACAAGTATTTCATAACGAAGTCTATGCGCTTTAGCAAAATCTCGAGCAAGCTCATAATGAAAGCCCATGAGTTCACCTTTCCACATATAATACGAAGAAATGTTATTACGCATCACAAAACGTATTGTGCGGCGTTCACTAATAATATCCCATTCATTCTTGACAGGCGCTTTCTTATTAATGGTTAGTTTTTCATTCACTAAGAAGTTATTTATGTTGACCATTAAATTACGGTTCAGCTTGTTAACTGCCCAACCTATATTCTTCGGTACATTGGCCTGTAATGATTTAACGATATCGTTGCGATACTTTAATGTTGACTGCAAAATATTGCTATCAATAATAGTTAAGTCATACTCGCCGCTAGCCACTTTATCTAATATTTCTTCGTGGCTAAGATTAGGTGGAATCTCGGTGATTTTTAGATCGGGATAGACTTTCGCTAAACCAATGGCGGTTAACGCATAGCTAGTACCTTGTTGAACGGCAATTTCACGTTTTGCCAAATCTTTGGCATTAACTAATGCTTTCGCTTTCTTACCTTTAATGATGAACTCTGTGCTTTCAAAAATTGGTTGGCTGAAGTTAACTTCGCGAGCACGTATCGGGTTAATCGTCATGTTCGAGGCAATGATGTCGCCTTTACCTGCTAATAAATTTGGGATTAATTCGTCAAAGTTTTGTACTTCGATAAATTCAGTGTTGAGTTGGTGTTTATTGGCAAAGTCCTCAATATATTGTCGTTCAAAGTTTGGAGGGGAGCCAGCACGAGGCAAGTAAGTTTCATTTCCTGACCAAGTTAGTACGCGTAATGTTTTGCTTTTTTGAATTTGAGCAAAATCGCGGTTCTCAGCGATAGCTGGTTTAATACTTAGACTTAAACATATAAGTATTAATGCCGATAATTGGGGGATGAACTTGAAAGTTGAAAACACGGCGGAAATCTCTTTAGTTTCGATATTTAAACATTAGCATATAGAAGCTAATTTTAAAGCTGTTTATTTCGCATTTTAATACTTTTTAATGCAATTTGTTGTTGCCTTTTTAAATCCGTGTGTTCACAAATGAGGCTATGCTTGCAATAATGATCGTATATTGCGAATAAAAGTTAGAGAACAAAATTGACGCAAAAAAAATTGCAGCATTTTTATATTGCTAATGACCAATCGATTTATCTGTTGTCCCATAAAGATGCGGCTAAATTAAAACAATGGATTGAGCTTTGTAAAACGCAGCTGAAACAATTAGGTTACCATCAGGTCGAACTATTAGGTAAAGGTGCCTATGGATTTGTGTTCTGTGCTGAAGATGATTTTGGCACACAACAGGTATTTAAATTTTCGCGCTTAACATTGCCACAGCATGTACAAGACAGGTTAGGTGAAGAAGCTGAAATGCAGAGTGTACTTCGCCATCCTAAAATTCCTCATCTTTATGAATACTTAAAGATAAAACGTCAAAATATACTACACATGAGTCGAGCACCAGGGCTTGATTTAGATGAGCTTTCCCATAAAGTTGGCCCTTTACCTGCTGAGCAAATAGTGGACTTGACCATTCAATTGGTTGAGCTTTTGCAGTTTATTCGAAATCCCAAGAACAACTTACGGCAAAAACCGATAGTACATGGTGACATTAAACCATCAAATATTGTGATTGATCCTAACACTCAAGATATTCAATTAATTGATTGGGGCTCAGCCGTATGGGCGCAAATGGATAAAGATGGTAACAGTACTGCAAGTAACGTGATGGACTTGATGAGTGGCGATTTACAGCACTCGAATGCTCGCATGGGAGACATTTATTTTATCGGTGAAGAACAATTAAACGGCGCATTGTCGTCACCTCGATATGATGAACAAGGTATGGCAGCAACCTTATATGCATTAGCCTCAGGTCAGTCTTGTCGATATGGCAGTAAAGTGATTTCGGCATCAAGTCTAGGCTTACCGAAGATGTTAGCTAAAACGCTCGATGCCATGCTCAGTGATGATGAAAATCTCAGACGTAAAGCCGGAGATTATTTATTTAATAATCTATCAATGTTAAAAAATATTGTCTTAGCGGATAAGCCAACAAAGAAACCAATTGAGTCAATTATCCCGGTTTGGTTGAGACAACATGATAGTGAAATAGACACAGTCGTTTATGGCTCGCGTAAGTCATTTCTTCGAGCGCAAGCTAATAAAGAAAGTCTTATTGATGTTGATGATGTACAACTTGAAAAGTATTACAAAAATTTCTTAGCTGGAATGGGGGATACTGAAAAAGCATTTGTTGCTGCAGTTAGTCGTTTAGCTAAATTCCCAGTAGTGGGCGGGTTAGTGATCCGCTGGGAAAAAGAAGGGGTATTTGTCGATTCTAATCTATCGTTATTTGATAAGTCGTTAGAGTACTCATTTAAGTCAGCAGTCAATAATATGGTAGCACTGGCGCAAGGCATATTTCGTATTGGTATTTTTAAGTCTTGTCTGTTTAATGCCCGTGATACCATTCATTTTGAACGCGACAATTCTAACCAACCGTTTACGCCAAACGCGGGACAATTTATTCCCTATGAAATTAGTAAACTTGCTGAAGTTGAGCATAATAGTCAATTGCATTCATACTTTGAAGATGGCAAAGATCCCGATGAGTACCTGCGTTTGCCTGACAAGATGATAACGGTATTGAAACGGTTAAACTTAATTCATCATACTGGTTGTATTATTTTTGAGGTATTGGAAGGGCATTTGAAAATTCACAGTTACTTTATGTTGCTCGATCATGACAAAGAAGATGATTTTAAACAGTGCTTAAAAGAAATTATTGACTTGATCCCATTAATCAATGGCACCGGAATATCTGGTTTTATGAAACTTCCGTATAAAGATACAAGGCACTTTGAGCACATAGATAAATTGAAAGATAACTTTTACCCTAAAAACCCGAAACTTATCGATCCTGTAGAACTTTAAACCACTACTGATAGACACTAACAAAGGAGCAAGTATGAACGACAACAAAATTGGCGATATGGCATGGCTCGATTTAACCGTTGATGACGCAGATTCATTGAAAGATTTCTACAGTGAAGTTATTGGTTGGAAAAGCGAAGCTTGCAGCATGGGCGATTACAATGACTATACCATGACTCGACCTGGTGATGGACATGCGCAAGCTGGCGTTTGTCATGCTAAATCGGTAAACGCTGATATACCACCGGTATGGATGCCATATTTTTTAGTCGCTGATTTAGATGCTTCTATTGCTGCTGTGGTTGCAAAAGGTGGGCAGTTGATCACACCAGTAAAATCGATGGGCGGTAGCGATACCTATGTGATGATTAAAGATCCAGCTGGTGCTATTTGTGCGCTTTACTGTAAGAAGTAACTTTAAGAAATAGCGATAAAAAAAACAGCATAAGCTTAATTAAAAGAACCACGAACCAAACAATGATCTCTAAACAATGATCTTTAAACAATGACCTCTGAGTACATTTAATTTAATGAATATTATTAACAAGCAACCAGCGTTAACACTCCATGCTGGCCAATCAGCACTGGCAATGATTAAAGAAAAGGGGTTAAGTAATGAGCTGTTCAAACTCATTGTTGGTGCCAGTGGCGGACCTAAATGGTTCGTATTAGCAGGTCTTGATCGATATTTTTGTGGTGAATACTTTCAACAGCGAAACAATAATCCGCTTTATACGCTTGGATCTTCCGCCGGTGCGTGGCGATTCAGCTGTTATGGTCAAAATGAACCATTAAAGGCAATCAATCGTTTAATTGAAGGATATAGTGGATTATCTTACCCAGCCAACGCCAATATTCAGCAAATAACAGCCCAATCCGAACAGTTATTAGCTTATGTGCTGGGCGAGCAAAACGGCGCTGACATTGTCGCTAATAAGCAAGTAAAATCTAGCGTAGTTGTTGCAAAGTCTCTTGGTTTAACTCGCTTTGAACACAAAGCTCTGCAACTTCCCGGTTTAATTACTTCGGCAGCGGCAAACCGCATTAGTCGACGTCATTTAGGCAAGTATTATCAACGAGTAATTTTTAGCAACGATGTTGACTACATCCCTTTCGATTACCACGATGGCATAGGCTCTAAAGTCGTTGCCCTTGAAAGCGCAAATATAAGCCAAGCATTGCAAGCAACAGGTTCAATACCTTTGTTGATTAATGGCGTAAAAAATATTAAAGGTGCTGGTAATGGTATGTACCGTGATGGTGGCATCATCGATTATCATTTTGATCAACAATTCTTACCGGAACAAGATGATGGTTTAGTATTGTATCCGCACTTCTACAATGAATTTAAACCTGGTTGGTTTGATAAATACATTAAAAGCCGTTTTGCCAACAAGGAACATTTTGACAACACGTTAATTCTTTGTCCAAGTGCTGAATTTGTGCAGTCATTGCCTTATCAAAAAATACCTGATCGTAAAGACTTTGCCGAACTAACTGAAACTCAGCGGCAAAATTATTTTCGAACGGTGGCAAGCGAAAGTGAACGTTTAGCTGATGAGTTTAATGAATTAGTCAATGGCAACCAGTCGACTGACATCATAAGATCGCTTTAAACCTGCGTTAAGCTTAAAACTGCGTTAGGCTCAAAACTGCGTTAGGCTCAAAACTGGGTTAAGAAAAGCAACACATTAAACCGTGTTGCTTTATGAATAATCATCATCGACGTTTTGCACCGCGGTCGCCAAAAACAAACCGTTGTACACTTTAGTGGCATACTCATCGGTCATGCCTGACAAATAATCAGCGATAATGCGTTGTGGATTTTGACTGTTTTCACAGGCCGACAGCCAACGCTGACATGTAGATTGCGGCAATAAACGTTGTGGGTCGCTAGCAAACGCTTCAAATAGCTCCATCACAATTTGCTGACCTTTGTATTCCATACGTTGAATTTGAGTTTGTTTAATCACATGATCATAAACAAAGTCTTTGAATATTTTTAACGCTGCGCCAACGTCACTAGGAAGTTGTGCGTTAAAGCGCAATAAAGGCTCTGCAAAATCACTTTCTTGTTTATTTAAATCGACTAACTCAATCGCGGTAATCAGGTAGTTTACTAATGAGCCAATCGCATCTTTTTGTAAGTGGTGTTGTTTTGAAAATAGTTTATCCGCTAAGGTTTTCACAATCGCACTTAAATCACTATCATCTATCGCATTTAATGGCTTAACCACTCGTTCAATAAAAATGTCTTTGCTGACCATATTCGTGACAATGGCATCTTCTAAGTCATGAATACCATAGGCAATGTCATCAGCGAGTTCCATAATAGAGCAATCTAATGATTTATAACGAGTTTTATCATGTTGTTGCGGGCGATGAATGATTTGCTGAAACTGCTCTTTATCGGCATTATTTAATGGCTTAAGCAACCAATCAAGCATATCTACATCGTCAGCATAAAGTCCTTTGGGTGGATGCCAATCACTGGCTTTTAATTGTCTAAAATTAACCGGAATTGCAGGCACTTCATGGTGAGATAATTTATCAATAATTTGCGGATATTTAAGCAAACCTAATAAGGTTCTTCGGCTTAAATTCATACCAAAATGTTCTGTATAAGGCTCAAGTTTGCTGACAATACGAAATGTCTGGCCATTACCTTCAAAACCACCAAAATTGTGCATCATGTAATTTAGTGCGACTTCACCACCGTGACCAAAAGGCGGGTGGCCAATGTCATGTGCTAAACAAATCGCTTCTATTAGTGAATCATCATTTGGTAATAATTGTTGGCATTGGTCAGCATATTTACTGCGCAGTTGAGCGGTAATGCCAGAGCCTATTTGTGCGGCTTCTAATGAATGGGTTAAACGTGTGCGGTAAAAGTCACTTTGGCCAACGCCCATGACTTGAGTTTTCGCTTGTAAGCGACGAAATGCAGCGGAGTGAAGAATACGTGCTCGATCTCGTTGATATGGTGAGCGATGATCCTGCTGTCTATCCGAGCTGTTGTTTTTACGACGTTCTAACCAATCATTATTCATAAGCGCTAAGGTATATCAGTAAAGTCCTTAATTACTAACATACCTAAGTTACAGAAAAATAACAGTAAAATTAACTCATTATGAGTTAAACGTTGGCAATGGTTATATTGATAGCTATAACCTGCAATTTTTCTAGGCGGGGCTTCGCCGTTCGGTGATAACCACCTTCAACGGTTTTATTTAACCCTATTTCTTCGGTAGAGGCAGAATGCACGGCATTCTCGGATCTTCCTTTTGAAGCTCTTTACAGCTTTTTGGCGTTCCGTTTACAAACCGTTTAACTGTCAGTCTCATAACAACACCACGGTATTCAGGGCCATAATTTGGCGAGTCTTTGAAATGCTTTTCAAGGTGCTTGTATACAACATGCAAAGGCCCTTCAAAAATTAATCCTTCTCTTTTAATTACAACAAATGAATTAGGATCAACTCCGCCAAATTTCATAAAAATATTACTAAATGCAGTGTTGATAAAGTCTTTCTTCAGTATTGAATCAGCGAGACTTACTGACGGGCTTCGGCAGGGTAAACTCATTACGTACTTATAAAAGAACTCTCTTGGATCACCGTAATACTTTCTAATGTCATTCATTAAACCATCAAAACCACCAGAGTTTTTACCTTGCATAGCTCTGTCGCAAACTGAGTGCATAATCCCTTGAGAGATTTTATCAAAATTTGGCGGGAGTATAGGGTATCGTTGGCGAACTATGCCATTCGCATTATAAGACATCAACAATAATGGCAAAATAAGAGCAATAATTCTTAACATAAATACACCTTTAATTAATTATAATGGCGGATGTGAGGCCATTCTCGTTGTAACTATTCTTCGCTTGCTTTCACATCGTTCACAATTTATTAGGTAAAACAAATTCCCTTCTGACTAACATACCTAAGTTACAGAAAAATAAAAGTAAAACTAGTCTATGTGGGTTAAACGTAGGTTAAACATTAGCGATCACAATCGCTCTAAGCGGAGCAGGGTAACCTTCGATGGTTTTATTTGGATCATTTGGATCAAGAAAGTCTTGTAATGATTCGGTATCAATCCAATCGGTTTTGCGCTGCTCTTCGTAAGCCGTTTGGTCGGTATTGACAACACGCACGTTTTTAAAGCCAAGACGCTCCATCCAATGAACTAACGCTGCACCACTTGGTAAGAACCAAACATTGCGCATTTTAGCGTAACGCTCACCTGGCACCAGCACGGTATTTTCATCACCTTCTATGATCAGTGTTTCTAATATTAACTCACCACCAGGGGCTAGTTGGGCTTTTAATTGTTGCAAAAAGTCGATTGGAGATTTGCGATGATACAACACACCCATAGCAAAAACCGTGTCAAAAGCTTTTAGCTCAGGTAAATGTTCAACACCTAAGGGTAATAGGTTGACATTATCATCTTGGATGAAGTGTTGAATCGAGCGAAACTGCATCATGAATAATTGGGTTGGATCGACACCAACAACAAATTTAGCTCCGGCACCACGCATACGCCATAAGTGATAACCGCTGCCACAGCCAATATCAAGGACATAACGATTATTTAAATCGCTAATATGAGGTAGCAAACGATCCCATTTAAAATCGCTACGCCATTCGGTATCGATATCAACGCCATGCACTTGGTATGGACCTTTACGCCATGGTTTGAAATTCTTTAACAGGTTTTCAATGCGCTTTTGTTGGCCTTCAGGAATACCACTATTAGCGCCAACACTGACGCTATTTATAAGATCAACATCCGTTGGCTCGAGTGGCGGCAGTGCATCTAAGGTTTTTTGCCATTTTGCATATTCGCCATGCAGTTCATTTTGCTGCCAATCGCTTAGTTGTTTTGGTAAACAAGTTAACCAATGACTTAATCGGTTAGCGGCAATTTGTTGATAAAACTTATTAAAAAAACTCATGTTTGTTCTTATTTGATGGCAATTAAAGAGAAAAAGTTAAAGCACTGGAACCAAGGCGTGGCATGGTTAAACCCTGCTTGGGTAAGACGTTCTATGTGTGTTGATAATTCATCTGGTTTCATTACGTTTTCAATGGCAGCGCGTTTTTGAGCAATTTCTAAATCGCTGTAACCGTTGGCTCGTTTGAAGTTGTGATGAAGATCATTGAGTAAATCACGACAGACAGGATCGTGATCATAAATTTTTTCAGAAAGAACTAAGATACCGCCTGGCACTAATGCGTTGGCAATATTGTTTAACAGTGTTTGACGTTGCTCTGGAGCGATAAATTGCAAGGTGAAATTAAGCACTATCATTGATGCGTTTTGCATATTTTCAGTCAGAATATCACCTTGTTTGACTTCACAAGGAGTGGTGGCTTTAAACGCATTGACATGCATCTGACAGCGTTCAACCATATCTTTGGAATTATCAATGGCAATAATATTGCAGTTTTCAGCGACAATATTTTGACGCATTGCCAAGCTTGCAGCACCGAGTGAACAGCCTAAATCGTAGATGTTGGTATTGTCTTGAGCATAGCGCGCACTTAATTGACCAATGGTTTCAATAATCGTGCTATAGCCGGGTACTGAACGCTTGATCATATCCGGAAATACTTCAACGACTTGCGCATCAAAGCGAAAATCGTTAACCACTGATTGTGGTGAAGAATAAATTAGATCTTTATCTTGTGAACTCATACGTTAATTTGTTCTGTGCTGTTTGCTAACCAATTATTTCGCTATTTTATCCTAAATTGCGACGTTATAAAAATTAAAGTCACTTTTAACTAAATTAAATCAGTGAATTACAGCGTCTGCTCGATAACTTACTGATTCGTATGTGATTGGGAAAAATTTAGCGGTCGTTGCTGTTAATTGATCCGCGGTTAATTAGTCGTTAGTTAGCCATTAAATGGGCTGTTCATTTCTTTATTGTAATTTTTTGACTAAATGCAAAGTGAATTGAGGTGACATTGGCGCTGTTTGTTATATAATACGGCGCTTTAAAAGAGCTCCCGTTTAAGTTTCGGATTAAGTTTTTGATTAAGTCATAGATTTAGTTTCGCTTAAAGTCGGTTGAGCCTTGTATCAAATTTGAATTGTAAGTCAGGATAAATAAACAATGCGCAGCGTATTTTGTGGTGAGGTTAACGAATCTCATGTTGGTCAAGAAGTTACATTATGTGGATGGGTAAACCGTCGTCGAGATTTAGGTGCCGTGATCTTTGTAGATATGCGTGACCGTGAAGGTATTGTACAAGTAGTTTTTGATCCAGACTTACCAGAAGTTTTAGCTATTGCGAATACTTTGCGTAACGAATTTTGTATTCAAGTTAAGGGTAAAGTTCGTGCCCGTCCTGAGTCGCAAGTAAATAAAGATATGAAGACCGGTGCTATCGAAGTACTTGGTTTAGAATTAACTATCTTAAATAAGGCTGCTCCATTACCACTAGATTCTAACCAAGAAAACAGTGAAGAAAATCGTCTTAAGTATCGCTACTTAGACTTACGTCGTCCTGAAATGACAGAGCGTTTACGTTTTCGTTCGAAGGTAACATCACAAGTTCGTGAGTCTCTTGAGTCTCAAGGGTTTATGGATATTGAAACACCAATTTTAACGGCTGCGACACCAGAAGGTGCTCGTGATTATTTAGTACCAAGTCGTACGCAAAAAGGTAACTTCTTTGCTTTACCGCAATCTCCTCAGTTATTTAAACAATTACTGATGATGTCTGGTATGGAGCGTTACTACCAAATCGTTAAATGTTTCCGTGATGAAGATTTACGTGCTGATCGTCAGCCTGAATTTACTCAAATTGATATTGAAACATCATTCATGACTGCTGATCAGGTAATGGATGTTGCTGAAACAATGATTCAAGAATTGTTTAAATCATTACTAAACGTTGATTTAGGTAAATTCCCACACATGACTTACGAAGAAGCGATGACTCGTTTCGGTTCTGACAAACCTGATTTACGTAACCCATTAGAAATTGTTGATATTGCCGATATCGTTAAAGACGTTGAGTTCAAAGTATTCTCAGGTCCAGCGAACGATGCAAAAGGTCGTGTATCAGTAATCAAAGTTCCAGGCGCTGCAGCAGGTCTTTCACGTAAGAAACTTGACGATTACACTAAATACGTAGGTATTTACGGCGCTAAAGGTATGCCTTGGTTGAAAGTAAATGACATTGACGCTGGTCGTGAAGGTTTACAATCACCGATTTTGAAATTCTTATCTGACGAAGCGGTTGCTGAGTTATTATCTCGCGTAAATGCAGCTTCTGGCGACATTATTGTATTTGGTGCAGATAGCTACAATGTTGTAACTGAGTCATTAGGTGCGCTTCGTCTTAAGCTTGGTGAAGACCTAGGTTTAACCACTGATGAGTGGAAGCCTTTATGGGTTGTCGATTTCCCAATGTTTGAAGAAATCGAAGGTGGTTTACATGCACTACATCACCCATTTACTGCTCCGACTAAGCTTACTGCTGAAGAATTAGAAGCCAATCCAATTGGCGCGTTATCTAATGCCTATGACATGGTATTAAACGGCTGTGAATTAGGTGGTGGTTCTGTTCGTATTCACGATTCAGAAATGCAAGCGGCAGTATTTAGAATTCTTGGCATTAGCGACGAAGAAGCAGAAGAGAAGTTTGGTTTCTTATTAGAAGCGTTGCGTTACGGTACTCCACCTCATGCAGGTTTAGCATTTGGTTTAGACCGTATTGTAATGTTAATGACAGGCGCTACGTCAATTCGTGATGTTATGGCATTCCCGAAAACAACTACGGCGGCATGTCCTTTAACTAACGCTCCTGGTAAAGCCAACCCCGCGCAACTTGTAGAATTAGGCATCCAAGCCATTCCACAAGAGCCAAGTGCAGACGAAGCAGAATAATAGCTCGTTCGCAACAGTGTTTTAAAGGCTAGCATGCGCTAGCCTTTTTATTATCTGCGGATACAATTTCCAAATAAAACCAGTTTAAACTAAATTAAAACTAAGATTCCGGGTTTCTATTTTTAGAACTCAATGGCATAGTTAAAACACATCAATTCATCAACGAAACCTATAACAACTGAATGAGTATTATTTTAGGCATAGACCCAGGTTCGAGATTAACCGGCTATGGCGTTATTGAAAAACAAGGTCGGAAATTTAGCTACCTTGGCAGCGGTTGCATAAAAACTCTATCGGCCGGAGATAATCATCCAGAGCGTCTGCAAATCATTTTTGCCGGCGTATCAGAATTGATCCTGCAGTTTAAACCAGACATGTTTGCTATTGAACAAGTGTTTATGGGGGTTAACCCTGGCGGCGCATTAAAACTTGGACAAGCACGAGGAGCGGCGATTGTTGCAGCGACCAACAATGGTATTGAAGTTGCGGAATACTCAGCAAGACAAATTAAACAGGCGGTAGTTGGCACCGGTGCCGCAGATAAAGAACAAGTACAGCACATGGTGACTTCGTTTTTAAAACTGCCGGCACCACCACAAGCGGATGCCGCCGATGCATTGGCAGTCGCTATATGTCACGCCCATAGTTACGATTCGTTGATTAAAATGTCAGGTCAAGCAAAGAAAACAGTACGCGGCCGCCTCCGCTAACTAACTTGAAATAAGTAGGGTCAGATCATACTTTTTTACATCTATTGAAAACTACCATAGAAAAGTATGATCTGACCCTGAGGTATCCCCACGAAATTTGTGATTCAAGAATTTCGTAGGAATTAAAAAATCTGGGGAACATTCATGGCTTTTGGTGATCAGATCTATCGCCAAACAAAAATAATCCCAAGAGCAAGCCATGAATGTAGACCATATATTGAATCAAACCTTATCTTTTGTCACCCCGAAAATGCACAAAGTACGTCGAAATAGCCTTAAATGTTTAATTACTAGTCTAATTCGAGGGGCTGATTTATCTGTCACGAATTTAGGGCGCAACATACTTAGCGAAACATCTGAAAAACACCAAATCAAACGAAGTGATAGACTTTGTAGTAATGTTCACTTACATGCCGAAATTCCTAGCATATACGAGACACTAACTCGCAAACTTGTTGGGACGCAAAAGCATCCTGTCATCCTGGTGGATTGGTCAGATTTAGATGCGCGCCAAGAAAATTTCTTAATACGCGCTGCGATAGCAGTTAACGGTCGGTCGTTAACTTTATATGAAGAAGTTCATCCCCAATCAAGCAAAGAAAAACCTAAGGTTCATAAAGACTTTATGATGGTTTTGAAAAATATGCTGCCCTCAACTTGTCGGCCAATTATTGTTACAGATGCCGGATTCAGAACGCCCTGGTTTAATATGATTCAATCACTGAATTGGGATTATGTTGGCAGAATGAGAAACCGTACATTCTGTAAACAAGATAAAGATTGGCTCCCAGTTAAAGCGTTATACAAGCTTGCAACGACGCGCCCTAAATCGCTTGGTCGTTTTGATGTGGCTCGTTGCAATCCAATAACATGTAACTTCGTAATATTTAAATCTCGAAATAAAGGGCGAAAAGATCTTGTTGCAAAAGGTAATAGGCGTCGTCGAAGTGGCAAATCAAAAGCCAATGCGAAACGAGAGCGAGAGCCTTGGTTACTCACAACGTCACTGTGTTCAAAACAGCTAGGTTTTGCTAAAAAAGTAGTTAAAATCTACACCACTAGAATGCAAATAGAAGAGAGCTTTCGTGATGTAAAAACCGGTCTTAATATGAATGTATGTAATAGTCGAAAAAGGCTGCGAATACTAGTACTGCTTGTTATCGCACTTATAGCGCAGTATATTCTAATGCTCATTGGTATGGCTTTAGTTATACAAGGGAAAAACCGTCAATACCAGGCTAATAGTGTTAAATCCAGAGCCGTATTATCATATCAATTCATCGCACTAAGAGCCGTAAGGAACTTAAGATTTTGTATTGAAAAAGAAGAGTGGAAAAGTGCAATTAAGCAGCTCAATAAATTTATGTTGGAGCCGCTTAATGTTTAACTATAAATTCGTGGGGATCCTACAGGATCTGACCCTACTTGTGAATTTAAAAATATAGACTTTACTATATATTTATACAGTGGTACTGTATGGACTTAAAAACACATCTAAATATATAAAAGGAAGTGCTGGTGATAGGTCGATTACGTGGCATTTTAGTTGAAAAACAAGCGCCAGAAATACTCATTGAATGTAACGGTATTGGTTATGAAGTGACATTACCAATGACCAGCTTTTATCATTTACCTCAGCTTGAACAAGAAACCATAATCTACACTCACTTTGTTGTGCGTGAAGATGCTCAATTACTTTATGGTTTTGCTAACCCTACCGAACGTAAATTGTTTCGCTTATTGATTAAAGTAAATGGCGTTGGCCCTAAGTTAGCGTTAGCCATTTTATCCAATATGTCAGCCGGTCAATTTGTCCATTGCGTAAATTTAGATGATGTTGCGACCATAGTAAAAATACCGGGTGTCGGCAAGAAAACAGCAGAGCGACTGTTAATTGAAATGCGCGATCGATTAAAAGATTGGGGCAATGATATTGCAACACCAATGACCGATACGATAAGTGTTGATAATCAAGCTGAAGAAGCGAAGTTTGTTATCGCCAGCTCTAATAAGGATGATGCTATTACTGCACTTGTGTCATTAGGCTATAAACCAGCGCAAGCGGATAAAGCTGTGAAAGCTGTCTATAAACAAGATTTAAGCTCAGAAGAGCTGATTCGCGATGCCCTTAAATCGATGGTTTAACCGAACTAAATAAGATATAGAGATTATGATTGAAGCAGATCGTTTAATACAACCAACCATTACTCGCGAAGAAGAGACCGTCGATAGAGCGATTCGTCCTAAAATGCTTGATGATTACACTGGTCAAGACCATGTAAAAGAGCAAATGGAAATCTTTATTGAAGCGGCCAAAAAACGTAATGAACCACTGGATCATTTATTAATTTTTGGCCCTCCAGGATTAGGTAAAACGACGTTAGCAAACATTGTTGCCAATGAAATGGGTGTTAATATTCGCACTACATCAGGTCCTGTACTTGAAAAAGCAGGGGACTTAGCCGCACTGTTAACGAACCTTGAAGAAAATGATGTATTGTTCATTGATGAAATTCATCGTTTAAGCCCTGTGGTTGAAGAAATTTTATATCCAGCGATGGAAGACTATCAATTAGATATCATGATTGGTGAAGGACCTGCAGCTCGTTCAATAAAACTTGATTTACCACCTTTTACATTAATCGGCGCAACAACTCGTGCTGGGTCATTAACATCACCGTTAAGAGACCGTTTTGGCATAGTACAACGGTTAGAGTTTTATAAGGTCGGTGACTTAAAAGATATCATTGCCCGTTCAGCACATTTCTTAAACGTGGATTTAAACGATGAAGGCGCTTTAGAAGTGGCTAAACGATCGCGCGGAACACCTCGTATTGCCAATCGTTTGTTACGCCGTGTAAGAGATTACGCGGAAGTAAAAAGCCAAGGCGTTGTTGGCCAAGATACAGCATCAAAAGCATTAAATATGCTTGAAGTTGATAACGAAGGATTTGATTTAATGGACCGTAAGTTATTACTTGCCATTATTGATAAATTTGGCGGCGGCCCGGTAGGGCTAGATAATGTTGCAGCAGCAATCGGTGAAGAACGAGAAACAATTGAAGACGTTATTGAACCATTCTTAATACAACAAGGTTTTTTACAACGTACGCCGCGTGGTCGAATTGTCACTGATAATGCCTACCTGCATTTTGGCTTGGATAAACCAAGCTCATAGGTTTAAGTATAAGAGTTAGTATTGGCCTCAGCATTAGCGCTTTTATATAGAGTCACTTTCACTGATGCCAATCAGGTTTAGTGTCGATATCTTTAATAACCCCTATGTCATCAACCTCAAGCAAATTTAATCGATTTAAGTTTGCTTGAATCACAGATTTTGCGCCATCGACATTGTTTAACGTTTTTAACGAATCAAAAAACTCATTGCCAAAACATACAGGGTGTCCTTGTTGACCCTTAAAAGTAGGGCGCACAATATTGTCACTAGCAAGCAAACACAACAATGATTTAATCGTACTACTTTCCATAAACGGCATATCACCAAGAAATACGCTGATGTTATTCACATTGGCAATATCACTTTCAATGGTTTTTACGCCGTGGGCGATGTTATCTCCCATATCTTGAGAATCGACTGGCGCTGCAACTAAGTTTAATTCTAACGGCGCTAGTAAAGATTGTAATTTTGGATCAATATGACGATGCAAAACATACACGTGATTGAAATGTTTTTGTACCATGCTAATTGTTTGCATTATTAGTGGCGGGTTTCCTGATAACCTTTTATCTGCTCCATATCGAGCAGAAGAGCCGGCGGCGAGGATCAGAGCAACATTCATTTAAAGTTGCTCTTTGCTTACATGGTTTTTTATTCGAATAATATCCGCCAGTGTTGAGATAGCGATTTCAAACGGCGTTTTACTACCAATATTTAAACCAATAGGGGCATGTAAACGCGATAGTTGCTGCTGTTTAATTTCACAAATTCGAGTTAATCGTTCTATGCGATTTTCAGTGGTTCGATGTGAGCCCATAGCCCCGATATAAAAAGCTTTGGTGTCAAAGACTGACATCAAGGCCGCATCATCAATACTCGGGTCGTGGGCAAGAGCAAGCACAGCGCTTTGCTCATCTGCGTATTGCTCAACGAATAAATCCGGCGACATCCAGATAATATCAACGCCGCCATTTTCTTTATCAAACGTCCAACTTGAAGCAAGCTGCTTACGCATATCGCAGACCTTAACTTCAAATCCAGCTTGTAAACCTAACCGCGCAATTTCTTCGGTTACTTGGCCAATACCAATGAGCAGCAAAGTAAATACTTTTGAATAATTGAGCCCAACAGTATCGGCAGACTTTTCAACTTGTTTCACCGCAAAATCTTTAAGCTCCAAACATTCTCGAGTATTTGATTGCAACGTCATTTGACGTTTAAAAGGAAGCCTATTGACGGCGTGATTCGAGCATTGTAAAAAGTGCTCGGTGCTACTGTTATTTACTTCGATGTATTCAATCAGCAGTTCTATTGTGCCACCACAAGGCAGTTCGCGAACAACGCCTTGTTCAGTAGCATGATCGCCATAGGTAAATAATTGATTGTGTTTCTTGAACTTATTTTGATTCAGCATTTCGACGAACGCATCTTCTAAACAGCCGCCAGAAATACTGCCATAGCGATGTTCACCATCGGTAATAAAAACTGAGCCGATAGGCCGTGGTGCAGAACCATAGGTATTGAGAATAGTACATAACCAAAAATGCTGATTTTGGGCGATTAGATGTTTAGCGGCGACAAAAACTGGTATATCAGTAAGTTGCATTATGGTCCGTTGTCGTTGAGCGATAAATAAAATAGTTGGTTATTAATTTACTGGGTGTTGAAATGATTAGCAACTACGAAGTGTTACTACAAGAAACGAATAAACTAGGATCTGACCCTAGTTATTTACTTAGTGACTCTGACACCAGTATTTTTTACATAGAGAGGCGTCAAATACTAAATGAGGTTCAGTTAATGGAGCAATGACTACCGAAACTATTACATAGAGAGGCGTCGAATACTAAATGAGGTTCAGTTAATGGAACAACGACTACCGAAACTATTACAAAGACACGCGTCGTTCTTTTTCATCCCTGAAACCGCGACATACCTACATCCTGTAGGCAAAAAAAAAGCCTGCACACGGTGCAGGCCACAACAGTTTGTTGAAATATAGGAAGTTAAATAAATTCAGGAGCATTGATAAATCAATGTGATGTCTCTGAGATGGGCGTATTCTAGGATGTAAATATAAAGTAAACAAGCGAAATAAACTTATATCATCCATTAGAAAAACTAATGGATATACAGGGGGATTATTGGTTACTAAATAACCTGTCGTTTAAGTTGTTGAATTTATTGTTTATATTTAAGCTGGTCCGATGTTTTTTGATTAAAAAAAATTATCCAGAAACTAATTTGATGGATGTTCTGTAAGATTACCAACAAAACATTTTTTTAAACTAAGCCATTTAAATTAAAAAATGTTGTTATTAAAACTCATTTGCTACTTGAGTGCAGGGTTTAAAATCGCGTAAGATAAGGCTTCATACTTAATTGTGCTAATCTGCGAATGACAAACAACAATAACGCATTTACATATCAAATCCGCGTATATTATGAAGACACCGACGCTGGTGGCATCATGTATTACGCCAACTATTTAAAGTTTGCCGAAAGAGCAAGAACTGAGTGGCTTCGAAGTTTAAATATCAATCAATCATTTTTTCTTGAACAAAACCTTGGTTTTGTAGTCAGAAAAGTTGAGATGGATAATAAAGCGTCAGCGAAACTCGATGATTTGCTTACCATAACTTCAACAATAACGAATTTAAAAAAGGCAAGCATGGTATTTGAGCAGACAATAACAAACCAACAAGGCGTTATTTTGTGTGAGTTATCTGTATTAATTGCTAGCGTCAATTTACAACGCGGCCGACCTTGCGCCATTCCCGAACAAATTTTAGGAGCATTAGACAGTGCACGCTGAACTATCATTTTTTGATTTATTTTTACAAGCAAGCTTACTGGTTAAATCAGTAATGCTGTGTTTACTTGGTTTTTCAATTGCCTCATGGACGATGATTATTCAACGTTCGAAAGCGTTAAATTCAGCGCAGGTTAATGCTCAGAATTTTGAAGATAAATTTTGGTCTGGTGCTGACCTTAGTAAATTATATAAAGAAATTAGTGCTCGCGGCCATGCAGACGGTCTTGAGCTATTATTTGTCGCAGGTTTTAAAGAATTTGCTCGCATCCGTAAATCATCAAATGCCAGTCCGCAAGCTGTAGTCGATGGGACACACAGAGCTATGCGTGTTGCCTTATCACGTGAAGTAGACACATTAGAAACTCATTTATCATTCTTAGCTACGGTTGGTTCTATCAGTCCTTATATCGGATTGTTCGGAACGGTTTGGGGAATTATGAACTCATTTATTGCTCTTGGTGCTGTAGAGCAGGCAACCCTTGCTATGGTTGCTCCTGGTATCGCTGAAGCACTAATTGCAACAGCAATGGGGTTATTTGCAGCGATTCCTGCAGTAATGGCATTCAACCGTTTTTCACATACCGTTGAAAAGCTAGAAAACAGCTACGGTAACTTTATGGAAGAGTTTTCAAGCATCTTGCAACGCCAATCTGTGGCGAGTAATCAACAGCAAGCGCAGTAGGAAATTTTATGTACGTTCGAGTAAAGCGAAAACGAGTGGCTGAAATAAACGTTGTTCCTTACATCGATGTTATGTTGGTGTTGTTGATCATTTTTATGGTAACAGCGCCTTTAATTACTCAAGGTGTAAAAGTAGATTTGCCTAAGGCTGATTCTGAATCGCTTTCTCAGGATTCGAAAACACCATTGGTGGCAAGCGTAGATATAAACGGTAAATTTTATTTGAATGTTGGTGACAGTAAATCTGAAGCGTTAGCACCTGATGAATTGGCAACCTTAGTTCAAGCTAGATTACAGGTAGAGCCTGACACACCGGTTGTGGTAAATGGCGATGGTAATGTATCGTACAATGCGATAATCCAATTGATGGTGTTATTGCAAGATGCAGGTGTACCATCTGTTGGTTTAATGACAGAGTCACCGGAGCAATAACGAGTGTTAGCGTTACTGAAAAACACAATTGGTAAATGGGTTGACCGCTGCATGTCAGTGTTTACCTATTTGCCTGACGGTAAAACGGTTAAGCAAGAATATATAATCGCTATTTCTGCTGCGGTAGCCGTTCATATTGTAATGGGTATAGTGTTAATGCTTAATACTGATTTTACGCCAAAACCTAAGCCGACTCCCAAACCTCAGATGCAGGTTATTGACGCTGTTGTTATTGATCAAGCTAAGCTTAATAAACAAGTTGAAAAATTACGTAAAGAAAAGCAAGCGATCGCAGATCGCGAAGCCGCGCGGATAAAAGAACTTGAACGCAGAGCCGATGACGCTCGCAAGAAGCGTCAAAAAGAAGCGGACAGAATTAAAAAGTTAGAAGCTGATCGCAAAAAGAAAGAAGTCGAAAAGAAAAAAGCCGATGATGCGGCGAAGAAAGCGAAAGCATTAGCGCTTAAAGAAGAGAACAATCGTAAGAAGAAAGTCGAAGAACGCAAAAAAGCTGAAAAAGCGGCCGCTGATGCAAAAGCAAAACGTATCAAGGAAGAGAAAGCTGCAGAAGAGCGTCGACGTAAAAAAATAGAGGATGAAAAGAAACGTAAAGCAGAAGCTGAGCGTAAGAAAAAAGAAGCCGCGGAGCGTGCTGAGCAAGAGCGACTTTTAGAGCAGCAAATGCTTGAAGAGATGGCATCGCGCAACAGCGCTCGTTCACAACAAGTAATGAGCGAAGTTGACAAGTATTCGGCGTTAATTAAACAAGCAATTCAGCGAAACTTTATCGACGATCCAAGTTATGCTGGTAAACATTGTCAATTGAAAATTAACTTAGCTGCAAGTGGCTTTGTGATTGATGTAAAATCAGCTGGTGGTGATCAGTTTGTTTGTCGTGAAGCAATAAAGGCGGTGAATAAAACCGGTACATTACCAGTGTCTGAAGACCCTGAAGTGTTTAAGAAATTGAAAAATATCAGTCTAAAATACCAATCAGAATATGAGTAGTTGGAAAATAATAAATCGTTATGTTTAAAAAATTATCTGTTAGTTTAGTTTTATTCTTAGCTGTTGTGAGTAAATCACATGCAGAATTAGAATTAGTTATCACCGGCGGTGTTAATACCGCTCGTCCGATAGCGGTATTACCTTTCTCCTATGAAGGGACTACAGCATTACCTGAAAACGTTAGCAAAGTGATCAGTGATGATTTACTGCGCAGCGGTAAGTTTAATCCATTGCCTGCGATGGATTTGCCAGCAATGCCAACGTCACTTGATAACATTGATTATCAAGCCTGGATTAATACTGGCGTTGAAGCAATTGTAACGGGCTCTATCAAAGAAACACCCGATGGCCGTTTTTTAGTATCTTTTAAATTAATTGATGTCGTTCGTGCGCAAATGACTGGCGGCAACAGCAAAGCATTGCAAAATGGCAAGTTAGTGCAAAGCAATGATCATATCCTAATCGATTCAAAGCCAACTCAATATGTTCCGAGTAATTTATTAAGAACCAAAGCACATCAAATTTCAGATGTTGTCTATGAGAAATTAACGGGAACCAAAGGCGCGTTTTTAACAAAAATTGCTTATGTCATTGTTCGTGACAGTGGTGATAAGAAGTATCAATTAGTCATGGCTGACTATGACGGCTACAACGAACAAGTATTGCTACGTTCCTCAGAGCCATTAATGTCGCCTAGTTGGTCTCCAGATGCACGCAAACTTGCGTATGTAACCTTTGAAGACAGACAAGCACAAATTTTTATCCAAGATATATACACGGCTGAGCGAGAGTTATTATCAAGCTTTAAAGGAATTAACGGTGCACCACGTTGGTCTCCTGATGGCAAAAAGATGGCAATGGTATTGTCAAAAGATGGCAATCCAGAAGTGTATGTTATGGATATTGCCAGTAAAAATATCACTCGAATTACTAATCATAGAGCCATTGATACCGAACCAAATTGGTCACCAGATGGAAATAGTTTAGTATTTACGTCAGAACGGGGTGGAAAAGCTCAGTTATATCGCGTAAATTTAGACAATGGTAGAGTAAGGCGATTAACCTATGATGGTGAAATGAATCTTGGTGGTTCATTTACCCCTGACGGTCGTCATCTTATAATGGTGAATAGAACACAAGGACAATACCATCTTGCTAAGCAAGAGTTAGATTCAATGAATCCGGTTCAGGTACTAACCAAGACTCGATTAGACGAATCGCCAAGTATTGCCCCAAATGGTGGCATGATAATTTACAGTACTTTGCATGGAAATCGCCAAGTATTGGGATTGGTTTCAGTTGATGGAAGGTTTAAAGCTAGATTGCCGGTTAAAAACGGGCAAGTTAAAGCACCATCATGGTCACCATATTTATAAACAGTTTAATAAAAACAATAAAATTTTTAATTTAATAATAAGGAAAATAAAATGCGTTTAAACAAATTAGTTAAAAGCATTGCAATTGCACTACCATTATCGGTATTAGCTGCATGTTCATCAAACGATACAACTGATGAAGACCAAGCTCAAATCGCTGCTAACCAAGCTGCTGCAGAAGAGCAAGCAAAACAAGAGCAAGCTGCTGCTGAAGCTGCGGCCGCTCAAAAAGCTGCTGAAATGGAAGCAATCAAGGCTGAAAAAGAAGCTCAATTAGCTGCTTCAAGCACAGTTTACTTCGATTTCGATACATCAGCACTTCCGGCTGACGTTGCACAAATTTTAGACCTACATGCTGCATTCCTAACAGAAAACTCTAATGCACGCATAGTAGTAGAAGGTCATGCTGATGAGCGTGGTACTCCTGAGTACAACATCGCATTAGGCGAGCGTCGTGCACAAGCTGTACAAAAATACCTAGAAAACTCAGGTGTTATGCCATCACAAATTGAAACAGTAAGCTACGGTGAAGAAAAGCCGGCAGTTAGCGACCGCTCTGAAGGTGCTTTCGCTAAAAACCGTCGTGCCGTATTAGTATACTAATAAGGTACTAGCGTACTAATAAATAATATCAGTAAGGTATTAAATGAAATCGAACAATATTGTTGTCGGTTTTGCTCTCGCAGTCAGTGCATTTTCTGCACTGGCTGAAGAGGGAGCACCGGTTTTAGATATCAATCAAACTACCTCGGTAGAAACTAATACTGTTAACCCAAGTAATGATGTTGCAACCTTGCAACGTGCATTACAAGTTCGTAATCGCGCACTTAACGATATGCAGCAACAAATAAATGAGTTGCAAACAGAAGTAAGTCAACTGCGTGGTACAACGGAAGAGCAGGCTTATACCATCCAACAAATTTTGCAGCGTCAACGCGAACTATACCAAGATATAGAACGTAGATTGTCAGCGGCAAATACGACGCCTGTTGCTACCAATTCAAATGAATCAGTAAACTATTCCTCTAACTTATCAGAGAACCAGCTATATGACCGTGCGGTTAATCTAGTTCTTAAAGAGCGTAAGTATGAACTAGCAATTGCTGAATTTAAGAGCTTCAATCAAAAATATCCAAATTCAAGCTACTCGGCTAATGCGCATTATTGGTTAGGCCAATTATTGTTCAATAAAGGCGACCTTAGCGGTGCAGAAACTGAATTTTCAAATGTTATTGATAACTACGAAGATTCAACTAAGCGACCTGATGCGATGTTAAAACTTGGCATGGTTGCACAAAAACAAAATAACAACGCAAAAGCAAAATCTATCTATACTAAATTGATTAGTGAATACACAGGTAGTTCTGCAGCAAAACTTGCAGAAACTCGTTTATCGAGCTTATAAGCACAAAAGTTGTTTTGTCCAATTCAGACAAAAATAAACGTTAGAGCAAAATTATCTTACAATGGGTTACATTTATTGACGATAACTTGCTCTATCTGCTGTCTTTTTACACATACAAACTTATTTTTTCAAAAAACTTAAATTTGTTGTTGCACTAATATTTATTATCAGTATCATATGCCCCGCATTGAGGCACCAAGTCGCAATGTAAAAAATATGTCGGTCGTTAGCTCAGTTGGTAGAGCAGTTGGCTTTTAACCAATTTGTCGAAGGTTCAAATCCTTCACGACCGACCACTTTCTTCTTAAGTACGCTTTAGTAAGTTAGTGGGAGATAAAATTAAAAGCCTAAGGCTTTTAACCGTTAACTCCATATGGGTCGAAGGTTTAAATTCTTCTCGACCAAGCACTTTCTTCTTAAGTACGCTTTTGTAAGTTGGTGGGAGATAAAATTAAAAGCCAAAGGCTTTTAACCGTTAACTCCATATAGGTCGAAGGTATAAATTCTTTTCGACCGACCACTTTCTTCTTTAAGATCTAAAGTCGAAAGTGAATTAATTATTTCTATAGGATGTCTTCCTATTACTGAAATAATTAACAAGCAAGGTATATATCGGTCGTTAGCTCAGTTGGTAGAGCAGTTGGCTTTTAACCAATTTGTCGAAGGTTCAAATCCTTCACGACCGACCACTCTTTAAGTTATTAAAGATTGGAAATACTTGCTTAAATAAAGAAACTATATCGGTCGTTAGCTCAGTTGGTAGAGCAGTTGGCTTTTAACCAATTTGTCGAAGGTTCAAATCCTTCACGACCGACCACTTTCTCTAACAAGAGTTTGTGGATGTTTTCAGTAAAAGCCGAGGCTTTTAACCGTTAACATAGTTTGGTCGAAGGTTTAAATACTTAACGACCGACCACTTTCTCAGTTTCTTATTTGTATTTTATCGGTCGTTAGCTCAGTTGGTAGAGCAGTTGGCTTTTAACCAATTTGTCGAAGGTTCAAATCCTTCACGACCGACCACCTTACTCCTTTTATATCCATCGCATTTACTTTAAAGCCAAGGCTTTTAACCGCTAACTCAACAATCTCGAAGTTTAAATTTTTCACGACCGACCACCTTACTCCTTTTATATCCATCGCATTTACTTTAAAGCCAAGGCTTTTAACCGCTAACTCAACAATCTCGAAGTTTAAATTTTTCACGACCGACCACTTTACTCCCTTGATTCCTGTACTTTCTTTGTAGAAATATCTATGACTCTAATTTATCCTGGGTCTTGTTTTCAAAATCACTGCTGTCGTGTCGCTCATGAAGTTGTTCCGTTAGTTCACCCCAATTTCTATTAACCATTCTTCCGCGTATAACCGCTTCTCGTTCGTTAATTTCATTAGCCCAACGGGTAACATGTTTATATGAATCTACTTGCAGGAATTCTGCTGCGTCATATAGTCTCCCCAGTATTAACGAACCATACCATGGCCAATTGGCCATATCGGCAATGGTGTAGTTGTCACCACATAAAAACTGATTATTCGCTAAGTGCTTATCCAGCACATCGAGCTGTCGTTTCACTTCCATAGTGAAACGGTCTATAGGGTATTCAAAGTGCTCAGGTGCGTAAGCGTAAAAATGACCAAACCCACCTCCTAAGTAAGGACCGCTTCCTACTTGCCAAAATAACCAAGACAAGCACTCTGCTTTTTCCGCTGGATCACTAGGAATAAACTGAGAAAACTTTTCAGCCAAATGCATTAGAATTGCACCAGATTCAAAAATTCGAATATCTTTTTCGCCACTTCGGTCAATTAACGCTGGAATTTTTGAGTTTGGATTTACGTTAACAAATCCTTCGCCAAACTGATCGCCTTCTCCAATATCAATCAAATAGGCATCATACTCAGCCTCTTTAATCCCTAGCGCTAAAAGTTCTTCAAATAAAATAGTGACTTTGACTCCATTAGGAGTAGCTAAAGAATATAACTGAAAAGGGTGGTTACCACTTTGCAATTGAGTATCGTGGGTTGCGCCAGAAATTGGTCGGTTTATATTTGCAAACTTTCCACCATTATCTTTTTTCCATTGCCATACTTTTGGTGGTGTGTAAGTTTTTTCGGTCATGCTCTGATCCTTTCCATTAATGTAATTTGGTATATCTAAGTTGCTGATATTTTAATAGTAGCTGCTGTCAGAATTAATACATTAAATTAGTGGAATAAGTAATCCAATAAACAGTGACAACTTAGCGACTATAAATATTACGAAAACTAATCAACTTTAGATTACTTTGTTTGCACATCTAGATTTTGTTATTACGAACAGCCTATAGATTTTCAACAGGTGATAATAAACAAGATACTTGCCGGGTATAAAACTAACTGGCATATTAATTATTTAATGCCTAAACATTTAAGAAATAGTATTTTTCTTTCAATATAGCGAATAATTAAAGAATTATAAGGTGACTTGGATTGACTCAAGATTTTTATAACAATAAAAAGAGCTCTAAAAGCATATTAAGCATAATTGTACTTAGCATTTTGTATATTATTATCGCTAAAGTTGGTATGACTCTATTTTCATTAAAGCCGACTAATATCACGCTATTTTGGCTGCCTGCTGGTTTAGCGCTGATTATGTATATAAAGTATAAACAAGTAGCTCTACCTTTCATTATTGTTGCTAGTTTTGTGGCTAATTATAGCGGTATGCAATTAGACAATACTGCGAGCTCAATAATACATACCACTGTTGCTTCTATCATTGATGGCTTTGCACCATATTTAGGTTATGTGTTTATGCGCTTTTTTAAAATTGATGAATTGGATGACTATAAGTCTTTAAGTTTATTTTTATGCTTTGTTTGTATTTTGCCGTCACTCGTTGCTGGATTGTTGTTAACTCAAAACATGGTCTGGGGAGGGTATATCACTTCAGGTGAAATGTTCAATATGATGATCAATATCAGCTTTTCAGACACTGTAGGCATGCTTCTGGTTTACGGCATTTATTCAGAAATGTTAAGTGCCGACCAAGCAACGAATAGAAGTATAAGTGAAAATTTTAACGCTCTAATTGCTACTTCTCTTTTATCATTGTTGTTGGTTTGGGTAGCGTATGAAATATTTAGTTTAGCGATACTATTAATTCCTGTTCTACTTTCTGTATTGGCTTTTAAACGTCTTTATGTCGATTTACCGTTAGCACAATTAGCCGTTATTTGTTTTATATTAATCATGTCAATATTGCATATGGGACCATTCGAAAGCGATAATTATTACGATAGTATTCTTTTGATGATGTTGTTTATATTTGCTTGTAATGTTTGTACTAATTACATGGTTATCTATTGCAAAGTGAGTGACAAAAAGAATAACGATAAAGGTAATTCAATAGACATACCTTGATTACTACACATTTGTAATTGAATCTCTTATAATACGCCTCCTTATACGATTTAAACCTTTTAAGAGTCCAAGAGAATGTTAGAGACAACTTTAGCTGTTGATTTTGATTACACCTTTCCTGCGAAACCTGTACCGTTAAACGAAACAGAAAAAGCTGATTACAAAGAAAAAATCAAGCAATTGTTAATCGAAAAAAATGCGGTACTTGTTGCTCATTATTACACAGACCCTGAGATTCAAGCATTGGCTGAAGAAACTGGTGGCTGTGTTGCTGATTCTCTTGAAATGGCTCGTTTTGGTAGAGAGCACCCTGCGACGACGCTTATCGTTGCCGGTGTTAAGTTTATGGGCGAAACAGCAAAAGTGTTAACGCCTGAAAAAACAGTATTAATGCCAACTCTTGAAGCTACCTGTTCACTAGATTTAGGCTGTCCGATTGAACAATTTAGTAACTTCTGTGATCAACATCCTGACCGCACCGTTGTTGTTTATGCCAATACCTCAACTGAAGTAAAAGCGAGAGCAGACTGGATCGTTACGTCTTCATGCGCATTAGAAATAGTTGAGCATCTAGATGATCAAGGTGAAAAGATCTTGTGGGGTCCAGACAAACACCTTGGTGCTTACATTGAAAAACAAACCGATGCAGATATGATCATGTGGGACGGGGCCTGTATCGTTCATGATGAGTTTAAAACCAAAGCATTAAGCGATATGAAAGCATTACACCCAGACGCAGCAATATTGGTTCACCCTGAATCGCCGCTATCTGTCGTTGCTCTTGCCGATGCTGTAGGTTCAACAAGTCAGTTAATTAAAGCTGCTCAAGATATGCCGCACAAAAAATTCATTGTTGCTACTGATAGAGGTATTTTCTACAAGATGCAGCAACTTTGTCCTGACAAAGAGTTCTTTGAAGCTCCTACGGCAGGAGAAGGCGCAACGTGTAGAAGTTGTGCTCATTGTCCTTGGATGGCAATGAACGGCTTACAGGCCATCCACGACTCTCTAATCGACGGTAGCGGACGTGAGATCTTTGTTGATATGGACGTTCGAGACGGCGCATTGAAATCATTAGGTCGCATGTTAGATTTTTCAGCGGAACTGAAAAAACAACAACAAGGTAAATAGTCGTTGCTTTGATTTAATCGGCGATTGAATTCTAAATTGATGTTTTAGCAAACAAATAGTTAGCTTAGCGCTAATTATGCTTGCGTCCTGTTTGAATATTCCCTAACATACGCGCTCGTCGAGATATTCCAGTTATTGCATATTGAAAATTGTATATAGCTTATCGAAAATAGCATATTTCGATTTCCTGAACTTGTTTCAGGATCTGTTAAAAATTTAGGTGACGTGTCCGAGTGGCTGCCAAGGTGTATAAACACGCCAAGGCGTGCTCAGCCATCTAACCAACCCAAATTAGGTGACGTGTCCGAGTGGCTGCCAAGGTGTATAAACACGCCAAGGCGTGCTCAGCCATCTAACCAACCCAAATTAGGTGACGTGTCCGAGTGGCTGAAGGAGCACGCCTGGAAAGTGTGTAAAGGGCAACCTTTCGAGAGTTCGAATCTCTCCGTCACCGCCATTATTCACATCCATGTGATGTCGGCATTCGCAACATCCATGTTGTTTACCGCCATTATTCACATCCATGTGATGTCGGCATTCGCAACATCCATAGTAGCGTACTCTTTCTTAAGCAGACGTTTTTTCCGTCACTAATGAAAAACTGATTCAACTACTTTCGAGAAATACAGGTAAACCTTTTGTAAAGTACCTTTTTATTTAATCTAAATAAGGGTAGAGTTTTTTGTATCTGTAATTCAGTTGAGCCTCTTTATAATGAAAAAATTACCTCTTTGGGCTGTTGTTAGCATTGTTATCCCTTTTTTTAGTCACGCCAAGCCTGCCGATTTAAATCACTCACTAACGCCTAAATTGGTTAATTATGGTGAGTTGATATCGCAATATACGTTTGATACGTCTTTTGAAATAAAGCCAAGATACGAGTCATTGTTAGCTCGACAAGGAACTAATTGGGAAGTAAAAAATGGTAGATTGGTTGGTAAAGAGTCGAGTAAAGCTTACAAAGAAAAGAAAATTCAATCAGGAAAAAAAGGTCATACAGGTAATATTCCGCGACTGCAGCTTGATAATAAACATAAAAACATTATTTTTAGCTATAAGTTTAAGCTGTCAGCAGGGAGTGGTTCTAAATTAATACCTATGGTTGAGTCTGGCCATCATATACGTCGAGTTTACTTTGGTGAAAATAATATTAAATTACTGGTTGATCGTGAGAAAACTACGATAGATGAACAGCAATTTACTTTTAAAGACAACCAGTGGTATGAAGTGATGTTGGAATTAAACGATGATGAATTTGTTTTTCAAGTAGAAAATGGCCCAACGCTTTATGGTAAACATGACAGCGTAAATATTGAACACAAAGATTACAACCTACAAATAACGGGTAAAGTCGAAGGCGTGATTGAAGTGGATAACCTTTTTTTATGGCATGCGGGAGAAAAAAAGGTTAACTAGTTTTACTATTTAAATAATCGTTTAGCTTTCCCTTATAACCACTTCCTTGTGGTTTCGCCATTTTTGCGGCGTAGTAGGGGGTTAATAGGATGACAAAATTAGAGCTGTACCTTCAGTTTCATGTCGCCAATATTCAAGGTTTGCCATTGTGGCTTGGTCACTTGAATTTCTGACTGTTCGATTAGGCTTTTCAGAAACTTATTTTTACTTGGGTTCGAAATTTTCATGTACTTGGATTGCCATTTTTCGTCTTCTAAGAGCCAAAGTCTGGCGGTTGTCGAGTAATTATGTTCTGAGATAACCACTATGTCGGGAGTATGGTCTTCATTCATATCAATGGATATAAAGTAGTAGTTTTTATCCTTAATCGTACTCCATACTTGTTCGGTTGCGCTGTTAAATACAGCGACAGTCAAATCTTCAGGAAAACTCTCTTTATTAGGCCAATAAGTAATTAATTTTTCAAAATCAGCAAGTGTATCTTGCTCTTTGTTACCGTATTTTCTCTTGTTGAAAGAAGAGCGTGTATACATTCTATCAATAACGGCGACCTTGTCGGGATGTTCATTGCCAATTTCTTCTTTAACTTGTTGCATCTGCAAATAGCCTTGTCGTCCTAAGTTTTGGCCAAAATAATAAAAATCAAAATCGTCAACTTTAATCGTTTTTTCTTTTAACATTGCAATCTGACTTGAGGCAGAAATAGCCTGAAAATTAAGGACTGGAGAGTTTATTAGTAACATTACTAAGAGTACCGCTAAGCCCATTCGAATGTTTACTGTGCTTAGCGTTTCTAGCCATGCATCCTTTCTTTTAATAATGCCAATTAAGTACCCAATCGCAAACGTTCCTAATAGTGCACAGGTTAAAATGCCCCATAAACGCGATACAGTAAGTCCGTATTGATCGACTCTTAACCATAAACCATAAGATGCGATTAGCGTGTATATTGGTAGCAATGCCACACCAATAAAGATAACTCGATGTACAATTAAGTTGTATGGGCGCTCGTGCGCAGCTTCTTGATAAACAGCATTAACGAAGAATAAAGTCAGTGCTTGTAACCACAATACTAATAAACTACCACTGCCTGTGCCCCATAACTTTTCTAAACCGGTAAATGGCAAGGTGGCTAAAAAGCCAATAGATACAATAGTGATGACAGGTAGCAGAAATTTAATTAAGGTTTGTAAAATTTTTGCAATAGTATCAACGGTATGAGTGATATTTCTAAAAACAACAATGGCAAAACCAAAGGCAAATGTTAGCGTGGGAATTACAAACCAGTCTTTTTCTAAAACTTCTTTGAAGATATTTATTTCTAGAACAGAAAACAGGCCCGCTCCTAGGTGTAGGATACCCCAGAATATCAGTGTAAATAGTAAGCTTTCGGCGAAAATTATGGCGTTACGCCAAGAATACTTGAATAACGAGCTATAAGTTATTTTTTCACCACTATTCAATTGTTGGATATACATTAGTGCTTTAAATGAGGCAATTAAAATAGTCCATGAAAACACAAATACAACGTAGCTATTGTTAATATATTCTACCGGTGTTTGTTGAAACCCCACATAAGCGGCGAGTAATGAAATAACAATGGTAAAGGGTAATATATACGTAATAGAGGCTTTGAGGTTTTGTCTGGTGATTGTGAGCAATGTCAAAAGCGGAAATGCAATAGTAAACGTTGCTAATGCCATCAGCCATACAGGATCATTTCCTGGCCAAAATTGTTCTTCTGCGCTGCGATAAATGAAAGCTAACAATATCCCTTGTATTAAAGACATTACTAACATTAAAGGCTTCGGTAATTGGTTTTCCATTTCCATTTCCATTTCCAATTAATTATTTTTAATTAGATTGCTTTAATTTCTCTGTAATATCAATGTTTTGACTCTCAATTCAATGAAAAGTCTTAATTTTTCTAATAAATTTCTTTAAAAATAATCACTATTGCAATAACTAAAGTAAAGAATGCAAAGATCTTTTGTAGCGTGTTGCCATCGAGTTTTCCGGATATTTTGGTAGAGATCGCCATTCCAATAAATGTTGCAACCATCATATAAGGTAAAAGTGGCAGTTGCAGTTCTATGCCCGATTGCAAGTCACCAATAAATCCTATCAGTGACTTTAACGCGATTATAAATAATGACGCGCCAACGGCGTTTAGCATCGGCATACTTAAGAAAAGTACTAAAGCAGGGATTATCAAGAAACCACCGCCGGCGCCAAGTATGCCAGTAACTACACCAACAACGGCACCTTCAAACATAATAAGCGGCCAGTTAGGCGTTTTAGTCGTCGTTGAGATTTGGTCAATAGAAGTTGCGTTTGCTTGCTTTTTATAGGCTTTCCTTAACATTAATGTTGCTGATGCTAGCATTAGCAATGCGAATAACACCATGATCGCCGTATTTTTAGAAATTGAAAATGGCGAAGTCATTATTTGTTCGGGTATTGCAGGCATCAAAAATGCACGAGATAAGTAAACTGCAATAATCGAGGGGATAGCAAAGGCAAGGGCAGAGCTTATGTCAATTAGACCTTGCTTAAAGTAACGACTCGCACCAAAGGCGGCGGTCGCACCAACGATTAACAACGAATAACCCGTAGCAATGTCAGGAGCAACGCCCATTAGATAGACTAAAATTGGTACGGTTAAGATTGAACCACCACCGCCAATAACCCCTAAGACGATCCCCATAAGGACAGCGGCTAAGTACCCGAGAATGATCATTTACTAACAACACCACTTTATTGTTTTAATTGCTGGCAATAATACCTATAAATCTAATCGTTTAATATGGCGTAAAACAAAAATAAAGTGTCATTAATACCAAATATGATTCACTTTACATGATGGCAACTCCGATTGCTGAGCTAAATAGTATTGGCAGTTTTACTGATTTCACCTTGGTTAATAACACTAAAAATTAACATAAACACCTAATTTCGAATTTTATTTAATCTGATTTTTATATATATATTCTGCTACACGTCAATAAATATGGAAGTTTTAAAAGTTGGCATAGATACTGCTATCTGTTAATTAATTATTAACATTAGTTAGTCGTTTAAACCAAATTGATTGTTTTAACGTCTAACTAATAACTTTAGACAAGTAGTTGTGAACAATGGATAGAAAAATAGAAAAAAAATCAAAACCATGGGGCAAAATTGGCGTTGCATCACTAGTGGTTATTTCAATCGCTTTTATCGGCAAGTTATATTCGGCACAAAGCAGCGGTAAATCATTAGCCGTTGATGACAGTCGAATTACAATTTCTCAAGTAGCAAGTGGTACTTTTGAGGACTTTATCCCGGTACGAAGTCGAGTTACTCCTCTTAAAACTGTTTACTTAGATGCTATTGAAGGCGGTCGAGTAGAAAAGGTTCTGATCGAAGATGGCACAATTGTTAAGCAAGGTCAGCCAATCGTTAAATTATCAAATACGCAATTACAGCTTGATGTAATGCGCAATGAAGCTGCCGTAACAGAGCAGCTTAATAATATGCGCAGTATTGAACTCTCTCTTGAGCAAAACAAATTAAGCCATAAGCGCAACCTAATTGAAATTGATTACCAGATTAAGCGATTAACTCGCCAAGTTGAGCGGGAACGTAAAATATTTAAGCAGGGCAGTATTTCTGATAATGCGTTGCGTGAAAACGAAGATCTGCTCGAATACTACATCAATCGAAGAGTGATCACCTTAGAAAGCCAAAAGACTGATGCTCGCATGCAAGAACAGCAATTAGCATTTTTACAAGAAACCGGAAAGCGTTTAGAGCAAAGCTTAGAGTTTGCTCGCAACAATATGGACAACTTAAATATGAAAGCGCCGGTGGACGGCAAGCTTTCTGGATTTGATATTGAAGTCGGGCAGTCAATCAGTCGCGGCGAGCGCCTAGGTCAAATTGACGATCCGAGTTCATTCAAATTACAAGCTGGCATTGATGAATTCTATCTAGGACGCATCGACTTAGGTCAGCAAGCGGTTGTTAATCACAAAGGTAAAGATTACCAATTAACGATTGTTAAAATCTATCCACACGTAAACAACGGCCAATTTGAAGTCGATTTAAACTTTGTCGACAGCCAACCAACAGGAATTCGTCGCGGTCAAACCTTACAAAGCAAACTGACATTGGGTGATTCTTCACAAGTAATGCTGATCCCTAACGGAGCGTTTTACCAAGATACCGGTGGAAACTGGATATTTGTTGTCAGCGATGATGGCGAAACTGCAATAAAACGCAACGTGCGATTAGGTCGTCGCAACAACCGATTCATCGAAGTATTAGACGGCCTTGAAGACGGAGAGAAGGTAATTACATCGCCTTATTCTAGCTTCATTGATATGAGCCGTTTAAAACTAAAATCTTAAACTCGAAAATTCAGACTAAAACCATAAATACTAAATCAAAAATATAAAAAATAATTAAATTAAAATTTCAAGGAATAAACATGTTAACACTTAAAAACCTATCAAAACGTTACCAAACAGACGAAGTTGAAACAACGGCACTTAATGCAATTAATATTGATATTAAAAGTGGTGAGTTTGTCGCAATCATGGGACCTTCAGGTTGTGGTAAATCAACGCTATTAAATACCTTAGGTATGCTTGATAGCCCAACAGAAGGTCAGTACATCTTTAAAGATGAAGACGTTGCTGGATACAGTGAAGGGCAGTTGGCTGCAATTCGTAAAAAACATATCGGTTTTATATTTCAAAGCTTTAACTTAATTGATGAGTTAAGTGTTGAAGAGAACGTTGAGCTTGCATTGCTTTATCACAACATTTCAAAAAGCGATCGCAAAACTCGCGTTGCTGAGGTGTTAGAAAAAGTAGGTATTTCACATCGTGCTAAGCACATGCCGAGTCAGTTATCAGGTGGTCAACAACAACGTGTTGCTGTCGCTCGCGCAGTTGTTGGTAAACAAAGCATGATTTTGGCCGATGAGCCAACCGGTAACCTTGATACACATCACGGTCAAGAAGTGATGGAAATGCTGCAGTCATTGAATAAAGAAGGTACAACCATCGTTATGGTTACCCACTCTCCGAGTCATGCTGAATATGCGTCACGTGTTATTAACCTACTTGATGGCAGCGTCGTTCCAGAAACATTACGCGCTGTATCTTAATTTTACTGATAATAATTGAAGGAAAATATCATGTTACTTGCAAATTATTTTGTTACCGGATGGCGTAACACAGTAAAAAATAAGCTGTTCTCTAGCATCAACATCTTTGGTTTGGCCATTGGTTTAGCGGCTTGTACGTTAATATTATTGTTTGTTCGCTATGAAATGAACTTTGATAATACATGGACTGATGCAGATAAAATTAACCGTATGCACATTGTGTTTTCAATCCCTGGGCGAGACCCAATGCCGGCAGTATCAACGCCAGGTCCTGCGATGGAAGCACTGAAGAAAGACTTCTCTGAGATTGAGTATGCAGCACGAATTGCCAACTCCGGTCCTACTATTAAGCACAATGGTCAGGTGTTCGTTGAACCAGTAAAGTTGGTAGATGCTGACTTTAATAAAGTCTTTAACATTAAAGCACTTAAAGGTGATATCGATGCTGCATTGCAAGATAATCATTCACTGGTATTAAACGAAACCGTGGCGAAGAAATACTTTGGCGACGAAGACCCTATCGGCCAGGTGCTAACTTTAGATTTTGATCAATTCAAACGTGATTACAAAGTTGCAGCAGTAATTGCTGATATTTCAGAGCAATCACAGCTAGAGTTGCCCGCATTTGTAGTCATTGATGAAAAAGATTGGAGCGAGCAACCTTGGCGCTTTGAAGCTTGGTTCTCGGTAAATTCGCAGTTGTATTTTAAAACTAAAAATGCTGATGACGTTAATAAAATCAACGCTAGATTAGCTGATTTTGTTAATAACAACTTCCCACAATTACCAATGGGGGGGGACGATGCTAAAGCGTCTGATTTCATTGAAATGTCAGCGATGAATATTAAAGATTTACATCTTAAGGCTGTCGGCTTTGGTGAGATGCGCGAGCAAGGCAATCAGTCAACTGTCATTACTTTCAGTGCGATAGCGGTGTTAATTCTATTAATCGCTAGTATTAATTTTATGAACCTATCGACTGCACGTGCGAGCCAACGTGCTAAAGAAGTGTCGCTGCGTAAAGTAATGGGAGCTTCAAGAGGCAATTTAATTGCCCAATTTCTTGGTGAATCGGTATTAATGACATTGATTTCGGTGGTTATTGCGTTAGGGATAATTGAACTGGCATTGCCGCTTTACAACGAAGTATTAAACAAAGAATTAGTGTTAGATTATAACTTTACTAATATTGGCACTTTGATCGGTTTAGCGTTATTTGTTGGTGTTATTGGTGGTTTGTATCCTGCGTTTGTATTGTCTGGCTTTAGACCTGCGACGGTATTAAAAGCGAATAAATCAGCAGAAACTGGCGCGTCTTTAAAGTTACGTGCAGCGCTTGTTATTCTTCAGTTTACGGTATCAATTGGTTTGTTTATTTCAACTGGCGTTGTCTATAGTCAAATGCAATATGCAGAGAACATGGATGCGGGTTACAACAAAGATAATATGTTGATCGTTCATCGATTAGGTCGAGATGCAGCCAATGAAAAGCACGACGTGTTAATTAAAGAAGTAGAGCGTTTAGCGCAAGCCAATAAAGTGACTTGGTCAGGTGAAACCCCTGGTAACACCAATGAAAATAATACTACGTTACGCACACCAGATATGACCGATGCAGAAAGTATTATTATTGGACAACGTAATGTGGGTTATAACTTTTTCAATACTTATGACATTAAGTTACTGACTGGTCGCAGTTACGATAAAAACCGTAACGACATAGCGCCTACAACTGATCAGCTGCGTGCGGGTGAAACCTTTAACGGCAGCATTATTATGAATGAATCTGCATTGCGTCGTCTTGGTTTAGGATCTCCTGAAGAAGCACTCGGTAAAATCGTAGTCACCGGTCGAGGCGATCCTGGAGAGAATTTAGAAGCGAATTACCAAGTGATTGGCGTAGTGCCAGATATTCACTTTGACAGCTTAAAATCAACTATTCGCCCAGAGGTTTACTTTTTGCAAGCAGAGTGGGGCGACTCATTGAGTGTTCAGTTTAGCGGCGACCCGAAAGAGATCACTGCTGCGGTAGAGAAGGTTTGGCAACAACAAGTACCAGATGTACCATTCTCTTACAGCTTTGTTGAAGATGATATTGCCGAGCAATACCAAAATGAACAAGGTGAAGCGAAAATGTTTGCAGCGTTCTCGGCGTTAGCTATCTTAGTTGCTTGTTTAGGACTATTTGGTTTAGCGAGCTTCACCGCTGACAGACGTACTAAGGAAATTGGTATTCGCAAAGTCATGGGCGCTGGTGTATTTGATATTGTTAAGTTATTAGTGTGGCAGTTCAGCAAGCCAGTTCTAATTGCTAATATCATTGCATGGCCAATCGCATTTTGGCTAATGAGCGATTGGTTAGAAGTGTTTGTTTATCGAATCGATAATAGCGTTATTCTAGGGATTTCAGTGATCGCCGCATTATTTGCATTATTCATTGCCTGGGCAACGGTTGCGAGTAATTCATATAGAGTGGCTCGTTCAAACCCAATTAAAGCACTACGTTACGAATAAAAGTACGAATAGAAACACTGAGTTGTAAATACAGCTTAATTAGTAATAAAAACGCCCTTTCTTTTTTAAGAAAGGGCGTTTGATTTTAAACTATTCAAGTTTGTTTTTAGCGGCAATCCATTGCGACATGTACTTAGTGCTAGCCATGGTATGGTGCTTAAGCATCGCGCCAGTAAAATTACTTAGCCTATGCTCATCGAGCTGCTCTATGGTAGCGTTTATTTTTTCAATTAGCTGCGCACCAAGAGCCTTGCTATCGTAGGTTGTAGCTAACAGTTTAGAACAATTGTTTTGTGCTTGTTGCCAATTGTTTTCATCACCATACAATTCGATTGCAGCATCAGCAAATCCTTCAACATCATCAATGATAGAGCCTGGCCATTGAATGGATTGATTTGATTTGTTGTTTTGATGCATCCCTTCTGCGCCGATAGAGGTTGTCACACTTGGCGTTTGCATGATCATCGCATCCAATAACTTACCCTTAATGCCAGCACCAAAACGTATTGGTGCCAAACATACACGAGATTGCTCCATTACTTCAAACGCATCTTCTGCCCAGCCTTTAATTAAAAAACCGGTTTTAGGGTTGTTTAAAGCCGTTGCCTTTGGCGGTGGATACGAGCCATAGATATGTAGTTCTGCATCAGGTAATTGTTTGCGGATTAATGGCCAAATTTTTTGTAAATAAAGCACTGCATCCCAGTTTGGCGCATGTCTAAAGTTGCCAATGGTCATAAAGTGTTTACGCTGTTCAAACGTTAATGTCTGGCTAGGGCATCTATCGATATCAACCATAAATGGTAGATAATGCAATAAACTTGGGCTGATATTAAAAGTTTCATTTAATAGCGCCATTTCATAACTAGAAATAATCAATGAAATATCACAACGCAATATTGCTGCGATTTCTCGCTTAGCGATATCACTGTGCAAATCGGCTTTAACTAACTCGCGCTCTGATTTATGCGCCTGGTGTCGAGCATTCCTTAAACATTGCAAATCTTCAGTATCTAGAATTTTAAGTGCATTGGGACACTGTTTATCCACTCGATGACCAAACTGTTCTTCCATCATAAAGCGATCGAACATCACAATATCAGGGGCAAAATCACTGACATATTGATCAAAACTATCGCAGTTCAATGTAATGCTATTGCTAGTTATGCCTTCGTCATCAAGGTTGATCATATGTTCGGTGCGCTGTGCTGGCGTTGCAAATTCAACGGTCCAACCTTGCTGCTTATAAAGGCGCAAAATAGACATCATATGGCTTCCTGCAGCCGATGAATTTGGCTCGGGCCAAACATAGCCAATGACTAGTACTTTGTTCAAGAACAACCTCAATTTTTTACCATAACGTTAATGGCGACAATATACCATTTGCTGAATTACAACGTTAGTGTTTTGTCAAAAAGCGAAGAGGGGAGATAGTTTAGATTTGATTATGTTCAATAAGCTTAGCTAGAGCTGATAACTATCAAGCTATAGATAATAAGGCCAAGGCCTAATGCTTTGGCAACTAAGTCGCCTCGAGGCACCATTTTTTCAACCATGACCACAATAGTGAGAATTAATATCCATTTGATATTCATTACACCACTGACAAACAGTATTGCCATTAACGCCCAGCAACAGCCAACACAATAGCTGCCATGGCTAATACCAAGCCAAATGGCTTGAAGCTTTCCTGGTTTAAGTTTTTGCGTAAGCATAGTCATAGGAGAGCGGCATAATTTTAAACATTGCTGCTTCAATGGCGTAAATTGATAGATCCCGGCAACCATCAATATGGCAACTGTGAACTGTTGATTGGCACTATCCATCATTGGAGAAAGAAGCTCTAAATGGTGCAATATATATTGCACCAAGGTGATCAATACACTGTATATAGCCCAAGCAATGAGATAACCAAAAGCGAAAAAGATACTTGATGCATAGCTAGTAAGCTGCGATTGGTTTTGATTAATTTTTTCGACTAACATCACCACAGGATAGGCAGAAGGTAACATCATGCCGGCCATCATTATCGCCCACATGACAAATAGCATAAACAGATCGGTAACACTCCAAGTCGCGACCGGAGACATATTCATGGTCATCGCATAAACCATGTAATACCAACTCATCAAGATCAAAGCTGTGACGCTAACGATAGTTAGCGACCGATTTAAGGTCAAATTCAATGCAAATATCTCGTATTATTTTTATTTAGTATTTCACTTAGTCAAATAACCTTTTACTACGCGTTTGGCCAGTTAACAACCGCATTTGCTGCAAATGAATCAGAATAGCTAAAGGCAATGTTTTTGTGATCAATTTTCATTAATTTAGTTTTACCGGCAAAGCCATCATTCCACATAAAACCGCCACCAGGAAAGGTTATGTGTACTTCATTGATATCACCGGTCACTGGATTAATGTGTGGCTCTTGCTCTACTTCAACGACGCCCTTAATCGAGACCGTTGAAGTATAATCCTGACGCTCAAGTTCTATGTCAGTCATAATAGGCCCATCAAACTCGCTAAACAGTGTGCCAAGAGCCGCGACTGGCATGCCACCTGCTTGACCAGACATTATGGTTGCCAAGGCTGTTACTTGCGCTTCGTTCGCACTACGATCAATAAACAACACACCTTTACCATTGCCATCATGCATTGCACCTGGCCAGCTAGCTGCAAAGACCATTTTTAAACCACTCAGGTCTAGGTCCTCATAATGTCCTTTAATTACGATAAAGCCTAATACCGCATCACAACCGCCATTGGCGCTAGTTGGAAAACCACTAAATTGACAACCACAACCGTGGCTACAACTACAGTTTTCGATCTGATGCATTGATAAAGCCCAAGAATATTCTTCTGCCATAATCAAGTTCCTCTTTATCTTTAGTTAAGAACCATTAGTTTTCGATAACTAATGGTTAGGAAAGTATAGTGCAAGAAAAGGGTTTTAATATGAGGTTTTTTAATTTGCAGCTAGCTAATTACTGCTAAACTAATTAAAATTACACCAATTCAATTATTTGCAGATAAACATAATGAAATCAGAATTATTTTTTATTTACGACAGTCACTGTCCTTGGAGCTATGCATCTACAGCATTAGTTAACGAAATTGTAAAAGCATACCCTGAAACCAATGTGCATTTATGGCATGTCGCTCATTACGATGGCTCCGATTGTGCCGGCGCTAAACAAGCCGATACGGTGTCGCGCCAAAGCGCCGCAAATTTTGGTATGGAATATATTAAGTATGCCGATACAAGCAAAAATGCATCGATGGCTGCTAATTTTATGGCGTGGATCTGTGCTAAGCAGCAATATATTGCGTTAGACGTATTAAACGAATTACAAAAACAACACTTTGTCGATAATGTCGCTTTTATTGATAAAGATGATTTTGAAGAAATTAATGCCAAGTTTAAGTTATCGCCACCAGCAAAAGTATTTAAAAACGAATTATCGAAAGAATCAAATTACGTATTAGCTGAAATTGTTCAGATGCAAGAGATTATTCGCACGGAAGCATTTCCTGCGTTATTGCTTGCGGTAGATGACAATTTAGTTATGTTAAACCACAACTTGTATTTAACTAAGCCGTCGAAAATCATTGAAGCGGTTGAGTTAGAGCATAATAGATAACCATTTTAGGGTATATCGAACATATGAAACGCGTCACTTTGTATACCATGAATCGTTGTCCTCATTGTGAGACAGCAAAAAAGTACTTAGACAGCCAAGGGGTGAAATATCGTTTGTGTAACGTTAGTTCACCGGCAGGACGCAAAGAGTTCAATCAAACCGGTTTTCGTGGTGTGCCGGTGTTAAAAATTGGCGATCAATTCTTAAATGGCTTTTCAGTCAAACAATTTCAAAACATGTATAAAGGTAGCTAAAGGTAAAAGCTCTAACCGAAAGCTCAAAAA
Organism: Thalassotalea crassostreae; assembly: GCF_001831495.1. Classification (NCBI taxonomy): domain Bacteria; kingdom Pseudomonadati; phylum Pseudomonadota; class Gammaproteobacteria; order Alteromonadales; family Colwelliaceae; genus Thalassotalea; species Thalassotalea crassostreae. Next base: position 1,429,290 of record NZ_CP017689.1, read on the forward strand.
ATAACAGATAGGCCATTAGCGATGAACTATGTTGTACAAGCAATGCGATTAAAGTTTTTAACATTAGCGCTTGGCTGTGTGTTTTTAGGTTTTTCTACTAGTATTTATGGCGATTACCCAGTATCAATTTTAGAATTATTGCTGTGTTTAATTGGCGCGTTAAGTGCTCATGTCGCGGTAAACACCATTAATGAATATCAAGATTTCACTTCCGGTTTAGACTTAAAAACATCGAAAACACCATTTAGTGGTGGCAGCGGCGCCATAGTTGCTGAGCCTAGCGTGCTTAATCGCGTTAAAATGGTTGCGATAGGGGCGCTATTATTGACCATAATAATTGGTCTTTATTTACTTACCATCAATAGCTTATGGCTTGGTGCTTATGGCGTAACTGGTGTTGCTATTATTATCACCTATACCCGATATATAAACACCCAACCTCTTTTATGCCTATTGGCGCCTGGAGTGGGTTTTGGGGCATTAATCGTACTTGGTACTCATTTTGTATTGACTAATACCCTCAATCTTACCGCTATTTTGGCAAGTATTATCGCTCTCATTGTGGTCAGTAATTTGCTATTACTAAACCAATTTCCTGATGCAGAAGCAGATAAAACCGTTGGTCGTGATCACTTTGTAATACGCTATGGTTATCAATCTGCGGCGCTTATTTACGGCCTATTATCAATAGCTGCAATCGTCATTGTGATAATCAGCTGTGTGTTCGAATTCTTTCCGATGATCGCTCTTTTTACCTTAATGCCGCTGGTTGTGGCTCTGTATGTGTTTGTCGCTCTTAAAAATTTAGTGTCCAGTGACGGCGTTAAAGAGCTTAATAGTCAGCAGTTTGTTGAACAAGGTAATCTTATTCCCCTGCTAGGCTTGAACGTGATTGTTGCTAACGTAACGCCAATGTTATTGGCGCTCACCTTGTTAATATCGGTTTATTAATAGCCCTTAATAACCCTTAATAACTACCCTCTAAAACTGATTCTTATGTGGTACAAAATATAATAGGCAGTCGGTTTTGGCGATGTGCGTTACAGAGGTCGCCATAAATAAATTAAGATCTATCTTAGCGACTAGTTGATTTTCACGTAATTCAAAATACTGCTCGACCACATTTTTTCCGGCATGGTTGATGACTTGTAAATTCTCCAAACCATTGTTATCTAACCAACCAAGCATTTGCTCTTTCCAAAATGTGCCGTAATTAAATTGTTCGATATTTTGCACTAATGTAAGTCCGCTTTTTCCTTCATCTGTTTGCCCATAATGAATGTCACAACTAGGTTTAGCTTGCAACCTAAGAGGTTGCAGAAAAACATCGACGTCTCGTTCAAAGTGATAGCGGCTAATGTCGTCAAATGAGGTCAATTTGCACAACCCTTGATACGCGATTTCATGGGACTGTTGATCTTGACTACCACCGCATTCAATCGTTACGGCCTGACAGCCAAAGTCGACTTCCATCAGTGCGCCCAGATTAATATCAGATATAATTAACGAATGACAAAATAGTGCTGACAGCGAAAGGGCCATCTCGGTTTTGTCAGTACATACAGAAAATGCGGGGCCAAAACCTGAAGTATTATGGATATCAACAACCACTTCAGGTGACACCTCTTTAATCGCTTTAGCAATAATATTGGCTCGTTTAAAATAGCCGTAATCGAGTTCTTTATTAAAGCAGCGGTTCAAATCTAACGCACCCTCTAAAAAACGGTGACTTAATATTGGGCTAGCACTGGCGGCTTCGACCGAGCAAATAATAAAACGTAGGTTCGTTTGCGGCCGTTGTTGAGGCTTTAGGTGAGTCAACCATCGATGAATTGCAATTAACCCTGACGGTTCATTGCCGTGGATCAGAGTTGTAATAACTCGGGTGCGACTACTATCTATGCCAGATATATCAATGACAGTTGGCCCTGTTAATGACATTAAAAACTGGTCATAATCAGATTTTAAACAAATTAAATCAGGGTCTTTAAGAAAGTTAATTTCGTTATAATCTACGACCATAATCGTTCCCATTGGCTAACTGGTTTAGCGCTTCGACATTGATTTAAATAAAGTTTTACTAGTTGTTGGCAGGCCTCGTCTTTATCGAGCGTTTGCTCAAGATGTTGGGCAGTCTTCTTTTGCCATATCGCGCCGGTGACGCCTTGTTCTAAGCGCTGCTCTATCGCGCCAAGATAAGTTTCGACTTCATCTTTATCAATGCCTAAATCGAGTAATCCTTTTTTGGCTTTAGGAAGTAATTGTTTTATCACTTCGCAAATACTTACTTCTTCTAATTTATAGCAATGATTGAGTGGCCAAAGGACTTTTGCATCGAGCCCATATTGAGCGCAACGATAAAAGTTATACTCGGCATAACGAAATGGCATAATTGCAGTAAAGTCGTTTACTTCATCTTTTAGGCCATTAGCTAAACCAATTGCAAACGCCGCATTTGCCACCATATCGATACTTGTTGGGCCTGCGGGTATTGCTCGAAATTCAATACGCATATGGCCATTGCCGTGATGATCATAAACTGGTCTATGCCATGGCCACAGTGTTCCCATATGCATATTAAGCTCTTCAAGGCGTTCATTATTGGCTCTGTCGTTATCGCATAGTGCTGGCAAGATAGGCGGGTAGAGCGCTACTGATTGAGCAAATAATTCCCAGACGTTATCTTTTAGCCAACCAAAACCAAAATTCACTCGTGTTGGTTCATGCCATTGGTATTGGTGTTGATGACGAATATCGAGTGATTGCTTAAAAAGCGCTATTCGAGTTTCATCCCAAACTCGATTACCGAGGAATATCGCTGAATTAGCGCCTATTGCGGTGACTAAAGGGATGGTTAATTGCGCGGCATTAAAGACATTATTAAAATCTTTATATTGGGTCATCATATGAACTTGAAAGGATGTATTAGCACCTTCAGCACAAATATCATCAAAGCGCTCGGTGATCGGCTCTTCACCGTTTATGTTCACTGAAAAAGCATCGCCTCGCTGTTCAAATAAATGATTCGATAAACAGTGATAGCGACTTAAATCAGTCATCAATTGATGATTTATATCTTGCTTCTTCAGCGTCGGCAAAATACCAATGGGTAAAACATTGATATTATTTTTAGCGGCGATTTGTTCGAGCTGTGCGGTTTTCTCAAGCATTTCATTGCGAATTGCTGTGAACGGCTTACCGTTTTGCTTGACCGCACTAAGGTTTAGCTCCAAGTTATATTTGTTGAGTTCAACTTGATATTGAGGATCACTAAGTTGGTTGAGCAAGAGTTGGTTTGATGGACTTATCTGTCCATTATCATCAATAAGATACATCTCTAGCTCGGCACCAAATTTCAGCGTTTCGTCACCAAAATGGTCCCTTGCTAAAATGTCTTTTAGTTGCGTTAATTGATGGTACAGAGCCTGTTGGAAAACTTTGTAATCATTATCTGTAAACGATTTTTGTGATACGTCTTTACCCATAGCATCATTTCTCCTTTAGAAAAATAATGCGCTTTTTTGTGGGAATGGAACTTGATTGAGGTCAAATTTTGAGTGTTAATTTTATGTAAATTAACCACGCAAGTTATAAAATTCAATTAAATCAGCTGTTTTAAGAGGGAAAAGGTTTTTTGTTTTAGCGTTGCCGATATTCAAAAATCGAGATTAAAACTTATAAGCAGGCATATCAAAACCCGCAGGTTTTAATCCGTGCATATGCAATAGTCCTTTATAGCTAGATTCACCATCGCCACTAAATTCAAACTGAAAATCGCTTTTTACAAAAATGCCTAAACGTTTACTTGCACTAAAACGAGTTTTAACACGAGCAATCGCAATAAACTGTAGCTCTAATTGTTCACAATGTTGAGTCGCGACTTTACGTGCTTTTTCTGCAACTTTACGTAAGTGGTTAAAGTACCAAATGATCGTACAAGCAATTAGTAATACCCAAATTTCTGCCATCATATATGCCTTTAACGTTGAGATTGAACCGATAGATTCAATTTATTTTATTTGTTGATTTATTACTATGTTGTATTTGTATGCTCGTTTTTCAAGACTGGAGCTTGATTAGTTTTTTACTTGATTAAATAACTGACCAATCGCATTTCCTAGCACGTCACTGCGCTGTGGATCTCTAATACATTGCATTAAGGTTGGTCTTATTTTAGGGATCGCGATTAAATCTTTAAATACTGCGACGAATATTTCCTGTCCGACACAAGTGACTAATTTTTCTAAAAATGCCATCAGTTGTTTATGAACAATTAACGCTGGGTAACAGCGACCAGAGATGGTCACTAAAAGGTTTAAATTATTTAGCTGTTCATTGTTTAATATGTCTGTAATGAATTGCACTAACAATGGATTTTCGGCGTTGGCAGACATAGCTCTTAATAAGTTCGATAGACGAGAGAAGTCTACATCCTGTTGAGCTATTTCCTCTTTTGCTAAGGCAATTACCTTGGTTAAAAGGTCAATTGGCAACGGATGGTTTTCTAAGGCACCACATAAAATGTTAAATACTTGCTCTGGCAGCATCGCCAAGTTATCAATTAAGCTTGCAGCATTTTGCTTATCATCGATTCGAGCGGCGAAATCGGCAATGCCTTGCACTCCGACTCCTTGCCAATTATCTAATCCAAGTTTACCAGACATGTACAGTTGACAATGTTCGTAATACTCAGATGCATTCTGCTTTAAATCACGTTTAATTAACGCATTCAAAGTCGCTAGTTTGTATTGGCTCGGCGTAAAGTTATACGGATTAGCTTGTAATAACTCTTCTTGTTTTTCGGTCGGATCTTGCGTTAAATCGCTACCAAGGGCCTCTAGGATTATCGCCAAATAGTGATTTCTTGAACCTTGATTAAGTAAACCGCGCTCGTCTAATGGTAGCTTTACGAACCATAAATAAGGTGCTGATTTTTGTTCTTGCCAAAAGGCGATTGCAAAGCATGCATGTCCTTGTATTGGGTAAGGGTATGGTTGCATCGCTTGCTCTACTTTTTCAAAGTCTTGCTTGGCAATTTTTTGCACGACACGACCGATATCAAATATTCGATATTTGGAATTCGATAATTTTAGTAACTCGGAAATAGTCGATATTTGCGTCATAATTGCGGTGCGTCAGCATTAGTAGTTCAAAAGTGGTCGCATTATAAATATAATTGCAGCGCAACTCCATTTATTTAAATAAACTTTACTTAAATAAAACACTAAGCAATTCATTAAAAGGGTCAGCAATTGCAATCTAAAGTTTTACAGTTACTTAAACATCTAGAGCAAGAGTTAACGATGCAAAATTTGTGGCAGACACAGCCGCCCAGCGGAGAGGCTTTAGCGTCAACACAGCCATTTTGTATTGACACATTATCTTTTGAGCAATGGTTACAGTTTATCTTTATCGTGAAAATAAAACTGATGATTGAACAGGGGATGACCTTGCCAAGTCAAATTAGTTTGACGCCGATGGCAGAAGAAGCATTTAAACATCTTGGTGAAAAAGCGAATAACCTAATTAAGGTTATCGCCGATATTGACGCTACGCTAAGCAATCAGTAGTCACTGTAAACTAAAAGCAATATAACTAGTAAATTAACATGATAAATGACAATCCCGAAAATTCAGCAAGCGTTAGTGTTGAAGACGAAAGTGTTGAGTCTCCGCCACAGTTAGAAATACTTTATCAAGATGAACACTTAGTTGCGGTAAATAAACCGAGTGGGTTGTTTGTGCATCGTTCTTTTATGGATCGCCATGAAAAATACTTTGCCTTGCAGTTAGTGCGAGATCTTGTTGGTCAATATGTGTATCCATTGCATCGACTCGATAGACCAACCTCTGGCGTATTATTATTCGGTTTATCGGAAGACGTTGCTCGTAAAATGGGGCAGGCGTTTACCGATAAAACTATTCAAAAGACCTACTATGCGATTACTCGAGGCCACTTAAATGGTGAAGGGCAGGTCGATTATCCATTAAAAGAAAAGCTCGATAAACTGGGTGATAAATACGTTAATCAAGATAAGCCAGCTCAAGATGCCGTTACCGATTATCAATCGATAGCAACGTCATCGTTAGCAATTCCGCTCGGTAAATTTGATTCTGTTCGTTATTCATTAATCAAACTTAAGCCACATACGGGACGACGACACCAGATCAGACGTCATTTAGCACACCTACGCCACCCAATTATTGGTGATATAAATTACGGTGATAATAAGCAAAATCCGTTTTTTGGTAAGCACTTTGGTTTTAGACGATTGATGTTACATGCCCAACAACTTGAATTCTTACACCCGATCACCGATGAGAAAATAACCATCTCTGCGCCATTAGATGAACAGTGGCTATTTGTCTTTAAAGAGTTAGGCTGGAATATTGAAATAAATTAAAAGCCCATTAATATTAAAATTTTAGTTTTGTACATAGCATCTTTTGGTCTTATCAATTCCATTAACTTATTATCAAATATAAACTTTTTTTCTTGAAAAGCGTTGTTAATGGCGTATACTCGGCTTGCAAGCTTTGAAAATGCAATACCATTTATTTCGATTTATAAGTACAACTCGTTCCAACATCTCGACATAAAAGTAAAACATGAACAAGCTATTATGCTCCATGTCGGAGTTGGAAATGTCTACGTTTTAACGTAAACAATAATAAAATTATAAATTAGGAATAAAATTATGTCTGATTCAAAAACAGGTACAGTAAAGTGGTTTAACGACGAGAAAGGTTTTGGTTTTATCGAACAACAAGGCGGTCCTGACGTATTCGTTCACTTCCGTGCAATCGTTGATACAGGTGGTCGTCGTACACTAGCTGAAGGCCAACAAGTAGAATTTGAAGTAACTCAAGGTCAAAAAGGACCACAAGCTGAGAATGTAAAACCTCTATAAGCTTTTGACAAGTTACTGAAAAGAACCAGCATGCGCTGGTTTTTTTATGTCTGGAAATTGTGTTCAGTAATTGTGTTCAGTAATTTGTGTTTAAAGTTGATGCGTTAAAATACTCGACTTCCTGAACTTGGTTCAGGATCTTGTTGTATTGACCCTTACGGCCAAAAAGGCCGCGAAACAAGAGCCTGAGAACGTAAAACCTCTATAAGCTTTTGACAAGTTACTGAAAAGAACCAGCATGCGCTGTTTTTTTTATGTCTGGAAATTGTGTTCAGTAATTGTGGTCGGAATTTGTGTTTAAAGTTGATGCGTTAAAATACTCGACTTCCTGAACTTGGTTCAGGATCTTGTTGTATTGACCCTTACGGCCCAAAAGGCCGCGAAACAAGAGCCTGAGAACGTAAATCCTCTATAAGCTTGAGCTTTTAACAAAGTTACTTGAAAAGAACCAGCATGCGCTGGTTTTTTTATGTCTGGAAATTGTGTTCAGTAATTGTGTTCAGTAATTGTGTTCAGTAATTTGTGTTTAAAGTTGATGCGTTAAAATACTCGACTTCCTGAACTTGGTTCAGGATCTTGTTGTATTGACCTTTGCGCCCAAAAGGTTCGCCAAACAAGAGCTTGAGAACGTAAAACCTCTATAAGCTGGAACATAAAACCTCTCTAAGGTTTTGACAAGTTACTGAAAAGAACCTGCATGCGCCGTTTTTTTATGCCTGAAATTAAAATAGAAACAAAGAAATATGTCATCCTGTGCGACTAGCATATGGATGTGCGTAGGTAGAATAACTCACTAATACATGGATGTATGTAGTAAGAATAACGCAGGAGCAGTTATCGAGGAGCAGTTATCGAGCCTAAGCGAGACACGGGACCTCTCTAATTCATAACGTGCTGATAAGATATTTAATATCTATTTTAATCACATTACTATTTCGAAAACTCCTGATGTCACTGATACTCCACAGGAATTAAGGCACTCATTTTCGACCAATGTATATCCGCACTTGTGTTATGTAGCTCCAATATAGCCGAATTAGGTGCTCTAATACCTTAATTAAGGCAATTAAATTCACTTTAACTGGTATAACCACTTTGTTATTAGCCTAAAATTCCATATACTGAATGCAATATTAATCGAATAAATACAATAAAAAGATGACTATGACTTATCAAACACCATTAACGCATTTCTTACGACATGCAACAGAACGCCCTGAAAAACCGTTTTTACACCAACCGGTAAATGGCGTGCATCAAACCTATACCTTTGCTGATACTGAACAGCAAGCACGAAAGTTAGCTGGTTTCTTTAAAGCACAAGGTTTTGTAGCTGGTGACCGAATTGGCATATTGGCTAAGAATAGTGCCCATTGGTTTATTACTGATCTTGCGATTATGATGGCAGGCCTTGTCAGTGTTCCAATTTACGCTACAGCAGGTAAAACCACGATTGAATATGTTATTGAACATTCAGCAATGAAAGCAATGGTTGTAGGCAATTTAGACTCTATTGATGCTGCAGTGAGTGGTATTAATGCCGACTTAACAACAATTGCTATGCCAGGCTCTACTTACGAAGCTAAATTTAGTTGGGCTGATGCCATTGATGAGTCTACTGCCATAGAAGATGTTCATCAGGCTGACATTGATGATTGTATGTCTATTGTTTATACCTCAGGAACGACTGGCGCACCAAAGGGTGTGGTTATTAGTTTCTTAAACCTAGCCTCTGCCGGCGCCGCAACGTCTGTTGTTATTAGTGCTGCACCTGGTGATAGAGTATTGTCGTACTTACCTCTGGCGCACATTACCGAACGCTGTGTTGTTGAAATGGTAGCTTATGAAAAAGCGGTCGAAGTATTTTTTGTTGAATCACTAGATACTTTTATCGATAACTTAAAGTATGCAGCGCCAACATTCTTCTTATCAGTTCCGCGACTGTGGGTGAAGTTTCAACAACAAATTTTGGCGAAGATGCCACCTAAGAAACTTAACTTCTTATTAGCAATCCCGTTTATTGGTAAAATCGTTGCGAAAAAGATCCGTACAAAACTTGGTCTTCATCATGCTCGCGTATTTGCTAGTGGCAGTGCGCCAATTTCAGTTGAAGTATTAAAATGGTATCAAAAAATTGGCGTCGATATTGGCGAAGGTTGGGGCATGAGTGAAACCTCTGGTTTATCTTGTGGTAACTTCCCGTTTGAATCTAAGTTACTTGGTACTATTGGCCGACCGGTCGAATGTGTGAAGATGAAATTATCTGATGAAGGTGAAATATTAATTAGTGGTGATGGTGTATTTAAAGAGTATTACTTAAGTCCTAAAATCACTGCCGAGTCATTTACTGGTGAATGGTTCCATACCGGCGATAAAGGTGAAATAACTGAAGATGGTGCATTTAAAATAATTGGTCGTATTAAAGAGCAGTTTAAAACTTCAAAAGGAAAATACGTTGTTCCTGTACCAATTGAGCGAATGCTAGCGATCAATGTTCAAATTGAGCAAGCCTGTGTCATTGGTTATGGACGTAAACAACCATTAGCCCTCGTTGTACTTGCCGAAGGTATTGACAGAAACCATGAGAGTGTACAGCAATCATTGCAACAAACTCTCGATGATGTGAATAGCGAGCTAGAATCACATCAACGACTCGATTATCTGTTTTTATGTAAAGATGAGTGGTCAATTGAAAATGAGTTGCTTACGCCGACGTTAAAATTAAAACGAACGCAAATTGAAGAGCATTATCAATCATTGCTCCCGGAGAGCACGAAATTAAAGATTATTGCGGAACAATAAAAAAGTTCTAAATATAAAAAACGCGGCAATAGCCGCGTTTTTTGTGTTTTTTGTATCAGCTTCTAAGCTATACGTTAAAGCGGAAGTGAACTACATCACCATCTTTAACTCGGTAATCCTTACCTTCTAAGCGCCATTTACCCGCTTCTTTAGCTCCTGATTCACCGTTAAATTCAACGAAGTCATCAAAACCTACAACTTCAGCTCGAATAAAGCCTTTCTCAAAGTCAGTATGGATAACACCGGCTGCTTGTGGTGCCGTAGCATTGATTCTTACAGTCCACGCGCGTACTTCTTTAACACCCGCGGTGAAGTATGTTTGTAAGTTCAATAAACCGTAACCTGAATTGATCACGCGGTTAAGGCCAGGCTCTTCGATACCTAAATCTTCCATAAACTCGGCTCTATCTTCTTCGTCCATTTCAGATAATTCGCCTTCAATCTCAGCACAAACGGCAACAACGACAGCATCTTCATTCGCTGCGATTTCGCGTACTTGATCTAAGTAAGGGTTGTTCTCAAAGCCGTCGTCATTAACGTTAGCAATGTACATGGTCGGCTTTAAAGTTAGGAAGTTTAGGTAAGCAACAGCTGCTATTTCTTCTTTTTCTAAGCCAAGTGAACGGATCATATGTCCTTCTTCAACGTGAGCTAAGATTTTTTCAAGTACAGGTACTTCAAATTTAGCGTCTTTATCGCCACCTTTAGCACGTTTTTGTTGACGTACAATTGCTCGCTCTGCAGAATCCATATCTGCTAATGCTAATTCAGTGTTAATCACGTCGATATCGTCAGCAGGGTTAACTGCACCAGCAACGTGAACGATGTTTTCGTTATCGAAACAACGTACAACATGACCAATCGCATCAGTTTCACGGATGTTTGCTAGGAATTTATTACCTAAACCTTCACCTTTTGAGGCACCTGCAACTAAACCTGCGATATCAACAAATTCCATTGTCGTTGCGATTACACGCTCAGGTTTAACAATATCTGCAAGTTTATCTAAACGAGGATCAGGTACAGGAACAACACCAGTATTTGGTTCGATAGTACAGAACGGAAAGTTTGCCGCTTCAATACCTGCTTTGGTTAATGCGTTAAATAGAGTAGATTTACCAACGTTTGGTAAACCAACGATGCCACATTTAAATCCCATGATAATTCCTAATCGTTTCAGCCATTAACTGGCTTTGAATGAATGTAATCTGTTTTGCGCTTTCTTGAGACCGTCTTTTTCCCAGATCTCAAAACAACGTGCACCTTCGTCGACACATTGTTCTAATTGCGCTTGTTCATTTGCTGGCGCTTTGCCAAGCACGTAACCGGTAACGCGATCACGATGACCCGGATGGCCAATACCAATCCGCAGTCGATAAAAATTCTTGTTATTTCCCATACAGGCTATGATATCGCGTAAGCCATTATGACCGCCGTGGCCACCACCTAGTTTAATTTTGCAAACACCGGGATCTAAATCGAGCTCGTCATGAGCGACAAGAATATTTTCAACCGGGATACGGAAAAAATTCGCTAGCGGAGCAACTGCTTTGCCGGAGCGATTCATAAAGGTAGTAGGGATAAGTAGGTGCACAACGTTTGAGCCAATGAGACCCTTACCGTAGAGGCCGTTGTATTTCTTATCGGGCGATAAGGAAATATTGTACTGTCTTGCTAGTTCTTCTACGAACCAGACTCCCGCGTTATGTCGGGTTTTGGTATATTCGGGGCCTGGATTACCCAGGCCCACAACCAACTGAATATTAGTCGTCAAGGAAAGTCCTTAGCGATTATTCTTCAGTAGTTTCTTCTGCATCACCTTCAGCAGCTGTTTCTGATTCATCAGAAGTTGGAGCAGCTTTTGGAGTGTTAGCTGATACTACAGCTTGGTCATGACCTTCACCTTTAGCAAGCTCAACTGATGTTACGCCTTTAGGAAGAGCGATATCAGATAAGTGTAGTGGGTGACCAACTTCTAACTTAGCAACGTCTACTTCGATGAACTCAGGTAAGTCTTTCGGTAAACATTCAACTTCGATTTCGTTCAAGTTATGAACAACGATGTTACCAGCTTTAGTTACTTCTTCTTCGTTGATGAAGTGAATTGGAACTGATGTATGTAAAGTAGACTTAGAGTTGATTCGTAAGAAGTCTAAGTGCATTACTTGATCTTTAAACGGGTGACGTTGCATATCTTTGATTACAACTTTAACCGGCTTTTTAGCGATGTTTAAAGTAAGAACGTGCGAGTAGAAAGCTTCTTCTTGCTGTGCACGGTAAACATGCTTGTGCTCTAAAGTGATAGATACTGGTTCTTTGTCTAAACCGTAAACGATTGCTGGAACAAGGTTCGCGTGACGTAGGCGGCGGCTCGCACCTTTACCGATGTCAGTACGTACTTCAGCATCTAATGTGAATAAATCCATAATGATTCTCTATATAATAAATTAAAAGTTTGATTATTTTTTGCGACCAAAAATAATCTTTAAAACCCAGTTTGGGTACGCTTTTTAGGTTAAAAGTAATATTTAATAAACCATTAAATATTTAACTTGTGCTAAAAAGGCGCGGCATAATAACACTTTTCGCGCCGTTAACAAACAAAAAGTGCGCTATTAAGCGCACTTTTTTGTTTGAATTTGTAGCTTAGGATTAATTTCCTAAGTATTTAGCATTTTAATGACTAAATATTATGCTTCAAACATTGCCGAGATAGACTCTTCGTTGCTAACGCGACGAATTGCTTCAGAAAGCATGCCTGCAAGGCTTAATTGACGAACATTATCCAATGCTTTGATTTCTGGTGACAATGGAATAGAGTCGGTAACAATCATTTCATCAATAACAGAGTTTTTGATGTTATCCGCTGCATTACCAGATAAAACCGGGTGAGTAGCATATGCAAATACGCGACGAGCACCGTGTTCTTTTAATGCTTCAGCTGCTTTACATAACGTGCCACCGGTATCAATCATGTCATCAACGATAATACAGTCGCGACCTTCAACATCACCAATAATGTGCATTACTTGTGATACGTTTGCTTTTGGACGACGTTTGTCGATAATCGCTAAATCAGTATCATCTAATAGTTTTGCTACAGCACGTGCTCTAACAACACCACCAATATCAGGAGAAACAACTACTGGGTTTTCCAGTTTTTTCTCAAGCATATCTTCAAGTAGGATAGGCGAACCAAATACGTTATCTACAGGAACATCGAAGAAACCTTGGATTTGTTCGGCGTGTAGATCAACAGTAAGTACACGGTCAACACCAACACTAGATAAGAAATCAGCAACAACCTTCGCTGTAATTGGTACACGAGCAGAACGTACACGACGATCTTGACGAGCGTAACCAAAGTAAGGGATTACTGCGGTAATACGTCCAGCTGATGCACGACGAAGGGCATCAACCATAACAATAAGCTCCATCAAGTTGTTATTAGTTGGAGCACAAGTCGATTGAATGATAAACGCATCCGATCCACGAACGTTCTCAGTAATTTCAACGCTTATTTCACCGTCGCTGAAACTGCCAACCTTTGCATCACCTAATTGGATGTATAAACGGTCTGCAATTTTCTTAGCCAGTTCAGGGGTGGCGTTACCCGCAAAAATTTTCATGTCAGGCACTGTCAGTTCCTCAGAAACTTTGACATTAAACATAATACACTAAACCTTATAATCGTCGTTAAACGCAGTAAAACTGCGGTTAACTTGAATGAATCAGTTAATGCTGTGTGGGCTAACCTAGTGTTAGCAATTTCAATACAAATGCATTGATATAATTACCCTATTCAAATTTACCCTGGCTTAGTCTGATAACTTAGCTTTAGAGTTCATTTAGAATAGGTGATTGACTTAGACCTCGAGCAACAAAAGACTTTGTTCCTGTTGGTAACAGGTTTTGTACTTTTTCAGCATCTGCTTTATTGGCAAAAATTGAAAATACACAAGCACCGGTTCCGGTCAATCGCGATGGCGCGTATTCTAACAACCAAGCTATGGTCTTTTCAACCTCAGGGTAAGTTTTTCTAACGAGTTTTTCAAAATCATTACGGCATTGTTCGATGTTAATCTCATTTATCGCCAGTTTTGCAGTATTTCGAGGAAGTTCGGGATGTTGAAATATAGGGCCAGTAGCGATCGAACAATTTGGAATTGTTACTAAAAACCAAGGATTATCGACAGCTATCGGAGTTAAAAACTCGCCGACGCCTTCTGCAAAGGATGTTTTCCCACGCACAAATACCGGGACATCAGCGCCCAAGGCTAATCCCATTTCAGCCAGCCTATCAATGCTAAACTGCGTATTCCAAATCTTATTGAGCGCTAACAGGGTTGTAGCGGCATTTGACGAACCACCACCTAAACCTCCGCCCATTGGCAAACGTTTCACTAGCTCGATATCAACACCTTTAGAGGTGTTAGATTGCTGTTGTAGCATTTTTGCTGCTTTGACGATGAGGTTGCTGTCGTTATCTACGCCATCAATAGGTGTTAATAAGTTGACGTTGCTATCATTACGCAAGCGAAATCTTAAATCATCACCGAAGTCGAGAAACTGGAATACGGTTTGTAGTTCATGATAGCCATTGCTGCGACGTCCGGTGATATGCAAAAAACGATTGATTTTTGCAACTGAGGAGAAGTTATGAAATTTATACTCGTCGGTTGTATGCGTTAAATTGTTTGTATTCACTGATCAACATTCCATGAATGAATAGCCATTTTAATAGTTAAATCTCGATGTTTAATGGTGATTTTTTTAGCTAAACGAAATTTCTCAACTAAGGTGTAGCTAGCGTATTTTATATGCCAGTCTTTATCATTGTAATGGGCGACTAAATCCGTTGGCAAGTTGGTCGTTGGTGAAAACGTAATTAAGTCTGAATCCTGGGCTTTTAGACCTTTTAACCAATACATTAACTGTGTAACTGGTAATCCAACGCCTGTGACTGATTGTAATAACAGTTCTAGATCTTCATCGACATAAGTTCTGCCATCTACTTTTAAAGTATGTACACCGGCTTCAGAGGTTAGGGTAAGAACATTAACCCCTAGAAAAGTCGTTAGCGTAAGCTTGCTGTTATTTTTACCATGTTGCCAATACAAGTTCGCACTTTGTTTTTGGTCAGGTTCAATAAATGCAATTTTGCCCTTAATGGTCCAATATTCCAGTTTTGATAATTGTTCATTACGCTCTTTTTCAGCTTGATAAAGGGTATCATCAGGAATAGGGGTAGTCGGACAGCCAGCTAAAATTAGCAATGAGAAGTACAGGGCGAAAATGGAAACTTTGTTGCTGCTAATATTGATTTTGCTTCGCATTTAACGTGAAAACCTTATTTTTATTTTTAATTCTTGTGTAAGACGCTTTCAATCATTGGCCAATTTACGTAAAATTAAAAACTATATGTAATGAGTATTATGTTAAATATGATAAATATTTAACAAGTTAATACAAGTAATAGTTCAGTTCTTTAGTTAAACAAGTGTAATTAAAGTTAAATGAATGAACTAAGTTAACAGGCAGTTTATCTAAATTTATGTCAATTTTTGCAGTTGGAATTAACCATAAAACCGCGCCAGTTTCTGTGCGTGAGAAGGTGGCTTTTACTCCTGATAACTTAACCCACGCCTTACAAGAAATGCTTGAGCAATTAAATTGCAAAGAAGCAGCCATTCTTTCTACCTGTAATCGAACAGAGCTTTATTTTGTTCAAGATAAGCCGTTATCTGAAGTACAACAACATATCACTGGTTGGTTGGAAAATTATCATAATGTTCCTGCGAGTATGATTTCGCCAACGCTTTATTGGCATCATAACCAACAAGCGGTCAATCATATGATGCGCGTTGCGTGTGGCTTAGATTCACTTATTTTGGGTGAACCACAAATCTTAGGGCAAATGAAGCAGGCGTATTCACAGGCTAAAGCTGCGGGCTCAATGCAAATGGTGATGGAACGTTTGTTCCAGAGAACATTTGGCGTTGCTAAGCAAGTTCGAACAGAAACCGAAATAGGTACGAGTGCTGTATCGGTAGCGTTTGCGGCGGTGAGTTTAGCAAAACATATTTTCGCTAAATTAGAAAAGTCGAATGTCTTGCTTATTGGCGCAGGTGAAACCATAGAGTTGGTTGCCAAACATTTGTATGACAACAAAGTAGGTAAAATTACCGTCGCTAACCGAACCGTTGCTCGTGCTCAAGAAATGGCAACAAGTATTGGTGCGGACGTCATTACTCTAGCACAAATACCTGAGCATATTGGCAACGCTGATATCGTTATTAGTTCTACTGGCTCTACATTACCTATCATTGGTAAAGGTATGATTGAAAGTGCATTAGAGAAGCGTCGTCACCGACCAATATTTATGGTCGATATTGCCGTACCTCGTGATATTGAAGAACAAGTTGGCGAGCTTGAAGACGTATTTTTATATACCGTCGATGATTTGCAGGGTATTATTGCGCAAAATATGGAAAACCGTCGTAAGGCGGCAGAGCAGGCGGAAAAAATCGTTGGTAATCAAAGCGATGATTTTATGGCATGGCTACGAGGATTAAATACTCAAGATGCTGTTATTTCATATCGCAACCAATGCTTATCTAAGCGTGATGAACTGCTGTACAAAGCGAAACAACAGCTGGCTAATAATAAAGATCCTGAAGCAGTTCTAGCAGAAATGGCGACGAAATTAACGAATAATTTAATGCACGCACCGACGCGTGCTATTCAACAGGCTGCCCAAGGCGGCGAGCTTGATAAAATAATCTATCTTCACGATGTTTTTGATTTAGATAAGAAAGATAACTAGATTTAAACCGAGTAGTCGAAGAAACCAACTTAAAACCTAACCTTTTGGTGAAAATAATTAAATGAAAGATTCTGTATATCAAAAGCTTGAAATACTCGTAGAACGATTTGAAGAAGTACAAGCGCTATTGTCAGATCCCGATGTGATCGGTGACCAAGAAAAATTCAGAGCGTTGTCTAAAGAGTTTTCTCAATTGGAAAGCGTTACTAAAGTATTTGGCGATTACAAAGGCGCAGAAGATGACTTTGCTATGGCTCAGGAAATGTTAAAAGATGACGATCCTGATATGCGAGACATGGCACAAGAAGAGTTTAAAGAAGCAAAAGCGCAAATAGAAACTCTGTCACAAGAATTACAAATATTGTTACTACCGAAAGACCCTAATGACGATAACAACTGTTTTGTTGAAATTCGTGCCGGTGCTGGTGGTGATGAAGCGGCGATTTTTGCCGGTGATTTATATCGTATGTACAGCCGTTACGCTGAAAAACAAGGCTGGAAAACTGAAGTCATTACCATGAACGAAGGCGAGCATGGCGGCTATAAAGAAATCATTGTTAAAATTAACGGTGAAGGTGTTTATGGTCAAATGAAGTATGAAAGTGGCGGACATCGTGTACAGCGCGTACCTGAAACTGAATCTCAAGGCCGTGTTCATACCTCTGCTTGTACAGTTGTTGTTATGCCTGAGATCCCAGAATCTGAAGCGATTGAAATTAACAAAGCAGATTTAAAAATTGATACCTTCCGTGCATCGGGTGCTGGTGGTCAGCACGTTAACAAAACCGATTCTGCTATTCGTATTACTCATATTCCATCGGGTTTAGTCGTAGAGTGTCAGGATCAACGTTCACAACATAAAAACAGAGCGCAAGCGATGTCAGTTTTAGGGGCTCGTTTACAGCAACAAGAGGATGATAAACGTCGTAGTGAAGAAGAGTCTTCACGTCGTAGCCTTGTTGCATCAGGTGATCGTTCAGAACGTATTCGTACTTATAACTACCCTCAAGGTCGAATGTCAGATCATCGCATCAATTTAACGCTTTACCGCTTAAATGAAGTGATCGAAGGTAATTTACAGTTGGTACTAGAGCCGATTATGCAAGAGAACCAAGCTGATTTATTAGCTGCACTTGCTGAACAAAACTAAATTTAGACGTTTTAAACACTATGTCTGAATTAAATACCATAGAGCAGTTTTTAGCACACGCTAAAAACTGCTTTTTACGTTCTGAGAACTTAGATAAAGACGATGCAAAAATTGATGCCAGGGCGTTACTTTCTGCTGTTGTTGATAAACCACTAAGTTATTTATCTACCTGGCCTGAAAAGCACTTGAGCGCAGAACAAAGCGAATTGATGTTAAGTTTTATCGAACGCAGATTAAAAGGTGAGCCGGTCGCGTATATCACAGGAAAACGTGAATTTTGGTCATTAGAGTTTTTCGTAGCACCCTGTACATTAATTCCCCGCGCAGATACTGAAACCTTGGTAGAAGCGGTGTTAGACAATAATGCAGATGCTACCAATGACTTATCAGTATTAGATTTAGGCACAGGGACCGGGGCAATTGCGTTAGCGCTTGCCAGTGAACAACCACATTGGCAAATCGAAGCGTTGGATTTTAACGATGAGGCGGTGTTATTAGCAAACAATAATGCCAAACATCTGCAATTATCTCAGGTTAAGATTTATCAAAGTGATTGGTTTTCAGCCGTTGCTAAAGATAAACGCTTTGATGTAATCGTTTCTAATCCTCCTTATATCGATGAAAACGATACCCATTTAACTGAAGGTGATCTTCGTTTTGAGCCGAAATCGGCTTTAGTTGCGAACGGAAACGGCTTGTCAGATATTAAGCATATTATCGATATCAGTCGACAGCATTTAGCAGTAAATGGACAACTATACTTAGAACATGGTTTTGAACAACATCTGCAAGTGCAGCAATTATTATCGGATTACGGATTTAAGCAGATCCAAACATTCACTGACTTTGGTGGCAACCCTCGTATTACCATGGGCTATTTAACCTAGAAAGCATAAGTAGGGTCAGATCATACTTTATTTCGAAATAAAGTATGATCTGACCCTACTTATTTTAAAGCTTTGGATTACTGTTGGGCGTTAATGCGCTTTCCGTTTTCTCCGACGCTATCATCGCTCATTAAGTACAGATATAACGGCATGATTTCATCAGCTTCAGGCAATACTGTTTTGTCTTCAGCAGGGAAGGCGCTTGCTCGCATTTTAGTTTTTGTGCCGCCGGGGTTAATAGCGTTGCAACGTAAGCTTGAACCTTCATACTCATCGGCAATTAATTGCATCATGCCTTCGGTTGCAAATTTCGATACGCTATATGGGCCCCAAAATGCTCTACCTTTATTGCCAACTCCAGAGGTAGTAAATACTAATGAGGCAGCATCGCTCTGCACCATCGCGGGAATCAACGCTTGCGCTAACTGCATTTGTGCATTGACGTTTACCTGCATTACATCATCCCAGGTTTGTTGAGCAATTTGAGTAAATGGTGTTAATTCACCTAAGATAGACGCATTGAGCAATGCGCCATTTATTTGACCGAATTGGCTGATGATTGTGTTGACCATATCTTTATAGTTTTGTGCTGTCGCACCTTTCATATCAAGCGGTACAATTGCTGGTTCAGCGAAGCCTGCAGCGATGATTTCATCATACACTTGTTCAAGCTTTTCTACGGTTTTACCCAATAAGATCACAGTTGCACCGTATTTTGCGTAGTGAATCGCTGCGCTTTTACCTATACCGCTGCCGGCACCAGTGACGAGAATGGTTTTATTTGAGAGACAATTTTCTGGGGCTTGATATTTGAACATAGGGTTTTACTTTGAAAAATTAACTTAACGCTATTCTACCTTTTGCGACCGCCGGATTCGACTAAAAAATTTCATTTGTTAAAAATTTGTCAATGTAGAATGGTGATTTCGTTAATATTTTAAGGAAATTAAAATATAAGTAGAATTAAAGTTAATCTTGCGCTAACTTAGAAGAAAATACTACTGGTCTTATGAGTGCTTTTTGTACTTTCTTTGACTGGTGAAGTAAAACTAATTAAATACATTAATGCTGAAAAATAATAATAAATAGCATTTAGAAGTTTTCGTTTTGGGGAGAAAAAATGAATAAACTACTCGTTAGTCTGGCGGTTACCGCCACTTTAGGTCTTACAGCGTGTGATGACGAAACCATTGCAGATGTACAGGCCGAGAATAACAAGGCAGGTACTCAATCTACTGCGCCTTTATCAGCATCGCGCGTTACATTTGACCCATCAAACGGTTTGTTGTCCTACCCGAATGATTTATTATTCTCTCCGACGACTGCTAACACTGCAGATTTTACCTTAAACTTACCGGTTGATGATCCGACCGATTTATCAGATCCTTTAGTTGCGGCTAATGCCCTTGATGGTTGGTCAACTAACCAACCATTTGTTATTGGTTTTGATTTTGCTGACGGTGTTAGCCTTGACCCTTCTGCCGTATACAACAGTAATGCGGTTTCAGTATACGAAGTGGTTATGGGAGCGAACCTAGAAGACCCAGATTGTGCTGAAATTAATCCATCTCTAGTGTGTAAAACTGTTCGTCAATTGAATATTACTGAAGATTACTTTATTCAAGCATTAGGCGATGATTTAGCGTTTGTACCGTTAAAACCATTAAAACCAAAAACAACATATATCGTTGCATTAACTGATCGTCTAGAAGATACCAATGGTAATCAAATCTACCCATCTACAACTTATGATCTAATGCAAAACGATATCAATGCAAGTCCATTAGCAGATCCTGCACAACGTGGATTGCAAGCTATCATCAATAGTTATGAAAATGTTGCTGAAGAGTTTGGCATTCAACGTGAAAGCATCATCTACACAATGGCAATGACCACGCAATCAACTACTGATGTATTAGACGTTGCTAAAAAATTGATTGTAAGCGATTTAGCTGACCCGAGCACTGCACCGTACACTGGTGTTCAGTATATTGGTCAGTCTGCAGCAGATTTATTGGGTTTTGAAATTGTTGACGAAACGGATCCTCGTGTTATTTATACAGCGGCGAAAGTACACGTAGGTTCTGTTAATAACGTTCGTTACTACTCAGCAGTACCAACTGAAGCTAACCCTGCGGCACCGGTTAATACACCATGGAAAGCGAATTGTGATTCAGGTGCTATGTTGGCAGGCGCAGATCCGGCAATGATCCCAGAAGGGCCTATCAGTGCCAACGATGGGTTCTGTATGGCATTTGGTTTACGAGATATCGGTATTGATACCGACCGTAACCTAACTAAATTTAACCCAATTCCTGCATTGGTTGAACGTCAAAATCTTGACGTATTAATGACTACACCAGATATCAACGAGGTTAACAAGATTCGTGGCAAACAAGGTATGCCACTATTAGAAGTGCCTGAAAATGGCTGGCCGGTAGTGATGTACCAACACGGTATTACCCGCTCTAAAGAAGATATGTTGGCGATCACTGGTGCATTATCAATGGCTGGTTTTGCAACAGCTGCTATCGATCATCCATTACACGGTTCTCGTGGTTACGGTCCGATGAACGCAGTGGTTGATCCTGTAGCATATTTGAACTTAGGTTCATTACTTACTGGATTGAGTAATATGCGTCAAAGTATTACCGATACATTAGCATTTCGTATGGCATTAAATACGGTTATGGGTGTTGATGAAGGTATCAATGGCAATGAAGTGTACTACACTGGCCAATCACTTGGTTCAATTACTGGTGTTGCTTTCTTAGCAATGACGAATACCACTGTTGGTGACTCTATTCCTGGTGTTCCAGCTATAGCTATCGATCCTAAGTTTAAAGTTGATGCAGCGACATTATCAGTTCCTGGTGGCGGTATTGGTAACTTCCTTATGGAGTCTCCATCTTTTGGTCCATTAATCAAAGGTTTACTTGCGGCGTCTGGCTCTGAAGATTTCCGAAACTTTGCTGTAGCGTCTGGCTTTGGTGATGACTACACTGCTGCTTGGGTTGCTTTTGAAGAAGCGGGAATGGCTTCAGCATTTGATGGCTCCTTTGCACTGTTTACGTTTGCAACGCAATCTATTTTAGATTCTGCAGACCCGATTAACTTTGCAGGCACAGTTCAAAGCAATGGTTCAAATATCCTAGTTCATACTGTGGTAGGTAATGGTATGGATAACCTTGAAGATCAGATTATCCCGTCTAAAGCTGACGGCCAAGGTAACCAATTAGCTGGTTCTAATGCACTAATTTCATTATTAGGCTTACCAGTAATTTCAACTTATGTTGAAGATGAAAATGGTGTTTCAGCAGCAGTTAAGTTTGTTAATGGTAACCATGGTTCATTGCTTGACCCGTCACCACAACCTGAGTCAATTAATGAAGCGGCAGTGACGCAAGAAATGCAAACACAAATGGCAAACTACTTCATGTATAAAGGTACAAAAATTGAAGTAAATGATGCAGATTTAGTGTTGAAATAATTTGTTGCTAAATTATTGAATAAAAAGGAGGCTAACGCCTCCTTTTTTTATTCTATTCGTGTAAAATCGAAACATAATAATTTTACCCACACTTTTACCTGCGCTATCTAGTATGGAAAGTTTGGAAAGTTTTAACAGGTTTTAGGAGATTAACTTGGAATTTTTGTATGAATATGGCTTATTTTTCGCGAAAGCGATCACATTTGTAATCGCCATTATTGCCATTGTCGCAACAGTTGCAGGAGCAGCGCACAAGCAAAAGAATAAAAAAGGTGAGTTAGAAGTTACTGACTTATCAAAACAATTTGAAGACGTTGAACATGAATTGGTTGAACACCTGTTAACCAAAGATGAACTGAAAGTTCATGAAAAAGAATTAAAGAAACAAGAAAAAGCGGATGCTAAAGCACAAGCGAAAGCTGTGAAAGAGGGCACTTTAGAGACTAAACCTCGTTTATTCGTACTTGATTTTAAAGGCAGCATTGATGCAAAAGAAGTTGAAAGCTTAAGAGAAGAAGTATCTGCGGTATTAACGGTTGCAACGGCTGACGATGAAGTGCTTGTTCGTTTAGAGTCTGGCGGCGGTATGGTGCATGGTTATGGCCTAGCATCATCGCAGTTAGATCGTTTGCAAAAGCGCGGCATCCCGCTAACAGTTGCTGTAGATAAAGTAGCAGCAAGTGGTGGCTACATGATGGCCTGTGTTGCTGACAAAATAATCTCAGCGCCATTTGCTATTCTTGGCTCGATTGGCGTATTAGCGCAAATTCCTAACTTCCATAAATTGTTAAAGAAAAATAATATCGACTTTGAACAATTAACGGCTGGTGAATACAAACGTACGTTAACCATGTTCGGTGAAAACACCGACAAAGGTCGTGAAAAGTTTGTTGAAGAATTAGAAGAAACACATGTGTTATTTAAGGATTTCGTTGCTGAGCATCGTCCAAGCTTAGATATCGCTCAAGTTGCCACCGGTGAACATTGGTTTGGCATTAAAGCAAAAGAGCTTGGTTTAGTAGATGATATTCAAACCAGCGATGATTACATGCACCTAAGTGCTAAAGAAAAGAAAGTAGTTTCAATCAAATACGTTATTCGCAAGGGGTTATCAGAAAAACTCGGTAAAGCAGCGTCTATTGGCATCGAAAACACTATTGGTAAACTTTGGCAAAATAATCGTATTTTCCCAAGTTAAGCACTTTGTAGAGTGCTTTCTAGAGAACAAAAATAATCAGGAAGGCTAGATTCAATGGAGTCTACATTTTGGCATGAATGCTGGGAGAAATCCCACATCGGTTTTCATCAAGATGAATTACAACCTTTAATGGTAAAGTACCTTCCTGAGCTTATACGTCCATCGGATAAGCGTGTTTTCGTACCTCTGTGTGGCAAAAGTAGTGATTTATTGTTCTTAGCAGAGCGGTTCGACGTCGTTGGCAATGAGCTTAGCGACATTGCCTGTCAGGACTTTTTTGCTGATAATAATCTAAGCGTTGAAGTATCTTTTGAAAAAGCATTTAAATGCTATCAATCAGCGCCACATCAAAATCCTCATAAGCACAACATAAGCATCTATCAAGGTGACTTCTTCGAGCTTTGTCCTCAACAATTAGCTTCGTTTGATTGGATCTATGATCGAGCTGCCATTATTGCGTTGCCTAAGGCTATGCGTAAGCGCTATGTTGACCACTTAAAGAGTTTTATCGGCAATGATACCAGATTATTCTTATTGACTCTTGAATACCCCGTTGATGAACTCACAGGTCCACCATTTTCGGTGACAGGTGCTGAAATTAATGAACTTTTTGCGGAGTTCTCAATTGAAAAGGTAACACAACGAAATCTCTCAGGACAAAAATTTGCCCGTCGAAATTTAAACGTCAGTTCGTTGATTGAATCGTTATTTGTGATAAAGAGATAGATTGATAAAGCGCTAGCTCAAAATAGGTGAGTTAACAAAAACAAACTAGTTAAAACTAGACAATAAAAAAGGTCGCGATTGCGACCTTTTTAGTGTTTTAGGAATACCTGAGTGTAGACCTAAACTTCTGCTTAGCTCTACACCTAATTCAGGCTACTAATCTTTCAAATGGTGGAAGTCGATACGGTCTCGACTAGTATCATCTGCAGAATTATAGATGGTTTCATCAAATTGACCTTCTGATTTACCAACAACTAATGTCACCATCGAGTCACCAGTAATGTTTACCGCTGTCCGAACCATATCGAGTAATCGGTCAACACCAATAATTAAACCAATACCTTCTACTGGTAGGCCAACTTGTGCAAGTACCATGGCAAGCATGATTAAACCAACCCCTGGTACACCGGCGGTTCCGATAGACGCTAAAGTAGCAGTTAGGATAACCATTAAGAAGTCAGTGATAGTCAAATCAACGTTAAATACTTGGGCAATAAACACCGTCGCCACACCTTGCATGATCGCAGTTCCATCCATATTGATGGTTGCGCCCATAGGAACAGTAAATGAGGCAATTGAATTGTGAACACCCAATTTTTTCGTTGCTGTATTCATCGTTGAAGGAATTGTTGCGTTTGAACTTGCCGTTGAGAATGCAAATAACGCTGTTGTACGCATTTTCTTAATAAAGATAATCGGGTTTAAACCGGTTAATACTTTAAGAATTACAGGGTAAGTAACTAATGCATGCACAACAAGAACGCCAAAGACAACGAAGAAGTATTTTATTAAGCTACCAAAGTCGGACAATGATAAGTCAACAAATAATGTCGTCATCAAGCAGAATACGCCGTATGGTGCTAAGTTCATTAAGATAACAACGAGACGCATAATTACTTCGTTAAAATCTTCAAACTGCTTAGCAATGCGCTCACCTGCGTCACCTGCTAGTGCAATAGCGATACCGAATAACAAGGCGAATACGATAATTTGCAACATATTACCTTTGGCAAATGCATCAAAAGGGTTGCTTGGGAACATGTCGATAATAACTTGTGTTAACGATGGTGCTTCAGTTGCAGCAAAGGTTGTACCTGCTGCCATATTAACTCCTTCACCTGGGTTGAATAATAAGCCTGCGCCAATGGCAATGGTAATTGCGATTGCTGTGGTCAATAGATATAAAGCGATAGCGCGACCACCAATGCGGCCGAGTTTTGAGGTATCTGTTAGGGAGCAAGTTCCGCAGATTATTGAAACGAAGACGAGAGGGACAACAAGCATTTTCAAACTGGTCACAAATATTTGACCACCAATCTCAAATAAACCGTCAACGAAAAAGCCTCTTACGGCAAAATCAAAGAATCCTAATGGGATAAGTAAATCACCATTGGTCGGTAACAACCACTGGAAAATCCAGCCAAGAGAAATACCGGCAAGCATGCCGATAACTATTCGGCGAGTTAAACTATTCGCGCTTTCTTTATTCATAATAACCACTTTGTTAGTTGAAATAGATTTAATACTACTATGACGATAACTGCTAAGACGTTCAATGTTAACAGTTTGTTAATTAGAATGTGTAGTTTTAAGCATAGTACTCATTATTGTCTATTTAAATCACTTAGGACTATGTTTTTTTTGTGCTAAAGGGTAACTATTTTGTAATTAATCGGTTAAGATGAGTTTAGTCATAATAAAAATAAACTCAGGGAGAGCGCTTTTTATGAAGCAATTCCAGCAATTTTTCTACCTTCTAATTTTCACGTTTTTGTTGTCTGCATGTGGTGACGGTGATCCAATAGGCGGCGAAGAAAACATCGATCCGGGTGAAAATCCAACCGACATCATAACAGTTGTTAATGTTAGTATTAATAATACTTTTGTTGATGTATCCAATCCAGCTGAGGTTGTGGCCAAAGTTACTACCGACGGAAAACCAGTAAGTGGTATTGTCGTTTCTTTCGAATCTGATCTTGGCGCATTTGCATCTGAATCTCCTACAGCATTAACTAATGATAACGGATTTGCGACTATTACTTTGACAGCTGGCGCTGTACAAGGCGCAGGTACAGTTACTGCTTCAATTGATTCAGGTGAATCTGGTACCGTTGGGTTCGAAACTGCCGGTGACGGTGTCGACCCTAATGACATTGATGGCACAGGTAATGATGCTCAATTTATTGTTGAAGTGACGCTTTCTGATTCCCATGTAACAGCAGCTGCTCCGGTAACTGTTACGGCGACATTGAGTGATTTAGTAAACAATGATGTCGCAGGTAAAGTTATGACATTTACCACAGATGTGGGAAGTTTATCTCCAAAATCTGGTAAAACCTTAACTAACGATCAAGGTCAAGCAACAATTCAATTAAATGCTGGCGATGTAAAATCTGCGGGCACAATCAGAGCAACAACGCCTAACGGAATCTACGGTGAAGTAAGTTTTTCATCGGAAGGTGATGGCCAAGAATTAGCTGGCAAGCAAGTTACGGTGAGTATCTCTAATCAAAATGTTAGTGCAAGTTCTCCAGCATCTATTATGGTAAATGTTACTGATGAAGATGGTAATGTTGCTGGTGAAGTTGTTAACTTTTCAACCACTTTAGGCGTTTTAGACCCAGCCTCAGGTTCGAGATTAACGGACGCATTTGGTAATGCAACAATAACACTTAATGCGGGTACTATCGAAGGTGCTGGTATTGTTACGGCTGCTTTATCGAGCGGCGAATTTGACTCTGTAGGATTTAGTACTCTTGGCGATGCATTGCCAGTAGTAGGAAATAAAGTCACGTTAACCTTATCAAACACTTTATTAGACAGTACAAATAACTCTACTTTAATTGCCACAGTTGTTGACAGTGATAATAATCCTGTTGTTGGTGAAATTGTAAACTTTGCAGCAACATTAGGTCACCTTAACCCTGAGTCAGGCACAGCCTTAACGGATGGCTCTGGTGTTGCTACGATTGTACTTACAGCGGGCCAAAATGCAGGTGCTGGTGTAGCAAGTGCAACCATAGATAGTGGTTCTACTGCGCGTGTAAATTTCCAAACCGCTGGGGATGAAACAGCAGGCGGCGAAATTATTACGTTATCAATTTCAAATACCGCACTTGATAACCTTAATTCTGCTATTTTAACAGCGAATATTGTCAATGATGATGGACCAGTAGTTGGCGAAGTCGTTTCTTTCTCGAGTACATTAGGTTTCTTAGATCCAAAAAGTGGCACAGCACTAACCGATAGTAATGGTGATGCGACAATTATATTAACAGCCGGTAGCGTTGAAGGTGCGGGTCTTGTAACTGCGACAAGCATGAGTGGTGAAAAAGCGACAATCGGCTTTGTTACAGCAGGTGACCAAGCGGATGGTATTAGTGTTCAGGTCAACTTGGTCGATCCAAATACAGGCAATGATATAACTGTTATTAATGCAACTACTCCAGGTCGCTTGATTGCTACAGTCTTTGGAATTGATTCTCCAACCATTGTTACATTCACAACCGATATCGGTGAAATTCCAGTTCCTACCGCAATTACAGATGGTGCGAACCAGGCATTTGTTGATATATATTCCGGTAACGATTTAGGTGCGGGCACGGTTACTGCAACTTTAAAGGATGGAGAGTCTGGCGAAAAACTATTAGTAGTTGGAGCTAATAACTTAAGTATGGTTAACGTTACAGGCCCTGTAGGTTCAATTTCAGCAGGCGGAACAGCCGTTATCTCTGTTGATATTGTTGATGAAAATGGTGCGCCATATACTTTACCAGTCGAAGTTAACTTTAGCTCAAGTTGTGTATTGTCGGGGGATGCAACGTTAAATAGCCCGGTTACAACAAATAATGGTACAGCTTCAAGTACCTATTTGGCTAAAGGTTGTATCAATGATGATTTAATAAACATTACAGCAAATGCAGGTGGTTTAAACCTAGCAGAAGATTTAATAGTAAATGTACTGCGCGCTGATGTCGGAAGTATTGAGTTTATAAATGTTGCTCCTGAAACTATAGCTTTAAAAGGCGTCGGTGGATTGGAAACTGCTGCTGTTCAATTTAGAGTATTGGATAAATTTGGTGATCCTGTTGAAGGTGCGGATGTTGATTTTGAATTAAATACAACAACCGGCGGTGTCAATTTAGAGCAAATGTCAGCAACTACTGGTGAAGGTGGCATAGTAACAGCAATAGTAAATTCTGGAACCATTGCCACACCAGTGCGTGTTACTGCCAGCATTAACGGTTCTTTACCGTTAATATCTTCACAGTCAAGTCTACTAGTTATATCGACAGGTATTCCAGACCAAGATAGTTTCACTTTAACAGCTTCAGAGTATAACCCTGAAGGTTGGGATGTCTTTGGCACTCAAGTAATTGTTACTGCAAGACTTTCTGATGCATTCAATAACCCTGTACCAGATGGTACCGCTGTATCTTTTACAACAGAAGGTGGATCAATTGAACCTTCATGTGTAACTGCAAATGGGGAGTGTAATGTAATTTGGACAAGCCAAAATCCACGCCCGCAAGGTCCAGAATTCACTGACCCTGATAATCTTCCGCCAAATAGTGAACCGAAGGTAATCAATCCAATTGATCTTGAACTAGGTCGAATGGTCGGTGGTCGTGCAACTGTTCTTGCGACAGCTATTGGCGAGGAATCATTTGCTGATTCAAATGGTAATGGATTATTTGACCTTGGTGACGAAGTTACTAATTTCAATAATGGTGTGGATGTTTCGGGTCGTCCATATGATTTGCCTGAAGCATTTGTTGATCATAATGAAGACGGTATCTTTGATACGTCGGTTGAAGGCGCGGCTAACGAAGAGTTTTTCGATTTTGATAATGAAGGTGATTACGATATAGCAGATAGTAAATATAACGGAAGCTTATGTTCTGATGGTCGTAGACCCGAATTTGCCGATAATTCTGCCAACTGTTCTGATGTAAAATCAATTAATATCAGAGAACAAATCGTGATCGTGATGTCGGGCAGTAACGCTCAATTAGCACCAAACGGTACTGGTAATGCAATCGATTTAGATCCGGACTTTACTCCAGATCCATTATTGGATGAAACAACAGTATACATAGTTGGTGAAAATACTGGTTGGGCGAGTGTTATTATTAGTGATTTACATAACCAGCCTATGCCTAAAGGCACTATCATTGAATTTACGGCGACAGCAGGTAGCATTGTTGGACCAGATACATTTGAATGGCCAAATGATAATCACAACGGTGGTAGATCGTTTAGTGTTTCAATTGAAGGTGAAGATGAACCTAAAACGGGTAGCTTGCTTATTCAAGTAACAACGCCAGCAGGCTTCACTAACGTATTCTCACCTATTGATATAGTTATTGGAGCAGTTCCTGAAGAGGAAGAAGTTGTTCCTGCGCCATAATTTGATACGCGTTTACATTTAAAGAAAGCCTCGCAAGAGGCTTTTTTATTTTCTGCGGTTCAACGTTTGTAACAATGCATCTGAGTTTTAACTCATTTTGCATATTCACCGTTGTTATAATTTTTGAACCAAATCTGTATGTTTGTTGTACAGAATTGCGTCGACAATCAAAAATATTGAAATTTTTCTTTAAGTTATCGATACATTTTGATTATGATGGCAACAATTATTTCGTTGAATTTTAGATAAATTTATCTCGATATTAAAAATAATTGCTTGTCACTGGTAAATTTTACATATATACCTAATAGCAATTGGCTTTTTTTAATTCAGCCAAAAATAGAATTATTTCTTATATAAGTGGCGTACTTAATTTGTGCGAGCAACTTCAACCTGACAACAGGAAAGTATAGGTTCATGGCAAAATCTCTGGTAATTGTCGAGTCGCCGGCTAAAGCGAAGACGATTAACAAATATCTCGGCAAAGACTACATTGTTAAATCAAGTGTTGGTCATGTCCGCGATCTTCCGCATTCCGGAGCTGGCAAAAAAGCTCCGACGAAATCTCCTGCCGAAGTACGTAAAATGACTCCGGAACAAAAAGCAAAATATAAAGCGAAACGTGAAAAGGTCGCTTTGTATGCTCGTATGGGGATTAATCCAGAAAAAGACTGGGCTGCAACTTACGCAGTATTGCCCGGTAAAGAAAAAGTAGTCGATGAACTTAAAAAACTTGCAGACAAAGCCGACACTGTCTATCTCGCAACCGATTTGGATAGAGAGGGAGAGGCGATTGCATGGCACTTAAAAGAGATTATTGGTGGTGATGACGACAGATTCAAACGAGTAGTCTTCAACGAAATCACCGAAAATGCTATCCAGGAAGCGTTTAAAGAGCCTGGCGAACTAAATATGAACGGAGTTAACGCTCAGCAAGCAAGACGCTTTCTAGACCGTGTTGTGGGCTTCATGGTAAGCCCTCTATTATGGAAGAAAGTTGCTCGTGGTTTATCAGCGGGTCGTGTTCAGTCTGTTGCTGTTAAGTTGGTTGTTGAACGTGAACGTGAAATCAAAGCGTTTATTCCGGAAGAGTTTTGGGAAGTAAGTGCTGATACATTGACAGCCAGTGAACATCCGCTAGCGCTTAATGTGACAAAACAAAATGGCAAAAACTTCAGACCTAACAATGAAGCCGATACCATGGCAGCGGTTTCGACATTAGAAAACGCAAGTTATGTCGTTAGTAAGCGTGAAGATAAGCCGTCAAAAAGTACGCCGTCTGCACCGTTTATCACATCAACATTACAACAATCGGCAAGTACACGATTAGGTTTTGGCGTAAAAAGAACTATGGGCTTAGCTCAACGTTTGTATGAAGCCGGTCATATTACCTATATGCGTACCGATTCTACCAACCTTTCCAAAGAAGCGGTTGATAATTGTCGTCAGTATATCCAAGATAATTTTGGTCAAAATTACTTACCTGAAAAAGCTAAGTTATATGGTGCGAAAGCGAATGCACAAGAGGCCCATGAAGCGATACGTCCATCAGATGTAAAGAAAGAAGCAGCCTTATTGCTTGATATGGAAGCTGATGCTCGTAAACTTTATGATTTGATTTGGCGCCAATTCGTTGCCTGTCAAATGACAGCTGCCCGTTATGACTTAACCACTCTTACTGTTACTGCTGCAGAGTTTGATTTAAAAGCGAAAGGTCGAGTAATGCAGTTTGACGGTTGGACAAAAGTTCATTCTCGTCCAGGTAAGAGCGCAAGCGACAACGATACTCATTTACCAGATTTAAACGTTGGCGATAGTCTTACGTTAAAACAACTTGAACCTACACAAAACTTTACTAAGCCACCTGCGCGTTTTGGTGAAGCTTCATTGGTTAAAGAATTAGAGAAACGTTCAATTGGGCGTCCATCGACTTACGCTTCGATTATTTCTACGATTCAAGATCGTGGTTATTGTCGAATTGAAAATAAACGCTTTTACGCTGAGAAAATGGGTGAAATCGTAACGGATAGTTTATCTGGAAGTTTTAAAAACTTGATGAGCTATGACTTCACCGCAAGAATGGAAGAGGAGCTCGACCAGATAGCGGAAGCGAAGTCATACTGGAAAGAAGTATTAACTGAATTCTATAAAAACTTTACTAAGCAGTTGCAACAAGCTGATATGGCTACCGAAGAAGGTGGTATGCAGCAAAACTTGCCGGTAATAATTAAAGAGATCGAGTGTCCTAAGTGTGATCGTGAGATGGGTATTCGTACCGCGTCTACTGGTGTGTTCTTAGGATGTTCTGGCTATGCATTACCGCCAAAAGAACGTTGTACACAAACAATGAACCTGACACCAGGTGAAGAAGCGGTAAGTGTTTTAAGTGAAAACGCAGAAACAGAAGCACTTATGGCAATGAAACGTTGTGGCAAATGTGGCACGGCGATGGATAGTTATCTGATTGATGAGACTCGTAAGTTGCATGTGTGTGGTAATAACCCTGTGTGTGACGGTCACGAGCTGGAGAAGGGCGAATTCAAGATTAAGGGTTATGATGGTCCTATTCTAGAGTGTGATCGCTGTGAAGCTGACATGGAGCTTAAGAACGGTCGTTTCGGTAAATATTTCGATTGTACTAACGATGATTGTAAAAATACTCGCAAGTTACTTGCTAACGGTGAAGCTGCTCCTCCTAAAGAAGATCCAGTTGACTTACCTGAGCTTAAGTGTGAGAAATCAGATGCATTCTTCAAACTTAGAGATGGCGCTGCCGGTATATTCCTAGCAGCAAGTACATTCCCTAAGTCGAGAGAAACACGTGCGCCTAAAGTTGCTGAGTTACACCGTTTTAGGGATAGAATTTCTGAGAAGTTTTATTACTTAGCGGATGCGCCACAAAAAGATAAAGACGGCAATCTTGCTGTTGTTCGATATTCACGTAAAACCAAAGAGCAATACGTGATGACTGAAGTCGACGGAAAAGCGACTGGCTGGGTTGCTAAATACGTAGACGGCAAATGGGTCGAAGAGCAAACTAAAAAGAAAGCTGTAAAGAAGAAAGCCGCAAAAAAATAAAATTGCCGCATTAAATTCTTGAAAAATATTATAAAACACCAGATTATTAAAACAGTCTGGTGTTTTTTATTTTAAGCCAGTAGCAGCATTTTTATTTTAAATATCAGTCCTAGACAATGGGCGACACAAATAAGGGATTATCCGTGTTAAAAAATCTAATTATATTCATTTTAATTGGCAGCCTTTCAGCCTGTGCTTCAACTTCCAGTTCAAAGCAGCGACTTTCTGAAGAATCATTTGCGATGACGTCAAACGACTCATCCTATGGCTTCAATCAAGATAACCCGATACATTTAGGCGGCTTTTTGCGTGGCACAAAATATGAGGGCGCACATTATGATTATTTTGATGGTTTACTTGGGCCACACGGTGAACGTGTAATGGTAGAACGAGTTGGCAGTTGTTGTGGTTTTGAAGACTCATCGATGCCTTTTGGTGGTGGTATGTTAGATAGATACCGACTTAGCTACGAAGGCATTAAAAAGCCAGTTATTGTTTATGTTAATCTTTATAAATTTGAAAAACCTATGGCACCTCAAGGCTTTGCGCTTCTATAGGCTTATTGCGCATATTCACATCTATATTTGAAATATATAGTGGCGATTTTAGTCGCCTAAATAAGCGCATTAATATGTTGGTTAATTTGATGTAAATAAAATGAAAATTAATTACACATTAGAGCTAGATTTGCTTATAACTTTCAGTTATATTGATTTTTTTAGCATCGAAAAATGAATTAAATGAAACTACAGCAACTACGTTATATTGTTGAAATCGCCAACAACAAATTAAATGTTTCAGCAACAGCTGAAAAGCTTTTTACTTCGCAACCTGGGATCAGTAAACAAGTCCGTCTTCTAGAAGATGAACTTGGTGTACAGGTCTTTAATCGCTCTGGTAAACATTTGACTCATATAACTCCTGCCGGTGAAGAAATTATTCGTTATGCAAGTGAAATACTTGCTAAAACAGATGCCATTAATACCATTGCTAAAGAGCAAAACAAGCCAAATGAAGGTCGTTTGAAAATAGCGACAACTCATACTCAAGCACGTTATGTTCTGCCGGAAATCATCAAGCAATTTAGCAGCAAATATCCAAAAGTAAGAATGCAAATTCATCAAGGTAATCCAATTCAAATTAGCGACTTAGCTGCGAAAGGCGACGTTGATTTCGCGATAGCAACTGAATCGATGCACTTGTTTGATGATTTAGTTATGTTGCCTTGTTACCGCTGGAATCGCTCGATTATAGTTAAAAATGATCACCCACTAGCTCGACTTGCTAACATTAGCATTGAAGACGTAGCAAAGTTTCCGTTAGTTACTTACGTATTTGGTTTTACTGGTCGTTCAATGTTAGATAAAGCATTTGATAAAGCTGAGTTAACTCCTAACGTTGTGCTTACTGCAACAGATGCCGATGTAATTAAGACCTATGTAAGAGAGGGATTAGGTATTGGTGTGGTTGCATCTATGTCAGTTGACCCTATTTACGATAAAGATCTAACCGTGATCGATGCCAGTCATTTATTCGAGTCGAGTTATACTAAAATCGGTTTTAGACGTAGCTCATTCTTACGTGAATATATGTTTGATTTTATCGAGCGTTTTGCGCCGCATTTGACCAAAGACATTGTTACTAAGGCAATGCTGTTAAAAAATAATGAAGAGATAGAGCGTTTCCTTGAAGGTGTTGAACTACCGAAACGCTAATTGCTATTCTAAGGCAGTAGTTGCCATTAAAACGCAAGTCCTGAATATTATAAAACTCTAGCTAACGCTGGAGTTTTTTTTGCCCTACACGACATAGACCAGTAAATTGCAAAAGAAAAATTCAGTAAAATAGATTATCATTTAGCAAACTAATCAAGAATATAACTATGATCACTCCTGTAATATTAGCTGGTGGTATAGGCTCACGTTTATGGCCATTATCACGAAAGTTAATGCCCAAACAGTTTCTCAACTTAACGTCTTCTGAGTCTATGCTGCAGCAGACTTTAACGCGCCTTAAAGGTTTAAAATGTGGTAATGCCATCACTATTTGCAACGAAGAACACCGCTTTGTTGTCGCGGAACAATTGAGAAGTATTGATAGCTTAGGAAAGATATTACTTGAACCTGTTGGCCGCAATACGGCGCCCGCCATTGCGTTAGCTGCTATAGAACAACTTAAACAGCATAAAGACGCAGTATTACTGGTTTTGGCTGCCGATCATCACATTGAAGATGTTAGTGCATTTCAGCAACAGATAGAGCTGGCAAAAAAATGGGCTGAACAAGGTAAAATGGTGACCTTTGGTATCGTTGCCAAAACAGCCGAAACTGGGTTTGGTTATATTCGCGCCGGAAAAGCCCTTGGTGAATCAGCAGCAGATAAAGACGATATGAGTGCTAAGTGCTTTGCCATTGAACGCTTTGTTGAAAAACCTGATCTAGCAACCGCTAAACAATATATAGAGTCAGGTGACTATTTTTGGAACGCTGGCATTTTTATGTTTAAGGCATCTCGCTATCTTGAAGAGCTTGAGCTGCACAGGCCTGATATATTCGGTGCTTGCAAAAGCGCTATGGCAAATACTAAAAGCGATCTTGATTTCATTCGAGTTGATAATGATGCGTTTACTCAATGCCCAAGTGACTCGATTGATTATGCGGTAATGGAAAAAACCAGCTCCGGAGTCGTTGTCCCGCTTGATGCAAATTGGAATGATGTCGGCAGTTTTAAGGCGCTTTGGGATATCCATGACAAAGACAGTGATAACAATGTTCACCAAGGCGATGTGCTTAGCTGTAACTCCTCCAATAATTTAGTGATCGCAGAAAGTAAATTAGTTGCTACTGTCGGCGTTAGTGACACGATTGTTGTTCAAACTAAGGATGCGATATTAGTCGCTAATAAAGATAATGTGCAGCAGGTTAAGAATATTGTTCAACAAATCGAAACGTTAAATCGGCCCGAAGCAAATATTCATCGTCAGGTGTATAGACCATGGGGGCACTTTGATACGATTGATGTTGGCAGCAGAGATTTAGTGAAACGCATAACAGTTCTACCACAGCATAAACTGTCAATGCAGAAACATCAGCATAGAGCAGAACATTGGGTTGTTGTTTCCGGCACTGCCAAGGTAACCCGCGGCGAAGAAATCTTTTTATTAACTGAAAACCAATCCACTTATATTCCCGCAGGCGTGGTTCATAGCCTCGAAAATCCCGGAAAAATAGCATTAGAGATCATTGAAGTACAAAGCGGCGACTATTTAGGTGAAGATGATATTGAACGCTTTAAAGATGATTACGGCAGAGCTTAAATGGTGTCGTTAAACTGTTTTAACAGCAATGATATTCGCGGACAAATAGGTGATGATTTTAACCAAGACATTGCTTATGCCATAGGCCAAGCATTTGCCCAAGTTCGTAAACCGAAAACGATAGTGGTAGGCGCGGATAACCGATTAACTTCACCATTGATAAAAAGTGCAGTTATAAATGGCTTACTCGCAGAGAACATAAAAGTTATCGATATTGGTATGACAGGCAGTGAAGAGCTGTATTTTGCTACCAACTACCTTAATGCCTGTGGTGGTATAGAAGTAACTGCATCTCATAATCCAAAACATTATAACGGCATGAAGTTAGTTGCTGGGCACTCGAAACCGATTTCAAATGACAACGGTTTGTTAGAGATTAAAAACGCTGCGGAGATTTTTTTATCAAGCAGTCAAACTCTTGACGAAAAGCCCAATCACAAATCAAAAACAGCAGATGTTGAAGTTGCTGATTTAAAAACAGAGTATGCCAAGCACATGCTCAGTTTTATCGATGTGAGTAAATTAAAACCTTTGCGCATTGTGCTCAATAGCGGTAATGGAGCAGCAGGAGCTGCGATTGATGCTATTGAAAATGAACTTAGTAAACAAGGCGCCAAAATCGAGTTTATTAAACTTCACCATCAAGCAGATGGTAGCTTTCCTAATGGCGTGCCAAATCCAATGTTGCCTGAAAACCGGGCGGAAACCGCAGCCGCAGTAATCAACAATAACGCTGATTTTGGCGTTGCCTTTGATGGCGATTTCGATCGCTGTTTTTTCTTTGATGAAACTGGACGGTTTATTGAAAGTTACTATGTTGTCGGCCTTCTCGCGCAAGCGTTTCTCTCTAAACCTAATAGTAGAAACAAAGAAACCATGCAAAAGATAATTCACGATCCGCGCTTATGGTTTAACACTGTAGAGATAGTTAAACGTGAGGGTGGCCAAGCGATGATGAGTAAAGCAGGGCATAGCTATATAAAAGACAAGATGCGTAGCGAAAATGCAATCTACGGCGGTGAAATGAGTGGTCATCACTATTTTCGAGAGTTTAATTATTGTGATTCTGGCATGATACCCTGGTTGTTAGTTACTGAGCTTTTATCGACAGAGCTTCTATCATCAGAGCAGCAATCGTTATCAACCATGGTAACGTCGCAAATTAATGCTTATCCAACTTCTGGTGAAATTAATCTAACCCCATCGAATGTAAACAAGGCCATTGATGGCGTAAGAAACGCATTTGAAAAACAGGCAATTCACATCGACTGTTTTGACGGACTATCAATGGAATTTGATGATTGGCGTTTTAATTTAAGACAATCAAATACGGAAGCACTGCTGCGCTTAAATGTTGAAACTCGAGGTGATAAAATACTTTTAAAGCAAAAGACAGAATTGTTGTTACAAGTGATTGCTAGCTAATTGTTGGCTAATTGTTGGCTAATTGTTGGCTAATTGTTGGCGCAATTTTAGTTTTGAGAATATGCAAGTAATGATGGTGTTTGATAGAAATTGGGACTAGAACGTTCTAGTCCCGATTTTTCAATTTAAAGTTAAGGTTAACATTCAATAATATTAACCGCTAAACCGCCACGAGACGTTTCTTTGTATTTAGTCTTCATGTCGTTGCCGGTATCCCACATGGTTTTGATTACTTTATCTAGCGACACCTTTTGTGTACCTGTGCCGCGCATAGCAAGACGTGAGGCGTTAATGGCTTTAACTGAACCCATGGCATTACGTTCAATACATGGAACCTGTACAAGACCACCAACAGGGTCACAGGTTAGCCCTAAGTTATGTTCCATACCAATTTCAGCTGCATTTTCAACTTGTTCAGGGCTGCCACCTAAAATTTCGGTTAATGCACCAGCGGCCATTGAACAAGCAACACCGACTTCACCTTGACAACCTACTTCTGCACCAGAGATAGAGGCATTTGTTTTATATAAAATACCAATAGCTGCAGCCGTTAATAAATAACGAATACAGTCTTCGTCAGAAACCGGTTTAACAAATTTATCGTAGTAACAAAGCACTGCAGGCAAGATTCCAGCAGCACCATTGGTTGGCGCTGTTACTACTTGTGAGCCTGCTGCATTTTCTTCGTTAACTGCCAAAGCGAATAAGTTTACCCAGTCCATTGCTTGCAAAGGGTCGGCATTTTTTTCAACATTCAATAGACGATGTAAGTTAGGTGCACGACGCTTTACTTTTAAACCACCTGGCAGGATACCTTCGGTTCGCATGCCACGTTCAACTGAAGAAAACATGGTTTTCCATATTTTCACTAGTTCAGCACGAATAAATGATTCATCATTCAAACACTTCTCATTTGCCATCATTAACGAACTAATGCTTAAGCCATTTTCTTTACACAAGGTAATTAGTTCGTCAGCAGAAGTGAATCGATAAGGACGTTTGATGTTATTGTGCAGCGATAACGCTTTATCTTTTTCTTTTTCAAACTCACTATCCTCGACAATAAAACCACCGCCAATAGAGTAATAGGTTTGCTCAAAAATCTTTTCGTCATTGTTAAATGCGTAGATAGTCATGGCATTGGCATGGGCAGGTAATGTTTTGCGACGGTGATAAATTATTGCGTCTTTTTTTGGAAAGTCGATAGACTTTTCATTATTTAAAATAACTTGTTCAGTCGCATTTGTGGTTTCTAAAATAGTATCAATTTTGTCGACTGCAACGCTTTCAGGTGCTTCACCATGTAAGCCTAGTATGACTGCTTTACCGGTTCCGTGACCGATACCTGTTTGACCTAGTGAGCCAAATAACTCACAGGTTACTTTGTTGGTATTGTCAAAAAGGTTGTTTGCTTTAAGCGCTTCAATAAAACAATTTGCCGCACGCATTGGACCAACGGTATGAGAGCTCGAAGGCCCGATACCGATGGAGAACATATCAAAAACACTGATCATTTGTTTGAACCTGATTATTATGCACGTTGAATCTATTAAACAACCTGCTGATTTTTATTTGAGCGGATTTTACTTTAGGCGGTGAAAGGTTACAAACACAATTACATTTTATTTAAGGTGTTGTACCAAATCTTTTAATATTGCCGCCGTTGCGCCCCAAATGTTGTAGTTTAAATATGGCATAAAATAGACTTTATGCTTATTACCTTGACGACTAAATTCAACTTTTAGGTGATTATCTTCATCAAAAAAATGCGAGAAGGGCACGTAAAAAACTTCGGCAACCTCATTTTGGTCGATAACAAAGTTATAGTTATCAGGGATGAAACCAATGATAGGGGTGATGTGAAAGCCCGTAATGGTATGGTATGGCTTAAGTTGGCCAACAATCTTTATTTCATCACGATTAACGCCGATTTCTTCTTCGGTTTCACGCAATGCGGTATCGATAAGGTGAATATCTTGTTTTTCGACTTTACCACCCGGAAAGCTAATTTGCCCAGCATGGTGCTTGAGGTGACTCGCCCGCTTGGTTAAAACAATACTTAATTCATTCCCATGGTCGACAATGGGAATTAGCACACTTGCATGCTTTAAATCGCCAACATGCTGATAACTTGATGACAGTTCATCAAGGTGATGAAAAGCAAATTTCTGCAAAAACTGCTGCTTATTCATATATCGCTCAATCCATGGCTTTAGTATTATTCGGCGTATTTTGTAAAACGGGTAATATTTTATTGACCTTATCAAACGTTTCTTGGTATTCACTGTCCAGTTGTGAGTCGGCAACCAAACCGCCACCAGCCCAGCAATGGATGCGCTCTTGTTCACATACTAAGGTGCGAATTGTAATACTTGAATCCATCTTACCGCACGCTGAAATATAACCAATAGAACCACAATAAACGCTTCGCCTGTGAGGCTCTAGTTCTTCTATTATTTCCATCGCTCGAATTTTGGGCGCGCCAGTTATTGAACCGCCAGGGAATGCGCCGCGCAGTAAATCGGTGCCATCAAATTCTTGTGAAAGCATGCCTTCAACGGTACTGACTAAATGATGCACGGCAGGGAAGCTTTCTATTTCAAATAATGACGGAACATTAACGGAGCCTGGGCGACAGACTTTGGAAATGTCATTTCGAAGCAAGTCGACGATCATTAAGTTTTCAGCACGATCTTTTGGCGAGTTCTGCAATTCGTCGGCATGCTCTTTATCAAACTCTTTAATCGCTGAGCGTGGTCGTGTGCCTTTGATTGGTTTACTTTGTACTTTGCGATTTTTAAGTTGTAAGAAACGCTCTGGAGATACACTTAATATCGCACCTTCTTCAATGCGCATAAATGCTGAAAATGGCGCTTTGTTACTGGCCCTTAATCGTTTATATGCATCAAATTCATTACCTTGATATAAGGCGCTAAAACGCTGAGCTAGGTTAATTTGATAACAATCACCAGCGTTCAAATATTGCTTCACCTTAGCGAATTTTTCAGCGTACTGTTGTTTGCTCATATTAGACCGCCAATCACAATTTAGAGTAAAATTGTCTGGCTGCTCTTCAAAGTTGGCAATTAATGAGTCGATGCGCCCGGCTAATTGCTCGATGTCATTGTCATGGCAAACTAATGTATAGGTAGAGTTTTTACGGTTATAAATAATCGCTTGTTTATAGATGCCTACGGCCATATCTGGCAGCGTAATATCAAGTAAGCTTGTTGCCGGCAATTGTTCAAAACGACGACCTAAATCGTAACTAAAGTAGCCAACAGCGCCACCGATAAATGGCATTTTACTTTGATTGCTAAATGGTTTTGGAAACACTCTGTTTTGCACTTGTTGCAGCAGTTTCAGCGGATCTTCAGCCGAGACTTCAACTTTATCCTCGGTGAGATAATTAATTCGCGTGCTTTTATTTGATGTTTTTAGTGTGGCAACGGGAGAAAACACTAAGATGTCGTAGTTACTATCTACATGGTCACTTTCGCCTGAGTCTAACCAAAAAGCCCAATTGTCATTGGCCCAAATTGAAAATAAAGTTTCAGGGTGTAAGTGCTGCCAATGGGGCATATCGATGGTCGATAGGTTACTCATTGTAGTATTGGTATTGCCGTTTTTATTGCTATCGTTTTGTTGATTCACAGTGCCGTGTTACCGCTTTTTTGCAATCATTCAATTGCTCGTCATTGTATCAAAAGTTAAAACTTACGCCTATCAATTGACGATTTTATTATTTTCTTTTTCATTGACGATAAAACGGCAAGCGAAATTGACTGATTTATAGCCCTTTGTCTTATTGTGATAAACCTTGCTGCACTGTATGATATGCCGATATTTATACATTTAGACTTATACATATAGAATATAAAACGTTACCGCACGGTAAAACGTATTATTAAAACATTGATATAGACGGTGAGAACACTATGACTGTTATAAAGCAACAGGATTTTATTGATAGCATTGAAGATGCTTTACAATATATTTCTTTTTATCATCCAATTGATTTTATCCAAGCCCTGGAAAAAGCCTACAACAAAGAGCAAAGTACTGCGGCAAAAGATGCAATCGCACAAATTTTGATTAACTCAAGAATGTCTGCAGAAGGGCATCGTCCAATCTGTCAAGATACCGGTATCGTGACTTGTTTCGTGAAAGTAGGTATGGACGTTAAGTGGGATAAAACAGAATTAACTGTGCAACAAATGGTTGATGAAGGTACTCGCCGTGCATACAACAATCCAGATAATCCACTGCGAGCATCGATTGTAAAAGATCCCGCTGGTAAACGAATCAATACTAAAGATAACACGCCTTCTGTTGTGCATCTTGATTTGGTTGCAGGTAGTGGTGTTGAAGTAATGATCGCTGCAAAAGGTGGCGGTAGTGAAAATAAAACTAAAATGGCAATGTTAAACCCGTCAGATTCAATTGCTGATTGGGTAGTAAAAACCTTACCAACAATGGGCGCTGGTTGGTGTCCACCAGGCATGTTAGGCATAGGCATTGGCGGTACGGCCGAAAAAGCTGGTGTACTGGCGAAAGAAAGCTTAATGGATCCTGTAGATATTCAGGAATTAATCGACCGTGGTCCACAAAATGCTGAAGAAGAATTACGTTTAGAAATTTTTGAACGCGTAAACAAACTGGGTATTGGTGCACAAGGTCTTGGTGGTTTAACAACGGTTGTTGACGTTAAGATTAATGCGGTTCCAACCCATGCTGCTTCTAAACCAGTGGTGATGATCCCCAATTGTGCTGCAACTCGCCATGTTCATTTCCATCTTGATGGCAGTGGCCCAGCAGATCTTACTCCGCCAAAACTTGAAGAATGGCCTGAAGTGACATGGGAAGTTGGCGAAAATGTACGTCGTGCTAATGCAAACACCTTAACCAAAGAAGAAATTGCCAGCTGGAAAACCGGCGAGACGGTATTACTTTCAGGTAAAATCTTGACCGGTCGTGATGCGGCACACAAAAAGATCCAACAATTACTTGAGTCAGGTGAAGGTTTACCAGAAGGCGTAGACTTCACCAATAAATTTATTTATTACGTGGGTCCTGTAGATGCGGTAGGCGATGAGGTTGTAGGTCCTGCGGGTCCGACAACGGCAACTCGTATGGATAAGTTTACCGAAATGATGTTAGCCGAAACCGGCTTATTAGGTACGATTGGTAAAGCTGAACGTGGTCCAGGTACTGTTGAAAGCATCAAGAATCACAAATCTGTGTACTTGATGGCTGTTGGCGGCGCTGCTTATTTAGTGTCAAAAGCAATTAAGAAATCACGCGTTGTTGCTTTTGAAGAACTAGGTATGGAAGCTATTTACGAATTTGACGTAGAAGATATGCCAGTAACCGTTGCTGTGGATAGCACTGGTGAATCTGCACATGTAACCGGTCCAGCTATTTGGAAAGGCAAAATAGAAGTAATGGATGCTGCGAATAATTCGTAATCCTAAAATTTAGAAAAACAAGCGCCCGACAGGGCGTTTGTCATTTTTAAAAACGAAAGTTAGAAACAAGTTAAACAAAAGTTAATTTAGAAGTAATAAAGAAACAAAATATGAAGTTCAATAAAACCCTAAGTATTGCTGCACTAGCAGCAATGTCTTTAAGCACAACTGTTAACGCGAAAAGCGATATTCTAACGGTTGATACGTTAAATAATTTAAACCAACTACATGATGTAGTGATTTCACCAAACGGCAGCAAGCTTGTTTATGGTGTAAAAAAAGGCCAAGAGAAAAACACTAACCACCTTTACCTTTTAGATATCAAAACCGGTAAAACATCACAAATAACAAGTCACGCAACCAGTGAATCTTCAGTTGTATGGGCAAAAGATGGCTCGGGTGTTTATTTCTTATCGTCACGTAGCGGTTCTACGCAATTATGGTTTTTACCATTAACTGGTGGTGAAGCGATTCAGCGTACCGATTTCCCTCTTTCGGTTGAAGGTTATAAATTATCAAGCGATGAGCAGCAAATCGCATTAGCGTTTACAGTAATGCCAGGTTGTGAGACGTTCAAGTGTACCATTGATGCAATGAACGCTGAAAAGGCGAAAAAGCATAATACTCGTGCCTACGATAAATTAATGGTTCGTCACTGGGATCATTGGTTAGATAACTTTAATACTCACTTGTTTGTAGCGAACCTTGAACAAGGTAAAGTTGCCACCAATGCCAAAGATTTAATGCCATCGTGGGATTCCGATATTGCTGGAATTGGCCAAGTATCGTTCAATCCAAATGGCAAAAGCATCGCATTTTCGGCAAAGCTACCTAGTGATGATCAAGCATGGACGACGAATTGGGATATCTTTGAAGTTGATATTGAATCGGCTAAAATCAATAACTTAACGGACGATAATGAAGCATGGGATGCAATGCCTGTTTATTCATCTGACGGACGTTATCTTGCATATAAAGCAATGAATACACCGGTTTATGAATCGGATAAGTACACCTTGCATGTAAAAGATTTACGCAGTAATGAAACACAAAAAGTAGCGCCATTGTGGGATCGTTCAATTGCAAGCTTCCAATTTGCTAGCGACAATCGCAGTGTTATTGCCGTTGCGCAAGATGTTGGTCAAAAAAGTATTTTTAACATTGATCTTCAGTTTGGTGAAGTAACGACAATCAGCAGTCAAGGTTACTCAGGCGATGTGTCAATTGCCGGTGATAGTGTTTACTTTACTCGTCATGACTTAGGTCACCCTGCAGATATTTATACAGTTAAAACTGACGGTTACGGCATTAAGCAGTTAACTGACATAAACAAAGACAAGCTTGCTAATGTGAAGCTTGGCGACTTCGAACAATTTAAGTTTAAAGGCTGGAACAACGAAGACGTTCATGGCTACTTAGTTAAGCCGGCAAACTTTAAACAAGGTGAGCAATATCCAATCGCGTTTTTAGTACATGGCGGACCACAAGGTAGCTTTGGTAATATGTTCCACTATCGTTGG
This sequence comes from Thalassotalea crassostreae, assembly GCF_001831495.1. Lineage (NCBI taxonomy): Bacteria > Pseudomonadati > Pseudomonadota > Gammaproteobacteria > Alteromonadales > Colwelliaceae > Thalassotalea > Thalassotalea crassostreae. The sequence continues at coordinate 1,473,496 of NZ_CP017689.1, forward strand.
AACGCTCAACTTTGGGCGGCACAAGGGTATGGCGTAGTGATGGTAGATTTCCATGGCTCGACTGGCTACGGTCAGGCATTCACTGACTCAATCAGTCAAAACTGGGGCTCTCGTCCATTAGAAGATTTACAAAAAGGTATGGATTACATCACCAAAAGCCAACCTTGGTTAGACCGTGATAACGCTTGTGCGCTCGGCGCATCATACGGTGGTTACATGATGAATTGGATCATGGGTAACTGGTCTGATGGTTTCAACTGTATTGTTAACCATGCTGGCTTATTCGACATGAAGAGCTTTTACAATGTAACAGAAGAGCTATGGTTCCCTGAACACGACTTTACTGGCCCATATTGGGAAAAAGAAGAAGAGTACAGCAAGTATGATCCATCACGCTTCGTAGACAACTGGAAAATGCCAATGTTAATTATCCAGGGTGAACTTGATTACCGTGTACCTTATGGCCAAAGTTTAGGTGCGTTCACAACGATGAAACGTAAAGGCCTAGAGTCTCGTTTAGTGATGTTCCCAGATGAAGATCACCATATTCGCAATCCAGATAATTTAAAAGAATGGTATCGAGAAATTTTTGTTTGGATGGATAAATATCTAGAGAAAAACGGCGAGTAATTTGAGCCATTAATCAATTTCAAATCCCGGCATCTGCCGGGATTTTTTTTAATATCAAACTGATATGTCTAGGTTGAGTAAATAACTCCTTGACCTTAAAGAGCCGTTAATGATTAAATGGACTGTAAAAATAACCAGTGGTTTTAGCCATGAACAGTGCCCAAATAGATCCATCAATTTTCCTTTACGTCGCTTTATCATTGCTTGTGCTATTGAGCATAATGACCGTTATTCTGCTAGCCAAAGTGTCTTCCTTAAGTAACGCCGTTAACAATCAAAATAATGATAATAAAGTTGCGCAAGATAGAGCCTCACAACTAGTAAAACAGATACAAGATTTACGTTCTAGTCAAGAAAATACCGGCGCAGTGCTACAAATTAAACTGCTACAACAACTTGCCGAACACAAAGAGCAATTTAATAAAAACCAATTGTTTGCCATTAATCAGCTTGTTACCCATTTAAATAAATCCACGAAAGAAAGCAGGGAAGAGCTTTCTAAATCGATGGCGATGAATGCTGAAGTGTTAGCGAAGCGGATGAAGGAACTTACCGAAAGCACTGACAAACGTTTACAAGATATTTCCACCGGTGTTGAAAAACGTTTAACCGATGGCTTTGATAAAACCACCAAGACATTCAATGATATTGTTAAGCGTCTAGCGCTAATTGACGACGCACAGAAAAAAATTACCGAGCTATCAGGCAATGTGGTGAGTTTACAAGAAGTGCTAAGTGATAAGCGCTCGCGTGGTGCATTTGGTGAAGTTCAATTAAATGCGTTGATTCGTAATGTACTACCGGAAAAACACTTTGCTTTGCAGCATACTTTGAGTAATAGCAAAATTGCCGATTGCATGCTGTTTTTGCCAGAGCCTACCGGCAACGTTGCCATCGATTCAAAGTTTCCATTAGAAAGCTTTAAGAAAATGATGGATGTGCATCTTGGCGAAAGTGACCGCAAACTTGCAGAGCGCCAGTTTAAACAAGACATTAAAAAGCATATTGGCGATATTGCTGGCAAATACATTATCGATAAGGAAACGTCTGATGGCGCGATCATGTTTATTCCCGCTGAAGCAGTATTTGCTGAGATCCATGCTCATTTCCCTGAACTGGTAGAGCTCGCTTATCAAAATCGTGTTTGGTTAACCTCGCCAACGACGCTTATGGCAATTTTGACCACGGCTCGCTCTGTTATTAAGGATGAGGCAACCCGTCAGCAAGTTCATTTAATACAAGAGCATCTAGGGCTCTTAGGTAAAGATTTTGGTCGCTTTCGAACTCGTTTTGACAATCTAGCCAAACATATCGACCAAGCAGCTACTGATGTGAAACAAATTCATACATCAGCAGATAAAATATCTAATCGATTTGAAAAAATTGAACAAGTTGAGTTAACAGATGAGAAGCTATCGATAACCGAATAGCTTTTTGCTCATTGATAATACAAAGGGAGCAGATGCTCCCTTTTTTGTTTTATCTGTCGCTTAAATGCCGTTAAATGGCTATTACATCGCCATCACAGTATTAACAAATACAACGGTCAGTAACAATGGACATACGAATCGTAAATAGTTGCCCCAAAGCTTTAAGCTTGGCTTGGCATCAATAACCGCTTTGTCTTTAAGTAGATTGCCACGCTTCCATATCCAGCCAACCACAATAAAGTAAAATAAACCCATTATCGGCAATTGGAAGGTATTTACCCAGCTAATTACTGCATCAAATAATGTGTCAAAATTAAACACTAAGGTCATACACGCGGCTAAGACAATTATAGAAACTAAGAGTGTAGCCTTACCACGCGAATAGCCTTTGCTTTCAAGTAAGTAGGAAACAGGAACTTCGGTAGCTGAAATTGTTGAAGTAAGTGCCGCCATCGACATTAATGAGAAAAACATAAGCGCAATATAAACACCAACGGTTCCCATTGATTCAAATAATGTCGGTAATACCGAAAATATTAATTGTGGGCCGCCAATGAGTTGGCCATTAGTAAACACTTCTTGACCCATATGCTGAGCGACGAAAAGTGTTGGGATGATAAGTAAACCTGCAAGAATAGCAATCAACGTATCTAACGCGGTGATCGAAACCACTAATTTACCGAGACCTTCACCTTTTTTCATGTAAGAGCCGTATACCATCATACCGCCGACACCAATGGATAAAGAGAAGAAAGCTTGTCCCATTGCTGCAATAATTAAGTTCGGGTCTTTTAATTGGCTAAAATCAGGAACTAAGTACATCTCTATGCCTTCACTAGCGCCAGGTTGCTGTAAAATATAGATGATCAAAGCAACAAGCAATAGAAAAAGAATTGGCATTAATCGGCTAGACCAACGTTCGATACCGGCGTGAACGCCTTTTTTTATCACTAGCGCACTAAGAATTATAAATATAGGGGTAAATATTAGATTGCGCAGATCACTAGACTCTCCTAACCAAGTCGCCACAGAGTCAAATCCACTGAGCTGTGCCAGTGGCGATAGCGCATGAGATAGCATCCAACCAGCAACGATTGAATAGAAGCTTAACATTAATATCGCGCCTAATAAGCCAAATAAACCTGCATATTTGCCGACATTTCGAGAAACACCTTCACAGGCATCTTCTAATGCTGAAACTGGATTTTTTTGTGCCTGGTTACCTATATACATTTCTGCATATAACGCCGGTAAAGCTAATAAAACGGTAACCATGAGATAAACGAAAACGAACGCTCCGCCACCATTATTAGCAGCTTGTGTAGGGAAGCCCCAAATATTTCCCAAGCCAATAGCGGAACCAGCGGCTGCTAAAACAAAGCCGATACGTGAGTGAAAAGAATCACGGATAATAGACATATAGATTACTTCTTATAATTATTATTTTGTATCGTCATTAGTGAGATCATTTAAAATGAAGCATTTTTATAATCACTATGACATTTTTATTTATCTGAGCTTACTAATTTACGGGTTATAAAGGCAAGTAAAATTATCAGCAAAGAGCTAGTCGTTTAAACACATCAGCTGTAATTTATGCAAAAGTGCCGTTATTGCACTAGAAACAACTTACGTATTTGCTTATTATTGGGCTAATTTGAAATACGAAGAACTTTCTATGCTGCAGTATAAAATCATTCCCGTTACGCCTTTTCAACAAAACGCGACATTAATTTGGTGCGATCAAACAATGGAAGGCGCAATTATTGACGCTGGTGGCGAAACACCGCGCTTGCTAGCTGAAGCACAGAATCATGGAATAAAGCTAACTAAATTATTATTAACTCATTCTCACGTTGATCATGCTGGCGGCACGCAAGATATCGCTGATAGCTTATCTTTGCCTATTGAAGGACCACACAAAGACGACCAATTTTGGATTGATATCTTTGATCATCAGATTAAACAATTCGGTTTCCCTGGAGCACGGGTGTTTAAAACCAATCGATGGTTAGAAGGTGGTGATACAGTTACCGTTGGTAATGAAACACTCGAAGTATACTTTTGCCCAGGTCACACGCCAGGACATATCGTGTTTTTTCATCGCGAATCAAAGCTTGCGCAAGTTGGTGATGTACTTTTTCGTGGTTCGATTGGGCGTACAGATTTTCCTAAAGGGGACCAAGCGACACTGGTTAATGCCATTAAAACCCAATTATGGCCGTTGGGAGATGATGTTAAGTTTATTCCTGGTCACGGACCGATGGGCACATTTGGTGAAGAGCGTCGCACTAATCCTTATGTCAGAGATAACTAGACTTTATAGAAAGTAACTCTCTGCTATCTACTCTAACGTTTAATTTTGACTTTGTTGTTGGTATCACGACTTGCTCGAATTAACTCATCAGAGCCGATAGACGTCTTCGATTTAGCTAATCGATCATATAAAACAACGTTTACTGTTGCCGCTAAATTCATGCAGCCAATGGTGGGGATGTAAACCACATTATCAGCACAATCAATGATTTTTTGCGCTATGGTGCCATCTTCAGGGCCAAAGATATAATAGGCGTTTTCAGGGTGTTTAAATTCAGGCAGGGCAGTCGCGCCTTCAACTAAGTCTACACAAACAATCGTTGCACCTTCAGGCTTAGCATTAATAATATCGTCTACTTCTGAAAGTGGAATTTTTTCAGAAACATTTTTAGTGTCAGTTTGGAACTTTGAAGCAAAGCCATAACGCTTACCGGTGTAACTAACACTTTCAACCTGATAGCAACCACTGGCGCGCATAATAGAGCCAACATTTTCAGGACTTTTAGGATTGATCAAACCTATATTGGCGGAGTTACTTTTCGACGAGGTCATGGTGCGCTAGCTTTGTTAGTGAGTTCTAATTTGATGGGAAATTATAAACTATCTTAGTTCAAATAAATATTGTCTATAAGATAAAAACTCAATTTCTAATAAGTTCAACTTAAGTACACAGTCATCTCTGTGTCACTTCAATTGAACAATCACTCGCTATTGCTGCATTTTAACTTTACCTTCAACCATTGCTTTTTTTTCAGCAACATCGTCAGTTAATGTTTGGTAATTTTCTAAGATGTATTCAATGGCTTCATTTTGTTTTTCGATATAACCAGGTTCTTTAACGTCTGTGCCGGCCAAGCATGTTTGCGCCTCAATATTGGTCAGTAGATCATTATTGATACTCTTTAATGTTGTAAGGTTTGTCTGTAGCCAAGTTAGTTCTTTCTCAGCTTGCAGAACGTCCTCTTCACTTTTTCTATGTAAATACTGATATTTTTTGGCAATTTGATTTAGGCTGATTTGCTGCCACTCAGAGGTTAGCACATCGTTTTGCTGCTTATCCCATACAAACGATTGCACACTTTTATTGATGTTTAGATAGTTCTGATAATCGCACTCTGGCGTGACAGGCTCTGGTTCATTGGCACAAGATGTGAGTAAACTAATAAAACCAGCACAAAAACCAACACGACAAACCGCAGTAAATAACGAACGGGTAGCTCTATTATAAATTTTTATCGTCGTCTTCATCATCATAGTCCCTAAGATAAGTTTCACGCTCTAGTATAGTCGACGAATAGACAAAGACATCAATTTAAACAGGTATTGGGGATTAGGTGTCAAATCGAAGGCATAAAAAAGCCCAGGCTATGCTGGGCTCAATTTATGGACATTAGCTGATAATAATCAGAACTTTTAGGAGTGAGACTTTCTATATTCTTCGCAAGCTACTTCGTCTTCACATTCACCATAAAGATATAAACTGTGATTAGTTAATTTTATATTATTACTTTTCGCGATGTTTTCTTGACGTTGTTCAATAATATCATCTTCAAACTCGACTACTTTGCCGCACTTTAAGCAAACTAAATGATCGTGATGGGCTTTATGTGAGAGTTCAAATACTGATTTTCCACCTTCAAAATGATGGCGAGTGACAATGCCTGCATCATCAAATTGGTTCAATACTCGATAAACTGTAGCTAAGCCAATTTCTTCATGCTGTTCAAGTAATATTTTATACACATCTTCAGCGCTAATATGTTGGTTATTAGGGTTTTGTAATATGTCTAAAATCTTTACTCGAGGTAAAGTAACCTTAAGTCCAGCTCTTTTTAATTCTTCGTTTTGATCTGGCATAACCTGTGTTTCTAAAAATTAAGTTAGCCAAATTATAGGGGGGAATCGGATCAGTTGAAAGCACTAATTAAGAATTATTTGCATTTACTAGTTTATTGTACGTTTAATCAACAATAGGTGGGTTTGTTATAAATACTTTTACTTGGTTAATGATATAAACCGAAATAAAACTACAACAATTATCAGGACAAAAAAACCAGTGCTTTGCACTGGTTTTGTATTAAAAAGGCTTGGTTTATGCTTTGTTAGTAAATGTGGATTAATTAATCAAGCAGCTCAGCAAGGCACATTTCATCATTTAATTGTTCAATCCACGCATCCACACGTTCTTCTGTTAGTTCTGGTTGGCGATCTTCATCAAGTGCCAAACCAATAAAGGTATTCTCATCTAACAATGCTTTCGATGCTTCAAATTCATAACCGTCGGTAGACCAACCACCAACCATGATTGCACCTTTAGACTCAACGATATCACGAAGCGGAGCCATGGCGTCAACAAAGTACTCTGCGTAATCTTCTTGGTCGCCAAGACCAAAGATAGCGACTAATTTGTCGTTGAAGTCAATTTCTTCTAATTCTGGTAAAAAGTCATCCCAATCACATTGGTTTTCACCATAATACCACGTTGGAATACCTAGAATTAACAGATCAAATTCTGCAATATCTTCTTTAGTACTTTTGGCGATATCTTTAACATCAACGTTCTTTTTACCCAGTTTTTTCTGGATCATTTTTGAAACAGCTTCTGTATTGCCTGTATCACTACCAAAAAAAAGTCCGACAGTTGCCATGTGTTTAAACCCTTAATATTTCGATCTTTAAATTACTTTTTCGAAGCCATTGCTTCGGTTAATAGTGACTCTATGAGTTCACTGCGACTTACGCCAGTCTCTTTTGCCAACTCATCTAGTTGATCAAAGAGCTCTTGATGAATCTTAAATTCAACACGTTTTAAGCCTTTGTTTTTGTCTCGCTTAACCTGGTTACGCTTATTAATTTTAACCTGAACTTCCCTTGAATACGGATTTGTTCGAGGCCTACCAGGGCGTTTTTCATCAACAAATAAATCTATTGTTGTTGTATCAGCTGTTTCTTTTGCCATAAATCTAGCCTATACCGTTGCTTTCCCATATGACCTGGATCACACCTTTCGCAATAAATCCGGCACAACCTAGAAATAATACGAAATAGACTACTAAGCGGCCATTTCTCGGTACATCATTCTTTTTCATCACGTCATGAATAGACATACCAATGAAGAAAAATATCACCAAAAAAAATAAATTTAGGCCAATAGATTCGATTAATTCTAAATTTTCGGAAATCATACTACGCTCACCCTTGAATTTACGGCGGCACTATAGCACAAAGCAATGTTCGATTGCAGCAAAAAATAACGCAAATTGAACGACTTTACGGCTAATTGTTTAGCTTTAAGAAATCTGTGACTATCTTATTAAAGGCTGCTGGCTTTTCGGCGTGTAGCCAGTGACCGACGCCTTGAATAATACGGCCTTTTGATTTTGGAAATAATTTGCCTATTTCGGCTCGATGTTCGGCAAGAATATAGTTTGAATTGCTACCTTTGATAAACAGTGTCTCTCCATCAAAAGCACTATCATGTTCATTGCCTTTGACTACTTCTGCGTAATCATTTGCAATATTTTCTATATTTGCACGCCAATAAAAGCATTGGTCACCTTTGGCAATGTTCTTTAACAAAAACTGCCTTACGCCAACTTCGTCAACATATTGAGCTAATTGCTTATCAGCGTCATTCCGGTTTGTTATCTCATCGATATCTATCGACAATAAACCTGAGATTATTTCGTTGTGATGATGTTCATATTGAACCGGAGCAATATCAGCGACGATAAGCTTATTTACTTTTTCCGGGTGTTGTAGGGCAAACTGCATCGCTATTTTTCCGCCCATCGAATGACCTAATAAGTGAAAATTCTCTAGTTGTAAATGCTCGACAAGATCTAAAATATCCTGCGCCATGTCTTTATAATTCATTGATTTGTGATGAAACGAACTGCCATGATTGCGGACATCAACACTGACTACTCGATAATCTTGCTCGAGTGCTCGGGCGATCATATTTAAGTTTTCTAAACTACCAAACAGGCCGTGGATCAATAAGATAGGTTCACCACTGCCGCGTTCAACATAATTTAATAAACTGTCTTTTTGCACGATTTTACTCATTAATTGGTCTTAATATTTGCCTGCATTTTAAAGATTAATGTTTTGATACTCAAATTCTTTAGAAAAATATTAAAATGTCGGCAAAACAGGGTAGGAAGTTTTCTTTAAGGTAAGTATAATCTTCCCACTTTCGAAAAATAATATCATTGGAACGTAAATGAAAACCCTCGAAATCGATGACGAACTATATCAATACATCGCCAGTAACACTAAGTTTATAGGCGAAAGCGCAACCGACATTTTGCGTCGACTACTCAACGTAGACCAAAACGTAGAACCATTAGAAAACAACACCGACCAAGCGTCAGTTGTTGCTACAGACATACCTGCCGACGAACAAGTTAAAGAGCCAATAGGCACTGAACAAGTTGACACTAAAAACTCAGTTAAAACAGAGAAGCAAATAAATGATGAGATTAATCGTCAGAGTATTTTTGATCTGGTTAACAAAGAAGAGCTTGCTACCCAACGCGGGGCAGTAGGCAGATTTTTATTAATATTGTCTAATTTGTATCGAGTGCAACCAAAACAATTTGATGCTGTGTTGGATATTCGTGGACGTGACCGTTTATATTTCTCAAATTCTGAGGAAGCATTATTAAAAGCGGGCAGTTCAACCAAACCTAAGCAAATTCCAGAAACAGATTTTTGGGTGATTACTAACTCAAATACTACAAAGAAAAAATCAATGTTAACGAACGTTGCCACTGTATTAGGTTATAGTAAAAGCGATGTAGAAAAAATTCGCGACCTTTTGTAATTACAAACAACGTACGTTTTTAAAGTAAGGGAATTAGATGAGTGTACACGAACATGCTGGAAAACCAGCGCGACCAGAAGACAGAATTAATCTTGGTAAATTAGCCAGCGATTATTTCCTATTAAAACCAGACGTTAATGTTGCTGAGCAAAAAGTCAGTTTCGGCACGTCTGGTCATCGTGGCAGTGCAACGAAGATTAGCTTCAATGAAGATCATATTTTAGCTATTTGCCAAGCTGTAGCAGAATATCGATTGCAGCAAGGTTTCGATGGACCACTTTTTCTCGGTAAAGACACTCATGCTTTGTCTGAGCCTGCATTTGCTTCAGCATTGTCGGTATTGATTGCTAATAATGTTCCTGTAGTAATTCAACATGACCACGGCTTTACACCAACGCCAGTTATTTCTCGTCTAATCATTGATCATAATAAAAACAATGAATCGCAAGCTGACGGATTGATTATTACACCGTCTCATAACCCTCCTAGCGATGGCGGTATTAAATACAACCCTCCACATGGCGGTCCGGCTGAAGGCGAGATAACGAAGTTAATTGAACAACGTGCAAACGAAATTTTGGCTAATGGCTTAAATGACGTAAAGCGTCTTGATTTAACTGTTGCCATGCAATCAGAGTACTTAACGAAATCGAATTTTATTAATTTTTATGCCAAACAGTTATCTGACGTTATCGATTTATACGCGATTAGCAAAGCAGGTATCGAGATTGGTGTTGATCCACTTGGTGGTTCAGGTATTGATTACTGGCCAGAGATTGCCAAGTTGCATAACTTAAATATTAAAATTGTTAATCCTGTTGTTGACGCCAGTTTTGCTTTTATGCCGCTTGATAAAGATGGCAAAATTCGCATGGATTGCTCATCGCCATATGCAATGTCAGGTTTAATCGCGATGAAGGACGATTTCGATATTAGTGTCGGTAATGACCCTGATTTTGACCGTCACGGTATTGTGACCAAAAGCGGCGGCTTGATGAATCCTAATCATTTCCTAGCGGTCGCGATTAATTACTTGTTAACGCATCGCCAATGGGATGAATCAGTGAAAATCGGTAAGACCTTGGTGTCGAGCTCATTGATTGATCGTGTTGCTAATAAACTACAAAAACCACTATCTGAAGTACCAGTTGGTTTTAAATGGTTTGTTGATGGCTTAAAAGACGGAAGTTATGCCTTTGGCGGTGAAGAAAGCGCTGGCGCTTCATTCCTTGCACTTGATGGCAGTTGCTGGACAACCGATAAAGACGGTTTTGTTATGTGTCTATTAGCGGCTGAAATTTTAGCGGTAACAGGTAAAGACCCTTATCAATGGTATTTAGAATTAGCAGCAGAGCTTGGCGAACCGAAATATGGCCGAGTTGAAGCAGTAGCTACGACTGCGCAAAAGAAAGTACTAACATCTTTATCGCAAGATGATGTTGCACAAGATACCTTAGCTGGTGAAAAGATAGTGGCTATTTTAAGCCATGCGCCAGGTAATGATGCGGCCATTGGCGGCGTGAAAGTCGTTACTGATAATGGTTGGTTTGCTGCGCGTCCATCTGGCACTGAAGAAATTTATAAAATTTATGCCGAAAGTTTTATTGATGAGCAACATCTACAGCTGATCATCTCTGAAGCTCAAACTTTGGTTAGCGCAGCATTTAAAAACGCAGGTTTATAAAACCTTAGATTCCGGTGTCAGAGTCCACTAAAACTATTTACTGGACTCTGACACCGGTATTTTTGCACAAGTATTATTTAATTTACGCTTTGGTCGCTTTAGAATTAATAAGTTATTAGCGCTTATTGATATTTTGACCTAAAATCCCCTCCATAAACTATCTTTTGTTTGCACCGATATTTAGAACAGTCTTAACTAAATTTTTAATTTATGTGTAAACTAGTATCAGGAATATTTTCAGCCACAATGTCAGAACAAAAACAAAACACCACAAACGAAATTGCAGAACAATTAAAAGCCACTGGTGACTTTCTAGCGATTACTTGTCAATACCCTGATGCATTACCTCAAACATTTAACCTTACTCTGACAAACCCAAATAACAATCAACAATGCTTAGTTAGCGTATTAGATACAGGCGTCATTTGTTTTGAACCAATCGATCAAGTGACAGACAGCGATATTGTCCTTTCTTGTGCTGTTCATGGCAATGAGACCGCTCCTATAGAGATTTGCCAGCAGCTTGTAAAAGATCTAATGTCAGGCGATTTAGCATTAAAACAACGCGTGTTGTTTTTGTTTGCTAATCCAAGTGCCATCAACATAGATAAACGCTTTGTTGAGGAAAATCTAAATCGCCTATTTAGCGGTACTCACAGCGACGGTGAAGGGTTAGTTAACGCAGAGCGTATTCGAGCCAAAGCATTAGAAGATTATGTTCGTGATTTCTTCGATCAAGGTAGTCAAATTAGCGGCGACAGGACTCGCTATCATTACGATTTACATACGGCGATTCGTGGTTCTAAATATGAAAAATTTGCCGTTTATCCATTCTTAAACGGCAAGCCTCGCAGCAAAGCTCAACTAGAGATATTAGCAAGCTGTGGTGTAAGCACTATATTGTTATCACATAGCCCAACGACAACATTCAGTTACTACTCAGCTAACGAATTTAATGCTCATGCGTTTACCGTTGAGCTTGGTCAAGTTAAACCATTTGGTCAAAACGATATGGACAGTTTTGCAGCTTGTCATCAAACCCTTGCTCAAATGATCAGTGCAGAGCAATTATCAGTTAAAGAATTCGATCCAAAGGATTTTAATATATTTGAAATTTATCAAACGGTTAATCGTGAAAATGAAGATTTCTTCTTGCATTTCTCTGATGATGTTAAGAATTTCACCGACTATCCACTTGATACTTTGATTGCTACAGACGGTGATAAAGAGTTTCGTACTACACGAGTAGGCGAAGCAATTATTTTCCCTAATGCCAAAGTAGCTCTGGGCCAGAGAGCATTGTTAACAGTGATCCCGACCTCTATTGATTAGTTACTAGGCAAAGGTGTAAAGGTAAATTTCCACTCGTTTTAAAGCGCGAGGTTCTTAGTTATGCCAAATAATTGCAACTCATTCACTTGAATTGTAAAGTCTCGGCAATCAAAAATTACAACTAATGTTACGTCTAAGTAAAATCAGCTTTACAAGCTATTGATAAGCAAAGGTTTAGACGAAATTAACTAGCATTCATATGCGGTAAGAAGAGAAAACTATGGACACTGAAAAGTATCAAGAGAGTGAAACGGTTCATCAACCTACATATATCGATGGCCATTCCGTTAACATTCCTATTTTAAGAATCTTAAAGCAAGATGGAAGCGTTTATAAAAATGCTGACTTACCAGAACTTGATCAAGAACTTGCGACCAAAATCTATAAAACCTTAGCGTTTCACCGTGTATTAGATGAACGTATGACTGCGTCACAACGTCAAGGTCGTTTAAGTTTTTATATGACCGCTTTAGGTGAAGAAGCAGCAAGTGTTGGTAGTGCAGCAGCATTAGAGCCACAAGATATGATCATGGCGCAATACCGTGAACAGGGCGCTTTAATGTTCCGTGGCTTTAGCTTAGAAAACTTTATGAACCAAATGTTTTCAAATGAAAAAGATTTGGGTAAAGGTCGTCAAATGCCAATCCATTACGGTTCAAAAGAATTGAACTATATGACGATTTCATCGCCGCTATGTACGCAAGTTCCACAAGCTGCTGGTTATGCTTACGGTCAAAAGCTACAAGGTTTAGATGCTTGTACGATTTGTTATATCGGTGAAGGAGCCGCTTCTGAAGGTGACTTCCATGCCGGACTTAATATGGCCGCAGTGCATAACGCGCCGGTAATATTTTTTGTTCGTAACAATGGCTATGCTATTTCAACACCTTCAACGGAGCAGTACGCCGGTAACGGTATTGCCCCTCGTGGTGTAGGTTACGGTATTAAAACAATTCGTGTTGACGGTAATGACTTACTTGCTGTTTTAAAAGCAACTCAAGAAGCTCGCGCTTACGTGCTTAAAGAAAACAAACCTATGATGATTGAGGCAATGTCTTATCGTTTAGGTGCGCATTCAACATCGGATGACCCAAGTGGCTACCGTACTCGTGAAGAAGAAGCTAAGTACGCTGATCACGATCCTATTTTGCGCATGAAAAACTACATGTTAGCGAAAAAATGGTGGAATGAAGAACAAGAAACAGAGTTATTTGATTCATACCGAGAAGAGATTTTAGCAGCGGTAAAAGTTGCTGAAGTTATCGAGAAACCACAAGTTGAAGAATTAATTACTGATGTATATGACACGCCAAGTGAGCATTTAAAGCAACAGCTGGCAGAATTAAAAGATCACATCAAGAAGTACCCAGATGCCTACCCAGTAACGGCAGGGAGAATTAAATAATGGCACAAATGAATTTATTACACGCGATCAATAATGCCCTTGAAATCGCGATGAAAGACGACCCGACAACAGTATGTTTTGGTGAAGATGTTGGCCATTTTGGTGGTGTATTCCGCGCTACCAGTAACTTGCAGGAAAAGTTTGGTAAAGACCGTTGTTTTAACACACCTTTAACTGAGCAAGGTATCATGGGTTTTGCCAATGGTTTAGCAGCTCAAGGTAGTTGTACGGTTGCTGAAATTCAGTTCGCTGATTATATCTTTCCGGCATTTGACCAAATCGTTAATGAGTCTGCGAAATTTAGATATCGCAGTGGTAACGAATTTAACGTTGGTAAACTTACGATTCGTACGCCATACGGCGGTGGTATTGCTGGTGGTTTATACCACTCTCAATCACCAGAAGCATACTTTGCTCATACGCCAGGATTGAAAATTGTTGTTCCTCGTAATCCTTATCAAGCAAAAGGTTTATTACTTGCTGCGATACGTGACGACAACCCTGTTGTATTTTTTGAACCTAAGAAGTTATATCGTGCTTCAATTGGCGAAGTGCCAGAAGAAGATTATCAGTTACCGTTAGGTAAAGCTGAAGTTGTAAAACAAGGCAGTGATATCACCCTATTAGGTTGGGGCGCACAAATGGAAACGATTGAAGCCGCTGCTGAAATGGCAGAGAAGAAGGGCGTTTCTTGTGAAATAATTGATTTACGTTCGATTCTTCCATGGGATGTGGACACTGTTGCTCAATCTGTTACTAAAACAGGTCGTTTATTGATTAACCATGAAGCACCATTAACTGGTGGCTTTGCTGGTGAAATCGCAGCAACGATTCAAGACAAGTGTTTCTTAAACTTAGAGTCTCCAATTGCTCGTGTATGTGGTATTGATACACCATTCCCGTTGGCACATGAAAAAGAATACATGCCAGACGAATTGAAAACATTTGAAGCCATTATGGCCTCGGTTAACTACTAGGAATTTATCGATGAGTATTGATTTTATATTACCAGATATCGGTGAAGGTATTGTTGAATGTGAACTGGTTGAATGGCTAGTAGCTGAAGGCGAACACATTAAAGAAGACCAACCTGTTGCTGACGTAATGACTGATAAAGCATTAGTGCAAATCCCAGCAATGCATTCTGGCGTTGTTGACAAGTTGTATTACGCAAAAGGCGATATTGCCAAAGTTCATTCTCCATTGTTTGCTATGACACCAGAAGGCGACGCTGCTGCTCCTGCTGCGCCAGCAGTTGAAACTCCAGCGGTTGAAGCTGCTGTTGTAACCGAAGTGTCTGCGAGCTCGGAAACGGTAATCGATGACTTTATCTTACCGGATATTGGTGAAGGCATTGTTGAATGTGAAATTGTTGATTGGTTAGTAAGCGAAGGCGATATGATCGAAGAAGATCAAGCCGTTGTCGATGTAATGACCGATAAAGCGTTGGTACAAATTCCAGCAAAATATGCAGGTAAAGTGGTTAAACTTCACTATGCCAAAGGTGACATTGCAAAAGTACACCAGCCATTGTTTGCTATTGAAATTACCGGTGGTGCTCCAGCTGCTGCAGCGCCAACTGCGCACACTGTATCAGCGCCTCAAAAAGCGGCATCAGCGCCAGTTAAAGCGCCGACTGTTGCTACTAAGCAAGACGAGGCAGCACCTGTTGCACAAAAGAGTAATACAGGTAAAGCATTAGCAAGTCCTGCGGTTCGACGTGTGGCTCGTGAATTAAATGTCAATATTCATGAGGTGCCAGGTACAGGACCAAAAGGTCGTGTATATAAACAAGACGTTGTTAACTTTAATGAAGCTCCGGTAAGCACTGCGGCGACAGCAGCTACAGCGACAGTTTCTGCAACAGCGGGCGAAAATAGAGTTGAACCGATTCGTGGTGTTAAAGCTGCGATGGCGAAAGCGATGGTTGCTTCAGTATCGACAATCCCTCACTTCACTTACTGTGAAGAAATTGACATGACTGACCTTATTGCGTTGCGTTTAAAACTTAAAGAAGTTTATGCAAAACAAGATATTAAATTAACTATGATGCCTTTCTTTATGAAAGCAATGTCATTAGCAATCAAAGAGTTCCCACTAGTAAATACGAAAGTGAACGATGATTGCACTGAGTTAACGTATTTTGATGATCATAATATTGGTATGGCAGTTGATTCAAAAGTTGGCTTGTTAGTGCCTAATGTTAAACAAGTACAAAACCTTTCAATTATTGAAGTAGCGAAAGAGGTAAGTCGATTAACCAATGACGCTCGTAACGGTCGTGTTGCTACCCAAGATATTAAAGGCGGTACAATCAGTATCTCTAATATCGGTGCACTAGGTGGAACAATTGCTACGCCAATTATAAACAAGCCTGAAGTAGCAATTGTTGCGTTAGGTAAATTGCAAAAACTGCCTCGTTTTAATGATAAAGGTGAAGTTGAAGCGCGTTCAATTATGCAAGTAAGTTGGTCTGGAGACCATCGCGTAATTGATGGCGGCACAATCGCTCGTTTCTGTAATCTTTGGAAGTCGTTCCTAGAAGATCCGACAAGCATGATCATGCATATGTCTTAATCGACGATTCGATGCTTATATAAATAAACAAACCCGCGTAAGCGGGTTTTTTATTGCTAATTTGGCTAAGCCTAATCCAAAGCCAACAAATTAGCTGACTAAAACTAATTTAATACTCAATCTTTAGTTGGTAACAAATGCTCAGGTAAATTTTTACGTCGACCAGTATCTTTAGGACTGTAGTGCTTTTCTAAGTAATCCAAAATCACTTTCTCATTATCCATCAGCGGCCACAATCCTTGGCTTTTCTGCATCCAGCGAATTGTTTCTAGCCAGGTATCACGACTCATTCTATTTTGAGTCACCAATTTGGCACTGTGGCAGGCAGTACAATGAGCTTTTACCATAATAAAGCCTTCATCAATAATTAGCCCTGTAGGCGGATCGATATCATAGGTTTTATTTGGTGCTGCAATTGCAGAAAATCCTAAAATTAACGCAGTAACTACTGGAGCCATGACTATTGATATTGAGAGTAATTTCTTCATCATTATTCCTAAACAACTTTTACTGCAATTCGATGGCAGGCATTGTTTAAATAACCTTTAGGGTTCCAGCCGGGTAAAATCATTGGCTGGCTAATCCCGTCCGAATCAGTGGCTTTCGCCCAGACTTCGTAATATCCTGGTTTTGGAAAAGAAACCTCGGTTTTCCAATGTTGCCATGCGTTTTGGTTTACAGGCTTGGTAACCGTGACATCTTGCCATGTTTGTCCGAAGTCGATTGATACTTGCATTGCAACAACGCTTTTATCGCCAGCCCAAGCGTGTCCTCTAACGGTCATCTTAGTGTCGAGTTTTTGCAATACTCCAGACTTTGGAAAGGTAACGAGTGATTTAACCGGCATATTTTCGATGATGCACATGTCTTCGTCAGCAACTTTACTCCCAGGTGCTACTGACTCGCAAGGCACTCGATAAGCAGTTCCCGTCATTTTTGCACCGTCGTGAACTTTATTACGGATATCGATTCCTGTTAGCCACTTTCCGCCTGTAGATGCCGGCCAACCGCCAAAGACTAAACGCAAAGGATGGCCATTCATCACCGGCATGTCTTCGCCATTAATTGCCCAGGCGATTAACGACTCTTGTTCTAATGCTTTATTGATTGGTACACCACGAGAGATTGCTGCTTTATTTGGATCGCCACTTAAATGTGAATCTGCACCGTGATAGCCAATATAAACGGCATCGTCTTTAATGCCACAGTCTGCCAATACGTCCTTCAGACGCACGCCAGTCCACTCTGGGCAGCCAATAGCACCTGTGGTCCACTGGTTACCTTTTGCTGGTGGGTTAAACTCGCTACGACCGTTACCACCGCATTCTAAGGTTAATTGATAGGTATGATGCTTAAATTTTGACTTCAATTCAGCCAAGGTATAGGTTTTTGATTGTTTAACTGATTCGCCAGCTATGGTAAGTGTCCAATTCTCTGCGTCAATGTTCTTTGGTGGAATGCCATTATTTCGAACGAATAATCTGTTGGCAGGGGTAATGTTGTCGTCAAGCAAATGAGCAGGCGTTTCGGCATTGATGGGTTTATCATTTAGTACGATTAACCCCGGATCTTTTCCTTCAATCATAAACTTTTCGGTTGTTTGCGCCAGTGCTGCAGGTATGAGACCTGCGGGCATAAATCGGCTAAACACGATTTCTGCGCCAAGTAGGGTTGTCATTGCCGTTAAGCCACGTAAAAATCCACGGCGGGTAATTGGATCGTGGGTGCGGCCAAAGACTTTTAAATCAGCTTCTATTGGGTCCTGGGCATATAACTCGCCTATACCTATAGTATTTACAGGCGACTTTGTTGTAACCGCTGCAAATGGAGCGTCTATCATTGTTGGGTTTTGTTTTTTATCTTTAGACATTCGTATTCAATACCATGAGTTTGATAAATTGCTAGAATAAATAATGTGCAGAGAGTGCCTTTAAGTAAAGGGTAAACTATCTACTGAAAAGAGGTTTTCTCAATTTGAATGGTATTGGTGTCAATTAACCAATGGGTTAGCATTTGTTAAATGCTTCCTAATTTCGTAGTATCAGGCTATCTTAACCTTAACTGGTTACTTAGCAAGCCAGATAAAATAGAAGAGAATTACAACGCGATAATATGATCATTAAACGAGTCTTTTTAATTGTCTGTTTAACGGCATTTTGTCAGTTAGCAGTAGCCAACAGTATTAGTAGCATTAACAATGCACATTTCACTATCGATTTAGTGAAAGTAGATAAATCTGCTCGCAAAATGTATCTGCTATCGCAAGGCAAGATTGTCAAACAATACCATATCGCCCTTGGTGAAAACCCTAAAGGCCACAAAGTACAAGAAGGGGATAACAGGACTCCTGAAGGTAACTATGTTCTTGATTACAAGAAAGAAAACTCAGCTTTTTATCGAGCTTTTCATATTAACTACCCTAATCTGAATGACATTAAAAATGCCAATGAACTTGGCGTTCATCCTGGCGGGCAAATAATGATCCACGGTCAAAAAAATGAGTCGACTAAAAATCCTAAGCTGGTACAGCGTTTTAACTGGACCAATGGCTGTATTGCGTTGACTAATAAAGAAATGGATGAGTTGCTTGAGCTTGTTGATAGTGGCACTAAAATTAAAATTGAATGGTAACCTCAAATTATCGAATTGCCATTAATTTTGTATAACAAAAACTAAAAACAATATTAAAACAATATGAATAAAAACACTCTAGTACTCGGTGGTGGTGGCTTAACTGGTATTGCATGGATGACAGGTATTTTGTCAGCGTTGGAACAGCACGATATATCGCCACAATCATTCTCTAAAGCAATTGGCACATCTGCAGGCTCTGCGGTTGCGGCGCAAATATATAGTGAGGTGCCAATTGGCGAATTGTACCTAAATCAGGTGCAGTCAACAAAGCAAAGTAGTGAATTTAAACCCAAGTTAAATAAAATGTGGTTATTGTTTAAGTTGCTCCCTGCGCTTTTTTACTGGAAGAAACCGCGAGCATTTCGAAAAAAAGTTGCTGAGATAGCATTAAAAAGGGGATTTGAATTAACAACGCAGCGATTTGAAGCGGTTAAATCTCGATTAAGCGGCGATCATTGGCATAGCGCTGTTAATATAGTTGCTTTAAATGCTGAAACTGGTGATAAAGCCGTATTTAATCAAAGTTCTAATGTAATGCTTGCTGACGCCGTTACCGCAAGTTGTGCTGTTCCGCTTGTTTGGCCCGCTCACAAAATTAACGGTGAGTATTTTATTGATGGTGGCGTCCGTTCATTAAATAACGCCGATCTTGCTATTGGTGCTGATAAGGTGCTAATTCTCTCTCCTATGGGGGAAGGGCACGGCAGCTTTCCAGGTAATAATTTACAACAAGAGATTACCTTGCTTGAAAGCAATGGGGCAAAAGTGTTTTTGATCACCCCTGATTTGATAGCGAAACAACAAATGGGGAAAGATCCGCTGGCGCCTGAGAAAAAGTCTGCTGCTGCCGAAACTGGATTACGTCAAGGGTTGTTAATAGCACAACAGGTCAGTCAGTTTTTATCTAATTAACAAGCATTGGTAGATTCGTTTCAAAAATAAAAAGAGAGCCAACGCTCCCTTTTAAATGCTTAATTTAATGTAGCGGCCTTTAGGCAATCTTACATCACGCGCATACCAGGTTGTGCACCATCATCTGGGTTAAGAATAAAGATATCTTTACCTCCAGGGCCTGCCGCAATAATCATTCCTTCAGACATACCAAAACGCATTTTACGAGGTGCTAAATTAGCGACAACTACCGTTAATTTACCGACTAAGTCTTCCGGTTGATACGCTGACTTAATACCCGCAAAAATTTGACGAGTTTCGCCGCCTAAATCTACTTCGATACGCAGCAGTTTGTCTGCTTTCTCAACATGCTCGGCGACAACGATCTTAGCAACACGTAAATCCACTTTAGCGAAATCTTCAAAACCAATTTCGTCTGCAATAGGATCATCAGCTAATGGACCAGTTACTGGTTCTGCTTGTGCAGCAACCAAGTTATCTTTTGAATCTTCTACCATGGCGTTAATCTTATCCATTTCTACGCGTTGCATTAACGCTTTAAATTTATTAATTTTGTGATCTTGTAATAGCGCTTTATGACCATCCCAGTTAAGCTCATCGTTTAAGAAGCCAGCTGTTTTAGCTGAAAGCTCTGGCAATACTGGTTTTAAGTAAATCATTAAAATACGGAACAAGTTAATACCTAAAGAACAAATGTCTTGTACTTCTTGTTGCTTTCCGTCTTCTTTAATTAACTGCCATGGCTCTTTAATCGCGATATATTCGTTTACTTTGTCTGCTAATGCCATTATTTCACGCATCGCTTTACCAAATTCACGACTTTCATAATGAGCGGCAATTGAGTCACCGGCGTTCATAACTTCTTTAGCAAGTGCTTCATCATCAATGTTTGCCGACAGCATGCCGTCAAATTTCTTACTAATAAAGCTGGCACAGCGAGAAGCAATGTTCACTACTTTACCAACCATGTCTGAATTAACGCGTTGTGCGAAGTCCTCAAGGTTAAGATCTAAGTCATCAATACGAGAAGTCAGTTTAGCGGCGAAGTAGTAACGTAAATATTCTGGGTTTAAGTGTTCAAGGTAAGTACGGCCTTTAATGAACGTACCTTTTGATTTACTCATTTTTGTACCGTTAACGGTTACAAAACCATGGGCATAAACGCTTGTCGGTTGACGGTAGTCAGCACCTTTAAGCATTGCTGGCCAAAATAGTGAATGGAAATAAATAATGTCTTTACCGATAAAATGGTAAAGCTCAGCTTCTGAGTCTTTTTTCCAAAACTCATCAAAGTTAATGCCTTTTTTATCACATAGGTTTTTAAAGCTACCCATATATCCAATTGGAGCATCTAACCAAACGTAGAAGAATTTACCTGGCGCATTTGGAATTTCAAAACCAAAGTATGGTGCATCACGGCTGATATCCCACTGTTGTAGGCCAGACTCAAACCATTCGTTCAGTTTGTTTGCCATCTCTTCTTGTAGCGCACCACTGCGCGTCCAGTCTTTAAGCATTTGCTCAAACGCTGGTAAGTCAAAGAAGTAATGCTCTGAATCTTTCAGCACAGGTGTTGCACCTGAAACAACCGATACCGGGTTTATTAAATCTGTTGGTGAATATGTCGCACCACAGCTATCACAGTTATCACCGTTTTGATCTTCGCTCTTACAAGTTGGGCATGTACCTTTTACGAAGCGATCAGGTAAGAACATTTCTTTTTCTGGATCGAACAATTGAGAAATTGTACGACGCTTGATGTAGCCATTGTCATCAAGACGTGTGTATATTTGTTCGGCAAAGGCTTTGTTTTCTTCACTATGGGTTGAGTGATAGTTATCAAATTCAATGTGGAAATCGGCAAAATCAGCCATGTGCTCTTCACGCACTTGGTTGATCATTTGCTCCGGAGTAATACCTAATTGCTGTGCTTTAAGCATGATAGGAGTACCGTGAGCATCGTCTGCACAGACATAATATGCTTCATGACCACGCATCTTTTGGAAGCGTACCCAGATATCTGTTTGGATGTATTCTAGAAGGTGGCCTAAATGGATTGGGCCGTTTGCGTATGGTAACGCACTGGTCACAAGAATTTTGCGATTATTGCTTGTCATTGACTTAATTGCCTAAGTTAAAATATTTTAATGGAAATATGGTGACGGATAGTACAAAATTTAAGGCGTTTTTTCATTACAAATTTAATAAAAATCACTAAAAGCCGGACATTATGTTTAAAAATCCCTTTAGCAAGCCAGATCAAGGCGAAAATATGCAAGATACAATAAGCCAATATATCGCTCAATATAGTTCTGAGGTTTTCCCTAAAGGAATTTTAGCGATCATACCTGAGCCTGCCATCACCAAAGATGGCAATACCTATTTACTGAGTTTTAAAACTCCGTTTCCATGCCAAGGCGAGCTTGAAAATTTGGCACAACAATTGGTATTGGAATTTGATATTGATGTCGAGCTGCTCATTGATTGTCAGGTAAACGCGGTTCGCACTCATGGTATTAAAGGGCTTAAAAATATTATCGCTATTGCATCAGGCAAAGGCGGAGTAGGGAAGTCGACTACTTCGGTTAACCTTGCTTATGCGTTAATTGCTGAAGGTGCGAAAGTTGGCATACTGGATGCCGATATTTACGGGCCATCAATTCCTACTATGTTAGGTATCGCCGACCAAAGGCCTTCATCTGTCGATGGCAAAACCATGCAACCACTTGATGCTAGTGGTTTAACGGCGATGTCTATCGGTTTTCTTGTTGATGAAGATAACGCTACTGTATGGCGCGGTCCGATGGCAAGTTCGGCGTTTTCACAAATGCTTAATGAAACAGAATGGCCAGATTTAGATTATCTGATCATTGATATGCCGCCAGGTACTGGCGATATTCAATTAACACTTGCCCAAAAAGTGCCGGTTGCGGCCGCAACAATTATAACGACGCCACAAGATATTGCGTTGAAAGATGCAATGAAAGGTGTAAGTATGTTTGATAAAGTACAGGTGCCAGTGCTTGGCGTCATTGAGAACATGAGTTATCACATTTGCAGTAACTGTCAGCATCAATCACATTTGTTTGGTAAAGGTGGTGCTGAAGCCCTAAGCAAGCAGTTTAAAATCGCTACGCTTGGACAATTGCCGCTTGATATTGAAGTGCGTGAAGATATGGATAATGGTAATTCAACAGTTTTAACAAATACTGCTAGCGAAATAACCCATTTATACCGTAAAATAGCTCGAAAAATGGCCTCCGAATTGTACTTACAATTAGATAATCGTAGCCCACTAACCGCCCAAATAACGATAAAAGAAGAATAGAACATGAGACTTTGTGACAAAGATATAAAAACCTTAATTGACGACGGTGAAATTGTCATCAGTCCGACACCTGACGATTCAATGATTTCAGGGGTAAGTGTTGATATCCGCCTTGGTAATAAATTTCGTGTTTTTCAAGACCACAATGCACCATATATTGACTTAAGTGGACCTAAAGCTGAAGTTCAAGAAGCAATGAACACGGTAATGAGCGATGAAATTCACATTGCCGATGAAGATGCATTTTTCTTGCACCCTGGCGAGTTGGCGCTTGCAGTGACTCATGAATCAGTTACTTTACCTGCGAATATTGTTGGTTGGTTAGATGGCCGTTCTTCATTAGCACGCCTTGGTTTAATGGTTCATGTGACTGCGCATCGAATCGATCCAGGTTGGTCGGGTCAAATTGTTTTAGAATTTTACAACTCTGGTAAATTACCATTAGCTTTGCGTCCATTAATGAAAATTGCAGCGCTTAATTTCGAAACAATGTCTGATTATGCAATTCGTCCGTACAATAAGCGTGAAGATGCAAAATATAAAGGTCAAACTGGCGCTGTCGCTAGCCGTATTAGTGAAGATGATAAAACATCTAAATAGACGTTAAAGTGCCTTGAGAGTTGTGACAATCGATTTTTAAGCAACTTTCTTTAACGACATAAAAAAAGCCCGCTAATTGCGGGCTTTTCAGTATATATAGGTCATGGTTTTATTACTGGTTCACTGCTTTATTATTAACAGCTTCTAACTTAGAAATAGATGCGTAATTTTCGATACATTGTTCGAGTGCATCTACTAACCTTACTTTATCGTGACGATAATTCACACGATCACTTGCCAGTGGCTGTATCACTAAATTAACGAATTCAGAGGTTGCTTCTTGGTTTTGAGTAATAACCGTATCCACAGGTTGGCAGCCGATATTGTAGGTTATCCATTCTAATTTTTCATCGATGGATAGCTCACCAGCAGGGCTGTTTTCTTTGGCAATATTATCAATGAAAACGCAATGAGCATTGCTTTTGTTGATCGCCTTAGAAATATCTCTCACTAACAGTGGCGGTACCACTGAAGTTAAAAAACTACCAGGACCAAGAATAATTAGGTCGGCGTTTTCTAGTGCCTTAATTGTTTCTGGCATGGCTTTTACCAGTGGCGCTAACATCATATTTTTCGGCATGGTTGCCATATCATCTACCGATAGCTCTCCAACACGACAACGGCCTTCGGCGTAAAATGCCATAAGATCGGTTGGTGTTTCAGACATCGGCTGAACACGCGTTTTCACTCTTAATATGCGACGAATTAGTTTGATCGAATCAAGAGGGCGAGTTTGGATATCGTTTAATGCGTATAAAATAAGGTTGCCAAGATTGTGGCCGGCGAGTTCATCTTTGCCATCAAAGCGGAAATTAAACAACTGACTACCAACAGAGTCTTGATCGACTAATTGGGTTAGACAATTTCTTAAATCACCCCAAGCAATTGAGCTGGCGCGCTTACGCAACTTACCGGTAGAGCCACCATTATCTGTGGTGGCAACGATACCAGTTAGCTGGTCACCTAGAAAGGATAGGGTGGATAACACTCGACCTAATCCATGACCGCCACCAATGGCAACGACCTTTAATTTCTTTAACTGCATAAATCATCCCAAGCAAATCTAATGGAAAATAAAGTAACGGATCTGCTTTATTATTTTTTATAGTTGTATATTTATATTAATGGTAAAACAACTAAATTACCAAATTGTGTTGTTTTCTATCAAAACAATATTATTCAATAGAATAATTAAAACGGTTATATTATACAAAGTAGTGAATAATAATTGGTTAAATAGTGTTCGCTAGTTGTGAAGGGTTGTTTCAAATTTCTAACAAAATTTGTTCAATGCGATCGATTATTGAACGAACAATCATTTATTTGCACTTTTTTATCGTTTTCTTCAAAAAAGGTGTTGACAGTTTTAGTGCAACTGCCTAGAATTCGCCTCGCTTTCAACGAGTCTAGGTCAGGTAGTTGAAAGTGAAGTTGAGGGGCCATAGCTCAGCTGGGAGAGCGCTTCGCTGGCAGCGAAGAGGTCTGCGGTTCGATCCCGCATGGCTCCACCAGTTAACTTCATTGTTATTATTGTAGTATTCTATAATGTGACAATACGATGTTAAGTGCTAAACATTGTTTATCACTTGCACAATAGCGACAAAGCATAGTTTTAAAACCTAGTTTTGTAGTTGTTACTGTGTCCCGTTCGTCTAGAGGCCTAGGACACCGCCCTTTCACGGCGGTAACACGAGTTCAAATCTCGTACGGGATGCCAATATTTTTAGAAAATAGATTGTACCGAAAGGTAAATAAAAGTTCTTAGTGCCAGGTGAGTGAAAGTCTCATCAGACACAGAATATTCTGCAATTTGGGTTGTTTAACATAATTCAAATAATGATTGTTCAGTTGAAACAAGTTTCAACGTTCACTCTACGCAGAATAACGAAACTTCGTTTCGTATGCGTATTCTGCGTCCCGTTCGTCTAGAGGCCTAGGACACCGCCCTTTCACGGCGGTAACACGAGTTCAAATCTCGTACGGGATGCCAATTTATTTTCGCTGTTAAGTGAATAAGTTCTTAGTGCCAGTTGAGTGAAATCCTCAACAGACACCAAAGATTGCAATAGCTGCATATGCAGTGTTTTAAAAGCAATTTCTGTGTCCCGTTCGTCTAGAGGCCTAGGACACCGCCCTTTCACGGCGGTAACACGAGTTCAAATCTCGTACGGGATGCCACTTAATTTTATCTTAGGTTTTAGCCATTTTTTGGTGAACAGTAGGGTAGTTATCTACTCTACTATGAACAATAAAGCATAGCTTTATTAGTCTCTTCAGCGTCCCGTTCGTCTAGAGGCCTAGGACACCGCCCTTTCACGGCGGTAACAGGGGTTCAAATCCCCTACGGGATGCCACTTTATTCAAGTGATGAAAAAGCCGACGTAAGTCGGCTTTTTTGTGTCTGGAATTCAGCGAGTCTATGCGAAATTTGGGATCTTCTATGACCGCTATGTGCCATTCAGAGACGGTCAGCTACCTAAATATTATGAGTTTTTGATTGAGGTTGATGATTAAAAAACAAGACTAAATCTTTTACCGTATAAACTTTACCCATTAACGGATTTGACTCTATATCCTCTAGTGTGCGGTTTGTACGTTGGGATATTTCTTCAACCAAGTCCAAATCTATATCATCACCATCTAGTAGTAAGTCATCGATTAATCTATCTGAGCCGATTAGGGGGAACGCATACTTTAAATCTAAAGCATTTTGCACTTGTTCATATGTTGCTCTAATAATCCAAGTATCAACTGATTTACGATCAAATTCTTTAGCAAACTCACAGATTGATTTATCTTTTCGAGTTTTCAATAGCTTTTTGAAGTGCTTTTCATATTTGGGCTGATTAGCGTAGACCAAAACTACAGCTGCAACAATTATCGTGGTTAATATAACTAAAAAAGAGGTGGAGTATATTGCTGCTGCAATGAGAGTGAGGAAGAATATTACCATCCCAATATAACTTGGCTTGCCAGCTTTGTACTTAGGCATATATCTAGACGCAATTCTTGCCATCACTCTATCCTTTCCAAAGTTATTATCACTTCCGCTTATCGCTCTTTCTTGCCGTTTACGACATCAGAGCATATACAGCATAAATTATAGAAAAAGATAAAATTAATCTACACACTTCAAAGAATATCTTGAGCTTGTAGTTATCTAAATCTTTGTAAAAATTGCCAGCTAACAGCCAACCGATATAAAGTTGAGACGAACGAGTTGTGAACCATTCCAAATCAGTAAGCCTTACTCTTGATGCTAAAGCCTTATCAGAAAACCTCAATACTTCGTAACTGGCAACCAGCAGTATTAAATTTGAGATTAACAACCATGTCATCAAGTTATCCTTTATGTCACCTTATCGCTCACAGCGGACTAATTTAGTCTCTTGAATGCTTGATCATAAACATTTCCACGCTCTCTTTTGCCAACAGCTAGCACTGTAATAGTCACCACATTGTCTTCAACTTCATAAACTAACCGATATCCTGCTTGGCGAAGCTTAATTTTGTATAAATTTTCTGCCCCAGATAGTTTATCAGGCTGAACATGAGGATTGGATAGACGTTCAATTAGCTTCTTTTTAAACTGAGCTTGAAGTGTGGCACCTAATTTTTTCCACTCCTTCAAAGCTGATTTTTTAAATTCAAGCTTATAAGTCATCAATGCTAACCGCTATTGAAGGTTCATTTTTACGTTCATCTACTAAAGCTAGTAGCTCTAGATCTTCAAGTTTTTCCATTAATAGCTCATAGGCTTTTGCTGGGATACAATAGAAAGCTGGTTCATTCCTATTTAGCACGGCAATAGGGTCACCGTGTGCACTAGACACGACTTTCATAGGGTTAGATTTTAATTCTGTAATACTTGCTGCTATTTCTGTTAATATGCGGGTAGTCATTTGAAAACCTTTTAAAAGACTTTTAATAGTTCTGATTATAGGTCTTTTAAATGAGCTTGGCAATAAAGGTGAATGACTGGGTCTGGCACAAAAAAGTCGGTCATTAATGACTCAGGAGGCGTTTTCAGCATCAATTTGTTAGGTCAAATTTCAGTATTTCGAGACAATTGAATCTCAATTAAACATCTAGTGTGAGCCAAAACAGATTAAGCATTCAATATGCTTTTAGGTTGCAAATATTAAAACTTAAAATATTCCTTAGATTTTTTATTGATGATAAACTTTCTGCACCACTAACTCTGACTTCCTCAAATCTAATGCGTATAGATAGCCATGTTCATATCGACACTTATGATGTTGATATAAAAGATGTTTTAAATGAGATAGAGCAGCATAAGATATTCACAATTGCTGTCGCCATGGATCCTGAATCTTATGTAAAGAGTAAAGAAATAGCTGAGCATTGCCATTATGTTCTGCCCACTTTTGGTATTCATCCATGGCAAGCCCATAAATTCAATGAACGGTTATCAGAATTTGACCATTTTATCGATGAATCACCTATGATAGGTGAGATTGGTTTAGATTTTCATTGGATAGAAGACGAATCTTTATATCCTGCCCAGTTGCAAGTTTTTGAGTATTTTTTACAAAAAGCCCAACAGCAAGATAAAGTTGTCAATATCCATACTAAGGGAGCCGAACTTAAAGTCATTGAGCTGCTTGAGCAATATCAAGTCACTGCTATCGTGCATTGGTATTCTGGCCCTATTGAGTTAATACAACGTTACTTAGATGCCGGTGCTTTTTTTACTATTAGTGTTGAATTGATGTTTAGTGACCATATCAAAGAGATTGCAAAAACAGTTCAATTAAACAGAATATTAACTGAAACAGACAATCCTGGAGGCTATAGCTGGTTAACTAATAAGGTTGGTATGCCTTCAGTTCTCAATTTAGTTATTGACGAATTAGCGAAACAGAAGCAGGTGACAGTAGATTCGCTTATTGAGCAGATCGAGGTAAACATGCGCGGCTTAGTTGCTAATAGAGACGATGTATTATCGTTAATGGATAGATTGAATAAGTACTAGTGGCTGAGTTGGTCTGTTAGGTGTTGATTGCCGGTTTGGTGATAACGATGACGGAAGTGGTCATGAGATTGCTGTTGCTGTGGTATTTCACGATAGCGATTTTGCCAATAAAGACTTTGGTATAGATGCAGAACAGTCTGCTGCATCAGGGGTAGATGAAACAAGCTTAAGCGGAGTATTTCGCTCGGTTGGGTTCAATTATAACTATCGTCATTATATTAACGAACAATGGCAAATTTTCGGTGAGGCGGTATATGAACAATACGTTGGCGATATCGAAGATAGTCCTATAACACGCAACAATTACGATGCTGAAGTTGGGGCTGGATTTGTCTACGTCTTTTAGAGCCGTGGTTTTCAATAAACCGCGGGTTTTAGAGTCATTATCACTGCTAATGGTTATTGACCACTTTCGTCAAAAACTGACATACCTCGAATCACGCTCCCTTGTTTGCGCAATCATAAGCCCTCTGCTAAGTTTAATGCTAGCAAGGAGATTGAAGCTAGATGCAAACCCAACTGACTTTGTTCCTAAGTAAATGGCTTGATTAATGGACTTATGGAAAGAGATTAAGCGCAGAAACGTAGTAAAAGTAAGCATTGCTTACTTGGCTCTTGCTTGGTTGGTGATCCAAGTAACTTCAGTTGCAGTTCCCGCCTTAAACTTGCCGTCCAACTTAAATTCTGTAGTTTTCTTTATAGGACTAATCGGTTTTCCGTTTGCGATATTTTTTGCTTGGGCGTTTGAGTTAACACCGCAAGGAATAATGAAAACTGAGCAGGTGAAACAAGGAGAATCGGTAAGTATTGATACCGGTAGAAAACTTGATTTCGCAATTATAGCGTTATTATTATCTGCACTAATCTTCGTCCTTTGGGATAGTTATATTTTAGAAGATTCTAACAGCGAAACTATAACCGATACCATACCGTCAATAGCAGTTATCCCATTAATTAATATGAGCTCTAATACTGATAACGAGTTTTTCGCTGCGGGTATACATGAAGAAATATTGACTAAGCTTTCTTATATAAAAAATTTGCGAGTATCATCACGCACTTCAACCCTTAAATACATTGACTCTGAGCTTTCTATTAAACAGATTGGAGAAGAGCTTAATGTGCGTTACATCGTAGAGGGCTCAGTGCGAAGAATGGGTAACCACGTGCGTGTTACAGCGCAATTAATCGATGCACAAACGGATACCCATATCTGGGCCAGTAACTTTGATCGTGAACTACGAGATGTATTTGCCATTCAAAGTGCAATTGCTGGCGAAATTAGTAATTCAATTCATTTAAAAATACAGCCTAGTACAGTAGGTAAGTTAAAAGGAATGCCTACTCAAAGTGTAAAAGCTTATGACTATTACGTTAAAGCGCAAAGCATTGAGGCAAGCGAGCGAGAGAGTGAAGAGTCTTTATTAAGAACACGTGAGTTATTAAAAAAGGCAGTTCAAGAAGATCCTGATTTTGTCGATGCTTGGGGTCTATTAAACGAAATCTGCGATCATATGATCCGTAGCAACTTGATGTTTAATTGGTATAGCAATGATCCAAAGCTGGTGGAGCAACTTGCCGTTGATGCTAAAGTGGCATTAGAAAAAGCTGTTTCATTAGATCAAAATAACTTGCAGACTTTACTTGCTTTAGCGAGCGATTATGTCGCAGAACAAGCAAGTTCTGAATTTAGCAAAGAACGCCGCCAATATATTGATAAAGCCATAAATTTGTATCCTGAAGAAGGCATGCCTTGGTATGTATTAGGTTGGTGGTTTGAGCTCAATGGCGATTTGAAAAGTGCTGATGATGCATTTAGAAAAGGAGTTGAAAAAGATCCTTTTAATGCGCGAATTTTGCAAGGGACACATATTTTTTATTTGAGTAACTTTATTACTAGTAACGCCGACAACGTGTTTTCAGACATGCTTTATAAGCGATTAGAAAATAGCGTAGGAGGTGTATCTTTTGGAGATAGCCTTGGCATATTGTGGCGAAAATTTTTGGCTTCAGCAGATGAAAGCATTTTTATTGAATATTATGACAAGCAAAGCCCCGAAACTATTTTAGATTTTCCATATCATTTGTCAGCTTTTACATCAATTCTAGAAACACCTATTTATGTATTCAAAGATTATGAGAATGAAATAGATGTAAATAATATAAATTCAACATTAAAAAGATTTCTATTTATTGATGTTAATTTCATTATTTTAAATCACTATCACAAAAATAAACTGAGCTCTGGTAGCGAAAAGTACATCGAAAATTTATTGCTCATTGAAAAACTAAATTGGCCTAAAGGTTACCGTCCTTTTGAGATGTCCGTAAAAGTTACTGCTTTGGTTGCAAAAGGAGATGTAGAAAGTGCTAAATTACTTGCTCATAAGATAGTGGATATGCGCAGTGATGACTTTGACCCGTATGGATACCATGGTATATACGCGATGTCATCGGTAGATATTGATTACGCGGTTGAGCTGCTTTTTAATGAGAAAAGCAAATATGAAAGTTGGCTAGGCATGGATTATCTAGCGATAGATACTATTTCAAACTGGCGTTTACTCAGTCATCCTAAGGTGGTCGATTATTATAAGCAGAATAAAAAATGGTACCCATACTTATCGAAGCGATTAGAGGCGTACCATTAATCCAATTTATCTTTACGCAATAATTATTTAGAGCAACAGTCATGTTAATTTGATGCTGAAAGTGAGTTATCAATCCAACTATCTATACTGCTTCCATCTGAGGTTTTTAATAGCTGTCGATAGTTATTTTCTATGAATAGATATGGTTGATTATTGGATGTCTCAATTTCTAAGGCAAACACATTTATAAATGAACTTGAACTTTCCGGCTCATATAAACCGTAAGCCCAGTCAATTATAATGTCACCTTTAACTTTAAAAGCATAAATTGAGTATTTATAAGAAACTCTTTCATAGACGCCTAAATATGTGGACTTACTAAGTTCAGATTTCGAAACATGGATATAAAGTATAGAGCCATCCTCATAGCTTTGAGTGGTCAGCAGTTCTCCGTAATTAAAGTAGATGGTAAAGTTTTTACGAGCAGAGGTTATCTCGTTATAACTTTTTCCGATTTCATTTTGAAGCGCTTTTTGTGGGGTGTTAGAGCAGCCTATTGTCGTCATTGAAATAATTGATAACAATATTAACTTCCATCTATTCATCGTTTATTCCTTTTTTATAATACTCAGTGTTGAGCTATTAAGGCTCATTTTAATGGTCTAAATTTTTGGTCAAATTATGTATTGTTAAAACCAATTTTTGAATTCTACGGAGAAGTTTTTCTTTAATAGAACCATGTTATTAAAATCGAGAACTGCACCGCCTTTTTATCGTTAATGCTATAAGAATCAACTGTTTCAAAACGATTATCATCTTCCCATAACTTCGTCGTTGTACATCCTGTGGTCATTAATATAACGGTAATAATTATAAATAACTTTTTCATCTTGTTTGCTTCCTTAGTTGATTAATGCTGAGAACTTCTTGTTAGCATTTTGGTTTGCAAGCAAAATATTAAGTGACCAAATGTTTAGAATAAACAGAAACAATAAAAGTAGAAAAAAGGTAGCCTTGCGGTATAGATAAACGCTACTTAATCATTTTATAGAGAATATAAGAGCGATTGTTGTGTCGTTTAGGAAAGGTGTTTAGTGCTTAGGGATAATGGAATAATTAAACGGACTTTAGTCGCAGTGCTGCTCACTTTATAATGACCATATATAAATTTAAACTAACTTTTTTTTATTACATTAACCGTCCAAAAGACCAATAAATAAGCGATATATTGGCCAGTTAACATGATAGTGATTTTGGGCCAGAAATTTATCTCTTCACTAAACAAGTTGGCTGCGAGTATGCCAGGACCTACCAAAAGCTTATAACCAATAATTGGTTGGTGGAAAACCCAATAGCTTAAAAATATGGTTGTCGCGCCAATAATAGGGCCGATAATTGCCCATAACGCTATTTTGTTGATGTTTTTTTTATTTGTTGGCATTAGTTGCGGGTATTAGTTAACGCGTTATCAATAATACCCTTCATGATGACAGCTAACTCTGCTTGTGCAGCTTTGTTAGGGTGTATGCCATCATTTTGCATTTTTTCAGGATCTACTGCGACCGATTCTATGAAAAAAGGTAATAATTCAACCTTCGTTTCATCGGCAACTGATACGAAAACGTCAGCAAACATTTGATTGTATCGCTGACCATAATTTGGTGGTATTTTGATTTCACTGAGAAAAACAGTGATATTTTTTTGTTGAGCTAATCCAATAATTTGTAACAAGTTATTTTTAATTAACTTCGGTGGAAAGCCTTGAAGGCCGTCATTACCGCCTAATTCAATGAGAAGATAGTCAACTTTATTGCTCTCTAAAATCTCTGGAAGCCTAGATAAACCGCCGCCTGTTGTTTCGCCGCTGATACTTGCATTGAGAATTTGATAGTCAGACTTTTGTTGCGTTAGTTGTTTATTTAAAAGCGCAACCCATCCATCTTTTTCTTGCATCCCATAACCAGCACTGAGACTATCACCTAATAGAACAATAGTTTTTTGATCCTGAGCGAGTGCTAGACTCGTACTGGTAATAAATAGTAATAAGATGAGAGACAGTTTTTTTATCATGAATAACCAGCCTGAAATAGTTTTAGAATGTAAGAATATCAGAAAATCGGTTGATGCATTATCACAAAGTGACAATAGCGAACCGCTCACTATCCTGAAAGCAATTGACCTGCAAGTCAAGTCTGGACAAAGCCTGGCCATCGTCGGTGCCTCGGGTTCCGGTAAAACTACTTTATTATCGATTTTAGCTGGTCTGGACTCGCCAACGAACGGCGAAATCTACCTTAAAGGCTTACCACTGCATCAGTACGATGAAGAACAGCGTAGCCAAGTAAGGGCAGCTCATGTTGGTTTTATCTTTCAGTCTTTTCTACTGATTAATTCTTTAACTGCGTTAGAAAACGTCATGTTGCCGGCGGAGCTTGCCAACGATAACGATGCGCAACGTAAAGCCAAAGAAATGCTTGATAAAGTAGGGTTGGGCGATCGCATTGATCACTATCCATCGCAATTATCTGGTGGTGAGCAACAACGCGTTGCTATTGCACGCGCATTCATTGCAAATCCTGATATCTTATTTGCCGATGAACCGACAGGAAATCTTGATCGCAATACCGGTAATACCATTACCGAGTTGTTATTTGAATTAAATCAACAACAGGGAACTACCTTGATATTAGTAACCCATGACTTGAAACTTGCTGAGCGCTGTCAGGTTCAAATGACCATGGATGCAGGTGAGTTTGTGCAACAGTCGGCACCGGTCGAGTTACAAGTAAGTCAGGGGTAATTTATGTCGATGTGGGCTAAACAGTCACTGCGTTTATTTCGTCATGAATTAAAACGCGGCGAATTAACCATTATTGCGTTTGCTATTATTCTCGCCGTGGCAACCGTCTTTTCATTATCTGGTTTTTCCGAACGTATTGAGTCGGCGCTGGTAACTAAATCGAACAGTTTTATCGCTGCCGATAGAATATTACAGTCATCGAAACCTGTATCAGATGAAAAATTACAACAGGCAAATAGTTTCCAATTAGAACAAGCACAACAATTGTTATTCTCATCTATGGTGTTTGCTGGCGATGAGATGTTATTGGGTTCAGTTAAAGCGGTTAGTAACAATTACCCTCTTATTGGTGAATTGATCATTGAAAAAGACAATCAGTCACTAATCAACCCAACATTAGCCCCTGGTAATATATGGGTAGCACCGGCATTACTGACCAAAATGGGCGTAAAAGTAGGTGATTCGATTGAGCTAGGTGCGGCAATATTTACGATTTCTGGTGTCATCCTTGACGAACCTGATGCATCGTTTAGCGTCTTTACTCGCGGTCCAAGAGTGTTAATAAACATCACCGATGTTGAAAAAACTAAAGTCATTCAGCCCGGTTCGCGATTGACTTATCGATACCTTTTTGCCGGTGATAACGAACAATTAGATAGCTATCATGAATGGCTTAAACCTAACTTAACCGATAGCGAACGCTGGCGTGATATCAAATCACAGCAATCACCTTTAGCTAATGCGCTAAATCGCGCAGAGAAGTATTTATCGTTAGCGTCAATGCTCGGTATTATTCTTGCTGCCGTTGCGGTATCTGTTGCATCGCGTCGCTATGGGCAACGCCATAAGCCAATGGTTGCCGTATTTAAAGCAATGGGTGCCAATACACGTTACATCACCAAACTTTATTTCCTACACTGGAGTTCACTTGCAGCCGTATCCATTGTTATTGGGTTATTGATAGGCTATGGGTTACAGCAAATTGGTATGAGCTTTATGACGGAGTACCTGCCAGATGAAAGCACATCATTAAGTTTACATCCGTTTATCGTTGCTACCGTTACTGGCGTTATTTGTGCAACCGCTTTTGCTGTTGCACCAATGCGCGATCTAATTGCAACTAATGCTTTATCTGTGATTCGAGGTTTTAAACAGCAGAGTTCGGGCCATGCAGTGATCAGTAATATTCCTGCATTCATTGCAATATTTGCTCTACTTTATTTGTTTTCCAATGACTGGTTTTTATCGGTAGGACTTATTGTTGCCGGATTAATCGTTATTGGTGTGATCATGTTGTTGGCATCTGTATTAGTTAATTTAGGTCGCAAAGTCGGCTCTCAAGCTGGACAAGGTTTCCATTTAGCCATGGCTAATTTGAAACGACGCGGCAAACAAAATAACGTGCAACTGGTAAGTTTTACCATTTCAGTGATGT
Source organism: Thalassotalea crassostreae (assembly GCF_001831495.1). Taxonomy (NCBI): domain Bacteria; kingdom Pseudomonadati; phylum Pseudomonadota; class Gammaproteobacteria; order Alteromonadales; family Colwelliaceae; genus Thalassotalea; species Thalassotalea crassostreae. Next base: position 1,508,994 of record NZ_CP017689.1, read on the forward strand.
TGCTATTACTGATGTTAGTGGTGCGTAATGACCTTATCAACGAGTGGCAGCAACAACTACCTGATGATGTGCCTAACCAATTTATGATCAACATAAATAAGCAACAGTTAGAGCCAGTGGCAACGTTTCTAGAAACTCAGAAATTGGCTGCTAGTGATCTATATCCAATTGTTCGCGGGCGTTTAGTGGCAATCAATGATGAAAAAATTGCTAAAGAAACATCGAAAGAAGAAACTGATAAATCTGATCAAGGTCGACAGGGGGTTGGTAGAGAGCTTAGTTTAACTTGGCTTAATAACTTACCTAAGAATAATACCCTTGTTTCTGGCCAGTGGTTTGATGAAAATGATGATAAGCAACAGGTATCGATCGAATCACAGGTTGCAGAACGACTCGATATTAAATTGGGCGATGAATTATCGTTTAATATTGGTAGCAAAAAATTCACTGTACCGGTAACAAGCATTCGTGAAGTTGACTGGCAGAGCATGCAACCAAACTTCTATATGATTTTCTCACCTGATGTATTAGAAGACTTTCCAAGTACTTATATTGCTTCAGTGCATGTACCGAAGGAAAATAAACAAGAATTACAACGTTTTATGAGTCAGTATCCTACGATTTCATTGATTGATGTTGATGCCATGATAAACCAACTCAAATCGGTTATTGAACAAGTATCATTGGCAGTTGAATTTATTCTGGCGCTGGTTCTAATTGCTGGCTCATTGGTGTTATTTGCACAGGTTCAAGCAAGCATGGAAGAACGAGAGCGCGAACTTGCAATACTTAGAACATTGGGGGCTAAAGGACGACTTTTAACCAGTGCAACTGTGTTGGAGTTTGTGTTATTAGGCCTAATTGCTGGCTTCCTCGGAGCTGTAGCCATGGAAGTGGGCGTTTACGTTATTCAATCGAAGGTGTTCGAAATGGAAGTGTCGTGGCATTATCAATACTGGATATTGGGGATGGTTTGCGGAGCGGTGTTTGTCGGCTTGCTTGGTTTAATCGCCTGTTGGCGATTACTCAAGTTATCGAGTTTAACGCTGATAAAGAGAACGCTATAGAGGTTGTACTTAATATATTGCTCGGTGCTAGTACCTGAATGCGCTAGTACCTGAATGCGCTAGCCGAGCAAATTATTCAGCGCTTTATCTAAGGTTGGATATTGAAATTTAAAATCATTATCCAACAAATTTTTCGGAATGACGTTTTGACCGTATAGTAACAAATCGGCCATTTCACCAAATAACAGTCGTAATACAAATGCTGGCATCGTCGCAACGTTAGGACGATGTAATTGTGTTGCCAGAGTTTGACTGAACTCTTTATTGGTGACAGGTTTAGGAGCGGTCATATTAAACTCGCCGTAGCATTGCTCATTAGTCAGCAAAAACTCAATGGCGTTAACCATATCGTCGATATGGATCCACGACATATATTGTATGCCTCTAGATAGTTTACCGCCTAAACCAAACTTATACGCTGGCAACATTTTCGCTAATGCGCCTTTGTGTTTATCTAAGACGACGCCTGTCCTAAGTATGCATAGACGGGATTTTTTCTGTGCAAGCTTTGCTTTATCTTCCCATACTTTACATATTCGATGACTAAATTCTGGATATACATCTGTATATTCTTCAATTATTTTCTCATCACGCTGGCGTCCATAAAAACCAATTGCAGAGCCTGATATGAAAGTGTGAGGAGGAGATGAAGCATCATTAAACATTTTGCTTAATTTGTTTGTTAACTGCCAACGACTCTGACATATTTTTATTTTTTGAGCTTTCGACCAACGCTTGTTTACGATTGGCTCTCCAGCTAGGTTAATGACGGCGTCATATTTATCAAGACTTTCTATATCACTCAAGTGGTTGATGATTTTAACGTTTTTCAACAATTGTAGTGCGCCAGAGTTTGGCCTCGATAAAACATCAAAGTTATATTTATGTTTGAACTTGTTGATAAACGCAGAGCCTATTAGACCTGTACCACCGGTAATTAGTATATTCATTTATAAGGTTGATATTTACTTAAGTAGTTGAAAATTTGCAGTTCGTTTTTTAGTGTTCTAAATTTTTGTCGATGACTAAATTATAGACTATTGAGTATTTATACGTTTGTGGGGAGGATCTAGCTCATATTTTACTAAGCATTTTTAACTATTTTTGATATATTGGAAAAAATAGTAAAAACTTAGAGATTTTCATGGACTTGAATAACGCCAATACCACGTCAGTTATTAAAGTATTATATATACTGGCAGCGCTAGTCATCATTATGGCGGGTATCAAAACCGCCACCAATATCTTAATACCATTCTTATTGTCGATTTTTATCGCCATTGTTTGTAACCCACTGATTAAAAAAGCCGCCGAATATAAGATTCCAAAAACTGTGGCCGTAGTCTTTGTTATTGCCATATTTGTCGGTCTTGGCATGTCACTAGCAGGTTTAATCGGTAACTCACTTAATGAATTTTCATTAGTTCGAGTTGAATATGGTAATCAGTTAAGAGGGCAATTAGCATCGTTAATTGATGGCTTAGCCGAATACAATATTAAGTTATCGAAAGAACTATTAATGCAGTATGTGAACCCCGAAGCGGTAATGGGCTTTGCTGCGGATATGTTGTCTGGTTTTGGTAACATAATGGCGAATTTGTTTTTGATCGTACTAACCGTTGTTTTTATGTTGTTTGAAGCATCAACCATACCGACAAAATTGCATATGGCGTTAAAAGATCCGCAAATGAAGATGCGAAAAATTGATAAGTTTGTTACTTCAGTAAATCGCTATTTAGCTATAAAAACCGTTGTCAGCATAGGCACAGGGGCATTGGTGAGTCTAATGCTTTGGGCCATTGGTTTAGATTTCTTCTTGTTATGGGGAGTCATCGCGTTCTTATTAAACTTCATTCCTAATATAGGTTCAATTATCGCAGCAGTACCTGCGGTATTGCTTGCACTTGTGCAACTAAACCCTGCAGCAGCGCTTTTCATTGCTGCCGGTTATATGACGATTAATACCGTAATGGGTAACATTGTAGAGCCTAAGTATCTAGGCAAAGGGCTTGGATTATCAACGCTTGTTGTGTTCTTATCATTGATATTTTGGGGCTGGTTATTAGGTACGGTCGGTATGTTGTTATCGGTACCTTTGACAATGATCATCAAGATAGGGTTAGAGAACTCGGTAGAAGGCCAGTGGTTCTCGGTAATGTTATCAGACGGATCGCAGTTTGATGATGATGTTAAAGAAATCCAAACCAAAGCTGTTGAGCAAGAGCAAAAACTAGAAAGTTAATCTTTAATTTTCGGCGTTAACTTAGCTAGTACTGTTAACAAAAAGACAATAAAAAACCAGCAACTTTAACTGCTGGTTTTTTATTGTTAGCTTTTGTCTTAGCTTTCTTTTAGTTGGGGAAAACCATTTTATAAGGTTTAACAGTAACCTTTTTATAAACACCCGCTTCGATATATGGATCAGAATCAGCCCATGATTGAGCTTGTTCTAAACTTTCAAATTCAAGGACCAATAAAGAGCCCGTAAAGCCAGCAGAACCGGGAACGTCACTGTCAATTGCCGGACAAGGACCGCCAACAATTAAGCGCCCTTGATCTTGCATTTCTTGTAATCGAGCAAGGTGTTTATCTCGTACACTTAAGCGCTTTTCTAAACTATTCTCTACGTCTTCACTGTAAATAACATATAACATTATAATTACTCTTTATTTTCTGTTTTATCTTCAACAACTTGCGGTTCATCGTCTTTAGGCATGTATTTGAATAATGGGATCATTGAAATTATCGCAAAAACAAACATCGCTATGGTTAAACCGAAAACTTTATAATTGACCCAGACATCTTGGGAGAAGCTAAAAGCAACATAGACATTCGATACCGCACAAGCAATGAAGAATAACACCCACATAATGTTCACTTTATCCCAAGCTGCAGACGGGGCTTTAAGTTGTTCGCCTAACATCTTCTCAAGAAGGTTTTTCTTTAACACATAACGGCTGAACAAAAGACCTGCAGCGAAGAAGCCGTAGATCACAGTTACTTTCCATTTTATAAAAGCGTCATTGTGGAAAAATATCGTCATGCCGCCAAATACAGAAACCATACCTAACACTATCCACTGTTGCTTTGAGACAGTTTTCTTTTGAAATTTCAATATTGCTATTTGTATAAATGAAGCAACGATCAATGCGCCGGTAGCAACAAAAACATCAAACATTTTGTAAAAAACAAAAAAGATGATTAAAGGAATGAACTCGAAAAATGCAGCCATAAAAGGGTAAATCCTAGGTATTTAAATAAAAATATCATTCTACCCAATGATGATTTTAGTTGCTAGTGAATAGCGCAGTGTTGTGTAATAAATTATTTCCCTTAGTATAAATTCGATTTAACACAGCAATTAACCAGGAAAACAACAAATAGCAAAACAGTAAGCCATTAATTACTGTACAGATCTTTATCAATACGCCCTTTGCGGGTCGAATCAATTTTATTGGTACTTTTAATATCGTTCCAGGCGGTAACTTTGCCGGCGATATTTATTTTTTCGAAAGAGCCATGTTCAATATCATTATCAATGGATAAAAACTTTAACAAGCGTTGGTAGCTATCACTTCGGCTAACATCAATGCTCAAAAGTTTTTCGGGCCTGTCTTTAAAGTGCTCCAATGCGGCTTGTTGATGATGTTGATAAGACAAGGTTAGAAACTGGTCACAGTTAATATTTTCAATAGTAAATGGTGCAAATGTTTCGGTAAAGCAGCGTTTTATAATCGGATTAAAACCACCGTCTTGGCGAAGTACATTGTGCTGCATTCGATTTAATAACTGTTTTATTGACGGTAACCAATTAATAAGATCTCGTTGCAAGTAGATAAATTTTGCATCTGGATATCGCTTGTCGAGTAAAGGGTAATCATTAAATATTGGTGTATCTGCAATGACTTGCGCATCCTGTAAACACTGCTTGGTATAACAGGTATGTGCGACTTTAAAGCCTAGGTTTAGAAGTGCTAAACAGCAGCTTGTTGTCGCCGTTCTTGGTAGGCCAATGATGAATATTTTACTCATGGTACACAAATGCTGATAAATCATAATAGTAGCGTAATGCTAGCATGTTTAGCGCTTTAAATTGTTTAAAATAAATTATATTTTTGAATTTACATCCAAGGTCTTCATACATAAAATAGCCATAATTGAAAACGTTATAGAGCCAATCACATGCTAAAAACTATGCCAGAGCTAATCAAAGAAGTATCCACCACAGTACGCCGTATTAGTGCAGAACAAGCTGCAGCAGAAATGCCGCCAAAAAATGCTTTGTTCATTGACGTTCGAGAGCCTGGTGAACATCAAAAATTAGCCGCGGAAGGTAGCATTAATATTCCGCGAGGGATCTTAGAAGGGAAAATTCTTGAACTTGAAAAAGACGCAACCCGAGCGATTTATGTGCACTGTGCTGCTGGCGTTCGAGCAACCCTAGCGGCAGAGCAACTTCAGCGATTAGGTTATGAAAATGTTACCGCAATTTCGTGTAAATTTGACGCAATAAAAGCTGTGTTCTAGCTAACTACCCAAAACTATCATATATTCTATCTGCATCGCGATTATTTAAGGGCCGAATAGACTCGGTCCTTAGTGAACCATTCTGTGGCAACTATATTTTCCTTGCCGTGTTATTTAATTACCGCTAAGTTATTAACTTATCTATCAAAGATTACTTATTTTAAGTCAGTAATTTAATCCAATAGGTTAAATAGGCAGTTTAATTCGCTAGCTTAGCGCACCAGACTGTTGAATTTCATTGCTGATGACACAGAAAAGGGAAATATTGTGAATTTAACTAGTATTGTTTTATCAATTTTAATTGTCGTTGCCGTATTTTATGTGATCGGTATTTTTAATCAGCTTGTGGCTTTGAAAAATCGATATAAAAATGCCTTTGCGCAAATTGAAGTTCAACTAAAGCGTCGCTATGACCTTATTCCTAATCTAGTTGAAACTGCGAAAGCATACATGAAGCATGAAAGCGAAACTCTTGAAGCGGTTATCGCTGCAAGAAACAGTGCAGCAAAGGGGTTAGCTGCTGCCGCTGCACAACCAGGAAATGCTAGTGCTATGCAAGGCCTTATGGGGGCAGAAGGTGCTCTTATGGGCGCCATGGATAAGTTAAATGTGGTCATGGAAGCTTATCCTGATTTAAAGGCGAATGAAAACATGATGCAAGTTAATGAAGAGTTAATTAGTACTGAAAATAAAGTTGGTTTTGCTCGTCAGGCATTTAATGATCAAGTGATGGCGTACAATACTTATAAGCAAAGTTTTCCACAAAACTTTTTTGCCACTAGCTTTGGCCATAAGTTTAATGCAAGCTTGTTAGAGTTTGCCGATAGTGCTGAGATCCAAGCCGCACCAAAAGTATCTTTTTAAACAAAAGTTTAACTAGATAATAATTCAATAGTAATCATTCGTTATGGATTTCTTTCAAGCTCAGCAAGATGCAAGGCGCAGCACTAAACGTATCGTGCTGATGTTTGTTCTAGCTGTTACCAGTCTTATTGTGATGACAAACATATTAGTCATGTTTGTATTTGGTTATTTCGCCGCTGATGATACCGTCAACAATATAGTTGAAGTTCCTGCATTTGATTGGCAATTATTTATCTTTATCGCAGTATGTGTCTGCGTAGTTGTCTTTGCCGGTTCAATATATAAAACCATGTCATTAGGTGGTGGTGGTAAAGCGGTAGCTGAAGCATTAGGTGGACGTCTAGTTAACCAACAGGCAAAAGATCTTGATGAACGTAAGTTATTGAATGTAGTAGAAGAAATGGCCATAGCCTCGGGTTGTCCTGTTCCTCAGGTATATATCCTTGATCAAGAATTTGAAATTAATGCCTTTGCCGCGGGATTTAAGAACTCAGATGCGGTAATTGGTGTTACCCTAGGCTGCATTGAACAATTAGACAGAGACGAACTACAAGGTGTAATTGCTCACGAGTTTAGTCATGTACTTAATGGTGATATGAGATTAAATATGCGTTTGTTAGGCATATTGCATGGCATATTGGTGATAGGTTACATCGGTTATTACATTTTAAGAACGGTACGCGGAAATAGTAAAAATACAGGGCCTATTTTAGCGTTAGGCGCAGGACTAGTGGCTATAGGTTTTGGCGGTAATTTCTTTGGCAATATGATCAAATCTTCTGTATCTCGTCAAAGAGAGTATCTAGCAGATGCATCTGCGGTGCAATTTACCCGCTCAAAAGAGGGCATTGCCAATGCTCTAAACAAAATATCTAATGTTGGTTCAAATCTAGAAAGTCCAGTTGCACCGCAAATGAGCCATGCTTATTTTAGTACCGGCGTAAGCTCATTTGTCGAGTCAATGTTTGCAACTCATCCACCGATAGAAAAGCGCATTAAAGCAATATCACCGTATTATTTTATTAAAGAAAAGATAGAAAAATCGAAAGCTAAAGACGAAAAACAACAGCAACAAAGTGCAAAGTCAAGGCCGATACAGGAGCAACATGACGCAGCAAATATTATTACCTCTGCGGTGATAGCGGCGCAAGTATTGAAAAATATCGGTAACGTTGACGATCAACAATTGGCGACCGCTAAACAGATTATCAGTGAGTTTCCTGAAGATGTTTTCACTGCAATACACGATATTACAGGTGCAAGAGCATTCATTTATTGCTTACTGTTAGATGATGATGAAATTGTGTTAAACCGTCAATTGCGCCGTATAAAAGAATTTGGTGATAAGGATATGATAGATCATGTTCTTGCCTTGCGGGAAAGCGTTAATAGCTTAGAAGTGAGGCACCGCTTACCGTTAATTGATATTGCCATTCCAACTTTAAAACAATTGTCTCAAGGTCATTTCGAATTGTTCGAAGTGAATATGGAACAGCTCATCGATGCCGACGGTAAATGGGACTTATTTGAATGGATATTACAAAAGCTGATGGTGAAACACGTTGCCAGTCATTATCAAAAAACACACCACAAAAGACAACGTCAAGCTAGGCTTAGTCAATGCCAACAAGAGCTCGGCGTTCTATTTGGTTTTTTATTGCAACATGGAAACCGCAGTGAAGAGCAAATAACTTTCCTTAAACCGGTTTTAACCAAAGAAACAGGTGTCGCCAATATAGAGTTTCCGGATGGCAAAAGCTTAAAAGTTGAGTATTTAGAAGTGGCGTTAAATCGATTGGCGAATATTGCGATTAATGACAAGCCTAAATTAATCCGTGCTTGCCTTTGTATCATTACTGTAGATAAGATATTTTCGGTAAAAGAAATGGAGTTGTTACGAGCGATTTGTGATGTGATTGATTGTCCTGTACCACCACATTTAAATGGCATGCAATAAGCCAGATTTAAAGTTGATAGCAAAGAGCTAACTGATATTTAAGCTAGCTCCTTTGATAATTAACATTATCTATCTAGAGTTAAGGCTGATCAGTTAATTTGAAAATCTGTTCCATTTCTAACCATTTTTCACCGTCTTTAGCCCATGGTAGTGCCTGTTGAAATTGCCACATTAATGTTTCCCACTTTTGTACTTCAGGGCATGCAGCATCGGCATTAGCTTTCGCAGCGGCATCGAATGAATCATCCACTTCCATGATCATAAACAAACGGTTTTCGATTAAATAGATTTCCATTTCAACAATGCCAGCATCACGGATACTTTTAGCGACAGCAGGAAAACCATTGCCCGGTTTATGGTAGTGCTTATATTGCGCTATCAATTCAGGGTTGTTTTTTAAATCGGTGGCTAAGCAGTGTCGTGTTGTTGTCATTATTATAAACTCTTATTTTAAGCTCTTGTTTTTAAATTTCTGATCAGTGCCAGCACCAAGGCTAACGGCTGACTTTTTTGCGGTGTTAATTGCTACATTGGGTAATCAAGTAATTGCTGATTAAATGCGTCATTATCAACAATAGCGCCTTTATGCTGAATCACACAAGCTGACACTTTAGCAGCAAACTTAGCTGCTTGTATGGCATGCTTACCTGATAGTCTTGCACTTAAATAACCACCGTTAAACGCATCTCCAGCTGACGTGGTATCAACAACATGCTTTACCGGTTCAACGTCGATGTAACTGCGTTTGCCTAATTCGCTAATTAACATACCTTTTGAACCATTTTTAATGACGATTTCAGCAATGTTATATTGTTCTAATTGACTTGCTACATCTTCTGGGCAGCTAGCATTATAAAGCGCCATATGGTCATCAACACCAGGCAACGCAATATCGGCAAGTTTAAATGCTCTATCGTAAGCATCTTTAGTTTCATCAATACTATCCCAAAGAGCAGGGCGGTAGTTCGGATCAAAGACAATTCTGCTGCCATTTGCCTTTAAGTTACTCATAAACTGCCACAGCTTTTCTCTATCTTTAGCCGACAAAATAGCAATTGAAATTCCAGATAAGAAAAACAAGTCAGTGTTGGCGCTTTTTGCGTAGGTGTTGTCATCTACAAAGCTCATCACTTGCTTTGCCGCTGAGGCGTTACGCCAATAGCTAAAGCTGCGTTCGCCTTCTGCGTCGACGTTAATCAAATATAGGCCCATTTGCGCACTAGATGAACGAAAAACTAAACTAGTATCAAGGGATTCTTGTGACATCATAGCTAACAATTCATTACTGTTTTCATCATTGCCAATTGCTGTTAAAAATTTTACCTTAGCCTGATCTTTGATACAGCGTTTTATGTAAATACCGGTATTAAATACATCGCCAGCAAAGCTCTTTTTATACAATTCTGATTTGTCTGGACTATTAGTGTTGGCTGCACGGCCGAATTCAATCATGCATTCGCCCATTACGATGATGTTACTCATGCACATTTATCCAGTTTACTGATTAAGTTAATCGCTTGCGTACTTAATTGCGTGATCCCTTGCCAATCTTTTATAGCGATAAGATCTTTTGGTACCATCCAAGAGCCGCCGACAGCAAAGATACTTTTAACTGCAAAGTATTCTGCAACGTTATGAGGCCCTACACCGCCGGTAGGGCAAAATTTTACATTACTAAATACGCTCGACAATGCTTTGATTGTACTTGCACCACCGTACTGTTGCGCAGGGAAGAACTTTACTTCATTGATCCCTAATTCAAGTGCTTGGGTAATTTCAGACGGTGTAACAACACCTGGCAGCATCGGTAAACCAGTATCCAACATTGCAGTGCTTAAGGTTTTAGTAAACGAAGGACTCACTAAAAATTTAGCACCAGCATTTACTGCATCCTTAACTTGCTGAGGTGTCGTTAATGTACCTACGCCCACATTCATTTCGGGCACTTGCTCACTTACTGCTGTGATACAGTCAAAAGCAACGTCTGAACGTAATACAATTTCAGCACTGGTTATACCGCCATTGTATAGTGCTCGACTAACGTTGATCGCATCATCCGTACTCTCCATGTGCAATACCGGAAGAATAGGGCTGTTCTTTACTAATTGTGAAAAACTTGGCTTTAACATAATTTCTCCACAATTGAGTTTATATTGCTAACTTCACCTACTCGTAATGTTTGTAAGCTGCTTGCTAATTGACGTTTCAATTGCTTATTGTTTTTTAATGATTCACCAAATACTGATTCAATGCTTAAAAATGCATCAACAACGTCATTAGTATCATCATTTAGTAACTCAGGCATGCTAGCGAACGTAGCTGCAAGTGGGTCAACGATTTCTCTACCCTCTTTAAGGGCTCGACAAATAAATTCAAACCAACAAGCAAGTGATAACGATAAAAGCTTAGTTGAACGGCCTAAAGCTAGGTTATCTTCAATAATTGGCAATATTCTCATTTGAACCTTCTGTGAACCATCCCAAGCAATTTGTGCTAACAAATGACGAATTTCAGGATTTAGAAAACGTTCAATGATTTCATTACTGTACTTTTCAACATCTAACTCTTTAGGTGGTAAAAAAGAGCCAATAACTTCATCTTTCGCTAGTTTGCAAATAAATTCATAAAATGCGTCATCACTAGTCACTTCAAATACAGTTTCAAAACCTGCTAGTGAACCAGCGTACGCTAAAGTTGAATGTAAGCAATTTAACAGTCGTAATTTTGCTTTTTCAAAACCGTCTACATCAGACGTAAATATCACTCCAACTTTGTCCCAATCTGGGCGAGGGCCTGTCCAGTTATCTTCAATAACCCACTGTGTAAATTGCTCTCGTTGAATAGGCCATTCATCTTTAGCACCAATGCTTTCAGAAACCGCTGCTACGGTATAGTCTTCAGTTTTAGGTGTAATGCTATCAACCATAGCATTAGGAAACGCAACATTAACCGTTATCCAGGCTGCAAGCTCTTCGTCAAATTGCATGGCATAATCAATAACTGCTTGACGTAATTTATCGCCATTACCTGAGACGTTATCACAGCTTAATACGTTAAAAGGTGCGATATTATTAATGTGCCTTTGACCAAGAGCTTGAACGATATAGCCGATAGCACTTACTGGGGTGCTTCGGTTTTTTAAGTCGCGGCTAATATCTTGGTGAGTTAAATCAAGACGCCCATCTGCGTCCAAGCAATAACCTTTTTCAGTGATTGTTAACGTTACTAATTTTGTGGTTGCTGCGCTGAGACGTTCCATTACTTGCTGAGTTTGCTCGCTAGCAACTAGAACTTCTTTAATTGCCCCGATAACTTGATAATTAATCTGCTTATCTAGGATTGCCAATGTGTATAGGTTGTCTTGTTCTGCTAAAACGTCGCGAGCCGTTGCGCTGCGTAATGAAACACCACAAATACCCCAGTCACCGCCGCTTAAGTTCATTGCATCTTCTGTATAGACTGCTTGATGGGCGCGGTGAAAAGCTCCTGGCCCTAGGTGAACAATACCAATCTCAGTCTGCTCTCGATTGTATGAAGGTATTTTTATTGTTGAATTTTCGCCAACAGATTTTATAGTTTGATTTGATAGTTTCATAATTACTTATGCATTACCGTTAAAGGGTAACACCGCCTTTCCAAATTGAAATTTCTTTAAATTGATTTGTCTCGTTTTTTGTCTCTTTGCCCGATGCGATTTCTAGCAATAACTCAAAGAACTCTTCAATGCATTCATCTTGAGTTTTATCGAGGCGAAGCAACTGGCCGGCGTCGTAATCTATCCAATGCTTTTTACGAGTTGCCAAATTGCTATTTGAAGCAATCTTTACTGTTGGTACCGGCACACCTAACGGCGTACCTCTACCTGTGGTAAATAACACCATGTTGGCGCCGCTAGCTGCTAGAGCCGTACAAGATACTGCATCATTGCCTGGTCCTTGCAATAAAGTGATACCATTTTTTGCAACGGCTTGTTCGCCATATTCAATTACATCTTGGACAGGGGCGTTGCCTCCTTTTTGAATAGCGCCAAGAGACTTATCTTCTAACGTTGTTAAACCACCCGCTTTATTACCGGGTGATGGGTTTTCATATACTGGTTGATTATTATCAACAAAATATTGTTTAAAGCCGTCGACTAAATTAACGATTTTATCAAAAACGTCTTTATTGACTGCGTTGTTCATTAATACTTGCTCGGCACCGAACATTTCAGGGGTTTCAGTCAAAATAACCGTTGCGCCATAAGCAGCCATCTTTTCACTGATTCGACCGAGTAGTGGGTTAGCTGTCAAACCACTTAATCCATCTGAACCACCACACTTCATTGCCACTGTTAGCTGAGACACAGGACAAGAGACGCGTTTGTCTTTCTCCATTTTAGCAAGTAGTTTTTCAATATGTGCCATACCTTCTACTTCTTCATCGTCAACTTGCTGGGCATTAAAGTATGAAATTCTATCGCTCATATTTTTGGGCAGGCTATCGATTAGTGCAGAGAGTTGATTATTTTCACAACCTAAACCTAGAAACAATACGGCTCCGGCATTCGGGTTTGCCGATAGAGAGGCTAGCAACTGTTTGGTTTGCGCCAAATCATCGCCCAGTTGTGAACATCCAAAAGGGTGTGTTACGGCTAAAAAATCATCTGCCTTGTCGCTGTATTTTAATTTACATTGACGAACCAAAGATTGGGCTAGGTGGTTAACACAACCTACGCTGTTTATGATCCATAATTCATTACGAATACCGACTAGACCATTGGCTCGCGGGTAACCCATAAATGTTGGCATGTCATTACTTATTCGCGCAGTTTTATTTTCGGTCGGCTGATAAGAGAACTGATCTTCATCACTCAATAGCGTTTTAAGGTTATGACTATGAACCCAGTCACCCGCTTTGATTTCACTGGTGGTATGGCCAATCGAATAACCGTATTTAAATACCTGCTGGCCTTTCTTTAAAGTGCATAAGGATATTTTATGACCGCGTGAAATATCTTCAGTCAAAGTAACGTCAACATTGTTTATTGAAATGGTTTTGCCTTTAGGAAGATCTTCTATGGCAACAGCAACAGTATCATTGCTATGAACTTGAATATAACTTCTTACAGGTGGCTGCTCTAACGTCATACCGTATTCTCTCTACATCTATCGGCCGATGGCCGAAATAGTCAATATAGTTAAGGTTAGATATTGACTATAGGTTATTTATATCTGATAAAAACGACCGGCATTGTTGCCAAAGATGTCGTCTTTTGCTTGTGGGGCATTGTCATTAATGAAATCAAGTACAAGCTGCTTTATGGTTTGATATTCGCCAGCAACTAAACATACCGGCCAATCTGAGCCAAACATCACTCTTTTTTCACCGAATAACTCTAAAACAGTTCGCATATAAGGCTGTAGATCTTCAGTGCTCCAATGTTGCCAATCCGCTTCCGTCACCATGCCCGATAATTTACAAAATACTTTAGGGTTTTGCGCCAAAGTGTTCATATTTTGCTGCCATTGTTCAAATTTATCACCAGTTTTAATATTTGGTTTGGCAATATGGTCAATCACCACATGTAAACTAGGTACGTTCGCTAGCATTTCTATTGCTGCCGGCAACTGGTGGGCAAAAATTAATAGATCGTAGCGATAACCTTTATCTGCAAGTGTTTGTAAACCTTTAATAAAATCTGGGTTGCGCATAAAGTCAGGATCAGTTTCGCCTTGTATAACATGACGAAAACCGACCAACTTTTGTTGTTCAGTAAAGCAACTTAATTGCTCCTGGAGATCTGGGCTTTTTAAATCTATCCAACCAACTACACCTCTAATAAGGTCCGTTTGCTTGGCTAAACTTAATAACCAATTTGTTTCTTCTAAAGTCTGACGCGCTTGTACGGCGATACTTCCGCTAAAACCATTTTGACTCAAAGTTTGTTTAAGTTCTGAAAGTTGAAAATCGGTTTTAAGGACTTTCATTGAGTCATCAATCCAATCATACTCGATTGGATCAAAGGCCCATAAATGGTGATGCGCGTCGATATACATAGTTATTTACTATTCTTGTTTTATTGCTTAACCCAGTTCAATAACTGCTTTTACAACACCTGTTTGTGGTTTTATCCATTCAGGGAATATCGTCGGAAATTCGCTAAAATCAGTCTTATGGGTAACCATAGCTGTAGATCTTACGCTGCCATTAGCTAAGCACGCTACAACATGTTCAAAATCTTGTTTAGTGGCATTTCGACTACCTTTTAACGTTGTTTCGCGCTTATGAAACTCCGGGTCATTAAAAGTAATGTCAGCTTTAATGATGCTAACAAATACAATTGTTCCGCCGTGTGCTAACCAACCAAAAGATGACTGCATTGCACCTTTGTTACCTGTACAATCAATAATTACGGTAGGGAAGTCGCCGTTTGTTAAAGCATCAAGTTGCGCAGAAACATCACCTTTGCAGTCTACGGTTGCATCAATATCTAGCTCACGCTCGGCAAAGCTTAATCTGTCTTCGTTAACATCGGCTAAAATTGTTTTAGCACCTGCGACTTTAGCAAATTGCGCAGCACCTAAACCAATAGGGCCTGCGCCAAGAACCATAACAGTATCGTCTTTAGTGATATCACCACGACGCACTGCATGAGCGCCAATCGCTAAACACTCAACAACAGCAAGTTGGTCAAAAGGGACGCCTTCAGTAACGACAACGTGTGATGCAGGAAGACATAGGTATTCACACATTCCGCCATCTCTATGAACACCAATTACTTCAATATTGGTACAACAATTGGTCTTGCCTTTTTTACATGCGACACATTCGCCACATTCTAAATAAGGAATAACATAGGCAGATTTCCCTACAGGTAAGTCAACACCTTCGCCAACCGCTTCAATTTCACCTGAAAGCTCATGACCTAGAATTCTAGGGTATGTAAAAAATGGCTGGCTACCACCAAACGCATGAATATCTGTGCCACATACCCCGATAGCTCTAATTTTAAGCAATACTTCACCAGCTTTAGCTTGCGGTTTATCGCTTTCTAAAAATTTTAATTCGCCGGGTTGTTGGCATACGATTGATTTCATAATACTTATTAATCCAATTTATTGTTTACAGCTGTCAATCCATTTAAATATATATAAAGATATCTAAAATGTACATAAACTATAATGTACACCTTTGGTTGCGCTTTGAAAAGAACTATTTGTGGTTTTTATAAAAAATCTACAAGTTCTTAAGGTTAAATCTTTAATAAACAGCTGTGTTATTATCTTCAACTTTAATAATATTTAATAAAATCAATTAATTAAGTTGATTTTCTGTTTCACTAGCTATGACGCATTAATGATTAAAGGCTACGTGTTTACCCCACCATATATACGGTTGGGAAAGGGGTAAACACATAGAAAGCTCTTCAATAGTTGATTTACAAACTAATGATCAGTAAAAACAGTTTGTTTTATACCGATGTGGTCTTTTTGAAAGCCTGCTCTTACTTTACCGGTGAAAGGCTGATAGCTATTTTCCGGATCATCGTTTGTTAACGTGTCGCCAACTTCAATTTTTAGCTCTTCTAATTTAGCGGTTAATTGCTTAATGATTTCATCACTGCCTTCTTGCTCTGATATATCATTCATTTCCCAAGGGTCATTTTTTAAATCAAAAAGCACATTTCGTTTTAAAAGAGGGTAGTAAACTAGCTTGTATCGATTTGAGCGCGCCATTCGTTGAAAATGGCGATAGCTGCCGTAGATATAATCGTTCATCACTTCCTTTTCGCCACGAATAATTGGCAAAATGCTTGGTCCTTGAACTGATTCTGGTACTTCGATACCTGCAAGTTCTGCAGTTGTTGCAAATATACTATTTAAATAGAACATGCCTTTTGCTTGGCTGTTAGCTGGAATACCTTTACCTGTCATAATAAACGGCGCACGAATACTATGATCATAAACACTTTGTTTGCCAGCTAATCCATGTTTACCAACTGCAAGACCATGATCTGAAGTAAAAATAATATAAGTATTATCTGCATATGGTGAAGCGTCTAAAGTATCAAGTATACGGCCAATCTGATGATCCATATGCTCAATCATTGCATAGTATTCACCAATAAACTCTTTGGTTTGTTTTTCGGTGCGTGGAAAAGTCATTAGCGCTTCATCGCGAATATTGTAGTCGCCTGCGTCGATTTCAGGCATCGGCACGAAGTTTGGTGGTAAAGCAATATTCTCAGCAGGATACTTGTCTACATAGGACTGCGGAGATTGTCGAGGATCGTGCGGTGCGGTAAACGCAACATACATCATAAACGGCTTTTTATTTCTTTCGCCTTTATTATCAATATAGTCGATAGCAGCGTCAGCAAATGCTTCACTTGTGTGTTGATTTACCTGTTTAGTTTTCCATTTTATTTGTTCACCAAAGTCAGTCAACCATGGTTTCCATTGCCCGCCTTTGTTAAGATGCGGCATACCTTTTTCATGTACAGCACGACCAATATCAAAGGAGCGCTGCAATGCATCCTCGCCAACATGCCATTTACCGGTAATAAAGGTTTCATAACCAGACTTTCTAAATGTTTCGCCCATTAAAGGGTGAGTTGTTTTATTTGATTTAGGCGAAAACCCAGTAAAATGTAAATTTCTACCTGTGTTGATCATTTGTCTACTCGGCGCGCAAACCGCACCAGACCATGAACCTTGATTAAAAACGTGAGTAAATGCCATTCCTGCATGTGCAAGGCGATCTAAGTTTGGTGTATGAATCGCGTCGTTGCCTAAGGCATTTATTGTATCAATTGATTGGTCGTCGGTAATGATTAATAAAATATTCGGCTGTTTCGTATTATTGTCTGAAACTGGCAAAGATTCTTTTGCCGAGGCTGTTGAAATAGCCGTACAAGCAATAGTGTATGTAACGATTGAAATATTTTTTATTAGTCTTTTTACTAAACTAAATTGAGGATGAATGTTCATAATAAATCTTATCTTTTATCGTTTTTATTTAGAAGAGTGGTTTATTGTAAATAATAATCACTTTAATGCAAGTGAAATTACTGTAAAGGTTGTGTAAGTTTGAAAAAACTATCTTTTTGTCAAAATATTTCGACGTCAATAGCCTTTTTTGAATCCCATTTACTGGCCAATTGGCTTATACATTGTCATTTTCAAAGACAAAAAAACGAGCCTAAATGTTAGGCCCGTTTGTTAGTATATGTTGCAAACCTTTATGTTTTGTGAATTTTATGGGCTCTGTAACCATATATAGCGATTACAACAAAACAAATCATAGGTAAAACAAATGACGTTTGTACCGATGGAATGCCAGCGATGATTGATCCGCCATCTATCATGCTACCCTGTAGAGGCGGCATGAGTGCTCCACCAACAATAGCCATTACTAAACCAGCAGAAGCTAAACTTGCATCATTACCTGTATCTTTTAGGGCGATACCATAGATAGTAGGGAACATTAACGACATACATGCTGATGTAGCCACTAAACAATACAAACCAACCATTCCACCGATAAAGATTGTGCCAAATGATAATATAATTCCGCCGGATGCAAGCAATAACAACAACTGGCCAGGGCGAATAACACCAAGAATAATTGTACAAATAAAGCGACTTGCTAAGAAAATTCCCATCGCGACCATATTATATTGTTGTGCTTCAGCAGCCGATAGACCGACCGAGGTCATGCCGTAATGAATAATAAAAGTCCAAGACATGATTTGTGCACCAACATAAAATGCTTGTGCAATAACGCCTTCTCTATAACGTGCGTTAGCGATAAGACGAGCGAACGTGTCTTTTAATACTTTCACTGTTAATGGCTCATCGTGGGTAATCGTGTTTGGCAATTTACGGAATAAAAAGATGACGAATAACAATGCAACAATAGATGCGATTGCAATATAAGGACCTCGTACGGTGACAAGATCTGCTGCTTGCATCGCTTGATGGGCAATAGGATCTGCAACAGCAAAGTCACTTAACGCTTGTGTAATCTTTCCATCTGCAACCGAAGGTAATAGTTCTTTATATTCTGGATGAGCTAACTTCTCGGCTGCACGAAACTCTTCTACCTTTAATTCACTCAAAATGTAATTAGACGCAACAAACATACCTGCTAATGAACCAATCGGGTTAAAAGCCTGTGCTAAATTTAAACGTTGCGTCGATGTTTCAGGTGAACCCATTGATAAAACATATGGGTTGGCGGTTGTTTCTAATAACGCTAGGCCACAAGTGATAACACACAATGCTAATAAAAAGTAATTAAACTCTGCGGTCATACTTGCCGGTAAAAATAGCAATGCACCGATAGCATACAAAGCTAAACCTAATAAAATACCTGATTTATATGAATAGCGGCGAATAAATATAGCTGCTGGAATAGCCATTATCCCGTAGCCGAGATAAAAGGCGAATTGCACCATTGAACTTTGTGCGTTTGAAATTAAGAAAATATCTTTAAATGCTTTTACTAACGGGTTAGTGATGTCGTTTGCAAAACCCCATAATGGAAAAAGCGCAGCAACCATAATAAAAGGAATAATAAATTCTTTTGCTAAAATCGGTGCCTTTGATTTAGTTGGTTGATTAGCAACCTCAACGTTATCTTTTACTGCTGTTGTCATAGTGACCTCTTTGAACACTGTTTCACTTTAAATTGACTAGTCAAAAATCAATTTGTGAATATTATATTTAAAGTACAAACTACCTGCTGTCGTCGTTGCTGTCAATATTTGACCCTAAATAACTTAAGTAAACGATTATTTATAGAGGTTTGGGATAAACCACTATTTATCTGTTGATGTAAGGAAGTGTTGAAGCTGTTTTACTATTTTTTTAGCAAGAATTCGATAGTCATATGATAGAGTTTATACGTTATTTAGGTCAGTTTTTATGCATGTTTCGTGTTGAATAGTTGTTTTTACTTAGACTGAAAGTCGCTATTCGAGGGGGGGATGTTGGATTTATGATGTAAGCAGCATTGAAGAAATAAAAATCAATGTAGTAAATTGAACTATTGACCCAGGGGAAAACTCATATTAGTATCTAGTGATTAAAATAAATAATAGTCACTTGTTTGATGGTGTGAGCAGGATGATTAGATATAAATTGAGGCCGTTTAATGAATTTCTTAAGATCTCTATACATCACTAAAAATAAAAAGTCTTTAGGCATAATGTCGTTTATATTGCTTTCTATTTTTGTTGTAAGTGCATGTAGTGACGACAAAGTCGCACAACAAAAACCATTAAACATCCTTTTTATATTAACTGATGATCAGGCACCTGATACCGTTTCTGCATTTGGCAACGAACATATAAGCACACCAAACTTGGATGTTTTAGCTAAACAGGGGATGCGCTTTAGTCATGTTTTCAATCAAGGGGCGTGGTCAGGTGCAGTTTGTTTACCTAGTCGTCAAATGATAAATACTGGTCGCCATCTTTATAGAACTGGCCTTGATGCTCGAGGGATTAATGATCCTAGCTATGTTGCCAAGCACGCAACGTTTGGCGAAACATTTAAGAAATCAGGTTACGATACTTTTCAAACGGGAAAATGGCATTTATCCATGGAAGTTTGGAAGCGCAGTTTTACCCATGGCAAAGCGATACATAAAAATGGCATGCCGCGTCATGAAAAAGGTGGACACTGGGATGGCAATTTCACCGACTTTGACGCCTCGAAACCAGCAGATAAAGCATTTACTGATTACAAAGGTGGTAAACATACTAGTGAAGTTGTCGCCGATGCTGCGGTAGATTTCTTAGCCAATCGAAATGACTCTACTAAACCATTTATGATGTATGTTGGTTTTCTTGCGCCACATGACCCATTACATGCTCCCGATGAATATTTAGCAAAATACCCTCGCGATAAAGTGAAGGTCCCTGAAAACTTTTTAAAATATCACCCATTTGACCAAGGTGATTATTATTTACGTGATGAAGTTTTATCCGGTTTTCCAAGGTCTGAAAAAAACATTAAAGCGATGATCAGTAAATACTACGCGATGATCGAACATACTGATGCGCAAATAGGCCGTATATTGGCAGAGCTTGAAGCAAGCGGACAAGCCGATAATACCTTAGTTATATATACGTCTGATCACGGGTTAGCAATGGGGCAACATGGTTTATTAGGCAAGCAAAACCAATATGACCATAGTGTTCGTGCTCCTTTTATTGTTAAAGGTCCTAATATTCCTGTGGGCAAAACTGCTACCGGCATGTTCTATCTAAATAGTGTGTTTCCAACAGCAGCTGAACTAGCTGGTATCGATATTCCTCAAAGTGTCGACGCACCAAGTATTGTACCTCTTATTAATGGCGAAAAAGATACCGCTTTTGATACGGTATATGGCGCTTATCGACATTTTCAGCGAATGCTACGTTCGCAAGACTATAAACTTATCTATTACCCAATGATCAAGCGCACTCAATTATTTGATATGAAGTCCGACCCATTAGAAATGCATGACTTAAGTGCACAGCCAGAACATGCCGAGCGTATTGCCGCTATGATGCTTGATCTTGAAAATTGGAAAACGATTGTAGCAGATCCTCTCGATTTAGATGCTCCTGAAGCAAGCTATGACGACTTTTTGAGATTAACTTGGGACTAATTTGAGGTTTACTTGGAATTAATATGATGAAATTTAATAAAACAATAAAAAGTAAGTTACAAGCAAGCCTTAAAGCTACAGTTATTGCGTCAATAATGTGTGGTTCTGTCATGGCTAATACGGTTAATGCTAAGCAACCTAACATTATCTTTATAATGTCTGATGATCATGCTGCGAACGCGGTATCTAGTTATCAAAGTCGCTTATCTAAAGTTTTTAAAACACCGAATATTGATAGGTTGGCAACCGAAGGGGTAAGATTTAATGGTATGTATGCCAATAATTCTATTTGTACCCCAAGTCGCGCCGCGATATTAACTGGGCAATACAGCCATACCAATGGTGTAAGAACCTTAGCCGATCCACTTGATCGTAAAAAAGATAATGTCGCTAAACAGCTTAAAAATGCAGGTTATCAAACGGCAATTGTCGGTAAGTGGCATTTAAAAACTGAACCTTCAGGTTTTGATTATTACAATGTATTACCCAACCAAGGGGATTACTTTGATCCTAAGTTAAAAGAAATCGGAAAGAAATGGAAAAATGGACAAATGGGTGGGGAAGTTTACCCCGGTTATGTTACTGACGTTATTACCGATTTAAGTATCGATTGGCTAAATGAACGTGAGCAAGATAAACCGTTTATGTTGATGATTCATCATAAAGCGCCACATGGCTTATGGGAGCCGGCTAAACGCCATGAAAACTTCCTTGCCGATGTTCATATTCCAGAGCCTGACAGTTTATATAATCGCGGTAAACATGGCCCAACTGATGCGGTAATTATTGATGGTAAGGCAGGGCAGCAATTTGGCTCTTCTGTTTCTCGCCGCATGGAAGGTCGTGGTTTAGTTACTCGCATGTTAGATGAAACTTGGCCAACCGGTACTCTTAAATTAGACAGTTATGATTGGAACACAGTAGTTTCGGCTGCATATCAAAAATACCTCAAAGAATACCTTCGTACGATTAAAGCGATTGATGAAAACGTTGGACGCGTATTAGATTATTTAGATGCTAATGGTTTAACTGAAGAGACAATCGTTATCTATACATCTGATCAGGGCATGATGCTGGGTGAGCATGATTATTACGATAAACGATGGATATATGAAGAGTCTATTCAAATGCCGTTTTTAGTACGATACCCACAAGCACAATCTACTAAGACTAAAAATGTTGGTAAAACAACAGATGAACTGTTTATGAATTTAGACATTGCACCAACGTTACTCGATGTTGCTGGTATAAAACCACCAAAGAGTATGCAAGGACAAAGCTTTAAATCTGCACTACTTAATCCTGAGCAAGCAAAAGGTAGAGAGGCAATTTATTACCGTTACTGGCTTCATATGACTCACCACTATGTACCTGCGCATTATGGAGTTCGTACCAAAACTCATAAACTATCCTTTTTCTATGGCTTAGCGCTTGACGCTAATGGCGCTATGCCAGCTGCTACGCCGCCATACTGGGAGCTTTATGATTTAGAAAATGACCCTAAAGAAATGACTAATTTGTACCCAGAAAAATCATCTGCTTCACTAAAATCTGAACTTAAAAAAGTACTAAACATGTTAAAACAAGAGGTTGGTGATTCTGACGAAATGTACCCTGAACTTATGGCAGTGAAAGCTGAACACTGGAATAAGTAGATTAGGAATAAGTAAAGTGAATAAAAAATAATGAACCGATTATTTGCAGTTTTTATTAGCGTTAGCCTGTTAACACCGGCTGTTGCTAGTGAGTATTATGTTGCGACGAATGGCGATGATGATAATGATGGTTCTATAGAGCGTCCTTTTAAGCACATTCAATATGCAGCCGATAAGATGCGTGCTGGCGATGTTACCTATATTCGCGGCGGTAACTACTTTGAACAAGTTAAGCTCACCAAATTTAAGGGCAGTAAAGATAAGCCTTATAGCTTTAAAGCCTATCAAGATGAGAAGGTTACGTTTGATGGCACCATAAGCATTAACAACGAATGGCAAAAATATCGTGGCAATATCTACAAAACCAAAATAAAACAACCTATTTGGCAATTGTTTGTTAATGATAAAAGCATGACTTCGGCGCGCTGGCCAAACGGTAATTGGTATGACCGCTCTGTGTGGGATAAGAGTCAGTCAATGATGTGGCCTGAAAAAGGCAAAGGTAAATTTGGTACTCATTATAATAAAGAACTTGCAGAGTTAGATGCTGACTTAACCGGTGCAATTGTCATTGTTAATTCTGGTTCATTCAAAACGTTTCAGAAAAAGATAACCGAACATAAAAAAGGTCAAGATCATTTCACCTATGATACTAAAGGCACCCGAGAGCACTTTAGCTACGAAGGAAAGATTCATCGTCAAGGCTACTTTCTAGAAGGCAGCTTAGCCTTGCTAGATGAAGAGAATGAGTGGTTTTTTGATGTCGATACCAATGAACTGTATTTGTGGGCAGTAAATGGTGTGAATCCAGAGCAGTTAAATGTGCGAGGCAAGGTTCAAAGCTACGCATTAGATATTACTAACTCTCAGTTTATTAATGTACAAGGCATAAACTTTTTCGCTACAACGTTCGATGTTAAACGCAGCTCTTTTATTAATATTGAAGATAGTGAGTTACTGTACCCGTCATATTCAAAACGCATGTTAGGTGATATTTCGGAGATTGATGTCACTAAAATGTTGGTTAAGAAAAAAGATGATATTGCGTACAACCAATTGAAAAATTGTAAAATTGCATATACAGATGGTCCTGCTATTGAAATGAATGGCACCGGAAATTTAGTTGAAAACTGTTACATGCACGATATTGATTACAGCTGTACTTATAAAGGTGGTTACACCTTAAATATGGTTCACGCAAAAGAGTTGGTGTTTCGCAGCAACACTGTCCATACCACGGGGTGCTCGGAATTATTCAAAGCAGGCGTGAGAAATCTAATTGAGTTAAATGATCTTTCTGATTCTGGTCATTTACAAAACGATGGTTCGATGATCCAGTTAAGTGTTCAGCAACAACCTGACGGCATAGTGCGATACAACTGGGTGCACGACAGTGTAAAACAGGGCATTCGTTTTGATAATAAAAACACCCCTAATGCACCCTATGGTCATAACGGTAATGTATATAATAATGTTGCTTGGAGTACTGATAGAATTTACTTTAAAGGCGACAACCACTTTATCTTTAATAACTTAAGCTTTGATAGTCATTTAAATGATTTGATCACCAGTAGTAACAAAGAGATCCAAGGTCATAACCATAAAACCATTACCCGCAATAATATTAGCAATAAATTCTCTGGCCACAGACATAAACCTCGAGTCAAATATCCTGTTCCAGGTATCGTAGATCATAACTGGGATGGCGTGACATTAGGTAAAGATATCCGTTCACAATTAAGAGACCCTGACAATTTAGATTTTCGTCCTAAAGCAGATTCAGATTTGGTAGATGCTGGCGTCATTATTAACAATAAAACACTTCATTATGAAGGCAAAAAACCTGATATTGGCCCTTATGAATTTGGCGCCAAGAGTTATTGGATCCCAGGCTTCCAAGATAAAAAAGCATCAAGGCCAGTGCCTCCGTTAGCTGGTGTAAATGTAAAGTTAGATGCCGATTTAATGTGGTTGAACGCGTATAAAGCGTCTGTTCATCATGTTTATTTCGGTGAAGATAAAAATGCGGTCAACTTAGCAAATACAAAATCAAAGCAGTATCAAGGCGAGTTTAAGCACAATATCTTTACTCCTAAAAACCTTGAAGCTGGCAAGCAATATTATTGGCGAGTAGATGCTATTCGCCAAGGCAAAACGATCAAAGGTGATGTTTGGCAATTTACCGTTGAAGATAAAGAGAATTCAGTTAAATAATAACGAAAATTATAAAAGCTTAAAGAAGAGTTTTGAACACTAGAAGCTCTTAAACAAAACGTAAAACAAGAACTATTTGGAAAACTTATGATTAAAAAATATTTCAATCAAAGCGCATTAGCACTGGCAACATGTTGCACTTTGGCATTATCAGCTTGTGGTGAACAACAAACCGAGCAAACTGTTGCTCAACAATCAAGCCAGAAACAAAGTCAAACGCTTGAATTTTATGTTTCTCCACAAGGGCTAGCAGGAAATGGCGGTACGCAAGGAGCCCCTTTTGCAAGTATTGCGCAAGCCCGTGATGCTATTCGTGCATTAGATGACTCTCAGCGCAGTCAAGATATTG
The DNA here is from genome assembly GCF_001831495.1 of Thalassotalea crassostreae. Classification (NCBI taxonomy): domain Bacteria; kingdom Pseudomonadati; phylum Pseudomonadota; class Gammaproteobacteria; order Alteromonadales; family Colwelliaceae; genus Thalassotalea; species Thalassotalea crassostreae. Next base: position 1,534,269 of record NZ_CP017689.1, read on the forward strand.
TCGTTTGGTTAGCCGGCGGCACTTATACATTGTCGGAAACTCTAATCTTAAATCGTCAAGACGGTGGTCAAGGTGATTCATTTGTAAATTACCGTGCAGTTCCTGGTGAGACCCCTGTGATTTCAAGTGGTAAAGCCGTTGAAGGTTGGGCAAAACTAGAAGGTGAGTTAGAAGGTCTGCCAGAAATTGCCCAGGGTAATATTTGGGTTGCCGATGTTACTCGTGAAGACTACGGCCGTTTTACTGCCGTGTTTGCTGGCGATAAACGCTTAGCCCGAGCACGAAGCGATCGTTTTGATGGGATTAAACCTACCGGTTATGAAATAGCTGATTCGCGTAACGTTATGCATAAGAAAGATCGTCATTTATTGCGTGAAATTCGTTATGTGGAAGGTGCACCAATTCGTGATTGGAAAAACCTTGACGATATCGAAGTGTTTTTTAACCCTGTTCCTTGGGCAATGAACTTCATCCCACTAGAATCTATCAATTTAGACGAGCAATTACTGACGTTAAAATTTGAAGCTAATGCGCCTGCGTTTTCGCAAAATGGCCCATGGGCGGTGATTGAGAATGCCGTTGATTTTATTGACGAAGCAGGCGAGTGGGCTCACAACAGTAATACCGGTAAATTGTACTATTGGCCACACGATAACCAAAAACCACACGATATAACAATTCCACAGTTAAAAGAGTTAGTACGTGTAGAGGGCGACATTGATTATGACGGTCCGGTTGATCAACCGGTTAAAAATATCGCATTTGAAGGTTTAACCTTTACTCAAGGTAAACGCTCAACGTGGCATAAAGACCATAAAGGTTGGGGCATACAACACGACTGGGATTCTTTTGATACTGGTAACGCTATGCTACGCTTTCGTGGTGCTGAAAATATGCAAGTAATTGGCAGTCACTTTACCAACTCTGCAGGTTCAGCCATTCGTTTAGATTTGCATGCACAAAACATAACCATTAAAGATAATTTAATTGATTATGTTGGTCATATGGGCATTTTATTAGCGGGCTACGGTCCAGGTACTAAAGACGTTAACCACAGCAATACAATTACCAATAATATTATTCATCATGTTGGCGAAATCATTTGGCATGGACATGGGGTATTTGCATGGCAAAGTGGTAACAATACGATTTCAAATAACTGGATCCACCACGTACCTCGCAAAGCCATAGGTGTAGCCGGCACTCGTGTGCAAATCTTGATGAAAAAGCATGAAGATTTTGACGAAGCTGCACAAACTATCCGCTGGAACGAAATCGACTTAGATGTTGAATGGACAGAAGATGCACAAGAGCACTTTATGCCGTATCTACACAGCCGCAATAACGTCATTGAAAACAATAAAGTTACTAAAACATTATTACGTTTGCATGATGGCGCCTCTATTAATATTTCTGGCGCAGGTACCGGAAACATTATTCGTCATAACTACATTTATGACGTTGACTATATTGGTACCCGTACAGATGATTGGCAGCGCGGTACGATAACGACACAAAACATCATTGAAAATGCTGGAACTGGTATTGTTCATAAAGATTACAACCATATTACCAATAACATCTTTATCAATACCAATGGTGAAGCGATTCGTATGCGTGCATTCCCGCGTCAATGGTTTAAGCCTGAGTCTGAAATTCAAAATAACATCTTCACTAAGGGCAGAAGACCGCCTTATGGAGCACGTGATTTATGGAATACCTCTGAATTTTTCGCCACTAAAAAAGGCACAAAGAAAATACCTTATGAGTATTTATTAGATAATAATACTTACGCATTTAAGGGCGCTGATGAGTTCTTGAAAAAACATCAAAAGCACGGCGTAGAGTTAAACTCAATTACAACAGAACAACAACAGTTTGTTGATGTTGCTAATAAAGATTATCGTTTAGTAGATAACGCAGAAGCACTCAAATCAGGCTTTATACCGTTCGATGTAAACTTAGACTCTTTTGGTATTACTAAAGATTATCCTGAGCATTTATTAAAGCTTGATAGAGATACTATGCAGTGGGGCGGAGAAACATTGCTTCACGGTGGTCTTGAGGATGTGCAAAAAAACGTTCATTAGAATGAGCTAAATAAATCGGTATTAGTAGTAAAAATAAAGGCGGTAACTTGAATAAGATTACTGCCTTTTTTATTTCCAACAAATTAGCAATTTTCCTTAAACAATAATGGCAAAATAGCAGGACTTTTAATGATAAAAACAATAATGGCACTAACGGCTTTAGCAATGACAAGTTCGGCTTTAGCGCAGGCTGAAAAAGTGCAACCTGAAAAAATGCTGCCTAACATCGTGCTAATGATGGCCGATGATTTAGGCTATGGCGATACCGGTTTTAACGGTAATGAAATCATTAAAACACCGTCGCTCGATTTAATGGCAAAACAAGGCGCGGTAATGACTAACTTCCATGCTGGTGGACCGGTCTGTTCGCCTACCAGAGGTACGTACTTAACCGGGCGTCATTATTTTCGCTATGGTATTTATACCGCCAATGTTGGTCACCTGCCCAAGCAAGAGATTACTATTTCTGAAATATTAAAAGAGAAAGGCTTTAACACCGGACACTTTGGAAAATGGCACTTAGGCACGCTTAGTGAAACGGTTTCTGCCAAAGGACCAAAACGTAAGCCTAAAGAAAATTATTCGCCGCCGTCATGGCATGGTTATGATACTTCATTTGTGACTGAGTCTGCGGTATCCACCTGGGATCCAACAAAGGGTGTACGTGCTAAGAATAACCCATTTTATCTAGATGGCCAGCCTTTAGATCCTAACGACCCAACTTTGCAAGGCGGAGCCTCTAAAGTGGTAATGGATAAAGCACTAGCCCACATTAACGAGTCAGTCAGTCAAAACAAACCTTTCTTTACCGTGATTTGGTTTCATGCTCCGCATAAGCCAGTTGTTGCTGGACCAGAATATTTAAAAATGTATCAAGGCCACGGAAGAGCGGCGCATTACTATGGCGTAGTCACTGAAATGGATGAGCAAATAGGGCGCTTGCGCGAAACTCTTGCCGCTCTCGGTGTTAGTGACAATACCTTAATCACCTTTACTAGTGATAATGGCCCCGAAGGCAAAAAGCAGACTCAGGGTAATGCCGGATCAACAAATGGCTTAAAAGGGCGAAAACGCGCTTTGTATGAAGGCGGCGTAAGAGTACCTACACTGGCATTGTGGCCTGGTCACATTGAAGCTAACTCAGTCATTACTGAGCCAACGTCTACCTTAGATTACCTGCCAACAATAGCACAATTGGTTGACTATCAAATTCCAGATAACAGACCAATTGATGGGACGAGTTTACTGCCCTTGTTTCAACCTCAAGCCGGGCACAAGTCATTTGTGCGTAATGAGCCTATCCCATTTCGTACTAAAAAAGCTTTTGCATTAATAGACGGAAATTATAAATTAGTCAGCACTTTGACACCCAAACCGACTATTCAGCTATTTGATATTGAAAATGATCCACAAGAAAAGAATGACCTAGCAGCGGCTAATCCAGAGCGGGTAAGTGCTATGTATAAAGCGTTGGTAAAATTCAATGAATCGGCAAAACATAGTCAGCAAGGAGGGGATTATGCTGATGAAACCTTTACCCCAGTTGGCAAATGGATTCCGCTAAAATAACCTTTTAATAATAAAAACGAAATGAGAAACTTATGAAAACCCAAGTATTACTGGTCTTACTATTTACATTATCTTGTTTTAACGTACAGGCAAAAAAACAAGACTCTTTACCTCTTACTGCTTTTTGGTTTAATGGCGGCTGGGAGCACTACGAGCCAGAAGCCCTAGAGTATTTAGATGAAATTATTATTTTCGCAGTAGCACCACAACCTGAAACGGGTGGCATAAATATCATTTCTGTTGATGAAAAATCGGGGAATGTGAATTACAGACGTCGCAGCGGTATTGGCCTGACAACTGAAATGATAAACACAATTGTCGCTGACGCTAAAAAATACAAAGTTAAAACAACCCTTGGTATTAATGGCATGGGTAAAAAAGAAACGTATTTTAATCAGCTTGTGCGCAATAATAAGCAGGACGAATTTGCTAAAAACATTCGTGACCTATGCATTAAGCATGGTATTATTGGTGTTGACGTTGATTATGAGCATCCGAGTAGTGATGAAGATGTAGAGCTTCTAGCTAAAATTTTTATCGCCTTAAATAAATATTTAAAACCTGAGGGCATACACGTTTCAGGTGCTTTTGGTGTTAAGCGCGAACACACCCGTAAGTTTCTAGAAAAATACCACACGCTTTTAGATCAAATAAATATCATGAACTACACCAATACAGTTGCGCAATTTAAAAGTGGTTTAACTGATTTAGTTACTAAGCATAAGGTGCCTAAAGAAAAGGTTTTCGGTGGCTTTGCATTTTATGGCAAGGAAATTAAAAAGCGTGAAGGAACAGAAAGGGCGTCAATAGATTATCGCGATCTCGTTAAAATAATCGATGTTAAAGATACAGAAGATATGTTTAAAGTTCCTGCTCCTGATGATCCAGACTACTTGATGACCTTTAAATACAACAACAGCAATCAAAGCGTCGAAGCAAAAATGCAGTTCTTGAAAGATAACGGTTACGGCGGAGCCATGATATGGGCATTAAACCACGATGTATCGGTATCTAACCCTAAGTCACGTATACGCTTCTTCCGCAGTGTCACAGGGGAAAGGGCGTTGTAATTTAAGCAGCGAGTTCACACGCAGAAATAGAAAAACACACCGTCTTTGCGTCCTGTTTTGAACGGGAATTCATTATGTTTTAAGGTGACTCTATTTTCAAGCCGATTATCTAACTTGGAACTGTTAAAGCACTAGATAAATGACCTAATCTAGTGCTTCTATATATTATGGGTTTACATCTTCTTAATATTCATTAGGATAGAATTAAGTAAGCGGATGTTCTACTTCCGCTTTGAGCGATAACCAGCCACTCAGATATGGAGAGTACGTAAGTTGAAAGGGGTAGCTTTAATCTTAATTCTTCCGTTTTTATATAGCTGTGTACAAGTGAGTACAACTGTATCAATGGCTGGTGATAATGGTACTTGGTTTTTATACGTGAACGAACCCACTAGTGAGTTTGAATTTTCAAAGCATGGATTAGGCTTTGGAAACATCTATGAAAGATACCGCATGAAACTTCCTGACAAAATTGGTACTTTTGATTCTAATGATATTGTATTGACTATGAGGTCTGAGAAAGGTTATTCAGAGGTCATTTCTCTATCGGGTGGTATGGTGAAAATAATTGATTGCTCCGCTGAGATTGAATTACTCTCTAACAATGAAAGTATGTCATTCAACGGAAAATACAAAATCCCTGCTGTTGCATGCCATAATGCAAGCAGTTAATTAGGGCGACATGAGCGACAACAGTATGAATAAATCAGCCTTATTAATTGCCACTGTTTTAACGATTGCTATTAGTGTGTGGGCTGTGGATGTATACTCCGATAGGACTAAGCAAGTGATTACTAAAACATCAGTAATTTTTTACGATGATTGGCGGTGTGAGTATTCATGTGATTCCGATAGAGCTCAGCAGTTTTTATTAACCCCTAACCAAACGCTTGATGTATTGCGAATTCAATACGAAAAAGATTTCATGGTTATCAAAGTTGAGCATGAAGACAAAACAGGTTGGATAATTTATGATAGTCACCAAGTCGATTTAGTTGATAAAAAGACTTAGTAGACGACAAACAGAAGTAGATGAGTAAAAGAAATGGATAAACTTTTATACTTAATTCCTTTATTAATAATGTGTTCTATACCAGCAATTATTCATGCTTCTTTAATTAAAAGTCGACAGGGGCTGTTATTAAAGATACTTGTTACTCTCGCCGTTTTCTCCGTACTAATTATTACATTCCAAATGTTAGCTCAATTCGTTGAACATCAAGTTTTTATGGCGTGTTTCGATGGCGACATCAATTCGTGTGATAACTGGGTTTTTAGTATTAGTGATGCATTTTTTCAATACAGCTTGTTTCTAGCAATACTGATTTCTTTAACGCTTTCCATTTGGTTTTATAAAATAAACAGGATGAAAAACAACAAGAATATTTCAAGCTGATTCTATCATTGCTGACTGTCGGCGAATGGCACAAAACAGCCGTAGAAACATCTTAATAATTTTGCCACATCGTGCTTCAGGAGGTCCCTCACCTCGCTCAGACTCGTGGGGGATGACGGCGCTTATTTTCTACTGCTTGTGGCACTTTTCAGACCCTCACCCTAGTTTAGTCTTTATGTAAAAAATTACTTAAAGACAGCTTCTATTATATGACGGCGTATTTTCTCTACTTCTGGTTGTGGCATTTAATTGCCGTTCTAGTCACCTTTAAACTTAAGTAAATCCCACCCTAATATGGGTGGGATGAAGGTTTTACTTTTCTGCTAATATTATTGCTTCGTTGCTGTTGTAACTTTATAAGTTTTGAAAAACCTAATTGATAATAAAAACATTAAACACGTTATGCCAACGCTACCACCAGAACCTGATTCTTCTTTTTCCGCTACAGGTTGTTCGTCGGAGTTGTCGGTATTGTCGCTGTCAGAGTTATCATTGTCAGAGTTATCGCCTGAACCGTCGTTATCTGAATCATCAGTATTGTCATCAGGATCTGTTGAATCTGTAGGATCAGTTGGGTCGATTGGTTCTGAATTAGATGAGTCTTTAGCTCTAGGATTTGTTCCTGCCAAGTACTCTTCTATGTTTGAGACATTATCTTCGTCAGCATCCGCGTTAGCATCGTTAACTCTAGGATCTAAGTCATAAGTAACTTCCCAGTCGTCGCTCATCCCATCATTATCGGTATCTGCTGGCGTTGCGTCTGTGCTGTTGTCATCATTAGGGTTACTGCCTTGATTGTACTCGGCAATGTTAGTAACAGTGTCTGTGTCTAAATCGTCACTGCTATCATTGCTACCAACTTCTAGGCCATAAAATGCTTCCCAACTATCGCTCATGTTGTCACTGTCGCTATCGGCTAAGCCAACATCTTGTATTTGTGTGTTGTTTGACTCTTGCTCGGCTTCATCGATTGCACGTACAACGTATTCGTAGGATTGGCCTGCAGTTAAAGTCGTATCGGTGAACCATGCATCTGTAATAGCCAGTGGCTCATTGTTTAGCGGGAATTTATATTCATCTTCATGATGATCACGGCGATAAACGTTATAGCCAATAACATCGTTTTCCGTTACCACGCTCCAGTTTAAGGTAACGCTTCTTAAGCCATTACGAGCAATCAAGTTTTTCACTGATTGTGGGGCAGGGTCACCGATTTGCTCTTGCGAAACAATAATTAGCTCGGGTCCTATTTCTTCATTGGCTGCTTGCTCTGCTTCCATAGAGTCGATTAGCTTTTTATTACCACAACCTGAAGACGCGTGTGCTTTTAAGGCGATAACAATTTCATTTTGATTCGCAACTAAGCCTTCGGTGATATCAAAGTCTCCCCAGCTGCCTTCATAAATCTTATCAACAAAGGCTATTTCGTTATCAACGCCTTCAACAGGAATGAGACCATCATCTACTGCATCGTTGTATGTTAATGAGTCAATAGCAGCAGTGTTAGAGACGATATATGCGCCGGTTTCGTTTGATGTACCTGCTTGATTGTTACGTCTTACTCGTAATGTCGCTTTTTTAATGCTGCCTTCAATATTTGCTAAATCAAATTTAAAGTAGGCAACACGCAAACTTGACGAGCTGTCAGCATCAGGTGTACATAACTTTAATCCTTCTGCGTCAGCAAAACTGTTTGCAGCACTGCCTTCATCAATGTAGGTGTCAGCACTAGGTTCTAACACGGTGGTTACTTCTTCGGCAGGAATAGCAACGGTAAAATCCCACACTGCGCCAGTTTCTATTTGGTTGTCAGTTAAAATGGTATCTACACGCCAAAAATAATTACTGTTTGCCGCTAACTCTGGCGGTGAACAAATATTTTTTAAATGGGTAAAGCCTTCTTCGAGTGCCGGTAAATTATTTATATCTTTACCTTGAGCAACAGCATCATCACCTTCATAACGACAAATTTCACTCAGTTGATTTTTATCCGTGCCTAAGTAAACAATGTGACCAACTGCACCTTGTGCAGGTAACCACATCAAATCAGCTTCAACTTTAGCGCTTTGCGTATGTAATCTAGGCACTGGTGAGCTAGCAAGAGTTTGGTAACGGTAACCTGGGATCCAATATTCTAGCGCATTGGCACTGTCATATTCATAAGCACCTAAGTCTTGAGCGACACCTGCTATTGGATCATCAAGTGTTAATTGGCTATTAATCGCCAGGCCAACATTAGGAACTGCGGTGCCATTCATATTAATAACAGGAATGCTAACCGGTATACCTTGGTCAATAATTTCAGTGGCGGTTGCTTTAGGTCGAAAATCAAAGTTTTCAGGGTCTCTAAGTCTAGATGCTGCAGTATCACTTGCTGAACGAGGGGTAAACTCGCCGCGAGTAATATCGCCTTTAGTTGTGTCTAGGTTTGGTTTGGTCGAAACAATACCGAAACCATTCCAGTTAGCTGCCATGTTTTCAGGCTTAACCAATAAAGGCACGGCTAAATGAGGATCTGAAGAGAGGCCACTTGAAAGGTTATTGTAAACATAGCTATTTTCATTTTCTTCAGGATGAATTAAACCGTTTTCATCGACATCTGGTTCGCCGTCACCCTTGCCATCTATGCCGTCATTATCAACCCAAGTCGTTGATGAAATTTTAAACATAGTTTTGCTTGATTGATGTGGAAATACGGTAGTGTTATTGCTAACCGTATGGAAATCACCCTTAATATTACCGTGAGCAGCCACATTCATCGCCACTTGGTGATGATCTATCCCACCGACACCGTCATTACCATCCCAACGACCTAAACCTTTTAGTGCATCAACAGCCCAAATATGGTGGCGCTCAGTGCCATTACTTGCACCTTGTTCAAAGTTGCCCCCTTTACATTGAAAGGCAGTACCATCTTGCTGAAAGTAACCAAAACTAGAAACGTGGCTCCAAGAAATATCTACCAAAGCATGCTTTACCATTACTTTAGAGCCATTGGTATGCATGGTATTACGAGTAAAAGTTGAGTCACAGTTACTATTCATAAATACCATCATTTGCGCTAAACCTGTGTAACTAAAATGATGAAATAAGTTATTAACCACATGATTGTCACGCATCGAACAACCACTACTGCCATCGAGCTTAATCATCGCATCACTGTGTGCAAATTCATTATTACGAATTTGAATATGCGAACCATCTAGGATCATTGCTCCTTCACCTGCGTCCGAGCCTGCTTTGTCGCCTTTGGTTAAATTATCTTCGCCTTTATAGCTATGCAAACCAAGCATGCGAGGATACCAAGAAGGATACATAAACTGACTGTTTTCAATGGTTAAATAATCACATTCGTTTTCACATTTTATTGTCGTGCCAAAAAATTGTAAGCCCTTTAATGTGATGTGATCACTGCCGTTTAAATCCATTGCCCAAGACTGAGTTTTACCACGGATATCTTTGCCTGTTGGATTTTGTTCATCTTCAGGCCAGAGCCAAACTTCGTTGGTGTTAGCATCAAAATACCACTCACCGGGTTGATCTAGGGCATTTTTATGTTCAACTAAAAAGTAACCAACGTTTTGATCGTGTGGGTCAACAACAGAGCGGTGGGTAATTGTATTTGAACCAGCTGAGTGACCGTTTGCTTCAATAGGTCGTGAGAATTGTGTTTCAGAATGATAGTTAAGAATGAGAGAGCCACCTGACAAATTTAATTCATTACCACCTTGGTCTTGAGCGGGAAGGGCTGCTAAGTCATGATAAACAGGGTTATTTTCAAGATGATGCAGGTTATAACCAAGGTCTTTCGAGGTTAACACGCTTGAATCATAATCCGCTGATTTTTGTGCAACCCAGCTATTTTTCATAAAGCCCCAAGTACCACCCATATCCCACCAAGAATTATCTATTGGTGTACGGTTATCAGATTTAAATTTAATCTCTTTGGTAGGGTGACCAGTGCCTCTGTCGTAGTTTGGCCAGCGGGCAGGGATCATCATTTTGTAATTGCCATCGGCATTACTATCATTTACCCATAATTGCCAAATACCTTTTACTTTACTGCCATCTTCGCTGTCGGTTGCCCCGTCAAAGGCATCAATTAAACTTTTATCTAAGGTCGTTTTATAACAGTGATTTGCACAATTTGGATGGCCAGCATCCGTTAGAGGAGTCCAAACTTCACCGCCAATGTCCGCAAGTAAGCGCGAGCCGTCAATTACAGCTATTTCGCCATTGTAATTTGAAATCGTAATAGGTTGGCCAGGTAGGCCGCTAACACCAGAAAAATCGACATATTCATGATAACGACCTTCACGTAAATATATAGTATCGCCAGGCGCTGCAATATTTAATGCCTGTTGAATAGTTGCTAAGGGTTGTTCTATGCTACCTGTCTTTGAATCATCACCACTATTAGCAACAAAGATATCAGCCGCTTGAACATTGATACTAAATTGCAGCATGAAAAATGCAGGCAAAATAGTTAGTAAACAGCCTTTGCGTTCACTAGCGAAACTATATAGAAAACTTTTATAACGATTTAGCACAGGTAAATCCTTTCATTTATTATTTTAATTTTTCAACGGATACATAATAGGCACCTAATTCATCGCTATTTTCATTAATAAACGTAGCAACTAGCTTATTTTTTCCCTTGTTTAGTTTAACGGTAAAGCGAACATATTTATCAGTCGGTGACACATCGGTTTGCTGTGATTCACCACCTATCATCATGTTAGCTTTAAGGGCATGAAAAGCTTCACCTTTAGTTTCTCTAAAAGCTCTTTGTCCCGTTGAAGGAGGTGCTGCAGGCATACCTTTGATAATTTCTAAGTCTACCTCTGGCGGCCAACGGCGAAGTTCAAAGCTATACATACCTTCTGTTTCAACATTGATATACCAATAGCCTTTGTGTTTGCCGTCTTTTTCGCGAATAGCTCGCCTTATTTGACTTTGTTGCCAAGGCACTTGCGCATTATCACCTAACCAATCATGACTCGTTAATTGCACTGGATTAGCTTGAGCATTGCCTATAGGTATAGCGGTAGGCTCGCCAAAGTTATGGCTAATGTCTTGCCACCAATTGTCATACTCAGCTCTTAACTTATTAACCGTTTCTACATGTTTAGCTGAAATATCATTTGATTGGCTTGGATCCGCTTTTATATCATAAAGTTCTTTGCCATTGATTAGCCGCCACTTATCAGTCATTACCGCACTCTTTCGCCATTTTTTAGGGTGTAGAACTCGTTGTGAATCAGTAATTAGCGTGCGAGATGGCCATGACTCTATGTTTGGATTTTTTAATAGTGGCGTAATAGAGATACCGTCAAAGTTAACGTTCGCAGGTTTTGAATTGCTTAAGCTTAATAAGGTAGGTACAACATCGACCATGGAAGTAATACGGTCGACGCTGGTATTATGGGCTAAATTGCCTTGCGGCCAATGGATAAAAAATGGTACCCGATGACCACCATCATATTCACTATTTTTAGCACCTCGCATATTGGCATTAAATACCTTATGCCCTGTTGATGTACCGTTATCTGTAGTGAAAATAAATATGGTGTTGTTAGTAAGGTTTTCTTTATCTAAATAGCGGCGTATCTTGGCCACATTGTCATCAATATTTGTGATCATGCCAAAGAAGTGCTGCTCTTTTATCGAGATATTTTCATCTGCGTACATCTTGGCGTATTTTTCTGGCGCATGCATTGGACCGTGTGGAGCGTTCGCGCTAATGAAGGTGAAAAATGGCGTGTCTGATTGTTTTACTGATTCAATATAATCAATCGCTTCATTAAACAATACGTCGGTAACAAAGCCTGTAGCTGACTCTTTTACACCATTTCTTGAAAAAACGTCATCAAAGTAGGCGTTGTCCCAATGATCAGGTGTTTGCCCGACTCCGCCTGCACCATGGTAGTAAGCCATATCAAAACCTCTGTCTTGAGGACGATATGGATAATTGTCACCTAAATGCCATTTACCAAACATAGCGGTTTGATAGCCATTGTCTTTAAGTAAATTAGCTAAAGTTTGTTCATTGGCTCTTAATATTGAACGACCCATAATTGTGTGCCAAACACCGGTTCTATTATTCCATCTGCCGGTTAATAGTCCAGCTCGGGTAGGTGAACAGGTAGGTGCAACGTGATAATTAGTTAAGCTAACACTTTCTTTGGCAAGAGTATCTATAGCTGGCGTTTTGACTATTGGATTGCCATGAATCGACAAATCTCCATAACCTTGGTCGTCTGTTAACACCAACACAATATTAGGTTTTTTATTATTGGCAGGTTGTTTAGAACCAGCCTTAATTTTGTTGTCACAAGCGGTTAAAGCCACTGCAATAATAAGCATTACCGATAATTGGGATAAGTTATTTTTTATCTTCATTGTAAATTACTTATAGAGTGTTTAGTATAAATTATGTTCACCTAGGTTAGGTTGTTAATAAGCCTTAGTCAAGTGCGTTTTAAAGTAATTTTATACCAATATAAGCAATGTTAATGTCTTGTTGTTTAGGTTTATTGGTGTTCTAGGTAATTGCGATTTGATATTTAGATAATTCTTTACTTAATCTTGTTAGGTGTATATTTTGTAAATAATGTTCACTTGTGTTTCGTTGGCGAAATATTCACTTTTGTTAACTTGCAATCAAATAAAGCATACATGAGAACGAAAACTAAAAACTAAAAACTAAAAACTAAAAACTAAAAACTTAAGCGTCAAGAATATCTTGAGCCAATTTTGTGAGAAAAACTATGATCGATCCTGTTAATCAAAGTGTTAAGAGCATGTTCAAAGTAACAGCCTTAACAGCAGCATTATTAACCTGTGTGTTGCCTAACACTGTTTTAGCTAAAGAATATGAACCTACATGGGAATCTCTCGATAGTAGAGAAACACCACAGTGGTTTGGTGATGCAAAATTTGGCATTTTTATCCATTGGGGGCTTTATTCAGTACCGGCATTCTCAACCCGTGGTAGTTACTCAGAATGGTATTGGCACGCTAAGGATGGCGATCAAACGGGTAAGCATGCAGCAGCAACGAGCCGTTCAGCAGATGTGCAGGCGTTTCATAATAAGCATTATGGCGAAGATTTTGAGTACGCAGATTTTCGCAAAGATTTTAAAGCGGAATTATTTGATCCAGCTCAGTGGGCAAAAGTGTTTAAACGCTCTGGTGCTAAGTATGTCGTATTAACATCGAAACATCACGACGGATACACTTTGTTCCCATCAAAAGAAGCGAGTGAATCTTTCGGTATGGCATGGAATAGTGTCGACTCTGGTCCTAAGCGTGACTTAACCGGTGACTTAACTAAAGCGGTTCGTGATGAAGGGTTAAAGATGGGGTTGTACTATTCTATCTGGGATTGGTTCAATCCTTATTGGCCAGAAGAAGATCAACCTACAACCGGTGCTAAACGCAAAGCGGGGGTACCTGATGAAAGTAGAGAAAAATACATTAAGGAAGTCATGTACCCGCAGTTTAAACAAATCGTGAATGATTATCAGCCAGCGGTCATTTTCTCTGACGGCGATTGGTGGATGGACGACGAAAAATGGCAAACTAAGCCGATGCTGGCTTGGCTTTATAATAATGCGCCAAATAAAGATGAAGTGGTTATCAATGACCGTTGGGGCAAAGTACGAGGCAAACATGGCGGCTATATGACTACCGAGTATGGCTCTGGTTTTGAAGATCCAAATATTTTATGGGAAGAAAATCGCGGTATTGGTAAATCATTTGGTTTAAACCGTATTGAAACCTACGACGATTATAACTCATCACAGCTGTTAACTTTTATGCTAGTAGATATCGTATCGAGAGGTGGTAACTTTCTGTTAGATATTGGCCCTACTGCCGATGGCCGTATTCCGGTAATTATGGAAGATCGTTTAATCGAAGTCGGTAAATGGTTAGAAGTTAATGGTGAAGCTATTTATGGTACCAAACGGTGGGCTGTCGATGCACAGTGGACTGAAGGCGAGCGCATTAAGTACACCAAGAAAGATTTCCATCACGGTGTTCCAGATCCAATCTTTGAAATGAGCATTATGCCTCGACCTGGTCAATCTGTTAAAGAGCTATACTTCACTCGCAAAGACGATACCTTATACGCTTTCATGCCTAAATGGCCAGGTGACAAACTTACGGTGAAAAATGTGAAGTTGTCAAAGGGCTCTACAATTGTAATGTTAGGTAGCGATAAAACCGTTGAATGGCAGCAAAAAGGCAATAATATTGAAGTTGATTTATCAAGCTTTGGTATTAATGATGTTACGAATGTCTATATGAATACTTTGAAAATCAGCGAGGCCACAGCACTTAAATAGGTTGTCTAAGTAAATAAATTTTAAAATTTAAAGCACTGCTAATAGTCTTAGCAGTGCTTTTTTGTATCGCGGAAAAGTCTTAAAGCTACCGTGTACCGACTTGTCTACCTTCAAGGCCAGCTTGTTTTATATCGAAACTAAACCCAGCAGGGTTTAGTTTCGCATCAATACTGTAATCCCCAGTTTTGGCATTGGCAAACCCCGGGTCATGGTTAAGTTGTAGATTATTTTTCGACACGAATGTTTTCATTTGATCTTCAATTCCGTTTGCAGCAAATTTAGCCAGTGGGACATCTGGGTTATAAAATATATTATCTTGCCCATAACTTACGCCTTTACGTTTTTCTTCATCACTCATGTTAAGCCACGCGATGAACGTAGGGTATTTGCGGTGTGGAAGGCTTTCGATTTTATTTATAAATTTATTCGATATTTTTTGCCATGATTGCTTCATTGCCTCGTTATAAACTTTCTGGAATGAAAACTTAGAGTTGCGAATCGGCGATGGACTATTAATCATGATATTGCGGTTGACTTGATTGTGATGGCCTGAATTTATATTAACTGGAGCTTCTACACCAACAAAAAGATTATCCTCAACACGTATGCCCATGCTGTGATTGTCTATATAGACACCATGACGTTTATTAGGAATGTTATGGAAGTAATTTTTACGAATTATACTGCCACGTTGTTCAGGCACCTTGGTATTATAGATATAGAGCGCACCGCCATCGAACTTGTGGTATTTTACAACATCAAATATCTCATTGTATTCAATAATATTATCGTTGCCACCTTTAATGCGAATTGCAAAGTGTGGGCCATCGTTAATTTTATTGTGGGCAACAAGGTTACCAACACCTTGAAGGTAAATTGCCGGAATTTGAGAGCGTTGATCCCAGCCAAAATTGTGAATGTGATTATAATGAACAACATTATTAGAGTGCTCAAGTGTTTTCAAATTACCACCGTTAACTCTCACACCATAGCCACCAATGCTATAAATTTCGTTACCTTGGACTAGGTTATTATTACCTTTTACGTCAACCCCGCCTTTTACAAAGTTGGTAATGGTATTGTTAATAATTTCAATGCCTGAGGAGTTGATAAATTCGGCAAATAAGTTGCGGCCAGTATCAAAGGTGAGATTTTCAAATCTAACATAATTCACTTCTTTAGCGCTTATAGCAGGTTTATTTAATGAAGAAATGACAATAGCTTGCTGTTCAAAACTAGCTGGCGGGTACAAATAGAGTAGATTGGTGTTACGATCAATAAAATATTCACCCGATTGGTCGAGCTCTTCTGCAACGTTATCGAAGAAAAAATGTGAAGCCTTTAATTTATCGCCCACGCCTGTTAAAGCCGCCCCCAATTCTAAGGTGAACTGCTTTTTTTCTACATCAATGTTGCGTAGCCGGTTATAAGTCCACTCCCAACTAGACGACACAACACCATCAATGAATATATTACCGGTGTTGTACCAATGCTTCATTCTGTCAAATTCAACCTCTACAGTACCACCACCATTCATAAGTTGGTGCGAGTGCTGCCAGCCTTTTTTAATGGCTTTTTTTGATAATGCACGTTTACCAATGCCTTTATCAATGACTTTGTTATAAGAAGCAAAGCCGCGAAAATCATCTCTGTCAAGATCGAGTCCCTGCATACGTTTAGTTACTTTAAGAGTCGTATTTGGTGCATTATGATTTGGCCAACGAGCCAATGACATACGGTG
Organism: Thalassotalea crassostreae; assembly: GCF_001831495.1. Classification (NCBI taxonomy): domain Bacteria; kingdom Pseudomonadati; phylum Pseudomonadota; class Gammaproteobacteria; order Alteromonadales; family Colwelliaceae; genus Thalassotalea; species Thalassotalea crassostreae. The sequence goes on from NZ_CP017689.1 coordinate 1,550,486, forward strand.
ACCACCAATGGTAAGCATAGCGGGTGGCACACGGTTTTCAGGCTCTAAGCCCCAAGCGTGAGAAGTGAGCTTTCCTAAGTCATTAACACCTTGTTGTTTAAGGTTGATAACTTTAATGTGAGCCGCGGCGTTAGGGTCGACTAAACGTTGTGCGAACTCTGAATCGCGGGCGAGCGGATAAAATGCATTGGGGTCGAGTAGTGTACCACCAAAGAAGCGAGCCTTAACCCCCTTAAGCGCACGATAAACTATAGGAGAGTCAGTCGTGCCAGAATCCTGCTCTGTAAGCGTTAACCCTTCTAAGTGAAGATAATCACCTGCGCCAACTAGAACCTCGAATGAACCTTTAACACCAAGATTTTTTAACTGGCGTATTTTATCGCGGGCACTCTTTAATGAGTTTAACGGTTGTTTAATCGTACCATTACCGTTTACAGTTCCGTGAGGGCTTATATGTATCACTGTGTGTTGTAATGAATCTGTTGAGGCGGTTGAATCTGCATAGCGGCCATTAGAGGCGTTATCAGTGTTTGTGCCACATGCTGTTAATAACCATATTGGTATTGTTAAAAAGGAAGAAATTAGTGCGGTTTTCATCTTTGTTTCATCAAGTTTTGGAGTGTACCTTTTCGTTAATCGTTACTGCTAAAAATATAGTGCTTGATAATACGGTTTCACTTAAAGTAAAAAGGCACAATGCCTAATGCCATTGTGCCTTTTGATTGGGATAGTTTACTTATCAGCGTTGACGACTTTAATTTCGTCTTCTGGCTCTAATGTGATCTTTTTAAGTTTTTTCAACTTAACGATATTTTCTTTATCTGGTTCCGTTACGATTAAATCGCCAGCGACTTCAATTTTAAAAGCATGAGCAAACTCACCGTCATAGCCTTGTGGGAATTGAATGTGCAAACCATTGTTATCTCTTGACCATTTCACAGTCTTATCACTATCAAGCAAACTAACATTGGTTATTTTGTTATTGCTTGAAATATTATAATCATTGTTTAATGTTTTAATCGTTAACTTTTTACTTTCTGGCGTACCAAGCACCATCGCATAAAGGTTATTGTCTTTTTGGGTGAAGCGAATATCGTCACTACCTAAAATACGGTAATCCCAAGCGTAAATGGTTTTTCCTTTCTTAAGCTTTTTGTAGATTAAATGCTTACCTTCACCAAACACAGAGTAACGACGTGTGCCGTAAATTGCTTCACCATTAGCATCTAACCAACGACCAATGCCTTTGGTAATTTCAAGTTCGCCCTCTGGGATTGAACCATCACCTTTTGGTGTTAATGACATTAAATAAATACCGCCACGAGACACGTTATCGATTAAGAAATCAACGTGAAAATCTGCTCCGTCACGGTAAGTTTTATTATTTACGTATGACCAAGGGTAGCCAATTGCTCTATCTGTAAGGTAGTAACCTTCAATATGCTCAGGCATATCTCGACCGCCTTCAAAAGAGCGCAGACCTACATTTTCAGGAAAGTTAAATTTACCGGCGTGTTTATTCGCTAATACAACTTCTTGCTTTCGTTTTTCTGCTTCGTTATAAAAATAACTTAAACTATTTAAAACCGTATTTTCCGACGGGTGATCACTTTTCATTGCTTGACGTAAGCCGTCAAACCAAAGTAGATCAGGTTGGTAATTGTCAACAATTTCGTGAACTTTCTTTTCCCAGTCTTTATCAAATTGCTTTAATACATCTTTATCTTTACGGTCCCAGAAAAAATCACTGTATTCCGGATTAGACATGTCCCAGTTTTTAGCTTCATCTTTAGAGTCTTTTGGTAAGAATTTAGTTTTCCAACCTGGCGAGCGACCATGGTGCATAGTTGCAACTAATTTCATATCTGGATATTCGCGAATCGCTTCGGCAATTTCGCCGTAAACGTCACGTTTAGGCCCCATTTTTTTTGAATTCCAACGACTTACTTTTGAATCCCACAGTAAAAAACCGTCATGGTGAACGACACTTATGCCACCAAATTTAGCGCCGGCATTGTGCATAACTGCTGCCCAATTTTTTGCATCGAATTTTGGCGCCGTGAATTTTTTAATTAGATCGGTATAGCCAACTTTATCTAAGTCACCATATTTTTCTTTATGGTAGCTGTACGCGCCTTTGACGTCTCTTTTATGACTATATAAATTAGGCGCGTAATCGGGGCCACCGTGAGCTGGCACAGAGTAAACACCCCAGTGAGTATAAATACCAAACTTAGCATCGACTACCCATTCTGGTAATGGTTTTTCAGATAAAGAATCCCAGTTTGCATCATAGTTTTGAGCACTAGCATTAAATGAAGCAAGTTGAGCTGATACTAGTAAAGTCGCTAGTGTTAATTTAGATAATTTCATCCAATTTGTCCTATTTGGTTTCTATAGACGTTGATTTAGAGTTCTTGTTTTTTTTGTCTTTCTTATTTTTTCTGTTTTTATCTTTATTTTTTTTACTCTTGTCTTTTTCTGACTTTTCAGAGGCTTGCCAGTCAACGTATTTTCTTTGCATTCGTGAATCCAAATGGCTTAACTTTTCTTCCCAGGCTAGGCTGCGATCAAACATTTTACCAAAGGCTGGGTAGTTACCCGTACTAACGGTTTCTGTTTGCCACTTAACAACACCAGCGTCAAACTTTTCACGCATCATTTTTAATTGCTTTGCATACTCAGGGTTATTTAATTGATTTACCATTTCATGTTGGTCTTTGCTAAGGTCATACAATTCTTCAGCTGGTTCCATACCGTGTGAAAAAGGCCAGTAGATATATTTGTATTTGTCAGTGACTACGGTAAGTGAGTGCGTTGGAGAGCTTCCCCACGCATTGATTAGCATGACATTGTCTTGAACTTTTTGATCTGGATTCTTAAGCAGAGGCAGTAAACTTTTACCGTCAACATTGCTCGGTGTTTTAACACCTGAAAGTTCAAATATTGTCGGTGCCATATCTAAGTTACTGGTAACACTTTGAACTCTATTATTTTTTCCTAATGAAGGTAAGCGTGGATCGTAAACAACCATAGGGGTACGAGATGGCTCTTCGTAAGGCAGAACTTTACCACTCATGTTATGCGCGCCAAGACTGTAACCATTGTCACTTAAAAATAGGATCACGGTGTTATCTGATAAACCTTGTTGCTCAAGTGCTTCAGTGATCATACCTACAGCTTGATCAACGCCATATACTAATTGGTGATATTTTCGCATATTAGTCTGAAACTTTTCAGGAACGAAATCTTTCATAGTGCGGTACTGACGACCACCTTTCGCTTGTTCAGGTATATGTTTTGCGCCATTCTCACCAAAGTTCTTTGGCTCTTCCCAAACGGTGTCAGCGTAGACGTGGTCATATGCTGGATCCGGTGTAAATGCTTTATGCGGTGCTTTAAAACTTACTGATAAAAGAAAAGGCTTATCTGTTTTTTTCGCTTGTTCTATAAAGTCTATCGATGCTGCGCCAACAGCTTTTGTTGTATGAGGATATTGTTTAGCAAACTTTGCTACAGACTTGTTTTTCGCCGTTGCGTAGTTTCCTTGCGACGGCCAGCCATACCAAACATCAAAATCGTTAATAGGTAAATCGTCGTCCTTCTTATAAGAGCTACCTTTTTCAACATCCTTTACGGCAAAACCAAATTTACCTACAAAACCAGTAAAGTAGCCAGCATCACGTAAAAGTACCTGATAAGACTGCTGCCATTTTTCAGGTGCTAGCGGTCCATGGGTAAAGTTGGCACCAGTTTTATATTCATACATGCCGGTAAAAACTTGCGCTCTACTCGCCATACAAATAGATGTGGTGTCATAGGCTCTATCGAAAATAACCCCACGCTCTGCTAATGCGTCAATATTCGGTGTTTTAACTTGATGGTTACCAGAGTAGCCAACGGAATGATAACTTTGATCATCAGTTAATAATAATATGATATTTGGTCGCTCAGCTTTATCAGCTGTTTTGACCTCAGCAGCTTCAAGTCCGAACGAGCTTACTGCTAACAACGGGAGTAACAACTTTTGTATTTTGTGGTATTGCTTTTTCATAATACTCATCTGCTCTTATATATTTTAAAATTACATTTATTCATTATGTAACTTATAATCAACGAATAAGTGTTTATTGTAAATAGTATTCCTTGTAAAGAGTTTGTAAATTGTTATTAAAGGCAATTGCAAATAAGTTGTAAATCTCTGCAAAAAGAGTTACCACGTAGTATTTATGTTCATGTATTAAGAATAATTTGCATGCAAGTGCCTATTATTTAGCCTTCCGCTTTATCTAACTAATAGAACCCTTGTTTCTGTTGCCATGCTCAATCAAGAATACAAACTTCCTTTAATCAGACGTTTACAAACGTTAAACGCCATTTATAAAGTGCTTTTTTTGGCGTATGAACAGTTTTTTCGTTGGGTTTTAAACTAATCAAAAGTAAGGGGGAAGAGTGAAATATAGACAACGGCTGTATACAAATACCGCAGCTAACAATAAATTGATTATTTACTGTTGATTTGGAATTACTGTTGTTGCTTAAATATGGCTCTTTACAAAAAACTTACATATGGAGTGATTAAGGGTTGACTACTTATCAACCAAGTGCTAAAAATATAATTACAAAGTGAATATTATAAGAAAAAAACACTTTAAGAGTTATTTTATTTCGTTTGCCAAATTGTTATTAACGTGAATTTAACATCTTTTTAACAAGGGGGCAGCAGGGACTTAACAATGATTTAAAGCATTGTATAGTGATTTGTATAGATATAAGCAATGGTTTTTTACCTATAAAATTATTAGGTTAAGCTGTGGGGAAGATTATGAATAAATTTAAATATAACAAAATTGCTGTAACCATTGGGGCGGTATTATCGATGACTAGTTTTTCATCAATGGCTGCATTTAACTATGTAACAAATGGTGATTTTGAAACTGGCGTTATAGAAACGGTTCCTGATAGCGATCCTGTTGAATACGTCAATTGGGTGCCTACTCATAGTCATATTGTTCCTTCGATAATAATGGATACTGGTTATGAAGGCGCACAAGAAAGTTTCGTATTGCAAATTTTTGGTGAGGGCGGTCGCGATGGACATTCAAAGGCGGCAAAACTAGCCGTTGAATTGGTGCCAGGTGGGTCATATACATTAACAGGCATGGTGAAAATTGACGCTGTAGACGGTACCACTACTAAAGTAATGATTAGTTATTCTTATCAAAGTTTAGTCGTCGATGCTTATGTGACTTCAACGGTCAATGGCGACAAAGTAGACTCTGATGGTGTATGGCTTCCATATACATTACAAATCGATATTCCTGCAGACGCTGCAGCAGACAAGCCTATCAAGATCTTTCCAAAATCAGCGGGTAGCGGTGACACTAAAAACGTTAATATTTACTTAGATGATCTCGTGATTGTAAGTAACGACGTTGAAGTTGATACCGACGAAGATGGTTTGCCTGACTCAATTGACCCTGATGATGATAATGATGGTTTTTCTGATGTCGATGAACTTGCTGCGGGTACCGACCCATTAGATGATCAAGATAAACCTGCCGATTTTGACGGCGACTTTATTCCTGATGCGAGTGATCCTGATGACGATAACGATACTTACAATGATGATATTGAAATATTAGCAGGCTCTGATCCTTTGGATGATACCAGTATTCCGGCAAATACGGATGGTGATGAAGAATTAGATTACATAGATGAAGACGATGATAATGATGGTTTTACAGACGTTGATGAGATAGCTGCGGGTACAGACCCTCTTAATAATAGTGATGTTCCAGATGATTTAGATGGTGATTTTGTTTCTGATGTGACTGATCCTGATATTGATGGCGATGGTGTTCTAAATGACGAAGATGGCGACCCTCGTGATCCATTAGTTGGCAAAGATGATTTCGATGACGATGGCTATTCTGATAGTGATGAAATAGCTGCGGAATCAGACCCTGAAGACCCTTTAGATACACCAGCAGATAATGATGGTGACTTTATTTCTGATGTAACTGATACTGATGATGATAATGATGGTGTTAGTGATGTTGACGAAGTTGCGGCAGGTACTGATCCATTTTTAGACACAAGTTTTCCTTTAGATACCGATTTAGATGGCACCTATGACTGGGAAGATACCGATGACGACAATGATGGCTTTACCGATGAAGATGAAACAGCTGCCGGTTCGGACCCTTTGCTTATTGATGATGTTCCCGCCGACTTAGATGGCGATTTTATTTCAGATGTTACAGATACAGATATTGATGGCGATGGATTTACTAATGACGATGAAATATCTGCTGGCACAGATCCTTTACTTGTTGATGATGTACCTGCCGATTTAGATGGTGATTTTATTTCTGATGTGACTGATACAGATATCGATGGTGATGGTATAGAAAATGATTTAGATTACTACCCATATGATCCAAACTTATCAGCAGAGCCAGCAGGTTCTAAACTTTCAAAAACTGATTCTTATGGCAATCGAGCCGGACGAGATTACTGGTCAGCATACGATATATTAGGTCAACGTTTAGATATCATGCGTCTACCGGTTAGTGCAAGTGTAGGCTTACCTGAAGGTGATGAAGCAGGTACTGCAAACTATGAAGAAATTGAAGCATGGTTAGCAGAGAATTCGGATTGGAAATGGGCTACCAATGAACAGTATGAAGCAATACATGGCTTCTTTGATGGCAGTAATTTAGAAAATGTAGACGCTTTTTTCGAGTTGAATGGTTTCGAGTGGTCGACTTGGGCAAGACCAGGTAAACCGTCTAAGTGGTTACCGTTAACATTAGACGCAACGCTAGTTGATGTTAGTGTTCCAGTAGAACCTGGAACAACAAAACTCCCCGTTCTTAAATATACGGTATCAGAAGAGGCATTTACTACCGTAATTAGCACCTCAGACAGTTTTAGTGTTTCAGGTGTAGCATCAGCTCCGTTATTAGTACGCGTTGTAACTTTTGACCCACTTGGCGACAACGATGGAGATGGCTACATAAATGATGAAGATGCATTTATGGACGATCCAAATGAGTGGATTGATACTGATGGTGATGGCGTAGGTGATAATGGTGATGTATTCCCTGACGATCCTGCAGAAAGTGGTGACGCTGATGGCGATGGTATTGGTGACAATGCTGATGATGACTCGGACAACGACGGCGTGCCAAATGAGACTGATAGTTTCCCATTAGATAATGAGCAAAGTATTTCAGTAAGTATTGCTCGTTTTGTTGAATCGCCTGAACAAGTAGGTACAAATATCGTTGAAGGTGAATCATTAACATTTAATGTAAATATAATTGGCTCTGATGGCTTATCGAAAGGTCAATCAACGTTAAGCCATAGTTGGAAACAACTTTCAGGTCCAACTATAGAGTTTACTGAGACTGAATCGGGAATCAATATTGCCGCACTTCCTAATGTTCAAGTAGACGAAGAAGTCGTATTTGAGTTAACTATTAGCAATGACGTTCATACCACTACAGTGTTAAAAACATTTACGCTTAGTGCGATACCGTCTTTTGTTTCTTCGAGTGTCGATTTGATTGGAGCGAGAGCGAGTGAAGATGACGCCGGTAATAAGGTTATTAGCTTAAAGCCTGGTGACGTTATTGAACTTGATGGCAGTGCTTCAACTGATAATTTAGGTGCTGATTTATCGTTTAGATGGGTGCAAACACGTGGTCCGGTGATCAATATTGTTAATTCAAACAAAAGTATCGCCAGTTTTAAAGTTCCAAAACGTGACAAACACTCGACAAGCATTGGTATTAAATTAATCGTATCTAATGGTCAATCCCATGAAGGCGCAGAATCTGTTTCTGTTGTTAACGCTGATATCGAAAGCAGCAGTGACAGTGGTGGTTCATTTGGCATCTGGGGTATGTTACTCGCTGGTATTGCGTTAATGAGACGAAAACTATAATAAAATAAACGCAGTAAACATTGGCCGAATCAATTGATTCGGCCTTTTTATTTCCATTAAATCTTAAGATAAAAATTCATTTAAATTACTACATTGGCGCTTTATTTTTATCAAAATTTAGCATAAGGTGTATATAGTTTATAATAATCACTTGGTTGGTATTTGGATGTAGTGTCTAAATGTAATGACTGATTATTGACACTGTTCCAGAAATAATGATTAAAAGAAAATAACAATGAAATCTAAAATAATTATAACAATGAATAAGTTAATGCTTGCATCATCTATGGCTGTGACCCTGGCATCCTGCAGTAGTGCTGAAAATAAACATGCGCAAGAAACGACGACTTATGCTAAGTATACAAAGCCTAACATCTTGTTCATTATGTCTGACGATCATACTCGTCAAGCGATAGGAGCTTATGGTGGCCATTTAGCGCCATTAAACCCTACACCTACGATTGATGCGCTTGCCAAGCAAGGTACGCGTTTTGATAATGTATTTGTTACTAACTCTATCTGTACGCCTTCTCGTGCATCAATTATTACCGGCCAGTATAGTCAAACCAATGGTGCTTTAGATCTTGATGGTAAAATTGGTGCAGAGCAGCAATATTTGCCAACGTTGATGTCTGCTGCGGGTTATGAAACTGCGATGATAGGTAAATGGCATCTTAAAAAAGAGCCTCTTGCATTTGATTATTACAAGGTACTGCCAAATCAAGGTAAATATTTTGACCCTGTATTTCGAGATATTAATGGTAAAGGTAAGTGGCCAAACAACAAAGTTCAGGTAAAAGGACATTCATCTGATGTTATTACCGATTTAACCATTGACTGGTTAAACAATCGTACCAGTGATAAACCTTTCTTCTTGATGCATCACTATAAAGCGCCGCATGATATGTTTGAAAATGCACCGCGCTATGATGGATATTTGGCCGATATTACAATCCCTGAGCCAGATAACTTATACGATCGTAAAAATTTTGGCTCAATCGCGAGTCGTGGTGAAAATGATGCAATGATCAGTGAGTTAGGCACGTCAGTGTCAAAGCGTAACCCTCGTCGAAATATGGGCATTCATATGGACGTTGATCAAAGTTTATCTGAGCATGACTATACAGCAGAGTCTTATCAGCGCTACTTAAAGCGCTACCTCCGTACAGTTAAAGGTGTAGACGATAATTTGGCACGTTTATTTGACCACTTAAAGGCTACTGGCCAATGGGAAAATACGGTAATTATTTATACCGGCGATCAAGGAATGATGTTAGGTGAACACGACTTTATAGATAAACGCTGGATGTATGAAGGCTCGCTACGTATGCCATTTATTGTTTATCATCCAGGAAAGCCTGATGCGCCAAAAGTAAATGACGATATTATCAATAATACTGACTTTGCTCCTTTTATGCTTGATCTTGCTGGCGCTGAAACACCAGATAAAATGCACGGTAAAAGCTTTACCAATGTACTTGATAACGAAGAGCTAGAAGATTGGCGCACAGGTTCATATTACCGCTATTGGATGCATCGCGCCCATCATGACGTACCGGCGCATTTCGGTTTAAGAACAGCAGAGCACAAACTAATATTTTTCTACGGCGTTCATTATGACATTGGACAAGCTCAGCAGAATTCAAAAAAATCTACTAAGAAATTAGCTCGAAAAGATGGTGTTGTACCTTCAACAGTCGCCACTCCCGTTGCATGGGAGTTTTACGACTTAAGCGCAGATCCAGAAGAAAATAATAACGCTTACAATGATCCAAAATACAAGGACGTTATTGCACAGATGAAAGCTGAATTGTTAGAACAACGACAAGTCTATTCTGAAACCGATGAAAAATACCCACACATTCAAGCCATTATCGATAAACATTGGAATGACTAATAGGCATGGGGAATAAATAATTCCCCATGCTTTATTTGAACTTCTGTTAACCAACTGAGGCAACATGAATATTAAAAACAAGCTTTTAACTTTTGCCGGAATTCTTATTGCAACAACCAGCGGTGTTAGTGTTGCGCAAGAACAACTCGTTAGTTCAGCAATGAAACGCTATCAGGATATGTGGCAGTCAAAGAACCCTGCTGATAACGAGTTTTATAGTTCATTTAATTACCAAAAAGCGAAAGGCTTGCCTTATGAGGAAGGGGTGAGTCGAAGGGACCCTAGCCAAATCATCAAGGTCGACGATACCTACTATGTTTATTACACCAAAACTGAAAAAGGGCCGGCGCCTGTAGGCTACGCTAAAGCTAATCCGAAAACCAACACACCTGCTAATACCTGGGATTTAGCATCAATTTACTATGCAACGTCCAAAGATACTTATAATTGGTCAGAGCAAGGAAAAGCCGTAGGATTAGGTCCTAAAGGTGAGTTTGATGATCGCAGTGTTTTTACTCCTGGAGTTTTACTGTGGCAGGGGAAGTATTATTTGTACTATCAAGCGGTACAAAGCCCGTTCAATCAGCGCACTAAGAATGTAATAGCAATGAGTTGGTCTGATAGTCCTAATGGCCCTTGGCATCGACATCCTGAGCCTGTGCTCACCACAGGAAAGTCAGGCGTGTGGGATGGTGATGCAGCAATTCGCTCTAAAATTAAGAGCGAAGGAGGGTTTGATAGTTTAAAAGTGCATGACCCATATTTGCTGGTAAAAAATGGCAAAATTTATATGTACTACAAGGCTCACCCTATGGGCTTAGCTGGTAAAACACAGCTGTCCTACCCTGATTTTTCAGGTGGTTTAGCCATCGCTGAAAATCCTGCTGGTCCATTCATAAAATCAAAACTAAACCCTGTACTAAATAGTGGTCATGAGGTGGTTTTATGGCCTTATAAAACTGGTATTGCGGCTCTCGTAACGGCTAATGGCCCAGAAAAGAATACTATTCAATGGTCTGAAGATGGCGAAAATTTTGAAATTATGGCAAATGTAGTATTGCCACCAGATGCTGCAGGACCTTATGTACCTGACGCATATACAAATACTGATAACGGTGTAGGGATCACTTGGGGATTGTCGCATGTTGCTCAACGTAAAAATAAACCTTGGCCACATTTAATTCGTTTTGAAACCAGTTTAACAGGTAATAAAGAGCGTAAATTCAAGCGAGAAAATATTCGTTTTACTGAAGAAGCCTTATTGCGATCAGACAAGCGTTAATAAAGTCTTAACTAACAAAATAATATATATTGGCGAACTAAAATTATGAAACTTTCTAACGTTATCACACTAATGACAACAATCGTTGTTGTTTGTTTGGTACATAATGTAAGTGCAGGGCAGTTAAAAGGGAGTAGGCCAAATATCATTCTTGTAATGACGGATGATCAAGGCATGGGCGATTTATCGGTAATGGGTAATAAAGTATTGCAAACCCCAAATATTGATGCCTTTCATATGCGTTCAACTCGATTTACTGACTTTCATGTCAGTCCTACCTGTGCTCCAACCCGAGCAGCATTAATGAGTGGACGGCATGAATTTAGAAATGGCGTTACACACACCATACGTGAGCGAGAACGTATGGCGTTATCTACCACAACGTTTGCGCAATTATTGCAGCAGTCTGGCTATCAAACCGGCTTATTTGGTAAGTGGCACTTAGGTGATGAGCAACAATATTTGCCGCAAAACAGAGGATTTAGTGAAGTGTTTATGCACGGTGCTGGTGGTATTGGTCAATCATATCCTGGCAGTGCAGCTGACTTTCCGCCCAATCAGAAAAAAGATAATAAGTATTTTGATAATGTAATTCTGCACAATGACACAGTAGTACAAACCAAAGGTTTTTGTACCGATGTGTTTTTTCAGGCTGCGTTAGGATGGATAAAGCAACAACATGACGCTAAACAACCATTTTTTGCCTATATTTCTACAAACGCGCCTCATGGTCCTATGCTTTCCCCTGAAAAATATAAGAAAAAATTTAAGGACATGGGCTGGGATGGAAAAACGCAAGGTCGTTACGGCATGATCGAAAACATCGACGATAACTTTGGCTTACTAGTGCAAAAATTGGAACAATGGCAGTTAACTGACAATACCTTAGTTATTTTTATGACTGATAATGGTCAAGCCGGTCGAAACGGTAAACTTAATGGCAAAAATAAAAAAATGCATATGGCAGGCTTTAAAACGGGTAAAGGAAGCGCCCATGAAGGTGGTACTCATGTACCTGCTTTTTGGCGCTGGCCAGGCGTATTACCTGAAAATGTAGACGTTAAAGCGCTAACGGCACATATAGATCTATTTCAAACGTTTACTGAGCTTGCTGGCGCAAAAATTCCAAGTGATATTCAACAAATCGATGGGCGCTCGCTTTTGCCATTATTAGAAAATCCAAAGTCTGATTGGCCGGATCGAGAAATTTTTGTTCACAGAGGCCGCTGGGCAAATGGGAGTAATGTTGAACACAGCAAATACAAAAGGTCTGCCATTCGCACCCAGCGTTGGCGATTAGTTAATAATAAAGAACTGTATGACATCATTAATGATCCTTTTGAAGACGTGAATGTTGCTGACAAATATCCAGAGGTCGTAGAGCAATTAAGGAAAAAGTTTGATTCTTGGTGGAACGAGACTGTGCCTCTTATGGTAAATGAAGATGTTCCATTGGCAGAGCATCAGCCATTTGTTGAACTGTATGAGAAAGCCATAGCAAGCGGTCCATTACCTTTATGGCAGCCTCCTAAAATTTAAAATTAGTCGTATAGATTAACGAAAGGCGATTAATTTTTTGTTCTTTAATCTCCTTTTAATTGTAAAGATTATGCAAAGAAACTTGTAGGTGTGTATTTTATAGGTTAAAAACATTTAGTAGTTTGAGTTAAACGCAATTTTCAATTATAAAAAGTGAAACAAAAATGATTAAAGCAATAAAGTTACCACTATCTACCTTAACTATAGCAGTGCTGAGTTTAAGCGCTCCTTCGGCGCTTGCAGAAAAGACTGAAACGATAAAAGCTGATTGGGATTCAATCGCAACAAAACAAATTCCAGAATGGCTAATTGACGCAAAATTTGGCGTATATACACACTGGGGAATTTATTCAGTTCCTGCACATGGTGGACCAGATTACGTACGTCAAATGTATTCACCAAAAAATCGTAAAGGAGTGTATGAGTACCATACGAAAAAATACGGTTCTTTAGAAGAGTTTGGCTATACAGACTTTATTCCCAAGTTTACTGCACCCAAATTTAATGCCAGCGAGTGGGTCGGCCTAATGAATGAAGCAGGTGCCAAATTTGGTGGTATCGCTTTAGTACATCACGATGGTTTCTTATTGTGGGATTCTAAGTACAGCCGTTGGAATTCTAAAAATATGGGTCCTAAGAAGGATATCTACGGCGAAATCGCTGCAGAAGTCGCTAAATACCCAGATATGAAACTTGCAGCAACATTCCATCATGGTAGAACGTTTAACTATGCTTATGGAGAACTAAAAGATAAAGGTGCTGATGCATCTAAGATCAACCCTAAATGGGAGTTGTCTGATCCTGAATTAGGTGACTTTTTCTGGAAAAAAGGTCGTGATTCAGAAGAGCAATTTAACTCAGATTGGTACGGTAAGATTACTGAAGTTGTAGATACCTACAAGCCTGATTTTATTTGGTTTGATGGTTTATCTACTTCAATGAAAGGTGGTCACCCAACTGAAGAGAATGTTACTAAAGCTATCTCGTACTATTACAACGAATCAGCGGCACGCGATCAAGACGTAGTCGTGGCTAATAAGTTAGCTGCCAATTTTAATTTTCCCGACCATGTGGGTTTAAAAAGTTATGAGAACGGTAGAGATATGCCAGAGCATCAACCTGGTTATTGGTTAGCTGATAGAGCTATAGGTTACCCATGGAGTTATGTTAATAATAAGACTTACCGTGACGGTCCTGACTATCAGGTTGATAGCATTATAGATTTTGCCAGCCGTGGCGGTATTATGTTTTTATCATTAACGCCAAAAGGCGACGGTTCAATTCCTGAAGCAGAAGTTGAAATTATGAAGGGTATTGGTCGTTGGATGAAAGTTAATGGCGAGGCAATATACGGTACGCGTCGTTACAGTGTCTATGGTGAAGGTCCAACTAAAGTAACTAAGTTTGTTAAAATTAAAGGCAAAGAAAAGGTTAAGTGGGATCATCGTAAACTTGGTGCAAAAGATGTTCGCTTTACTCAAAAAGACAATACTTTATATGCTATCGCGTTAGGCTGGCCTGAAAATGGTAAGTTAACGATTAAAACGCTAAATAATGACTACGCAATTTCAAGTTCAGATAAGATCAAAAACATCAGCCTTATTGGCAGTGATGAAAAGATTGAATGGAAACGAGATAGCAAAGGTTTGCATATAGTATATCCTGAAAAACAAGTAGGTGAATTTGCCTATTCATTTAAAATTGAAGTAGAAGGTGATTTAATCGTTACTGAGCCGGACGCTGAGCATATTAAAAAGTCTTAAGATACAAATCAAACCTAATAAATAACGCTGTAATCCTACAGCGTTTTTTTTTCGAATAAAATCGTTAACTCTAGTTAAGTAGTTTTAAAAAATAAGACTTTTAGGAGCATGTCTAACTTTTGAGATGGCCTATGTATAGTGGTCTTTGGTCAACATTTAATACATTTAAAATTCTCATTTTCTCGTTTTGTCCCTTCTTTGTTTTTTCGTGATTATTATAGTTTAAATACTAATTATAAGTGTTTATTAATATATTTAATCAGAAATAAGTGGTTTAAATTTATAATAATCATTAATTTTGGTTGACTTTTATATTAAGAAAATAACATACTGAATGAATAAAAAGTATACAGCAAACTATGCAAAGGAAGCCGTTCTTAGTGCCTTGTTATTGATAGCAGCGGCATTATTAAACGTTTCGACTACAACCTGAAAAGAAAAAATTATGAATGCAAAATTACCTTTAACAGCATTAACATTGAGTGGCTTATTAATTTCCTGTGGCGGCGGTGGCGGTACGAGCGAGGATAATTCACCTCAATCGACAAATGTTGAGTTTTCGATCGCGGGCATAACGGATGTCAATGTCGCTGAAAACACAGAGTTTTCTAGTGCTGTGCCTACAACAAGTGGAGATAGTCCGCAAGGCGATTTAATTTGGTCAATTAGCGGTAACGATGCTCCTTTGTTTGAGCTAAATACTGAAAATGGCGTCTTTACACTTTCGGCTAAAGATTATGAGCGGCCAAGTGATAGTAATGCTGATAATACTTATCAAATTCAATTAACAGCTGTTGATGTTGGCAATAATTCGGCGAGTAAGGCGGTTAACGTAACCGTTTTTGACGTCGATGAAAATGACGCAAAGCCCGAACCTGAGCCTCAGCCAGAGCCTGAAATAGCTTGTACGGTAAATTCAAGCAGCATCGCGAGCGATGCGCTGTACGTTGCTATGAATGGTGACGATTCGAATTCTGGTACAGAAACACAACCGTTTGCCAGTATTTCTGCAGCTTTAAACTCACTCGCTGCCAATGGTGTCGTTAATGCCGCAGGCAAGACTATTTATGTAAGACAGGGTGAATATCATTCTGAAGTCGAAAATATCGCTCTTAATGGTTCACCGGAAAATTATTTATCTATTGAGGCATACCCTTGTGAGCAAGTTACGCTAACGGGAGCTGTTTCGGTTAATGAGATAAAAATAGATGACTGGAAGCAATTTCATGGTGACATTTATAAGGTCGAAGTAGATCGTCCTATCTGGAAATTGTTAGTTGATGATGAAATGCAAATGTTAGCGCGCTGGCCAAATGCAAACTTTTCGATGCCTTCATCGAGCAATTCACAATCGGTATATTCAGCAGCTGTTTGGGCTGAAGGTGAACAAGATAGCGGTAGTAAAGGCACTAGTGTATCAAATAGAGGATCTAAAAAAGACGGTATCATCACCAATGATGTTTCCGGCTCTGATGAACTCGTTACTTACCATAACTTAGCAACGGCAAAAGACTATAAAGGTGATTTGCTTGATGTAAGTGGTGCCATAATCGTAGCTAATACTGCAAGCTTCTATACTTATTCGCGTATGGTTAAAGCGTACAATGACATGGATCCAATTTTTACTACTTATAACCCTTATACCGGTGCACTTTATAATTACCAAAATAAAGATGTTGCACATGTTCCTGGGACTAACGTATTCACTCATGAACCAAGCCTAAAGGCTTATAAGTCTAAGAAACTAAGTTTCTTTCTAGAGGCAAAAGTTGAACTTATTGACCAACCAGGTGAATGGCATTATCAAAAAGAAAACGGCAAACATTTTGTCTACTTATGGCACCCAAATGGTGGGGCACCTGAGAATAATGTAAAGGTACGTGATATTAGTTACAGTTTTAATTTGGAAAACAGTAACTTTATTAAAATTTCAGGATTTGACTTTCTAGCTAGCTCTTTGCGTTGTAATCCATGTAATAACATTACCATTGAGAATAACAGTTTTAAATACAGCGCTGCTGATCGTCGTGTATTAAAAATTTACGGTAATAACGACACCGGATATGGTCGCAATCAATACATCGAACTTTATTCAGCAACAGGGAAGCGCAACGATAGTGGCATCATTTTCAGAAACAACAAAATTACTGACAGCGGCGTTCAATCTTTGATTGTATCTGGAGGACAGGCCATTGTGAGCAATAATTTATTTGAACGCCTCGATTGGTCAAGCGCTGATACGTTAGCTCCACATGCAACGGTTATGACGTTAGATATGACTAACCAAAAAGTAGAGTTTAGCTATAACACTATGGACACTATTGGTAACTCCAGTATGTTTGTACCTGAAGGGGGCAGTTTACATGCTACCTATAATGATATGGGAACGGGCGGTTTTGCTCAAAACGACGGAGCTAGCTTTCAACTTCGTAAAGCTCAGCAAGCTGCAGTAAACATGTCCTATAACTGGGCTCATGACTCTGAGAAATATGGCATTCGTTTTGATGCTCCTTTCGATACAACCAATGAAAGCTGGGGCGGCCAATGGGGAATGATTCATCATAATGTTGTGTGGAATGCCAAAGGAATAATGGTTAAAGGCGATGATCATCGTGTTTATCACAATACCACTTGGAACAATGATGATGTTGACCTAAGAATGTTAATTGATCCAAATATCTACTATCGCCATGAGCGTTCTATTGCGGCGAATAATGCCAGTGACTCTATTTCTTCAAAGCGAAATGAAATCACCGATATATCTTCTTTATATCTTGGCCAAAAAAGCGATACTAGCCCTTTAAAAACACATCGAGAAAATTTTAATGGCGTAGTTATTGATGGTGTTGGTATTGATTTGTCTGAGCGATTAGAAGCACAACTTATTGATATTCATAATCGTGATTTTAGGCCAAAACGTGGAGGCGAACTTCACGATGCAGGCGAGGTAATCGATAGTCCTAATAGTTTTTCAAATTACTCTGGTAGCGCACCGATACCGCAATATACTGAAACCACAGTGCATGGAGAAGCACTTGACCTAGGTGCCTATGAGCTTGATTCGCCTTATTACTGGATCCCAGGATTTCGTGGTCCACGTGCAAGCTTTCCAATTCCAAGAGATGAAATTAGCGATGCGCAAGCTTTAGATGTACTACCTACAGTGACTTTAATGTGGCGAGAAGCTTATCAAGGTGCAGAGCACTACGTTTATTTGGCAACACAGCTTTCTACATTAGAAAATACTGCTGCAGGAGATATCGATAGTAGCTTGTTTAAAGGTTCTTTTATGGCTAGCGAAGCCAATATATACCAAAGTGAATCAACACTCATTTCTGGCAATAGTTATTACTGGCGAGTCGATGCTAAAGTTAATGATCGCCTTATTAAAGGAACCGTATGGAAGTTTACGGTTAAGTGATCGTTTAAAGCATAAAATTGAGCGTTAACCGCAAGCATCACTACAGTAGTAGTAGGTGAGTAACACTGCAATACTCTTCGACTTTTAAGATTTATGCTTTTGTCGTGTCTTTTATATAAATTTAATCAAACTAAAAGCAGAGTATTTAATGATATTTATTTTTTATTATTCTTATGTGTAACGTGGGGTGTGGCGAGTTTTAGTGTTACTGTTTAAATAAAAATGTAGAAATGTAAAGATTTAGCAAATATTTTATGTTAGTGTTTATTATAAAGTAAAAACATGATTTTATAGCGGAGTGGTTAAAAGTCGTACAAACCCATTATTTAATACTTGTTCAGCGCTTATTGAAGCGATTGTTTTAAACCTTTGGCGGTACTAACACAGCCAAATAAAAACAAATATAAAAATAAATATAAAAACATTACTAAATCTAAAATTGACTAATTTATATTAACAAAGAAAGTGATTTCGGCTTTATCTTTGTTCAAAAAATTACATAAAAAGAAGTATTTATGGCGATGTTTACATTGCCAATGACTAAATAACAACAAACAAAAGTTACCAAATAACGAATTTAGGGTTAGGAGAGTAAACAATGAAATCTTTTAAAGTCGCTGCGTTAACCAAAGCATGCAAAATTGCATTGCTAGGTACGTCGTCAATGTTAATGCTTAATTCAACAGCGTTTGCTGAAGAAGAGAACACAACAAGCAATACAGCTAATGAAGAAATCGAAATCATTGAAATTGAAGGTTTTAGAGCTTCAGAACAAAAATCTCGTGATATAAAAAAAGAAGCTATAGGCGTAGTAGATGCGATTATTGCTGAAGACATCGGTAAAATGCCAGATGAAAACGTAGCGGAAGCATTACAGCGAATTACTGGTATAGCGATCACTCGTGAAAATGGTGAAGGTTCACAAGTGAGCGTGCGCGGTATGGCTCCTAATCTAAATAGAATAGTTGTTAATGGTAAAACCTTGACCTCTGCAGGAGACGATCAGGCAGTTGGTTTAGAGGCATTTTCATCAGGCTTACTTGAACGAGTAGAAGTATTTAAAACTCCAGGTGCTAGTATGGTAGAAGGTTCTTTAGGGGCGACTATCAACTTGAGAACACGTAGAGCACTTGATTCTAAAAATCGTAAAATAGTGGTTAGTGCTAATGCCGATTACTCAGATTTATCTGAAGAAGTTGACCCTAAATTACAACTTAATTATATCGATCAATTTTTTGATAAGAAATTTGGTGTAGCTGCCAACCTAAACTATGAAAAACGTCGAAATCGCCAAGATGGTATGGAAGTGTTTGGTTATATTATGCCAACGTCTGTTACTGGCGGTAAAAAAGGTGCACCAGATACGATTACTGACCCTAATGAAGGGGTAATTCGTACATTACCGGAAGGTCACCCTGATCGTTTTTTTAATGGCGAAGATCTAGGACCATATGGTGCCGCTCGTCCAAATAACTTTAATTTCCGCCAATACCAACAAGACCGTGAGCGCATAGGTGGTTCAGTGAGCTTAGAATATCGCCCTAATGACTCCACTGAGTTTGTGTTCGATATTGGTGCCTCAACATTTGACGTAGAGCAAGACCGTTATCAATTATCGTTAGGTCCTAATTATCTCGATCCAAATACAATGATTTTAAATGACAATAATACCGTGGTTTATGGTGATGGTTATTTAACTGATGAAAATGGCGTACCTGACCCAGATTATATGGGCAACATGGTTAGTAATAACGCTTGGAGTACTAAAGAGGAAACGAACTACATTGTTGGTTTAGAGGCTTCTAAAAACTTTGATAGATTGGCAATTTCAGGCTCTATTGGTTATTCATACACAGAATTGGAAACTCCGGAGTCATTTCGCCTATCATTTAATACCAGTCATGCTGGTGTGCGCACTCCATATAGCTTCGACACAAGGTTAGGGGACATGCCGTCGATACTTTGGGGGGAAGAAGATGCTCATTTAGACCCTTCTCGCTATACCATTCAAGCAGTTACATCAACAACAGATATGACTGAAGATGATGAAATTGCCGCACAGTTTGATCTTGACTACGACCTTGATTTTTATTGGATTCAAACGTTAGAGTTTGGTGTGCGAGCAACTAAACGTAATAAAGATAGAATTTCAGATTCCCCTCGTTTTACTTCAAATGCTGAAGGCGTTAATCAGTACAATTGGGACCTGACCTTAGCTGATGAAGGCGTTGAAGAAGATTTCCCGGTAGATAACTTTTATGATGGTGTTTCAGGTAATACCATTAAACGTTGGCCGATTGCTAACTTAGACGCCTCACTAGCCGGTTTTGGAATAACCAAAGAAGAGCTGCAAAACAGTGAATTGTCAGATCCAAATAAACTTAATGGCTATGAAATAGAAGAGCAGACTCAAGCTGCTTATGTTATGGCCAACTTTGAAAATGATTCTGGTGCTTTAGCTGGTAATATTGGTGTGCGTTTTGTTCGTACTGAAACCACAAGTACAGGTGGCGTAAAAGAAGGTGATGAAATTGTTATTACCGACTTTGAAAACGACTACGATAATGTATTACCGTCTTTAAACGTACGCTACATGTTTACTGAAGACACTATTTTAAGATTTGCTGCAGGTCGCGTTATGGCACGTCCATCATTTGGTGAAATAGCACCAAGATTAAGTATTTCTACTGCAGACTCCACAGGTAAAATCAAAGGTGGTAACCCTTACTTAGACCCTTATCTTTCAGATCAAGTGGATTTAAGTTTAGAGTATTATATGGGAGACTCAGGGATGATTTCTCTTGGGTTATTTTATAAAGATATTGAAGATTACATCTTAAAAACTACGGTTGTTTCTCCATATTATGATGATAATGGAGACTGTTATTTAGGTGGTGATGGCTCAGATAACGATGAAAATGGTTGTAAGTTATTCGAAGTAACACGTCCTATAAATGGTCCGTCATCGGAAGTCGTTGGTGCCGAGGTAAATGTTTATCGTGACTTAGATTTTTTACCAAGTTTTTGGTCTAATTTTTCAATCAAATTTAATTATACCTACAACGATAGTACCGCCGAAATTGTTGACCCTAGTACTGGTAAGGTAGTTGAGGGAACCGAGTTTCCTTTAGAGGGGTTGTCTGAACATACTACTAATGCAACTTTGGCATATGAAACCAAAACCTTTGGTATTCGTTTATCTCATAACTACCGTTCAGAGTATTTAAATTCGGCGTTTGGTTCGCAAAACAATACCCAATATGTTGATGACTACCAACAGTTTGATTTGTCTGGCTCGTATAAGTTTTCTGACACCGTTAAAATGGTAGTAAAAGCCGTTAACATAACAGATGAAGAAAAAACTGCTTACTTTGACCAATTGCCGTATTGGGAACAAATTGGCACTACCGAACGACTTAAATACTACAATAGTAACGGTCGTCGATTCTCAGTTGGTGTAACTGCTACTTTCTAGTAAATATGCTCATTGAAGTTAAATAGCCTTAATTATAAGCACTCATTGAATTCTCGATGAGTGCTTTTTTATCGAAGGAACCCCATGAAACGACTGGTCAGTAAACTATTATTCCCCTTATTTGGCTTGATACTTATTAGTGTACATGCTTTGGCGACAGCTACAATTGAACCCAAATCGCCCAACATTATTGTTATTATGTCTGACGACCATGCAACTAACGCCATATCGGCTTATCAAGGTCGTCTTAATCGTGTGTTTCAAACACCAAATATCGACAGATTAGCAAAAAGTGGCGTTAGGCTTGATGGTTTGTATGCGAGTAATTCTATCTGTACGCCTAGCCGGGCAACTATTTTAACCGGCCAATACTCTCATACAAATGGCGTTAAAACATTAGGTGGAAAAATTGCTAAAGAAACACCTACGCTTCCACATGAATTGCAGAGCTTAGGTTATCAAACCGCGATAATTGGTAAGTGGCATATTAAAACTGAACCATTTGGTTTTGATTACTACAATGTATTACCGGGTCAGGGTGATTACTACAATCCTAAATTTAAGGAAAAAGGTAACCTTTGGGTGGATGCAAAAGGTGGTGGTAAAACGATAAAAGGTTATGTTACCGACATAACCACCGATTTAAGTCTCGCTTGGCTTAACAAGCGCGATAAAAGCAAACCTTTTATGCTGATGATAAACAATAAGGCACCACATGGTCCTTGGGAGCCAGCAAAACGTCATCAACATCAATTTTTAGATGTTGAAATTCCAGAACCAAAAAGTTTATTGGAACGCGGTAATCACGGTCCAGGCAATGAGGTTGTTGTTAATGGAATTGAAGGCTTTCAATTCGGCTCATCTATTTCAAGACGTTGGACGCAAAGAAGCTTTGCTAAGCGGTTTTTACAAAAAGGTGTTAAGAAAAAGGTTACTCCATCTAACGAAGCTGAATTAATAGATGAAACAAAACGCGCTTATCAAATGTATCTTAAAAACTATCTGTCTACCGTTACCGCGGTTGATGAAAACGTTGGCCGAGTGCTTGATTATGTAGAAGAAAATGGTTTGCAGGAAAACACCATAATCGTTTATACCTCAGATCAAGGTATGATGCTTGGAGAACATGATTATGGTGATAAACGTTGGATCTATGAAGAGTCTAGCCGTATGCCATTTATTGTTAGTTACCCTGGCGTTATAGAACAAGATAAGAGTATTGATAAACTATATACCAATGCCGATATCGCACCAACCTTGCTTAGCTTTGCCGGTAAAGACACGCCCACTTATATGCAAGGTAAGAGCTTTGCTGCAAGCCTGAAATCCACATCTACAGCTGAAGGTCATGATGCTATTTATTACCGATATTGGTTGCATATGGCACATCATTACAACCCTGCACACTATGGTATTAGAACTCCTGAATATAAATTAGTGTTTTTCTACGGCCTACCGGCAAAAGAGGGGAGTAAGAAAACCAAACCTACACCACCGTATTGGGAAATGTATGACATGAAAAATGACGTACTTGAAATGAACAATATTTATCATGATGAAAAATATAAAGCCGTTCGAGAACGATTAAAAGTTCAGTTATTGGCATTAAAAGAAGAATTAGGTGATACCGACGAAAACAATGCTGAACTAATGGCGATTCGCAAAAAGCATTGGTAAATTTAATTGAGCTTGCTTAATCTGCTCTATGATTAATTGCAAAAGGGTGGAGTAGAATATAACCCAAGGTATTAAAAATTTTTACCCAATGTTTATTATTTATCTTGTATTAGGAATTAACAATGATATTACGAATTTTAGCTTTTGCAGCAATGAGTTTAATAAGCTCTTTAGCACTTGCAGAGAAAACCAACATAGTATTTATTTTTGCCGATGATATGAGCTACAAAACCGCAGGGTTTATGGGGCATGATGTGGTAAAAACACCCAACTTGGACAAGCTTGCCAATGACGGGGTGGTATTTAATCGCGCTTATAATATGGGAGCCTGGACAGGTGCAGTATGTATTTCATCGCGTACTATGCTTAATTCTGGTTTTTCAGTGTGGAGAGCCCACGAAGTTAATAACCTTTTTAAGACGAAAAAAAGCAAAAAAAATTCTGAAGTAATACCGGCTTTGCAGCAGAAAAAACAAACTATTATGGATAACTTTTGGGCTACAAGAATGGAGGCTGCCGGTTATGACACATACATTAGTGGTAAGTGGCATGTCAGTGCACCTGCAAAAGCAAGTTTTGATGAAGTTGGTACTATACGACCAGGTATGCCAAAACAAACGAAACAGCGTTATGAAAGAACGTTTGATGAGATTAATGATAGTTGGAGTCCTTTTGATAAAAGTATGGGCGGATTCTGGGCTGGTGGGCAACATTGGACAGAGGCTTTAGCAGACGAAGCTATTAGCTTTTTAAACACTAAAAAACAATCTTACACGCCGTTTTTTATGTATGTTTCTTTTAACGCACCGCATGATCCAAGGCAAGCGCCAAAGGAGTTTGTAGATATGTATCCATTAAAAGATATTAATCTACCTGCAAGCTATCAAGAGCAACATCCTTTAATGGAACATATGGGGCTGTTATCGCCTAAAGCGAAAAAGAAAAAAATGCTAAGGGATGAAAACTTAGGGCCACTTCCAAGAACCGAGTATTCTACGTTGGTAAATCGTCAAGAGTACTACGCTTCAATTACCCATTTAGACAGTCAAATAGGCCGCATATTGGCGCAATTAGAAGCAAATAAACAAATGCAAAACACTGTGATAATCTTCACTGCTGATCATGGTTTAGCAATCGGCGAACACGGTCTATTGGGCAAACAAAATTTATATGAGCATAGTATGCGCGCACCATTCTTTATTGCCGGTAAAGGTATGCCAAAAGGGCAGCGAAGAAATGCGGCTATCTATTTACAAGATGCGATGGCTACCTCTCTTGACCTTGCTGGGGCAGCGCTTGATAACGTAGAGTTTAAGAGTGTTTTACCATTAGTTGCAGATAAGCAAGCGACTAGTTATAGCACTATTTACGGGGCATATTTAAATACTCAGCGTGCAATAATTCAAGATAACTATAAATTAGTGCTATACCCAAAAGCGAAATCAATTGAGCTTTATGATTTAGTTAACGACCCTAATGAGGTTAATAATTTAGCTAAAAAAGCGGATATGAAAATCAAAATAAAGTCATTATTCGCTTCTCTTCGCCAAGAGCAAGTACTATTGGGTGATAAATTAAAGTTAGAAGAGACTTATCCAGAATTACTATAAATCTCGATTCATCGTTTAAGCCCTATTAATTATCATTAGAAAATTAATAGGGTGATACTTTTCAACGAACAATGCGGTTAGGTAATTTATTTAAGAGAGGTAATATGTAAGGCGAGGGCTTCTATGTCTTCGTCGGTTAGTCGAACTGCAATTTTTCGCATCATATCGTTTGTATCATTTTTGCGTACACTACTTCTGAAAAGCTCTAATTGACGGACTAAATACTCAAAGCTTTGACCACTTAGTGCTGGTAGTGTTGCATCACTAATACCATGCCCGTTTATGACATGGCAAGACATACAGGCAGGTATTTGACGTTCATCGTCACCTCTATTGTATAGTTGCTTGCCAGTTTTTGAGCCCTCACTGCTCATTGAATATCTATTTTGCAAAGCATATTGTTTGCTATATTTTTGAATATCCAGCGAAGTTAATTTATGAATTGACGTACTTAGGTGATCAATTTTTCGGGCGCCTTTTGCAAAGTCGGTTAATTGTTTTGTTAGGTACAAATCACCTTGACCTGCGAGTAAGCCATTAGATGGGCTGTAACTTATTCCCAAAGGAGTATGGCAATCATTACAGCTTTTGTTTGTTGCATCTATTGCAACTGTTACGCTTTGCTTAACCTTATTATTACTTAAATTTAAAGCATACCAACTTGCGGTTAGTATGCTTACAGTAACTATGAGTAATACAGGTTTGTGCATTTACAGTTAGGTTGCTTGATTAAAAATGGCTGATAAAGGCCCCGTGCTATCACCGAATTTTTCAGTGGGTATATCAACGGCGTTGAGCATACTGACAAATAGGTTGCACATCGGTTCTTTTTCATCAAATACATGGTAACTACCATGATTAACACCCAAGTTACTACCACCTGCTAATATAAGTGGGTAATTTCTAGCATTGTGGGTATTACTTGTGCCACTGCCGTATAAAATTAACGTGTTATCAAGCAACGAACCATGTTCGTCTTGGGTGTCACTCATGCGTTGCACAAAATAACTAAATTGTTTCGTTAGCCATTCATCATAACTTCCCCATTCAGCCCAATGACCCTTGGATTTGTCGTGGGTCATTTTATGGTGGCCTTTGCTCAGGCCTAAGGCGAGTTTAGGGAAGTTTTCACCAAAGCCCATACCATCTTCTCGTGCGATCATGTAACTCACTACACGTGTCATATCTATTTGATAACCTAATACCATTAGATCAAAGGTACTACGTATATATGCTTCTGGATCTATTGCGGCATCAACGTCTAAGTTTAGATCTTTAACATTAAACTCTTTCATTGGAATATCAAGCCACTGCTCACTACGCTGAATTTGTTCTTCCATACTATTTAACGAGGTTAAATATTCATCCATTTTATGTTTATCTTGCGCACCTAACCGAGCTTGCAATCTTTTAGAGTCCTGCAGAATCAAATCAACAAGTTTTTGATTCTGCTGCAAAGATTTTCTGCGTTCTGTTGACGTTGCACCGCCTGTCGGCGAGAAATAACGTTCGAAAATTTGACGGTGACGATGCTCAGTTGGGATCGGTTTACCAGCGTTATCAAACGATAAAGTCGCGACTCTAGATTTAAAACCAATACCACCATCACTTGATAAAGCAAGGTTTGGATAGCGAGTATATTTTTTTAAAGATTTTGCTGCGAGTTGATCAACTGAAATAGTGTTTTTATAGGCACTGCCGCCAATGTCGCCACCTGTTAACCAAGTATCAGCCGTCATATGACCTACTAATTTTCGGCTCTTAGGGTGGCTTAAACCGCCCAATATTGACATTTTGTCGCGAAATGGCGCTAACGATGAAAGTGACTGGTTTAGCTTGTAGTTAGCACCAGGCTCTTTCGGGAACCAATGCCATTTTTGATATTTTGTTTCAGACTCATGAGGTAGACAAACACCATTAGGGATAAAAACATAACATAAACGTTTTGCTGTTTGCTCAGCTAAATTTGGTTGTGCTGACGTCCCCGCCATACATTCTAAATAAGGCAGGGCACAGGTAACTCCCAATCCTTTAAGGAAAGTACGACGATTAAGTTTTATCGATTTAATAGCCATTAAATTTCTTCCTTATAATTGCTTAAATGTTGGGTGATTAACGATACTCTTAATTAATGAGCGCATACTATAATTATTTTCTTTAACTTCTTTCACTAATGTCTGCAACGTTTCTTCATCACTAAATCGTACTTCGCGACCTAAACTATAGCTATAAAGGTGTTTTACTAGCGACATGGTAAATAACTGTGGTTTTTGCTTAATTACGTAAGCTTTAAGATCATCAATACCGTTTACTTCAACACCGTCAGGTAATACTGACAAAGCATCTACGGGTTGTTCTTTATTCATCGTTTGATAAATACCTGCAGCATCAAAGTTTTCAAAAGCGATGCCATATGGGTCAATCATTGCATGACAATCACGACAAGATTCTTTATTGCGATGAGTTTCTAATTGTTGCTTTAAGGTTAGCTTTTCAAATCCTGGAGTATCTGGGTCTAACGCCGGCACATTAGGTGGTGGAGGCGGAGGCGGTGTACCTAATATTTTTTCTTTAAACCAAACAGCTCTTTTAACTGGGTGGGCTTGCTCACCGTCTGAATGACCTGCTAAAAACGCTCCTTGCGACAATAAACCACCACGATGTTGTTCAGGAGAGATATCTACCGCTCTAAATTCATTTCCTTTAACATCATTTACGCCATAATACTCGGCAAGGTTTTGATTAAGCATAGCAAAGTCTGAATCAACTAAATTGAAGATAGTTTTATCTTCCACAAGTACATGATGGATAAATTGATAGGTTTCTTCAGCCATATCTGCCTTAACAAAGCGGGTAAATCTAGGATGCTGATCAACGTTCATTTTCATTGATTGATGTCTGTCTACCCGTAACCATTCAAACGCAAATGGGCGGATAAAACGCCATACTTTCGGATCTTCTAACATTCGGTCAACTTGTGTTGATAATTGATCACTCAATTGTCCTGTTTTTGCTAAGTCTAACAATGTTTGATCAGGCGCAGAGTTCCATAAAAAGTATGATAAGCGATTGGCTAGTGCGAATTCCGAAATAGGTGTTGCTTGATAACTACTAGCATTGGCAGAGCTAATGCCAAATAAACGGCTGAAATTAGCAAGTAGTTTAGTGCTTTGGCTATCATCGACTACAGGCTCTTCAGGTAAATAAAGAAAGTTAGGCGAGGTAAGAATAGCTGCCATCACTTCAACAACACTTTCTTCGTATTGAGAATAGTCACCTTTAATTGATTGCCAAAAATTAAGATATAAGTCTAGTTCTGAACCGTCTAGCGGTCGGCGAAAAGCCTTCTCGGCAAACTGACTAATCACTTCTTTAGTGTAAACGTCTAAATTTTCTTTATTTGGAGATTCGAAGAAAATATTTGTATGGCTTTTAGTTGGCCATTGCTCAAAGTAGGGCGCTTCTAATTCAATTGCTTTAACTTGCAATGGCGGGCCTATATGGTCGCTTTCTTTAACTAAAAAGTTATTCCACAAGCCTATTAATGCAATACCAGATAGTCGGTCATTTTTATCTGTGGAAGTGGGTACTGGCAAATTTTCTAATCGACCAGTAAACGTATAGCTGGTCGCTTTTTTATTGTTTTGACTTACTTCTGTTGAAGTCGAAAATGTTTGATAGTCCATACCATCATCTAATCGAGTACCAACAAAAGGTTGTATTGAAGGAGCGTCATCGGAAAATATTTGTGCATTCACGGCTTGTGCTTTTTTCGCCGCAGCTAATAACTTGTCGTTGTTGGGCACCTTGGTTAGCACAATATCGTTAAAACCAACGAAGTTGTTCGCTTGTAACTTAATATTCTGCTTACCTTTGTTAAGGTAAATTAACGCTAATGCTGATACTTGGCTGTTTTTAGGGCCGACATTAAGCTGTGTTTTTATGGTTCTGCCACCAACGGTCAACTTAAGTCGGTTTCTTGGTAGGTTAACATCCACATCTGAGATTACAGGGTGAACTAAGTCAATCTGATAATAAGCATTTTCTGGAATATTAGCTTTTAATATCGCCACTGACTTTTTAGTTTTTACGTTCTCTGGTAACCAAAAATTTCCTTTTTGTTTTAGGTTTATAAGTTTGCTACTCGTCGACGCGTTAACGATAATGTTGTCTTTATTTGCTACTGCGCTTTGGGTACTGGCATTAACCTTAGCGAGGGTTTTATTACTCTTCAGACCTTGTAACTTGCCATTTCCAGACGCGGATAATTCGCCTTTATTGGCGATAACACGCATTTGAAACGAACCTTCTTTTGGTAATAAATCTTTAATTTGCACCTTTAAATTGGGTGAAGGCCCCATACTAGAGTATGGTTGTTTCTCTATATGAGGTAGGGCAGAAGCCAGAACAATACCTTCCTTACTCATATCAAAGCGATTATAGGATGAACCTCGTAAACTGATGCTAAATCTCTTCTTAAGAGCGTTAAATTTAGCTTTCTCTTCTTCGCTTTGTGCGACTACAACCTCGCCATTTTCATCAAGCATTTCGATATCGAAATGCTTGTTATCAAGAGGCACCTCTTTATAGCCGTCAAGTTCAGTAGTATATTTGCCATCACTAATATTTTGTCCGAAATTAATACGGTAGTGAAATACCTCTGGCTTATCACCTAAGTTGATCGCTTTTAACAATGCTTGTTTGGCGATGCTCTGAAAATATTCTCCGTGTAATGATGTCATTTGTAGGATTTCGCCATCATTGGTAAAACCCATTTCAGACTTGCCATCATCGGGTAAAATATTACCGAAATCTATTTCAATGCCTAATAAATCTTGCAATGAATTTGTATATTGCTGTTTAGTTAAACGTCTTATTGGGTGTTGCAGAGCAGATTTTCGAGCTGACGAGGCTAACTTAATATTATCTGTCATCCAGTCTACAACAACACGTCTATGCTCATTACTCAGCTGTTGTTCTTTTGCAGGAGGCATTTCTCCGCTGTTGATCATATCTAATGCAGCATGCCATTGTTCAGCGTCATGACCATTAACCATATCTGGATTTAAAGTATCGAAGCGAACATTGCCTTTTTGTTTATCTGGGCCGTGACAACCAATACAGTACTCCTGCATTACCGGTTTTACTTGTTGATTAAAGACTGGGTCATCAACTACTTCGGTAACAACAGGTTGTTCATGTAAACCTAATATAGACTTAATCGGTTCCGGTGTATGCTGAGTTAAATACGTATCACCATGAACTAAATTGCCCCCAGCATGTGCAGCCGCCATAATAAGAACAACTAAACCCGCACTAGACGCAGTATAGGTGTAACTTATCCATGATTTATTGAGGCGGTCTCGAGTTATTTGAAGGCCTAAAGTAAACAGAGCAAGTAAAGCAACGCTCATGCCACCTAACTGATGAGATTGGACTTGTTCGGCTCTAAATCCTTCGTTTGCGGCTAACATTAAACCTAATGCTACGGTAATAATGGCACTGATGGCGCCAACTAACCAAAGCAAAGGAATAATAGGTTTTAACGATTTGAAATTCTTTTTAAGAGAAAGTAACTCAACACTAGGGGCGAGTAATAGCAACACCACAGGAAAATGCAATACTAGTACATGAAAACGACCTAGAAACCTAAATAGACCGCTACCTGATTCATTATCAATCGGAGCTGCAACCACCGCAAAAAGAATTGCTAATGCGATAAGGAATAATCCTGCCCATAATTTTTTTAATGATACTTTTGTTAAGATCATATTTCTCTCTACTGCTAATTACTTCTTTAAAAACTACTAGTGTTAATCACTGCTAAAACTAAAATGACGTAGGTGCAAAAAATATAAATATAGATTCAGGCACCTAGTTTTTATTGCTTTATTTATTAATCAATAATATCTATTAGTGTTTAATCGATACCAAGTGCCGCCTCTTTTTTATGTGCAAATAGGCTATAAATTAATACGATTGCAAAGCAGGTTAAAGGAACTAAATAGCTAGTATTTACATTCGTTTGATCGATAATCCAACCTTGGAATGGCACTATGATAGCTCCGCCTAGAATTGCCATAATGATAAACGAACCACCTAACTTGCGATCTTCACCAACACCGGTAAGTCCTAAGCCATATATAGTAGGGAACATTAAAGACATGCATGAGAAACTTGCTAATAGGGCATAAGTACCTACTTCTCCACCAACAAATACTGCGGTACTAACGAAACAAATGGCCAACGTTGCCATCAATGATAGTAAGCGTGATGGTCTAATGTAAGTCATTAAGAAAGTACAAAGGAAACGGAAGGTGGTATAAACACACAGGCCATAGAAAACAAACTGTGCTGCTTCAGCTTCAGTATTTTCACCGGTTAAGTTAACCATTATGTATTTCACCGCATAGGTCCACACGCCTACTTGACAACCTACATAAAAAAACTGCGCAACAACGGAAAATTTCCAGTTGCTGTTTTTCTTTAACCGTTTGAAAGACTCTCCAAGACTACCAAATTTATCGCCAGATTTACCATCAGGAAAACGCTTGAAGAAAATTAACGTAGCGAGCAATAGGCTAACTAGTCCTACTACAATGTAAGCAGTAACAACATTTGAAAGTTCCATACCTTGAATTTTAGCGAGTTCATCCGCGGCCATCGCCGCTCGTTCAGATTCTGAAGCACTATTTAATCCTTTCAGGATAACTTCTTTGCCTAAGTAAACGCCCAAAAGGACGCCAATAGGGTTAAATGCTTGAGCAAGGTTGATACGTTGAGTAGCTGTCGCTTCTGGGCCCATTGAAAGAATATAAGGTGCAGCAACGGTTTCCAAAATGGCACAGCCGGCAGCAAACACATAAAAAGCCAGTAAGAAAAAGTAAAAGCTCATCGCTTGACTAGCTGGAAAACAAAGTGCTGCGCCAAGGGCATAGATGCCTAAGCCAATTAAAACACCTTTTTTATAGCTGTATTTTTGAATAAGAATAGCTGCGGGGAGCGCCATGCAAAAGTAAGCCCCATAAAAAGCAGATTGTATAAATGAAGATTCAAATTGACTCATGCTCAGAACTTTTTGGAATGCAGGTACCAATAAGTCAGTCATGTTATTGGCTGCGCCCCATAAGGCAAAACAAGCAGTAATTAAAATAAAAGGGATGAGCAGGCCTTTATCAATTATTGCTGAACTAGCACTATTTGTATTAGCACCTTGTTCAGATGATTCGATTTGGCTAGGGTCAGCAGCCGTTACTTGTGAGTTCATATCTGATTACCTTTATTCGTTTTTATAATGGGTATGATTTTTATATATTTAAAACATCATATAAAACCCGAGCAACAATTAAAACCTTTTATCATGAAAATTTATCGTTTTGTTAGTTGTTAATTTTCAATAAATCTTGTTAACTCATGATGTAGAAGGGTTAAATGTGATGTTGGTGGTTAATGTAAAGGAGTGTAAAGGTTCATTTTAATTAAAATAATGAGAGGGAAATGTGGCAAAAAGGTATTTTTCTTGTTTTTTGAAATTATGGGTGTACATTATAAATAATAATTTCTTTAGTATGAAAAGGCCGATGAATAATAATAAAATTAAACTAAAGGCACGCGTTGCACCCGTAATTGCTGTGGCAATGATTGTTAGTGCATGTAATCAAAGTGAAGTTAATGACGCGGTTAAAGGAAATGAAGTGAATTCTGCAATAGCTGCACAGTCGCAGTGGCCAATGTTTTCAGGACCAAAGACTTCAGGGCAAACAACAACAGAGCTGTCGGTGCCTTATACGTGGTCGGTCAGAAGTAATAGAAATATTCTGTGGCAAACTGAATTACCCGCGGGTGGACAAAGTGGTATTAGCGTCTGGGGAGATAATGTGTTTTTTACCACCAATAAGCCACTTGATACACCTAAACTTGAACAACTTGAAGCTGATCTCAAACAAACTCAATCGGCATACCAATCAGACTACGACAATGTTATAAAAACTCTGGTAGATGATCCTAAATACAAAAAGCTAGTAGTTAATGTGGCTACAAGTGAAGAAATCTGGTCAAAATTTTTATTAAACTATAAGCAAACGAAATTAAAACAACTCTCCGATATAAGGTTAAAACGTGCCGTCAAAAAAATTACCAGAGAAAGCCCTAAAGCAAAAGCGGTAGCGGCAGCTCAAAAGGCTTATGATGATTATATTCATCAGCAAAATCCACAAATTACAGCATCACTTAAACACTATATCGCAGCTAAAAAACAATTAGCTGCGAAAGGTATGGGTAAAGATATCGTGTTGTATTGTGCCAATGCAGTCGACGGTCAAATAAAGTGGCAACGAACTATTTCTGGCGTTATTGATACCATGTACAACTATGCGTTCAGTGATGCAACGTCGCCAACACCTGTTACCGATGGTGAGCAGGTCTGGGTTGTAAATGCGACAGGCGCCATGGCGAGTTTTAGCATGTCAGGTGAACAGTTGTGGTCAAAACATTGGATGCCGTCAACTGGCAGACCATTTAACAAACAATACGATACCTTAGTATCGGAAGACTTTCTGTTTAATGTGCAGCCGCCATTAGAGAATGATCAAAATCGAAATGCACAATGGAACTATATTCACGCGATTGATAAATACAGCGGTGAGACTAAATGGGTAAGCACAGAGGCTTTAACTCATTATAATACGCCAATGTTAGGAACAACTGCATCAGGAAAAGAAGCACTCCTTATAGGTCGAGGTGGACCGCATGGAGTCCCTGAAAAAGAACCCGGATTAAGCTTAATAGACTTAACTGGAAAAACGCTTTGGAATTGGCAGCCAAGCTCAGAAGCTTTAGGGAAATTAGAACCTTGGGGGGCGACAGATATTCAAATTTGGAATGAAGATAGAGCGATATGGATTGCAGGTAAAACAAAGCAAAAGTTATTCAGTATTGATTCACGCACAGGAAAAACACAGCAAACCTACGATTTGAGTAAAGTATCTCGCTATATTTACAATGAGCAAACTAAAACCCATCAATTACAACAACAGGAAATGCTCGGTTTTGAGAGGCAACCATATACGCTTGTGCTGATTGATGACGCACTGTATTACTTAGTACGCTATGAGCCTTTTATTGGTTATTTGAATTTAGCAACAGGCGAACATTTACAACTAGAAATCCCAACAGAAGTAAGCAATACAAATGACAGTTTGACTAATTTTATTTGGAAAAAAACACATAAGACAGACCAGCTAAATTCTCGTGGTCAAAGACATAATACAGAGTCACGTTCGCAAGGTGATGGTACCCAAAAAGCGTTTCTTGCGTCTCCTATCGTTGTTAATAATAATATTTATTTTACCAATGCTCATGGTTTAACCTATGTTGTTGATACTAACGTGCCTTTTAACGAAAAAGCACTGATTGCTGTGAATGATTTAGGCAATAAAAGTGAAACCTATTCGTTAAGTTCGATGGCGTACGCAAATGGCATGTTATATCAGCGCAGTTTGAAAGCTATTTATGCTATTACGCCTTAACAATCCAAATAGGTTGATATACGTAGCAACAAAACAGCAAGCTTTAAGCGGGAGAATAAAGCTTGCTGGTTAAGTTAGTCTCGTTATATTTTCGTATACGCTCTATTTGGTAGCCAACAGATAGCGCCATTTGTTAACTTCACTTCGCTCCACAATCCATCCGTTTTTAATATTCTCAGTTCCGTACCTGCATGCAGTGGCGTAGTGAACGCTGGCGCAAAAATAAGACCTGGACCTTTTCTACTGGTGATTTCTTGGCTCGTAACCACGGCAGTACTTTGCTCAGGTTTGAAATTGAAACGAGCTACCTGGCTCAATATAGCAATCGACAATAATAATACCGCTAGTTGTATGTGTTTTGCGTTAACAATATTATTTTCATTGCTCAATCGACGCCAGATTAATAGCCAGGCGAAACAATAAGTAAACCAACAACAGGCCAGCCATAGCGGGTGATTTGTCATGCTATGCAGTTTGCTCAACCAAGGAGGAGCAAAATCGTTAGGCAGTTGGTCAAGTCGCTTTAATCGAGCTTGATTTAAATTGTGAGATATAATCTCATCGTTTAGCGCTTGATTTTCTGCACGACGCAGCCAAAGTATACTTTGACCATAACGACTTGCTTGAAACCAACTTGTACCAATATCATACATTAAGCTAGTCTGGTTTAATGACTCATCGCCAATAAATGTGCTGAGCTGTTGCGCTATTTTGGCATGGGCCAGATTGCCTTTATGAGGAGAATCAATATCGAGTTGTAAGGCTCGCTGATGGTCTTGATGTAATTCTTCAATATTGATTTTTTTGACGGAGTCAGCTGAACCCATGTCATCTGCGATAGCTTGATTGTCATGACCTAAAAAAGTAAGGCTGAACACTAATAATACGATTAGCGAGTTACTAATTGATGGTGTTTTTCTTATTTGCTGTGATTCCGCAGTTGGTGCAACACTTTGAGCAATATAAGGGGGTAAAATTCCTTCCAAAAGCTCAATAATATCGAGTAATTGGGTATTTTGTTGTTGTGTTGCTGGTGTTGAAACTTCGCCGTATCGTTGTTGATAATCTTCTATCCATGCGGTTAAGCTTTCAATTATCGATTTACTTTCGCTATTGCTCTGAATGTTAGCGCTTCTAGAACCACTGTCTAAACATAAGGTAATGGAGCGTTTAACATTGTTTGCATCAAATTGAGATGGAGGTAACGCAAAACGTTGCTCACAATAACGGCTAAGGAGTAACAGTGCATCACAACTTTTTATGGTTTTAGCTTGTGTTAAACCTTTTTTAAGTTGATAAGCTGGTTGTAGAGCTCTGCGTTGATTTAGACGATTTCGCATCGGCCTTAACATCATTATGAGTGCGACAACTGGAGGTAATAATAATAAAACCAATATAAACCAAGTTTGTTCTAATAGTGGTTTGCTATTATTGAAACCGTTATTTTCTGAGGATTTTTGCCAGCGTAACGCCCAAATCCCTTGCTCATCAACAATAATTTTATTTTTTAATGAAACACCATCATTCGTTTCAATGTCTGAAAATGTAAAGCGACTATTCTCAGTTACTTGAATAGGAACATTATTGATCACAACGTCTCTAAAAATACCTGTTTTAGGCTCAAAGTAAGTTAGTGTAAATTCCGGTATGACTTGTATATCGGGGCGGCGAGGGAATAAACTTTGGTTTACCGTCAATGTACCTGTTTTAGTCAGCAAAGTGCTTGCGTCACCAGGTAAGTTAAATGATTGTGTAAAGCTTGGGATTTTTGACAGCGGCGGTAGATCAAACGTTTCAATATCAGGGTGAATGATATTAAGTAAGTAATTCAATGGTTCACCTTGCATTACACTTGTTGGCGCTGCGCTTGCTTCAATAATTGGGCGGCCAATAATGCCTGAAAAATTACTAGGTGCATTGTTTGGTAATGCTTTTACATTTAGAGATAACGGCTCACTGCTGGTAAAAACTCGATGAGAATTTTTATTACTATCAATTTCTTCGAAAAAATTATTGTTGTAATAAGCTACGTATTGAGTGCCTTTAAATTTCTTCTTAGGCTTAAGCAGTAAATGATCTATTACATTTGCATATAAAGTGGCAGGTGCTAAAGAATAAGTGCCTGCAACTTTCGGCTTAATAATCGTGGTAAATTGTATTTTTACTTTGTTACCTTCTAACGATTGCCATTTTGCAATTTGTCTTTGACCATTAACTGGTAAGCCAATACTCTTGTTGTCTTTGTCGTCGGCTTTATCCCAAGGCTGAGTAACAACTAAATCTTCATCGACCAATGCGGGTAGTCGTAAATTAACCGCAACGAGTGCGGCAACTGGATAGTCAAGGGTAACTGACGTCGTTAGGCGAATACTTTGGCCAAGATAAATATCTTGCTTGTTGCTGGTTACCTCAAGCTTTATTTTGTTTGTAAGTTTTGCTGCATTAACATTTACCTTTTTTATCGGTGTTGATAATGACTGGTTAGGGTAGCTCAATGTAATAGCAGGAATCGTTAATGTTTCTGCTTTATTTGCTGTGATGTTAATTGGGTAAGCCCAACCGGTTTGGTTATCTTGGTTAATAGCAATAGGAGAACTTTGAACCATTTCAAAATCAGATGATTGAGGCAGCTTTAACTGTGGTTTCGAACTCGGTGGATTTAGTGAAATTAACAGCCATTGACTGCTTTGACCTTGCCATAACTTTTGTTTTGGGGCTTGTAAGTATAACTGCCAATCAGTTTCATTATCTATTCCAGTACTTTCCTTAGCATTAACTTTAGTATTGGCAGCTAAAGGCGAAGCGATAACGTTGCCAATCGTACAGAGCATTAAGGCAAATAACA
Source organism: Thalassotalea crassostreae (assembly GCF_001831495.1). Classification (NCBI taxonomy): domain Bacteria; kingdom Pseudomonadati; phylum Pseudomonadota; class Gammaproteobacteria; order Alteromonadales; family Colwelliaceae; genus Thalassotalea; species Thalassotalea crassostreae. The sequence continues at coordinate 1,587,476 of NZ_CP017689.1, forward strand.
CAATGTAAACGCAAGGCAATGAAAAGCAAAGACGATTAACGTTTATACGTGATAACAATAAATGTAATTGATTAAAATGTTGCATGTATCTTTTGCCTTACCAGTCACGATCGACTTTCGTTTGTTTTTTATTATGCGGTGCACGTTCAGTTAAGTTCCGTTGCTCAGCTTGTTTAAGTATTTCTTCGGCTGTTGCGTTTGGCGGTGGTAGCTCAACATTTTCGAGCGCTACACTGCTACTGTCACTCTGCTTGGACTGTTGCTCTTTACTTTGTTCTGATTCATTAGTTTGTTCATCATTTTGTTGCTCATTGTCTTTTGATTCAGACTCTTGTTGCTTTTTACTTTCTTGCTCTTGATCAGATTGTTGATCTTGAGTTTGTTGTTCGTCACTGTTGTTATCTTCCTCGATTTGTCGCATCACTAACCATTCTAAGTTTTGCTGACTGGCCTTATGATTCGGCTCATACAGTAATATTCCTCTCAAAAGGTCGGCAGCTTGCGAGTAATAGATTTCAGGATCGATGTATTCTTCATCGTCCATATAACCATCAAGACGATTTTCATAAGAGCTATCATCGTACTCGTCAAAAACTTCTTCCTCCGTATTCAAATAACTATCGAGTTGCTGAGTCAAATCTTCAGCATGATTAATGAGACTTGTCGCTAAGTTATAGTTGGCGGTTATTACAACGTTTGATTTGTTCGTGTGATTGGCTATATAGCGGTAAACTTCTGCAGCACGCTCAGGAGTTTTATCAAATAACGAACGGGCAAAAGCAAATTGTTCGTTTATTTTAAGTGTTGCTAAATATTCTTGTGATGTATCGATAAAGTGTTCTATCGCAGCTATCTCGCTGGTATTTGCTTGGTTAGGTAAAGCCTGACTATTAAAAGATAGTAAGACTAATCCGGTTAGCCAAAATTTTGTACCTCGTAACCAACATATAATTTGTGCTAATAATGCGATAAATAAACAATAAGGGTAGCCCTGTTGGTAGGTTAGAACTTGGCCTTTAGTTTGTTCTTTACTTGGCCAAACTTGCTTTAGTTTTTCAATAATCTTAACTAAATCAAATGTTGCAGTGGCCACCGGTATAAACATTCCTTGTTCGGCACCTTCAGCTAAATTTCGTAAATTATCAGTGTGCATGCGACTCCATACTTCACTACCTTGATAGAACTGCCATCCGTTGCCATCTCGAGTAGGGATGCGAGCACCAAACTCACTATCACCTAAACCGATGACAATAAGGCGGGCTCCCAGTTCATTGAGTTTAGTTAGTGCTCGTTGTGGTTGGCTGCCTAAATCTTCACCGTCACTTATTAAGATAATATCCATTGCGCTAGATTGATTTTTCTCACTCATCTTATCGAGTACTTTAAAGAGGGCATCTTCTATGCGAGTACCACCTTGTGCAACAGTGTCAGTATTGACCTGTTGAAGTAAGAAGTTAAAAAATGTCTTGTCATTGGTTAATGGCGACTGGATAGAAGTAGAGCCGGCAAAAACCACCAAACCAAAACGGTCGGCTTTACTGGCGTTAATTGTATTTTGAATTGCCTGCCGTGCGACTTCAAGTCGATTAGGCCTTGCATCGTTTGCTAACATTGAACGGGAAACATCAAGTACAAATACCAAATCTCGGCCTTTACTTTCACCACCTTGAGGCTGTGGATCCCACCCCGGTCTTGCTAATGCCAATACAAGCATAGAGATGGTAATCAACATTAACGTTGGTTGAAGATAAAGCCTCTGTTGGCTAATGTCTACGGCGCTAAAACTTTTTAAATCGAGGACACTTTGCTGTTGGTGAAAACGATTAATCAAAAGCCAACAAGGCAGCAATAATAATAGCCACAGCCAGTGCGGCTGAAGAAATGTAAAATAACTCATGTTTGTTTCCTTAGCCATGTTGCGTTGGCAATATTCGCTAAGAAAATGAATAATAATGATAGTAATACAGGCCAGTGAAAAACGGCCTGTTTGTCTTCAAAAATAACCCGCTGAAGGCTAGACGTTTCTAGTTCATTAATTGATTGATAAATTTTGTGAAGTGATTCAAAGTTGTGCGCTTTTTGGAAAACACCGCCGGTGCTTTGTGCCATTGCCTGCAATGTCCAATCGGTGGATACAATCGTTTGCTGAAACTGAATTGTTTTACCTTCATCATTAACAAGGCTGCTTGTGTCATTATCACCAATACTGATGGTATAAATCTTTATTCCCCATTGCTCTGCCATGGCCGCAGCCATTAATGGGTCATAACTGCCACTGTTATTTTCGCCATCAGTAAGTAATATGATCACTTTACTTTTTATCGTGTCATTTTCTAGCCCTAACGAGGTTTCATAATGGTTTAATTGTGCAGCAGCAAGGGCAGTAGCATCGCCAAATGCGGTGCCGTCTTCATTTGGTCTTGTCGAAGTCGTAATTGCGTTGGTCATATCCACTAATGCGTCATGAGCATTGGTAAGAGGCACTAGTGTGTCAGGGTAACGGGCAAAGGTGATCACCGAAATAAGATCGTTAGGTCGTCCTGTTAATTTGTCATTATCGCCAAGTACAAACTGCATTAGTGCTTTCTTGGCAACTTCCATTCGCGGCTTTTTATCGCCATCGATTTCCATATAAAAATCCATCGAGGTGGATATATCAACAACCATAGAAATTGCGATCCCTTGTGATTGCTCCGATAGTCGTTGCTTTTTAACAAACGGCTGCGCCATTGCAATAATCATCCCTGTTAAAGCAAATATATGCAGCCAAGGAACGAACGATAAAAACTTTTCTCGAGAGCTTTTCGGCAAGCTTGTTAGCAATTCAGTATTTGAGTACTGATGTTTGCTGCTGACTTTTGAATTCTCTTTAAAGTTTCTTAAGCAAAATATAGGTATGAGTATTAATAACCAAAGTAACGCAGGATATTCGAAATTAGGCATTGTTAGTATCCCTAACATCTTTGTTTTTAATATTTAGGCACAGTTCACATAACTCGATATATTTTTGTTTATTGTTGTTGCTAAATCGAGCGGAAGTAAACTCTTTACTCAACGCCAAATTTTGCACTTTTATTTCTACTGACAATGGATCGAAACCAAGGTGATCTTGTATGCATTGTTGGAGCATTTTCCAGTCGTAATTGTCATCATTATTGGCATTGTCGATAAGTATTTGGGGCGAAGTCAAATTGCTACTTATTAATGTTTTATGATCTTTTTGTGCCACTATTTTCTGTTGCATGCGAAATGCTATAAAAGTAATACCTATAGCCATCAAGGCTAACGCTAAGGCCACCAATACTGGCTTGTCGCTATTGACTTCCTCTAACTGATGGAAAGGTTCAAGCCCCTGCAGTCTTGGTTTAATAGACGGTTTAGCTGACGTATTGAAGTCATTCATGTTATCAGTAGAATCAAAGCTTGAAGAAACTTCTATCTCTGGTGAGACAATTAATTGACTACTGTGCTGGTTGCCTAAATAGCTTTGGATAAGCATATTCTCAAAATTATAAATACCAGAGATTGGTGCAATAAGCTCTATATTATAGGTAACTTTCCATGCAAGAGCTGTTTTTGAGTTTTCACTTGTTAATAGATAAGGCAGACTTTTTTTATGTTCAATCAGGGTAAAAGGCTGCCAATCAAATTGGCTTGGTTCAAAGTAAATATCAACACCATCTCGGTACTCAATATCTATCTCAATACTCGTTTGTTGACCTGGCGTCAATTGCTTTTGTAGGACTGTCATTGTCGCCTTTAAGTGGGGAGATTCACTGACCTTGGCGTTTGCGACGCTAATGAAGTAGGCGTTGACAACGAAAGTGATAGCAACATAAGCAGATAATAATAGTGTTTTAACCACCCGTTTCACCCTCGGTTCTTAATCTTCTTGTTTCAAAAAACTCTAACAATGTGGCAACAGGATCATCAACGAGCGTATGAGACAACAAGTCGACACCACTTTGAGAAAATTGCAGATCGCGTTGTTTAATCCTTTGTTGCATTTGTTCGTTAAATGTTTGGCGAACATTATCGTTATTACAATCGATAGTCTTTTGCTGTTTATTTTCACTATCGGAAAATTGAAACAGGCCTCGTTTCGGTAATGTGAGCTCTTTCGGGTCGTCAATTGCAATAGCAAGTAATTCATGTTGTTGAGCTAAAATAGCTAATTCTTGTTGGTAGCTATCATCACTGAAAAAGTCAGAAATCAAAATGATAATTGAACGTTTAAGACTAAGTTCATTAAGATGTTTGAGCGCTAGTTTAATATTAGTTTTGACAGTGTCATTTGCTGGCATTAACAGTGTGCTTAAGCAGCGCATTAATTGACTTCTGCCTCTAGCAGGCGGCAAGTACTCGTCAATACTATGACTAAATTGCAATAAACCAATACGGTCATTATTGGCCAAAGCAGCGCTGCCAAGTAAGCCGCAAAACTGTGCTGCAACGTATGAACGGGAGGTTTTATCTGTAGTAAAATTAAAAGAGGGTGAGTTGTCTACAATGAAAATAAGATTAAGTTCACGCTCTTCATGAAATCGCTTTATATGAACTTCGCCGGTTCGAGCCGTAACATTCCAGTCAATAGTTCGAACGTCATCACCTAGAGCATACGGACGCACTTCATCAAACTCGACGCCTTGCCCTTTAAAGGCACTATGGTAGTGCCCGCTTAACAAGTGAGTTGATTTGTGTCGACAATACAGCTGTAATTGCTGCAAGCGTTGTTCAAATTGATCAATCATTGGTTTTGTAAAATAACTTCTGGTTATTCATTTGGAATGGCTACTTGCGCAAGTATCTGTTCAATGATTTGCTCGGAGCTAATATGTTGAGCTTGAGCCTTGTAGCTAAGGGCAATACGGTGGCGTAATACGTCAGGCACCAATGATCGGATATCACTAGGTTGAACATGATCTCGACCTTCTAGTACCGCTAGGGCTCGTGCTGCCATTGCTAAGTTAATTGTTGCACGGGGAGATGCTCCAAAACGTATTAAGTCTGACAATGGTAAATTGTATTGTTCGGGGTGTCTCGTTGCTGTAACTAAATGCAAAATGTACTTTTCAAGTGTTGCATCAAGATAAACATCACTCATAAGTTGGCATAGTTGCTCTATATCAGCACTCGATAATATCGCTGAAACGGTTGGTTTCTTCTTGCTTGGTTTTGACATACGTCGCAATACTTCAAGTTCATCATCAAACTCTGGATAATCCACTTTTAATTTGAACATAAAGCGATCTACTTGTGCTTCAGGTAATGGGTAAGTACCTTCTTGTTCAATTGGATTTTGTGTTGCTAATACCAAAAATGGTTGCGGCAGTGGGTGAATGGTTTTGCCTAAGGTAACTTGTTTTTCTTGCATAGCCTCAAGTAATGCAGATTGTACTTTAGCGGGGGAGCGATTGATTTCATCTGCCAATACGATATTTGCAAAAATAGGTCCTTTTTGAGTGTCAAACTCGCCACTACTTGGGTTATAAATTTGTGTACCAGTTAAATCACCTGGTAATAAATCTGGTGTAAATTGAACGCGGCTAAAATCTAGACCTAGTGCCTGCGCTAAAGTATTTACGGTTAAAGTTTTAGCTAAACCTGGTATACCTTCTATTAAAACGTGGCTTTGACACATTAAAGCGATAATCAATCGTTGCACTAATGCATCTTGACCAACAATTACCTTGCTTATTTCTTCGCGAAGCCTGCCAATATTAGTCATCAAGTTCTGCTCGGAAGAGTTTTCTATTTCCATTTGGGTACTCTTATTTTATTTTTGCTTGGGTTGCGGCTCTTTGGCACTACAGTAGTCATATAACTTTAATCGGAATGACTTAAGTATAAAAGCAAAACTGTTGTAAAGTTGTGTAAATACTACTGTACTTGTTTTTATTTTGTGTTGTATATTATAGTAAAAATACACTCGGGTGTTATTCATTAACGCTGAATAATAATGAAAAGACGATAGGAAATAAAATGAGTTTTCTCAAGACCTCATTGGCTATGGCCATATTTATCACTAGTATGCTTACACAAGCAGCACAAACTCGACCTAACATAGTATTGATCTTGGCCGACGATGTTAGTCCAGATATGTTTAGTGCATTTGGCCAAGAGGGAGCAGCAAGCACCCCAAATATTGATAAGTTGGCCGCAAAAGGCGTTATGTTTAAAACGGCGTATGCCACGGCCAAGTGCGCATCAAGTCGCGTGGAAATCATGACCGGGCGTTATGCTAACACTACTGGTGTATACGTTAATGAGATTTGGATGGGAGATTCTCGTCACAATGTATATTCCGATAACATTCCTTTTAGTAAGATGCTTAAAGATGCAGGTTATGCAACTGCGATTACCGGCAAATGGCATGCTGGAGTACAAATGCCCTATGAGGATGTGCTTGCCTTTGATGAGTATGCGCTGTGGGAAAGTTCGAAATACATTGCCGCTTTAGCTGGGTCACCTAAATTTACAGGTTTAATGGAAGATCATAAAACCACATCACGTTATTGGCACCCTGGCTTTGTAAAAAATGGCAAGTTAATGGCGACTAAACCTTCCGATTACAGCTTAGATATTGAAGCTGACTTTATAATGGAGTTTATGGAAAAAAACGTGAAAGCGAATAAGCCGTTTTTAGCCTATTGGCCAACGGTTGCACCACATGGAACTCGAACCGGAATGCCTACCAACCCATTACGGGGCAAGCAAGGGAGTTTAGCTGCAGAAGAAGGTGATGAGAAAAACGAAGACGAAGTGCGTTTTAAATCACTGATCGAATATTTAGATTTAAAAGTTGGTGAAGTAGTCGCTAAAGTAGAGTCATTAGGCATTAGTGATAATACTATTATTATTTTTACCTCTGATAATGGTACTGCGGTTACGGCTAAAACCCGTGGCGTTGAAAGAGGCTCACATGTTGTTCATATTGCCGCTGGCGCAGGGGTTATAAAACGTGGTGCTACCGATGAATTAACTGACCTATCAGATATTACCCCGACGTTAATTGACTTAGCCCAAGCTTGGGACCATGTACCTGAAGGACATAAATTTGACGGTAAAAGCCTGAAAAATTTTTATACTGGAAAAACCGACGAGCACCGTGATTGGATTTATGGTTATGCCGCTACTTCGCAACTATTTCGTACTAAAAACTATATGCTTGAAGTGGTTAATCCTGTGATGGGCATGCCAAATGGACGTTTTTATTATACCGCTGATAATCGTTTTGGTCATGGCTATATATTGGCCGATGGAAATCCTGAACATGCAAAAGCCCGTGCCAAGTTTGACTCATTTATGGCACAACTACCGGCAATAACCAAAGAGCATCCACATTGGAAAACTAAAACAGGTAAAAAAGTATTAAAGAGTTTAGCTAAACCAGCTGTTAAAGAAAAACACCTTTATAATCATCGAGATTATAAACGTTATGATGAAACATATACTGATAACTAGTCATAAATTTTGAGCTGGTGTAGCGGTTAAAGCTCTTTTATAAATGGTTAAATCATGATGAAACGTGGTTTATCCATTTTTTTTGCCGGTCGTATTTATCAGTGAACTAAAAATTGTAAAGGGTATGTAAAGCATACCGCTTTTTATTGACGATAAATGCTTAATAACTTATTGTGAATATTATAGTAAAAAGTCACTTTGTAGTTTGTTTGATGAACTCATGAATATATTAAAAATATTAAAGGTAATAGTGTGAATCTATCTAAGCAAATAGAGAAGATAAATAAAATTTATTTTAAAGCAATATTATTAACTGCTTTAACTGGCTTAAGTGTCATCCTAGCCCCTTTAAATGCAACGGAAATAACGGCTAAGCAGCAACCTAATATTATTTATATTCTTGCCGATGACATGGGACAAGGTGATACGACGGCTTATAATTCAAACAGTAAAATACCTACGCCTAACTTAAAGCGTTTGGCCGAAGAAGGAATGACTTTTACCAATGTCCATTCAAATTCTAGTGTTTGTACACCAACTCGCTATGGTGTTTTGACTGGGCGCTATGCGTGGCGAACCACTTTAAAAAATGGTGTCTATGGCGGTTACAGCCAGCATCTTATACCAACGATTCGAGAAACGGTTCCATCATTACTTAAGAAGCAAGGTTACGCTACTGCTGTGACAGGCAAGTGGCACTTAGGCATGGATATGGCTAGTAGTGATGGTAAGAAAATTCATAAAGGTTATGGTGAAAATGCTGATTTAAGCAAGCCTATTAAAAATGGCCCTAATGCAGTGGGTTTTGATTATTATTATGGAATTTCAGCCTCATTAAATATGTCACCACATGCGTATATAGAGAACGATAAAGTACAAGGGGAACTTGTTTTTTTAAAAGACAAAAAATCGGTTAAGGGTGCTGGCTTAGTCGGTGCTAAAACAGGGTGGATGGCAAAGGATTTTAAACAAGACCAAGTGCAAACGACCTTTATAAATAAAGCCATTGATTGGATAGAACAGCAGCAAAAATCAGACAGTAAAAAACCTTTCTTTGTTTATATTCCGTTGAATTCACCTCATTCACCAATTGTTCCTAGCAAAGATTTTATCGGTAAAAGTGGTTTATCAGATCACGGTGACTTTACCATGGAAATGGATTATGAAATTGGTCGCTTATTAAATGTCTTAGATAAATTGGGCATTACCGATAATACTATGGTTGTCTTTACCTCAGACAATGGCACTTCGCCAGCAGCTAAGCTAGATAAAATGCAAGCTCAAGGTCATTATTCAAGTATGGAATATAGAGGCCTAAAGGGATCGCTTTATGAAGGTGGTCATAGAGTACCATTTATTGTCCGCTGGCCAAATACGGTTAAAGCTGGTAGCACTACTAATTACCATGGCTCGTTAGTTGATATGATGGCAACTGCTGCAGACATTACAGGTACGTCACTTGCTGATAATACTGGCGAAGACAGTGTTAGCTTTTTACCTGTATTACAGGGAAAGAGCGTAGATGATAGTAAACGAGGTGTCGTTTATCATTCCGACGCAGGTTACTATTCCATAGCCCAAGGCAAGTGGAAATTAATATTGGATAAGAAGGGCGGTACACGCCGTTTAAACCCGAAAGATAAAAATAGCCCGGTTAAAAATGCTGAAAATATTCAGCTGTTTAATATGAAAAATGATACTTCGGAGCGAGTGAGTGTTCATAAACAACACCCTGAAGTAGTCGCAAATTTAAGTAAATTACTTAAAGAGTATATTGTTAAAGGGCGAAGTAATGGCAATGCGCCAGCCAGTAATGATGATATTGATGAAAAACTGAAAAATAAATGGCAAAGCTTATTAGGGGAACAAGTGACTCTATGATGTTTAGCTCCTACAAAAGTGACGAAGAAATAAAAACAATGAATATAAATAAATGTTTTAAAAGCCTACTTACAATGGTGACGGTGGTTACTAGTACAGCAGCTTTTGCAAGTGATAAAGCCATTTCAACTGCGGATGAAAATCGCCCTAACATTATCTTAATGATGGCGGATGACTTAGGTTATGGTGATACCGGTTTTACCGGCCACAAAGTTGTTCAAACCCCTAACTTAGATCAAATAGCGAAAGATGGCGCGATCATGACTAACTTCCATGCCGGAGGGCCAGTATGTTCGCCTACTCGTGGCACTTACCTTACGGGACGCCATTATTTTCGCTATGGTATTTTTAGCGCAAATATAGGTCATTTACCTAAGCAAGAAATAACTATCGCTGAAGTGTTAAAAGAAAAAGGCTATACAACGGGGCATTTTGGTAAATGGCACCTAGGCACTTTAAGCAAAACAGAGTCTTCTAAAGGTGCTAAACGTAAACCGGCGGAAAACTATTCACCTGCATCTTGGCATGGCTATGACCAATCATTTGTCGTAGAGTCGTCAATTGCGACTTATATTAATCCAAACTCTAAAACGAAAGGCAAAAAGAAAGGCAAAAATCCATTTTATATAAATGGCGTTGCAGTTGATATGGATGATGCCCAGTATAAAGGTGGAGCAGGCCGCATTGTCATGGACCAAGCACTACCATTTATGGAATCAGCAGTTGCTAATAAACAGCCATTCTTTACTGTTATCTGGTTTAATGCGCCTCATGCCCCAGTGGAAGCTAGCCCCGAACTTCATAAGTTTTACACGGATAAAGGTGTAAAAGATGGTGTTGCGCACTATTACGGTAGTATTACTGAGATGGATCAGCAAATAGGTCGTCTTCGTAGCGAGCTAGAACGATTAGGTGTTGCTGATAATACACTGATTGCTTTTACCAGTGATAATGGTCCAGAAGGTAAAGCGTCATCGGCTGAAACTGATAAAGTGAAAAAAGGTAAGGAGAGATATGCCGGCGTCACTGATGGCTTACGTGGTCGTAAACGTTCATTGTATGAAGGCGGTGTTAGAGTGCCAACGGTTGTTATGTGGCCAGGTAAGATAAAGCCGAGCACAATAATGCCACAGCAGAGCTCTACACTTGATTACTTACCTACAATGGCTGATTTAGTAAATTACAATATGCCAGACGAGCGTCCAATTGATGGCGTCAGTTTATTACCTTTACTAAGCGGCCAAGATACTAACTTCAAACGAAGTAAACCGATTCCATTTCGTCATCGCAATTCAGCAACTTTGATTGATGGAGACTATAAACTAGTGATGTCTGTCGGTAAGAAGTCCGATAATGCTGAATTATACAATATGAGCGATGACAGAGCTGAAACGACCGATATTATTGCTAAGCATCCAGAACGAGCTTCAGCAATGATAAAGCAGCTTAAGCAGTTTCTAAAATCAGCAGAAAAGAGTCATAGTGGGGCAGATTATAGCGACCCTAATTATAAACCTGTTGACTCATGGCCAACTAAATAAGCGAACCACCTATTGTTAACATTTAAGCATTGTAATATCTATTTGCAATGCTTTTTTATCATTTAGTTGCATTGAAGTTAAGGGAATAGGGCAGCAGTTATCAGACGTAAAAAAGGTTGAATAGAAATTCTATTCAACCTTTTTTTGTTTTCTAGTTAGTCGTTAACATTAAACCAGATGTTTAGTTTATTTTAAATGACATACCATGGTTAAATATTGCCGATGGTTTTTTCGCTGGTAGTTTGATTTTCAAGCCTTCATTTGTGCGAGTAAATTCAACTTCGCCAAAGCCAAGCATTGATACTTTATTAATAGCTTGTGGGTAATATTCAGAGTTATCTTTTAAACTCTTAATTAGCACTTCACCAGATTTAGGCCAAGTTAACGACATGGCATAGAGTTGCCCATCTTTTTGGGTAAAGCGTATTTCACCGTCTTTTACCTTGTTGTAGCTCCAAACCATTCGCATAACTTGTTTATTTTTACCACTTTTTGCTACTTTCCAAGTAGAAATAGGACCTTCAGCAGGAATGGTCCAGCGTCTAGTATCGTAAATCGCTTCACCGTTCACCTTTAACCATTGACCAATTTCACGGAAAATTGCTTCTTCAGTAGGATCAATTGCACCAGATGCCATTGGCGTTAGTGACAATAAATAGATACCGCCACGAGCAACCATGTCCATCAGTGCATCAATATGGTAATTGGCATTAAGGTTGTAGTTCTTGTTTTTAACGTAAGTCCATGGATAGCTAATTGCTCGATCCACTAAGAAATAACCTCCAACATCGGCCGGCATATCACGACCGCCTTCGTAGGTTGGAATACCTATGTGTTCAGGAAAGTTAAAGTTAGCACCACCGGGTAGTTTATTGGCAACGACAACTTCTTTTCCTTCTGCTTTAGCATGCTCGTAATAGTAATCTAATGCATCAACAACTAAGTTTTCTGGTGAGTTTTGGTTGGTGCGTTTTATGCCGTCAAAAAAGAAAAAATCTGGCGAGTATTTATCAATCACTTCTATTATTTTGTCATGCCATTGCTGAGCAAAGACATCAATGGTGGTGGTTTTGCTGTTTCGTCCTGGGTAAAAGTCTTCAAACTGTTGATCGTAAATATCCAGCTTACTTTTCTCTTCTGCTGTAAAGCTACTCTCATCAATTGATTTGTGCACCATATCCCAAGTTCTTGCGTGATGAAAACTTGCGGCAACTTTAAAATTACGCTTGCGTGCCTCGGTAACAAACTCGCCATATAAATCACGTTTCGGGCCCATATTTCCAGCATTCCAGCGACTGATTTTACTATCCCACATCAAAAAGCCATCATGATGTACTGTCCCTAAACCGCCAAATTTAGCGCCAGAGTCAATCATTAGTTCGAGCATGTCTTTAGCGTTGTATTCTTCGGCTTTAAACATATCTACAAATTTGCTGTAGCCAAAATCCTCGGGCTTACCAAAGTTTTCTAAGTGATATTGATAGATACCACGAGGGTTAGTTTTGTCGTACATATAACGATGATAAACGTTTGTTTCAAAAGCCGGTACAGAGTAAACGCCCCAGTGGGTATAAATTCCAAATTTTGCATCAATGATCCATTCAGGAATTTTATTTTCTGCTATTTTATCCCAATCTTTGCGGTACTCAGCTACGGCTGTTTGATAAGTTGGTCTAGTGAACTTACCTTCATGTTTTTTTAATAGAGCAGCTTCTTCTGTCCCTAACTGAGCAACGTTGGTGTCGGTATAAATATATTGCTTATCGTTATTTGCTAAAACGGATGCAGATATTACCGCCAGAGTTAACAGATTTAGGGAAAATTTTTTCATATTAGGACTCTCTATGTTGTATTTTATTTTTTAAATTATGCTCAATATAAGCTACTCAATACTAATGTTACGTGTGGTTATTATAATTAAAGTACATTTAATGTACATTTAATAATCTAATCTGACAAATCTTATTGTGTAAAATCTATGTAAAGAACTATTGATGAGAATAAATTTAATGGCTTAATACAGCTCTAAATGTTCGGTTTTAAATGCTTTGCTCAAAGGTTGGTCTTTTTTTTATGTAAAGAGCACGTAAATATATTTGCTAAACTGTTTTGGAGTGGATATTATCGTTAATATACACTTGGCTTGTTTGGCCGTTATGAATAAATTATTGAGAATAATATGTATCGTAAATTTTACCAAGTATCTAGCTTGCTGCTAGCTTTATTCGCTACCAGTAACGTATTAGCAAACACTGATTTAAAACCTAACATCGTTGTGATCGTAACAGATGATCAGCACCGAATTGATTTTAATTTTTTAAAAGAAGGTCGCGATAAGCAAGGAAAGCCACTTAACTTATCTCCAAATGTTGATCGACTTGCGAATGAAGGTATTATTTTTGATCAAATGTACGCTACAAGTACAGTGTGTACGCCGAGCCGTTTTTCAGTACTTACCGGGAATCTTGCGAGTCGCGCCAAAAATAGCCGATTTACTAACGATCTAAATAAATATAAACAAGCGAATGTTGCGTTTAATACCCATATTGAACCACATGACAATAGCATTGCTAAAGTATTGCAACAAAATGGTTACTTCACTGGTGGGGTGGGTAAGAATCACGTATTTGAAAGTAAAATCATTCATAAAATAAACCGCAAATCAGATGTTACTAAATCGGACGTAATCGCTAAGCTTGTTGAAAATCAGCAAGCTCAAATCCAAGCATACAAGGATAATGGCTTTGACTTTGCTGACCGCATATACACTGGCAATGTTCCAGGTCAATATCCTAAAGCCGTGGAAGCGCATAACCAAGACTGGATTACCGAAGGTGGTCTTAACTTTATTGACCTTGCCAGTAAAAAAGACGAACCGTTTTTTCTTTATTTTGCAACAACACTTGAACATGGGCCTCATAAGCAAGGTAGCAAGTACAAAGGTGATCCGCGTATGACGCCAATTGGTTTACTTGCTGATAAAGATATTCCAAATGTACAACCTTCACGTGACAGTATTACTGAAAGAATCAAACAACACGGATTAGAAAAACGCGCAGCAGATGTTTTATGGTTAGATGATGCTGTTGGTGCCTTACTTACGAAATTGGAAAGCACCAATGAACTAGATAACACTATTATATTTTACTTTAATGATCATGGTGTTGAGGGCGGTAAAGGCAGCATGTACCAAGGCGGCGCATTAACACCTTCATTTGTTTGGTTTGGTGATAAATTTAAGGGTGCAAGACGCAGCACCGATATTGTTGCCAACATCGATATAGCACCAACTATTTATGAACTTGCAAATGTTAAGAAAGCGCCAAAAACTGACGGTGTAAGCATGGTGCCTCTATTTAAAGGTGATAATAGTAAGTGGCGCGATTATCTTGTGTCTGAAATTGGTGTTACCCGAGCTATTATCAAAGATGGTTGGAAATACATTGCTTACCGTGTTCCTCAAGAAAAGCTGGATATGCCATTATCAGAACGTAAAAAATTAGCCCAGTCGAAAGGTAAAAGTTCTAAAGGGCTACCATGGATGCATATGGGCGGGACACCTGGTGGTCGTGGTTTAGAACATTTAGTTGTGAAAACTTATGGTGAAGAAAATTACTACTCAACCGACCAATTATACCGCTATTTAGATGATCCAAAAGAAAAAAACAACGTAATAAACAACCCTGAAAATAAAGAGATTGTAGAACAATTGAAGCAACAGTTATCGATGGAATTAAAACAACGTGTTGGCACGTTTGCTGAGTTCACCGAAGAATAAAATTTTCATTTAGGTTAGGTATTTTGACCGTGTGGTTAAAGTACCTTATCTTTGAAATGTTTAATATCATAAAAGTTAACTATTCGAAAAATTATAAGGATTAACATGAAAAACATAGCAACGATTTTAATCGGCCTTTTATTAGTTACATCAGCATCTACATTTGCAGCGTCAAAAGATAAATCAGCAAAGGTTGCTCAAACGAAAGCACAATCATTTTCGCAAGCAGTAGATCTTACTGAAAGCCAACAAAAGCAAGTATATGACATACTTTTGCAAAGTCAGCAGTTAGTAGATGCTGCGAAAGTAAAACACAAAGGTGACAAAAAGGCCTTTAGAGCAGCGACAAAACCAATTAAAGATACCACTGAAACAGAGCTAGTTGCTATTATTGGTGAAGATAAAATGAAAGCAGTGAAGGCTTATATGAAGGAACAAAGAAAAGCCGCCAAAAAAAAATAATTTAGCTGATGCTATGGCTTGAAGGTGGCTAACTTTCAAGCTCTTTATTTGAATCGCTATGAGAAAGCAAAATAAAAAGCAGGAACGTATGAGAAAATCAGTGTCTTTACCTAAGATTGTCTTTGGTACAAGTAGTTTAGGTAATTTGTTTGTTGAGCTCGATAGCTCAACAAAAAATCAACTAGTTCAGGCGGCTGTTGAAAATAGCCCAACAACGCCACTATTCGATAGCGCTGGTAAATACGGAGCTGGACTAGCATTAGAGTCTTTAGCTGCTGGCCTTAAAGCACTAAATGTTGATCCCAAAGACGTTAAAATTAGCAACAAGCTTGGTTGGAAACGTGTGCCGTTAACGACCGCTGAACCAACATTTGAACCTGGCGCATGGATAAATTTGCAACATGACGCGGTACAAGATATTTCTTATCAAGGTATTCTAGATTGTTACCATCAGGGTAATGAGCTATTAGGTGAGTACGAATCCCAAATTGTGTCTATACATGATCCTGATGAGTATTTAGCAGCTGCAACTGACGATGAAGATTTATGCAAACGTAAACAAGACATACTTGACGCTTATAAAGCATTAATGGAACTTCGTGATGCAGGTAAAGTTGAGTCGGTAGGCGTGGGCGCAAAAGATGTTAATGTGATTGATTTCATTAGTGATCATATACAACTCGATTGGGCAATGTTTGCTTGCTCGGTAACTCCATATACTCACAAGGCGTCAACAATAGCGTTATTAAAGAAATTAGGTAATCAAGGGGTTGGCGTGATTAACTCTGCGGTATTCAATGCTGGATTTTTGTTAGGTAGTGACAATTTCGATTATAAAAAAATTAATCGACAAAGCCATCCACAAGAGTTTTTATGGCGTGACAAGTTTAATGCATTATGTGAAGAGTTCTGTGTGATGCCTGCCGAGGTTTGCGTACAGTTTTCATTCTTATTTGATGAGATTAAAGCAATTGCGCTAAGCTCAAGCTCACCTAAAAGAGTAAAAAGTAACATTTCCTTAGCACAAGCCAAAGTACCTAAGTCATTTTGGTTAGCGATGCGTGAACAAGGCTTAATTTCAATTGATTTGGATAATATTACTTAATCGTTGTTAAATTTAGGTTATCTAGGCAATGATTAAATTTATCAGATGAAAAACATCTAACATTAATGTTTTTATTGTGTAAATACATCAAAATATCAATTTTCCCATTTTATTCTTATATACTATAAATAAACAACACTTTGCTATATACTAGTTTTAACTAATACTAATCATAAAAAGGAAATTGATGTGAGTGCTCAAAGTCACCTTATTCAAGAAACCGTAAACGGTATTTTAGCAACAATAACTGACTATTCTAAAGGCAGTGAAGTCTTTCTCAAAGACAATACCTTAGCGAAACAACTTAATGTAAGTAGAACAACGATTCGAACAGCATTAATTGAACTTGAAAAGAAAGGTGTTGTATCGATCAATGGTTCACAAAAACGTGTCCTTCGAGCATCTAATCAAGACGATTATTTTGATACCAGCCAAGGTGTTTCTTCAAAGGAAGAAATCATTGAAAAGTACTTTTTGGATTTAATCAATCACGGCAAACTATTACCCGGTGATAAGTTCTCAGAACTAGAGTTAGCTAAATCGTCTGGTTGTAACACAATAACTGTTAGAGAGTTTTTAATTAAATTTTCACGCTTTGGTTTAATTGATAAAAAACCTAGAGCGAAGTGGCAGATGATCGAGTTTGATGAAAAATTTGCTTTAGAACTGGTTGAGTTTCGCCGAATATTGGAAATGAGTTCTATTACTAAATTGCTTGCAACGCCAAGCGATGATGAAGTTTGGCAAGAAATTTCTATATTACTAGATAAGCACAATGAAGTGTTAGCGGATGTAGAAAACCGCTATACAGAATTGAGTGAATTGGATAGGAAATTTCACTTTATTATTCAACGAGCATCTGAAAACAGATTTTTTATGCAGTTCTTTGACGTTGTATCTTTAATATGTCATTACCATTATCAATGGAACAAGGGTGATGAGTTTGAGCGTAACGTTGTTGCATTAAAAGAGCACGTAGAAATCATGACGCAATTATTAGCTCATAATACTTCTGGCGTGATTGCAGCGATGGAAACGCATTTAAATACGTCTAAGAAAACATTACTGCGATCTGCACATGGTTTAGAAGAAACGGACTAGCTTATTATGTGTAAATAATGAGAGCAGTTGATGAAGGCCAGTTCAATATGAACTGGTTTTTTTATTCGCTAGTAATGTCAATGTCTGTAGTAGGGACTGAGCAGCAAGGTAATATTTCGTCTTCTCGAATAAAGGCTAAAGGTTCACCATTAATGTACTCAACTTCACCTTTATTTAATGTAACTCTACAAGCACCACAAAACCCATCACGACAATGATAGTGAATTTCGATGTTATTTGCTTCGAGATATTCGAGTGTGGTTTTGAAAATAAGGTTGTCGAACTGTTGTTCGACAACCTTACCATCGATTGTGACTTTTTTACTCATTGATATCTAAACTCATGTGGAGTTGAGTGAGTCAATATCTATAATTAAAGATCGAAATCTTCAAAGTCACTGGCATCAACTGCCGAATCAGTTTGACCAACTAAGTATGATGAAATTTCTGTTTCTTGTGGTGCTACTTGCACGTTATCACTTGAAAGGTAAGAATTAATCCATGGTAGCGGGTTACTCTTAATTTCAAACTGTGGCGCATAACCAATCGCTGTTAAACGTTGATTTGAAAGATACTCAATGTACTGTTTTAAGATTTCAGCATTAAGGCCAATCATTGAACCATCTTTAAATAGGTATTCAGCCCATTCTTTTTCTTGCTCAATTACATCAAGGAATAACTGTAACCCTTCTTCATGTAACTCTTCTGAAATCTCTTTCATTTCAGGATCATCTTTGCCACTAGCCCAGATATTTAGAATATGTTGAGTAGAAGTTAAATGAACAGCTTCATCACGAGCAATTAGCTTGATAATTTTTGCGTTACCTTCAAGTAACTCACGCTCAGCAAAGGCAAATGAACAAGCAAATGAAACATAAAATCGAATCGCTTCTAAAGCGTTTGTTGAACAAACTGAACGATATAAGGCTTTTTTGATTTCTCGTTGTGTAACAACAACTTCTTCACCTTCAACTGTATAAGTACCTTCGCCTTGTGATTGGTATAACTGTGTTAATAAAATAACACGGTCAAAATAAACACTGATAGCACTTGCACGGTTTAAGATGTTTTCGTTGATCACGATATCATCAAATACTTCACTTGGATCGGTAAATAAGTTGCGTAAAATATGTGTGTATGAACGAGAGTGGATGGTTTCGTAAAAACCCCAAGTCTCAATCCAAGTTTCAAGCTCTGGAATAGATACTAGCGGTAACATGCTCACGTTTACGCTGCGTGCCGCGATTGAATCGAGCAATGTTTGATATTTCAAATTTGAAATAAAAATGTGCTGTTCACTTTTAGTTAGTGATTGCCAATCGGCACGGTCTTTAGAGATATCTACTTCTTCAGGACGCCAAAAGAACGATAATTGTTTTTCAATCAACTTTTCAAAAATAGGGTGCTTTTGTTGATCGTAACGAGAAACGTTTACTGTTTGTCCTAAGAACATAGGCTCTAACAACGGATCGTTTTTTCCTTGATTAAAGGTTGAATAGGTCATTACCTCTCCTTTACAAACCGCTTTAATTATCATTTTTTGGGCGGTGTTGTTGAATTATTAGCTTAAAGTTTTATAAATAATTTGTTTATCAGTAACTTACTTACTGAAGTGCGTTTATCCAAGATAACGGCAGCGTTTATCTATCGTGTCTGCCTGAGTTATTGTTATTATTATCTAGGCCAAAGGCGTATTTTTGTTGCAATGACATTAAACATGTCTAACTAGTGTTACTAATTGAGTAATGTCACTACATCTTGTGTCTGAATTTGATAATAGCACCAAATATCCGATTATTTCTAGCAATTAATTTGGTAAAAATGCAACTATATTTGTTGATTTTAATGAGCAGATATGAAAGCCATTAACGAAAGCTATAGTGACTCTTCTTTAGCGCCACGTTGCACCTTAAGTTAACGTACAAATTATATTCAGATTTTCTTCAAATGAGATTAAATTCAATATTTTTTACTGAAAAAATATTTACACTTTGATCGTTATTTAATGTTCGCAATGTTGCTTAACTTTGCTATTGTTAATTCTTAACTAAAGGCACTGGCTAAATATCTAATTAACATAATAAAAGTCAATAAATGCCGTTAAATTTTACTACAGGTAGCTGTAATAGATGCTGAATATGACATTCCCAGATTTGCCAAATTACCACGCACTGGCAATTTTACTGTTAACTTTGTTAGCTCTTTATTTATTCCGTCGTGAAGACATTCCTCTTGAAACCTCATCTCTCGCGGTTATTGCAATCCTTACTGTAATGTTTGCTGTCTTTCCATTTGAGGTTGATGGCAAATTGCTAGAACCAATCTCGTTTTTCTCGGGCTTTGGTCACGAAGCACTCGTTACTGTGTGTGCGTTAATGATCATAGGTCAATCCTTGGTAACTACAGGTGCGTTAGAGCCCATTGGGCGGTCGCTTGCAAAAGCCTGGAAGTATAGTCCTGCATTGTCATTATTACTGACTTTAATTATTGCTGGAACATTAAGTGCGTTCGTTAACAATACACCAATCGTGGTGTTGTTGTTGCCAATCCTTATTAGTGTCGCGTTAAGAACCAAAACGGATGCAACAGGCATGTTACTACCTATGGGACTAGCAACCTTAGTTGGCGGTATGGTAACGACGATTGGTACATCAACCAATTTACTTGTTGTCAGCGTTGCAGCCGATATGGGCTTAGAGCGTTTTGGTATGTTTGATTTCGCTAAACCTGCGCTAATTGCTGCAAGTGTTGCGGTAATTTATTTATGGCTTGTGGCACCAAGGTTATTGCCAACACGTGCAGCGAGTTTACCTGATACTTCACCTCGTTTATTTGGAGCTTATTTACATATAAACGAAACCAGTTTTGCTAATGGTAAATCCATTAGTGAAGTTAAAGCTCTGACACAAAATCAAATTCAAATAGAAAGTATTCAACGCAGTCCAGATAACAGACGACTTGTACCTTTGCCTGATACGCAATTAAGAGTAGGGGATAGACTGCATGTTAAGGATACGCCTGATCAATTAAAAGAATATGAAACAGTATTAGGTGCCGAGCTTTATTCTGGTAAACATAAAGCCGATGAAGAGCACCCTTTTAAAGCCGACAACCAAATGCTTGCAGAAATAGTTGTTATATTAGGCTCCGGCTTAATAGGCCGTACATTAAAACAGGCAAACTTTGCTATTCGCCATGGTTTATCAGTGATCGCGCTGCACCGAGATGGTAAAGCTATGGAAGTTGGCCGCCAAAAAATTGGTAATGTACCATTAAAGATAGGTGACATCCTGCTTGTTCAAGGTGAAGTCTCTCAAGTTGAAAGCCTAAAACAAAAGCAGGGCATCTTGGTACTCGATGGTATCGCCAAATTAGTACAGTCGAAAAAAGCACCTTTAGCGCTGTCTATTTTATTGGGCGTTGTTGCGATTCCAGTATTTGGTATCGTTCCAATTGCAATAAGTGCTATTTGTGGCGTGTTCTTATTGTTATTAACCCAATGCCTTAATTGGAAAGAAGTTGCTGGCGCACTTTCTACGCAAGTTATCTTAATTGTTGCTGCATCGCTTGCTCTTGGCTCTGCGATGATGGTTACAGGCGGCGCAGAATATATCGCTCAGGTGTTTGTTGCTTTAGCTCAGGATTTACCAACTGGCGGCGTGTTAGCGGCATTAATGCTATTACTTGCGGTACTGACTAATATTGTTTCCAATAATGCTGCTGCGGTTATAGGCACGCCAATAGCAATATCTGTAGCAACTCAACTTGGCGCTCCGCCAGAGCCGTTTGTCCTCGCGGTATTATTTGGTGCTAACTTAAGCTATGCCACGCCAATGGCTTATAAAACCAATTTATTAGTAATGAACGCCGGTGGTTATCATTTTTCTGACTTTATGCGAGTTGGTATCCCGCTGATAATTTTAATGTGGGTAATTTTATCGTTCACGTTAAGTTGGATGTATTTGTAGTTTAAAAGCTTTACTGAAAGCCCTCACAAGTTACGTTCATGGAGCCGGCTAAAAAAGCTATTGAGCCTGAATATACGGTGATTACGGTCAAAATAGACTGGCTAACGCAATTTAAATAAATTAATTTGAAATTAATTTGTTTTTATCTAACGTCGGGTTTTTTAATTAAAAGTCTATACAATCAATGCGTTAAGTTGATTTTCTGGGTTTTTTAACGATTTATTTACAATGCTTTGAACAAATTATTACAAACAGACACAAGAAACCGCTCGATTAATTCTCAATATTGTATATAATTCTCTCAGCTTGAAAGTTCGACCTATAGTTTATGCACAATAATTCGTTGTTATTAATATTAATTATTAACATCGGCCTGTTTTAAATAAAGGATAGTTTGCTTTTAACTTTATGGCCTTCATTGGAAAGGTCGAAATTAATCTTTATTAAATAGGATATTATTATGTCTACTACAACTGGTACAGTAAAATGGTTTAACGAAGCTAAAGGCTTTGGTTTCATCGAACAAGAAAATGGTCCTGACGTTTTCGCACACTTCCGTGCAATCGTTGGTGACGGTTTCAAAACTCTTGCTGAAGGTCAAAAAGTTGAGTTCACTGTAACTCAAGGTCAAAAAGGCCCACAAGCAGAAAACATCAAACCATTATAATTTGATGTCTGCTTTGATTAATTGAGCAATCAATTAATCAACACAAGATTTAAAGAAAAGGGTAAGACTTCGGTCTTACCCTTTTTTATTTCTATAAACTAGGATCTGACCCTAGTTTAGTTTCTAGTTTAGCTTTTTGTATTGTCCTATTTGTATTCGTTTTTTACGTCTTCAATAAATGCTTGCCAAGTTTCATTAGGCTGCCATATTGCTAACATATCTTTTGCAGCCAGCTGTTCAGATTCATTCAGTTGAGTTACCCGATATAGATAAGTAAACGTCGCACCGCGCCAGTTTAGCTTGCAGTGGGTTAGCGTCATCTCTTCGTTGTCGTTCGCTTTCGCCATTAATGCCACATATTTTTTGAAGTTTTCTAACGTTGGGTTGTCCCAGTCTACCGCAATATTATGATAATTTAGCTTTAGCTCTTTTAATAACATCGACTCTTCTGTTCTGTCCCCTGGGATAAGATCTATGACATTTGTGACGCCCATATTTTGTAACGCTTGAAAGTGCTTCTTATTAGGTAATCCTGAACTGACCATAGTATCGGTATTAATCTGAAAATTCTTTAGATCCGATAGTTCAGGATCGATTAATTCTTGTTTTGCAGATACGTTAAAACTGAATAACAACATAAGACTTATTATTATAGAGAGGGATTTCATTTCCTACGTTTCCAATGTTAGTGAAGGTCATTACGCTAGTATATGCTTGAATGGGTTAATGTACAAAATAGCGTTCTGTCTGTTAATACTGTGCGCTTTAGGTAAGAGCTTAAGCTTTGAATTTTAGCTTTGAACTTCACAGTTAATTTAAGGTCGAATATCACTGAGCTGTATGTGTTCAAAGGGTAAATCTTTGACTAAATACAATAGTTTAGCCATTATTAATTGTCACTCATTGAAAAAGGAAGCTTTCATGAAAACTAAGTTATTCTCTCTACTATTTTTAGCAAGTTTAAGTGTTAACTGTTTTGCCAAAAGTACGTCAGATATATTCTATATTTCCCATGATAGAAATGATGAAGATAATATCGAAGCATTAAGAGTCGGTGTGATGCAGAAAGATAAGGTGACAAACTTCACATTTAAAGCTGGCTTAGTTGTAACACGTGACAAGTATTTCAGCTCGCTGATACAAGATGACAATAGCCTTAAGAGCAATTTTCCCAATGAAAGTGGTCAATTCGAGTCTATTCACAACGATGATGGCTACTCTGATTATGCGGTGTCGTTGGAGCTTGGCGGCCAATATGATTTTAACAATGAATCGTTTTTAACCCCTTATATTGGTTTGAGTTTATTTACTGATGCATTTTTGACTTATTTTGCTTTAGAGGCAGGCTGTGCGGAATGTTTTGATGAAGATGTCCGTATGCATCTTGGTGCAACAGCTGAGTTGGGAATTGATTTAAGGTTCACCAAACATTTTGCGGTAAGCGCGTATCATCGAGAAGTTGTATATATTGCTAATGGCGGCAGAGATTACAGCAGTGACGGTTTGTCGTTAAATTTACTGTTTTAATTATAGTTTTCCCTTAAAGCGTAGAAAAGTGTTACATGACATACAAGGATGTATTAATGCTACGAGTTCATGGATGAACAAGAGTAGTCCCTGTATTTTCGACAAACGCTGTAAATGGAATTACGAGTGCCGTGATGCTATGGATGGCATTAGTCCCTTAAAGTAAAAAAGAAGGCCGCAGCCTTCTTTTCTAATGTCTAAATTAATACTTATAAGACCTATTTAGATCTTACATGCACCGCCTTCACAGCCGTCATCCATATCACCTTGGCTATCATCTGCACCATCACGAGTGTTGTGATAATACATGGTCTTAACACCGAGTTTATAAGCTAATAGAATATCTTTTAAAATTTGTTTTACTGGTACTTTACCGTTTTCAAATTTCATTGGATCGTAGTTAGTATTTGCAGAAATTGTTTGGTCAACGAATTTTTGCATAATTGCGACTAACTCTAAATAACCTGTGTTGTCAGGGATATTCCAAAGTAGTTCATAGTTATGCTTAAGCTTTTCATACTCTGGTACAACTTGCTTAAGTACACCATCTTTCGATGCTTTAATAGAAATCAAACCACGAGGCGGCTCAATACCATTTGTCGCATTAGAAATCTGTGAGCTGGTCTCAGATGGCATAAGTGCAGATACCGTAGAGTTACGTACACCGTGCTCTTTAATACTCGCTCGTAAACCTTCCCAATCTAAGTGTAAGTCTTCGGTACAAATCTTATCTACATCTTTTTTGTATGTATCAACAGGAAGAATACCCTGTGCTAGCTTAGTTTCATTGAACAGTGGACAAGCGCCTTGCTCTTTTGCTAACTGATTTGAGGCTTTTAATAAGTAATATTGAATCGCTTCAAATGTTCTATGTGTAAGGTTGTTTGCACTACCGTTTGAGTAGAACACACCATTCTTAGCTAAGTAATATGCGTAGTTGATTACACCAACACCTAAAGTACGACGACCCATAGTGGCATTAAATGCTGCTGGAACTGGGTAGTCTTGATAATCTAATAAGCTATCTAGGGCACGAATCGCTAAATCAGCAAGTCCTTCAAGTTCATCTAAACTGTCAATTTTACCTAAGTTAAATGCAGATAATGTACAAAGGGCAATTTCGCCATTTGGATCGTTAACATCTTCCATAGGCTTAGTCGGTAGGGCAATCTCTAAACAAAGGTTTGATTGACGAACCGGTGCAACTTTCTGGTCGAACGGACTGTGATTATTACAGTGATCAACGTTTTGTAAATAAATACGACCAGTACTTGCACGCTCTTGTGCAAATAAAGTGAATAATTCAATTGCTTTAATACGTTTCTTACGAATCGACTCGTCGTTTTCGTACTTAACATAAAGCTCTTCAAACTTGTCTTGGTCTTGGAAGAATGCGTCATATAAACCAGGTACGTCAGAAGGAGAGAATAACGTGATGTATCCACCTTTGATCAAACGTTGGTACATAGTTTTGTTAAACTGCACACCGTAATCTAAGTGACGAACACGGTTTTCTTCAACACCTCGGTTATTTTTAAGTACCAGTAAGCTTTCGACTTCTAAATGCCATAATGGGTAGAATAAAGTCGCTGCGCCACCACGAACACCACCTTGTGAACAACTTTTTACTGCTGTTTGGAAGTGTTTATAGAATGGAATACAACCTGTATGGAATGCTTCGCCGTTACGAATCGTGCTACCTAATGCACGGATGCGACCAGCATTGATACCAATACCAGCACGTTGTGAAACGTATTTTACAATTGAGCTCGTAGTCGCGTTAATTGAATCTAAACTGTCGCCTGCTTCAATTAATACACAAGAAGAGAACTGACGAGTAGGTGTACGTACACCGGCCATGATCGGCGTTGGTAATGAAATTTTAAACGTCGAAATAGCGTCATAGAAACCTTTTACATATTGTAAACGAGTTTCTTGAGGGTATTTTGCAAATAAACATGCCGCAACCAACATATATAAAAACTGTGCACTTTCATATATTTCACCAGTTACACGGTTTTGTACTAAGTACTTACCTTCTAACTGCTTAACCGCAGCGTAACTGAATGTTTTATCTCGCTCGTGGTCAATAAACGAATCCATTTGTGCAAATTCTTCAGCAGTGTAGTCTTCAGTTAAATGCTTATCGTATTTACCTGAGCCCACTAACGCTTGAACATGTTCGTAAAGTGCAGGTGGCTCATATTGGCCATAAGCTTTTTTACGTAAATGGAAGATCGCTAAACGCGCAGCTAAATACTGATAATCAGGTGTTTCTTCTGAAATTAGATCCGCTGCGGCTTTAATAATCGTTTCATGAATATCTTCGGTTTTGATGCCGTCATAAAACTGTATATGTGATTTAATTTCGACCTGTGAAACAGATACAGAGTCTAGGCCTTCAGCAGCCCAGTCGATTACCTGGTGGATTTTGTCGAGATCAATAGGTTCTTTTTCACCGTTGCGTTTGGTGACAGAAAGGTTGTTATTCATTGGTTGATTATCTTTATTTATATTTAGCTTAGCTTCAGGGGCATTCATAGGTGCCAGTTTCCTGTTCATCGTTTATAATTTTTGTTGTTGATATACACAAGATAATGAGGTTTAGGACTTATTGCAACCCCTATATATAGTGTTTGGCCATCGGTATTTTTACTTACCGTAATTAGGTTAGTAGCAACTAACTTAGTATCCTTTGTTTTCTGTCTATTAACAAAAGATCAAGATTTATTTATCGAAAAAAAAATAATTTAATAAAATTTTGGGTTATTTTCGTAGTGCAAAAATCACTGTTTTGGTGCATTTGAAATACCTAATAAATACAACAACTTAAAACGCCTGTACGATCTTTGTGCGAGTTGATTATTTCGTGAGCGACAGTATATCCAGTGGGTGTTCTAGGGTATGGTGAGCCGCCCATGAAGGGAGTTCGTCATAGTCTTTTATATAACCCCATTTGGCAATACCTGTGGTCATACTAGCAGCGTGACCTGCTTCAATGTCTCTTTTCGCATCCCCTATATATAGTATTTGCTCTGGTGCTACATTTATTTCGCGACTGGCTAAAAACATCGGCATTGGATGGGGTTTGCTTTTCGCCGTCGTATCACCACTGATGTTTGTTTTTGAATGCTGAAAAAGTTCAAATTGAGACAACAAAGGGTCGGTCAGAAAACCTGGTTTATTGGTGACAACACCCCAAGGCATCTGCTGCTGATTTAATTCTATTAATAATTGCTCAACACCATCAAAATATGTGGTGTGTGTGGCGATGTTTTTTTCGTAGTATTGAAGAAACTGTTGACGTAATAATTCTCGATCGAAATTAACCAATTCTTCTTTGAACCCCAAGTCTAATAAAGGGTAGACACCATCGGAAGCAACCATACGGTATTCTTGCGATTGTACCGTTTCAAATCCATAATGCTGTAATAGATGATTTAGCGTTGCCCCTAAGTCGTCAGCGGTGTCTAGCAAGGTGCCATCGAGATCAAATAAAACAGCATTAAAATTGGTTAGCTTCATAGTCATTGTTAGTCTTGCTCTGGCATTTTAAACGCTAAGATATAGTTCACGTCTAACCCCGGTGCAAGCTTGTGGTTTTCGGTAATAGGGTTGTAATGTATACCGGTTGTATCAAAACATTTTAATCCACATTCTTCAGCCCAGCCGATTAATTGGCTAGGACGAATAAATTTATCCCAATCATGAGTACCATCTGGAACAAGTTTCAATATCTTTTCAGCGGCAAGAATGGCAAATAAATACGATTTAGTCGTTTTATTTAATGTTGAGAAAAATACGTATCCACCAGGTTTTACCATTTGCGCACAAGCGTTAACAATAGAAGATGGATCAGGTACGTGCTCAAGCATTTCCATACACGTTACAACATCATATTGTTGTGGGCATTGTTCAGCTTTATGTTCTACAGGGATTTTCTCATAATCGAGTTCAACACCTGCCTCTAGGGCATGCAGTTTGGCTACATTCAAAGGTTCCTCACCCATATCGATACCAGTTACTTTGGCGCCTAACCTAGCTAAACTCTCGGCTAAAATACCGCCCCCACAGCCAACATCAATAATATTTAGATCAAAAAGATCACCAACATGAGAGGTAATGAAATTTCGACGTAATGGGTTTATTTGATGAAGAGGCTTAAAGTCGCCATGTAAATCCCACCATTGGCTTGCAACTTTTTCAAACTTTGCAATTTCTTCGGGATTAACGTTTAACGGTTGTTTAGTTTCTGACATGAGTTTTATTCACATAATGATGTTCTGAATTGATTCTATTACAAAGCAGACATTGAAAACAAAAAAAAGCACGTTTAAATCGTGCTTTTTATAAAATTTTTATACCAAGAAGAAGATTTGGTTAAAGGTTAGTCAATTGAGATTGGCTAACAATTAATCATCAACTCGGTCACCGATTTTATTTAGGATAGTAATTTCACCATCACAAACGGCAATAATTGATTTGTTCTTTTTAAATTCATCGGAAATGATTACTCGGCCACCATCTTTTTGCGGGAATAAAGCAACTTCATGATTTAACTCAAGTGAGGTTATATCGTAATAAAGGATGGTAACTTTGCGATCTTTAGTTTCGGCCATGATTATTCTTATTATTAGTTTAAAAGAGAGCTTATTTTGATTATTTATAACGAAGTCTGAGGGTAATGTAAACAAACTTAAATTTTTACGTTAAAAGTAAGTGACTTTTGCTTTCCTTTATTGTTTAATCAGGTGTACTTAGTAGGTTTATTAACCGTTACATTTTATCAAAAGAATTTAACGGCAATGTCCTAGAAATTTATTGATAAAAGCCGCACAATGTATCTCTGCATAGCAGACAAATAATATCGGCTTTTATCACAATAAAGCAGTGCAGTCTTATTAGCTTCTGTGCTAATATTCTGCCTCGATAATAATAATTTTGAGCATTTTTGCTGACATTTAGGGAAAGCATCGTTTTATGACCGATCTGGCTAAAGAAATAGTTCCTGTCAATATTGAAGATGAATTAAAGAATTCCTACCTTGATTACGCGATGAGTGTAATCGTAGGCCGTGCATTACCAGATGTACGCGATGGTTTAAAACCAGTTCATCGACGTGTACTTTTTGCAATGCACTCATTAGGTAATGACTGGAATAAGGGTTACAAAAAATCCGCCCGTGTTGTTGGTGACGTAATCGGTAAGTATCACCCACATGGTGACACTGCTGTATATGACACCATTGTTCGTATGGCTCAGCCGTTCTCCTTACGCTACATGCTAGTTGATGGCCAAGGTAACTTTGGTTCTGTTGACGGCGATTCTGCCGCGGCTATGCGTTATACGGAAATCCGCATGCAGAAAATCTCGCATGCCATCCTCGCAGACTTAGAAAAAGAAACTGTTGATTTTGTTCCTAACTATGATGGTCAGGAATATATGCCAGCAGTAATGCCGACGCGCATACCGAACCTTTTAGTTAATGGTTCATCTGGTATCGCCGTAGGTATGGCCACTAATATACCTCCGCATAATTTAACCGAAGTTATTAATGGTTGTATCGCGCTTATCGATAATAACGATATTACTATTGATGAATTATTTGAATATATTCCAGCACCAGACTTCCCAACAGCGGGTATTATCAGTGGTGTTGCAGGTATTCAAGAAGCGTATCGTACAGGTCGTGGTAAATTAATGATCCGTGCTAGAGCTGAAATTGAAGTTAATGAAAGCTCTGGTAAAGAAACCATCGTGGTTCATGAGTTGCCATACCAAGTAAACAAGGCTCGCCTAATTGAAAAAATGGCAGAGCTTGTAAAAGAAAAACGTTTAGAAGGTATTTCTGCACTACGTGATGAGTCTGATAAAGACGGCATGCGTATGGTAATCGAAGTAAAACGTGGCGAAGTTGGTGAAGTTGTTTTAAACAACTTATATAAGCTAACTCAAATGCAAGTATCTTTTGGTATGAACATGGTTGCTATTGATAATGGCCAACCTAAATTATTCAACCTAAAAGAAATGCTAGAAAGTTTCGTACTTCATCGTCGTGAAGTTGTTACACGTCGTACAATTTTTGAATTACGTAAAGCTCGTGAACGTGCTCACATCCTTGAAGGTCTTGCGGTAGCATTATCAAATATCGATCCAATTATTGCGGTAATCAAAAGCTCTCCAACAGCTGCAGAAGCCAAAGAGAAGCTAACCTCGCAAGGTTGGGAGTTAGGTAACGTAGCAGACATGCTTGAACGTGCTGGCGTTGATGCTGCTCGTCCTGAATGGTTAGAAGAGCAATACGGTATTCGCGATGGCAAGTACTTCTTAACGATTCAACAAGCACAAGCAATTCTTGATTTACGACTACAGAAGTTAACTGGTTTAGAACACGAAAAGATTCTAAATGAGTACAAAGAGTTATTAGACATCATTGCTGAATTACTACATATTCTTGGTTCGCCTGAGCGTTTAATGGAAGTTATCCGTGAAGAGCTTGAAGCAATACGTGAAGAATTTGGTGATGAACGTCGTAGTGAAATTTCATTGAAATCTCTTGATTTATCACTCGAAGATTTGATTACCGAAGAAGACGTTGTAGTAACGCTTTCTCACGAAGGTTACTGTAAGTATCAACCACTAAGTGAATATGATGCGCAGCGTCGTGGTGGTAAGGGTAAAGCGGCAACTAAGATGAAAGAAGAAGATTTCATCGAACGCTTATTAGTCGCGAATACTCACGATACAATATTATGTTTCAGTGACCGTGGTCGCATGTACTGGTTGAAGGTGTTCCAATTACCGCTTGCAACACGTACCGCTCGTGGTCGTCCAATCGTTAATATTTTACCGTTGGAAAATGATGAGCATATCACTGCGATACTGCCAGTACGTGAATATGAAGAAGACAAGTTTATCATCATGGCTACCGCATCAGGTACTGTGAAGAAAACACCTTTAACTGCATACTCGCGTCCTCGTGCGAACGGTATTATTGCTCTGAATCTACGTGATGACGATACCTTAATCGGTGTCGATATTACCGACGGTACGAACGACATTATGTTGTTCTCAGACGAAGGTAAAGTAGTTCGTTTTAACGAAATGCAACGTGACAGTGAAACTGGCGAAATCAAGATTGATCCAGAAACTGGTGAACAACTGCATGCATTACGTGCCATGGGCCGTACAGCAACAGGTGTACGTGGTATTCGTTTAGAAGGCGATCAAAAAGTTGTATCTTTAATCGTTCCTAAATCAGACGGCGCTATCTTAACAGTAACGCAAAATGGTTACGGTAAACGTACTGAGCTAGATGAGTATCCAGCTAAGTCTCGTGCAACTAAAGGTGTTGTATCGATTAAAGTAAGTGAACGTAACGGAAGTGTTGTTGGTGCTGTTCAGGTTGATGAGAATGATGAAATCATGATGATCACTGATAACGGTACTTTGGTAAGAACACGTGTTAATGAAGTGAGTATCATTGGACGTAATACCCAAGGTGTTCGTTTAATTCGTACCGCAGACGACGAAAACGTAGTTGGCTTACAACGAATCGAAGAGATAGAAGAAGACGAAGAGTTAGTCGTAGCGGAAGGAGATGCTCCTGAAACTGAAGCTAGCGAAACGCCTGAACAAGCAGCGCCGGAAGAAACCGCTGAAGGTGACGCTGAAACAGAAGAATAAGTTCTTCTAGCTAAATAAAAAAGAGCGGTTTTTACCGCTCTTTTTGTCTTTATAGATTATGCGATTGAGCTTATATCTATAACGTATTGTTGCTAACACTAGGTTGGCAATGGATAAAAATAAATAAACTGATGTGAGTGTTTTTGGAAAATGAGCGAAGTATTTAATTTTTGTGCAGGACCTGCAATGCTGCCTGTACCGGTGATGAAAAAAGCGCAAAGCGAATTTTTAAATTGGAATAATACCGGTTGTTCGGTGATGGAATTATCTCATCGTGGTGCTGAGTTTATGCAATTAGCAGAAGATGCCGAGCATGACTTGCGCGAATTAATGAACATTCCAGATAACTACAAAGTCTTGTTTTGTCATGGCGGTGGTCGTGGGCAATTTGCTGCGGTTCCTTTAAATCTATTACCTGAAGGCAAGTCAGCAGATTATGTCGTCACTGGTTCGTGGTCTAAAGCTGCGGTAGCCGAAGCACAAAAGTTTGGTGATATTCGTGTAATTGATGCGGTAATCGATGATAACGGCAATAAGTCAGTATTACCGAGTGAACACTGGCGCATAAATAAAGACGCCGCTTACGTTCACTATTGTCCAAATGAAACTGTTGATGGTATTGAAATTTTTGATATTCCAGATACTGGCGATATTCCTCTAGTTGCTGATATGTCTTCGACCATTTTATCTCGCCCAATTGACGTATCTAAGTTTGGTTTAATCTATGCGGGTGCGCAAAAAAACATTGGTCCATCAGGTTTAACGATTGTTATTGTTCGAGATGATTTGATTGGTAATCAACAAGCAGCAACACCAGTGATCTTAGATTACAAAGTAACTGCCGATAATGATTCAATGTTTAATACTCCTCCAACTTATGCTTGGTATTTGGCATCTCTAGTATTTCAATGGCTTAAAGAGCTTGGCGGTATTGAACAGATGGGCGCGATAAATCACGATAAAGCTCAATACTTATATAACTATATTGATGACAGTGATTTTTACCTTAACCGTATTCAATTTGCTAACCGCAGTACAATGAACGTACCGTTTTACCTTAAAAATGAAGAATTAAACGCACAATTTTTAAGTGAAGCGAAAGACGCTGGTTTACTTGCGTTGAAGGGGCATAGAATGGTTGGTGGCATGCGAGCGAGCATTTATAACGCAATGCCAATGGAAGGGGTTAAAGCCCTTGTAGAGTTTATGAAAAAGTTTGAAGAGAAGGCGAAATAAGGTGGAACAATTAACATTAAACCCAATCAGTAAAATAAACGGAGAAGTTTTTTTACCTGGTTCTAAAAGCTTATCTAACCGTGCCTTATTAATTGCTGCTTTAGCCAATGGTGAAACTAAGATCACCAATTTATTAGTCAGTGACGATATTAATCATATGCTCAATGCTCTAACAAGCCTTGGTATTGAATATACGTTAAGTGATTGTGGTACTGAGTGTCGCGTTGTTGGTAACAATGGTTTTTTTAACGTTGCCGCAAATACATCTGAGCCATTAGAGCTATTCCTCGGCAACGCAGGAACTGCCATGCGTCCTTTATGTGCGGCGCTTGCTGCAAGTGAAGGTGAGTTTATCTTAACGGGCGAACCTAGAATGAAAGAAAGACCAATTGGTCATCTAGGTGATGCACTAGAGCAGCTTGGCGCTGACTTAGAATATTTGGAAAACAAAGACTACCCTCCTTTGAAAATAAAAGGTAAAGATTTAACGGGTAGTTCAGTTTCTATCGATGGTTCTATTTCGAGCCAATTCTTAACCGCGATATTGATGATTGCGCCGTTATTGAAAACAGACACCAACATTAATATTGAAGGTGAATTAGTTTCTAAACCCTATATTGATATTACATTGGACATTATGCAACGATTTGGTGTTGAGGTTCAAAACAATGACTATAAATCGTTTACTGTTAACGGTAATCAGTCATATAAAGCGCTAGATAGATATATGGTTGAAGGCGACGCTTCTTCTGCTTCTTATTTTTTGGCTGCTGGCGCAATTAAAGGCGGCCAGATCACGGTTCATGGTGTTGGTAAATTAAGTGTTCAAGGTGATAAGCATTTTGCTGATGTGCTTGAAAAAATGGGCGCGGAAGTTCACTGGCAAGACGAATCTATTACCGTTATCGGTAAACCTTTAAGAGCGGTCGATATGGATATGAATCATATTCCAGATGCCGCGATGACCATAGCTACTGCAGCACTATTTGCCGAAGGTACGACGAGCATTCGAAATATCTATAATTGGCGCGTAAAAGAAACTGATCGATTAAATGCAATGGCAACAGAGCTTCGTAAAGTAGGCGCTGAAGTGATTGAAGGTCATGATTTCATTACTATTACACCGCCGAGTTCGCTCAAACATGCTGAAATAGATACCTATGATGATCATCGAGTGGCGATGTGTTTCTCTCTTGTTGCTTTAAGTGATACGGCTGTGACTATCAATGATCCTAAATGCACCGCGAAAACTTTCCCAGATTATTTTGATAAGTTAGCGCAGGTGTCTACATAAATTATTTTTTACGCGATTTTGAAAAATAAATGCCGTATAATCTAGCCGAATTTCTATTTAGGAGACATATTGTATGCCGGAAAGCATTCCAGTAATTACCATAGACGGACCTAGTGGCGCTGGTAAAGGAACTGTTTCAAGAAAAGTAGCACAGCAACTTGGTTGGAATTTATTAGACAGCGGCGCGATATATCGCGTTTTAGCTGTGGCAGTTCAGCATCACAATATTGATGTTGAGCAAGAGGAAGCAATAATACCGTTAGCTTCTCATTTAGATGTTGAATTTAAAATTGTTGAACATTCAGAGCCGCGAGTAATGCTCGAAGGTGAAGATGTTACCGACAATATACGTACCGAAGAAGTTGGTGCTGTAGCGTCAAAAGTAGCAGCATTTCCACGAGTACGTGAAGCGTTATTAAGACGTCAACGAGCTTTCAAAGAAGCCCCAGGTTTACTTGCAGATGGTAGAGATATGGGAACCGTTGTATTTCCTGATGCGCCAGTGAAAGTATTCTTAACGGCTAGCGCAGAAGAGAGAGCAAAAAGACGCATGATTCAGTTGCAACAAAAGGGCGTTGATGTTAATATCGGGCGCCTTTTGGATGACATACGTCAACGGGATGAGCGAGACCAGAATAGAGCGGTCGCGCCATTAGTCCCTGCAGAAGGAGCGTTAATCGTTGATTCTACTGAATTAACCATAGATCAAGTGGTAGAAAATATTCTGACATTTGCCAATGAAAAACTGTCGTAATTGGTTACTTATATAGTGAACTGATTGCGACTTTAGTTGTTTAGCGTAATTAATTATTAATTATTAATTTTTATAGCGTTTACTGCATGGAAGCACGAAACGAATTTAACTTACCCATGACACATGATGTGGATTGGACTAATAACTGAGTTTATATACAAGTTATGATGGAAAATTTTGCACAGCTTTTCGAAGAAAGCTTAAAAGAAGTAGAAACACGCCCTGGTTCAATTATCAAAGGTACTATTGTACGTATTGAAAAAGACAACGTTCTAGTTGACGCTGGTCTTAAATCTGAATCAGTTGTATCAATTGACCAATTCAAAAACGCTGCTGGTGAAGTAGAAGTTAGTGTTGGTGACCAAATTGATGTATCTCTTAAAGCAACTGATGATGGTTTCGGTGAAACTATTCTTTCTCGTGATGATGCGAAACGTCACGAAGCATGGCAGTTCCTTGAAAAAGCGTACGAAGAAAAAGAAACTGTTGTCGGTGTTATCAACGGCAAAGTTAAAGGCGGCTTCACTGTTGAAGTTAGCAACATCCGTGCTTTCTTACCAGGTTCATTAGTAGATGTACGTCCAGTACGTGACACTGCTCACCTTGAAGGCAAAGATTTAGAATTTAAAGTTATTAAGCTTGATCAAAAGCGTAATAACGTTGTTGTATCTCGTCGTGCTGTTATCGAAACTGAAAGCAGCGTTGAACGTGATCAACTTCTTGAGTCTTTACAAGAAGGTCAAGAAGTTAAAGGTATCGTTAAGAACCTTACTGACTACGGTGCGTTCGTTGATCTTGGCGGCATCGATGGTCTACTACACATCACTGATATGGCTTGGAAGCGTGTTAAGCACCCAAGTGAAATCGTTAATGTTGGCGATGAAATCCCAGTTAAAGTTCTTAAGTTCGACCGTGACCGTACTCGTGTATCACTAGGTATGAAGCAGTTAGGCGAAGATCCATGGGCAGCTATAGCTAACCGTTACCCAGAAGGTGCTAAGCTTACTGGTCGCGTAACTAACTTAACTGACTACGGTTGTTTCGTTGAAATCCAAGAAGGCGTTGAAGGTTTAGTTCACGTTTCTGAAATGGATTGGACTAACAAAAACATCCACCCATCTAAAGTTGTTAACTTAGGTGACGAAGTTGAAGTTATGGTTCTTGAAATTGACGAAGAACGTCGTCGTATTTCTCTAGGTCTTAAACAATGTATCCCGAACCCATGGGAAGAGTTCGCTAAGAACTTCAACAAGGGTGACAAAGTTTCTGGTAAGATCAAGTCAATCACTGACTTCGGTATCTTCATCGGTCTTGACGGTGGTATCGACGGTCTTGTTCACCTTTCTGACATTTCTTGGAATGGC
This sequence comes from Thalassotalea crassostreae, assembly GCF_001831495.1. Classification (NCBI taxonomy): domain Bacteria; kingdom Pseudomonadati; phylum Pseudomonadota; class Gammaproteobacteria; order Alteromonadales; family Colwelliaceae; genus Thalassotalea; species Thalassotalea crassostreae. The sequence continues at coordinate 1,623,303 of NZ_CP017689.1, forward strand.
GGTGAAGAAGCAGTTCGTGAATACAAGAAGGGTGATGAAATTCACGCTGTTGTATTACAAGTTGACCCAGAGCGCGAGCGTATCTCTTTAGGCGTTAAGCAAACTGAAGACGATCCATTCAACATGTACCTTGCAGACAACAAGAAAAACGCTATCGTTACTGGTACCGTTATCGAAGTTGACGCTAAAGGCGCTAAGATTGAATTAGCAGAAAGCGTTGAAGGTTACCTACGTGTAGCTGACATCTCTACTGATCGTATTGAAGATGCATCAACAGTTCTTAAGACTGGTGACAGCGTTGAAGCTAAGTTTGTTGGTGTTGATCGTAAGAACCGCACTATCAGCCTTTCTATCAAAGCGAAAGACCAAGCTGAAGAACGTTCTGCAATGGAAAACTTAAACCAAGCTGAAGACACTGGTTTAAGCGCAATGGCAGAAGCATTCAAAAACGCTAAAAACTAATTGAAATTTAACAATTTACGTTAAATTACAAAGTTTTTTGTAAAAATTAAGAAAGCCGCTAACACTAGCGGCTTTTTTGTGCTTAAATTAATGTATTGATAAAAATAGTAGTAAAAAAGTACTTGTTATTAAAGACAAAATTTTACGGAGCTGAAAAAATGACCAAGTCTGAACTAATAGAAAGATTAATTGATAAACTCGATCATTTGTCTGCCAAAGATGTTGAACTGGCAATCAAAGACATTCTAGAGATGATGGCTAATACTCTTGAGCAGGGCGATCGAATTGAAATTCGAGGCTTTGGTAGCTTTTCATTGCACTATCGTGCACCACGCACAGGACGTAACCCTAAGACTGGGGAATCGGTTGAATTGAGTGGAAAATACGTACCTCACTTTAAACCTGGTAAAGAATTACGTGAACGCGTAAACGGTAGTATATAGAGCACGATTAACTTATTAAACGTTTCACTGAAATGTCTAAAGTTCGGCACCCAAGAATTTCACACGGTCTAATAAAGATCTAATCTGGTTTTAGTGCCGAATTGAATGCTCTGAATATTGAATTATCATTAATGCTATTATCGAACGTAACGTAAGATATGTATTGGTGTCGCATCAAAGCTCTTTTACTTGATATGATTCGATAATCTTCAATACCTATAGACATAAACTTACCGCGCGATTAACAGAATTTAGTCCATTTTTTTACTGTAAATACACGCGTTTTAGCAATATACTTAACAAAACAAACGAAAACTTCAAAGAGAACAAACGTTTGAAACTTTATTTATCTATTTTAGTATTATTTGCCTTTTTGGCTATTGCCTTTGTATTTGGTAGCCAGAACGAACAAATTATTGAATTAAATTATATTATTGCTCGTAGCAATATTAGTGTCGCCATGGCAGTAAGTATTTTTACTTTTATTGGTTTTATCATTGGCGTTTTTGCGATGCTGAGTTTTTCGATTTCTCGCAAAATAAAACGTTTTAAAGATAAAACAAACGCGCCCGCTCAAGCGCCACATTTGAATAGCTAGTCATATGACTGAGTTGCTCTTTCTATTGTTACCTGTAGCTGCTGGTTATGGCTGGTTTATGGGGCGCAATAGTATTAAGCAAAAAGATCAGCATGATAAAGACTCCCTTACTATAAAATATTCGACAGGCTTAAATTACCTATTGTCTAATCAACAAGACAAAGCCATGGAATATCTGCTCGAAGCTCTTACCGTTGAAGATGATACCGCTGAAGCCCATTTTGCTATGGCTAACTTATTCCGTAAAAGAGGTGAGCTTGATAGGGCATTGCAAGTTCATGAATACCTTGTGCGCCAACCCATGCTTAGCGATAAACAAAAACAACAAGCGGTTTTTGAATTAGGCCGAGATTTTCATAGTGCCGGATTATTCGATAGAGCTGAAAAATTGTTTCACAAACTATTGAAATCAGACATATACGGCATCAAAGCGCTTACCTATTTAATGCAAATATACCAATCAACGAAAGATTGGCAAAAAGGTGTAGGTCTTGAGAAGTCAGTACTTAAATCAAAAGATAAAAAGCTCAAACAAGTCTTAGCAAATTTCTATTGTGAGTTAGCAAGTATTGCAATATTGAATGAAGAGTACATAAAAGAGTTAGAGTTATTGCAACGAGCATTAGAGCTTCATCCGAAATCAAGCCGTGCAAACTTCCTAATGGCCCAGGTTTTTGAGAAGAGTGAACAATATAATGATGCTTGTCGTTGCTATCAGGAAATTTTTTATCAAGATAGCGAGTTTTTTCCTGACGTTATTGATAAAATGCAGCACTGTTATCAACATAGCGATATTAATGACGAGTTTTACCCGTTTATACAGAAAGTATTCGAAAAAACGGGCAGTACCACAGCATTAATTAAATACCTTGATTTCGTTGAATCAACGCAATCAAAAGAAAAAGCCGAAGAGTATATTTTAACGGCATTGAATAGGCGTCCTACTATTCGCGGGTTTAAGCACTTTATTAAAATGCAATTAACCGAAAGCGAACAAGGAAAAACTCAACAAAGCTTAGATGCGATAAAAGAGTTGGTTGCCGCATATATAAATATCAGACCCAGATACAGCTGTCGTCACTGTGGGTTTAATAGTACTGTCCATTACTGGTCTTGTCCTTCCTGTCATGATTGGGAGCAGATAAAACCGGTGAGGGGCCTTGAAGGAGAATAAGATGTCTGATGCCAAAGTAGTTGTGGCGCTAGATTTTGCAAATCAAAAAGATGCATTATCATTTGTTGATAAAATTCAACCAAGTGATGCAAAATTAAAAGTGGGTAAAGAGATGTTTACTCATTTCGGTCCTGAGTTTGTTAAAGGTTTAACCCATCGAGGTTTCGATGTGTTTTTAGATTTAAAGTTCCATGATATTCCTAATACCGTTGCTAAAGCTGTTCAAGCGGCAGCCGATTTAGGTGTATGGATGGTAAATGTTCACGCCAGTGGCGGTTCAAAAATGATGCAGCAAGCTAAGTTAGGGCTAGAGCAGTACGGTAAAGATGCGCCGTTATTGATTGCTGTTACCGTATTAACGAGTATGTCGGCGGATGATTTAATTGAGCTAGGCATTAATGCGACGCCTGAACAACATGTGATGAACCTTGCTCGCTTAACTCAGCAAGCAGGATTAGATGGTGTGGTATGTTCAGCTCAGGAAGCTGAAATGCTTAAAACTAACTTAGGCAAAGACTTTAAGTTGGTAACACCGGGTATTCGACCTGTAGGCAGCAGCGTTGACGATCAAAAACGCATAATGACACCACCGCAAGCGATAGATTTAGGCGTAGATTACTTAGTAATTGGTCGTCCAATCACTAAATCTGCAGATCCACACCAAGTATTGCAAGATATCAATCAGTCGATTCTTGTATAGATTCTCGTATAGAAAATTATTGTTTAGATAATCAAAACATAAAAAACCGTTTAAGAATAAGTAAGCTAAGAAAAATAGGAAATTAAGATGCCTAAGGCAAGTGACGTTAAAAAGAATACTGCGATTGAGCACAATGGCAGAGTTTGTATAGTAAGAGGGATCACTCGCTCTGTACCACAAGGGCGTGCAGGCGGAAGTCTTTACCGTATGAGATTATACGATGTAGTGACAGGTCAAAAAATCGATGAAACATTTAAAGATGTTGATATGCTAAATTTAGCCGACTTATCTCGTCGTAAAGTGATGTTTTCATACATCGACGGTGATGAGTATGTGTTTATGGATAACGAAGATTACACACCATATAACTTAAACACAGAAGCAATTGCTGATGAAGTGCCATTCATTACTGAAGAAACCGAAGATTTAACGGTTATTATTATCGAAGACTCACCGGTAGCGATTGAATTACCATCGAGTGTTGATTTAGAAGTAACTGAAACCGATCCTTCAATTAAAGGCGCTTCTGCAACGTCACGTACGAAACCTGCGACACTTTCAACAGGGCTTGTTGTGCAAGTACCTGAATATATTTCTACAGGTGATAAAGTAAAAGTAAATACTGAAGAAAAGAAATATATGAGTAGAGCAGACAAATAATACTTTTCTAACTCTTTTAATAAGGCCCACCGTTCGTGGGCCTTTTTTATGTCTGTATGTAAGTAGGGATTCTTCTATGGCCCATTTTATAAGGCTTGACAGGGAGTATTAGTGTTCTAAGCTAAAGTTAATACCACAAGGTGTGGTATCAACTTTATGTAAAGGAATTACTTATGAAAAACATTTTATTAATACTATTAGCCTTAGCGTTGACTCTTATACCGTCGTTAAATCCATCACATGCCAAAACCAGTCCTGATAAGTCCTCAATCGCTGTAGAAATGCCTATCAGTGTGAATAAGGCAACGGTAGAGCAATTAACTCAACTTAAAGGCTTAGGCTTAAAGAAAGCAGAGGCTATTGTCACTTACCGAGATAAGTTTGGTCCGTTTAAACGAATTGAAGATATAGCTAATGTAAAAGGTATTGGCAGTAAGTTTCTTGAAAAGAATGCAGCTTATTTGAGCCTTTAATTAGTAGACCAATTATTAGCCAATTACTAGAAATAAATAAGCCAGTCAATTGACTGGCTTATTTGCTTTTACTTTATCGCTCACATCTAATTATGATTGCGGTTTAGTTGGTCCTGCAGAGCTACTACTCGTTGCAAAAGCAACGGCGGCTGTTTTCTCTGAACGAGCAACACTTGCACGATCTGCGCTACTTAACGCTGCTGTTGGAATTTCATTTGTCGAAACTTCAACTGGAGCAGGTTTAGCCATTTCAGCTCGAGCTTTACCTTTAACTACTGTTTTCTTAGCAGCAACTGGTTTTTTCTTAACAGGAGCTTTTTTCTTAGCTGGTGCTTTTTTCTTGGCAACTGGTGCTTCTTCAGCAACCGGTGCTTCTTCAGCAACCGGTGCTTCTTCAGCAACTGGTGCTTCTTCAGCAACTGGTGCTTCTTCAGCAACTGGTGCTTCTTCAGCAACTGGTGCTTCTTCAGCAACTGGTGCTTCTTCAGCAACCGGTGCTTCTTCAGCAACTGGTGCTTCTTCAGACACTGGTGCTTCTTCAGCAACTGGTGCTTCTTCAGCAACTGGTGCTTCTTCAGCAACCGGTGCTTCTTCAGCAACTGGTGCTTCTTCAGACACTGGTGCTTCTTCAGCAACTGGTGCTTCTTCAGCAACTGGTGCTTCTTCAGCAGTAGGCGTTTCTTCAGCAAGAGGTAAGTCTTGTTGAACTTCAGCTTTGTTTGTTTCAACAGCTTCGTTCGCTACTTGCTCTACTGTTTCAGCGGCAGGCGCAGAAGTCGTAACAGCAGCTTCATTGCTTTCAGGTGCTTCTAAATCAAATGAACCTTGGCTTTCTACATTACTTGGGTAACGTGCATCAACTGGATTTTCAACAATATTTTGCTCAATCACGTTATTCTCAACTTGTGCTGCATCATCTTTTTCTTTACGACGACGTTGACCGTGAGATCTTAAGTGACGAGGTGAGCGACGATTTCTTGGCTTCGACTCTCCATCTTGCTTATTATCAGTTGTTACAGGTGTTTCATTTACGTTTTCAACTTTCTCAACTTTCTTTTCAGATTGTTGTTTAGTTGATTTCGCCGGAGCTTTGTTAGTTTTCGGACTTTGAACGTTCTGCTCGTTATTTTGATCGCTCTTTTGATCGTTTACACGTACTTTCTTACGAGTATTACGACGTTGACGACGTTCAGCAACTTTCTCTTCTTTAGGCTTGTCAGCATGTTTATGTTGAGGCTGCTTATTAGGTTGCTTCTTAGCTTGAGCTTGTTTCTGATCTTTGTTTTTATCATCACGGTTTTGTGGTGAACGATCGTTTTGAGAACGGTCTTGCTGCTTACCACGACGTTGCTGATTGCGTGGTTTACGCTTACGACGATCGCCTCTCTCATTGCGTTCGTGTTGTGGTTTTCTATTGTTATTACGTTGCGGCTTCTTCTTCGGTTGTTCTTCAGCACCAAACATTGATTTGAAGAATGCAACGATAGAAGCAATAACACCAACAGATTTCTGTTGCGTCTGCTGTTGTTTCTGATGCTTAGGTTGTGCTTGAGTATTGGTTTTTTCAGGCGCAGGCTTTGGTGCTGACATACCTTGTAAAACCGGCTCATCGCGTTTAACCACTTCTTTTTGGAACTTCGGCATTACGGCTTCTTCAACAGCCGCTTCTTTAAGCTTCATTTCGTAGCTTGCTTCTGCCATTGTTTCGTCATCACGTACACGAACAACTTCATACTGCGGTGTATCCATATCCATATTTGCTAGGATTAACACCTTAACATCATGGCTTTTTTCAATATGACCTACAGCATTACGTTTTTCGTTCAACAAGTACGTTGCTACAGGCACTGGTACTTGAGCGTGAACTTGTGATGTTTTGTCTTTAATGGCTTCTTCTTCCATTAAACGCAATATAGAAAGTGCTAAAGATTCAACACCACGAACATTACCGGTACCGCTACAGCGAGGACAAACACCTTGGCTGGTTTCACCGATTGAAGGACGTAAACGTTGACGAGACATTTCTAACAAACCAAAACGAGAGATTCGGCTTAATTGAATACGTGCACGATCTGGACGTACAGCATCACGCATGCGGTTTTCAACTTCACGTTGGTGGCGAACTGGTGTCATATCGATAAAATCGATAACCACTAAACCACCTAAGTCACGTAATCGTAATTGACGAGCAATCTCTTCTGCGGCTTCTAGGTTAGTATTGAAAGCAGTTTCTTCAATATCGCTACCTTTAGTTGCACGCGCCGAGTTGATATCGATTGACGTTAATGCTTCTGTCGGGTCGATTACAATTGAACCGCCTGAAGGTAAACGTACTTCACGCATAAATGCTGATTCAATTTGTGACTCGATTTGATAGTGAGTAAATAATGGTACGTCACCCTTATACAGTTTAACTTTATTGATAAAGTCTGGACGTACAAGTTGAATGTGTTGTTTAACACTTTCAAAAATCTTTGGACGATCAACCACAATCTCGCCAATATCACGACGTAGATAATCACGAATTGAACGAAGGATAACATTAGATTCTTGATGGATTAAGAACGGAGCAGGGCGCGATGAAGCAGCCTCTTCAATTGCTTTGTAGTGAGTTAAAAGAACGTTTAAATCCCATTCTAACTCTTCGTAAGCTTTACCAACACCAGCTGTACGAACGATTAACCCCATACCTTTAGGTAAGTCTAATTTGTTCAAGCTTGCTTTTAGTTCAGTGCGCTCATCACCTTCGATTCGACGTGAAATACCGCCGGCTCTTGGGTTGTTTGGCATTAATACTAAGTAACTACCCGCAAGAGAGATAAACGTCGTTAAGGCAGCACCTTTTTGACCACGTTCTTCTTTATCGATTTGAACGATAACTTCTTGACCTTCACGCAATACATCTTTGATGTTTGGTCGGCCTTGGAAACTGTATCCTTGTGGGAAGTACGTGCGCGCAATTTCTTTCATTGGTAGGAAACCGTGTCGGTCTGCACCATAGTCTACAAATGCGGCTTCTAAAGAGGGTTCTACGCGGGTGATTGTACCCTTGTATATGTTTGATTTTTTCTGTTCATGACCTGGACTTTCGATATCTAAATCGTAAAGGCTTTGGCCGTCAACAAGTGCTACGCGGAATTCTTCCGACTGTGTTGCATTGATTAACATGCGTTTCATAAATAGGTGACTCTATTGTTTAAATAAGTCACAACGCTGCTTTGTGCGAAAATACATCAGGTAAAATACTACCTGTTTAATAGCAAACAGAGAATTGGCAGCCTCACGGATGTCATTCCCTAAAAATTTGGGCCTGTTTATTTTTAATTTAATTTTCAAAAGATTACGGTTTGTTTTACCTTTATTCAATCTGTTTTCAGATTGATATCGACCATAACCTAATTAATTTTTGCACTCAGCTTCAGCTGTGCTTACTTTTATATAATTTAATTTGCTCTTTTATAGCTGGATTTGTTGTTTATGTTTTAAACACTGGCAAGTTACATACGCCGGTGCAAACAATAGGCAATTCAGTCAATGTATCGGGTGTCGTTTAACTCTTTACCGGATTGTCAGTCCATAATTGGTAATGGTTAAATCAAACACGAATTCGTTGTACAGTGATGTTGCCGCAACAAACCTCTTACGATTCAATCGAGAGCTTCGTTTTTACGTTTCTACATTTGTTCGCTGGCCAATTGGGCACTTAGGCGATGCAAATGTTATGTAATGTTCTGTTAAGTATTTATGACAAATACAATAACTCGAGCATTATCCCACTAAATAATAGGATAAGGCAATAAATTTGCTATGTTTTATTACGCAAAACTGCAAAAAACTGTGCTAAAATCGCGCCATGAACGATCAAAAACCAAATAAAGGGCCAAATGCCCGTCATAATTCTGCAAATAGCTCGGCTAATAGTCAGACAGAAACTAGTGAAAGACCAAAAGTAAGGTTTGTTACCATTGATGAAGAAACCGATGGTCAACGTATCGATAATTTCCTGTTAAAAACACTTAAAGGTGTTCCAAAAAGCATGATTTATCGATTATTACGTAAAGGTGAAATACGAGTTAATAAAAAACGTATTAAGCCAGAATATAAATTGCAAACCGAAGATATTGTACGTATTTGTCCTATTCGAGTTTCGGAAGAGGCGGCACCCGTTTCAACCTCTCTTAAAAAAGTCTCGTCTCTAGAGCAAAACATTATTTTTGAAGATGACAGTCTAATTGTTATCAACAAACCAACCGGCATGGCAGTTCATGGTGGAAGTGGATTAAGTTTTGGTTTGATCGAAGCGCTTAGAGCTTTGCGACCAAAAGCAAAAATGTTAGAACTAGTGCACCGACTTGATAGAGATACTTCGGGTTGTTTAGTGGTTGCTAAAAAACGTTCGGCACTGAGGAATTTGCACGAACAATTACGTCATAAGAATGTCCAGAAATTTTATCATGCTTTAGTAAAAGGTCATTGGTCTGCAAAATTAACTCGTGTTACTGAAGGCCTACGAAAGAATGATCTCAAATCAGGTGAGCGAGTTGTCGTCGTTGACAATGTCAATGGTAAAGAATCAGAAACTCGTTATCGAGTACTAAAACATTATGAAGGTTGTACCTTGGTTAGGGCATTTCCGGTAACCGGGAGAACTCATCAAATCCGTGTTCACTGTCAAGTATCAGGTCATCCAATTGGCTGTGATGCGAAATACGGAGCCGAAGATTTTACTGCATTAATGAATAAACAAGGTTTAAAGCGTTTATTTTTGCATGCTGCGAGCATCGAGTTTACTCATCCTAAAACTGAGGAACGAGTAAAGTTTGAGGCACCTTATGACGATGCATTAACCGCTATATTGAAAAAACAGACGGTTAAGACTTATTAATCTTGCTCATAAAAATTACTTCATACCTTGAAATGATAAGCCAGCAACTTGCTGGCTTATTTGTTTTTTACCACTTGGTACTAGTCGTTAGGTTTTAATATCATTGACCTTTGCTACTCATCTTGATTGCGTTCTGATGGTATATCACTTAAATATTCTACAAACTCAACTTCATAACCACTCGGATCAATACAATAGAAATTTTTTCTAAATTTTGATGTCGCGCCATCTTTAGCAACCGGGTAGCCAGCTTGCCTGAGTCGTTTTATGGTAGATTCGATGTTATTGGTAACAAAAGCGAAATGAGATAAACCGACATTCATACTTTCTAAATCTCTATTTTCTCCTGTGGCACTGTCGCTAAAAGCTAAGTATTGGTATTCGTCACCAAAGTGAATCCAATTTCGTGGTGTTCCATACCATGACGCTCGCCCCTGGCTTCTAATTTGCCAATGTGGAAATGCTGCTCGATAAAATTTGAGTGTGGCATCCATATCTTTAACGAATAAGTTGATGTGTTCTAAATGCATAAGGGTCCCTTAATAGTATTGGTTCTAGTTTTTGTTTTAAGTTTTGGTTTAAGTTTTGGTTTAAGTTTTGGTTTAAGTTTTGGTTTAAGTTTTGGTTTAGATTTAGGTTGTTTTTATGTTGGCTAACATTGATTTAGGGAGTACTATAAAACCTCAACTTAACTTGAGGTAAAGCGTTTTTTACCTAATACTTGAAAATTTTATTAACGGTTAGCATGAAAACCGTGTGTAGAGGAAACTAATTGATGTCAGTGATAGAAGAAGCAACACTTTCCGTTGGGTATGTGGCAAAGCGATGTGGTATTAAGGTTTCTGCTTTACATTTTTATGAACAAAAAGGGCTAATTCGAAGTTGGCGTAATCAAGGCAATCAACGTCGTTATAAGCGTGATGTGCTGCGACGTATATCGGTGATCAAAGCGGCGCAAAAGATGGGCATCAGTTTAGGTGAAGTAAAAACTGTTTTTGAACAATTACCAAATAACCGAACGCCAAACAAAAATGATTGGGGGAATCTGGCCAAAATTTGGCAAGAAACCCTTGAACAACGTATCCGTTATTTAGAGAATCTTCGAGATTCATTAACTGGTTGTATAGGTTGTGGTTGCTTATCGATGACCAATTGTCCTATTTACAATGCCAATGACGAACTTGGAAAAGAAGCAAGCGGAGCGGTTATTTTGAACCGCTCTTTGTGACACAGTAGATGGATTACTGATATTGTAAGACGTCGAAACCTTCATTTTTCAGTAATTGATGTAATCGAATTAATGGCAAACCGATTAATGAATTTGGATCGTCACCGTTTAAACTTTCAAACAAACAGATACCGAGACCTTCGCTTTTAAAACTTCCCGCGCAGTTATATGGTTGTTCTGCATGTAAATAATGGCTTATCTCATCAATCGTTAATTCTCTAAAGCTTACATGAAACGGTTCAACTATGACTTGAGCCTTATCGGTAATTGCGTTGTATAAACAAAGTCCTGTTAAAAACGTTACAGATTTGCCACTAAATGACGTTAGTTGTTTAACGCCGTTTTCAAAGGTGTGAGGCTTACCAAGAATATTACCGTCACAAACTGCTACTTGATCTGAACCTATAATTAGTCCTTCAGGAAACTGTTCAGCAACGGCCTTTGCTTTTTGCTCAGCGAGTCTAGCGACAAGTTGTTCAGGTGTTTCGCCATCGATAGCTGTTTCATCAATGTTTGGTTTGGCACAATCAAACGGTACATTAAGTTTCTCTAATAAAGCCTTTCTAAATGGCGAGGTTGAGCCTAAAACGAGTTGGGTCATAAATAATACTCTTATTTTTACAAAATACGTGATTACATGTAATCGAAAACGAATGTCCAGTTTATGCTCTAATATAAAGACTTAGATAAAGCTATGAAATTAAAAACCAAATGAACACTGAAAAAATTAGGGTTATTTTACTTAACTTTACTGTTATTATCTAAAACTTATTGGTTATATTAACAATATTAATTTTTGATGATAATAATGTTAACGATTATTAAATGACGAAAAGTGTTCATATATAGCGCACTTGTGTTAAAATTTGTGATTAAATTGGCTTTTACAATTAATTTAGCTAATTTTCTTTTGACACAAGGCTCGACACCATTTAATATGCGCGCCTTATGAAGAATCTTAAGCTCCCGATATCAATAGATCCGTATAAAAGCGCTCAGCGTCGTCTTGAGTGTAACGGTTATTTTGAGATGTCTGGATTAGAAAGATTGCTTGCCGAAGTTGATAAAGCGGAAAGTGAGCAAATCAATGTTGTAGTCAACTTTGATGTGGATGAGCAAGGACTGATAGTAATCAGTGGTAGCGCAGAAACTCAAGTAGCTTTAACATGCCAGCGTTGTAATGAACCATTTCAACAGGAACTAAAAGTAAAGTATTGCTATAGTCCTGTTAAAGATGAGGATAGTGCCGAGCAACTACCTTCGCATTATGACACTGTAGTATTAGATGAAAATGGTGAAGTAAATTTACGCGAATTAGTGGAAGACGAATTAATCATTGCGATTCCATTAATACCGAAACATAACCTAAGCGAGTGTTCAGCTAAAGCTGATACGAGTTGGGGTGAGTTACCGGATACGCTTGAGAAACCGAATCCATTTGATGTTTTAAAAAACCTCAAGTAACTTTTTTAAATTTAGGAGTAGGGTAATGGCCGTACAAAAGAGTAAGAAATCTCGTTCAAGACGTGGCATGCGCCGTTCACACGATGCATTAACAGCAGAAAACTTATCAGTAGATAGCGTTTCTGGTGAAACTCACCGTCGTCACCACGTAACAGCCGATGGCTTTTACAAAGGTGAAAAAGTTATCGCTAAATAAGCGACTTAACTTTGCATAGTCTAACGGTTGCGTTAGATGTTATGGGGGGCGATTCTGGCCCCCTAGTAACAATCCCTTCTGCAATAATGGCAATTAATAACTTGCCAACACTTAAGCTCACCCTTGTCGGGGATGAAGCTGCAATCCTTCCATTGCTAAAACAACACAATTGTTTCGAACATCCAAGAATCACTGTATTACATGCAAGTGAATCTATTGCCATGGATGAAAAACCATCTGCGGCTTTACGAACCAAAAAAGATTCGTCGATGCGCAAAGCTATCGAGCTAGTTAAAGCTGGTGATGCTGATGCTGTTGTGAGTGCTGGTAATACCGGAGCTTTGCTAGCTATTTCTCATTATGTGCTTAAGAAACTGTCAGGCATTGAACGTCCTGCATTGATCTCTCATTTACCAATAACCAACTCTAATTCCCATGCGTTAATGCTTGATTTAGGTGCTAACGTTTTTTGTGATTCTGATACCTTATTTCAGTTTGCACTAATGGGCGCAGCGATGGCTGAAGAAGTCGATGGTAAAGAATCGCCTCGTGTTGCTTTGCTCAATATGGGTGAAGAAGATATTAAAGGCAGTGATCGAATTAAACAAACAGCAACATTACTCAATGAATCCGAGGAACTAAATTACATTGGATTCATCGAAGGTAATGATATATTTTCAGGTAAAGCTGATGTCATTGTTTGTGATGGCTTTGTTGGAAATATTGCTTTAAAAACATGTGAAGGTGTTGCAAAACTTGTTATGTCAAAAGTAATGAAGATTATTCAAGACAGCAAGTTTACCCGTATATTGGGGGTTCTATTGAATCCAACGCTAAAAAAAATCGTAAAACGACTGAACCCCGACCAGTATAACGGCGCAAGTTTGATAGGATTACGCGGTATTGTTGTGAAGAGTCATGGCAATGCGACAAGTTCAGCTTTTTACAATGCGATATTAGAAGCTGTAAAAGAAGTTGAAAGGCAAGTTCCTGATAAAATAAAAAGCAAAGTTGAACTGGGATTATTAAAAAGGTCTTAAAAAAAATGAATTCTAAAATTATTGGTACCGGCAGTTATTTTCCTGAGCAAGTAAGAACCAATGCTGATCTTGAAAAAATGATGGACACCACCGATAAGTGGATAACTGAACGAACTGGTATTAAAGAGCGTCGTATTTCTGCAGAGCATGAAAATGTTGCTTATATGGGCGCTAAAGCTGCTGAAAAAGCGATTGAAATGGCAGGTATCGACAAATCAACGATTGATATGATCGTGATGGGGTCTACTAGCTCGCACGTTGATTTACCAAGTGCGGCATGTCATTTACAAAAATATTTAGGTGTACCAACTATTCCTGCGTTCGATGTGGCTGCGGCATGTTCCGGTTTCATATTTAGTCTTAGTATTGCTGATCAGTACATTAAATCAGGTATGGCTAAACGTATCCTTGTGGTGGGTGCAGATGCGCTTTCACACATGTGCGACCCAAGTGACCGTGGTACTTATATCTTATTCGGTGATGCTGCAGGCGCAGTTATTATTGAAGCTAGTGAAGAACCAGGCGTTATCTCAACTCATATTCATTCTGACGGTGATTATGGGGCGCTACTTGGTGCTGACTCGCCTAAGCGTGGTGAGTTAATGACAGAAGAAAAAGCATATATATATATGAAGGGTAATGAAGTCTTCAAGTTTGCTGTAACACGTTTAAGCGAAATTGTGACTGAAACCTTAGAACACAATAATATGGATAAATCTGAAATTGATTGGTTAGTACCACATCAAGCAAATTTACGTATTATCGCTGCGGCAGCTAAAAAGCTCTCGCTACCGATGGAGCAAGTCGTTGTGACATTGGACAAACATGGCAATACTTCAGCTGCCACGATTCCAACAGCACTTGATGAAGCCGTTCGTGATGGGCGTATTAAGCGTGGTCAAACAATTCTTATGGAAGCCTTTGGTAGTGGTTTTACTTGGGGTAGTGCATTAGTTAAATTCTAATTCACATAGTAATAGATAAATTTTTAATATTTAGGTAATAAACAATGAACAACAATTTAGCCTTTGTATTTCCTGGTCAAGGTTCACAATCGGTAGGTATGCTTGCTGATCTTGCTGACGTTGAAGCGGTAAAGGAAACATTTGCAGTAGCATCTGCTGCGTTAGGTTACGATTTATGGGACCTTTGTCAAAACGACAGTGAGGGTAAATTAAATCAAACAAATTACACTCAACCAGCATTATTAACGGCAAGTGTTGCTGTATATCGTGCATGGATTGCTAAAGGTGGCGCTGTACCTAGTGTTGTAGCAGGTCATTCATTAGGTGAATATTCTGCACTAGTTGTTGCTGGCGTTATCAGCTTAGAAGATGGCGTTAAGCTTGTGGAAAAGCGTGGCGAGTACATGCAACAAGCTGTTCCTGCTGGTGTAGGTGCAATGTATGCAATCATTGGTTTAGCAGATGACGCTATTATCAATGCCTGTGAGCAAGCAGCCCAAGGCGAAGTCGTTTCTGCTGTTAACTTTAACTCACCAGGTCAAGTCGTTATTGCTGGTAATAAAGATGCGGTAGAACGTGCCGGGGCTTTATGTAAAGAAGCTGGTGCAAAACGTGCTTTACCATTACCTGTTAGCGTGCCATCGCATTGTGCTCTTATGCAGCCAGCAGCTGATAAATTAGCAGCTGACTTAGAAAGCATCGAATTTAACGCGCCTAGCATTCCAGTAATCAATAACGTTGATGTTGAAGCGACAAGTGATGTAGCGGCAATTAAAGATGCGTTAGTTCGTCAACTATATTCGCCAGTTCGTTGGACTGAATCAGTTGAAAAAATTGCTGAATTAGGCGCTGAAACATTAATTGAAGCAGGACCTGGTAAAGTATTACAAGGTCTTGTCAAACGTATTAACAAACAACTTAGCTGTGCATCGGTAAATACTGCTGACACACTAAACACTGCATTAGAAGGATAGACAATGTCTTTATTTTCATTAGAAGGTAAAACTGCACTGGTAACTGGCGCAAGTCGTGGTATTGGTAAAGCAATCGCGGAACAGTTAGTTAGCCAAGGAGCGACAGTAATTGGTACGGCAACATCACAAGGTGGTGCAGACAATATCAGTGCTTACTTAGCGGATAACGGTAAAGGCTTTGCTCTTAACGTTACTGATAGCGACTCAATTACGGCTCTATTTGAAGCGATTAAAGCTGAATTTGGTCAAATTGATATCTTGGTAAATAACGCTGGTATCACACGCGATAACTTAATGATGCGCATGAAAGAAGACGAGTGGGATGATATTATCAGCACCAACTTGAATTCTTTATTTAAGATCAGTAAAGCAGTAATGCGTCCGATGATGAAAAATCGCAATGGCCGTATTATTAACATTGGTTCAGTGGTTGGCTCTATGGGCAACGCTGGCCAAGTTAACTACGCAACATCGAAAGCGGGTTTACTTGGCTTTACTAAATCATTAGCAAAAGAAGTTGCATCTCGTGGCATCACAGTAAATGCAATTGCCCCAGGTTTTATTGATACAGATATGACTAAAGCTTTGAATGATGAACAGCGCAGTGCTATTTCTTCACAGGTGCCGGCAAATCGTTTAGGTGAACCAGAAGAAATCGCTGCAACAGTAGGCTTTTTAGCTTCTGATGCTGCTGCATACATTAACGGTGAAACTATTCACGTTAATGGTGGCATGTACATGGTTTAATGCCAATTTGGCAAAATTATTAAAAGGCAGAACTAAGCTGTCTTTTGGTAAATTAACCAATCTATTTTTTAAGGTTTATATCGCTGGTTAATTATTGCACAGTAATTTAAGTAGATTTCTTGCAAAAATACCGGTTTTAAGCCATAAATAAGAGATTAGTCATGAGGTTGGACCAGAAAAGTGACTTAAAAGCTTGCAAGGCGACTTGATGACGAATAAACTACACGCAATTATATAATTGCTTAATATAGTAAAGGAAAAATAATGAGTACTATCGAAGAACGCGTAAGAAAAATCATCGTTGAACAGTTAGGTGTTAAAGAAGAAGAAGCTAAAAACGAAGCATCTTTCGTAGATGATTTAGGTGCGGATTCTCTTGACACAGTTGAATTAGTAATGGCTCTTGAAGAAGAGTTCGATACTGAAATCCCTGATGAAGAAGCAGAGAAAATCACAACTGTTCAATCAGCGATCGACTACGTTACAGCTAACGGCTAATAACGAGTTAATCAATCAAGGCGGTTTAATTACCGCCTTTTTTGTTTTTGTTTTTTGAAAAATTTCAACTTTTAATGCGGAGACATTGATTGTCATGCGACGAGTCGTAGTTACAGGCCTAGGAATGCTAAGTCCGTTAGGAAATGATCCTCAATCTACTTGGGATGCTTTGCTTGCCGGAAAAAGCGGTATTGGCCTAATTGAACATTTAGATACCACAGACTTTACAACTAAGTTTGCTGGTATGGTTAAAGAATTTGATCCAGAAAGTTTTGGTATTGCCAAAAAAGAAACTCGTAAAATGGATTTATTCATCCAGTACGGGATTGCAGCAGGTAACCAAGCGTTAGCTGATTCTGGTTTAGAAGTTACTGAGCAAAATGCTGCACGTATTGGTGTTGCTGTTGGCTCAGGTATCGGTGGATTAACATTAATTGAAGAAGGTCATACAAAAGCACTAAATCAAAGTGTGCGTAAACTTTCTCCATTTTTCTGTCCATCAACCATATTAAATATGATCTCAGGTCATCTTTCTATCACACACGGTCTTAAAGGACCTAATATTGCGATAGTGACAGCATGTACTACTGGTGTTCATAATATTGGTCACGCGGCTCGTATGATTGCATACGGCGACGCTGATGCTATGGTTGCTGGCGGTGCAGAAAAAGCGTCTACCGTATTAGGTATTGGCGGCTTTATGTCTGCTAGAGCATTATCGACTCGCAATGACGCTCCTCAACAAGCATCTCGTCCTTGGGATAAAGATCGTGATGGCTTTGTTTTGAGTGATGGTGCTGGGGTGGTTGTTCTTGAAGAATATGAACATGCAAAAGCTCGTGGTGCTAAAATTTACGCAGAATTGAGCGGTTTTGGTATGAGCGGCGACGCACATCATATCACTTCGCCACCAACAAACGGTGCAGGCGGCGCTTTAGCGATGTCAAATGCAATTAAAGATGCTGGTATCGACAGCGACAAAATTGGTTATATCAATGCTCACGGCACTTCAACGCCTGCAGGCGATATTGCCGAGACTAATGGCGCAAAATCAGTATTTGGCGCTCATGCCTATAAACTAATGATGGGTTCGACTAAGTCTATGACTGGTCACATGTTAGGTGCTGCGGGTTCTGCGGAAGCAATCTTCACAATTTTAGCATTACAAAATTCTGAAGTGCCGCCAACAATTAATTTAGATAACCCTGGTGAAGGTTGTGATCTTGATTATATTCGTGGTGAAGCTCGCCAAGCAAACTTAGAGTATGCTCTATGTAACTCTTTTGGTTTTGGTGGAACAAACGGTTCTTTACTGTTTAAAAAAGTCTAACTGAACGCTTGATAAGATTGCTAAAAGCCTGAATACTATAAATGTATTCAGGCTTTTTTATATTTGCATATAAAATACACGAATACACCAAATTTAAATAGCCAATTAAAAACTTAATAAAAACAATATGGTTTATAAATCAGTTAATTTTAAAGCAAGCGATAGTGTCGATATCAGTGATCGAGGCTTAGCTTTTGGTGATGGTATTTTTACCACAGCCAAAATTGTTGATGGCGACATAGAGCATATTGATGATCATATTCATCGATTGCGCAGTGGTGTGCTTAAATTAGGTTTAGCGCAACCGGATTTTAATCAAATTAAAGCGGAAATGGTTAAAGCGGCTGCAGGGCAATTACTTGCTACGCTAAAAGTGATTATTAGCGCCGGAAACTCTAAACGAGGATATTCCCGAGATGGGATTGAACAACCTAATGTTATTGTTACTTGTTCACCGTATCCAAAACATTATTTAGGCTGGCATAGCAGTGGTCTAACGTTAGGCGTAAGTAAGACACAATTAGGCCGAAACCCTAGCTTAGCAGGCATCAAGCATCTTAATCGCCTAGAGCAGGTAATGATCAGACAAGAACTAGATCAGTTACCTGTCGATGAAGTAGTCGTATGTGACTACGAACATTGTATCGTTGAATGTAACTCAGCGAATATCTTTTGGCGTAAAAATAATATCTGGTATACACCTAACTTATCGATGGCGGGCGTGAATGGTATTATCAGACAAAAATTAATGACACTTTTACCTAATGTTGTTGAGTGTCATGCTAGAATCAGTGAATTAGATAGTGCTGATATTATTTTATTGTGTAATTGCTTAATGGCCATTGCACCGGTTAAAAATTATAATGGACGGACGTTGCATATCGATCATGAGTATATAGACTCATTGCAACAACAACTTAAGGATTTTGATAAATGTGGCGAGTAATTATTGCTATATTAGCGGCATTAGCAATTGCTGTTGTCGTGGTGGTTTTTAATGCTAATTCAACAGTAAATAAGCCGTTAAATATAGATACTGCAACCCTATATACCATTAAACCGGGTAAATCATATAATCATCTACTGAGTGATTTTAAAAAGCGTGGCTACATT
This sequence comes from Thalassotalea crassostreae, assembly GCF_001831495.1. NCBI lineage: Bacteria > Pseudomonadati > Pseudomonadota > Gammaproteobacteria > Alteromonadales > Colwelliaceae > Thalassotalea > Thalassotalea crassostreae. Next base: position 1,642,253 of record NZ_CP017689.1, read on the forward strand.
AATTCACGATTTTCTTATCGCTTACATGCAAAATTAAACCCTACGCAAGTACGATTGAAAGCCGGTACCTTTGAATTTCAACCTAACATGTCAATGATCGAACTACTTGGTCTTGTTCAATCAGGAATGGAATATCAATTTAAGATTACCTTTGTGGAAGGTTCGACATTCAAAGAATGGCTCCTACAATTAGCCAACACACCTTACATAAAGCAAACGCTTGATGGCAAAACACCATTAGATATTGTGCAGAGCATCGACGCAACTGTGAAGCATCCAGAAGGGTTGTTCTTCCCTAGTACCTATCAATACGTTGCTCATACTTCCGATATCGATATTCTTAAGCAAGCATTTAAGAAAATGCAGGTGGAATTGCAATCGAGTTGGGAAAATAAACAACCTAAACTACCTTATAAATCACCCTACGAAGCATTGATCATGGCGTCATTGATTGAGAAGGAAACCGGGCAAGTATTTGAGCAACCAATTATTGCGGCAGTGTTTATTAATCGACTTGCCAAAAAAATGCGCTTACAAACAGACCCAACGATTATCTATGGATTAGGTGATAGATATACTGGTGATATTACCTATGCAAACATTCGAGAAAAAACAGCATACAATACCTATCGTATCGACGGTATGCCACCGACGCCAATTGCGATGCCAGGAAAATCTGCAATTGAAGCAAGTTTGAATCCTGCTGAGTCAAAGTACTTGTATTTTGTCAGCAAAGGCAATGGTGAACATCATTTTTCAACCACATTACGTGAACACAATAATGCGGTAAACAAATACATTAGAGGTAAGTAAACGGTCATGGTACAAGGGAAATTTATCGTTGTAGAAGGCATTGAAGGCGCGGGCAAGTCATCGGCAATAAGCGTAATAGAGAACTTTTTACAGCAGCGCGACGTTGCGTTTGAAAAAACACGAGAGCCAGGCGGTACTGTGATTGCTGAAAAGCTTCGCGCATTAGTTAAAGAGCCAAGTGATGAGCAAGTTACACCTGAGTGTGAGTTATTGCTGATGTACGCGAGCCGCAGTCAGTTATTGCATAATAAAATAAAGCCAGCGTTAGATAGCGGTAAATATGTGATTGGTGATCGTCATGATCTATCCTCTCGAGCATATCAAGGCGGTGGTCGAGAATTTAATGACGATACCATCAATACCATTGCTGATATAACCTTGAAAGGTTTTAAGCCTGACTTAACGCTTTATCTTGATATTGAGCCGGAACTTGGTTTAGCTCGAGCTCAGGCTAGAGGGGAGCTGGATCGTATTGAGCAAGAAAAGATTGATTTCTTTCATCGCGTTCGTAATAAATACCTTTCGTTAGCAACATTAGATGATAGTATTTTTATCGTTGATGCCAGCCAAACCATGGAACAAGTCCATCGCGATATCCAAAACATATTAGGTGAACAACTGAGTGGCTAATTTAGCGGAAAAGCCTTGGTTAGTTGACTCTAAGCAGGAAATTGACAGCAAAATAGAGCAAGGCTTGTTGCCCCATGCATTGTTATTACTTGGCAGCTATTTAGCTGGGCAAGATGAGCTGGGTGACTGGTTAAGTAAGTTATTGTTATGCGAGCAAAATACTCAGCAACATAGTTGCGGTCAATGCAAGTCCTGTCTGTTGGTCAGCTCTAACTCACATCCCGATTTGTTCGTGATTGATACCCAAGAGAAAAATATTGGTGTTGATGTAGTAAGAGAAGCAGGTGGTTTTTTACAAAAAACGGCGCAGTTAAGCGGTGCTAAAGTCGTTGTTATACGTAGCGCTGAAAACATGACTGAATCGGCTGCCAATGCATTACTCAAAACCTTAGAAGAGCCAACCGATAATAGCTTTTTACTGTTAGTTTGTAATAACCAAGAATTATTATTACCGACCATCATTAGTCGCAGCTCAGTGTTAAATATTCAGCCGCCGACGGGCAAAGAACTTGCTGAAATGGTCCAGTCAGCTGACAGTATTAACGATTTTAGTAATATTCATCACTTTGCAGAATTAACAAATAGCGAGGTAAGAGAGCAATTTGACGACTTTAATCAGCAATTGAGTCAATTTTTGCTAAGTTTTGATAATCAATTGACGTTTGCTAAAGTATTGGTTGAAAACATACATGCGATGCGTTGGTTAGCACAATCTTTTGTTCATCTAATTCGGATCCAAGCTGATTGGGGAGAATCTTTGCAAACAATGCCGCAATTTAAATTCGCTCAAAATTTTAATGGCGAGCAATTATGGCAGTGCCAAATGTTAATAAATGCAGCAAATAAGCAATTAAAGCTTTTAACTCAGGCCAATAAAGGTTTTACTATAGAATCTTTATTGTTTGATATCGAACAAGTATTACAGATACAAGAATAATAATACGGTATTAGGAATTCATCATGAATCGACATGTCTTATCATTTAAAAATGAACGTGAAATTTACATGGCTTATATGCCATTTTTAAAGCAAGGTGGAATGTTTGTTAAAACTAATGAGCCTTATGAAATAGGCGATGAAATTGAGCTTGAAATTACCCTGCCAGGTCAAATCGACGGCACAACAATGCAAACAACGGTATGTTGGATAACGCCTCCAGGGGCTCAAAATGGTACTGAGCAGGGGGTTGGCCTTGCTTTCGGCAAAGATGAAAATAATGTCTGTAGTCAAATTGAGAAAGAACTCGGACGTTTACTTAATTCTAAAGACGCGACATTTACCATGTAAACGTACGACTAATCCAATAGCAATAATCCTGAATTTATTCGGGATTATTTCGTTTTGGAGCATGATTTTTAGCTGTTCATATTAGACGCTAGACTGCCATTACTAAATGTTTTAATTAATCTCTATTGTGTTAAACTTGCCACTCTTTAATTTCCTATAAAAATAGCCGGAGACGTTAGTGTTTATTGATTCCCATTGTCATCTGGATAGATTAGATCTAGCCGAATTTGATAACAATCTTGATAATGTTATGCAACAAGCTAAAGCTGCCAATGTTGAGCAAATGTTGTGCGTGTCAGTAACACTAAAAGAATTTCCGTCTATGGTCGAAAAGACCCGTAATTATGACAATGTAAATCTTTCTTGTGGTGTTCATCCGTTAAATCAAGATGATTTAGTTGATGAGCAAGAATTGCTAACACTTGCGGATAATGACAAAGTTGTCGCAGTTGGTGAAACTGGCCTAGATTACTTTTACGCCCCAGAAACACAAGAAGTGCAACGTGACGCATTTCGAAAACATATCCGAGTCGCTAAACAGCTTAATAAGCCGATTATTATTCATACCCGTGATGCCCAAGAAGATACGCTAAACATCATGCGTGAAGAAGGTGCAGAAGAAGTAGGTGGTGTATTGCATTGCTTTACCGAGAGCTGGGAAATGGCTGAACAAGCGATTGCTATGGGGTTTTATATTTCATTTTCAGGTATCGTTACCTTTAAAAACGCAAAAGCGTTACGACACGTGGCGCACTTAGTCCCTAATGATAAGTTTTTAATTGAAACTGATTCTCCCTATTTAGCTCCTGTGCCACATCGTGGTAAGCAAAACCAGCCTGCCTATGTGGTAGAAGTTGCAAAAATGCTAGCAGATGTGCGTGGTCAAACAGTCGAAGAAATTGCTCAGCTAAGTACAGAGAACTACAAGAGACTGTTCAAAGTTAATTAATATAATTCTCTACGATTTCTTAAAGACAAAACACCATCGCTGACGTGAATGGATTCACTAATGCCGTGGTCACGTGCTTGTGAAGGAACGGCCACTGGTTCAGGTAAGTCACACGAACAAACCATCCATGGTGTTTCGGCATACCCCAATAATTAGGAAACAATAGAAGACGTCGCTGACGTGAATGGAATCAGTAAAGCCGTGGTCTCGTGCTTGTGAAGGAACGGCCACTGTTTCGGGTAAGGCACACGAACAAACCATCCATGGTGTTTCGGCATACCCCAATAATTAGGAAACAAGAGAGGGCGTCGCTCTTTCACATCCATGTGACCGCGACATACCTACTTCCATGTAGGCAAAAAAAGGCCTGAAGCTAATCGCTCCAGGCTCAGGGGAATGGCTCAATAGGTTGAGCCTGCGCTAATAAATTCAAGGTCAGAGTCTTTATCAATCTGTCTAAATATTGATTAAAAACCTCAAAGAAAATCACTACATGAACTAATAATTGTAGTTTAAAATTGATTAAAATCTAGTCGATTTTTAAAATGATTTTATATTTAATTAAAACAATGGTTTATTGAGTGTTTTTGATTTTATGTGCACATTTTGTGCAGTGCTTCTGTACAGTCTTTGCACACTTTATCAACAGATTGTTCAGGTGCGCGGATATAACCTTATCTAGTTCACTTAATTTTTGTGTTATGGTTATAAAAATTACTCAATATTAACGAACCATATATCGACTTGTATTTCGTTAATTAAATCGACTAATAATAATAAAAAAGATTTTTATCATGTTAAATCTGATCTGGTTAAGTTTCTTCATCATCGCGTTTATTGTATCGCTCGTTCAATGGCTTGTATTTGGCAATATTGGTATTTTCGAACAGTTGCTAAATAGCATTATTTCAATGTCAAAAGTCACCGTGGAAATAGCTATTGGTCTTATCGGGATTTTAAGTTTTTGGCTAGGTATGATGAAAATCGCAGAAGCAGGCGGTGTTGTTAATTGGATTGCCAACGCAATTTCGCCGTTATTTAGTCGATTAATGCCTGAGGTACCGAAGAATCATCAGGCTTTTGGTTCAATTACCATGAATCTTTCGGCCAATTTCTTAGGTTTAGACAATGCAGCAACGCCTCTTGGTCTTAAAGCAATGAAAGATCTGCAGGAAATAAACCCGAAAAAAGATACCGCAAGTAATGCTCAGATCTTATTTTTAGTACTAAATACTTCTTCAGTGACGCTATTTCCAATTAGCGTGTTTGTTTATCGAGCTCAGCAGGGAGCTGCGGTTGCAACCGATGTGTTTCTTCCTATTTTACTTGCTACATTCGCATCCACCATTGCCGGTTTAATTAGTGTCGCTATGTTTCAGCGCATTAGCATATATAAAGGCGTAATACTTGCTTATCTTGCTGGTGCATTTGCCGTTGTCGCCGCACTTGTTGTTTATCTATTGCAACTTAGTGCCCAGCAATTAAGTGAACAATCGTCGCTGATGGGAAATCTTCTGATCATTTTGGTTCTGGTTTGTTTTTTAGTGATCGCTCATCTAAAAAAGATAAACGTTTATGACACATTCATCACCGGTGCTAAAGAAGGTTTTGAAGTAAGTATTAAATTAATCCCTTATCTTTTGGCTATGCTTGTTGGTATTGGGGTGTTTAGAGCCAGTGGTGCGTTAGATATGATTGTCGACAGTATTCGCACATTGGTGGCGATAATTGGCGGTGATACTCGCTTTGTCGATGCATTACCGACCGCATTCATGAAGCCATTAAGTGGCTCTGGCTCAAGAGCAATGATGATAGAGACAATGAATGCCCATGGTGCAGATTCTTTTGCTGGACGTTTAGCATCAATAATGCAAGGTTCAACAGAAACCACCTTTTATGTACTCGCTGTCTACTTTGGTAGCGTCGGCATCCGTTATTCTAGACATGCGATAACTTGTGGTTTAATAGCCGATGTTGCCGGCATTAGCGCCGGCATCGCCGTATGTTATTGGTTCTTCGGCTAACAACACTTCTATTTCTTAGTATCTTGATACGGGTCCATTAATAGCTCAATAGCAGTTTATTAAGAACGCCTTTATCACGCAGTAAAGCTTTTCTCTCAAAATAACAAATTCAAACAAGTGTATGTCGGACAATATTTGTTCGACATTGCTTATTGTTGCTTTATTTCGTCATACTTTGGTCTGATTGTCGACAATTTGAGTGTTTAAGTATTGACTTGATTTTAAATCGGCGTATTATTGCCATCATGCTTTAGATTGTCGACAATTGTTAACGTTTGAATAAAATTTTAGTTTCTGTCGATTTACAATATAACTATTAACATAAATCAAAAGATATGAATTCATTAAACCCTGCAAGACAAGCACCGGTAACCACCGCGGACAAGATATTTGAAACCATGCAGCATGAAATTGTTGAAGGACAAATTAAAGCCGGTAGTAAAATTAGTGAACCAGAACTCGCCAAAAAATATCAAGTTAGCCGCTCTACATTAAGAGAAGCATTAAATCGTTTAGAGAAGTGTCATTTAATTGAACGCAAAGCCAATGTTGGTTCGCGCGTCGTTGAATGCTCTGTGCGTGGACTACTTGAAATTTATGAAGTGCGCGAAGCACTCGAAGGTATGGCCTGTCGACTTGCTGCGCAGAACATGAAAGACGAAGAAATCTTTGAATTACAAAAAATTCTTGAACTACATGGCAATGAAAAACAACTGCAAGATGGTGTTTCTTATTACCAAGAAGAAGGGGATTTGGACTTCCATTACCGTGTGATCTTAGGTAGCCACAATCAACAATTGATTAATATCTTGTGCGGCGAATTATACCACTTGGTACGAATGTACCGCTTTCAATTTGGTATGAATAGTCCTCGTGCAAGCCGCGCCTTTGATGAACACAAAGCAATAATGTATGCGATAGCTGATAGAGATGCCGAGTTAGCTGAAATGCTAATGCGTCGTCATATTGCTGCTTCGCGAAAAAATATAGAAAGAAAATTAGAAAAGGACAGTGAATAAAATGACAACTCAATTATCACCGGGTGCTAAATTTCGGTTAGCGCTACAAAACAACAAGCCATTGCAGGTTGTAGGTACAATTAACGCTTATGCTGCAATGATGGCTGAGCAAATAGGTCATCAAGCTATTTACCTATCGGGTGGTGGTGTTGCTAATGCTTCTTATGGTTTGCCTGATTTGGGTATGACGTCACTTAATGATGTTATTGCAGATGTTCAACGTATTACTGCTGCTTCAAGCTTACCTTTATTAGTCGACATTGATACCGGTTGGGGTGGTGCTTTTAACATCGCTAAAACAATTCGCGATATGGAAAAAGCTGGCGCTGCAGCCGTGCATTTAGAAGACCAAGTTGCACAAAAACGTTGTGGTCACCGTCCAAATAAAGAAATCGTTTCTACGGAAGAAATGGTTGACAGAATTCGCGCTGCAGTTGATGCACGTACCGATAAAGACTTTTTCATCATGGCTCGTACAGACGCTTTTGCTCAAGAAGGCCTAGAAGCTGCATTAGAGCGTGCTAAAGCATACGTTGCTGCAGGTGCAGACGGTATCTTTGCCGAAGCAGTTAAAACAGAAGAGCATTACCGTGCATTTACTTCAAGCTTAGACGTGCCTGTATTAGCGAACATTACTGAGTTTGGCCAAACTGAACTTTGGAATAAGAAAGAGTTAGGTGAGTGGGGTTGTGCCATGGTGCTTTACCCGCTAAGTGCATTCCGAGCAATGAATAAAGCCGCAGAATCTGTGTACCGTACTTTATTAACCGATGGCGATCAAAAAGCAGAAATCGAAAACATGCAAACTCGTATGGATTTATACGATTACCTTGGCTATCACGATTACGAGCAAAAGCTAGATGCGCTTTTCTCAGAAGGTAAAAATAAATAATTAGTTATTTATCGAGTTATTACATTTAGATCAAATAAGAAATCAAATAAAAAATTTAAGAAATTAATAGGAAGAAATTATGGTTGATAAGAAATTAGGTGGTGCAGGCTTACGTGGTCAAAGTGCAGGCGAAACGAAATTATGTACAGTCGGTAAATCAGGCTCAGGTCTAACTTATTGTGGTTACGATGTATCAGATCTAGCGGATAACGCGACGTTTGAAGAAGTGGCTTACCTTTTATTTAACGGCGAATTACCAAATCAAGCACAACTTGACGCGTATAAAGCAGAATTAAATGGTATGCGTGATTTACCACAAGCGCTTAAAGAAGTGTTACAACGTATTCCTGCCGATGCTCATCCAATGGATGTTATGCGCACCGGTGCGTCGTTCTTAGGTAACGTTGAACCAGAAAATGATTTCTCTGAACAAAACAACGCTGCAAACCGTTTATTAGCGGCTTTCCCTGCAATTATGACTTACTGGTATCGTTTCTCCCATGATGGTGTTGAAATTGACTGTGTAACTGATGAAGAATCTATCGGTGGTCACTTTCTACGTCTTTTAACTGGTAAAACGCCATCTGAATTACATCGCCGTGTAATTGATGTATCACTTATTCTTTATGCAGAGCATGAATTCAATGCGTCAACGTTTACAGCTCGTGTTTGTGCGTCAACGCTTTCAGATATGTACTCTTGTGTAACTGCGGCAATCGGTTCATTACGTGGTCCTCTTCACGGCGGTGCAAACGAAGCGGCAATGGAAATGATCCAGAAATTCGACTCACCAGAAGATGCTAAAGTTCAAATGGCTGGCATGCTTGAGCGTAAAGAAAAAATCATGGGCTTCGGTCACGCGGTATACCGTACATCGGATCCTCGTAACGTGATTATCAAAAAATGGTCTGAGAAGTTAGCCGGTGAATTCGGTGATTCTTCACTTTACGATATTTCTGTAGCTTGTGAAGAGTATATGTGGGACACCAAGAAGTTATTCTGTAATGCTGACTTCTTCCACGCATCCGCATACCACTTTATGGGTATTCCAACGAAACTGTTCACACCGATTTTCGTGTGTTCACGTTTAACGGGTTGGGCAGCACATGTGATGGAACAACGCGACAATAACCGTATTATTCGTCCAAGTGCAGACTACACAGGTGTTGAACCTCGTACCGTCGGTCCTATTGCAGATAGATAATTTGACTTGTTATTTAATCCTATTTCATCGTTTGAAAATCATTACATATACTTATATGCGCAGATTTTCTGCCTTGAAATAGAATTAAATTCCGTCGTCAATAACTTATATCAGCCAAAAGCTTTTATTAGTTAAAATTTTAATTTTTATATTTGAAGCATAATTGCAATGCATTGTGCTTCAACCTCAAAAACATAGTGGATTAAATTATGAACTATGAATACCGTAAACCGCTACCTGGTGTTGGTATCGATTATTTCGATACTCGTGCAGCGATAGAAGCCATTACGCCAGGCGCTTATGCGAAATTACCATACACATCTCGTGTATTAGCCGAGCAACTTGTTCGTAAATGTGACCCGGAAACTCTTACCGACTCATTAAAGCAAATCATCAATACTGAACGCACATTAGACTTTCCTTGGTATCCAGCGCGTGTGGTATGTCACGATATTTTAGGTCAAACAGCCTTAGTTGATCTTGCCGGTCTTCGTGATGCCATTGCAGATCAAGGCGGCGATCCGGCGAAAGTTAACCCAGTTGTTCCAACGCAGCTTATTGTTGATCACTCACTAGCAGTGGAAGCACCTGGTTTTGATCCAGAAGCATTCGACAAAAACCGTGATATTGAAGACCGTCGTAACGAACACCGTTTCCACTTTATTGAATGGACCAAAACCGCATTTAAAAACGTTGATGTAATTCCAGCCGGCAACGGTATTATGCATCAAATTAATTTAGAGAAAATGTCGCCAGTTATTCAAAACCGTGACGGTGTAGCTTTCCCTGATACTTGTGTTGGTACTGATTCACACACGCCTCACATTGATGCTTTAGGTGTTATTGCGATTGGTGTTGGTGGTCTTGAAGCTGAAACCGTAATGCTTGGTCGTCCATCAATGATGCGTCTGCCTAACATTATCGGTGTTAAGTTAACGGGTAAGCGCAAGCCAGGTATTACTGCCACTGATATGGTATTAGCAATTACTGAGTTCTTGCGTAACGAAAAAGTAGTATCAAGCTACTTAGAGTTTTTCGGTGATGGTACTAAAGATTTAACCATAGGTGATAGAGCAACTATCTCTAACATGACACCAGAGTTTGGTGCATCTGCAGGTATGTTCTACATCGATGAACAAACCATTGATTACTTAAAGCTAACGGGTCGAGAGCCAGAGCAAGTAGCACTTGTTGAGCAATACGCAAAAGAAACTGGTCTTTGGGCTGATGACCTAGAAACCGCTGAATATGAGCGAGTTCTTGAGTTTGATTTATCAACGGTTGTACGCAACATGGCGGGCCCTTCAAACCCTCATCGTCGTCTTCCTACATCAGAGCTTACTTCAACTGGTATTGCAAAAGACTTAGATGCATGTAAAGCGGAAGAAAATGATGGTCTAATGCCTGATGGTGCGGTAATCATTGCTGCAATCACATCTTGTACTAATACTTCTAACCCACGTAACGTTGTTGCCGCGGGTTTAATCGCAAAGCGTGCCAACGAATTAGGCCTAGTGCGCAAGCCTTGGGTTAAATCATCATTTGCACCAGGCTCAAAAGTTGCAAAACTTTACCTTGAAGAGTCAGGTTTATTACCAGAAATGGAAAAACTAGGCTTTGGTATTGTAGGTTATGCTTGTACTACCTGTAACGGTATGTCAGGGGCACTTGATCCTAAAATCCAACAAGAAATTATCGAGCGAGACTTATATTCTACGGCTGTGCTTTCAGGTAACCGTAACTTTGATGGTCGTATTCATCCACATGCCAAACAAGCATTCTTAGCGTCACCACCACTTGTTGTTGCTTATGCAATTGCTGGTACCATGCGTTTTGATATCGAAAAAGACGTATTAGGCCAAGATCAAAATGGAAATGATATTACTCTGAAAGATATTTGGCCAAGTGACGACGATATTGATGCAATTGTAAACTCAGCTGTTAAACCTGAACAGTTTAAGAAAATTTACACGCCAATGTTTGACTTAGGAGCCTTTGAACCTGCTGAAAGCCCATTATATGCTTGGGATGAAACCAGTACTTATATTCGCCGCCCTCCATATTGGGAAGGTGCACTAGCGGGTGAGCGCACGATGAAAGGCATGCGTCCATTAGCAGTACTTGGTGATAACATCACAACAGACCATTTATCGCCATCAAATGCGATTCAATTGAACAGTGCTGCTGGTGCATACTTGGATAAAATGGGCTTACCTGAAGCTGACTTTAACTCATACGCAACACACCGTGGCGATCACTTAACGGCGCAACGCGCAACGTTTGCTAACCCGAAATTGTTTAACGAAATGTGCCGTGATGAAGAAGGCAATGTTAAACAAGGCTCTTTAGCTCGTATTGAGCCAGAAGGTACTGAGTCACGTATGTGGGAAGCGATTGAAACTTACATGGATCGCAAACAACCATTGATTATCATCGCTGGTGCCGATTACGGTCAAGGTTCATCACGGGACTGGGCTGCCAAAGGTGTTCGTCTGGCTGGTGTTGAAGTGATTGTTTCGGAAGGTTTCGAGCGTATTCACCGCACTAACTTAGTCGGTATGGGCGTACTTCCTTTAGAATTTACTAATGATGAAACGCGTCATACTTATGACATCGATGGTACTGAAACTTACGATGTTGTTGGAACGACTGCGCCAGGTGCCTCGATGACAGTGGTTATGACTCGCAAAAATGGTGAAGTAGTGGAAATTCCAGTGAAGTGCCGTTTAGATACGCAAGAAGAAGTTTCTGTTTACGCCGCAGGCGGGGTATTACAAAAGTTCGCCAACGACTTCCTGGAGTCTAATGCCTAAACTTTTATTTTTATTGGTAGCTGTGTTGGACGTGCTCATGTGTAGGTACACATTCCGCGCGACCGCCTTGCTCTCACTTAAAAATAATTCGTCTATGTATCAAACTCGAGTTTAATTATTAGCAGTAAATAGTTTCTATTTACTGCTTTTTAATTCATGGATGAATTAACACAGATTGACTATGGATAGTTTAAATTTTGTTATAAGAAACAAATAATAAAAGGAGAGAGCAATGGCTCACGTTCCTCAAGTAAAGATCCCGGCTACTTATATTCGTGGTGGCACATCAAAAGGGGTTTTCTTTAATTTGACTGATTTACCCGAGCGCTGTCAGGTACCTGGTGAAGCACGAGATAATATGTTGCTTCGTGTTATTGGTTCACCGGATCCATACGGTAAACAAACTGATGGTATGGGCGGCGCTACGTCATCTACCTCTAAAACTGTAATTTTAGCGAAATCTGAACAAGCAGATCACGACGTTGATTATTTGTTCGGTCAAGTGGCGATAGACAAAGCCTTTGTTGATTGGTCAGGTAATTGCGGTAACTTGACTGCTGCGGTTGGTTCATTTGCGATTATGTCAGGTATTGTTGACCCAGCTCGAATTCCAGAAAATGGTGTTTGTACGGTTCGCATTTGGCAAAAAAATATTCAAAAAACTATCGTTGCACAAGTACCAATCACTAATGGAGAAGTACAAGAGACGGGTAGTTTTGAATTAGACGGCGTTACGTTCCCTGCTGCAGAAGTGCCAGTGGAATTTATCGCCCCAGTTGACCCTAGCGAAGCAATGTTTCCAACAGGAAATATTGTTGATGATTTAGAAGTTCCAGGCATTGGCACATTCAAAGCAACGATGATCAACGCAGGGATCCCAACAATTTTCTTAAATGCAGATGAAATTGGTTACCAAGGTACAGAGCTGCAAGAAGCAATTAATGGTAGCGATGAAATCCTTGCCTGGTTTGAAACCGTACGAGCGCACGGTGCGATTAAAATGGGGTTAATTAGCAATGTTGAAGAAGCGAAAGCTCGTCAGCATACACCTAAAGTTGCCTTTGTGTCTCCGGCAAAAGCTTACACCTCATCAAGTGGTAAAGACATTAATGATACTGACATCGACTTAAATGTTCGTGCATTGTCTATGGGTAAACTACACCATGCGATGATGGGCACTGCAGCAGTTGCCATTGGCACCGCTGCAGCGATACCCGGTACGCTAGTTAATTTAGCTGCTGGTGGTGGTGAACGTGGTTCAGTTACCTTCGGGCACCCATCAGGCACACTAAAAGTTGGCGCTGAAGCATCACAAATCGACGGCAATTGGACAGTAAATAAAGCTATCATGAGTCGTAGTGCACGTGTGCTTATGGAAGGCTGGGTTCGTATTCCAGGTGATTGTTTCTAGCCAGATAATTATTAAGTACTCGCTAAAGGCCTGCATTAGCAGGCTTTTTTTATTATTCAATGATGAGAAATTATTATTGCTTTGCCGGTAAGAATAATAGTAATTTAGTAATAGAACATTACTAGATACTAAAAATTTATTTATGAGCAATACTTTGCTAATTACAAGCCAATATAACGCGGTATACAGTGCTGAAGATATCAATACCGTGGTAAATCTTGCAGATGTGATTTGGCACCAGCATTACACGCCTATTATTGGTCGAGAACAGGTACTTTATATGCTGGACAAATTTCATACTGCTACTGCAGTCAATGAACAAATCCACGAACAAAATTTTCAGTATTATCTCATTCAGTATCAAGGAAACAATGTTGGTTATTTGGCGATACAGCAACGTAAGCAAGAGTTGTTTTTAAGTAAAATCTATTTATTGTCATCAATGCGCGGTAAAGGAATCGGTAAACAAGCAATGGAGTTCATCAAAGAACAAGCAAAATCACTCAACTGTGAGGCAATATCGCTTACCGTAAATAAACATAATACTGACACCATAGCGGCCTATAAAAAAATAGGTTTTGTTAAAACTGGTGAAGCTGTTTTTGACATTGGTAATTCTTTTGTTATGGACGATTATCTAATGAGTTTATCGCTGTAGAGAGAACAACATATGAGACCACATATTCGTCAAATTAGTCTTAGTCAATCTATCGATGTACTCAATTATATCCCTGAGTTTGACGAAAGGTTCGAACTTACCAAAATTAAGGAACGAATTTTAGACAAACAATACCTTGCTTTAGGTGTTGAAGTTGAAGGCATACTTGTTGCGGTTAAGCTTGGATATTTTTTAAATGATAAAGTTTTTTATAGTTGGCTTGGCGGCGTATTACCTAGGTTTCGTCTGCTCGGCTTAGCGCAAAGCCTATTGAATGAACAAGAGCAAATTTTAGCGGCAAAGAATGTTGGCGAAATACAGGTGAAATCAATGAACCGATATCCATCTATGCTACAAATGCTAATAAGTAACCATTATCAAATTTATGATATTGAACCGAATCCAAACTCAGACTTTTTGAAAGTGAAATTTCGAAAATACCTTGTGTGAGAATTGTAATTAACTTTTTAGAATATCCTAAGCGTCATAAACAGCCTATGACGCTTAGTATATTGAACAGAGATAAATAGTCTTTTTACTTACTCACTTCTATCTATTTAAATTTTTAATCGCCATTGGTGACGTTTGGTATTTCAGTGAATGGTTTAATACCAAATTCAGGATAAACCTCACTAGGGTAGTAGAACATACCGCCTTTTGAAACTAATGATATGGTTTTGATTGCTCGAATGTCTGCTACCGGGTCGCCGGGTACCAAGAAAAAGTCAGCAAGTTTGCCTACTTCAATACTACCGAGCTTGTCACCGTACCCTAAGTAGTTTGCCATATCATAAGAGCCTCTTCGTAAAGCCTCTGCATTTGACATGCCAATTTTATTAAATAATTCGAGCTCTCTATGCAGAGCAAAAGCACCACCTAAGTCTGTACCAGGAACAATAAAAATGCCTTTTTTATGCATTAACGTAAGTGTTTCTACAATTTTATTGAATGCCTGCTGGTAAGCTTTATCTTCTGCGTCATCGGCTATATTGAGTAAAGCTACTTTAGCTTGCCTCTGAACGCCTACAGGCATATTGCCGATATAATCAATAGTACCAATACGAGTTTTACCGTTTCGAGCTAAAAGACCAAACTCATGAATCACCATCGTCGGATCAACGGCAATACCTTTCTCAGCCATAGTATTTAGAGTGTTCTGCACTTTTTCATCATTAAGGTCTAAGTCAGCAAAACGTTTCATGCCTGTAATTCGATATAAGGTTCGAGTATCTTCATCTCTATCGAGCACCCAACTAAGCATGGCTTGATTTATATGAGTCACTTCGTCGTAACCAGCAGCAATCATCTCATCGACTGTGGAAAACGCTGGAATATGACCTGAAACTCTCATGCCATGCTGTTTAGCGGCTTTTACCATGGCAGGTACCCATTCGCCATTCACTGAACTGTATATTTTAATTTGAAAGTAGCCACCTTTTTCACCGTACATATTAACTAAATCAACGGCTTCTTGTTCTGTTGCTGCTAATTCTCCGGTGGCATTAGAGTACTCACTTTGACCTTCGATAAAGCCACTTTTTGTAATTCGTGGACCAATAATTTGATTACTGTCAATTCGTTTAATCAACGGATCAAGTAATTTTATTTCATTACCCATGTCCCTTACGGATGTTACTCCTGCCATTACATTGAGTAATGCTTGGTTATCGCTCATGTGACCATGCATTTCATATAGACCTGGAATTAAGGTTCCGCCATTGCCGTCAATTAGCACTTCACCATCTTGGGCATTTTCAACTGACGCTTCGATTGCGCTAATTTTATCATTAATAACAACTACCGATTGAGCAGGAGTGAGTTGCATGTTTATTGGATCAAAAATTCGGACATTATTGATGCGCACGGGTTTGTTGTAATTGTGCGTTGCATTTTTCGCTATTTTGTCAAATCGGCTCGCATTTAAGTTGGCGGCAATATCGCTAAAAGACTTACTGTGTTGTTCTAACCCTTCCCGAATAATAACTGCACGTGGCGATACATAGGCAATCATATGATAGTTATCATCAAGAGCAATATAGCTAGGATCAAGTTCGATACCATTAATCGCGTAAATAGTCGCATTGACTGCTTTACCGTTATTTTCGCTAAGTTCAATGGTTTCTACCGTTGAGATATTGAGTTGTCCTGACGGTAGTGCTGTAAGCGTATTATTTTTACTTTCTAGAAGAGCCACTGCATAGATATATAGTGAATAGGGGCTCGCATTTTGAGCAATATATAATGCTGATTTATCATATTTAGCGTTGCCACTTTCAGCAGTGTTTTTCCAGTGCGAAACACTATCTTTTACACTAAATTGCTCTTCAACCTCATTACCGAATACGGTTTTACCGGTGATCTTCCAATCAATTGGCAAGCCTTTATCGGATAACTGTAAAACTTCGTTGCTACTAGCTCCACGACCGTTATTACTATATGAGTAGTCAATATTCAAAGTTTTACCTTTACGATTGACGGTCATGGTTCCGACATCGGTTCCACCTAATAAGAATCTAAACTTTTCTTGATTGGCAGGAGGAGTGTTTTCAGAGGTTATAGAGTTGGACTGTTTTGTGCAGCTGATAATCGATGTCAGCAACATAGTACAGAACATTAATATGATTGTTTTTATATGTGTTTTCATTTGTATTCAGAACCCCATTTTTGGAACGCATTGTCTATTCTTTTTAGAATACAAAAGGATAGGCAGTAAAAGGAAACTGCGCAAATCCTGCGGTTTAATCGAATAACTTAATTGAAATATGACTTGAATAGTTGGTTTGAATAGCTGATTGGAACGAGATTAATTTATTTGACTAGTATAAAAGGTGGCGCTGAAGCGAAAGTCTAAAGGCTGAAAATAGTGATAAAAGAAATTCACAATTTTATAGGGTTTTCAGATAATTAGATTATACTTCCAGTTAACTGAAAAGTTTACTGCCTTATCAATAACCATATTAACGATTGGATTAAGTCATCAAGATGAATAAATTCACAATAAAATCATTTTATCTATCATTCACACTTTTAGTGTTTTCTACAGTTGTAAGTGCGGCACAGCTTGTCGTCCCTGAGGACTTTGAAGTATTACGTTTAAACGGTGAAGAGTTTTCGACCTCGCTTTTAGCCAAATCAACCACACTTGAACTACCTCCTGGTCAAAACGTCCTGGTACTTAAGTATTCTCAAATGTTTGATGACGACATGGAAGATCACCATATAACCATCAAATCTAAACCATTTATCTTGTTATTTTCAGTGTCAAATGAGAAAAGTTTAACTTTTAGTTACCCAAAACAAACAGATGGTGAATTGGCTCGAGTATATGCTAAGTCACCAGATATAAAGATTCTTGACTCGCAAAATAGGGCTCTTGGAGTGATAAATCAATCACTTTCTAGCTATAACGATTCGGTAATGAAAGAGACGTTAAATCGACGTCAAGAGATTGTAAAAAAGTCACTGGCAGACAAAGATGGTGAAGAGTTTGAAGCAATTGGCCCTGATGAATTGTCAATGCTTAAGTATTGGTGGCAGCAAGCGAGTGAGCAGGATAAACAATTATTTTTACAACACATAAAAGAAAATAAATAACATGAACATTCGAATCTATACCGCGCTACTGCTAATAGGGTTATCTGCATTTACCGCAAACGCCGAAAGTAACCAACAACATGGTATATCGGTAACAGGTAAAGGTGCGATTGCGATTAAACCAGATATTTTTGTGTTTACTGTAACTCTTATGAATAGAGCAGAGTCGAGTAAACAGGCTAAAGATGTTGTCGATAAACAAGCAAAACACTTACTTGAACAAGCAAAAGAAATAGGTGTAGACACTGGTTCCGTTGAAACTGCGCAAATAAACATTCGACCTATCTTTGAGCGTCAACACAATAAACTTGAAAGTGAAAAACCGGTTTACGTCGAAGTATCTAGAAACCTTCGTTTTAATTTAACCAGCATAGAGCACTACGATGCAATTATTGATTTGTCTTTAGGTTTAGATGTTAAAAACATTTCAACATTAAGGTATGAAACAACCAACGCTAATTTGTATTATCAACAAGCGTTAGACGCAGCAATCAAAGATGCACAAAACAAGGCTGCTGATATTGCCAAAAAGTTAAACGTGACATTAGGTGAAGTGTCATATTTCGCGGAAACAGCTCATAATGTTCCTAGATTAATGATGTCAGATAGTGCGGAACTTAAGTCCACCTCATTACAATCAAATCCTGGAAATCAGCAAATAACAGCTGAAATTAAAGTGATTTACCTGATTAACCACTAATTTCATCGTTTAATCTCTAATTAATGTCAAAAATTGCTTTTCAGTGCTTTAATTTAAGGACGCATCAATGTATGTTATGCGTTTTTATTAAGCGGTTTTATAATTAATGGCGAAAACTGAGTTTTATCGAAGCTTGTTAGGACAAGTAAAAGCGATTATTAGTGATGAACATGACGAGATTGCCAATATGGCAAATATCAGTGCCATCGTTTTTAATTCGTTAGATAAAGTAAATTGGGCGGGGTTCTATCGCTTAATTGATAATGAATTAGTACTTGGTCCATTTCAAGGTCAAGTAGCCTGCATAAGGATCCCTGTTGGCAGAGGTGTTTGTGGTACAGCGGTTAGCGAAGCAACTGCCCAATTAGTGACCGATGTACATCAATTTGAAGGGCATATCGCCTGTGATGCAAGTAGCAACAGTGAGGTAGTGATCCCTGTGTATCTGCATGGTAAAATTATTGCCGTATTTGATATCGACAGCACAGAAGTCGCTTATTTTGATGAAGAAGATGTTCGCGGCTTGCAAAACATTGTTCATGCGCTTGAAAATCAATTAAAATAGACGATTAACCTTAAGTGAACAAACATACATGAAAGAATTTGTGGTAATACATGATTTTCTCGTATCTGAAGCAGTTGTTGGTGACTGGGAAGGCGAAGAAGAAACTGTTGCCGAAAATATTAACGAGTTTTATCACACCATATACCAATTGGCGGAAGATGATATAAGCCCGGATGAATTAACACTCTTACTCGATTTAGTATGGGATACCTGGATAGGTCAAGACCATATAGTCGAGATTGAGCATGACGAAATATATGATTGGTGTCGCCATCTATTGGAAAACCGAGACCAATTTCTTGAACAACACAATTAGATTATTAAAAAGTAAATATTATGGAAACTGAAACTAAACGTATTACCAGCAAAGAAATTATCGCGCATTTAGCCGAAAAATTTCCAGCATGCTTCACTGTTGAAGGTAAAGTAAAACCTTTAAAAGTGGGGATTTTTCAAGAGTTGGCTACTGCGTTAGAAGGCGATGAAAAAGTAAGTAAAACTCAACTTCGTCAAGCCCTTCGTCATTACACGTCAAGCTGGCGTTACCTTAAGTCGATTAAAGCTGGTAGTCACCGCGTAAACTTAGAAGGTGTTGACGCTGAACTTATCGATCAAGAGCAAGCTGATTACGCTGCGAAGACGCTTAAAGAGAGCCAAGACAAATTTGCTAACAAAAAAACGCAAGACAAAAAAGAAAATAAAGCTTATAAAGGAACTAAAGCGGACAAATTTGGCTCTACTATGAGTAGCAAGCCTAAAACGAAACCTAATAAAGCAAAAGCGAAGCCAAAAGCGAAAGTTGTTTTGACGCAAGCGGATGCAACAGCATTATCAGTAGGTATGCAGGTTTTAGTTCAGCTTGGTAATTCCCCGTTAGATGCTACTATTACTGAAGTAGCGGGTAAAGATGTAAGCGTTCAATTGAGCTCAGGTATGGTTGTTAAAACCCAGGCCGATAAAATCTTTACCAAATAATTAAATTTGGAGTAGTTGTATGCAGAGTATTTGCAAAATTGCCATAGCCGTATCTCTTTCTTTATCGTCATTAACGGTACTGGCTGACCACAGCAGCATTGAACAGCATGATTTACCTGTGCTAACACAGGAAGTCCAGCATCAAGCCGCGAGTAAGCGAGTTTCGGCAACATTTTCGCGTCATCATTATAAGAAGTTCATGTTTAACGATGACTTATCGTCAGACGTGTTTGATTTATACCTGAAGCAACTCGACTATTCTCGAAATGTATTTTTACAGAGTGATATTAAAGAGTTTGAAAAATATCGTTACAATTTTGACGATATGGTCGCCAGTGGAAAATTAGTTGGTGCCTTTGAAATCTATAATGCAAACGTGCAAAGACGTTTTGAGCGTTATAAATTTGCATTGAGCTTGTTAGAAAAAGAGTTTGATTTTTCGGTTAAAGAAGAATACGAATTTGATCGTGAAGAAGCTGCTTATGTATCTACCCAAGCAGAATTGGATGAATTATGGCGTAAACGTGTAAAATCAGACGCACTGAACCTAAAACTTGCAGGCAAAGATTGGAAAGAAATCCAAAAAGTATTAACGAAACGTTATAACTATGCAATCAAGCGATTGAGCCAAGGCGAAAGTGAAGATGTTTTTCAAGTGGTTATGAACGCTTTTGCTCATACAGTTGAGCCTCATACGTCGTATTTGTCACCGCGTAATGCTGAACGTTTCCAAATGGAAATGAATTTGTCTCTAGAAGGCATTGGTGCTGTATTGCGTGCGGAAGATGATTTTACTGTAATTCAGTCAATTGTCACTGGCGGACCTGCTGACAAATCCAAAAAGCTAAAACCAAAAGATAAAATCGTTGGCGTAGCGCAAGGTGATGGTGAGTTTGAAGATGTTGTTGGCTGGCGTTTAGATGACGTAGTAGACAAAATCAAAGGACCTAAAGGTACCACAGTTCGCTTGCAAGTAGAGAAGGGTGAAGATGATCCTACAATCGAAATAATTTCCATTGTACGTGACACCATTAAACTTGAAGATAGAGCTGCTAAATCTGAAGTTTACGAACAAAAAACAGATGCTGGTGATACAGCAAGCACGAAAAAACTTGGTGTGATCACTATCCCAAGTTTTTACAACAAACTTTCTAGAGACGTAGCCAAAGAAATTGGCAAGTTAAAAGAAGAAGGTGTGCAAGGTATCATTGTAGACTTGCGTGGTAATGGCGGTGGTTCGTTAGTTGAAGCAACATTGTTAACCGGTTTGTTTATTGATAAAGGTCCTGTTGTACAGGTTCGTGATGGCGCTAACCGCGTTGAAGTGAATAAAGATGTTGATGGTTTAAGTTACTACGACGGCCCTGTTACTGTGATGGTTGATCGTTATAGTGCTTCAGCCTCTGAAATATTTGCTGCAGCTCTTCAAGATTATGGTCGTGCAATTATCGTTGGTGAAAACACCTTTGGTAAAGGTACTGTTCAGCAACATCGTGGCCTAGGTCGTGTTTACGACTTATACGATAATGCTTTAGGTAGTATTCAATTTACCATTGCAAAATTCTACAGAATCAATGGTGGTAGTACTCAACACAAAGGTGTTACTCCAGATATTCCGTTCCCTTCGGCAATCGAGCCAAGTGAGTGGGGCGAGAGTCGTGAAGAGAACGCTTTAGAATGGGATAAAATCAATAAAGCGTCTTATGGTCGCATTAATGATTTTACTGATGATATTTCGTATTTAGATTCGTTGCATAAAGAGCGTATTAAATCGGATCCTGAATTTAGTTATTTGGCAGAAGACATTGCTTATTATCGTGAAAACAAAGATAAGAAATCGGCATCGTTAAATTACGAAGAGCGTAAGGCTGAACGTGAAGAAAACAAAGCTAAACGCCTTGATAGAGCGAATAAACGCCTGCTTGCTATGGGAAAAGAGAAAGTGAAATCAGTGGATGATATCCCTGATGAACTAGATGAATTGGACCCGTTCTTAGATGAAACGGCAAAAATTGCCTTTGATTTTCTTGATATTGGCAAATTAGCGAAGAAATAATCGTAATCAAATACTAACTAAAAACCACCTGATTAAGGTGGTTTTTTTTGTCTTAGATTTGGCTATAGAGGGTAAGAAAATTAACTCTTAATAAACAAATTTTTTGTTGTAAATGATTGGTTAGCAAGTGTTTTAGTTTGTTATTTTTGAGCTTAAGTATTCGTTTTTTGTGCATTAATTCAGATATACTCAGAATACAAGATTTAGCGCCTTTAACAAATAGTGTTGTTCATATATTGTTAAATCAAAGTCGTAAAAAATAAATTCAACTAAATGTCGCTTTTACTCAAGTTAGTGTTAACATTTATTTAACAAAAATTATTATCCTTTAGGTACATATTTATGTCAGAAAAACACGTGGTCAAGACGCCGAGTTTACTTGATTCATTAACACCAATCATTGTAATGATTGCATTGTTAACCGCAGCAGTATCATTTTTTAGTGACAATTCCTCTTATGGGCCGAATCAAATAGCGTTGTTACTCTCTGCTGGAGTTGCAATTATTATTGGCTTAAAAAATGGTAATAGTTGGGTTGGAATAGAAAAAGCGATTACCAATGGTATTTCAATTTCATTGGGCGCGGTTTTAATTCTATTAGCAGTAGGCTCTTTGATAGGTACCTGGTTACTTGCAGGTACAGTGCCAACACTAATTTATTATGGTTTGAATATTCTTAACCCTGCTTGGTTTTATGCCGCAACTTGTATTATCTGTGGATTAGTTTCAATGGCTATCGGCAGTTCATGGACAACCGCTGCAACCATTGGTGTCGCGTTGTTAGCCGTTGCCAATGGTCTTGGTCTTGATCCTGCAATTACCGCAGGCGCGGTAATTTCTGGTGCGTATTTTGGCGATAAAATTTCGCCATTGTCAGAAACCACAAACTTAGCACCAGCAGTAGCGGGTTCTGAGTTGTTTGACCATATTCGTTATATGCTTTACACCACGCTTCCTTCTATTGCTACAGCTCTTATATTGTTTGTAATTTTAGGTTTTAATGAAGATGTTGCAGGAACGACAGAAAATGCTTTAGCGTTGAATCAGTTACTGGATAAGCACTTTGATATCAGTGTATTCAATTTAGTACCTTTAGTTATATTGTTAGCTTTGGCAGTAAAAAGAATGCCAGCATTTTTGGCTGTCTCTCTAGGTGCCATTGCAGGTGCTATTTGGGCTATGTTGTTCCAGCAAGAATTTATTATGAGCCTGGCTGCAGAGATGCCGAATGTAGACGAATTAGATGGTTTAAGAGCTTTTGTACTTAGTTTTGTTTCAACAGAAGTATGGGCTAATATCACCGTTGTATGGACTGCATTTTTTGACGGTGTCAGTGTGTCATCGGATAGTGAGATGCTAAATAGTCTATTAAGCCGCGGCGGTATGGCTGGCATGTTAAATACTGTTTGGCTTATTATCTGTGCCTTAACCTTTGGTGCTGTTTTAGAGCATCTTGGTATGTTACGTAAAATAATGGAATCAATATTGGCAGGTGCAAAGTCAGTTGGTGGATTAATCACATCTACCGTTGCAACATGTATTGGTACTAACGTGATCACAGCCGATCAATATATGGCAATTGTAATGCCAGGTCGCATGTATAAAGAAGAATATGAACGCCGTGGTTTAGATCCTGTAGTACTTAGCCGAACGTTAGAAGACTCTGGTACCTTAACTTCGCCACTGATCCCTTGGAATACTTGTGGTGCGTACATGTACTCGGTGCTTGCAGTCAATCCGCTGGAATATATTTTCTACTGTTTCTTCAATTTAATAAACCCTGTACTGGCCTGTATATACGGCTATGCGGGTTACAAAATTAAGATGTTAGCTACGAAAGTTGCATAGTTTACTCTATCGGTTCGCCTAATCGATTTTTTAGGTTTCATGTAATTAATAAAGCCCGACCCTGTCGGGTTTTTTATTGCATATAATTCAATGCTAGGTAGAATTATTAAATTGTTGGTGATGTTTATTAACAAAACAGATAAAGCTTAACTAAATAAAAACTAATCCCATTATCGATATAAGAATTTCCTATGACAGAATTTGCCCCTCGTTATTTAAAAGATTACAGCGCACCAGAATATCAAATAAACACCGTTAATTTAGAAGTTGCATTGAATGATAGTGCTACTTTAGTTACTAATAGCATGAGTATTCAACGTATGGTTACAACCAACGTGCCTCTGGTTTTAGATGGTGAACATATGGTTCTAAAATCAGTTGCTATCAATGGCGCTGAGTTAAGCTCTGATGATTACCAAGTTACCGATTCTGCGCTTACTATTTTTCCAAATGCAGAGCAGTTTGAATTAACCATTATTACCGAATTAAATCCAAGTGCTAATACTGCGCTTGAAGGTCTATATAAATCTGGCGAAGCATATTGTACGCAGTGTGAAGCGGAAGGTTTTCGCCGTATCAGTTACTTTTTAGATCGCCCTGATGTTATGGCCATCTACACAACTAAAGTGATCGCTGATAAAAGCCAATATCCCTATTTGTTGGCCAATGGTAATAAGATTGATGCTGGCGAATTGGATGATGATAAGCATTTTGTTACCTGGCATGATCCGTTTCCTAAACCATGTTATCTATTTGCACTGGTTGCCGGTAATTTCGATTTGTTGACATCAAACTACACCACACGCTCTGGTCGTCAAGTCGCATTAGAGCTATTCGTTGACAAAGGTAATCTATCTCGAGCAGAGCATGCAATGACCTCACTAATAAAGTCAATGCAGTGGGATGAGCAGGTGTTCGATTTAGAGTACGATCTAGATATCTACATGATCGTTGCCGTTGATTTCTTTAATATGGGCGCGATGGAAAATAAAGGATTGAACGTATTTAACTCTAAATACGTATTGGCCGATGATTTATCAGCAACCGATGAAGATTTCTTTAATATTGAAGCTGTCATTGCACACGAGTACTTCCACAACTGGACAGGTAATCGAGTCACCTGTCGCGACTGGTTTCAATTAAGCTTAAAAGAAGGGCTTACGGTTTTTCGTGATCAACAGTTTAGTGGCGATATGAACAGTGCTGCGGTAACCCGCATTAAAAATGTTCGAACTTTACGTTCTTTGCAGTTTGCTGAAGATGCCGGCCCGATGGCTCATCCGATCCGTCCTGAAAAAGTGGTTGAGATGAATAACTTTTATACCATGACGGTTTATGAAAAGGGCGCAGAAGTAATCCGTATGATGCATACCATCTTAGGTAAAGAAGGATTTAAAGCCGGTATAGATTTGTATTTTGACCGTCATGACGGTCAAGCAGTGACTTGTGATGATTTTGTCGCTGCAATGAGTGATGCAAGCAATGTTGATTTATCGACGTTTAAGAATTGGTATAGTCAATCTGGTACACCATCATTGATTGTTACAGATAGCTTCGACCAATCGAACAATCAATACCAAATTAGCGTTAAACAAGTACATCCACAAGCCCATGATAAACAGCAGAAGCAGAATCTGCACATTCCAATTAATCTTGAGTTGCTAGCCACTGAAGCGATTAATGCAGAAGGTAGCACCAAAGCAAATGTTGTTAATGAACTTCTGCACTTAAAAGAGACAGAACAAACATGGACATTTAGCAACATTGATAAACAACCAATCCCTGTACTGCTTGGCAATTTTTCTGCGCCAGTGAAACTTGAGTTTGACTATACAGATGAACAGTTGCTTGCCATCATGGTTAATGCTTCTGACGCATTTAATCGTTGGGATGCAGGCCAAAAACTGTTTGCTCGTTACATCGAAATGTTAGTCAATGATGAAGCGACAGAAGTGCCACAACAAGTTTATGATGCAATTGCCGATATATTAAATTCTGGTGCAGATGAAGCACTGAAAGCAGAGCAGTTAACTTTACCTAGTTTTGATGAGATGGCAGATAGTCTGGACAAAGTAAATGCTGACAAATTGGCCAATGCTCTATCTAGGTTAAAGATTAATATTGCAGCCAAGCTCACCGATGTTTTGTTCGCTACGTATCAGCAATGCAGTAGCACTGAGTTTGCTAAAGATGGAAAGGCAATTGGTAAGCGTGCGCTAAAGAATGTTTGTTTAAATTATTTGGCGTCAGCAAAAGAATTCGACTCTGTGGTCATAGGGCAGTTTAACAATAGTAACAATATGACCGATCAACTTGCTGCGATAAAAGCCGCTGCGTTAAATGACTTACCTTGCTTTGAACAGGTTATGGCCAGCTTCGAACAGCAATGGCAAGATGATACTTTAGTTATGGATAAATGGTTTAGCGTAAATGCATTACATAATCATCCTGATGTTATCAATCGAGTGACGAAACTGTTATCTCATCCTAAATTTAGTTTAGATAACCCAAATAGGGCACGATCACTTATCGGTGCTTTTGCTTTTAGCAATGGTAAATACTTTCATCAACACGATGGCCAAGGTTATCAATTTTTAGCCGATCAAATTGCCAAACTAAATACCATAAACCCACAAGTAGCATCGCGTATTTTGACGCCATTAATTCAATACAAATCGTTTGCTAAAGAGCATCAGCAGCAAATGTTAACTCAGTTACAGCGATTAAATGACATGCCTAATTTGTGCCGTGATTTACAGGAAAAATTAACAGCGACGTTAAATTAACCAACTTTCGGTAGTAGATTAACCAGAGCCAATGCCTAGTCATTGGCTTTTTTTATTATTTTTTTTACGATTTATTCATTAGAAAATAATGGTTAGAGTAATCACTTTAAACACTCTGGTCTGACCATTGCTGTATGACTTTCCCTTAGCTGATATTTAGCGGGCTAGCGCTTATTAGGGCTATTCGTATTTGTTTATTACATTTCAAACGCTTGTTTTAAACACGCACAGGTCTTCTGTCCTAAATAATAGGACAAGTGCCTAATTTTATGAGGTTTATAGCAAGTTATTAGTTGTTGCTATGCGGTTAAATTGGTGTAATTATGTTTTTAGCTATAATTATAAATAATTACTATTTATAACGACTTTATATAACTGTTTTAATTAACAGCTTTATATCAAAAATTAAAAATAATAATAAAACCTAAATGTAATCATCGCTTAAAAAATAGATAGCTTAGAAAAACATCAACAATAAAATTAAGAGTTTTTCTAAATCATGGGAGAAAAACATGAAACCAAGTACGTTTGCCAAATTTGGTAAAAGCAGCATCGCAAAAAGTGTCACTGCCGGTTTGTTAATGCTTAGTGCAACGCAGGCTAACGCAGTTACATTCGAATGGGGTAACATAAGCGGAAGTATCGATTCGACTTTTTCATACGGCGAAAGCTGGCGTACCGAAAATAGAAACTGGGATACAATCGGTAAGTCAAATAATCTACGCAACAATATTGATTGGTCAAATGGCGGGCCTGAACAAGGTGATATTTGGTTGTTAGGAGAGGGTAGCTATTCTACTAATGGTGATTTAGGTAATTTAAATTACGACTCCGGTGAAGCATTCTCTCGCATGTTTAAAGGCTCTCACGAACTTGATATTCAATACTCAGCCGATTGGGGTGATATAGGATTTTTTGGTCGTGGTATGTATTTTTACGATTTTGAAATGATGGATGGTGAACGTCCTTATACTCACCCTGTCACCGGTAAAACCATGGATCCTTGTGATGACGATGATGCTAAAGAAGAAGTATGTCGTGACGTGCGTTTACTTGATGCATTTGTTTTTGCAGACTTTTATATTGGCGATACGCCAGTCAGTATCCGTATTGGTGACCAAGTGATTGGTTGGGGTGAAAGTACCTTGATATCACACGGTATCAGTGAAATAAACCCGGTTGATATTGCGGCTCTACGAGCACCTGGCTCTGAGCTAAAAGAAGCATTTATACCATTTGGTGCGATTTGGGCATCATTTGGTGTAACGGAAAACTTTAACATTGAAGCGTTTTATCAATATCGTTGGGAAAAAACAGTATTACCTGCGCCTGGTAGTTATTTTTCAACCAATGATTTTGCGGGATCCGGTGGCCACTTAAACAACGTGCAATTGGGCTTTGGTGGATTAGTAGATAGAAATTTAGAACAGTTTATTAGTGAGTTAAACGGAATTGGTGATCGACTTCGAGCGGGTGATTTAACTGCAGTTGGAGATTATACGGGGATGCTTACTAACCAAGGTTTAAAAGGTAATGGTAGTCGCGGGGAAAATACGCCGGACGATGGTGGCCAATACGGCTTAAAGTTCTCATATTTCTTCCCTGAACTTAATGACACAGAGCTTGCACTTTATTATATAAATTACCATTCACGTCGTCCTACGTTTTCTGGAATCTCTGCAAATTTGGATCCTACTGCTGTAGGTGCTGATATAGGAATGATTAGTGAAGGTGCAATTACCGAAGATAATTATTTAGATCTTAATTTATTTGGCAAAGCATATTTAAACTACAAAGAAGACATTAAGTTATACGGGTTAAGTTTTAACACCGCAATTGGCTTAACATCAGTTGCTGGTGAAGTATCTTACCGAGAAGATGAACCGTTACAAATCGATGATGTGGAGTTGTTATTTGCCGCGATACCTGACCAGGCATTAAGAGCTGTTGGTACCCCAGAAGTATTGCGACTTTCGCAAATGCCTTATCAATTGCCACAAATGAATGGCGACGTTGAAAGCAGAAACATTCAAGGACATATTGAACTTGATACTGTGCAATACCAAACAACTTTAACTCATCTTTTTGGTCCTAGCTTAGGAGCAGGGCAAATGGTTGGCTTATTTGAAATTGGTGGTATCAATATTCTCGATATGCCAGGTCATGATGAACTAAGACTAAATGGACCTGCTACTGATCGTTCTGGTTCTTCTAGAACAATTATGGAAGCTGTTCAAGATGGCCCTGAAACTAATCCTTTCCCAGATGATTTTGCTTGGGGCTATAAAGTTTTAGTCAAACTTGATTACAGTGATGCGTTTTGGAGTTTGAATGTATCTCCGCGTATAGTATTTTCGCACGATGTTGAAGGAATTACGCCAGATCCATTGTTCTTATTTGTTGAAGAACGTAAGTCAATATCTCTTGGTTTAACCTTTGATTATCAAAGCACCATGTCATTCGACATTAACTACAACAGCTTCTTTGACGGTGTTGGTACGACCAACCAACTTGAAGATCGTGATTTCGTTTCATTCAACTTTAAATATTCAATCTAGGAGCTATCGCATGAATAAAATAACAACGCTATCTCTTGCCATAACTCTAGCTGTTTCAGCAGTGAGTGTATCGGCAAAAGTAACGCCAGAAGAAGCAGCAAAAATTGGTAAAGAGCTTACACCGATGGGCTCTGAAATGGCAGGTAATGCTGACGGCTCAATTCCGGCATGGACAGGTGGGATAACTAAACCTGTTGACGGTTATAAAGTTGGCGATCATCATCCTGATCCATACCCTAACGACAAAGTTCAAATGACCTTAACTGCACAAAATTATGAGCAATACGCTGATCTGTTAAGCCCTGGGCAACAACAGTTGTTCAAGACATACCCTGAAACGTTTAAAATGAATGTTTATCAAACTCGTCGCAGTGCTTCATACCCACAATACGTTTATGATGAAACATTGAATAATGCAACTCGCACTGAGTTGATTCAAAACGGTAATGGTATAACTAAAGCGGCAGTTGGTGTACCTTTTCCAATTCCAGCTAATGGTTTAGAAGTTATTTGGAACCATACATTACGCTATCGTGGTGAGCAGGTCGCTCGAGAGGGTGGTCAAGCGGCACCGACGCCTTCTGGTAGTTATACATATATTGGCTTTGCTGAATCTTTAATGCTGCCATACAGCGTTAAAGGAGCAAATTACGATGAACTTGAAAAGACCAATATTTTATTTAAGTTTAAACAACAGGTTTCAGAACCTGCACGTTTAGCTGGCACTGCATTATTGGTACATGAAACCATGGACCAAGTTAAAACACCTCGTCAAGCATGGACATATAACACCGGGCAACGACGTGTTCGTCGTGCACCAAACGTTGCTTATGATGCACCAGGTACAGCAGCTGACGGCTTAAGAACTACAGATGATTTCGATATGTTTAACGGCGCGCCAGATAGATATACATGGACGCTAAAAGGTAAACAAGAATTACTAATTCCTTACAATGATTATCGTTTACATTCAGATAAAGTTAAGTATGACGATATCTTACAAGCGGGTCATATTAATCCTGAATTAGTTCGATACGAGAAACATCGTGTTTGGGTTGTTGAAGCGAAATTAAAATCTGGCACTAGTCATGTATATAAAACTCGTACGTTCTATA
Organism: Thalassotalea crassostreae; assembly: GCF_001831495.1. Lineage (NCBI taxonomy): Bacteria > Pseudomonadati > Pseudomonadota > Gammaproteobacteria > Alteromonadales > Colwelliaceae > Thalassotalea > Thalassotalea crassostreae. Next base: position 1,672,150 of record NZ_CP017689.1, read on the forward strand.
TTGACGAAGATAGCTGGCAAGTTTCGGTCACTGATATGTATGACAACCGTGATCAACTTTACCGTGTAGCTATGGCTCATGCAGTGAATTATTACGAAGTTCCTACACAGTGGTCTACACTTGAAGTATATCATGATTTTCAGTCGCGACGTTATATCGCAATTGGCTTAGATAATGAACATAAAATGTACGATTTTCAAACGGAATTACGCGAGCGTGATTTCACCTCGTCGGCATTACGTCGCGCAGGTCGTCGTTAACAGCTCTTTGATAGCGAGACTATCGTAGACAGAAAAACGGTTGGCCTTGCCAACCGTTTTCATTTTGAATATTTGGTAATGAGAGTTTATGCAAAGTAAAAAAAATTTACTGTTTATATTAGCAATGATGCTAATGCCCGCCAAAGCAGAGTTGCAGCCCGTTGCAGCAGAGTTACATGCTTTATCGTCTAAGTCACTTATGCTTGATGTCTACTCCATCGCTGATAAACGTTTAGTTGCCGTCGGTGAGAGGGGGCATATATTGGTATCAGATGATGGTCAGCAGTGGCAACAAAAAGCGTCACCAGTAAACTCGACGTTGACCAAAGTATTTTTTATCAATGAACAGTTAGGTTGGGCCGTCGGTCACGACTCTGCAATTATTCATACTAACGATGGCGGAACAACTTGGCAGGTCCAAAATTATCAACCTTCAAAAGAACGTCCTTTTTTAGATTTGCACTTTAGCGATGAAAATAACGGTGTAGCCGTTGGCGCATACGGACTATTTTATCGGACTAACGACGGCGGGAAAAGTTGGAAACAGGAGTATCACTTAGAATTACTCAATGAAGATGATCGCTTATATTTAGAAGAAACTAAAGAATACGATCCAGAAATTTATCAGGAAGAAATTGCCAGCATCTTGCCACACTTTAATCGAATTATGAGCTTAGAAAATGTGTGGTATTTAGTTGGTGAGTTAGGAATGATGGCGACAAGTGATGATCAAGGTAAGAACTGGTCGTTAATGGACGAGATATATTTTGGTTCTTTCTTTGATATTAATGCCATAAACAGCAAAAATCTGTTGGTTGCGGGGCTGCGTGGTAACTTGTTTTACAGTGGTGATAGCGGAAAGTCTTGGCAAGAAATCGAAACAAATACCATCGCGTTAATGAACGATATTGTGGTAAATGACAAAGGCAATGTCGTGGTGTTAGCCAATAGCGGCGTGATCTTAAAGAGTGACAACGGTACAAGTTTTACCACTCAAGTAGAAGAAGATGGTAAAGCCTTAATTGCTGGTGTTTGGTTTAACAACAAGTTGATTGTTGCCAGTGAAGTTGGCATGAAAGTAGTGGAGCTTCAATAATGGCGATTAAGAAATTTTTAACTCATATCGAACGAAACATATTCCGTTTTCGTTTTACCGTTTTAGGTATCTTTTTATTTATTACTGGTTATTTGTTTGCACAAGCATTAAGCATCAAGTTAGACGCCTCGTTTGAGAAAAATATTCCTCTACAGCATAGTTATATGAAAACCTATTTAAAGCACCAAGTTAATTTTGGTGGTGCCAACAATGTTTTGATATCGGTATGTAATACAGATGGCGATATATTCAATGAAGGCTTTTTTAATACCTTAAAAGGCGTTCACGATCAGTTATTCTTTATCCCCGGTGTTAACCGAATTTTGGTTAATTCTTTGTATTCACCATCAACTCGATTTGTTGAAGTGGTGGAAGATGGATTTGCTGGTGGTCCGGTGATTCCAGCGGACTTTCAGCCAAATGAACAAGGCTTGGCGATTGTAAAAGGCAATATCGAAAAAGCGGGTATTGTCGGTAGCATAGTTTCTGATGATTACAGTTGTGCGATGGTGAAAACATCATTGATGGAAATCGATCCTGATACTGGTAAGAAATTAGATACATTAAAGCTAGCCGGCCAATTGGAAGATGAAATTCGCGGTACTTTTGAAAAAGATAATATTAGTATTCATGTCATTGGTTTTGCGAAAATGGTCGGTGATATCGCCAACGGAGCAAAAGGCGTAGTCACTTTCTTTGCTATCGCCATTTTAATTACCGCCATAATGGTATATTTCTTCTGTAACTCCATTACTTTAACGTTACTGCCAATCAGTTGTTCGTTAATTGCCGTTGTGTGGCAATTAGGCATGTTAAATCAGCTAGGTTTTGGTCTCGATCCGATGTCGATATTGGTGCCATTTTTAGTCTTTGCCATTGGCGTCAGCCACGGTGTACAGATGATCAATGCGATATCAAAAGAAGTTGCTAAAGGAAACACTGCTCATCAGGCAGCACAATTGAGCTTTAGACGTTTATTAGTGCCGGGCGGCATTGCATTGTTATCAGATACAGTAGGATTTTTGACACTACTGGCGATTGATATTGGTATTATCCGCGAACTTGCTATTGCTGCGTCTTTAGGTGTTGGATTAATTATCTTCACTAATTTACTGCTGTTACCAATATTAGTGTCATTTGTGCGCTTCGATATTAAAGAGCAGCAACAAATTGCAAAAAACGCCGATCACAAATTGATGAACCGATTATTGTGGAAAAAGGCTGATATCGTAACAAGAGAAAAACCTGCGAAAATCATTCTAGCATTTACAGCATTGTTATTTGCTTGGGGTTATTATCAATCAAACGACTTGAAAATAGGGGAGTTACATGCAGGAGCACCTGCGCTCCATGAGGATTCTCGTTATAACCAAGATACGTTCTTAATTACTTCGAAATACGCGATTAGCGTTGATTATATGTCGATCGTTGTTGAAACCTATGAAAGTTCATGTATCTATCATGAGGTGCTTGATAGGATAGATACAATGCAATGGCGCATGGAAAATATTGCAGGTGTTCAGTCAGCAGTGTCCTTAGCAAGTGTCGCTAAGATAGTTAACTCAGGTTACAACGAGGGTAATAAGCGCTGGCAAGTACTTTCTAGAAATCAGCAATCGTTAGTGCAATCAATTGCTAGAGTGCCATCAACTAGCGGATTGTTGAATACCGATTGTTCGGCAATGCCAATTATCCTATTTTTACAAGATCATAAAGCGGAAACCATTAATGGCATTGTAAAAGCAGTTAAAGAAAATGCTGAGCTACTTAATACCGATAAAATCAAGTTCAAATTAGCATCAGGCCCAGTTGGTGTTATGGCGGCAACCAATGAAGCGGTTGAAGAAGCACAATTGCCAATGATGATTTATGTTTATGGTGCGGTAACCTTGTTGTGTTTGATAAGTTTCCGCTCTGTACGTGCAACGATAGTCGTTGTTGCGCCACTTTATGTGGTATCTACCTTAGCACAGGCATTAATGACGTTTTTAGATATTGGATTGACCGTATCAACTCTGCCAGTTATCGCACTAGGTGTCGGTATCGGTGTCGATTATGGTATCTATATACTATCGACCATGAGTTTGAAATTGAAACAAGGTGAGACCATGGCACAGGCGTATCTATCTGCGTTAAAAGAGCGTGGTAGTGCGGTACTGATAACCGGTGTTACGCTGGCGATAGGTGTATCAACTTGGTTCTTCTCAGATCTAAAGTTCCAAGTAGATATGGGAATCTTACTTACCTTTATGTTCTTAGTAAATATGTTGGCAGCGATCATCATTTTACCGGCGCTTTCAACATTCTTATGGCGAGAGAAAAAATAATCTACAATTAAACTTGTTGAATTCGACATTAAAGTCGTTTTCAACAAGCATTACACTCTTAATCATAAAAAAAAATTATGCAGTTATCTAAATTAAAACTGCATATTTAGTCACTAAAATGGCCGAAAGGCCATTTTCTATTTAATCCCTTTGAATAAACTACTATAACTCACTTCTAAGTCATTAAAAATTGGTATTTTTACTCTAAAATAGTTCTCGCAAAAGCTGTTATTTCTTACTAAAATTCGCGCCAACTCAGCACTATTTTTAATGTCTATAACATTGCATTGAAAAATAAAAATAAATAATAAGAATTATATAGTTAGTGAAAAATTCAGTGTCTACTATAATTCTTGTAATATCGCCTAATCCAGAGGGTAATAACAATGGCGTCATTAGATAATCAATCTTCTGTACTTTTGACAAATGTAGCAAGACTTATTCATGACAAGGTGCCTAGCGAAACCGCGCCTCTACTTGAGCAATTTGCTAACTTGCTTTATAGCAATATTTCTACTGATGATTTAGCCGGACGTAACGAAAGTGACGTATATGGTGCAACATTAAGTTTGTTTAAAGCGTTCAACGAAAATGCGGGTGAATCAGCCTTTATTCGTGTTATCAATCCTGAAGTATCTAAAAACGGTTGGAAATCTAGCCACACGGTAATTGAGGTTATCAGCCGTGACATGCCATTTTTAGTTGACTCTACACGTATCGCGTTAAATCGTTTAGGCTTATCGCCACACATTTTCCTTAACTGTCCGATGAATGTTGTAAGAGATTACAAAGGTTCGATTAATGCGATGGTTAACTCAAATGAGAAATTGAAAGATTCAGTTGCTGAAACGGTATTCTTTATTGAGATTGATCGTCTAACAGAGCAAGAAGATATCGATAGTCTTTCTAATGAACTGAAATCAGTTTACGAAGATGTAAATCTTACGGTTACTGACTGGCAACAAATGCGCAATCAGTTTGAGCAAACTATTGCCTCAATAGACAGCTCTAAAAAGCTGTTTGATAAAACTGAATATAAAGAATCAAAAGAATTTTTAACTTGGTTAAGTAATAACAACTTTACCTTTATGGGTTATCGTCAATATAACGTTGAAAAAGAGAAAGGCAGTATCGCTTTAGTTGCAGATATTAGCTCTAGCCTTGGATTGATGAAAAACTCGAAAAATCCAAAACAGCGTGTTATTTCTGAATTCTCAGAAGGCGCTCGTGAACTGGCGTTAGGTAAAAATATTCTCATATTAACCAAGACTAACTCAAAGTCTCGTGTTCATCGTCCAGCTCAGCTCGATTATATCGGTATTAAGAAGTTTGATGATGAAGGTAATATTATTGCCGAAGAACGCTATTTAGGCTTATTTGGTAGTGCTTTTTATAACAATAGCGCATTAAACCTACCGTTAATTAGCCATAAAGTGCAGCGCGTTTGTGATGCTTCTGGATTTGCGCCGGGTTCACATGCTTATAAAACATTGATTAATATTCTTGAAACCTTCCCGCGTGACGAAATATTACAATCGAATGAGCAACAGTTAGTCGCTACCGTTAAAGGTGTGCTACAAATGCAAGAACGCGATGTTACCGGTCTATTCGTTCGTCGTGATGCATTTAATCGTTTTTATTCATGTATGGTCTATGTACCAAGAGATCGTTACAACACGAAACTTAGAATTGAAACACAGCAAATTTTACAAAAAGCGTTTGGCAGTGAAAGTGAAGTTGAATTTAATACATTCTTCTCTGAATCTGTTCAAGCAAGAACTCACTATATAGTCCGTGTAGACTCAACTAAAGCAGATATTAATGTGAAGGAAATCGAACGTAACCTAAACCAAGCAGCACGCAGCTGGGACGATAAGTTTGCCGATGCGTTAAATATCAATAAAGGCGAAGTACTAGGTAAAAAACTGAGCCGTAAATATAGTAGTTTTCCACAATCATACAAAGATGAAGTGCTACCGGGTACGGCAATTGTTGATATAGAAAAGTTAGAATCGGTTACTGACAGTAATCCGCTTGAAATGTTGTTCTATCAACCATTGGAAGAAAAGTCGGACTCGCGTTTTGTGAAGTTAAAACTATTCCACAAAGGCGAACCACTGCATTTGTCTGATGTTCTTCCTATTCTAGAGAATTTCGGATTGCGTGTTATTGGTGAAAGCCCGTATATGGTACGTAACAGTGAAGGCGAAATGTGCTGGATCCTCGATTTCTCAATGTTACTTACAGGTAATAAAGCATTTAAGTTAGAGAAAGTACAAAAGCTTTTCCAAGATGCGTTTGCCCGCGTATGGCACGGTGATTTAGAAGATGACGGTTTTAACCGTTTGATCTTGGGCGCTGGTCTCGCCGGTCGTGAAGTTGCTATTCTAAGAGCGTACGCAAAATACCAACAACAAATTGGTAGTACCTTCTCACAAACTTATATTGAATCGACGTTTTCACGTTATCCAAATTTTGCTGAATTATTGGTGGAATTATTTGAACTTAAATTCACGCCAAGTGAGAAAGATCAAGATAAAGCAATCAGCAAGGTTTTAACAACGATTGAAAGCTCGTTAGATAATGTTGCTAGCTTAGATGACGATCGTATTATACGTCGTTACGTAGAGATTATTAACGCTACAGTGCGTACTAACTACTTCCAGCTAAATGAAAGCAATGACGAAAAGTCATACATTTCATTCAAAATGATGCCTGAACTTATTTCGGAAATGCCTAAGCCATTGCCAAAATTTGAAATCTTCGTTTATTCCCCTCAATTAGAAGGTGTGCATCTACGTGGCGGTAAAGTTGCTCGTGGCGGTTTGCGTTGGTCAGACCGTCGTGAAGACTTTAGAACAGAAGTTTTAGGTCTGGTAAAAGCGCAACAAGTTAAAAATACGGTTATTGTTCCTGTTGGTGCAAAAGGTGGTTTCTACTGTAAACAATTACCAGTAGGTGGTACACGTCAAGAAATCTTTGAAGCAGGTCGTGAATGTTATAAAACATTTATCCGTGGTTTATTAGATATTACTGACAATATAGTTGCCGGTGAAGTTGTTCATCCTGAAAACGTTGTACGTTTAGATGAAGATGATACTTACTTAGTTGTTGCAGCTGATAAAGGTACAGCGACATTCTCTGATACCGCCAATGGTATTGCCGAAGAGTATGGTTTCTGGTTAGGCGATGCCTTTGCTTCTGGTGGTAGTGTTGGTTATGACCACAAGAAAATGGGGATCACAGCGAAAGGTGCTTGGGAGTCAGTTAAACGTCATTTCCGAGAAATCGGTATTAACTGTCAAACCACAGACTTTACCTGTTTAGCGGTAGGGGACATGGCCGGTGATGTATTTGGTAACGGTATGTTGTTATCAAAACACATTTGTTTGCAGGTGGCATTTAACCATATGCATATCTTTATCGATCCAACGCCAAATTCAGCGAAAACTTATGTAGAGCGTGAGCGTCTATTTAATTTACCTGGTTCGAGCTGGGAAGATTACAATACCGACCTTATTTCTAAAGGTGGTGGTATTTTCTCTCGAGCAGCGAAATCAATTACTTTAACGCCAGAAATCAAGAAGATGATTGGCACTAAAAAAGCATCAATGGCGCCTAACGAATTAATTCAAACCATGTTGCGCATGAAGGTTGATTTGATTTGGAATGGTGGTATTGGTACGTACATCAAAGGCACTGCCGAGTCTCACCAGGAAGTTGGTGACCGTGCTAACGACGTATTACGTGTTAATGGTAATGAAGTACAAGCTAAAGTTATTGGTGAAGGTGGTAATTTAGGTTGTACACAACTTGGTCGTATTGAATATACTGCCAATGGCGGCCGTATGAATACTGACTTCGTTGATAACGTTGGTGGTGTTGATTGTTCGGATAACGAAGTAAATATCAAAATTTTACTTAATGGTTTAGTGGCAAATGGTGATCTAACCATCAAGCAACGTAATAAACTGTTATACGATATGACTGATGAAGTTGAAGAAATCGTATTAAAAGATTGTTATGCACAAACTAACTCTATTTCAATTTCTGAGTCTCGCGGTGTATCTAAGCTTAAAGAACATCAACGCTTTATTCACAATTTAGAGCGTGAAGGCAAACTCGACCGAGCGTTAGAGTTTATTCCAAATGACGAAGAGCTTGCGGAACGTATGGTTAGTAACCGTGGTTTGACTCGTCCAGAGCTGTCTGTACTAGTTGCCTATGGCAAAATGGTACTAAAAGAAGAGTTAGTTGTTGATTCAATTACTAACGATACCTATTTAAACGGTTTGTTTGTTAATGCTTTCCCGGTTCAATTACAAAAGAGCTACAAAGAGCAAATGCAAACGCATCCTCTTAAAGCCGAAATTATTGCTACTCGTTTAGCCAATAATTTATGTAACTACATGGGCGCTAACTTTGCCGTTCGTATGCGCGAAGAAACAGGCGCAGACGTTGCTGAAATTGCTAAATGTTTTTCTATTGCTAGCGATATTTTTGAAATGGAAAAAACATGGTCTGAAATTGAAGCGTTAGATAATAAAATTTCTGCCGATGTTCAAATTGAAATGTTATTCCAGTTACGTCGTACGGTTCGCCGTGCTACACGTTGGTTCTTACGTCATCGCAATAAGTCATTGACGATTGAGCAATCACTGGATTTCTACCGTCCATCGTTTGAAGTATTAACGGCTAAATTAAGTACTTTCTTAGTTGATGCTGAAGCGAAAGAACTTAATGACATTAAAGAGAAATTGAAGAAAGAAAAAGTACCAGCGAAACTTGCTGAACGTGTTTCTCAGTTCTCTACATTATTCTCAGCAATGGATATCGCACAGGTTGCCTGCCAAGATGCCCATCAAATCCAGTTCGTTGCCAAGTTATACTTTAGATTGGGTGTGCGTTTAGATCTACATTGGTTCTTGGCGCAAATTACCAATCAGCCAGTAGACAACCATTGGCAAGCACTGGCTAGGGCGTCATTTAGAGAAGAGCTAGATTGGCAACAGCGTTCATTAACATCGGTGATCCTTAAAGCGAGTCCTGATACTAATGATATCGATGCAATGATAGATGATTGGATGGAAGTCTCTGGTCAGCCACTTGATAGATGGCAGCAAGTATTGGCAGACTTTAGAACAAGCAAAACACATGAATTTGCAAAATTCTCAGTAGCACTTCGTGAATTAATGATGTTGTCACATCACAATGATCACAACCATTAAAAAACGCTTATTTATTGTCTAAGTCATTAATGATAAACTCCCCGCATTAGGGGAGTTTTTATTTGTAAAAAGAAAATATCTGAAGCTATTTTGACAAATTCAAACTAATTCCATTTAACTCAATATACATTGAATTCAATAATCTAGGACATCATGCTTTACTCAATTGCCCGAAATCTATTGTTTAAGCTATCAGCTGAACAAGCACACGAACTAACTATTAACATGTTGAAGCTCCCTGCATCGTTTGCCTTAAAAGGCCTTTACGGAGCTAAAGTACAAGATAAGCCTGTTGAGGTTATGGGAATTACCTTTCCAAATCCTGTTGGTTTAGCCGCAGGGCTTGATAAAAATGGTGAGTGTATCAATGGCTTTGGTGCGATGGGCTTTGGTTTTGTTGAAATTGGTACGGTAACTCCTCGTCCACAACCAGGCAATGATAAGCCGCGTATTTTCCGTTTACCGGAAGCAAACGCAATTATTAATCGAATGGGATTTAATAATCACGGTGTGGATTACTTAGTAAATCAAGTAAAAAAAGCCAATTTTAAAGGTGTTTTAGGGATCAATATTGGTAAAAATAAAGATACCCCTGAAGAAAATGCTAAAGATGATTATATTCACTGTATGCGCAAGGTTTACCAATTTGCTTCATATATAACAGTAAACATCTCATCGCCTAACACGCCAGGTTTAAGAGACTTACAATACGGTGATGCGTTAAATACTCTATTAGCAGCTCTAAAAGAAGAGCAAACTGCACTCGCAGAAAAGCATGGTAAGTATGTCCCTGTTGCGGTGAAAATTGCACCTGACTCTACCGAAGAAGAAATTGCTGGTATTGCCGAAAGCTTAATTGCCAATAATATCGATGCAGTGATCGCGACCAATACGACATTAAGTCGTGAAGGTGTTGAAAATCTAGAGCATGGCGGTGAAATGGGCGGCCTGAGCGGATTGCCAGTACAACAAAAAAGTACTGAAATCATTAAGTTATTAGCGAAACACTTAGATGGTAAAATGCCAATTATTGGCGTTGGTGGTATTAACTCTGCGGCATCAGCGAAAGAAAAATTAGATGCAGGCGCATCGTTAGTACAAGTTTACACGGGCTTTATTTATGAAGGCCCAGAGTTAATTAAAAACATCGTTGATTCACTTTAATTACAGTTATTCTAAAACAAAAAAAGACTCCAACTGGAGTCTTTTTAATTTAAACCTTTTTTAACTGCTAGGTTAGTTATTTAACCAAGTGTTAAGCATGTTTTCTACTACAGGTGTAATGGTAAAGGTAATCATGTAATCAGGCGTGTACATATCGTTTTTCTCAACGTAATAATCAAGATCAACACCAAATTTCCAAGCACGATCGCCAATGAATGTCGTTTTACTAATAGTAAAGTTGACTGGTACCGTTAATTTATCTTCTTCTAGCTCGTGGTTATACTCAATTTTTGGCGCACTACCCCAAGTCCAGCCGCCTTCGGCTAAATTAATCCACATTAACTGTGAAGAGGTTACGCTTAATTTACCAGCATCACCTAAATCACCTTCATCAACACTTTCAAGGTGAGAAGTGTAAGCACCAATTAAACCACTAGCTTTCATTTTACCGACAAATAATGCTGGACCAACAGCAGTCACTTCACCGCCACCAATGTCAGAACTACCGGTAGGTAAAGAACCAACCACACCGTAAGCAAATAAATTGCTCGGATCCGCTGATTTTGGTGCATAGACTAAATCAAATCCAATATCTCCGATGCCTGATTCACCATTACGATTATCATAAACGATAGGAACCGCGGGGCGGAAAATAGCTTTATCACCGTCACTCAAAACAAATGGCAATGACGGTTGAAATAAAGTCTGCTTAACTTCAGTGCCGTCGTCGAAAGATTTAAATTGATTTTTAAGCGACAGGCTGGCAAAGGCTGTATTTGGATTGGCAAGCTCTTTTGCAGCTTCATCCGCCGAAACGTCATCTTTTGCATATGATGTTGTAGCTACTAATGCAGTAGAAACCGTTATTGCGATGACAGATTTTGATAGTTTCATGATATACCCCTAGAAGCTCGCTTCTAATTGTGTGACAAAAATTAATGAGCAGATATTAATCAACTATTTTTATTCGGTATATATCATTTGGCGCCATTGCAATTGATTACAAATAGCTACTTTTCGGCTACTATTCAATAGTTTAAACATTTTCGAACAATCACAATACTATTGGATCGGTTAGCGATGATTTAAACGAAAGTTTGTTGGTGAAGAATTTGCCCATCGTGAAAAAGCACGGGAAAAATTATGGTAGTTACTGTAGTGCAGTTTTTCACTGATTTGATGGATAGTTAAATTGGTATCAATAAGTAGCGTTTTTGCTTTTTCAAACCTAAGTTGTTCGATTAAATTACGATAACTTAACTTTTCCTTATTCAGGTATCGTTGCAAACTTCGTTTACTTAATCCTGTTATTTTGGCTGCATTTTCAATATTGGGAATGAACTGCTCAAAGTAGGGGAGTAATATCATCGTCAATTGTTCGACCATTAATGGGGTAAAGTTATCGATATTAATCGTTTTGGCGTTATTAATAGACGCAGCATTATTTTTATTTATACTTTGTTTTAATATTTTTTCTTCGATTAATATGCGTGTTGCAGGTTGAGAGAATGATAGTTGTGCGCCTTGCAAATAATGATTATCTTCGTAATGTATACTAGCTCTAGATAAGCCAATTGTTGTTGCATTCCATGAAGGTTTCGTTAAATAACGAATAAACTCGATCATTATTGCTAACGAATATTCTTCAATAATATCATTACCGATAAATGAGTATTCTAATGGCGCATAACAAAACCACACTCCTGCATTATCTTTTTCTAGCCAAAGGTTGACATTATTCACGGTAAACTTATTGATATCGCAAAATAGCTGCAATGCACTTTCTATATCATTGGTGTTTTTGGTAACAAAATCGAAATATGGCAGTACCGGTTGTAAGGCATCTTTTGCAGCCAACAAAAATCCGATATTTTTTATGTGATACTTTTTTGCGACAATGGAAAAAATGTTACGTACTGGCATCCAAGATATTTGAATACTTTCATCTGTAAGCGCTTTTTTCGGAATTAGTGCTTGTTCATAAAGTGCCTCTATTGGTGCACCAAGCTCGGTTAATAACCTTTTTATTGGGTTTAACGAGACAGCGGAGACCAAATAGAGGTTTTTCATTGTTAATTTCTAATATAATTTAGGACTGTAAAGCTTAATGTGAGCTAGCGTAGTCTTCGGCTATTTGCCAAACACGAAGCACATTGCCAGACAAAATCTTTTCGATATCTTGTTCGCTATAACCCCGAGCAAGTAATCCGTCGATAAGATTAGGGTAGCTAGCAACATCTTTAAGGCCGGTCGGCAGTGAATCGCCAACACCGTCGTAATCAGAGCCAATACCAACATGTTCAATACCAGCAACTTCGACTACATGATCGATATGATCGAGCACGTCTTCAAGTGTTGCAAATGGGAACGGGCGCGTATCACGATAGCTTTTTTTAAACTCTTTCATTATTTCACTGTCAGGCACTGCCGCGTTGTCTATAGCGAACTGTTTTTCATCGGCGGAATATTGATCATAGTAAGCTCGAGATTCTTGCGAAATAAAAGTTGAGCCATAATTTATTTGAATAACGCCGCCATTTTCTTTTAAGCGTTTTAACATTTCATCATCCATATTACGTTCGAAACCTGGCGTGAACTTACGAGCTGACGAGTGAGACGCAATAACCGGAACATTAGTAATATCCATCACTTGATAAAAAGCATCATCAGAAATATGTGATACATCAATAAGCATGCCCATGTTGTTCATTTCAACGACAAGATCTTTACCAAAGTCAGTTAGACCTTTGCTCGGGCGCAATGGATCATAAGATGAGTCTGAAATGTGATTAGATTTAGAATGAGATAAAGTGATGTAGCGTACGCCACGATCATAAAAATGTTTCAGATTTTCCATTTTGCCTTCAATAGGGCTACCATTTTCCATTCCCATAGGTAGTGAAATTAGTCCTTGCTCAAATTGTGCCTTTACATCGGCGACAGACGTGGCAATTGCAAATTTATCCGGTGCACGGTTGACGATGTCTTCGACTGAGTCAATGAGCTTGTCGGCAAGCTCTTTACTACCACCTGATAACTCAAGTGCTGCGGGAATGTAAATCGACATAAAAGGAGCATTTAATCCACCGGCTACCGCGCGAGGATAATCAAAGTCACCACCTTCAGTAGCTTTAGTTACATCACTCCAATTGTTTTCTAAACGATATGGCACATCAATATGACCATCGAGAATGATATACTTTTTTGCAAGCTCTTTTCCTGTTAAAGGTGACTCAACATTAGCGTCTTGTGAGCAAGCGGTAATGGATGCGATAGCCAAGGCAATGATGGTGTGTTTGAACATAGTATTCCCAATAAGTTGTTTTGTTACATCAAGGATATAACTTAATTTGTCGATAGACTATTGAAATGTTTAACGATAGTAAATGCCGATTCGGTTACTGCACATAAAATTACGGTGAAATGTAATTTTTTAGTTGTTGTTTTAGTTGTTGTTTTAGTTGTTATATAAGTTGAGTTTAATTCGTCGAAATTTTTATTTACTTTTAATTTAAGCTTTTTATCAAATTAGAACAAAGGGTTAGCATTTTATTTGGTTGCAAATAGCAGCGATTTACTTTAGTTTAAATAATTCAATACACCTAAAAGTAAATGGATTTATGAGCTGGTCACTTTTTCATTTTAAATGCCGGTTTCTTGCCAATAGACTTGTGCAAGGGGATTCAAAGCAAAGCGCTTTGTCCGCGTTAGAAGCATTCGATACTAAGCCCTTATTTGGTAAACAAACACTAAATTATGCAGCTAACAAACTGTTTAACGATATTTTATCGATCACGCAACCTGATAAGTTATTGACTTGTTTACAAAGTTATAGCTCGATTGATAGCCATAATTTTCAACTAAACAATGACATCGTCGACAAACAAAAACGTGCTCTAAATTATATTTGTAGTCTTTACGTTATCTATTTCATCATTGCACAACTGTTTAAACATAAAGTATTTCCAACGTTTAAAGATACTTATGACTTATTTGATAGTGAATTGCCAGGACAGTTTTTAGCCTTCGATAATGTATTTCTGTTGTCGAATATATTGTTGATAGGTTTAATTTTATTACAATTTTTAATTTATCGACAATTTGCAAACTTTGATCGTTATTTGGTTTTTGCGCCAACAAAGCGCCAATTCTTTATCCCTAAACTTATAGATTCAAACCTGACTAATTTAAGACAGCTTTTCTTAGCGCCAATTAATTTAGCCAAAGGACAAAATTTGTCTGATCAAACCAAAGCAATTTATGAATTAGAAAGCCAAGGTATGACCGTTTCCGCAGAATACAGCACTTTTATTACTGTGACTCAAGCCGAATTAGAACGTAATGTTAAAAAAACGTTTGACCGTTGCCATGCGATTATTCAGGTATTGTTGTATACGATGATTGGCTTTTTAATCACAGTAATGTATCTACCAATTTTCTCACTAGGAGCAATAATTTAATGAAAACAAAAGGATTTACTTTAATCGAATTAATGATAGTCGTGGCTATCATAGGAATATTAGCTTCTGTCGCTCTACCTGCGTACTCAACCTATGTGATGAAAGCTCAAATGGTCGACCCAATTATGTATGCTGGCAATCTAAAACCGAAAATTGATGAGTATTATGCCCATAATTTGCAATTCCCTGAAAACAATGAACAAGCGGGCATCCCTGCCGCGGACAAAATGATGACCAATAAAATCAAAAGTGTGACCATAGAAGATGGAGCATTTCATATTTTACTTGGTCATGATGCACCAGCGCCGCTGCAAGGTAAGTACCTAACTTTTAGACCCGCTATGGTGGAAGGCAGTCCGGCGAGCCCAACCTCTTGGTTATGCGGCTATGATCAACCTGTAAACGGGTTAATTGCCATGGGCGAGAACAAAACCAATATTGATAAAGAGTTTCTTTCAGGAGATTGTCGCGGCTAGAATTGACTAGAATATAAAAGTACCTAAATAAATGGCTACGAGAGTAAATTATGTTTGTAGCCATATCACTTCGATTCCTTCAACCCAAGATAATATTAACTTATTTATCTTAAGCGCTATTCGTTCTTTATAACTATTGATATAATGCGCCATTAATTTTTATTTTTTCTATTTTTCAGAGGTTCACTAGATGTCGGAAGTTGAAAACCGTCCTAGCAATTTTATTCGTAATATCATTGACGCAGATCTTGATAGCGGCAAGCACAACGAAATTCATACCCGTTTTCCGCCAGAGCCGAATGGTTTTTTGCATATTGGTCATGCAAAGTCGATTTGCTTGAATTTCGGTATTGCTCAAGATTATCAAGGAACATGTAACTTACGTTTTGATGATACCAATCCTGAAAAAGAAGACATTGATTACGTAGAAGCTATTCAAAAAGACGTTCAGTGGTTAGGTTTTGAGTGGAATAAAGAGATTCGTTATTCTTCAGATTACTTCGATCGTTTGTATGGCTACGCAGTAGAATTGATAGAAAAAGGTTTAGCTTATGTTGACTTCCTATCTTTTGATGAAATGCGTGAATACCGTGGCACGTTAAACAAGCCAGGTAAAAACAGTCCTTATCGAGATACGTCTGTTGAAGAAAACCTAGCTCATTTCGACAAAATGAAAAATGGCGAATATGAAGAGGGCACTTGTGCTTTACGTGCAAAGATAGACATGAGTTCTAGCTTTATGTGTATGCGAGATCCTGTTATTTATCGAGTTAAATTTGCCCATCATCATCAAACTGGTGACAAATGGTGTATTTATCCGATGTATGATTTTACCCATTGTATATCTGATGCCATCGAAGATATTACCCATTCGCTTTGTACATTAGAATTCCAAGATAACCGTCGTTTATATGACTGGGTGATTGAAAATATTTCAATTGAATCTACGCCTCGTCAATACGAGTTTTCTCGCTTAAATCTAGAGTATACGGTGATGAGCAAGCGTAAGCTTAACTCACTAGTAGAAGAAAACTTGGTAAATGGCTGGGATGACCCTCGTATGCCAACGATTGCTGCTTTTAGACGTCGAGGTTACACGCCCGCGTCGTTGAGAGAATTCGCCAAGCGCATTGGTGTGACAAAAATGGATAACACCGTGGAAATGGGCGTTCTTGAAGCGTGTATTCGTGAAGATTTAAATGACAATGCACCACGGGCGATGGCAGTTCTTGATCCAATTAAACTAGTTATTGAGAACTATGACGATAATAAAGTAGAAATATTATCAGTTAAAAACCACCCAAGTGATGAATCACAAGGGGCACGAGAAGTACCGTTCAGTAAAGAATTATTTATTGAAGCGGAAGATTTCCGTGAAGAAGCGAATAAGAAATACAAGCGTTTAGTAACAGGTAAGGCTGTACGTCTTCGTGGTGCTTATGTTGTCACTGCGACCGGTTGTGACAAAGATGCTGATGGTAATGTGACTACGGTTTACTGTACTTACAATAAAAATACCTTAGGTAAAAATCCAGAAGATGGAACCAAACCAAAAGGTGTTATTCATTGGGTGAGCGCTGCGCAAAGTATTACTGCTGAAGTTCGATTGTATGATCGCTTGTTTAATGTGCCAAACCCTAGTGCTGAAAGCGATTTCCATACGGTAATGAATCCAGAATCATTAGTTGTAATCGATAACGCTCGTGTAGAGCCTGCTTTAGCAAATGCTGAAGCCGAAAAAGCATACCAATTTGAACGTCAAGGCTATTTTTGCCTAGATAATAAAGATGCAACTGCAGATAAGTTAGTGTTTAACCGCACCGTTGGCTTGCGTGATACGTGGGCAAAAATAAACGGTTAGATTTTATAGGCTTGTTATTATAAAGCTGGTTAAATTAAGAAAGCCTGAGAATTTTTCTCAGGCTTTTTGCTTTTACTTGGCGGTTAAAATCACACTATCATTTTGCCGCAACCAAGATGGTTTGTAGTTCAGAATCTCGACTTGCATTCAGTTTTTTTATGCTTATTTCATTTACTGGTAGACGCATTTTTTTTGGCGCTTTTTTATTGAAATAACCAAACGTATCAACTGCTTGGTAAATTGCGGTGAAATTTACGAGATCCATATTGTTGCAACTAATTTTTAATATGACTTGGCGTATTTTTCCTTTCATGCTTTTTGCTTTAGTCGATATTTTGCTAATTGCCTCTTTTAATGCAAAAAGGTCGTTACTTGCCGCCGCAACACAAATTTGAGTTTCGAGAGAGTCATCATCAGCGATAAAGCTATATTGTGCGTATACTTTATTAGTGAATATAATCAATAAGGTGAAAAGACCCATCACAGCACATATTAATTTAAGCATTTGGATGCTCCTATTTGTTTGCCGTTTAAAATGATTTTAATTCGCCGAAACAATAATAGTTTGTATTGGAGCCTTAGCTCTGGCATTGATGTCTTCAATGCTAATTTCGTCGCTTGGTAGACGCATGTGTTTTGGGGCTTTTTTATTGAAATAATCAAATGTATCATTAGCATCAAAATTTGCAGCAAACTCCACTAAGTTCAAATCGTTGCATTGTATAGAAAGGGTCGCTACTCTTGCGCGTTTATTAGATTCTGTCGATACAAGGTATAATTTCTTTATCGATTTTTTTACCTGGCTTAAGTCGTTATTGCCAGTCGCTACACACAATTTTGTTGCTTGAGAGTCGTCTTTAGCGATGAAAACATACTTAGCTTGAATTGATTGTGAATAAGAAAGTAAGAACACAGCAGCACTAATCATTAGTGAAATGTTTTTCATGATTTATCCTTAAAAAATATGATGAATAGTTATTTATTCCTTTAACCTAATATAACGTTAACCTCCTGACGCTAATCTGCTATAGAGTTGTGAATTAACTACGATTTGAATACCAAAACTTATCAAAGTCTTTAGCTCAAAGTCTTTAACGCAAAATGTTCTAGGAATAGGAAGAGAGTAGGAGAGAAGGCTTATAGAAACAAATGATTAAACTAAGGAATATAGAATGTTTAAGTTATTTCTTATTAGTGTTTTAAGTTGCTGATATTAAATGGTATTTTTTTATTGATTAGTTTGCCCTTATAAAAAAATCAGGTATAAATTTGCTTTAAATATAAAAAAGCCTGAGTGAACTCAGGCTTTTATCTATATGGCTGAATTACTTAATTGTAATTAGAAACCACATTGGCGATCTTTATTTTTCTCGTCTAACCATACTTTAAGTGGGGCAAAGTAGTCTAGGACTGCACTTGCATCCATTTGCTCAGAGCCAGTAATAACTTTATGCGCTTGTTGCCAAGGTTGGCTTGCACCCATTTCAAGTACTTGATTAAGTTTAGCGCCAGCTTCTTTGTTATTGTAGATCGAACAGCGATGGATCGAACCCTCATTACCAGCGATTTCACATAACGATTTGTGGAACTCAAACTGCAAAATGTGAGCTAAAAAATAACGAGAATAAGGAACGTTTCCTGGTACGTGGTATTTAGCACCTGGATCGAAATCTTCTGCAGAACGTTCAATAGGTGCTGTAACACCTTGGTACTTCTCACGAAGCTCCCACCAAGCTGTGTTGTAATTCTCTGGTGTAATTTCACCATTGAATACTTTCCAACGCCATTGGTCAACTAATAAACCAAATGGGATGAAGGCGATTTTATCTAAAGCCATTTTCATCAATAAACCGATATCTTTCGACTCATCAGGCACTTTGTCAATTAAGCCGATTTCTTTTAAGTAACCTGGTGTTACTGAAAGGGCAATCGTGTCACCAATCGCTTCATGGAATCCATCATTTGCTGAGCCTTGGAAATAAACCGGCTGATCTTTGTATGCACGTTGATAAAAGTTATGTCCAAGCTCATGGTGAATGACGGAAAACTCTTCGCCAGTTTTTTGGATACACATTTTTATACGAATATCATCTTTAGCATCTAAATTCCATGCAGATGCATGACAAACAACGTCTCTGTCTGCCGGTTTAGTAAATAATGAACGCTGCCAAAATGTTTCTGGTAACTCATCGAAACCTAATGATGTAAAGAATTTTTCTGCACCTTTAACCATGTCAATTTCAGTGTATTCGTGTTTGATCAGTTGGTCAGTAACATTGTAACCGGGATCTGCATTTTCTGGAGCAACAACGTCATAGATATTACCCCAGCTTTGCGCCCACATATTACCTAGTAGGTGAGCAGGGATTGGCTGATCTAAAGGTACTTTGTCTTCACCATACTCTTCTGATAACTCAGCTCGAACATGACAGTGTAAGGCATCATATAACGGTTTTACCTGACCCCATAAACGATCCAATTCAACACCAAACTCATCAGCGGGCATATCGTAATTAGACCGCCACATAGCCCCTAAATCAGGGTAACCTAAACCTTGAGCACCTTCATTAGCAAGCTCAACTTCGCGCTCGAACAATGGTTTCATATCTGGGCTGATTTGACGCCAACCTTGCCAGACATCAAGTAGCTCGTCATAGTCTTTTGAGTTAGCCATAATTGCAGACATTTGGCCAAGGCTTAGTTTTTCGCCTTTAGCGTTAGTATAAGAGCCTTTGCCATACATGCCACCAAGCTCTGCAGCAATCTCCGCGAGCTCAGCACTTTTGGCTGAGTCTTGAGGCGCAGGAAGCACTAATGCTTGTTTTAAAATGCCAAGCTGACGTCGTTGCTCAGCTGTTACTTCAACATCATCGAATTTTGCCGCTTCTAGAGCAAAACGAACACCTGCTTCAGAATACTCTTGTGCTGCTTTAGCCGATAACGCCGCAGTGTCTTCAGTAATAAAGTTTTGATAAATCCACTCTATTTTTGAGCCTTCATTGTTAAGGCGTTCAAGTTCTTGTGCAGTTTGTGCCAAAAAATTGGTCACATCTGCCTGCGAATAAGATTGCTTTTCAGCGCTTTTTTCTCCGTTGGAAACTGTACTGTTTTGTTCTTGATTGCAACCAGTAACTGCAATCGAACCTGCTACTATTATTGCCGCAGCGGATAATTTGAATTTAGTTAACTTCATAGAGTATTTCTTTTAATTGTTGTGATTAAACGTATCTGGTACGAGTATATGTCAATCTTATTAAGAGAACAAAGACTAAAATGCGGTAAGCAAAAAAAGACCCAAAAGCCTTTTGACAGATCGAGCTAGTGGGTCCAGGGAGAATCGTTTTGTATGAAATTAAGTATGGTTTATAAACCATAATTTTTCCGCTTTTTCTTAGTTTTTTTGGTGGTTTTTTTGTTAGTATTTTTGCGGCAATAATAAATTGTTCAAAGTGCCGTTTTATTAATCAATAAATGGCTTGATACTTGACACTTTTATTTTGACCTGTCATTTTAAACGCATGTTTGATTACCTTAAGCTGTAGACGGAAAAGTCATGGATACGAAAACAAAAATATTGAATGCGGCGGAGCTTTTATTTGCCGATAAAGGTTTTACAACCACATCATTACGAGAAATAACTAGTGTCGCAGAAGTTAACTTGGCCGCGGTTAATTACCATTTTGGCTCAAAGAAAGAATTGATTAAAGCCCTTATGAAGCGCTATTTAGATCAGTTGTCTCCGTTGTTAACCAAAGCGCTGGAAGATGTTATGGCAGATGAGGATAAAAATGAACTTGAGCATGTATTCGATGCATTTGTTAAACCTTTATTGGCGCTAAATGAATTTAGAGAAAACGGAACGGCAATATTTTTACAGTTGTTAGGTCGAAGCTATACTGATTCGCAGGGTTTTTTAAGATGGTTTATCACTACTAATTACCCTGGTATTATCGATAACTTTGTAAAGGCTGTTCATCAAGCTTATCCAGAATTAACATCTGAAGATATATTTTGGCGCTTACACTTCACCATGGGGACAGCAGTATTTACCATGTCCTCTACTGGTGCCCTAATTGACATTGCCAAGAATGATTTTGATGCAGATGTTAATGTTGAGGGGGTGATAACTCGCATAATTCCTTATGTTGCAGCCGGCGTCGGCGCGCCAATTTCGCGTTAATTCAGATGTCATCATTAATGATAGATGTGCAAGGCACATCGTTAAATGAAGAAGATAAAGAGTTAATTCGTCATCCTAATGTTGCTGGGCTAATTCTATTCACCCGTAACTTTGAGTCTGTTGAACAGTTGACTGAGCTCAATATACAAATCAAATCTCATAACCCGAATATTTTAATCGCCGTAGACCATGAAGGTGGTCGGGTGCAGCGTTTTCGCGATGGATTTAGTAAAATACCAGCGATGGGGAGTATCTATAAATACGCCGCGCAGCATTTCAATACAGCGGAAGAAACCTTAGCTTTAGCAAAGAAAATTTCTTTGCATATGGGCTATTTAATGGCTGCCGAAGTTAGAGCTGTTGGTATTGATATTAGTTTTGCCCCTGTACTAGATGTTGATAATATTAGCGATGTTATCCTTGATAGAGGGTTTCATCGTCAACCTGAGATCGTTACGGATTTAGCGTTGTCGTTTATTGAAGGGATGAACAAAGCGGGAATGAAGGCAACGGGAAAACACTTTCCGGGGCATGGTAGCGTTAAAGAAGATTCTCATATTGCGATGCCAAATGATACCCGTAAGAAGGCTGATATTTTTGCCAATGATATGCAGGTTTTTAAAGATATCATTACCAGCGGAAAGTTAGACGCGATAATGCCTGCACATGTGATCTACCCAGATGTAGATGCATTACCTGTCGGTTTTTCTAAGTATTGGTTACAACAAGTATTGCGCCAAGAGCTTGGTTTTGAAGGTGTTATTTTTAGCGATGACTTGTCTATGCAAGGGGCGACCAGTGCCGGTAGTTACGCCGAGCGTTGTGAGGCTGCAGACAAAGCTGGTTGTGATATGTTGTTGGTTTGTAATGATAGAGTTGGACAAATACAAGCGATCGAACAGGCTAAGCTGACTTCATGCGAACAAAGTAATAAGCGTGTACAGTCGATGCTAAGTAAAAATGCCAATGAGTTATCAATGGTGAAGTTACAACAACAGCCGTTATGGCAAAATTGTCAGCGTTTTCTCAATAGCTAATAGTAGTTTCTAATAAAAGCATTTAATAATTATAAATTAAGGACATACCTTGAAAAAGCATCAGTTTATTTATTTGGCTCCAATTGTAGCCTTTATTTTTTACCTACTGATGCTTGCTTTGGGACTACCTGATAAAGCAGCAATCACTGCCGGTATTACCGTGCTGACTGTTTTATTATGGATAACAGAAGCAATTCCTATTCCTGCAACCTCAATTATACCTTTTGCGCTTTTACCATTATTTGGCATTGTTGATCATAAAACGGTAGCTTTATCGTTAGGCTCGCACGTTATCCTGTTGCTGATGGGCGCATTTATGCTGTCTAAGGCACTGGAAAAAAGTGGTGCTCACGAACGACTTGCGGTTTATATGGTACGAATTGTAGGCGCTCACAGCGCTAAACGACTGGTATTTGGGTTTATGCTAACAGCCGCTATCTTGAGTATGTGGATTTCTAATACTGCTACAGTTTTAATTATGCTACCAATTGCACTGGCAATACTGCAACACATTGATAATCAAAAACTTAAAGTAGCACTCATCCTAGGTATCGCTTACTCGTCGAGTGTCGGCGGTATTGGCACATTAATTGGCACGCCACCCAATGTAATCTTTGCAGGTATTTATGAAGAGTATACTGGCGTAGAGTTTGGTTTCTTACAATGGATGAAAATAGGCGTTCCTGTGGTGATGATTGCTATTCCTATAATGGCGTTATGGCTAACACGTAATATCCATTTAAACGACAAAATCGTCTTGCCTGAACATGGCCGTTGGCGTAAAGAGGAATCACGCACATTGTTGGTATTTGGATTAACGGCATTGGCGTGGATATTTAGAAAAGAACCATTTGGCGGTTGGAGCGGTTTTTTTGATATCAATATCGCAGGGGACAGCACCGTAGCTCTATCGGCCGTTGTATTAATGTTTATGATCCCAAATGGTAAAGGCTCAAGGTTACTTGATTGGGATACGGCAAAAACAATCCCTTGGGGCATGTTATTGTTATTTGCTGGCGGTATTGCTTTAGCTAAGGGCTTTGTTGCCTCTGGCTTGAGCGATATGCTTGGTAATTGGTTAAGCGATTTAGCCAATATGCCATTACTGCTAACACTATTGATTATCTGTTTAGTGGTCACTTATCTTACGGAAATTACCAGTAATACCGCGACAGCGACACTGCTTATGCCTATTTTGGCTGTTGCAGCCGTAGCATCAGGGTTTGACGCCAAAATGTTTATGGTGCCAGCTGCGATGTGTGCCAGCTGTGCATT
Source organism: Thalassotalea crassostreae (assembly GCF_001831495.1). Classification (NCBI taxonomy): domain Bacteria; kingdom Pseudomonadati; phylum Pseudomonadota; class Gammaproteobacteria; order Alteromonadales; family Colwelliaceae; genus Thalassotalea; species Thalassotalea crassostreae. The sequence continues at coordinate 1,695,514 of NZ_CP017689.1, forward strand.
TATGCTACCAGTAGCTACTGCGCCAAATGCAATTGCTTTTGGCACAGGTGAAATAGAAATAAAAGATATGGTTAAACAAGGCGCGATATTAAGTGTCTTGGTCTCTTCAATTGTTGCCATCGTTTGTTACGCTTTACTTACCTAAATAGCGTTAATTTTATTCCTCTAATCAATGATACTTATATAATTTCAATTGCTTATGGTAGTTGAAATTATTCTGCGTTATAAATATGTGCCTCACTTTTAAGGAACTTAATAAGTGAACAAAAAAGGAATGTGTTTCAATAATTTACTTAAGGAATTTAGCGAACGCATTGAATTAGCGAGAGAGTACTTGAAAAAAATATTCTTAAAAATCAGCGCTGGTGAATTATCTACGAGAGTATTAGACAACAAAAGCGCTATCTAATTATTTAGCCTAGCGTAAATACCTAAAGTTAAAAAAACATCAAATATGATGGTGTTTTAGTTTTGATTATATTGGATTAAGAAATCCAGTCATTTTCCTTTGCTTTACAGCTTAACCACACTAACCCAATTGCAATAATAATAACCATTATTGGCATTATCGTACCGCCGGGGCCAAAGACTTCCCATGAATTTGCAAGAAAATAAGCATGAAACATTTGCACGATAATTGCAGCAAGTGAAGCCATCAATACCGGTTTTGCTAAGGCATTTTTTAGTACCAATAATAACGATCCTAAAGCACCACCACAAACAGCAATAGCAAAGGCAACGACTGCCCAAAAGGGTGTGGCCGCGTAGATGTCTTGTTGCGCTTGTGGCAGACTTGCCATGGCATCTGCATTCATTGTTGGGCCAAAGAAAAAGGCTGCAACGCCGAGTAGGTTCCATATAAGAGCAAATACTGCGACAAAAACGAACCATTTAGGTGCTATAGAGTTATTCATAATATTCTCCTGTAGCACCTAGATAGGTTTTGTTGTTATTTATTAACTTCGTCTTTATTAACTTACTAGTTGTTAATGTATTAGGTGCTTTTATTGTTATTAACTATTCCTACTATACGAGCGATAAAGAAAATAGCAAATAACAAAACATAAACACCATAATTAACAATCATCCATTGTGGCATTGAGTAGCCTAATAATGACCAATTAATTTTGCCGCAATCGCCGGTAGCTTCAAATACGGCTGGAAACCATTCGTGGATGGGCATCCAACTTGGGAAGTTCGGAAAAATATCACAAGTATAAAATAAAGATCCTGCATTTGCTTGGATTTCGACGTGCTCAAGGGCGAGCTGTAATCCCCAGATAGCGCTTATTGCCCATACAGTGAAAGCAACCAGACGTATCGGCATATACTTGTTACCGATGGCGCCAATAACGCCTGCGATGATTATACCTAATATGGCCACTCGTTGGTAAATGCACATTATGCAAGGCTCTAGACCCATTCCATATTGAAAGTACAAAGCGATCAACTCTAAGCCTAGCGCTGATGCTGCTAGTAACCACCAAGATAATGGGGTTAGGGCAAAATCATTTAATTTTTTTAACATTTTCACTTCCATAAAAAAGCGCTCAAATGAGCGCTAGTTATTCGATTTTCATCAATCCGACTAATGACTGCTAGAGCCGCCGCCATCAGAAATGGCATGATGGTGAATTAAACCCATGTCATAAAACATGTCGGTATACTCAACTAACATACCTGAATAAATCGTAATTAAGCCAACTAAGGTTAATACTACTGTGTAAGGTATAGCCATGTAAACCATACGACCGTACGATAAACGAATTAACGGAGCAATAGCTGAAGTTAATAAGAATAGGAACGCAGCCTGACCATTAGGAGTTGCTACAGAAGGTAAATTTGTACCTGTGTTAATTGCTACGGCAAGCATATCAAATTGATCACGAGTGATTTGACCTTCAAGTAATGCTTTTTTCACTTCAGTGATATAAACAGTACCAACGAATACGTTATCGCTTACCATCGACAATACGCCATTTGCTAGGTAGAACATCACTAATTGCATATTTCCTTCAAAAGTTAATACCCAACTGATCACCGGTGTGAATAATTGTTGGTCGACGATAACCGCAACGACCGCAAAAAATACTGCTAGTAATGCTGTAAATGGCAGTGCTTCTTCAAACGCGTGTCCGATTTGATGTTCTTCGATAACACCAGTGAATGATGTTGCAAGAATAATAACGGTTAAACCAATTAGCCCTACAGCAGCTAAATGCATCGCTAAACCAACAATTAACCATATTGCAATTGCACCTTGTGCAACTAACTTAGCTTTGTCAGCCATGGTTCTATTTTTGGTTTCTTCAGCATCAAAATCGACAAGTATCTTACGAACATTATCTGGCAATGCAACGCCATAAGAGAACACCTTGAATTTTTCAACTAAGAAACAGGTTAACAGGCCACAAAATATCACCGGTATCGTTACTGGTGACATACGGATTGCAAATTCTGCAAATTCCCAACCGGCTTGTTGACCAATAATAAGGTTTTGTGGTTCGCCGACGATGGTCATTACACCGCCAAGTGCAGTACCTACACCTGCATGCATTAATAAGTTTCTCAGGTACGCGCGAAAATCTTGTAGATCTTCACGAGAATAATCAGGCAGTTCATGATCTGATGTGTGATCATGGCTGCCATGACTCGGGGCACCAGAAGCGACTTTGTGATAGACAGAATAAAAACCAACGGCAACACTTATGATTACGGCGATTACAGTTAACGCGTCTAGGAATGCCGATAAGAATGCGCTTGAAAAACAGAAAAGCAACGACACGACAATTTTCGACTGTACTTTTGTAATGATTTTGGTAAACAAGAATAAAAGTAAGTTTTTCATGAAATAAATACCGGCAACCATAAAGATAAGCAGTAATAGCACTTCATAGTTAACAGTTAATTCATGCAAAACAGTTTTAGATGACGTCATGCCAATGGCGACAGCTTGTATCGCCAATAAACCGCCGGGTTGTAATGGGTAACATTTTAACGCCATAGCCAAGGTGAAAATGAATTCTAGTACCAGAGCCCAGCCCGCTATATATGGAGAAATAAGGAAAAACAGGATTGGATTTAAGATTAAAAAACCAATGATTGTTAACTTATACCATTTAGGTGCTTGACCTAAAAAGTTACGATAAGTTGCGTCTAAAAATGACTGTTGCATTGTGTGACCCTGAGAGTAAGTTGATTGAAACTTTTCTATGTGTAATATTTTGCGGCGTATTTTATGCTTTATACAACGTTCGGTAAATAGCTAATTACGATAAAAAACGCCTAATTACGACTAATTGATTACAACTGCTCGATAATTACTTGACATACTCTGGTACAATCAGTTTATATTACTAAAACGAGTAAGTTTCCTCAGTTTTAAGTAAGCGAAAACAATCAAGAAAAATTTTACTTAATTCAGACACTTCCAACATTGGAATAATTAATGGTAATTAAAGCACAGAGTCCGGCAGGTTTTGCCGAACAATACATTGTAGAGTCGATTTGGAATGGTGGATTTCCTCCAGGTTCGATTTTACCCGCAGAACGAGAGTTATCGGAACTCATTGGTGTTACACGAACTACGTTACGCGAAGTTTTACAACGTCTAGCGCGAGATGGATGGTTAACTATCCAGCATGGAAAGCCAACTAAAGTTAATGATTTTTGGGAAACTTGTGGATTAAGTATCTTAGGTAAGTTAGCTGAATTGGATCAATCCGGTATTCCTGATTTAGTAGATAATTTACTTTCCGCTCGTACTAATATTAGTGCTATTTATGTCCGTGCAGCTGTGAAAGCAAACCCAGAAAAAGTAGTTGAACTTCTGAAAAAGTGTTTGGATGCAAGTGAAGATGGCGAAGAGTTTGCGGAAAATGATTATCAGTTACATCACGATTTAGCATTAGCGTCGAATAACCCTATATATGTATTGGTTTTAAATGGTTTTAAAAATTTATACTCACGTTTAGGCGGTTTGTATTTTGCTAATGAAGAAGCGAGAGCGCTAACATTAGAGTTTTATAAGTCATTAATCGAACTTGCATCTAATAATCAATTTAATGAATCGGTTGTTGCGGTGCGTAATTACGGTGTTGAGTCAGCAAAAGTATGGAACGAGCTAAAAGGTGATGTTTTAAGCGAGCTCGCCAATTAATATAAACCGAATATATAATTAATTAGTGAATAAGGAGCCATTAGGCTCCTTATTTTATGGCTCAAAGAAAGACGTTAATTAATAGCAGCATAAGCCTAATCGAAAAAATTATTGCAACTAATCGAAAAAACCTGATAAACATTACGATAAATTTATTGTTCTTAATGTTGAAATAAACGTAAAATGCCCAATCTAGATATATAACGGTATGTCTGCCTATCGAATAATCGAGGAATCTATGGAAACAATTGACAAAATCAAGCAACAAATTTCTGAAAACCCAATCCTTCTCTTCATGAAAGGTTCTCCAAAATTACCAAGCTGTGGTTTTTCATCACAAGCGTCTCAGGCATTAATGGCATGTGGCGAAAAGTTTGCTTATGTTGATATTTTATTAAACCCGGAAATTAGAGCCGAATTACCAAAGTATGCTAATTGGCCAACGTTCCCTCAACTATGGGTTGAAGGCGAGCTAATTGGTGGTTGTGACATCATAATGGAAATGTACCAACAAGGTGAATTGCAACCTCTTATAAAAGAAACGGCAGATAAATTTAAAGACGCTGAATAAGTAAACGCTTTAACAAAAAATTAATGTTAGGTAATGGCAAAGCCATTACTCCAATAAATACAAAACCATAACGGAGAAAAATATGAGTGTATTAGTAGGTCGTCCAGCACCAGACTTCACAGCAGCAGCAGTATTAGGTACTGGTGAAATTGTTGATAACTTCAACTTAACTGAAACAATTAAAGGTAAAAAAGCGGTAGTATTTTTCTACCCACTAGATTTTACTTTCGTATGTCCTTCAGAGTTAATAGCTTTCGATCACCGTATTGAAGAATTCAAAAGCCGCGGCGTTGAAGTAATTGGTGTATCAATTGATTCTCAATTCTCACACAATGCATGGCGTAACACTCCAGTAAACGAAGGTGGTATTGGTCCAGTTAAATACACTTTAGTTGCTGATGTTAAACATGAAATCTGTCAAGCATACGATGTTGAGCATCCAGGTGCTGGCGTTGCATTTCGTGGTTCATTCTTAATTGATGAAGAAGGCAACGTACGTCACCAAGTAGTAAATGATCTTCCTCTAGGTCGTAACGTTGACGAAATGTTACGTATGATCGACGCATTACAATTCCACCAAGATCACGGCGAAGTTTGTCCAGCTGGTTGGAACAAAGGTGATGCAGGTATGACTGCTAGCCCAGATGGTGTTGCATCTTACCTTAACGACAACGCTGACAAGTTATAATACTCGTTAACGTTGATTGGACTCGCCATCATTTACCGGTGAGTCACTTATAATTGAAGCGCTCGATACTTGTATCGAGCGTTTTTTTTATGCCTCAATGTGAAATAGGGTGATGATGCTATAGGTATAGGTATCGCTAAGTAAATGCTCATAGTTCAAACAGAAATTCATTAACAATTGTTTAACATTATTTGTGGCTTTAGATTGAAATTTTGCCATAGTTTTATATAATCAACTTTCATTATATTTAATCGATATAATGAGGGAATGGGATGTTTTTATGAGTTTGAAAGTTTTGTAAACTACTTAATCAAGCAAACTCTGACACTGGATAAAAAACTAATTAGCTCGACGGAATGAAGCAATGTACCTAAGTAAATCTTTATATGAGAAAACGCCGTTTTTGTATGTAGCACTTGCTGCATATGTCTTTTATACTCAAAACTCATTCATCGCGATATTTGCATCTTCCATACTCTATCTAGCTGCCGCCGTAATTTGGATAAAACGTTCTGATCATCGCCGTAAAAATAGAATTTTACAGACATTAAATCATTTCAAGATACCGCAGCTAATCTACGAGTTTTACCCGTTTTTGTTCTTAGCAATTTTTGCCGCAATAATTAAATACAGCCAGCAAGCCTGGGTGTTAGCAGTAGGATTACTGCTTGCTTTAATCGCAATAAAAAACCTGATAATGCGACACCAAGCAAGAATTAACCCGGTAAAGCTAGGAAAAAATTTCACCCATAAATCTGACTGAATTCGACTTTTACTTTTAGAATAAAAAGCTTGTTGTTTATAAAACAACTAGCCTTTCTTTTTTTAAGTTAATAAACTTTTGATTGAAATGAGTTATTCGACGCTTTTCGAGCTTTCTTTATCATTCATAGCAAGATCACTTTCATCGTCATTAGCTGCTAATGGCCAACCACCGAGTTGCTGCCATTTATTGACGATATAGCAAAATAGCTCTGCCGTTTTTTCGGTATCGTAAAGCGCTGAATGCGCTTCTTTATTGTTAAAATCTATATTTGCACTCATACAGGCTTTTGCTAATACAGTTTGACCAAGAGCAAGCCCAGCAAGGGTGGCTGTATCAAAACTGGCAAATGGATGGAAAGGACTGCGCTTGATATTGCAACGCTCCGTCGCTGCATTAACAAAGCCTAAATCAAAGGCGGCATTATGGGCTACCATGATAGCTCTTTGGCAACCATAGTGCTTCATTTCTTTGCGTACTCGTTTGAACATTGTTTTTAATGCTTCATCTTCTTCGACCGCAGCACGCAATGGGTTATAAGGATCAATTCCAGTAAAATCTAATGCAGATTGTTCTAAATTAGCACCTTCGAACGGCGAGACGTTAAAGTGAATCGTTTCTTTAATAGATAATAAGCCGGTATCTTCATCCATATGTAAGACACTCGCGGCCATCTCTAATAAAGCATCTGTATTGGCATTAAATCCTGCTGTTTCAACATCAATGACGACGGGGTAATAGCCGCGAAATCGTTGCGCAAATATAGATTTAGTATTTTCTGTTTTAACGTCGGTCATGTTTTAACTTTACTCAAGAATAGTGGGGCGATTATCGCAGAATTCTCTAACGATACCAAACTGAAATAATGTTTATGGTGGTAAAATTTGTCTGTAATGAAATATTTACCTTCTTGTGGTTACTGTTGCGCCAAATGTTAGATTAATTATTTGAGCGATGATTGACTCATCCATGCAGCACTGTAAACTTAGCCGCGATATATAATAACAAATCTTTGTTCAGTTACTGATGTTTTACTATGTTTATTAACACAAATATCAATTGAACAAATTTGCTTTTTAATTTTTTAGGAAAATTTATGATTAAATCATTTGCACGTTTAATGATTGCCGTTACGTTAATGAGTAGTGCACTACTGAGCAGTGCATTGGTTAGCGCTAAAGTAAACGATGACTTAACTTATGCTAACTATGACCAAGTGAAAGTAAAACACGTTTATCTTGATCTGAACGTTGATTTTGACAATAAGGCATTGGTTGGATTTGCTGATCTTGAATTAAATTGGTTAACTGCGGACACAACCAAAGTGATGTTAGATACTCGCGATCTTGTGATCGAGCGAGTGATGGTGAAAACATCTATCAATACTTGGAAAGCAGTAAATTACGATTTGGCTAAACGCGATGATGTAATGGGGGCCAAGTTAACCATTGACCCAGGTTTCCAAGCTAAGACTATACGAGTATATTATCAGTCAACGGAAAAAGCATCAGGTTTACAATGGCTATCCGAAGCTCAAACTGCTGGCAAAAAGCATCCGTTCATGTTTAGCCAAAATCAGGCTATTCACGCTCGTAGTTGGATACCTATCCAAGATACACCAGCAGTTCGTTTAACCTATACAGCTCGCATTCGCACTGATAAAACGTTATTAGCGGTGATGAGCGCAAACAATGAACCTGACACAAAGAAAGATGGTGACTATTTCTTCTCAATGCCACAAGCAATCCCACCGTATTTGATCGCTATTGGTGTTGGAGACCTAGAGTTTAAGGCTATGAGCGAACAAACTGGCGTATATGCGGAAGCTTATATTTTAGATGCGTCAGCCGCAGAATTTAATGATACGCAAGCGATGATCACTGCATCTGAAAAATTGTACGGTGAGTATCGCTGGGGGCGTTATGATCTACTAATTCTACCGCCAAGCTTCCCATTCGGTGGTATGGAGAACCCACGTCTATCATTTATTACTCCAACAGTTGTTGCCGGCGATAAATCTTTAGTTAACCTTATTGCCCATGAATTAGCACATTCATGGTCAGGTAATTTAGTGACCAATGAAAGCTGGCGTGACCTTTGGTTAAATGAAGGTTTCACCTCTTACGTAGAAAATCGCATTATGGAAGAAGTATTTGGCGACGAGCGTGCGGTAATGGAGCAAGTGTTAGGCGTTGCCGATTTACATGGCGACATTGAAGATTTGCCTGCCAATGACACTGTTTTATTCCTCGACCTGCAAGGACGCGATCCTGATGCTGCGTTTAGTGGTGTACCGTACGTCAAAGGTCAGTTATTTCTAATGTTCTTAGAGCAGAGTTTTGGTCGTGATAAGTTTGATCCATTTGTTTTAAGTTACTTTAATCATTTTAGTTTTCAGTCAATTGGCACAGATGATTTTTTAACGTATTTAAATCAACACCTAATTAATAAATACCCTGGTATTGTTAGTCAGGAAGAAATCAACGAGTGGGTATTTGGCCAAGGATTACCAGAGTCTGTACCTGCACCTCAGTCGGATGTGTTTACTAAAGTAGATAATTATTCTGCACAATGGAATAAAGGTGACATTAGCTTAACTGATATCCCTACCAGTAATTGGACTGTGCATGAGTGGTTATACTTTATAAATGGTTTAGACCGCGATTTAGATAACAGTAAGATGGCTGACCTTGACCAGGCATTTAAACTAACCACAAGTACAAATGCGGAAATTGCCCATGCCTGGTATCTACTAGCATTAAACACTGGTTATGATGTAATCACACCACAATTAGAGCAGTACTTAATTTCAATAGGCCGTCGCAAGCTGATTGTGCCGCTATATAGAAAATTAGCAGAAAGTGAAGAAGGGTTAGCATTCGCGCAAAAAGTGTTTACGGTCGCAAAACCGGGCTATCATCCACTAGCACAAGGTACCGTTGGCGATATTCTATATCCTACTAAGTAATAGTTGCCTAGTTTATAAATTAGTTTAAAGCTAACTTAAATGGCTAGAGTAAACAGCTAACGTAAAAAGGGACTCATAGTTAAACTATGAGTCCCTTTTTGTTTCACAAATTCCTTTATCACACCTTTGGAGTCACTGCGAAAAGAAAAACTGTTGCTAACAGTTTCTTAATTAATGAGTTTTATTTGAACGCTATTGCTCAGCAACTGTATTTGCTTCTTCCGCTTTTTCCTGTTCAACAATAACGTCAACTTCTCGGTGGTTATTTTGCTTGGCCACAATTACTCTGATGTTATGGTTCATGTGCTGATATTTTAGCTCTAAACGACCGTATTGAGTTTGTTCCGATACTGGCGCGCCGTATTGGTTTTGATAAAACTCTTGGATTTGGGCAAAACTATTTTTAGTAAAATAGTTGACCATCGCTGGGTATTTGTCATCAAATTTTGAAAATACTTGCGCACCTTCAACGGTTGCTAACTCGACAGTTACCACCGACTCTGCCACGTTGGCATTTTCAGGGGGTGTATTTGCGGTTTCAGCGAAGGCAATTGTTGATAAACAACACAAGCTAATGGCGATAATTGATTTTTTAACAGTCATGAATAGTTTCTTTTTGTTATCTTCTTCATTTAATTTAAAGTTTTTCGTACTATAACGTCAAGTTTATTATCAATTTTGGAACTATTTTGTCTAATTTAAAAAAATGCGCAGTGCTTACTATGGATTGTCTCGATGATTTTGAAGCGTATGATCACTTACTTGATCAACCTCTTAAGACACTCGGCTGGCAAACAGAGCTCGTCTCTTGGCGAAAAGACGGTGTGTGTTGGGATAATTATGATGTCGTACTGATCCGCACACCGTGGGATTACCAAGAAGATGCTACGCTATTTTTAAACGTGTTGCAGCAAATTGAAGACTCAACCGCGATATTGGAAAACAATATTGATATCGTTCGCTGGAATATCAACAAAAACTATCTGCAAGAATTACAATCCTCAGGCGTTACGATTGTGCCAACCTTATTTTTAACGCAATTTAACAGTGCCGATGTAGCAGGCTACTTTGAACATTTTAATGTTGATCAAATCGTATTGAAACCAAATGTATCAGCCAATGCCGATAATACCTTTTGGTTAACAAAACAAAATTATAAAGATTTTACTACTGAGTTAAGCAAAGCATTTGAACGTCGAGAGTTCATGGCGCAACCTTTTATTGAAAGTGTTATCACTGAAGGAGAGTTCTCCTGTTTCTACTTTGATGGTGTTTATAGCCACAGTATTTTGAAAACGCCTAAAAACGGTGACTTTAGAGTACAAGAGGAACATGGTGGACGCTTAACTCTTATTGAGCCAGAAAGTAAGTTAAAGCAACAAGCAAGCCACGCAATAAAGCAGCTTAATGAAATACCTATGTATGCGCGAGTCGATTTTGTTCGATTGGGTGACGAATTTGCGATGATGGAAGCTGAGCTTATTGAACCGTCTTTGTATTTTAATATGGATGAAAATGCCGCACCACTTTTTGCCCGCTTATTTGCTAAACGTATGGCAGAAAAACATAACATTAAATAACCCGTATAAGGCCGTTAGGTAATCTTGTTGAGGTAATTGATTTTTGTACCGGGTTTAACCGGTACAAATAGTTAGCAATAAAAGGCTTATATTTAAGGTGGCGACCTAGGTATAGTCTTTTCTTAAATGATCAACCCACATCGCTGTTGCGCCACATATAGCGACAGGCATTACAACTAGGTTTATCACCGGGATCATGGCAAATAAGGTTACGGTTAAGCCAAAACTAAAGCTCTTGCCTTTATGTTCGGCCAATTTGAGTCGCATTTCATCAAAGCCTACTTTGTGATTGTCAAACGGGTAGTCACAATATTGTACTGCCATCATCCAAGCCACAAATGCAAACCATATGACTTGGCCAACAAAAGGGATAAACCATAATATAATGAAGAACCCAATAGCGCGCGGTAAGTAATAAACTAATTTTCGCCATTCTCTGGCTAAGGTTCGTGGGATATCTTTTATCACATCCATAAAACCACCGTCATCAATAGATTTTCCTGTTAATAAGCGTTCCATCTTTTCACTAAGTAGACCGTTAAAGGGCGCAGCAAGCCAATTTGCGACGGTAGAAAATAAAAATGAAAAACAGACTAGGGCAGTAAAATATAATACTGGGATGGCAATATAGGTGAGCCATTTGAAGAAGTCTGGTAACCAATTCTCAAACGCTACTACCCATTCGTTAATGTATAAGGTTAGATAATAAAATGCGAAAGAGAATAATATTAAATTTACCATTAAAGGGATAAATACGAAGCGACGAATTCCCTTGGTTTTGATTAATGAAAACCCTTTAACAAAGTATCCCGCACCGCTTTTAGCAATTGGTTCATGTAAATTTGTTGATGATGTATACACTAAATCGTCTCGCAATTTAAAACTCCATTTTTATATAAAGTATAAAACTTTATTACAAGTAATATAGATAATGAATAATTGTAAGCAATTTGCCAATAATTACCTACTGCTTTTATGTTACAAACCATGAATATATTTGATATGGTAATAACTAAGACCAGAACACATCGTTATCGTCTCTTAGAGCCGCTGGTTTGGTCAATAAAATAACAATACTAATTAATACGATTACTCATTGAATAAATGCGCTTAAAACAAATCAAACTTGCTGGTTTTAAATCTTTTGTCGATCTCACTACGGTGCCATTTCCACAGAAGATGACGGCTATTGTCGGGCCTAATGGTTGTGGTAAGTCTAATATAATCGATGCTGTGCGTTGGGTGTTAGGTGAGAGCTCCGCTAAGAACCTGCGTGGCGATAGTATGACCGATGTTATCTTTAACGGTTCATCGGCCCGTAAACCGGTAGGCCAAGCGAGTGTCGAATTGTTGTTTGATAATAGCGACCATCGAATCACCGGCTCGATGGCTGATAGAAATGAAATATCCATTCGCCGTGTGGTCAATCGAGATTCGCAAAACACTTACTTTCTCAATGGTTCAAAATGTCGCCGTAAAGATATTACCGACATATTTTTAGGCACTGGTTTAGGTCCACGAAGCTACGCAATCATTGAGCAGGGCACTATTTCGAAATTAATTGAATCTAAACCGCAAGAACTGCGAGTGTTTATTGAAGAAGCCGCCGGTGTATCTAAATACAAAGAACGTCGTCGAGATACTGAAACTCGTATTCGTCATACCCGAGAAAACTTGACTCGCTTAGCAGATATAAGACAAGAACTTGCAACTCAACTAGAGCACTTACATGGTCAGTCTCAAGCTGCAATTCGATTTAAGTCGCTAAAAGCGGAAGAGCGTAAATTAAGAGCCGAATTAGCGGTATTAAAATACTTAAAGTATCAAAGCAAAGTAGATGGCTTTAATAAACAACAGCTCAAACTAAACACTGAATTAGAGTCGTGGGTTGCAAAGCAGCGTGAGGCCGAACTGGCGATTGTTCAGGCGCGTGAAAATCAAGATAAAGATGGCGATCAATTAGCCAAACAACAGCAGCAAAAATTATCGATTACCGCAAAAATATCGCACATTGAGCAAGATCTTAAACACAGCCAACAACGAAAATTATCGATAAAGGACGATATACAGCGGATAACGTCGAATTATAACAGTACCAAACAACATTTAAATTCACACCAACAAACGCAAAAAGAGCTAGCGGTGAAATTACTACAAGTAACTCCTGAGTTAAGCTCTAGTGAACAACAATTAGCTCAATGTGAACAAGATATTGCACAGTTGCAGCTAAAGCTGGAATCATGGCAAGCCGATTACAACATCTTTTTGCAACAACAGATGACGGAAGAAAATGAACGCAGTTTAATCGCTGAAAAAATCAAACTCGGGCAAGATTTACTGGCTAAGACAAAGCAGCAATGCATCGCTTTGCAACAACAAAAGCAAGCAATTGACCTTGAGCAATTGTCTGATGATTTGAGCAAGGCAAGAAACATTTTAGACGAGCAAGATATTTTAGTTAGTGATGCTAATGAACAACTGGCACTAAGTGATGCAAACCTTTTAACGGCAAAAGAAGCACTTGAAGTAGCGACTCAATCATTTAATGACGGCAAAATGATGCATCAAAATCTTGAGTCAAAACAAGATTTATTAACTGAGCTAAATGACAAAAAGGCTGATTGGCAAGTTGCGCAACAGCAGCATTTGCAGCAATTAGGTTTTAATGATTCGACAACACTGCTTAAACAGTTAACGGTGTCATCGGGTTGGGAGTTAGCTGTTGAGATGGCTTTGGGCTATTGGCTCAATGCTAACTGTATTGAGCAGCTGTCTGCTCAAATGCTCGAACAAATAGGGTTAGCGTCTGCAGCTATTATTTCTGTCGATAATAAAATGTCCGAAAACCCTGATAAAAAAGCAATTAAACCAGGTACTTTAGCTGAGCAAGTCTCTGGTCAACACCCATTTAATTATTTGTTAAACAATATATTTGTAGCCAAAGATGAAGCCAGTGCTAGAGCTATATTACCGAGCTTAACGGCAGAGCAATCAGTAATTTGTAAACACGGGGTTTGGTTTAGCAAAAAGTGGTATCGCAAAGGTAGTTTAAATGAGCAAAGTGGTGCGTTAGAAAGAGAAAACGAACTTAAAACTATCGCCATTGAAAAATCTAATGTCAGCAATGAACTAACGCTTTATCAACGACAGCTTGAACAGCGAGAGATTGAATTGAAAGCTGTTGAAAGTGAAAATCGTCATCTTAGACAGCATCTACAAACCAGCCAGCTTGATGCGGAAAAACAACGACAACACGTAAGTTACTTAGAAAATGAATTAGAGCAAAAGTTAAACCTATCGAAAACATTGGCTCAACAACTTTCTGATATTGAGCAGTCACTAGTGAGCGATAGCGCCCAGCTAGAGATACTGTTAACGCAGCAAAAACGCTTTCAAAATCAGAAACCAAATTCATCAGCAGAAGAAAAACTGCTGAAACAAAAACAAGAGCTGGCATCGAAGAATAGTCAAAAGGTAGAGCAACGCAGCGAAATACAAGAGCGTGTTCAGCAATTCAAACTTGCCATAGAGCGCGCGAGCACGCAAAAACACTCTGTAGAAGTCAGCATTACCCGTGAGCAACAACAGTTAGATGAGCTAAGTCAACAGCAGCAAAAACTGCTTAAACAGCAAGATGAAATCGAGCAACCACTTGATAGCAAAAAACAGCAGTTACAACAATTATTAGAACAATCGACAACGCTTGATAATGATATTCAATTACTGCATCAAAGTATGGCTAAATCCAATGCGCAAATTGATGAATTTAATATTGGTCAGCATAATGTTGTCGAAAGTATAAGCAATTGCCGTGATAAGTTGGCATTAATCCAAGTGGAAGCTGAAAATTATCGTGTTCGTAGTAAAACAATACTTGAGCAATTGTCCGAAATGCAGCAAACTCTTGAACAGGTTCTTGAATGTTTGCCTGAAAGTGCAAAAGAGTCGCAATGGCAAGTTAAATTAGCCAGAGTGAATAAAAGCATTTCGCAATTAGGGGCGATTAATTTAGCGGCGATTGATGAGTTTGAACAGCAATCACAACGAAAAGAATTTTTAGATAGTCAAAATGACGATCTTGAAGCAGCGCTAAGTACATTAGAAGCTGCAATAAATAAAATAGATAAAGAAACCAGACAAAGATTTAAAGATACCTTTGAACAGGTAAACAGTGATCTAAAAGTACTGTTTCCAAAGGTGTTTGGTGGTGGTAGCGCCTACCTTGACTTAACCGGAGAAGATTTACTCGATACCGGTGTAACAATCATGGCTCGACCGCCAGGCAAAAAAAATAGTACGATTCACCTACTTTCAGGTGGCGAAAAAGCGCTAACCGCATTATCATTGGTATTTGCGATTTTCCGTTTGAATCCGGCGCCATTTTGTATGCTTGATGAAGTAGACGCGCCACTTGATGACGCAAATGTGAATCGTTTTTGTAAACTGGTCGAAGAAATGTCTCAAAGCGTTCAGTTTATCTATATAAGTCATAATAAAATAGCTATGGAGATGGCTTCACATTTAACTGGTGTCACTATGTTTGAACCTGGAGTTTCACGCATGGTAGCCGTAGATATTGATGAAGCAGTCGCGATGGCAGAAGCAGTATAAGCAGGCTTGGTAATGGAAGTAAATTTTAGACTCATTTTAATCATCATAAGTGCCATTGTTATTATTGGTATCTATTTTCATGGTCGCTCAAAAATTCATAAAGGCGGCAAAAACCCAATAAAATTGAAATCTAGAAAAGTTGACAATGAAATTGACGAAAGTGAACTTGAACGAAATTTCGATCCTCAAGGTTTTGATCAAGTTGGCGTGAGTAAACCTCGCCCTGTGCCAAGTATTGTTGAGCCAGACGAAGAGCCTTTCTTTAAAGAAACACCACCGCCAGTTTTAGACGATGAAGAAATCGTAACCAAAGAAGATATTGCTCAATTTGAACAAAATCACACGCAAGTAGAGCAAGTAGTAGATTTAAGTGTGCCGGATAAAGAGCCTTCTATAGAGCCGACGTTAGGTGAAGTCGTTGCCGGCGAACCTGTTGTTGAACAAGCCGTTGAAGTTTCTAATGCAGAAGAGCAAAGCCAACAAGCACCTACAATAGACACACCAGTATTCGAAGAGCCAGTATTTGAGGAGCCTGTGTTTATTGAACCTGTCTTTGAAGAGCCTGTTATTGACGAAGCAGCGGCACAAGAACCTGTTACAGAGCCAATTGTTGCTGAACGAGAAGCACTAGTAAAAGCCGAGAGTAAAGCAAAGCCTAAACCTAAAGCCAAACGTCCAACCAAAGCAGAATTAAAGCGTGATCAGATGGCACTAGATTTTGATGATGAAATATCTAAAAAAGAGATAGAGCAGGAAGTGTTAGCTCTGTCTGTTGTCGTTGCTGATAATCAAATGATCCCTGGCGCAGCGTTATTGCCGTCATTATTAACATTAGGTTTAAAGTTTGGTGATATGGATATTTTCCATCGCCATGAAGATAATGCTGGTAATGGCAAAATTACTTTCTCATTGGCGAATATGGTCAATCCAGGAACCTTTGATTTAGATAATATGGAAAACTTTTCAACCAAAGGCATAACTTTGTTTATGACTTTGCCAAATGCACAAGAGCCGGCGAAAGTGTTTAAGAAAATGCTATCCGCTGCTAAGCAAGTTGCTGATGAATTCGGCGGACAAGTATTAGATGGTCAGCGCAGTGTGATGACCAAACAAACTGAACAACATTACCTTACCCGTATCCGTGAATTTGACCGTAAGTGTCGTCTCGCAGGGTATTAAAAACGTTTTAAAGTATATGAAGCCTCTTTACTGAGGCTTTTTCTTTAGTGAATCTTCTATTGTGAATGTAATTACTATGTCTGAACAAAATAATGATCTTGAATCAATTAAGCAGTCTATCTCTAGTTTAAGCCAACAACTAAACGATTATAATTATCAATATTATGTGCTTGATGAACCGACGGTTCCAGATGCACACTACGATCGTTTGATGCGTGAATTGCAGGCGTTGGAGCAGCAACACCCAGAATTAATGCAGCTTGATTCACCAAGTCAAAAGGTCGGCGGTGAAGCGTTAAAGTCATTCACCCAAGTAGAGCATCAAATGCCAATGTTATCGCTAGATAATGTGTTTAGTGAGGACGAGTGGCAAGCATTTGTAAAACGTATAACCGATAAGCTAAGTGATAGTCAGGCTATTAAATTTTGTGCTGAACCCAAACTTGATGGCTTAGCGGTAAGTCTTAGATACGAAAATGGTGTGTTAGTGCAAGCCGCTACTCGAGGTGACGGTAAAACTGGCGAAAATATTACTGAAAATGTTCGTACAATAAACTCGATCCCGTTAAGACTTCGTGGGGAAAACTATCCAAGTATTCTAGAAGTGCGCGGCGAAGTGTTTATGCCAAAAGCAAGCTTTGAAGCACTGAACGAGCAAGCAATTAAAAAAGGCGAAAAAGCTTTTGCTAATCCGAGGAATGCCGCCGCTGGTAGCTTACGTCAATTGGATTCCAAGATCACCGCCAAGCGAAATCTTGCTTTTTATGCTTATGGTTTAGGATTTGTAAACGAACCACAATGGTTGGCAGCGAGTCATTATCAGCGTCTAGTTCAAGTTAAAGAACTTGGGTTGCCTATGTGTCCGGAAATTAAGTTACTCGATGACCAAAGTTACTGTGATGCATTCTATAAAGATATTCTAGAGCGTCGCGAACAGCTTAGTTATGAAATAGACGGTGTTGTTCTTAAAGTCGATAATATTGCCGACCAAGAAACCCTTGGTTTTGTTGCTAGAGCACCTCGTTGGGCAACAGCCTATAAGTTTCCAGCGCAAGAAGAGCTTACTAAATTATTTGATGTAGAATTTCAAGTTGGTAGAACCGGAGCGATTACGCCAGTTGCCCGTTTACAACCTGTGTTTGTTGGTGGTGTAACGGTAAGTAACGCGACTTTGCATAATCAAGATGAAATCAATCGTTTGGGCTTAAAAATTAACGATACCGTTATCATTCGCCGAGCGGGTGACGTGATCCCACAGGTTGTTAGCGTGGTACTCGATAGCCGTGGCGATGACGCGGTTGATATCCACTTTCCTGATTCTTGTCCTGTATGTGATTCAACGGTGAAACGAGAGGAAGGGGAAGCGGTATTACGATGTACAGCAGGGTTATTCTGTGAAGCGCAGCGTAAAGAAGCAATAAAGCATTTTTCATCTCGTAAAGCGTTAGATATCGATGGCCTTGGTGATAAGCTCGTTGAACAATTGGTTGATGAGAAGTTGATCAGAACACCTGCTGAGTTATTTCATCTAAATGAAACGCAACTAACAACACTTGAACGCATGGGGCTTAAATCAGCTCAAAATGTTGTTGCGTCATTAGAAAAAGCGAAACGAACAACGCTACCACGTTTTATTTATTCTCTTGGTATTAGAGAAGTAGGGGAAGCGACCGCCAATAACCTAGCGATGCATTTTTTAACCATAGAGGCGTTAAAACAAGCAGATGTAGAAGCGCTGCAAAATGTTAGTGATGTTGGTGTTATTGTCGCTAAAAATATCGTTAGTTTTTTTGCTGAAGAGCATAATCAACAGATCGTAGATAACTTGATTAGTGCAGGTGTTAACTGGCCTGAAATTGAAGTTAAGGCCGATGATGAATTACCGCTAAAAGACAAAATCTTCGTATTAACCGGGACTTTAAGTCAGATGGGCCGAAGTGAAGCGAAAGCTAAATTACAATTACTTGGCGCAAAAGTGTCTGGCAGTGTTTCTGCGAAAACCGATTACCTTGTTGCTGGCGAAAAAGCAGGTTCAAAATTAGCTAAGGCAACAGATCTCGGGATTAACATACTTAGCGAAGACAATATGATCGCGTTGTTAGCTGAGCATAACGCCTAGTATTGATATAAGTTCTTTATAGTTTGCGCTTAAAGGGGCTTGTTACACATACTGCAACACTAAATAGAAAAGTCAGAGCCTCATTATTAAAATACTGGCTCTGACTTTTTAATATTAACGATTGCCTGTTAACATCAATTCATCATTTTCAACGATATGCACGCACTCATTGCTGTTGTTCTCTTTATTTGCGTATACAATCAGGGCTTTTGCTACTGACTTCGCTTCGATTGCTTTGTACTTAGCCAAAGAGCCGATAAAAAGCCAACTAAGTACCTTACACAATCTAATGGATAGATGTTCTAAAAGACGTTGTTCTTTTCGTTCACCTAATAATAAGCTAGGTCTAGCGATAATTAACTTGTTTAACCCAATTGCAATTAACGCTTGTTCCATTTGCCCTTTAATTGAAGTATAGAAAGACAATGAGCCTTTATCTGCGCCTATACTTGAAATGACACTAAAGCATTCAACTGCATGCTGCTTCGATAGCTTAGCTATCTGAACTACCAAGTCTAAATCTATTGCTTTAAACGCTGATTTAGTCCCTGCTTTTTTTATGGTTGTGCCTAAGCAGCAATATACGTGATCGACGTTAAAAGCTGATGAAACAGATGCTAAATCATCAAATTTAATTTCGTGCTGAACCAGTTTTGGGTGAGATATCGCAAGTTTCTTTCGCACAAAAATAGTAACCGACTCATATTTGCTACTTGCCAATAATTGCATTAAACAGTGCTGACCAGTTAACCCCGATGCACCAAAAACTAACGCTGTTTTCATATTCATATTTGGTTGTTTAGATAATTACACTCATCATAAATTTTTATCAAAAAAGCTGCAAAATTATTTGTAAAAAAAATTTAAAAAAAAGTTAAAAAAAGAGCTTGCAAAAAATTAGCCTAGTAAAAATAAGGGGTCAGAAAAGTTATCCACCGTTTCTGTGTAAAACTCTGCTTTTTGTCTAGAAAACTTGTGAAACTACGGTGAAACATTTCATAATTTTGTAATAAAGTTATGCTAGCTCCTTGCAAAGGTTTATTATCATTGAACTTTACTTTTTATTAACATAGTTATCCACAGGATTTTGCGACCGTAAATCTTTCAAAAAATCACATTGTAGCGAAAAATATGCCAACTTTTTTAGCTTGATAGTTTACGCAAAGTGAATTCTTTAAATTTATACAAAAAGCTGATTGTTTAGCTTAATATTTTAAAGGTTGCACCAAATATGAGCAAAAATAGTATTTATAAGCTAAATAAGGGGAGCGCTGCAGGCCAATATAACTAAAGGCTTCGCTGTTAGTTTTAATTTATGCTTAAAGAGGTAGTTGAAATATGCTCAAAACTATTGTTAATTTGCAAATGAACTTAACGATTACCAGTGATATCAGTAACTAATGACTTTATTTTACTTATGTACAATAAATTGTACTGTGAGTTGTTTGAACAATTAATCGTTAGTGTAAAAAAAAAGTTGGACATTTTGTCCAACTTATCAACAGTTTCTATTTTGTTTCGTTTTTCCCGACATTTAGCGATTTTAGCCGCTTTTTTGCGACAATTTTTCAGCGACAAGCATTCCTATAAGCATTGTGAATAAAAAACCAAAGATTTTTAAGTCACCGGAGGTAAGATTGCTAATTGCAGGGCCTGGACAAATTCCTGAAATTCCCCAACCAAGGCCAAAAGTGGCTGAGCCAATTATCAGTTTTTTATCTACTTTGGTGTTTGTTGGTAAATCGAATTCTGCGGCGCATTTTGGCTGTTGCTGGTTTTTGACGATAAATTGATAACCGATTATATAAATAACAAGTGCGCCGCCCATGACAAACGCTAGGCTTGCATCCCAATATCCAAAAAGGTCGAGAAAGTTTATCACCTTATTAGGGTCAACCATTTGTGCGACTGTTAATCCGATACCAAATAATATGCCGCATAGTAATGCAAAAATCTTACTCATGGTTAAGCTCCTATTACGTGACGTATGATAAATACTGTCGCTATTGCAGTTAGCATAAAGATCATGGTTGCAGCAATTGAACGAGGGGAGAATCTACCGATTCCACAAATGCCATGGCCGCTAGTACAACCTGAACCATAACGGGTACCAAAACCGACCAATAGCCCGCCGATTATTATCTGTGACCAGGATAAGTCGATATTCGATGGTATTGAAAAGCCAATAAGGCTGGCGATGATTGGACCTATAATTAGCCCGGCAATAAAATATATTTGCCAATTAAGTTGGCGTTTAGTTATCGCATTGCGTAGGCCTTGAAAAAAGATCCCTGATATACCAGCAATCTTACCTAATCCTATCAGCGTCAAAATAGACGCTAAACCTATTAACAAACCGCCTATAAGTGAAGTGATAGGGGTGAATTCAGTGATCATAAATAGTGTTCCTTAATGAAGAAAGTTAGCATTAGTTGCAAAATATTTTATAGAGTTGATCGAGAGTAGCTTTAACATCAGGGTTATCTATTCGATAAAAAATGGTTTGTGATTGTCGCCGGGTAGCGACCATATTGGCATTTCTTAAATGTGATAAGTGTTGCGATAACGCCGACTGCGTTAGTTGCACTTGCTCGTTAAGATCACTTACACAAAGCTCTTTTTCTAGTAGGGCACAAAGTATCATCAGTCGATTTTTATTGGCGAGAAGTTTTAAAAATCGTTCTGCTTGCTCTGCATTTTGTGAAAGTTGTTCTTTATCCATTGTTTAACTCCTGTTAAAGACGTTGAGTATTATATTAGAGGTTTCTAATTTAGTAAAATCTAATTTAGAGAACTTTAATTTAATAAATTTAGTTTAGGGCTAGGTGATTTAGAACTTGCTAAATAACAAGTTAGAATAAATAGAACTCACGATTAACTTTGTATTGAATTGACTTGCAATTCACAAACTATAGGTCATTATTATTCATCTATAAGTGACTGTTTGGGAATTAAATTATGGCTAGGGCTCTTCCTCCACTACATCTTTTTAGCGTATTTGAGGCTGCCGCTAGACTGCAAAGTTTTAAATTAGCTAGTGCAGAATTATTTATTACTCCATCCGCGGTAAGTCATCAAATTAAAGCGCTAGAAGAATTTGTCGGGTTTGATTTGTTTACCAGACGTACTCGCGGCGTTGACTTAAATTCAGCGGGAAAGATGTACTTACAATACATCCAACAATCATTGCAATTATTAGAGCAAGGAACTAAAAAAGTTAAAGGCAAATTCAGTTCGCCAGCCCTAAAAATATCTACGTTTCCTACCATGGCTACCAACGTAATAATTCCTAAATTAAACGATTTTCAAAACGCTCATAATGGTATTGAAATACGAATCGAGACCGGAATGACGACAGCCGATTTACGCTATGAGGATTTTGATATAGCGATTCGCGTCGGCGGTGGGAAATGGGATGGGGTTGAAGCTGAAAAGCTGATCAACATCGACATAGCGGCACTGTGCTCAAAAGACTTTCAACAAAAACATAAACTAAAATCAATCACTCAACTTAGTGACGTGGCGCTAATTGACTTAGCCAATATGGAACAAGTTTGGTCTACTTGGATGAAGTATTTTGGTTATGACGATTTTAAAGTTGAACATAACCTAAGTTTTAGCGGTTATGATTCGGCACTGACCGCAGCAGAGCAGGGACTTGGGTTAACACTCGCAATGCTGCCGGTAGAAGCTAACTTAATTCAAAGAGGCTTGTTAGTTGACCCGTTTAACCTTACGGCGCCATACCCACAATCACTCTATGCGGTATATCGTAAGGTGGATAAAGAGCGACATGAAATTCATTGTTTTATTGACTGGTTAAAGCAATCGCTGTTATCAACTTGATCTATGGAATATTTATAGGTTAGTTTAATTCAACTATGAGGTGAGTATTTTGCTTTTGTAAGAACGCCTTTGTTTACCTATTATTGATTCTGCAAACAGCGGACGGAATTGATAAAGGGGTAAACAACATGACGAACTTAAAAATTAAGCAAATAAATATTACACTATTCCGAGTAATTTCATCATTTATCGTTTTGTTACCAATAGCGATTTCATACAGTGCACAATGGTCAATAGCGCTATCATTTATGGTTTTCCCTCTGTTATCTTTAATACTCGCGGCAATCGCTAAGTACATCGATTTTCATATTGTTGGTGCAATGCTGTTAGCTGCTCAACAAGAGCTTGTGAGTAGCATAGAAGGCACTATAGATAATAAAACGTCTAGATATTCTATCAATGATAATTCAGAAAAATTGTCAGGCATACAGATTAAGGATAATCAAAAAGCGGCCTAGTTATCTATTAACTGGCACAGGTTATGGCGATAATAAAAGGTAAAGTCCAGCTTTACTTTATTTCGCCGATAAAAATAATAACGCGTTTTCTTGGTTAATATTGAATTGATAATGTTTAAGAAAGTTCATGCCGAGTAAACCATCACCACTGTCAAAGTTTTCCAGCTCTAGGACAACAAAAGTAAAATCATTTAATTGATAAGGACCAATTGAAAATTGATTTACTCGAATAGCAAAGCCTTGCTTCGTCCCTCCAGCAGTATTTACTTGCACATCATTGAGTATTTCAACCTCTGTATGGTTTTGTAATTGCTGATAAAAGCTTTCAGAAACCACAGAAAATGACGCACCGGTATCAATCATTAACTGAGTACTTATCCTTTTGTTAATGTATCCTTGAACAATGAAGTGGTCGCCAGTGCGCTGCAATTCAATGCCATCCTTTTGCAATTCTCGTTGCTCAATTAATGCCAACAACTGATTTATTTGACTTTGATATTCATCATTGTATCGAATGCTATCTAAGTAGATAAGAGCGGTTCTCTTATCATCAACAAGAATATACGCTTTTGCTATTGAAAGGATGTAAGGTGGATAATTGCTATCTATTGCCAATAGCCGCTCATTAACATCAATAATTTGCTGCCATTGTTGTTGTTGCTGTAGAGATTGATTTAATGCACTAGCCATTTTTTTTAATTGGTTGATGTAGATTTCTTGTTGGCTGTAATCATTTGCTTCGTTTATTAGCTTTCCATATGTGCTAATTGCTGAATTGAACATTTGATTATGTTGATAATACTGAGCAGATAGTTCTAAAAACTCAAGATTATATGGGTAGTAATCCGCGTATATTCTTAGGAAATTTTTAAGTGATGTTAACTTGTTTTGTTCTATCCACAGATAACCTTGATTTATCCAATTTGACTTTAATGCCTGTGCGATACCTAAATCGAGCTGTTCAATTTCTTGTAGATACTCAATTGCAGTTTGATATTGGCTTACTTTGAATGATTGTTCGGCACTTACGATTAAAAGTTGTATATCTGTATCGCTGCTTGTGACACTATCGAGATCATTGTTTATACTCACTTTATGGTTGGTATAGGCGCCTGTATTGTTCTTTGTGCTAGCATTTGGGCTTGATGTTTTAGTGATTAAATGTGAATTATTTACGGCATTATCATTGGAAGAATTGCTCGCAATCTGTTGTAATTTAAATGTGCCTAGCTCGCTCAATAAATAGATGTTTAATGTGAGTGAAGCCACCAGCAAAGCTGATATAACAATATAAACTTTTGAGTTCAATGGCATTCCTTATAAATATTTAGGCGGTCTAGTAATTGTTAAAGTCGTTAATTTGTTATAAACGGTGAAGCCATAGTATTTATGATTAATGCCATATCAGCAACTATTTATTAGCAATCCAATCATTTAGGTTATGCTCTACCAATACAGTAGGTGCATTTAAATTTAAACGTCTTACTTGACCGTATTTTGACATAACTAGATATAGTAAAGCTTTCTTCCTCTTTTTCTATTCCATTGAGACATCAATCGAACCTTCAGTTCGTGTAATTATTGCTTATATAGCAATCTATACTATTGTTACTGATTATAACTTATAGCAAGTCTAAACACTTGGCGTGAGTTGTAAATTACCACGAGGTTGTAGCAATGCAGTATGGAATGCTCTTGTGATACTAATAACAAGGAAACTATGATGAAAAAAATATTAATCGCGTGCACAACAGTAGCAGTGTTACTTTTTAGCAATGTTAATGTTGCTTTGGCTGAGGACGGTAAACGGTTTGATAAAAACGTTACTTGGAAAAATGTGGTCAAAATTAATTTTAAAAATGGAAAGCGTGGTGAAGCGCTAAAAATCATTAAAAATTATTATGAAAAAGCAACCGAAAAGGCGGGTACTAGAGGTCCTGAAACTGTGATGGAATTCCGCACTGGTGATTATGATTTATTGGTGGTGTGGCATATGCCAGGCGGTGTCAACGACATGACCTGGGAAGATCATCCTGATAATAAAAAGTGGCGCGCAGCATTAAATGACATCGCCGGCGGTGAAGATAAAGCCAAAGAGATTCTTGATAATTTTAGTAGCTTAATAGATAACGCTGAAAATGATATTGCCATTGTACGCTGAGTCTTAGCTTAACCAATTTATCTATTTGTAATTGATTAAAAAGCTCACCCATCAAAGTGAGCTTTTTATCATTTCAAAATAGTTTTCATAGTTAAGGTTATAACCCGACTACTTTCAAAACGTTATTTACTTGCTACCCAATCATTAACCTTTTGTTCTAACACTGCCATTGGAACAGCACCATTTAACAATACAGCATCGTGAAATTCACCAATATCAAACCGCTCACCTAACAATCTTTTTGACTGTTTACGCAAATCTAGAATCTTAAGCATACCAAGTTTATAGCCTAAAGCTTGACCTGGCCATACCATATATCGTTCTATTTCTGCTTTTACTTCAGAGTAGGGGGCGCCAGTATTTGCCATCATATAATCTATCGCTTGCTCGCGACTCCATTTTTTATGGTGAATTCCGGTATCAACAACCAATCTAACCGCTCTGAATATTTCAGCCTTCAATCGTCCTAAGTTACTGTATGGGTCGTTATCATATACGCCCATTTCGTAAGCAACTTGTTCTGCATACAAAGCCCAACCTTCGATATAAGCATTATATACTGCTAATTTACGTATAATTGGAAGCTCATCAATGCCCATATTTAATGAAACTTGCCAATGATGACCAGGATTGGTTTCGTGAAATGTTAAGGTTGGCAGATCAAATTTTGCGATGTTTTCAATATCACGTAAATTGATCCAAAAGACACCTGGTTTTGAACCATCAAATGGTGGTGGTAAATACTGGCCGAACGCAGCGCTCTGCTCTGTTTCTTTTGGAAATGCTTTTACCATGACTTGATAGTTAATCGCGGTATTAAATTGGCTAGGCATCTTTTTATTAATATCTAAGATTTGTTGGTTCAAATCAGAAATTATTTGCTCTCTACCAGCTTCGGTCGCAGGGTAGCTAAATCGAAGCTCTTTTGCCAACGCGTTAATGCGCTGTGAAATACTCCCTTCGGTGTAATTAAGGTGCTCTAAAATTGAATTCATTTCAGCGCTTATGCGCGATACTTCTTTTAACCCAAGTTGATGAATTTCTTCTGCAGATAAACGAGTGTCACCTTGCTGTTTAATGCTGTATTGATAAAACTTATCACCATTTTTTTGGGCCCAGATACCGTCTCCATTTGGCGCTTTATCGATATACTTTACCAGGCTATCCTTTACTTTTTTATAGGCAGGTAATACTTGTGATTTTAAATCGTCAGACACGCTCGCTAACAGGTTGTTTTTATCTTGTTGTTTTATATTTGGCAGTTTTGCCAAACTATCTTTTAAGTGGCTGTAGATGAGCAATTCCTCAGGTTTTGTCGCGATAAGTGTATCGAAATAACTGATGGTCGATGTAAATATTGCTTTTGGTGGCATCCATCCTTGATTCGCATCATGAATAAATTTTTGGTTCACTTGATTAATTTGCGTTGATAACAACGCGACTCTTTGTGCGTAATCTTTGGCATCACTTAAGTTTTCAATAGTTTTACCATCAGTGAAGGTAAATACAGTGTCGATAAGGGGGCCATTAATCTGGTTGATAATAAACGGTTGGTGGCCCATATAGGAGTCGATAAAACCTGTTTGAAATTCTGGGTGGCCGGCATAATGCTGAAACAAGTTGGCCATAATAACGCGATTATCTTCGTCGATTTGCTCTTCGCTGTTTTCTAATTGTATAAGCTGGTTGGAAACCTTTTGCATTTGTTGACGAAAGTTTTGAATTGAAGTTGCTTGATAAGTATCAAGCTTGTCTTGGTAATAAAATCCGATTTCAGATTCGTTAACACCAGTTAATGAAGCAAATTGTGGTTTAAATTGAAAGAACTCTTTACTGCCACGATTAATTAAATCGTCTAATGATGCTTGGTTGGTTTGATCGTTAACACCTAATACGTCAAGCACCGGTTTTGGTTTAGTTTTGACTACGGTAATGGTTTGTTCTTGATCTGAGCAGGCTGACAATAAAAGTAACAAAGAAATGGCTAAAGTTGTGTTTTTATTCATATTTAATCCAATAGCAAATCAATAATAGAGTGGGGATTTGGCAATATCTAACAGTGTAACCGATTATTTGAAATAAGTTATTAAATTTAAAGCAAAGTTGTCATACACTAATAAATATAAAGTTGTTTCGCTAAAAATAAGTAAGGCGTTTTAATGAAGAAATTTTTGGTTACCACGATATCAGTACTGACTCTCATTGCTTGTAGTACATCTCCTACAGGACGTAAACAAGTATTACTGCACTCTTCTTCAGAGTTAGACCGAATGGGCAGTCAGTCATTTGAACAAATGAAAGCTGAACAAGCGATCAGTACTGATAAAAAAGTGAATGCGTTTGTACAATGCGTCGCAGATCAAATCACCCCCAACGTGAACTCTA
Source organism: Thalassotalea crassostreae (assembly GCF_001831495.1). NCBI lineage: Bacteria > Pseudomonadati > Pseudomonadota > Gammaproteobacteria > Alteromonadales > Colwelliaceae > Thalassotalea > Thalassotalea crassostreae. Next base: position 1,723,002 of record NZ_CP017689.1, read on the forward strand.
AAGTACATAGCGGCGATTGGGAAATTGTTGTTTTTGATTCAGAACAAATTAATGCATTTGCTTTGCCTGGCGGCAAGATCGGCGTTTATACCGGTATTTTGAATGTTACTGAGAATGCGGACCAATTAGCGGCTATCATTGGCCATGAAGTAGGTCATGTTATCGCTCAACATTCAAACGAGCGGTTGTCATCAAATCAATTATCACAAGGTGTGTTAGTTGTTGCTGGTGTCACTATGGCTGCTAAAGATGTTGATAATAAAGCGCTTATCCTTGCCGGGTTAGGTGTAGGTATACAATACGGTGTATTAATGCCTTATGGACGAGCACATGAAACCGAAGCTGATATCATCGGCCAAGATCTAATGGCTGAATCTGGTTTTAATCCAAAAGAAAGCGTGAATTTATGGAAAAATATGGCAAAAGCAAGTGGCGGTTCACCACCTGAATTTATGTCAACACACCCTTCACATAAGACACGTATCAATACCTTAACTAAGCACCTATCTAAAACTAACCCAATTTATGCGGCGAGTAAGCAAAATAGCAATTGCGTTAAACCAGTGATACCTGCACCCAAAGCAGCAAAAAATCTGGCTAAAAGCTAATTCGCAATAGCAGGGGTAATATCAAAATAAATTTAGATTTTTTTTGTAGAAAAGGTCTAAATTTTTGCCTTTACCCTCTACTGATATAAAGTTGTTTGTGCTAAACTTGCGCCCGATTTTAATACAATTAAGAATTTAACATGTCTGATTTTACAACGATTGAACAACGCGTAAGTTACGGCGTTGGCCGCCAATTAGGTGAGCAGTTACGTAACAACCCATTTGAAGATTTTGATATTACAGCGGTACAAGCTGGTATCGCTGATGCTTTATCAGATGCTGCTAGCCAAGTTAGTCAAGAAGACTTACAAGCTGCTTTCACTGTAGTATCTGAAAAGTTACAAGCTCAAGAAGCTGAAAAAGCTAAAGAAGCATCTGCAGCTGGCGAAGCTTACCTAGCTGAAAATGCAAAGCGTGAAGAAGTAACTGTTACTGAATCTGGTTTACAGTATGAAGTATTAGTTGCTGGCGAAGGCGAAAAGCCAACAGCAGCAAGCACTGTTAGCTGTCACTACCACGGTACTTTCTCTGACGGTAAAGTATTTGATTCATCTGTAGAACGTGGCCAACCGGCTGAGTTCCCAGTTGGTGGTGTTATTGCTGGTTGGACTGAAGCATTACAAATGATGGCTGTTGGTTCTAAGTGGCGTTTACACATCCCTTATAACTTAGCATACGGCGAGCGTGGCTCACAGGGTGCAATCCCTCCATATGCAACGTTAGTATTCGACGTTGAGTTATTAGCGATCGTTTAATGTTATAAGAAGCCGGGTATTTCCCGGCTTTTTTATACATAAAGTTATCTATGTTGAGTAGTTAAATAATAAATTGTTTTTAGTTAGGTTTTAAACCGGCAGTTTAGAAGTTAGTTAAAAGTAATTTTAATTTTAAGAGAATAACAACAATGACTAAAGTTGCCATTTTAGGTTGCGGCGGCCGTATGGGCCGAAATTTATTACAAGCGGCATTTGAGCATGAAAGCATTGAACTGGTCGCTGGCTATGTACGTGAATCATCAACACTAAACGGCGTTGATGCGGGCGAACTTTGTGGCTTAGGGCACAAGAATATTGCCGTTAGTGCAGACATGAACGATTTACTAGCAGCCGATGTATTAATCGACTTTACTGCGATTGAGTCGACATTTGAACATGTTGCTTGGTGTCAAAAGAACAATAAAGCCATCGTTATCGGAACCACGGGCTTTAACGATGATGAAGTTGCTAAATTACAGGACTTGGGTAAAGGCATTCCTGTAGTTTTAGCACCTAATACCAGTGTTGGCGTGAATTTGATGTTTAAACTGTTAGAAATTACCGCTAAAGCAATCGGTAATGAGACAGATATCGAGATTTTTGAAGCTCATCATCGTTTCAAAAAAGACGCACCATCAGGTACAGCAATGAAAATGGGTCAAGTAATTGCCGATACGCTTGATCGAGACTTAAATAAATGTGCAGTCTATGGACGCGAAGGTATTACCGAAGAGCGTGATCGAGAAACCATCGGTTTTGCAACGGTACGTGCTGGCGATATTATTGGCGAACATACGGCATTTTTTGCTGATCTTGGTGAACGTATTGAAATTACTCACAAAGCAACGTCAAGAATGACCTTTGCATTGGGGGCAATGCGCGCTGCAAGCTGGTTAGGCAATGCACAACCGGGCTTTTTCGATATGCAAGATGTGCTTGGATTAAAATAAGTTATCGCGATTTATTATTAATAGATAACGTATGCTTTTGGCGGCTTAATGCATAAATTGTAATTAAACGTCTAAATTGTTTTAAATTGTTATGGACGAAACGGTCTGTAACGCGTAAAATACGCCGATTTTGCCAAAAAATAAGTTTTGGCGTGAAATATAACTAATAATTGCTCGATATTATGGTTTAAGTACGACATAAGTCATGTATAAACAGCGGTTATTAATACTTTGATTCATTATGGAGGTTAAATTGACTAAATCTGCCATCTTGGTACTGGAAGACGGTACTATTTTTAAAGGCACAGCGATTGGTGCTGAAGGCTCATCAGTTGGTGAAGTTGTTTTCAATACAGCAATGACTGGCTATCAAGAGATCTTAACGGATCCATCTTACGCAGAACAAATTGTCACTTTGACTTACCCACATATCGGTAACACCGGTACTAACTCTGAAGATGAAGAGTCTGCAGACGTTTGGGCTAAAGGCCTGATCATTCGTGACTTGCCTCTATTAGCAAGCAACTTTCGAAATGAACAAAGTTTAAGCGAATACCTTGTTGCTAATAACATATTAGGTATCGCCGATATCGATACTCGCAAACTGACTCGTATACTACGCGAGAAGGGCGCACAGAACGGTTGTATTCTAGCTGGTGACAACTTAGATACTGATGAAGCGTTAGCAAAAGCAAAAGCGTTTCCTGGTCTTAAAGGCATGGATCTTGCGAAAGAAGTTACCGTTAAAGAAACCTATGAATGGACTGAGGGTAGCTGGCAGTTAGGTAAAGGTCATGTTACACCGGATGAATTCCCTCATCATGTTGTTGCTTATGACTTTGGTGCTAAACGCAATATTCTTCGTATGTTAGTAGACCGAGGCTGTAAACTTACAGTCGTTCCTGCGCAAACTCCTGCAAGTGAAGTTCTTGCAATGAATCCAGACGGAATATTCTTGTCAAATGGACCTGGTGATCCAGAGCCGTGTGATTACGCAATTACCGCAATTAAATCATTCCTTGAAACAGACATCCCTGTATTTGGTATTTGTTTAGGTCACCAATTATTAGGTTTAGCAAGTGGCGCACAAACAGTAAAAATGAAGTTTGGTCATCACGGTGCTAACCACCCAGTTAAAGACATCGAACGCGATGTGGTAATGATCACTTCACAAAACCACGGTTTTGCAGTTGATGAAAGTAACTTACCAGCAAACTTAACTGCAACTCATAAATCATTATTTGATGGTTCATTGCAAGGTATTCATCGCACTGATAAACCAGCTTTTAGTTTCCAAGGACATCCGGAAGCTAGCCCTGGTCCACACGATGCAGCCCCATTGTTTAATCATTTCATTGATTTGATTAACGCACGCAAAGCCCAATAGACTTATTAGATAGAGTAAATAAAATGCCAAAACGTACTGACATAAAAAGTATTCTTATATTAGGCGCAGGTCCAATTGTAATTGGTCAAGCCTGTGAATTTGACTATTCAGGTGCACAAGCCTGTAAAGCTTTACGCGAAGAAGGTTACCGAGTAATTCTTGTAAACTCGAACCCTGCAACGATTATGACTGACCCAGAAATGGCCGATGCGACTTATATCGAACCAATTCATTGGGAAGTTGTTCGCAACATTATTGAAAAAGAACGTCCAGACGCAGTTTTACCTACTATGGGCGGCCAAACGGCGCTTAACTGTGCGCTAGAACTTGAAGCGAAAGGCGTACTTGCAGAATTCAACGTTGAAATGATTGGCGCAACAGCTGATGCAATCGATAAAGCGGAAGACCGTTCTCGCTTCGATACAGCGATGAAGAAAATTGGTTTAGAAACACCACGAGCGAAAATTGTTCATTCGATGGACGAAGCAATTGAAGCGTCTGAATTCCTAGGTTTCCCTTGTATTATTCGCCCATCATTTACTATGGGTGGTACCGGTGGCGGTATCGCATATAACCGCGAAGAATTCGAAACTATTTGTACACGTGGTTTAGATTTATCTCCAACGTCTGAGTTATTGATTGATGAATCATTGATCGGTTGGAAAGAATACGAAATGGAAGTGGTTCGCGACAAAAATGATAACTGTATCATTATTTGTTCGATTGAAAACTTCGACCCAATGGGTATTCACACAGGTGACTCAATTACTGTCGCACCAGCACAAACATTAACGGATAAAGAATACCAAATCATGCGTAACGCGTCAGTTGCGGTACTTCGTGAAATTGGTGTTGAAACGGGTGGTTCAAACGTACAGTTTGGTATTTGTCCTGATACTGGCCGCATGGTTATTATCGAAATGAACCCACGTGTTTCGCGTTCATCTGCATTAGCATCAAAAGCAACGGGTTTCCCAATTGCTAAAATCGCTGCCAAGCTTGCAGTAGGTTACACACTTGATGAATTGAGCAATGACATTACTGGTGGTGCAACTCCTGCATCATTTGAACCAACAATCGATTACGTAGTAACTAAGATCCCTCGTTTTAACTTCGAGAAGTTCGCTGGCGCTGAAGACCGTCTTACTACGCAAATGAAATCTGTTGGTGAAGTTATGGCGATTGGCCGTAACCAACAAGAATCAATGCAAAAAGCATTACGTGGTTTAGAAGTAGGCATGAACGGTTTCGACCCTGTGGTTGATGTTACCAAACCTGGTGCTAAAACTAAGATCATGCACGAATTACAAGAAGCTGGTGCTGACCGTATTTGGTATGTAGCAGATGCTTTCCGTTTAGGCTTAACCTTAGAAGATGTATTCCGAACAACTAAGATTGACCGTTGGTTCTTAGTACAAATCGAAGATATCGTTAAAGAAGAGCAAAACGTATACAAAGTGGGTATGTCTGGTTTAAATACTGATTACTTACGCAGATTAAAACGCAAAGGTTTCTCTGATAAGCGTTTAGCAGACGTAATTGGCGTAGCAGAAAGCGAAATTCGTAAGAAGCGTCACAATGCTGAAATCTTCCCTGTATACAAGCGCGTTGATACGTGTGCGGCAGAGTTTAGCTCAGACACAGCTTACATGTACTCAACTTATGATGAAGAATGTGAAGCGAACCCAACAGACAATGACAAGATCATGATTATCGGTGGTGGTCCTAACCGTATCGGTCAAGGTATTGAATTCGATTACTGTTGTGTACACGCAGCACTTGCTTTACGTGAAGATGGTTACGAAACAATCATGGTTAACTGTAACCCTGAAACGGTTTCAACGGATTACGATACTTCAGATCGTTTATACTTTGAGTCAGTAACGTTTGAAGATGTATTAGAGATTGTTCGTGTTGAAAAGCCAAAAGGCGTAATTGTTCAATACGGTGGTCAAACTCCTCTTAAATTAGCTCGTAGCCTTGAAGCAGCAGGTGTTCCAATTATTGGTACATCACCTGATGCAATCGATAGAGCAGAAGATAGAGAACGTTTCCAACAAGCGGTTGACCGTTTAGAGTTATTACAACCAGAAAACGCAACAGTTACCTCATTAGATGAAGCAATGGCAAAAGCGGAAGCAATTGGTTTCCCACTAGTTGTTCGTCCTTCGTACGTACTTGGTGGTCGAGCAATGGAAATTGTATACGACTTAGCGGATTTACGTCGTTACATGACAGAAGCAGTAAGTGTTTCAAATGATTCGCCAGTATTACTTGATCACTTCCTAGATGATGCGATTGAAGTAGATATCGACGTTATTTGTGACGGTACAGACGTGGTTATTGGCGGTATTATGCAACATATCGAACAAGCTGGTGTTCACTCTGGTGACTCTGCATGTTCATTACCTCCATACAGTTTACCAGCTGACATTCAAGACGTAATGCGTAAGCAAGTGACAGCCTTAGCATTTGAGCTAGGTGTTGTTGGTTTAATGAACACGCAAATGGCAGTAAAAGACGGTAAAGTTTACTTAATCGAAGTAAACCCTCGTGCCGCTCGTACAGTACCATTTGTTTCGAAAGCGACAAGCATTCCATTAGCTAAAGTTGCCGCTCGTGTAATGGCTGGTGTTTCGTTAAAAGAACAAGGCATTACAACAGAAGTTATTCCAGATTACTTCTCTGTTAAAGAAGTGGTAATTCCATTTAACAAATTCCACGGCTCAGATCCTTTAGTAGGTCCTGAAATGCGCTCAACTGGTGAAGTTATGGGCACAGGCGATACGTTTGAAGAAGCTTATGCTAAAGCAAACTTAGGCGCCGGCGTTTCATTACCAAAAGCAGGTCGCGCATTAATCTCTGTTCGTAATTCAGATAAAGAGCGTGTTGTTGATTTAGCTCGCAAACTTGTTGATTTAGGTTTCGATCTAGATGCAACTCATGGTACAGCCGTTATTTTAGGCGAAGCGAACATTCCAGCTCGCTTAGTAAATAAAGTACACGAAGGTCGTCCTCATATTGTTGATAGAATCAAAAATGGTGAATATAGTTATATTATAAACACTACTGAAGGACGTAAGGCGATTGAAGATTCGAAAGCGATTCGTGGCAGCGCATTACGTTACAAAGTGAACTATACAACAACATTAAACGCAGCATTTGCAGCTTGTATGGCGCATGCGGCGGACGATAGAAAAACTGTAAGCTCTATCCAAGAATTACATAAAAGGTGTCAATAATGTCAATGTTTCCAATGACCATACAAGGTGCTGATGCCTTAAGAGAAGAGCTTGTTTATTTAAAACAAACAAGACGTCCTGAAATCGTACAATCAATTGCTGAAGCACGTGAACATGGCGATTTAAAAGAAAACGCTGAATATCATGCTGCGCGCGAAGAGCAGGGCTTTTGTGAAGGTCGTATCCAAGAGATTGAAGGTAAATTGGGTAATGCTCAAATTATCGATATCACTAAGATACCAAATAACAATAAGGTTATTTTCGGTGTAACAGTGACTATTTTAAACATAGATACTGACGAAGAAGTGACTTACCAAATTGTTGGTGATGATGAAGCGGATATTAAAAATAACCGTATCAGCGTTAACTCACCTATAGCTCGTGCTTTAATTGGTAAATCAGTAGATTCAGAAGTTGAAGTGACTACGCCTGGTGGCAAAGTAGAGTTTGAAATTATTTCTGTAGAACATAGATAATATTTCAACGTTACAATCGATTAAACAAGAAACCCAAGCATTCATGCTTGGGTTTTTTATTTTCTTTAATAACGTTAGTAAGACAATAACCTAGTATAACTAACACTCTTCAGTTTTTACTGAAACAAACGCAGGAATAATCTCACCGTCAAGTTTAAATGCTTGTGTATATTCAACGTAACACTTAACGTCTGTTCGGTTTGAATTTAACCAACCTTGCGGATAAATGCGTAAGAAAGGTACTTCACCTATGTTTTCTGGATCGTCAGGGTCTTTAGCATAATATTCGTTTATACATTTCTCAGCACCGTAATAACTATAATCATAGTTATCAGTATCGATATGTGCCAATATACTGTTTGTACAGGATTGTGCCTGACCAAATGCCAGTCTTGCTTCTGGATAAACGAAAAATTCAGGATCAATATCGCTCGCTGGAATATCGCTTTCCAAATGCAAGTTTTTGATAAAAGTTTTACTAAATACGATGTTGTTTGCTTCCGTTAAAGTACCTGCGAATGATTCCAAATGAGCTATTCTGGTATCACGCGGTAAATCAATAAATTTCGGCGCCGCAACTACTGATAGCACTGCTAGTACAACCACGACAATAGTCAGTTCAATTAAGGTAAAACCGTTTAAATTTTTCATGATTAGCAGTCCTGAGTATATAGAGCTGTTTGAGCATGGTGGGGGTATTTTGTGCCATCTGGGGTTTCAGAAAGCCAAGCTTCGGTATATTGCGTATAACATCTAATGTCATGACCATATTCTTCATATACCGACTTTGGATAAATTCTGATATTACCTCTATTACCATCTTGATATACGGTATAGTCATCTGATTCAATAAACGCCAAAATAGTATCTTCTTGTGAGCGCATTTGACCGTAGCGAATTTTTGCTTTTTTACCTTTAAACTGATCATCGAGATGTCTAGCATCTAAATTTGCTTCTTTAGTCAAGCCCTTTACGGTCGCTTTAGATTCAATAATTCGATTAGCAGAAACTAAAACGCCTTCAACATAAGTGACAGCTTCAGCGCGAGCATCGCTTTCTAAGTTTAGAAATTTAGGTACGGCAGTAGCAGCAAGTACCGCAAGAATAACGATAACTATTGTTATTTCAATTAATGTGAAGCCCTTGTTGTTTGACATACTAATTTCTCATGTGTAAAAAAAATTAGCGCAATGTTATTGCTTTGTTAATAGATAGACAAGTAATGCATTGTTTTAGTTTGTTAACCTAATGTAACGGTGTTTAGCGGTAATAAATACTCGCATTAGGTTTATTAGGTGACGGGTATGAGGGCTTTGTTGGTTTTCTAATTATGGTTTTAATAACATTAAAGTTATTAGGAATAAAAACGCGGCCAAGGCCGCGTTCGTTATTAAAGAAATTTAACCTTTAAATTTTTGGAACACTAATTTTCTTTTCTTCTGATTGACGATAAATGATTAACGTCTTACCGATAGTTTGAACCTTAGTAGAGTTTGTTTCTCTAACAATCGCGTCAACGATAAGCTGTTTAACTTCGCGATCATCAGTTGGAATTTTAATTTTAATCAGTTCATGGATATTAAGTGCAGAATCAATTTCTGCAATTACGCCTTCAGTTAGGCCGTTGCTGCCTAAAAGAACAACAGGTTTTAAGCTGTGAGCTAAACCACGAAGGTGTTGAATTTGTTTTTTTGATAGATTCATGTAAAAAATTTCTGCAAGTGACTTGAATTACATACATTTTAACGCCATCTTGTGATTAATACTAATTTAAATCGTAACTTTATGAGTAAATCTAAAAAAAGTAGAACAGTAAGTTCGCAACGTTGGATGCAAGAGCATTTTGACGATGAATATGTAAAAAAAGCGCAGAAGCTTGGTTTACGATCGCGAGCTGTATTTAAAATTGAAGAAATTAACAATAAAGACAAGCTCATTAAAAAGGGTATGAATGTTGTTGATTTAGGTGCTGCGCCCGGCGGTTGGTCAGAATATGCAGTAAAAGTTCTAGGTGATGAGGGGATGGTTGTTGCCTGTGATATTTTACCGATGGAGCCTTTGCCTGGCGTAGCATTCTTACAAGGTGACTTTAGAGAGGACGCTGTGCTTGACGCACTGTTGGATAAAATAGGTGGTCGTAACGTTGATCTAGTGATGTCTGATATGGCACATAACTTCAGCGGAAACGAAGCAACAGACCAGGCGAGAAACATGTACCTAGTGGAGCTTGCACTCGATATGTGCCACCAAGTTTTAAAGAAAAATGGTGCTTTTGTAGTCAAGGTTTTCCAAGGTGATGGCTTTGAGCAATTTATGAAAGATTGTCGCGCAAGTTTCACTACTGTGAAAACTCGTAAGCCAGAATCTTCTCGAGCTCGCTCTCGAGAGGTTTACATCGTTGCTACTGGCTACAAAGTTTAAAGCAATCGGTTATAGATATTCTGTTACAAACTGTAGTAGAGTAAAGGTTAGAAAAGCGTATAATGGACTATATAGCTCTGATTATATAGTTTATCTGTTCTTTTAAACCGTCAGTAAACACGATTTTAAAGAACATTTTTAAATAGAAATCGCAGAAATTTTTTCAACATGAGGTCCTCAAATTGAGTGATATGGTAAAGAATCTTATTTTATGGCTAGTGATAGCCATCGTATTAATGTCAGTTTTCCAAAGTTTTACGCCAAATAGTACGGCTGATGGCAAATTGGATTACACCCAGTTTATTACTGATGTACAGCAAGGCCAAGTGAGCGAAGTTCGAATTGAATCTTCAGGCATCATAAATGGTACTAAGCGTAATGGCACACCTTTCACGACAATGATCCCGACTCAATATGACAAGGACTTGTTAGGTGATTTAATTACCAATAACGTAAAAGTTGAAGGTGTACCACCAGAAGAGCCTAGTATGTTATTAAGCATCTTAGCGAATTGGTTCCCGATGTTATTGCTTATTGGTATTTGGATATTCTTTATGCGCCAAATGCAAGGCGGCGGGGGTAAAGGAGCGATGAGCTTTGGTAAATCTAAAGCCCGTTTATTATCTGATGACCAAATTAAAACCACATTTGCTGACGTAGCAGGTTGTGATGAAGCGAAAGAAGAAGTATCAGAATTAGTTGATTACTTGCGTGATCCGAGTAAGTTCCAAAAACTTGGTGGTCGTATTCCTTCAGGTATTTTAATGGTAGGTCAACCAGGTACTGGTAAAACATTATTAGCGAAAGCAATCGCTGGTGAAGCAAAGGTGCCATTCTTCTCAATCTCTGGTTCAGACTTTGTTGAAATGTTTGTTGGTGTTGGTGCATCTCGTGTTCGTGACATGTTCGACCAAGCGAAAAAATCTGCTCCATGTATCATTTTTATCGATGAAATTGACGCGGTAGGTCGCCAACGTGGTGCAGGCCTTGGTGGTGGTCACGATGAGCGTGAACAAACACTTAACCAAATGTTAGTTGAAATGGATGGTTTTGAAGGTAATGAAGGCGTTATCGTTATTGCTGCAACTAACCGTCCAGATGTTCTAGATCCGGCATTACTTCGTCCAGGACGTTTTGATCGTCAGGTTACTGTAGGTCTTCCTGATATTCGTGGTCGTGAACAAATTCTTAAAGTACACATGCGTAAAGTACCAATTGCTGATGATGTAAATGCAGAAACAATTGCTCGTGGCACGCCTGGTTTCTCTGGTGCTGATTTAGCAAACTTAGTTAATGAAGCCGCACTATTTGCAGCAAGAACCAGTCGTCGTTTAGTGTCGATGACCGAATTTGAAAAGGCAAAAGACAAAATAATGATGGGCTCAGAACGTCGTTCTATGGTGATGAGTGAGCAAGAAAAAGAAATGACTGCCTATCACGAAGCCGGCCATGCCATTGTTGGTCGTATGGTGCCAGAGCATGATCCAGTTTATAAGGTAAGTATTATTCCGCGTGGTCGTGCATTAGGTGTGACGATGTATCTGCCTGAAAAAGATCGAGTGAGCCACTCTAAACTACATTTAGAAAGTATGATTTCATCATTGTATGGTGGTCGTATTGCAGAAGAAGTTATTTACGGTGCAGATCGTGTTTCAACGGGTGCTTCAAATGATATTGAACGTGCTACTGAAATTGCTCGTAAAATGGTTACTCAATGGGGCTTATCTGAAAAGATGGGACCAATGTTATATGCAGAAGAAGAGGGTGAAGTATTTTTAGGTCGCTCGGCTGCTCAGCATAAACATATGTCTGATGAAACAACGAAAGCAATCGATGATGAAGTTCGCGTATTTATTGATCGTAACTACAAACGTGCAGAAGATATCTTGAAAAACAACATGGATATCCTTCACGCGATGAAAGACGCATTAATGACATACGAAACTATTGATGCATACCAAATTGACGATTTAATGGCTCGCGTTGAAGTTAGAGCGCCAAAAGGTTATGGCGATGAAGGTAATTCAGATGCTAATTCTGGTACACCACCAGCAAGCTCTGCAAAACCTGAAGCTGATGTTAATAAGCCTGCGGACGAATCTGCTAGCTAATCGCGCTATTTTTTCAATGACCAAAACCCGTGCTATTTAGTACGGGTTTTTTGTTTCTACCAATTAAATATTTCCATGCAAACCATTGCAAATAATTAAAATCCTATAAATCACTGTCTTTTCTGTATTTATTTGTTCTAGTTACTTATAATTAGCGTTCAATTTTGGGCTCCGATACATAAGCGCATTTATGCAATTTGGCAATAAAACACTCGATTTGAATGATTTCCAAATAATGGGAATATTAAACGTCACTCCAGATTCTTTCTCTGATGGCGGTAATTTTAATAATATTGATTTGGCTCTTACACAAACTGAAGCAATGATTATTGATGGTGCCTCTATCATTGATATTGGTGGTGAATCAACTCGTCCAGGCGCTAAAGACGTTGCTTTGCAAGAGGAGCTCGATAGAGTGATACCGGTCATCGAAGCAATCAAAAAACGTTTCGATACCGTCGTGTCGATTGATACCAGTAAGTCACAGGTGATGACCGAGGCGGTAAAGAGCGGAGCAGGGCTTATAAATGATGTTCGGGCATTACAAAATGAAGGTTGTATAGAAGCGGCGGCAAATACTGATGTCCCTGTTTGCTTAATGCATATGCAAGGCTTGCCACGTACCATGCAAAACAGCCCTCAATACGATGATGTGGTAGCCGACGTAGCACAGTTTTTTGAACAAAGAATTACTCAGTGTGAGCGAGCTGGTATCGATAAAGATAGATTGATATTAGATCCAGGTTATGGCTTTGGTAAAACGCTTGAACAAAATTATCAATTACTTGCTCATCAAAATGAATTATTAGAACTTGGATTACCGTTATTAGCCGGAATTTCGCGTAAGTCAATGATCGGAAACCTTCTTAAAAGAGATGTAGAACAACGTTTAGCAGGGAGTTTGTCCGCTGCTGTAATAGCCGCGGTAAATGGTGCTAAAATTATACGAGTTCATGATGTAAAAGAAAGCGTTGATGCATTAAAGGTTTTAAACGCAACGTTTGCACAGTTATAGCAATAAACTAAAGCAATAAACTAAAGCAATAAATCCTAGAGTTAATTGCAGACAATAATTAATTTAAAAGTGTTCCAAGGAATATAAACATGTCGAACAGAAAATATTTTGGTACTGATGGTGTACGCGGATTAGTTGGTAAAGCGCCTATATCACCTGAATTTGTAATGAAACTCGGTTGGGCCGCCGGTAAAGTGTTAGCTGCGACAGGTACACAAAAAGTACTCATTGGAAAGGACACTCGTATTTCGGGATATATGCTTGAATCTGCATTAGAAGCAGGTTTCTCTGCTGCTGGTATCGATATTGGTTTAATGGGACCAATGCCAACACCTGCTGTTGCCTACCTAACCAAAACTTTTCGTGCTGAAGCTGGCATTGTAATTAGTGCTTCACATAACCCGTTTTACGATAATGGCATAAAGTTTTTCTCAACCACAGGTGAAAAATTACCGGATTCAGTTGAGCTTGCTATTGAAGCAATGATCGATGAAGAGATGGATTGTGTGCATTCAGCGAAGCTTGGAAAAGCAATGCGTATTGATGATGCAGCAGGTCGTTATATCGAGTTTTGTAAGTCAAACTTCCCGTCAGAGCATTCACTAAATGGCATCAAAATGGTGGTTGATTGTGCTAACGGTGCAACTTATCACATCGCTCCAAGTGTATTTAGAGAGTTAGGCGCTGAAGTTATTGAATTTGCATCAACGCCAAACGGCACTAACATCAATGATGATTGCGGTGCTACGTCAATGAAGAATATTTCACGATTAGTGCTAGAACATCAAGCAGATGTCGGTATTGCCTTAGACGGTGATGGTGACCGCTTAATGATGGTTGATCATAATGGTGACATTGTTGATGGTGATGAGATTATTTATATCATCGCGAAAAATGCTCAATATCATGGCCGCTTAAAAGGTGGGGTTGTGGGTACATTAATGAGTAATATGGGTCTTGAGCTCGCATTAAAAGAATTAAACATTGAATTCTCTCGCGCCAATGTTGGTGATCGCTACGTAATGCAACAATTGAAAGAAAAAGGCTGGCAGTTAGGTGCTGAAAACTCTGGCCATATTATTAACTTAAACTGCACATCGACAGGTGACGGTATTGTTGCCGCCTTGAACGTTCTTGAAGCGCTAGCGCAATCAGGAAAAACCCTTGCTCGATTGAAAAAGGGCATGAATAAATTGCCGCAAGTATTGGTTAATGTACGCTTTGAAGGCGATCACGATCCATTAAGCTCAGACGCCGTAATACAAAGCGTGAAAGACGTCGAAGCAGAACTTGCCGGTATAGGACGAGTACTGCTGCGTAAGTCAGGTACAGAGCCTTTAATTCGTGTAATGGTTGAAGGGCCTGACCAATCTGAAGTATTGCGTCTTGCTAATGTCATTGCAGATCAAGTGAAAGTTGCAGGTTAAATTAATTAATAATATTGACTGAGTTAATAACTAAGCGAGTGTAAGTGATAAAATTGTTGCTAAGTTGATGTTAAATTAAGCAAATAAACATTGTTGTAACGTATTCACTTGTATCTTTTGAACGATTTAGCTAATATCTCGCCGGATAAATAAAGGGTATCATTATGAGCAGACAAAAAATTGTTGCCGCTAATTGGAAAATGAATGGTAATCGCGAACTAGTTGAACAGATGTATCACGGTTTGAACCAAGAAAGTTTCAATGCTGAACAGCAAGTTATTATTTGCCCTCCAGCCCCTTATTTAGCGTCGTTACAAGCGAATATAAGTAACAATCAAGTCGCTATTGGTGCACAAAATATAAGCGAAAACGAAAAAGGTGCATATACAGGTGAGATTTCAGCTTTAATGCTGAAAGATTTACAGGTACAATACGTGATTCTTGGTCATTCTGAGCGTCGTGCAATGTTTCACGATAGTACAGAATTAGTTGCCGAAAAAGTTGCTTACGCTTTAGCAAGTGGTTTAACGCCGATTTTATGTATCGGTGAAACTCTTGAAGAACGCGAAGAAGGTCAAACTGAGTCGAGACTTAGTTACGAGCTTGCTCCCGTTATTGCTAAAGTTGGTATCGAAAGTTTTAAAAATGTAGTTGTTGCCTACGAGCCTGTATGGGCTATTGGTACCGGTAAGACTGCATCTGCTGAAATTGCTCAGCAAACCCATAAGTTTATTCGTAGCTATTTAGCGAGTTTTGACGCTGATGTAGCGCAACAAGTACCGCTTTTATATGGTGGTAGTGTCAATGCGAAAAACTGTGAAGAATTATTCGCACAAGCTGATATCGACGGTGGTCTGATTGGCGGTGCGAGTTTAAACGTTGAAGAATTTAAAAAAATCTGCCTGGCAGTATAGGATTTAGAAAGAATGTTGTATCAAATATTAATCGTAGCTTATTTAATTATCGCATTGGTTTTAGTTGGTTTTATTTTAATCCAACAAGGTAAAGGTGCCGATATGGGCGCTTCTTTTGGTGCAGGTTCATCAAATACAATTTTTGGCTCAAGTGGTTCTGGTAACTTCATGACTAAAACAACCGGTATCCTAGCGACTCTATTTTTCGTTATTAGTTTATTCTTAGGTAACTTAACGTCACAACGTACTGAGCAAGTTGACCAATGGAACAACTTAGGCGACGCAGAGCAAACTGAGTCTATGGCTCCAGCTTCTGACGTTCCAGTTTCTGAAGAACAAAAAGAAAGCGACGTACCAAACTAATTCGCACATCTTTGCGGATGTGGTGGAATTGGTAGACACGCAGGCATGAGGTGCCTGTGCCGCAAGGCGTGAGAGTTCGAGTCTCTCCATCCGCACCAATATCAAAACCAGCTTATAAAGCTGGTTTTTTTATGCCTGCAATTCATATAAAGGTTTAAAAATCAAATTCTAGCGATTATAAATACATAGTGCTAATGTTGATAAACTGGAAATTTATTTCAAATATTTAACTTTATACAGGAATATTGATGAAATCCATCTTAAGCAGTTTAGTTTATACATCTCTATCACTTTCATTACTAAGTCTATCTGCTAGTGCAAAAGAGAGTGATTGGGGTTTATTGTTGAAATTCAGTAAAGACTTTAATCAGCGCTTTGCCGGCAGTAAAAGTGAATCCGAGTCCGCGCAATGGTTAATTGCTCAATATCAATCGTTAGGATTTAAGGTTAAGCAACATGAGTTTAGTTTTTCTTTAAATGGAAACGTACTAGAGTCAAAAAACATTGAAGTTGAATTGCCAGGAAAATCTGTTAAAACATTAGTGATCGGTGCCCATTACGATTTAATCGGTCATCAAATAGGCTCTGCAGGTCTTAGTGATAATGCGTCGGGAACCATTTCGTTACTTGCTTTAGCTAAACGACTGAAAGAGCAAGAACATCACTATACTATAAGGCTTGTATCATTTGGCGCTGAAGAAGTTGGTTTACAGGGGTCAAGAAGCTATCTTTCATCCCCCTATATAGATAAGAAAAATATTATTGGCATGATTAACTTAGATACGGTGATTGGCGGTGATAAGTTATATATTCATAGTGCTCATTCAAGCCCTTATAAGTGTGAACAAACAGCAAAATCGAGTGATAAAAAATATAACTCAGACGTTTGGTTACGCGATTCGTTACTATCGACATCTAAAAAATTAACCAATATTGAACCTTATTCTTTGCATCCAGATACCCCTAATTATGCTGCAGGCGAAACAGGGGATTGGTCTGATCATGCTCCATTTTCTTGTAATGGCGTAGCAATAGCCTATATTGAAGCTACTAACTTTATGATTGATGGTGAGTCTGGGTACGACGGTTATTCTCAATCAGTTAATCCCAAATTATGGTCTTGTTTTGATGATACTAAACAAACGACTTGTGATAAGTCTAAAGAAAAGCATTGGGGCAAAATTTGGCACACGGGATTTGATCAAGAAAAACATCTTCTTGCTATTATGGAAGATAAAATCAAATCGCAGTTTTTGTCAAATATAGAACTGCTTTATCAATTTATTTTGCATGGTCAATCAAGTGCAGAATAAAAATGCCATTTTATTAGAAGGCAGAACACTACTGCTATTGTTTTTATCAAACTTATTTAAATAGGAATAAATATGCTTAGTTACGCAACTATTGGAGTTACCAACTTAGAAAAATCAGAAGCTTTTTATAATGAACTATTAGCACCAATGGGAGCTAAAACATTGATTAAAATGGAGCGTATTATATTCATCGGCAAAAGTATGCAAGAGCCAATGCTCGCTATATGCATTCCTTATAATGAAAGTCCTCAACACTGTGGTAATGGAAATATGTTAGCGTTTGCACCGGGCTCAAAAGAGTTATGTGAACAGATGTATCATAAAGCGTTAGCGTTAGGCGGCACATGTGATGGTGAGCCAGGACAGCGAATTCCTGATGTATTCTACGGTGCTTATTTTCGTGATTTAGATGGAAATAAAATCGTATTCAATCATTTTGGTTAATAAATATAACCAAGTTAGAGCGTACAATTATTAATTTAACAATTGTACGCGTTTCGATACATTAGATATTTTGGCAGTTGTGAACTAAATTTAACTACTTAACTGTTTTTAACCTGAACAATAATAAGTTGTTTTCAAGCTGTTAGAGCTGTATTAAGCTTGTCATTATGTTGTTTTTCTCGATTTAGAAGAGGGAATAACAAATGCAAAACCTATTAACTTACCTAGTGATGTTTTTATTGTATTTCGCTAGTTCATTTATCAATGTCAGCGAAGCTAATACTACCTCTAAATATTTGCAAAAATATCGTAGTAATGACTTTTCTTTATTTCACAATAGTCCTAAAGCGAGTGTTTATCGATGGAAACACAGTTACCGCGAAAAACATTGGCGAAATAGATTTAAAAAATTCTCAAAATCCCTTAATGACGCCACCTGGCAACAAATCCAGTATAAAACTGAGTGGGCAGAGCGCGCCGGTTTACAGGTTGTTAATCTGCGCGGCAAGTTCTATTTAATGGGCGGTAGAAAGCCTTTACTAAACCCTAGGTTTAATAACGAAAGTACATTATTTAATGATGTTTGGGTGAGTGGCAATAAAGGCTCAACCTGGCGTAAATTGTTAGATTCCGATGAAAACAGTCATTGGCCAGCAAGAGCTTATTTTAAAGTTGTCACCAAAGGTCAGTATATGTATGTGATTGGAGGTCAAAACTTTAAGCCAGTATGCGTCGCGCCTAATCCAGTACCACAAGGTTTTCCAGAATGCTTTGCTTATCAGCCACAATCAGAATTTTTTAATGATGTATGGCGAAGTAAAAACGGCAAAAATTGGAAACGTATGACTGCAAACGCTCCATGGGTAGGTCGTGCGGGGTTAATGGCTGAAGTTCTTGGTAACAGAATTTATGTGTTCGGGGGGTCTAAAAATGACGACTCGGCAGTCGTTCAAGGAGCGCCTGCTAGAATTTATTATAACGATGTTTGGAGTTCAAAAGATGGCAAACATTGGCGTAAAGAGACAGCTGAAGCAAAATGGTCTAAAAGAGCCGGAGGCGCAACATTAGTAAAAAATGGTTTTATCTATCTACTCGGTGGAGAATTTGGCTTCTTACCTGATGAACAAGGAAATTTGCCTTATTTAAATGATGTATGGCGAACTCGAAACGGTAGTAAATGGCAAAGAGTAACGGCTGCAGCACAATGGTCTCCACGACCAGGTCATCAATGTGAAGTAATTTATAATAAGATGGTTTGCTTTGGCGGTTTTGGTTTACCATTTAATCCGACCCAAGTATGGCAAAGTCGAACAGGGAAAAAGTGGACGCCTTTAAGTATAGGCGCATGGGGCGCATTAACTGATTTTGATTCTCTACCTTTCGCTTCTGAAGCAATTAAGTATGATTTTGATGTTGTTCGAGATACAAACTGGCGCACAGGCGAACAAAGTATATATACCTTTGGCGGTGACAGAGAAGTATTCTTTACACCTTTTTGTCCGCAACAATGCGAATTTGGCGATACGGAGTGTAATCAAGAACTATTGCAATGTGTTGCGACATTTAATTTTGACCGCGTAGAAAACGATGTTTGGAAGTTCGGGTTTTAGTTCATTCTGTATAAACAGCAAACCACATATAAAAGGGGCTTAAACTAAGCGCCTTTTATATTAATACGGTAAACGTACTGCCTTTTGCGAGTGTGCTATCAACCTTAATATCGGCATCAATCAAATCCAATAACCTTTTAGTGATTGCTAAACCTAAGCCATTATGGGTTTTATCGTCGTTAACCGAATTACTGGCACGATAGCGGGCATCAAAAATATAACCTATCTCTTCTTTTTTAATGCCATTGCCATTATCTATAACTGAAATACTGATCTTTTTCTGTTGATCTTGTTTTATCTCTATTTCCACTTTTCCGCCGTGATTGGTATGGCGAATTGCATTATCCACTAGGTTACTTAACACCCGTTCTAACTTGGCGATATCGGTATTAATGGATATAGTGTTATTGCTTGTATCCACGATTAATGAGATTTGTTTTTCTTTGGCTAATAACGAAAACTTAGCCACTACATCATAGGCAATTTCTGTGAGGTTGATGCTTTCTAGATTGACAGATACTTGCCCTGACTCTAAATGTGCGAGCTCAAATAACTGATCAATTAGTTGGTTTAATTGATGACAATTTCGTAACACCGTTTGTAAGTATTGCTGTTGTGTTTGAGTGTCTATTTCTGCTTTATTGGGGGATGAGTTAGCAATAGATATGGTTTCTAAAAATCCCTGCATAGACGCAAGGGGCGTTCGTAAATCATGGGAAATATGGGTGAGAAGCTCACGCCTTTCTTGATCGGTTTTTGCCAAAGACTGCAGCTGACCGGTAATTTTATCGGCGATTAATTCAAACATTGAACCCAGCTTATACACTTCATTGTTGGTATTCTTTTGCCAGCGAAAAAAATTGATTTTACTTTTATCAAAGTCAGAATCAATAAAGATAGTAATATCTTTTTGCAGTCGACGAACTGGGTTAGTAACAAACCAAAATAGGCCTAATAGCAAAATAAACAAAAAGCTAATTGTAGAGATAATTAGCATTAAATAGCTTTTTGATTGTTTGTCTAAATGATTGGCATCAAATACATTGTCATATCTCGCTCCAGCGACGATGACATATAAATAACCTTGTAGTACACCGTTATTGAATACTGGCGCGGCAGAGAATATTTTCTGCTTGCTTATATGTCTAGGATCATCGCCAAACACAGGTAATGTTGCTTGGTTTTTGATTAAGGTTAATAGTGGTTCTATATTGACTCGGTTACGCTTAATTAATGAATCATCAGCTGAGTAGGTAAGGATGTTGCCATCGACATCGAGAAAATAAAACTCAAATGCTGGTCCAAGCACCATCAGAGTGTGAAAAAGATTTTCTAATGCATGTTGATCGTAAACGCCTTGTTGAAGAAGAGGGTTATCACGAGCTAAATTCGCAGCTAAAGATAAATGTAGGCGTTGCTGCGATATATAACGAGATTGTTCACTTACTTGTTCTGACCATAAATAGAATATGCTGGCAATAACGACAAAGACTACGCTTAATGACAGCGATAATCTTTGATATAAGGAAAGTTTCACGCAAAAACGCCTTGACGATTAAACTTATAACCAACACCCCATACGGTTTGTACAATTTCAGGGTGATTAGCATCTTTTTCTAGTTTATTACGCAGTCGATTGATATGAGAATTTACTGTGTGTTCGTAGCCACTGTGATGATATCCCCATACTGAACTCAATAACTGAGCTCTGGTAAATACTTGATCAGGGTGGGAGGCAAGGTACAACAATAAGTCGAATTCAGTTGAGGTTAATTCAAGATTGTTTCCAGCTAAACAAGTACGGTGCGTAGATTGATCAATTTGTAAATCACCAATATTGACCGCCGTTTCTTCAATTGGTCGGGTGTCTTCGTGTAAGCCTTGCAGTAATTTAACTTTTCTTAGTTGGCAACGCACTCTTGCTTGCAATTCACGCACACTAAAGGGTTTGGTCATGTAATCATCAGCGCCGAGCTCTAATCCTAGCACTCGGTCAGTTTCTGAACCTTTCGCGGTTAATATCATAATTGCTTGCTCTGGCTTTTTACTTCGTAGTTCACGGCAGATATCTAATCCTGAAATGTGCGGTAGCATTAAATCGAGAATGATTAAACCGTAGTCATTTTTTAACGCAGCATCCAAGCCCGATTGACCACAATCACAATGGTGTGCTTCTAACGTTAATTCATGAAGTTGAACGGTTATTAGTTGTGCAATATCTTGGTCATCTTCGATGACTAGTACTTTATTAATCATTACTCCACCTCAACACAAAGTGTTGAGGCAGGGTAACAGCAGCTCAACTATTTTGTGTACATTATTCCGTGCGTGTTATTGTCACGCGTATAGTGGGGTTATCAAAACGATGCTCAAAAGTAAGCGCTGAACTAGCTAGTCCATCGTCACTTGTGACAACGCCTGGATGCATTGCGACAAAGTCAACGTCATCTCTCGCGCTATTGAAACCTTCACCTCCCGCTGCAGGACCTGGAATAGTAGCCATAGACTCAGAATTTCCTTCAGTTCCTGAATCATAAGAACCAGTTACTAAAGAAATACTTTCACCTACGTCTAAATTTTCCAAAGGCATCGCATTAAGGCCAGTAAATGCGTCATTGGTATTCACTAACATCGAAAGTAAAGATAAGCTGGTCGGTACGACGTCGACAATGCTTACCATCACAGTTTCGCTCATGCCTGGCATTAATACACCACCGCCGCTGCCACTAGCGAGCACGACATCAAGCCCAAGTATCATGTCATTGGCTCCGCTTTCAGCTAAATTTTCTAATTCAACTGATGCACTTTCTCCAACTTGCCAAAGATTGCCTTCATTATGTAGTACCACAGCAATTGGTGATAAGGGTTGTGCGTAGGTCAAATTAGTCACAGAGACATCATAACTAATGGTCATTGGGGCGGTAGTCACTGGATCGGGGGTAACATCGGTCGTCATAGCATCATTGCTGCTATCACCACCGCAGGCTGTAAGTAACGCTGCTGCCGATAGACTCACAAGTAGTCGATTTAAATTGGTATTCATGATCTACTCCTTATATTCGGGTTATTTAACTACAACTGTTACTTTTGCTACCGGATTTAACCAACGGTGAACTGTATTATTTAAGTCACTGGTTCCTCCCATATCATCGCTATCACCTAAATTTCCACGGTGGATATGTACGTAGTTATTCGTTTCTGTCGCAGTGACACCACTACCACCTGTACCTGCATCCATACCAGGGGCAGCAGGGATACCTGGCATACCAGGAGCACCAGCACCGTTAATAATCTCATCATTGGCTTCGGTACCTGCATCATAGGCATTGAGAGTGAATGTATATGTACCTGCTTCAGTTGGGATCATCCAACTGTCTAAACCAACAAAGCCATCGTTAGTTGGTAATATCATCGCAGCCATTGATAAATACATATTGCTATCTGAGGTAGAAAGCATAGTTGAAGTAGACATGCCCGGACCCAACAGACCACCAGCAGGGTTTTCATTAATATCAGCTGATACGCTAGCTAATAAAGTCGACATTGATGAAATATCCCCACCTTCTGCTAATGCTTGTAATTCAGAACTTGCCATTTCACCACTTCGAAACATTGCCGCATCACTTGTGTGAGCAGCGATGATTATTGGAGTGTAATAAATGCCTTGTGTTAAGTTCTGTACCGTAATTTCTAGCTCTGCCGCATTGGTTGTAAGGCTAGTAGCCATACCAAGGGTCGCGGCTAATGCAGCTAAAGGTTTGATGTTTGTGTTGATAGTTTTCATAGTTGTTCCTTACTTGATAGTATTTTGTTAGTCATTCTTTTACTTATAAAAAGTTGTTAATAACAGAGCGTTAAAAAGGCAATGTTAGCGGTTTGAAACTCGTTTAAGTAAGGTCAGTATGAACAGCATTTATCGCGGTAAGATCACAAAGTTATCACAAAATAATCACAATATTTTCTCGGTAATTGTTATGAAATTTTATTTTGACAATGTCGTTCTTACTAAGATCAAATAGCAAGGTTAAAAGTGGCTTTAGCTGGTTTTAGGTACGAGGTTAATAAGAAAAACAAATACTTGCTTTTAAATATTATAATTGCTGGATTAAAACTTAGTTTTTGTAGAGAAGTAGAACTGAAAACTATAATTAATAAAATTACAAGTATTGGGTCGTATCCTGCCGTTTAATAAGGTCCTAAACTCTACCTTGTGTGTTCATATCTAATTTATTCTTGATCAAGAATATTATTTTATATGTATACTTAAGCTAGAAGCGTAAAAAATGGAATATTTATGAACCAATACAGAGTAGTTCTTTCAATACTAATATTTTTTTCGGTCTCGGCCTATGCTGAAGATCAAAGTTACAGATTTTATTTAGGCGGATTGATCGGTCAGTCAGACACAGAAGAAATATACCTTGAGGGTACAGAACTTGAAAAGTCTGTAGAAGGCGAGCAAGGGGTAATAGGCATATATGGTGGTTACAAATATAATAGCACCTGGTCTGTAGAGTTAAGTGCGGCGTTTATGGAGTTAGATGCAACAAGGTCTTCGTCCTTTAATATCGAAGATTCTTTCCTGACCACTATAACTATGGCACCTCGTTATACCTATGCGTTTAATGATCAGTTTAGTGTATTTGCCAAATTAGGTTTAGGTGCACTTGTCTATATGGAAGAGTATGATGAAGAAATAGGTTTCTGGGATATCGAAGACTCGGAAGCTTGGTATGGAATAGGTGTAGCTGCTGGTCTTGGGCTTGAAATTAAAATATCTGAGAAAGTTGACCTCAGACTTGGCTATGAAGTGCTTGAAGCAGAAATGGAAGCTGATGAGGATAACCAAGGTTTTAATGAATTTGATATCGAAGAAAATTTTTCTATGGCATACATAGGTATGAATTACCGATTTTAACGTCAGTCTAAAGCCACGATATTATTGGCTGAAATAAGTCATTCTAGATTTAATTAGGCGCTAGTTTCGATTTAACTTTACCTATTATATTCCTTTACATTATTTTGTTCTCAGAATAGCTATTCATTGCAAAGTATTGTGCAGGTAATTTTGCCTGTATTTTGCCTGTATTTTGTCAGTAGTTTGTTATCTTTAAGCTCAAATATGACCAATAATTGAGTTGTTTTTATAAGCCAATAGATTCATTTAACTACTTGAATAGTAGAAGCTAGTTATTCAAAAGTTAACTTTATTTTGTATTTATTTACACTTTTCAATATTTGCTGCTAAAGTTAATTTAACTGCCTTGTTTTGGAGCAGTTATTTTAATTTGTTTTCGTTTACGATAATAATTAAGAAATAAACAAAAATATCCATTTCTACAGGGAAATATTATGAAAAAACTATTAATTACAGCGGCACTATTAACTGTATCTTCAACTGCAATGGCTTCATCTCCTGGCGGTCCAAATTGTGGTTGGGGTAATATGTTGTTTGAAGGTCAATCAGGTACGCCATCTCATGTAATGGCTTCATTAACTAATGGCTCTACAGGTAATGCGACATTTGGTATGACTTTTGGAACTAACGGTTGTTCAACAAGTGGGGCATTGACCTACGGTGGTAAAGAAATGATCGACGTAAGTTTGATCATGGATGAGTTTTCAGAAGACGTAGCTCGCGGTGATGGTGAAGCAATTACTGCTGTTGCAGTATCAATGGGCGTAGAAGAGCAAGATCGCGCTAACTTCAAACGTCAACTTCACACCAACTTTGACAAAATGTTTCCATCTGAAGATGTTACTACAGAGCATGTAGTTGCGACTATGTTTAGCGTTCTTGAAAACGATGAACAATTAGCAAAATACACTGTAGCGGACTAGCTATACAAACAATGTAATAAGGGGCTTTTTAGCCCCTTTTTATTGCAGTAATCAAAGTAAAACGGTTCTCCCTGTTTCCGCAACTAGTTGATTGTACTTTTAATTTTGAATAAAACATGTATTAATAGTCAATAAACAATATCACTCTTTGTCGAGCAGTGATAAATACAGATCTTCAATAGTAATAATAAACGTAAATAATAAAAGTAGTCGTATATTTATGAACAGAGCTAACGCTTTAATCACGTCAATTGCCTCATTGTGTATTGTTAATAGCTTAATGGTTGCAGCGCCGGTTGCTGCAAAACAAGATGATGTTGTGGTGTCATTGAATGAACAACAATTAAGTCATGCTTTTGATGATTATTGGCTGACGTTACTGTATTACCAACAAGACGGTGACGAATACGAAAGTTTTGTTGATGACAGTCGATTCTTTTTTGCAGAGCAGGGTAAAACAAACCCTGGATTAGAACTCTCTGCGACGGTAAATGCTTTTATAAGGGAACCAAATAATCAATGTTTGTTTCCAGCGCGCACTATGTGGTTGCGTGAAGCGCTACCTGAGTTATACAACAAACTCCCGCAAACAAACTGTGAAGAATACACACTATGGCGTAAAGATTTAAATACTGAGACTGTGGTACTTGTCTATGCATCTAGTCAATTAAACTCGCCTTCTTCTATGTATGGCCATACATTTATACGCTTTGATCCTAAAAACGTTGAGAACAATTCAACATTACTTTCTCATGCGATTAATTTTGGTGCCAACATACCTGCCAATGAAAACGGTTTAGTTTATGCCATACGGGGCTTAGGCGGAGGTTACCCTGGTAATTTCGCATCGAATCCATATTTTGAAAAAATAAAAGAATATAATCGCGCCGAAAACCGAGATCTTTGGGAGTATAAACTTGACTTAAATGAACAAGAAATCGATATCATGCTTGCTCACGTTTGGGAGCTTAGAGGCATTAATTTTGATTATTATTTTTTCGATGAAAACTGCTCTTATCGATTACTTGAGCTGCTTGATATAGCTAGACCTGGACTGAATGTTACCGATGATTTTCCGGGTGTATCCATACCTATCGATACGGTTAGGGCAGTGCGCGACAAAGGTATGATCACCGATGTACACTATCGCCCATCGGCAAGAACACATTTAGATAATCAGTTAAATAAGTTGCCGGTAGAACAGCGACAAATGGCAATAGCATTGTCAAATGATATTACGGTGCGTGATAGTGAACATTTTAAGCAGTTAAGTGTTGAGCAACAAACCAAAATTGTTCATGCCAGTTATCGCTTAATCCGTTATTTAACCAACAAAGAAGAGCGTAGCAAAGACGTTGCCAAACGCAGTTTTCAGTTACTGAGAATGATGCGCGCACATGCGGCTATTCAACCGCCAGAGCCAGAAAGACCATATCGTCCAGATCTTGGCCATGAGACCACTTTGTTTTCAATTAAGGCGGGTGAAAGTCATAATAAAGCATTTGTAGATTTT
This sequence comes from Thalassotalea crassostreae, assembly GCF_001831495.1. Taxonomy (NCBI): domain Bacteria; kingdom Pseudomonadati; phylum Pseudomonadota; class Gammaproteobacteria; order Alteromonadales; family Colwelliaceae; genus Thalassotalea; species Thalassotalea crassostreae. Next base: position 1,749,392 of record NZ_CP017689.1, read on the forward strand.
ACCTATCGAGCCAGTTATCACGATTTAATCGACAATATCGATGGTTACGATAACGGTATGTCTTTAAACATGGGGCGAATTACTTTGCGTGCCCGTGACGAATCATTGCAACTACAAAATCTTGAATTGTTAGATATCACCTCATTATCACCGCGCAAAGATTATCTTGCACCGTGGTCATGGCTTGCCAATATTGGAATGGAAAGACAGTGGACGCAAGGTAAAGATGAATTAGTGGTGCAAGCCCGAGGTGGTGGTGGTTTGAGTTATGAAGTGTTTGCCGATGATAGATTGTTTTTAATGGCGACAGGGCGCATTGAATATAACGAAGGTTTGGAAAATATCTGGGCAGTAGCGCCTGGAATAACCAGCGGTTATTTAAAAACTTGGCAGCATGGAAAAACATTATTCAGTGTATCCCAATACCAATTTATTGATGATATTACTCGTAGTGAAATTAAACTCGAGCACAATTGGGCAATCGATAATCAATCAGGCCTGCGTATTCACTTAATGCGCAATATAAACGATGATGTTGATTACGATGAGTTTGCGGTTTCTTATCGTCACTATTTTTAATACTAAATAGGAACAAATTAGAGCATGGAAAAGCGAATTTAAATGAATAAAACTAAACCATTTCACCTTAAGTATATTGTACTATTATTGTTAGTCAGCATTGTTAGTGGTTGTTCTGGAATGTTTTTTTATCCTGAGCGCAAATTGGTGAGAACACCAGCAGAAATTAGTTTGGCTTATGAAGACGTCTACATTGACTCTACTGATGGTGAAAGACTCAATGGCTGGTTCTTAAAGGTTGAACAAGGAATCGAAGCAAAAGGGACTATTTACTTTTTACACGGTAATGCACAAAATATTTCACATCATATTGCCAGTGTTTATTGGTTGCCAAAGGCCGGTTATCAAGTCTTTATGCTCGATTACCGCGGCTATGGTCGCTCGACTGGCACGCCAGTTATACCAGATGTTTTTAATGATATTATCGCCGGTTTTAACTATTTAGAGACAAGAGCGGACGTCGCCAATAAACCTATGTATGTTTTGGGCCAAAGTTTGGGGGCAAGCATGAGCGGCTATGTGGTTGGTGCTAATTCTGAGATTAACCAACGCTTGTCTGCAGTTGTCTTAGATGCAGGGTTCACTTCATATTCGGACATAAGTCAAACTATTGCGGCGAGAAGTTGGCTAACTTGGGCGTTTCAATACCCTGTGGCTTGGTCCATGCCAAGTGACTATGATCTTATTGATGTAATCGCTAATATTAGTCCAACACCATTACTTATCATCCATGGCAAGCAAGATAGAATAATTCCATATCAACATTCGCAACAATTAGTAAAAAAGGCCGGGCAACCGAAAGCGATGCTTAGCTATAACGGCGCTCATATCCAAACATTTAATGATGTTGGTAATCAGCAATTGCTTTTAGAGTTTTTAGATAAGTATAAAAATCAACCGAAAATTGCAAAATAGACCAGCGATAAACATTGAAATGGTAATATTTTGTTAATCAATCAAAGGATTGTATTGCTCTTTTTAGTGATGGGTTATATACTTCGCTTAGCTTTGACGTGAAATGGTTTTACCTTACAACTCTAAAGGTAAAAACTTCCAAGTTTCACGTGCCTGTATAAGATTTTCTCATCGTATTTTGATACTGATTTCTTTTACTTGTACACAAAGGGTTGTAACTTTAAGCCCCGCGTGAATAGGGGCTTTTTTGTATCTGCGGTTTAGGTATTTATTGCCAACAGCATGATACACCAACTTGTAATCAATATATTGGCATAGGTCAATAGTTTACTGGGTTTATACCATGTCGATGAAACAATGTTTTCGTTAACGGTTTTGGTAGTAATGCCCATTTTTTGTTGCTGGAGAAAGTGGTTGAGTAAGTTTGAACAAAAATTAACTGAGATGTTACGTCCTGCAGTTGAAATGACGGGTTTGGAATTATTAGGTATTGAATACGTTAGTGCAGGTAATCATTCGGTTTTACGTTTATATATCGATCATGAAAATGGTATCGATGTTGATAATTGCGCAGAAGTTTCACGTCAAGTAAGCGCAATCTTAGATGTTGAAGACCCTATTAGTACGGAATACAACCTAGAAGTTTCTTCTCCTGGTGTAGATCGTCCATTATTTGAAAAAGCCCACTACGAAAAAGTAGTCGGCGAAACCGTTGAAGTAAAATTAGGCATGCCGTTGAATGGCCGTCGAAAATTCAAAGGTGAATTAGAAGCTATCGAAGGTGACAACCTTATCGTTGTTGTTGATGGCCAAGATTATGAATTACCAATTGCCAACATAGAACGTGGCAATTTAATAGCAAAATTTTAATTGTTAGTGATAGCAATCATTAACTTAAACAGATTTAATTTGATAAGAATTTAAGTGAGGCAAGATTCAGATGAGTAAGGAAATTTTACTAGTAGTAGATGCTGTTTCAAACGAAAAGGCACTGCCACGCGAAAGCATTTTTGAAGCAATGGAAACTGCACTAGAAACTGCAACTAAGAAAAAGTACGAAGGCGATATTATTGTCCGTGTTGAGATTGACCGTAAAACCGGTGAGTTCGATACGTTCCGTCGTTGGGAAGTAGTTGAAGATTCTGATGAGCCAATGGAAAACCCATACGGTCAAATCGGTCTTGCAGCAGCACAATACGATGATGAAACAGCTGAAGTTGGTGGCTTTGTAGAAGATCAAATCGAATCAGTTAAATTTGACCGAATTACTACACAAACTGCGAAACAAGTAATAGTTCAAAAAGTTCGTGAAGCAGAACGCGCGAAAATCGTTGGTGAGTATGAAGACCAAGTTGGCGAGATCATCACTGGTGTGGTTAAGAAAGCAAGCCGTGAAAGCGTTATCTTAGATTTAGGTAACAACGCTGAAGCAGTGATTTTCCGTGATGAAATGCTTCCTCGTGAAGTGTTCCGTCCTGGTGACCGTGTACGTGGTTTGTTATTTGAAATTAAACCAGAAGCTCGTGGTGCACAATTATTTGTATCACGTGCAAAACCAGAGATGCTTATTGAACTGTTCCGCGTTGAAGTACCAGAAATTGGTGAAGAAATGCTAGAGATTAAGGGCGCTGCTCGTGACCCAGGTTCACGCGCTAAGATCGCGGTTAAGTCTAATGATAAGCGTATCGATCCTGTTGGTGCTTGTGTTGGTATGCGTGGTTCACGTGTACAAGCTGTTTCAGGTGAATTAGCTGGTGAGCGTGTTGATATCGTTCTATACGATGATAACCCGGCTCAATTTGTTATTAACGCAATGGCGCCTGCAGAAGTAGCTTCAATCATCGTTGATGAAGATACAAACGCTATGGATATCGCTGTTGAAGAAGGTAACTTAGCAATGGCTATCGGTAAGAGCGGTCAAAACATTCGTTTAGCGAGTCAGTTAACTGGCTGGGAATTAAACGTAATGACTGTGGAAGACATGAAAGCTAAGCATGAGGCAGAAAATGACAAGGTAATCACGTTATTTACTGAAAAACTAGATTTAGATGATGACTTTGCTTCAATGTTAGTGGATGAAGGTTTCTCTACATTAGAAGAAATTGCATACATTCCAGTAAATGAATTACTTGAAATCGACGGCTTAGATGAAGAAATCGTTGATGAGTTACGTGAACGAGCTAAAGCTGCACTTACTACGCAAGCGTTAGCAACTGAAGAGTCTTTAGAAGACGCAGAACCTGCTGAAGATTTATTAAATCTTGAAGGCATGGAAAAACACTTAGCATTCGTATTAGCAAGTCGCGGTGTAATTACACTTGAAGACCTAGCCGAGCAAGGTGTTGATGAAATTGCCGATATCGAAGAACTAACTGAAGAAAAAGCTGGTGAGCTTATTATGGCTGCCCGTAATGTTTGTTGGTTTAACGAAGAATAAGCGCAGCAAGGAGATAAGAATTAATGACAGATGTAACAGTAAAACAACTTGCTAGTGAAATTGGAACAGACGAAGAACGTTTGCTTTCCCAGTTGGCTGACGCCGGTATTAAAAAGAACGCAGACGAAAGTGTAACTGATCAAGAAAAAGAAACATTACTTGAACATTTACGCAAAGCCCATGGCGACACGTCTGATACACAACCAACTCGTATGACACTAAACCGTAAGAAGAAATCAACTCTTTCTATTGGTTCAGGCTCTAAGGCGAAACAGGTTCAAGTTGAAGTTCGTAAAAAACGTACTTACGTAAAAGCTAGTGATGTTGAATTAAAAGCACAAGCAGAAGCAGAAGCGAAAGCTGCGGCAGAAGCTGAAGAACAAGCACGTATAGAAGCAGAAGCAAACGCGAAAGCAGAAGCAGAAGCGAAAGCATTACGCGATGCAGAAAATAAAGCCAAAGCAGAAGCAAAAGCAAAAGCTGATGCCGAAGCAAAAGCTAAGGCGAAAGCGAAAGCAGAAGCAAAAGCGAAAGAAGCACCTGTAAAAGTTGAAAACGAAGAAGAGAAAAAGATTCGTTTAGCACAGGAAGCAGAACTTGCTGCAAAAGCTGAAGAAGAAGCCATGAAATCCGCTGAAGCGGCGAAAAAGCTTGCTGAAGAAAATGAAGCTCGTTGGAAAGAGCAAGAAGCTGAGCGTAAGAAGAAAGAACAAGAAGTTGTTCATGTAACCTCTTCTAAGTACGCACAGGAAGCTGAAGATAAAGTTGATCGCCAAGATGAAGGCGGTGGACGTCGTCGTAAGAAGAAGAAAGGCGGTCAAAAAGACGCAAACGCTAAAGGCGCTCGTGGTAAAGGCAATCGTAAAGGTACGTTAAGTGCTCCTACAACTATGCAACACGGATTCCAAAAACCTGCGAAAGCGGTTGAGCGTGAAGTTCGTCTAGGCGAAACAATTTCTGTTGCAGAACTTGCCGACAAAATGGCGGTTAAAGGTGCTGAAGTTGTTAAAGTAATGTTTAAAATGGGTGCTATGGCAACCATTAACCAAGTTATCGACCAAGAAACTGCATCATTAGTTGTTGAAGAAATGGGTCATAACGTTGTACTAGTAAATGAAAATGCACTAGAAGACGCCGTACTTGAAGACAGAGGTCATGTTGGTGAATCAATCACTCGTGCTCCTGTTGTAACAATCATGGGTCACGTTGACCATGGTAAAACATCATTACTAGATTACATTCGTAAAGCAAAAGTTGCTGACGGTGAAGCGGGTGGTATTACCCAGCACATTGGTGCTTATCACGTAGAAACTGGTCACGGTATGATCACTTTCTTAGATACTCCAGGTCACGCGGCGTTTACTGCTATGCGTTCTCGTGGTGCTAAAGCAACCGATATCGTAATCATTGTTGTTGCTGCCGATGATGGTGTAATGCCACAAACAATTGAAGCAATTCAGCATGCGAAAGCATCTGATGCACCAATTATCATTGCCATTAACAAAATGGATAAAGAAGAAACCGACATTGAGCGTGTTCGTAGTGAGCTTTCTCAACATGACGTTCTTTCTGAAGAGTGGGGCGGTGACGTTCAATTCTGTCCTGTATCAGCGAAAACTGGTTTAGGTATTGATGACTTACTTGATGCTGTATTACTTCAAGCTGAAGTATTAGAGCTTACCGCTGTTGTTGATAAAATGGCGAGTGGTGTAGTTGTTGAATCGAAACTTGATAAAGGTCGCGGTCCAGTAGCGACAGTTCTTGTTCAAGAAGGTACATTGAACCAAGGTGATATTGTACTTTGTGGTTTAGAGTATGGCCGTGTTCGTGCAATGCGCGATGAAAATGGTAAGCCAATTACTACTGCCGGCCCGTCAATTCCAGTTGAGATCTTAGGTCTTTCTGGTGTTCCACAATCAGGTGACGAAGCGACAGTTGTTAAAGATGAGAAGAAAGCTCGTGAAGTAGCGCTATTCCGTCAAGGTAAATTCCGTGATGTGAAACTAGCACGTCAACAGAAAGCGAAACTAGAAAACATGTTCGCGAACATGTCTGAAGGCGATGTTTCTGAAGTTAACGTTGTACTTAAGTCAGATGTTCAAGGTTCACTTGAAGCTATCTCTGATTCATTAACCAAACTTTCAACTGATGAAGTAAAAGTTAAAATCGTTGGTTCAGGTGTTGGTGGTATTACCGAAACTGATGCATCACTTGCAGCAGCGTCAAATGCTATTGTTGTTGGTTTCAACGTACGTGCTGATGCATCGGCTCGTAAAGTAATTGAATCTGAGAACTTAGACTTACGCTACTACAGCGTTATCTACGCATTGATTGACGAAGTGAAAGCTGCGATGAGCGGTATGCTTGCTCCTGAATTCAAACAAGAAATCATTGGTCTTGCAGAAGTTCGTGACGTATTTAAATCTCCAAAAATTGGTGCAATCGCTGGTTGTATGGTTACTGAAGGTATCATCAAACGTAGCGCACCAATCCGTGTATTACGTGAAAACGTTGTAATTTACGAAGGTGAATTAGAATCACTACGTCGCTTTAAAGATGACGTACAAGAAGTTCGTAATGGCACAGAGTGTGGTATCGGTGTTAAGAACTACAACGATGTTAAAGTTGGTGACCAAATCGAAGTATTCGAAACGGTTGAAGTGAAACGTTCTCTATAATCTAGAGTGACTAATTTCATTACCAATAAGCGTTAATTAAAATTGAAAAATGGGAGCTTTGCTCCCATTTTTGTTCAGTATAGGTTTATCAACTGAGAAAGTTACGACTAAACTTGTACTAATACCAATTGAGATAAATATGTGATCTACTTTTGGCTGAGGAAAAATCAATAAACACAAGGATAAAATTTCTATCTAGTTGTTCTATATAGATATTTTATACCGAAGTGGTTGTTTGTTTTAACCAGTCAAAATGAGCAGAAAGTTATTTCATTTGGTATAACTATAAAATTGGAGTCAAAATGGCTAAAGAATATGCTCGTACTGACCGAGTAGGACAACAAATACAGAAAGAAATTTCTGTGATTCTAATGCGTGAAATCAAAGATCCACGCCTTGGAATGATCACTGTATCTGCAGTGGAAGTTACACGCGATTTAGCGTACGCAAAAATCTTTGTAACCTTTTTTAATGATGATAATACCAATGTGAAAGAGCAAATCGCTATTTTAAACGATGCGGCGGGCTTTATTCGTTCAATCTTAGCCAAATCATTGCGAGCTCGCATCATGCCACAGCTAAGATTTGAATATGATAAATCATTAGTAGAAGGCGTTAGAATGACATCATTAGTTGATCAAGTGATCCGTGATGATGAGCGAAAAGCGCATAAAGACGAGAACCAGGAAGACTAACGATGGCAAAGCGTAGAAAGGGTCGTCAAATAGACGGCGTTTTATTACTTGATAAACCTTATGAAATGTCTTCAAACCATGCTTTGCAAGCAGTTAAACGTTTGTATTTTGCCAATAAAGCAGGGCATACCGGTGCGCTTGATCCATTAGCAACGGGTATGTTGCCAATATGTTTAGGTGAAGGTACTAAGTTTTCGCAGTTTTTACTTGATACAGATAAAACTTACATTGTTACCGCAAAACTTGGTATTCGTACAACAACCAGTGATGCTGCCGGTGAAGTAGTTGCTGAAAAGCCAGTTACTATTACTGATGCTGAGCTTTTACCTGCACTCGAGTCTTTTCGAGGTAAATCCAAGCAAGTTCCTTCGATGTACTCAGCACTTAAACATCAAGGTCAGCCGTTGTATAAGTACGCTCGTGAAGGTATTACCATCGAACGGGAAGCTAGAGATATCGAAGTTTACCGCTTGGATCTGTTGCGCTTTGAAGGTGACGAAGTCGATATGGAAATACACGTATCGAAAGGTACATATATCCGTACCATTGTTGACGATTTAGGTGAGTTACTTGGCTGCGGAGCTCATGTATCAATGCTTAGACGAACGACCGTCGGAAATTATCCCGTCGATAAAATGGTTACTATGGAACAGTTAAGGTCGATAGTTGAAAGTGCGCAAGAGCAAGATGCTAGCCCTTATGATTTGCTTGATGAATTGTTGTTACCGATGAATACTGCGTGTTATGAATTACCGGTAGTCAATGTTGATGACGTTTCGGCTAAGTACTTGCGTTTGGGCAACCCTGTACAAGCTGCGGGTGCGCCAATTGAAGGCTTAGTCCAGGTAACAAAAGGTGAAAATGAAGAGTTTATCGGTGTCGGTATTATTAACGATGATGGACTTGTAGCACCAAAACGCATCGTTGTCGATCATAGCGCAGCGCTTAACAACTAAAATTGTCATTTGTCTAACGCGGTTAAGTTGCTCTACAGCCCTTTAATTGTCGTTGATAATACAATATTGCGTATTCTAAAATAAACCTTGCAAAGTACATTTTTGCTGTTAGAATACGCGCTCTTATCGTTTTGCTGAATTAGTGTTTGGCTTAACGAATTTATTAACATTAAACACTAAGGTATTTATTATGTCTTTATCAGTTGCTGAAAAAGCTGCAATCGTTGCAGAATACGCACAATCAGAAGGTGACACTGGTTCTCCTGAAGTTCAAGTTGCTTTGTTAACTACACAAATCAACCACTTACAAGGTCACTTCAAAGAGCACATCCATGATCACCATTCACGTCGTGGTCTTTTACGTATGGTTTCACAACGTCGTAAACTTCTTGATTACTTGAAGCGTAAAAACGTTGAGCGTTACACTACTGTAATCGCTAAATTAGGTCTACGTCGTTAATAACGCGTTATCTAATCGAGAGAAGGAGCCTTATGGCTCCTTTTTTATTGCCTGAAATTTAGAAGCAAGCTTATTTTATATGGCTTTGTCATTTTCCAACGTATTTTATCGCATAACCACTTCCTATTTGCTTTATCCTGCCTTTATCTTTACATTGAAATAGTTATCTTTTTGATTTGTATGAAAAAATAAGTGCGATTTATGAGTCGAACGAGAGAAATAAGAGTTTATTGTCATCGATAAGAAAAATATGAGCTAAGCTATTAGCAAGTTTAGAGCAATTATAAGTCAATTAAATTGAGAGAATTCAATGTTATTACGGAAATTAACTAAGCATATTCAAGAACAGAATTGGTTTGCCGTTTTTATTGATTTCTTAATTGTGGTTGTTGGTATTTTCGTAGGTTTGCAGGTAACTAATTGGAGCCAAAATCGTTCCTACGAAGCGACTACTCAGCAGTATTACCACCGATTAGTTGCTGATTTAAATGCCGATATATATGTTTTTCAAACAACATTAGATTATTACACTACGGTTGAGCAGTATGCATCGAACACCATTGACTATATTCACAAACGTGAATCGAATAATAGCTCTTTGAACAATAATTCATCTCAAAAATCTGATAGTCAATTTGTCATTAATGCTTATCAGGCCACTCAAATAACAACCAATGGCTTTCTTGAATATACATACAGCGAATTAGTATCATCCGGATTCATTCGTAACATTAAAAATAGTGAAATAAAATCAATGTTATCGGGCTATTATATCAATTCAAAATTTGAAGATTTTATGTATGTTGAAACAACGCCGTATCGTATTCAAATTAGGCGATTGTTATCAGCGAGCACTCAAAAAAAGATACGAGAACATTGTGGCGACCAAGAAATCTTTAATGATGATCGCACATCATACGAAATATCCTTACCTGAAACCTGTATTATTGAATTTGACCCAGAAACTGTCAGTAAAGAATTATCTGCATTGCTAAGTTATAAGGAGCTAGAGCACGATTTGAACTATTTGATGAGTATTATTGCAATTGCAAAATATAATCTTCAACTTAACTTAGATCTGGCCAAAGCCATTAAAATTAATATAGAAACGCTGATAGAGAATTAATTTACTTATATAAACGGGAGTTGAATTATGATGATAGTAATTAGCATTCTTGGCGCTTTGATCGTGTTTGCAGGAGTTTTGTTAGTAATTAAACCATTGATTATAATCGGGTACCTTAAATCACATAAAGACAGTTTATGGCTTTATTTATCTGCAATTATAGTACGCGTTATTGTTGGTTATTTGCTTATTGTATTTGCAAAACATTCAATTTATCCTGCCGCCATAACTGTAATTGGTTGGATTGCGGTCGTTGCCGCACTAGCGTTTTTAGTAATGGGGCGAGCTAAATTTACGCTGCTTTTAACATGGCTAATAAACTCGGCAATGGGCTATGCAAGATTGATGGGGATCCTCGCAATAATCTTTGGCTCATTTATTCTCTATGCGTTTACGTAGACTTCGAAGGATTAACTGAGGCGCGACTAAAGCATTCTAAAATTAAATAAGAATAAAATTGTTTTATCGCTATATTACAAACCGATTTTTTACTCTAATAAATTCCTGCTAGAATAAATCGGAATATGTTCAATTATAATAATAAGGAATTCATATGAGTGAATCTTCAACTAGAGTACAACGACTGCTCAATAGCGTCGAAGTATGGGGAAACAAGTTACCGGATCCCGCCGCGTTATTTATCTTGTTATTGGCCTTTGTTTGGGCCCTTTCTTTTGCATTATCCGGAATCGACTTTAATGCAATCGATCCAAGAACCGGCGAAGCACTAATTATCCATAATCAGCTTTCGGGCTCGGCAATAACTCAATTTTTCTCTTCTGTTGTCACTAACTTTTCTCATTTCCATCCTGTTGGTGTTGTATTGGTAGCAATGCTTGGTATTGGTGTAGCGGAATATTCTGGCTTTATTAATGCCGGATTAAGAGCGCTTATGGCGGTCACCGCAAAGTGGTTACTGACACCAATGATCATTATGGTTGGTATCGTCAGCCATTCAGCCGTTGATGCAGGCTATGTATTGGTTATTCCTCTAGGTGGTATTATTTTCTATGCTGCTGGCCGTCACCCGTTAGCTGGTATTGCGGCGGCGTTTGCCGGTGTATCAGGTGGTTTCTCCGCTAACTTTGTACCTTCTTCTCTCGATCCAATGTTACAAGGGATCACACAAGCCGGTGCACAATTACTCGATCCCAATGTCGTTTTAAACCCGCTCAATAACTATTATTTTACGGCAATTTCATCAATTTTGATTATCTGTTTAGGTTGGTTTATTACCGATAAAATAGTAGAGCCTAAGTTAAAGGAAAATGCATTAGATGGTGACTTAGAAGATTTGCCAACTATGGAGCCGCTTGAAGATGATGAGAAAAAGGCGCTTAGGTGGTCGCTATTGTCGATTCTTCTGTTCGTGGTGATATTAACATTAACATCTTTGTCAGACGGCTCTGCATGGCGAGGAGACGATGGCACTCTTACCGCGTTTACCGCGCCTTTAATGAAGTCGATCGTGTCTTTAATATTTATGCTATTTCTGATCCCTGGCTTAGTTTATGGTTTTGCGATAGGAAAAATAAGAAGTAGTAAAGAGTTCATTGCCGGCATGAGTAAAGCCATGGAAACAATGGGCTATTACTTAGTGATCATGTTTTTTATCGCTCAGTTTATTTACTCTTTTGGTCAATCAAACTTAGGGATTTTGTTAGCTGTAAAAGGCGCAGAGTTTTTAAAAGCAATGGCACTACCTAGCGGTGTTACAATCGCCGGAATTATATTTCTTACCGGCTTTATTAACTTGTTTGTTGGTTCAGCGTCGGCTAAATGGGCATTATTGGCACCGATATTTATTCCGATGTTAATGCAGTTAGGAATTTCACCAGACTTAGCTCAAGCGGCTTATCGAATCGGCGATTCAAGTACTAACATCATTACTCCGTTAATGCCATATTTCCCATTAGTGGTGGTATATTGTCAGCGCTACGTTAAAGATGCTGGTATTGGTACTTTGACCGCAATGATGCTGCCATTCTCGATTTCGTTTCTCGTACTTTGGACAATATTCTTACTTGTCTACTGGACCATAGGCATTCCGTTAGGTTTGCAATCAAGTTACGAATATTTGCCATAAAATTAACCTCTTAGATAAAAAAGTGTGGTTGTGCATTGTGCCAATCACACTTTTTTTTATTTTTACATACAATCTTCACAGTTAACTGCCTATAACGACTAGCTTTACGAGGTGAAGTGCGTATAATTAGTCGCGAAATTATATATGAAATGAAATAGGGCATGGGTCCTATCTATAAAAGGAAAAAAAAGTGACTCCAATTACTAAAACATTTGAGTACGGACAACATACAGTAACTCTAGAAACAGGTGTTATTGCACGTCAAGCAACCGCAGCCGTAATGGCAAGCATGGATGATACATGCGTATTAGTCTCTGTAGTAGGAAAGAAAGATGCCAAAGAAGGCCAAGACTTTTTCCCACTTACAGTAAACTACCAAGAAAAAACTTATGCAGCAGGTAAAATACCTGGTGGTTTCTTCAAGCGTGAAGGTCGTCCTTCAGAAGAAGAAACATTAATAGCCCGTTTAATCGACCGTCCAATCCGTCCATTATTCCCTGAAGGCTTTAATAACGAAGTTCAAGTTATTATCACTGTAGTTTCAGCTAACCCTGAAATTAACCCAGACATTATCTCATTATTAGGTACTTCTGCAGCACTTGCAATCACTGGTATGCCATTTAGTGGTCCAGTTGGTGCAGCGCGTGTTGGTTACTTAAACGATGCGTACATTTTAAACCCGTTACAATCTGAACTTGAAGAAAGCAAACTAGACTTAGTTGTTGCTGGTACTGATGCCGCTGTATTAATGGTTGAATCAGAAGCTGACGTTCTTTCTGAAGAAGTAATGCTTGGTGCTGTTGTATACGGCCACGAGCAATCTCAAATTGCTATCAATGCAATTAAAGAATTTGCTGCTGAAGTTAATACGCCATCATGGAACTGGGAAGCACCAGTTAAAAATGAAGCGTTAACGGCTAAGATTGCTGAAATCGCTGCTAGCGATGTAAACGAAGCTTACCAAATCACTGAGAAAGCGGAACGTTACGAAAAAGTTGCAGAGATCAGAAACTCAGTTGTTGAAAAATTATTTGCTGAAGACGAAGAACTAAACGTTCAAGAAGCTAAAGATTTATTCCACGACTTAGAGAAGAAAGTTGTTCGTGAACGTATCACATCAGGTAAGCCTCGTATCGATGGTCGTGATCCTGAAATGATCCGTGCACTAGACGTTATGACTGGTGTTCTTCCTCGTACTCACGGTAGTGCAGTATTTACACGTGGTGAGACTCAAGCATTAGTTGCAGCTACTTTAGGTACGCAACGTGATGCACAACGTATTGAAACAATCTTAGGTGAGAAAACTGACACCTTTATGTTGCACTACAACTTCCCTCCATACAGTGTTGGTGAAACTGGTTTTGTAGGTTCTCCAAAACGTCGTGAAATCGGTCACGGTCGTCTTGCTAAACGCGGTATGTTAGCTGTTATGCCAACAATCGAAGAGTTCCCATACTCTATTCGTGTTGTTTCTGAAATCACTGAATCAAACGGTTCATCTTCAATGGCGTCAGTATGTGGTACATCTCTAGCTCTTATGGATGCTGGTGTTCCAATTAAAGATTCTGTTGCTGGTATTGCAATGGGGCTAGTTAAAGAAGGTGATAGCCACGTAGTTCTTTCTGATATCTTAGGTGATGAAGATCACTTAGGTGATATGGACTTTAAAGTTGCAGGTACTAAAGATGGTATCACTGCTCTTCAAATGGACATTAAGATTGAAGGTATTACTAAAGATATTATGCAAACTGCGCTTGTACAAGCAAAGGGCGCTCGTATCCATATTTTAGGCACGATGGATGAAGCTATCAGCACAGCTCGTGAAGATATCTCACAATTTGCACCACGTATTCATACAATGAAAATCAGTGCAGACAAAATTCGTGACGTTATCGGTAAAGGTGGCGCAACTATCCGTCAACTTACTGAAGAGACTGGTACAACAATCGAAATCGAAGATGACGGCACAGTTAAAATCGCTGCAACTTCTGGTGAGCAAGCTGATGATGCAATTAACCGCATTAAAGAAATCACTGCAGAAATCGAAGTTGGTACAATCTACACAGGTAAAGTTGTACGTATCGTAGATTTCGGTGCATTCGTAAACGTATTACCAGGTAAAGATGGTTTAGTTCATATTTCACAAATCGCTGAAGAGCGCGTGAATAACGTGACTGACTTCTTATCAGAAGGTCAAGAAGTTACGGTTAAGGTTCTTGAAGTTGACCGTCAAGGTCGCGTACGTTTAAGTATGAAAGAAGCTATTGAGAAGCCAAGCGAATCTAGCGAAGAGCCAGCTGCAGAATAAGAATTTTTTAATTTAAAGAATCTTATTTCAATGCAAATCAATAAAAACTGTAAATAAGGGAGCCGAATGGCTCCCTTTTTTATATACTATAGTCATACCATCAAATTTTAATTAGGTTCCCCTTTGAAAAATAAACTAATTATTTCAGCTGTATCTATGTTTTTGTTACTACAAGGCTGTAGTACAACGTCTCAACAAGCAGTAGCTAATGTCGTGGTTGCAGAGCCATTATCAATCGACCAAGAAACTGAAATTAATATTGCACGTTTAACGGAAATTCTTAATAAGGTTGAGATCACTCCAGATCAAAGAGCCCAGCTTTATTATGACCGTGGCGTTAGATATGACAGTGCTGGCCTGAGAGGATTAGCTTCATACGATTTTCATATGGCGCTGCGCATTAAACCAGATTTAGTCGAAGCCTATAATTTCATCGGTATTCATTACACTCAAAGGCAAGACTTCTTGCTGGCTTATGAAGCATTTGACTCAGCTATAGAACTTGATGATAAACATCAATATGCCTACTTAAATCGTGCTATCGCTCTTTATTATGGCGCTCGTCCTAACTTAGCAGTATTAGATGTTAAACGCTTTCAATCTCAACAAAATAATGATCCCTATCGAATCGCTTGGTTATATTTGATTGAGCATGATATCGATAATGAACTAGCGTTAGTCAATTTGCGTAACAATTTAAATTCTCTCCAACATAACTCATGGGCGAACAATATTTTGCGTCTATTTTTACGGGATATTAGTGAAGATGAGTTTATAAAATATGCATCCCAAGGCGCAGATGATGATAATGAATTAGCGAAGCGACTTTGTGAAGTGTATTTCTATTTAGGAAAATATAATCAAATTCATAACAATCGAGAAATGTCTCAGCAGTATTTTAAATTTGCACTAGGCACAAATGTATATGAGTATATTGAACATAGATACGCAAAATTAGAATTAGAGTTAATGCGCACAAAAGTTGCGACACCTTAATAGCTAAAATATTAGAACGTTAAGTGTTTCGTAATATTTTCATAATTATGCTGAGCTTGTTGTTATCAACAAGCTCTTTTTCTTTGCCTACGTTTTTAGAAACCAAATTTAATGCTCAAGATGTTTCTGCAATGGAAATTAGATGGGGTATTAAACTTCAGCTCAGTTCAGCACATCAATGGCGTCTAAAGCATAGTCAATATGGCAGTAAATATTGGATAGAAAGTGCTCGTTTTTTGGCAAGACGAAGTGGTGCTATTGCGTGGCAACTGGCTAATTACTATAAATTTGATGCTAAAAAACATCCTATCAGTCATCGAAATCATCTTTATTGGTTACAACGAGCTATTACTTTAAATGACGAAGATGCTTTGCTTTTTGAGGCCCATAGGTTATCCGCAATAAACGAGTATGAACAAGCAAGTTTACTGTTCAAGCGCATTGATCAACATACTGCATTGATTGAAAAAATATTATTTGAAATTAAGTTTGGCTATCTAAATAAAGCAAAGAAAAATTTATCAATGTTGTCCGAGCTAAATAGCAGTGTAGCGCAAACTGAACACGGCCAAATACTAGAACAGTTAAATCGCTATCAAGTTCTTACTCAGCGAAAAAACGTTTCATTGTTATCTGGAATAACACATTCAAATTGCCGTTATACGATACAGTTCTTTGCAAGCAATGTTGAAGACTTAGTACAAATCGAAGATAACTTAACGGAAATTTCTAAAAATCCATTCTTTAAGCAACAATTTTGTTTTACTACTCCTAAATATATAAACCCACGGTCGCTTGAATGCGATCACAATAGTAATGAACGCATTAATTGTAAGCAATTGGCTTTCAGCGATGTGGATATCGCTGACAACGTTCGTTATCTAGGCCTCGTCGCACCGTCTGGAGGGGCATACGTCGATCATGGTATGTTATTCATCGATAATAAAGATGATCGTTTGGTGATTGAGCATGAACTATTGCACTTGATTGGCTTTATCGACGAGTATTCTTTATCGCCGATTCATAGTGTGTGCCAAAGAGATGACAATACAGCATTGGCTAACAACATTGTAAAACTGGATATAGAGCGGTTAGTTAAACAAAATGGTAATGATAGTCATCGGTTAAGAAAGGCAATTTTAGATGTTTTACCATGGCGAGAGCAAATACAAAACACGACACCGTTAACACAAGTAGTAGATGGGCAGTTAGTGATAGGCACACCGGACAATTATAGAGAAAAAGTAGGAGTATATGCTGCACAAACATGCCGAGCTCAAAATATTAGAACATTTAAGCCGCAAATGTCGTCAACACAAATGCAATATTATGAAGAAAACTTGCCAGAAGTGTATCAACAATTAGCAGCTAAACAGGATTATTTGATGCCGTCGTATCACTATAACATTGCATTGAGATACAAATTAGCCATGCATGACATGGCATATGTTTGGAAAGATAAAGCAGTAACGTTTGAAAAAGACCATAAACGAATAGAACGGATAAAAAAGTTTTTATACTAGCTTTATTCTAGTCACCATTTAAGATAGTAGTACGTTCAAAGTGTGTGGTTTCGCTTTCTTTTTCCGATTGGAAAGCGTGTGTGTTATTTAGAACTCCAGCTGTTGGCCACATTGCTTTTCTATTTATATTGAGTCGAGATTTACTATTATCTACTAACTGAAGTTTATCTCGAGTTCCTTTTTCGTTATCAGAAAACCATGAAAATAATGTCATTATTAATCCTTTGTTAAGACCCCTTTATTTTACGGGTAACACTATTTATAGCTAAATCTCAGAAAAAAGCTAATGTTTAATTGAAATTAATTCACTTATTTATCTACATAAAAGCGCTATTACTGAGGTATAATCTTTTTAATTCATAATGTTAGAGTTTAAAAAGAGTTAATGAAAGACTTCGATATTTCCTCTTTGAGGAAGAAATTTCCGATATTACAAACACTTGTTGGCGGCCGCGAGCTTGTTTATTTTGATAATGCAGCGACCACACAAAAGTTAAACGTTATGATCGACTCATCATCTAAGTTTTATCAGCAAATTAATGCCAATGTGCATCGTTCATCGCATTATTTAAGTTCAAAAGCTACATCAAAATTTGAACGAGCTCGACAACAAGTACAGCAATTTATTAATGCGAGAAACATAAAAGAAATTATTTGGACGAAAGGTTCAACAGACGCTATAAATTTAGTTGCTCAAAGTTTTTCGAGTCGCTTTATCTCAGCAGGTGACGAAATTGTGATATCAACTGCTGAGCATCACGCCAATATCGTGCCATGGCAACAAATCGCTCAAGCTTATAAAGCAAAGTTAGTTGTTTTACCGCTGACTCAAACCGGTATTATTGATGTTGAACAAGCAAAATTATTAATCACCAATCGATGTAAAATCGTTGCGATTAACCATATATCTAATGTCATCGGCAAGGTAAACCCAATCAAGCAAGTGATTAGCATTGCCAAGAAAAATGGTGCTAAAACCTTGATTGATGGTGCTCAAGCCGTTGCGCATGTGCAGATCGATGTTCAAGCCTTGGACTGTGATTTTTATATTTTTTCTGCACATAAGATGTACGGACCAACTGGCGTTGGCGTACTTTATGGCAAACAAGAATTACTTGAACAAATGCCACCGTATCAATTTGGCGGTGAAATGATCAAAAAGGTAAGTTTTGCAGCTACAACATTTAATGAATTACCATTTAAGTTTGAAGCCGGAACCCCCAATATTGCAGGCGTAGTGTCATTTTTGGCAGTTTTGGAATGGTTTAATCAAACGGATATGAAACCCATTTGGCATTGGGAACAGCAGTTAAATTTATATTTATTTCAACAATTACAATCCTTACAACATGTTCAATTCTTGGTTGATGATTGTTCTGATATTCCGTTGTTTTCATTCACACTCAAGAATTCACATCATCAAGATTGTGCCACTTTTCTTGATAGCAAAGGTATTGCAGTAAGAAGTGGACATCATTGCGCCATGCCGTTATTAGAAAGTCTTAACCTTGATGGTTCGATTCGAGTATCAGCAACGGCTTATAATACATTTGAAGAAATAGATTATTTTATCAAACAACTCACCTTGTTTTGCCAAGGGGAGAGCGCTGATAACCATGCTAATGCCGCTAGTGTCAATGAGAGCACGGTTAGTTCTGTCGCCGAATCTACCTTTGTAACTAGCGAAGAGATCCTTAACAAGTTTGCTAAAGCAAAATCTTGGGACTTAAAACATCGTGAAATCATGTTATTGAGTAAGCTATTACCTAGATTGTCGAAAGAACAACGCGATGATGACGATTTAATCAGTGGTTGTGAGTCAAAGGCTTGGATCCAAACTCAGAAAAACAATGACAATTTATCTTTTATTGCAGATAGTGATGCCAAAGTTATTCGTGGATTGATGGTAATAATATTATCTATCTATCAAGGTAGAACTGCTGAGCAAATTTTAAGCTTTGATATTGACAGCTATTTTCAACAATTAGGTTTGATGCAGCATTTAAGCCCATCGAGAGGGAATGGAGTGATGGCTATTGTCAATAAAATTCAACAAATCGCCACCACTGAAGCTAGTTTAAATTAAGATACATCTGTTCTAAATTAACCTGTGTATGCACCGCTAGCATAGTGCAATTCATAAGAATGACTATATATTTCCAGTATATTGCCAAACGGGTCTTCCATGTAAATCATTCGGTATGGCTTTTCGCCAGGATAGTAATAACGTGGTTTTTTCATTCTGTACTTACCGCCAGCGGCTACGATTTTTTCTGCAAGATCTTCAACATTAGGATCTTGTACACAAAAATGGAATATACCTGTTTTCCAATATTCGAAATTGTCTTCGGGATTTTCTTGGTTCTTAAATTCAAATAATTCAACGCCGATTCGATCTCCAGTTGATAAATGCGCAATTCTAAAGTGTTCCCAACCAGCGCCGAAAACATCGGTACACATTTCTCCGATAGCACTGTCATCTTCTGTAATGACGGTAGGTTGCATAATTAAGTACCAGCCTAATACTTCAGTATAAAATTTTACCGCCTTCTCTAAGTCGGGAACCGATATACCTATATGGGAAAATGTACGAGGATATGGGGTCATTGTGTATTCCTTTTTGGGTTATTTTAAGTGCTATCATTTTGAATGTTTATTTATTAAACTTTATAAAAATGATAATTATTTGTTATAGGATTAACAGTTATGAGAGCTTATGAATTCTAACCTGTCTATTAATCATGTTTGGCTAAACACCTATTTAAGGCTAGTCGAAACAGGGCATTTTACCAAAACAGCTGAGTCGTTATATATGACTCAGCCTGGCGTGTCGCAGCACATTAAAAAATTGGAACAACAACTTAGCGTTGTTTTGTTACAGCGTATTGGTAAAAGATTTGAATTAACGGAAGCGGGTACCAAGTTATATCAGCATGGAAAGCAGCTAGCTAAAATCGAGTCAGAAACTCTTAGTTCATTGCAAACAGATAGCGAAACGGAAGGGGAATGTAAAATATCCTGTTCGGGTTCGCTTGCTATGCTTATCTATAAAGACTGTTTAGCTAGACAAGCTAAACATAGCGGCCTTAGGTTTAGTGTTCGAGCGCAACCTAATCATGCTATTACACAGCAAATTCTTAATAATGAGATTGACCTTGGTATTGTTACCCAGAAACATGATGAAACTGAGCTTGTTTATGAGGAAGTTGGCAAAGAGCAGCTACGATTAGTATTGCCTAAATCACAGCGTGAAAACGTCGATTACGACGCATTAGCACATTTGGGATTTATCAATCACCCTGATGGCCATCATTACGCATCAAGAGTACTCGCGGCAAATTTTAGTGAACAGTTTTCGACGATGGAGCAAATTAAAGAAAAGGGCTTTATTAATCAGTTAACGCAAATTTTGGAGCCAGTGGTGTTAGGTCTAGGCTTTACCGTTTTACCAGAGTATGCAGTAAGCCAATTTGCAGCTACCGATAAATTAACCATAGCGAAATTATCTAACCCGATCATTGATAAACTCTATGTGGTATACAAACAACATAGGAAATTGCCAGTTCGTTATCACTGGTTTATTGATTTAGTAAAACAGAAAACACAGAATTAGTTATGTGTTTTCTGTCGCTAGATAAAGAATTATGTTGTTTAGCTGCAACGACAACTAATAACAAAATTGAGTAAAAAACAAATTAGCTATTTATTCTTAGGAATATAAATTTGCATCTCTTCGCTGATCTGCTTGCGCATTTCCATTAATTTTATCGCTGTTTGATGTTGCTTTTTATCTTCATCGGTTTCAGGTACCCATTGCGGTATATTTATTGGATGACCACTTTCATCAACTGCAACCATAATCACTATGCAGTGAGTGGTATGACGTCTATTGAGCGATTTAGGATCACAAGCATTAACTTCAATTGCAACGTGCATTGACGATTTTCCTGTGTAAATAACTTTTGCCGACACTTCTACTAAGTTGCCGACATGGATCGGCGCGACAAATTGAATCCCACCAGCATAAGCGGTGACACAGTAACGACCACTCCAACCAGCTGAACAAGCATAAGCGGCTAAATCGATCCATTTCATAACCGCTCCACCATGTACTTTACCACCAAAATTAACATCTTGCGGCTCGGCTAAAAATCTTAACGTGACATCGCGTTTTGGTTCGCTCATTTTTCGACCTTATCTTTCAATTATTGTTCGTAGATTTGTAAAACAATTGATTATTTTTTACATGTATCGACAATACCATATAATTAGAGTGATGAAACAAATGATTAACATAAATAAGTAAATAAATTATATGAAAATACGAAATGAAAAAATAGATGAACATCAGCAAATTTTTGATGTTATTGAACAAGCATTTATTGGTCATCCATTTTCCGATAATAAAGAACAGTTTATCGTTGATAAATTACGAAAAGATGATGGGTTAACGGTCTCCTTAGTGGCAGTCGAAGATAATAATATTGTTGGTCATATTGCTTTTTCAAAAGTACTTGTCGACGGTCAGGATAAGCAGTATTTTGGATTAGCGCCGGTAACTGTGTTGCCATCAAAGCAAGGACGAGGGATTGGTAAAGCATTGATCGAAGCAGGGTTAGAAAGGATAAAGAGTATTGGCGGCCGTACAGTTGTATTGCTTGGTGAGCCCGAATATTACCAACGTTTTGGTTTTAGAAACTATGCAGAATTGATACTTGAAGGTGTTCCTGCACAATATTTTATGGCGCTTAACTTAAACGGCGAAAACGTTAGTGAGTTCGGTGTGGTCACTTATCACCCAGCTTTCTCAGGCTAATTACGTTAGCTGTTTAATTAAAGTACTAAAGTATTAAAGTCAATTGCACAACAATAGCGCTTGTCGCTTTAAGTTGAAATTGATTACTTTTTACGTTGCTTAACTTTACTAGGTGATGCTTAGTTATTTTACTGCTTGTTTGGTCGTTCAAATTCACTAGTTCAATATCATCAACAGCGTAAATAAAGCATATATCACAAACTTTGATTTCAACATTGATAAAACGATCAATACTATAAATGTCACCGTGATACTTAGTTGGATTATGCATGACATTAAAATCGGTAATGGTGCCGTCAACTAAAATACCGTCAGTGCGTAAACCGCCATCGAACTTTGCCACACTAAGTAATTTTACTAACCGATCTTCAGTATTATTTTTAGACACCGGATGTTGATGTTTTAGCACGATGCCATTGCCCGATAATAGAAATAAGTTTCTTTGTAAGTTATTGAAATTAGAGAACAAGCCGTTTTCGCTAACCGTAGCAATACTTAAACGGTAACTAAACTCTGCCAAACTTGAGTTATCGCTTATGGCGAGTTCGATGGTTTCGCCCTTGCCATTTTTCCATGGACTGGCGGTATATTGTTGCGGTGAAATTATTTGCATCAAGTTTATTAATAATGTGGAGAGTTTTGTGGCAATATACTACCTTAACACGCCCTAAATTTCACTTTTATAATCTCCAAACGGGTCAATTGCAAAGTCGGTATCTTATTACATACTTAATGTGTTAACGGATTAACGATAGGTAGGCATATGAATACATCTTTACAGCTTCTAAAATCTTATTTTGGATTTAACGAATTTCGTCAGGGTCAACAGCAGGTTGTTGATACCATCTTATCAGGCAGCAGCAGTGCAGCGATATTTCCAACTGGCTCTGGTAAGTCATTATGTTATCAGTTATCGGCTATTGCCTTACCTAATCTCACACTTGTGGTGTCGCCCTTATTGGCGTTAATGCAAGATCAATTGCAGTTTCTAAAAAACAAAGGCATTGCCGCGGCAAGCATTGATTCTAGTCAGTCGCGAGAGCAAGGTCAGCAAGTGATGCAAGACGTTCGCGATGGCCGTATTAAAATATTAATGATATCTGTAGAGCGATTAAATAATGAACGCTTTCGACAATTCTTACAAGGCATTGAAATTTCATTGTTGGTTGTTGACGAAGCTCATTGTATATCTGAATGGGGGCACAACTTTAGACCTGATTACCTAAAATTACCGAGTTATCAAAAGCAATTTAATATCCATCAAACCTTATTACTTACTGCCACGGCTACTGAACAAGTTATTGAGGATATGGGCAGAAAATTTGCTATTGCCAAGGAAAACATAGTTACCACAGGATTTTACCGCGCCAACCTAAATTTGGCTGTTACCGGTATTCGCAGTGAAGCTAAAGTGAATTTTCTTAGCCAATGGTTGCAGCCCAAACAAGGTTTATCAGGGATCGTTTATGTAACCTTACAAAAAACTGCTGAGCAAGTTGCACAACAATTATCAGAGCAAGGATTAAACGTAAGTGCATATCATGCAGGTATGGATAGTGACATTAGAGCCTCGATACAACAACGGTTTATGAGCGGACAAATTAATATCATAGTCGCGACTATTGCCTTTGGAATGGGCGTCGATAAAAGTGATATTCGTTTTGTTGTTCATTTTGATCTTCCTAAGTCGATAGAGAACTATGCGCAGGAAATCGGCCGTGCAGGGCGCGATGGCGACGCTGCTGATTGCTTAGTATTAGCTAATGGCGATAATTTGAATGTGTTGGAAAACTTTGTTTATGGTGACACGCCAGAGCCACAGGCGATTGCTTATGTGCTCAATGAGGTGACTAATCAAGCTAGCACTAATCAGGGGCAATTTGAAGTAATGCTAAACGCGTTATCAAGGGATTCTAATATTCGAATCTTGACCTTAAAAACGCTGTTAGTTTATCTAGAATTAGTTGGCTTAGTAAAGCCTGCATACAGTTATTATGCCGATTATAAGTTTAAGTTACAGCGCAGCGAGACAGAGCTAATCGACACCTTTAGCGGTGAACGTCAGCAGTTTGTTCGAGCGTTATTAAATTCTTCTGATAAAGCCAAAATTTGGTATAGCATTAATTTTGATAGACTCAATGAACATTACCCAAGCGAGCGCTCCCGAGTCATTGCTGCCATAGAATACTTTGAGCAACAAGGGTATATCGAATTACAAACCAAGCAGATGACCGAAGTATTTAAGGTCAATCGTGGACAGCATGATCAAGCACAATTAAGTGAACGCATTTATCGTCGCTTTATTGACAAAGAACAAAGTGAAATCGATCGTATTCATCGATTACTGAACTTTTTTACCAGTGATCAGTGTTTGACTAAGCAGATGGCAGAGTACTTTGCCGACTATCAATTACAACAAAGTTGCGCCCATTGTTCGGTATGTCAAGGCGAAGTAGCAAGAATGCCCGCTGTACCAATGCTTGTTGAGTTAACTAATTTCAATTTCAATGAAGTGTGTTTGCCAATCAATGAAAAACTAGGCGAACATAGCTCTGCTATCATGATCGCTAGATTCTTATGTGGCCTGACTACGCCATTATTTACCCGTTTGAAAGTTCGCCAAGTGCCAGGTTTTGCACGATTTGAACACTATCGCTATAGCGATGTACTAGCTTGGGTCGATTCACATCGCTGATTAAAATGTTAAATAAGTAGTAATATCATCGTTTTGCACTAGATTTAATGCTATCAGTTTGAAACAATGCGCGCGTTTTTCGTCATTACCTAAAAGGATATCCTCTTGCAAACCACTAAGTTTTCTACCTTAGATTTTAAGCCTGAACTATTACATACCTTAGATTCTCTTGGCTACCATGATATGACAGCGATCCAACAGGATAGTTTGCCAGAGATAATTAACGGCAAAGACGTCATCGGCCAAGGTAAAACTGGCTCAGGAAAAACGGCAACCTTCGGTTTAGGCTTATTGCAAAAACTCAACGTAAAACGATTTCGTGTGCAATCGTTAGTCTTGTGTCCAACTCGTGAGTTGGCCGACCAAGTAGCAAAAGAAATTCGCACACTTGCCCGTGGCATTCATAATATTAAGGTACTGACGCTTACCGGTGGAGCGCCGGTTGGCCCGCAAATTGGCTCACTAGAACATGGCGCTCACATCATTGTTGGCACGCCAGGTAGAATTGAAGAGCATTTAGAAAAGGGCAGACTTAATTTAGAAGAACTTAATATGCTAGTGCTTGATGAAGCCGACCGTATGTTAGAGATGGGCTTTCAAAAATCGATAGATAATATCGTATTCTTTACTCCTAAAGACAGACAAACATTACTATTTAGCGCGACATATCCTGCAAAGATTCAACAGATATCACAACGTATTATGCGTGATCCTGTGATGGTAAAAGTGGAATCAACTCACGATCACTCGACCATTACTCAGCATTTCTTCAAAGTTGATGACAATGATGAACGATTAATGGCATTACGGTTATTATTACTGGAAAAAGAGCCTTCGTCTTGTGTCGTGTTTTGTAACACCAAGAAAGAAACTCAAAGTGTTGCCGATAAGCTAATAAATTATGGTTTTGATGCTATTGCTTTACATGGTGACTTAGACCAACGTGAGCGCGATCAAGCGCTTATTTGTTTTGCCAATAAAAGCATAACCGTGTTAGTTGCTACTGATGTCGCAGCCCGTGGTTTAGATATTGACGATTTAGATATGGTGGTAAATTATCATATTGCGCTAGACACTGAAGTGCACGTGCATCGAATCGGCCGTACTGGTCGAGCTGGCGCTAAAGGTTATGCCTGCTCATTACACAATGACAGTGAAGGCTACAAGATTGCACTTCTTGAAGATTATTTAGAGCAAACGATCGTTAATGAAGCCTTACCTGATATGAGCGTTTTAAGCAAAAAACCAGTGTCAGCACCTATGACCACTATTCAAATTGATGGTGGTAAAAAGCAAAAGCTACGACCAGGTGATATTCTTGGCGCACTAACATCAGAAAATGGTGTGGCAGGTAAAGACGTAGGTAAAATGAAAGTTACTGCGATTCGCTCGTATGTGGCGGTAAATAGTAAAGTATTAAAAACTGCATTGAGAAAATTAGAACGCGGCAAGATGAAAGGTAAGTCTTTTAGAGCTCGGGTGATACGTTTATAGCGAAAAACAAATGAAGTAGCCAATACATAGAAAGCGGCATGGTGAATTATATTCGCCATGCCGCTTTTTTATGGTTCATCGCATATTAGCGGGAAATAAAAAATAGTTGAAAAAAAAACGGTGTAAGTTGTAAAGTTTTAATCGCCAAACCAAAACTAATAACAAACACCGTTTCTATGACCGATTTTACTTTCTTATCTCAATTCTGGGAAGGGTTTAATGTAACCCAAACTCAAAAAACTGATTCACTTGTCACTTTTACCCTTGAACCAAGCTCGGACGGACGTTGTCATTGCGGGCTTAAATGTAATTCCGTTCATGATTCAACCTGGCGAACGATTAATGATGCCAACTTTCTTAATCATCGAGTGAGACTTAACGTACTTACTCGTCGCATAAATTGTCCTCAATGTGGCGTTATCACTGAAGAAATTCAATGGCTAGAGCCTCATTCTCGGATGACCGCCAGACTAAGAAATTATGTAGAAGGCTTGCTTAGAGTATTACCAATCAAGCATATCTCTCAGCACACAGGCCTACATTGGCATACGATAAAAGAAATCGATAAACGACGATTAGCTAGAGAGGTTAAGGGGCCTGACTGGTCATCCATCACGAAGCTGGTCATGGATGAGTTCGCAGTTTTCAAAGGTCATCGCTACGCAACCGTTATTGTGGACGCTGACACATATCAAGTGTTGTGGATTGGTGAAGGGCGTAGCCGCAAACAAATTAGGCCCTTTTTTGAAATGCTTGGCGAGCATTGCAAAAACATTGAAGCAGTCGCGATGGATATGAATACAGCCTTTGATTTGGAGGTTCAACAGCACTGTCCCAACGCTACGATAGTCTATGACCTATTTCATGTTGTGGCGAAGTATGGCCGAGAAGTCATCGACAGGGTTCGTATTGACCAAGCCAATAAGCTCAAGCATGACAAGAAAGCGAGAAAATGGGTAAAACGCTCTCGCTGGGTATTACTTAAAAACAGAGAGAATCTAACGGCTGGACAAGAAAACCATCTAGATACCTTATTAGCTATGAACAAAGACCTGATGACAGCGTACATTCTTGGTGAACAACTCAAAGAGCTATGGTATTGCGAATCAATTGAACAGTCACAAAGCCTATGGGAAGTATGGTGGCAGCAAGTTCAGGATAGCAAGCTCAAACCACTGTTAGACTTTGCTCGCAAACTAAAGCCATACATTCATGGCATTGTTTCATCTGCTAAATATCGATTAAACACCTGCACACTTGAAGGTATGAATAATAAAATCAAACTAATAAAAAGGATGGCCTATGGATATCGAGATTCAGAATACTTTTTCTTAAAGATAAAAGCTGCATTTCCCGGTAAGGCGCGATGAACCTTTTTTATTGCTAGTGTAAATGTACAATAAATATACTAAGCAATAGTTTCCGGCTTTATGTCAAAAAATTCAGAGTTCATTTCAAATACTTCAAACAATGCTAAAACTAGAGCATCTAAAATTGCTAAAAAGCCATTAGGGCTGTTGGCGGCAACTTCCTTAGTTACCGGAAATATGATTGGTAGTGGCATATTTTTGTTACCTGCGTCATTGGCATTATACGGTGGAGTAAGCCTTTGGGGCTGGGCTGTTTCGGCTATTGGCGCTATTGCTTTAGCCTATATGTTTGCTAACTTAGCCGGAAAAATTAAAGGGTCTGGCGGGCCTTACATCTACTCACAAGCCATGTTTGGGGATTTTATTGGTTTTCTGGTTGCGTGGGGCTATTGGATCTGTGTGTTTACTGCTAATGCTGCTATCGCGATCGCTTTGGTAAGCTATTTGTCGGTGTTTATTCCAATGCTAAGCGAAAGCAATGTACTAGCAGCAACAGTGACAATAGGGTTTGTTTGGTTTTTAGTGTTGATCAACTTACAAGGAGTTAAGGCTGCTGGCAATGTACAAGTTGTCAGTACGTTACTTAAAGTCATACCGATGTTTATCATCGTCATAGTGGCACTGTTTTATATAAATGTGTCACACTTTACGCCTTTTAATTTAAGTGCAGAGTCAGATCTGTCTGCTATTTCTTCGACAGCAGTTTTAACGCTTTGGGCGTTTTTAGGAATGGAATCTGCCAACAATGCTGCCGGCGAAGTTGATGAGCCTGAAACCAATGTACCTAAAGCTGCAGTGTATGGCACATTAATCGCTGCATCGTTATATATCCCAGGAACGATAGCGATTTTTGGATTAATAGAACCCAGCGTTTTAGCACAATCTAATGCACCATTTGCAGATGCTGCAGCAATTCTTTGGGGGGATTGGGCATATTATGCGGTTGCCGCAGTTGCTGTTATCTCATGTTTTGGCGCACTTAATGGCTGGACTTTATGTGTTGGCCAAATTGCGATGTCTGCCTCTAAAGGTGGGCTGTTTCCCAAAGTGTTTTCAGAACGTTCTAAAAACGGTGTGCCAGCAAAAGGTGTGGTTATTTCCTCATTTTTAGTCTCTGTATTGGTATTGATGAATTTTAACCAAAAAATGACTGAACAATTTACGTTTATCATACTTCTATCAACGTTAGCCTCAGTCTTTCCTTATCTGATATGTTCATTCGCGAACATAAAGTTATTAAAAATTCAGGCGGTAAAAATTTCTGTGATCGATATGGTGGTCGCGTTTATTGCAACGGTATATTCATCATGGATTATTTTGAATATGGGCGCAGAAACATTGTTCTGGGGCACAACTTTAATGCTAATCGGCATTCCGCTCTACGCTTATGAAAAACGAAAAACGAAAAACGAAAAACGAAAAATGAGAGCTAATTCAGCAGCGAAATTATAGCGATAGCTGCAGGTATACTAGCTGCTTAAATCTGTGAACAGTAATTTGTGAAAAAGGTGTTCACCAGCTTCTTTTTCAACCGACAATCGACCAGTATCATAACCTTTTGATGCTAAACCTCGTTGCACTGATTCACATACATAGGTATCTTCATCTTGAATTTTATTGGCGACCGTTACACTGTTATCTCTAAATTCGGCGGTAAACTTAGGGTTACTGTTGTCAAAAAAATAGTCAAAAATAACCACACATTTATCGACGCTGATCGGTTCAACAATCATAATCCCCATAATACCGTCATATAAATTCAGCATTAAGTTTGGATATTGCCAGTAATAACGAGCGGTACCTGTGCGAACGTTAGAGAATTCGTTATCTCTTTTTTTGGTTGGGCAAGATTGCAGACAAAACCTATCTTTAGTTTCGATTTTATACAATTTGCCATCAAGAGCACTGTTTAAACCTTTATGTAGGATCGGCACGTGATAACCACCATCAAGATAATTATCGACATAGACTTTCCAATTGCAGTTTAACTGGTAACTCACGCGTTGGTGAAAGCTCATTGATTCCGGTTGTAATGCACTGATTTCGCTATTTAGACTGCCTAAGAATTCTGTTAATGATGGTGCATTGTCGTTAAGACAAACAAATACCCACTTTTGCCACACTTCGCATCTTACTTCGATTAAACCGTTTTCACTTTTATTGAAATTTTCAACACCATCAAATTTGGGGGTTGAACAGAGATTGCCATTTAGTTTGTAGCTCCAAGCATGATAAGGACAGGTAAGGGCGCGAGTACAGCCAGTGCCTGTTTCCATAACTTGTGCACCGTGATGACGACAGACATTGTAAAAAGCTTTTATCGATTCGCCTTTTACCAGCACTATTGGTTGTTTGGCGATTTCGGTAGCAACATAGTCGCCGTTTTTGGCTAACTGGTCGATACGAGCAGCAATTAGCCAGTTATTGCTAAACACGGTATCTATCTCAAGTTTTGCTATCTCTGGCTCGGTATACCATAGGCTAGGTGGGGTTGACGCTTTTGACAGAGGATTAGTTGGGTCATACTGAGCAATAACTTTTTTGATATCCATACTTTTCTCTTTATTTTTATTTTAAGAGCAGCAATTATTTAGCAATAACATTATTCATAACACTAAATGTAAATTTAATCTAACTTCTAATCAATTATCGTAAAGTTAGATAATTGAACAAGTGTAATAATTTATGTCTGTTTCACCTAATAACACATTGATATGCTAAGTTTAATCAAGAGAACGTTAATTTGAACGAGTAATAGAACATGTATAGCAATGAAGATTTAGACAATGCAGTGGAAAAAGGCATTTTCAGTAAGCAGTCGGTTGATGATTTTCGTCAGTATATTTCTAGTACTAAAAACTCACCAATTGTAGATGAAGAAAATTTTAGACTGATTTCTGGCTTTAACGATATTTTCGTCGTTATCGCTTGTGGTTTGCTATTGATTTCTGCTTTATGGGTATTAAATGGCCTTGGACCGGCGTTATCTACCATAATATTTACCGCGATTTCTTGGGGCTTAGCTGAGTTTTTTGTCCGTCAACGTAAAATGGCATTACCCGCTATAGTACTGTTATTAACATTTGTCGGTGGTACATTTGCTAGCACAATATTTATGTTAACGTCAGCAAACCCTGAACCATGGGTAATAAGTTTAGCTGCTGGTGTATCTGCAATTGCTGCTTGGTTACATTGGCAACGTTTTCATGTGCCTATCACTGTCGCCGCAGGCGCAGCTTCTTTGATTGCTTTGATAATTGCCATTGTTCTATCCAACGTGCCTGCATCGATCACTTGGATTTGGACCCTAGCATTTGTTTTAGGTGTTTGTACTTTTGCTTTTGCGATGTATTGGGATTCCTCGGATACAACGCGCACGACACGACGTTCTGATGTAGCATTTTGGCTTCATTTATTGTCTGCGCCGTTAATCATTCACCCGGTATTTTCTTCGCTTGGTATTTTCGACGGTAGTGCTACTGTTGGTGGTATGTCTCTGGTAATACTACTTTATTTGTTGATGACTATGATTTCGGTCGCGGTTGATAGACGTGCGTTTATGGTGTCGTCGTTAATTTATGTATTGTATGCGATCTCTAACCTATTAGAAGTATTTGGTGGATTAGATTACAGTTTTGCATTGACCGGAGTGATCATTGGTAGCGCCTTATTGATGTTATCAGCATTTTGGCATCGCAGTAGGGTATTGATGTTTAAAATTTTACCAACACCAGTTAAAAGTTACTTGCCAGTTGTTGGTTAAGCTAAAAGCAATTCACGATAGTCGTTAAGTGCTCGGATAGCTCTAACTATCTGACTTTATCTTTTGAAATGTAATTTGCCTATCGGTTTTCTTGACGTTGTTTTCGCTGTTTTTCCATTTGTTCCTTACGGCGGTCGCCAGAGCGAGGTAGTGTCTCTTCCAAATCATTTAAACTTTTACGGCGCATCGGGTGTGCGCTGCGTTTGAGCATTGATAAGTTACCAATAATTGCGCCAATTGCTAGAAATATAACAACGACAATGACCCAAGTTTCCATTTAAATACTTCCTACATTAATGATGTATTTACGATATATCTGTTCGAGGTTAGCGATTATATCATCTTTACATTCAATCTTGCTTGTACTTAAACACTCATTAATAACGTTTAGAGTTAATTGTTGTTCAAAATGCTTTGCAACAGGTTGATAAGAAAGATGCCAAGGCTCAGCTGCGACGCCACCTCGATAGCTATCATAGGGGCGGTAAAACCCATATTCTTGCATATTATTATCAAGCCATTTATTTAATTTATACAGCGGCCCACCTTGCTCATATTCCCAAGGCTCTAAAGCGAGTTCTTGCTTGCTGATAAGTTCTGGATCATAAACGTCAATATCACAGCCCCAATGATGGCGACTGCCGCCAGGCAATGCTGAGAATAACAATATTGCATCGAGCTTCTCAGCCACTGGTAAAGTCGCTAGTTCTACTGTTTGGTTATTGATATCGGTAACGGCTCTCGAGCCGTCCAGTTTACCGTTAAAGATAGCGAGCTGACGTTCGAAATTACGAAAGCCACTGACAATGGCTAATTTAAAACCGTCTTTCGCTGCGGCTTGGGTGAACTTCTCCCAAGCCGCAACCATATCCTTATGGATCCCCAACGCATCACTGAAGTAATGAATATGGTCATCACACTGTCCTGTTATTTGTTGAGCGGTTACTTTCATCTAAATTCACTCTAACGCTTAAGTCAGCATCTTTTTCAGAATGAGATAGTACATTTCGACTAAATCTTCTAAATCTTCGCAGTTAACACTTTCATTAACTTTATGGATAGTGGCATTCGTTGGACCAAGCTCAACGACTTGCGCTCCAGTTGGTGCGATAAAACGTCCGTCAGAAGTGCCTCCCGATGTTGATGGTACACAGGTCACGCCATTGGTTTCTTTTACTGCATCGACTACCGAAGACAGTAATAAACCTGGTTCAGTGATAAAAGGTTTGCCGTTAAAGGTCCATTTTATTTCATAATCAAGTTGGTGTTTGTCTAAAATAGAATAAACACGATCGATAATTATATCGTCGTTAATTTCAGTACTGTATCTTAGATTGAAAATTGCATGTAACTCGCCTGGTACGACATTTGTTGCGCCAGTACCTGAGTTAACATTGGACAATTGAAAACTTGTAGGCGGGAAGTAGTCGTTACCATTATCCCATAATTCTTGGCTAAGTTCGGCAAGTGCCGGCGCTGCCATGTGAATTGGATTTTTCACTAGGTGTGGGTAGGCAACATGACCTTGCACGCCATTAACGGTTAAATCTCCAGTAATGGAGCCTCGACGACCATTTTTGACAATGTCTCCGCATTTATTGGTGCTCGATGGCTCACCTACAATACACCAGTCAATTTTCTCATTTCGTGCTTCTAGAGTATCAATCACTCTTGTTGTACCGTTAATAAACGGACCTTCTTCATCTGAAGTTATTAGGTAAGCTATTGATCCCTTGTGGTCGGGATGATCTTCAACAAATCGTTCAGTAGCGACGACCATTGCAGCTAAAGAACCTTTCATATCAGCCGCACCGCGACCGTATAACCAGCCATCTTTAATCGTCGGTTCAAACGGTGGTGTCGACCACTTTTCTAATGGACCCGCAGGAACTACATCGGTATGGCCAGCAAAGCAAAATACCGGATGTTCAGTGCCTCTTCGTGCCCAAAGGTTAGTCGTATCTTCGAAAACCATTGATTCGAGTGTAAAGCCTGCTGTGTTTAAGCGATCACCCATTAATTGCTGACAACCTTCATCGAGTGGAGTGACAGACTTTCTTGAAATTAACTCTTTAGTTAATTCGATAACTGGACTTAAAGAACTCATGAGCTAAAAATCTCTTGATATTGTGCTGGCTTAAATCCAAGGTGTAATTGATCGTTAATAACAAGCAAAGGGCGCTTTAAAAGAGTAGGTTGTTCAAGTACAGAGTTATTCACTGATGCTTGAGTGAGATCGTTTTTAATCGATTCATCCAAACTACGGTATGTAGTGCTGCGTTTATTGATTAGTAATTCAATATTAGCGGCATCAAAAAATTTATTTAGTTGGTCTTGGCTTAAGCCATCTTTTCTTAAATCGTGGAAGGTGTAATCTATGTTTTCGTTTTCAAGCCATTTAAGTGCTTTTTTTACTGTGTCGCAATTATGTATGCCGTAAATCGTGGTCATTTTGTTACTCTATTACTGTCTTTGTTATGTTTTATAAGTTTAATAATTGTTGTATTTGCTTTAATTGTTGTCGCAATCGATATTGAGAGTCTTAATAACATTAGTCATTAATGATCATATAATCATCTGCTCGTAATGCTTTAATTGCTTGTGTTACAGTGTCTTGTTTAACAAGGATATAATCGGTATCAAAGGTCGAAATCGCAAAAATACTAATTTTCTTTTGAGCCAATACCCCGGAGATGTTAGACAAAATGCCTGTCAATGAAAATCCTAATGGACCTAATACTTCTAGTGCTCTCCATTCTCTTTCTACTTCTAAACTATCGAGTTGCGTATCTGCAGGGACAACAATTGATAATTCATCATGGGTTTTACTAATAAAGTAAACACTGGCATCAAATACCTCTGCAGGTACTTTTGTTTCAGGAGTAAAACTATGAATATCAAAATATTGTTCAAGAA
Source organism: Thalassotalea crassostreae (assembly GCF_001831495.1). NCBI lineage: Bacteria > Pseudomonadati > Pseudomonadota > Gammaproteobacteria > Alteromonadales > Colwelliaceae > Thalassotalea > Thalassotalea crassostreae. The sequence continues at coordinate 1,783,205 of NZ_CP017689.1, forward strand.
GTTGTAATGTTTGTTTGGTCATATCTCTGACTTTCAAAGAGATTAAGAGTAGCAATACTATACCGCAGCACTTCCTACTTTGGTATAGCTACGCAGTATTTACCATGCAATTATCAATAACAATGCACTATATGATGGCTGTATAGAGAATATAACTTGATCGTTTCAGGTTCGTTACCAGTGACGACTTTTTAAAATTAGATGTTATAAAACCAGAAAAGACGATAGAGCCGTTATAATTGTATGATTAGTGAGTATTTAGTGCCTTATTTCAGTAAATTTAAATAAAAAGAAACTGTAACATTATCCACAATAGTTGTGGGTAACTATGTTTATAACCCGTGTTGATGTTTATAAGTCTTTGTTATTTAATGTTAATATGGTGTAGTTCAAAAAACGGACGCATCAACTTTGTGGTTAATAAATACACTATATGCTGTCACTTAAAGAATCATGTTTATAAGAGTTAAAACTGATATTTCCAACAGTTTTCTTCTAGTTATCTAGCATATAAAGTGAATTAAAGTGTTATTTTTAGGGGCCATTCAAACATATAAAAATAGAGTCACAAGTTATTGTTGAAAAGATCTTGAATGGATCCTTTTTCGAAACACGACCGTAGTATAATGATTAGTGCACTCTTTAAGCGATTAGCAGCGTCGGTTTACAATGACAAATTTTGTAACCTTTTTTCGATTGTATGGCTATATAATCCGCGATATTGTGTTATCTTTATAGTATTGACTCTGCTTAAGTGTTTGACCAAATTCACGACCTGTAGTCAATAGGGTAAATATTTAATAAGGCATTGGACTTTACTATGCAAAAATCACTAGCACAGCAAGTAAAACAAGGAAAAGAATATGTTGATCTTTGGCCGCAAAAGCCAGAGTTAAACAATTATTTTTCTGAGTACCGTGCAGTAATCGTAAGCCGATTTTTATTTAAATATGGTGCACCGTTAGCACTTGTTGCTTTATTAATGCCAATTTTAACCATAGGCACAGAACAAATTAAACAGGGCATCGTCTATGGTTTGTTTATGGCTACTCTGCCGGTTCAAGCATTATTTATGATGTATAAAAAATCGGAAGAGAAATTACCTCCGTCACTTGCCAGTTGGTATAGAGAAGGGGTTGAGAAAATAAAACAACAAGAGCCAATGTCTGAGCAATCACTTGCTGTTAGTCAACCTAAGTTTCTAGATTTGGCTAAATTACTAAATATTAGCTACCAATCAAAACGTTTTTAATTACCTTTCTATCTGAGGTTTACATAGGTGTTTGTATAAGCTTTTGCGTAGGCGTTTGTATACGCATTTTTGCAATTGCTGACGCAACCTATAAATTAATGCTTATATAAACTAAGCGTCAGCTTTTTTGTAGACTCTGATCAGAAAATCAGCCTGACAAGAAAATATTTCACATTTTTGTAAATAGTCTAAAAGAGATTCAGAGGTCTTAAAAGCAAACGGCGTCATCGCCAATAAACTTAAAGATTGTTCATTGTTGAACTGCATCGTGTAGTTTAAATGCTCTTGTTCAATCATCTCAAAGCCGTCAATATCGTATTTTTCAATATTATGTTGTTTTGGTGTTTGATAGATTTGTTGCTTCAATTCCCACAAGTGATCTTTACCTGGTGTCACTGTAACTAGATAGCCATCATTGTTTAGCAGTCGACTAAATTCTTCTGCTTTGATTGGCGCATAAATAGAATATAACCAATCGAAAAAGCCATCTGAAAACGGCAGTTGTGCAATAGAGCCAACGCTAAAAGCACAGTTTTTATATTTCTTAGCGGCGATTTTGATGGCATTTTTCGCGATATCGACGCCATAGACCTGATTGTTATCGGTCTTATGACCATTGGTATAATAACCCTCACCACAGCCTGCATCGAGCACAGTCGGTTTTGCCCCGAAAGAGTGATAGAGCTCTACCAGGCGATTTCTCAAAGGAAGATAGAAATCAGACTCGAGAAATTGTCTTCTGGCGTTAACCATTTGTTTGTTATCGCCAGGATCTTTGGAGTGCTTAAATTGCACCGGTAATAAGTTTACGTATCCTTCTTTAGCCTTATCAAAACTATGATTGTTGTCACAACGAAAAACTTTATCAGCAAGGTTTAAAGGTTGCTGACAGATTGGACAGAGGTAAAGGGGATTATCCATAAATTTTATATTCTCTATACTGATGTTTTATCGATAAATGAAATTATTCAAATGTCGACCAAATTGGCGCATGATCAGAAGGCTTTTCAATACCTCGCAATTCATAATCAACGTCTGATTCAATACAGCGTTTTGCTAAAGCAGGAGTTGCCAACACCACATCAATACGTAATCCACGGTTATCATCAAAACCACGCGAACGATAATCAAACCAAGAGTAACGTTCCGTAGTGTCAGGGTGTAACTCTCTAAATGTGTCTTTAAAGCCCCAGTTTAATAGTGTAGACAACCATTCTCTCTCTTCTGGCTGAAAACTACATTTACCGGTTTTTAACCAACGCTTACGATTAGGCTCACCAATTCCGATATCTAAATCTGTAGGTGAAATGTTAATATCACCCATCACAATAACGTTCTCTTCATTGGTGTGATATTCGTTTAAATATCCCATCAAATCTTTGTAAAATTGGCGCTTATATGGGTATTTGGTTTCATGACTTATGTTATCGCCTTGTGGAAAATAACCATTAAGTACAGTTACTTCGTTTCCTAACGAATCAGTGGTTTTTACCATGATCATGCGCTTTTGCATGTCTTCATTGTCACTTGGAAAACCTTTTTGAACGCTAATCGCTTCCTTCTTACAAAGCATGGCTACACCGTAATGTGCCTTTTGGCCGTGAAAGTATACGTGATAGCCCATGGCTTCAACATCGGCTAGTGGAAACGCTTCGTCATGTACTTTGATTTCTTGCAGGCCAATAACATCTGGCTGATGCTTATCGATGATCGCTTGCAGTTGGTGAAGGCGGGCACGTAGGCCATTGATATTAAACGAAATGACTTTCATAAATAAATCTTCTTCTTGTTCAGTCTAAGTTTTGATGGGCTAATGCTAGCAAAACTGTGGTTAGAGATGAATAACTATCTTTGATTAATGTGTTTTTGTATAACCTAAATTAGTTGCTCAACCAAAGCTAATCATTGAGTTGCCTGTCATCAGCGCTAATTTCTTTATCGTTCGGACTTGTATTTTCAGACAAGCGGGGGTGACCAGCAAAACCATAATACAAACTTAATACGGCAACTATCATTAAAATACCACCAGTCATAATTGCATATACGCTACCGTATATCGCAATCAAACTGCCTACAATCGCCATGAGCATATTAGACAAGCTGAATGTCGTGGTGATTAAACCCATCAACTTACCTTGGTCTTCATGGTCAAACTTTTCCGATGCATAAACTGACAATAGAGCGTTATAAATAGCAATAACTACACCGATAAGTGGATATATATACCAGACGCCTTGTTCACTAATCAAGTTGTGGAAAAGCATGAAAATTGCGAACAGGGTCATGGCAATTAAACAGGCGTTAACGCTACCGACACGCCTTTTTAAGTAAGGTAAAAGGTTTACGCTTGAAAGTATCATTGCGGTCGTTAAAATTGCGGTGATGAAGCCAATACCTGGACCTTCAAAGTTAAACGACTCTACTAACCATAGCGGATAGAATTCATAGAATGCATTTGTTGCTAAGGTTGAAAATAAGAATACGTAGAACAAACGTCTGATTGGTTGATGTTTTAGTAAAGTAAACGAGTTTTGCTGATAAATTAAACGTCTTAACGACAGTTTAGATGTTACCACTTGCGCTGGGGATTTGGTTTCTGTGAGTAAAAAATGAACCAATACAATGGTCAAAGCCATTGCAATTGCACCAACAACAAACGCGTGATGATTACCATAAGGCTGGAGTAAACCACCGACTAATGGGCCAACCAGCCAACCAGCATACGTTGTTGCGCTAACCAAGGAATAACTTCGTGTTCTGTCTAATGGCGGTGAAAGGTCGATAGCAATTGCTCTCGCGATAGCAATATTGCCTTCGCTAATGCCAGTAATGAAACGAGTTAAGGCAAACAATAGATAGTTTTCACTGAGCAATGCCCATACTGAACACAAATAACCTATCGCACTTATTGTTAGGGTGATCATTAATACTTTTTTACGACCATAAATATCAGACGCTGCGCCAATAAATGAGCTACCTATCAAAACACCGAGAGGGTAAATTGCTAATAAGAAACCTAACAATAATTTAGGGTTTAAATTGGCAAAAGTCGTAAAGTCATTTACTTCATTAAGGAATAATGGCGCTAATATCGGATAAGGCAGGGCAATGCCAGCACAACTTAATAAAACAATTAGTAAAAGGGTATAAAGCGATTTTCTCGCCTGCAGCTCAGTCATAGATTGAAAACTAGGGAAATTATCGGCCTATTTTATCGCTGAAATGAAGTTGGTAACAGAAGAAAAACAAAAAAAATGACTTTTTAATTTAGTCTTTATAAATCAATTAACTAAAATGTAACTGAGATTAAAATTTAAGCAATGACAATAGACTTTTTTTGGTACTTTTGAGCTGTTTTGTAACTTGACTGTAAACGCGAGTATTGATTTGTTATCAAGAATTGTTAAAAAAATGTTAAAAAATTAGTCTAAGTTATTGTTTTATATTGATTTGATGTGTAAATTTAATGTAAAGGTGTTTGTAAAATAACATTATTAACTGTCACGTTATTTTGTTATAACTATAAACATATGTACGAGAAGTGAACTTTTCTACTAAACTTTACAGTAACTTACAAATAAAAAGCTAAGTTGGTTATTAATAGATGGAGCGATATTAAATGTCAGAAAACAAACCAAATTTGAAAAAAATATTACTTGTAGAAGATGATCGTCAGTTATCTGATTTGATCAAGGATTTTCTAGTAGGTGAAGGTTTCCATGTTAAACAAGAGTTTAGAGGCGATACTGTTTCTAAAACTGTTGAAAACTTCTCTCCAGACTTAATTGTTCTCGATGTGATGTTACCTGGTAAAGACGGATTTACCGTTTGTCGTGACTTACGTCCGTCATTTAGTAACCCTATCTTAATGCTTACTGCAAAAAGCACGGACTTTGACCAAGTACTTGGTTTAGAAATTGGTGCTGATGATTACGTTGCTAAGCCAGTTGAACCTCGTGTTTTATTAGCGCGTGTTAATGCGTTATTACGTCGCGGTCAATTACCTAAAGGTGGCAGTGAGAAAGCAGAAATCACTTGTGGTGGTCTGCATGTAAATCGCAACTCTCGTCAAGTGACGTTAGCAGGCGAAAGTATTGAGCTTACAAGTCAGGAATTTGACTTATTATGGCTGCTAGCTACTCGTGCCGGTGAAGTTCAAAATCGTGACTACATCTACAAGGCAGTAGTTGGTCGTGAGTACGATGGTATGGACCGAAGCGTCGATGTACGCATTTCTCGTTTACGTAAAAAGTTACATGACAGTAACGAGACACCGTTCCGTATTAAAACTATTTGGGGACAAGGTTATTTATTCGTGCCAGATGCATGGGAATAAATAATGCAATTGGGTCGCTCCTTTTTTAGCCTGTATTTTTTTATTGTTGTATGTTTTGCGGCTTCAAATTGGTTACTAGATCAATATTGGAGTTTTAATGTTAAACAAAACGTTGAATCATATACAGGCTATAAAACAGTCCTTAGAGCGCTTAATGAACGTTTGATTGACTTTCCTCAAGAGGAATGGTCAACTCGAATGGAAAGCGCGACAGAACGTTTCAATCTACCACTTAAAGTTATTCCAAAAGAGAATGCAGAAGCTATTGCTCCAGGTTTTAAGGTGGATAACAGCAGTGATATAACTGTTTATAACAAAGATACATATATAACCTTATTTATGCCAACAGCTGACGGCTCTAGTTACTTGGTATTAGGTGCAGTTGAATCTCCTACGAGACCAAGAATAGAAACCTTATATCGTACAATGATCATGGTGTTGTTAGGTATTGGTGTGTTTGTATGGATATGGCCGATTTCTAAAGATCTTGATAAGTTAAATAAGTCTGCCAAGGAATTTGCTCAAGGTGACTTTAAAACCAAGGTTGATAAAGGCTCTTCGGTTATCGTTAAACCAATGTTAGATACTTTTAACATGATGTCGGGTCGTATTAATTCATTAATCGAAGCTCACAAAGAATTAACCAACGCGGTTTCTCATGAACTACGTACTCCGTTAGCTCGCAGTAAGTTTGCATTGCAGGTGCTTCGCGGCGCCCAAGATGATGAAACCCGTCAACGTTATATCGATAAAATTGCTACGGATGTCGATGAGTTAGAGTCGTTAGTAAACGAGTTGCTAGTATACGCAGCGTTTGAAAGTGAACAGCCAAACATATCGTTTGCCAACGTTGATGTTAAAACACTGGTTGATAAGCAGGTCTCAGGGTTTTCAAATGAAACGGTAAATATTAATTGTTTATCTAAACTGAAAACATTGAATTGTGATTGTGATGCCCACTTTATTAATCGAGCAGTAAGTAACTTGCTTACCAATGCGATAAAGTACGGTGATGGCATTATTAACGTAAGCGTTGCAAAGGTTGCAACGAACGCCGAAATTATTGTAGAAGATAACGGCCAGGGCGTAGATGATAATTTTAAAGAAATTATATTTAACGCGTTTTCAAGATTTGATGAATCTCGTGGTAAAGACACTGGCGGTTTTGGTTTAGGGTTGGCAATTGTGAGTAAAATTATGCTTTGGCATAACGGTAGTGTCGCAGTTGAAGACAGTTCATTAGGTGGCGCTAAATTCATTTTGAAGTTACCAATCAAGCATCAATAAAAAAGTTATTGTGGACAATACTGTTAGTGAATATGTCGCTCTAAGTAGCAAAATTTAAAAGCCAGAGTCTATACTCTGGCTTTTTTGTTTATCAATCTTATTTAAGCTTCTAACATACAACAACGCTTGTATTTACGGGCGCTTCCGCATGGACAAGGTGAGTTACGCGTAACCTTTTGTAGGCGTTTATGCTGCTTGATATCACCATCTAAGTAGCGCCAAAGTCCATTTTCTTTGATGAATCTAGAGTTCTCATGTAATTGCCATAATTCGTCATTTGCAAAGTAGTTTGCGCAAAATTCAACAAAGTCATAACTAGCTTTTATATCAGAATTTTTATTGTTTGAGCTATTTACATTTTTGTCAGTGCTAATGATCTCTAGTTTGCACCAGGTTGTTTCATCCATCCATTGTTGAATGTCGCTTATAGAATTGTCGATTTGCTTTTCTTTAGCATAAGTTAGCTGAATATACACCGCGTTTTTTTGTTGATAAGCACTATATCGAGAACGCATTAATTGCTCAGCAGTATCAGCTTCTTTATCGCCATTTATAATTGGTTGGCAACAAGCATCAAAGTTTTTAATTGAACCACAAGGACATTTCATTAGAGTATTTCGTTTAATTGAGGATTTAATTGAGCGTTTAATTATGATTTAAATTGAACACAGTGCGATTGTATCAATATTCCGTCATTATAGAAAAGTGTCTTCAACAAAGAATAATGGCAAGTTAAGAATAAAGTAATTAGATAGAAAAGATGTGTAAGTCACACACAATACATACTAAGGAAAGATAAAAAACGGCAAAGATAACAATTAGCGCAGGTGGAACTACAAAATACTGGAGATATTTTTGTTATCTTTGCCTAATGCTAGGGAGCAGCTAGGGTCTAATTATGTAACCGATGCGAATCAGGTTACATGCACTTAATTTAGTGTCAGTTCTTTAGTGTAAGTTCGGTTGCGTCTTATTAACGATAATGCATTCTGTATTACCTTGTTTAGCACACGAATGTAAGATAATAATCTGGCTATCGGTTAACTGCGGGTTATTTAAAATTACGGTAGAACAATTTCCTTTTAGAAGTGCTCTGGCAATTTTATCAAACGCTACTGGTTGATGATGGCCTTGAACTCGTAAAAATTTGCTTTTGTCGATGTTGTCGGCAAGGGTCAATACATCATCATCGTCACCATCTACACATAAAACCCAACGTTTTTGCTGTTGATTTTTAAGGCAAACTTTAGCCAATGTATCTCGATAAAAAGAAGAAGAATGAGCTTGTTCAACTTTAACCCAAGGATTTTTCAATGCATGAGTTAAGCCGTTCGTTACCTTTTTAGTTACAACTAAGTTTCTGTTATTTCTAACATTAGTTGCATTGTTAGGATTGATTGTTGGGTTAGTCATTGAGTTAATCATGTTCATTCTCCAGTGCCGTTTCGGTGTTCTTTATAACTACTGTATGAATAAACAGTATACTCATTTTTTAACCAGGTCAAGTTTTTACTGAATATTTATACAGTAATTAATTTGAGGCATAGATTAAGGCATGGGTTAAGGCGTAGTTTAAGTGGAAAGAGGCGGGTTCGAACGTTAAATTTCGGCAATAAAAAACCAGCATAACGCTGGTTTTTATATTAGCAGACTGAGCTTTTAATCGGTTATTTTTCTATATATCGCTCGACCAATCATTCTTATTTTAGTTGGAAAGGGCATTCGTTTAAGGTTGGTTTTAACTATCCCCTGAGTAAATGCTGTTGGTTTCGAGTAATCAATTTTTATATCTAATATAACTGGCTTGCCCTGATCAGCTAAACTACGAGCATCATAAATAGCTTTGGCAATTTCATCATTACTATTTATTTGAATATACTCACAACCTGTCGCCGTAGCGATACCTTGTAATTTAGTTTGTGGCAAAACGGTGCATGTTTTTCGATTATACGGAATTTGTTGAGCTTGGGATATTTGTGAAAGTTCACCATCATTAAACACTGCAATAACGGCACCTATGTTGTTCGCAACGGCAGTAGCGAGCTCCATACAAGTCATCATAAATGCACCATCGCCAACTATCGCCACAACATCGTTGTCAGGCGATGCGAGCTTAGTTGAGATGGCTGCTGGTGTAGCATAACCCATACAGTTAAAGTCAGTAGGTGAGATAAATCCACGAGCTTTATGTATTGGCATCAACTCAGCGCTTAAGAAAGTGTGGTTGCCGTCGTCAACTACAATTTTTGCATCATCACTTAATTGATTTCTTAACTCATCGAAAAATAAGGCTGGGTTAACTCTGTCTTTACTGTCGTGATCATACCAAGATTGTTTGTGAAGCTTCTTATCTGCTGATATCGATGCTCTTAATGACGCAGAGTCGGCTATTGGAGATTGTTGTCTTAATCTATCTAATAAGGCTGTTGTTATTAATTTAGAATCGCCTTCAACACTAATTTTAGTTTTAAAGTTGCAATCAAACACTTTAGGGTTGATATCGATATGGATTAAATTATCAGGTAATTCACCACCAAAGCTTCCGGTAGCAATTTCTGCAAAGCGAGTGCCAATAGCAAGAACGCAATCGGCATTATTAAATGCATTTTGCGCGGCAGGGGCTGCAGCTGGACCAAAACAAAAACCTGCATGCAGTGGGTTATTTGCAGGAAAAGCGCTAATACCTTGCAAAGTCGTAGATACTGCGGCGCCAACATGCTCGGCAATTGCTTGTAAATTATCACTGGCGTGAACTGCGCCCCAACCAGCAAAGATAACAGGGTTCTTAGCATTAATTAAAAGTTCAGCAGCATTATTAATTTGGTTTTCAATTTCACTACTTAAACCAAGTGATGCGGATGCTTGATAAGGGAGTATTTCTCCTGCGTCACCTTTATCAAGTTGTAAATTTACAGGAATTTCAACGAATACAGGGCCTGGCTCGCCAGAGGTGGCAATATCGTACGCTTTATAAATCGTTTCAATGATCTGATCATGGTTTTCAACTTTAAAGGCTGCTTTGGTTATACCATCAACTAGTTTAAGCTGGTCTAACTGATGCAATTGATAATTAAATTTCGAATCGTTACGGATGCCGCCAGAAATGACTAGCATAGGGATACCATCTAAATATGCTTCAGCAATGCCACTCGCTGCATGCGTGACGCCTGCAGCTGGTACTATTACCATTGCCCCAATACTATCGGTGGTGCGGCTTATTGCATCAGCCATAAAACCACCATGACCTTCATGCATCACAAGGTAGGGGGTTATGATCTCTGAATTGTTTAATTCATCATAAATTTCAGTATTGTGAACGCCAGGAATACCAAAAGTGTATTTAACGCCAACTTGTTCTAATGCATATCGAGTTAACCATGCTGCTGTCTTTTTCATAATCTTTCCTAGCTATCCCTATTGATTTATATGTTTAGCTGCTTGTCGTGCTGTTAATATGCAGCCGGATAAAAATGTACCTTCCAATGATTTTTCACCGTTTGCACCACCACCACCAAATCCGGCGCATTCACCGATAGCGTAAAGGCCTTTTATCGGCTGATTAGCGTTGCTAATAACCTGTGAATTTAAATTAGTTTGAATACCACCTAAGCTTTTACGGCTGATCAAACGTATATTAATCGCAATCAATGGCCCATGCTTTTTATCTTGAATGGGGTGTGGCTTACATGTTCTAAGCTTATCCGCTTTCCATTTTCGGCAATGTTCGATCCGACGAACCTGATCGTCATTTAATAGTGCGTCGCCGCGAATAAGCATTTCGTCGTAATCATCCAATGTTTGTTGTAGAACGTGTGATTCAACCTTATTTTCTCGGGTTAACTTATTCATTTTATCAACTAGTTCTGTCACCGAATTTGCGACAATAAAATGCTCACTTTCGTTTTCCATTTGCTTTACTAAACGATGATTTCCAAGCAAGGTTTCTTTAAGCAGAGTAAAGAGTTTTTTGTCGCGGATCATTGGGTTATGCTCTGCGCCTGAAATTGCAAATTCCTTGCTAGCTATTTTCCAGTTTAATACTTGCCAGCCATAACCATCATCTTGATCGGCCATGCGCTGACATAAATAATTAGTATCAAAGCCGGTAACCAAAGGATCTGGACCGATCCTTTCGCCTTTAGAATTTAACCAAAGCGCTGATTTACAAGGGATCAAACTTAGCCCTTGTTTGTTAAATTTAGGTTTAGGATGCGGAATACCGGCAGCATAATTCCACATTTTATCTAAGTGCGTAACTTGGCCGCCGTTGTTGCTTACTTCATCATGGAGTAAACCATCACAACTAGGGTGAGTGCCATTTAACAAAGTCTTTGGTGCGGGCGACCAATGCGCTGGCCAGTTTTCTTTAACTTTTTCTAAATTACCTGTAAACCCGCCGGAAGCAACAATCACTTGTTCGGCTTTAAACTCAAGTTCGCCATCATCGAGAATAACTTTACAGCCAATGATTTTATCGTCTTGTTGGATCAGACTCGAGACTTTGTGGTCAAATTTAAAACTTAGGTTTTTATTGATATAAGGAGTGAGTTTTTGCATTGACTTTATCACTAACTCGCGCGATGACCCCCAAAGAATATGGTAGCGCGGAACACTATTACCAGGTGTGAATAAGCCTCGCTCAACCCAATTAACCGCTGGTAAAAACTTAATGCCTAATTCGTCTTTTACATAGCGATAAACATCGTCGTAGCTTTTATCGCAATATAGCTTTGCCCATTGTTTAGGGTAAAAGTCTGCATCGTCAAAGTTGGCAAATGAACACCAATCTTTAAACGCAATGTCGCTGTTATCGACAATGTTATTTCGTTTCTGCTCAGGCGTACCAACTAATGCCATACCGCCAAAAGCCCATTTTGCTAATCCGCCAACTTCAGATTCTGCTTGTGCATCGAGGATCAGCACTTTCTTATTATGTTTAACGAGCTCAATGGCACAGGTTAACCCTGCAATACCAGCGCCAATAATAATTGCGTCTAAAGAATTGTCGTGTAACACAGTTGCCATAGTTTAATTATTCCTAATCAGTTTCGATAACCTAATCACGTTAGATATTTTGAATTAGCGTTTCTATTTATTTGTATATGTAGTTAAGTTTATTCGAAATATGCTTTACACAAATTTATTGTCATAGCATTATCATAGCTAATACACCGTTCTTAGCTATAGTAAAAATTACCTAATGTCTGAAATGACCATAGACAACACTCAATTTGCTGAATTTATTGCTGATATTTATACGGCTACGGGCAAAATAGAGCTGACAGAGTATCGCCATTGGGCACTTACTCAATTGCAAAATCAAGTTCAATTCGATGCTGCGCTATGGAGTAATGGCCACCAACAAACGATGAGTTTCCATAATCATACGTTATTTAATATTGATCAAAGCTTTACTCAAAAATTACTTGATTACTTATCGATTAATCCATTGGCTGACGTACTTCTTAAGAACCTTGGCTCGCCAATCGATATGAAAGATCTAATAGAAGACAACGACTTTTATCAATCTGAAATTTACCTCAAATGCTTTAAACCTTTCGGCATACAGCGGATATTATCATCGATGCACCTTGATGAACGAACCGGTTTATTTACGTTACTAACTTTATATCGGTTTGAACGCGACAAGGCATTTAGTCAAAACGCTAAACAAATCCATAGGCAGGCATTGTTTCACTTATTACGCAGTGACAAGCATGCGTTGTTTATGCAACTTGAGCATCAAAGAGGCTTGAATAAACACAGTCATAAAGCGATTTGTGACCAGCAAGGCTACTATCATCAAATGCAAGATTCTTTTGCCGATCTGGTTGAGCAAAGCTGGGGAGAAGAAGGGCTTAGTAGACTGCCGATAGATATCGTTAATGACCAAACCATTTCTCATCACCATCTTAATGTGTACATTAAAGCCATTGACGAACTCTACTTAGTTGAAGTTTGGCCGCAGGGGCCACTCGACCAACTAAGTGTGCGAGAACAACAAGTAGTGCAAACATTGCAACAAGGGCTAACCTTTAAACAAGCTGCGAAACAACTAGAGTTATCACCGTCAACGGTATCGAATCATTTATATCGAATTTATAAAAAATTAAATGTCGGTAGCAAAGCTGAATTGTTAAAGTTGCTGTCATGAGTAAACGCAAAGTGACGATTGAAAGAGATCCTAAAATTCAAGGACTGGGCGACGAGCAGGCTAGGTTTAACGTATATTGCGAACATGTACCGCCATTGAGTCGCTACCAACAGCTAGCAAAAGTAGAATCGGTTAAAGCGGGCGAGTTAAAAGATATCGGTGACTCGACGTCAAATCATTGGCGTAAGATATTTAATGTTTATGCCAAACTTCAATTTGAGTTAGAGCCGCAACAATATGCAACTTGGCAGCAACTTCGAGATGACTGGTTATTGCAAGCAAACTGTAATGTTTCGTTGTTGTTTCAACCAAGTTCTTTTGATAACTCTTTCGAATGCAATAAAATCGAATCCGACAAAGAACTAAAATCTGAGGCGATTCACATCGTTATGGGTAAAACATACGGGGTTAAATTGCGCGAACAATATTTTGATCGTACAGGTAAAGAAATAAGTTTATTTTGGGCGACAGCTGAATTTGCCATATGTCAGTCAAAAAAGTTGATCATCTGCCCGTACTTTGATTATCGGCAGTTGAGTAATATTAAAATTACCCAATTAGTAGGGCTTATCAATCATTTATCAGTGAGTAAACAAAAGTAAACAGTAGTAAGTAATAGTAAGTGAGTGAAAATTGAGCAATTGAAAAAATGATGTTAAATTTTTTTAATCTAAATCAATCATTTCAATAAGATCCACTATACTATTGGCTAGCGTTATTAATAACAATTATCAATAAATTTAAATAATGGTTTCATAATGAATAAAAATATAGTTTTGGTGATAAATTGTGGCAGTTCGTCACTTAAATTCTCATTAATCGACCCTAAAACTACCGAAGAGCTCGTTAGCGGCATCGGTGAACGATTATTATCAAATGATGCAGTCATTAAATTTAAAGCAAATGGCACAAAACAAACATTTGATTTACCGGCTCCGTTTGATCACCAAACCGCCGTGGCTGCGCTGGTTGATTATTTACAACAAAACAACCTTCAACAAGACGTTATTGCAGTCGGTCACCGCATCGTTCATGGTGGCGAAAAGTATTCACAACCAATTTTAATTAATAGTGACGTTAAACAAACGATTAAAGAGTTGTCGAAACTCGCGCCGTTACACAACCCGGTGAACTTAATTGGTGTTGAAGCGGCAGAACGTGCCTTTGCAGGATTACCTCAAGTCGCAGTATTTGATACCGCTTTTCATCAAACCATGCCGGAAAAAGCATTTTTATATGGCATACCTTACGTATTATATAAAGACCATGGCATTCGCAGTTATGGTTTTCATGGTACCAGTCACTATTATGTCAGTAATCAAGCTGCTCAAATGCTTGGTAAAAAGATTAATAACACCAGCGTTATCGCCGCTCACTTAGGCAACGGTTGTAGCGTTACTGCCGTTAAGGACGGTAAAAGTGTTGATTGTTCTATGGGCTTTACACCATTAGCAGGGGTAATGATGGGCACTCGCAGTGGCGATATCGACCCTGGTATTATTTTCCATCTTGTTGATCAACTCAATTATAGTGTTGAGCAAGTCTCTGCCATGTTAAATAAAGAAAGTGGTTTGTTGGGCGTATCGCAAATGAGTAACGATTGTCGCACCATTGAACAAGCAATATTCGACAGCAATGACCCACAAGCAACGCTGGCGATGGATATCTTTAGCTATCGAATTGCTAAGTCGATAGCATCATTAACAGCCTCTTTAACAAACCTAGATGCGTTAGTATTTACCGGCGGTATTGGTGAAAACTCGGCCTATGTGCGTGAACAAGTGGTCGCTAGTCTTAAATTATTAAATATTGTGATTGATGACGCTAAAAACCAAGAAATATGCTTTGGTAAATCAGGCAACATCGCACAGGCTAGCTCAACACCATGTTTGGTGATCCCAACAAACGAAGAATTAGTGATAGCAGAGCAGAGCTATCAATTACTGCAAGAGGGCAAATAAATGTCACGTCGTATAATGTTAGTGCCAATCGGTTTTGGCGTGGGTTTAACAAGTGCTTCCTTTGGTATGTATCACAAACTGCAACAACTCGGTGTTGATGTTGGCTATTTCAAGCCTATCAGTCAGCCATCGCGTAACGTGTTAACTAATGATCGAAATACCAAAGCAGAATTTAGTGAAGTGAATCGAAATTCAATCCCATTATCTTATGTTGAAGAAAAAGTCGGTGATGATTTGCTTGATGTTGTGCTAGAAACTATCGTCGGTAATTGTGAAGATTTTGGTAATGATATCGTTATTATTGAAGGCCTGATCCAAACTACTCGGCAGCCATATGCCGCAAAAATTAATAGTGAAGTAGCGCAAGCTCTGTCAGCAGATATAATCTTTGTCGCAACTCCTGATGGTGATACTACTGAAGAGTTTCAAGATAGATTGGAAGTAAGTGCTAGAACCTTTGGTGGTCTGAAAAATAAACGCATCAAAGGCTGTATTATTAATAAAATAAATTCGCCGGATAAAGATGTTATCGGTTTACTGCCGAGAGAATTTGAGCAAGAAGAAACTCAAGATATAGAGCAATGGCAAGATTTACCTATATTTAAGAAAGGAAACTTTCATTTAGTTGGGGCTGTACCTTGGGAAATGGATTTAGTTGCGCCACGAGTAACTGAAATTAAAAGTTATTTGCATGCCAAAGTATTAAATGAAGGGGATATGGAGCATCGCCGTATACGTAGTATTAGCTTTTGTGCTCGAAGTGTTGCCAACCTCATGAGTCATTTAGTCCCAGGTCGTTTAATCGTTACTCCAGGTGATCGAACCGATATTATTATTGCCACTTGTCTATCAGCGTTAAACGGTACAAAAGTAGGGGCGTTGATATTGACCAATGGTTATCTGCCTAATGAAAGTGTAATGGAGCTATGTCAGCAGGCCTTTAAAACGGGTTTACCTGTACTATCAGTGCCTTGGGATACATGGGAGACATCTCGTCATTTACTGGCATTTAATCCTGAGATCCCAGAAGAAGACATACAGCGCCAAGATAGGATCAAGCAATATGTTGCCGATCATTTAAATCAAGACTTACTCGATTTGTATCTTGATTCTAAAGTTCGAGGGCAATTATTGTCGCCGCCTGCGTTTAGACACAAACTCACGTCATTGGCGCAAAAAGCGAATAAGTTTATCGTGCTACCTGAGGGTAATGACATCCGCACAATTAAAGCTGCTGCAATCTGTGCTGAGCGCGGTATTGCACGTTGTCAGTTACTCGGTAATAAAGAAGAAATTTTGTTAATTGCCGAACAACAGGGCATTACTTTACCGGAAGGCGTGTTAATCACCCAACCAGAATCAATAGTTGAAAACTATGTATCACCATTAATGAAACTAAGAGAGCACAAAGGCTTAACTGAAATAGTCGCTAGAGAAGAGCTCAAAGATAATGTGGTGTTAGGCACTATGATGCTGCAACTTGGTCAAGTTGATGGCTTGGTTTCCGGCGCAGTTAACACTACGGCAAATACCATTAGACCGGCATTGCAATTAATTAAAACAGCGCCAGGCAACTCATTAGTTTCATCTGTGTTCTTTATGTTATTGCCTGATCAGGTGTTTGTTTACGGTGACTGTGCCATTAACCCAGACCCTAATGCCGAACAGCTTGCCGATATCGCCATACAATCTGCAGACTCTGCTGCGGCGTTTGGTATTGAACCTAAAGTGGCGATGATCAGCTATTCAACGGGGAGTTCAGGCGCTGGCCAAGATGTTGAAAAAGTCGCACAAGCGACCAAAATAGCGCAACAAAAACGCCCAGATTTACTTATTGATGGGCCACTGCAATATGATGCTGCGGTAATGGAAAATGTGGCGAAGAAAAAAGCTCCTAACTCTAAAGTTGCGGGTCAAGCCACGGTATTCGTATTCCCAGACCTTAATACTGGTAATACAACCTATAAAGCAGTACAACGCTCGGCAGATTTAGTCAGCATTGGTCCAATGCTGCAAGGTATGAATAAACCGGTAAACGATTTGTCCCGGGGAGCTCTGGTAGATGACATTATTTACACCATAGCGCTTACAGCAATTCAAGCCACTCAGTCATAAATTGGAAAAAAAACTACTGTTTAGAGTCGTTTGGGAGCAAATCCCATACGACTCTGATAAGAAATAGATTGTTTTTAAATTGTCGATAATTTATTCTTATTAACGTTCTATTAACATGGAGTTTTTATGACAAGCACAGCACTCACAGATCTAATTCGATATTTTAACGTTGCCAAAACGAAAGGTGATGTAATTTTACGACCACAAAAAAACGTTGGTGATAAAGTAGAGTATTCTAACCAAGAAGCGTTAATTAATGGTGTTTGGCTTATTCGTAACCGCGTTGACTTAAAAGATGCGGCCTTCCTTTTTGATCATTGTCCGCTGTCACTAGTATGGGGTTTTAAAAAAATTGCCACCGAGTTTCATAACTGGCATTTAGAGCCTGAGCCTATTGTTGATGGTGTGACTGAAGATGAACATGAAAGAAATCAACAATTGATTAATAAATTACAATCTGAATTGAAAAATTTACAAGGCATTATCGATCTTATTAAAGAAGAAGAGCCGGCGCTAATTAATCGAATCGCTTTGCAGTTTATTAACGATAACCGCCGTAATACCATTACGTCAGCGCAAGAAGATGCACGAACCACCGCAGAAAAACTTTCCGAACAACAAGCCGCAAGTGTAAAAGCGCTGCTTAACTTTTAATACCGCCAAGACTCATATAGCTTAGAATACCAATTCAAGTAATTGATAATTATAGAATTTAAGGATTTTTATAAATTTTCAAGGAGAGGGTAACACTTAATTTGAAGATGGTGCTCGCTGCTGGACTCGAACCAGCGACACCTTGCATGTCATGCAAGTACTCTAACCAACTGAGCTAAGCGAGCGTATCTTTTGAGGTGTTGAATGAATCAACGAGGGCTATGTTAGCCAGATGCTTTATTTGATGCAAGTGCTTTTGTGGTTTTAATCTGAATCTTTATGCTAACTGATTATTTCTTAGACAAAATTAGTAAGAATAGTGAGAAAATACCAAGTTCACCTGATTTATAAATAATTTCTAATTGTTAAATTAATTTTAATCTGAATTCTAATAAGGAATGTATTTAGCTAGTTTAAATATTATCATGGGGCGATGGGACTTTTAGTTGTCAATATAAATTGCACCTATAACAATCAATATCAAACCTTAAGCTCGTTATAGTAAAGGTTATAAATTTAATGTATAAAAAAATAATGCTTGCTTAAATTGACGGCTAGCGCACCAATAACTTGGCACGATAGCCGTGATAATGATTAATGCCCTAAATCTTTTTCAAGTATTGTAATTACAGGCGTGTCTAACAATAAAGGTTTTAGAATTTCTTTGACACTATAACTGTCGCCACCAGACCATTGGTCGCCCCAAGTTATAATTTCACCAGAATCTGTAATTGCCGCAAATGAAGTAAGGTTTGCGTAAATAGACTTAACGTTTGTTAATAGTTCGGGTTGATAATTTAAAATGTAGGTATTATTTCCCCAGCTAATAACGCTGTTATCATTTTTTATTGCAGAAAAAGCGCCGCTGTTTGCCACAATAGTCTTAACGTTAGTTAGTGCCAAATATGGAGTGTAGCCACCATTATTTGGCTCACCCCAAGCAACTACACTGCCATCTTCTTTAAGAGCGGCAAATGCATATTGATTAGGGAATATAGTTTTTACACTTTCTAACGTTACGCCAGAACTATCACCACCATAGATGTCGTGGCCCCATGTGATTACACTGCCATCTTCTTTTAAAGCGGCAAATGCACTTTGAGTTGAATAAATGGTTTGTACATTTTCTAGCGTCACATTGGAACTATCACCACCATAGATGTCATAGCCCCATGTGATTACACTGCCATCTTCTTTTAAAGCGGCAAATGCATATTGATTTGAATAAATGGTTTGTACATTTTCTAGCGTCACAGTGGAACTATCACCACCATAGGAAGCGTTACCCCAAGTAATAACCGTGCCATCTTCTTTTAAAGCGGCAAATGCATATTGAGTTGAATAAATGGTTTGTACATTTTCTAGCGTCACAGTGGAACTATCACCACCATGGGAAGCGTTACCCCAAGTAATAACCGTGCCATCGTCTTTAAGAGCGGCAAATGCATAGTGGTTTGAGTATATCGATTCCACATTTTCTAGCGTCACAGTGGAACTATCACCACCATAGATGTCATAGCCCCATGTGATTACACTGCCATCTTCTTTTAAAGCGGCAAATGCATAGTAGTTTGAGTATATCGATTCCACATTTTCTAACGTTACGCCCGAGCTATCTGCACCATAACTATTGTGTCCCCACGTTAAAACAGTACCATCACCTTTTAGCGCAGCGAAAGCAAGACTGTTACTTGTAACAGAAATTACATTGTGCGATTCAGTGTGAGATGGGTAACGTGTTAAGTTACCGCCCCAAGTTACTATTGTTCCATCAGTTTTTAGCGCTGCATAAGAATGATTTGCGGTATAAATATCTTGAATAGAACTTTCAGCAGTCTCAATAGTAAATTCTACGTAACTTGAGTCGGATAACGCTTCGGCATTAGTTGATGAAACCTCTGTGATTATCGTTTTACCGTGATCTTCGACGCTATACTCAAGAGTATTTGTAGACGATGCATAAACACCATCATTAAACCACTTGTATTGATGCGCATTTAGGTCACATTCGTCACAAGTTATGTTTGCAGTTAAGATGCCATTGTTACCGGTTATATCAAGCTCAGTAATGTCAGCATTTACCCCTACAGAGTTAACAAAAATGCTATCTGAGCGAGAAGTCGTACCATCACTGACAGTGTAAGTTATGATATCTGTGCCAACAAACCCATTAGGTGTGTAGGTAACATTTAAGTTTGCCGCGTCCGTCGCGTCAACTAACGCAATAGCAGCTTCACCTTTTGCTGTTCCTATCGAAGTGAGAGTGATATCCAAACCGTCAGGAGAGCTTACATAGTCTGATAAATTGATCGTTTTTGCTGTGTTTTTGTCCGTTTCAAGCAAAACATCGAGTGTTTGCGGACCCTGCAGCCCATCAGCACCATTTAGGCCGTCAGAGCCGTCAGAGCCGTCAAAGCCGTCAGCGCCGTCAGCACCATTTGTACCATCGACGCCATTTGTACCATCGACGCCATTTGTACCATCGACGCCATTTGTACCATCGACGCCATTTGTACCATCGATGCCATTTGTACCATCGATGCCATTTGTACCATCGACACCATTTGTACCATCGACACCATTTGTACCATCGACGCCATTTGTACCATCGATGCCATTTGTACCGTTTATACCATCAATACCATCATCCCCGTCAGCACCACAGCCGGTTAATAATATTGATGCCATTAAGATTGCAATTGCCGTTCTTGACATTTTATATCCTTATATTTATTGTTTTTGTTGTTTTTGTTGTTTTGGAATCTCTAAATTAGACCAAAATTCAATATATTTTAACTACGTTGTGGTTAGAATGTAAATACTAAATTTCTACTTGTTAAGTATTGTTCAAGTAGTTCCTAACTAACAACATTTCTTAGATAAAAATTGCCGATAGGTACTATTGCGCTGAGGGGGAGCTAATACGATATTATTATAAATAAGTCATTCGTTTATCTCGCAACTTTTGGTGTTAAAAATTTTCAATCCTATAATGCAGTATCTATTAATTATGAGGGTAAAATGCCTAGCTCTGCGCGGGTTTGAATTATCTTTAAACGCCATGCTAAAAATACCGCCGCAGTGGTTAAACCGGTAATAAAACCAATCCAAAAACCAGCTGGCCCCATTTGCGGGCCAACCCAATCCGTGAGTCCCAAAATTAAACCTACCGTTAAACCCACTAGCCAGTATGAGACAAAAGTAATATACAAAATTGACTTAGTATCTTTGTAGCCTCTCAGTGCGCCGGCGGAGATAACTTGGATAAAATCTGAAAACTGGAACAACGCCGCTAAGAACATTAGTTGCACAGCTAATTCGATTACCGTTTCATCGGTGGTATAAATTAACGCGATTTGCTCTTTAAATACGATAGTAATTGTGGCGGTAACGATGGCAATGATAAAACCTAATATCATTGAATTAGTACACATATCTTTTGCTTGTTGGAGCTGGTTTTTACCCACTGCAGTGCCCACTTTAATGGTGACTGCTAGTGCTATTGATAACGGCACCATAAACACCAAACCTGAAAAGTTGAGTGCGATTTGGTGACTGGCAACAATTTCGGCACCAAATGGCGCGAGTATTATTGCAACGACCGAAAATAGCGAAACTTCAAATAGCAGCGATAATGCAATAGGTACGCCTAATGCCAAGATAGTTTTAATCTCTTTAAAATCAGGCAAGGAAAGGCTTTTTAATAGTTTTACATGGGCTAATTGTTTTGAGATGTATACGTAAATAAGCATCCCAATAAACATCGCCCAATAGACAATTGCGGTAGCGATACCACATCCTGCGCCGCCAAACTCTGGGGCCCCGAAGGCACCATAAATAAAGATGTAGTTAGCAGGGATGTTGATAATCAAACCAATGATTGAAATGATCATGGTCGGTTTAGTAATGCTTAAACCCTCAGCAAAATTTCTTAATACCAAATACAGGCAAAAGCCTGGGCCGCCCCAAATAATGTAACCTAGATAATCGAGCATTAATTGCTTTAAATCGGGCTCCAATGTCACGTGTTCAATTATTAATGGTGCAACCGCGTAAAAGCCAATAATAATTAAGATAGACAAAGACAGCGCTATCCAAGCGGTTTGAATCGTTGAATGGCCGATTTTTTTTGATTGATTGGAGCCTGCGTATTGCGACACAATTGCGCTTAGCGCCATGACTACGCCAGCAATGGTTAGAATAATTGGCAACCAAATTGAACTGGCAACAGCAACTGCAGCGAGATCTGTGGCACTGACTCGACCTGCCATAACCGTATCTGCAAAGCTCATTAACGTTTGTATAAGCTGGGCAATCAAAATAGGATAGGCGAGCTTTAACAGAGCTTTGGTATCGATGAAAAATTTATCTAGTGTCATGGCGTTAAAGATCAGATAATACGTTTAAAATAAATATGAGTGATAGATGATATATGTTTACTGGAATAGTGCAATCAACAGCAACCGTTAAATCAATATTAAATGGTGAGAACTTCAAACATTTCGTTATGGAAATGCCGCTTGAATTGCTTAAAAATTTAGAGATAGGTGCAAGTGTGGCAAATAACGGTGTATGTTTAACAGCTGTCGCCTTTAAAGAAGTTGATTCGGTTAATGGCCAGATCGAATTTGATGTTATCGATGAAACGCTACGTCTAACCAATCTAAACGATATTGATGTTGGTTCTTCTGTAAATATTGAACGCTCTATGAAAGCTGGCGATGAAATAGGCGGCCACATGGTTTCCGGTCACATTCACACTACCGCTAAGTTAACTAATCGAATTGATAGTAAAGACAATTGCCAGATGACTTTTGGTATTGATAAAAAATGGCAAAAATATTTGTTTGCGAAAGGGTTTATTGCGGTTAATGGTTGTAGCTTAACGCTCGGTGATGTTGTTCAAGGTAGCTTTAATTTACATTTGATCCCGGAAACATTAGATCGTACCAATTTAGGTAAGATGAAACTCGGTGAGTTAGTTAATATCGAGATTGATCAACAAACGATGACGATTGTTGATTCGATTGAACGCATTATGTCAGAACAAGCATTAAGTAATTAATGTATAACAGTTAATCACTAAACAGTATTTAATATTAAGTAAACCGCAAGCTAAGACTAGAACACCTGCTCATCGTCGGCATCTACGGCTAACTGTATTACTTGATTATACTCATCAATATGCATTGTCATATGAATATCATTGCAACAAGCAGGGCATGATTCGTAGTAGTTTTGATCGCCTTGCGTGGTGTCTAAGTCGATATGCAAGTGGTGAGCACAATGTGGGCATTCTATTGTTTTTCTACTGACACTCTGGGGCATGATTGCCTCCGTATTATTTAGCTATTATTAAACAGTTCTCTTATTGTTATTGTGTATAGTTTTAGTATGGCTGTTTTTAGTGAAAATTGCCTGTTAAATCGACGCGTTTTATTGAATTAATTTTACGTTTTTGGGACTCTTTTGGCTAAGCGTTTGTATTTGTTTAGCTAATTTTCTTAACTTCTTTAATGAAGGTTTTTGCTTGATCTATATAAATACCTGCAAAAAGGTTTGCGTGATTAAGAATGTGGTATCCATTATATAAATTTTTACGTAAATTATAGTTTTTATCTAATGGGTAAGTGCTGTTATAGCCCTGATAAAAGCTATCCGGTAATCGACCAAATAATTCAGTCATTGCAATATCAACTTCTCTATCTGCGTAATAACAAGCAGGATCATATAGACAAGGGAATTTATCGACAAAAGCCACATTACCTTGCCATAGGTCGCCATGAACTAAACATGGAATAGGGTGATGAGACGCTAAAAACTGTTGGCATATATGGACCAATTCGTCGATATCGCCTAATACCACACCTTTGTCGGCCAATAATCGTAGCTGATAGCCAATTCTATTTTCAGAGAAGAAAACACTCCAGTTCTGTTTATAATTATTAAGTTGTGGCGTTGTGCCAATATAATTATCTTCCGGCCAACCAAATTCTGCTTGCTGATTGTCATTGTGCAAATGAGCGATGGCTTTGCCGAGTTCAAAAAAATCACTATCAGTATTACTAGAAGCGCTAGTATGCATTTCCAAAAACTCTAGAACTAAATAGCTATGGTCGAGTGTTTCTCCATAACAAATTACTTTAGGGACTTTAAGTTGCCTATTGTTGATTAAATGATCGAGAGAGAAAGCTTCTGTTTGAAAATTTTCAAGACAATGTTTTTCGTTGATTTTTACAAAGAAGTACTGTTCGCCGTTCGAGACTCTATAGGCTTGATTAATGTCACCACCAGTTACTTTGACCTTGCTGGTAATGTTATATGGTGTGTTTATGGCCTTGCTGATGTCATCGGCGATGGCTTTGAACATAGTTCCCTCTGATAAACTAAAACACTAAATGATGCGTTATCGAAGTAATTATAGATGATGAACAGATGAACACAAATACAGGGAGTTTGGCACTAAATAATAAACTTTATAAAAGCACTAAATGAGTAATATTGGTAAAACTAATGTGACTCACAAGACAATAAAAATACTTTTGTTGGCATAATTTAAACTTTCGCTAACGTATTGTTTTTGCATTGATTGCAAATTGCCTTTAGATATCCTAAAATTGCACGCTTTTATGAATGTGGTTGAACCCCATTTTTTATTGTCCTGCTTGAAAAACTTGCAGGGATTTATACACAAATACAAGTGACATCTCGTATGTGTCACCACTGTTGAGGAATTATTATGCCAATTATTACTCTCCCTGACGGCAGTCAGCGTAGTTTCGAAGAATCTGTTTCTATCATGAACGTTGCATTAGATATCGGCCCTGGTTTAGCAAAAGCTACCATCGCAGGCCGTATTAATGGCGAATTAAAAGATGCATGCGAACTAATCACCGAAGATTCTGAATTACAACTTATCACTAGTAAAGATGCTGAAGGGTTAGAGATCATTCGTCATTCTTGCGCACATTTATTAGGTCATGCAATTAAGCAACTTTATCCTGATGTAAAAATGGCGATTGGACCGACAATTGAAAACGGTTTCTACTACGACATCGACTTAGACGAAAAATTAAATGATGACGATTTAGAAAAACTTTCTAAGCGTATGACCGAACTTGCACGCACTGGCTACGAAGTTGTTAAGAAAACGGGTTCTTGGCAGGATGCAGTTGATGCGTTCACGGAACGAGATGAGCCGTACAAATTAGAAATTCTTAACGAGAACATCGACAAATCAGATACGCCGGCGTTATATCATCATCAAGAATATATTGATATGTGTCGTGGTCCTCACGTACCAAGCATGCGTCATTGTCACCACTTTAAGCTTATGAGTGTTGCCGGTGCATACTGGCGTGGTAACTCAGACAATAAGATGTTGCAGCGTATCTATGGCACAGCATGGGCTGATAAGAAACAACTTAAGGCATATATCCAACGTTTAGCGGAAGCTGAAAAACGCGATCACCGTAAAATCGGTAAAACGTTAGACTTGTTCCATTGGCAAGAAGAAGCACCTGGCATGGTGTTTTGGCACAATGATGGTTGGACGATTTATACTGAATTAGAAAAGTTTGTGCGTGAAAAACTGCACGAATATGACTACGACGAAGTTAAAGCGCCAATGATGATGGACCGCACTTTGTGGGAAAAATCAGGTCACTGGGGTAAGTATAAAGACGCCATGTTCACGACTGAGTCTGAAAAGCGTGAATACGCTATCAAACCAATGAACTGTCCAGGGCACGTACAAATCTTTAACCAAGGTTTAAAATCGTACCGTGATTTACCGCTTAGAATCGCTGAATTTGGCTGTTGTCACCGTAACGAACCATCGGGTTCTTTGCACGGTTTAATGCGTGTTCGTGGATTTACTCAAGATGATGCACATATTTTCTGTACTGAAGATCAAGTACAAGCGGAAGTGACTAAATGTATCGATATGGTTTATGACGTATATGGTTCATTTGGTTTTGAAGATATCGTTGTAAAACTTTCTACTCGTCCTGAAAACCGTATAGGTAGTGATGAAGTATGGGATAAAGCGGAGCAGGGCTTAGCCAAAGCATTATCTGATGCCGGTATCGAATTCGAATATTTACCAGGTGAAGGTGCGTTTTACGGCCCTAAAATTGAATTCACATTAATGGATTGTTTAGGTCGAGCGTGGCAATGTGGTACAGTACAACTAGATTTTGCTTTACCAGAGCGTTTAGGCGCAACTTATGTTGGTGAAGATAACGAACGTTATACGCCAGTTATGATCCACCGAGCGATTTTAGGTTCATTAGAACGTTTTATTGGCATATTGATCGAAGAATATACTGGTAAGTTCCCAACGTGGTTATCGCCAATTCAAGTTTCAGTGATGAATATTACTGATAAACATGGCGAATATTGTAGCCAAGTTGTAAAAAAATTGAAAGAAAACGGCTTTAGAGCAAAAGCGGACTTGCGTAATGAGAAAATAGGCTTTAAAATCCGCGAGCATACTTTAAAACGTGTTCCTTATTTACTTGTAGTAGGTGATCAGGAAATGGAAGCAGGTGAAATTGCTGTTCGTACACGTTCTGGTGAAGATTTAGGAAAATTGTCGGTGGATGATTTTATCGCTAAACTTAGCGAAGAAGTTAAAACACGGGCGTAATTAGGGCGAATGCCCATTTAGTTCTTTGGAGGAACAGACTATTAAAGGTGGTCAAAGAGGCGGTCAAAAAGAACCGCAACATAAATTAAATGAATTAATCACAGCTGAAGAAATTCGTTTAGTTGGTTTGGAAGGTGAGCCGTTAGGCATAGTTTCATTAAATGAAGCATTAGACGCTGCTGAACAAGCAGGTGTTGATCTGGTAGAAATCAGTCCAACAGCCAAACCGCCAGTCTGTCGAGTAATGGATTACGGTAAGTTCTTATACGAGAAAGCGAAAGAACTTAAAGAACAACGTAAGAAGCAAAAACAGGTTCAGGTTAAGGAAATTAAATTCCGTCCTGGAACTGACGAAGGCGACTATCAGGTGAAACTACGCAACCTGAAGCGCTTTTTAGAAGGTGGTGACAAGGCAAAGGTAACATTACGTTTCCGCGGTCGAGAAATGGCCCACCAGGAGTTAGGTATCGAACTTTTAAATCGTGTTAAAAAGGATTTAGAAGAAATCGCAAGTTGCGAATCATTCCCGAAAAGGGTTGAGGGTCGACAAATGATTATGGTACTAGCTCCAATTAAAAGATAATTTCTGGTCTAAAAGTAAAAAGGCCTTTTGTGAAAACATCAGGTCTTTTTCACCATTGTTATCTTTTTTATCAAACGTTTTGCAGTTTGATAAACTAACCGGTAGCAGAGGCTTAGCAAGTGATTCGAAAGGATCCGCCCCATGTTACTTAATTTAAGGCATCAACAATGCGGAGTTATATCCATGCCTAAGAACAAAATGAAAAGCAATAAAGGTGCTGCAAAGCGCTTTAAAAAGACTGCCTCTGGTGGTTTTAAATGCAAACAAGCCGGTCTACGTCACATCTTAACTAAGAGACGTACTAAGGTTAAGCGTCACTTACGTGCTAAATCAATGGTTGCTGCGTCTGATATTAAATCAGTAGTTGCAATGTTGCCTTACGCTTAATTAATAGGAGATATAGACAATGGCTAGAGTAAAACGCGGTGTTGTAGCACGCGCACGTCATAAAAAAGTTTTAAAGCAAGCGAAAGGTTACTACGGTGCACGTTCACGTGTTTATCGTGTTGCTTTCCAAGCTGTAACCAAAGCAGGTCAATACGCTTACCGCGACCGTCGTCAACGTAAACGTCAATTCCGTCAACTTTGGATTGCTCGTATCAACGCAGCAGCTCGTCAAAATGGTTTATCTTACAGCCGTTTCATCAATGGCTTGAAAAAAGCTTCGATTGAAATCGATCGTAAGATCCTAGCTGACATCGCAGTATACGATAAAGCAGCTTTCACTGTATTAGTAGAAAAAGCGCAAGCTTCTCTATAATTCAGTAAAAGACTTTAGAAAAGGACGCGTTAGCGTCCTTTTCTTCTTTTAGAAGTGCATTAAACTCAAATTAAATAAATTAGTGCTTTTGTAAAAGAAGAAAATAGAATAATAATTAGCTTCACTAATTATTTTTGAAACTGACGATAAGCATAAACACCGTGCTTATGGAAAACTGATAAACTGCTGGGATCAACTATGACCATTGCTAACAAAGTATTAGCTGTAAACAACGACCTTCCAATTAAAACCAATTTACCTGTGCATAGCGGTAAAGTACGTTCTGTATACTGGTTAACTGCTGAAGATTCAAAACGCTTAATTGAAGAAAAAGGCTATAACGTTCCTTTAACGACAGAACTTGCCATTATGGTTATCTCTGATCGAATCTCAGCTTTTGATTGTATATGGCACGGAGAAGGCGGCCTAAAAGGTGTTCCTGGTAAAGGCGCTGCGCTAAACGCTATTTCAAATCATTGGTTTAAACTGTTTAAAGAGCAGGGCCTAGCAGATAGTCATATTCTTGATATTCCTCATCCGTTCGTATGGATTGTACAAAAAGCTAAACCAGTGATGATCGAAGCGATTTGTCGTAATTACATTACTGGCTCTATGTGGCGTGCCTATGAAAAAGGTGAACGCGAATTCTGCGGTATTCAATTACCAGAAGGTTTAGCTAAAGACAGCAAATTGGCAGAGCTTTTACAAACACCATCAACGAAAGGCATTTTAGAAGGTATCCCTGGCGTACCTGCTCAAGATGAC
The DNA here is from genome assembly GCF_001831495.1 of Thalassotalea crassostreae. Classification (NCBI taxonomy): domain Bacteria; kingdom Pseudomonadati; phylum Pseudomonadota; class Gammaproteobacteria; order Alteromonadales; family Colwelliaceae; genus Thalassotalea; species Thalassotalea crassostreae. The sequence continues at coordinate 1,811,722 of NZ_CP017689.1, forward strand.
GTTAATATTACCCGTAAGAATATTGAAGATAACTTTGCAGCCTTTAACTTCAAATCTGCCGATGATATCTCACTTTACGAAAAGTTATTAACGCAGGGTTTCGATGTGATTTCTGCTGAACTTGCAAAAATCGAACAAATCTTTGTTGATACCAAATTTGAATTTGGTTACGTAAAAGACGTAGCGGGCAATGATAAACTGATTTATATGGATGAAGTCGGTACGCCTGATTCGTCGCGTATTTGGGATGAGCAGCAATATAAAGCAGGCAACATTGTAGAAAATTCTAAAGAAGGCTTCCGTCAATTATTACTTAATCACTTCCCTGATCCTGACATCTTATTGAATAAAGATCGTATGGAAGAGCGTGAAGGTTTAGCGCGAGATAATGCATTGCCAGTATCGGTATTAATGGCGGTGTCTGACACTTATACTGGAATTGCTGAAAAGATCACCGGCGAGAAAATTGTTATCTCTGATGATCCAAAAGCTGAAATTATCGAAATACTACGTAAAGAGTACAACTTGATTGACTAACATCAAGCGATAACAAGCCAAATAAAAACGCTGCACCTGCAGCGTTTTTTTTATGAAAAAAAATAGTGCTTATGCGTTAAGTGCATTTTGCTTGATAAGTAATATTCATTGGAGGTATTTTTAAATAAGCATAAAATTTAAGCATAAAGTTAATCAAGGCAACTTTTAACTTCAATCTTATGTAATGTTCTATTTAAACTAGGTAAAGAAAATGAAAAAATTAATTTTAGCTTCAGTAATTGGATTAAGCTTTTTATCCGTGTCAGCAAATGCATCTGAAGATGTGACTAGCAGTCTAAAAGATTTCTACTCTGACAACGGCACAATCGCAACGATGGATAACTACCCAACACTTGAAACGGCACGTCAAATGGTTAAAAACCAGGATATTGCAGGTGTTAACAATATTCGTCATAAACGAGTTTTAACTCCGACAGACGAACAACCAGTCGTACGTATGAACCGTGATACGTTTTATTCATTTGCAACCGTTGATGTATCAAAGGGCGCATATATACAAATGCCTAAAATACCAGAAGGCAAATATATGTCTGTGGAAGTGATTACTGAAGATCACCGCATTCAACCAATGTTCTACGGTGAAGGTAAATTCAACTTAACAACGCATACCGGTAACCATGTTGCTTTAGTTATTCGTCTTGATGCTACTTTTAGCAAAGAGGATGTGTATAAATATCAAGACCAAATGAAGGTGGTTGCAAAATCTGACACGCCTTTCACAACCGTTCATGTTGATAAAGAATCTTTTCATGCGGTTGAAAAAAGCTTAAAAGCGAAAATGCCTGAGCTATTAAAAACAGGTGGGCCGGAAGCAACTTTTGGTATGTTTACCGCGCCAACAGATTCATCTAAAGAGCTATTTATTAAAGAAAAATATGCGGTAGGTGCTGCAATTGGTTGGGGTGGTGCACAGTTAGTTGATAATGTTTATGAAGTATCCGGTAACTATCCAATGGATAAATGTCACCAAATGACGTTTGAAGATCCGGAAAACAAAGCTTTCTGGTCGGTAACTGTTTATAACAAACAAGGTTTTATGTTCGGTGAATTAGCGAATATCAGTTCAAATACTGCGGAAAGAAATGATGATGGAACATATACGGTTAGCTTTGGTTGTGGTGTAGACGCGATTAATAATATTCCTACTCAAAATGATTCAGGTGTATTTAACTTAGCGATGCGACACTACATTCCATCAGATAGAGTGCGCATTAGAAACTACCGCTTGATCCCGCTTGTAAAAGCTGTTGACTAATGTTTTAACGCATTAAGAAAATCTATATGTAGTAAAAATATAAAAGGCCGCTTCAATAAAGCGGCCTTTGTTTTCATTGCTCTAAACAAAGTTGACTAGATACTGGTAATATTTACTGATAACTTTAATAACTGACCTGGTTGCAGGTAGGTCTTTCTATTTAAGTTGTTCCATTTTTCAATATCGGAAATCTTAACTTTAAACTTATTGGCAATACGCGCTAACGAGTCACCAGAGCGTACTTTATAGTTAATATTGCGCATTACCTTATTGGTAGATACTTGCGTGTTAGTAGGTGTTTGAGCGACTGTTACCGGCTTATTACCTTTCCAAATCGTTAACTTTTGACCTAAACGCAGCATGTCTTTTGGCGCGAAACCATTCCATTTAGCTATGTCTGTCGATTTAACTCTGTACTTACGACCTAAATCCCAAAGGTTATCTCCGTTTTTAACAACATGTATGAGCTTATCGCCACTGCCTTTTTTCGACAGTTTAGTTTTGCGTACTTGTTCATAAGTTTTGTAACGATCGAGTGATTGTGCTGCCGTTGGAATTAATAAGTATTTGCCGGCGCGAATATTATTATTGGCTAAGCTATTGGCTTCTTTTACAACGGTAACCGTGGTATTAAAACGTTTGGCGATAACACTTAAGCTGTCACCGTTTTTAATTTGATAACGCTGCCATGATAATCGTTCGTTGTCTTTTAATTTTGATAGACCAAGCTTAAACTTTTCTACTTTATTGTTTGGAATTAGAAGATTATGCGGGCCATTTGGTGCTGTAGCCCAACGATTAAAACCAGGATTTAATGCGTGCAATTCATCAATAGTTAAACCCGCTAAATCAGCGGCTAATGCTAAATCTAACTGTGAACCAATATCGATACTGCTGATCACTGATTTGTTATCAATAGCGTATAAGCTAACATCAAAATCTTTCGGGCGTTTAACAATATCAGCAAGTGCAAGTAACTTAGGCACGTAGTCTCTTGTTTCCCTAGGTAAGCTAAGATTCCAAAAATCAGTTGGTTTGCCTTTACGAGCATTATCTTTAACAGCGCGAGCTACTCGGCCTTCACCAGAGTTATATGCTGCAAGTGCTAACAACCAGTCTCCATCGAAACGTTTATGTAAATAACGTAAGAACTTCATTGCTGCTTGAGTTGATGCAGCGACATCTCGACGACCGTCGTACCACCAATCTTGCTTTAAGCCAAACTGCTTACCGGTGCTTGATAAAAATTGCCACATTCCCGATGCACTGCCGTGCGAGTAAGCAAATGGGTCATAGGCACTCTCTACGATTGGAAGTAAAACAAGTTCCATAGGCATATCGTATCGTTCGATCTCTTCAACAATATGATGAATGAAAGGCTCCGCTCGTTTTGCGACACGATCCATATAAGCACCGTGTTTTGCGTACCAGTTACGCTGGGCGATTACTTTTCTATTTTGTGGAATTTCAAAAGTGAAATCATCTCGAATACGCTGCCAAATATCATTAGAAATGACTAAGGTTTCGTTATCGGATAGAGGTACCTGTACGTCTGCTTTTGGATGAATGACATTGGCTGTTTCATCGGCTAATAACGCTTCATAAATGTCACCATTTTGCGCGATATCTAATGCTTGTTCTTCGTCAATGTTCGACTCTGCAACTTCGTCTTGCTCTGCCGTTAGGTTTTGACAACCGACCAATAATGTAAAGGAAAGGGGAAATAATAGTTTCTTCATGAACGCTCTTATAATAGTTATATGTACAAATTAAGGAGGCTTACACGTTGATCTTAAAAATTATCTTTTAGTTGTCTGATTATAGCAAAAACATCTACGTCATTTTGCAATAATTTAGAACTTTTTTGCTGTGCAGTGGCAATAACTTCTTGATGCTGACAGCGAACAAATGGATTAATTAGTTTCTCGCGCTCAATTGTCGTCGGAATCGTTGAGATGCCTTGCGCTCTATCACTGAGCACTTTTTCATAGTAATCAGTTAATTGACTATTATTTGGCTCAATAGTTCGAGCGAATTTCAAATTTGCCAATGTATATTCATGGGCACAATACACTTTAGTTTGAGCGGGCAAAGCGGCCAATTTGTTTAGTGAAGATAACATTTGCGCCGGTGTACCTTCAAATAAGCGGCCACATCCACCTGAAAACATAGTGTCACCACAAAACAGATGCTTATCATCATAATATGCAATGTGGCCTAGAGTGTGTCCTGGAAGCTCAACAACGTTAAACGTATACTTATCAAGAACTTCAATATTATCGCCTTCATTGACTGCTATTTCCACAGTTGATTGTGCTTCTTTTGCTGGACCATAAATGGTTAAAGACTGATTATGGTGCTCTGCAAACTGCTTAAGCTGTTTTACACCGCCGACATGATCATGATGGTGATGAGTGATCAAAATAGTGGTTAAGTTAAGCTTGTTTTTCTTTATAAATTCGATACATACGTCAGCATCACCAGGATCGACTAAAGCACAATCTGAACTTGCGCTCGATGTTAAACACCATATATAGTTATCATTAAAAGCAGGAATTGCTGTAATTGTCAGCATGTGGCACCTTTTTCTAGCTTGCTAAAATAGACCTTTAATCTGAGTATACATCGCAGTACACGCAATTTGAACGATAAAAACACACAATAGGCTATATTTCAACGATGAAACCAGCACTAGCATTTGACAAACCCAAGCAACCATCGCAATGGCGCGATATGCCTAATGGTGAGCTTATTGCTACTCAAATAGAAGCTGCGCTTGCGCCATGGTGGCAGCGCATATTTGGTTATCATTTATTAAAACTCGGCATGCTTAGCGGTGCTATCAATACGGAAAAGTCGATGGTTGGTCACCAAGTGGTCGTAGCTGGTCGCCATAAAAACGCTGATGTCGTTGCTGAAATTGATGATTTACCATTTTTGCAACATTCGGTAGATACCTGCTTATTACATCATGAATTAGAGTTTTCCGTTGATCCCCATCATTTATTGCGTGAGGCCGATAGGGTACTTATCCCTAATGGCCATATTATTATCTCTGGTTTTAACCCAATAAGTTTGTCAGGTTTAAATAAAATTGTGCCTTTTCGACGTCAAGAATTGCCATGGCATGGTCGCTTTTTCACCCCCATGCGGGTGAAAGATTGGTTGCATTTACTTGGTTATGAAATTCTTGAAGACACGCGTTTCTTGCATTCGTCGCTTCATACGTCCGTAAACCAAGATGGTTGGTGGTTCAAAACTTGGCAAAAAATTGCCGGTAAATATCTTTCTCGATTTGGTTCGGTTTATGTCATTATCGCCAAAAAGCGAGTTCATCCATTAACACCAATTCGTCCTAAATGGCAAATTCGTCCTAAATTTAGGCCGGTAAAAGTGACTACAATGGGCGGCAGTCATCGTACTTAATATTGACTCTACTTCCTCTGGGCAAGCATTGAAAAAACAGCATTATTTATTAGCCATTGATTTCGGTACTCAGTCATTACGCGGCGTAATTTTTGATCCTGACGGCAAAGTTGTAGCCATTGAAGTGGTCAAAAATTCAGTGGAAAATAATCAGAAAATCAATGCCGTTAAACGCTCTCATCAGTGGTATTTAGAGCAACTTGATGCGTTATTTATAAAGCTAAATCAATCAAATGTAGACATAACTAAAGTAAAAGCTATATCTTTCACTGTTATTCGCAATACATTGTTATTATTGGATAATAACATGGAGTCCATAGGTTACGCGTTACCTTGGGGCAGTGGTTTTAATGCCGTAAAGCTGCCAAGACTTAAATGGTATTGGCGACTGGCGTTTTCCCTTGGTGACTTATTTGTCAAAATTACACCGAGCTTACAGGAAATGCAAAAACGTGCTGCCATAAATACTGTTTGGGCTTCATCACTCAATGACTGGCAGCGAATAAATAAAGTGGCCTTGTTGTCTAGCTTTTTGCATATGTCGATAACAGGAAAGTTGATTGATTCAACCGCAAGTACCATTGCTTATTTACCTTTTGATTATAAAAAGGGTCGTTGGTATCAACCTTGGCACTGGAAGTTTCAGGCGCTAGCGATTAAATCGAGCTGGCTTTATCCTTTAGTTGAACCTGGCACTAACATTGGTACATTAAGTTCAAATGCACTGCAATCAACTAAGCTAGCTGAAAACGTAAGTGTCATTGCTAGTGGCTCAGATAAAGCCTGTGAGTTATTAGGCTCCGGTTGCATTAACCATGGTGATGTTCATATTAGTTTAGGTACGGCAATATCTGTCAGTCAGTTAAACCGCAAGTTTATAGGCCCTAAAAGATTCTATCCTGCTTATCCTTCACTTACTGAAGGTTTGTTTATAACGGAACAGGCTATTGATAATGGCATGTCGCAAATAAGCACGTTTATTAACCGAAATAAAAACGATATTGAAGCACTTTTTGGCAATAATGATGAAGGCAAGTTATCAATTGAAACTCAGTTTGATCGTATATTGCAAGATGTGAATGAAGCTTCAGTTGAACCCTCAATAGAGCCGTCGATTGTGAGCTCTTATAACGCGTTATTAGATGATATTGTGGAAGAAATAGAGCAATGCCTAAGTCAGGTTTTTGAACGTACTAAGCTAGCTAAAACTCGCATCTATGTTAGTGGCGGAGGCGCTCAGTCGCCGATATTACTGCAAAAAATAGCGACTAAGTGCCAAGTACAACTTGTTAAACCTAAGTGCACGGAAGCCAGTGCGTTAGGCGCTGCAGTATGCATGGCGGTGAGCGAAGGGATCTATTCAAGTCAAAGTGAAGCCATCGATAATATGGTTGAAATTGAACAAATGATATCGCCTTAGCTATTTTGTTAAACAAGGTCGTTTAACGCGATAATTCACCGATCGCTCATTGAAAGCTATAGCGATTAAACGTAATATCAACATTTTATTTTCAATGTTAGTACTGCTAGTGTTTGCCTGGCAGCTAAATACAAACATAACAACTAGTCCAACAACCATAAGTAAAACAGTGAATATGCAACGACAAGAATTTGTTCAACTTTTAAATGAGATTATGCAGCCCGATCGCATTAAAGACTTTTGCCCTAATGGTTTGCAGGTGCAGGGCAGTGATACGGTGAATAAAATTATCACCGGAGTCACCGCATCCCAAGCGTTAATAGATGTCGCTATCGAAAAAGGTGCGGATACGATTTTAGTCCACCATGGCTATTTTTGGAAAAATGAATCTTATTGTATCACTGGAATAAAACATAAAAGAATCAAAGCATTACTAGATAACAATATTAATTTAGTGGCCTATCATTTGCCATTAGATATCCATGAGATGTTAGGAAACAACGTACAATTAGCGAAGTTATTAGAAATTGATGTTACCGGGCCATTAGAATTAGGCAACCCAGTGTCGGTGGCGATACAGGGCGAGCTAGAATCAGCAATTTCAGCTGACAGCTTTAACGCACGTATCAGTGCAGCGCTAAACCGTCCTAGCTTACATATTGCAAGTGCGAGCAACAAGCCTATTAAAACAGTTGCTTGGTGTACTGGCGGCGGCCAAGGTTATATTGAACTTGCTGCAGAGCAGGGTATTGATGCATTTATCAGTGGCGAAGTATCTGAGCAAACTACACATATTGCCCGGGAAATGGATATTCATTTCTTCGCCGCAGGTCATCATGCAACGGAGCGTTATGGCGCAAAAGCGTTAGGTCAATACCTTAGTGATAATCACGGTTTTGATGTTGAGTTTGTTGACATAGACAATCCAGTTTAAAGCTTAGCCCTTAAACCTTAAAGCAAGGCTTAAATTAGAGGTTTAGAATAATTTTACTCAATAAAAAAGGAATGATTTAGTCATTCCTTTTTTAGTTTCTGATAAATGCTATTTATCTCTATGATTTTAACCACTGCCACAGTCTACCAAGATATTCGTACCATGCGGTTTGACTCTTATGTAAATTGCTTGGGGAAGGAAAATAGTCCTGCCAGCTGCCAGAATCTATCGCATGCTTAACATAAAAGCCTGTAGGCGCTGCAATCGGGTTTAACCCTTGTTGTTCAAAATAAGTCATAGCTCGGGGCATATGATTGGCATTAGTGACTAAAGCAAAACGTTTACCTTTAAGTCGAATAGACAAAAACAATGCTTCGTCTTCAGTGTCATACGCTCTATCGTCAGCGATAATACGGCGGCGATCAAAACCAAGCTCTACAGCCGCTTGTTTAACCGCCATAGCATTAGACTGTTGATCGTATATTGCCGCACCAGAAGTGATTATCATCGCTTCAGGGTGAAGTTTAGCGATACGCAGGCCTTCGGTTAATCGCTGCAAAGAACAAACTTTAAGTTGTTGCGTTGGTTTAAGAGTAATATCGGTGGTATGGCCACAACCTAAAACCACAATGTAATCGAGTTTACCGTTGGTATTGCGCTGAGCGCTTTTGTCATACACAGGGTAGTATTCGAGTGGCTCTATTATCCTATCGGCAACAGGAGCGAACGAAAGCGTAAATAATATCACTGTCGCAGTGACAAGTGCTATTCGGCTAATTCTAGGCAATCGATTAAGTAGCAATAAACTCAATACCATCAGTAATAATACAAGGGGTAAAGGCATGAGTAATTGCCCGATTAACTTTTTCAGAAAAAATAAGTCCATTGCCATCTCTTTTAATTATTAGTTTAAGGGGCTATATCACACTAATTATAAACAGTTACTCAGCATACTTAAACAGTCGATTTATTAGGGTAATCTGTAAAATTTAGAATAAAGTCTAAACGCAGTCAGTCATAATTTTCTTTCGTTTACCAAAATTAACAAATAATTAGCAAAATTTAATGACTAAGCGTGCAATCGCTGTTGCTTTTAATATTGAAATAAGTTTTAATGGCTCCGTTGTTATTAGAGTTTTTGCTCAAACAGGTGTTTTAACTGTTTCAGCATTACCATACAACACCAGAAGAGGTTGCATTAGCCAGGTAAATAGTTTGAGGGCCACACCCTAAGACAACTATGGAGGGGGACTAATGCCGAGAATGTGCAATTGTGGAGTTGTAACGTTCGGTCAGTTAGGTTGAATCCTAATGACTGTCACCAAATGGTGGAGAGCTTCTGGCTGAAGAAACACTTAGATAGATGGTTTTGTTCTAAAGCTATTTGTTTTACTGCCTATCAGTCACGCTCTTCCTTATGTATTATGCCAAGTTACTAAATTAATCAAAAGTATTGGTATTAGAAGTTATATGCTTTAGGGAGAATATCCAATGTCAAATGTTGCGCTTACAGTTGCTAAGTTCGGTGGAACCAGTGTCGCCGATCATCCAGCCATGCTTCGCTGTGCACAAATTATTAAATCACAACCAGAAACCCGTTTGGTTGTCGTCTCAGCAAGTGCCGGGGTAACAAATCATTTAGTTACCTTGTCACAACAATCGCTCTCTTTAGAGGAGCGCAGTGATATTATTGAAAATATCCGCACAATCCAAAAGAATATTACCCAACATTTAGCGGATGAAGAGCCTCTAAATGTTCAAATTGAAGACGTGTTAAGCAATTTAACGGATTTGGCAACGCAACAAAATACGCTACAAACTGCGCAAATAGGCGATGCTATCTTGTCTTGTGGTGAGCAAATGAGCTCTATACTGTTTGCCGCAGTGTTAAGAAGTATTGATGTAGATGGCGCTGCATTTGATGTCCGTGACGTTATGCGCACTAACAGCTTATATGGAAAAGCTGTTGTTGATTTAGACGAGTTATCAAATAATTGTGAACAGTTTTTAAGCCCGTTATTAGCAAAGCAAGTGATTGTAACTCAAGGCTTTATCGGCCGTGATGGTCTAGGTAACACAACAACACTTGGGCGCGGCGGCTCTGACTATTCTGCAGCTCTATTAGCAGAAGCTACTCGCGCAACAAACCTAGCAATATGGACCGATGTCGTAGGTATTTTTACAACCGATCCACGTATTGCAAGCTCAGCGCGTGCTATCCCTGAGATAAGCTTTGGTGAAGCAGCCGAAATGGCAACGTTTGGTGCGAAGATTTTACACCCTGCAACGCTAATTCCTGCGATGCGTAGTTCTATTCCTGTTTTTGTTGGCTCATCTCGCGAGCCTGAAGCTGGTGGTACCCAGATCCGTCAACAGGTTGATTCTAAACCGACTTATCGTTCGATCGCGGTAAGAAAAGAACAGACTCTTGTTACCGTTAAAAGCCCTGCGATGTTACATGCTAGCGGTTTCTTAGCAAAAGTATTCTCAATCTTAGCTAAGCATGAGCTGAGCGTTGACTTAATCACGACTTCTGAAATTTCAGTTGCGTTAACTTTTGATAATCCTACAGGTTCAACACAAGCGCTAATTAATAAAGCGGTTGTTGAAGAGCTCGAACAGCTTTGTGAAGTTTCGGTAGAGCATGGGCTAAGTTTGATCGCGATTGTTGGTAATGGTTTAGATCGCTCGTCGGGTCTAGGTAGCAGCATATTTAACAACATTGAAGACATTAACATCCGTCTTATATGTCATGGCGCAAGTGCCAATAACTTATGTTTCTTGGTGAATGAAAACGATGCAAATAATGTCGTTGAAACTCTTCACGATAAACTGTTTGTTTAGTTAAAAGCACTTGAAAAAAAAGCCCTGATTTATCAGGGCTTTTTAGTTAGATATGTCCCGCCCTGAAATAGGTTTATTACTTGATTGGGTAGACGTATTTCAACCACGCCATCATTCTAATTAAAATTCTACGTACTACTGAAACATGCAATATGTCATTTTCGGTGTTAATAACAACGGCTTGCCCTTGTACACCAAGAGGCAAGTTATAATCGTTTAAATCTTCATCCAATTCGATTATACCAATAACGAAACCATGCTTTGCAATCATACTCGCAGGCATCAACGAACCATAAGCCTGAATTTGACCTTCAGCCATCGCAGGTAACAAGCTAACAAAAGTACCGGTAAACACTTTTCCAGGAACCGCGTCTAAAACGACTTCAGCTGGCATACCTTCTTCTAAACGCAATAATGAATTTTGAAAAAACACACCAGCAATTTGACGTTTTTCTGTCGGAATAAAGCTCATTACTGGCGCTAAAGGTAGTTGCGATGCTCTGGTACCAGGTCTAATAGCAATTTGAGTTGGAATACCGTCAACTGGTGCACGAATGAAAGTACGCTCGTAATTAAGCTTTGCATCATCTCTTACCGCTTGCAGTTGCGCGACGGCGGTATTTTCGCCGAGTATTTTTGATTCGGTCACTAATTTTAGGCGACGTTGTTCAGATTTTGCGGTAGCTAATGTTGCTTCTGCTGATTTAAATCGACTTAGTTTGTTATCAAGCTCTTGTTGGGTAAAAGGCGAATTTGCACCGGCTGATTTATGGCCTTGCTGTACTCGATCATTTTCAGTTTTTGCTCTATTGTATTCGGCTTGTGCTTTTTGCACTTGCGAGGTAGCTGCGACTAATGATTCATCTTTTTGCAAAACTGCATTTTTGGCTTCAGCTAGGGCAGCTTCGGCTTGTTGTAATGCAATTTTTTGTTTTGTGTTTTCAAGAGTGAATAACAGTTCGCCTTTTTTCACTTCAATGTTTGGCTGTACATCAACGGTGGCAACGGTTCCAGTTACTTGCGGAACAATAGGAATAGTGACAAAAACATCCTTCGCATATTTCGCGTAAGGGTGGTTGTAATTCATCAATAAAAGCAGGCCGGCGAGAATAAAAATGCCACCAAGAACTGCCGTAGGTACTGTCCATTTGTTCAAAGGCAATTTAAATATTTTGAAAATGGCGATACAAAAAGCGGTATAGGTAAGAATAATAAGTAAGTCCATTATTTGTCTCCGCTCTCTAATTTAGCCGAATCTACGTTGTCCGTTGATTGTTGCTTCAGCAACTTTAGTTCAGCTCCCAATTCATCAATCTTCTTATTCAATTTGTTAAATTCTTCTTCTTTTTTTAAATCTGCACCATGAAAAGCTTTACGGTTAAGGGTTGCCCATATCCATAAAAACGGCCAGATAGCGCCCAATGTAAATAAACTTATCCATCCAGCGACATGAATCGCATCTTGTTGTGGGTGATTTCTTTTTACGGCAATTTCGTAAGGAATATCATGAATGACGATGATGCCGTAAAAAATAAAAATAAATACAAAGAAAACCAAGAATAATGCAAAGTACTCCAACATAAATAACTCCTAGCCTAATAATTTTACTATGTGTTTTTCTATCTTTTCAGGCTTATCAATACTGCCAAACCTTTTGACAACAGAACCGTCACGATTAACCAAAAATTTAGTGAAATTCCATTTGATTGATTTGCTGCCTAATACGCCTTTTGCTTGGTTAGTAAGGTAATCAAATAACGGGTCGGCACTCGGGCCATTAACATCTACTTTCGAAAAAAGATCGAAGCTTATATTAAAGTTTAGATCACAAAATCCTTTAATTTCTTCATCACTACCTTTTTCTTGTTTACCAAATTGATTACACGGAAATGCTAACACTTCCAATCCTTGGTCCTTATAGCTTTGATAAAGTGTTTCTATACCGGCATATTGAGGAGTAAAGCCACATGCGCTGGCAGTATTAACGATTAATAAAACTTTGCCTTGGTAGTTAGCTAAGGGGATATTGTCACCTTTATTATTAACCACATTAAAGTCATAAATATTTGTCATAACAGCCTTATTTATTATTTATATTATTGTTAGACTAGCAGCATATTATTAGTAAATATACGCTCTGGAATGAATTATGAAAAAAATTGCTTTTATTGGTCTTGGTGTAATGGGTTACCCGATGGCGAAACACTTAGTTAACAATGGCTATCAAGTAACCGTTTATAATCGAACAGTTACTAAAGCTAAGCAATGGGCAGAAGAGTGTTCGGCAAATTTTGCAAACACACCAAAAGAAGCATCAATTGATGCTGATATTGTTTTTGCTTGTGTTGGCAACGACGATGACGTTAGACAAGTCGCGTTAGGTGAAGATGGTATATTTGCTGGCTTAAAACCAGGTGGTGTTTTTGTTGATCATACAACAGCCTCGGCAGAGCTTGCACGGGAATTAAATGATATTGCCATCGCACAAGATAAACACTTTATTGATGCGCCAGTGTCAGGCGGTCAAGCAGGCGCTGAAAATGGCCAACTTACGGTTATGTGTGGCGGTGAGCAAGAAACCTTTGAAAAAGTTCAGCCGGTTATGGCGGCATTTGCTAAGTTTAGTCAATTAATGGGGCCTGTCGGCAATGGTCAAATCGCGAAAATGGCAAACCAGATTTGTATTGCTGGCGTTGTTCAGGGCTTAAGTGAAGCATTGAATTTTGCACAGCGAGCAGGTCTTGATGCAGATAAATTGGTTGAAACTATTTCAAAAGGCGCTGCAGGCAGTTGGCAAATGGAGAATCGCTATAAAACCATGTATGCCGGCGAATATGATTTTGGTTTTGCTGTTGATTGGATGCGTAAAGACCTATCAATCGCTTTTAACGAAGCCAAAAAACATGACGCAGAGTTACCAATGACTGAAATGGTTGATGGATTTTATGAGCAAGTCCAACAAAACGGCGGCAATCGTTGGGATACGTCAAGTCTGATTTCTCTACTGAAAGCCAAAGACTAGAACAAGAATTTAATAAAAAAGCTAAAGATAAAAGTTAAAGACTGTTAAATACAATAAATTGAGCAAAAATAATCAATCGTATTATTTTTGCTCTTTTTTATTTTCAGAACACAAACTATGTAACTCATTAAGAGTTGATTGGCTATGAGTATTGGTTGAATTTTCCGATAGCTTTTCTAATTTTTCCATAAATGAGGCATCAATACCGGGTAATTTTTGTGGCTTTTGTTTTGGTTCATTAAAGTCAGGAGATTGCTGTTCAAACAAGTAAGCCTCTAACGATTCTAATACCGCCATTTTTTCTTCATTTTGCGCGTGTGTTATCGCAAATCCTTGAATTTCTTTTATGTAACTATCTGCGGTTAAACCGTACTCGCCATTATTAAGTTTGTTATGACAATATTGTTGCCATTCAAGTTGCTCATTTGCATCTAGTGTATGAGGAAAGTTTCTCGCACGATACCGAAACAATAACGTATCTAAGCGTTTATCACTGAAGTTAAATGGGGTAATACCTAGTTGCTCGGCAGGCATTTGATGAATTTGCGCCATTTTATCTTTGTCGGCGTATGAAAAGAAACTACCACTATATAGCGCATGCTCAGGATCATCTTTAACGTCGCCAAAATCTCGAACAAATACTTGTGTTAGTTTTTCATTTACTTGTTGGTGCTTTTCTTTGAGTAATTTCCAATTTGCTAAACAAAACTCTCGATCAATGCCGATAGATTCTGCACGCTCTGGCGTTAATGTTTTTGCTGGTGCAACGACAGGGCACTTGTTTATGTGAACCTGTTTAACGGGGATTGGCAATTTACCTTCCGCTTTTAACTCGTCGTGCCTGGTGTATAAACGATCTTTTATTTCGTCGCTGGTTAAATCAAATAGTGGTGATATGTCTTTACTTAAATCAACGCAGGTAATGGCATTTTTGTTTACTGGGTCGGCAGCAATTGGCATATACCAGCTGGTATATTTTTGCTCGGGTCCAATTTTTGATGAAGTATGTAAAAAAGGCTTTAATTCATACAAATTAATTTGTTTAGCCGCTTCAGCTTTAGTGCGAATAGAAAACACAAAGTTATATAGCTTAGGTTGTTTCTCTTTAATAAGCTTAGCCAATGCAATCGTTGCGTATACATCACTCATTGCATCGTGAGCGGCTTCATGGCTTATACCATTTTCAGCGGTTAATAGTTCTAAACGAAAGCTAACTTTACCATCTTCATTGATTGGCCAATTAATCCCTTCAGGTGCTACTGCATGACATAATCTTGCCATATCAATAATATCCCAACGGCTATTACCATCTTTATATTCACGGGCATATGGGTCATAAAAATTTCGATAAAACAAATAACGACTTACTTCATCATCAAAACGAATTGAGTTATAGCCGGCAACACAGGTATTAGGCACAGAAAACAGTGCATGAATTCGAGCCGCAAATTCACATTCCAATAAGCCTTCTTGCTGCGCTTTTTGTGGAGTAATACCAGTGACAAGTGCTGCGCCAGGATTTGGCAAGTAATCTTGTGGAGGCTGACAATAAAACATTTCAGGCTCACCAATGATGTTTAAATCGTAATCGGTGCGTATACCGGCAAACTGTGATGGCTTGTCGAGCTTTGGGCTAACGCCCCAAGTTTCATAATCGTGCCAGAAAATCGACGGCTGATTTGCAGTGTTTTGATTAGTTGTATTTTGATTCATTTTATTATTTAAAAACAATCACTTGGATTTGTTATAATGTTTTGTTGTCGAATGTTGTTTTATCAAATTAAACCTAGTTTTAGACGGTTTGTGTACCCTTATGTGTACCCAAAACTCCTATTATTGTGTACCCAAAGGAGTGGGACACATGTCATTAAGTAACGCAAAATTAAAATCGCTATTGAACAAACCTCAAGAAAAAAGATTTGAGCTATCTGATAGAGATGGGTTAAGTGTGCGTGTATCAATAACCGGCACGTTAACCTTCCAATATCGTTTCCGATTTAAAGGTAAAGCAAAGCGTTTATCTTTAGGTCAATATCCTGGAGTCACCTTATCACAGTGTCGGCAGAAAATCCCTGAAATTAAACAGTACCTTCAAGAGGGTAAAGATCCTATAGCTGAGCTTAAAAGAAAGCGATTTGATAACAAAATTATGATTGATGATTGCATAAAGGCATTTATGGAACGACATGTAGTAAGACTTAGCCCTAAAACGCAATACTTATACAAGTATACGTTTAACAAGCACGTTTTAGGAAAGTGTGAGATTCCAGCCGAAGAAATTACTATGAGCGAATGGTTTGAGTTTTTTGACCGTATCGAAGATCAGCACTCAAGTATTACAGCCCGCGATATGCTAGTTAGAATGAAAACTTGTATGCGCTTTGCGATTAAGCGAGGAATTATAGAAAGCACACCGTTATTGTCGATTGCGACCAAGGATATTGGTAGTAACTCTGCCATAGGAGAGAGGGTTGTATCACCAGAAGAAATAAGAACGGTTTGGCGTGAGTTAGATAAATCAAAATGCTATCCAACAACCGCAAACTCTATAAAACTGGCATCTTTAACTGGTGCCAGGCTTGGTGAAATCAGACATATGAAAAAGGATCATTTAGATCTTAAAAACAAAATATGGACAGTACCTAAAGAAATAAGCAAAACACGCAAAACAATCGTAAGACCAATCGCACCAGAGGCATTTAAGATCATTAAATGGCAATTAGATACGTTTGGCGAAATAACTGATTACGTCTTTCCTTCGGGCAGCTATAAGAAACAAATTTCGCCGCAAACTATCAATAAGCTTAGTCGACATGTTGTTGCAAGAGCGAAAATGGCGCCTTGGAGTAGTCATGACTTTAGACGCTCACTTTCGACAATTTTGTCGTCTAAAGGCGTCGAACTGCATGTTTCAGAAAAAATGTTAGGTCATAACTTAGGCGGGATCTTAGCTGTGTATAATAAGCATCATTGGATTGAAGAGCAAAGAGCAGCTTATGAGTAATGGGAATCAATTGTTTTAGATAAGTAACTCATATCTATTCTGTCACTTGTAATTGGCAGGGGAGATGTAACCTGACAGGCAGCAAAGTCGACTTTATGCTTGTAACAGTATAATTTTAGTTGAGAGTAGTTCAGAATTATATGTATTAGAAATTAAAGGTCGTAATGGTGACCTGTTTGGACAAAAACCAAAACTCGATCCAATCGACAAATAATAAGTTGCTTAAACCTAAAAAACAGCAGACTGCGCTCGAATCTTGCTATAATAGCTAATTTTTTAGACGCTTAATAAAGCCATGTATGACTGGAGTATACCGTGATATTAAAAAAAATTAACTATTCAGAATTAAATTCTAAAGCGAAGGAAATGTACAACTTCCAAAAAGCATCCGCTAAATTGGCTGATTATGGCTTTACTACAATGTGGCTTAGTAATGATTGGCAAGGTGCTGACTTTATTGGCGTACATGTTGATGGAGTTACTGATATTAAGGTCCAATTAAAAGCTCGTCTTTCGCTTAGTAAAA
Organism: Thalassotalea crassostreae; assembly: GCF_001831495.1. Lineage (NCBI taxonomy): Bacteria > Pseudomonadati > Pseudomonadota > Gammaproteobacteria > Alteromonadales > Colwelliaceae > Thalassotalea > Thalassotalea crassostreae. Next base: position 1,828,711 of record NZ_CP017689.1, read on the forward strand.
AATACGTAGGAAAAAATATCTATATGTGTTTTATAGAGGATAACTATATTTACCTTTATCCGCATGATGAAATTTTAGATTTAATGGAGCATCGTATTTCAGACCAGACATACATTACAACAGGCTCATGGAGCACACCAAAACTTTCTAAGCAAAATAAAGAGTTACTTAAAAAATATATCTTGTAACACAGCTTAAACTGCTTATAGCAATACAATTAAAGGTAACATTTACCGTTAATTATCAGACGTTAGGTATTAATATGAATCATTTATCAACATTACAGCAAGTCACAAATGCCCTTCTTGAAAATAACAAAAATGACGCCTCAAAAATATTAAAAGAAAGTTATCCTTTTATTCCTAGTACAAAAATCAAGCGTTCATATACGCAGTTCCAATCGCTAGAAGTTTTTATTAAGGATGGATTTATTGACCGATATTCAGGTGCAAAATTAGTATACCCATCTGTTTTATACGCCATATCAGATGCTCTTCCTGAACAGTTTCCAATGGGAGGAGGAAGATCTAATTCGCATAGCGCTCATTGGGAGCTTTTTCCAACAGTAGATCATTTATATCCAGTGTCTAGAGGAGGCCAAGACAATATGGAAAACTGGATGACAACGTCGATGACAAACAACCTAGCTAAATCTTCAGCTACGCTAGAGGAAATAAATTGGAAGTTATACCCCGCTGGAAATGCAGGGAGTTGGGACGGTTTATGCTCTTGGTACCTAGAATATCATAAAGAACACCCTTATATTGCAGATATGAAAAACAACAAGGGATGGCATAAAGCTTTAATAAAGAAATATACGTAACAAACTTACAAATATGTTTTCAATTGTTGGATTGTGGCACTATGAATGGTCTTAGCCTATTTATAACACCTACGATTAGTATGATCTTTCAGATTTGTTTAAGGTGTGTTGTTCGTGGTTGATAGTTCAAGTTGAGACTTATAGATTTGGGGAGAGTAACTAACTCACCCAGCAATTGAACTCAGTTATGTTATTTCCAAATTAAATTAAGGAGATAACTATGAGAATTATGAGAAACCAAGAGCAATGGCAATCCATAATTAAAGAGCAACAAGCTAGCGGTTTAACTATCGTGGAATACTACGAACAGAATCAATTATCAACAACGACTTTTTACGCTGTAAGAAAGAAGCTCGGCTTGTCGTCAACAAGCTTTGTTCGCGCCAAAAATTACGCAGAAAGTGGAAGTAATTGAAGAGACGCCGCCAATTATGATCATGGTTGGTAAGGCAAGTGTCAGTTTGCCTGCAACAACGTCGGCCACCTATCTTAGTCATTTATTGCGTGAGTTTGTTTAATGAAAATGTTTCTTGAAGATAAGCCCGATTTGTTTTTTACAAAATAACCGTTATATTATAGTTTGTTTTTTGTACAAAAAGCCAAGGATGAATAGATGGGAATTTACAAAATAAAAAAGGGCACCATTGCGATTGTTCTTTTTACTTTACTGATTGGGTGTGGAGGTGATGGAAGTGACACCAATAAGGCTGAACCATCAACTCAAGAAACTACAAAATATAATGTGAGTGGTAATGCTAAAGGCGTTGCTACTGAAGGTTTAGTTATTTCATTGAATAGCGATGAAACACTATCGATTAGCCAGGATCAGGAAGCTTTTGAATTCACTAGTGACTTTGCTGGGCAAGATAGCTATGACGTGCAGATAATGAGTCAGCCACAGGGATTACACTGTCAATTGTATAATGGTGCAGGTGTATTTCAATCCTCAAACGTAACTGATTTAGCTATTGAGTGCCATCAGTTGATATCTCTAGGTACTGTCCGTCAACATGAGATATTATCTTTAGAATCTGGCAATTTAAACACTGATATGCCACTTGTTGCTAATTTTAATGAACAGTTAAATATTGATGTTTTTAGTAATGAAGAAACGTTAAGTATTGCGCTTCCAGCATTAAATGTTGGGGATTATGTATTTATAGTTACTGACGGTGAAAACTCAATTGCATATTCGTTCACTTTTCTTGAAGATATACCTGTAATTGCTGCACCACAAGACTTTACAACGTCATTACTGGACGATTTTTCACAAGAGGTTTTGAGCGATCTTAATTTTGCAACTGATCAGGGTAATATTCAGGACTTAGAAGGCTTACTTGATTTTATTGAAAGGCTTAAAGAGCAAATCAGTAACTTAAATGAGGAAGAGCAGTTGGAAGTTGCTCAAATATTAAAGGCTAATTGGAGGGTAAAAAAAACTACCTCTGGTGCTCCCTTGCATTCGGGAATACAAGCAGTAGGATTATCTAATAAAGAGGATATCTATCAGCAATGTGACAATTCTATAAACACCTTCACTATTGACGCTTTAAAATTCAAAGGCACTCTTACCTATGTGGTGGGGATTGTGGCTGTTTCTGCAGCAACTAGTGGAGGTGTTGCTGCAGGGCCTGCATTTATAGCTGGGCTTGCGATATTAGCCTACGAGACCAAAAACCATATTTCGGCACAAAATACTTTAATGGAACATTGTTATGTGAACTTATCGGTAGACATTTTCGAACAACTTACTACGCAAGCAAATAAACCTCAAATATTGGCTTATACAGGAAAAATGAATTCAGATAATGACCTTGATATTGTTGCAAAACTAGATGAGTTGATAATTGAGGTCGGTAACAAAGCTAGGTTGGGGTATTTGGTTTCGTATAAGTACATTCAGGAAGTTCAAAAAAAGTTACAAGATTCGAAAAAAGCAAGTGAAAATGCTTTAGGAAAGATTAAAGAAAGTATAGATGAATTAGTAACTTGGCTGAGCAAAGTTGGTAAACCAAACGAAAAAGACTTTCAGCCGGAACCCATGATTGAAGTTAGCGTTTCAGGTGAAGCATCTCAATGGCTAAATGCTAGTTCGCATGAAGGTTATATTGAAATTAGTGCTGATGAGCTCTTCGAGAATAAACCAGAGAGTACTAATAAAGTTTTAGAAGCGTTATTAACAGTTAAAAACGTAGTAACAAATGCAGTAGGAACCGTTAAAGTCCTTTTGACTCAAACTAATGTGCCGATTATTACAGAGGGAACATATGAATCAAAGGTCGGTGAAGCATGGGATTTATATTATCCTTTAGAATCGGATAAGTATTTTTTAGAAGTTATTAATAGCGGTGGTACATTCGGAGAACTAAGCGCTAATAATGCTGCTCAAGATGGTTACAACTTAATCTACGAGTCATTTAGATCAAACTGTTCGGATAAAAAGTGTTCAAATGCCCCTGCTGCGGATATATTTACCATTCGAGCTTATTATGAATGGGATGATGGTTCAAGAGATTATTCAGAGCCCGCAGTCATTACTGTAAACTTATTACCACCATTATACCTTGAAGATATGGAGTTAGACGTAAACCAATTAGAGTCGACCTATTTTATCCCCGCAGGTAATGGACACAAAGGAATCTTCATTTTACAAGAACCCTCTAAGGGGAAGGTTACTTTCGAAGAGTTTGGCCTTATTTATACTCCAAATGCTGAAAACTTAACCGAACCTTTATCTTTCGATACCTTTAAAATAGCTTCAGAGTTGGACAATGGTGAAGTTATTGAAGCTTTAATAACAGTAAATATAATTGGGTTGCTTGCACCTGAAGCATATGGCAGTAGTCATAATGTAGATGCTGGCTTTAGCTATTCAGGAATTGTCACTGGCGCTAATCACACTCATTTTGAAGTTGTTAATACACCGTCATCAGGCACACTGGCAATGAATAGCCAAACTGGTGAGTTCACGTATACTGCCTTTTCAGATTCTCACGGGAAGACAGATCAGTTTACCTTTAAGACGAAAAATGAAGATTTATTAGAATCAGAAACTGCTCAGGTAAGTTTTTATATTTTAGAGAAAACAGTGTGGGGCAGTTATAGATTCTGTTTGGTCGTAAACGATGTATGCTGGAATTTATCGATTAGAGAAACAAATGTTGATGGTGTCGGAGAGTTCAAGTTTGCTAACTATGATTGGGTTGAAACAAACTTGGACGATAATGATTTCTCTTTTACTGTAGTAACGGATACTGTGTATTCAGAAAGTACATATTGTTTTAAAGAATCAGTTCAAGAATGGAATGTAAATATATTGGGTAAATCGATGACCCAAAAAATCACTACTTATAAAACTGTTAAGACTGGTAAAGATCCAAGTTACTGTGAATCCCCACATATTGCTATAAATGAATATTATGGAGATTATTAGTGGGGTTATATTCAAAAGAGCCCTATAATTAACGTAACAGGTAAGAATTAGTCAAGAGCATACATGTATTGCTCTTGGCTACGCATAACTCTCATAGTTATCTCCTTAAATTAATTTGGAAATAGCATAGCTGAGTTCAAACGTTAGAGGCAGGTGTTGTTTGCTAGACGCTTACTTTTGTTCTGATCAAACAGTACATATCTATCTAAACTTAAACCATTTGGTACCATTCCATTTAACGTCTTTCACATTTTCTCAATGTAGTTATATTTCTATATCAACAATATTTGTAGTTTGTTTATCGTTAAAAAATATATGTGTACCCAAAAGGGTACCCACAATTCAAAAGTGGGGCTAACCCTTTAGAAATAGTGTGGTTTCATAATCGTGCCAGAAAATAGTTGGTTGATTGGAAGTGCTCGTGATTGGGCTATTTTGTTTCATATATATTTTATAAAAATATTTTGCATGGCTCAGTGATTAAAAGTAACTTTAACATAGTGTAAATATAAAATCCTTGAATTTAAACAGTCTCTTAAATAAAAGAAATCCTTGTTTATAGGCTTAAAAATAGGATGTTGGAATAGTGACTGTCGTTTATTGAATATGAGCTATAGTTATGATTTTATTTAGATTACTGATATAAATAAAATAAGTATTCGAACAATCATAATGGATTAAGCAAATATAAGGAGTTATCGATGATATTACGTCGTTTTATGAAACATGTAAGCGAACAGAATTGGTTTGCTGTTGGTCTCGATGTACTTGTTGTCGTAACCGGTATCTTTCTTGGTATGCAGGTAACAAACTGGAATGAAGAGAGAAAAGAACGTTCGCAAGAAGTGTTTCTTTTAAAACAATTAGAAACCGATTTAACCGAATCAATTGCTTCTTTAGAACATGCATTAGTCAACGGCGATAATGGTCACTATGCAGCTTACTGGATACTAAGAAGAGCTGCATGGAAAGAGACAGACGGAAAAGAGCCTCCCATATGGAGTGGGGAAGATGATTTGATCGACCAGGCAATGCAGGCAGTAGGCGTTCGTGTAAAAATGTCATCCCTTAATCAGATGTCGGATGGCGGTAAATTTTCCTTGATACAGAATGAAGGTTTAAGGCGTCAAATTATAGGTGTTGTCGACGATATCAGAGCTTTCCGCACATGGTCTGAAAAAATCATCCCATTCTATATTGATGGCGCCGGTAAATTTTTAATAAAAGCTACGCCAGATTACCATCAAAGCGTTTACTTACCAGAAATAAATGAACGATTATCTGCTGCAGGTTTTCCAATCTCCAATAGAACGGCTATAGACTGGCAAAAATTATCACAGGATGCCGAATTTCGAGAAAACCTTATTTTACATATTCAGCGCCAAGAATATATGTTTGGACTAGCCAATTCAGTAAAAGACATCTTAGTAGAACTAAAGCAATCCGTTAAAGCATATCGCGTTACTCTGGAGAAATAGAAATGATTTTACACCGTTTTGTTCGCAGCGTGCGCTAGTAAAAGTAGTTTGTTTCGTACACTAAAAATGGAAAAATACAGAGATAATTCTATTTTTAATTTGTTTAGAATTAGATAGTTACCGATAGAAAAAGTTGGGAGATGACTGGTTTGAATCTAAGCATGACTGCCTTTAACAAGCCTATTATTACTCGAAGTTACATTGATCAACTATATTAAATAAATAATTTAAGAGTATTATCTTAAAATCTACCCGTACATCTTATTGTAAATATAAGGAAAATCTATGAAAACACGTGCAGCAGTTGCGCTTAAAGCGGGCGAGCCATTAACGGTAATGGAAGTGGACTTAGAAGCACCGAAAGCCGGTGAAGTATTAGTTGAAATAAAAGCCACAGGTGTTTGTCATACCGACGCTTTTACCTTGTCAGGGGATGATCCTGAAGGTGCATTTCCAGCTATTCTCGGTCATGAAGGAGCTGGCGTAGTTATCGCAATTGGTGAAGGGGTTACTTCGGTGGAAGTTGGTGATCATGTTATTCCGTTGTATACACCTGAATGTCGTCAGTGTGATTTCTGTTTGCATCCTAAAACCAACCTTTGTCAATCAATTCGAGAAACTCAAGGTGCTGGTTTAATGCCTGATGGTACTTCGCGCTTTTCAGTAGATGGTGAACCATTGTTGCATTACATGGGCTGTTCAACTTTTGCTAATCATACGGTATTACCTGAGATTGCTGTTGCCAAAATACGCAAAGACGCACCGTTTGATAAAGTTTGCTATATCGGTTGTGGCGTGACTACAGGGGTTGGGGCTGTTGCTTTTGACGCCAAAGTAGAACCAGGTTCAAACGTTGTAGTCTTTGGTCTTGGCGGTATTGGTTTAAATGTTATACAAGGCGCAAAACTTGTTGGTGCAGATAAGATCATTGGTATCGATTTAAACCCAAGTAAAGTTGAGCTAGCTAAAGAATTTGGTATGACTGATTTTATTAATCCAAAAGACGTTGATGATGTTGTCGCTAAAATTATTGAAGTAACTGGTGGCGGCGCTGATTACAGTTTTGAATGTATCGGTAACACCACAACCATGCGTCAAGCTTTAGAGTGTTGTCATAAAGGTTGGGGTGAGTCTTGGATCATCGGCGTTGCAGGTGCTGGCCAAGAAATTTCTACTCGCCCATTTCAGTTAGTTACTGGTCGTTCATGGAAAGGCTCTGCTTTTGGTGGTGCAAGAGGTCGTACTGATGTGCCTAAAATCGTTGATTGGTATATGGAAGGTAAGATCAGGATTGATGAGTTGATCACCCATAAGATGCCGCTTGAAAAAATTAATGAAGCTTTTGACCTAATGCATGAAGGTAAATCGATTCGTTCAGTTGTTTTATTTGACGAATAACATTAATTATTGTCTGTACACAAGGTGAAGCAATTCACCTTTTTTATTTTAAATGAGAACCCGTTTGACTATGAGCATTGAATTATTATCTGAAAACCGCTGTTTTGGCGGGCGACAATTACGCTATCAACATCAATCTTCAACTTTAGATTGTTCGATGATTTTCTCGGTATTCCTACCGCCACAAGCGCAGCAAAACAAGGTGCCTGTTTTGTATTGGTTGTCTGGTTTAACTTGTACTGACGAGAACTTTGTACAAAAAGCTGGTGCTCAACAATATGCTGCCGAGCATGGCATTGCAATCGTTTGTCCAGACACCAGTCCTAGAGGTGACAATGTCGCTGACGATGAAAATGGTGCCTATGATTTTGGTTTAGGTGCTGGCTTTTATGTTAATGCAACGGAAGAGCCTTTTGCTAAGCATTATCAAATGTACGATTACGTGGTAAATGAGTTGCCGCAGCTAATTAATGAAAACTTTCCTGTAAATGCTGGTTTGGCTTCAATTTCTGGCCATTCGATGGGCGGCCATGGCGCGTTAACAATAGCCCTTAAGAACTCTCAAATGTTTAAGTCAGTGTCAGCATTTTCGCCAATCACTTCACCACTAAATTGTCCGTGGGGTGAAAAGGCGTTAACTGGTTATGTTGGCGAAAATCGAGATAACTGGCTGCAATATGATAGTTGTTATTTACTTGGCCAAGCTCAGACGCATATTCCAATGCTTGTTGACCAAGGTACTAGCGATAACTTTTTGCAAGAACAGCTACAACCAGAACGTCTTAAATCAGCGTGTGAGCAAGCAAACTATGAAGCAACTTTGCGCTTGCAAGAAGGTTACGATCACAGTTACTTTTTTATCAGTACCTTTATTGGTGAACACATTGCATTTCATGCAAAACATTTAAAACGCTAAACAATAAAATAAAAATTAGCTAGTGCAAAGCAGCTGAAGGTAATCAAATAAATAGCTCAAATAGGCATTGAAAATGTGATCTGTGCCCTTATATAGATATATAATCGTTTAAATTGAGCTATTTGTTGTGAACAATAAATCTAACGCTGTAACAGAGCAAGACAGAATTGATTTTTCCTATAAAGTAATCGGAAATTTGATGAACATCCTCGGCGTCGACGTTTCAGCCGAAGAATTGTTTACCTACCTAATCGACTTTGACAAATTTAAAGAACTGGCTTTGTCATCGAATTTTGCGGTACTACATATGATAGTAGAGCAGGGTAAAGAACACTTTGAAGAGATGATCGTTTTACCTGTGCCTAACGATTCGCCTAGCTAACCTTAAACTAATATTAACAGCCACCAAACGGCTAATATAAACAGCTAATATAAATACTTTTTTAAAATCAACTCGGAATTAAAATGAACCCAATTTTAACTACATTAAAAGAATATAACGTAAGTGACGAGAAGGTTAGCGAGCTTTTTAAAGCGCTAACAGATAACCCGATGATGGCGATGGCATTGATCCAAGACCTAGGTATTCCACAAGAAAAGCTACAACAATTAATCATGACGATTATGACAAATCCAGATTTAATCAAAGAAGCAGTTGACGAATTAGGTTTAGACTTCTCTAAAGTTGAAGAAGCTAAAGCTAAAATGGCACCGCAATCTTAATCGTGAACAACACTGTAATTCTTACATTGATTTAGCAGAGTAATAAACTCTGCTATTTCCCTATCTAAACTATCTTCAGGCAAATATAGGTGATAACCATATGCCTTTAGCAATACCTCAGTCCTATATAACCATGCGGCTACAGGCCCTTTATATTGCTTATTGTCCAAAGTATATGGCGAAAAATCTATAATAGCTTGTTGCAGCGTTATGTCCTGACTGCGAATTGCCACAGCGAGAAGTTCTTTTTGTTCATGCAGCAATCGATTTGCTAACCTTGGTGATATGTTATCGGCAATGCATTGGATGTTATTTAATCTAATGCCTATAAAGGATAGTTCGACTCTTTGAGTCAGCATGTTAGAGCCTACTCGGCCAAAGCGAGTGATATCTTGCCATCGTACTTGCCATGAACCGCAGCGGTGATAATAGATCATCATTTGTGGCGTGAGCTTGATGGAAACCTTAGGTTCTAATTTTTTTAAAACCCCAATAAAGAACACGACACCACTTGCCAACATAATAAGAGTTAGCTGGATTTTAAAGTCAGCCCAAAACCAATAATTTAAAGTAAAGCATATGCCTAGCAGCAAAGTTCCTAAGGTGATTAAGAACAAACTGTTGCGTTTGCTAATAGGCTTTATGTTTAATACTTTGTTTTGCAAAAGATATTCCTACGTTTTTTTCCTAGGCTAAGTCGATTAATCAAGTTGATATTAAAATACATTGTTTATCAATTGGGGCATTTAATAAAGTCATTGTTTCCTTGTTTCCTTGTTTCATTGTTTTTCGCCATAATCTTTCATCTCAGTTTTCTTCGTCAAATCTTTGGCTGGCAAAAAAAGTGGCGAGTCATATATTTCTGCTTTGCGCCATTTGTTTTCGTCATGTTTCATTGTGTATCAATATGTAATGACTAAATGATGTTAAATCGAACTGAACCCTGAATATTTGTACGAAATTTGTACTAAAAATGAAGTTTCAAAAGTTGGCACAGTTCTCGCTACGTAAGGAATAAATAATAATAATTATTGGTCCAAACCAAGCGATAAAACTCAAGTGGTAAAAACTATGAAACTAAACTTAGCTCATCCTAAAACAATAACAATAATCGCCACAGCTCTCCTTGGGGTGCTGCTAGCAGTATCGGCAGCATTTCTTTTTATTCAAAAATCTGAAGTCGCTAATAAAGGATCATACATAGTTCAAGGCGCAAGCAAACCAACATTGGTTTCTGCGATTGAATCGGTAGGTGGTGAAGTCGTTCACAAATATACCGTTATCCAAGCGATTTCAGCTTTACTTACTGATGATCAAGTTACACAAGTAAATCATAGTCATCCGATGATCAGATTGTTTGCTGATGAGAAAGTAAAGTTAAGCTCAATGGATGTAGTTAATACCTCAGATTTTTCTGTACAGTCATTAAATGATGACATTAAAAATATGAGCAATAGACGCGATACCTATGTAGCAACGTTGACTGGTGCTAACAAGATGCATCATGCGGGAATAACCGGGAAAGGTGTTGGTGTAGCGATAATTGATAGTGGTGTCAGAAAGTTTAAAGAAATTAAATTCCGTAGCAATGGCGGCAAAAGACACATAGAGCGTATCAATGTTTCTAATGAAAGTTCTAGCCTTGATGGTAATGGCCACGGAACACACGTAACTAGCCTTATCGCGAATAGTTCTTATGCCTTTGATAAAAACGGTAATAGATTAGAGTCGTTTAACGGTATTGCACCAGATGTTGATCTTATATCTGTAAAAGCGTTCGATAGTAAAGGCCATGCTTCATATACTGAAGTTTTAAAAGGTATCGATTATGTTGTTACTAACAGAGAAAAGCATAATATTAAGGTGTTAAATCTATCTCTAGGGGCAAGACCGCAATCGTTTTATTGGCAAGATCCTATTAACCAAGCGCTTATGGTTGCTTGGAATGAAGGTATTACTGTAATCGCATCGGCTGGTAATAAGGGCTCTGAGGCAATGTCGATTGGTGTACCAGGTAATAATCCTTATGTGATCACTGTAGGCGCTTCTTCTGATAACTATACGCCGTATGATCCTAGTGATGACTTTGTTACTTCGTTTTCTAGTGCTGGACCTACCGTTGAAGGTTTTATTAAGCCTGAGTTGGTAGCTCCCGGTGGCCATGTTCAAGGGTTAATGAGCAGAAAATCAAAAATCTACCAAGCGCATCCTAGTATTGCTGACGGTGGCAAGTATTTTGTTCTTTCTGGTACCTCACAAGCAACGGCTATTACTTCAGGTGTCGCAGCGTTGATGTTACAGCATGATCCATCTTTAACACCAGATGATGTGAAGTGTCGTCTACTGTCATCGGCTGTAGCAGGCGCTACCAACTCTGGTTTGTCTTACAGTGTTTTTCAGCAAGGCGCTGGATTTATTAACGCGCCACGGGCAGTTAACAGCATGGAAACCGGTTGTGGTAATGTTGGTCTAGATATTGAACAAGACTTATATGGTGATGTACATCATGTTGGTCCTGCTCGATATGATGCAGAAACTAAACAATACTTTATTTTAGGTAACCCAGGTTTTGAGTGGAATGGGTTATATGCAAAAGCACATTTATGGCCCGACGCGCATTTATGGCCTGACGCACATTTATGGCCTGATGCACATTTATGGCCTGACGCGCATTTATGGCCTGACGCGCATTTGTGGCCTGACGCGCATTTATGGCCTGACGCGCATTTATGGCCTGACGCGCATTTATGGCCTGACGCACATTTATGGCCTGATGCACATTTATGGCCTGATGCAGCTATTTGGAAGCAAGCGCACCTATGGCCAGATAACAATGTTTTTGTTACCAATCCTCAAACTTTGTCAACAGTTACCTTCGTTAATGGTTGGGTTGAACAGCAGTAATTGATGCCGAATAAAAAGACGCCTTAGGCGTCTTTTTGTCTGTGAAAGATAAGTGAATTTGTGGATGACATTCAGCACTACAAATGCTTTAATTTAAGCTAAACCGAGATAATAATAAGAAGTAGGTCGGTAAGATGTATAATACTATGAAAGTATTAATAAAAAAGATGTGCTATGTTGTTTTCTGTGGTGGCGCATTGATGTTAAGTACAAATGTTTTAGCAGTAACTCAGCAAGCTCAACTATTTAGCCACACCAATCGAGACGTAGATTTTTCCAATTATACCGATTTAACAGAGCATTTATCGCAACCCGCAGTAAATACTATCGTTCAAGACAAATTGGGATTTATATGGTTAGGAAACCAAATTGGCCTAAATCGTTTTGATGGCATTAATTCAAAAACCTATACTAAAAACTCCGGTCAGCCAAATAGCCTAGAAAGTAATTGGGTACATAAAGTATTTGTCGACTCAGAAGAGCGTTTGTGGGTTCTTGGAAACGGCGGAATAAGTCTTTATTTACCAGAAATAGATGGCTTCCAAAATCTTAACCAAGATAAAAAATATAGCGACGTTTTGACCGATCTATATAAAGCTATCGCAGAAGATAGCGATGGTAATATCTGGTTTGCAGGTATGTCCCATTATTTATACCGGTTAGACACCAAAACATCGGCTATTAGCCGTATTCAAATATCAACAAACAAAGAACTTGAGGTAACTGACTTGATGTTTGCTGCCGATGGAAAACTTTGGCTCACTTCCAATATTGGTCTTTTTATTAAAGATAATGATGAACAAATTGTTAGCTATGAAACTCAAGGCGATAATGGCATACCGTCAACGAAACTCAATGCCGTTTTTCAAGATAGTAATGGTATCAATTGGATCGCGACAAAAGATGCAGGCGTGTTTCAATTTGACTTAACAATCGGTGTATTAGAATCGTTTTCTTTTGACGAAAATAATTCGAAAAGTTTATGTTCTAATGATGTTAGAGACATCATAGAAGATAACAATTTAAATTTGTGGTTTGGCACAGGACAAGGGCTATGCAAGTTAAACCAATCGACGAATGAATTTAAACGTTTTGTTAATAATACAGCAAGACCAAGAAGCCTAGTAGATGATAGGGTTCAAGCGCTATATCAAGACGCGGGTGGTGTTCTTTGGGTTGGTACCTATGCTGGTGTAAGCCGCTGGAACGCTGATTTAATTCCGTTTAACCATATCAATACCAACTTTGAAGAGGGGAAATACCTTTCATCCAACATCATCGCAGCATTTGAACAAGATAATAATGGCAATATTTATGTCGGTACATGGGGCGGAGGGTTAAATATAATCAACCCAACAACTGGCGAGACAAGTTTTATCAACTCCAGTAAAGGTGATATAGGCGCATTACAAGATAATCGCGTAATGAGTTTGCTAATCGACAGTAAAGAAAACCTTTGGGTGGGTACGTTTGCTGAGGGCATACAAATTAAAAGTTCCGACAGCAATATTTTCAAAACTCTAAGCCATGATGAAGCTGACAAAACAACCATCAGTAGCAATGCAATTAGTAAAATCATTGAATTATCCGACGGTACTATCGTGATAGCAACGTTTGGTGGTGGTATTAATTTGATTGATAGCAAGGGTAAAATAAAGCGTGTATCTACTCAAAACAAAGGGCCTTATGGTTTATCTTCTGACAAAGTCCTTGACGTAATAGAAGGCTATGAAAATGATTTATGGATTGCTACACGCAGTGGTGGCGTAAATCGTTACAACATAGATACTGGGCTGGTCGACTATTTTCGAGTAGAAGATAGTGGCCTTGATGGGATGAAAACCAATAAAACAGTAAGTTTACTAAAGACTGAACATTACATTTGGGTAGCAACTCAAGATTCGGGATTAGCGAGAATTGCACGTGATTCTATTGTATCAACAGACTTTAAATTTGAATTTATTGGAATAGAGAAAGGCTTGCCTAGCAATTTCACCTACGCTTTAGTTGAAGACGACTTTGGCTTTATTTGGGTAACCCATACGGAGGGGTTAACTCGATTGTCTGCAGACACACTTGAAATCGATAATTTTAATACTTCCCATGGTGTACAGGGTAAAGACTTTAATAGCGGTGCATATTTTAAGGCTGATGATGGCAGGATCTTTTTTGGCGGCCCAAATGGTTTTAATACTTTTAATCCTAAACATATCCCGATCAATAATCATCAACCAGCGATACGCTTAACTAACTTTTCAAAATTTAACGAATCTATCCCTTTACATCAAATATTTAACAAAGATGAAATTTTGGAGTTAGATCATTTTGAATCGTTTCTGATATTTGAATTCGCGGCCCTTGATTACACAAAACCAGAAGATAATCAGTATCAATACAAAATGGAAGGGTGGAAAGACGAGTGGATTGATTCGGGAACGAATAACCGCATCATGTTTACTAGCTTACCTTATGGTGATTATAAGTTTAGAATACGAGGCTCAAACAACGACGGAGTTTGGAGTAAACAAGAACTAGTAATACCAATTAAAGTAAATCCTCCGTGGTGGTTTACCAACAGCGCTTATGTGTTTTATCTATTTTTGTCATTTTTATTGATCGTTTTATTTATATCACGAGCCAAACAAAAACAACGTCAACAATTAGAATATCAAGCCCAACTTCAATCTGAGGTCGCCCAACGAACAGCGGAATTACAAATGGCTAATGTCGCATTAGAACATGCTGTAATTGAAACAAATAGTGCTAAAGAACAAGCAGAGACAGCAGCCCGAACTAAGGCGAATTTCTTAGCGACAATGAGTCATGAAATCCGTACACCAATGAATAGTATTATTGGTATGAGTGATTTACTAATGAAAACAGGCTTAAATCGAGCACAAAATCGATACGCGCAATCAGTGCAACGAGCAAGTGAAATGCTGTTAGAGCTAATCAATGATATTCTTGATTTCTCAAAGATAGATGCTGAAAAAGTTGAATTAGAAATTGCCGAAGTTAATCTTCATGAACTAATTGAAGAAACGGCATTTTTGTTTGCTAATAAAGCCCATAAAAGTGGTGTTGAACTTACCGTTTCTATTTCGATGGATACACCTCAAATGGTCTTAGGGGATGAACTAAGAATCCGACAAGTTATCACTAATATCATAGGAAACGCAGTTAAATTTACTTTAAGTGGCAGTGTAGAAGTTAGTTGTTTTGTACGTTCAGGCAATATAGAAATAAACGTGATTGATACCGGCTGTGGTATATCGGACCAAAATCAAAACAAAGTTTTCAATGCTTTTAAGCAAGAAGACAGTTCTACTACAAGACGATTTGGCGGAACAGGTTTAGGCTTAGCGATTAGTAAGCGTTTAGTTAAACTAATGGACGGTGAGATTTCACTAAAATCTACAGTCAACCAAGGTTCTACGTTTACTATTTCACTGCCATTACCGACATTCAAGGATACAGTCTTTATTAATTCGGTTGACGTTGAACAACACGTGGTAGTGATGACTGAAAGTGACGTCGTAAAGCGTATGGCTTCAAATGCTTTAAATCGTTTACAGCTTGACCATACAATAGCAACTAATGTTGCAGAGGTTGAGAAAGTACACGCATTATATGATGATGCCATCTTTTTGATAGATAACGAGCAATTGTCCGCTACACCGTGTTATAAGTTTGCCAAAACGGTAGAGAAGCAAGTGATAGTGATGGGTACGACGATGTCTCAAAATCGTTTACTTGATCATGGCTACTACATCGAGAAACCATTGCGTAAAAATGTACTACTTGAAATATTACAAGATTGTATACATGGAAAACAGAGTTCTACTGAAGAAAATTCGGAGTTAATGTTTGCCGATATAGTGGAATTTAAGGCTAGAATACTGTTAGTAGAAGATGTGGTTACCAATCAAGAAGTTGCTAAAGCAATGTTACACTTGTTTGGTTGTGAAGTTGATATTGCCGATAATGGCGCTATTGCAGTTGAGCTGGTAAAAGCCAATTATTACGATTTGATCTTCATGGATTGTCAGATGCCTGTCATGGATGGCTTTGAAGCAACCGTAGAAATTAGAAAACTACAACAATCTTTGAATCAAGAAGATACGCCAATCATCGCATTGACTGCTGGCGTCGGATTAGGCTACGAAGAAAAATGCCTTCAAGCAGGAATGAATTCACATGCCTATAAGCCTTTTACCACTAAACAATTGTTGAGAGTTTTAAAAACTTATTTATCTGGCCTTATCGTTGCAATTGCTCCTGATGATGAAGTTCAAATTGAAGATGTCGATCAACAAGGATATGCTGAAGAGACAAATATTGAAGAGAATGAGTTAATTGATTTAGCGGCAATAGATGCAATCAGAGAGATCGAAAAACTTACGGGTAAATCAATTTATCCAAAAGTATTTGTTAAATTCAAAGCAGAGTTTTCAGGTAAGCTGGTAAAGCTTAAAGAAACCTTAGCTATAAATGATAATGAAGAAGTACGTAAACTTGCCCATGGAATGAAGTCGCTAGCGGCGAATCTTGGAGCAAAAGAGCTTTCACAATTATCAGTTCAAATTGAGCAGTACGCGCATTCTAACGAGTTGCATTTGTGCGTAAGAATTGTAGAAAAGCTGGAAACAGTGTTTCAACAAACGAAAATAATACTTGAAGATGTTGCTAGGGAACTAGTATGAGTAATGAAGAATTAAAAGATTTTTGTGGCGCGAAAGTATTGGTCTGCGACGATGATCCTACCTATTTAATGTTAATGCGAGATACACTTGAAGCAGAAGGCTTTGTTGTATACGAAGCAGCTGACGGCGATCAAGCAATTTTGCAATTTGAGCATGTTATCCCTGATATCGTTTTACTTGATGTCGAAATGCCAGGCTTAAGCGGTTATCAGGTGTGCGAGCGCATTCGCGATCATAAAAAAGGCCATGATGTGCCAATTTTAATGGTTACTGGTGCCGATGATTACCAGTCGATTTTAAAAGCTTATGATATTGGTGCAACTGACTTTTTACCTAAGCCTATTCGTTGGCCTATGATTGGCCATAGAGTGCGCTATATGTTGCGTAGTCAAAATGCTGTTAGCGATCTAAAAGAATCTCAAGATCGATTAAAGTACCTCGCTTATTACGATAGTTTAACTGGTTTACCTAACAGGCAAAACTTTAACGAACATCTGGAGCGTTTCTTATTATTGGCTAATAGAGGCGAATACCATGTTGGTGTTTTGTTTATTGACCTTGATCGTTTTAAACGAATCAACGATACCCTAGGCCATAATTTCGGTGATAAAGTGCTTAAAAAGATCGCCAAGATCCTAGACAGTAATATCAGGAATTGCGATTTAATCGCCCGATCACCAGATCAAATTCCTGAAACTAAAGTTGCTCGTCTTGGCGGCGATGAATTTACCGTATTTCTATCTCGTGTCGATAGTATTGATGATATTGCCCAGGTAGCACAGCGCATCATCGAAGAAGTTTCAGAGCCGATAATGATTGAGCAATACGAGGTTTCAGTAACGCCGAGTATTGGTATTTCAGTTTATCCAAATGATGGCCATACAGTTACCAATTTAATGAAAAATGCTGATGTCGCTATGTATCATGCAAAAGAACAAGGGCGCAGTTGTTTCAAGTTCTATTCTGATTCACTTAACAGTCGCGCGAAAGAGCGATTACATCTAGAACAGGCGCTCAGAGGTGCCATCGAAAACGATGAGTTTGAATTGTACTATCAACCGCAGATGGATACTCGCGATTCAAGTATTGCTGGTGTAGAAGCGTTAATTAGATGGAATAATCCAAAACTCGGTATTGTTTCACCAGCGGAGTTTATACCAGTCGCTGAAGAAACCGGGATGATAATAAAAATTGGTGAATGGGTATTAAGACAAGCATGTTTTCAAGCTAAGCAATGGCTCGATAAAGGTTTTTCAGATTTTCAAATGTCAATAAACCTGTCAGCAGTGCAGTTTAAACGTGGAACCTTGGTAGGATTAATACAATCGGTATTAAAAAATACGGGTTTACCACCACAGATGCTAAAATTAGAAATAACTGAAAGTGCGGTAATGACTGATGTAGAAGAAAATATTGTTCGTTTGCAACAGATCAAAACCTTAGGAGTAGGCATTGCCGTTGATGATTTTGGTACTGGCTATTCTTCGTTGAGTTACCTGAAGAAGTTTCCAATTGATACGTTGAAAATAGATCGTTCTTTTATCGCTGACATTAACCGTAATAACGATATTGCTATAGTCAAAGCGATATTAGCACTGGCGGAATCGCTCGGTTTAGATGTCGTCGCTGAAGGTGTTGAAAACCAAGAACAATTGAGAATTTTAAACGAGAATAATTGTTTTTACATACAAGGCTATTTGTTTAGCAAGCCGTTAGATGCACAATCTTGTGAAGCGCTGTTGATTAACGATCGCGTTTTAGATATTAGTAAGTAGTAAGTTGAATTAATGACAATAACAAAAATAATAAAAAATAGTGACGTTCAAGCTAACAAACATGCTTATGTTTATGGTGAAAATGAGCATTTTGGAAAACTATTAGATTTATTGGCAACACTGGGTTACCAAGTAAAAGTATTAGCTAATCTAAATTTAAGTTTTATCGACGATAATCATCGAATTAATGGGCATTTACTGTTTATTGACAACAATTTATTAGCTGAACAATCGATAGATAAGTCAACACTTTGTCAATCAATTGATGGTGTCGTTTATATCGTTAATAATCATACTGAGACAGATCTTGAAAGCAATCTCGAAAACCAAATCGAAGAGAATACTAAATCAATATATACCTATTTAAATCTTCACCAATCTGTCGAACAAATCAGCGCACTGATTAAATTTGGCATTTATAAATCGAATTTTAGTAAAACTCATATCCAGCAAAATAATTTGTTAACTCAAGCTGTAGACTGTATTAGCGATTATGTTATTTATCTTGATGATACAGGAGCGGTTACCGCGCTGAGCAATGCTGCGCAAGTTCTTTTTGATGATAATGAGCATAGCTTGATTGATGGTGCGCCATGGTATATCGGTCAGCCTTGGTACAAAGTAATCAATTCTCGTGAAGATCTTACGTCACAGCATTCACAACAATTTATTGCCGCGGCGATTAAAGTTAATGCGGTGACTAAGCTACAACCTATAGCGATCAAGACTATAAGCAATTCTAGTGTGTTAGTCGACGGTATTATTGGACCAATTAAACAACGAGGCGTTCGCAGTGGCTCAATAATAATGCTACGTAAACTCACAAGTTTAGATAATTTACCTAAGGTTTTAGAATTAAAACCGTTGACTCATAAAAACGCCAATGAAGAAAGTAGGGTTTCAGGGATATTACTGTTTAGCCCAGATGATTTTAACAAAATAAACTTGAAATATGGTCGTGAAGTTGGCGATCAAGTGTTGTATCAAATTGGTAAGCTTTTACGTAATTTTGTTCGCCCAAGTGATATGACGTCACATTATGGTGGAACCATGTTCTTGTTAATGTTTTCTAGTGCAAGTGAAGAGCAAATTGTTAACATTACCAATAAGTTACGTGAGTTACTAAATGAGTATCGATTTAATCAACAATCATTAAATTTAAAATTTAGTTTCGGTCTCGCAGTGAATAACGAACATATAAATTATTCACCAATTGAACTGTTTTACTTTGCTAATTTTTCGTTATCTCAAGCCGGACAGTCGGGCGGTAATCGCTTAGAAAAATGGTTATTTCAAAACACCTTACAACAAATAGGTAATCTCGATAAATTAAGCGGTAAGGTGACCCAAACCGGCGATCAAGATTATCAAAAAATGTTGATGCAATGGAACATTCTCAATAACTTAAATACGCTTAACGATAAAGGCAGTTTTATCGAGCAGATTTTGAAACATTGTCTTCAAGGTTTTGATCTAGAGTCGGCTGCATTTTTTAATATAAATGATGGCTGTTACCAGTTATCGCAAGCCATTGATAAAAATGGCAAAGCCCAAACCAATGATGATGTAAGTTTCTCAGAGAATCAACTGAGCTATTTAAACTCAATCTGTGAAAATAATGAATACGGCAAAGTGTTTACCTCAATGGTAGCAAATGGTGGATTGCAAGTTGTTGTTCCTATCCGTAAGCATGATCAAATTAGTCATTTCTTATATTTTATTACTCAGCAGGATAATTCTGTACGTATTCACGATCACCATGTATTACTTAATATTGCTGACTTTATAGCGCTTACGTTAAAGCGTTTAAACCCTAAATCATCAACAAGTTCTTCATTGTTAAGCAATGGGGATAATTTCTGGTATCAATCTAAGAACATGCATCAATTGATGAGTGAAGTGAAAATGGTTGCTCCAACCAGTGCGACGGTGTTGATTACTGGCGAGTCAGGAACGGGTAAAGAAGTTCTTGCTAAAAATATTCATCAGCACAGTAACCGTAAAGATAAACCATTCATTATTTTTGACTGTGGTACCGTGGTCGACAACTTAATTGAAAGTGAATTATTTGGTCATACCAAAGGCGCGTTTACCGGTGCTGATAAGAAGTCTGAGGGTAGTGTTGCAAAAGCTGACGGTGGTACTTTATTTCTTGATGAAATAGGAGAATTGCCTCTTGATATGCAGGTGAAGTTACTTAGGTTTGTTCAAGAAAAGCAATACTCGGCAGTTGGTAGTGGAGAATTAAAAAAGGTTGATGTACGTATAGTCGCCGCAACCAACGTAAATTTAAAAGAAAAGATCAAACAAGGTCTATTTAGAGAAGACCTCTATTTTAGACTCGATGTATTCAATATAAAAAATATCGCATTACGCGACCGTATCGAAGATATTGTACTCATTGCAGAATCATATTTACATGTCTATGCGGAAGAGTATGACAAAGTGATATTGGGAATTAGCGATGAAGCGAAACAAGCGTTAATTGAATACCAATGGCCTGGAAATATTCGAGAGTTAAAAAACCTCGTACATAAGGCTGTTATCTTGTGTCAGCAAAACCAATTAAGTTGTGAACATATTGGTTTGTACCCTGCAATTAGACAACCTTCGAATCAACATTCTCTTAATCGACATCATTCGTTTATGGGTGATAGCTATGCTATTGAACAAGTCCAAAATTCAGCGGGATTGAGTAGTTCTATTGACAGTTCGAAATTAATGTCTGATAAAGGCAATAAGCTAAGTTATTTTAAGGATCAGACTGCCAACTCTGAAGAAGCTATTTCGGCGAAGAGTATGGAGCTAGTTAAGCTATGTATTTCTCATCAAAGTAGTATAAAGGCATTAACGCCTATAGCACCATGGGTAGAGTTTTTGTTGTATAAGAAAGCACTTGTCACTCACAATGATATTGCTCTGCAAGCATCTAATTCATTGAATATTGCTGAAAGTACGTTTAGGCGACGTTGGAAGAAACTTCAGACTGCAGAAGAGCCGCAACAGTTTAAGATTTTGCAATTAAGTTATGAACTGGCGGATTTGATTTTAGAAGAAGAAGGTGAGTTTTCGAAGATTAATCGCATGAATTTAGTATTAGCAAACCATAGTCTAGAAGCAGGACTTACGATGAAGCTTGCTAGTACCTTACTAGATGTTTCTGTACCTACATTGCGAAAGCTCGTGAATACACCTGTATCAGAAGTATGTTAGCTAAACATTAGTAGAGCGATGGATTGGACAATGTCGCGTAGTGAAATTGCGTCTAGAGCGCTATATCATAGCACCGAAAAGCGGTTGTAAACTTGAAAAAATGGAAAAAAAATCTACTATTTAAAGTAGTGAAAGCATAAAAGGAGTAGTTATGACTCAAGCGCATTTTGATGATAAAACTTTTAAGTTTGAAGGTAGAACCATTGCAATTTTAAGCTATTTCACTATTGTTGGTTGGATTGCGGCGCTGATATTACACAGTAACAATCCGACCCGTTTAGGTGCATTTCACTTGCGCCAATCATTAGGGCTTTTTCTTACCTGGGTGATTCTAAGTTTTATTCCTGTTATAGGTTGGCTACTTGCAGTCGCAATAATAGCTTTGTGGGCTATAGCATTATATGGCGCAATTGAATCACAGGAAAAAGAATTGCCTTATGTTGGTGAGTTTTTTCAGCAAAGCTTCAATTCATTGATTGAATAATCAGCAGGCAGATATTTGTTGTCGTTTTTAGCTAGTTAAAAAGCCGTCTTTGTGATTAAATCAATTTAATACCAAAATCTATTTGAGGCATTGATTTGATTTATATTTATCCTGCAAATCGCATGGAAGATTTGTTGTTACTTTTCGATGCCGTGCAAAATAAATCTCCCCTCAATGTACTCGAACAAGAAACAGTGCTAGTTCAAAATCCGGGTATGCAACACTGGTTAAATATGCAACAGGCAAAAATCAGTGGCATTAGCATGAATGCAAATTTTGTTTTGCCAGCACAGTTCTTATGGAAACAACTCAAAATACTTGCTGGCTCACAAGCACCAGAACAATCACCGTATTCTCGAGAAGTATTAACGTGGCGTATTGATGCTTTATTGCAGGATGATACTATTTTGATGGAGCCTAAATGTCGTTTGGCAAATGAATATTGGCAACCTGGTGGTGATAAAGACCCTCTCAAACGATTTCAACTTGCTACTCAACTCGCTGATCTATATGAACAATACTTAATTTATCGACCAGAGTGGATCAATGCTTGGTCTAATGGCAAAACCGTTAAAGAATTAGACAAATCCAATAAAGAGACACAACAATGGCAATCGGCAATATGGTATTTGCTTAATCAAAATATCCCATATGATCCGCTAACTTTAATCGAATTGGCTAAGAGTAACATTGAAAGTAAGAAAGAATTGTTACCTAAAAGAGTGTCTTTATTTGGTATCAATTCTATGGCTCCTATGTGGGTTGAGTTTTTAGATATGCTCGCTGATGTCGTAGATGTTCACATCTATCATCTCAATCCATGTTACGAGTATTGGGGCGATATTAAAACTGATAAAGCACAAGCTAAACAGGCGTATATGGCTCAGGTTTCACGTTGGCCAGTTGAGTTAGACAATGAGGGCGTTAACCCGTTACTTGCGAATCTAGGCCAACAGGGAAGAGAGTTTTTATCGCAATTACACAGTATTGAAAATATTGAAATACCGCTTTATGACAATCTTATTGAAGACAGTGGTGCGGCGGAGTATACCTTGCTTGATAAAATTCAGCAGGATATTTTGACCTTAAATGATCAACGCGAGCAACCAGAGACAGGACTGATTGATAGTAGTATTACCATTACATCAGCTCATAGTTCACTGCGAGAAGTTCAAGGCTTACATGATTATCTACTGCATTTATTTAATGAGGATAAAAACCTTACGCCAAAAGATGTATTGGTGATGTGCCCTCAAATTGAAGACTATGCCCCGTATATTGATTCTGTATTTGTTAGAGGCTGGGATGATGTTGGTGACAGAGTACCGCCGTTACCTTGTTCGATAGCCGACCGTGTCAGCAAAGATTCTGAGCCCTTAGTTGCTGCATTTAGTGAATTACTGTCAATGCCAGATAGTCGTTTTTCAATATCACAAATAATGTCTTATCTTCGATTGTTGCCGTTGCAAATGAGATTTGGTTTAAATGAACAGCAAGTCGAATTGATCTGTGATTGGCTAGTTAAAGCGAATATACATTGGGGACTGGATGACGAACATAAAAACCAACAACTTGGTATAAACAACGCGAGTTCACAATTTACTTGGCAACAGGGTTTAGACCGGTTGTTGCTTGGTTTTGTTTATGGTGATCAGCAAGTCCTAGATGGTGATACGCTATATCTGCCTTGGGTGGAAGGCGATAATTCAATTGTATTGGGCAAGCTCATCCTGTTAATTAAACAATTGCAGATTTTAACGATTGAATTTTCAAAAGAAAAGTTGGCGAAAGACTGGCAAAAGAGTTTACTCAAATTTGTTGAACAGTTGTTTAGTGAGCAAGATTCTGATCAAGGTTATTCAATTATCACTCATGCCATCGAATCGTTAGGTGAATATTGTCAACAAGCAAGTTATTCAAGTGACATAGGTATAGAAATTGTTCGTGACTTTTTAAACAGTCATTTTTCTCAGCCTGATCCGGGGCGGCAGTTTTTGATTGGCCAAATCACATTTTGCTCGATGCTGCCAATGCGATCGATCCCATTTAAAGTGATCGCCGTGTTAGGTTTAAATGATGGACAATACCCACGTCAAAGACAACCACTTGGTTTTGATTTAATGTCCTCCGTTAAAGCAAAAGTAGGTGACAGATCGCGTCGCGCAGATGATAGGTACCTTTTCCTTGAGGCGTTAATTTCAGCTCGACAGAATCTCTATTTAAGCTATCAGGGAAGGGACATAAAAAACAATAATGAGCGTCAACCTTCCATCGTTCTTCGAGAATTAATGGATTATTTGCAGCATGGCTATAATTGGACTTTTGAGTCTGTCGACGAGTCTTCAACACAATTTCGACAGCTGCCATTGCAAGTGTTTAGTCGACAAAACTATGTTTCGACCCAAGCGTTTGCAAGTTTTGATCAAAATTGGTTTAAATTGGCTAATATTGAAAAAGCAGAAGTAGAAGCAGAAGCGAATAGCACATTGCCTGAACTTGCAACTGCGCCTCAAAATGACTCACCAAACGACGTTTTGGTGATCAGTATTTCGCAGTTCAGTCAGTTTTATAATCATTCGTTAAAGGTCTATGCTGAGCAGCGCTTAAAGCTGTTTTTTAATAAGCAACAATTAACTCTTGATGACAGTGAACCATTTGCCACGAATCACTTAGATAAGTATCTATTTCAACAACATAGTGTCGAAAGTATACTGCTAAATAGCGACAACTATGATCCAATACAAGCGAAAACAGTCGCTAGGATCTCTGGCGATTTTCCTGATTCACCTTTGATAGAAGAGACCATAGATACATGGCAAAACAACATGTCTATGTTTAGTGCTCAAATCAAGTCACATATGAAGCAACTAGGCTTATCAATACATGGGCCACGATTTTATCAGTACCTGACGAACGACAGCGGTTCAAACAGTAGCGTAGAGGTGAGTGGGCAATTAGATGTTTACATCAATCAAGCAGCTTTATCTGGTGAACATATGTCGATAAATGAGAGTAACGTGATCATTGTTAAGCGACCAGCTAAAGCAAAATCAAAGGACTTTATCACGTTGATGGTGCAACACCTATGTGCGCAAGCAAGCCTATGCGATGAGCAAAAAGTAGAAAGTTATGGTTACTTTATTGATGAAAAAGAGCAATGTTTACAAGTGATTTCTTTAGCAAATGTAGACAATGCCAAAGTACTATTGAATACCTTAATCCAAACCTATCGGTTAGGCCTGGAAAAACCAACGTTGATCCACTCTGATATTACATTTGATCAGTGCTGGAAAAAGAATAAGTTTAGAGACAGCGAGTACGAGCCAAAAGAATTAGCCAAATTATGGCAAGGCAATGATTTCGTACCTGGTTTAGGTGACGATGATTACATAAGCTACTTTTATCCCCAAGGTGCATCAATGCATGACTGTAACCAGGTTATTGATTCAGTATTTAGAGAGTTGTTTGCCATCGTGGCATTCGAAACAATCGATTTAGATGAGTCTCTATTAGAAGAGTCTGGATTAGGTATTAATACCAATTTAGTAGGTGATTCTAATGAATAACGTCAAACAGTTTCATCGCCAAAGTCAAAGTGAAAACCAAAATGAAAGCCAAGCATTAATCGCCCATACATTACCGCTATTTGGTAGTCATTTGATCGAAGCAAGTGCTGGTACCGGTAAAACCTTTAATATCACTCGGATATATTTACGGTTATTGATTGAGCGTGAATTGAGCGTAGAGAATATATTGGTGATGACCTTTACCAAAGCTGCTACGGAAGAAATACGCGGTCGTATCGACCAGTTTTTAAGAGAAGCTTTGGCAAACTGGGATGACTATGTTGAACAGGGGGATGAATATTTTGTCGCCTTAGATAATCATGTTAAAGCCCATGAAAAAGATTATCGAATATACCTAAAAAGTGCACTAATTAACCTAGATGAAGCAGCGATTTTTACCATACATGGATTTTGCAAAAGAGTGTTGTCACAGCAAGCGTTTGCAAGCGGGCTTAGCTTCAATGCAAAAATGGAGGCCGATGATAGCGAGTTATTGCTAGAAGCTGTGCAAGATTACTATCGTTTGATTGCAGCCGATAGTCAATCAGAAAATTTAGAACGTTATCAAAGAGTTGTTGAGCATTGGGCGACGCCAGAGCTATTTATTAAAAGCTTTAAAGATCTCATTAAAGATGAACTTGTGCCCACCTTTCATGATGAAAAGTCATTAGCGATTAGCGTGAGTGAAATCGCTTCTCGGGTGGTAGATGATTTACATCATGCTGAAAGCGTAATTTACCAAGAGTTGATAGATAACAAGAAAAACAAAGCCCGTGATGATCGCATTAAAGAGTTTGAAGAGTTATTAGCATTTGCAAAAGCGCTCGCTGCATTAACTAACAACTTGTCAGATGATAGTAATTGTCATTACTTGTCGCAATTTAATCATCTTATTGCAACTAAAGTAGATTATAAGTTTATTGGCAAAGGCAGAATGCCTAAGTCTGCAGATAAAGCTGATATTAAACAGCAACTGGTCGATAGTTTTAAGTCGTGCGAACAGCTTAAAAAACTGCAAAGTGATTATGATAAGGCGTTAGATAAGGCGCAATCATATAGTTTAGCGGCAGGCGCCGTTGCAGTGATCAAACAATCGATAGTAGTTAAAAAACAGCAACTTAGTATGCTTAACTTCGATGATTTGATTTCAACGTTAGCGAATGCATTGGTAAGCGAGAACATAAACAATAGCGAAAACAATAACACTGCCCAAGGTGCAACCACTTCAGCCACGTTAAAGCAGGCTTTATTAAACCAATACCCGGTCGCTTTGGTTGATGAATTTCAGGATACCGATAAAAAGCAATTTGATATATTGCGAGTTTTGTATTTTGCTGACACTAATGAAGAAAGCGTTGTTGATGAGCCTATGCAAGGCCAGTTAATCGTCGATGATATTCAACCGGCACTGTATTTGATTGGCGATCCCAAACAAGCAATCTATGGTTTTCGTGGTGGCGATATCTTTACTTATCTTGCTGCTAGTAAGCTCGTTGACTGGCAGTGGATGATGGATACCAATTGGCGATCCTCTGCTGAGATGATTGATGCATACAATCATTTATTTTATGGCGGAGATATTGAGGGCGAAGGCAACGATGTGTTCGGCTTTGATATTAGTTATTCACCGGTCAAAGCATCGGTAAACGCCGGTAAAGAACAGTTGCTTGATGAGAAAGATTATAAAGCCTTGCAACTAGTTAACTTTTTGGTACCAGAAGATAACCTGTATCGCAATCGCGCCAAAGTAGATTTTAGAACTGAAATGGCAAATTGGTGCGCTGCTGAAATTAGCCGCTTGCTATCAACTGCACAATTGCAAAGCAACACATCTAAAAACGACTCTACTAATACTGAACAGAACGCGCTAGCTGCAGCAGATATTGCGATACTTGTGCGAGACGGAAAAGAAGCAGCGGATATTAAACAGGCGCTAAATCGCTTTAATTTACCGTGTGTCTATAAATCGGAGCGCTCTAATTTATTTGAAAGCGACATCGCTAGCGAATTTATTAAAGTACTCAATGCGGTGATTAACTATCAAGACGATAGGGCGTTTGTTTGTGCACTTGCTGGACCATTTTTTGGCTTCGGCGTCGATAAATTATTACAACTGCAAGACGATGAACTTGCATGGGAACGATTACGTGAGCAATTTAATCGATTGCTTAGCCTATGGTCAAAGCGTGGTTTTATGGCGATGGCTCTTAAGTTGTTACATGATCATTATCCGAATAAAAATAAAGACAATGAACGTGATTTAACCAATATTATTCACTTGTTTGAGTTACTACAGTCGGCAAGTCAGCAATTAAAACAGCCACAGGAGCTACTAGCGTATTTACAGCATCAAGTAGAGCATTTATTTGCTGATGAAGCTGAGCTGAGATTAGAAAGCGATGCCAACTTAATTCAGATCGTTACCATGCATGGTTCAAAAGGTTTAGAATATCCGGTGGTATTTGCACCATTTTCCACAAGGCACAAAAATCCAGTTAAGTTTGGTACAAAAACCAAAGAAGTATTGCGTTATCACAATGAAGGTGGCGACTTTAAAATACATCTGGGCGAAGATGAAAACGCTAAGCAACGCATGGCTAGTGAAGGATATGCAGAAGACATACGTTTACTTTACGTGGCGATAACACGGGCAAAACATCGTTGTTATCTTGGCTTAGTTAATTTCCCTGAATACCATTTATCTGCCATCGGCCAAGTTTGCCGATTCACTGATGGTGTTGATATCACCTCGGGTGTACAAAGCTTGCTTAATGTTTGTTCTAATATTGGCATAGATACTATTGATACGCAGCACTTAGCGATAGATCCGTATCAAGCGCAATTAGACCAAAAGCAATATCATATTGCTCAGTTTGATGGACGTATAGAGCGTGATTGGTGGTTGAGTTCCTTTTCTGCATTAACTCGAAATCATCGCCATGGTGGCCGCACTGAGCCAGATAGAGACAATGAAGCAATTAGTGAAAACGTCAATCAAATACCGTTGTTGAAAGATAGTATTCGTTTCGATTTTACCAAAGGCGCTAAGACAGGTAATTTGCTTCACGATTTACTTGAATATCAAGATTTTTTAGAGCCTAATTGGCCGTTATATGGCAGTACACTGGTGTCTAAGTTTGGAGAGTTTGTAAAACCGTATCAAGCAGAGCACCTTTATGATTGGTTAGATGACTGTTTAAAGTCTCCGCTTAACAGTGATGGTTTAAGTTTATCGTCACTGAGCCGCGCCAATACCTTACGTGAAGCCGAGTTTTATTTCCCAATGGAGCAAGTAAGTATCTCAGCCTTGAAGCAGTTGGTTCAACGCTATAGAGAGTCAATAGGGTATGGCAACTTGCCAGTTCAATTGCCGGATTATGGTCAGTTAAAGGGAATGATGCACGGTTTTATCGATTTAATATTTTGCGCAGATGATAAATATTACGTTTGTGATTATAAATCGAGTCACTTAGGGGATAGCTTTAGCCATTATCAACAAGATAAGGTTGCCCGCCATGTCTGCGAAAATTTCTATGATTTACAATTTTTGATCTATTCGTTAGCGTTGCACCGCTATTTAAAAATACGAGTCGATGATTATGATCCTGAGCTGCACTTTGGTGGCGTGTATTATTTATATTTAAGAGGGATGAGCGCTGGAAACAAAGATTTTCAAGGTGTATTTTATGACAATATCAGCGCCAGCTTTCTTGAGCAGCTCGATAGCGTATTTCGCGGTGAATCATTGCCTGAACCGATTAACATGGAGGTAACTAACCATGTTGTTAAATAATACTACCTGTGTGTATGCTGATTATTATCAAGCCAAACGAAAGCTTTCAGGCCTTGAAGCAATAGATTACTTTCTCGCAGAGCGCATTGTCGCTTCATACACAATCAACGTGGTGCTCAGCGAGCAAGAAGCAAAGCTTTTGTTTCATTTGATCATTGCCTTAAGTGAAAGTCAGCGTAATGGTCATAGTTGCCTAGATTTAACTCAGATTTATAACCAAACTCTGTTTTCTTCTTCTATAGATGGTAAAGAGAAAAATATAAATGGGCTCAATGCCGACGAAGAGCAAACAGGCTATCGCTTTGCAAACAAAGACCTAATAGATGGTTTGCTTGAAAAAATCACGATTGATAAAGACGCTACTGCCAATAACAATAACAATAACAATAACAATAACAATAACAGTAACAGTGTTAGTGATTTGATTGTGCATCAATATGGTCAATTGTATTTGCGCAGATATTGGCAATTTGAATGTCAATTGGCCGACTTTATTAAAATAAAACTGGTGCAACAACCATCAGTGGATTTAAATCAATGTCGACATATTATTGATACTCTTTTTCCCAATGTCGAAAGTGATAGAGGTGAGAAAGGCAGTAATAACCCAAACAATCCGCCTCATCCAGATTGGCAAAAGCTGTCAGTCGCCAATTCATTAAATAAAACATTTAGTATTATCGCTGGTGGTCCTGGTACAGGCAAAACCTATACCGTAACTAAATTACTTGCCGGGTTGTTAATGAACAATAGTGACTTACATATCGAAATGGTCGCACCAACAGGTAAAGCGGCGCAACGCTTATCAGAGTCTATTACTGATGCGGTTGCTAAGTTTGCTGAGCAAGGCATGATTGCACCAGATACGTTAGCAAGAATACCCGAACAAGCATCAACAATTCATCGATTACTCGGTGTTATCCCTAATAGTCCTAATTTTAGACACAACGAAACCAACCCGATTAGCGCTGATGTGTTGCTTATTGATGAAGTATCAATGGTTGATTTGGCAATGATGACACGTATTTTTCGAGCATTACCAGCACACTGTCAGTTGATAATGTTAGGTGATGCAGATCAGCTGCCTTCGGTTGCAACAGGTAGCGTTTTGGCAGATTTAGCACCAATTAAGACAACACATTATAGTGAGCAAAATTGTCATTATTTAAGCCAAGTCTGTAATTATTTAGAAAATGACTTGAGGCCGTCAGTGGAAGCAGAAACGGCGCTCGAAGCACATAGCTTTGATTACTTGACCTATCTAACATTTAGTCGTCGCTTTAGTGGCGACGGTGGCATCGGTCAAATTGCCAAACTGGTTATAAAAGGCGATGTAGAAGCATCTTGGCAGCTTTTAACTGAGCAAAGTCAATCTGAATTAAGTCATATTGATGACGCCGATTTAGATCGTTATATCTCGGCAACAACGGATAAGTATTACAAGCATGTTTTTGCAAGTAAAACGGTGAGCGAAGCTTTTGAGCAGTTTAGTAAATTTAGAATTTTGGCACCGACTCGAAGCGGTGAGTATGGACTTGAAAATCTCAATTTAATGATTGAGCAACGGCTAAAGAAATTAGGATGTATTACAACTGATAACGCGCTTTATGTTGGCAGACCAATAATGATCAACCAAAACCATTACGGCGTTAATCTATTTAATGGTGATATTGGTATGTTATGGCCTAATGAAGATGGCCGACTTGTCGCTTATTTTCCCCAGCAAGATGGTTTTAAGCAGGTTTCTGTTAGTCGCTTACCATCCTTTGATACGGTTTATGCGATGACCATACATAAAACTCAAGGTTCGGAATTTGAAACAGTGTCTTTGGTATTGCCGGCAAGTGGCGGAGAGCGTTTGTTATCGAGAGAGTTAATCTACACTGGGGTAACGAGAGCGAAAAAACATTTGCAAATATTTTGTCAGTCCAATGTGTGGAAGCAGGGCGTAAGTCAGAAAGTGAGTCGAGCATCTGGTTTAACCAAAAGAATGAACGATAGCGAATTTTAGACCGCTAATATGGTCAAACATCAATAAGCATCAATAAATATCAATAGATCGGGCCATAGCAAATTGGCTCTTAAAAAATAAGTATCAACAAAAAATGAAACTTCAAAAAATAGAAAAGAGCGCTTACCGACAAATGCTCAATAAAGTCATTGTCGCTTTTATTATTAGTTTTGCTGTATTAGCGATTGTATTTGGTCAAATACTCATTGCGCTATTGTCACAGCCAAATGCTGATAATTTCTGGTTAAACTTCACCGGTGTGGTGATTGCGTTAGTCTGTTGCCTAAGCGCCATCAATAGTATTAAAAACAAAGATTATATGCGCGAAGTACTTTACGTATGGGAGCTTAAAAAGCAAATCAATTTCATCTATCGTAAATTGACAAAAATTAAGTTTGCAGGATTACAACATGGTGACATTGATGCCTTAGTCATTCTTAACTTTTATTACAAAGCTTGTCACCAGCTTTATACACTTGATGACAATACTATTACTATCGATACGTTAAACAAAGAGCAAGCTGCTTTAGAGAGCTATTTAGATGAGCATCAACTCAATCTGAGCGAACAGCAATATCAAGCCGAAACGTTGAAAAAATATTAACATAGAGCTCAATAAATTCTTTTATATATTGCCTACAATTTAAAGTAAGTTTGTCCCTCAACGATTGATTGGTAAAACCGAAAGAAAGCACTAAACTTAAGTGTAGGTTTTCAATAATGTCTATACGGCTTAGTTTACCTACAAGGATAGAGTGGTGAGCAACAATGATTTAACTTATCGATTAGAAGACTGGCTTATATATCCAGAGCAGTCGACGATAACAAACAACGGTGAACTTATCCATCTCGAACCGAAAGTGATGGAGGTTTTAGTTTATCTTATCAAAAACTCAAATAGAGTTATTTCTCGTCAAGAATTAACCGACAATGTATGGCAATCAAGACATACCTCGGATGAGGTTATAACTCGAGCAATATCGATTCTTCGCAAAAAGCTCCATGATACGGGCAAAGTACATCACTTTATTAAAACCATTCCCAAACACGGTTACATTCTTGAGTGTGATGATGTCGGTTTAGATCCTAGACAGGAAGAGTCGTTGCAACAGAATTTGTTTGACGTAGAAAAGAGTTCGATTGTCATCCATAAAAAATTAGTCTTGTTAGGGATCCTGACAATAATTCTCGTTATTGGACTAACCTCGGTGGTATTAGTTAAACAAAATAAGGCGCATCCTGTAGACAATAAAATCTATATCTCTCTTAATAAATTTGAGGCATTGGATGGCTCTCAAAATACAGAGATGGTGGCAAATTCAATTACTGAGCAGCTGATCACGACACTAAGTAATTCAGAACATATCCGGGTTACTGTAGGTCAAACTGATACACCTGAGGTTATTAGTGAAAACGTATTTAAGATCGCAGGCGTCGTACAACAAATCGATTTAGAATTTCAAATTAACCTGCATTTCATCAATGCAGAAACTGGTATTGTAATCTGGAGTCAATCATTTGCCGGCGATAAAAGTCAATGGCATGAACTTGTTACTAATATTAGCAATACTATTGATTATTTTCTTGAAGTTGCCATTCAAGACTCCCTAGACTTGCATTCATTAACCTTACAGAACTTGCAGGCGGCAATTGTCGTACACCAAGCTCGCCAATTGCGTATTGCAGGCGGTAATGAGAACTTAAATGAAGCTATCAACATGCTTGAAAATTCATTATATGCTTTTCCTGGCGAAACTATTTTAATCAGCGAATTAGCATTAAGCCACTTCATTAAAAATGTAAATTCAGCGTCAGAAGGAAATTTTGATCGAGTAGAGCAATTATTAAAACTCGCCGATAACCATGACAATAATTATCCTTCATATTGGCTAACAGAAGCTTTATTTAAATACAAAACTGCAAAAATCACTTTGCAACAAGCGCTAACAATTATAAATGAACAGATATCTAATATTGATAAAAATGCTGAAGCTCAAGCGTTAACAGGAAATTTATATCGTATAAGTGGAGATCTATATACGGCACGTAGCTTGTTACAAACCGCAGTTAGCAAGAATCCAAATTACGCATACGCCACGTATACTTTGGCTAGAATTCAAAATGAACTAGGTGAACATCAACAATCTATTTCGTTGCTTGAGTCATTTTTAAATCAACATCCTGCAAATCAAAATATATTACGACTGTTGCTGAAAAATTATATTGGTATATCAAAATTCAATCGAGCAGTGAATATAGTCAACAAAATAGAACAATCTAAATTAAACCAAAGTCATGAACTTGTTGGCGATTCTTATTATTATTTAGGCCTTAATGAAAGTGCTTTTGCCGCTTACGATAAAATAGCGGTTAACGGCAATCCTATGTTGCAGTACCAGCGATTATGTGTGGTTAACATAATGAAAAAGGACTTAGTGCAAGCTTCGCAATTTTGTCAATTAGCAAAAGAAAATAAAAGTAGTCTACTAGCACGGTTTTATATGGCGCGATTGTTAATGTTAAAAGGCGACTATCAGTTAGCAAAAGCTGCGTATGAGCTTAATTTTGAGGTTTTGAAAGATCGCTTTAGAGCAGGGGAACCAAATGAACTGCTGTATGAAAAAACTGATTATGTATTCCTGTTATCAAAAACAGGTGAACTCGACAAAGCACAAACTATAGCGAATGAACTCTTAGCAAAATTAGAAAGCACACCGAGAATGGGATACAACGGTTATGGTATTGCGGATGTTATTTTACTTTTAGCCATTAAACAGCCTGACAGGGCCTTTAAACAATATCAAAAAGCATTAGAAGATGGTTGGCTACATTGGAACGACTGGCGTTATGGTGGACCTCATCCTGCATTAGTAGAACTTACAAATTCTATAGATTTTAATCAATGGCAATCGTACATTGATGAGTCTTTATCTAATCAACGCAAAATGTTAACAAGCCTATCTGAGTAATTCACTGGTTGATTATCAATAAGTATTAGGTTGTAACCTAAGGTTTTCGCTCTGAAAAATTTGACCTATCTGACTGAAAATTATAATGTAATACAAGTTTGTAGTTACTCAATAAATTAATGATTTTGGTAAATATAAACTTACGAAGGAAATTGTTAGTTGAACTAAATCTTTGAAAAAGTTACTTCAAGACTCGTTCTATTATACAAATTATACGAATCATTAGAGCGGAATATATCTAGTTAAGCTCATCATCGTTGATAATTTAGTTTTACTATAGGTAAAATTTACTCTTAATGACTTAAAACACATTTATTGAATGTGGTTATATTAATAAAAAAAGGGAAAAAAAATGAACTGGTACATTACAGTGTTAAAAAGGTACGCCACTTTCAGAGGTCGATCTCGTAGATCTGAATATTGGTTTTTCACTTTATTTAATGTATTAATTAGTTTCGGACTAGCTTTTATTGACGGTATGGTCGGTAGTTTCGATGCTAATTCGGGGGTTGGTATGCTTAGTGGTTTTTATACTTTAGCCATAATAATACCATCGATTGCCGTTGCTGTACGTAGACTGCATGACACTGAACGAACTGGCTGGTGGTTGCTATTACTCCTTATTCCATTAATTGGTCCTTTAGTGATACTATTTTTTATGGTCTCAAATGGTAATAGTGGCGCTAACGAGTATGGTGATGACCCAAAAGAGTTAACTGCATAACACATATCCATTTGTATGAATCAAAAAACTGATATTTTTGGCTGCCAGTTGGCAGCCAAATTTTAATCTAACTCAACTCAGTATTTCCTACTGCATATTCTTCAACTCTTGTTAACACGGTTCAACTTTATTTGGCTAACTTATGTTATAAGAGACGAACTTAATTACTAAATATGTAAGCGTCGTTAAGGTCAGTTCTAATCTATTTAGCGAGCTATTCGGACTGAGAATAAAGGAAAATAGAAAATTATGTCACATCCACCATGTCCAAAATGCAATTCTCAATATGCTTACCAAGATCAAAATCTTCTTATTTGCCCCGAATGTGCGCACGAATGGAATCCATCAGAAGAGGTTGATGATGATTTGTTCACTGTCAAAGATAGCAACGGAACACGATTAATCGAAGGTGATAAAATCACCATGATTAAAGACCTAAAAATAAAAGGCAGCTCACAAGTTATCAAAGTTGGTACTAAAGCGGTTATTCGGCGTATCGTTGAAAGTAAAGATCATCAATTAGACTGTAAAGTTGATGGTGTTGGAGAGATGATGGTTACAGCAAAGTTTGTTAAAAGAGCTTGATGTTTAGACACATAAATACGCGGCAAAAGTTGAACGCGCAATGACAAAAATTTAGAGAAAATAAATTAGATAGTCACTAAAAAAAACACCAGCAAAAGCTGGTGTTTTGTGTTTTAGATAACAGCGAGTATTTCGATTTATCTATTAGTAGATCTTAAGTCATGCTTAAAAGTTTACATAGATTTTATCGTTAGAGTTTAACGCAACATCTTCAATTGAGATGTCACCTAACGACTGGTTTAAATGGTCTGCAGTTTTGTTCGCACCGTTGTTTGCCGCAAAATCAGCAATGTTGTCGCCATTACACACAACTTTCAGTGCAACAGTTTGGGTTTTTAGGCGGTGGCTATCCACGGTATTTCTAAAACGAATCGTATTGTTTGATTTAGCTGCTTTACATACGTCGATTAATGCGCTTTCCATATAGCTAGGCATGTTACCAGCTTGAACAGGTGCTGACATAGTTAATGCTAATAAAGTGGTAGTAGTAGTTGCTGTAATAGTATTTTTAATGTTCATGGTGATTTCCTCTAAATATTGTTTGTTTTATATTTGCTTTGTTTAACTTCATGTAGTGTGTCCAATTGAAGCTTTTTTAATATCGAGGCTAACTGACTGCAATTTAAGTTCTCTTGTTAAGTTGCTTCGTTTATCTAATCATTCAATGTTCGTTATTTAGTATTTAAAGCCTAAATCTGTTATGACTAGATATCCGTCTGGAACAATAATAATTTAAGCAAATGCGTTCAGAAAAACCTGAGGAAAATATGATTATAAAAAATTATATAAATTAGGAATGTTAGTTAATTAGGGGGATTAAGGGCTTTTTTAGGCGGATATATAAGGACTGTTAGGAAATGTAGAGCAAAATATTAGATTTTTATAAAAATGTAACACAATGTGAATAAATTCATATTTAGTGAATAAAAAAACAATTACTATTGGAGAGAGATCGACAAGCGGTTTTAGCTTTACAGTAATTTTTTATTGGCAAAATCGTGCATTTTGTTGATAAATAGTTTTCACACAAGGATTTATAGACTAATCTAGAATTGTAAGGCTATAACGTTGTTACATTTTTTTAAATCGATATAGCACTATTTACAAAGTAAATATGGCGAAACATTGTAAAGAACAACATAAAAAATAGGGAGTGCCGATGCAATCATTACTTGTGAAAGATTACTTAAATCCTCACCCAGTTAAATTTACACCTGAAATGGCGATCGAAGAAGCATCAGAGTTAATCACCAAAACCAATGAATTAGGTGGCCCTGTAATAGGTAAGAACAGTGAGTTAGTGGGCTTTTTGTCTGAGTCAGATATTTTGGCTAAGATGCTAGAAACTAGTTATTACAGTGAACATGTGAGTTCTGTAGAGCAGTTAATGCGTACTGAGGTATTATCAGTAAAGCCATACGATAGCATCGTTGAGTTGGCGCAAATGATGTTACAAGCTAAACCTAAGGTATATCCTGTAGTCGATGATGACGGACAATTATGTGGAACAATTTGTCGCAATGACGTATTAAGAGCAATAGATAGTCATATTCGATCAAGCTTTCATGTTACTACAAAAACTGGATAAACACATTCCAGAACAAGGCAGTCGAATTAAGGTTAAAAGCAGCAATAAGCTGCTTTTTTTTGTGCACAATTTAAAACTTGGTCTTGGTTAGCTAGCATATTTGTATAAACAGAAGGGAATCTATGGCTGAAATCAAACCTTTAAACTGCTAATATTGCGAAAAATTTATTAATAAACATTGTTTTCGAGAGTATTTTGTCCGCGTTAGAGTCTGATTTTAAAAGTTTATATAAACTTGCCTTAGAAAGTTTACCGAAAACTCGAGGCTGTCATCACGGTTTATTGAAAAAAAGACTGCAGGGTCTTA
The DNA here is from genome assembly GCF_001831495.1 of Thalassotalea crassostreae. NCBI lineage: Bacteria > Pseudomonadati > Pseudomonadota > Gammaproteobacteria > Alteromonadales > Colwelliaceae > Thalassotalea > Thalassotalea crassostreae. Next base: position 1,866,104 of record NZ_CP017689.1, read on the forward strand.
ATAAAGTTAAAAAGCTTGAAAAGAAACTTATCGCCTTAGAAAAGATCACCGACGGCATCGAAAAATCGATAGTGCAAAAACAAGCGCTAACGATTGGTACTCCGAAACCAAATTATCCAGAGCAATTGCCGGTAAGCCAAGCGGTAGATGAAATAAGCGAAGCGATTAGAAATAATCAAGTCGTTATCATTGCAGGTGAAACCGGTTCAGGTAAAACCACTCAAATACCTAAGATATGTTTGGAGCTTGGGCGTGGAATCGAGGGGTTTATAGGTCATACACAACCTAGACGAATCGCTGCGCGTACTGTCGCTAATCGAATAGCCGAAGAGTTGAACTGTAAACTCGGAGAGCAAGTAGGTTATAAAGTTCGATTTACCGATCAAGTCTCTGATAACACTTATGTAAAGTTAATGACTGATGGTATCTTGTTAGCGGAAATGCAACGAGACCGTTTGTTGCGTCAATACGACACCATTATTATTGATGAAGCCCATGAGCGCAGTCTCAATATTGATTTTATTTTAGGTTATATCAAACAAATATTACCGAAACGCCCCGATTTAAAGGTGATTATAACCTCTGCAACCATCGACCCTCAGCGTTTTTCTAAACATTTCAATAACGCCCCGGTTATCGAGGTATCAGGAAGAACCTTCCCAGTAGAGATTGTTTACAGCCCCTTGGATGAACAAGACGGTGATTATATTGCCGGTATTATTGATGCGGTAGGGCAAATCGATGCATTACCGATGGGCGATATATTAGTATTCCTTAATGGCGAGCGAGAAATAAGAGACGTTGCCAGTGCATTAGAAGCGGAAAATTTTCGTGACACCCAAGTCTTACCTTTGTTTTCTCGTTTAACCGTCGCTGAACAAAATCGAATTTTTGCGCCGCATCGTGGTCGCAATATCGTATTAAGTACCAACGTTGCTGAAACGTCATTAACTGTACCTGGCATTCGCTATGTTATCGATACTGGTACTGCACGTATTTCTCGATATAGCTATCGAACTAAAGTACAACGATTACCAATTGAGCCTATCTCGCAGGCGAGTGCTAATCAGCGCTCTGGACGTTGTGGACGTGTCGCTGCGGGTGTCGCAATACGCCTTTATAGCGAAGAAGACTTTCTAGGGCGTCCAGAATTTACTGATCCTGAAATTCTAAGAACCAACTTAGCCACGGTAATTTTGCAAATGTTGTCTCTTGGCTTAGGTGAAATTAGTAAGTTTCCTTTTGTGCAGCCACCAGACAATCGCAATATCAATGATGGTATTCGTTTGCTCGAAGAACTAGCAGCAGTAAAACAAGGACCGCAGCAATTACCACAATTGACCGATACTGGGCGTAATTTATCTAAATTTCCAATTGATCCTAGATTGTCAAAAATGTTGCTTAGTGCGAAAGAGCTTGGCTGCCCTCAGCAAATCGCCATTATCGTTGCTGCCATTAGCATTCAAGATCCGCGCGAGCGACCTATGGAAAAACAACAAGCAGCCGATCAATGTCATCAGCGCTTTAAAGATAAAAGCTCAGACTTTATTAGCCTGTTGAATCTCTACCATTACATTAGCAAGAAACAGAAAGAGCTTAGTAACAATCAATTTCGTCAGCTATGTCGAAAAGAGTTTCTTTCCTATTTACGAATTCGCGAGTGGCAGGATATATATTCACAGCTAAAACAAACGTTTAGTGAAAATAAATGGCGTTGGGATAGCTATGATGTTGAAGAAGAGCTGAACTATGATCTATTACATCAAGCAATACTACCTGGCTTGCTAAGCCATATTGGTAACCTTGATGAAAATAGAGAATACAAGGGCGCTCGAAACAGTCGCTTCTTTATCTTCCCTGGTTCAGGATTAGCTAAGAAAACGCCTAAATGGTTGATGTCAGCAGAGCTTGTTGAAACAAGCCGCTTGTTCGCTCGTATGTGTGCCAAGATTGATCCTTTTTGGTTAGAGTCAATGGCAGGGCATTTAATAAAGCGTAGCTACAGTGAACCTCACTGGGAGAAAAAGCGCGGTACGGTTGCTGCATTTGAACAACTCAGTTTATACGGTTTAGTTATTGTTGCTAAACGCAAAATAAATTTTAGCAATATAGAACCACAAACATGTCGCCAGATCTTTATTCAAGAAGCGTTGGTGCAAGGCGATAGCAATATTAATGAGAAATTTCTTAGCGAAAATAAACGTCTCGTGGCAGAAATCGAACATCTTGAAGATAAAGCGCGTCGTAAAGATTTTCTTGTAGAAGAAGAGGTTTTGATCGACTTCTATAATCAGCGAATACCTGAAGAAATTAACAATCAGGCCAGCTTTTTAAGTTGGTGGAAAAAAGCAAAACAACAAGATGCTAAACAGTTAACGTTTAGCAAAGAGCAACTGTTAAAACAGGATAATCGGCTAAGTAAAAATGATTACCCTGAGTTATGGCAACAAAATAATATTACTTTGCCATTAACTTATAACTTTGAACCAGGTACCGATGACGACGGTATTAGCGTAAATATTCCGGTTGGTATTCTTAACCAAGTAGAAGACATTGGTTTTGAATGGTTAATTCCGGCAATGAGGCTTGAGTTGATCACTGCGTTAATACGCTCTTTACCTAAACAGCAGCGCAAAAACTTTGTACCAGCGCCAAATTACGCTGATGCCTGTTTTACTACAATATCCCCTGACCAGGGGAAGTTAACCGATGCCATAGAAAAACAATTATTGCGAATGACAGGCGTGCGATTGCCCGAAGGCAGTTGGACATTTGAAAGTTTGCCAATTCATCTAAGAATGAATTTTAAAATCCTTAATAATAAAGGCAAAGTGTTAAAGCAAGGTCGCGATTTAACAGCACTAAAAGCTCAGCTGCAAGGTAAGGTTAAAGAATCTATTCAGTCGGTTGCTGAAAAAGGGATTGAGCGCAAAGATATTATTGAATGGGACTTTGAAAAAATTCCGTATTCTTATAAAAAGAAAGCTGCAAACATTACTATTCAAGCATTTCCTGCGTTGGTTGATCATAGTAAAAATGTATCAATTGAGCTATTTGAACGAGAAGATATAGCACAACAAGCAATGATCAAAGGGGTCACTCGCTTAGTGCTTTTAAATATTCCATCGCCAATTAAATATTTAGAAAACAAGCTTCCTAATAAAGCCAAACTTGGCTTGTACTTTAATCCTTTTGGTAAAATAACCGATTTACTTGATGATTGCATCGTAGCGTGCGCAGAGCAGTTAATCATTGATAGTGGCGAATTACCTTACGATAAAGCTGGCTTTGATAAGGCCCGTGATTTAATTAGGCAAGAAATTGCCGATTATGTGTTGGCTAATGCGATTAAACTTGAGCAAGTGCTTTCACTTCGTCACGAAATAGCCAAGAAAATGAAAGGGAATTTAGGTTTAAACGTTATTCAAGCACATGCTGATATCAAAAGTCAGTTAGATAAATTGGTTTTCAAGGGGTTCTTAAGAGAATCAAAAGTGAGTAAATTAGATCATATTCTTCGTTATTTAAAAGCCATTGTTCGACGATTAGAAAAGCTGCCAATCGATCCAAACCAAGACCGATTAAAAATGCTGGAAGTGGCTAAAGCGGAAGACTTATATAATGCCTTGTTGAAAACAAGACCAAGTCATTTACCAGTCTCTGATGATGTTAAAAACATATTTTGGCTGATCGAAGAGTTTAGAGTGTCGTTGTTTGCTCAAAACTTAGGTACTGCTACGCCGATTTCTTTTAAGCGTTTAAAGCAAAAAATCGCCGAATTAGAAGATTAACCTTGTAATTCCAGCTAGCTGATTTAATTGACATTTGTCCAACAACTTTCTATAAAGGGTGTGCAGCGATCTTTGATTGCTCAGGTTTGTGTTTTGTAGTCACATTATAAAGAGGTAAGTATGGTCAATTTTGAACAAGGGTTCAATGAGAGCCGAAACTGTTTCAGGACCATGATTAATCAGCAGGTAAGCATTACTTTGCTTGATGATGAAACAAATAGCGATGTATTGGCAAATTGCCGTGATATCAGTGAAAACGGTATCGCATTAGAAATAGAACACCCAGTCGAAGTCGGTACAAAAATCAGAATTCATTTAGATTGTGATGATCAAATATCGGTACCACTAACCGATTGTTTAGGTCGTGTATTGCGTTGTGAAGAGGAATCTAAAGATTTATTTTTACTGGCGATAGAAATTATTGATTCGAAATAAAGCGGCGCTAAAACAAAGCTGAAATCTAAAATATAGCGGAAATTAATAGCTAAAAGTTCAGAATCAACAACTGAGCTTTTAAATAAAGAATTGTGACCGCTATAAAAGTCGCTTTAGCGCAATATCCTTTATACCGACTAGTCCATTTGACAAATTAAGCCTTTCAAATAATATCCTTCTGGATAATTAAGTGAAATAGGGTGATCGGCCGCTTGTTGCAGGCGCTCAATGATACGACCTTCACGTTTAGCATCTAATGCAGCATCAGCCACTACCTTTTGGAATAAGTTCGACTCCATCAACCCTGAACATGAAAATGTCAGTAAAATTCCGTTCTTGTTTAACAGTTGCATCGCTAACATATTGATGTCTTTATATCCTCGACATGCACCATTTAATTGTGCCTTAGATTCAGCAAATTTTGGTGGATCGAGAATGATCATATCAAACTTACGATTCTCTTCACGGTACTGTCTTAATAACTTAAACACATCTTGTTTTACAAAATTCACGTTTTTATCTTCTAAACCATTTAGAGCGATATTTTCTTTTGCTAAATCAAGGGCTGTTTGAGAGACATCTACGTTAGTTACTTCTGCCGCATCAGCTGCCGCACAATGCAATGAAAATGTACCTGTGTAAGAAAAACAGTTTAAGATGGTTTTACCTTTTGCATAACGTCCCGCAGCAAGTCTAGAATCACGTTGATCTAAATAAAATCCAGTTTTATGGCCTTTATCAACGTCTACTTTAATCTTAATGCCGTGCTCTTCGATAACGACCTCTGTAGAGTCAAGCGGCTCTGTGATCCAACCTTTAGATAACCCCAAACCTTCTTTTTTACGAACCTCAACATCTGAGCGTTCATAAATTGCGTAGTCTGGAAATATTTCTTCAAGTACTGAAAATAAAATGTGACGATTAAATTCGATACCAGCACTTAAAAGCTGGCAACTTAAAATATTGTCATAGACATCGATGGTTAATCCCGGAAGATTGTCAGATTCTCCAGCGATTAACCGGTAACCGGTAAGGCCGCCATCAATAATAGGTTTTGCTCGTAATGCTTGTGCAGCAAGGATACGGCTCTTAAAAAACTCTCTATCTATGTGCTCATCTTGGTCAAAAGTCCACACTCTAGCTCTAATTTGAGAGCTTGGAGAATAAGCAGCTTTTGCTAGCCAATTACCTTTGCTATCTAACACATCAACGGTGTCTCCAGGTAGTGGTTTGCCAACAACTTTGTTGACCGCTTTTGAAAAAATCCACGGATGACGACGTAAAAGTGATTTTTCTCGCTTAGGATTTAACATTATTCGTGCAGACATACTATATTTCTATATATAAGTGAAAAGTGTACTGATTGTAATCAATGCAAGCTAAGTAAACAATGTGAAGTTGATTATCTCAATCTGAAACGACAATAAAAAAGGTACTGGTATGAAAGTTTGCTATATTGCAAAAGTTACAGGAGTTGTACAAGGCGTATATTTTCGTGCATCGGCGCAAAATATGGCTATCGATCTTAGTTTAAGTGGCTATGCCAATAACCAAGAAGATGGTAGTGTTGAACTTATGGTTTGTGGAGATGAAGCGAACGTTCAACAGATGCTGAGTTGGTTAGAAACGGGACCTGACGAAGCAGAGGTAGAGGCGGTTACAGCCGAGCCGACAAACTTTAGAGACGTTAATCATTTTTCCATTGGATAATCCTTCTTATTCGTAGTCAACCTTAAGCAGTCCTAGCAGTATTGGAATAGTTTTGAAAATAATCAATGTAAATGAACAACAAGAGTTAGTGTTTTCTGACGCTAATATTCCTGAAATAAATGAAGATGAATGCTTAATCGCGGTTAAAGCAATCGGTATAAATAGAGCTGATTTGTTGCAACGCGCGGGCAAATACCCACCACCAGCAGGCGAGTCGCTGATCCTTGGTATCGAAGCTTGTGGCGTCATTAGTAAAGTCGGCACTAAGGTTAGCAATGTAGATGTTAACGATAATGTTTTTGCATTAGTGCCAGGTGGTGCATACGCTGAATTCGTTAAGGTGAAAGCCAATCATCTGATCCCACTTCCATCAAACTTTTCTTTTGAACAAGGCGCTGCAATTGCCGAGGTGTTTTTAACTGCTTATCAAAGTTTATTTACCATCGCTAAGTTGCAAAAGAGCGATCAGGTATTAATGCATGGCGGAGCAAGTGGTGTAGGAACAGCAGCCATTCAATTAGCGAAAGCTGCGGGCGCTTTTGTAACCGTAACGGTAAGTAGTGAAAACAAGGCTGAGGCTTGTATAAAACTCGGCGCTGATAATGTCGTTAATTATAAACAACAAAATATAGTTGATTGGAAAAAGCAACATTTAAAGCAGGGCTTTGATGTCATTATCGATATTGTTGGTGGTAATGAATTACAAAAGAATATTGACGTTGTAGCACAAGATGGGCGACTAGTAACGTTAGCAATGTTAGGCGGCCGCTTTTGTGAACAAGTCGATGTCGCAAAGATGTTACTTAAACGGGTTAATATTCACGCCAGCACCTTAAGAAATCGTAGTGACCAATATAAACAGCAACTGGTGCAAGATTTTACCGAACAGTTTTATCAAAGCTTAATTGATGGCAAACTGCAGCCGGTTATCGATACCGTGTTTTCATGGCAAGACGCTGATTTAGCGCATCAAAAAATGTCGAGAAACGAAAATATTGGTAAATACATATTAACGGTAAATTGATTGCTGTTTAGAAATAGTTGCAGTTATCCAATGTAGTTATCTTAATCAGCTATCCAATGCAGCTATCTGTTTAAGTTATTCCGCTGAAACATAGGTAAAACGCTTCAATGTTTTACCGTCTCGTTCAATGGTTTCATCAAACATATCTAAAGGTCGGATCCAAATGTCTCTATCACCATACAAAGGTTGATATACCACATGATATTGCTCAGTTTCACTGTGTTTAGCAACATGTAATACCTGATAAAAGTTACCTTTGAAATGCTGATACTTACCTAGTTTAATCATTCTTACTACTCATTATTTTTACACTGTTTTTAATATTAGTTTTTAATATTAGTTTTTTAACATTAGGACTTTATAAACGCTTTTGTCTTCACTTATTGGCAAACAAACTAGCGCGAACCGCCGCAATTCCAACAGATATCAAATTCACTTTCAATATTTTCTTTGCAACTTGTACAAGCCCAATTTTCGTTGTTTTGGACTTGTTCTTGGTAATTGAATATTAAATCTAAAGATCGTTGCGTTTCGTTGTCATCAGTTAACCAAATCTGCGGCCAACACTCTGTCATAGGAACTTCACCGGCTAAAGAACTAATCGCTTCATTTTTAATAGCGCATTCAATGCCGTTGCTTTCAAGCAAATTTTTGATGTGATGCACTTGTACGATATTTTCGTGACTATATACCTTGATCATTATTCATCCTATTTACTTTTTCCTAATACATTACTATACAGTACTCTATAATGCCAAATGGTGATGTTAGGTGTTTAAACCCACAACTCGAAATTGAAAGGTAACGATTAATGTATCAAATTATGATTATTCTATGGGCGCTGATATGTTTATATGGCTTGATTGCCGCGGCACTATTATTTACTAAGAAAGCAAAACCAAGTAAACAAGTAGGGTATTCAGTGTTCGGCAACATTGTTATTGCCGGAGGTGCTGCGTTTAACTTAGCTGGCTTTAATTTTGTTATAGGTATTATATTTATTGCTGTTGGTGTCTATTTTAATATTAAAGAGCGTGATGCAGCGCAGTAAAAACTAAATATGAACATAAGCTTTAGATTAACATTTTAATTGACGCTAAAGCTTTCAAGCAAAATTTACCACTATCTATAATTAATCAGTATCAGTTCTTTTTGTCTTGGCGCAAGATAGTTTAGATCTGTATTTTTATAGAGCGCATTTTCCTCAAGCATGATCATGATGTCTTTATTCCATTCTTTAACCGGAACAGTCACGTTTAATTCAATCGAATATGCGGTGCTATCATGCAATATTCTGTCACCGTCCCCCGGAACACCAAATTGCGAATCCCATTTACCAATAGTTGTTCCTGCTGCATGGCCATGATAACCAATAGGGTGCGAGTAAATCATTGGATTTAAACCTTCAAGTAATGCTTGCTCTCTTGATTTTGACAATATCTCGTTACCGCTACGATTTCTTTTAAAATGCGAGGTGAGTATATCTTGTAATCGGTTTCCCTTTTTTAGGGCATCTTGTAGGAATTTAGGAGCGTCGTTTTGACCATTGTTTAGAACATAAGCATGTTGCTGGATATCAGTATTTAAACGTAAATAATTAATGCCAAAATCAACATGTAGCAAATCGCCTGGTAGGATTACTATTTTTGGATCTTCACTGACACCCATTGTCTTACGGTTTCGTTGCAACCTTATTGAAGGTTGAAACCAGGTTTGCAAGCCTAATTGTGAAACCGTATCTCTAAACCACCAAACTAAATCGCCAACCGTTGTTTTACGAACCGTTATTGTATCTTTAGAGAAGCCTTGCTTGATGACTGCTTTGGTTAAAGCGACCAAGTCTTTATATATCTCGACTTCTTCATCAATGCGGGTTTCCAACCAACTTACCGCTAACGGTTCACTGCTAACTACTCGATCGCGATATTTTGTTGGTAAATATGAAAACAATAAATCACGCTCTGTAGCGACTAATCCATCAGCTAATTCAAAATCTTTAGATTGGTTTACCCCAATTCTTTTTGGATCATATTGACTAATTAGCTTAACCAATGCTTTCATTTGGTTTGGTTCTGATTCTTTGTCCCACGCTTTGGTAAACACATTACCAACGTCGTAACGCGACATAGCCTGAGCTTTAACGCCTTCGTCGCCTAGATCAGTAAAAATTAAGATGGTTCTTCTTCGTGCCCCCATCCAAGTTGAAGGAAGCATGGTTTTCAATATTGGATCTTCATTATACTCACGGCTAATTAATATCCACATATCAATGTTTTCTCGACGCATTAACTTAGGCATCAACTTGTTGACGCGCTTTTCTAATATATTGTCGATTACGACGCTCCGCTGTTGCATCGATAATATTTCGAAATCTTCTATGCGTCGCTCGTCTGCCTTTGAGGAAATACAAATTAACATAGAAAATAACAAACCTAAGCTCGCTAGTTTGTTAATTAAATAGGACTGCTTGGAATTGTTTTTAATGAACAGCATGTAAGTAGAATATTATTGCCAGTTGATTTAATTAAGTGTCGTAGATTTAATGTGCAGGGTCAACTTTAGTTATTCAAATAATTACAGGCTAAAATAAAATAGAACTTTTCGGAATAAACAAGTCAGAGCATAAGGTTTCCTAGATATTGATTGTAACGTAACCTAATGTAATTATTAATAAAGTCTTAAGTATCTGAGATTAATCTAACTTGAATAAGACAGCTAATACTGGAGTAGTTACCATCAATAAATTCGTATCGTTAATATTTGTTATGTTTTCTTGTTCAATTCAAGCAAAAGACAGTGACATCATAAATGTAGATCGCGCTATAAATAATGATATTGAACTTTCATTTCCAAACGATGAAAGTATTAAACCAAAGAAAAGTGACTTTGAAGTTCTAAACTACGTGCTAATGAGTAATGAAATAGGGGAGCGTTTCGCGGTCATTACACTGCGAAATTTATCGTCTGGCAACAGGACATTAGAGGATAATCAATTAATGGCATTGTTTGCAGATGGTGAGCGCAAAGTACCAACATTATTAAAATTAAACTTTGAAGGAAACGAGGTACAGTCAATCACTGTATCATTCGGAAATAGTAAGTTTCCTATTTTATCGGTGTATTCAAATAGTTAGTTTGAGTAAACCCAATACAAAATAATCGTTTAAAGAAAATAGTTGAATGAAGTTAGGGATTTAAACAAATATGGATATACATAAATTATCATTCGCCCAAGTTACGGTTTTAAGTAACAGGATTGTAAAAATAGCAGTAGATCAAGGTGCTAATGTCGACCTTGAAATGATTGACGAAATAAAACAATTGTTTTGTGAATTGTTCGATGTCTCATTTTCAATATTAGTAAATAAATCAAATTCGTACTCTACACAATTAGAGGCTTTGGTTGCGTTCGGAAAAATTGAGAATATTGACAAAATTGCAATTTTGGCACCCAATAAAATGGCTCACTTAAGCGCAGACTTTTCAGCCAATATTCCAAGTTCTGCAGCACTTAACATAAAAATATTTAACCTTCGTAATGAAGCTTTAGCCTGGATTAATTAAAAGGTTAGGGGATTTCTCAAACGCCAAAAATGAAAAAAGCCCGTAAGGTCTTCTTTTTCATTGTAAGCACCGTCATATGAATACAAGAACGTAAATAATCAGTCTTATTTTCTGATTTATAGAGTTACTCAGCTTCTAACCATTCAATATCACCCACATTAAGTAAGTAACTTGACTGAATAGGCTTCGAACCGTCAACCAAGCTTAGCGTAGGTGCAGAGTTTTGTGCTTTCATATAACCGGTGATACTAATCTTACTAAAGAGGTCCATTACTGGTGTATCAACCGCTTGGTTTGCAATAGCGTAAATAATTTGGTTAGCCGCAGGTGTTGGTTCGTGAATACAAGCTCCGACATAAGGTACAATTAGAAACTCCTTAATTTTTTTGCCTTCAAATTCCAGTGGTAACATAAAGCCTTCAATTTTTACTGTTTTTTGATCTAACAAGGGATTAATTGATTCAAATTTTAACTTATGAGCATTCATATAACGTACGCGCTCGGCCAATAAAAAATCGACATCGAGGCCTTGTTTGATAAGTGCTTTACGTGCATCTTGGCCAAACTTTATGTGTTCAGGTTTTAATTTATATCCTTTTTGTTGCCCGTATTCGACCGCTTGAACCCGCTGTAACAAGCTAAGCTGTTCTCGAGTTAACGAAGTAAAAACAGTTTTAATTGGTGAAGCGTCAACATGTGAGTTGAGATCTTGCCATGTGATTTTTTGCGGCTCTACCGCAACGACATTCGTGGTAATAAAAATAAAAAAAACACCAAAACACTTTGAGATAAATCTAATCATGACAAGCTCCAATAGTGGCTAGATTGCGGGTCGTTCTATCTAGGTAAATAAAAACAAAAGGGAAAATATAATTATTAAGGGCGACTCTGGCTTCGCCCTTAATTATGATTACGCTTACTTAGCCCAAACTTGGCCATAAAAGCGTTTTAAGTTCTCACCTAAGAAACCTGAAACTTCTTCTTTAGTCCAACCGTATACTTCTTCAAGAACGCGAGCAGCTCCCCACATTTCGCTCGGTTTACCCATGTGAGATGGTGTTGCATAACCCATTTCAATAGGAAAATCTTTCGGGTTGTTTAAGATCCAATGTAACGTATCACCGTAGTTCCAAACATAGTCTGAACCTGCACAAACGTGCTCTGGGCCTGTTAAGTTACGGATATATTCAGCATGTTTAGCAATACTAAATGGTGTTGCGTCTCCTTGTTCATTTAGGAAACCACCGATAAAGTTAATACATATTAGACCTCCACCTGCAGCAATTGCTTTAATTGCTTCATCAGATATACTACGGTCGATTCCTCGGATGGCTGTGGGATTAGAGTGTGATGCCATAATTGGTTTAGTACTTGCTATAGCTGCGTCAATACATGTTTTATTTGAAGAGTGAGAGCAATCAATGGCAATGCCTAAACGGTTCGCTTCTTTAAGTACAGCAAAACCAGCCTCTTGAACACCAGTGTCAGTTCCATCAGAGTTTGATACACCGCCGTCAGAATAAGGCGTATCCACGTTGTATGAGTACATTAATTGACGTAAACCTAGGTCGTAAAACTCATTTAAATTTTTCACAGCTTCTTTAGCGTCGCCTTCTTGGCTAAGTGGCATCATACCTTGGAAGTTATGGAAAATACCTAATTTACCTTCAGCTTTTGCGCGATCAAAATCTTCAATTGACTTTACTTGTAGGTACTTATCACTGTTTTCTTGCCAGTGCTTGTTTGTTGCAATCATGCGCTCACGGACAACTTCAGTTGTATCTGGTTTACCTGCATTTGTAACTGTGGCAGAAATAACATTAAATTTGTTGTCAATAGAATGTTGTGTACTTTCTTCGTACATTTCTGTACCAAAACCTGCAGGGAAGTTCGGCGCACCCACCCATAAGCTGTCAACAACCATGGTGTCTTTATAACGTGCCTTAATGTAATCGTCTTCTTTTTGTTGTTGCTCTGTACGAGGATTCGCTACTTCGATTAAGTATTCCACATAGCTGTCAAATTCTTGTTTATCAGTAGGGCGATCACGCATTTCAATCGTTGGTGCTGGCCCCATTGCCGATGGTTCGTTATTTACTGTTTCACTGTTTGCACTGCAAGCAAATAAAAGAGTAGTTAGCGTTGATGCTAAAACAGTTTTGTTTATGTTCATGGTATATCCTTAGAAAGTTAAAGATTGATTTAATATGGATATATAATAAGATAAAAATTTCAAAACAAGCTACCATTATGCGCCATTACGTTTTGTAACAAGAATGTTAATAGTGGTTACACTTAATTATAATCTACAAATACTTATAGAAAGGTTTACCTTTGCCAAAGATACATCTTGTAAGAGCTAAATTAATTCATCCGATTGTATCGGTAATGAAACAGTTAAATATTCCTGTTAGTGAAACATTGCAGCGGGCACATATTCCAATGCAAGTATTACAACAAGAAGAGTTGCTTATATCAGGAGTTGGGCTAAGACAGTTGATGGCAAACATCGAACGCGACTATAAGGTAAGTGGTTTGGGCTTTAAAATAATAGAAGTTGGTGGTTTGCAGCATCTGGACAATATTGTTGCTGAAACAAAGCAGCAAGCTTTAACCTTACTTGATGCATTAGAGGTATTTGTATCAAAAATTAATACGATTGTTAATGAAGCTGAAAATTGGATAGAAAAAACTCCAGAAGGAGCGTGGTTTTGCCATCAAATGACGGAACGAGTGCCGTTAGGTAAGCGCGTCATGGAGCAATATGTTATAGCTGTTATTATCGAGTTTGTGCGTTTATTTACAACTCCTGATTGGCGACCAACAATCATCTGCTATGAAGACGTAAATCCTGATATTGACTGCGCCGATTATGTTAAAGGGGCGCAAGTGTTTAGGGGGCAACCTTGCGTTAAAGTGTTTATCAAACAGGCCGACTTATTTCGGTTAAACCCGTACGACAACAATGAGAATCTTCCTAAATTATCTACCGTTGATATTGAGGATTTTTGCGATAGTGTTACTGTTTTGTTGTGGCCGCACTTTAAAAGAATAATACCAACCATAAATGATGCGGCGATAATTACTGGGTTAAGTAAAAGAACGTTGCAACGTAATCTTGCACAAAATAACATGACTTATAGGCAATTAATTCAAGATATGCGTTTTAGTATGGCTAAAAGATTACTAACTGAAGAACAACTGTCAATAAACCAAATTGCTGAGCGATTGGGTTATGTTAATCCAAATCATTTTACACGAGCGTTTAAACGATGGCAGGGAGAGTCACCAACTAAATTTCGGCAAAAGATAAAGTAGATAAAATGACCTTCGGGTTACGGAACTATAAAGGAATTAAGGGTTAGGGGATTTCTCAAACGCCAGATACGAAAAAAGACCTTCCGGTCTTTTTTTTCGTAGTTTGTTGAGAATTGGTTGCGGGAGCCCTTATGTTGTGAAGAGCGAACTGACGACCTTCGGGTTACGGAACTATAAAGGAATTAAGGGGTAGGGGATTTCTCAAACGCCAGAAACGAAAAAAGCCCATAAGGGCTTCTTTTTTCTTCGTAGTTTGTTGAAAATTGGTTGCGGGAGCCAGATTTGAACTGACGACCTTCGGGTTATGAGCCCGACGAGCTACCAGGCTGCTCCATCCCGCGTCCGTGGTTCTCTCAAACTAATTGTCATATTACAGAAATTGGTTGCGGGAGCCAGATTTGAACTGACGACCTTCGGGTTATGAGCCCGACGAGCTACCAGGCTGCTCCATCCCGCGCCTGTAATATGTTTGAATTCAGCTAATTTTCGCCTTAAATGTTAGACATTTAAAATGAGAATTGGTTGCGGGAGCCAGATTTGAACTGACGACCTTCGGGTTATGAGCCCGACGAGCTACCAGGCTGCTCCATCCCGCGCCTGAATTCGATGCGTACTATAAGGATTGGTCCTAATAATTGCAAGTACAATTATCATATTTCTTTAATTAATTTCATTATGTGAATGATTATTAAACAGTTGGTTTTTTTATGTACTCAATTTGTCTTCAAATTTTACATTTTTTTTAATAATTCGCTGATTTATTTAACTCTGTAAGTCATTGATGTAAGACAAATGGTTGTAGGTCGTTTATAATCTCGAGCAATAATTTCTTTGAGAATGCCCATGAATCAATTTTTAGCCTTAACGTCTTTTGGTATCGAACAACTTTTAGCGAATGAAATCACCGAAATTGGTGGTAGCGATGTCGTGCAACGTCCTGAAGGCGTTTACTTTTCAGCAGATTTCAAAACAGCGTACTTAATTTGTATAAAGTCTCGTTTAGCGAGTAGGGTACTGATCAGTATTTCTGAACCTTCACCAGTAAAAGATAAAGATGCTCTATATAAAGCGGCTAAAGAAATTGATTGGACCGAGCATTTTAATAGTGAAGACTTTTTTGCCGTAGATTTTGTTGGTAAGAATGAACATATTCGCGACTCTCAGTTCGGCGGTTTAACCGTTAAGGATGCCGTCGTTGATTGTTTTAGAGATGCTGGCCTAGATAGACCTTCTGTTGAAAAATACCAACCGGATATTCGCATTCAAGCTCGTTTACTTCGTAACGAAGTTAAGTTTTATATCGATTTTTCAGGACGTGCTTTATTTCAACGTGGCTACCGTGAAGGTACAGGGGCTGCGCCGATTAAAGAAAACTTGGCAGCAGCATTGGTTGTTAGAAGTGGCTGGTTAGACGATACCAGTAAACCATTAGTCGATCCTATGTGTGGTTCAGGTACTTTGTTACTTGAAGCTGTGTCGATGGCAGCAGGCATTAGTCCTGGTATTGATAGACAGCATTGGGGCTTTGAACGTTGGAAGCATCATCAACAAGGTGTATTCGAACAAGTTCTTAATGAACAGAAACAAATAAGTGACAAAAACCTAGAGCAATGTACTGCTAAAGTGTTTGGTTTTGATATCGATGGACGTGTACTTAAAAATGCTAAAGCAAACGCTAAAAGCGCTGGTTTAGGGCATTTAGTTGAATTTAAACAAGCACGTGCCGAAGAGTTAACCAATCAATTCGGTAAGGCTGGACAGATTTTATTTAACCCGCCATACGGTGAACGTTTAGGTACATTGCCTGAATTGGTCGCCACATTTACGGAATTAGGCAAAGCATTTAAACAGCACTTTTTAGATTGGAATGTTGGCTTGATCACTTCAAGCGTTGAAATGTTAGCGCTACTGAAATTGTCTGCGTACAAACGCTACAAATTTAAAAATGGACCGCTCGATTGTCAATTAGCGCTGTATCATATCGATCAGCAGCAACTTGACCGAACACCAGCTCAAGCTGACTTTAGCGGTAAGGAAAACTCTGCATTTGCTAACCGTCTTAAAAAGAACGTTAAAGCAATGAAGTCGTGGTTAAAGCAAAATAACGTTAATTGTTATCGAATTTATGACGCAGATATTCCTGAATATAACGTTGCTGTTGATGTATATGGCGACCATATTGTTATTTTTGAATATGCGCCACCTAAAGATATAGACGAAACTAAAGCCGCGTCTCGTTTGCAGGAAGTTGTTTATTTTGCGCCGCGTATACTAAATATAGAAACAGATAAAGTTAGTTTAAAGACTCGCTCTAAACAAAAGGGTAAGAATCAATACCAAGCGTTATCTAAATCTAAGAAAGCATTAACTGTTCAAGAGTATGATGCACTATTTAAAGTTAACCTTTGGGATTACCTTGATACCGGGTTGTTCTTAGATCACCGTAAAACGCGCCGAATTGTTGCTAAAAAATCTACGGGTAAATCGTTGTTGAATTTATTTGCTTATACGGGTTCTGTATCAGTGCAAGCTGCATTGGCAGGCGCAGAGAAAGTAACTACCGTCGATATGTCTAAAACATACTTAGATTGGGCACAAGATAACTTTGAACTTAATAAGTTACGTGGTCATAAGTATGAGTTTGTACAAGCAGATTGTTTACAGTGGTTAAACGAAAATCGTACACAATATGATGTTGTGTTTATTGACCCTCCGACGTTTTCTAACTCTAAGCGCATGGATAAAACGTTTGATGTGCAGCGTGATCATATTGATTTGTTAACGATTGGAATGAAGTCGGTCGCGGATAACGGCGAGTTGGTTTTTACTAACAACAAACGTGGTTTTAAAATGGATTTCGAAGCACTGGAGCGATTAGGATTAAACGCTGAGTGTTTAACTGAAGTCACTCGAGATTTCGATTTTAAACGCAATAAACATATCCATAATAGCTGGGTGATCACTCGCAAGTAATTATGGAAAATGTAATTTATAATCTTTACGGTACTGAAGGTTGTCATCTGTGCGATGATGCCGAGCTTCTGTGCCAACAACTTCTAAATAAAGATGACTATCGTAATGTAGATATCGTCAGTGACGATACTCTAGTAGAACTTTATTCGACAAGTATTCCTGTGCTGGAGCATATCGAAAGTCACACAGCGCTTTATTGGCCATTTAATCTACAACAACTACAAGAGTTTATTCGTGGAACTAATTAGAATCACCAATGCTGAACTCGCTTTTGGCGAAGGCAAAATATTAGACAATACAGAATTAAGAATTAAAACCGGTGAACGGGTTTGTTTAGTTGGCCGAAATGGTGCCGGCAAATCATCTTTAATGAAAATATTGATGAGAATGCAAAACTTAGATGACGGCCAACTTGTGATCTCAAATGATGTACAAGTGGCAATGCTTGCGCAAGATCCTCCGCAATCCTCCGATCAAACCATTTTCAATTACGTAGCCGATGGTTTGAAAGCAAATGGAGAATTGATCAGACAGTATCATGAAATCATTCACCTTGTTGCTGAAGATCCGAGTGAAGCTAACCTTGAAAAGATGTCACGTGTGCAAACTCAGTTAGAGCAAAATAATGCGTGGGATGACGAGCAGAGAATCGAACAGGTTTTAAGTAAATTATCATTAGACGCTGATCAAAACATAGGCGAACTGTCAGGTGGTTGGCGCCGTAAGATTGCGTTAGCACAGGCGTTAGTAACCAATCCTGATGTATTGCTTCTTGATGAGCCGACTAACCATTTGGATATTGAGAGTGTGCTTTGGCTAGAAGGATTTTTAAAACAATACAGTGGAACGATTGTATTTATTTCCCATGATAGGGCGTTTATACGTTCGTTATCGACGCGTATTGTAGATTTAGACCGAGGCAAACTAACAAGTTACCCAGGCGACTATGATAAATATCTCGAACAAAAAGAGCATGATTTACAAGTTGAAGAGCAGCAGAATCAGCTTTTTGATAAACGCTTAGCGGAAGAAGAAGTATGGATCCGTCAAGGCATTAAAGCGCGTCGTACACGTAATGAAGGCCGTGTTCGTTCATTAGAAAAATTAAGATTAGAACGTAAAGCACGACGTGACGTTAAGAAGCAGGGCGAAATGGTATTGTCGCAGGGCGAGCGCAGCGGCAAATTAGTGTTCGAATGTTTTAATTTAAATATGTCGTTTAACGATAAAACCATTATTGATGATCTAGATCTATTGATAAATCGTGGCGATAGATTGGCACTCATTGGTGCTAACGGTACTGGTAAATCAACATTATTAAAATTAATTACTGAGCAATTAGTACAAACTTCTGGCAAGATGCGTCATGGCGTTAACTTAGAAGTAGCTTACTTTGACCAGCATAGAGCGCAGCTTGACGTCGATATGACTGTTCAAGATGCGGTTTCTGATGGTAAGCAAGAAGTGGCGGTTAATGGTAAAACTCGTCACGTGTTAGGTTATTTACAAGACTTTTTGTTTAGCCCTAAACGCGCGCGCACTCCCGTTAGAGCGCTAAGTGGTGGGGAACGCAACCGTTTATTGCTAGCAAAATTATTTTTGAAACCGAGTAATCTACTTATTCTCGATGAGCCTACTAATGATTTGGATATAGAAACCTTAGAATTGTTAGAAATGGTTGTAGGTAATTACCCAGGTACGGTACTATTGGTGAGTCATGATCGTGATTTTGTAAATAATTGCGTAAATAGTTGTCTTTATTTCAATGGAAGTGGTCAAATAGAACAAATTGTTGGTGGCTATTCAGATGTTGAAGATTATTTGGCGTATAAAGCGGAACAAAAGAAACAATTTGACGTCAAACCGAAAGCACCAGAAAAAATTGTAGAAAAAACACAGAATAATAAATCGAAATTGTCGTATAAGGAAAAGCGTGAATTTGAATTATTACCGGCTCTAGTTGAAGAATTAGAAAATAAGATTGATGAACTACAACAAGAAGTAAATAGTGCTGAATTTTTTAGTAAAGACAGTGACTACACTAAAAATGTATTATCGAATTTAGAAAAAGCCGAAAATGACTTAGAAACAGCGTATGACCGTTGGCAAGAACTAGAAGAACTTCAAGAGAAAAGTAGTAAATGAGAAGCTTGATAAAAACAACATTAGCACTGAGCATTACAGCAACATTATTATCACCAAGTGCTAATGCAGCAACATATAGCGTACAAGATTTAGGTTTAATTGATAAAGTTAAACATATATATGGTATTGAATACAATAACTTAGGCCAAGTTGTTTTGTCTGGAAATACCACCTATAACTTCCCTGTTCAGTTTGAAAATCTAGATTTAGATGAAGATAATTATGACGATATCATTAACTTTTCTGAGCGCTATGACGAGTCTTACTTCTATTTAGAAGAGATAAAGGGTGATCAAAAAGATATGTTGCGCGCAGGTCAACCTGACGCAAACGCGTTAGAGTGGACCAAACTTTGGTTAACAACGCGAAATACTGAATATCAACAAGTTGGTGATGCTCAAGTTTACCTGTTTGATGGCCAAACTACTGAAGAATTTATCGTTTACGACCAGGTGATTCCTGGCACTGACCAACTTACCCGTTCGGTAAGAGATTTACCTAAAGGTATAACCGATGATGGTTGGATCTATGGTTCATCGCCAGCACCAGCAATGCCTTTGGAACCTTTTGTTGATGACGAAGGCGACACTTACGTCCATTGGATACGTGAATTCAATCAACGCGCTTGGGTAAGTATTAATGGAGCACCTGTTGTTAGTATCATGCCTCCCGAAGCAACTTATGGTGGCTTATCTGCGATAAATGATTTGAGTAACGGTATCGCTGTTGGTTCAGCGAGTTTCGAAATGAATCCAGAAATTTTGAAAGAAATCACCGACGAAGATGAAGAGTGTTATAAACAAACAGGAGATGGTGATCCTGACGACCCTGGTAATATGCCATTAGAAGCGTGTATTTCAATATTTCGTGCTAATTTATATAATGCTCAGGCTTATAAGTGGACTTTAGATGCAAGTGGTAATGTCATTGATACTGAGGTACTTGGTACAGGTATCGTAAATCAAGACAAAGATGACGAACGCGTATTTAGAAGTGAAGCAGTTAGTATCAACAGTTCAGGCATTGCAGTCGGAATGTCACATTTTTGGTGGGATGAAGACGAAACTACGCCAAGTGAAAATGAACGTGTTGGCCTGTTTGCGGCGATATTTGCCGATGGTAAGGTATACGATTTTACTGACCGAGACGATTGGAGCCAATCTAGAGCCGTTAAGATTAGTGATCAGGGCATCATGATTGGTTTGGCTTATAGTCGTACCATTTATCCATACCCTTCAAAGTTTTATTACGTTGATGTGAATAAAACACCGTTTGAGCCAATTTATCCTGATGACTTTTTCAACTCGTCTAACAGTGAACCATTTGATATTAATAATAATGGTAAAATAGTTGGTCGTGGTGAGCACAATACTGACAGTAACCCTCGTCGTCATCATGGTTTTGTTTATGATATTGAGACGGACGTGTTTGCCGATGTTAATGACTTATTAAGTTGTGAAGATCAGTTAGCCTATACCATTATCGAAGCACGAAGCATAAACGATAGCGATCAAATTCTTGGTACAGCATGGTACACAGAAACAAGACGTGATTCAAAAGGTGAACTAATTTACGATGAAAATGGTGAGCCAGTAATCGAAAACGTATTACGAGCTGTTTATCTTGATCCCATTGCCGAAGGCGAGATTGAAGATTGTGGTGAAGAACTTGAAGAAAACGTTGAACGTAAAGGCGCAAGCTTTGGACTTCTTGGTATCTTTGCCTTTATGGTCGCAGGTTGGAGAAGACGTTTAAGTTAATAGTTATTGAGAAAACTACTAAACACTAACTCTATCGATAAAGTAAAAAGGAAGCATAAGCTTCCTTTTTTGTTTTATGGATGAATGTAAACTGAAATTCTAAAGGTCACGCAATGCCTAGAGATTATTAATTGGTACTATATAATTTCTACACAGACAGTTCGTTTGCAGTATCAACAAAAATCCCCTGAATGTCGTTTGCTTCTCGTTCAGTTTGGCCGCCATGCTTTAAAAATGCTGCGATTATCATTTGAGTTTTTTCTTCTTTAGCTCTGTCTAAAAAGTATCGCAACTCTAATTCAGCGCCAACATTTTCGTCAACTATAGAAGCGGCAATGATTTCTTTATACATGACAATATCGCGTACTTCCCATGCCGTAACCGTTGATAGTAGCTGTTCTAAGAAACGTTCCATGTCATTTTTAGCAACGTACTGAGTAATGATGTTTAATCTCTCTGCTTGCTGCGGAGTAAAATCGGCACCAGTTAATAATGCTTGTAGAGCTTTACCTTTGCCTAAACGACGAGCAAATTGCACCGCACCTTGGCCGCCAGTTGGAATATTTATAAATAGCTCTGGTTGTGCAAACGCTGAATTTTCTGTGCCATAGGCTAAATCACAGGCCATAACAAACTCATTACCGCCGCCTCGAGCAACACCATCAACAATAGCGATTGAAAGCTGCTTCATCGCTTTGATGTTAGCTATCATGTGATTAAACTCTATAGAAGCCGCTTGTCCACCTTGTGTTCCATTTATAACGTTAAGATCAAGATGAGCAATAAAAAACGCGTGATGGAATGATTTAAACACCACAGCTTTTGTTTCTCTGTCATCCTTTAACGATAAAATGAACTGGTTTAACTCGTTGATCAGATCAATTGTTAAAATATTTACTGGTGGATTTTTAATTAAAACCGTTGCGATACCTGCTTCTTTAGTGATGATTAATTTGTTCATTGTCGATTCCTCTCTATTTAAAACACGTAACTCGGTATTGGTCACGTCAACTTTATGGTGCTAATTTAATCTGTTTGTTAGTATAGATAAACAGACTAAAGAGAATTATAATGTTTCCATAATGGAAACAATAAAACAGAGAATAGGTGTTTTATGGATCTTGCTAGTCGATTGTTACTATTGTTAGAGGTGTCAGAATTGGGCAGTTTTACAAAAGTAGCAGAGCATAGAAATGTCAATCGGTCTGCTATTTCAAAACAAATTGTTCGGCTTGAACAAGAGTTAGGTGTGCAACTCCTTAATCGGACAACACGTGCATTATCATTAACGGTTGCCGGAACCGAAATGGTTAGCCAGGCAATTCATTTAAGAGACTTACTGAATAACTCAATACGTTTAGCTGAAAATTATCACAGTGAACCAAGAGGTGAGCTGAAAATCTCCAGTTCGACGTTATTTGGTCGTCAATACGTGCAACAAGCGATATTAAAGTTTCAAGTGTTATATCCGGATATTAGAGTTGAGTTGCTTTTAGAAGATAGAATGGTCGATATAGTTGGAGAGGGCTTTGATCTAGGTTTTCGTATTGGCAAACCTAAAGAATCTAATCTCATGTCTAAGCAGATCGCGAGAAATCGTTTATTGATAGTAGCTGCGCCAGAGTTTATAGAAAAATATGGCTTAGCGACAACCATCCCTAAATTAGAGAATATGCCTGCAGTAGTATATTCAGCTCAGGGGTTGTTGATTGACAGATTCCAATATTTAGACAATTCAGGTAATGAAGAGTATTTTCAATTGAATCCTAGTTACAAGGTTAATGATGTTGAAATGCTTATTAATACAGTGCTTGATGGAAATATGTTGACGGTAATAACTGCGCAAATGGTTGAAAATGAGATATTGGAAGGAAAGCTTGTTCCTATCATGACCCACATAAATTTAACGGATTATGGTACGTTTTATGCGGTTTACCCACATCGAAATGCACCGTTAAAAACCAAATTGTTCTTAGATACTATCAAAGAAATCGTCGGTGAAAATGTTCCAATTTGGGAAACTAGAATTCCGAACTTTGATAAAATGTACGGACGTAGTTAGCTGCGCATAAAAAAGGGAAGCATTAGCTTCCCTTAATCATTCAATATTTTAGCAGTTTAGAATTTGCTAGTATCTTCAAACAGACCAACTTTAAGATCAGTTGCTTGATAGATTACACGGCCATCAACTTCTACAGTACCATCAGCTAAACCCATAAACAGTTTACGCTTGATAACACGTTTTAAATCGATACGGTAAGTCACTTTGCTTGCCGTTGGTAGAATTTGACCAGTGAATTTAACTTCACCTACACCTAACGCTCTGCCTAAACCAGGGCCGCCAGACCATGCTAAGAAAAAGCCAACTAATTGCCACATAGCATCAAGACCAAGACAACCAGGCATTACTGGGTCACCTTTAAAGTGACAATCAAAGAACCAAAGATCTGGGTTGATATCTAATTCAGCAATGATTTCGCCTTTACCATATTTACCACCTTCATCGGTGATTTTAATAATACGGTCCATCATTAACATATTGTCAGAAGGAAGTTTTGAATTACCCGGACCGAATAATTCACCTGTACCAGCTTGGATCAAGCCAGCTTTATCGTATGAGTTTTTTTGTTCCATGAGTCTTTTTTCTCAATTTAAGTAAAGACGGTTGCTATTTGTACGGTCGTCTATATAAAAAATTTTTCATATATAAATAAACGTATTATTTTAGCAAAATTCTAGGGTGTGTACTTTAGCGAACACTTGTACACTAAACAACTTATTTTTAAATAAATTGCAATTAATTAAGTTATGCGTAACCATAACCAAATAAATAATAACTATAAGTTAACGCAATGAATGATAAGCCTAGCAAAAAAATCGCATTAACCAATGCCGAAAAGCAAAAAAGATACAGAGATAAACAAAAAGACCAGGGTAAGAAAGAAGTTAGAGGTTATTTATCTAATGAAGCCATGGAGTGTTACGAGAAGATATGCTCGCAAACGGATTGGACCGATAGCACCGTTCTTTCTAATGCCATTCGAATTACCTATGCTGCGTATAAAAATGGACAGATTGGTTTATTGAATCGTTGGTTAAACGAAAATAAACTTTAAGCAATAATAAAAATAAGGAATAGACAATGATCAAAGTGTTATTAGTGGATGATCATGATTTGGTAAGAATGGGCGTGAGTCGATTGCTGGCCGATGCTAAAGGTATTGAAGTTGTTGCTGAAGTTGCTACCGGTGAGGAAGCGATAAGTTATTGTAAAGAACAAAGCGTTGATGTTGTTCTTATGGATATGAATATGCCAGGTATTGGCGGTATGGAAGCGACTAAACGAATTATACGTTATCACCCTGACATTAAAATAATCGTGTTAACCGTACATGTAGAAGAGCCATTTCCAACTAAAGTAATGCAAATTGGCGCTTCAGGCTTTTTAACTAAAAATGCGGGTCCTGAACAAATGGTCCATGCGATAAAAGCGGTAAAAGCAGGGCAACGATACCTGACACCGGAAATCGCCCAACAGATGGCGTTAAGTCAATTTAATGCGCCGGATGAATCACCGTTTGCAAGTTTATCTGAACGAGAGCTACAAATCATGATGATGATCACCCGAGGTGAAAAGGTGGTCGACATTTCTAAACAATTGAACTTGAGTAGCAAAACAATTAATAGCTATCGCTACCGCATGTTTGAAAAGCTATCGATTAGCAATGATGTAGAATTAACCCATTTAGCGATTCGTTACGGAATGTTAAATAGCGAAAGCATTTAGTTAATATGAACGAAACTGAAAACAAATCAGCGATAGATCCTAAGACGGTCTTTGACCATCAAGGGTTCTTAAAGTCTGTTACCGCGCAAAGCGGTGTATATCGAATGTACGATGAACAACAGACAATCATTTATGTTGGTAAAGCAAAAGATCTAAAAAAACGTTTATCAAGCTATTTTAGAAAAGATCTAGGAAGCGTTAAAACACAAGCATTAGTAAATCAAATTCAAGCGATAGATGTCACTGTTACTCATACTGAAGGCGAAGCGCTAATTCTTGAAAACAACTACATTAAGAAGTATCAGCCTAAATACAATATCTTATTACGAGACGACAAATCCTATCCATACCTTGTCATCACCGATCATAAGCACCCTAAACTTGGCGCTCATCGAGGTGGAAAGCGAATTAAGGGTGAGTATTTTGGCCCATTCCCAACGGCAGGAGCAGTATGGGAAAGTTTGCGCTTAATGCAAAAGCTATTTCCGATAAGGCAGTGCGAAGATAGTTATTATCGCGCACGTTCTCGCCCTTGTTTGCAATATCAACTTAAACGTTGCAGTGCGCCTTGTGTCGATAAAATATCAGAACAAGATTACAAACAACAAGTAAACCTTGCTCGAATGTTTTTACAAGGCAAAAACGAACAAGTGATTTCAACGTTAGTTTCTAAGATGGAACAAGCAAGTGTCGGTTTAGAATTTGAGCAAGCGGCCAACTTTCGTGATCAAATAGCAACGCTTAGAAAAGTTCAACAACAACAGTTTGTCACGGGTATTACTGCTGAATTAGATGTGGTTGGTTTTTATCGTTTAAAGAACCAAGCTTGTATCCATCTACTGTTTGTTCGCGATCAAAAGATTTTGGGTAGTAAGAGTTATTTCCCTAATATTCCTGCACAAACTAGTGATGAAGAGATAGTGCAAGCTTTTATCAGTCAGCATTATCTCGGTCAAGCAGTTGAGCAAAGCCATATAGCGAAAGAAATCGTATTGCCAATAGCAATAGAGTCTCAAGCTGAATTAGCTAAGCTGCTGAGTGAGCAGGCGGAGCATGACGTGAAGTTATCAGTCAATGTTCGCAGTGAACGCTCACGTTATTTAAAACTTGCTACGACTAATGCTGAGAACGCATTAAATGTGAAAAACGCTCATAAAGAATCGATGCAAGCTCGTTTTGCAGAATTACATAAAGTGTTTGAGTTAACCCAACCGATCGAAAGAATTGAATGTTTTGATATCAGTCATACCATGGGGCAACAAACAATTGCTTCTTGCGTGGTATTTAATACAGAAGGGCCGTTAAAAAGTGACTACCGTCGTTACAACGTCGTTGGCATCACCCCTGGAGATGATTATGCGGCCATGTCGTTTGCGTTAAATAAACGCTACGGCAAAGTGAAAGATGGCGAGAATATGCCTGACATTATCTTTATAGATGGTGGTAAAGGGCAGTTAGCGAGAGCTGAAGCTTTTTTTGCCGAATCGAGCTTGACCAAAACACCGATGTTAATTGGTGTTGCTAAAGGTGAGTCACGTAAACCAGGATTAGAAACCCTAATAATGGCAGGGTCGCATCAATTAATTTCGTTACCAGCAACATCTGGCGCTTTGCATTTGGTGCAACACGTTAGAGATGAGTCTCATCGCTTTGCTATTGCAGGTCATAGAGCAAAGCGCGGTAAGGTGGCGAAAAAATCTACGATAGAAGATATACCAGGCATTGGAGCAAAAAAACGACAAGCACTTTTAAAGTACTTAGGTGGCTTACAAGAAGTGAAAAAAGCCAGTGTTGATGAATTAACTAAGGTGCCAGGGATCAGTACTGAGCTCGCCAAAACAATTCATCAACATTTTCAAGCGTAAGTAAAATAAGCTGTATACGTTGATAATAAAAAAAAGTGTATCAAATAGAATTTATATCGTTTCATCTGCGTGACATATGAAATCTATCAAGTACAATAAAACCAAAATAAAAAGCTATTAAGGCTAGTTGTAAAATTTATGTGGACAATTCCTAACCAAGTAACATTATTTCGGATTATTTTAATCCCAGTCTTCATCGTTGTGTATTACATGCATGACATGATGCCCGACTTATTTTCCAAGAACTGGTCAAATTTTGCTGCGTTTGGTGTTTTTTGGGTTGCATCAGTTAGTGATGCGCTAGATGGTTATTTAGCAAGACGATTAAAACAATCAAGTCGTTTTGGTGCTTTTATGGACCCCGTAGCTGATAAATTAATGGTAACAATCGCATTAGTTTTGATTGTTTCAGAATATCGCAATATATGGGTAACTATTCCTGCTGTAATTATGATTGCTCGAGAAATTGTTATTTCTGCGCTGCGAGAGTTTATGGCAGACCTTGGCAAAAGAGGGGATGTTGCTGTTTCTGAATTAGGAAAATGGAAAACTGCCGCTCAGATGTTAGCGTTGATGGGATTAATATGGCAGCCAAACTATCCAATTCCTTTAATTTTGTTTGATTTGCCAGCTGATGTGATCATTTGGGCAGCATGGATGTTTTATTTTTTCGCAACGGTATTCGCTTTTGTGTCAATGTTTCAATATCTTAAAGCTTCTTGGCCACAATTGTCGGGTAAAAAGTAACCAAACAATTACAGAAATTAGCTAAAAATGCAGCAGATTAGTTGAATTTTGAGCAAACAGAAAAAAATTGATATTTAAGTGTTGACTCATCAATAGAACGATGTAGAATGCACATCCGTTGACAAGGAGTCAACATTGGAAAGCGGCTGTAGCTCAGCTGGTAGAGCATCACGTTGCCAACGTGAATGTCACGAGTTCGAGTCTCGTTAGCCGCTCCAAATTTCTAAGGAAGTACATCACCAGCTTGACGATGAAAATTGGCGGGTTGGCAGAGTGGCTATGCAGCGGATTGCAAATCCGTGGACCTCGGTTCGACTCCGGGACCCGCCTCCACTTTGCCCGGGTGGTGGAATTGGTAGACACAAGGGATTTAAAATCCCTCGTCTTAACGGACGTGCCGGTTCAAGTCCGGCCCCGGGTACCATTTTCATCGTACACGTTTGGGGTGTTAGAAAAGAAAATCCCGCGCAAATCCATTTAGGAAGAGCGTACCGCTAGGCACGGATAAGGGTACCTTACAAAGGCAAGTAAGGGTTGTAAGAAAAAAATCTATTATTTATAATAGTTAGGTAAAACTAAATGAAGCGGCTGTAGCTCAGCTGGTAGAGCATCACGTTGCCAACGTGAATGTCACGAGTTCGAGTCTCGTTAGCCGCTCCAATTTAGATTTTGCAATAGATTATATGAAGCGGCTGTAGCTCAGCTGGTAGAGCATCACGTTGCCAACGTGAATGTCACGAGTTCGAGTCTCGTTAGCCGCTCCAATCTACATTTTGCTACTTGTTCATTGAGAAATGAAAGGCATAACTCTTATCATGAGAGCACAGTGCCCGGGTGGTGGAATTGGTAGACACAAGGGATTTAAAATCCCTCGTCTTAACGGACGTGCCGGTTCAAGTCCGGCCCCGGGTACCATTTTATGGTGTTCGCCTTAATCAGGATTTAAAATCCCTCGTACTCTTTATACCGAGACGTGGTGATTCAAGTCCAGTTTCAGGTAACATTCATGGTATTAACCATTTCATCAATGTACAAAAAGCAAAGGCTCTATATGAAGCGGCTGTAGCTCAGTTGGTAGAGCATCACGTTGCCAACGTGAATGTCACGAGTTCGAGTCTCGTTAGCCGCTCCAATTTCTTTGTTTTACAATTCCAATTAAATTATAGAATTTAAATATCAGTCATAAATTATTTAGCGACTGAAATTTGTGATCTTGTGATTTAAAATCCCTCGTATTCTTTATACCGAGACGTGGTTGTTCAAGTCCGGCCCCGGGTACCATTTTATGGTGTTCGCCTTAATCAGGATTTAAAATCCCTCGTACTCTTTATACCGAGACGTGGTGATTCAAGTCCAGCTTCAGGTAACATTCATGGTATTAACCATTTCATCAATGTACAAAAAGCAAAGGCTCTATATGAAGCGGCTGTAGCTCAGCTGGTAGAGCATCACGTTGCCAACGTGAATGTCACGAGTTCGAGTCTCGTTAGCCGCTCCAATTTCTTTGTTTTACAATTCTTTTATTAAACCTAATCAATGACACAATGTTATTGCTCATACCCGTTTTTATTCGAACAATATATTCGCTTAGCGTTTGTTAAATCCAGATAAGTTTCATATTCTTTATAACTATCGAACTAAAACAATAGTTAATAATTATGCCGTTCAAACCTCTGTTCAAAACCGTTTTAATTTTATTGTCTATTTCTATCGCTGGTTGTCAGTCGAGCTATTACTCTGTCATGGAAATGATGGGCTATCATAAACGAGATATCATGGTAGAACGTGTTGAAGACGCCCAGCAGTCTCAACAAGACGCACAAAAGCAATTTCAATCGGCATAGGAACAGTTATCAGAGCTTATTCAGTTTGAAGGGGGCGATCTTGAACAGCAATATGAAGAAACTAAAGATAACTACGAGGCCAGCCAAGAAGCGGCAGATGAAGTTGAAGAACGAATAGATGACATTGAAGATGTTGCTATTGCTTTATTTATTGAATGGCAAGATGAAATTGAACAATACACGAATAAAGATTTAAAACGTCGAAGCGAAAAGCAATTAGCCACTACCAAACATGATTACGAGCAGTTGATACGCAGTATGGATAAGGCTCATTCAAGAATGGAACCTGTTTTAGCGGCGCTAAAAGATAATACACTGTACCTAAAACACAATTTAAATGCACAAGCTATTGGTGCAATAGCCGATGAATTTGAAACCATAAAGCGAGATATAACCGTTTTAATGTCGGTTATGAATAAGGCAATAGAAGATTCTGAGTCATTTATTAAAATGTTAGAGAAAAAGCGCTAATAAAGGATTGTTGTTTGTGCCACAGCCTCTATAATCATTTAAACTTTCAACAATAATTTAATTGGTAAAACACTATGGCTGAAGAAACTATATTCTCTAAGATAATTCGTCAAGAAATACCGACACCGCTTTTATATCAAGATGATTTAGTGACCGCGTTTAGAGATATTTCACCGCAAGCAGATACGCATATATTAATTATTCCAAACAAACTAATACCAACGGTTAATGATGTACAGGAAAGTGACGAATTAGCCCTTGGACGCATGATCACCGTTGCCAAGAAGCTTGCTGCTGATGAAGGTATAGCAGAAGATGGTTATCGTTTGATAATGAACTGCAATAGTCATGGCGGCCAAGAGGTGTATCATATTCATATGCATTTAGTAGGCGGTCAGCCGCTAGGTCGAATGCTATCTATTAAGTAGTATTAACAATAACAAGCCTGACAGAGGTCAGAGCATTAATACGTTGAAAAGACATTAATCGTTTAAATCAAAAAGAGTCGTAAATGAAGATCTCAATCGAAATCAGTTTGTACCCGTTAGCAGAAGAAAAGTTTAAAAAAGAAATTTGGAATTTTATCTATAAACTTCGAGATAACGAACAGTTAAAAGTAATTACCAATGGTATGAGTACTCAGGTATTTGGTGATTATGACATCGCCGTAAAAACCGTTATGGATGAAATTAAAGTTGTTCATGAAACCGTTGGTACAGCGGTGTTTGTTTGTAAGTTTATTGGTGGTGATCGTTCAGAAATTGAAGATGAACTCTAATCAATATTACTATTTTAACTTAAGGCTTTAGTTTCCTCATGCTGGTCGACAAAGCGAAGGTCGGAAAAATCGTAGCGCAAAGGTTAGGTTTGTCTAATTCACCTTTGCTTAGCGAAATTACACAAGGCCTATCGCACTGTTGCTTTAGAGCTATTGCTGACAAGCAAACATTATTCGTTAAAGTGTTTAGTGAGCGAAATGCATCAGTAAACGATCATAGCTTTATAGAGCAACAAGCGATGATTGCAAAACTAACCGGGGATTGTGGTCTTAGCCCTAAACTTATCGATGTTGATAAAGAGCACCGGTTGCTAATAAATGAGTATGTTGCAGGGCAGTCGCCTAAATTAACTGCTTCTGATACCGAAGCCGATAAGGAAGCTGATAAGCAAAGCACACAGACAATTAAAATATTGGCAGAGTGTGCTTATCGAACTCATCAGTTAGTCTTACCAGTCAGTGCTATTAAATTACAAAAAGTGATACAGCAACTTTTGCGTGCGGTTAATTTAAGTGATGAACAAAACTCCGACATTTTAGGCCGCGTTAATCAAAT
Organism: Thalassotalea crassostreae; assembly: GCF_001831495.1. Classification (NCBI taxonomy): domain Bacteria; kingdom Pseudomonadati; phylum Pseudomonadota; class Gammaproteobacteria; order Alteromonadales; family Colwelliaceae; genus Thalassotalea; species Thalassotalea crassostreae. Next base: position 1,896,872 of record NZ_CP017689.1, read on the forward strand.
CGTAGATGAGATCGCTATCGATAAAAGCAACTTGGTAAGTTGTCATGGTGATATTAACTTAAATAATATTTTGCTAACCGATCATACAAATTGTCACATTGGAAGTAATCTAATTCAGTTGGTTGATTGGGAATATGCATGCTTAGCAGAGAGAGAATATGAGGTTGCTATGTGCGCTTCAATAAATCAACTATCCCGATCACAAACTGCAGACTTAGTTCATTATTATCAGCAACTATCCAGTATAAACGGAGTTGCAACCGTTAAATTAGATAATAACAAGGTAACGCGTTACTTGGTGATTTGCAACATAATCAACCACTTATGGTTTTGTTTGTATGATTTGGATAATGCTGAGTCGGATTCAAGTATTAGCGGATTCGCCATTTATAAATTTATTTTAACTACTCTCCATCAATCATAAAGCTGAGTTTTAGCGCTATATTTGAGATAAATAACCGATTCGTCGGGACTAACTACAGTGTTATTAATACAAATTTCACAGATAATTAATGGTACAAATACTATTTCCATTAATTAAGAGTATCATTTTGAATTGGAAAGACTTTATAGAAAACCGTAATCGTTTTTTCTGGTTGCTACATTTAGGTGGCTGGCTCGGTTTTGCCTTGGTTAATTATCTTGGCTCACTGTTACATGATGTCAGAGACTTATTTACATGGATGATTTTCTTAAGTGCATATGCTGGAGCGCTGTTCTCGATACCACTTCGTTATATCTACAAAAAAGCCTGGAGTTTTAAACCAATTTATATCGCCTTAGTGGTCTTTGCTGCGTCTTATATGTCGGGGCTCTTATGGCAAATAGTGAAAAATATTACTCACTGGGAAATTTATAAACACGGCTTTAGACCAGACAACTTGCTCTATTATACCCAATCAGCGGTTTGGTCATTTTATATAATGCTGTCTTGGAGTTTATTGTATTTTGGCATCAAGTATTACCAAATGCTCGAAGCTGAAAAACAAAAAGTTCTTAAAGCCAATAGCATGGCAAACCAAGCACAGCTTAAGATGTTGCGTTATCAATTAAATCCTCATTTCTTGTTTAATACACTTAATGCAATTTCAACGTTAGTTATGATTGATGACAATAAAACCGCCAATTCAATGGTAACTAAGCTTAGTGACTTCCTGCGCTATTCGTTAGATATGGACCCAATGAAAAAAGTTACGTTGGCCAATGAAATAAAAGCATTGAGCTTATATTTGGAAATCGAAAAAGTTCGGTTTGAAGAGCGGTTAACGTTAAAATTTGAAATTCAGAACAACTGCCAAAACGCGTTGGTTCCGAGCATGATATTTCAACCGTTAGTTGAAAACGCAATTAAGCATGCCATAGCAGTGCAAGAGCAGGGAGGATGTATATCGATTAGTGTGTCTCGCTTTGCTAATGATTTACAGCTTGAAATTGCTGACAATGGGCCAGGTGCAGATATTAAAGATGGCAGCCTATCTAGAGAGAATGGTGTTGGCTTAGCAAATACTCAAGAGCGACTTGCAACACTCTACGACAATAATTATTCGCTAGTAGTTAGTGACAATATTCCATCAGGCGTTAAAATAAACATTAGGATCCCATTTCAAGTAGATAATAGTTAATGGAAAAAACGATCAAAACCATCATCGTTGATGACGAACCGCTAGCAAGAAAAGGTCTTGCTATCCGGTTAGGTGCGTTTGAACAGGTTGATATAGTTGCCCAATGTACCAATGGTCGAGAAGCGATAGAAGCGATAATAAATATTAGCCCCGATCTGGTATTTTTGGATATTCAGATGCCACAAACCAATGGTTTTGAAGTTTTAAAGCAACTAAACGAACGTGGTATAGAAATGCCGATGATTGTTTTTGTCACCGCATTCGACCAATATGCGATAAAAGCGTTTGAAGTACATGCACTAGATTATTTACTTAAACCGGTAGACCATGAGCGTTTGGAGCTTGCTTTAAATAAGGTGTCTAGCAGGTTAAATCGACATAAAGACAGCGAACACAAGGGCAAATTAGTTAAGCTAGTGAGTCATGTGACAGGTCAAGACTGCGAACAAATTCTACAAGACTTAGCGCAAAATAGTGAAGTGAATATCACCCAATATTCAGACGTTCTTGCAATTAAGGACGTTGGCGAAACAAAACTCGTACCTACCGAAGATATATTATGTATCGATGCCGCCGGTGACTACATGGTGGTTCACACGCATACCGAAACACATATCCTTCGAAAAACGATGAAGGAACTTGAAGAGATTCTTGATCCTAAGAAGTTCATTCGCATTCACCGTTCGACGATTATCAATAAAGGCTTTATAGATAAGTTTGGCAACCACGTTAATGGTGAGTATTACGTGGTATTAACTAATCTAAAAGAACTTAAAGTAAGTCGCAGTTATAAAGATAAAGTTAAACACGCGGTTTTAGGATAAAGATAGTTATAGCGGTTGTTAAATCACGTTATGTTTTAAAGCTTATGGGCTTTTACAATCTCTGCAATATCTAGTATTGAATTTTGCGCGGTGAGTAAACTACCGTTGACTTGCTTTTTGTGCTGAATCGCGTCATTAATATCGACAAAAAGCACATTTCCTGAAGATTCAGCTGTCATTACCATATGCTTACCTTCATTGATTGCGCTAATAGCCGCTATAGACAGCTTTGTCGCCAATATTCTATCTTTTGCAACAGGTGAGCCGCCGCGTTGAATATATCCTAATACACAGGGGGTAGAATCGATATTTGCATATTCTTTCAAATCACTAGCCAGTTTATCTAAACCTCCAGGCCATAGGTTTTCGGCCACGACAATAATGTAGCTCGATAAACCACGTTGCTCGCGGCAAGCATGAATATGTTCACTGATATTTCTTAGCTCTTTACCTGGGTTAGTAAAGCTCTCGAATGTTAAGACTTGTTCAGCTGCACTCGCAATTCCAACGTTTAGGGCCAGAAAACCACTATGACGGCCCATAACTTCAACCAAAAATATCCGCTCAAATGCATCTGCGGTATCTCGAATCTTATCGATAGCGTCAAGCCCTGTATTTACTGCGGTAGCAAAGCCTATGGTGTTTTCTGTACCATCTATATCGTTGTCGATTGTACCGGGGATACCGATGAGTTGGCCTTGGTAAATCTTATTAAGGTTTAGTAAACCGCTAAATGAACCATCACCACCAATGACAATCAAAGCATCAATATTATTTGCGTTGAGGTTTTCGGCAGCTTTGGCTTGACCTGCTTGAGTAAGGAACTCCTTGCTGCGGCCACTTTTTAAAATTGTACCACCAAGATGGATAATATCTCTGACTTTAGCTTCATCGAGTTCAATATAATCATTATCGATTAAGCCATTGTATCCATGCTGGAAGCCAATTATTCGATGGTTGAAATGTAAAGACGCCAGGGTGACTGCACGAATTGCTGCATTCATTCCTGGCGCATCTCCACCGCTGCATAATACCGCGATAGTTTTATTTTTAACCTGTTTAGTCATTGTTTTACTTCAATTTAAATTGCTATCCCTATTTTTAGCATAGCCGTTAAATCGAATTAAAACAGTAATTACATAGTTAATACTTTTAAGGTGTTTGTGGCACCGATAGTTTCCATCGCGTCACCACGAGTGAATATCACTAAATCACCTTCAGCAAAGTCCACTAAACCAGCAGTTCTTACTGCTTGTAAAACATCTTTTGACAACGCATTAGAAACTGTTGAATCAAATGACACAGGGTATACGCCGCGATAAATTGCTGACTTTGATAGAGTTTTTACGTGACGTGATAAACAGAAAATCGGAAGACCTGAAGTAATACGAGACATTAACTTCGCAGTCTTACCAGATTCACTCAGTGAAATGATTGCTCGAACACCTTCTAAGTGGTTAGCGGCATACATTGCAGACATTGCTAATGTTTCAGAAATGTCAGTAAAGTTTAATTCATTACGGTGACCTGATTTATTCACAGAGCGCTGCTTTTCAGCACCTAAACAAACCTTTGACATTGCTTGAACTGTTTCTACCGGATATTTACCAGCAGCAGTTTCTGCACTAAGCATTACAGCATCTGTGCCATCTAATACAGCGTTTGCTACATCCATAACTTCTGCACGTGTTGGCATAGGTTGAGAAATCATAGTTTCCATCATTTGTGTCGCTGTGATAACAACACGGTCTAACTGGCGGCTACGAGCAATAATATGCTTTTGTTTACCAACAAGTTCGGCATCGCCAATCTCAACGCCTAGATCACCACGAGCTACCATTACAACGTCAGAAGCTAAGATAATTTCATCTAAAACTTTTTCGTCATTCACAGCTTCCGCACGTTCTATTTTTGAAACTAAACGAGCATTACAATTTGCTTCGTTAGCTAGCAATCGAGCTTCGCGCATGTCAGCAGCATCACGAGGGAAGGAAACCGCAAGGAAATCAACATCAATTTTTGCAGCTAATTTAATGTCTTCTTTATCTTTGTCTGTAAGTGCAGCAGCAGAAAGGCCACCACCTTGGCGATTAATCCCTTTATTATTTGAAAGTGGACCACCAACAGTGGTGATTGTATTAACTTTGTTGCCTTCGATTGATTCAACTTTAAGCTGAACACGACCATCATCAAGTAATAGGATGTCGCCCGCTGTTACATCATTAGGTAACTCTTTATAATCAATTCCGACAGAGTCTTTAGTACCAAGACCTTTGCCAAGATCTGCATCTAAAACAAATTTGTCACCGATTTCTAATGTGATTGGACCATCTTTAAACGTTGATACGCGGATTTTAGGCCCTTGTAAATCACCTAAAATACCTACGTAAGTATTTAGTTCTTTGGCAACTTTACGGACGTTATTTGCACGTTCGATATGATCCGCAGGTACACCGTGTGAAAAGTTTAAGCGTACAACGTTAACTCCTGCAGCAATAACATCGCGCAGTACATTATAATCGTCTGTTGCAGGGCCGAGTGTGGCTACTATCTTCGTTCTTCTTGGCATTATTTTCTAACCTTTTATAAATGTTTATTTACGATATCAAATCGTGAACTACGTAAACTGTCTTTAACTTTTTTCAAGTTATCTCTAAATTTATCACCGCGACGCAGAGTAAATCCGGTCGCTAATACATCAATGAGTGTTAATTGAGCAATTCTTGACGCCATTGGCATGTACAAGTCGGTATCTTCAGATACAACTGGAGAAAGAACAATATTACATTCCTTCGCTAACGGAGAACCAGCATCGGTAATACCGATCACAATGGCGTCGTTTTCTCGAGCAATATGTGCAACCTCTACCAGTGGCTTTGTACGACCTGTATGAGAGATCATAACCACTACATCGCCTTGAATACTGTTGATGCTGCTCATGCGTTGCATCAATATGTCATCAAAATAAACAACAGGAACATTGAATCGAAAAAATTTGTTTTGGGCATCATGGGCAACAATAGCTGAGGCACCTAATCCAAAGAATGATATCTTCTTTGCTTGAGTTAACACGTCAACAGCTCGGTTTATTAGACTTGTATCCAAACTTTTACGTGCCATTTCAAGGTTGGCCATTGTTGATTCGAATATTTTAGTCGTGTATTCGTCGGCACTATCATTTTCATCTACATGTCTGTTTACATATGGAGTACCATTAGCAAGACTTTGTGCAAGATGTAGTTTAAAATCAGGGTAACCCTTAGTATCTAGACGACGACAAAATCTATTGACAGTAGGTTCGCTAATATCAGCTTGTTTAGCCAAAGCAGCTATACTTGCATGGATTACTGTAGAAGGAGAGGCGAGTATAACCTCCGCCACCTTACGTTCAGATTTACTAAACGTTTCAAATTCATTGTTAATTTTTTCTAAAATGTTCATTACTAAACCCTTTAAAATTGCTGGTATTGAAAGTTATTTTTATTAGACAGCAAGTTAATTATGAAAATTTATTTCATATATTTACCCGATAGTAACCATTTTTCAGTAAATTTGAAACATATATTGTTAAAATATTGCATAATTTAGCAAATTTAACGGAATAAACTTATAATCCGTGTAATAAAATTACATTTAGTGCTTTACCTATTGTTGAAAAGTGTTTAAATTAGTCCCTAAATGTAATTTGTTTTCATTCAGCTTTAACGAGAATAATATGCCAGAACAAAATTTAAAAAATGCAGAAAACATTGTTTTACTGGGCGCTGGGGGTGATTTGTCACGCCGTAAACTGTTTGCCGCTTTATACCAATTAGAACGTGAAAATCAATTAGCTACAGTAAATAAAATTATTGGTGTAGCCAGAAACGACTTTGATAAAGAGCAATTTCAACAGTTTGTCATCGATTGCCTTAATGAGTTTATTCCCAAAGATATAGAAGAAAAGCCGCTTACTCGTTTTATTAGCCGTTTTGACTATGCCAAAGTGGACTTCTCTGATAAAAAAGCGTTCAAAAAAATTAAAGATTTAATACCAAGTAAGTCAGAAACGTTATATTACTTAGCTACTCCGCCGTCAGTGTATGGCTTGATTTGTGAAGGTCTTAATGCACATGGACTAGATAACGAGTACGCACGCGTGATCATGGAAAAACCAATTGGTCATGATTTAGCATCATCAAAAGTTATTAACGATCAAGTTAATGAGTATTTTGAAGAGTCACAAATCTATCGTATAGATCATTACCTAGGTAAAGAAACTGTATTAAACCTCCTTGCATTGCGCTTTGCTAATTCATTGTTTAGTACTAACTGGGATCATAATTGTATAGATCATGTACAAATCACCGTAGCTGAAAGTGTTGGTATCGAAGGTCGTTGGGGATTTTATGACGGCGTTGGGCAAATGCGAGATATGGTGCAAAACCACTTATTGCAAATATTATCGTTGTTAGCGATGGAGCCGCCAACAGATTTGTCCTCTGAAAACATACGTGACGAAAAATTAAAAGTTTTAAAAGCGCTTCGCCCTATTGATAGAACAAACATTCATGAGAAAACAGTTCGTGGTCAATATGCGAAAGGCCATTTAAATGGTGGTGTTGTTCCTGGTTACCTGGAAGAAGAAGGTGCAAATAAGAAAAGTACCACCGAAACATTTGTCGCGATTAAAGCTGAGATTGATAACTGGCGTTGGGCTGGTGTACCTTTTTATATGCGTACCGGTAAAAGAATGCCATGTAAACACTCTGAAGTTGTGATCCAATTTAAGCATCAACCACATAACATTTTTGGTCATAGTTTTTCGCAATTACCAGCTAATAAACTGACTATCCGTCTACAGCCTGATGAGGGTGTTGAATTAACGGTAATGAATAAAGTACCAGGAATGACAAAGAATTTAGAAATCAGTGAAACTAAACTCGATTTAAGCTTCTCTGATGTCCACGACAATGAACGAGTTATTGATGCCTATGAACGTCTGGTATTAAGCGCGATTCACGGTAGCCAGGCATTGTTTATTCGTCGGGACGAAATTGAAGCAGCATGGACATGGGCTGATGGTGTGTTAGACGCTTGGGAAGCATCAAATGAACCACCTAAGTCATACAGCGCTGGGTCATGGGGGCCTGTAAGCTCTATAGCATTAATTGCTCGTGACGATAGAAGTTGGGAGGAATAATGCATCACTTAAATGAATTTCAATCAAAAGCTGAATTAGACAATCAGTTTGCCGACGTTGTTACGGCGAATTTATCACAAGCAATTGCGAAAAATGGCAAAGCTAGCATCGCATTTTCTGGCGGCAGTACACCGAAAGGTTTCTTTCAAGCACTGTCTAACACAGATCTTGATTGGTCAAAAGTTACTGTAACTTTGGCAGATGACCGATGGGTTGATGTTGACCATAACGATAGTAACACTAAGCTAATTAGAGAAAACTTGTTAGTTAATAAAGCAAAAGATGCATCGTTTTTTGTTTTAAAGCAAGGCGATGAATTAGACGATAATAGTCTTGAAGCTTTGAATGAACAAGCTCTGCAAGTGTTACCTTTAGATGTTGTTATTCTTGGAATGGGCGAAGACGGTCATACCGCGTCGTTGTTCCCGTGCAGCCAACAAATTTCGGTAGGGTTAAGTGACACTGCACAACCTGCACTGATGAAAGTTGTCCCTACTACAGCGCCATATGAGCGCATTACCTTTAATTTTTCAGCGTTAATCAATACCTCTAGTTTGTATCTACATGTTGTTGGAGATAATAAGAAACAAGTATTAGAACAAGCTCTAGCCAGCGATAACGCGTTAGAAATGCCAATACGTGCATTTTTAAGTCACCCGCAGAAAACCTGCGAAATATACTGGACTAAATAATTATGGCCAATTCTTCTGTAAAAATGAATCCACAAATTCTAGAGATCACTAATCGAATTATCGAACGTAGCAAAAAGACACGTGGTGAGTATCTAGCAAAAATTGAACAAGCAAAATCTTCTAAAGTTCACCGCTCTCAATTGAGTTGTGGTAACTTAGCCCATGGATTTGCTGCGTGTTCGAAGCAAGATAAAGCAATTTTAAAACAATTGAATCATAGCGATATCGCGATTGTTTCAGCTTACAACGATATGCTTTCAGCTCATCAACCATACGAAACTTATCCAGCGATCATTAAAAAAGCAGTTAATGAAACTGGTGGTGTCGCTCAGTTTGCTGGTGGTGTACCGGCAATGTGTGATGGTGTAACTCAAGGCCAACCAGGCATGGATTTGAGCTTAATGAGTCGTGACGTTATTGCAATGTCATCAGCAGTTGCGCTATCTCACAATATGTTTGATGGTACCTTGATGCTTGGTATTTGTGACAAGATTGTTCCTGGTCTATTACTTGCGGCGATGACGTTTGGTCATTTACCAACAGTATTTGTACCAGCAGGCCCAATGCCTTCAGGTATTCCAAATAAAGAAAAAGCGCGTGTTAGACAGCAATACGCAAAAGGCGAAGTTGGCGAAGATACGTTATTAGAAGCTGAATCAGCGTCTTATCACAGTCCAGGTACCTGTACTTTCTTCGGAACAGCCAACTCGAATCAACTTGTTGTAGAAATCATGGGTCTTCATCTACCAGGTGCTTCGTTTGTTGCGCCAAATACTGAATTACGTGAAGAATTAACCAAAGCTGCAGCAACTCAAGTTACTCGTTTAACACAGCAAAATGGCAACTATACGCCAGTTGGTAAAATGATCGATGAAAAATCTATCGTTAACGCCATCGTTGCGTTATTAGCAACGGGTGGTTCGACCAACTTAACAATGCACATTATTGCATTTGCTCGTGCAGCCGGCATTATCATCAATTGGGATGACTTTGGTGATTTATCAAATGCTACGCCATTAATGACTCGTATTTATCCAAACGGTTTCGCTGATATTAACCAGTTCCAAGAAGCTGGTGGTATGGCACTGTTATTTAAAGAGTTAATCGGCATGGGCTTATTGCATCAAGATGTAGAAACAATTTGTGGTCCTGGTTTAGACAAGTACACCCAAGTACCAACTATGGTAGATGGTAAACTTGTATGGGTTGATGGCACTGACGTATCAGGCGACTTAGAAGTTATTGCTCATCCAGATCAACCATTTAAGAAAGATGGTGGCCTTAAAGTTCTTAAAGGTAATTTAGGTCGTTCGGTATTAAAAACCAGTTCATTAAGACCTGGCCAAGAAGTTATAAAAGCACCAGCAGTAGTTTTTGAAGACCAACATGATTTGGATATTGCATTTAAAGCAGGTGAGTTAGATAAAGATTTCGTTGCGGTTGTGCGTTTTCAAGGCCCTAAAGGTCGCGGTATGCCAGAATTGCACAAATTAACGCCGCCATTAGGTGTGTTACAAGATAAAGGCTTCAACGTCGCTTTAGTGACTGATGGCCGTATGTCTGGCGCGTCAGGTAAAGTTCCGGCTGCAATTCACTTAGTACCTGAAGCTATCGATAATGGTTTGATCGGTAAAGTTCAAACTGGTGACATGATCATCGTTGATGGTATCACTGGTGAATTAACTCTTGATGTTCCTGAAAGTGAACTCGCGGCAAGACCACAAGCGCAATTTACAGCTCAAAACGAACACGTCGGCATGGGCCGTGAAATGTTTGGTTTTATGAGAAATAATTTAAGTGGTGCTGAATTAGGTGCATGTTCACTATTTGTTGAGGACAACACCTAATGTCAAAGCCGGTAATAAATATTGTTGCCGACATAGGCGGCACCAACTTGCGCATAGCGAGTTTGGATAGTGAAGGTAAGTGTCAATACATTCAGACATATCAATGTAAAGAACATCCGAGTTTACGCTCAGTGATCGAAGATTATCTTAAAAAATCTGAAATCGATAGTAGCAAGAGCTTAGTTAATGCTTGTTTGGCAATTGCCTGTCCGGTTGACCAAGATTTGATCCATATGACTAATTTGCCTTGGAGTTTTTCTAAGGCAAAGCTTAAAAATGATCTTGGTTTACATGCGCTACACATGATCAATGATTACACTGCGATGGCGTGGTCAATCAATGAGTTAGATGAGTGGCAAAAAGTTAAAATCGGTGGCGGTGAACCTGTTCAACATAAGCCTATTGGTATCTGTGGTCCAGGAACAGGACTTGGAGTTGCAAACCTTATTTGGGGCAATGGCCAATGGATAAGTGTTGATGGTGAAGGAGGGCATACAGACTTTGCTCCAACCAACGATCAAGAAGTGGCTATTTTGTCTTATCTAAGAGAAAAATATTCTCGAGTATCCTATGAGCAAGTTTTATCTGGTCTAGGTATCGAGCAAATTTATCAAGCATTATGTCATGTCAGTGATGTTGAAACTAACAATTATAGTGCGGCGGATATATCAAAAAGAGCTATCGATAAAAGCTGCGATATTTGCTTAGAAGCAATGCTGCAGTTTTGTAAAACATTAGGTAGTTTTGCCGGTAATATGGCGCTGCATACATCAGCTTTCGGTGGAATTTACATTGCTGGTGGTATCGTACCAAGATTTTTAGAATTTTTTGAAGAAAGCGGATTTCGTAGACGCTTTGAAGCAAAAGGACGCTTTACACACTTTAATGCCAAAATTCCTACGTATGTGATCACAGAATCACAACCAGGACTATTAGGAGCAAGTGCGTATCTAACACAACAAAATATTAATGAGGGTTTATGTCGTTAACAAATCAATGGAAAACACAACCTGGTGAAGTTTTCGCTATGGGTCCTGTTGTTCCTGTACTAGTAATAGAAAATGTAGAAGATGCTGTACCAATTGCCAAAGCATTAATGGCAGGTGGTATTAAGGTATTAGAAGTTACGCTTAGAACGGAAAACGCACTTGATGTAATTCGAGAAATTGCAAATAACGTACCAGAAGCAATGATTGGTGCAGGTACCATTACTAATGCTGAAACGTTACATCAAGCAATTGATGCAGGTGCCAAGTTTGCGATCAGTCCAGGTTTAACACCAGAGCTATTAGCTGCATCTGTTAGAACTAAGATCCCTTTGATCCCAGGAATAGCGTCTATTTCTGAATTAATGACTGGTATTGATGCAGGATTTGATCATTTTAAGTTTTTCCCTGCGGAAGCTATTGGCGGCGCTAAAGCGATTAAATCAATTGCCGGACCATTCCCAAACATTAAGTTTTGCCCAACTGGTGGTATCAACTTAGATAATATGGGTAACTACTTAAGCTTAAATAGTATTGTATGTATTGGCGGCTCTTGGATAGTGCCAGATGACGCGATCAAGTCTAAAGACTGGTCTCGTATCACTGAACTAACTAAAGAAGCTGTAGCGCAAGCTAGCAAGTACTAAAGCTATATAGATTTATACAAGTAAGCAAAAAGCAGAATTAAGATTTCTTAATTCTGCTTTTTTTATGTCTGCGATGTCGACTTCCCCCAAAAACTTAACCGAAATGAAGGAGCTCATTAAACCTGATGAGGATAGAAAAACTCGATTTCCTGAGCTTGGTTCAGGATCTTTTTGGTATTGCTGTGACCGGCTGAAAAGCGCCAATCAGAGACAGTTAATAAAGCGGTTAAAACGCGCCAAAGCAGCTCGCACATTATCAGAAAAATTATACCGTCATTACGGCGCAGGCCGTAACCCCCTTCAGATTCGAAGTGGCTTTATAATATACGCTTTTAACGGCACGCTATTACTGGAGGAGGTTGCGTTCTGCAACGCAATGACGGTGCGCACTTTCTAATTATGTGCGTACATCTTTGATGCTCTTTATCGGATATTATTTAGGTCGCCTAATCGCTCAAACCAGAACTAGAACAATCTAATGTTGCTCTTAATTCTGATGATATTTACATTTATTAAAGACATAAAAAAGCCCTGGGGAGAACAGGGCTTTGTTTGTTAGTTTAAAATGACAGGCTTTCTAGCTAGCCTTTTTAAACTTTTTTGCAGAGGTTGCTTCCTCGTATGCAAAGATATGTTCTGCTAAATCTAATACTTTGTTTGAATAACCCATTTCGTTATCGTACCAAGATACTAATTTAACGAATTTGTCAGTCATTGCGATACCAGCTTTTGCGTCAAATACACTTGTGCAAGACTCACCAATAAAGTCGTTCGAAACTACTGCATCTTCCGTGTAACCTAAAATACCTTTAAGTTCATTTTCTGATGCTGCTTTAATCGTCTCACAGATTTGTTCATAGCTTGCGCTTTGAACTAAGTTAAGTGTTACATCAACCACTGAAACGTTTGCAGTAGGAACACGGAATGCCATACCTGTTAATTTACCATTTAATGCTGGTAATACACGGCCAACTGCTTTAGCAGCACCTGTAGATGAAGGAATGATATTCTGACCAGCACCACGACCACCGCGCCAATCTTTACCAGAAGGGCTATCAACAGTCTTCTGTGTAGACGTTGTTGCGTGAACCGTAGTCATTAAACCTGATTCAATACCGTAATTATCGTTAATTACTTTAACTAACGGTGCTAAACAGTTTGTTGTACAAGATGCATTTGAAACAATGTTTTCACCTTTGTACTCGTCGAAGTTAACACCAGCAACAAACATTGGTGTAGCATCTTTAGAAGGAGCTGACATAATTACTTTACGTGCACCAGCTTCGATATGTTTGTTTGCAGTTTCTTCAGTAAGGAATAAGCCAGTAGATTCAACAACGATTTCTGCGTTTACGCCAGACCAGTTTAATTTAGCTGGGTCACGTTCATTAGTAACGCGAATGTTCTTTCCATTTACTACTAAGTTGTCGCCTTGCACTTCAACTGTGCCGTCGAAACGACCGTGGGTAGAATCGTATTTTAAAAGGTAGGCCATATAATCGATGTCGATTAAATCGTTAATAGCAACAACATTGATATCTGTTCTTTTCATTGCTGCTCTTAGTACTAGTCGTCCGATGCGACCAAAGCCGTTAATTGCTATGTTATTCATGTTAAGCCTCATAACTTAGTTGGAATTCAATATATGTAATAAAATTACACGAATTTCAGTTAATATCAAGTTAAAATCGCCTGTAAATGTAATTTAATTAGATAAAAAAGGGAATTTTGTTACTTAAGTTACATATTGATACTGTTTATGGCACAATAGCGCCAATTAAAACCTTAATTTAAAACATGTTTAAATAAACAATTAAAATTAGCATGTTTAAGCAACGGAATAGAAAATGTCTAAAAATATGAATGATTGCGATGTTGGCTTTATTGGTCTTGGTGTAATGGGCAAGAACTTAGTTCTCAATTTGGCTGATAATGGCTATCGTATAGCAGCTTTTGATCTTGACGATGAAAAAGTAAATGCAGCAATAGCGCAAGACGCTGCAGAAACCAATAATGCAGAACCTCGAATTGTTGGTTGTTCTTCTTACACTGAATTATTAGCAAAACTAAAAGCGCCTCATTTAATCGTTCTTTCAGTACCAGCAGGCGAAGTGGTTGACAATGTGTGTCAAAACTTAATCGGTGCTGGTATTCAAGCAGATGATATAGTTATTGATACAGGTAATAGTTTATGGACTGATACTGTAGAAAGAGAGAAAACCTACAAAGATAACTTTATCTTCTTTTCTTCAGCAGTATCAGGCGGCGAAGTAGGTGCTAGATTTGGTCCTGCTTTGATGCCAAGTGGCTCTCCTTACGCTTGGACAAGAGTTAAGCCAATCTGGAGTGCAATTGCTGCAAAGGTTGATAACGAAACTGGAAAGCCATTAGAGCGCACAGAACCTGGACAAATAATTGAGCAAGGAGAACCTTGTGCCGATTATATTGGCCCAGCAGGTGCCGGTCACTATGTGAAAATGGTTCATAACGGCATTGAATATGCCGATATGCAAATGATCTGTGAGTCGTATCATGTACTTCGTGAAGGCTTAGGTTTGGATTGCGATGAAATAGCAGATATCTTTGAACAGTGGAATAAAGGTGTGCTCGATAGCTACCTAATGGAAATCTCTGTTGAAGTATTGCGTTATAAAGACGTTGAAACTAAACAACACCTAGTTGATATAGTGTTAGATAAAGCTGGACAAAAGGGCACAGGACTGTGGACTGCGGTAAGTTCGTTGGAAGTTGGCTGTCCGGCACCAACAATTTCTCAAGCAGTTTACGCTCGTTCAATTTCATCGTTTAAGTCATTACGTAAAGTAACGTCGTCTGTGTTGTCTAACCCTGAAGCTGAACAAATGAGTGAAGAAGAAAAACAACAAGCTATCGAACAGCTTCATGATGCACTTTATTGTTCTAAGATTTGTGCTTATGCGCAAGGCTTCCAACTAATGAAACTCGCCTCAGCAGAACATAACTGGCAACTAAATTTTGCATCAATTGCGAAAATATGGCGCGCAGGTTGTATTATTCGTGCAATATTTTTGCAATCAATTACTGATGCATTCGAACGTGAAGCAGACTTAGACAGTTTATTAGTCGATGATTTCTTTGCTGAACAACTGAGTAAATACCAACAAAACTGGCGCCAAGCAATTGCGAAGGCGACATTAATGGGGATCCCTATTGGCGCACTATCTGCTTCTTTAAGCTATTATGATTCTATGCGCTGTGAAGTTCTTCCTGCGAACCTACTACAAGGACAGCGTGATTACTTTGGTGCACATACGTTTTCTCGTATTGATAAACCAGAGTGCGAAAAGTACCATGTAGAGTGGTCATCTGAAAATCCTAAAATAATTAGGGTTTAAATATAAACGAACAGTAGAGACTTGAGGCAAACAATGAGCGAAAACGACAAGTATTATAAAGATAAACTGTCCGACGACGCTTATAGAGTTTGTCGTCTTGGTGCTACTGAACATCCGTTTAGCGGAAAATATTGTGATCATTTCGAACAAGGGGTTTATCATTGCGCGTGCTGTGATAAACCTTTGTTTCGAAGTGAACATAAGTTTCAATCCGGCTGTGGCTGGCCAAGCTTTTTTCAAAGCATCGATAAATCAATCAACTATCTACCCGATCATTCCCACCATATGGTCCGCACTGAGATAAAATGCAGTGATTGCGACTCTCATCTAGGTCATGTATTTGACGATGGTCCAGAGCCAACATTCAAGCGATATTGTGTAAATTCAGTCAGTCTAGACTTTAGTAGTCTTGATTAACAAAACTTAACGCTGTAAATTTTTCTTTTCAATTAGTTGAAAATGCTTTAATTAATTTTTAAATTCGTTTTGTAAGCGCTAGAGAAATGTTTCAAAAACGATTACAATAGCCGCGAATTTTGGGACAGCAGGGGGTTTTTGCCTTGCGTCTGTATTAATAACTTACTGGATAAGGTTTACGAAATGACTTCTCGAAATGAGGAACTATATCAAAAAAGCTGGCAAGAACGTCAAGATTTTGCTGAAAGAATGCAACCAATCATTGGTCAACTATACCGTAATTTCGGTGTGGAAGTAGCAGTGTACGGTCGTCCTTTAGTAAATGCTTCTGCTATCGATATTATTAAAGCGCACAAATCAGTTGGTATTCATGAAGAATCTAAACTGCGTTTACGTGAGAGTTTCCCATTCCTAGAAGCATTAAGCAAAATGGACTTACATGCGGCTAATATTGATATTGGTAAATTAGCTTACCGTTACTTATTTTTGGGTGAAGCAAACGATTTAAGTGTTGAGCAATTTTTAGAAAAAGAATTAGCACCACTTAAACAACAAGACGTTGCTGAACCACAAGATGTCGTATTATACGGTTTCGGTCGTATCGGTCGTATATTGGCGCGTCTATTAATTGAACGTACGGGCCCTATGGCTAACTTACGTTTACGCGCAATCGTTATTCGTCCTGGTAAAGATGGTGATTTAGAAAAACGTGCTTCATTATTACGTCGTGACTCAATTCATGGCGCATTCAACGGTAGCATTACTGTTGATGAAGAAGAAAATGCAATTAAAGCAAACGGCGCATTCATCAAAGTCATCTATGCAAAATCTCCAAGTGATATTGATTACACTGAATACGGAATTAACAATGCATTAGTTGTTGATAACACAGGTATCTGGTCAGATGAAGATGGTTTAGGTCAGCATCTAAAATCAAAAGGTGTTGCTAAGGTATTGCTTACAGCACCAGCTAAAGGCGATATCAAAAACGTTGTTTACGGTGTAAACCATAATGATATCTTAGCGGAAGATAAAATTATCTCTGCAGCAAGTTGTACAACGAACGCTATTACACCAGTATTGAAGGCGATCAACGACAAGTACGGTATCAAGAATGGTCACGTTGAAACTGTTCACTCATACACCAATGACCAAAACTTGATTGATAACTACCACAAATCACCACGTCGTGGTCGAAGTGGTCCACTTAACATGGTAATTACATCAACAGGTGCTGCTAAAGCGGTTTCTAAAGCATTACCAGAGTTAAAAGGTTTACTAACTGGTAACGCAATTCGAGTTCCTACGCCAAACGTTTCAATGGCGATCATGAACTTAAACTTAAAGACTACGACTGATCGTGATGCATTAAACGATTACCTACGTGGCGTATCATTAGAATCAAACTTACGTGAGCAAGTTGATTACACAGCGTCTACAGAAATCGTATCTACCGACTTAGTTGGTTCACGTTTTGCTGGTGTTGTTGATTCACAAGCAACGATCGTTGATGAAGACCGAGCTGTACTATATGTATGGTACGATAATGAGTTTGGTTACAGCTGTCAGGTAGTAAAAGTTATGCATAAGATGGCTGGTGTTGACGTATTAAGCTTACCAAAAGCATAATCTGTTAACGCGCTATTTTACCAAGATAGCTGTATTATAAATTTGATTAGGCCAGTACCGATAGGGTGCTGGCTTTTTGTTTTTAGACTGTCCTAAACTAGCCTTATCTATAAATAATTGAAATAAAGATTAATGACTGAAGGTCTAGTAAGGTAATCAACAAGTAACGTCTATAAATTAAGGACAACCTTTGAAGAGCGTAGTTTTACAGGTATTAATCGTAATATTAGTTTTTAATATAGTGTCAATGTTTAGAGAGTCATCAATGTTGTCTAGTTGGACACAAGAATCTGCACCAAATTTCGTCCTTAATAACCTAGAGCAAAAACCAATCAGTCTACTAGCGTCTGATAAGAAGAAAATTTTTTACTTTTTCGCGCCATGGTGCAGTATTTGTCGAGTAAGTATCACTAACTTAGAATCTTTATACCAACGAAATAATAATGTTGAGATTGTCGCAATAGCGTTAGATTTTGTAGACCAACAAGAAGTTGAAAAGTTTGCCGAAGATTTGTCGTTATCATTTCCGATAGTGTTGGGTAATGAATCGGTTAAATCTGCTTATCAAGTGTCGGCATACCCAAGTTATTATGTGATTGATAAAGATAATACCATTGAACACCGTTCAATGGGCTATTCAACTGAGCTAGGTTTACTCATTCGATCGCTATAATATCGTCATAGTAAAAATCTCTATATTTACTGACCTCTAAAAGTACGGCGATATAGTCTATATATTGCGCATTCACAGGTTTATATTAAAGATTAAAAACCGTTGTGATGATAATAAATCAATTCACCTTTTTATCTGAGTAAAGCTCTAGTACACTTAGCTCTACAAAAGTACAGTTAACAACATGTACAGCGAAACAAAAGTTAAGATATTAAAACCAACGAGAAATATATGCAAATTACTTCAAATTTTGACAGTGGTAACATTCGCGTTATTAAAGCCGAATCAGCTAATGACATTCAATTAGAAATTAAACACGATAACGATTCAGAGTTTTACCAATGGTTTCACTTTAAATTACACAATACTGAGCATCACGAACATGTGATGACAATTACTAATGCAGGTCAATCTGCGTATGTTGAAGGCTGGACTGATTACCAAGCAGTGGCGTCGTATGACAGAGAAACATGGTTTCGAGTGCCAACCTCATTTGATGGTCAAAACCTTACTATTACAGTAACGCCAGAATGTGACTCTATGTATTTCGCCTACTTTACGCCATACAGTTATGAACGCCACCAAGACTTAATTCATCACGCTCAACTTGATCTTGATTGTCAATTACAAGTATTAGGTCAGACATTAGATGGCCGTGATATGAGCTTGTTACGTATCGGTCAACCTGGAGAGGGTAAGCCGAATGTATGGATTACTGCACGTCAACATCCCGGTGAAACAATGGCAGAATGGTATGTGGAAGGTTTCCTTGACCGTTTGTTAGATGAAGATGATGGTGTTGCTCGAGCATTGTTAAACAAAGCCGTATTTTATGTTGTACCTAACATGAATCCAGATGGTAGCGTTCGTGGTCATTTAAGAACTAATGCGATTGGTGTTAACCTAAACCGAGAATGGCAAGAGCCATCAATGGAAAAAAGCCCTGAGGTGTTTTTAGTACGTCAGAAAATGGAACAAGTAGGTGTTGATATGCACTTAGATATTCATGGTGACGAAGCACTACCAGTTAACTTTGTTGCAGGCTGTGAAGGTATTCCATCCTATGATGCAAAACACAAAGAGCTTGAAGAGAAATTTAAATCAATTTTACTTTCGATTACTCCAGAGTTTCAGGATATTCGCGGTTATGACAAAGACGAACCTGGTAAAGCAAACTTAACTGTTGGTTCAAATTGGGTAGGCGAAGCATTTAAATGTTTAGCTTATACAGTTGAAATGCCGTTTAAAGATAATGATTTATTGCCAGATCCTCAAGTAGGCTGGTCAGGTGAACGTAGTGCGATCTTTGGGCGCGATACTTTATCAGCTATCTATCATTTAGTTGACGATTTACGTTAGAGCCGAGGTATTACAAAAGTTTTATCAAGGTTTAATTAAGTAATCCGTTTACCTTAACGTTTTACCTTAAACGCAAGGTTTGATATAACTAACTACATACAAGCACATAGATAATTTATTTATGTGCTTTTCTTATACCATTGACAAGTTGTACTGTTGAAGTCGCTAGGTATCACAAAAAATAAAAATAATATTCGAGGTCTATTTTGCAAGAAATTGTTAATTTTCTAAATGGAATCATTTGGAGCCCAGCCCTAATTTATGGTTGTTTGGCTGCTGGCTTATTTTTCTCTATTAAAACACGTTTTGTACAAATTCGATTTTTTAGAGAAATGTATCAATTACTTTTGTCAGGGAAAAGCTCTGAAAAAGGTATTTCATCTTTTCAGGCACTTGCTGTTTCACTGTCTGGCCGAGTAGGTACAGGTAATATAGCAGGTGTTGCCGCAGCAATAGGTTTTGGTGGTCCAGGCGCCGTATTTTGGATGTGGGTTGTAGCCTTTTTAGGTGCATCGACAGCTTATGTAGAATCTACATTAGCGCAAATATACAAAGAAGATGATGATGGACAATACCGCGGTGGTCCAGCTTACTATATTGAAAAAGCTATGGGGCAAAAGTGGTACGCATGGATATTTGCAATCGCAACGATTTTAGCCTGTGGTTTACTGTTACCTATGGTCCAATCAAACGGTATCGGTGAAGCCATTGAAACTGCGTTTGGCAGTGGCGGTACAATGGACACTGCGTTAGGCGTGATAAGCTATGCTAAAATTTATACTGCGACAGGTATTGTACTTTTATTAGGCTTTATTATTTTTGGTGGTGTTAAGCGTATCGCTAACTTCACTCAAGTTGTTGTACCATTTATGGCGCTAGCTTATATCTTGATTTCATTGGTGATCATCGGTTTACACATTGACCAGTTACCAGGTGTTTTCATGTTAATCGTTGGTGATGCATTTACGCCAATGGCCGGAGTTGGTGCTGCGATAGGTTGGGGTGTTAAGCGTGGAGTTTACTCTAATGAAGCAGGTCAAGGTACAGGTCCTCACGCTGCCGCAGCTGCAGAAGTTGATCATCCTGCACAACAAGGTTTAGTACAGGCATTCTCTGTTTACATTGATACTTTATTCGTATGTTCAGCTACTGCGTTTATGATTTTGATCACTGGTGCATACAATGTACACCCAGAGGGTCAAGTATTCTTAGTTCAAAACCTTTCTGCGGATGTTGTTATCAACGGTCCTGCATTTACTCAAATGGCAGTTGATAGTGTATTTACAGGTGTTGGTAAACCATTTATCGCTTTAGCATTATTCTTCTTCGCTTTTACAACGATATTGGCTTATTACTTTATAGCTGAAAACAATGTCGCTTATATAAAACGTACGATTAAAGTACCAGGATTAATCTTTGCTCTTAAAGTAATGATTATGTCAGCGACTTTTTACGGAACGGTAAAAGCGGCGGATATTGCTTGGGGCATGGGGGATATCGGCGTTGGTTTAATGGCATGGTTAAATATCGTTGGTATATTGATCATATATTTCATGGCTAAACCTGCCATGAAAGCTTTGAAAGATTATGAGCAACAACGAAAAGCTGGCGTTGAAAAGTATAGCTTTGATCCCGAAAAGCTTGGTATTAAAAACGCTGATTTTTGGAAAAAATAGTAATTTTTAGCGTTTAGTAAAAATTATCTTAAAAAACACCCGTACAGGGTGTTTTTTTTTCATATATTGGTAAAATTAGCTAATTATACCAATTAATAATTATGTTCGGGTTTAAAAGAGGGCCGTATGGCATTAATCAATTGTCCAAAATGTTCAACTCGTATTTCGTCAAAAGCAGCTGTATGCACTAACTGCCAAACTGTTTTAGCTGATATGAATGAAGAGCAACGTCACAATCTTCAACAGATGACTAAGCTAGAAAAGTCACAAAAATTACTTAATCATTCTATGATTGCAATGTTTATATTTTGTGGCGGTATCGGTTCTATGTACTGGGGAGATCCTGCCCCTGATTCACTGCAATCAAGTCTTGCCATGGGAACTGCTGTTGTTGGTTTCGTGTGGTATATCGTAAACCGTGCTCGTATTATTTTATTAAAGCGTAAGTAGAACGAAATGAATGTAATTGAATTAGTCGATAATATGAGTGAAGAAATGTACCTTCGCTTGAAACATGCAGCTGAGACCGGCAAGTGGCCAGAAGGTACACCAGTAGAACAAGCTCAACGTGATTCTGCGATGCAATTGTCGATGGCGTATCAAGCGAGAAAACTAGATAGTGACCAAATGCTGACGATAGGTAGTGATGGCGAGATTGTTCATAAATCTAAAGCTGAATTAAAACAACAATTTAAGAAGTCTAGTGTAGCACGCCAAGACAGTACAGATGCTAGTAAAACTAGCGACAATATCGCAAGGTTTACTGATTTATGATTCTAGATAAATTCTTTAAAGCAAAATGGCAGAGTAAAGACGCTAATGTGCGAGTTCTGGCCATAAATGAATTCAGCTTAACCGCAGAAAATAATGAAATAATCAAACAGTTAATTGCTAATGATCCGAGTGAACTAGTACGTCGAACAGGACTCATTAAACTAAACCAGTTTGATGTTTTTATAGATGCAGCTCACAACAATAGTAACAATCAGATAAAGCAGTTTGCTCGTGAGCGAAGCGAACAATGTATCTTAAACAATGAAGCTAATCTTCAGCAAAAGAAATCCTACCTAGAGTCATGTAATAAATCAGGATTTATCGAACAATGGTTGATGGTTGAGCATGATCATCAACTAATAAAAAGCATACTGAACAAAGTAAATAAGCCAAGCTTATTAGGTCAGTATCTATTAAAAACTAGCAATTTTGATTTACAAGACGAACTTTTATCTCGGTTAACAGATTTAAACTTGGTTGAAAAATTAGTTAAGAAAGCAAGTGATGATAAATTAGTTTCAAAATTAACTACCATCGCGAAACGGTTGAAAGAGCAAGCAGAAAAACCAGAAAAATTAACAAAAGAAATACAGTTGTTGTTATCTAAATTCTTGGCTTTAAAAGAGCAGCATGACTATGAACTCGTCGTTGCTAGACGTAATGAAATTGAACAACAATGGCAAACAGCAAATAAAGAAATCGACTGTTTAAGTACTGACGAACAGCAACTGATTTTTGATAAATATGAAAATATTAAGCAACAAATAAATAAACATTTTGCCCCGCTTGAAGAGGCTTATAGACACCAACAAGCCGTTGCTGAGCAGAAACAAAAACAATTACAGTATCAACAACAATTTACGAGTAAAATTGAATCAATTTCTCATCAGATAAGCGATGCAGTATTTAAAAATACAGATTTAGATCAAAGTGTTGTACGTGATGAGTTAATGCAATTAGAAAAAGATATTGGCCGATCTACATTAGATGAAGCGGCCAAAAAAACGATATTAGAACAGACCAAACAACTTATTAAAAAGCTGAATCAGTTACCTGAAGTTGCTGAATCAGTGAGTCAAGCAACGTCACTGATCTCTAAGTTATCAACGCTTGCATTACCTCAAAACTTGGAAGAGTTAAATCAACGAGCGCCAGTATTTTATGAATGGAAAGCTCAATGGAAAAAGATCAATGAACTGGCAAACGAAATTTTACCGGTTTCAATTACGGCTGCCCGCGATGAATTAATTAAAAATTGGCAACAAGCATTAAAGCCTCTATCGAAAGAACAACATGAATTATTTGACCATGTATGCCGGAAAATAGCGGAATTAAAGCGTTTGATTAACGGTGGAAAATATAAATCTGCGTTTGGTTTACACAAGAAACTCACATTTACGATACTTGACCTTTCTGCATCACAACAACAGAAAATTGAAAAAGAGTTTTCTGTTGTTAGTGACAAAATTAAGGAACTTCATGAACTAGAATCTTTTGTTGTCACGCCAAGAAAACAACAGGTAATAGAAGACGTTCAAATGTTGGTGGAGAAGCCAATAACCAATATAGCTGAGCAATCGAATAAAGTTAAAGAATTTCGTCGTATCTGGAATAGCTTAGGGCATGCCGATGAAGCATTAGAGCACGAGTTAAATGCTAAGTTTAATGAGCTTTGTGAACTGGCATTTGCACCATGTCGTGAGTATTATGCGAAGCAAGGTGAAGTCAGAAAGCAACATCTAGCAGATAAGAAACTATTATTGCAACAGATAGAGGCGCTGCTGAACGATACTAAATTAGAAAATGATGAATCAATCAATTGGCGTCAAATTGATACTAAATTGCATAAATTAATAACCGCTTGGCGAAAAGTTGGAGAAGTCGATAGGGATGAATATGAATCGTTACAAGAGCAATATAAGGCGCTAATAAACCCAATAAAACAGGGCATCCATCAGTATCAAAATACTAATGCGGAGCTTAAGCAAAATATTATCGATAAGGCAAAGGGGCTGGTAAATTCGGACGATACATTTAGTGCAACAAATGAACTAAAGAATTTACAAAGCAAGTGGAAGACAATAGGCTTCGCAGGTCCTCATAAAGATAATTCTTTATGGCAATCATTTCGTAAAGTAAATGATCAAGTATTTAATAAACGAGATGATGTTGTAAAACAACAGCAGCAAGAAGAACAACAACAAATACGCCAGTTAAACGAGCAATTTTCTATAATAGAAGCTCAGCTTAACACCGCGAATACGAAACAAGAGTTAACTAAAACACTAGCAGATTTTAAACAATTACTTGTGACTGTCAAAACTGAAAAAGTCCAGGATAAGGGGTTGCTTAATAAAATCACGAGTTCGATAAAGCATTCAGAAAACAAATTAGATGCTCTGAAAGTGGAAAAGTCTCGTTTACAAATACAGTCTTTGTTTAATCTATTTAGTGCAATAAAACATGACACGCCATTTGAAGAATTAACTAACATTGAAGAGTTTTCCAATGTATCTAAACAGTGGCAAAAAGTTCTGAGCAATAGTTGTAAGACGGCAGATGATAAGCAGCGAGAAATAATTACCTTGGAGCTGGAAATTTTATCGAACACTGAATCTCCAAAAAAGGATCAAGAGCAGCGAATGCAAGTGCAGGTTCAATTGCTAACGCAAAAGCTTAATCAAGGTAGTAAGCAAAGTCTAGAAGACAAATTAGCACAGTGGTTTGAGTGCGGCGCTATTGGAAATCAATTAGAGCTCTTAGAGCGAGTAAAGGGCATATTTATTCGCTAGAGTGATTCGTTACTTGCTCACATTTTTAAATCAATATATATATAATAAAAAAGCTCCTAAGGGAGCTTTTTTATTTTCTAATTTACTACTTTGAAATCAGTGAATTGATTAATTTAATTCACAGGTTAAACAGAATGAATAGATACCGTTTGGATCGTTTAATTGATTAATTTGTTCAAACTCATTAACCAGTTTAACAATTTGCTGTTTCAAAGAAGGATGAACCTTAGTTAATTCACTTTCCTGCTCTGGTAAATAAGCCATAGCGTTATCAAGGAATCCTTGTAAAAATAAGTCTCGGGCGCTTAATTCCTTTTCAATTAACCAAGTGTCATATACTGACAGTCCTGCACGTTCCGCAGCAGCCGCAATCGCATCATCTAAGTTACCAAGTTTATCAACTAGTCCTAGTTCTTGTGCTTTAGCGCCGGTCCACACTCGACCTTGTGCTATGTTATCAACCTCTTCAGGGGTCATATTTCGTTGTTCAGCAACCATAGTAATAAAGCTCTTGTACCCACGGTTGATGCTAGTTTGAATTATATTACCTACATCTTTACTTAATGGTCGCGTAGGTGAAATGCCTGCTAGATCAGTTGTTGCAATGCCATCGGTATGAATACCGATTTTATCAAGCGCATTTTCAAAGCTTAAGAACATACCAAAGATACCAATAGAGCCAGTAATGGTATTTGGAGAAGCCCATATTTCGTTAGCTGAAGCTGAGATCCAGTAACCACCAGACGCCGCGTAGTTTGCCATTGAAGCAATTACAGGTTTACCTGACGCTTTGATTAACTCTACTTCTTGACGAATAATTTCTGATGCATAAGCGCTTCCGCCACCGCTATCAACACGTAATACAACAGCTTTAACTTTGTCATCTAATCGAGCTTTGCGAAGTAGTTTAGCCGTTGAATCACCACCGATAGTGCCCGGTGGTTGATGGCCGTTTAAGATATTACCTTTAGCAATAATCACTGCAACTTTGTCAGTCATTGGATTAACCATTGGGTAAGGGTTCTTAGTTGCCTTTAAGTAAGCACTGAAGTCAATTTGGCTATAATGACTACCATTTTTAGATTTTCCTACTTCACCAATCATGGTCAAGCGGATTTCTTCACGAGTCTTGAGTTCATCAACAAAACCATTGTCTAGAGCGTATTGGGCGAAACTGCCTTCTGCTTTTTCAAGTTTTGCTAAGAATCCTTGTGCTGTTTCATCAATTTGATCGGTACTCAGGTTTCGGTTGGTAGAAACATCCTCTTTATAACTTGCCCATAACTGGTCTAGCCATGCTCGATTAGCAACTTTGGCAGGTTCAGACATATCATCACGAATAAATGGTTCTATGGCTGACTTATATGTACCAACTTTGAATATATGAGGCGTAACGTTTAGTTTCTCTAGTGCAGATTTGAAATAGGTACGGTATCTACCATAACCTTCAAGCATAACCGCGCCTTCTGGGTTGATCCATACTTTATCTGCGTAAGACGCTAAATAGAATTGATTTTGGTTAAAGTAATCACCGTAGGCAAAGACCGGTTTTCCTGAGTCTTTGAAGCGATTAATGGCAGCACCAACTTCCTGTAAATGATGTAAGCCAGCACTTCTTAAGTTTTGCGGGTAAATCACAAGCGCTTTGATATTTGAATCATCTTTAGCGTTGTTTAACGTATTAATAATATCAGCTAACAATATTTCAGGGTTTTCTTCTTCGCCGCCCAATGCTTCTTGCATTAATGCTTCTTGTGGGTCAACACGACGTTTTTGTTCAACAATATCACCTTTTAAGTCAAGGACTAATGCTGTGTTGACGGGAACTACTACTTGATCAGAATCATCAAATAATGCGCTAAAAATGAAGAACAGTAACCCAAAGAATATAAGGTTAACTATAATTTTTCTGGCGGTGTTTATAATTCGCCAAAGTTTAGAAAATACTTTTTTAATAACACTTGGTTTTTCAGACATATATCCTCACGTCTTTACTACTATCAGCTAAATAATACACAGCAATTGAGAAAAAAGCAGGGGTAATTGTTAAATATTAAAAATTATTTACAATTTAGTTGTTTATGGTCGGGATTCGATAAAATTCATTGAAAGAAATATTGAACTACAATGTTCTTATAGATAACACCAATTTACACTGGAACTTTATGAATATCATTAATGTATATAACAATACGATAGATAAATTGCTAACCCTTGATGCCATACCTGCTATTTTGCTGCGTTTGTTTTTAGCTCCGGTATTTATTATTGCTGGTTACAATAAAATGCAATTTGGTAATGATGAGCTAAATATTCTGCAACAGTTGTTTGCTGATCCTAGTATTGTCAGTTGGTTTGGAAATAGTGAGTGGGGTCTTGGACTGCCGTTACCTGGTTTGCTTGCCAATTTAGCTGCGTGGACAGAGTTCTTTGGTGGCTGGTTGATATTAATTGGTCTTGCTACTCGATTAATGAGCATTCCATTAATGTTTACCATGATTATTGCAGCAACGTCCGTTCACCTAGAAAATGGCTGGTACGCAGTAACGCCAACTAATGCTGATACTAGCTCTGCTAAAGTGTTTTCATGGTTAGGCTTTGATAGCGCTGACAAGAGCCTTGAAAATAGTGAAGGGGCTGGTGTTAGATTAAATAAAATAAGAGAAATCGTCGAAGAGAATGGTAATCCTGATTGGCTTTATGAAAAAGGTAACGTGGTATTACTCAACAACGGTATAGAATTCGCAGCAACGTATTTTATTATGTTGATGGCATTATTCTTTATTGGGGCTGGTAGGTACGTAAGTTTGGATTACTGGCTGTTTAAGCGTGAAAAAGATCCTAATAAGATACAAGATATGGAATAAATAATAAATTAATTGAAAAGCCTGATTATTATCAGGCTTTTTTTATATTAGGCTATTGCCACTTTTACATTTATGGTATTTTCAATGCTCGTTGTTTTTAACAGTACTTTAAACATAACTATAAACATAACTAAAAGCACCTTAAGTCGAATATATTATCCATGACAAATATTGAATTTCTTTTAAACAGACAATCGAATGGCTTTCTACAATTACCTAGCCCAAATTCCGATGAACTAAATAACATATTACAATCAGGTGTTGCAGCGCCAGACCATGCGAATTTAAATCCTTATGAATTTATCGTGGTACAAGGTAGCGGTTTAGATACATTAACTGATTTCTATGTTGAATCGATAAGTGCGACTACTGATGATGACTTTAAACTAGAGAAAGCGAAAAAAATGGCATATCGTGCCCCGATCACCATTATTGTTGCGACAAACTATAAAGAACATCCTAAAGTGCCAAAGCATGAGCAGATGATCACTGCCGGTTGTGCGGTTCAAGCAATGCAAATGGCGGCTGTTGCCCAAGGTTACCAGGCAATGTGGCGAACAGGCGACATTACTGAAAGTAGTATAATGAAAAGTAGGTTGGGTATTTCAGAAGGCAATGATATTGTCGGTTTCTTATATGTTGGTAGCGCCAGCAAAGTTTTACCGCAAAAACCTAGAAAACCAGCAAATAACTTTGTTCGTTATTTAAAGTAGGCCTCATATCATTTCGATAATCATTCAAGTGGTAGCGTTCAATGGATAGACTTTTACTTGTACTGTTTTCACCGTTAATATTCTGGCAAGCTAAAAAACTCAGAAAAACTGCAACACGATTATCTGAGCCTGCAGGGGAAAGACAGGGGATTCGTGGTGATGGCGATGAACTTTCACTATTTATTATTGGTGATTCAGCCGCTGCTGGTGTGGGGGTAACAACTCAAGACCAGGCATTAAGTGGGCAGTTAGTAAAACAGTTGGCTAGTAAATATAAAGTACGATGGAAGTTACATGCGAAAAATGGGGCTAATACATCAAATACAATAGACAGCTTAGTTAAATTAGCAGAGAAAACTATAGCCACAGATGGTATTGAATATACTGCTAGGAAAAGTGAGGAAACAGGTTCTAACCAGTTTGATGTTGCTTTGATCTCCCTTGGCGTCAATGACGTAACGTCTTTTATTTCTAAACGAACATGGAAAGTACAACTCGAACATTTAGTGAATTTGTTAAAAGATAGATTTGGTTGTAAGCACATAATCTTTAGTGCGTTACCGCCTATGGGCTCATTTCCATTGCTGCCACAACCATTGCGGGCTGTGATGGGCTTTAGGGCAAGGATGTTCAATACGGTAATGGAAAAGTATTGTGAGCAACTCAATATTAGTAACAGTATTAGTTATTTAGATTTTGCTAAGACAAAAAAACTAAATCTAGAAGATATTGCCAGTGATGGTTTCCATCCATCAAAGTCAACCTATGGGTATTGGGCAGAACGTGCAGCACAAATAATCATAGAAAAATCTTGTTAATACTGAAAGAAAACACTTTAGTATCTGCACCGACTCTGGTAAAAATAGAACCTCCGAATAAAAACTAAAACAATCAAGGATCTAATCATGGAATGGGGTTTTATTTCAGCCAGTCTTATCAATCTTATAATTAACTTAAGCTATACAATTGTAGCGCTATTTATTGCAGTAATGGCACTGTTAGCAATCGATAAAAAGTTACTAAAAGGTGTCGATATCCAAAAAGAGTTAAAAGCCAATAATGTTTCTGTCGCAATATTTGCTTCGTCTATTCTTATATTTGTCGCGCTAATTATCTGCTTTGGAATGAAAGCATAATATGCGTTACGTAGTGATTTTTATTGTTGCGATAGTCATTATAAGCTCTTTAGATAAACCCAAACGACAAAGTAAATTCGATCAGCAAATGCTTGAAATGGCGCAAAATGCCAGTGATCGATTACCAAGGCAACAGCGTCTGTCAGAATATCAAAAAGGTAATGTTATATTTACCATTGATTCTAGGCATCTATCAGAACAAACGATACAAGATCAGATAAATCGTTTCTATCCAGTGCAAAAATATTCAAATATGTTTTTGTGGAAAGATAGCGGGGGTAACTATGCGACGGCAACGGCTAATGGATTGGACTTCAACCATCATTTTGTCAACAGCTACTTAGTTGGTATTCATCCATTTAAGGTTGAAAATCCATGGTTACCTTTGTACCTGTTGTCTAAACGTAAAACTTATCAATTCGATAAAGATCAGTATGGTTATGAAGAAATGTGGCAAAATTCTGCTCAGGCTTTTGAATTTCCAAGAGGTGATTGCGAAGATCATGCTTTAGCATTAGCAGATTGGCTAATATCCGAAGGTATCGATGCGCGTGTCGCTATTGGGGATTATAAAGACTCGGGTCATGCCTGGGTTGTCGCTAAATACAATGATGAAATGTACTTACTAGAGGCTACAAGTAAACGAGTTGGTAAATCATGGAGTCATTATCCATTAGCGAGTCTTAGTAAACATTACAAGCCTACATATATGTTTAACCGTACTGAGTTTTGGCAAAATACAGCAAGCTCAACAACAAAAGACTATTTAGGTTCTCATTGGGTAAAACGTTCTCGTTTTGAGAATAAACGCTAAACAATAATCAATGGAATGACTATAAAGGTAAATTCTGAAAATGGATGTTATAGAGTTTGAACAAAGGCGCTTTCAATTCTTTTTTGTACATGCAATTGAACTGTTAAGTCAACTGATATGGATAATAATTCCTGCCATTTTATTCAATTTAGGCTCTGATTCAAACAGCGATTTTGGTGTCGGTTTGATTATTATATTGACGATTGCAGTTTTCGTAATACAAGTGGTTTATCATCACTTATCGAAAACGCCAATGACACGGATCAAGATTGATAGTGTAGGGCTTGAAATTAACGCTCAAGATAGAATTCAAAAACTTGAATGGGAACACTTTAGTCACTATAAGATAGGGCGATTCTTTCCTTATAATGTTGTTCTGTCGCAGTTAATTGGAGCAAAAGTTCGGTTTAATTATTTTGCTTTTTCAGCAAGCCAAAGAAGAGTTATTTTTGAGCGTATTGAAGAGATGTTTCAACGTAAGCTAAAGCAATAATTTGTTGGTTTTAAAGATAATAAAAAAGGCGCATATTGCACCTTTTTTGTTACTGTTATAACGAGTGATTAATAATCAGCGTTATTCGGTGTACGTGGGAATGGAATAACGTCACGAACATTTCCCATACCAGTAGCGTAAGCAACTAAACGTTCAAAACCTAGACCAAATCCAGCATGAGGAACTGTACCGTAACGACGTAAATCACGGTACCAGCTGTAATCTTCTTTATCTAAGCCCATTTCTTCAAGACGCATATCTAATACATCTAAACGTTCTTCACGTTGTGCACCACCGATGATTTCACCAATACCTGGTGCTAATACATCCATTGCTGCAACTGTTTTTCCGTCTTCATTTAATCGCATGTAGAATGCTTTAATGTCTTTCGGGTAGTTCATTAAAACTAATGGACCCTTAACATGTTCTTCCGCAAGGTAACGTTCGTGCTCAGAATTTAAATCCACGCCCCATTCAACCTTGTTTTCAAATTTCTTGCCACTGTTAAGCAGGATATGAATCGCGTCAGTATAATCCATACGAACGAAGTCAGATTCAACTACAGAAGTTAAACGATCAATAACGGTTTTATCAACACGTTGTTGGAAAAATGCCATATCGTCTGGACGTTCTTCTAAAACTGCTTTGAATACGTAACGTAACATCTCTTCTGCAAGCGTCGCGGCGTCACCTAAATCAGCAAACGCGATTTCAGGCTCCATCATCCAAAACTCTGCTAAATGACGAGAAGTATTTGAATTTTCAGCACGGAAAGTAGGGCCGAAGGTGTAAACCTTTGACATCGCACAGGCAAGCGTCTCAGCATTCAATTGACCAGATACGGTTAAAAAGGTTTCTTTGCCGAAGAAGTCTTGAGCGAAATCGACCGCACCTTTGTCATCACGCGGTAAGTTTTCTAAATCGAGTGTACTTACTCGGAACATTTCACCAGCACCTTCAGTATCAGAACCGGTAATTAGCGGTGTACTGATCCAAAAATAACCTTTTTCATGCATAAAGCGATGAATAGCTTGAGCTAAACAGTTACGTACACGAGTTACCGCGCCGCCAATGTTTGTACGGTTACGTAGGTGAGCTTGCTCTCGTAAAAACTCGATTGAATGACGTTTTGCTGCCATTGGGTAAGTATCTGGGTCTTCAACAAAGCCTAGTACTTCAACATTGGTCGCTTGGATTTCAAACGATTGTCCTTTACCCATTGACTCTACTAGCGTGCCTGTAACTGCAACAGAACACCCGGTAGTTAATTTTAATACTTCTTCTTCGTAATTATTTAACTCATTAGGTACAACTGCTTGGATAGGATCGAAACACGAACCATCATGAATGGCTAAGAAAGAAATACCGGCTTTAGAATCGCGGCGGGTTCTGATCCAACCCTTTACTGTAACTGTTTCACCAACAGCTGATTTGCCTGCTAGGACATCAGTAATAGAAGCAACTGACATTATAGACCTCATTAAATAATTATTTAGTTATTGCTTGGTAATATCGAGGCAGATTTTTGCTCTTATTAGCAAGCGTAAATTTGTAAAGGTAGTAGTTTACCTTTGCCATAGACAGACTCAAGTAATAACTGCAAATAAACACAAATTTTTGTTTATTTTTGTCAATTTTTAACGAGAAACGAACAAACTTGGTGTTTTGCTCGTTTGTTAGGCAGTTTTTTAGCCTCAATTTTAGGATTTAGCTTTTAGCATCTAGCCTTTTGACTTGAGTCGAACTAGTAATTAAAAACTGAGTCGTCATCTACCACATCAACAATCGCTTTACAGAGAGTTTTCAGCTCTGTCTCAGAGATAACAAATGGTGGCATAACATAAATTAGCTTTCCAAATGGACGAACCCAAACACCACGTTTAATGAATTGTTTTTGGATCTCTGCCATATTCACTGAAGTTTTTGCTTCAACCACGCCAATTGCGCCAAGTATTCTGACGTCATTAACATTTCGGTGATCGGACAGCTCTAACAGTTCGTCATTAAGGATCGTTTCAATGTTTTGAACTTGTTGCTGCCAGTTATTATCTTCAAGTAGTTTAAGACTCGCGTTTGCAGCGGCACAGGCTAGGGGATTACCCATAAACGTTGGTCCATGCATGAATACGCCAGCGTCACCTTTACTGATGGTTTCAGCTACCTCGGTTGTACACAATGTTGCCGCTAATGTCATATAACCGCCGGTAAGCGCTTTTCCTAAACATAGAATATCGGGGCTAATACCCGCGTGTTCACAGGCAAACAATTTACCGCTTCGCCCAAATCCAGTCGCTATTTCGTCTGCAATCAACAGTACATTATATTGATCACAAAGTTGTCGACACGCTTTGAGAAATTCTGGGTGATAAAAACGCATTCCACCAGCCCCTTGTACAACAGGCTCAAGTATTAGGGCTGCTATATTATGATGGTTTTTCTCAAGTTGATGTGAAATAGACTCTAGGTCACTTTTATCAAAGGCATCGTTAAACGTTGATTTTGGCGCATCAGCAAAATAGTTTTCAGCCATAAAACCAGTAAATAGTTGATGCATCCCATTTACAGGATCGCAAACAGACATGGCTGCAAACGTATCACCATGGTAGCCATTTCTAATCGTTAAGAACTTGTTTTTATTCACATTACCTAGTGAATGTTGGTATTGAATAGCCATTTTCAACGCGACTTCGACAGCTACAGAACCACTATCCGCAAGAAACACCTTATCTAAACCTTGAGGCGTAATATCAATTAATTTCTTACTTAGGTTTACTGCCGGCTCATGGGTTAAACCACCAAACATAACGTGTGAAAATTTGTCGACTTGTTCTTTAATAGCCTGGTTTAATACATCATTATTGTAGCCATGTACCACTGACCACCATGAAGACATACCATCGATAACTTGTTCGCCATCACCTAACGTGAGTTTTACGCCGTTAGCGTGAGTGACTATGTAAGACGGTAAAGGGTTGGTCATTGAGGTATATGGATGCCAAATGTGGTTTTGGTCATATTCTAAAATATCTGTATGTTTTTTAACCATAGGTAAACAAATGCACTTTTAATTAGTTGACAGAGTGTGTAAGCTGGCTAGACTACCGCTTAATGAAAAATCTTGCAATATGGCAAGCCAATATAACAAATAAGTACAAACGAGAAACTCTATGACAACTTTAGGCCAAATTCGCCATAACTGGACTATTCCAGAAGTAAATGCGCTTTTTGAATTACCATTTAATGACTTAATGTTTAAAGCACAAACTGTGCATCGTGAAAACTTTAACCCGAACGAAGTGCAAGTAAGTACCTTATTGTCAATCAAAACAGGTGCTTGTCCGGAAGATTGTAAGTATTGTTCACAAAGTGCTCGTTACAGTACTGATGTTGAAAAAGAAAAATTAATGGAAGTTGAAAACGTGTTAGAGGCGGCAAAAATTGCTAAAGCCCAGGGTTCAACACGTTTTTGTATGGGTGCTGGTTGGAGAAATCCAAAAGCACGTGATATGCCACACATTGTAAAAATGGTTGAAGGTGTAAGAGAGTTAGGCTTAGAAACGTGTATGACGCTTGGTATGCTTGATGAAGAACAAGCGAATACACTAAGTGATGCCGGCCTAGATTATTACAACCACAACCTTGATACGTCTCCAGAACACTATAATTCAATTATTACTACTCGTAGTTATCAGGATCGATTAGATACCTTAACTAACGTGCGAAGCGCAGGTATGAAGGTTTGTAGCGGCGGTATTATGGGCTTAGGTGAAAAAGCAACGGACCGTTCATCGTTTCTTGCTCAGTTAGCTAATCTCGATAAGCACCCAGAGAGTGTTCCAATTAACATGCTTGTTAAAATCGAAGGCACACCATTAGCTGACGTTGACGATCTTGAACATTTTGACTTTATTCGTTGTATCGCTGTTGCCCGTATCATGATGCCTAAATCACATGTACGTTTATCTGCTGGTCGTGACGCGATGAATGAACAAATGCAGGCGATGTGTTTCTTAGCCGGAGCTAACTCAATCTTCTACGGCTGTAAATTACTTACCACGGATAACCCAGAAGCTGATGCAGACATGATGTTGTTCAAAAAATTGGGTATCAATACCGAACGTATTCGTGCCCGCACAGAAGAACAAGCTGCAAGCGAAGAACAAGAAATTCGTACTGCTATCGTCAATAAAGAAAACGAAGAGTTGTTTTACGACGCCAGTGCGCAATAAGCTTGTTGGTTTAAACAGTAAGTATTCAATAAATGACTTTTTCGTTTATTAAACAGCAATTGGCACAAAAACAAGCAAGTAACCTATACCGTCAGCGAAATCCGTTGACCAAAGGTACCGGACGCTTGCTTGAATTTGACGGTGAGCAATTTATTAATTTTTCGAGTAACGATTATTTGGGGTTGTCACAGCATCCGCAAATAATTGCTAGCTACAAGCAAGCACTAGATAATTATGGTTGTACGTCGGCATCATCGAGTCTGGTCACCGGGTATACCAAAACGCATCAACAACTTGAACAAGTTGTCGCCTATTGGTTGGGAACAGAGTCTTGCATGTTGTTTTCAACAGGTTTTAGCGCCAATAATGGTTTTTTGTCAGCGTTTGGTAATACAAGTAGTGATTACTTTCTTGATAAATTGTCTCATGCCTCGTTAATTGATGGGGCATTTCAATCCAATGCTAAGTCTAAGCGCTTTAAACATAACGATGTAGTACATTTAGAAGCACTATTATCTAAATCAAATGCATTAGATAAGCTTGTCGTTGCCGAAGGTGTATACAGCATGGATGGCGATAGGGCACCAATACAAGATATTCTAACATTAGCAAAACTCCATGGTGCCAATGTGCTCATTGATGATGCTCACGGTATAGGTGTGTTAGGCCAACAAGGCAACGGCAGTTTGGCTAATTTTAGTAATGCAACTGGTGACAGTGTTTCCACTATGATCACATTTGGCAAAGCATTAGCCACACACGGAGCAGCAATTGCTGCAAATAAAGATGTGATTGACTATTTAGTTAACCACTGTCGAGATTATATATACTCTACGGCTATGTCACCTGCTAATGCCGCTGCCACAGTCACCAGTATTGACGTTTGCCAAAAAGAAGTTTGGCGACGCGAAAAAATTAAAACATTAACTAAGTTATTTAAAACTAAGCTCGATTCAACAATCGAAACAACTAATTCTGACTCATCCATCCTTGGCATTCTCGTTGGTAGTGAAGAAAATGCATTAAAGTGTCAACACGAGTTAAAGAAACAAGGGTTTTGGCTTACTGCAATCCGACCTCCAACGGTTGAAAAGGGTAAGTCAAGGTTACGCGTTACTGTTACTGCTAACCATAATGAATTAGATATCAATAACTTAGCTAACTCTATTAATGAGGTGTTAGGCAAATGCCTACAAAACTAGCAAAACAAAAAATCGCTCAAACATTTGGTAAAGCGAGCTCATCTTACGACAATTCAGCTAGATTACAGCGTTATTCTGGTCAGGCTTTGTTGTCATTTTTGCCATTGGATAGTGATTATTCAATTGCTGATTTAGGGTGTGGAACAGGCTTTTTTACCAACATCATGAGTCGCAAATATCAAAAAGTAATCGGCTTAGATATTTCTTCACAAATGCTGTCTTTCGCAAAAGAAAACCGAAATTCTTCA
Organism: Thalassotalea crassostreae; assembly: GCF_001831495.1. Taxonomy (NCBI): domain Bacteria; kingdom Pseudomonadati; phylum Pseudomonadota; class Gammaproteobacteria; order Alteromonadales; family Colwelliaceae; genus Thalassotalea; species Thalassotalea crassostreae. The sequence goes on from NZ_CP017689.1 coordinate 1,933,068, forward strand.
ATAGATTGGATTGAAGGAGATATTCATGCGTTGCCATTTGAAGATAATAGCTTAGATGTCGTCTTTTCTAATCTTGCCATTCAATGGTGTAATCCTTTAACCGATGTGCTTAAAGAAATTAAGCGAGTATTAAAACCAGGTGGCACTTTGGTGTTCACTAGCTTGCTTGATGGTACCTTGTTTGAATTAAAGAACTCATGGCAGCAAGTGGATAATGATCAGCACGTTATTGATTTTAAAACATTTGATGAGATAAAAAATGATGCGATTGATTCAGGCTTGATGATTGCAGATTTGAAACAGTCCTCAGTGGTACTTGAGTATCATAGTGTTCGACATTTAGCCGGAGAGCTTAAAGGCTTAGGTGCAAATCATGTTAGCGGCAAAACTAAAAAAGGTCTTGCAGGAAAAACAAGCTGGCAAAAAATGACAGCTGCTTATGAGCAGTTTAAGGGCGAACAGGGCAGCTATCCAGCTACTTATCAATTACTTAGTGCTGTTCTTATAAAAGAATAAATTATCTAGAGGCTTTCAATAAAGATTATGAAATCATTCTTTATCACTGCAACCGACACTGATGCAGGCAAAACCATGATCGCGACGGCTTTAGTATCTGCGCTAAGTAAAAAGCACAAGGTTTGTGTATTTAAGCCCGTTTCTGCTGGGTGTACAGATATTGACGGCACTTTAGTTAACGACGATGCTGCACAGTTATTGGCAAAAAGTAATGGCGGGCAAACAATAGACCAAGTTAACCCTATTGCATTTTTACCACCTATTGCGCCGCATATAGCAGCACAACAAACCAATAGCACAATTTCAATTTCACAAATTGACGATATATTTGCAGATATAGAGAAACTAAAAGCAGACTATTGCATCGTTGAAGGAGCAGGAGGATGGCGTTTACCACTTGGCAATGGAGGTTACTTATCTGAATTTCCTAGACAAAGAAATATGCCAGTTATTCTCGTTGTTGGTATGAAACTTGGTTGCTTAAATCATGCCGTTCTTAGTTTTGAAAGTATTGTTAATGACGGCCTTAATGTTGTCGGTTGGATTGCTAATGCACCAGAGCCTATGGATTACTTAGATGAGAATATAGAATATTTGAGAAAGAATTTAGATACCTGCTTTCTAGGAGTAGTCGGTAATGTCAGCTCTGCTGAGCAAGCTGCAATTGCCCTAAATATTGATTCTCTTTAAAGTTTAAGCAAGGAATAGGTTCTTAACATATACTTACCGTCATAATTGCGAAACGGAGTTTTGTATGACTGAATCAGAAGTATTAGAACTAATTGCATTATACGGTGGAAACTCAATTACAGCGTTTACTGTATACATATCTTTTACGTTTGCCTTTCTTGCCACCGCATTTTATGTTGGGCACAAACTCACAACCTTTCAAACTATTGCTGCAAGTGGTCTATTTATCTTTTCCGCTGGCAGTTCTGTTCTCGCTGAAACTGCCTATATACAGGCTATGTTTGCAATAAAAGAACAAACCCCTAATGTACTAGATGGAATGTTACTGTTCAGCGGTAGTTTCTGGGTTCCCTATATGTTTGCTCTTGGCTCTGGCGGCATAGTTGTTAGTCTGTATTTTATGTGGGACATTCGTCGCCAACACTTAAAAAACATACCAAGTAAATAAACCCTGGCATATCACTTGTTAGCGATAGTTTTGAAAAACTAAACTGAGCGTTTTAATTCGTTTATTGCAGCGGTTGCTAAAAAACCTGATCGAGTAGTGTATGCAGGATCAGTTGATACTCTATCGTCAATTTTCTTAATTAACAATTCTGGAAGGGTAACGTTAACCTTGTGGCTCTTTCCTAAGAAAGGGCTGATATCAATATCGACTACTGCCCAAACACCACCTCTAAATTCCATTTTACTTACATGATTCTCAAAGCTTGATGCTGAGGGAATATCTTCACCATATTCCGCCAACAATGACAGGTGAGATTCAATTACAGCTAACACTTCATTAAGAGCGTTATCCATGGTTTTTGCTCGGCAATCACAACCAGGAAGGTCAGGTACATTTACTTTGTAATCGTTAGATTCTGGGTTGAAAAGTAAGACTATAGGGAAGCGCATTGAGTTATATCCTTGGCTGTTAAATTACAAATACTTGATAACTCTAACAACTCTAACTCAAAAATACAATATAACTCTAATAACTCTTTTAGAAAAACTTGTAATAACCCTGATAACTCTTTGTATTGCGCTATTCATAACTCTGGTAACTCCGTTAGTGTATGTAGTAATTACTTGCTTACGATAGACTTGTTAACAATGTTGTGGATTTGTTTTGTCTTAGGTTTTAAGGGGAATGTAGCAAATTAACAAACAAGTTATTCCCCTAGTTATCCACAGCATTATGCAGTTAGTTAATAATTGGAGTTATAGGGTGCCTTTACTGATTGTAAAAAAATAGGATAGGTTTTATAAATTTAGACAACTCATAGGTTTCGCTAGAGACTGAGTTTGAGTATTTATCAGTAGACTAGAGATTAGAAAATGTAATTGATCTTAAAAATTGAACTGATGTTTTGATTTTAAATACGAGGTAATAGTGCGGAATGTTATTCGCATTCCGCAGTGAATTGTTTTTGTGAAATAGACCTATATCGTTTCTAACTTTTGTTTTATTTTTTCGTAATTAGGGCATCATCTTCATGAAGCTTTGGTATTTTTCTTGTCCGCGAATGACCCAACTTGGTGTTGCTTCACCGGTACTTTCTACAACAAGTGCAGGGTGTAGATTGATAACTCTCTCTAAAGTAGATTCTTGAGAAGGGTCGGTATCGACAAAAAATACATGATTACCGTTATTTAATGTTTTTTGGAAACGTTCAAATTCTACATTTGGACGTTGTATACCAATGAAGCCACCTTCCCAGGTACAAAACCCGAGCAGTACGATAGCTAAAAAGATAAATGGCATCCAACCTGCCGCGGTATTAGTCCAGTTAAGAAGATAAGCTGTAAGCAATACTAAGGTTGCCGCTATAACGCCAACTAAGGCTCCTACTTCTGTAGAGTGTACAATATCCTTTTTGAGTATTGATTCAACTTCGTGCAGATGATTAAGTTGCACTTCAGCATCCTGATCACTAAGAACGTGCATTTGTGGTCTTTTAAATCCATTATCAAGAAGCTCTTGCTCAACGCTTACGAGCTCTTTAAGGTCGTTTGAAAGATAGTAGTGGCGCACCATAGTTAACCTCCAAGCACTTCCATTATGCAAGTAATAGGACTTGCCACGCGTTCCTTGTATGGGCTTGCCCAAAGAAATAGAATATGTCCTGTAAAGCTTAATTATAGCACTTAGATGATTTTAGGTATATTTAGTGACGGTTTTGGATTTGAATAACTGAGCGTTAGAGTAGCCAATTTTTGAGCTTAACGGGTAATTGAAAATAGATTTTTGGTCGGGATAACAAGATTCGAACTTGTGACCTCACGTCCCCCAGACGCACGCGCTACCAGACTGCGCTATACCCCGACTACAAAAAGGAGTGTTGATGTACACTCCTTTATCTTTAATCAATAGTTCGCTGTTTGCAATGAATTTTTAAAGTTAATACTGAAAGTATTGGTTATTGATCAGAGTTTTCTCGATTCTCTTCTTCTTTCCCTGAGGTTTCAGCATTATTGATACTAAACTGATTAATCAAATTAACCCCGTCAATGAGCATTGGGAAATCAGAGTCTTCGCTAATAACTGTTTCTAATTGAGTAGAGTAGCTAGAAAAATTACCTTGCTGATCGATTAGTAAGTTCTTGTCTTTCTTCGTGACGATTAGTCCTTGCTCAGTGATATTGGCAACCATTCTGTCTTCATCTAATCGATATAGGTTTTTACCGTTAGAATAGGCTTTATATTGAGTTCGACATTCAAAGTAATAACGCATCAATGTCGTTTGAATATCCATAACATTGGCTAAATCATTTATTTTTTGCTCGGTTTTTCCTGGCCATATTAATAATGCAGGTTTAGTCTTGAATGCCGTCGTATTGTCCTTATTTCCAAGTGAACCCAACCAAATAACGTCTTTGATATCAAGTTGCTGCTGAGCGAGTAGCAGGGCATTTACAAATAACTCATATTGATAGTCAGATTGGCCACTAAAGTAAAATATATGGATACCCTGAGGAATCGTTGTTAAGGTTTCCTCGGCGATCACTTTCGATATATCGGTATGGTGTGCTTGATGATCGACTAGGTTTGAAATCCATTGTGGGCTAATATTTTGTTGGTCAATTGTTTCGAGGTTAGTTTCAGCGTTATTCTTGTCACTAGACTTTGAGATCACCGTTAAACTCGTGGTTAGCTTATGTTTTTTTGCTAATTGAAATAATAAAGGTGTTTCTTTTTTCTCAATCATTTCAATTTGATAGACATTTGGTAAACTATAAAATAGGTTAAACCAAGCGTCCTTAGCATTTGAATTATCAATATAGTTTAAAAACGTGGTTCCTTTAATAGGAGAGTAAGTGTTTAAATTTTTTAATAACCTAGTGTTTAGTTCCTGATCCCTTAGAACTATATAAACGGATTGTTTAGGTTGCTCTAATTCTAAACATTTCATTTCTAATTCTGGATAGTCCGGGATTTTTGATTTAATTGAAAAAGGTGAATTTTTTCGTTGTTCATAATCATCTTGATTAAACAAACCGTATTTGGTCAACAAGGTTTTAGCTGTAGACGGATAAGATAAAGGTAGAACGGTGTCTTGTCTTAAAACGTCATATTCTAGTTTTGCATCTGCCCACACGTGAATAAGGTGGCTAGTAACAAACGAAGCAACAAGGATAGCAACGATTACTTTTGGAAACTTACGTTGTTGCAATTCACGCATATGTTTCCACGCATAGTTACTCATTACCAATTCAAACATTAATATCGCAATAAACGCCATTACAGCAAGAGCAGTAAAAGAAAGACTGTTGTACGCCATCTGTTCTTTTACTAGGTCAATTATTCTTGCTAAAGAATCAAAGTTTAAGTGATAACCTAGTTGTGAATAGGTAAAACCGTCTATAACGAGTAGAGTTAACAGAAAAGTAAATATAAACGATGCTGCGCCGCGTATTACTCTAGTTTTAGGGTAAAGCAAAGTTAGCGGGAATACGGTAAGGACAAAGCAAATAAAAGTTAAAAACGCCATATGAGCAAGCCAATTACTTACCATAAAGACTTTTCCAATAAAACCAGGAGCAATACCTTCAGCATCAATAAATATAAGCGCGATCACTAAAGCGGCACCAATATTAAAAAATGTAAACCAATGACCCCAGCTCACTAAATGCAGTAGTCGTTTGCTATATGAACTATTTTCTTTACTAACCATATAATTAATCGCTAAATTTTGTTATTTTATTGTTTTGTTGATTGCGCAAGCGCAGCAGCGAAATTTTTAACAATAGATTCTCGTTGATTTTCGGGAACTTGATTATTAATTATTGTAGATAAAGAGTTACCTAAACACATTAGGGCAAGGTCTGTCGAGGCTTCTTCGTTAACGAGAACATCGATAAGGTCTTGGACGATTTTTTCTACACGTTCGTTAGAATACTTAGATACAATAGGCATTATTTTTTAAAATTACATCCTGTTTGAAATGAATTAATTTTTAATGGTTATTTAATAGCCTTAAGTTTAGATTAAAAACACAATTTAAACGAAAAAACTAAAAATAATTGTTAATTAATAATAGTTTATCAAAAGCTAACCAAAGATAAAACTGACCAATTACTATGAGCTTAAATATTACCAATATCGATCTGCACTATTTAACTAAGGCAGAGAACAACAGTGACGTAAAAGTTACTGCCAGCAAAGGGTTAATAGAAGTTAACGAAAAAATTTCTGCCTTTGTTGAATCATTACACAATATCTATAACAGTAAAGGCTCAAAGGCCTTTGGCGCATTTAAAGAAGAAAATGAAGACAGTGAAACACAACCGTTTTCTAAATTAATGCAAGATTATTTAGATGATGAACAACAATTTATTCCTTTCTCGAATCAAGCTACGATTCGTTTAAAACAAGAATTGCAAAAATATGAACTGGCAGAAACAGGTTATCTTGTGACATGTCATTACGAAATGTTAGGTGGTCGTTTTCTGTTAGTTGCATTATTACCAGTTAGCGAACATTACTACGTAGACGGTGAATTAAACATTGCCAATGATCAGCACATCGATACGTCAAAATTGCAATTAGCAGCTCGTATTGATTTGTTTGATTATATAGATAACCGAGAAAAAGGCCGTTATATTTCGTTCATTAAAGGTCGCGCTGGTCGTAAAGTAGCTGATTTCTTCCTTGATTTTCTAGGATGTGAAGAAGGCTCTGATCCTAAGAAGCAAACTCAACAATTGGTCGAAGCGGTAGAAGAATACGTTAATGTTCAGCAATTAAACCCTGAAGAAAAACAAAATACTCGTAAAGAACTGCTTTCGTATTGTAAAGAGCAGCAACAAACCGGGCGTGAACTCGATATGACTGAATTGTCGCAAGTAATGCCTCATCACGATGATGGCGAAAACTTTTTTAAGTTTTGCCAAGAAAATGACTTAGACATAGAAGAGAAATTTCCACACGATCAAGCGGTAGTTAATAAAGTAACTAAGTATTCAGGTGTAGGTGCTGGTATTAGTGTTAGTTTTGAGCGCTCACATTTTGGTAGTGACGTAACTTATAACCCAATAAAAAGCACGTTAACCATACATAAAGTTCCACCTAATCTAAAAGATCAGCTAATGAAATTGTTGGCTCAAGCGGAAACTGACGAAGATTAAGCAACTAAATATCAGTTTATTTACTGATTTTAGCAAAAACATGGCGTTAATTTTTGCCTTGTATCAAGGGTACAGGTAGGATCTTAAACGCAGAACCATATTTTATACAAAACATCATTTTAAAAGAGCTAGATAATGACAACATTAACAATTACCCGACCTGACGATTGGCACGTACATCTCCGCGATGGCGATGTGTTAGTTGATACTACACGCGACATAGGCCGTTATTTTGGCCGAGCGATAATTATGCCAAACTTAGTGCCGCCGGTAATGAATGCAGAGCAAGCAACAGGGTATTACGAGCGCATTAAAGCGGTAAATGTTAATGATAATTTTGAACCTTTAATGGTGCTTTATCTTACGGACAATACTACAGCTCAAGACATCATTGATGCAAAAGCAACTGGTTTAATTGTTGCAGCTAAGCTATATCCTGCAGGTGCTACTACTAACTCAGCATCAGGTGTGACGGATATCAACAACATTTATCCAGTATTAAAAGAAATGCAAAAGCAAGAAATGTTGCTGCTATTACACGGTGAAGTTACAGACAATCATATTGATATTTTCGATCGTGAAAAAGAGTATATTGATCGAATTTTAACGCCAGTTGTTAACGATTTCCCTGATTTGAAAATTGTCTTAGAACACATCACCACTAAAGATGCTGTGGATTTTGTAAACAGTGCGAGTGATAACGTTGCTGCAACGATCACTGCTCATCATTTATTATTTAACCGAAATCATATGCTAGTTGGCGGGATTCGACCGCATTACTTCTGTTTGCCGGTATTAAAGCGCAATATTCACCAACATGCATTGGTTGAAGCTGCTACAAGTGGTAGTAAGAAGTTCTTCTTAGGTACTGATTCAGCGCCTCATACCAAAGAAAATAAAGAAAACGCTTGTGGGTGTGCTGGTTCATATACTGCTCATGCAGCGATTGAATTGTACGCAGAGGTATTCGAACAAGAGAATGCTCTTGATAAGCTTGAAGGGTTTGCAAGCTTTAACGGTCCTGATTTTTACAATTTACCACGTAATACCGATACTATTACATTAGATAAAGTAAGTTGGGATGTGCCAGCTACTATGCCGTTTGGCAGTGACCAGGTTGTGCCAATTAGAGCTGGTGAACAAATTCACTGGCAAGTAAAGTAAGCGAAAGGGCAACTAAATGAAGAATATGCAGCTATTCGTTAACGATTTAACCGTAATAGATTTTTCCTATTTATGCTCGAACAGGGGCGTTGTAGGAGAAAGTTGGATTGTTGACGTGCTGTTAGCAGGCGATCTTAACGCTGAAAGTATGGTGCTTGATTTTGGAATTGTTAAAAAACAAATTAAGGCAATCATTGATGAAAGTGTCGATCACAAGTTGGTACTACCAACACGAAATAGTGATCTAACCATTAGTCAATCAGCGAGAGCAGAGCATTTATTTGTCGATTTTGCTATTGCAGACAAAGCAATCTACCTGCAATCTCCTGCACAAGCATTTGCACAAATAGATACTGATGAAATCACAGAAGAGTCGGTAACGCGTTACTTAGAAGTTGTTATAAAACAACAACTTCCGGAAAACGTTCAAGGTATTAGTTTAACACTAAGAGCTGAACAAATTGACGGTGCTTTCTATCATTATACCCACGGTTTAAAGAAACATGATGGTAATTGTCAACGTATAGCCCATGGTCATCGTTCAAAAATTACGATTTTAGAAAATGGTAATCGTTCGAAAGAATTAGAAGACAATTGGGCGAATCGTTGGCAAGATATCTATTTGGCAAGTGAAACCGATCGAATTGAATCGGACCAAGTTGAGTTATCACAGAGTGCTAAATCAAATTTAACACCCGATCATCAATTCTTTTCTTATTACGCTCCGCAAGGACGTTTTGATATCGCAGTGCCGACTAATATTTTAGAAGTTGTCGATTGCGATTCTACGGTTGAACTTTTGGCTGATTATATTGCCAGACAAATTAAGAAAACAAAACAAGACTCCCAAATACAAGTGGTCGCCTACGAAGGTGTAGGAAAAGGAGCTATCGCTAATGCTTAGAATAAACATGTCTAAACAAAAAATACTAAAACACAAAGCATCAAAAAAGTTATTGTTACCAATAATTTCTTCACTTTTCGCACTAGGTTTTACTCATAGTGCATTAGCGAAAGTTGAATTGAAACTTGATGGCGACATTTTACAAGGTTCGATGGTCGTTGGTAAAACGACACCTAATAGTAAAGTCTTTTTCGATGATGATCCGTTAAAAGTTTCAAGACACGGGTTGTTTACTTTTGGTTTTTCTCGTGATGATGAAAGTAACCATAAGTTATTGATCGTTAATGAGAATAATGAAAAACTTGTGCAATATTTGAAACCTAAATCTCGTACTTATAATGTACAACGAATCGAAGGCATAGATAAGAAAATTATGTCGCCAAGTAAAGAGGCTTTGGCTCAAATCAAAAGCGACGGAATAAAGATCCGTGCGGCAAGGGCGATTGCATCCGATAACATTGATTTTGCCCATGGTTTTAAAGCACCAGCAACCGGTCGTATTACTGGCGTATATGGAAGTCAAAGAATATACAATGGCGTACCCAAAAACCCTCATTATGGTTTAGATTATGCGGGTCCTAAAGGGACTTCAGTATTTGCTCCAGCAGCAGGAGTTATCACATTATGGGAACCTGCAATGTTTTATTCAGGCGGTACCTTAGTAATCGATCATGGTCATGGCATCACCTCAACATTTTTACATCTAAGTGATTCTAAAGTACAAGTTGGTGATCGTGTATTACAAGGACAAGATGTTGCAATGATAGGCTCTACAGGAAGGTCAACAGGGCCTCATTTAGATTGGCGAATCAATTGGCATAACGTTCGTTTAGACCCCGCATTAGTGCTTAACTTAAAGAATATGAAAACTTTTAAACAAAAAAAGCAGCAAAGCGCTGAGTAGAGAATAAAAGCATACTCAGTGACATAGACATAAAAAAAGGGCGCTTCGGTGCCCTTTATTTGTAATGGTTTTTGGTTTTGTTCAACGACTTTCAATAAGACGTTTTTTACCAGACTTAGCGCGCTCTAAGTGATCAGACTGTACATAAACTCTGTCTGTTGTGCCCATACTCGCATGGCCCAGTTCATCTGCCATATGTTTTAACGGTCTAGATTCTATGTCCATTGAAGCGCCAGTGTGTCGTAACCAGTGAGTTGTTGCTTCTTTTAACGTTTGCGCTTCATCGTTAAAACCTTCTTGAACCATTTGCTGATAAGCAAAATCAAAGGCTTGCTGTACTACACGTCTTAACTGCCGTGACGTCGGTCCACCAGAGCCTTTAATTTTATTAATCAAGGGATCGGTTTCACTCGATAAAGGGAAGCCATTTAAACCACGGCTTTCACGGTAACGATGTAAGTATTTTAAAAACGAGTCGGGGACTGATACATCACGCTGTTTAGAGCCTTTACCGAATACTTTAAACCAATGGTTTTTATCTTTATCCTGCCAAAAATGTCCCATTACTGGCGACCAATTACTGCGTTCAGAAAGCTCTGAAACCCTTAAATATAGCGTTTTTAGCGAAGCGATGATGAATAAAGTGCGCTCATGATCTTCGTTATCATCGGCCATTTTAGTGGTGCTTTCTAAGATATAATCCCACTGTAAGCTCGATAGACGTTTAACTTCTGTAAAAGAGCTATCTTTGATCAGATACGGGCAATCTTTTTTAACTGAAGCAATGGCGTTTCCAAAGGCATAATCTTCAGTAACTAAGTAGTCGTAAAAGACATTCAGTACTGAAAATGTCGCTTTAAGATTATCCTGGGAACACTGATAGTTTTGCTTTTTCTTTTGAAAGTCGATGTTATCAAGGCGTTGCGCTTTAGGGATTTTGATTGTAAAAGGACGCCAGTTTTCGTTAACCGACCGAATGCCATTACGGTTTTCATAACGAGCGTAGACGTTAGTAGCTATCCATTGGTGTGGAGGTTTATGGACGAAATCAATATAAGACTCTAAATCTCTGCGTTTTAATTGCACTACAGATTTTTTAGCAACGAGCCAAGCCCATAGTAAAAATTTTTCAGTTTCGCCGCGAAACAAATTATAGGTAGCTTCATTACGACGTCCTTTAGATTGTAAAAACTCTTTGGTGTACTTATAGTCGTCGACTGCATCATCAACATCATCGGTGACTGATTCAACAAATATTTTTACGTTAGGATTATCATCTGAAAATAATTGGTTTTTGTGGAGTTGCTGAAAATGACGGTGAGAGTCAAATAATGGTTCGGCATTAAAGAGTTCGGACATAACTTATCAATTCGCTTTTATTGTTGTTTGTATGTTTTGTTCATACCAATGTTTTTAAAACTAAAGATTCATTGATACGAGCAATTAAGCTGTTTGAACCAAGATATTGGATAAATAGCTAAAATCACTGAAAACCAGTAATTCCAGATTTTATTAATCAATACAAGGATTAGTCTATGCTATCGTTTATAATATTAAATGTCCACTAATTAACATTAACGGACATTTGAGTGGGAGATATCGGCCTTTGTTAATCCTAGTACGTTAAATTTAACGTATTTGTTCGCACTTTAATTAAATATACATAACTAGCTAAAACTATCACGAATGGTTTCTCTAATTGTATTACACGACGTTTTTAAACTCTTAGTTTCTTTAGTTTCTAATTGCCGACTATATTCGTAATTAGCATTGCAAAATTTAAATCAAAAAAAAGCAGATATCTCTAACTGCTATTTTTTAATTTTTACTTTGTTTCTTGAACCGATCTATTTGAATGTTAACCTTTTGAATCTTCACCAGGTTGATGAATTAATGGTTCATGCATTTCTTCAATTGGTTTAGTTAACGTTGGATTCCATTCTAACCAACTTTCATCAGCTTCATCGTATAATGGAAATTGGTCTCCATCAGTTGCTAATGTTTCTTTATTCGATTCTGGTGTTACAAAAGCAACACCGCCGGCAAGAATTGTGTCCATCGATTCAGTTTCAATATTCATCCCAGAAAATAACCCAGCTTCAACTTTAATGCCGCTAGCGTTGTAAAACTTAGAGTCCTTAGATACTAGGTGTTTATATTGCTCATCAATATTTAGATAAACATTTACACCATTAGCATTCTCGTTAAGCTCTATACCAAGAACACGTCCAACTTTGATTTGGCGATATAACACTGGATTATCCGGCTGAATTGAGCCTTTAACTGAAGTCGTTAAGGTTAAGTTAGTTCCGGACGGTACTTGTTTTAGTGCCGGAGCCTGCAATAATCCTTTAAATTCAACAGATTGTTCGCCGTTACCTGGCATTACTCCAATATAATTACCGGTAAAGTAGGCTTTAGCATTGGCTACACGGGCAACACTTACTTCAGGTTTTACTAACCAGAACTGCGTGTTTGTCTGAGTGAATTGGCTATATTTATCTGAAATATCAAGGGTTAATTTTGTTGACATTAGATCGCTAGTAACTTCTAAATTCTTTACCGAGCCTATGGTATGGCCGTTATAATCAACGTTAGCGCCCCTTTGAATATCAATCACTTCGTTAAACGTAACGGTAATTAATTTACCAGTTTGAAATATAACCTCATTGTTTTCGTATAATTCAAAAATATCCATTTCTTCAGCTAAATTATTGAAATCTGCATAGTCGTTATTAAGTGCTAAGCCACCTCTAAGGATACTTTGCAAGCTTTCTGTTTGAACGTTTAGTCCTTTTAAATTTGCTTTAACATTAAAGCCACTTGCTTGGTGAAATTTAGATGTTTTACTGACTAAATATCTAAATCTTTCAGCAATTGTTGCCGAGATATCAACGGTTAAACCATCTTTATTCAAGTTAACGGTATCTACAAAACCGATAACCATTTTTTTATAGCTAATAGGTGAACCTTTCTCAACCGAGGTGCCGTACTTTGCATGCAACCTCAATTGTAAACCTTCGTCTGTAGCTTCAGATTCTGGGGCCTTTCTTAGCAAAGTAAAGTGATTTTTAAGAGCACCTTCACCAGGTTTAACCTGTAGAAACATCCCCGTCAATAAAGCATTAAAACCTGCGATATTTCCTGCTGTCAAATTCGGTTCCACAATCCAAATCTTCGAGGATTCTTTAAATAAGTTATTGTAATCTGATTGGTAACCGATTGTTACAATTGAACTTTTAAAGTCTGAACTCGGTTTTACTGACTTAACGGTACCAATATGTTTTTCGCCAAATTTTAACTTTGTTAAACCTGGAATAATTTCATAACTTAAAGGCGCTATAATAGTCACAACTTCTGTATTTAGTGCTTCTTCCAAATTACGGTTCATAACAAATCGATGTCCGTCTTTTACAGAAGATGAGTTTTCAAAATCAATGGTATGGAATGAAATACCACCAGTCATTAATGCTTGTATTGGTGAGGTACGAATAGAAAAGCTTTTTAATGAACCATTAACCTCAATCCCCCCTTGTTCATAAAACACTGACGAAGAGTTAACTAACGACTCATATTCTGGCTCAATGAAGATGTGTACATCAAAACTTCGTTTATCAGCAGCAAGTTTATGATCTTGAACAGAACCTACCCGTAAGTTTTTGTAAAATACAGGTACACCAAAACTTAAAGAATCGACATTATCGGCGGTAATATTAAGGTGTAAACCTTTTTCTTTGAAATCAAGAGGCGGCGCAGATGGTAAAACATCGAATTCTCGAGATGGTTCACCATCCCCTATTCTAAATGCAACGTATGAACCACTAAGTAATCGGTCAATATTAGACACACCAGCTAAGCTTATAGACGGCTTAACCAACCAAAAGTCCATTCCTGATAATAAATATGGCTCTAATCTTGGATCGATTAATACGCTTGCCGTAACGCCGCCACGGGCTTGGTTATATACAAAATCTTCAACTACGCCAACTTCAACGCCTTCAAAAATAACTTTAGTTATACCAGCTTTAATACCCGAATTCTTTGGAAAGTGCATTTTAACGGTTATGCCTGATTTTGCCTCATCAAAACCTTCATATAACGGATACTCAGTAAAGTTTTGAACAATAGTTGTTGTATCACCTAACTCCGGTGTTTCAAATGCTATACCGCCACCAATAACTGATGCCATTGATTGTGTGCGAACCTTAAAACCAGATAAATCACCGGTCATTTCAATGCCACTGGCGTTCCAAAAACGCGTATTAAGCTTAATTAAATCACGGTATTCTTCTTCAATTAAAAGGTTTATTTTTATGTGGCTTTTGTCTTTAGAGAACTCGTACGAATATACTTCACCTACTTGGATTTGTTTATAGAATATTTTACTGCCGTGTGTAATTGAACCAAGCTCTTTCGCGTGCAAGGTAATGTGCAAACCAGCCGCATCTTCTGATTTTGGTGGTGGCTGTTTTAATGAAGTATATTCTCTAACTTGAGTTTCACCTTCCATTGGCAGCATTTCAAAATAATTACCAGTGATAACTGTATCTAATCCAGAAACGCCTGATAAACTTATTTCTGGCTTTACTAACCAAAACAAAGTGTTTTCCGTAAGGTATTGTTTTGTGCTTTGCTTAAGCTCAACCGTGGCTAAAACCGTTTGCAAGTCTTCAGTCATATCAAGATCGGTTACTAAACCGATAGGAAAACCTTTAAAACGAACCTCAGTTTTACCCGCAACAATGCCTTCAGCGCTCGTGGTCTTTATAATAATATCGACGCCAGCCTCAGAAAAAGACTTAAATACAAGCCACAAAGCTATTAATACCGCGAGAACCGGCAATAGCCAAATTGAAGATATTGGCGATTTATTTGTTAAAACTACTTCAGCATCTTTCATAACATTATTTTTCTTTTATTGGTTTATCAGGAGTATCTTTATCCCAGATTAAACGAGGATCAAAACAGTTTGCGGCAAATATAGTTAGTATAACCATTACGCCAAAAGCAGTAGCGCCAGGTCCTGCGATTATTTCAACCACAGATCCAATTTCAACTAAGGCAACAAGTAATGCGACTACGAATACATCCAACATAGACCAACGACCGAAAATCTCGATATATCGGTACATTTTAGTTCGTTGAAGTTTAGTTAACTTAGATGGATTTCGTAAAGACCATAGCAATACTAATAACCCAATAATTTTAGCCAATGGAACAACAAAGCTGGCAATGAAAACAATTGCAGCGATCGGGTACATGCCAAACTTTAGTAACAATACGATGCCAGACAATATTGTATCTGGCTGACCTTTTCCGAAATAGAGTATCGTCATTATCGGATACATGTTTGCTGGAAAAAACGCTATTAATGAACAAATGGTCCATGCCCAGCAGCGCTGCAGTGAGTTATTCTTTCGCTGCTCAATTTTGCTATCACAACGCGGACAATAATTATTTACATCTTGCTGATACTGACTAACTAAATGACAGGCGGGACAAGCTGCTAAGCCTTTTTCCATTGCTGTAGTCACACTTACTTCGTTATCGCTCATCGAAGTCATCCCAAATTAGTTGTTTATCTAACGTTATCTTTAGTGAAAGTACGCAAAGCATTAGACCAGAAAAACACAATAAGCCTAAATTGAATGACAGATCCGCCATGTCTTTAAGCTTTATTATAGAAACAAGAATTCCAATTAAAAATACTTCAAGCATTTCCCAGCTATCTACGTGATGATAAAACAGCATTAGGTTTTTATACCAAGGTTCGCTATGTCGATTCAGCTTGTGTCCTAAACAAATCGTAAAACTTGCTGATAGCTTAATTAATGGTGTTAGAAAACAAAATAAAAATATCGAAGTTGCAACGAAAAACAATTCGCTATTCCACAACGCTATAATTGCTGAAAAAAGACTCGCCGAGCTTTCAACCGATAACAGCTTCATTGTCATCAACGGACTAAACACAGCTGGAACAAAAAACATCAAACCAGCGAAGCTTACCGCTAATGTTTTATTAATAGAGTCATGTTTTCGCTCTACAATGCCATGATTGCAACGTGGACACTTAGCTACCTGCCCTTCATCTATAGAGTCAATTGTTACTAAAGCGTCACATTCATGACAAGCAAACTGTTTTTGCTTCAAATTTTTGTTCTCAAAATAATGTAATAAATTGTTAATATACATAACGTTTTCTTATAACAACCATTTTTAAAGATATTTGCTCACAAGGCAAGTAATATCTGACCTTGTCAACCAAATGTACGGTTATTAACCATCTTGAGTGGCTATTTATTGCACAACAATGTAATTTTGATATTACAACTTGATGATTTTTATTAGAAAAGTGCTATTTCAATACAAATAATTACTTGCATACTGAGCAAATTAAACTAATACTTAACTCACGTAGGCAGTTTTGTGTCTGCTAAATTTAAAATAAAAAAACAATCAACCTATACCTAGGTTTGTATTTGTCGTTAAGGAAATTAAAATGAAAAAATTATTATTAGCTTCATTATTAACCGTTGCATCAGGTTCTGCTTTTGCAAAAGCCGGTGTTGCAGGTAGTGTTGACAATGTTCCAGCACAAGGTGAAGAAGCAGGTTCTGGTTGGAGCGTACAATTAGGTTTAGGTGTAGTAAGCGCACCTGAGTTTGCAGGTTCTGACGAAACAGAAACTACAGCAGTGCCATTGATTAACGTTTCTTATAATAATTGGGCATATTTTGAATATAACAAATTAGGTGCTTGGTTATGGCAACCAGATGACACAGGTCTTCGTTTAGGTGTTGTTGCAACACCTAAAAAAGGTTATGACAAAGGCGATGGTCCATTCCCTGGCCATGAAGTAGACGATCAAACATTAGCGGGTCTCCGAGTAAACTGGAAAAGCGGTATGTTTGCCCTTGATGCACAAGTGCTAGGTTCAGCTGAAGAAGACTCGGGCGGTGAGGTTCGAGTTCAAGGTACTTACACTTGGGTTCTATCTGAAAAAGCTACATTAACAGCATTAGTTAAAGTTGAAGCGGTGTCTGAAGACGCTGTTGATTACTATTACTACGGCGGAAACGTTCAAGATAATACTTACACTCCAGATGCTGCAAACAACGTTTCGTTCGGTGTAATTGGTACTTATGCAATTGCTCCTAAATGGACTCTATTAGGTGCTGTATTAAACACCTCTTACGATGATTCAATCACTGACGTTCAAAAATTCAGTGGTAACGCAGAAGATTCAGGCACAACAGCGTTTGTTGGTGCTACTTACAAATTCTAATTTTAGAACTTGATAAGAAAAAAGGCCTCATCTGAGGCCTTTTTTGTATCCGTTGCTTATAACAGGTAATGGCAAACACCCTATTCTGCATTATCTCTTTTACCGCTTTTATTTAGTAATCTTAGAAGTCTTTTCTATTTTGACATTCTCGTTATTCAATATAAGCCCCAGATCACTTCCATATCTTAACGATTCAATATACGGCGAAATAATTTCTATGGTGCATGGTGGTTGGAAATGATCGGGTTTAGTTTCTAAGTGTGGATAATAAAATAAAGCTTCATATTGTTTGCCTTTATACTCTAAAACACAAGCACAAAAAGAAAACGTTTCCGCTGCGATATCTTTATGCCATTTTATGTCAGTAAATAAATAATCTGGCTTTTTAATGTTAATGTGTAGATTAGCCGTTGTTAGATTTATGGTAGCCATAAAATAAGATTCGAGATCTAAGCCCAACGCTTTAAAGAAAGGTTTCTGAAGTTTGACAGTGCCAGCTTGAAAAGGAGTATTGTTGGAGCGCCCTGAAGCTACTTGAAAGCCTTTGACTACTTTTCCTGTAACTTGAGTTAATGATGAAGAGTTATTAAAAAAGGGAGCGTATAGCTCCCTTTGTTGTTTATTCTTCATCGAATAGAATATCTTTAATATTGCTAATATCGTGTTTGCCAGCAAATAACTCTTCTTTTGTTAGCCCTGAAAGTTCATGTGGAAACACCAACCATTCATCTGAAGAATGAATGTAATAATTAGGGACTAAATCAACTTTAGAGTTTTGCGGTTTATAGTAAGGCGTTGCAACACGAATATCTGTTGGGGTATTTAATCGCATTTGAGTGCGAATCTGCTCAATAAGAGCAACGACACTGCGCCCTGAATCAAAAACGTCATCAACAATTAATAGAGCATCATCAGCATTCGCGTTTTCAATTAAGTAATGTAATCCATGTACCTTGATTTCTTTCGCTTGCTGGTTAATACCGTAATATGACGACGTTCGCACCGCAATGTGATCCGTTTCTACGCCCTTAAAATCAAAAAATTCCTGTACAGCAATACCTATTGGTGCACCACCTCGCCAAATACCGATAATAAACTGAGGTCTGAAACCATCTTTATATACTTGATGTGCGACACGAAATGAGTCTTCAAGTAACTCTTGTGCGGTTATAAAATTCTTTTTCATTTGCAGGAAACCTATTAAATTAAGCGATTATTAACTCAAGCTATTAGAAGCACTAGCGTTGTTTAAAATTAACTAAATTATAACGTAATATTTAGACAATATTGTCATTAAATTGTGCTTATTTTGCATAATATTGATCAAGCTTAACAATCACTTGCTTAATTGCTGCAAAAGATTCCTGAAAAAACTCTAAATCGACATTTTCAAATTTGTCTGTTGGTTGATGATAACGATGATGATTTTCAGAAGTTAACAGGATATAAGGGATCCCCTTTTTATAAAACTCGTAATGATCGCTGGCTTTATGGAGGTCAATTTTACTATTCACTGATGAAATAAAAGTGTCTTGTAAATATCGTTTTTTATAGAACTTAAACTTATTATCACTATCTATTAGGATATCGATTAATGGCGCGAGCTGTTTTTGTTTTTTAGCACCACTTAATATTAAGCCTTTTTTTCGGTAACCATACGAAATCATATCTAGATTTAGATTAATTTTAATGTTCTCTAAATTAACGCTGGGATCGTCTAAAAACGCTGTAGCGCCCTTCAATCCTTCTTCTTCTGCATCTGTGGCTACAAGCACTATGGTGTTGCTAATTGAGGTGTTGTCTAACCAAGATTTAATAGCAAGTAAAGCTGCGGTACCTGAAGCATTGTCATCTGCACCAGCATATACCTTGTTACCTTTCTTCCCAAGATGATCATAATGAGCGGTAACAACGATTACCTGGTCAGGATATTTATCACCAACTTGGGTAAATATATGGTTAACCCCTTTTTTAGAGGTGACCCCTTTTGAGTAGGTAAATTCTTGAGTTTGGTATCGTTGATTTGTATTTTTAACGGTAAAAAATGATGCAATATAACTTTGCGCATCAATATGCCCTGGAGTGCCAACTTTTCGTCCTTGTAGCCTTTTAGAAGATAAGAATTCTAAATGAGAAATCAGTTGTTTGTTTTCTTTAGTTTCGTAATCAAGTTGTCTGGTAAGTTTTAGATTGTGCGTCGCATTTTCGCCCTCTTGTGAAGCTAAAGCAATGCAATCAAACATTAAAACAACCGATATCAAGCCAATTGAAAATAATCTTAAAAGAGCAATATGTAGTATATTCACTAGAGCCTATAATTTACTCAACAAGTTTAGTTTGCTTCGATATTTTTCTTTAATATCTTTAAAGTTTGCTTTGTTCTGTGCCTTAGCCAAGTTAGATTCCGCTTTATCGTACTCACCCAGCATATAGAAAGATCGAGACAGGCCAAAATAGAACTCGTGCTCTTCAGGCTCTATGCGTTTTGCTTTATTGTAATGCTTAATGGACTGCTTATAATTACCATTAAAGTAGGCTTCTTCACCTAGCAAAGCATGGTAGTACGGATTTCGAACGCGATGACTATACAGAAATTTCTTAATGCTATCCGATTCTTCAATTCTTCCTTGACTCTTGACTAAAATTTCCAAGTTGCTCCATGCATTAAAGTTATTATGATTGTAATTTACTGCCGACAGATAGGCTTGCTCTGCAACTTTATCTAGACCGACTGATTTATATAAATAACCTAAGTTACTCCAAGCGGCAGAATACTCATCATCTTTGAGTAAAGACGCCTTGAAGTATGCGTAGGCTTCGTCATATTGACCATTTGCAAGAGCTTGAGCACCTATATTGTTGTAAAACATAGCGACGACCCTGTCTCTGGCGATTATTTTTTTACGAAAATGTTTTTTGGTAGTATATGGGTCGAAATCGATAATTGTTTCTTTCTGGCCAACAAGTACTCTATATGGTGTCTTACTATCTCCTATAACCTTGAGATTAACATGGCGAGTTAACATATTATAACCGCCCTCTCTTACCCAATACTCTGGAATTAATATCTCTTGAAATCTTACTTGTAAATTCGCTTCTCGGGCTAATGCATATGCTAGAATTGTTAACGATAAACAATTGGCTTCATATTGTTTAAAAGCCTGCGAAGCAGTCAAGTTCGCACCATAACGGTACTGAAGATTATAGGTTGTGCGACTAAATAATTTGTTAAGAAGTAGTGTCGCTCGAATATTAGGATCTTCCTCAACTATTAAACTGTTAGTTACGAAATCTTTCATACTTTCGTCAAGAGCAAAGATTTCTTCTTCTGTGGGTACGTCGAATGTTTGATATTGAGCGAACGCGTTATCTATATATAACAGTTCATTATCTGTTTTTACTGTTTGTTCAGGAGTCGAAGAACAACCTGAGATAGCAGTAAACATAACGACACTCAACATCAAATAAATCTTCATAACCCAACCTCAAATATATTAACGTCTTCATTTAATATAATCCTTATTGTAGAAAAAGTAACCTTAAAGCGCTCTATATACATACATATTTACAATTTTTTTAATCTACAAGGAAGTATTGAATATCGAAAATGCAGGAGCAATTTTCGATACACTTCAAGGATGAAGTTATGTGGTTTTCACATGGATGTGGTAAAAACCTGGAGATATCGAACCGCTAAAAAGCAAAAACCCAGCCGAGGCTGGGTTTTCTATATATGGCGGTGAGATAGAGATTTGAACTCTAGAAGGGCTACAAACCCTTGCCGGTTTTCAAGACCGGTGCTTTCGACCACTCAGCCATCTCACCAATGACGCGAATATTAAAGATTGCTGAGCCAGTTGTAAAGGGCTAATTCTAAAAATTCTTAATTAATTTGTTAAATAATGTTTGTTTGTTGAAAAAAACAACAATCTAAGCTGTATCAGTGCAAATTTATCTATATTTAAAAAAATAAATGAGTTGTTTATGATTCACTTATCTATAACAGACAATCTATTCGACCAAAACCGTCGGTGTTCTATTAGGTAGTCTCGCTAATATTTCATAACCGGAAGTATTTGAACACTTAGCAACTTCATTAACAGACAATCCTTCACCCCATAAAATTACAGTGGCACCCACCGATACGTTACTAATATCGGTTACATCGATTGTAATCATATCCATTGAAACCTTGCCTGCCAGTGGTGCTATCACTCCATTTACCAACGTCGGCGTACCAGATTTAGCACTTTGCGGGTAGCCATCACCATAACCTATGGCAACAGTAGCTATTTTTGATTGTCTTTCTGCAGTCCAAACTTTGTTATAACCAACCGATTCACCTTTTTCTATGGAGCGAATTGAAATGATTTCCGACTGCATTGTCATCGCTGGTTTTAATTTATCTGCGTAATTACTTTCTGACAAAAGTGGTGAATTACCGTACAGCATAAACCCTGGTCGATTCCATTCTAAGCGACTGTCTGGCCAAGCCATGATTGCTGCTGAATTAGCGACGGAACATTGTATTTTTGCATCGCTATTTAAGTGATTAATTAATGAACTTTGTACCTGCTTAAACTTCTGTATTTGAATCTTTGTATCTTGATAATCTTGTTCGTCGGCCGATGAAAAGTGAGTTGCTAAAACAATACCTTCGTTTACATTGTTACTATTATTCAGCTCAGCATAAACTTTTATGGCTTCTTCATTCATTAAACCAAGACGGTGCATGCCCGTATCGACCTTAAGCCAAACATTAATCGCTTTTGAGATCCTAGATTCGACTAACCATTTCGATTGTAGTTGGTTACTTATCATGATCCAGAAGTCATTGTCTGCAGCAACAGCAATTTCGTCTTTGCTAAACACACCTTCTAGCAAAAGTATTGGCTTATCAACACCAGCGTTTCTAATTTCAAGTGCTTCTTCGATGCAGGAAACACCAAAAGCATTGACTAGAGGATTTAAAATATTGGCAACAACAATGGAACCGTGACCATAAGCATTTGCCTTTACAATTGCTAAGTTTTTAGAATGCGGTGCAAACTGTTGCACCACATTAAAGTTATGGATGATTGCGCTTTTACTGATCAGCGCTTTTGTTGGACGAGCCATTAGTAATTATATTTTCCTAAACTATATAGTGATTGCGCTGCAAGCCACACATCCCCTATTTCACCGCTTCCTACAGGTTTGCCATCTAATATGGTTACAGGAGCAATTTCCTTGCTAGAACTTGTTAACCAAATTTCATCAGCGCTTTCAACTTCTTTACGAGTTACTATTCGTTCTTCGACTGTTAAACTTCCATCTTTGGCTAAAATATCAAGTAAAATTAGCCGCGTAATACCAGGTAAAATTTGATGATCTAGTGGCGGTGTAGCGATAATACCATCTTTCACGATATATGCATTACAACTGCTGGCTTCAGTTAATTCATCGTTATCATTAAATAATATCGTTTCATTACAACCTGCACTGTGACCTTGTTGAAAGTGCATTACATTGCCTAAAAGAGCTGTTGATTTAATGTGACAGCGTTTCCAACGCAAATCCGTATTTGAGTTTACGCTGTATTTCTTTGCTTTAGTTTTATCTGCTACTGCTGCTTGCGGTATCTCAAAGGTGAAAGCATAGACTGTCGGTGTCACATTTTCTGGATACGCATGATATCGTTTACTGTCAGTACCACGACTAACATGTAAGTATATTCCCAAATTTCCAGCGCCATTTTTTTCAATAAGCTGTTCTACCACATCTCGCCACTGTTGTGTGCTCCAGTTAAGCTTTATATCTATTAAGCTTAGGCCTTCTTGCATTCTAGCAACGTGAGGGCCAAAACCGACAAGTTTACCATCATAAGAAGGTACAACTTCGTATATGCCATCGCCAAATAAAAAACCTCTATCCATAGGTGATATTTTTGCTTCTTCCATCGGCATAAATTCATTATTTAAAAATACTATCGACATTTTAGGTCTCTTTATTTACTTATTAATCTTGCATTCGTTAAGCAAAGCCAGTTAACTTGCGTAACGTTTCAATTATCTCTCTACCGGCAGAAGCTGGTAGGCTATCTTCGGTAAGTTCGTTTAGTCTTGTTACTCCGTCGACACTGCCACGCTTGGAGATAAATTTTAATAAAGCCAATGAATCAACATCGGCTAATAAATCTTTATTCGACCACTTTCCAAGAAAGGCAATGATGCCATAGGCTGCCCAATTTGACACGTCGGCAATCAATAGTTCGTCACAACTTGTTTGCGATGGCGTAATATCTAGTTGCTTGATCGTGTCTTTGATCTTACCCATGCCAATTTCGTTACCTCCATCACCTATTGCAATGGTAGGACAGCTTGCATCAATAACAAAGTAGTCAAAACAGGCGCAGCGTGCACTGATATCTTCACCTCGCATGTTTGCATAATGGCCCTGTGCTGTTAACCCTGGACGTTCGATTGAGATAACCACATCCGGTTGGTATTTTTGTAAAGCTAATTTTGCTTGTTGACGACCGTTTTTAATATCATTAATCGACATTTGTTCACATTTAAAATCGTCTTTTATTGCTTTAAAAAATGGATTACCACAAACCAGCACAGGGTTTGCACCAAGTGATTTTAATGCATTGTATAAAGCGATGGCGCCCACTGGTCCATCTGTTTCAAACGTATCTGCAACAGGAAAACCTGTACCAATTAATATTGTTCCTTTCTTGGAGAACAAGGTTTTGGCCGCTCGATAGTAATAACCAGACTCTAATGCTCTTTGCATTAGCTTCATACCTCGCGGATTTAAAGCAACCATTAAATCTTCAATGCTCTTGCTTAGCTCGATTTCTTGTTGTTCTATATGTTGCAAATTAATGGCCTTGATCTAAATGAAATTAGTAAAATAATCAGTCGTTAGAGATTAAGAGCTAAGAAACGGTATCGTTTTAATACCAATTTTTTCGTGTTTATACCGCTCTAAGTGCAATAGATTATGTGCATCTTCGATACTGATTTGTTCAAACATAATTTTAGCACCAGTTTTACACTGTCCAAGTTTTGCTAAGTCAATGGAAAATACTGACCCTATTTTGGGGTAACCACCAATTGTTTGCCGATCGTTGAGTAATACAATAGGCTGACCATTAGGTGGGACTTGAATCGCTCCAAGGCATATACCTTCTGATAATATCCCGTTAATATTAGGCTTTATTGTCGGCCCTTCTAACCGGTATCCCATACGATCAAAGCTATCACTTACTTGGTACTCACTCGAAAAAAACAATTGTTTTTGTACGTTGCTAAAGGCATCTTGTTGATAGCCTAAGATCACCCTTAAAGTAACCTCATTATGATAACTTGGTTTGTTTTTAACTATGTTATGAGTTTGGCTTTGGCATTGTTTTTGGTTTTGACTTTCTTTTTCACTTTTAATCGCTGTTTCAACACTTGTGCTTTTATCTGAATTGCACGGCAACAAATCACCAACTGCTAATTTATCACCTCTTATACCACCAATATGTTCTCTAACAACCGTACTGGTACTACCAAACATCGGTTTTACCTTAAAACCACCTTTAACTGCTAGATAGCTTCGAACACCTGTTTTCGCAAAACCAATCGCTACTTTATCGCCTTTATTAATGCTTACGCTTTGCCATAACGGTTGCTTTCTACCATTGATGGTAAACGGCATATCGGCACCGGTAACAGCGATTATTGTGTCTATATTTGATTCAAACTCTAATCCACCTAACGAGATTTCTATCGCTGTTAGATTTTCATCGTTTGTACAAAGTAAATTCGCCAATTTGAAAGCATTACAATCAACAGGACCGCCAGTTGTAAGTCCATTATGATGTTGGCCAAATCGACCTAAATCTTGCAGTAACGATAACATCCCTGGTGAAGTTACTCTAAATCCAAGGTGCATTTCGCTATTTGCTTTATTACTAGACGAATTCATGACTATAGCACTCCACCTAATTCTAAAAACTGCTCCCTAGATATGGCTGTGAACTTTACTCTGTTTGCAGAAGAAATTGGCATTGTTGGATTATTGTTGCGGTCAAACATTTGAATTGGACATAGACCGATAATATTCCAGCCACCAGGCGATTGAGCGGGATATACTGCGGTTTGGCGATCTGCTATTGCAACTGCTCCCTTAGGAACCTTTAATCGAGGTGATGCTAATCGAGGCATTGCGATACGCTCGTCAACTTCTCCTAAATAAGCAAAACCTGGGGCAAAACCTATGGCATAGACTCGATATTCGGTTTGTTGATGGATATCAATGACTTGTTCTACCGATAACCCTGATTTTTCAGCGATTAGCGCTAAATCTTGCCCTGATTCTTCAGAATAATAGACTGGCAGGGTAATTAACTCCCCTTCTTTAATTGAGGTATCTGACAGTGATAACAACACTTCTTTAATGGCTGTTTTTGCCGCAAAAGGATCTATCAATAATGGATCGTATATCACTAATAAAGACGCATAGGATGGTATTAAATCAATAAGCTTTTCAGCCAATGTCATTTTTAATTGAGTAGCACATACTTGTATCTGTGCTGAAGTCTCTGTAGATACGGAATCAGCAAAGTAAATGATGTAAGAGTTTTCCCCTGCGATCGATATCTTCATTTAAGAGATGCACTCTCTAATCGCTTCAATGGCATTCACGCCTTCGATATTATCACCGTGAACGCACAAAGTATCAGCAATAATCTCCATTGTATTGCCGCTAACAGTAGTAACCGTACCACTTTCTTTTAACTGTTTTACTTGCGCGAGCATTTTCTCCTTGCTTAGCACTGCTCCCGTTTTATTTCTTGATAGCAGTTTGCCATTGTCGTCATAACAACGATCGGCAAATGCTTCGAACCAAAGTTCAATGCCAACTTCATTTGCTTCTGCAGTATGTTTTTTGTGCTCTGGTGTTGCTTGTAACATTAATACGACATCTTGATGAAAACTTGCAACCGCTGACATAATCGCTAGCCTAACGTCTTGCTTTGCCATCATGTCGTTATAAAGCGCACCATGAGGTTTTACATAGTTAACGCTAAGTCCTTGTGTTGCTGCCATGCCACTAATTGCCGACAATTGATAATGAATCATGGCTCTTATTTCTTCAGTTGAACAATTCATGCTACGACGACCAAAACCGACAATATCCGGATACCCAGGATGAGCGCCAACCATTACGTTATGTTTTTTAGCTAAAGTTAATGTATTCTGAAGAACTAGCGGGTCACCAGCATGAAAACCGCAGGCAATGTTCGCTTGATCAATATGAGGCATTACTTGTTCATCTAGGCCCATCGTCCAAGAGCCGAAACTTTCGCCAAGATCACAATTTAGTAGCAATGACATAATTAATTCTCTCTAATCATCTTTGATTATTATTTTTATATAGTTGTTATAGGCTTTTTTTAGTCTACTATTCTGCTAACGAAGAGTTAGTTAAATCCGTTACCAACATACAGCCTGGGCTATGGGTTATACAAAAAGGAGGCCTTGCTTGTTCTAGTGCTACTTGCGGTGTTACGCCGCAGGCCCAGAAAACAGGATGTTCATTTTCTTTTATTGTTACCCGATCACCGAAATCTGGTTTTTCGATATCACTAATACCTATCAACTTTGGATCGCCAAAGTGTATCGGCGCGCCGTGAACTGAAGGAAAACCGGTACATATTTGTATTGCTCTAATGGTATCTTTTGCGTCAAATGGCCGCATACTCACAACCATTTTGCCTTTAAAAGGTCCTACCGGTGTACAATCGATATCGGTTCTATACATAGGTACATTAACGCTTTCGCTTATATTTCTAACGTCTAAACCGTCAGCAATTAAGCTTTCTTCAAATGAAAAAGAACAACCTAATGCAAAAGTGACTAAATCATCTCGCCAATAATCGGTTATATCGTTAACTTCTTCTGTTAATAGCCCATCTTTAAAAATTCGATAGCTCGGTATATCAGTTCGTAAATCAAGATCCTCGGCAATCCCTTCGAGAAATGTGTCTCCTGGCGAGTTTGATACTGCAATAAGTGGACAAGGTTTGTCATTTAACTCGCAGAATTTGAGGAAGTCGTCAGCCCAGTCCTTTGGTAACATCACTAAATTACACTGAACGAAGCCATGACATAAGCCAGAAGTGTTTTCTTTAAACTTCCCTGCTCTGATTTTTTGTCGAAGCTCTAGAGGCGTGATGTTTTCGTTCATTAACTACCGTTCTTGTTGGTTAAATATGATCGTAGCTTTATTTTGCGATAATGACAGTGGTTTGTATATGTTATTTAAGAATAAATTTAACTTTTCCAACGAGAACTGTATATTCTGTTAGGGTTGAAAAAGTTTAAGCCAATAAAAAACCGCATTGAATATGCGGTTTCTTGGTATTTTCATGAGCTCGCTCAAAAACTTTGCTGTTGTTGAGCCTTAGCCTTTAATGTTTTTAGTCTTCAAGTACTTCGCGTTGCTCCGCTACTTCGATTCTAATATCAAAGTCTCGTGGCCACCCGCTATTGTCAAAATCAAAACTGTCTGAATTTAATGCCGAATTTGTTTCGTTTACTTGGTTTTGTTCTTCCATTATTTTTCTCTCTTTCTTGTTCGTTTGTAATATTATTACGTGGTTTTAAACGAAATAGCAAGATAAAGATGCTCTTTAACGTCTTTATGTAGTTTTATTACAACATTTAAACGGTAAAAGTTTGGTATTAGATTTGGTTTTTCAAAGGTTTAGCTAACGCTAAGATTAAACGCTTAGTTAAAGAACTTTTTTATGTTTATTTCCGTAGCGATTCGCTAAAGGTTGGGCACTGAGGCCATGAGCGATAATACTTAATACTACGGTGACCATAACAACAGCATACACCGTCTCAAATCCCTCTATTGTTCCTATTTCCTTGGTAACGATCAACGCATAAAGAATAGATGCGATCCCCCTTGGTCCAAACCAAGCTATGAATCCCATGGTAGATATATCAATTCTTACTCCATTTACTTTAACTCCTAATAAACAGAACATAGCAGGAATCATGCGAATTAAGGTTAAGCTAAGTATTGCATACACACATACTTCGAAAGTGACATAGTCATAAAGTGCTGGAATAAACGCAACGCCGAAGACGAAGAAACTAATTAATACTAATAACTCCCCCTCGCTTTCTGCAAAGTCCTCTATGTGTTCACGAGTTTTACTACTCGTATTGCCGGCGTATAAACCAGCGAAAAAAGCGGCGATAAAACCGTTACCACCAATTGCTTCAGCTAAATAGAAAGCAATAATCGCCAGTGCTATTGGAATTAAGTTTTGGTAGTTTTCAGTCATCCAACTCTTGTTTACGCTAAGTAGAGAAAGTTTTGCGCCAGCATAGCCAATACCAGCACCAACTAAAGCACCAAAACCAACTTGTTTGATGACAAAACCAATCCAACTGGTATCCGCAGCGTTTGTTAAGCCACTTGTGATCATTGCAACGACCGTGATTACCACTGGAAAAACAATACCGTCATTGAGGCCGCTTTCTACATTAATAGTCGAACGTATGGTCTTAGGAACTTGTGTATCAGTAACAACAGCTTTACCTAGCGCAGCGTCTGTTGGTGCTAATAATAAAGCTAATAGTAATAAATGAAGTGTGGGTTCAGTTGGAAATATAAATTGCGCTACTATAGTTCCAAAAACGATCATTAGTGGCAGGCCTAATAGTAATAATCGTGTAGGTAACTGCCAAGATTGTCGTAATAGTTTTAAATCTAATAACGCTGCATCGCTAAATAATACTAATACCAGCGCTATTTCAGCGATTAGTGTGACAAATTCAGCGTCTATATTTACATCACTGACATCGAGTCCTAACGGAGAAATTAACAACCCAAGGCCGGTGAATACCATTGGGCCAGAAATATTAAAGTTAGCTAACGCTTTTGAGATATAGCCATAGAACAACACGACAAGTGCAATGGTTAAAATCACAATATGTTCAGACATAAACAATCCGCAGTGAATAATATTTATTATTAGATAATAAAAAGACTAACAAGCTATTTAGCAATAGTCCAAATTATAGAGCGGATTAAAAACTAAAAAGTGAGTTAAGCAATTGACCTATAAAGGTATGAGTTGGCTACAAACCCAGATATAAATTAAACTCTAGGACCGAAAAAAGCGCCAACCTTTCGGTTAGCGCTTGCTCTTTATATGGCGGTAAGCTACAGGGATGTGGTGAATATCGAAAATGCAGGAGCGTTTTTCGATAAACTTCAAGGATGAAATTATGTGGTTTTCACATGGATGTGATAAAAACCAGGAGATATCGAACCGCTAAAAAGCAAAAACCCAGCCGAGGCTGGGTTTTCTGTATATGGAGTTGAGATAGGGATTAGAACCCTTTAGGTATGAGTTGGCTACAAACCCAGATATAAATTAAACTCTAGGACCGAAAAAAGCGCCAACCTTTCGGTTAGCGCTTTCTCTTTATATGGCGGTAAGCTACAGGGATGTGGTGAATATCGAAAATGCAGGAGCGTTTTTCGATAAACTTCAAGGATGAAGTTATGTGGTTTTCACATGGATGTGATAAAAACCAGGAGATATCGAACCGCTAAAAAGCAAAAAACCAGCCGAGGCTGGGTTTTCTGTATATGGCGGTGAGATAGGGATTAGAACCCTTTAGGTATGAGTTGGCTACAAACCCAGATATAAATTAAACTCTAGAACCGAAAAAGCGCCAACCTTTCGGTTAGCGCTTTCTCTTTATATGGCGGTGAGATAGGGATTAGAACCCTTTAGGTATGAGTTGGCTACAAACCCAGATATAAATTAAACTCTAGAACCGAAAAAGCGCCAACCTTTCGGTTAGCGCTTTCTCTTTATATGGCGGTGAGATAGGGATTTGAACCCTAGATGGGCTACAAACCCATGCCGGTTTTCAAGACCGGTGCTTTCGACCACTCAGCCATCTCACCTGAATGTGCTGCGAATATTAAGGACTCTTTATAGGCTTGTAAAGTATTAATTTCATTTTTTAGTTTGTTTGCAAAAAAAATAAACAGTTCGCATAATTTTTCTGCTATTTCATATCAGTTTTGCTTGTGCCATAGTTGTTTTATAAGTTTAAACGTTTAATGATAGTGAGAATAAACATGACCTTACCTAATTGTCGATGTCCTTGGCTTGATGAAACAAAGCCTGATTATATTGATTACCATGATAAAGAATGGGGTGTCCCTGTTCGCGACGATAAAACGATGTTTGAATTTCTCATGCTTGAATCTGCCCAAGCCGGTTTAAGTTGGTACACAGTATTAAAGAAAAGAGAAAACTATCGTACTGCATTTGAAGATTTTGACGTTGAGAAAGTAGCTAAGTTTGATGATGCAAAAATTGAAGAGTTACTGTTAAATCCTGGGATTATTCGAAATAGATTAAAGGTAAAGTCTGCAATCACCAATGCTCAACTATTTATAGAGGTACAAAAAGAGTTTGGCAGCTTTTGTAATTACCTATGGGGTTTTGTCGACAATAAACCCATCATTAATGAACTGCATCAACTTTCTGACTACCCTGCTACTAGCGGTCTATCTGACATTATAAGTAAAGATTTAAAAAACAGAGGCTTTAAGTTTGTCGGGTCAACTATCGTATATGCGCACCTACAAGCCTGCGGTATCATTAATGATCATAGTGTTGATTGTTACAGGCGCTTACAAATAATTGAGCAATATTAGCAATTAATACGAGGCTTTTCGTGGAAAAGTAATTTAAACGATGTCATAATATGTCACGTTTAACTATTTACGTAGCTAAATTTATAGGCTATAAAAGTAAACGTAATGGGAAACGCGCATAAAAAAGTATTATCGAAATATTGAACTTGTGCAATTCGTCCCCATCTAAACATAAGTAATTAAGTTTTCAGAGGAAATTTTATGCAATCTCAAATGGGTTTTACTGCTGCTAGTCAAAGTTCAGCAATTGAAATCAACAAAGTTCTACGCAATACCTACATGTTATTAGGTATGACGCTAGCGTTCAGTGCAGTAACTGCTGGTGTTTCAATGGCGATGGGACTATCTCATATTGCGGCTCTAGTAATGACCTTAGTGGCCTTCGGTTTATTATTTGTTGTAAACAAAAAAGCAGACCAAGCAAGCGGTATATACTGGATATTTGCTTTTACTGGTTTAATGGGCGCTTCTCTTGGACCAATGCTTAATGTTTATGCTGGTATGCCAGGTGGTGGTGCATTAATTATGCAAGCCCTAGGCGGTACAGCGTTAATTTTCTTCGCTTTATCAGCATACGCACTTACATCTAAGAAAGACTTCTCATTTATGGGTGGGTTCTTAATGGTAGGGCTAGTTGTTGCTGTTATCGCAATGATCGCAAACATATTTTTAGCTATCCCTGCACTATCACTAGCAATCAGTGCTGCAGTTATTATGATTATGTCTGGTTTGATTTTATTTGATACAAGCCGCATTATTCACGGTGGTGAGCGCAACTACATTCGCGCTACAGTATCGTTATACTTAAACATTTATAATATTTTTGTTCACTTATTACATTTATTAGCTGTTTTATCAGGTAATGATGATTAATAATTGGTAAAAAGTTCGTTATACTAAAAAGGCTCCTAATGGAGCCTTTTTTAATGGTAAATCATAGAGTTATATTTTGAGCCAAACTAAAATTGAACTAAAGCCCTTTTATAAGTAAAGATAAGCGAGAATATCTTGAGCAGTTATGCCCTTGTTGTAACGACAGCACCGACGGAAAATAGAACTAACACTGCATTGCAATATGCTAGTGCATTGGTCGCTGCTGGCCATAGTATAACTGGGATATTTTTCTATCAAGATGGCGTATTAAATGGTAATCAATATATTCAAACACCGAGTGACGAACAAAACTTACTAACGGCCTGGGCTGAGTTTAGCGCACAAACTAACACTGCCCTACACTTGTGTATTACTGCAGCGGAGCGCAGGGGTTTAACGGATAGTAACGACGAGAAATTAAGTCATAATATTCATCAAGCGTTTACTATCTCAGGCTTAGGTGAACTGGCGGTATTAACGGCAAATGCTGATAAGGTCGTGCAGTTATGAGTCATGTTGTTAAACATTATGCGATAGTAAACACACGAGCGAGTTTTGATGCATTAAGTGCGAAAGAGGCACTTGATGCTGCTTTAATATTGGCCAGTTATGAAATGCAAGTATCGATTTATTTTATGGCTGACGGTGTGTATCAAACTCAAGATAATCAAAATCCAGAACTTATTTCTATGAAAGACTTTATCGCGACATTTAAAGCGTTAGGATTTTACGATATTGAGGATATCAATGTTTGCAAACGATCTCTTGAGACTAGAAACCTAGCTCAAGATTTTAGCTTAGAAGACGTAAACGTCTTAGATAAAAATCACTTTACAGAAAAACTTAACCAGGCAGATATCGTACTGACATTTTAATTTATGGCTACTCTACATTTAATTCGAAGTAATGGCTTTACCTGCAGCAAACTTGATCAGTGCCTTAGTGTATTACAGCAACAAGACATCTTGTTGTTGATTGACGATGGCGTGTATAATGTCGCTCATAGTTCGATCGCTACAATAGATAATCAATGGTTTGCACTATCTTCTCATATGCAAGCGAGAGGATTATCGTCAACAGCAGAAAATGTGATCGGGTATCAAAAAATGGTTGAACTCACTGAACAGGCGACTAAAGTAATCACATGGCAATAAACTTTGAAGATAGAAATATCGTTACCGACAAACAAGGTTACTTAACCAATGTTGACGATTGGAGTGAAGCGTTAGCGCCAATTATTGCTGCACAAGAAAATATTGAGCTTACCGAGAATCATTGGCAAGTCGTCATGTTTGTTCGAAATTTCTATTTAACCTACAAAACATCACCCGCTATCAGAGCGCTTACTAAGGCTTTAAAAGCAGAATACGGTGAAGAGAAAGCCAACAGTCGATACCTTTATCGTCTATTTCCAAAAGGCCCTGCAAAACAAGCAACTAAAATCGCTGGTTTACCAAAACCAGCTCGATGCATTTAGCATTTTTTAAAAATCCAATAAATTCATAATTTCTAACAATTAAAGTGATGGATTACATCGCTGCATTTCTTCTGTTTCAGAACAATAGCTGCTATCTTGTATGTCAACGCTTTGTTAATAAAACGCAGGAAGACTATGAAAACAATCACAATTAATAATCAAAGTTTTGATATCGACGTTGAAGAAGATATGCCACTGTTATGGTTTCTAAGGGATAGATTAGAGATAACAGGGACAAAATTTGGTTGCGGAAGTGGATTATGTGGCGCTTGTACTGTGCATGTTGATGGCGTAGCAACTCGCTCATGCATCATGCCAATTGGCACCCTCGCAGGAAAATCAATCACCACTATTGAAGGACTTTCTGAAAATGGCGATCACCCATTACAAAAAGCATGGCTTGAAAATAATGTGCCGCAGTGCGGTTACTGTCAAGCAGGACAAATAATGAACGCTGCAAGTTTCCTTGCAACCAATAAAGAACCTTCTGATAACGATATTGACCAAGCTATGCAAGGCAATATATGCCGTTGCGGTACCTATCAACGAATTAAAAAAGCCATTAAGTCTGCGGCCTACGATTTAGCGAAGGAGGCATAAGATGAATAAGCATGTATCTGATTTACTCCATGAGTATTACCAAACACAGCAAGATGAAGCTGCTGTTATCGAAACTGTCGCTAATACATTTAGTCGAAGAAGCTTCTTGAAAGCGGCTGGCATTGCAACTGGCGGATTAGTCGTTGGCGTTAGTATTCCAAATATTACTATAGCTAAGACAACGGCAGCTGAATTTAATCCAAATGCGTTTATACACCTTAGTGAAAATGGCGATTTACTTATTTACTGTGCTCGATGTGAAATGGGTCAAGGTATCTCAACCGCACTTCCTGCCGTAGTTGCTGATGAAATGGAAGCCGATTGGAACAAAGTGACTATTGAACAAGCTGAAGGTAATGAAGAAAAGTTTGGTTCACAAGCTACCGGTGGCTCTGCTTCTATTCGAAAAATGTATGAACCAATGCGAATTGCCGGTGCAAGTGCGAAAGAAATGTTAATCGCAGCTGCGGCAAAAGTGTGGAACGTTAAAGCTAGTGATTGTTATGCCGAAAATCATTTTGTCATCAACAAACTAAACAATAAAAAGTTAGGTTATGGTGAATTAGCAAGTTTAGCTGCAAATATTGAAGTTCCAGCGTCACCGACATTAAAAACTAAAGATCAATTTAAGTATATTGGTAAAGACCTAGATCGACATGATCAGGGTAAAGTTGTCGTTGGTAAACGCACTTACGGTGTCGATACAAAACTTCCTGGCATGAAATACGCTGCCGTTGTTCATTGTCCTGTTTTTGGTAGCAAACTAGAATCGGTAAACAAAAACAAAGCTATGCAAGTTAAAGGCGTGACTGATGTCGTTATTATCGAACCAATTGCACACCCTTTTAGCTCTGTCGGCGCTGTAGCTGTTGTTGCTGACAATTCCTGGACTGCTCAAAAAGCTGCTAAGTTATTAGAAATAAAATGGTTAGATGGCGACAACAAAGTCTATAACACCAAAGAATATAAAGCAGCGCTTGTAAAAAGCGTTGAACAACCGGCGCAATTAGCTGCTGAACGTGGCGATGTCGATTCTGCATTAAAAAATGCTAAGCATGTAGTTAAAGCAACATATACGGGTGGTCATTTATGCCATGCGCCAATGGAACCAAATGCCAGTGTCGTTTCAGTTACCGATACTGGATGTGAAGTTTGGGCGTCAACACAAAGTCCTGGTGATATACAGAAAGTATTAGGCCAATACCTTGAACGCGAGCCAGCGAGTATTAAAGTTAACGTAATGATGTCTGGTGGTGCGTTTGGTCGTAAGTTTAAATGTGATTACGTACACGAAGCTGCGGTAATATCTAAACAAATTAAAGCACCAGTACAGCTAATTTGGAGCCGTGAAGAAGATATGCGTACTGGCTACTATCATTCTGTGAACGCGCAACATATTGAAGCGTCATTGGATGAAAATGGCAACGTAACGGGTTGGTTACACAGAGCGGCTTTCCCGCCGATTGCGTCACTATTTAATCCAAGTTTAGATCGAGCTCCTGCTAATGCTCTTGGTGAAATTAAAAACCACCCTTTTAATATTCCAAATATGCGAAGTGAATCAGGTAAAGCTGAAGCCCACACTCGTATTGGTTGGTATAGAGCGGTAAATGCAATATTTTATGGCTTTGCTTATGGCACCTTTGCCGATGAATTAGCTCATAAAGCAAATAAGCCGATTGTTGAGTTTTTAAATAATATTTACGACAGTAATCTTAGCAAGAAACAAAACAAAAAAGGTCGCAAACATAAAGCGCAAGTTAATCGTTCGAAAGCGGTATTAGCACTCGCGGCTAAGCATTCTGGTATTGGAAAAGAATTACCTGCAGGTGAAGGGATTGGTATTGCAGTTCATCACAGCTTCCAAAGTTACGTTGCGATGGCAGTACATGTTAAAGTTGATGGTGATAACATTAAGGTATTAAATGTTGATTGTGCTATTGATTGTGGACAAACGTTAAATACTGATGGAGCAACGGCGCAAATGGAAGGTGCAGTGGTAATGGGCATGTCTCTAGCGCTAGCGACTGAAATCACATTTAAAGACGGTGCGGTGGTAAATTCAAACTTCCACAATTACCCTGTAATGCGGATCAGCGATATGCCGAATGTTAGAGTGCATATTATTGATTCTGATGAAAAACCAACTGGTTTAGGTGAACCTGGTGTAGCACCATTTGCACCAGCGTTATCAAATGCAATTTTTGCAGCAAGTGGTAAACGCTATCGTGACTTGCCAATGAAACCTATGCCGGTGTAAGCCTGGGACAATAAAGAGTTTCAAGCCACTAAATAATTAATCCTGACTAATAAAGCCTGACTAAGATAATACATCTTAGTCAGGCTTTTTTTCGCTTTAACTTTCTTGATTCAACTTTAAGTGTTTACTTCAATTTTCAGAACAAATGACAGTTTTGTCTATTGTAACTGTGAACAATATTGCTTTTGTTAATTCGTTCTTTTTTACACTGCCGCATTGTCCAGTTAGTTGGTCACCGTCTTCTAGTTTAAAGTGGTATTGATAACTCCCCTTATTCTGCTCTAATGCATAATAAATAGCTGCTGTAGCGCCTTTCGTAATAGAAGAAAACACAATTTTATTATTTGGTAAGTTAATTGTTGTTTTGTTTATCTCTATCGTTAGTTCATTTTTAATTGATACTTGCGGCATTAACCAAAAATACATTTGATATATCACTGTCAGCAGCAAAGTAGTGACTATTAAGAACTTGGTTGGTTTTAAAATGTTTTTCATTTTACTAGGCTCTAAGCACAAAATTTTAGTATTAAACTCTAATCACTAAACTGCGCATTAGGTTTAACCTAACACGTCAATAAGTACGCGTTGCCAGTTTTTACCCATTATTTTGTCTATTTCAGCTGCGCTAAATTTTGCTTTAGACAATTGGTATTCGATAGAGCGCATGCGTTTAATATGATTAAGCTCTGGTACTACAATGTGATTTACCTCTTTATCAAAGCCAAGCACTCCTTTGTCGCCAACACTTTTCCACCAACTATCGTATCCTTCAATCGCTACCTGGTTATTGTTACCCGACATCAACGCTTTTTCGTGGCCTCTAAGTGGATAATCATTAGCAATGGCAACAGCATCAATACCGGCAACGTTGCGTATATGTTTAAGGTGTTCGATATAATGCTCTGCTCTTGGTATCTTTTCATTCGTTAACCACCAAGACATCATAAACACTCCAAATACTCCGCCGCTATCAGCTATCCCTTTAAGTATGTGATCTGGCGTACAACGAGCATTATTTACTAGTGCCCGTGCTGCGCCATGTGTTTGCACTATCGGTCCTTTGGCAGTAGCTAATGTATCTGTAGCGCTTTCGACACTAGAATGAGATAAATCGATGAGTATGTTTTTGCTTTCTAACTTTTCGATTAGCTCAAATCCTCTTTGGCTAAGGCCACGTTTTTCAACACTCAACGCGCCACCTGCATAAAGGTTATTGTAATGATGAGTTAATTGCAGAACTCTTAACCCTAGGTCATGGAATTCATCGACCTGATTAAGATTAGATTCAACACAATCGGCACCTTGAATTTGCATAAATACCGCACATTTATCTTCAGCTTTCGCGATAGCGATATCAGAGCCTTTATTGGCAATTAGATAAGTGTCAAGGTGAGAATTCATTAACGCAGCTTTTGCTTTAATGCTTTTCATACAAGCTTTATAAGTGCGTTTATAGTTAATGCTACCGTCACTGTTTTCTATTTGCTCTATTGCAGAGATGTCAGCGATAAAGCTATTTAACTGTGACGCTTTAACGTCAATCGGATCATCTGGTACAAAAGACAAGCCGTCGATATAAAGTTTGCCTTGGTCTAGCGTTAAACTGTTTTTCGATTTAAGAATATTACTCGAAGCTGAACAGCCACTAATTGTTGCTAAAACAGAAGCTTTGGCAATATGTTGTATAAACTCTCTTCTTTTTATAGATACCATTGATTAAGTCACTTATATTATTGCTTTGTTTAAGTTTCAAACAAAAATGGCACCTTAAGGTGCCATTTTTAGATAGTTTTGAACGTTATTAGGTATGTACTTATACAAACACTATTAACCGATTTTGGTTAAACCGCCCATATACGGCTGTAATACTGTTGGAACATTGATCGTACCATCTTCATTTTGGTAGTTTTCTAAGATTGCTACCAATGTGCGCCCTACTGCTAAACCTGAACCGTTTAATGTATGTAACAATTCTGTTTTGTTGGTTTCTTTATTACGGAAACGAGCTTGCATTCGACGAGCCTGAAAATCACCCATATTCGAACATGAAGAAATTTCACGGTATGTTTCTTGTGCAGGTAACCAAACTTCAATATCAAAAGTCTTAGTTGCGCTAAAGCCAATATCGCCAGAACATAAAATTACCGTACGGTATGGTAATTCAAGTGCTTGTAGAACTTTTTCCGCATGGCCAGTTAACTCATCTAGCGCTGCAAATGATGTTTCTGGTTTAACTAGTTGAACTAATTCTACTTTATCGAATTGATGTTGACGGATCAAACCACGAATATCACGACCTGAAGAACCTGCTTCTGAACGGAAACATGATGATAACGCGGTAAACTTGATCGGTAGCTCATCTTCATCAACAATTTCATCACGCACTAAGTTAGTTAGTGGAACTTCAGCCGTTGGGATCAAAGAGAATTTTTTGCTACCTAAATCGGTATGAAATAAATCCTCACCAAACTTAGGTAACTGACCAGTACCAAATAGCGAATCATGATTAACTAATAATGGTACGTTAGCCTCAGTATACCCGTGAGTATCGGTATGAAGATCTAACATGAATTGACCAATTGCACGATTTAATCGAGCAATTTGACCTTTCATCACAACAAATCGTGTGCCTGACAATTTAGCGCCACTTTCAAAATCAAGGCCTTTATCAAGGTTTGTTGCTAAATCAACGTGATCTTTAACATCGAAGTCGAAGGTTTTTGGTGTTCCCCAAGTTCGAACTTCAACGTTGTCATCTTCAGATTGACCGTCAGGCACTGATTCGTGCATTAAGTTAGGTAAAGCAGAAACGATATCGTCGATGCGAGTCAATAAAACGTTTAGCTCTTCTTTAGCTAAATCTAATTGCGCACCTAACTGGCCTACTTCAGCTAGCAACGGCTGAATATCTTCACCACGTGCTTTCGCTTGGCCAATTGATTTAGAACGTGTATTACGTTCGTTTTGTAATTCTTGAGTGCGTACTTGAAGTTTCTTACGCATTTCTTCTAACGCATTAAATTGGGCTGTATCAAATTTAAACCCACGTTTAGCAAGTTGCTCTGCAACATTGTCTATGTCTGCTCTAAGCAGTTTTGTATCAAGCATGATCTGTCACTTGTTATTTGTTTGTTATTAAAAACATTCCTAAACCTGCTGCAAAAACACATAGCACCACATTTAATAGAACATTTAACATAGCTTTCATTATCTCACCTTGTTGCATTAACAACAATGTATCTAACGAAAACGTAGAAAAGGTTGTAAAAGCGCCGAGAAAACCAATACCAATCAGCGTTCTGTAAACGGTAACTTCTAAAATACCTTGTTCAATTAATCCGTATAATATTCCCATTATAAGGGAGCCCGATATATTAACGATCAAGGTGGCAAAAGGGAATCCTTTTCCTAGCAAATTTAGCACAATATTTGCAATAAAAAACCGTAAACAAGCACCAGCGGCTCCACCGATTGCGACAAACAAGTAATAATAGGCATTATTCATCGCAATTTGCCCTTAGTATTCTCAG
Organism: Thalassotalea crassostreae; assembly: GCF_001831495.1. NCBI lineage: Bacteria > Pseudomonadati > Pseudomonadota > Gammaproteobacteria > Alteromonadales > Colwelliaceae > Thalassotalea > Thalassotalea crassostreae. Next base: position 1,972,618 of record NZ_CP017689.1, read on the forward strand.
CCGCTTGTTGATCTAATTCTCGTAAGTACTCTATCTTTTCTTTTAACTTTCTTTCCAAACCTCTTTCGGTTGGCTGATAAAAGCTCACCGCGCCGGTCTCTGTTGGGAAATAATTTTCTCCGGCGGCATAGGCGTTAGGTTCATTATGTGCATAACGGTAATCCTTACCGTGCCCTAACCCTTGAGTTAATGGAGATGTGGCATTCCTAAGGTGCAAAGGTACTTCCAAATGGCCAGTTTCTTTGGCAAACGCCCTAGCTTGTTTAAATGCATTATAAACCGCGTTCGATTTCGGCGCTAACGCCATATACACAGTTGCTTGTGCAATAGCTCGCTCGCCTTCAGTTGGACCCACACGATGAAACGTGTCCCATGCATTAATTGCAAGTTGCATTGCTCTTGGATCGGCGTTACCTATATCTTCACTGGCAATAGCTAACAAACGACGGCCAACATAAAGCGGGTCGCCGCCACCTTCTAAAATGCGACAGTACCAATACAGCGCTGCGTCTGGATCTGAGCCGCGCACGGATTTGTGAAATGCACTGATCAAATCATAAAAGTGATCACCGCCTTTGTCATATAGCGCCTGTTTTTCACCAGCGACTTGATTAACAATATCAACATCAATATTCACCTTGTTGTCTTGTTCAGGGCTAATATCAACACAATTCTCGGTCAAATTTAATAATCGTCTGGCATCACCGTTAGCGAGCGCCATTAATGATAACTTGGCTTTTTCGCTAAGGCTAACCTCAAGCTTACCAAGTCCTCGTTCTTTATCGTTTAACGCTTGATTGAGTACATTATCTAAATCTTCTTCGCTAAGTTTTTTTAACAGATAGACTCGACAGCGCGACAACAAGGCTTGGTTTAGCTCAAAGGAAGGATTTTCTGTTGTTGCGCCAATAAAAGTAATGGTTCCATCTTCGATAAAGGGCAAGAATGCATCTTGTTGAGACTTATTGAAACGATGGACCTCATCAACAAACAAAATTGTTCGACGATTTTGTCCTTGCGCTGCCATCTTGGCTTTTTCAATTGATGCACGGATTTCTTTAACACCAGAGGAAACCGCAGAGATGCGCTCAATATTGGCATTTGCATAGGTCGCAATGAGCTCTGCCAGTGTTGTCTTTCCAGTACCAGGCGGTCCCCAGAAAATAAGAGAATGACAAAGACCTTGTTCTATCGCAGTTTTTAACGGTTTGCCGTCAGCCAACAAATGTTCTTGACCAATATATTGATCAAGCTTTCGTGGTCGCATTCTTGCTGCGAGCGGGGCAAAACCTTGTTCAAATTCTATATCTAAAGATAATGAAGCGTTATCGCTGGTCATCAAAGTCTACGCCTTCAGGCAAGTCAAACTTAAATAAATCGTCGCTAGGTAAAGTATTGGATTCTATATTTTCCAAATTAAAGTGACTTAACTGCCCTGTTACGTCCTCAACCGTAAACTGCACAAGATCTTGCTGTACAAACTTAAGGTGTAGCTTTTTAACTTGAGCGTCTTGATCTAAAGACACAATGGTAAATTCGTCTGGATTACTTTTTTTAACTTGATATTGTGCCCATTGTTCATCAGCTAGACCTGATAATAATAAAATTGGCGTATTCGTTACCGCGTTTTCGGCGTTAAATGCAGATACCTGCTCTACAAACGGATTGTAGAACCAAAGTGTTTTACCATCGCTGACAACTAAGGTCTCATCCGGTGCCAAAGTTTCCCAGTAAATTAGATTTGGACGTTTGACCGCAAGTTTACCCGTTGCCGTTTGAATATGATTGCCATCAGCATCAATTACTTGTTGCTCAAAGCTACTGCTAAAACCTTTTACCGCGGTAAGTTTTAACTGTAATTCTGATTTTATTGCGGCATCTTGTTGTAGAACATTGGTTTGAGTCTCAACCTTGTCGGCCGCATAAGCCGAAAATATAATTGCCGGTGTTGCAAATGCACTTAGCGCTAACGCTGATTTTATCACTGAAGTGATTACTAATTTTTTTAACATGTAAACGATTTATCCTAATCTTTTGGTGGCGCAGGCGCTAATACTTCTCTGCTACCATTATGTCCAGCGGCACTTACGACGCCGCTAGCTTCCATATCTTCTACTATTCTTGCCGCTCGGTTATAACCAACTCTAAACTTACGTTGTACGCTAGAAATAGATACTCGTCGTGTTTGTGTTACAAACGCTACAGCTTCGTCATAAAGCGCATCCATTTCATGACCTTCACCTTCGGCTACTTCCCCAGGTAACATATTATCTTCAGTAGTATCACCGGATAATATCTCTTCAATATAATTTGGTTTGCCGCGTTCTTTCCAATCATTAACTACCGCATGAACTTCATGATCATCAACAAAGGCACCTTGAGCACGTAATGGAATACTTGTTCCTTGTGGTAAAAACAGCATATCACCGTTACCTAGTAACTGCTCTGCACCTTGTTGATCCAAAATAGTACGAGAATCAATTCTTGATTGTACCGTTAGCGCCATACGTGTTGGTATATTCGCCTTGATTAAACCGGTAATAACGTCGACCGATGGACGCTGCGTTGCGAGTATCAAGTGAATTCCAGCTGCACGTGCTTTTTGAGCGATACGAGCAATAAGTTCTTCTACCTTCTTACCAACAATCATTATCATGTCAGCAAATTCGTCAACAACGACAACGATACTGGCTAACTTCTCTAACTCTGGCGGAGTTTGATCAAATGCATCAGATGCTTGCCATAATGGGTCAATAATTTTTTCGCCATTTTCTTTGGCGTTTTTAATTTTCTGGTTGTAACCTGATAAATTACGAACACCTAATGCCGACATTAACTTATAACGACGTTCCATTTCTCCGACACACCAGCGCAATGCGTTTGCAGCGTCTTTCATGTCAGTTACAACTTCAGATAATAAATGTGGGATACCTTCGTAAACAGAAAGTTCCAACATTTTTGGATCTATCATAATAAAACGAACGTCATCAGGTGTTGACTTGTATAGCATGGATACGATCATCACGTTAACAACAACGGATTTACCCGAGCCTGTTGTACCAGCAACTAATACATGCGGCATCTTGGCTAAATCGGCAACAATAGGATCACCTGCGATATCTTTACCTAAAACCATGGTTAATGGTGATTTAGAATTATTAAAGATATCACTCTCTATAACTTCACTTAATCGCACCATTTCACGGTGTTTATTTGGGATCTCTAAGCCAATTACAGATTTACCAGGAATTACTTCAACAACTCGAACACTTGCAGCTGAAAGCGCTCTAGCTAAATCTTTTGCTAAATTAGTGATTTTACTCACCTTAACACCAGGAGCTAAGTCTAATTCAAAACGAGTGATGACCGGCCCAGGGAAAACATCCGTTACATTTGCTTGTACGCCGTAGTCAAGTAAACGAGCCTCTACTAAGCGACTTACTTGGTCTAAATCTTCTTGGCTAATTGGGTTTTTAGTGCGCTCCGGTCGGTCAAGTAACTCAATAGTGGGCATACCTTCATAAGTTTCCTCACTAGGTGCTGGTGCGCTAGAGTTTGTGGAATCAGTATTATCATCTTCAACCACAGGCTTTTTAACCGGTGTTAATGCTGCATCTAATGCACTATCACTTATTTCATCGTCGATATTACCTATATTAGGTTCATCGCCCATCAAATCGTCAATTGCGACGAATTCTTCTATTTCATCAAGTTCTTCAACAGTACTGTTATCAATTGCGGAGCCAAATAATTGAGATGCTAAGTCTTCTTGTTCGAATTCTTCAATAATAGTTTCGTCTATTTTGGTCTCAGCCAGATCTTCATTCTCAGCTGTTACTTCACTTTTAGATTTTGACGATTTGGACGGGTTCTTCTCTTTTTTAGAATCATTGTCTGTGGCATTTAAAGGGGTTGAACTAAAGTGTTGTTTAAATTGTATTGCGCTACGTTTAATAAACAACGCACTAACAATGGCCTTTTCACCAATAAAATCAATGATGGTGAAAAAAGATAAGCCAGTGATCAATACAAAACCCGAGCATGTTAATACAATAAATAACAACGAACTGCCGATATAATTAAAATAAGGCATCAATGTCAAAGAAATATAATCGCCAACAATGCCACCAGCGGAAAAGTCATAAATGTCGTTTACATTCATACTTGATATCGAACTAACACCAATAACAAACATGATGCAGCCAATAAACTTAAGCCCGAGAGTAAAAAAATCAATTTCTAATAGCACATGAAATTTTTGAAACAAAAGCCAGCCAACAAACGCTATAAAGAACGGGATCAGATACGCAATTGCGCCAAAAGTAAAAAATAGAATATCAGATAGATAGGCGCCAAACGCCCCAGCGGCATTATTGACTGTTGCGTGATACGCAGTTTGTGACCAACCCGGATCCGATTGATCAAATGTAATTAATGCGACAATGATATAGAGGGAAAAAATGCTAGTAAATATCAGCCCCGCTTCTAGCAGGCGCTGGCTACCACTTAATTTAGTTGATTCAGTTTCAGACAAAGTAGAATCCATAAAGTTATTTTTATTATTAGTGAGTTGACTCAAGGCCAATTGTAACGCTTGTCACAGGCTTGTGCATTATTCCAATGCTAGGTCTACTCTCTGCGTAATTTACTTAATACCAAAATAACAGAAATTTGACTCGGATAAAATATGCAAAGCCGTTAATTTTCAGCTGTTAAGGCAATATAATTGCGCTTTAGTAGTTAATTGGTAATTTATTGCCCGATTTAACCTCTTCCATCACCACGTAAGTTCTACTTTCACTTACACTTGGAAGCCGCAGCAAAGTGTCACCAAGTAAGTTTCGATAGGCCTGCATATCTGATACTCGGGTTTTAAGTAGAAAATCGAAGTTACCAGAAACCAAATGACACTCTTGAATCACATCAAGTTCCATTACTGCTTTTGAAAACTCTTCAAAAACATCTGGTGATGTTCTACTTAAGGTGATTTCAACAAACACCAACAGCGCAACATCGAGAAAAATAGGGTTCAAGTTAGCACTGTAGCCTTCTATTATTCCTTCTTGTTCTAATTTCTTTACCCGTTCTAAACATGGTGTAGGACTTAATCCTACACGTTTGGATAATTCTACATTAGATAAACGTCCGTCATTTTGTAACTCATTTAGGATGTTTTTATCGATTCGATCGAGTTTTCGGTTACTTTCATTCATGGTTTAGATTTTTTCTCTAAAATATGTACATTCTGCAATATTTTTAACTAATAATTACAAATATACAACAAGTTAATCTGCTTATTTGTCTCTATAATAGCGCAAAATATTACAACAATCCTTTTACAAGAGAATTATTATGATTATTGGTGTACCAAAAGAAATTAAAAACCATGAGTACCGCGTTGGTATGGTTCCAGCAAGCGTACGTGAGTTAATTAACCACGGCCACGAAGTTTTTGTAGAAACAAATGCCGGTTCAGGTATTGGTTTTACTGATGAAGATTACGTTGCTGCGGGTGCAAGCATCTTAGCGACAGCAGCAGAAGTTTTCGCTAAAGCAGAAATGATTGTAAAAGTTAAAGAACCACAAGCAGTTGAACGTGCAATGTTACGTGAAGGTCAAATCTTGTTCACTTACCTTCACCTTGCACCAGATCTTGCACAAACAGAAGACTTAGTAAAATCAAAAGCAATCTGTATTGCTTATGAAACAGTTACTGACCACATGGGTGGCTTACCGCTTCTTGCTCCTATGTCAGAAGTTGCTGGTCGCATGTCTATTCAAGCTGGCGCACAAGCATTAGAGAAATCAAATGCTGGTCGCGGTATGCTATTAGGTGGTGTTCCAGGTGTTGAGCCAGCGAAAGTAGTTATTATCGGTGGCGGCATGGTTGGTAACAATGCTGCACAAATGGCAGTTGGTATGGGTGCTAACGTTGTTATCCTCGATCGTAACATTAATGTTTTACGTCGTCTTGATGCTCAATTTGGCAACAAGATCAAAGCGGTATACTCTACTGCTGACGCCTTAGAAAAACACGTTCTAGAAGCTGACTTAGTTATCGGTGGTGTACTTATTCCAGGTGCTGCAGCGCCTAAATTAGTAACAGCAGAACACATTAAAAACATGAAGCCAGGTTCAGCTATCGTTGATGTTGCTATTGACCAAGGTGGTTGTATTGCGACTTCTAAAGCAACAACTCACGCAGAACCTACGTTCATTGTTGATGACGTTGTTCACTACTGTGTTGCTAATATGCCAGGTGCTGTACCACGCACTTCTACCTTTGCACTTAACAATGCAACATTACCATTTATCATTAACTTGGCTAACAAAGGCTACAAAGACGCGTTATTAAGTAATGAGCATTTCTTAAATGGTCTTAACGTAATTAACGGTCAAGTAACTGTACGTGAAGTTGCTGATAACTTAGGTTTTGAATTTGTAGAGCCTAAAGTTGCTTTAGCGTAATAAATTCAACACACCTCTTTAAACTGGGGTCAGAGTCAGGTTTTCTAATCTGACTCTGACCCCAGTTTTTGTTTAAGCTGCTTTTTAATAATGTATCGGTTTCAATACAGATAAATATATTTTAGTGTTTAATCGAATAAATTATCTATTGTTCCCCTTGTATTAATTGCTTAGAATCCCAATCATTATAATATTCCACGTTGTTGTGCCATGTTATTGGCTATTGACGTAACCTCAAAAATTCTAGGAGTTCTTCATGAGTGAAGTAAGACATTGCCCTTTATTAATCTTGGGTTCTGGCCCTGCCGGCTACACTGCAGCTGTATACGCTGCTCGCGCAAACTTAAATCCAGTTATGATCACTGGTATGCAACAAGGCGGTCAGCTTACTACGACTACTGAAGTTGAAAACTGGCCTGGCGATGCAGAAGGTTTAACTGGACCTGACTTAATGGTTCGTATGCAACAACATGCAGAACGTTTTGACACAGAGATTATTTTCGATCACATCGAAGAAGTAGATTTTTCTTCTAAGCCTTACAAATTGAAAGGCAGCAATGAATATACTTGTGATGCGCTTATCATTTGTACCGGAGCTTCTGCACAGTACCTTGGTTTAGAATCAGAAACTGCGTTCATGGGTAAAGGTATTTCAGCTTGTGCAACGTGTGATGGTTTCTTCTATCGTAATCAAAAAGTTGCGGTTGTTGGCGGTGGTAACACGGCAGTTGAAGAAGCATTGTATCTTTCAAACATTGCCTCTGAAGTACATTTAGTACACCGTCGTGATACTTTCCGTAGTGAAAAAATCTTAACGAAACGCTTAATGGATAAAGTTGAAAACGGTAATATCGTTTTACACACTGACCGCACATTAGACGAAGTATTAGGTGACAACATGGGTGTTACTGGTCTGCGTTTAAAAGATACTAAGAGCGATGCGACTGAAGAAATCGACGTTACCGGTTGTTTTATCGCCATTGGTCACAAACCAAATACTGATATCTTTAAAGGTCAATTAGACATGAAAGATGGTTATTTAACAATTCAAAGTGGTACTGAAGGTAATGCAACACAAACAAGTGTTGAAGGTATCTACGCTGCTGGTGATGTTGCTGATCATATTTATCGTCAAGCGATTACCTCTGCTGGCGCCGGTTGTATGGCTGCACTTGACGCAGAGCGTTACTTAGATGCTAAAAATTCGAACGTTTAATAGCGTAAATAATTAGCCTCTCGAAAGCATAAAATGAACCTGTCACTAGTCAACCTTGATTTACAGCTTGCTAGTGACATGTCTTTCCCATCAGTTAAAACCGCATTAACCGAACCAAATGGCCTACTCGCTGTTGGCGGTGATTTACACCCTCAAAGACTTTTAAACGCTTATGCCAATGGCATATTTCCATGGTATAGCGAACTAGACCCTTTTTTGTGGTGGTCGCCAGATCCTAGGTGCATCATCAAAACTGATGAAATCTATATCAATAAAAGTTTAGCGAAATTCATTCGCAAATGTGATTACACTGTTACCATTAATAATAGCTTTGAAAGAGTAATCAATATTTGTTCAGATGCACCGTTTCGACAGGATGATACCTGGATTTTACCAGAAATGATCGACGCCTATTTGCAGCTGCACTCTCTTGGATATGCTCACTCTATTGAAGTTTGGCAAGGTTCAACATTAGTTGGCGGCCTTTACGGTATTGCTATCAATGGCTATTTCAGCGGCGAATCTATGTTTTATCTAAAGCCTAACGCATCAAAAATAGCACTTGTTTCTATTGCTAAACTGCTAAACTTAAATGGTATAAACTTTATAGATTGTCAGATTGAAAATCCTTTTTTATCGAGTATGGGAGCCGTAGAAGTCAAACGTGACGACTTTATAGAGTTAAAAAACAATGCGATTAAACAACAACTAGGCGAACATTTTTGGCAACCAAGAGAAATTCAGTTTAATGAGTGAGTCGAAAAAGTATTTCCAATTTGGATTAACACATAACTTTGCTTGTAACTATCTGCCTGAGCAACAAGAGCGCCTTGTTGTCGTCACCAATTGTGAAGACATTACCAACGAAAACTATCAGCGATTGTTAATGGCTGGGTTTAGACGAAGTGGTAACCAGGTATATCGACCTCATTGCATTGATTGTAATTCTTGCGAATCGATAAGATTACCTGTTTACGAGTTTAAGCCTTCAAAAAGTCAAAAACGTATTATCTCTACCAATAAAGATCTTACCATCAAGATAAGTTTAGAAGCCGATGAGCGCTACTATGATTTATACCAGCGTTACATCAATACCGTGCATCAAGACGGATCAATGTTTCCGGCAAACAAAGAACAATATAAAGGTTTTATCTTTAATGAATTAATTGACCAGTTATTTATTGAAATTTATCACGACAAACAACTGGTATCGGTGGCGGTATGTGATAACTTACCGAATTCATTATCAGCTTTGTACACGTTTTACGATCCTGAACTCAGTAAACGCTCCCTAGGTAAATTCTCAATTCTAACGCAAATACAAGTAGCAAAATCATTAAATAAAAATTACCTGTACTTAGGCTATCAAATTGATGATTGCCAAAAGATGAATTACAAAAAAAGTTACTATCCCCACGAGCGTTTAATACAAGATCAGTGGATTCGCATCAATAAGTCATAATAATTAGCCATTGGTCAGTAAATTGTCTTTACAAATAGCTTACTTTTGGGCATTATCTCGGCAGCAATTTTTAATGCACAATTTTATAGAGGTTTAACGCCCAATGGCGAAAGAAGAAAATATTGAAATGCAAGGTGTCGTTCAAGATACCTTACCAAACACTATGTTCCGTGTAGAACTAGAAAACGGTCACGTTGTTACTGCTCACATTTCCGGTAAAATGCGTAAAAACTACATCCGTATTTTAACTGGTGATAAAGTAACTGTTGAATTAACACCTTATGATTTATCAAAAGGTCGCATTATTTTCCGCGCCAGATAGTTGTTAAATAGGTGATCGGGTTTCAAAACTCGATACCGACAAAACAAATTTTTAAAAGATCTCTGATGAGATCTTTTTTTTGCTCTGAATATTTATTAACTATCACAATAGGCTGTACGCTTTAATACAATTTATCCTTACCCTGTTGTTTAAAGCGTCTGTATAATACCGACTGAAATAATGTTTATTTTTCGTACAATCAATTTTTCCTTGGAATATATTAATGTTAAATATTAAATTATTATCAGTTCTTATGTTAATGGTGGTCTTCAGCCCATTAGCAATTGATATATTCCTGCCCGCACTACCGATAATGGCTGAGCAGCTTGATACATCTCTGACAACCATGCAATCAAGTGTTACTATTTTTTTGTTAGCGATGGGCTTTGGTCAGTTTTTTAGTGGGCCATTAGCGGATAAGTTTGGCCGAAAACCAGTCGCTTTAGTCGGCATTTGTATTTACTTATTATCGTCGTTACTTTGTGCCTACGCTAATAGTGTGGAACTACATTTGTTTTCTCGATTACTAACCGGGCTTGGCACTTGTGGTATTGTTGTTGCAGCTTTCGCTGTAGTACGAGACCACTGCAACGCCGTGCAAAGCGGAATGATGTACAGCTATCTCAATGGTGTGATCTGTTGTATACCTGCCCTCGCACCGATTCTTGGTGGTTGGCTAACGACCAATTATGGATGGCAATCTAACTTTTTATTTATGTCGCTTTTTTCGTTATTCGCTGGCGTTATAATCTTCGTATTTCTAAAAGAATCAAATCCGCATAGTAGTGATGAAGAAATCAAATTAGTCTCTCTCAGTCGATACAAGAGCATTATTACTAATCGAGTGTTCTTATTTCATGGCATATTAGTAATGCTATCGATGGCTGTGATCATTGCCTATGTCAGCAGTTCGCCTGCCTGGTTAATGGTAGCGCTAAGTTTAAATCAAGATGAGTTTATCTTTTGGTTTAGCATAAACGCCGTTGTTAATATCTTTGCATGTTTATCTGCGCCTAAGATTTTACAAAAAAATGGCGCCTTTAAGACAATTAATATTGGTATGACTATTCTAGTGGCAGGAGGATTACTTATGTTCGTGTCTCAAGATGTCGCAACAGCTTCCGCTTTTATGTTGCCAATTATGCTTAGTAGCATTGGTTTTTCATTAATTATGGGAACCTCAGCTGGTCAAGCTCTTGCGCCTTTTGCTAATAAAGCTGGTACTGCGTCAGCATTACTAGGTGTGATGCAAATGAGTGGTTCAGCGATAGTTGTGCTGATAATTCAGAGTCTTAACATTACTATAATTCAGCAGATTTCACTGTTAATGCTATCAATTTTTCCGCTTTACCTAATTTGGAACTTAAAACGGTTTAATTCTAAACTAGTAATAGATAATTAACATATAGTACTGATATAACAGTAACTTAGGCAATCCTATATCTTTAATCAGAATGTAACGCGTAACCGAAAACGATTGTTTTAAACATAAAAAAAGTGACCATAAGTCACTTTTTATTTAGCATCGATACACACGTCCTTAAGAATTAGAGTGCAATAATTAGCTCTGTGAAACTAACTCTTCTTTGCTCTCAAACGTAATCGCTAAACAGTCTTTCTTTTTGTTCAACGCTACTTTTGCTGTACCGCCCTGCATTAATTCACCAAACAGCAATTCACTCGCTAGCGGTTTTTTCAGTTTCTCTTGAATTAAACGTGACATTGGACGAGCGCCCATAGTTTTATCATATCCATTAATCGCTAACCAACTGCGAGCATCATTCGTTAACTCTAATGAAACGCCTTTAGTATCTAATTGTGCTTGTAATTCAACAATAAACTTATCAACGACTTGCTCAATCACTTGCGTACTCAGATGATTAAACCAGACAATTGAATCTAAACGATTACGAAACTCTGGTGAGAATACACGGTTAATTTCACTCATTGCATCATGACTGTGATCTTGTTGTTTAAAACCAATCGACTTACGCTCAGTTTCTTGCACACCGGCGTTAGTTGTCATAACTAAGATAACATTTCTAAAGTCCGCCTTACGGCCATTATTATCGGTTAACGTACCGTGATCCATTACTTGCAGCAAAATATTGTAAATATCAGTATGTGCCTTTTCAATTTCATCAAGCAATACCACAGCATGTGGGTGTTTAATAACCGCATCAGTCAGCAATCCGCCTTGCTCATATCCAACGTAACCTGGAGGCGCGCCAATTAATCGACTTACAGCGTGCTTTTCCATGTACTCAGACATATCAAAGCGCAATAATTCGATACCTAACTGTTTAGCAAGCTGTTTTGTAACTTCTGTCTTACCAACACCTGTTGGCCCTGAAAACATAAATGAACCTACTGGCTTATCTTCCGTGCCAAGGCCGGCACGAGATAAACGAATAACGCTAGTTAATCCTTCAATTGCTTCATCTTGACCGAACACTACCATCTTCAAGTTACGGTCTATATTCATCAAGTTATCTTTTTCTGTAGACGACACTGACTTTTCAGGAATACGGGCAATGTTTGCCACTACCGTCTCAATTTCACCAATGTTAATCACTTTCTTACGTTTTGACGGCGCAACTAAACGTTGTTTAGCCCCTGCTTCGTCAATCACGTCAATTGCTTTATCCGGTAGGAAGCGATCGTTAATATACTTGGCTGACAATTCGGCAGCAGCCTTTAACGCTTTGTTTGTATATTTAATGCTGTGATGTTCTTCGTATTTGTCTTTTAAGCCTTGTAGGATCTTTGTGGTTTCATCGATGCTAGGCTCGTGGATATCAATCTTTTGGAAACGACGCGCTAATGCACGGTCCTTTTCAAAGATTGTTTTAAATTCTTGGAACGTCGTAGATCCCATGCAACGTAGCTTACCTCCTGATAATAGAGGTTTGATAAGATTTGAAGCATCCATCATGCCGCCTGATGCAGCACCTGCGCCAATGATGGTATGAATTTCATCAATAAATAAGATTGCTTGTTTATCTTGTTCTAATTCTTTTAATAATGATTTAAACCGTTTTTCAAAATCACCGCGGTATTTTGTGCCAGCGAGTAACGCGCCCATATCTAATGAGTATATCGTTGCTTCTTTAAGAACCTCTGGTGCCTTATCTTCAACGATAAGCTTCGCTAGTCCTTCTGCAATCGCTGTTTTACCAACACCGGCTTCACCAACTAATAACGGGTTGTTTTTGCGACGACGACTCAAAACCTGAACGGTACGTTCAATTTCAAGGCTTCGACCAATAATAGGGTCTATTTCTCCATTTAACGCCGCTTTATTTAAGTTTGTCGCGTAAGTGTCTACGGTTTTAGATTCTTCTTCTGCCGCTTGCGGCTGCTCTAATGAAGGCTGTACAGATTCTGTTTCTTCATTTTTCGCGATGCCGTGGGATATATAATTGACGATATCGAGACGAGTGATATCGGATTTTTTCAAAAAGTATGCGGCTTGTGATTCTTGTTCGCTAAAGATGGCGACCAGTACATTAGCGCCATTAACTTCTGTCTTACCAGAAGATTGTACGTGAAAAACGGCGCGTTGCAGCACCCGTTGAAAACCTAACGTAGGTTGGGTTTCCCGTTCTTCATCGTCTTGTGAAATTACTGGTGTGGTATCACCGATAAAGTTTAGTAATTCCATTTTTAACTTAGTTAAATCACCACCACAGGCGTGGATGGCATCAATGGCTTCTGGATTTTCTAGTAACGCCAACAACAGATGCTCTACCGTCATAAATTCATGGCGAGAATCTTTCGCCTGACGAAAAGCTAAATTTAAGGAAATTTCTAAATCTTTATTCAACATATAGGCACACTCCGGAAAACTTACTACTTACTAATTAACAACCTTGTACCTTTAGACCTGTTCCATGGTACACATCAATGGATGTTCATGCTCTCGAGCAAATCGACATACTTGATCTACTTTGGTTTCGGCAACGTCACTGGTATAAATTCCGCAACTTGCTTTACCCTTATAATGTATTGTTAGCATAATTTGCGTCGCTTGATCAGTATTCATTTGAAAAAATTTCGATAAAACCTCAACAACAAAGTCCATTGGGGTGTAATCATCGTTCAAAAGTATCACGCGAAACATCGCTGGACGTTTTATTTTATCGTCGATCGCTGTCTGCTGATCGCTCTCTATCGCGTCTTTAACCTTACCCATAATAAAATAATAGCCCTTAATTGGCGTTCTGTAGAACTTCTTTTGTTAAAAAATTGTAAAAAAAACCAATAATTTACCTTGACTATTCTATAAATTTATCTAAATTTTTAAATGTGACTAAATTTTAGACACTAGAAAATTAAAAATACTCAATAAAAATAATAATACGAAGTAAAAATATTGATTTGATGATTATACCAATTTACATAATGATTTAGGTAGTTAAAACCTATCATTATGATCAAAGGTACAATATAACAAATTACCGATTCAGAAAGAAGGAAGTAAGAAGTATGGCTAACGGTACAGTTAAATGGTTTAACAACGCCAAGGGTTTCGGTTTCATTTGTCCAGAAGAAGGTGGTGAAGATATCTTCGCTCACTATTCAACAATACAGATGGATGGTTATCGCACATTAAAAGCAGGCCAACCTGTTGATTATGAGCTACATGAAGGTCCTAAGGGCTGTCATGCATCTAGTGTAAAGCCGGTCGGCGAATAAAATAGCATTAACGAAAGTAACAATTAGGCACCAATAAAGCACTAATTGAATATTAGTTAAGCACTAAAATAGAAAGTGAGTTAGCAAATTAGATTCTAAAAGATTTTAATTTGCTAACTCACTTCTTTGATTAAGGATATAGGCTTACGGGTATTGGTTTAAAGATATAGGTTTAAAGGCTTAAGACTAATATTTACTCACGCGTTTCATTATGCCTGCAAACTCAGAACCACCCTCTAACTCTCTATAATCGACATTAACCAACTCCCAGCCTTCACTTCCAAGTTGATTCAAATAGCTTTCTATATCTTCTCGTTTACGCCCTTTAAATATCCCTGCGGCATCTACGTCTCTTGTATCAATCATTTTGTATTCAAACTTCATTTATATTCCCTTAGTTTCTACCTTAATATCAAGAGCATAGTCGATTTTAGAATAAAGATTAAGCTAAGTTATGTAACAAAAAAACCACGGCAAGCCGTGGTTTTCTTTAAATATGCAATGCAGCTTTTAATTTACTGCATTATTTTAGCGCAAGTAGTCAACGATTAAAGTGAACTAATTGCTGAGTTTAACGTAGCGCTTGGACGCATCGCTTTTTCAGCTAAATCAGCAGACGCTAAATAGTAACCGTTAATGTCGTTAGCAACACCTTGAGCTGAGTTTAGTTCGTTTACAATAACTTCTTCATTAGCAGTTAAAGTTTGTGCTAATGGAGCGAACTTAGCTTTCAGTTCAGCGTCAACGTCTTGTGCCGCTAATTCTTGAGCCCAGTATAATCCTAGGTAGAAGTGAGAACCACGGTTATCAATTTGACCTACGCGACGTGCTGGTGATTTGTTTTCAGCTAGGAATGTTGCAGTAGCAGCATCTAGTGTATCAGCAAGAACTTGTGCTTTAGGGTTGTTAGCAAAATTGCTTACGTGCTCTAAAGAAGCAGCTAACGCTAAGAATTCACCTAATGAGTCCCAACGTAAGTAGTTTTCTTGTTCAAACTGTTGAACGTGCTTAGGCGCAGAACCACCAGCACCAGTTTCGAATAAACCACCACCGTTCATTAGAGGAACAACTGAAAGCATTTTAGCAGAAGTACCTAATTCTAAAATAGGGAATAAATCTGTTAAGTAATCACGTAATACGTTACCTGTAACAGAGATAGTGTCTTTACCTTCGATGATTCTCGCTAATGAGAAACGAGTTGCTTCTACAGGAGAAAGAATACTGATCTCTAAACCATTGGTATCATGGTTAGGTAAGTAAGCTTCAACTTTCTTGATGATTTGAGAATCATGTGCACGGTTTGAATCTAACCAGAATACTGCTGGGCTACCTGTTGCACGAGCACGGTTAACAGCTAACTTAACCCAATCTTGGATTGGCGCATCTTTAACCTGACACATACGCCAGATATCGCCCGCTTCAACTGTATGTTCCATTAATACAGTACCTGAAGCATCAACTACACGCATTGTGCCGTTTGCAGGAACTTCGAATGTTTTATCGTGAGATCCATATTCTTCAGCTTTCTGAGCCATAAGACCAACGTTAGGAACACTACCCATAGTTGTTGGATCAAACGCACCATTTTTCTTACAGAAGTCAATTGTTTCTTGGTAAACACCAGCGTAACAACGATCTGGAATTACAGCGATTGCATCTTGTAACTTGTCATTTTTGTTCCACATCATACCTGAAGAACGAATCATTGCTGGCATTGAAGCATCGATAATAACGTCTGAAGGAACGTGTAAGTTAGTAATACCTTTATCTGAATTTACCATAGCTAAATCAGGGCTATTTGCATAAACTGCGGCGAAATCTGCTTCGATTTCGGCTTGCTTGTCAGCTGATAAGCTACCGATCTTAGCGAATACATCACCAATACCGTTATTAACGTCTACACCTAAATCAGCGAATAGTGCCGCATGTTTTTCTAATACATCTTTGTAGAATACAGATACACAGTGACCAAAAATAATTGGGTCAGACACTTTCATCATTGTCGCTTTCATGTGTAGTGAGAACAAAATTCCCTGCTCTTTCGCTGCAACAATTTGTTCTGCTAAGAATGCACGTAATTTTGATGCACTCATGCGTGAAGAATCGATGATCTCGCCAGCTTGTAACGCTAAGCCTTGTTTAAGAACAGTTACATCGCCGTTTTCAGCTGTTAGTTCGATATTTACTGAAGTTGCATCGCCAATCGTTACTGATTGTTCGCTGCTGTAGAAATCGCCATCGGTCATGCTAGCAACGTGAGATTTTGATTCGCTAGACCATGCACCCATTGAATGTGGGTTGTTACGAGCATATTGCTTAACAGAACCTGGAGCACGACGGTCAGAGTTACCTTCACGTAATACTGGGTTTACAGCACTACCTAATACTTTTGCGTATTTTGCCTTAATTGCTTCTTCTTCAGCAGTTTGTGCGTCTTCTGGGTAATCAGGAAGTGCGTAACCTTTCGCCTGTAATTCTTTGATAGCAGCTTGTAATTGTGGGATTGATGCACTGATATTTGGTAATTTGATGATGTTAGCTTCAGGCGTCTTGGCAAGATCACCTAGCTCAGATAGTGCATCACCGATACGTTGCTCTTCAGTTAAAAACTCAGGTAAGTTAGCAATGATACGTCCAGCTAATGAAATGTCTTTAGTCGCAACTTCAATACCTGCTGTCGCTGTAAAAGCTTCAACGATTGGTAATAAAGAGTAAGTTGCTAATGCTGGAGCTTCATCAGTAATTGTATATATGATTTTTGCTTTATCAGTTGTCATATTTTTTCCTAATTTAATGCTAGCTTTGGTTTTAACCAAAGTCCGCTTTGTAATTATTTCGACGTTGCAAATTGCATGTCGATGGCACATTAGTTACTAATCATTGCAATCCACTAATTCGACATAGATAATGATCAATAACTTAAAATTTTTTGATTTACTTTGTACTAAATCGCGGCGTAGTATATCAGCACTAGGGCCATATAAATAGCGAATAGCGATGACTTTGATGACCATTGTCTTTATAGTCATTATAAATTTGATGAATACCCCTAGTAGTTCTTTATATAATCGCATCACGACGCCACACAAGAACGAATAAACACATAGACGTTAAGGGTCTTAAATTGTCAGCAAATAAGTTTAACAAACAGAAAAATGGCTCAGCTAAAACTCCAGGTAAATTAACGAAGCGCAGCGACCAAAAGGTGCAACGAGGAAATTCTAAATCTCGTTACAAGCCTAGAGTTAAGAAGACTGTTGATAGCGGACCTACTAAGATCGTTTTATTTAATAAACCTTTTGATGTACTCACCCAATTTACCGATGATCAACACCGTAAAACCTTAAAAGATTATATCGATATTCCTCATGTTTACGCAGCAGGTCGCCTTGATAAAGACTCTGAAGGGTTATTATTATTAACTAATGATGGCAAATTACAAAACCAACTAGCTGATCCTAAGCATAAAAAGGCAAAGGTTTACTGGGTACAAGTTGAAGGTGCAGTCACCGACAGCGCAATCATCATGTTAGAAAAAGGTGTTGAACTAAAAGATGGATTAACCAAACCTGCAAAAGTGAAAGTAATCGAAACACCTAATGTCTGGCAACGCACTCCCCCTATAAGAGAGCGCAAAAATATCCCAACCACCTGGTTGCAAATTGAGATAACAGAAGGTAAAAACAGGCAAGTCAGAAGAATGACCGCCCATGTTGGCTTTCCGACTTTACGTCTGATCAGATATGCCATTGGTGAATATAATATTGGTG
Organism: Thalassotalea crassostreae; assembly: GCF_001831495.1. Lineage (NCBI taxonomy): Bacteria > Pseudomonadati > Pseudomonadota > Gammaproteobacteria > Alteromonadales > Colwelliaceae > Thalassotalea > Thalassotalea crassostreae. The sequence goes on from NZ_CP017689.1 coordinate 1,990,554, forward strand.
CCCTACTACCCGGCGAGCATAAACTATTTCAGTCATAGTGACGCATTTATAAAACCATATCGAAACGTCAAAACTCACCACTAGAGAGCGTAAATTATGAGTGAACAATTTAAACCAAATACTACTGTCGCAGGGATCATCCATCATAAAAACAAATTTCTTATTGTTGAGGAAATTGATGAGGGTAAAGTCGTTTACAACCAACCCGCTGGCCACATAGAAGCAGGTGAAGATTTGATCGGTGCCTATCAACGAGAAGTATTAGAAGAAACTGGCTTACATGTGGAACCACAATATCTAAGCGGTATTTATTATTACCACAAACCGGAACTGAATTTGTATTACTTAAGATTTTGTTTTGTCACCGAACTATCAGAATTTAGCAGCACAAGTCCGCAAGATAGCGACATTATAGATGCAATTTGGCTAACTTTAGACGAACTAAAACAAAAAGGAAATCAAATTCGTAGTCCCCTGGTACTAGACTGTATAGCTGATTTTGTAAAAGGAAACCGACTGCCATTATCTTGCCTGCATAGCAATTTAACAGCCTAATATTGCTAAAATATATAACCAACAAAAAAAGAATAAACATTTGTTACTATTTTTAGCTATTTCTACGCTAGAAATAGATGCCAGAGCCTATAAATCGTGCTACAATCGCGCCATTTTTAAACCTCTATGGAATTAAGTTTCGTTGACAGCATCAAATCCTAAAGCTAATCAAGATATTAAAGTAATCGTCGGCATGTCTGGCGGTGTTGACTCATCCGTTTCTGCTTACTTGTTAAAAGAGCAAGGTTATCAGGTCGAAGGCCTGTTTATGAAAAACTGGGAAGAAGACGATGACGAAGAATATTGCGCCGCTGCAGATGATTTAAAAGATGCTCAACAGGTTTGTGACAAACTAGGCATCGAATTGCATACCATCAACTTTGCTACCGAATACTGGGACAATGTATTTGAATATTTCTTAGAAGAATACCGTTCTGGTCGTACGCCTAACCCCGACATTATTTGTAATAAAGAAATAAAGTTTAAAGCATTTCTAGAGTTTGCTTGTGAAGATATGGGCGCAGATTATATTGCTACCGGTCATTACGTTCAAAGACGGGAAAATAACGGTAAATTTGAAATGTTACGAGGCTTAGATTCAAACAAAGATCAAAGTTACTTCCTCTATACGTTAAGTCATAAGCAAGTTGGTCAAACGTTATTCCCTGTTGGTAACATTGAAAAGCCGGAAGTTAGAGCGATTGCCGAACGTGAAGGTTTAGTTACAGCAAACAAAAAAGATTCAACTGGTATATGTTTTATTGGTGAGCGAAAATTCAAAGACTTTTTAGGTCGATATTTACCGGCTCAACCAGGAGTTATTGAAACTGCCGAAGGTAAAGTCATAGGTGAACACCAAGGTTTGATGTATCACACTTTAGGTCAGCGCAAAGGTTTACACATTGGTGGCATGAAAGACTCTGGTGAAGAGCCTTGGTATGTAGTTGAGAAAGACTTAAAGCGAAACGTTCTAATTGTAGGTCAAGGAAATAATCACCCTCGCCTGTTTTCTAAAGGCTTAGTTGCTAGTCAATTACATTGGGTTAATCGAGAAGAGATTGGTATAAATGAAGCTTTTAACTGTACCGTTAAAACTCGTTATCGCCAGGAAGACGTTGCTTGTACAGTAACTCGTTTAGACGACGAAAATTATCAGATAATGTTTAATGAACAACAAAGCTCGGTAACGCCAGGACAGTCAGTTGTATTCTATTTAAATGAAGTCTGTTTAGGTGGCGGCATAATTGACACGCTGATCCGTTAACAATCACGTTAATTTATTAATAACAAAATAATATAGATTCAATTAAAAAAATGAGCTTAAACGAACAAACCATTACTTTTGCCGGAATTTGCCAATGTGCTCAATTGGTACAAAATATCGCGCGCAAAAACCAATGTGATCAACAGATATTTGACGTGATGATGAACTCAATCGTTAATATCAATCCTGCCAACACAATAGACGTGTACGGCGGAGAAATTGCAAATTTAAGTGATGGACTATTGGCCATGACTGCGCAATTGGGTGATACCACAGCAACCAAAGATCCAGAAGTCACACGCTATATCGTTAGTTTAATGAATCTTGAGCGTAGACTTAAACGAAATCCAAAGGTAATGGCTCAATTAGGCCAACGTATTGAAGATTGTCAAAGACAGCTTGAGCATTTCGATATTGATTCTGATCATATGCACAGTGCTCTGGCAAGTATTTATACCGATATTATTAGTCCACTATCAGCGAAGATTCAGATTGCTGGTGACCCAAATATTTTAAAACAGGTAGGTAATCAAAATCGCATTAGAGCGTTATTACTTGCCGGTGTAAGAGCAACAGTACTTTGGCGACAAGTCGGTGGAAAGCGCCGACACGTGTTATTTAACAGACGAAAGTTTGTCGAAACAGCGCAAACCATACTGAAACAAATATAGTCAGTTGACTAAAGTAAGCTGACAAAAGATTCAAACTTAAACTTAAAATTTATACTACTAGGGAATATCTATGGAACTTTCAAGCATTAGTGCTATTTCACCGGTTGACGGCAGATACGGCAGCAAAGTTAAAGCACTTCGTCCTATCTTCAGTGAATTTGGTCTAATTAAATACCGTGTAACGGTTGAAGTTCGTTGGTTACAAAAGCTCGCTCAAACAGCAGAAATTGCAGAAGTACCAGCATTCTCTGCAGAAGCAAACGCAGTGTTAGATGCAATTGTTAGTGAATTTTCAGAAGTTGACGCGGCTCGTGTTAAAGAAATAGAAGCTACGACAAACCACGATGTTAAAGCGGTTGAATACTTACTAAAAGAAAAAGTTGCAGATAACGCTGAACTAAACGCAGTATCTGAATTTATTCACTTTGCTTGTACTTCAGAAGATATCAATAACTTGTCTCACGCATTAATGTTGAACGATTGTCGTGAGCAAGTAATTTTACCGGTAATGGATGAATTACTTACTGAAATTAAAAACTTAGCGCTTGAGTATCAAACAATTCCAATGATGTGTCGTACTCACGGTCAACCTGCTAGCCCTAGTACAATGGGTAAAGAAATGGCTAACGTTTACATTCGTTTGAAACGTCAACGTGACCAAATTGCTAAAGTTGATATGCTTGGTAAGATCAACGGTGCCGTTGGTAACTACAACGCTCACATCTCTGCTTACCCAGAAGTAAATTGGCATGAATTTTCAGAAAGTTTTGTAAACTCATTAGGTATTCAATGGAATGCTTTTACAACTCAAATTGAGCCACACGATTACATTGCTGAATTATTTGACGCGGTAGCACGTTTTAACACTATCCTAATTGACTTTGACCGTGACGTTTGGGGCTACATTGCCCTAGGTCACTTCAAGCAAAAAACTATTGCTGGTGAAATTGGTTCTTCAACCATGCCACATAAAGTTAATCCTATTGATTTCGAAAACTCAGAAGGTAACTTAGGCATTGCAAACGCCCTATTTTCACACTTAGCACAAAAACTACCTGTTTCTCGCTGGCAACGTGACCTAACAGACTCTACAGTTTTACGTAACTTAGGTGTTGGTTTTGCGCATGCATTAATTTCATACCAAGCGACATTAAAAGGCATTAGCAAACTACAGGTGAACGAAGAAGCGTTACTCGCTGAACTAGACAAAAACTGGGAAGTTTTAGCTGAGCCAATCCAAACAGTTATGCGTCGTTACGGTATCGAAAAACCATATGAGAAATTAAAAGAGTTAACACGTGGTAAGCGCGTTGATGCTGATTCAATGCGTGCGTTCATCGATACTCTAGAAATGCCTGAATCTGCTAAAGATGAATTAAAAGCAATGACACCAGCAAGCTATATCGGTCGAGCAATTGAATTTATCAATGAAATCTAGACTAAGCATTAACAAGCTAGATCTTTAACAACAAAAAGCCAGTGGTTAACGTCACTGGTTTTTTCTTATCAAATATAGCAATACGGCTCATTTAAACTAAGATAAAGCTAATCTCTAGCTGAGCTAATCCGAATATCAAACAAAATAATGATTCCTATGAAAATACACTTTAATGATTTAACCGCTGAGCAATTTTTAGAAAAATATTGGCAGAAACAGCCACTGTTAATAAAAGGAGCTTTTAAAGATTTTCAAGATCCTATAGAAGCTGATGAGCTTGCGGGACTTGCGATGGAGGAATTCATTCAATCAAGGATCGTTAATAGAACTAAAAATAATTGGCAAGTAAAACACGGTCCATTTGTAGACTATAGCGAGTTTGGTGAAGCTAATTGGACGTTATTAGTTCAAGCTGTAAACAATTGGTTTGCAGAAGTAGACGCCTTGATTGAACCATTTAAATTTGTCCCTAGTTGGCGAATTGATGACGTTATGGTTAGTTTTTCAACGCCAGGTGGTGGTGTTGGTCCGCATTTGGATCAATACGATGTGTTTATTATCCAAGGTGAAGGTAAACGTCGATGGCGTGTGGGTAATCCTGATCCTAGTTTAGAAACATTGCTTCCTCATGAAGATCTTAAACAAGTATCAGAATTTGAAGCAGTAATAGATGAAGTAACAGAGCCTGGAGATTTATTGTATATCCCACCTAATCATCCTCATGATGGTATCGCTATTGATAATTCATTGAATTATTCTATTGGTTTCCAAGCCCCTAACGCTCAAGAGCTTTATTCCGCTTTTGCCGATCACCAGCTTGATAACCAACTATTTGAAAACCGTTTTGACGATAAAAATCGTAAAGCAACCAACTCTCCTGAAGAGCTTTCAATGGAAGATATACAATTACTCACCAATGAAATGAAAGAATCATTAAATGATGAATCTTTAATGAAACATTTTATGGGTAAATATCTAACGACAGTGCATCACCCTCTAAATTTACTTGTACCTATGGAGCCTCTATCATTTAAACAGATTTATGGCTTTTTAGAAGACGGAAATTCAATCAACGCAGTGCTTGGATTAAAAGCGGTTGTTATAAACACTAATAATTACAAAGCGTTATTCGCAAATGGTGAAGAGTTTTTACTAGAAGATGACACCAAAGCCTTGGCACATCTGCTTGCTAGAAAACAACCTTTGACTTTAGAACAATTAAAAAGTTCACTTGATTGTTTGAAAAATAAACAACTATTAACTAATGTTATTAATAAGGGGCTATGGAGTTTTGAGTGAGGATAGGTTTGCCTTATCAAGTAACCGTTGTAAATTGGCAACAGGCTAAGCAACAATTAAAGACAGTACGTGAAAAGGTATTCGTATGTGAATATCGCATTCCTTATGACGTAGAATTTGATAGACATGATCGCAAAGCGCATCATGTCTTAGTCACGGAAGAAAATTGTAATGAACCAATTGCAACTGGCAGAATAACGAATCAAGGCGAAATTTCTCGCATCGCTGTCGTCATTTCAAAGAGAAAGACTCCTGCTGGTAGGCAAGTAATTGAAACACTCTTAGGCATCGCTAGAAATAACAATTTAAAAGAAGTCTATATAAATAGTTCTTTAGATGCGGTTGATTATTTTGCAAGGCACCACTTTATTCCAGTTGGTGCCGTTTTTATGGAAGCGGGATTACCACGTCAAAGAATGGTGTGCTCCTTGTCCAAAATAGATTTTAAACGCTTTTACCTATCGCACTAGTTCCAGTCTTTTTTAACCTTCTTTCCATAAGTTTTCATTTTCAAATAACTGATACAAACCTTCCGCACGCCCTACTAAAAATTTAGCAAATTGAGCTTGTTCGGTTGTTGTCCCTGCTATATTTTGCGCTTGAAGTTGCCACTTCATAGAGAAATGACGTAACGAGTCGCGAACAGTATCAGCCGCCTCTGCTTGTATATGATCACATGGCAAATCACCACTGATCACCCAAATTGCATCGTTATCAATTGTTTTAAGTTTCCAAACGGCAAAAATAGGAGCTAAGTAACGACTGGTTTGTACTTCAACTGATTGTGTTACAACCCCTTTTTCTGCCAAATATTTTGTAGCATTAAGGTATTGTTCGCGAACCCACTGTTGTGTCTGTTCTTCTGTTATTGCATTTTCTGTCGACATCATACTTCTCTATTGAACGAAAAAGACTATACTCTCTGAAAATAGCTCGAATAACAAGGCTATTACTGATCATTTTGGAAATATATACTGTAATTATTTCTTCACAAATATTCAGTGATAAATGTGTCAAAATCACTAGCTCAGCTGGCACTTAAGTGCTATGTTTCGTGCGTCTAGAATATGGCACCGAACAGTTACCAATAAGAAAGAATATATCGGAGAAAATTGTGGCGTTATTTGAATTAGTCGACTTCGACCACCACGAACAAGTTGTATACTGCTCAGATGAGCAAAGTGGATTAAAAGCAATCATTGCAGTACATAATACAAATTTAGGCCCTGCAGCAGGCGGCTGTCGATTTTGGAATTATGATAACGAGCAAGACGCATTAAAGGATGTATTGCGACTATCTCGAGGTATGACCTATAAAAATGCTATGGCTGGCTTACATCTTGGTGGCGGTAAAGCAGTAATTATTGGTGACCCAAAAGAATTAAAATCGGATGCTCTGTTTAAAGCGTTTGGTCGCGCTGTTAACAACCTTGGTGGTCGTTATTACACAGCAGAAGACGTAAACATTACAACCGCTGACATGGGCATTGTAAATCAAGAAACTGAGTTCGTCTCTGGATTGGAAGGTCGAAGTGGTAATCCCGGTCCATTTACCGCTCTAGGAACATTTCTTGGCATAAAAGCTGCGGTAAAATTTAAACTTGGTAAAGATGACTTAACGGGTATTAAAGTTGCAGTGCAAGGTCTTGGCAGCGTTGGTTATTCATTATGTGAGCAACTTCATGCCGCAGGCGCAGAGCTTATCGTTACTGATATCAATGAAGACACATTAAACAAAGCAAAAGCTGAGCTTAACGCGACTGTTGTTGGTTTAGATGAAATATACGGTCAAGATGTCGATGTGTTTTCTCCTTGTGCTCTAGGCGCTTCAATAAACGATGAAACAATCGAGCAATTAACTGCAGTTATTGTCGCTGGTTGTGCAAATAATCAATTAGCGCAAGCAAAACACGACCAAGTTTTACACGATAAAGGCATTTTATATGCACCAGATTACGTAATTAATGCTGGTGGTATCATCAATGTTGCCCTTGAAATTTATCCTCAGGATTATAATGCAGATGAGGCGACTCGCTTAGTGCATAATATTTATGACACATTAATGAAAGTGTTTGAAAAAGCAGGTGATGATAATTTACCAACAGGTATTGTTGCAGACCAAATGGCGAGAGAGATTATTATTAACGGTCACGGTTAAGCTATTTCAATCTAAGTCTTATATTTTAAGTGCATGCTTTAATCTTTTTACTTCAAATGCTTAGATAAAAAAATATTAAAAAAAGCTCGTTTTCTACAATAGAATACGAGCTTTTTTATAAGTCTTATAGTTAAATATGCTTTACTAACGCCTGTATTGGATGTTTAAGGTTTTTCTGACCTAAACGTTTGACTTGCGAACGACAGGAGAACCCTGTTGCAAGCTGATAAGCACCATCGCCAGAATCCACCGCTTTACGCCAACTCAAATCATATAAGCCTTGTGAATTTTGTTGATTTTGCTTCTCGTGACCATAGGTTCCGGCCATACCACAACAACCTACACTGATACCTTCAAGTTTTAATCCAAAGAATTTAAAAATCTGCTGCCATTGTTGTTCAGACTCTACTAATGCAGTTTTTTCAGTACAGTGACTGAATAACTGATAGACAGGTAAATACTTAGGCTCTGTCGGAGTTTGGTTTGCAATTTCGGATAATAACCACTCATGGGCTAATTGCACATTAAAGTCACCACGTTGTTCACCTAAAACTTGCTTATACTCATCTCGATAACAAAGAACTAACGACGCATCAACACCAACCATTGGTACATTTAGCATAGCTAACTGATTTAATAAATCACTTGCCGTTTTGGCCGTTTTAGCAAACTTTTCCAAAAATCCTTTAACATGCTGAGGTTTACCGTTAGGCGTAAATGGCAACAACAAAGGTTTCTTGTCTAACTTTCTGATCAAAGAGATAAGATCTTCAACGAGCTCAGCTTCATAGAATGATGTAAATGGGTCTTGAACTACAACGATGTAGTCTTTACGCTGTTCATCAGTTAATGCTGATAGTTTCTCTAAGTCGAATGATTCTAGCGTTTGTTGTTTTAGCCGCTGAGCCAAATTTGGCGACGAAAGCAATGGTGTATCAACATAACCTAATACCCATTTACTGAACTTTTCAAAGACTTTGTTATTAATCACAAAATTGGTTAACGATGGTGTTCTTGCTAATAACGGCGTTAAACGCTCTACATTAGCAACCATATGATCTTTTAGCGGTCTGAGATAACGTGAATAATAAATGTCACTAAATTGAGCTTTAAATTCTGGCACATCAACTTTTACAGGACATTGACTGGCGCAGGCTTTACAAGCCAAACAACCGTTCATTGCTTCCATAACCTCAACTGAATAATCATAACTTCCGAGTTTAACTTTCACCGTATTTATGGTTTTCAAAGCAAGTTGTTTAACACTGATTTGTTTATGTTGCTTAAGTGATTCAAAGTCAACGCCCTTCTCACTTAGCAAGCGCAACCATTCTCTCATTAAACCAGCTCGACCTTTTGGTGAATGTCTTCTATCCCCTGTTATCTTGCTCGATGGACACATAGGTGATTTAGGATCAAAATTAAAACACAGGCCATTACCATTACAATTGACTACCGAGGGCAAAGTGTCTTGTACAGTAACCGGGATCTGTCTATCAAATCCGCCCCGTTTTTTCGCATCGACACTAACTAACTTTTCAACAGAATCTAGTGGTGTACAAATCTTGCCTGGATTCATTTTGTTTTTCGGATCAAAAGCTGATTTTATTTTTCGTAATTCGTTAAACAGCTCTTCACCAAAAAATTGCGGTCCATATTCACTGCGATAACCTTTGCCGTGTTCACCCCACATTAAACCGCCATACTTAGCGGTTAAAGTAACGACTTGGTCTGATATTTCTCTTAAGATCACTTCCTGCTTAGGATCACACATATCTAAGGCTGGCCTAACATGCAAAACACCGGCATCGACGTGACCAAACATGCCATAATCTAATTTATAGCGATCAAGCAATGCTCTGAACTCTAAAATGTAATCGGCCAAATTTTCAGGTGGAACAGCGGTATCTTCAGCAAAAGCCAGTGGTTTAGCTTTTGATTCTGATTTTCCTAATAAGCCCACTGCTTTTTTGCGCATACCATAAAGTTTGTTAATTTCACTTAACTGATCGGTTAGCTGATAGCCTATGACACCGCCTACTTCCTCGCCGATATCTTTATCTAGCTGCTGACATAATCGGTCAATTTTTTCTTGGTTTTGCTCGATACTGTCCCCGGCATACTCGACAATATTTAAGCCATCCATTACTTTGTTTTCAACATCAGTGATCAGATTTTTCACCGTATGCCAAACGACGTCTTGCTTGGCTAAGTTCAATACTCGACTATCTATTGTTTCTACTGACAATGCATTTGCTTCAACCAATTTTGGTGAATGACGCAAAGCCGATTCAAAGCTGTCATACTTAATTACTAATAACGCTCGGGCTTTCGGGATTGGCGTGATATTTAATTTTGCTTCAGCAACAACCGCTAACGAACCTTCAGACCCGGTAATCAGTCGGGTTAAATCAAACTCGCTAAGGTCATCATTAAAGACATTTTCTAAATCATAACCGGTTAAAAAACGATTTAATCGTGGGAATTTAGCCAGAATCTTATCGCGATTATCAAAACAACTTTGAAAAGCCGTCTTATATAATTTACTTTCATTAGTTTGTTGCTCAATGAGCGCCTGTATTTTATCGACAGGTTGTTTTTGCGTACTAAGCTCGTCGCCGTTTGCTAATACAAAACGTAACCCTAATACATGATCCGATGTTTTACCGTAAACTAAAGAGCCTTGTCCGGAGGCATCGGTATTTACCATGCCGCCAATTGTCGCTCGATTACTGGTGGATAAATCTGGTGAGAAAAAGTAGCCAAGAGGCTTTAAAAATTCGTTTAATTGATCTTTCACAACTCCGGCTTGAACACGAACCCATTGTTGTTCGATATTAACTTCAATGATTTCTCTCATGAACTTTGATAAATCAATAACGATACCAGGCGTTAACGATTGACCATTGGTACCAGTACCGCCACCACGAGCACTGAACTGTATTTCATTAAACAAACTTTGGCTGGCAATGCTGGTAATAAGCTTAATATCTTCAACCGACTTTGGATGTAAAACCGCTTGCGGAATTTGTTGATATACACTGTTGTCTGTAGCAACCGCTAAACGAGCGCTATATTGGCATGAAACTTCGCCCTTATAAGCAGATTTTCGTAGTGCTTTTAGGTACTTTTTATAGGTCGGCGATACAACGTCGCTGTAATCTAGCGCTGGTAACATGGTCATTTGTATGAAGTGTTTAACAATTTAAAATTAAGATACTCCTATGATGCAAAAAATAGGCTTCAAAAACAAATGCTTTATTGGCATAAAGGGATAAAAACTAGAATAAGTAAATTTCGAGCTCATCTGCGCTTTACCCTTTTAAAATAAACAACAAACGGTGTTCTAACCTTTCCTGCTACTGACACTTATTACTCAATACTCATAGATCTACATAGCGAACAAAAGTGTATGTTGACTTATCTGAAGATTTTAATGTTGCTTTCGACAGTAAAAGTTTACTACCAATTTTGATTTTCGCGCCGCGAGGAACCTCAATTTTAATAGGTACCTTTAGATCGGATAACCTTACTGACAGAAAACTTGTGTGTCCCATCTGATGCAACGCAGCGCCACTATTCTCTACAAGACCGACAACTTCTTCGAATACGTAAGCTTCATCATCAAATGAAAACCAAACTGCCAATACTAAGAAGATGGGAATGAATAAATATTTTAAAGGCTTAAAGATAGTGTCTCCTACATTTTATATTTTTGATCTTTATATAAAACATGGGGATAGTTAATCATTAATCAACTGTAAAACAATAACTTGTCAATAACCGTAGCTATTAACCCTTAGGTTGAAACATAGTCTTTAGCTTGTGACTTTGGTTAAACTGGGGCAAATAAAAAAGGATCTATTTAAAATAGATCCTTTGTTTAAGAATAACTTTCTCTTGTTCGCAGCTAGATTTTAATACCTAGCTACAGTATACAAGGCAATTACTTGTTGTTTTGCTCTGCAAGATATAACCAAGTATCAAGCACTGAATCTGGGTTTAATGAAACAGAATCGATACCTTGTTCAACTAACCAAGCCGCAAAGTCTTTATGATCAGATGGGCCTTGGCCACAAATACCAACGTATTTTCCTCGTGCTTTACAGGCTTTTATTGCCATTGATAATAACGCCTTGATTGCAGGATTGCGTTCATCAAATAAATGAGCGATTAAGCCTGAGTCACGGTCTAAACCAAGTGTTAACTGAGTTAAATCATTTGATCCGATTGAAAAACCATCAAAGTGATCTAAGAACTGGTCTGCTAAAAGTGCATTTGACGGTAATTCACACATCATAATGATTCTTAGTCCGTTTTCGCCACGAACTAAGCCATTCTCAGCTAAGATTTCGATAACCTGCTCAGCTTCCTCTAATGTGCGGACAAATGGGATCATAATTTCTACGTTGGTTAGCCCCATGTCGTTACGAACACGTTTAATCGCTTCACATTCCATCGCAAAACATGCACGGAAGTCTTCAGAGATATAACGAGAAGCACCACGATAACCAATCATCGGGTTCTCTTCTTCAGGTTCGTAGATATCACCGCCTACTAAGTTAGCGTATTCATTTGATTTGAAATCAGACATACGGACGATAACTTTTTCAGGGTTAAACGCTGCAGCTAATGTAGAAACGCCTTCAGTAAGCTTAGTTACGTAAAATTCACGAGGAGATTCGTAACCCGCAATAATGTCTTTAATTTCTTCTTGTAAATCAGCAGATTCATTTTCAAAATTTAACAGTGCTTTTGGATGAACACCGATCATTTTGTTAATGACAAATTCAACACGGGCCAACCCAATGCCAGAATGTGGTAAGCGAGCAAAAGAAAAAGCTCTGTCTGGGTTACCAACATTCATCATAACTTTCATAGGAATATCAGGCATGTTGTCGATTTCTGATGTCGTTACTGAGTAATCCAGCTGACCTTCATAAATAAAACCGGTATCACCTTCTGCACAAGAAACCGTTACATCAACACCATCTGCAATTAAGTCTGTTGCATTACCACAACCGACAACCGCTGGAATCCCCATTTCACGAGCAATGATTGCAGCATGACAAGTACGGCCCCCACGGTTGGTTACGATAGCCGATGCACGCTTCATGATAGGCTCCCAATCAGGATCTGTCATATCTGTCACTAACACATCACCAACTTGAACTTTATCCATCTCATCGATTGAATCAAGGATTCGTACTTTACCTTTACCAATCTTCTGACCGATAGAGCGACCTTCACAAATGACTTTTGACTTGTCTTGTAATTGGAATTGTTCCATTACATTGGCACTTTCGCGACTCTTAACCGTTTCTGGACGAGCTTGAACAATATATAACTTACCGTCTAAACCATCTTTGGCCCATTCGATGTCCATCGGACGACCGTAATGCTTTTCAATTATCACAGCTTGTTTAGCAAGTTCTTGAATTTCTTTATCATTAATAGAGAATGTATTCGATACACTTTCTTCAACATCAACAATTTCAACTTGTTTTCCGTGTTCTTGGTTTGCTGCATAAACCATCTTGATTGCTTTTGAACCTATGTTACGACGTACAACACTTGGTTTGTTTGCTGCTAATGTTGGCTTATGAACGTAAAACTCATCAGGGTTTACAGCACCTTGAACAACCATTTCGCCCAAACCAAAGCTTGAAGTGATAAATACTACATCTTCAAAGCCTGATTCTGTATCAATACTAAACATTACACCAGAAGATGCGATGTCAGAACGAACCATGCGTTGAATACCAGCAGACAGCGCAACACCGTGGTGTTCATAACCTGAATGAACACGGTAAGAGATAGCTCGGTCATTAAATAGCGAAGCAAATACGTGTTTGATTGCAGTCATTACTGCGTCTAAGCCACGTACATTTAGGAAAGTTTCTTGTTGACCAGCAAAAGACGCATCAGGCATATCTTCAGCGGTTGCAGAAGAACGTACAGCAAAAGATGCTTCTTCACCGAATTCTCCTGCAAGAGCGTTGTATGCGTCTTCGATGTCTTTTTGCATTTCAGGAAGGAATGGCGTATCGATGATCCATTGACGGATTTTTGCGCCGCATTCAGTTAGTGCGTGAATATCTTCAACATCTAACTTATCAAGTTCGGCATAAATTTTATCGTTAACGCCGGATTGTTCTAGAAAGTGATTAAAAGCAAACGCCGTTGTAGCGAATCCTCCAGGAACCTGAACACCAACATTGGCTAGGTTAGAAATCATTTCACCAAGTGATGCATTTTTACCGCCAACGCGGTCTACATCGCCCATCCCAAGATCTTGATACCAAAGAACATTTTCTTGCACACTATTCTCCTAAAAAGAACAAACTTATTGTGATAAATGAATGTAAGGTTAGACATCCATATGATTGCTCGATATTCTACACTGAGTAATATCAAACTAAAACCCATTTAGAATTATTTTATAAGAGATTACAAAATGCGTGCAGCTTTTTACATTTCCGATGGTACAGCCATTACTTCTGAGGTTTTTGGACATGCGTTATTATCGTTATTTCCTATGGAATTTGAACACATTACAATTCCATTTGTTGAAACGGTTGAGAAAGCACAACAAGTTAAACAACAAATTAACCTTACCCATAAGCGAACAGGCGAAAAGCCATTTGTCTTTCACACTTTTGTAAATTCAGAAATCAAAGAAATCATCGATAGTTGTGACGGCACAATCTATAATTTTTTAGAGCACTTTATAAACCCGGTAGAACAAGAACTCGGTATTGAAGCCAAACCAAAAGCTCACCGTACGCACTCGATTCACGAAAACAGCTACGACTATCGTATTGATGCGGTTAACTTTGCCCTTGCCAATGATGACGGCTCTAAGGTTACCGATTACGAGCATGCAGATGTTATCCTAGTTGGTGTATCGCGTTCAGGTAAAACTCCATCTTCATTATACTTAGCTCTGCAATACGGCATTAAGGCAGCGAATTACCCGTTTACTGATGACGATATGGACGAATTAAAACTTCCAAACTTTTTAAAGAAACATAAAAAGAAACTGTTTGGCTTAACCATCGACCCAACCCGTTTACATGAAATACGCGACGGTCGAATGGCAAATTCTAAGTATTCTTCTGCGCGTCAATGTCGCATGGAAATAAGAGAAGTTGAGAAGCTGTATAAGAAAGAAAAGATACCTTTTATCAACACCACTAAGTTTTCTGTCGAAGAAATATCAGCAAAAATACTAGGAGAAATGGGATTACAACGATATAAATACTAATATATAGCTAATAATTACAACAAAACGGTTCCACTAGGAACCGTTTTTCGTTATGTTAGCCCCATTATAAACACGGTTACCGTAAAACGGTTAAAGAACACTATGACCTTGAAAACAGATGAGTTTCGCACATCCTTAATTGAGCATTTAATATCACCTGCTCAACTTGCACGTGACATCCCTTTGTCGGATGAAACCGCAGAATTTATTATTCAATCTCGTAAAGATATTGAAAATATAATTAGTGGTAAAGATAAACGCATGCTCGTTGTGATCGGCCCTTGCTCAATACATGACACTGAAGCAGCGCTTGACTACGCGCAAAAGCTTAAGGTTTTACAAGAAAGATATAAAGATGAACTTTATATTGTAATGCGTGTGTATTTTGAAAAGCCAAGAACAACCGTTGGTTGGAAAGGCTTAATCAGTGACCCTGATCTTGATAAGTCATTTAATGTTGAAAAAGGTCTGCATTTAGCCCGTGATTTACTGGTTAAAATTAATGAAATGGGCTTGCCAGCAGCGACTGAGTTTTTGGATATGGTTACGGGTCAATACATTTCAGATCTTATTAGCTGGGGCGCAATTGGCGCTCGCACTACCGAATCACAAGTACATCGTGAGTTAGCTTCCGCTCTATCTTGCCCTGTTGGTTTTAAAAACGGTACCGATGGTAACATCAAGATTGCGATTGATGCGATTCACGCTTCGCGTGTACCTCACGTTTTATATTCACCTGATAAAACAGGACAGATGTGTATCTACCGAACCTCAGGTAACCCGTATGCGCATGTGATTTTACGTGGTGGCAAATTGCCAAACTACTCAAAATCAGACATCGACAGCACCTGTCAGCAGTTAGATAACGCGAAAATAACCCCAAGCGTAATGGTTGATTGTAGCCATGGTAATAGTGAGAAGAATCATAATAAACAGATCCTTGTTGCCGAAGAATTAGCCAAACAAATCAACGACGGTTCTACTCATGTATTTGGCGTAATGATTGAAAGTTTCTTGGTTGAAGGAAACCAGAAAGTTGTTGATGTTAACGACTTAATTTATGGACAAAGTATTACTGATGCTTGTGTGAACCTACAACAGAGTGAACAAATACTCGATATTCTGCAAACTGCTAAGCAATAGCATAGTTAAACGTAGTAGAACGAATTATAAAGGCACCATATGGTGCCTTTAATTGTTTTATTAACTGGAAAATGAGAAATAAGTTACCGCAATTTTTTTATTAATCCCTCGCTTGCATCTTCTATCAAGTCTAGAACCAATGCGAAACCCCGGCTTCCACCGTAATATGGATCAGGTACTTGTGTTTCATCAAAGCTTTCCGAGTATTCTAAAAATAGCTTTATTTTATGAGCATGTTCATCCGGTGCTATCGCTTGTAAGTTTCTAACATTGTCATCGTCCATTGCTAATATAAGCGAGAACCGCTCAAAATCTTCAACTAACACTTTACGTGCCTTTAAACCATCAAAGGAATAGCCACGCTTAACGCCTTCTTTTTCTGAGCGACGATCTGGCCTTTCACCAGTATGCGCAGACAACGTGCCGGCAGAGTCTATTTTAATTTCCAGTCCCAATTCATTAGCTTTATGACGAAAAACAGCTTCCGCTGTCGGTGAGCGACATATATTGCCCATACAGACGAATAGTACGCTAGTTATTTCAGAATTATTATTTAAACCTGTCATTTTGCTTCTCAATAATGGATTTATTTGGCGATTGTTAATAGCAATGTTTCAAAAGTTAAACGCTAAAAGTTTGAGCAGCTTTTTCACATAATTTGAAATCTTCAGCATAAAATAATTTAACCTTTTTTCTTATCTCGTCATCGTAAAATAATTCTTTATCAGGAAAGTAACCATTTTTATTCTTATATTGCATGATGTCGATATTTTTAGTATCTGACCAATCAGTAGACTCGTCTACATTTACATACTGATGATGTTGTCGGCGTTGAGTGTTATCAATACTGGAATCAAAATTAAATTTTGATTCTAAATATTTTAATCCTTGTGCCAAATATTTCAAATCAATAACAATATCTAAATCTATACCTTGTACTGTATGACTTTGTGGGCGCCAATGTCGATTAAGTTGACTCACTTCAACGGTACTTAAATAATCAACAAACTGCCTAAAGGTAATTGATGGTTGCTCGCAGCCATCTTCTTGTCTTACCGATTTTATTACATGTTGAACCCATTTTTGTTTGATTTCTTCAGTACAGAATTTATCAACAAACGCACTGACTAACCGAGAGTACGGCTCTCGTACTACAAGGATTTTATAATACGAATCATCAAGAATTGCTTATTCAATCTCTACGCGGTTTCTTTTGCCGTGATATCGAACGAATTTTCTTAAAATCTTGTTATCTTCATTAGGTAAATCTTTACCATGAAACTTTTTGTAATTTTTATACCAACGTATAGAAAAACGCCACCCTAAAAGTTTTATTGAAGAGAAAAAACTAGTAAAATATTTTTCTGGTTCTAAACTAGAAATAAACCAAGATTTGAGTACGGTCCCCGCACATTTAGAATTAGTAAAGAGAATAAATTTTTTTCTTTTTGTTAGATGAGGAATCGGATCTCTCATGTCATATTACCTGTTTTCACTTTGAGTGAAATATAAAAACACATATAAAGCCTATCAATTCTGCGACTATTCGCAATTTGCTTAAATTTAAAATTGTTAGCATAGCAAAGAAAACTATTCAAAAGTAGAGTGTTATTAGGTCTTTCTATGGAATACAGTGTAACCCTCCCATTCTTAGATCAGTTTTTAATAGAGTTTTCCATTACTAACTTCTCGTATACTTTGAGTGGTAAATCATTGAGCGATTCATGTGGTCGCTCATAATTATAATCATCAATCCAAGTTTCAGTGATATTTCTTACTTCAGTCAATGATTGAAACAAATAACAATCTAGCACTTCGTTTCGGTAAGTGCGATTAAATCGTTCAATATAGGCATTTTGTGTTGGTTTACCTGGCTTAATGAAATCTAACTTTATGCCATGTTCTTCAGCCCAAAACTCTAACGCCTGTGAGATAAATTCTGGACCATTATCTTGACGAATCGCTTTCGGATAACCTCGATAGGCAGCAATGCGATCAAGCACGCGTATGATGCGCTCAGACGGCAAACTGTGGTCAATTTCAATGGCTAATACTTCGCGTTGGAAATCATCAATTACGTTAAACGTACGAAACGGTCGGCCTTGATATAAACTGTCGTGCATAAAATCCATCGACCAACAATCATTGGCACTGGTTGGTACGGCCAATGGCTCAGGGTTTCGATTAGGTAAACGTTTCTTGCCTTTGCGCTTAAGGTTAAGCTTCAAACCACAGTACACGCGATAGACACGTTTGTGGTTCCAGCCGAAGCCTTGGTTTCGAAGTCTTTTAAATAATTTACGAAAACCATAGCCAGTATGTGTTTCAGCGAGTGGAACTAGCTCATTAATGATGTCCGAGTCATCCACTAATTTGGGCTGATAGTAATACGTACATCGGCTAATGTTTAAGGCCTGACATGCCAGCACAACACCTAGACCTAGCTCCATCACGGCATACTTGGCTAACTGCTTTCGTTCTGATGGCTTTACAGCTTTTTTTCTACAATGTCTTTCAATGCCATGTTTTGCAAACTGACATCGGCAAACAACTTCTTCAGCTTACGGTTCTCGTCTTCAAGTGCCTTTAACTTGGCTAAATCGGATGCCTCCATCCCGCCGTATTTGGATTTCCACTTGTAATAGGTACTTTGCCCTACATTGTATTTTCGGCAAAGCTCAGGCACGGTCATTGCACCTGATTCACCTTCTTTTAAAATGGCAAAAATTTGGGCTTCACTAAATCGTTTGTTTTTCATCTTGTTGTTCTCCGCTTATTTAACAATAAACGGAAAACTCTATTAAAGCGATTCTGATTTTAAGGGAGGGTTACAACAGAGTTGTAGTTTATAACATTAGTATCACCGCTTATATTAAAATGAAATTTTCTAAAAATATTATCGTAATTTTTAGGAGATCTTATCGTTATTGTTACTTCTTTATGTTCTTGGGATTTTAGTGATACTTCAGTTGTGCCAATAATTTTAAACCCGTCGCCTAAATCTGTCGATATATGAAAGTGTGAAATTTTATTCGTTTTATTAAGCAACTTCAAAGTAAATGAATTCTCAGTTTCGCCAGAATATAACGTCCGATAGAGCACATTTCTGTCTTTAATAACCGACACTTCGAAACTGTCCCGAGCACCAAGCCATAAGCCAAGTGATACCAGCATAGAAACAATGATCATTGTATAAGAAAAGTCTTCTAACAAAACCAATATAAATATTACAGACATAGTTGAAGAAGTAGAAAAACACATTTCAGATGTAATCAATTCATAAAATAGTATTTAGCAGCACTTGTTAACATAAAGTCTAAGAAAACTTCTTTTTTGGGCCCAAAAAAGTGTTTTAGAATTTCCCCACTCTGTTTAATAATTTTATTAAACAGAGTATTTTTTAAAAATAAGGCTTCGTTGTTTATCAACAATCGTCTTCAATTGTAAATTCTATTGTTTGGTACAGGTCTTTAATTTTAACTGGTTGTCCGTTTTCAATCGAAGGTTTGTATCTCCACTTCGATAGTGCTTTTTTTGCTGCTTTATCAAAAATTTGTTTTGGGCTAGATTCTACAACTTGTACATCTTCAACCTTACCTGTCGTGGTAATAGAGTATCTAAGAATGACAACGCCCGTTATGCCATCGTTATATGCTTCTTCCGGATAGTTTGGTTGAACCCTTACAATTGGAAAGTGAGGATTAGTTGGGTATTTTGTGACATCGAGTTGCTCCTGTACGTTCTCTGTTGGTTTAGCTGCTGATTGGAAACTACTAAAAATTAATAACAAAGGTAATGCAAATGTCTTATATGTTTTCAATGTTTTATCCTTAAAATCTTATTTTTATTTGGTTAAATTGACAAAAATTATATTGGTACGCTACATCATAATCCGTCAATCACTTATGACGTTCTTTAAACACACTTAATAAATGATTAATTAAACACTCTAATGATATAAGCTTGCATGTCAAATTTTCTACACCACTGTCACATTACATATACTCCCTTTCTATCATTTATAAATTCAATACCGAGATAATTTACAAAAAATACTGGTATAAATATTTGTAATAAAACGTCACTAATACAATAATTTTGATTGTTTCTAAGTTAACTATAAGTAAAATGATTAAAGTACTTTAATCTTGCTAGAAATTGTTTATATATTAATAGTTTTGGCTGCCATCATTAATAACTAACACCGCGCACAAAGGAAAAGAAACGTTGTTACTTTCATCTAGTTTATTTTTCAAAAATACTTGGTCCTTTTCAGGCAGTACTGAAATTGGTCCAAATAAACAACACAATGAAGATTCTATTGCAATTGATAATAATCATCAATTCGCAATAGTATGTGATGGCGTGGGTGGTAATCGTTGTGGCGAAGTTGCTTCAAAAATGGCATGTACATATTTGTCTAATGCGTTAACCAATAAAGCCGAAAGTAGTAAAACCGAGCTTAAACAGATTCAACTTAAATCCATGCTAAAGAGTTGCCATAAGTATTTACTTGAACACATGCAACTCCATAAAGAAACACAAGGCATGGCAACAACGCTTGTACTCGCTTTTCGACATAAAAAAAATGCCACCATTGCTTGGGCAGGCGACAGTAGAGCCTACCTTTTAAGAAATGACAAATTAATACAACTAAGTCAAGATCATAGTTTTGTTGCCGAAAAGGTTGCACAGGGAGTATTTACAGAAAAGGAAGCTGAGGAGCATTCATTAGCAAACTTAATTACGTCTGCTCTTGGAGGTAGCACCAATAGCTTAAAACATATTGGTATCGAAACCATCAAACTTAAAAAAAATGACCGACTTATATTGTGTACAGACGGTGTATACGGCTATATGGCTCAAGCTCAGTTAATGAATGCCGCGAAAATATCGGCGCATGCGCTTACATCACAAGCAATTGATAATGACACTTTAGATAATTGCAGTGCAATATGCATCGATATAAGCTAAGCAAAAATTAAAAGTACCCACTTCTATGTATTTAGCTAATACAGTATGATAATGGTATAAAACAACTAATAATATACTCAAAGACATTATGCTTTATTTAGGGATCGACTTAGGCACCACATTCTCGTTAGCCTCTTATATAAATGCGGCCAACCAAGTTGCATTAATACCAGATAAATATGACACCAATAACTTCCGCACTCCGTCTGTTGTCCAAATAGGCAGCAATGGCTGCTTTGTAGGTGATGCAGTTGAAGCACAATTGCAAGAGAACCCAAGCTCAGAACATGTTCGGTTTGTAAAACTAGCTATGGGTGAAGAACAGCATTTTGTTGATCATCAACAACGCCAATGGCGACCTGAAGCAATTTCTGCATTGATACTTAAAAAGCTCATTAACGATACCACTAGTTTTCTACCCGAAAACCTAGCAGGTGCTGTTGTTACCGTTCCAGCTAATTTTTCAGACAATCAACGTCAGGCTACAAAGCAAGCTGCTCTTTTAGCTGGAATTCCTAGAGCGACATTGATAGAAGAGCCTATTGCCGCTGCTACATTTTATGGTATGAATGATATCTCGGGCGATCAAACTTTATTCGTATTTGACTTAGGAGGCGGCACGTTCGATGCCACACTTTTACAAGCAGCTGACGATGGACTATTTGTCCTAGCAACTGACGGTCAACATGACTTAGGCGGTAAAACCGTCGATGAAGCAATAATGCAACAAGTAGCTGATGAATACGAACGATTGCATGGCGATGATCCAAGGCAAAACAGTACCGCACTAGTACAGCTACGCCAGTTTGCTACCGAAGCAAAGCTAGAACTGTGCAAACCTGGTGTTAACCAAGTTCGTAAAACACTATTGATTAATAAACGTACTGTTGATTTTTTACTTACCCAAGCGCAGTTCAATCGTTTAGTAGATAAATTAGTAGAACAAGCCATAACCGTATGTGAACGTTGTTTAAGTGCAGCAAGCATGGACTGGGATTTTGTTGATCATATTCTACTTACCGGCGGCTCAAGTTTATTACCCTTGGTTCGAGAAAAGCTAGCACAACGTACAGACAGACCAAAAGACGGTTTAATGTTAAAACAGCCGCATCAAGCTGTTGCTTTTGGCGCAGCGTTAATTGCCAACCAACTATTTAGTGATTCGAGTAATAAAAAACAGTTACAACGGGCTACTAGTTGGCAACTAGGCATAAGAGTCGCAGGCAGAGATGGTAAGCCTTGTGTACAGGTAATGATTGATAAAAACCAGCCTGTGCCAGCCAATAAAACAGTCACTTTCAACACCACCCGCGAAAATCAGCCACGTATGGTTATTGAAGTGGTACAGCAAAAAGACAGTAATGAAGATGAGAAAAGCTTAGGTTATTTTATTTTTGCGCTACCCGAAAATGCTGCTATTCGTTATGCCGTTGATATAACTCTTGCTTACGATATAGAAGGATTAGTTACAGCAACAGCCCGTAATCCGAAAACAGGCACTCAGCTAAAGCAAGTGATGGATGAAAATGGCGCAGCTTTAGACGATGAACTAGTAAACCAGAAAGATTGGATCGACCATACATTAGTGAACGAATAAACGTTATTTAAAGATTGAGATGATCATCTCTTGGCACTAGTTTTACTTAGAATTATTTTAATTAGATTTAGTATGCTTAGGGTTAAGGAAAAAGTTAGTGCCTATCAATTCTTTAGCCTGCTTGACTTGAGATAAGGTTAATCCTGTCGTTCAGTTTCCATTTTTACAGATATTTTTAATATATGATTCAAAGGCTAGCACGTATGTTGTCAACACTCCTGACTCAAAACCGTCCCTATCATCTATAATACTACCTTGATTATTTTGGAGTGCTTTTAGAGACAAGTAACATTGTTCCATATACGATAATGGAAAAGTAGCGATAGAGACTTTTTCCAACGTCGATATTACTCGCAAGTTACCTTTAATAATTGCGCCACGAGGAGAGTGACCAGATAAATTGCTCTCGCCTACGTTTCGATATACCCGAGCTATCACTAATGTTATCGCTTCGAATACTGAACGATGTGGCGACTTAAACATCGGTGTTCCCCGCCAAGGACAGGTTATAATTTCAATGTATTTTGTCTCGTCACAAGGAGTATTACTTTCTAAATATTGGAGTTTAAATCTATCGGAAAGGTCTCTAATCATATTGTTACAAAAAGAATTATAGATTGATACGTCATTATTTTTTTTCTTACTATTTTTATGACCATTGTTTTTTATATTAATCCGGTAAAGAAAAAAGCAAAGCATTGTCGAAATAATTAACGATACGGCTATCAAAACCAAATCATCAATAAAGACTAAGGTCATGATAAAACAATAGATAATTATGATTATAGAAATTTTGGCGTAATATTTTCGAATGGCTACTTCAGTAGTTTTTTCTTTATCCATGATATCACCTACTGTTCCCGTTCAACTTTAATAGCAATAAACATATCCTATATAACTAGTGCTCATTTACTGAACCTATGCAGAATCCCTCTCCTTCAGCGGATACGACAATCTTGGGTACTGGCTTTGCTTTAATTATGTTTGATGCAGGGCAACGGGTAGTATTGATCAAGTAGTTTTGCTTATTAACATCTAAAATCCAATAATTCTCCACTACTAATTGCTCAAATTTAATCTTCATGCCGACGGTATGATCGTTTGGGTAACCTTTACTAAGATAAGTCTCTGTCTTGCTAAAAATATGCCAATGATCTGTGCTGCCGAGATAGCGAATATTAGAGGTAAGTTGAGTTGGTCCTATTTGTTTAAGTTTCTCAATTGTCTTAATGCTAATATGCAAGCTTCGACTACCAGAGGCTTCCGTAACAAATGATACGACCACTAATAAAGATAACAGAATAAATTTCATTGAGTGTCCTTTGTAGCTTTAATTGCGATGCACTTCATATACATTTTGCTAATTAACCTTTGCTCGTGAGCAACATCATACTGTGTCGATATTTTCCTAGACTACTAACCATAACTTCTGTTTAAATAGTTTTATAAATACTTTATTTCTAAGGATAATCATGGTCGCTCGTTTCTCACTTACCTGCCCGAACTGCAAAAATGATACTTTCAAAGCGGTACAGCTAATTAATGATTTTCCACAGTTTCAACAAGAAAACGAGTGGCAAAGCCAGCTAAGTTTTCAATGCCAAGAATGCAATTCAAAATTGGCCCAAATTGACGAGGATCACTCTGGCAAAATTAGTTGCAGTATAAATTCTCAATAACACATACGACACCAATTCGCGTCAACATCATTAACCTTATAATTGGCTCACTTTATTGAACCTTTTTATAAACTATTTCACTACAACCATGCCACACATTTTTAAGTAGTTTTGAAAAGGAACTGTTTCAACGAAGTTATCTTTTGTTTTGAAATCAATCTTTTTAGTTACAGAATAATTTTTAGGCTTACCATCGCTCTTTTTGACAGAATAGGAATAAACGTCATAGTCAAATATAAGTCGAAGGCTATCTCTAACACTTTTATAATCTAATTTAACAGTGCGCCCTTCTTTTAATAACATTTTGTAGCCGACTAAATAATCGGTGGTTCTGTACGTTTTCCAGTGCCAAGTTCGTGCGGTTCCATCCCTTTCGTCCCATGTGTCATAAACTGATGTGATTTTTTTATCGGCATAATCGTATCCCGTTTCACCCCAGCCCTCCAAAATGCACTGACCGTTCTCATCGAGTTTATGTGTAAAGTTACGGTTAAATCTTGTCGTTGTTCTTGACCCTTCGTCTGTTCTAACTATCTTTTGACTTCTACCACTTCGATTCAAGTCATATAGATAGTCTTTAGCTTTAGATTTTCGATTCGCAATTACCTTTTCCCTTTCTTTTTTGCGTTTAGCCTTTTGTCTTTCCTTTTCTTCCTGTTGCCATCGAGCTTTAACTTGATTCACTTCAGGGGATGAATCAGATATGCCCTGACTATAATTTTCATATGATTGTTCATATAACGTTCGGGCCTCACTATATTCCGCAGTATCTAACTTCGCTGTTGCATTCTCATATTGAGACAAACCCAGTGTTACAGAGTTAGGGGTGTTTTTTAAGCCATATTTATTTTTATGCGCTTCCCATTTGGTATGAGCTTCCTGAATTATTGGAAGATATTCAAGAATAACATCAATATTTTCAAATTCTGAATTTAAACTCTGCCAAGAATCGACCACTTCACTTAATGTATTCAGGGCAGACTCCATTTCCTTTTCAGATTTAGCTAATTTCAACAGAGTTTCGCCTGAAGACTGCTCGCCTTCAATATCAACTATTAGCTGACCGTTTTCTAATCCATCAACCGCTAAAACGTGGTAACTTTCATGATACCAGGTATCAACATTGTCTCTTTGCGATTGTTGATAATTAGCTTTGACTTGTCGTATCGATTCATCAAAACGCTTTCTTAGCACCTTAATTTTACCCAGTAACTTTCCTGCTTCTGCTTTTTGTGAGGCAATCAGCTCTTTATCTACTGGCTTCAAAAAGTCTAAATGACCATTTACACCGGCATATCCTAAGCCACCTATGAACATTAAAACAAACATAACAATGGCAAATTTGTTGGGACCTTTTGTTTGTAGATGGCTACTGCTTGAACTCGCTTTATTCTGAACTCGTTTTTTGCTTTTTGGTGAAGTGCCCTTTCCATTTTGAATCGCTTGATTAAACGCTGATATATCTGAAAATCGCTTTTCTGCCCGTGGCGATAATGCTTGCATGATGGCATCAGCCATAGCTGCAGGAATATCGGCTCTTACCTCACTAATCGGTTCAATTGCACCTGCTGGTACTTCTCCCGTTAATAGCTCGTATGCAAGTACGGCAACAGCGTACTGGTCAGCTCGGCCGTCAATATTTTCTAGGCCTTTTAGTTGCTCTGGCGCCATATAGTATGCGGTGCCCATTGCCGCACCGGTTTGAGTGCGTTGGCTGCTCGATTGTAACTGAGCGATACCAAAGTCCATCAACTTAATTTTGCCATCGCTACCAATCCAGATATTTTCTGGCTTTATGTCTCTGTGCACCGTTGTTTCATGGGCGTTCTTTAGGCCAATGCAAATAGCATCGATGTATTCTTTTACATCGTCAATATCAAATGGTCGACCTACTGTGCTTTGATTGTCCATAACCTGACGTAAGTCTTGCCCTTCTAACAGCTCCATTGTTAGAAAATATAAGGTATCACCATCGTCATGTTGGTGGGTTTGTACGTCAAACACATTTACAATATTTGGATGGCTCAACATCGAGCTCACCCGGGCTTCATTTAAAAAACGTTCTAACGCTCGCTCATTTTTGGTTAAACTCGGAAGTAATAGTTTAATCGCTATATCTTCGCCACGATTTTTGTCAAAGGCACGATAGACTACGCCCATTCCGCCCTGACCAATTAACTCTTTCACTTCATAGCGATTTGCAATAACTTGCCCTGGCTGTAATTCAACCTGAGGAACATCACTAGGTGATAAGCCAGGTAAATCTGCAAGTTTAGTTTGCGAAAGAACCGAAGATGACTTGCTTACACTCGCCTTAGTTGGTTCTGGCTGAGACTTTTCAGGTTGTGAGCTTTTTCCTTTACCAAACAAATCATCCAAATTATCCATTTGTTGAGCTAGTGTTTTGCTGTTGTCGGAACTTTGCTGGTTAAGTACTTGGTAAGCTTGTTCAATTTTATCTAGCACTTTAGCGAATTTTTTCTGTAACGCTGGTGTGGCAGCCGCTTCCATTTTGGCTAGAACAGAGCTTTTCTTTTGTTGATATTCTCGCGTAACGTCTTCTAAGCGTGCGCTTTCTGGTAGATTAAATGTTTTGTAAGCGCTTTTAAGATCTGTCGTTACAATACTATTTTGTGATGCTGTAGCGGTTAAACTAGTTAAGGTTAAATAAGCTTGTTCAACTTTATCTAACACCATAGCAAATTTCTTAGCTAATGCAGGTGTTGCAGCATTCGCTATTTTTTTATCTAAGTCTGATTTTTTATCACGGTAAGCATTAACTATTTCTTGTTCATTTGCATGTTCTTTAACACTTAAAATTTTAAACGCAGATTTTTGTTCCATTCTAATTCACCGTATTACAAGCTTGTGCATACATATCTAAGTTTTTGTCCACAGTTGAAAAATCAGATGATTCCCAATAAGTTGACTTAGAATCCTTTTTACAATTCCTTGATCCGCAAATACTCGCTGTTAACTTTAACCAGTCTGACTGTTTTTTTACCGTTACCGGATTATTTTTCGAAACAAGTACAGTTATAGTGTTGTTTATACTGGAACTACCATCACTCGAGTATGATGTTCGTCGACATTCGGCATAAGCAGGACTATTAAAATAATCACCACGTCTAATTGGCTCCCAATCTAATCGTTGTTCTCCAGATGCACATCTTGTTGTTCCCTCTCTAGTGTAGGTACTATAATATTTCGAATAGTATTTCCGACTTCCTGCAGCTTTTACTGTCAGTTCGCATTGGCCGTTCTGGTTGAAAGATGATGAGTAAGTTAACTTTCCTTTATAAACACTTTTAGAGTCGGAATCATAGTCTGTTTCAGAAAAAGATTTAGGTAAATTTTTTAAAGCGGTATCTATTGCCTTTTGTCTTTTCTCTCTTGCTTCATTCGCCGCTTTAGCCATTGCCGCTTTTTTCCATTTAGCTTTTGTAGCGGTTACTTCTTTATTTGTATCATCGATCGCTTGCTGATACTTTTCCTGTGATTGAATTAATAAATCTATACTTTCTACAAATTCACTTTTTGCAATAGACTCCATTGCTTGTTGATTAAGTAAGTCAGCTTCATTTAGAGAACTAGGTATATTTTGAATTTGATATTTATCTAAATGATTGTTCCATTCATTTATAACAGAATCGACTTTTTGTGCATTGTCCAATATCGTATCGATATGAGCAAAGTTATCATTAAGCTTTTGCCAACCGCTAACAGCGCCCTCAAGCGTATCAACAGCAACATCAATCTCTTTGCTATTTTCGGCTGATGTTAATAGCACCTGAGCAGAAGATTGCTCGCCTTCCAAGTCAACAATATCATCGCTATTTTCTAAATACTCTACAGCCAAATTATGGTAATTTTCGTAATACCAAAGATCTTTATTATCCTTTTGGGCCTGCTTATAACTCGCTTTTATATCTCGCATTGATGTATCAAAACGTTTTCTTAGCACCTTAATTTTACCCAGTAACTTTCCTGCTTCTGCTTTTTGTGAGGCAATCAGCTCTTTATCTACTGGCTTCAAAAAGTCTAAATGACCATTTACACCGGCATATCCTAAGCCACCTATGAACATTAAAACAAACATAACAATGGCAAATTTGTTGGGACCTTTTGTTTGTAGATGGCTACTGCTTGAACTCGCTTTATTCTGAACTCGTTTTTTGCTTTTTGGTGAAGTGCCCTTTCCATTTTGAATCGCTTGATTAAACGCTGATATGTCTGGAAATCGTTTTTCTGCCCGTGGCGACAATGCTTGCATGATGGCATCAGCCATAGCAGCTGGAATATCGGCTCTTACCTCACTAATCGGTTCAATTGCACCAGCAGGTACTTCTCCCGTTAATAGCTCGTAAGCAAGTACCGCAACAGCGTACTGGTCAGCTCGGCCGTCAATATTATCTAGGCCTTTTAGTTGCTCTGGCGCCATATAGTATGCGGTACCCATTGCCGCACCGGTTTGAGTGCGTTGGCTGCTCGATTGTAACTGAGCGATACCAAAGTCCATCAACTTAATTTTGCCATCGCTACCAATCCAGATATTTTCTGGCTTTATGTCTCTGTGCACCGTTGTTTCATGGGCGTTCTTTAGGCCAATGCAAATAGCATCGATGTATTCTTTTACATCGTCAATATCAAATGGTCGACCTACTGTGCTTTGATTGTCCATAACCTGACGTAAGTCTTGCCCTTCTAACAGCTCCATTGTTAGAAAATATAAGGTATCACCATCGTCATGTTGATGGGTTTGTACGTCAAACACATTTACAATATTTGGATGGCTCAACATCGAGCTCACCCGGGCTTCATTTAAAAAACGTTCTAACGCTCGCTCATTTTTGGTTAAACTCGGAAGTAATAGTTTAATCGCTATATCTTCGCCACGATTTTTGTCAAAGGCACGATAGACTACGCCCATTCCGCCCTGACCAATTAACTCTTTCACCTCATAGCGATTTGCAATAACTTGCCCTGGTTGTAATTCAACCTGAGGTACATCACTAGGTGATAAGCCAGGTAAATCTGCAAGTTTAGTTTGCGAAAGAACCGAAGATGACTTGCTTACACTCGCCTTAGTTGGTTCTGGCTGAGACTTTTCAGGCTGCGAGCTTTTCCCTTTACCAAACAAATCATCCAAATTATCCATTTGTTGAGCTAGTGTTTTGCTGTTGTCGGAACTTTGCTGGTTAAGTACTTGGTAAGCTTGTTCAATTTTATCTAGCACTTTAGCGAATTTTTTCTGTAACGCTGGTGTGGCAGCCGCTTCCATTTTATCCAATAATGCTGATTTCTTTATTTGGAAAGCTTTAGTAATTGCATCTGCAGAATCATCTTCGTTTGCGCCAATTACTTTTAATGCTGTTTGATAGGCCTGTTGATCTGTAGCATTCTTTTTATCTAGTATATTATGTTCACTTGCAGCATTAGTTGCTTTCTTGGTATTGGTAATAGCGCCTTCAGTAATCAAATTGTGAGCTTGTTCTATTTTGGTAAGTACCGTTTGAAACTTTTTTGCAAGCGCTGGCGTCGCAGCCGACTCAATCTTCGCTTTTAGATCATTACTCTTTTGTTGATATGCTAATTCAATCTCTTGTTTATTTGCATTTTCAGTTAAACTGAGTACTTTAAATGCGCTATGTTTGTCCATTTGGTTTCTCTATTATAATTATAGCAATTTGGTTTATGATGCTTAACTTTCAAATTC
Source organism: Thalassotalea crassostreae (assembly GCF_001831495.1). Taxonomy (NCBI): domain Bacteria; kingdom Pseudomonadati; phylum Pseudomonadota; class Gammaproteobacteria; order Alteromonadales; family Colwelliaceae; genus Thalassotalea; species Thalassotalea crassostreae. Next base: position 2,020,315 of record NZ_CP017689.1, read on the forward strand.
TTTATCAGGAAATTGATTTGCTAAATTGCTTGTAATTCCTTTGATAATCGAATCGAAGTATTCTTTTCGATTATAATTATTCGGAACTAGGATCTCTAACGTATATAACGCCATTATTAACGACCTTGTTAGCAAAACGCTCTCAAAATTGAGTCTGAAAACTTAAACAATGATGCCTCACCTATTACAACCCAGCCTTGTTTACGCTTTGATAAAGAGGGGTCATTAACTATTTGCATTGGACCAGAGCCGTTTACATGCCTTACTTCGTGGTTATCTGATTTGTCGTAATAAATCCAAGCACCATCTTCATATACAACCTCGCCTTGTAATTCATCTAAAGCAGGATCTGGAATGAAAATATCACATTCGTCAGAGCAACCTATGGTAATACGACTATTTTTTGAGAATTCAAATTGCTCACCGTCAACCTCAATTATCAGCTTATTACTCAGAGGTTGAGGCGACTCATTGTTTTGAGGTATTTCCTCTTGTTCATCAGTTACATTATCTTCTTTTTCGTCCTTATCATCGTCAGGTTCGCCAAAAATCAAACCATAAACAACACTCAATACTATCAATACACCAGGTGCCATAATTAAAAGATAAAACCAAAGCTCACCACCGTGTTTATGTTCATAAATAACTAATATATTATCCGCTAAGGTGATTCCTTCGAATTGATTTACCTGGTCGATTTCTTTTTGATACAGGTTATCGATAGTGATGCTCTTAGCCTCCCCATCTATCACATTGCCAGAAGACATATATTTATCCATATAAGACTCCAACTTATCAACAGTGATAGTTGGAGACAGCCTTATCAACATAGATGTTTTAACTTCTTCTCCATTTTGCCACTTTTGGTATTCGCTTTCATTCAGCACTGGTGCCACTATAACCGTGATATCTTTTTTGTTATCAGCAACCCCATAGTCACCCGCTAGACGATTTTTACCTTCAAACTCATATTCATAGGTGTATCCACCCGTGAATTTTGCATTTTTAACGGCTATAAATGACAGTTCTTTATCTTTAACGTTTACCTGGTCAACATGAATTGGCTCTATCTGAGAAAATTGAAAGTTTTCATATAAACCTTTACCACCTTCCCACACTCCTAAGCCTACGAGGTACAGTAACCCTAAACCTAATAAGAATTGCATTTTATGTTCCTTAAATTTTTTAAATTTTTTCTACAACCGTTTCCGTTAAACGGTTCCTAACTTTAAGCCAATTTCACACCCAGATAACGACAATTCAATGTTATCTTTCACCTTTAATAATTGGTGCGCTTCAATTTCTCTCCACTCGCTATTTGAACTAGCAGCTCTAAACTTAATATTGTCTTCTTGAGTTTTATTCACCACGTACCAGTCATTACCATCAAAATGAAGATCAGCTTGGTGCTCTTCCAACATTGGATCCGCAATAAAAATATCAGCCTTGTCTGAGCAGCCAATAGATGTATTAAAAGCTTGCCCTTGATAACCTTCAACTTTTACCTGCTCATCCTCTGTGAGAACGGTTATAGAAACTCGTTGAGTGCTTTTCACATCGGGTGACTGAACAGTGTCCTGAGTGGTACCTTTAACCAAGTTTCCCTGTTTATCGAATGAGTTTTCAACTAAGCTTAACAGCCCTGAAGCATATACTTTGTTCTCACGACTAAAAATGGTACTTATTAACATAATCCATCCTATAATAGGAATGATAACTGCTATGGCCATTTTCCCTTGTGATGACATTTCAGGGTGAAACGTCAGTTCATTTTTATTGGTAAAACGAATGCGAACTGCCTTGCCATTTTGACGAACTACAAGCAAAGACTTGTGCACACCCCAACCATCTTGCACCCTAGCTTCAATGTTTGAACTTAAAAATGTTTGTAAAACATCTTTATCAGGCAAATTGTCAAATTGAAGTTTTTTAGTATTACTTTTAGTGCCTTGAATAAGATTCGATTCTAAATGCTGAGGCTCTACTCGGGAGTTCATGCTATTCGAATTAATTGAGTTTTGACTAGAAATTTTATCTTGCTCACCTGAGAGAAAGCTATTACCTTCAGCTTTTTTAGCAATAAATGCTGCAATAAAAAACAATACACCTACACTAGCAAACATGAAGAAGGTCTTTTCACGTATTGAATACATTGAAAGAGCCCAGCCAACAAAGGTAAGAGCAAGCGCGCCATTTATATTCCACAGTATTCTTGCTTGCGAAACGCTATTTTTTAATTTGACTTGAACCAAAGAATACAAGCTAATAACACTAATTAATATTGGTAGCCAGAATGCTGCTTTTAGACCTTCGATTAACTCTATGATGTCGAAATTAGAATCATCCAAAATTCCCCATGAATACCAAGTCGGGTAACAAATCGCCAATACCGCGATGGCTATAGAGATGTATTCAAGTTTTTTATTAGTGGCTGATTGGCTGTCTTCACTATGATATAGTTTTTGAGAATTATTTATACTCGCAACATGAACTTTATGGGCGCAATATGCAGTAACAACAAACAGAATATTCGCGAATATGAAAATGCTATAAAACGGATAAAACCCGTCATCGATTATTGCCTTAGACCAAAATACAAGTCCTAATACACCAGCTCCGACCCATATATTACGAGCAACATTCATACTCGTACCTACTATGGTGGCAATTAACGCAAAACAAGCAATTGGCAAGCTCGCATGTAATATCCAGGCATACCACTCTAGGTATTCAAAATGCTCAGCCAACCCAATACCTTCAGCTTGTAGGTAAAGAAAAAAAGAAACTTCTTCCCATACCAGCGGTGCAATACCCAAGATCCCAAGTATAATGACGATCTTTTTCGACATATTCATATTCCTTAATTATATTTCTTGTCTTTCTTAACTCATTTATTACGTCTAACGATTCCAATATCGACTAGCGACGTTTATCCAATTAACAAAATCTGATTTTTATTTTTGCAACGTTTTATCGCTCTCAATGCGAACGATTTAAACAAAACGCTCTTACTTAATTATTTTAATCAGGCATTTCGGTTTAAATAGAACGCAATAAACTTTGTGCATCGCTTTTCAGCCGTTCAAGTTGTCGTTCAATACTCTGCCATTGGCGCAACTCTTGCTCTATTTGCAATTGTTGTTGCTGCTGTTGCTGTTGCTCTAGTTTTGCTTTTTCTTGAGTACTCTCTTGAAAGTCTTGGATCGTGTCTTGTAAGTTTTTTTGCATTCTGCGCTTTTGCACGTCCAACACATCGAAAATTTGCTGTTGGATAAACCTTTGCACATCACCGACCACTCGGCGTGCCTCACTCTTTAGCCCATCGCTTACTTTGACTAACTCTTTATCTAAACGCTCAGCATCTTCTTTAGGCCACTGTATGTAGGTATATAAAAATCCACCAATTAATATTATTGGCGCAAAAATCATCAAGCTTTGACGCAAGTCCATATCCCAACCAGCTTTTGCAACCCCACCTAACACCACAGTGGCCATTGATAAGCCCATTATTAGTTTTCTGCTTTCGCCTAAACGAGTCATAGTTGTACGTTTAGGCATTTCTCCTCGGTAATTTAGAGTTACTTCAACGCGTTGCTCCAGTGCATCATAAATATCGTGACAGTCTCTTATTTGCAATTGCTTAAGTTTTGGCATGGCTAATGTTTGTAGACGTTGGTTTAGATCCACTAGCACACTTTGAAGTTGGCTTTGCGTTTGCTGGTAATACTGTTTAATCGCGCCTTTAGACTCTTTAATAATTAAGTAACGAAGGTCTGATAAAGTATTTTCATCTATCGCTAGTTTAATAACTGAATGTGAAAGTTCTGACGTTAAATTTTCAAAACTAATATCATCAATGGCCGCCGTTACCATTTTGCTAAGTGATGAGTACTGTAATGATAATTGCTGTATGTTGGCGTCAATATCTTTACGTGCTGTGATCAATTCATCATCTAAATATTGGCGAATTTTATCGGTTTCTCTACGATCAATACCTAGTGTATTAACGCCAGCTGGTTTTAAGCGTGATTTTCTTTGCTCTAAAACGCCCGCTTCTTGCTGATAACGTTCAAATACTGCATTAAGCTTGTTACTAAGTTTATTGGCATAAAAGTGTTCAATAAACTGCTGGCGATATTTATCGGTTAACTTAGTTAAAGAACTCGGTAATGCTGCGGCAATATGCTTGGTGATCAATGTAGGAGCTAAAGTAACTGGCGCTTTATTGTGTTGTTCCCACCAGCCGACTGCAGGTAAATTAACATCTTCCTCTAACTCATCCACAGTGAGCAATGGCATAAACCCTTGCATGTTACTGGTCAATGCTTCTACTGCATCATGATCTTCGCGCGACAAGGTATAACGCAATGGTGCTGCCACCATTGCAACATTAGTTTGCGAAACCATAGCGTTTAATAAACTAGGAGAGTCGAGCAGTGCTGCAGCGTTATCTGGAATCAGTAGCTTTAAAGCAATTAACTTACGGCTACTTGGTGCTTGTAGAGTAAATGGATTGGTGACACTGGCTTTGGTCGCCCCCATTTCTATTTGTAATGCTTGTACAAACGCTTGTTGCTGTTCAAACGTTTGCTGTTGCTTTTTCAATAATCCAAATGAAAAATCGCCATCGGATACCGTCAATTCGACAAAACCAGGCCATTGTTTACTATCAACATTAAAACCTTTAAATGCATCACCATAAAGCCAGTTTAGTGTTTGTTCTAAACAATCCGGTGTTAGACCAAGTAACGCTACGGTAAACACAGGGTTTTGCATTTCACTAAGCAACTTAGCAATATTGTCAGTTAGCGGTGTTTCTGCTTGTCCGCGCTCAAGTTGCTCACAAATTGACAGCGCGCTTTGCGCAATAACCGAAAGTTTTTGATTTACCATAATTTAATTATTCATTTATTATTTTTATTAAAGCTGTCCTTGCTATAAACAAGAGTTATTGCGTGAATTAAATGTTGTTTGTATACATAAAAACACACCTTTATATTACATAATTACAAAATAAAATACAGTTCAAAATAAATCTAATATTTGTCTTTTTAACTATCAATCTTGTCCCTGTATACTATTGTTCTAAGTTGAATGACTAATGTTTTTAATGTTACTCGGATTTCTGATGCTAATTTTGTTACATTGCTTTAAATTTATTTGTTAACGCCGGATTATTATCCGGCTAATTTAAGTGCAAAAAGCTCTGTTGGCTTTTTTTGCCTCAACGTCGATTAACATTAATTATTACTTATCGCTTTTTGTAATTCTTGATCAGCTTTGTATGCTCGAAATTCTTCATAGATCACAGAGTCGTCTTGAGCATCTAATGTCGCTTTACTGTTTTGTTTCATTTTTGCGTAGAACTCTTTAGTTTCATCTCCGTTCAGTTCAACTAACACACACAGTTGTTCTTTATCTGACACTTCATATACGCCCATTTTAATTGCTTTAGTACCTACTAACGTTTGTTGAACGAGCTGTTGCCCACTTTGAGTAAAATTCGTACCTACGTTTAAACCGTCAGTGGTTTTAGTTTTACTTTGAAAGCTTTTTGCCAAAAACGATACTTTACGTTCAAGTTGGCCAGCTAGTTGCTCACTTGCTAGTACTACCGCTTCACTTTTATCTACATTGATGGTTCCGGAGTACTGAACACATGCACTATCTGCAAGCCCCTTTTCAGAAGTCGGCGTTGTTACCCAACTAGGTAAGTTTTTAAGTGCACCGGAATCATTTCCTGAGTTGGTATTTGAACATGCAGCAATAGTACTGATTAATAATGTACTGATCGCAAGTTTGTTTAATGATGTTAATTTCATGGTCTTCTTCCCTAGTTTTAATTTATTGCTTATTGTTATAGACGGTCATTTTTGCATGTTGCTTCAAAGTATTTCCTAACTCACACCACTGTGACTTAGTTGAGGGGTTAAATACAATCATTTCCGCTGGATATTTCTTTACAAGATCATTAAATCTTTGCTTTAGTGTAGCAAGCTGTTGAGCGCTATTTTCGCTATTACAGTTTTTTTTATTTAACGCTAATGCTGCCACCGCCAAAAAGGCAAACTCTTCTGCGGGTTTAGCAGGGGTGCCAATCTCTTGTGTCCAACCTAAATAGACAGCTAAATACATTTCCCAAGCAAACACAGGTACAGCATTACTGGCTAATACGGGCGCAGATTGTTGCTGGCCTTTTAGTAATGAAGTTGGCGCGGTTAATGGCTCAGTACTTAATGAATCGGCATTTACTTGCTCTGTAGAATTATTTTTTTCGGCAAGCAATTCACCTTGCGGAGTTTGATTATTAAACCAGAAAACCAATACCGTAACACAAGCAAATGACGCGGCACTGGCAATAATATTGCGCCACTTATTGCGAACATTAATGTCTTTACCTATATCTTTACCTGCACCCTTGCTCTTATCATTTAAGGTCTGCTCTTGTGCCTTTTTTGCTTCTAAACAATGTAACCATTGCTGCCTAAGAGCACTTTGGCTAGCTAGTGCGGTTTTAAAGACTAAATGTTGTTCAGCGCTAAGTTGCTTATCAACATAAGCGGCTAACACACTGTCCATATCATTAAAATCTGCAAACAGCTTTGTATCGGTTAACACTGAACTACGTTTTTGCTTAGCCAACACATTAGCAATCATATCTATAGAGTCATTACTTTGCTGTTTCATTAGCTGCTTATACCTTTATCCTATTCACTATGACCATTTACAGATTCTACAATTAGCCCTAATTCGATTAACGCAGTATGTAATTGCTGCCTAACAGAGGTTAATTTTCTCTGTACTGATGCCGCACTAATGTTTAGCAAGTCAGCAACTTTTCTGCTCGACAAGCCGTCTTCATAACTTAATGCTAATAATAAACGGTCGTCGTTATTAATATTTATCTGCTCAGCCAGTTTAGCTAAGGCATCGTTAGCATTAGACGGACAAGTTTGCTGGTTGCTGCTAGCTTTTTGCTCAGCAGAGTTGATTAATTCGCTAAGTAACGCTAGTGCATTTTGACGTTGGTTGTTGGCAATAGCTTGCTCTAATTGCTCTGAACTATCATCTGGCAGTTGCTCTAAGCCAAGTTCTGTGGTGCAGCACTCACTAAAACCTGGTTCACCACAACGAGGTATACGTTGTTTTATGGTTTTAATGGCATTAGCAATATAACCAGGTTGAAAATCATCTTTAAGCTTTTGTTCGATAAGCTCTGGCCATTGGCGCTCAAGACACAACATGCGCCATAGCTTTACCCAAGACGTACCTAAATCTTGTAACCAAACTGGTGGGCGTGGGCGGCCAAATTTGCGACGAGAAAAATCTTCGATTAACCGACTTGCCACAGAGTAGGCAAATGTTTCGGGTTTGCTGTTGCCAGAAAAGCTTAGTAGTCGTTGCCAGTTATCTGCCGATAACATCTCAATAATCTCGGTAACAGCTTCTTCGGCGAGCGCTGGTTGTACAAAACGTTTTGACGTCATCGCATTTAACTGTCTAAAAAAACGTTCTGTTAAAATCACAGCTGTCCAATCAATCGTTGTCCCTGACAATCTATCGTGTTCCTTAGCTTGTATACCAATAATTATTATTCTTATATTTTTTAACTATATACCAAGTATTTAGTAGTTTCATCATTAATCCTATATCCTAGTTATTTTTTATTTAAAAGTTGTTAACATAGTTTAAATAGGAGCGATAACGTGAGGCATAAACAATACTGGTCCGTCTAACTTATCATAAAATAAAAATCGATTAAGGCTAATAATGACACTCTCAGCTATCCGTTTGTTTTTGCTTAGTGCAATAGTACCGCTTTCCTTAAATGCTTTTGCTGACAATAAAAAGAGCAATGAAGAATTTGATCATAAACAGTCATTCAATCTTTTCAATCAACAGACAAAACAAACGTTTTCTGCATTCAGTGCCGCCAATGAAAAGTCTTACAACGAAGCATTCATCAGTGCCTGGCAAGAATTTAATCAGGCCATAGTTGAACCTGTTCCCAATATGCCTAAACCTAAAACGCAGCCTTTTGTTTCATCATCTCAAAAAACCGAAACATCCAGCAAGACTTCTAAATCGACACACGTTCAGCAACAAAAGGTACATTTAAGCTATCAAGGGTTTTATGGCCATACATTAGTTCAATTGCCACTAACATCACTACCAAAACTTAGTAATATCACAACACGAGCCTTGCGAACCTTTCGACAACAAGCATTGCATAACAGCAACTTTAACGAACTATTAAGCTTTTTAGCCTTTATGCAACAGCGAACTGAAGCGAAAACATACGCGACGGTCTTATTAAGTAAGCAAATATGTAAGCAGTATTATGCGGGTAATGCTGCCATTGCTTGCGCTTGGGTTTTAAACCAAAGTAGAGGATCAGATGTACGGCTTGGGATGCGCGATAAACAACTTTTATTGTTAGCAGCAAGTAGCCAACAATGGTACGAGCGCCCGTTCTTTAACGTGCAAAACCAGCGATTTTATGTGGTCAATCACAATGATTACCAACGCAGTGTCGGGCCCACGCAGCTTCAAACTCAAGGACATGGTGATGCCACAAAAGACGTAACTATTGCACTAAGTAGTGAGCTAAATCCTGCGCTTAAAAATACTATTAAGGTTATGCGCTTTAAACAACAATTAACCATAGACAGTGACCATCTTGCCTTTTTATATCAGCTGCCGCAATTGCACATAAGTGATTATTTAAATGACAACATTCCAGGTTATATAAAGAAACAAATAACTCCTTGGATAACAAACATGGCAGCTAATAACATGGATAGGTTTACGACTCTATTAAGCGAATTACAAACATTACCTTATCAAATTGACGATACTCAATTTGGCTATGAAAAACCGTTGACTTTAACCGAGCTTTTATACTTTCCATATAACGACTGTGAAGACCGCGTCTATGCGATGGCGGCGATAAATAAGCAGTGGCTAGGTTTAGAGTTAGCCGCGCTTTATTATCCAGGGCATTTAAGTGCAGCGATAAAAATAAATGACCAATGGCTCGAAGCCGATCCAACCTACCAAGGGGCAAGCATTGGCATGCGCCAACCGGCGTATAAAAACCATGAACCAGAGTTTTTCTTTTAAACACGTTTAAGTAAGAGAGTAAAATGAAAGCCAAAACACTTCATACGCTAGCACTTGCGTTAGTGATAAACAGCGCGAGTGCCTCGCCCACAAATAACGAATACATAAAATGCAATAAACTTGCGGTCGCGCTATTAGAGATGTGTTTAGCTGATACATCACCTTCGAGCAATGAGCAAGCTCAATGCTGGCAACGCTCAGAATCACAATTTAAGCAATGTAAGGCGCAGGTAAAAAATCGTCATATTAAAGACCCTGTACGCATAAAAGCAGAAAAAGCAGAAAAAGCAGAAAAAGCAGAAAAAGCAGAAAAAGCAGAAAAAGCAGAAAAAGCAGAAAAAGCAGCTAATTACAAAGCTAAAAATAGTAAATAGAAAGGAAAAAGTAATCGCTATTCTAATTAAACAAATAGCGCGTTATTTTTTCTAAAGTAAAGCGCCGGTTACGCAAAAATTTATCTAACTGAAGTATCATCCACTTTATGCAGTCATGACAGTCTTGCACTGCTTGTGGAATTTTTACTGCCATAACAAATAAACCTTTATAACCCGCAAAAAATCAAACCACCTGCGGTGGTTACAACAGCAAAAGCCCTCCCTCAGCCCCTCCAAAGGAGGAGAGAGCAAGCAGAGCTTGCCACAAAGGGCTAAACACCATAGTGCAAAGGAACGTTAGCTAATGCTAACGAATGGCACAGGATGTGCGACAGCTTTCACACATCCTGTGCTACGCTGCATAAGTAAATCCATTTACAAATCCTGAACCAATCGAAAGCCGAGAATGTTGCCGCGGCCGTCTGCGGTAAACCTGTGACGAGTGGCCGAACGCAAGTGGAGTGGAAAGTCGAGCCAAGAGCCGCCGCGCACCACACGCCTGTCACAGCTGCCACTTTGCCAGGCACTGCCATTACTCGGCGCGCCGTGGTAGCCATCGTTATAACAATCTTGCACCCACTCCCAAACGTTACCATGCATGTCGTATAAGCCAAAACCATTGGCACTAAAGCTTTTTACAGGGGCGGTTTTAATATCATCCCATTGACTACCACAGCCACCACAATTAGCGCGGTTATTACCTACACTATCACCCCAACTGTATTTTGTGCTTGTTCCTGCGCGCGCCGCATACTCCCATTCAGCTTCACTTGGCAAACGGAAAGTGCCGACGCCCTGTTTATTTAACCAGTTTATGTAATTTTGAATATCGTTCCAGCTAACATGAATCATTGGACGGTTGCCTTTACCCCAGCCAGCGTCACTCACATTAGCGCACACACCTGCATCAATACACGGTTGGTATTGATTCCAGGTAACTTCGTGCGCTTGCATATAGAAGGCATTAATCGATACGCGATGGACTGGCTTTTCAGATCTATTGCCACTGTTTGAGCCCATTTGAAAGTTGCCTACGGGTATCGCGATTAATTGATCCTTAATGCTTGCCTTTAATTTAGCTATACTGGCTTTTTCCCTAGCGGCTTTTTCTCGAGCTATCTTTTCTTTGGTAGCTTTTTCTCGAGCTATCTTTTCTTTGGTAGCTTTTTCTCGAGCTGTTTTATCTCTAGCGGACTTTTCATCTGCAGCTTTTTGCCATTTTGCTTTAACCGAGGCTATTTGATCTTGACAGCACCCTTTCGCTTTTATAAATAAATCATGCGCTTTAATCCATTCTTGTTTTGCTATTAACAGCTTGCCAGCCTGCGCCTCATTTAGTGCGTTCTTCTCACTCGCATTAGCCTCGGCTATTTCTTGTGGTGCAGTTAACTTGTAGGTTTTTTGGTGTTTCAGCCATGCAGATTTAGCCTTAGTAGAGTTGTTTTTAGCCTCATCGTAGTTGCTTGCTAAGTCTATCGCCTTTAAATAAAGTGCCTGCCCTTCTGAATGAGTCGTTAACGCATCAGCAAATTCACCTTGACGCTCTAATGATTTAGCATCACTAAGCAGTTTTTCTGCTTGTGTTGCTTCGTTAGCCTTTGCAATTTGTAGGCGTTTTTTGGTCGCTAACCAGTTACTTTTTATTTGCTCACTTTTTTCATTGCTTGATAAGGTATCTTCTGCCGCAGAAAATTCTTTCCACATTTTTTTATAACCATCATTAACCTTCACAAAGCTGTCTTTTGCTAGCGCTAAGCTATTAGCAGCACCCTCTCGAAGTAATAACTCCGCTTGGCTTAGCTCTCCTTCAAGCTCAGTGGTGAGCGAGCTTAAAAATAAGTAGTCTTGTGTGATACGGTACCAGTGCTCTAAGTGTTTAAGGTTTGAGGCGCCTGAGCGCTGCGCATCTTTCACTTCAGATTTAAGATTGCGCTCAGCGTTATCTAAACGCTTTTTATAGGTTTTTATCTCACCTTGAAGTTTCGCTATCTCACCTTTTTGTTGGGCGATTAACTCTTTATCAATTGGCTTTAAAAAGTCTAAATGGCCATTAACACCTGCAAAGCCAAGACCGATTACAAACAATAGAATGACTGCGGCTATTACGCCTTTGTTCGGACCTTGCTGTGTTAGCTGATGATTAGCTTTTTGGCGCTTTTTTGCTTTACCTTGCTTGCCCTGTGCAATCGCTTGGTTTAACAAGCTTGCACTGGCAAAACGTTGTTCAGGGTTTACTTCAAGCACTTGGTCTATAACACTGCTTAAGCCTTTACCGATTTCTTTACGGTGCTCTATAGCACTAGCAAAGCGTCCCATAGGGATTTGGCCGGTAAGCATTTCATACAAAAGCACACCAACGGCATATAAATCGGCCCTTGCATCTACGTCTTTTCCTTGTAATTGCTCTGGCGCCATATAATACGCGGTTCCCGTGGCAGCGCCGGTTTGTGTGCGCTGAGTGGTGGACATTAATCGTGCAATACCAAAGTCCATCAGTTTGATTTGACCATTTGGCATTAACCAAATGTTTTCAGGTTTAATATCACGGTGAACTGTAGTTTGATGGGCGTGTTCAAGGGCGGTAAGCAATTCACTTATAATGCGTTTTGCTTCATCTATCGGCATGTCTTGTTTAAGGGTGTTTAAGTTAGTTAAATACGCTCTAAGCTCTTGCCCTTCAAGTAACTCCATAGTTAAGAAACACAGGTCATTATCTATTTGTACATCAAAAACATTTACAATGTTTGGGTGACTTAACTGGCTTGATAATCGTGCTTCTTCTAGAAAGCGCTGTTTAGCCGATTCGTTTTTCGTCAGCTGAGGTAATAACATTTTGATGGCAATATCGGCGTCGCGGTTTTTATCAAAAGCGCGATACACCACACCCATTCCGCCTTGACCTATAAGCTCTTTTATTTCATAACGATTGGCAATGATATGCCCAGGTTGTAATTCAATTTGCGTGGTATCAACCCCTGCCATACCCGGTAAGTCGGCAATTTTTGTTTGTGATAAAGGGTTTTGAGACAACGGTGAATTATCTTGAGGAGAATTGGCCGTATTGGTCGACTTTTGGGGTTGTTCTTGCAGCGACTGGTAAACTAGCGTTAGTTTTTGCAATGCTACTTCAAATTTTTCTGCAAGTGCTGGTGTTTGTGCATTGGCTATTTTATTTTCTAGCTCTGCTTTTTTTTGTTGATATGCTTGTTCAATATCTTGCTGGTTAGCCTCAGCTTGCAATCCTAATGCTGTTAATGCCGCTTCTTGCTGCATAAAATCACCCTTTAATGTTTATTTTTATATGATGTTAGACGGCCTACTTACCTGTATGCGTCATAACATTCTATACAGTCGATTATGCAATGCTTTTACCTTTAATTCCAGAGCAATTAATTGACGAGTTAATAGATGTTTTGTACTTACTTGTGCTTTATTAACGTTTCTAGCAATATAAGAAACAATGCCACTGTATTCAATTATCGAATTTGTCCGACTAACATTCGAGCGAGATACTAAAACAAATAACGTGAGTGCAAAACTTATGAGCAAATTAATTTATTACATTATTTTTTTCAGTGCGTTATATAGTTCAGTAAGTTTGGCTGAAAATTTAAATAAAGAGTTTGAACAGTTTCAACGAATGAGCAATGAAGATTTTGAACGATATAAAAATACAACTACCGAAGCTGGTTGTTTGCGTTTGGGGCATTTATGGAATACCAAAACTAAGACTTGCACCAAAACAAACAACTTAGAAAAGTTAGAACAAAGTTGTATTACAACTGGCGGTCAGTTACATAAAGACTCAGGAATTTGTGTTTTACCTTCTAAAGGGCTTTTACCAGGGTATGATAAAAGTGAAAGAGTAAATGCCCCTGTTTATAATTCGCCTAAATCAGACAACATGCAAACAATTCAATCAAACACAGCCCATGATTTGCCGTATAGCTATAAAAATAGCAAACCTAAAGACTATGAATTGGATCCTGAAAAAGTCCCTGTTGTAACCAAAAAACTTAATTTACCATCTAGAGATAAACAAACTAAAGAATCTGAAAAAGGCAGTGGGATAAGCTCTACACAAGTTACTCAAAATACTAACCATTCGAATAAAGGTTATTCTTCCCCATCTAATGGTAATAACCAAAATTCAAAAAACATTATACCTGAACGTTATAAAAACTATCACTTTAGTGGCGTTAAAACCGTTACCTGGAGTAAAGAAGATATAAAAAAACGAGGTGGCGCTTTTATGATCGAAACCGGTGATAAAGAGCGTGCTGAAAATGACGTTAAAACGTTTTTAATAAACAAAGCATCGAAGCAATGCAAAGATGATGGTTATAAGTACAGCTCGGTTTTTGGATCAAATTACAAAATTAATGAGTTGCTATTTTTCTCGACTCATTCATGCAAAAGTATAAATCGCATGGGCGTTACATTTTGGCATTGCCAAGGTTCAGGTGAGTATCAATGTGGGGCAAGGCAGTAGCTACTTGATTAAAATTAGTATAAATATTGGGTTTATATCTATTTCTATAAACTTAAGAAAGGTTTGCTATACAAACACTTAACTTGAAACAAGCCGATTAAAAGCCTATGTTTTGTATACTAATAGTAGAATTTGCTGATAAATGCGGTTAATAATCGCTAAAAAATACGGTAAAGTAAAAAAAAATTATTAAAGCTATGATGCAATTTAGGATCGTGGCCGTCTTAGTAAATAACTAAGTATTGCTATAAAAATTAAAAAGGATGACCCCATGGCTATCAAAGAACATGACAACACTCGCAGTCAGTTACAAGAACAGTTAGCGAATGCCAGAGCTGAAGCCGAAAAAGCTCGTCAGGCGGCCATAGATGCAGATCTAGAGAAAAATAAAGCGCAACAAGAAGCGCAAACTGCTCAGCAACAAGCTCAAAATAGCCAAGACGCATTAGATTTAGCACAACAACAAGCACAAACTGCTACAGCGTCGATGCAACAATCAAACGCAGCAGCTGATGAATCTCGACAATCATCAACTACTGCCTCATCGTATTCACAAGACAGCCAACAACAAGCAAATGCAGCTAATCAAGCTGCAGCTGACGCTGCACGAGCAGCGAGTCGCGCAGAAAATGAAATGCAAGATGCCACTCGTTCATCAGACCAAGCTACTAACGCCATGGATGATGCTCTTTTTGCGTCGACTGCAGCAACAGCAAGCTCAGCTCGTGCTGATGCATCGGCAAGCAGCGCTGATATGAAAGCAAATAATGCAGGTGTTTCAGCAGAAGAATCGGCCCAACAAGCGGCAAGCGCATCAAATTCCGCTGGTGAAGCCAGCCAACAAGCGAATCAAGCAGGAAGTTCTGCAACGGAAGCCAATAGCCAAGCGGCTAACGCATCAAGTTCAGCAAGTGATGCGAATACCCAAGCAGAACAAGCCGCTGGCTCAGCATCAGACGCCAATCAACAAGCAAGTCAAGCTACAACATCAGCTGTAGATGCCGATGCGCAAGCAAATAATGCAAATAGTTCTGCGCAAAGTGCAAATGAAAAAGCAAATGCAGCTGCTGAAGCGGCTGCCAATGCTAGCCAACAAGAACAAGAAGCTACTCAATCAGCTGCTGAAGCTGAAAAAGCACAACAAGCCGCGGAGCAGGCTCAAGAAGAATCGCAACAATCTCGCGATGCTGCCAAGCAAGCAGAGACAGAAACGGTTAATGCTCAACAAGAATCAGAAAAAGCTAAGCAATCTGCAGAACAAGCTCAGCAACAAAGTGAGCAAGCGAAAACTGAAGCTGAACAAGCTAAAGCAGACGCAGAGCAGGCACAGGCTGAAGCTGAACAACAAAAAGCTGCTGCCGCACAATCAGCAGAATCAGCGAGCTCAGAGTCGCAGCGAGCAGGTAGTTCCGCACAACAAGCAAGTACTGAGGCACAACAGGCTAGCTCCTCGGCGAGTACTGCCGCCAGTGAAGCACAACAGGCAAGTTCAGCTTCGAGCCAGTCAGTTAACGCCGCAAGTGTCGCAGAAAATGCAGCTAACTCCGCCAGTACGGCTTCATCTGATGCACAAAGCTCCGCCGGCAAAGCAAAAGACAGTGCTAGTGCAACTGTAGATGCACTTAGGGCGGCAGAGCAAGCTAGAAACGATGCCGAAAAGGCAAGAGAACAAGCTGAGTTGCGTCTTTCACAGCTTGAAAGTGCTTGCCAGAAAGCCGCAGCTGAAATGGAAACCACGTTGAATGATATGCGAACACAGCTCAATGTTGCTCTTTCTATGGTTGATGAAATTGTTATTAATCGAAATTCATCAGCGGTTATGCATGACGAAATTTCTGCTTTAAAGGATGAAGTGATCACTTTCCATGGTGAAGCACAAAATGGCCTAGGACAAATCATGAATTTTCATAGTGACGCCAGCAGTGCCCTTGCAAAAACACAAAGCTCAGAGAGTTCAGCAGATAGTTCAGCTAGAAGCGCCGAAAATAGTGCAGATAGAGCGGAGCGAGCAGCCGATAGAGCTTATAACGTTTAATAAGCAAGCGTATGTTAAGAACATTACTATATTCAACCAGTTTTATATGCTTAACTGCTTGCAGCAGTAAGCCTGTTGACATATCTAAAGTTGACACTGAAACCTCGCCTACTCAATGTCAATTAATTGCCCAACAAGGATCTGAAGAAGGTGTCTACACTTCGATCGTACAAACTGGCGACAGACAAGAGTCGCTAAAACTTGCGCTTGCCAATATTGCCAACCAACGACAAGTTGCCATTCGGTCTTCAGCAACGGTAAGCCAACAAAAAAGCGACGGTTTATCGCAGCAAAGTTATAGTCGAAGAATAAGTGCTGTGAGCGAATTTGTGTTTGATGACTACGAAGTAGTTTGCGAAGATTATGTCAGTGGAGAGGTGTTAATTCACTTTGATGATCGTTCACTCCCTGCCCGTATACAGTCAAAGTTAAAAAAATATTATGGTCAACATGGTTGGCAACTATCGGGTAAAACACATTTATTAAATTCAATTGGCTTACAAACCATACTTAGCTCTCCTGGAAGCAATCCACAGCAATTAAACGTTCAAGTAAATCGAAACAGCAAAGGCTGGGTATTAGCGATTGGCGCACATCGTTTTAAGTTGCGTGATGAGGAATGGCGTTTGCTGTATTCATTACCAAATAATCAACATGATAATTTACAATTTTATATTGAAAATGAATTCGGGAATGAGTTACAACACGCACTATTTCATGAGCAGGAGTTTCGTTTTGCTGTTTCTGGAAATTTACCCAAAAGCTTTTATCTAAGTATTTATTACATTGACACACGAGGTAAAATTGTAGAGATTCGCGCCAATGAATTTCACCGCAACACTAAAAAACTACTCACTCCGCAACAAGGTATATTTACGGCAGAACTTGAAGCTGACTTAGAGACCAGCATAGATGATTATCTTTTAGTGATTAGCCAGTCACCGTTGGCAAGACCTAACTCACCTTGGTTATATCAAGGATGGTCAGAATTTTTCGAAAGAAACAATGCGTTAGGATTAAGATTAACCATACGTTAAGAGCTATTAGTAAAGACTATAATTGTTGCAGTTAAAGTGGCTTATTGATTTACTTTGTATTTCATCTAAATGAGCAAGAGGTTAATGTCACCACAACGCTCTTAACCAATTGCCTTTCAGTTTTTCGTATTACCCAACAGTCAATACCAACTAAATACACTAATAACAATTTCTTGCATTTCTGATATTTCTTACTGCTTTGTCATATTGGGCCTTATTATGCTTATAATAGTAACTGTCTTCATACCTACCATTAGTAGCAGCAATACCAAGCCCTTTATACGGTATATTTGATATTGTCATTGACATCTGTTTATTACCGGTAAGCTAGTCTAAAAATTCCGATAGATTTAAAAATCGATTTTCTGGTTTAGGAGATAAAGCTTTTTGAATACCATTACTGACTTTTTTGTTTATACCTTTTACCAAGGTATTTAGCGGTTCAATTGCACCTGCAGGCACTTCACCACTAAGCAATTCATAGCTAAGAACAGCCAACGCATATTGATCAGCTCTGCCATCAATATTGGACCGTCCTCTTAATTGTTCGGGCGCCATATAATAGGCGGTGCCACTTGCTGCTCCTGTTTGCGTGCGTTAGCTTGTGCTCATGACTCTAGCGAAATTTGAATAACCAACTAAGCTGAATCTTTAGATATTACTAGCTGTTCGTTTATCAATTTGGTTCTTGTCGAGCACTTTTTTTAGTATAAATTTAAATAGTGCCTCTTTAAGACTGTCCATGAAAAGTCGACTCATAACTTACTGCTTCTGAATCGTTACTTATATTGAACTTGAACGATCTAAATACTTGATGATACGAGCTAGGCGCTCTAATGGTGATCGTTACTTCTTTATGTTCTTTTGGTTTTAATGATACGTCGGTAGCACCTATGATAGTAAACTGTTCTCCTAAGTTAGTCGCAATGTTAAATATAGCCTTTTGGTTGGTTTTATTGAGTAACTTTAAGGTAAATGAATTCTCTGTTTCGCCAGAATATAATGTTCGATAGAGCACATTTCTGTCTTTAATAACCGACACTTCGAAACTGTCCCGAGCACCAAGCCATAAGCCAAGTGATACCAGCATAGAAATAATGATCATTGTATAAGCAAAAATCGAAAGCTTAGATTTTGCATGTGTCATTTCATAGCCAAATTTGATTAATTTAGATTTGTAGCCAAATTTTTCCATAACCTGATCACAAGCATCGATACATAAACCGCAGCTAATGCACTGATATTGCAACCCGTTTCTAATATCGATACCGACTGGGCATACTTGAACGCAAAGATTACAATCAACACAATCGCCAAGTTGTTCAGGCTTTTCTTTATTGAGCTTTCTAGGCCCTCTATTTTCGCCGCGATTAGCATCATACATTACGACACTAGTGCTAGGGTTAAACATCACCGATTGAAAGCGAGAATACGGGCACATATGTTCACACATCTTTTCTCTAATAAAACCCGCATTGGTATAAGTGCATACTGCAAAAAATATTACCCACCAGAAAACGACGTTAGAAAGCTGCCCGTTAATAAACGATAGATAAAGTTCATTTGCTGGAACAAAATACGACATAAAAACAAGCGAAGTAAGGATAGAAAACACTAACCAGATTGTGTGTTTTAGGGATTTTTTCACTAGCTTATTGATTGACCACTTTGCTTTATCTAACGCGATTCGCTTACTGCGAGCACCCTCAACTCTGTGCTCTACCCAAACAAACATTAACGTCCATATTGTTTGCGGACAGGTAAATCCACACCAGACACGACCATATTTTGTTGAAACGACAAATAAGGCGAATGCTGCAATGATAAAAATAAACACAAACAAGAGTAAATCATGAGGGAAAAATATGAATTCGAACACTTTTAATGTTTGCGCTTCGAGATCAAAAATTACCGCTTGTTCATTTTGGTGAGAAATAAATGGGATCAATATAAATAGCGACATAAGAACGAAAGATATGCTGCGTCTTATTCGTTGATAAAAGCCTTTTTGTTCACGAACATATATTTTTTGATCAGTTGTTGAACTGTTGCCAATCTGGTTAGTTTGAAATATGACTTGTTGCTTGTTAATTAACGTATTCGATTCTTTATTCATTGCGCTCACCGATAGAAATTAATGGTAATACTTAATGAATAAATTTTATTTTAAAGCCTTAAAAGGTTACAGATACAGATATCTTAATTATAATGGGTACAGATTTACAATATGACTACTAGTTCCATGGCGAAACCAGTTAAATACTTCGAAATTGCTCGACAGATAGAAAGCCAAATTTTATCGAAAACATTACTGCATGGCGCAAAATTGCCATCAATAAGAGAATTAGCGATAAAATATAGTGTTGCAAAAAACACTGTGATCAGTGCCCTACAGCAATTAGAGTCTAAAAAATTGGTCGTTGCAGCCCCTAAAAAAGGCTATTTTGTTTCATATCAATCAACAACAAAACGCATTCCAAAACTTTTAATTTCACCCTTAACAGTGCAAGCGGTAAATATGCCCGATGTATTTTATGATGTTATGGAAAAAGGCGCTGCGTTTGACATTCTAGCGACGCCTACTAACTTCCATGACCATAATAAACTCAGTGAACTCAATCGCTATATAGGCAAGTCATTAAGACAAAAATCTGCTGCTCATGCGAATTACTATGATAAACCTTTAGGGAACGACTATTTAAGAGAGCAGATCGCACTTCGCTATCAACAACGAGAGTGTAATTTCAATCGAGAACAGCTGTGTATAACATCAGGCTGCCAACATGCCCTGTTTATTGCGCTATTAAGTTGTTGTAAACCTGGAGACAATATTGCAGTAGAAACCCCAACGTTTTATGGTGTCCTTCGTTTATTAGAACAGCTTAATTTGAATATCATCGAAATCCCCTCTTCGATAGAAACAGGCATTAACACCAAAGAACTAACCAATGCGTTATCTAAGTGGAACATCAGTGCGTGTATTGTCACCCCGTGTTTTGCCACACCTGCAGGCTCTTGTATGACCGACACGCAAAAACAATCTATGGTGTTACTCGCTAACGAATATGATTTTGCCATTATTGAAGATGATATTTATGGCGATATCGGCTTTGACCAATCCGCGATAAAACCAATAAAAGCATTCGATACAGAAGATAGGGTTATTTTGTGTGGATCGTTTTCAAAGTCTTTATCACGAGATTTACGACTAGGTTGGATTAGTGCTGGTCGTTGGCATAAAGAAGCGGTTCGATTTAAACTCGCTAGTCAATTAGCGAACAGCCAAAGCGACCAAGAAGGAGTCGCGCAGTTTATGATGCATGGTCATTATAGACGTCATTTAGATCAATTTAGGGTAAAATTAGCACAACAACAAGCTCAGCTAATCGACGCCATTGAACAGTACTTCCCTAAAGATTGTGCCTATAGTATTCCTAAAGGTGGATTGTGTTTATGGTTAGAGCTAAACAATAATGTTAATACCGACGTATTGTATCAACAGGCTAGAAAGTTAAATATTCATCTTACTCCAGGGCTTTTGTTTAGTAGTCAGGGGTTTTATAACCATCACTTACGTTTAAGTTATAACCACCCGATCACTAATGAACGTCTAACGGCTTTAAAACAGTTAGCAATGCTTATTAAAAAGTTTAACTAGAGAGTTTTGCGGTTTAATGATGAGGTTGAAAAGCTAAGTTTAAATACTTCGTTTAAATACCCATAAAAACAAAACCCTATGCTGTTACATAGGGCTTTTTAAGGATTTATAAAAGCTTATAAAATATGCTAAATTAACTTATTCGGCTGTATCTTTGTCTTTTAATTCTAGCTTATCTTTATGGTCTAATTCGTGGCTTGGCATGGTTTTATTACCTTGCTTTAAGTAGTTATCCATCCAGCGCATTAAACGTAGATTGTAATCATACTTTGCGGCCATTCGCTTATTACCGTGACCTTCACCTGGGTAATACACTAAACGAACTGGCTTGTTTTGCACTTTAAAGTAACGATATAGCTCCATAGATTGAGCAGGATGAACTCGCGGGTCATCTTTACCGTGCATGATTAATAATGGGGTTTTAGATTGCCCTGCCCAATAAATTGGACTGCGTTCTAAATACCATGACCACTTATCCCAAGGATATGAGCGCGCATGAACATTATGCATCTCTGAAGAAATATCTGTAGTACCAAATTTTGAAAGTTGATTTGATATACCAACAAACATCACACTTGCAGCAAAATGCTCAGTTAGTTTAGTTGCGCCCCATGCTGATGCATAACCACCGTATGAACCACCTGTAATCCCTACTTTTGACTCATCAACTAAGCCCATGTCAACTAAGTGATTTTTGAAATCGATTAAATCATCAAACTCTTTACCAGCATAATCGTTTTGGCCTAATTTTGAGTAATCAACGCCCTTACCTGTGCTACCACGGTAGTTAGGATAGAAAACTGCGTAACCTTGTCCTGCGGCTAATTGACCTGGACGAGAGTAATTGGTAACCCAACCGTCCTTATCATGACTTTCTGGACCGCCATGAACCGTCATAATTAACGGGTACGTTTGACCTTCTTTATAATCAACAGGGTAAATCAAGATACCATCAATGATCACGCCGTCTCTCGCTTTTAAAGACAAAGTTTGTTGCTTACCAAAACGTCTATCTGCTAACCACTCATTTGAGTTAGTTAAACGAGTCGCTTTATTGTTGCGAACCATGAATACTTCATTGACATGCTTTTCAGTATTGGCTTTTAAGGCGATAGTTTTGCCTGAGTTCGAAATGCTGATATTGGATGGAATAAACTGCCCTAATGAAATAACAGTTTCAATTTCTGGATTCGACAACTCTAGTTTACCAAGCATGCTTTGTGTGCCTTGGTTGCCAATAAAGTACAATTCATTGTCTGACTTTGACCATGCAAAATCAGCAATATGACCAGGATAGTTTTCTAGCCAATAGTTTACTTTTGAGTCATTAGTATTGGCGATAAATAAACGACCCGCAGACGGATCATGTTTATCTTCTGCGCCGATCATAGCCACATATTGACCATCATGAGAAAAGCTAGCGTCGCCTAACTTACCTTCAGTAGAAAATGAGTTAGTAATTTTTTTCGACGCTATGTTGAAGGTATGCCACTGTGAAAGCGTATATTTATCATCAATAAGTGCACTTGGTTGGGTTTTTACTAACAAAGTATCATTGTTTGGTGAAAAATGAACCGCTGAAACGTAATCGTTAATTGGCGCGGCTTCTGGATTAATGGCTTTTTTAGTGATTTTTAGATCAACTAAGTAAAGCTCTTGGTTCACTAGGTCTTCTTCAAAAACTTCGGCTTTGAAACCAAGTTCTTTCAGTTTTTTAACTGACTTGTCAGAGGCAGGTTTTGCTAATATAGCAACGGTTTTGCCATCATTTGATAAGCTGTAACTGCTTATTGATCTATCTTTTAGTGAGATAACTTTTTGCTCTGAACCACCTAAAAACGCGATTCGATACAATGAGCTATATTTTTCTTCAGCCATTTTCGCTAGAAAATAGATATATTCATCATTGTGAGACCATTGAATGTTTTTGATGTTTACTTGACCGGTAATGTAAGGACGCTCGACACCTTTATCATCAAGTAAAAATAGTTGTGTCCAATTTAACCCGTCTTTTTCGACATAAACTTCTCTTGGTACTGAACGAGTGAAAGCAAATTTATCGCCATCATGGCTTACTTGTACTTGAGATACTTGTTCTAGGTTGGTTAAATCGTCGGCGGTAATAACGTTTGCAGCAACACTGGTAGCACTCCAAAAAGTGACAACAAATGTTAATATCATTTTAATTTTATTCACGTATTTAGGTTTCCTATTTTCGAACTTACATGAGGCGTGCAAGCTTAAAGTTTTTTTAGGCAAAAACCAACGGCTTAAGTAGATGAAAATTAAAAAAATGCGATAAACGACATGGAATAGATGTTAAATAGTTTTTAAACGCTAATAACGGCTATTTTTTTTGTTAATAGCCGTACATAATTCATCCAATTTTCCATTTATACGTCAGGTGAATTGGCTAATGCCAAATTTAGGAAATGTTAATTATTCGTCAACAATTTGACTAAAGCGGCTTCGGTCAAGATTATCAACAGACATTGCCTTACTTACTTGTGGCATTGTCTCTGCAAACTGTTGTTTTAATGTCCAAGGCGGATTTACTGCAATCATACCCGATGATTGCATGCCCTTTACTGTGTCATCATTGACACCAATTTCAAATAACTGCACGTTGCGCATGGCTGTTTTTTGTATCGATTGCTCAAGTAAATCAATTTGACTGCGTTCAACGACTGGATACCATAATAATATTGTTGTTTGTGGCATTTTTTTGTATATCTTAGCCATCACCTTTACCACGGTTTGATAGTCCGATTTTATTTCATAGGACGGATCAATCAACACGATAGCTCTGCGGCTTTGATTGGGTAATAAACGTTGTACACCGGCAAATCCATCTTCTTTTTGCACATAGGTCATGCGCTTTATTGCACAGTATTTTTCAAGTTCAACCACGGTTTGTGGGTGCATTTCAAATAACCAAGCGTGATCGCCACGTCTCAGCAAGCGATTAACAAACATTGGTGAGCCTGGATAGGCGCGCTTAGCCAAATCATCTTTGATTAATTGATGGTAATTTTCTAAGCCCGGTAAATTTGCCCAATCTAGCTTCATAACGCCAGAATCGCTTTCTGCTGTTTTTCTAGCTTCCATTGAATCAAGCTGGTAATACCCTGCGCCGGCATGAGTATCAATATAATCGAATGGCTTGTCTTTACGTTGATAATAGTGAACACATTCGGTTAAAAGCCAATGTTTAAGTACGTCGGCATGATTGCCTGCGTGATAATGATGTTGGTAACTAAGCATAGATTATGGTCTTTGAATATTATCGGTAAAGTTTACCTGAGAAACGTCAATAATACACTGATTGTCGTGGTTAAAATAGCACGGATATATCGTCAATTGTGCCAAGTGCACCGTTTGTTATAGCCTTTTCGCGCTCTTCTTCGGTCAAGATATTTACCAAAGGCGTTTTACGACGATAGCGCTTCATCTTGCCACTATTTTCCAATATCGCCCGTTTAAATAAATCAGGCTGATCGCTCACTTCAATAATTGATAACCAAGTAATGTATTCACCATAACCTATCTTTGCTGTTTCGCGCCTGTTTTCTAGGGTTTCCTTTACTTGTTCAATTAACTCAGGATTAGACAGCAACTTTTCAACGATTGCGGCATGTATTACCCAAACTTGTTTATCAATATAGTCATCTTTAATACTGCGTTTAGAGATTTTATATGATCTGTTTTTATGGCGAGACCTATGTTGTGATTGACGTTGTGAATTCATTAATGAAAATCTCTCGACTTGTGTTTAAATGACGACAACTCACTTAAATCAGTAAGTTTTCCTGCAATAATATGAGTGACTTGCCCTTCACGTTCCAAAATTCCTGTAACCTTTAAGATTTTGCCAGTTAAATAGGCTTGTTTTTGAGCTCTTGCGGTTGCAGACCAAACAATCACGTTGATATTGCCAGTATCGTCTTCTAAGGTAACAAAGGTTACTCCTGAAGCGGTACCAGGTGACTGTTTACCGGTGACAACACCCACAACGCTCACCACAGACTTGTGCTCTTTAGATGCAAGCTCTGTCATTCTAGTAAAACGGCCTAACTGTTTTGTTTGTTCCAACAACGTTATAGGATGCTTGTTTAAGGTTAATCCTAAGGCGGCGTAATCTTCGTTTAAGGTTTCCACTTCACTAGGCTCAAAAATATGTTTTGTCTTGTTACTGCTAGCATTGCTTAAAACATCGTCAGACACCGCTGCGGCAAAAAGTGGCAAATCATCGCTACTATTCATTATAGCCCAGCGACTGTTATAGCGATTACCAAGTAAGTCTTTTAACGCATCACTACTGGCAAGCAACTGCAAATCCCGATTATTAATGTTGAGGCGCTTAAGTTGAGTTATTTCCCTATAACCTTGCTCTGGGCGGTTATTAATCAGCATTTCTATTGCCGTTTTAGACATTCCTTTTACCAGGCGAAAGCCCAAACGAATAGCAAATCCTTCACTATTTTGTAACGCGTTACCATAATTGTTGTGATCGGACACTAAAATATGATCGGACATAGAATGATTGACACAAACTGGCAGCACTGTGATGCCATGACGCTTCGCATCTTGCACTAATTGTGAAGAAGAATAAAACCCCATCGGTTGGGCATTTAGTATCGAAGCATAAAACGCCGCTGGATAATAATGTTTCAACCAAGCTGATACATAGGCCAGTACCGCAAACGATGCAGAATGACTTTCTGGAAATCCGTATTCACCAAAACCACATATTTGCTCAAAGATACGCTCAGCGAAACTCTGTTCATAACCTCGACTGAGCATGCCATTAATTAACTTTTCTTTAAATTGCAGTAACTTACCATTCTTTTTCCAGCTTGCCATAGCGCGGCGTAATTGATCTGCCTCACCACCACTAAAGCCAGCGGCTACCATAGCTAACTTAATCACCTGCTCTTGAAAAATAGGCACTCCCATCGTCCGCTCAAGCACTTCTTTTACTTCCGCCGATGGATAGGTTATCGCTTCTTCACCGTTTCTTCGTTTTAAGAATGGGTGCACCATATCGCCTTGAATAGGACCAGGTCGAACAATGGCAATTTGAATAACTAAATCATAATACGTTGTCGGTCTTAAGCGCGGTAGCATACTCATTTGCGCTCTCGACTCTATTTGAAAGACCCCTACCGTATCGGCATTTTGTAGCATTTGATAAACCTGAACATCGTCCTTTTTACGAGTAATATCGGCAATGGTTAGTCTTTTTTGATAGTGCTTATCGAGTAAAGAAAAACACTTGCGTATAGCGGTTAACATGCCTAAAGCGAGCACATCGACCTTCAATAAACCAAGGGTTTCGATGTCGTCCTTATCCCACTGGATCACTGTTCGATTATCCATTGCCGCATTCTCTACCGGCACTAACTCATATAACGGCCCGGAAGAGATTATAAAACCGCCTACGTGCTGAGAAAGATGACGAGGAAATCCAAGAATTTCATTCACCAAAGTAATGAAGTTTTGTCCCTGCAATGATTCTGCCGATAAGCCTAGTTCGACAATCTGAGCTTGCCAGTTTAGCCCACGGTCTCGACGGTTAATATTTTTAATGAAGTATTCAAGCTGAGTAACGTTAATACCCAACGCTTTACCAACATCACGGATGGCGCTTTTTAAGCGATAACTTATGACGGTTGCCGCAATTGCTGTGCGCTCTCGCCCGTATTTTTGATAAATGTATTGAATCACCTCTTCACGACGCTCGTGTTCAAAGTCTACATCAATGTCTGGCGGCTCATTACGTTCTTTAGAGATAAAGCGTTCAAATAGTACCGATATCTGCCTTGGATCAACGGAAGTGATCTCTAGGCAATAACATACCACTGAATTAGCCGCAGAGCCTCGACCTTGGTATAAAATCTGCTCAGTTTTAGCAAACATAACCACATCATGTATGGTTAAGAAGTAATAGGCATAATCCAGCTCTTCAATTAAACAAAGCTCTTTATCAATAATTGCTTGAATGTGATCTGGGACACCATCAGGGAAGCGGAATTTACAGCCTTTATCAACCAGCAGCTTTAAATGCTCTATTGCCGACAAGCCATTGGGCACCAACTCTTGTGGATACTCATAGCGTAATTCAGACAACTTAAACTGACATTTCGAGGCTATCGCCATCGTTGTTTGTATTGCTGTTGGGTGAAACAGTTTATCTAACTTAGCCAGTGGTCTTAATGAGCGCTCGGCATTAGAGAGCAATACCCGCCCTAGTTTACTTACTTGAGTGTTATGCTTAATTGCCGTTAATGTATGTTGCAACTTTAGCCTTGATGGACAGTGCATCACAACCCCACCACAGGCGACAATATCAAGTTCTAATTGCTCAGCAAGACGCTGACAATGATGTTGATAATCATGATCCGTGGCGACTAATTGCCTTTGTAGTGCCAAATACAAACGTGACGAATGATGTTTGGCTAACCATTGTCCCCAGTGTAAATCTGTCGAATTTCCTTTTGGTAGCCAAAGCACGAAACAATGCTTTATCGACATTAAGTCCCATTCAGATAGCTGATATTGGCCTTTACTGCTACGGCGTCTAGCATTGGTGATCACTCGACATAACTCGGCATAAGCTTGCCGTGTCGGCGAGATTAGCAGTAACTGAAGCTCATCATTAAAATGAAACATGCTGCCGATGATCAGTTTAATATCAAGTTTGGCACTTTTGATTGCACTATAGGCCCTTACCACTCCTGCAACCGAGCACTCATCGGTAATGGCAATAGCGTGATAGCCATAGAACCTAGCTTGATGCACCAACTCTTCTGGTTGTGAAGCACCTTCTAAAAATGAAAAATTGCTCTGACAAAATAGTTCAGCGTAATACATTAACTAAATACCCCATGCAGAAACCACTCGCGCTCAGGGGTTTTGAAGATCCATAGCCAACGGCCATTTTGACTACGGGCAACAAAATAATCACGACAGATATAATTGTTATCCCACCAACCACTAACAATACGCTCTGGGCCGTGTTCAATACTGACAGACTCTACTAAAGGCTCCGGCTCTGGCAGCATTAACGAAGGTCGTAGCAAATTATTGTTTTCTCTATTTGGCTGAACAACCTTGTTATTGACGCTGTTGGTGTTGGCGTTAACGCTTATCTCTTTGCTTATTGAAAATGGTTGGCAATTATGACTGGCATATTCAGGACGGTGATCATTAACCACATTTATGCCTCGAACTTGCTCACTACCCAGCTTGGCTTGTAGCCTTGAAACAAGTTGTTTCGCCGATACCGCACCACGTTTTCCGCTAAATAAATCAGCTTTATCATAGTCATTATCAACCACCTTGCTCGCCGCAAGGCTGATTGCAATAATAGGTTCAGCTAATGTTAATGATGCTAATGTCAGTTGCGATAGTTCAAGCCATATTGGTGCTCTGTACTCCATTTGTGCCGATACAATCGCTAAGGTTTGTATTGGCTGTTCGCGAAAATGTAGTTGTATCTCGATTTGTCCTGCGCGTTTGTCACGCAAATAAAGAAAGCGTTCAAGTCGTATCAATAATTTAGTTAAAGGTGATTGCAGCCAATCTAAATTCGAGATCTCATACAATAAATCTAAATGCTGATTAAACTGCTCTGGAGGATGATAAAAATTAACCGTATGCTGTAATTGCCCACTCAAGCGGCCGACGTAGTTAACTAAATCGATATCAAAACGCTTGGCGATTTCAGTAAGAGGAAGCTTTAACAGCTGCTGAAACTGATTAACCCCAATACGTTTTAAGTTATCAATGGTTTTATTAGGCAGTTCACTTACCGTTAATGGCCGTTTATTGATTTGCAGTAAGAGCCAGTTGGCGTCATCGCTGACCTGATTTAGACCATCTTTTGCCAGTAAGGTCGCAGCATAAGGTGAATAAGCACAGGCGTACTGATAATCGACTGTCATCGACTTTAAATGCTGCTCAATGGTTTGCCAGTAATTTTCCAAACCACCATATAAGGTAAGCATATTACTGACTCGTAGTAATAAACCATTCGGCTCAATTGGGCATATATCGGCACTCACTAAGTACAGCCATTGAGCTATTTCAGTCAGCTTTTTCTTTTCTATCTCGATATCATAGGCATTCACTTGTAGTTGCTGACAAAGCGCTGCAGCACTACCAAGCCCCATACCGACTTTAATGCCCTGAAGCTTTGCTTGCTGATCAAGCTGACAAACGCGATTACTGCGCTTATCAACAATAATCAATGCCGGCATATCCAGCACAGTATCACCTTCCTGCTTCTGCTGCTGGACAAAGCCAGCATTTAATTGCAGTGTTGGGAAGTGTAAATAGAGCCATAGCGTGCTCATTACCCCACCTTTTTCTGCGGAAAAGGAATTAGATTACGATTACTCGCATAACAGGTAAGCAACGGCCAAGATTTTGCCATATTGATAATAAATTCATCGCTTGGCCAACCTTGTTTACGTTTATTTATTTTTGCCACAAGTCCGGTTTCTTGGGCGTTAAGAGTAATACTCAAATCAAATGGTAAAGACATTGATTCAGATTTTTCTTGGCGCATAATAAACTGACGGCTTTGCCCTGTATCGCAAGCAAGTTGTAAACGTTTTACTTGATGAATTGCTAATGCAGAGTCTTGCCACAATAAAACACTGCTACAGCTTCCGCTTTTTAAGCATTGCTCAGCAGTCCATAAGCCGTCATGAATGGTCTTAGGATAAATCACCAGCACTTTTTCACTTTCAACACCACTGCTTTGCAACATTTGCGCATTAATATTTCCTGGTGGATTAATAAACACGCACAATTGCTGCCCCTGCTGATGATCGGCAGCAAGTACTGGCATAAGTAAACGTAACTCGCCAATACCAATTGGCGAGCGAAGTTCTATCACCCCTTTTTCAGGAAAACCACCATCGAGTTGTCGATCAAGCTCTAAAAAACTAGACTTAATTTGTGCATGAATGTTAGATTTTTCATCAACACCATGCCAAAGCCATTGTTTATGCTTGAGTATTTCAATTAAATTGCTCATAATAAACACCTGTATATTTATACAGTATAATTATAATTAACTATTCTTGCAAGAACAGTTGCGATAATTATTGTAATAATAGTTATGAGAACTGCAGCCAAAATTGTCGTAAAAACTGAGCAATAGTGATACTAAAAGGAAAGAATTTATGTGTGGCCGTTTAAATATAATCGATGATCCATTTGTTCGATCACTGCTCATTGAGCTTGGTGTTGAAAGTCCTTTAGAAAACGTTCATTGGGGACGATTTAAACGAGCAACCGATACCCTATCGGTCGTCAGAGAATTTGATGGTAAACGCCAGCTTGAACAAGCAAATTGGTGGTTATTACAAGAAAGAACCGAGAATGGCTTTAAACCTTCAAAATACACCTCATTTAATACTCGCTACGATAAGCTAAATACACCACGTAGTGCCGGCTATAAAGCCTATCGGGAATCACGTTGCGTGATCCCAGTAAAAGGTTTTGGTGAAACTGAATTTATCAATAAGAAACCATTACATTATTATGATTTTACAACAGAAGATGGCCAAGCAATGGTGCTCGGAGGTCTAGTACGCCAGTGGTTTCATCCACAAACACAGCAAAGTATATCGAGCTGTTCGGTGATCACCTTGCCACCACATGAAAAACTAAAGCACATTCACTCAAAAGCAATGCCACTTATCTTGCCGCAACATGACAATACCATAGATATGTGGCTTGATAGCTCACTTACCAATACCCAAGTCTTTGATGATTTACTTAAACCGCATTTACCGCAATCACTTATCGCAACCCAAATAGATAAACCGTCGACTTATCATGCGATCAGTCAACCGATTGTGATAAATGCAGATTAATCGCTTAATCAAAAAGCGCTATTCTTTTAATAAAAAACCGCTCACAATGGCATAAAGCTTTCTTGGTAATATGCGAGAGCTTAGTACCAGTACTTTATTAGCAAGGCCAACCACTCTCGAAGAAGAGCCTTGTTCAAGTACTTTCACTGCTGCTTTTGCGACGATCATACTGTCCATCTTCGATAGATTTCTAAACCAATTATCTTTCTTAGATGCAACTTGCCAAAACGGTGTATCTATCGTACCAGGACACAAGGCTGAAACTTTGACCCCGGAGCCTGAAAGTTCAACATTTAATGCTTCGCTAAAATTTAACACAAATGCTTTTGTCGCTGCATAGGTTGTAAAATTCGGCGTTGGCTGAAAACCAACCATAGAAGCAACATTTAAAATACGACCTTGCTTATGCTCAAGCATTGACGGTAAAAACAAACGAGTAAGATGCACTAAGCTACGAATATTTAGGTTCAACATTTGCTCGTCTTGCTGCCAATCCATATCAGCAAATGGTCCTGTTTTTCCAAGACCTGCGTTATTCACTAACAAATCTAATGCTTTTCCTTTAGTTAATACGTTGTCTTGCACAAACTGAAAAACATCCTCTGCGGCTTCTTTTACTGCTAAATCCACCACGAGAATATTAATTGATACTTGGTGTTGTTCAGACAATTGCTGCTGTAATTGTATAAGCTTGTCTTCGCTTCTTGCGACTAAGATTAAGTGACAACCACTCGCAGCAAGCAAACGTGCAATATCTGCACCTAATCCCATTGAAGCCCCTGTGATTAATGCGGTTTTGTCTTTAAAGAAATTACTCAATATTGTTCCTTGTTTTTATTGTTATGAATTTTAATTATTTTTCTACAATGATTGTTTATCGATAGCTTTACAAAATAAAAGACACAATACCAAGGTATTGTGTCTTTGTTTACTAATTCAACTCTAATTAACTCTAGTTTTTACGAGCTACTAGTTTTTTCGCGCTACTCTAGTTTTTACGAGCAAGTTTGGCCAACTTCTTATCAAGTACTTGGTTAAACTCCCACGGGTAGAAAACTTGTCCTGTCAGCTCTGTAGTAGGAAAAATGATCAAACATAATTCATCTTCTTCCATACCCGGTAACCATTTAGTTTTAATGTCATCAAAACTAATTTGCAGAGGCTTACAGTGATCCCACTCTTGCGTTGCCCACAACGAAGCAGTTTCCTCTGTAGGCCAAAACGGTACAAAATCTTCTTCATCTTCGGTCAACATTACCGCGCCGTGTTCATCGGTTAAGATCCAAGCACTGCGTTCGCTCATCAGGTTTTGCATAAACAGCTCATAGCGCTGTTCGTCTGATAAATTTATACTATTTTTGTCAATGTTAACCATAGCTGCTTGTTACCCTTTCATGCGTTTCTTAGAAGCAGTGGCAAGCTTTTCTAATAAAACTTCAGTATCTTGCCAACCAATACAGGCATCGGTAATGCTTTGTCCGTATGTTTGAGCTTTATTATCGACTAAAGATTGGTTTCCTTCCACTAAATGGCTTTCTACCATCACACCAAATACTGACTTATTACCATTATCCATTTGTTGGCAAACATCGTCACACACTAACATTTGGTTTTCAAACTTCTTGTTTGAGTTAGCATGAGAGAAATCAATCATAATTTTTTGGTTAAGGTTTGAATCTTTTAACTGCTGAGTAATACGTTCAACATGTTCTTTTGAATAGTTTGGTTCTTTACCGCCACGCAAAATAATGTGGCAATCTGGGTTACCTTTAGTCTCTACAATGGCTGAGTGGCCTAATTTTGTAACTGATAGGAAATGATGTGGTGCACTGGCTGCGCCAATGGCATCTACCGCTACTTTAATGGTGCCATCTGTACCATTTTTAAAACCAACTGGACAAGATAAACCAGACGCTAATTCGCGGTGAACCTGTGACTCAGTAGTACGCGCGCCAATTGCGCCCCAACACATTAAATCAGCCATATACTGCGGAGTGATCATATCTAAATACTCACCAGCGGTTGGTAATCCCATATCATTTAAGTTTAATAACAGTTTACGACCAATACGCAAGCCTTCATTAATTTGGAAACTGCCATCTAAATGAGGATCGTTAATCAGACCTTTCCAACCAACCGTTGTACGTGGTTTTTCAAAATAAACACGCATAACAATTTCTAAGCTGTCCTTATACTTTTCACGCATTTTATTTAAACGTGAACCATATTCTAAGGCTGCTGTTGGATCGTGGATAGAACAAGGACCAATAACAACTAAAAGACGATCGTCTTTGTCGTTTAAAATATCACTTATTGCCTGACGTCCCTCAAACACAGTACGAGAAATTTTTTCAGTATTTCGATAGCGCTCTAATAACGCAATTGGTGGTAATAATTCTTTTAATTGATTAATTCTAACGTCGTCGGTTTGGTATAACATCTAAATCTCTTTTACTGGTGGGCTTTTAACATCAATTTAACAGTGTTTTGTGTCGATGCCAACAGCAAATATGAGTAAAAGCACTAATTAACAAATAAATTTAAAAAATAACTTAAAATCGCATCATTATTTGACAAAATTGACCTATATTTAAAGGCAGAAACTTAAACGTTTGTTTAAAAACCTGAATTAAAGCAGAGGTTAACACCAACTTTATGGTCCATGACAACATCCCTTTAGTCGATTTACATCGACACTTAGATGGTAATATTCGCCCAGATACTATTTGGCAGCTTGCTCAACAAAATGATATTGCTTTACCTGTTGATACCTTTGATGAGTTTATTCCTCATGTACAAATTCAAGATAGAGCAAGTGATTTATTGGAGTTTTTAGCAAAACTTGATTGGGGCGTTAATGTCCTTAAGTCCCTTGATGATGTATATCGCGTAGCTTATGAAAACGTGGAAGATTTGCATCTCGCAGGCATTGATTACGCAGAGCTGCGATTCTCTCCTTATTACATGGCAATGAAACATAACCTAAATACCAGCGAAGTGGTTGCCGCTGTAATTGATGGCGTCAGACAAGGCAGTCATGATTATTCAATTAAAACTAATCTGATTGGCATTATGTCTCGTACTTTTGGCCCTGAGCAATGTCTAAAAGAGCTCAATGCCCTGCTTGATCATAAAACCCATCTTTGTGCCATCGATTTAGCCGGTGATGAATTAAATCAAGGTGCGGAACTATTTGAACATCACTTCTCTTTAGTTAAACAAGCAGATTTACAAAGCACCATACATGCAGGTGAAGCAGCTGGCCCAGAAAGTGTTTGGAAAGCAATTCAACTGCTTAATGCTCAACGCATTGGCCATGGAGTTGCTAGTCATCAAGACCCAAAACTGATGGAGTACTTAGCGCAAAATAACATCACTATAGAAAGCTGCCTAACCTCTAATTATCAAACGGGTACGATTGCAGACATTCAAGAACACCCAATTCACACCTTTTTAGAACATGGCGTACGCGTTTGCTTGAATACTGACGACCCGGCAGTTGAAGGCATTGAGCTGCGACATGAATACGATATTGCACGAACTGTTCTTGGTCTTAGTAATGAACAACTAGGACAAATTCAACGTAACGGTTTAGATGCAGCTTTTCTATCAGAATCAGAAAAGCGCGCTTTACTCATTGAAAAATCGACTAACATTTAATTAGTACAGTGATTTTTAACACATTAATGAAAACATAAAATACAGGAAATAGTTATGGCAACTCCTCATATCGAAGCAAAACTTGGCGACATCGCAGAAACAGTCCTAATGCCAGGTGATCCGTTGCGTGCGAAATTCATCGCAGAAACCTTTTTAGAGAATGCCACGTGTTTTAATACCGTGCGTAACATGTTTGGCTTTACCGGCACATATAAAGGCAAACGCGTTACGGTAATGGGTTCTGGCATGGGCGTTCCATCTATTTCTATCTATGCAACAGAGCTATATAAAGATTACGGTGTTGAAAACATCATTAGAATTGGTAGCTGTGGTGCTATCAGTGAAGATGTAAATCTAATGGATGTTATCGTGGGTATGGGTGCAAGTACCGATTCAAACTGTAATAGAATGCGCTTTAATAACCATGACTTTGCTGCAATTGCTGATTTTGGATTATTGAAAAATGTTGTCGATGCCGCCGATAGATTAGGCAAAACGGTTAAAGTCGGTAATATTTTTACTGCCGATTTATTCTACACTCCACAACCTGATGTATTTGATTTGATGGAAAAACTTGGAGTCTTAGGCGTCGAAATGGAAGCTGCAGGCTTATATGGCGTTGCTGCAGAAATGGGCAAGAAAGCCTGTTGTGTATTAACTGTCAGTGATCATATTCGCCGCGGTGAAAGTCTATCGGCAGCAGATCGTCAAACATCATTTAGAGACATGATGGAAATAACTTTGGAATCAGTAGTTTAAACCTCGAATCTCGAACCTAAATAACTAGGGTCAGATCATAGTTTTTTGATCATGGCTTAATTGAACGTAGCTTATATGATCTTAGTTTATTTAGAACTTAACTATTTATAAATTGATATTCGGACCAGTCTATACCGGCCCGAATATTTTTTTGTCAGTAACTAGCTAAAACCTAGAGTAAAAGTTTGATCTGACCCTACTTATTTAGCCGTTTTATTTTAGCTGCAATTTATCTTTAAACGATGTGCCGTAATCCATTGGCTCTAATCCAAAGATATCTGCTAGCGTTTGACCAATATCAGCAAACGTAGACAGCTCACCTAAATCAATTGGCTTCATGTCTTGTTGGTAAACAAGCACCGGCACATACTCTCGAGTATGATCACTACCATGCCAGGTCGGATCACAGCCATGATCTGCGGTAAATATGACGATATCATCCGGTTGCAATTTTGCGCCTAAATCAGGTAAGCGAGAATCTAAATACTCCAGTGCTTTACCAAAACCAACAGGATCACGTCGATGACCATAATCCTGGTCAAAATTAACTAGGTTGGTAAATATCAAACTATTTGGTTGATGATTTAATAATTGCTCAACACTGGTATCAATTAGCGCTTCAAGCCCTGTTGCTTTGTATTTTTCAGAGATACCTTGATGGGCAAAAATATCGGCTATCTTGCCAATACTCACAACTTTACCACCAGCGTCACAAAGCTTATCAAGTAACGTAGGTGCCGGTGGTAAAATTGATAAATCTTTTCGATTACCGGTTCGAGTAAAGTTCTCAGGACTATCACCGACAAACGGTCTAGCAATGACTCGACCTATGTTTAAATCCATCTCGGTTAAAAGATCTCTCACTTGCTGACAATACTTGTATAGGTTGTCTAAACCAAAGGTTTCTTCATGTGCGGCAATTTGAAAAACACTATCGGCAGATGTATAACAAATGGGGATTCCTGTCTTCATATGTTCTTCACCGAGTTCGGCTAAAATCGTAGTACCTGAACCATGACAATTACCTAATGTGCCCTTTATCCCAGAAACTTGTTCAATTCGTTGTAAAAGCTCTTTTGAAAAAGAATTCTCTTTATCATGGAAGTAACCCCATTCGAACAACACTGGTACGCTCATCATTTCCCAATGGCCACTTGGCGTGTCTTTACCACTACTTATTTCGGCGGCATAACCAAATGCCCCACTTTCTGGTGCACAAGTATTCACTGCTGGCACCATTTTACCAGCCGCACTCGCTGCTTGAATAAGCCCAAGTTTGGAAAAGTTTGGCAGATCTAATTTGCGACCGGTTTCTTTATAAAACGATTCAGCTAAATTACCGAATGTATTGGCACCGATATCGCCAAATTTGTCCGCATCAGGAGCTGCTCCTAAACCAAAACCATCGATGACCATTATTAATGCTCTTGCCATGATTACTCGTTCCCATAATGTTGATTGTTGTTGTAATAACTGTAGTTTAAAAAAATGTAACTTTATTATAGTTTCTTTTACTAATTTGTACTGAATTTAGGAAATTATTAACATTAACTAGTTTTTAGTGAAAAATAGGCAATACTAATTTACAAGAGTCGTTTTTTTGGGATCCATTTTGTCGATAAATAAATTAACTATCATTGCTATTGTTGGTGCGTCCGCCTCTGGTAAGTCATTGTTTGCTCAAACCATTTACAATGAACTTAAAGACGAATTAGGCGCTGACAGTATGACTATTATTACTGAAGATTCTTATTACCGCTGCCAAGATCATTTACCGTTAGAAGAACGTGTTAAAACCAATTACGACCACCCTAAAGCATTCGAACACGAATTATTAGCCCATCATTTATTCCAGTTATCGGAAGGTAACGACATCGAAGTCCCTATATACGATTATGTTACTCACACTCGTTCAAGTGAGGTTGAAGTTGTAAGACCGTCGAAAGTGGTTCTTGTTGAGGGCATTTTATTACTTACTGATAAACAACTTAGAAATCGATTTGATATCAATATATTTATGGATACACCTTTAGATATCTGCTTAATACGTCGTATCAAACGAGATTTAGAAGAGCGTGGTCGCGATCTCGAATCGGTGACGCAACAATATCAAAAAACGGTACGACCTATGTACTACCAGTACATCGAACCGTCAAGAAATCATGCTGACATTGTGATCACAAAAGGTGGTCGTAATCGAATGGCACTAGAATTAATTAAAGCAAAAGTTCGCGAACTTGCGAACCAATAAACTAAACTAAACAGACTAAAACAAAAACCATAGGTGACTTAATGGACTTCAATACATTACGCGGCATTATTGGAATATTTCTTATCTTAGGTGTTGCATATTTAGCATGCTCGAATAAAAAGAGCATTAATTGGCGTACCGTTGGTGGTGCATTTGCGATACAAGTTTTATTGGCAGCATTGGTACTCTATAGTGATACCGGACGTATGGTGCTTGAAGGCATGTCTAGTGCAGTTGGCAATGTTATTGATTATTCTGCAGCAGGTATTAGCTTTTTATTCGGCGGTTTAGGCACTGATGCCATGTTTGCCAATGGCGTAGGTTTTGTTTTTGCCATTCGTGTATTACCAGTGATCGTATTCTTTTCCTCACTGATAGCCGTTCTATATTACCTAGGGATCATGGATAAAATAGTAAAATTCTTAGGTGGCGGATTAGCTAAACTATTAAAAACTTCAGATCCTGAGTCTCTTTCCGCAACAGCAAACATCTTTGTTGGCCAGACAGAAGCGCCCCTTGTAGTTCGTCCTTTCTTACCTTCAATGACTCGTTCAGAATTATTTGCGGTAATGGTTGGTGGCCTAGCTTCAGTTGCTGGTGCCGTGCTCGTTGGTTATGCCGGTATGGGTGTTGAACTTAAATATCTTATCGCGGCTAGCTTTATGGCAGCACCTGGCGGTTTACTAATGGCAAAATTCATCATGCCTGAAACTGACACACCGAAAAATGATATTGATGATATTCCAGAAGAAGAGCATGACGCAAAGCCTGCCAATGTGATTGATGCTGCCGCCGAAGGCGCGTCAAAAGGAATGATGCTTGCGTTAAATGTTGGCGCAATGTTGATGGCATTTGTTGCACTAATTGCATTATTAAATGGCATGATTGGCGGTATTGGTGGCTGGTTTGGCTATGAAGGTTTAACCCTACAAACTATTCTTGGCTATTTATTCCAACCTATTGCCTATATGTTAGGTGTTCCGTGGGGTGAAGCATTCCAAGCGGGTAGCTTATTAGGTCAAAAAGTTATCGTTAACGAATTCGTAGCTTACGCTGATTTTATTACCTTTAAAGATAGCTTAAGTGCTGGTACGCAAGCGATCATTACGTTTGCCTTGTGTGGTTTCGCTAACTTAGCATCGATAGCAATTTTATTAGGCGGTTTAGGAACATTAGCACCAAGTCGTCGCTCCGATATTGCGCAAATGGGTATGAAAGCCGTCTTTGCCGCTACGCTTGCCAACTTAATGAGTGCCGCAATTGCTGGTGTATTTATTTCACTAGCAGGATAATTAAACGTAATTAAAAGCCCGATCCTGTCGGGCTTTTTGCTATATAGAGGTTTATATGACAAATAATGCAACAGTGCAGCAATTACAATCCGTTGCTAAAGAAGCGATAAGTTGTATGGATTTAACCACACTAAATGATAATGACACCGA
Source organism: Thalassotalea crassostreae (assembly GCF_001831495.1). NCBI lineage: Bacteria > Pseudomonadati > Pseudomonadota > Gammaproteobacteria > Alteromonadales > Colwelliaceae > Thalassotalea > Thalassotalea crassostreae. Next base: position 2,059,036 of record NZ_CP017689.1, read on the forward strand.
TGAAATCGTTGCCAGTTTATGTGCCAAAGCGACTTCACCTGGCGGAAATACCGCTGCAATTTGTATTTATCCTCGTTTTATCCCCGCTGCCAAAAAACTGTTGCAAGGTAGCGGAATTAAAATAGCCACAGTAACAAACTTCCCCCATGGCAATGATGATATAGATATTGCATTTGCTGAAACTAAAGCGGCAGTAGCCTACGGCGCTGATGAAGTGGATGTCGTTTTCCCTTACCGTGCGTTTATCGCTGGTAATAATGATGTTGGTTATGAGCTAGTGAAAGCCTGCAAACAGGCCTGCCCAAGCAACGTACAGCTAAAGGTGATTATTGAAACCGGCGAGTTAAACGATGCTACGCTGATCCGCAAAGCCAGTGAAATTTGCATTAACGCAGGCGCAGATTTTATTAAAACTTCTACCGGTAAAGTGGCAGTAAATGCGACTACTGACGCAGCTAAAATTATGTTGGAAACGATTCGCGATCTAAATACCAATGTTGGCTTTAAACCAGCAGGTGGTGTTCGAACAACAGAAGATGCTAAAATATATCTTGATATGGCTAGGGATATTCTTGGTAATGATTGGCTAACACCTGAACGATTTAGGTTTGGCGCAAGTGGTTTACTGAACAATTTACTCGCTACATTAGGTCACGGCGAAATTAAACAAAGCTCGGGCTACTAACGCTAAGGAACACCGTGGCACAACTTTATTTCTATTACTCATCGATGAACGCGGGTAAATCAACATCACTATTGCAGTCTTCTTATAACTATATAGAACGAGGCATGAATACCTTGATTTTTACTGCAAAACTCGATGACCGATTTGAAACAGGGAAAGTTACTTCTCGAATAGGTATCGATAGTGATGCTCAGCTTTTTGATGAAAACACTAACCTATTCACTATCGTCAATGAACAAATTGTTAAGACGCCAATACACTGCGTGTTAATTGACGAATCTCAATTTCTAAGTAAGCAACAAGTATTACAACTTACCGATATAGTCGATAAACTCTCTATTCCGGTATTGGCGTTTGGCATTCGTACTGATTTTCTCGGCGAGACTTTCAGTGGCAGCGCGGCCCTTCTCGCTTGGGCTGATAAACTGGTAGAGCTTAAAACCGTTTGTCACTGCGGCCGTAAAGCTAATTTTATTATCCGCTTTGATGAAAACGGTAAAGCAGTAAATTCTGGCTCGCAAGTTCAAATAGGCGGCAATGATATGTATGAGTCCGTTTGCCGCAAGCATTTTAAAGCCCTAGTTTGGGACGCTAAATAGTTTTTTTCAGTTAAACATTATTGCCAAATAAAAACACCGTGGTAGTATCACTGCATTTTTAATCAATGACAATATCACCATTAAATGAATAAACTGATCTCACCTATTTTGGCCGTATTAACATTAGCTGTTATCACAACGTCTTGTTCTACTAATACCAATTTATCGTCTGCAAACAAATCAACAGAATTACCCAAAAATATCATCATGGTAGTTGCAGATGGTATGGGACCTGCATTTCCCACCGCCTATCGATATTATCACGACGATCCAATGACGCCTGCAGTTGAACATACCATCTTTGACGATATTTACGTTGGGTCGTCTAGTACTTATCCCAGCTCTAAAGGTTACATTTCAGACTCATTAACATCAGGTGCCGCACTTGCTGGTGGTGACAAGACACCGCTTTTGTTCGTTACCGACTCAGCTGCTAGCGCAACTGCATTAGCATCAGGCATCAAGACTTATAACGGCGCTATTGGCGTTGATAGTAACCAACAAGCTCACTTGACGGTGCTTGAGTGGGCAAAGATTAAAGGCAAGAAAACCGGTTTAGCGGTTACGTCGCAAATTGTACATGCAACCCCTGCTTCTTATTTAGCTAAGAATGAAAGCCGTCGTAACTATAATGCTATTGCTGATGACTTTTTCGATTTACGAGTTGACGGTCAATTTAAGGCTGATGTCATGCTAGGTGGCGGTAACAAGTACTTTAAACGTGACGATAGAGACTTAGTGGCTGAATTTCAACAGTCTGGTTTTCAATATATTGATCGTTATGAACAATTAGAAACGCTTGATAAAGATAAACCAGTATTAGGCCTGTTTGCTGACGTAGCGCTTACTCCACAAATAGATAGTAAACAGCCGAACCGACTTAAAACACTAACTACAGCGGCTATTAAGCAACTTGAAAATGACAAAGGATTCTTTCTTCTGTTAGAGGCTAGTCAAGTGGACTGGGGAGCTCACAGTAACGATATTGCTTATGCGATGGGCGAAATGGACGACTTAGCCGCTACCATGACAATGCTTAAGAGTTACGTCGATGCCAACCCAGATACGTTAGTGATCTTAACCGCCGATCATAACACTGGAGGCTTTAGTATTGGCAGTGAGGGGAAATACGAGTGGCGTCCAAATTTTATTCGCAATATAAAAACATCACCTGAAAAATTAGCATCTCTGTATGCCAACGGTAAAACCACAGCAGCGCAAATCGAACAGCAACTTGGTTTTATCCTGTCAAAATCAGAATTACAGCATTTTAATACCATTAAGATGATGGAAAAACAAAACGCTAAATCTAAAAGCTATACAGCTAAGCAGGAAACAAAAGAGCTAACCAAAGCGGTTTATAAGCATATTCTAGATATTATCAACAGCAAGAGTCATTCAGGTTGGACAACAAAGGGTCATACTGGCGTCGATGTTCCAGTCTACGCTTTTGGCTTAGGTAAAGAAGCATTTTATGGTTTTTCAGATAATACTGAAATTGCCTATAAAGTATTCCATTTGCTTGGCAAAGATTAGTACAGATACTAATATCGGCACCAGTAAAAGATAGCAATTACAATTCAACACAATTGTTATCTTGCCTATTTATTGAGCAAGTATACAATACCGTTTTTGTTTACTAGTTGTTAACAACAACTAATTTATAAACAACCAAATAACGGATTACATATCTCCAAGGAACTGAGCACCAACAGAAGTCTGCAGATGCAGAATAATAGGAGTTATAATGATTGCTGATATTATCGGTATGCTTGGCACGATCATGGTCGTAGCCGCTTTTTTTATGATACAAATGGACAAGCTCGATCCTAAAGGTTTGCAATACAATATCATTAATTTGATTGGTGCAATCTTGCTATTAATAAGCTTGTGTATCAATTTCAACCTAGCAAGTTTTGTTATTGAGATATTCTGGATAGCGGCATCTATTGTCGGGCTATGGAACTATTTTTCAAAAAGTAGAAACAAAGAACCGACCCAAGCTCAAGCAAAGCTGTAGTAATTCAATCAAAATTTCTGATGACTACTTTTGCTATTGAACCGCGTTACTAATACTAGTTACTCAAATTTAAAGTATAAAAAAGGCCAGTTAATTCTGGCCTTAGTGATTATACTCCAACGCTACGTGGAACTAGCTTTTTGCTACTTCTACATCTTGTTTATCCGCTGCCTGCTTTTTCGGTAAGTACATATTCAATACTAAATAACCGATAATACCGGATAACAATGAACCGACGATAATACCAAGACGTTCGTCAAATATTTTATTAACGCTTGATGCTTCAAAGGTGAGTGAACCAATAAATAAACTCATGGTAAAACCGATACCACAAAGCGCTGCAACGCCATATAATATTTTGAAGTTCATGCCTTTAGGTAACTCAGTATATTTTAGTTTAATCGCCAGCCAACAAAAACCAAAGACCCCTATTTGCTTACCGATTAATAACCCCATTGCGATACCAATCGGAACAGGATGTAACACCTCTTCGATACCGATGCCAACAAAGCTAATACCAGCATTAGCAAAGGCGAATACAGGAAGAACAAAAAACGCCACCACTGAATGGAGATCATGCTCTAACGATTTTAAAGGAGAATAACCTGGTTTTACCACCGATTTTAACGGTATAAACAGAGCCACTAATACGCCCGACAATGTCGCATGCACACCGGATTTTAGCATTGCAGTCCACATTATCATGCCAACTAACATATACATACTGCGGGCTTCGACGTTGTACTTGTTCATCAAAAATAAAATTGGTACACAGGCAGCTACTACAAAAAGCCCTACCGTTGAAATCTCTGCCGTATAAAACGCAGCTATGATCAATATTGCGCCGATATCATCAAAAATCGCTAGAGACGTTAAGAATATCTTCAATGAGGTTGGTACTCGACTACCTAGCAGTGTCAACACACCAAGTGCAAATGCAATATCAGTCGCCGCAGGGATAGCCCAACCATTTATCGCATCTGGATTGTCATAGTTGAAATAAACATAAACTAACGCAGGTACTAACATGCCGCCAATTGCGCCAACTCCAGGAAGAATGATATTACGCTTATCGGCAAGTTCACCTTCAACCAATTCACGCTTTAATTCAAGGCCGACTAGGAAGAAAAATACCGCCATCAAGCCATCGTTTATCCACAATAATAGTGGCTTTGCTACTTCTAATGGTCCCACTCGAACTTCTACTGGAGTATCGAGGATCAAGTCGTAAATTGGTTTTAATCCGGTATTGGCAAATACTAATGCTAATACTGCTGCTAGCATCAAAATAATTCCGCCAGCGCTTTCTAATTTAAAAAAACTACTAATAAAGCTTTCTTGTTCTATTTGTGTCTGTGTTTGCATGTCACTCTCTAATTAGGAAAAAATAAAGCATTACCATTAAAGTATTTCTGCAATACTTTGACGATAAAACTTTAACAATAAATCTTTGCTATTATAACTTTGAATTTAGACGTTCGAAACCTTGTTCAAGATCTTCTATCAAATCATTTACGTCTTCTAGGCCAATATGCAAGCGTATGACGACATCGCCCGCCTGCCAGTTCCCGTAATTTCGCTCTCGGTGTAAATTTTCATAGGATAATACTAATGACTCAAACCCGCCCCAAGAAAAACCCATCTTAAAATGGTGCATACCATCTAAAAATGCCGTTAACGCTGACGGGTTACTATTGTTTAATACAAATGAAAACAGTCCATTTGAGCCGTTAAAATCACGTTCAAAATATTCGTGTCCTGCACAAGATTCAAACGCGGGATGTAATATTTGTTTCACTTCTTTGCGATTACTCAACCAATTAGCAACCGTCATCGCACTTTCTTGATGTTGCTTTAATCTAACTCCTAAGGTTCGAATACCTCTTAACGCCAAACTAATATCATCAGCTGACGCGCATTGCCCCAAAAGATAAGATTTTTCTCGCAATATCGGCCAACTCTTCTCATTGGCCGTTGCTGTACCTAGCATTACATCTGAATGGCCACCAATATATTTTGTAGCAGCTTGCACCGAAACATCAACGCCAAGTTCAAACGGTTGCAACAACACTCCAGCACCCCAGGTATTATCTAAAATCACAGTAATATCTGAATTGCTAGCCTTCGCTACCTCACAAATTCCAGGTATATCTTGCACTTCCATCGTAATAGAGCCAGGTGACTCGGTAAAAATCACTTTGGTATTATCTTGAATCAAGTTAGCAATACCCTTGCCTATCATTGGGTCGTAGTAAGTTACTTCGACACCAAAGGAAGCTAAGACTTTGTCACAAAAGTCTCGCGTTGGGCCATAAACAGAATCAACCATCAACAAGTGATCGCCAGTTTTTAAAAATGCTAACAACGAAGCAGTAATTGCTGCTGTGCCGCATGGATAGACATAACACCCTGCACCGCCTTCTATTTCATTCATCGCTTGTTGAAATGCGAACGTAGTTGTTGTGCCTCGGCGACCATAAAATAAGTGCTTTTCTCCGCGCTTTCGAGTTGCATCTTTCATTTCTGCAACATTATCAAAAAGCACAGTGGATGCTCGTTGTAAGACAGGATTAACAGTTCCTTGAGTAAATTTTTTGTCTCTACCTGCGTTAACAAATTTAGTGTCTTTAGTCATGGTTTGCTCTAATGGTTATTTTAATCATGTTTAATTTACGTTAAGAATAATAGTTATACCGTGAAATCCTTGAAAAGACAGCATTTTTTAATATCAAATACGAGTAACATTTAAACCTTTGGTTTTATATTACATGTGATCAGGCACAGGTTTGTTAGAACAATTGCATTTGTTCATCTGTAATATCGCTAAAACTCTTACCAATAAACGGCAAGATCCCATCTGCAACAGCGCCCAGTTGTCTTTCAATATATATCGGATAATCAATATGATCTCGCACATGCTCTACTGTTTGTGGGCCATTTACTGTCAATATGTATTCTATCCAACCTCTATTTTGATATCGAAGTGGTTTATTAAGTTGTGCATTTATAGCGTCTGCATCTCTTGCAGCTTTAACATGTGGTGGTACATTCTTTTCATAATCACTCAATTTACGTCGTATACGTTTGCGATAAACTAGCTTGTCATCCATTTCGCCATTTAGTGTTTTTTTAACAATATCAAGTATATAATCATCAACAGGCTCTCCTTTAAACACTTTCAAATACAGCGTTTGTTGGAACTCTTTGGCCAGTATTGTCCAATCTGTTCGAACACTTTCTAAGCCTTTGAAAATAAGTTTTTCTTGTTTATCTCTACCTACAATACCTGCATAGCGCTTCTTAGTACCAATATCCTGTCCACGTACTGTTGGCATCAGAAATTGATGAAAGTGAGTTTCAAATTCGATCTCTAGAGCGGAGTCGATGGCATAATTTTCATTTAACTCTTTATCCATTTTGTTGTTGATAAAGTTCATTAACTCGACACCAATCTCTTGGCTTTCTCTGTCAGACTTATCTTCACCAATACTGACAAATATCGAGTCGGTATCACCATAGATAACGCGATAACCTAAGCCTTCAATCCAGTCTTTGGTTTGATTTAATAATTGATGAGAACGTTTAGTAATCGACCCTGACAGTCGAGGGTCGAAAAATCGACAACCGGTTGAACCTAGTACGCCATAGAAAGAATTCATAATGATCTTAATTGCTTGTGACAACGCGCTATTTTTCTGCTTTTTAGCTTTATCACGTTCTTGCCAAAGCTGCTCGATAATATCTGGTAAGAAATGTTTGCTACGAGAGAACCACGCGCCATCAAACCCAGGGATAGGTTGATCGCTTGTTGCGCTATAGGTAACGACATTTTCGTTAAGTTCTAATCCTTGCTCATTTGCTTGTAATAGCCCTTCTATCAAGCCCATTGGGTCGATATTAAAACTTCGAATAATACTGGGATACAGGCTTTTGAAATCCAGTACCAATACATTTTTATACAATCCAGGTATAGAGTCCATCACGTATCCACCTGGAGACACTAAATCACTCTCACCATCGCCCATATTAGGTGCTACGTAGCCTGCTCTATGCAATTTAGGCAAATAAAGATTGGTAAATGCGGCGACACTACCGCCTATTCGGTCCAACTCTAATCCAGTTAATTGTGAGCGCAAAATTGCAAAGTCTAACAACAGTGTTTTTTCAAACACTAACCAAACCAATCGACAATCTTCAAGGTTATAACCGGCTAAGGCTTGCTTCTCATATAAAAACTTACGGGTGATCTCAGCGACTCGATTATCAACGTCCTCAATGTCTTTACCGATCCCAAGTATTGCTTGAGCAACATATTCAAGAGAGAAACTAGGAAAGCTATACGTTGCAGATCTTAATAAATCGATGCCGTCCAGCACGACACGGCCGGCGATATGAATAAAGTTTTGCTCTGAGCGGTTGTTTTTGCGCCAATATGGCGCACTTCCATCTCGACCAATGGCAAATTTTATATTGTTTAAATCACAGCGTTTTTGCAGCAATTTAAAATCAAAGTTAATAACATTCCAGCCAATAATGATATCGGGGTCATTCTTGTTTAACCAACTAATAAAATTAAGCAGCAAATCGTATTCGTCTTCAACCCATTGTATGTAGTCTTTACAATGAGCTTCTGGCTCGCCAATCATAAAAACCTTTGACACGTCGTCGCTATAAGCTCCTATGGAATACAATTCACCATCAAACGAACATTCAATATCGATGGAAAGCATGGTTAACTTTGGCGTGTAATTTACTTTTCTGACCTTGTTTGTATAAACTTGTCGATAACCCTGTTTTTGATTGCTGTGGCCTAAGAACTCCATCGAGCCAGTGATAAAACGTTCCATAATAAAACGATCATCGGGTCGAATATCATCTTCATAACACTTAATTGAATTAGATTTTAAAAGATCTCTTGCTTGATAAAACTTAGTAAGGCTATTGAAATAAAATCCACTGACCGGTTTACCCATAAAGCTAGTCAGTGTTAGACTTTTACTTTGTAAAAATAATTGATTGTCGATCAACAAAGCTTTTGCTTTTTCGACAAAATATTCTTCAACGAAGAACACAGCTAATTCATTATCAATCAGTAACTTAACAGGACCTTCTGGACTTTTTAACCAATAGCAAAGTTGGATACCTTTCGCAGTATCTCTGACCTGTCTGGTTAATATAAAGCCTTGTTGTAATTGATTTGCCACTGTTTGAGACATTTTAGTCGTAATCGCTGAAAAACCTGTTAATATATACAGCAGTATATGTAAACTAGCGCGTTAATGGAACCCGAAAAATCATGTTAGGTGAAAAAACCAAGGAACTTATTCGTAAGGCTTATAAACAGATAGGTGAAAACCTTGAAAATTTCACTCCGCGCAAGCAACAAGCGTTTTTAATAGCAGAAATTGCTAAAACCTTATCGGGTGAATATTCAAAAGAAAAGAAACATATCGTTATCGAAGCTGGCACAGGTACAGGCAAATCACTGGCCTACTGTTTAGGTGCAATACCACTTGCTAAATCTCGTCAGAAGAAAGTTCTGATCTCAACAGCTACCGTTGCTTTACAAGAACAATTATTTGATAAAGACTTACCCTTCTTATTAAAAAATTCCGGTTTAGACTTTGATTATTGTCTAGTTAAAGGCAGACAACGCTATGTCTGTAAAATTCGTTTAGATCTAGCATGCAGTACCGATGAAGATCCAAATCAAGTACCGTTATTTACCGAAAAACCTAACGTTGAAGATATACGCTTGCTTAACTCGTTAAAGGAAGACTTGAAATCAGGAAAGTGGCATGGTGACCGAGATTCATGGCCAACACCGATCCCTGATCATATTTGGCAACACATTCAAAGCGATAAACATAGTTGTTTAAAACATTTATCAGAACATACTAATTGTCCATTTCATCTTTCACGAGAAGCGATGGATAACGCCGATGTTCTAGTGATTAACCACTCATTGTTACTTGCTGATCTTGAATTAGGTGGCGGTAAAATACTGTCTGATCCAGAAGATAGTATCTACATAATCGATGAAGCTCATCATTTACCACAAATAACTCGTGATCATTCATCAGCAATGGCAACAGTTAAAGGGGCAAGCGATTGGTTAACTAAAATCGCCGGCACAAGTGATAAAATCAGTAAGATTTGCACATCTGATAGAACCATTTCACCTGCATTAAAACTTGCTGATACCACTCAAGAAATCACTGCCGATATGCAAAAAGTTTTTCAGTATATTAGTGCTAATCAGCAGGTTTATTTCGTTGACGAGAAACAACACCGATTTACTAACGGTATCGTACCTAAAGAATTAAAAAATCTTGCGGAAGATATCGCTAGTGCCAGTAAAAAAGCATCGAGTGAACTCAATAAGCTTTATAATCTGTTGATGGAAGCGGTTAAAGATGGCGACGTCCAAATAGCAAAAGCAGAGCCTTTGCTAGCCGAGGCAGGCTTTGAACTACAGCGCTTAGAAAACCTAGAAAAAACTTATGCAATGTTTGCTAAGAGTGATTCAGAAAAAGCTGCCCCGCTTGCCCGTTGGATCGAAAAAACTTCAGGTAAGCGAGAAGACTTTATGGTTTGCGCTTCACCAATAGAAGTTGGTTTTACTCTTGAAGATAATCTATGGAGCAAGTGTGAAGGAGCCGTACTATGTTCAGCAACCCTTTGTGCCCTGAACTCTTTTGAACACTTTAAGAACCAAGCTGGACTTGGCGCTAATGACGGAACTCAGTACCAAAAACTTGATTCACCATTTAACTATCAAGAAAATGCGGTATTAAACATACCTAAAATGGACTTTGAGCCTAATGTCAGTGATAAGTTTACCGATGAGCTCATTAAAAAGTTACCTTCACTGTTGCGAGAGAAACAAGCAAACCTTGTACTCTTTTCTTCTTATTGGCAAATGGAAACCGTTGCAGAAGCTCTGAGAAAACAAGATAAGTACAAAGCAATATTAGTGCAAGGTGAAAAGTCTCGTCAACAAATTATCGAAACCCATAAAAAACGCTGTAATAACGATGAAACCAGTATTGTGTTTGGTAGCCAAAGTTTCTCTGAAGGACTTGATTTACCAGGCAAGTACCTAACCAACCTAATCATTACTAAATTACCTTTTTCAGTACCAACCTCGCCGGTCGATCAAGCACAAGCTGAGTACATCAAGTTAAAAGGTGGTAATCCATTTATGTTGTTGTCGGTTCCTGATGCGTCAAAAAAGCTTATCCAAGCCTGTGGCCGCCTTTTACGAAATGAAAAGGACACTGGCATGATCACTATATTAGATAGACGCTTGGTATCGAAAAGATACGGTAAAGATTTGATAGATTCATTGCCGCCATTCAAAAGAAACATTCAGTACTAACATGGTTTTGAGTAATACGTATAGAGAAATACGTTTAGAGCAAGACGTTAAGGATGCTTAGCTTTTTAAAAGCGGCTTATAGCACCGAATATATCATCTTCACGCTGATTATGAGAACAAAGATAGCAAACACTTTTTTCAACATAATTAATTAGTTACGCGTTACTCTATGCCGATGTATTTATGTACTTGAATTGACAATCGCCAATTATTTTCAATACAGGTATCAATCGCGAGTTTAGTCGCACGTTCTTTTTGACTAATTGGTTGCAAATACACCGGTGTTTCAGTGATATTGTGCTGCTCTAAAAGCGCTTTTAAATCTTCAACATGTTGCTCTGTTGCAACTGGATGTTTTATCTCATCCGCTCTTTTCATCGCCGAGGAAAGTATTTCATATCCGCCACGCATATTTACTTTCGGTGATACCGTAACCCAACATTTATCTGTCGTTAACACTTCAAAAGTACCTGAGGTTTCAATCTGTGTTGAAAACCCATGTTGTTCAAACATTTCACATAATGGCGTCAAATCAACCATGCATGGTTCACCACCAGTAATAACAATATGACGTGCTTTAAAACCTTTTGCTTGAATGATTCGCAGGATTGCTTCAACGTCTAGGTTTACCCATTCATCAGTTTCAGCTAATTTATTTAAAACAACATCACTGCTAACTTCACTGTCTAAATTTATTTCCCAAGTGTGCTTGGTATCACACCAGCTGCACGCAACGGGACAGCCTTGTAGCCGAAGAAAAACTGACGGTTGACCGGTAAACGATCCTTCGCCTTGAATGGTTTCAAATAATTCATTTATTTTATAGTGCGTCATAATAAATTAGGTATCTTGCTATCTTTTCGATTAAACTTTGCGGATAAGTTTAAGTATACCCTAAGAGAAAGAATAAATGGCTGAAAATCTAGTAGAAAATTCAACTTCACCTGCAGCGACTAAAAATAACAAGGTTGTGGTGATCTATTCTGGTGGAATGGATTCATTCACGGTACTAAATCGTGCGATTAAAGATGGTAAGCAGTTGTATGCGTTGTCTTTTGATTACGGACAAAAGCATGTCAAAGAGCTCGAATACGCTGCTAATGTATGTAAGGAATTAAACATTCCTCATAAAATTATTGATATTACGTCAATAAATCAGCTTCTAGCCGGCTCATCTCTAACAGATGATATTGATATCCCAGAGGGCCATTATGAAGAAGAGTCGATGAAGTCTACGGTAGTGCCTAATCGTAATATGATCCTCTTATCGCTTGCTGTGGGCTACGCAGTGTCAGTAGAGGCAAGCCAGGTATATTACGGTGCTCATTCTGGCGATCATGCGATATACCCAGATTGCAGACCAGAATTTGTCGAAAAAATGAATGACGTTTGTAAAATAGCGAACTATCAAGAAGTCGAGATCTATAGCCCGTATTTAACACAAAGCAAAATCGATATTCTAACCGATGGCATTAGCATGGGGCTCGATTACGCTAAAACTTGGACTTGTTATAATGGCCGAGAAAAAGCGTGTGGTGCTTGTGGCGCCTGCCAAGAGCGTCTAGAAGCATTTAAAGAAAATGGTATTACTGATCCTTTATCGTACGAATAGTCTTTATTATTTAAACGCGAAAATTTGTTTTATAGCAAAGCACTAACTTTTAAAATCTCTCGATTTCAAACTTAGTGCACTCGCACCAAATAAAAGCAAATACCCACCCTAAAACGCACCGTTTGTGTGCAGTTATTCCCCAAAAGCCAACCGCAACATCTGCAAGTCATTGATTAATAACAACAACTAAAACTGTGCACGATTTGTGCATAGTTAGTGCGCGAAGTTAATTAATCGATAAATCAATGTAACAGCACCTATTAAGTGTGCACTAAATACAAGCAAGATGAGATCTAATATGAAGTTGATAACAGCAATAATAAAACCATTTAAGCTAGATGATGTTCGAGAAGCACTAAGTGAAATCGGTGTCGACGGTCTAACACTAACTGAAGTTAAAGGTTTTGGTCGTCAAAAAGGCCACACAGAGTTATATCGCGGCGCCGAATACTCTGTCGACTTTCTACCAAAAATGAAACTAGAAATTGCAGTAGAAACGTCGTTCGTTGAACGAGTTGTTGAAGCGATCACAACAAGTGCACGCACAGGCAAAATTGGTGACGGTAAAATTTTCGTTACTTCCATTGACCAAATCGTCCGTATTCGTACTGGCGAAACTGACAACTCAGCAATTTAGGAGCGAGAAATTATGAAAGCACTATTGTTAATCGTTTTAAGTTTCTTATCCGTTCCTGCAATGGCAAGTGAAGCAGAGCTAAGCGGCTCTAATACAGCGTGGATCTTAACATCGACAGCGCTTGTACTATTAATGACGCTACCTGGACTTGCATTATTCTACGGTGGTTTAGTTAGACGTAAAAACATCTTATCAATACTAATGCAGTGTTTTGCCATTGCCGGCATTTCTTCTGTGTTGTGGCTAGTGGTTGGTTATTCATTAGCATTTGGCGAAGGTAATGACTGGATTGGTGACTTTAGTAAAGTCATGATGAATGGAATTTCTAAAGACACCTTAAGTGGCGATATTCCTGAAAGTTTATTTATGTTATTTCAAATGACTTTTGCCATTATCACCCCTGCTCTTATTATTGGTGGTTACGCCGAGCGCATTAAATTTAAAGCGGTATTATTGTTCAGTGGTATTTGGTTGTTAGCTGTTTATGCACCAATCGCACATTGGGTATGGGGCGGCGGCTGGTTAGCTAAGCTTGGTATCTATGATTTTGCCGGTGGTATTGTTGTTCATATTACAGCGGGTGTTGCAGCGTTAGTTGCCGCATTGGTTATCGGTCCTAGACATGGTTTCCCTAAAACGCCAATGATGCCTCATAACTTAACAATGACCGTAACTGGTGCTGGTTTACTGTGGGTCGGTTGGTTCGGCTTTAATGGTGGTAGCGCATTAGCTGCAAATGGCGACGCTTCTATGGCAATGCTTGTTACTCACATTTCAGCAGCAATGGGCGCTCTAACGTGGGCTGCAATCGAATGGAAAAAATTCGGTAAAGCTAGTGTACTAGGTGCAGTTACAGGTATGGTTGCCGGTCTAGGTACCATTACACCAGCTTCTGGTTTTGTCGGTCCTGGTGGCGCATTAGTAATCGGTTTGTTAGCTGGTATCGTATGTTTCTACGCGACGGTTTATATTAAACAAACATTAAAAATTGATGATTCGTTAGATGTATTCCCGGTGCATGGTGTTGGTGGTATTTTAGGTACATTACTCGTTGGTGTTTTCGCTTCAACGTCACTTGGCGTATTCAGTGGGTTTGGCTTCGCTGACGGTATTGCAACTATGGCTGGACAAGTAAAAGTACAACTTATCGGTATTGTTGCAAGCATCGTTTACACTGCTGCTGTTACTTGGTTGATATTAAAAGTTGTAGGTTTAATGACTGGCGGTTTACGTGTATCTCTTGAACAAGAGACAACAGGTCTAGACTTAATTGAACACGATGAGTCAGGTTATAATCTTTAATTCTTTAAAAACTGAATCTTAATTTTAATTTTAGATATAGTTTAGATTTAGAATAAAAGTCTTTAGCAAACAATAAACCCTATCAATTGATAGGGTTTATTTTTATCTCTGATTTAGTGCTTATCAAACTCCTGTTTTAGTTGTCATTTTCTAAAACACTCATTCTAAGGCTAACGTTTAGAATCAAGAGCCGCTTGGATTTGGTCTAATTGCTCCGGCGTAAAGCTGCCCTTTTTAATCATGTGAATAACCGCATCACCTAAATGGTCACCATCGCCGTCTGCATGAATAAACATAGCGTCACTTTCACCATTAAGGCTGATCACCTTTTTAATCACTTTTACATCTTGATCAACTTCGCCATCTGCTGAAACCCAATGATGCTCTCCATCAGATTCAATATCGACTTGAATAACTTTATGGCCACCGCTTGTCATGTGTTCAACGTGAGGTGTTTTATTCATTGCCATTAAAATTAAATCTTGTTGTTCTTGTGGAAGATCAGCAATTGCTGCTTTAAGCTTTTCTTTGTCATGAATCGCATCGAATGGAACGTCCAGTTTGATCACTTCACCATTAGTATCAATTGATACATTAGCCATTGAATCACCCGATTCTTGTTTGATCATAATGATTTCAGTTTCTTGCTTAACGTCTTCTGCCAACGCTGAAGCACTAGTTAATACTGCCGCTGATACAAATAAGCATTTCGCTAAAGTGTTTAATTTAAATTTCATGAATTACTCCGTTTTATTTTTTGTTATGACGGTTACAACTAATTAGTAATCTCGCCGTTGCAATATCATGTTGCGAATATCGTACCAAGTTTATAACACATCGATTAAGCCAATGAAATTACGGTGGTCACGTTATATTCATTAAAATAACAATCTCGAAATATAGAAATTTCTGACAATTAAATTCTGATATAAGAAGCTAATTTCCCCATATCAGGAATATAAAACGTTAGCGTCCATCTCTAAAAATTTAACGGCTGTCTATCTTGCTGTTTTTATTGGATATTATAATATTTTAGGATTGGCATCATTGTTGTTATAGTTAGTTTAATCAATTTTTAATAGTGTATTGAAACAAGTAATACTCCGATTAGATTTACAACATAACGCATACTTAGGCTGGTTATATGTCATTAAAATCCTATTTATTTTCTCTCATAGGGATCCTCATTGTCCTGTTGACCATTTCTCAGTTGACGTTATTAAACTGGATGAAAACTAACTTTAGTTCTGAAGTTGCTCAACAAGCACTGCAAGTCTCTGAAAAAGTTTTAATGCTAGCAACGGAAAAGTTTGAGTCCGAAGATATTAATATCCATATTGAATACGAAACTGACGACGGAACTGGACACAAACAGAAAATTATAACGACATCACAACTAGATAATATAGATAATATAGAGAATTTAGACGCGACAAATAAGAACAATACGAACAGTAGTCACGCCAAGCATCAAGTAAAAGTCATCCCTGTTAATCCAAGGGAGCGAATGATCGTCAAAGAAGTAAACTCTGATACCATTGTTATTAATTCCAAACAAGTGGACTCTGACACCAGTATTTCTGATTCGACTCAACAAGCGCAATGGGTAGAGCAACAAAATCAAACTAAGGCGATAGTTATCAAAGAGTTTAGTGAGCTTGTTAGTGAGCTGCATGATCACGCGATTGAAGATTCAAATGTTCGTTTCGTTCGCGAAACCACTAATGTTAATGGCGAGCATTTACCTGCACATAGCAACTCTGTAACTCGAATATTGTCAACTGAACACCCTATTAATGCTTTAATCGACAAAATTTATGCGCTATTGGTCATCTGTTCTTTGATTGCTTTAGTGCTCGCTTATTGGTTATCTCACAAGTTTAGTAAACCGTTAAATGCTCTAACTGGTGGTTTCGCTACCTTAGCGACCGGCGATTACTCTAAACCAGTTAAAGAACAAGGCGTCACTGAAATTAAATCAACCATCGGCTTGTTTAACCAAATGGTTAAACGCTTAGAGCAATTATCTGCTGCAGAAAAGAAAAACCAACAATTGCAACAATTAGCTGAGCTTGGCGAGGTATCAAAAGGTTTGGCACATGCTCTTAGAAATCCGATTCATACGATTGGACTAAACGTTGAACAACTGCAAGATCAAACGTTAACTGGACAACAAAAAGGTGCCGCTATTAAAACCATTAGTGCCAAAATTTCACATATTAATAAAACCATTGACGCTCTATTGAAATTGACTCAAACCGGTTTAAGTCATGACCAGAAAGTGCCTATTTTGGCGGTTGTTCAGGACGTAGTTTTAGAGTGTAAAGCTGGCAATGACAAGCAGTTAGAATTTGCTATCAACGGTCCTAGCGATGCGATAGTCATTGGTAATGAGTCTGAAATACGCTCTATTTTGCATACATTGATAGTCAATGCAGTAGAAGCTAGTAACGCAAACGATGAAATTATTATCACCATTGACCCTGATAATTCAAACCTCAAGGTTTTAGTAGAAGACAGCGGTAATGGTTTAAACCCTGAAATCGCAACACAATTGTTCAATCCTCACGTAAGCGATAAATCTGAAGGAGCTGGCATGGGGCTTTATATTGCAAAAAGGTTGATCACGCTAAACTATAACGGCACCATCGAACTCAACAATAAATCCAATGAAGCTAATGGCTGTATCGCTATTGCCCAGTTTAAGTCGCAATTAAGCAGCAACAACCTAAGCAGTAACCAAGGCAATAAACAACAGCAGAGCACTGAACATGAATAACCAAGATACTCTAGTCCTTGTTGTTGAAGACGATAAAGATCAACGCGTTTTAATCGAAAGTTTATTAACTGCATCACAGTTCAAAGTATTAACCGCTGACTGTGTAGAACAAGCAATTTTGTTGTTAAAAGAGCATGCCGTAGATGTTGTCTTTTCTGATTGGAAGCTCGGAAATCTTTCTGGCATAGATCTACTAAATTACGTTAAAAATCCAGATACCAAGAAACAAAGCGCTGAGTTAGGATTTGTTATTGCTACCGCTCACGGCACAATTTCTCATGCAGTTAAAGCGTTGCACAAAGGCGCTGATGATTACATTGCGAAGCCTTTTCAACGACAAGAGCTATTAATTACAATTGAAAAAGCGTTAACCGCAAAGCAATTGCGAGCACAAAATCATAGCTTAAACAATCAATTACAAGAGCAGCAGCAATTAATTGGTTTAGTCGGTAAAGCCAATTGCATGCAAAAAGTTTATGACCGTATTAAACGTGTTTCTGCAACCAACGCAACTGTGTTGATTAACGGGGAAACTGGTACGGGTAAAGAACTTGCTGCGCGAGCACTACATCAATCATCGAATCGCAGTAATGAAGCTTTTATTGCAATAAATTGTGGAGCTATTGCTGAATCGATTGCAGAGGCTGAATTGTTCGGCTCAGAAAAAGGCGCATTCACCGGTGCAACGTCTAAATTAGGAAAATTTGAGGCTGCTAATGGTGGCACAATTTTCTTAGATGAGATCGCGGAGTTAACCGCCAATGTGCAGGTTAAACTACTTCGCTTTTTACAAGAAGGCACTATAACCCGTTTAGGGAGCAACAATGAAATTCAATTGGACGTTAGAGTCATCGCTGCAACTCATCGAGATCTAGAAAAAGAAGTAAGCAAGAACAATTTTCGTGAGGATTTATTTTACCGATTAAACATAGTCCCTTTAGTCATGCCACCATTAAGAGAACGAAGTGAAGACATTCCAATCCTTTGTGATCACTTTATAACGTTGCACAGTAAGCGTCATGGTGTGGTGGTACCCAGTCTTAATAAAGATATCTATCGAGCACTGCTAGATTACCATTGGCCAGGAAATGTGCGAGAGCTTTCTAACCGTATCGAGCGCTTAGTATTACTTAATGATGAAGAAGAACTTCTGAGCGCAATTCAAAACAGTGATTATGTTGCTGACGCGACAATTCCAGAATTTGATTTACCAAACGTAGGATTTAATTGGGACAATTTTGAACGTCATTGTCTGGCACAAGCATTAAACAAACATCATGGCAATAGAACGAAAGCAGCTAGTTACTTGCAAATGTCTTATAAAGCGTTCTTATATCGATTAGAAAAATACAATTTAAATGGTTAGTTTTTTACTTTATAAAAGAGATCCCAAATAAATTAGAGATCAAATACTAAACAATGACTTAGCGAAAACAAAGCTATTACATTGTTGTGTTTTTGCTTCTCTGATTGTGGTCTATCAGCCTACAACCGCCGACAATTCTGGCTCCAAACCTAGCATTACCGCAGATTTGAACTAGAATTATAAAACGATTAATTCGTTTATAGGAGGACATTATGGGTTCCATTTGGGACAACCATGCTTCATATTTGGCCAAGCTGTTAGACACCAATGATGAACTTCAAGCACACTTATTTTTAGAACAATTAATGCTATTTCCTGTCGATATTCAAGACAAGATCATTAATGAGATTTCTAATCTACCTAAGTGCAATGTTGAAGACATTTCACAAATCATAGGATTCTACGCTTCTCGGGCCTAATTACTCGCCGCTAAGTTTTTAACTGTAAGTCTCTTAACTTAGCAATTTCATCACGTGTCGCAGCCGCTTTTTCAAACTCAAGATTACGAGCATGTTCAAACATCTCGTTTTCTAGGCTTGCGACCTTTTTATCTATTTCTGCGGTTGTCATTTCAACTTTATCAGCAATAGGCTCTGCGACACCTAACCCTGCAGCTTTGTCGGTAATTCCTGAGCCAACGCCCATTACATCGCGTATTTTCTTAACAAGGCCTTTTGGCTCAATGTTATGTTTAACGTTAAATTCATGTTGTTTCGCTCGGCGTCGCACAGTCTCATCAATTGCTTTTTTCATCGAACCGGTAATACGGTCAGCATATAAAATTGCTTTACCATCTAAGTTACGAGCGGCACGACCAATGGTTTGGATTAATGAACGTTCTGAACGCAAGAAACCTTCTTTATCAGCATCCAAAATTGCGACCAACGAAACTTCTGGTAAATCTAATCCTTCTCGCAACAAGTTAATACCGATCAGAACATCAAATTTGCCTAAACGTAAATCGCGAATGATCTCCATACGCTCAACCGTATCGACATCGGAATGCAAATAACGTGTCGCTACGCCATGTTCAGTTAAGTATTCGCTTAAATCTTCCGCCATACGCTTGGTAAGCGTCGTTGCTAATACTCGTTCATTGCGTTCAACTCGAACACGTATTTCAGATAATAAATCATCCACTTGCGTTTCAACTGGGCGTACTTCAATTTCAGGATCAAGTAATCCTGTGGGCCTTACAACTTGTTCAGCCACTTCGCCATCGGATTTATCTATCTCATAAACACTTGGTGTTGCAGATACATAGATAGTTTGTGGCGATATTGCAGTAAATTCTTCAAATTTCATCGGCCTGTTATCAAGCGCTGATGGTAAACGGAAACCGTATTCTACTAAATTTTCTTTACGTGATCGGTCACCTTTATACATCGCGCCTATCTGCGGCACGGTAACATGCGACTCATCAAGTATGAGTAATCCATCGTCAGGTAAATAATCAAATAATGTTGGTGGTGCTTCGCCCTCGCCTCTGCCTGATAGATAACGAGAGTAGTTTTCGATACCAGAGCAATACCCTAGCTCTGTCATCATTTCTATATCAAACTGCGTACGTTGTACGATACGTTGCTCTTCAACTAAACGATTGTTTTCTTTTAGTTGGGTTGCACGTTCTTTTAGTTCAACTTTGATGTTTTCAACTGCCGCTAGAATCTTTTCTCTAGGCGTTGCATAGTGCGTTTTAGGGTAAATCGTTACCCTTGGAAGAATACGCTCTACTTGTCCAGTCAATGGATCAAATTGGCTGATACGTTCTAATTCTTCATCAAATAATTCCACTCGAATGGCAAACTTATCCGATTCCGCAGGAAAGATATCTATCACATCACCACGTACACGATAGGTAGCACGTTGAAATGCGACATCATTACGAGTGTATTGCAACTCTGCTAATCGACGTAGAATATCGCGCTGATTAATGATGTCGCCTTGTCTTAAATGCAGCATCATCTTTAAATAGGAATCAGGATCACCTAACCCGTAGATAGCCGAAACAGACGCAATAATAATAACATCTCTACGTTCCATCAGCGCCTTGGTCGCTGATAGTCGCATTTGTTCGATATGATCGTTTATTGATGCATCTTTCTCAATAAACGTATCTGTCGTTGGAACGTAGGCTTCTGGCTGGTAATAATCATAGTAAGAAACGAAGTATTCTACCGCGTTATTTGGGAAGAACTCTTGCATCTCACCATATAGCTGCGCCGCAAGTGTTTTATTCGGCGCTAGAATCATGGTCGGTCGATTTTGAGTCGCGATGACGTTAGCAATGGTAAAAGTTTTACCTGATCCTGTTACACCTAACAATGTTTGATGTGCTAGACCTGCATTTAAACCATCAAGTAATTGCGCGATAGCGGTCGGCTGATCGCCACTTGGTTTATAATCTGAAACTAACTCTAAATCTTTACTCATTATGACTCTTTTGCAATTTCAATAAGCTTTTGTCTTTAAACTGTTTAATAAACAAGTAATACGACACTACTGCCATACCTAAGTTACCCAATACAGCGCCAACAAAGAAGCCTTCAATATCAAATAACTTACTGCCTAGATAAGCTAACGGTACGTAAAATACGAACAATCTGAGAACACTCAACACTAACGCTATCATTGGTTTATGCAATGCATTGAATGAAGAGTTCGTTAAAATAATAACACCTTGCAGACCATAACCTAACGGTAAAATCCACATAAACAAGGTGATTAAATCTGCTACGCTTTGCTCTTTTGAAAACACTGAAGCAATAAACGGTGCGAGTAACATCAATACCGCGTATATGCCTATTTGCCAAAGCATGACAAACTTAACCGATACACGATACGCTGACTCTACTCTATCAAGTTTATTCGCCCCTAAATTTTGGCTGATAAACGGCGGTAATGTCATCGACATCGCTAACACCACTAAGCAAGCGATAGATTCTATTCTTGAACCAACACCAAAAGCAGCAACCGCTGATTCACCATAGGTTGCAGCAATAGCCGTCATAATCGCTGCTGCAATCGGTGTAAGCATATTAGCACCAGCCGCTGGTAATCCGATTTTAAGGATTTTAGCACTCGATTCTTTAATAACATTAAACGCTGGTAACGTTATGTGAATAAGGTTTCGTTGAAAACCTAGAATGTAGGTGATATAAGCTAAACCAAATCCCCAAGAAACTACTGTTGCAAGCGCCGCCCCTTGTATACCCATCGCTGGAACTGGTCCAAAACCAAAGATAAAAATAGGATCTAATATAGCGTTGATCAAACCTGCACTGCCCATCACGATACTTGGCGTGTGAGTATCACCGGATGCTCTCAAGATTGCGTTACCAATCATTGGCGCAACTAAGCCAACGCTACCAAGAAACCATAAATCCATATAGTCATGTATTAAACCAAGCAGGCTCGGCTTTGCGCCTAACAATAAAAATATTTCGTCGGAATAAATATAACCAACGAAAGATAATAAAATAACAATGACGGAGGTAATAATAAGGGCGACGGTAGCAATATCTCTTGCCTCGTCATCATTACCTGTACCTAAGGTTTTCGCGATGACAGCAGACGTTCCGATACCTAAGCCAATTGATAGGCTTATTACGGTAAATGTGATCGGAAAAGTAAAACTAATGGCAGCTAACGGTTGAGTACCTAGTAAACCAACAAAAAACGTATCGATTAAATTAAATGTCATTAATAAAACCATGCCAAATATCATTGGAATGGTCATATCTTTTAACGTCGAATTTACCGGATCATTAAGTAAGTCTTTTTTTGTCCGATTATTTGTTTTT
This sequence comes from Thalassotalea crassostreae, assembly GCF_001831495.1. NCBI lineage: Bacteria > Pseudomonadati > Pseudomonadota > Gammaproteobacteria > Alteromonadales > Colwelliaceae > Thalassotalea > Thalassotalea crassostreae. Next base: position 2,081,220 of record NZ_CP017689.1, read on the forward strand.
GTCATGAAAACGAGGTGCATTAAATAAAGAAAGTCGTCTATTGTAAAATATAGTCACAAAAGTCGCTAATTAAATATTTAATAATTAACGAAATAATTAGATGGTTTGTATTTTTCTTAAAATCACAAAATTAATACACAGACAAACATAATTCTTACAAGCTGAACATAAAACAGTCAATATCAGTTAAAAAACAACCCAAAAACGATAACCTGTTGTTTTAAAACATAATTACAATACACCACCTAATTAGACGAAAAGCCATTTATTAACAAAATCAAGGCTGTACAATTGGTTTACACTTCCATCAACATAGTTATCCACAAAAACAGTGGATAACTTTTTATCGTTTAAAAGATGTACTCCCCTTTATTTAAGCAAAATTTATTTCTTATTTAACCGTCTAAAAGCCATACTATTTGTATGCAAAACAAGCAATTGACACCTTGATCCAATTTATTATCATTTTTCCTGTTGACAGTGCCGAATTAGATAGCTAATATTCCGCCCCGATAAGCAATTGCTTACGATTATTCCTCAATAGCTCAGTTGGTAGAGCAACGGACTGTTAATCCGTTTGTCCCTGGTTCAAGTCCAGGTTGAGGAGCCAAATATTTAGTGATGGTTAATATAACGGTCACTCGATTTTACAAACGACAGTCCGAGCGGACTGGCAAATGTTAAAATCAGCGTTTCTCCCTAGTTTAATTCTAGGTTGAGGAGCCAAATATTTAGTGATGGTTAAATTGACCGTTACATGATTTACAAAGCACTCAAATAAGACTTAGTTAAATCAAAGAAAGAACAATTCCTCAATAGCTCAGTTGGTAGAGCAACGGACTGTTAATCCGTTTGTCCCTGGTTCAAGTCCAGGTTGAGGAGCCACATTAAAAGTAGCTAATAATACTACTTAAAAAAATTATTCCTCAATAGCTCAGTTGGTAGAGCAACGGACTGTTAATCCGTTTGTCCCTGGTTCAAGTCCAGGTTGAGGAGCCACATTAAAAGTAGCTAATAATACTACTTAAAAAAATTATTCCTCAATAGCTCAGTTGGTAGAGCAACGGACTGTTAATCCGTTTGTCCCTGGTTCAAGTCCAGGTTGAGGAGCCACATTAAAGTGCGTTTTATATTAATCGTTGCAATACAACGGACTGACTGATGTAAAATAGCCGTTTCTCCCTAGTTTAATCCTAGGTTGAGGAGCCAAATAAGAAAAGCCCGCTAACTAGCGGGCTTTTTTTGTCCTAAATAAAGAGAACCTTAATGGCTGCTTTGTGCCAAAAGCGGAAGTAGAGTTATTTATCATCTCGTATAAAACATAATACTTCAGGAGGTTGAACAGTTTCATACTGTCCGTTGGAATATACTTCAACTGGACTGTGTTGAGCACAATATCCAGAATCATTCCTTTTTACTTTCAAAGTAAGCTTTTTCCCTTTATCGCCAATCAATAGATTAAACTCACTTTCACTGAGAGGTTGCAACTCAAACTTTCCAGTATCAGTCGTAACATGATTGGTAGATACTATTTTTCCTTGAGTAATATACCACCTGATACCGCATACACTATTAATTTCGAATGTAGTGGGGTTTTTCGTTTCAGGAAAAGTTTTATTCAATGATTCCTTACAGTCTGTTATCCATTTTCCTTGGAACCATGAAATATCGCTGGAATGTGCATTTGTAGCAAGGAGCGTCAGTAGTAATGCTAATTGATACTTAATAAATCCATTCATTGTGCCAACCATGTATTAATTTCCGCTTATCGCTCTTTATAGCCGTTAGGTAATTGATTTAACTTACTTTAGTTAGCAAAAAGACGCAAACGATTACTAACTTTCCTTATTGCTAACTATTTCACAGGTAGCGCCACGAAAAACAATTGGAGAGCATGTCCATTTGGGAGAGTATGCTATCCATTGGATATTTTCACCTTCATAACCAAAAGCAATAGATGGCACTTTATATAGTAAACCCTTGCCTATATAAGCAGTTCCCTTGTTCTCAACTTCTGACACTCGCTCTTCTGGCAATTCATCTAAAAACTTTCTTAAATTATTGTTTTTGCTTAATGTTAATGGAAAGTTTTCTCTTGCTTTTCGAATTGAATAATCATCATGTAAAATAAATGGAGATGCTATTACCACTAGGGGAATACCAATGTAGATATCTAAGATGTTTGGAGTGTGTTTACTTTTATAATGTCCATTATCAGAAATTGATTCTTGCCAATGTGCTGAGTTAGATTTTTTTATGTTTTTGGTTTTATTGGTTAAACAAGAATCTACATCAATGCCTGGATTAAATGGGAAGTGTGTACAAGACGTTAGCTCAGGTACTGTGGCTTCTTTTCGTGTAGTCAACTCAGAAACCGATACTACCTTTTCATTCTCCCATAAGATTTCTAGGTATTTGTCGTATGGCTTAACATGATAAGATGCATAATAATAATTTACCTTATTGACCGTAAAAGTCATAGCATATAATTCGTTTTCTCTCAGTTCTATAGGCTTAGAATTGCCAACAGATTCTAATTCATTTACATCTAAGCTAGCACTGCATCCAGTAAGACAAAAAGCTAAAAATAAAACGATTTTGTATAGTTTCATAGTTAAATTCTTTCTTCCGTTTATCGCTCGCAGCGGTCGCTCGCCTCTGCATTTATTAATCAATAATTTACGCTAGATTCATGACCGAAGCAAATACGACATTCTCTGCTGTTAACGCCTTGAGGTTGTTACGTCTCACTGCACTTCAATAGTTCTTCACCGTAATGATAGGTATTGTTGACTCCCACATAAATAGTAGTGAATACGCTCGTGATAGGGCCAATTAGTATAAGGGAACCTGAATCGCTAGCGTGCCCAAGATTCTTACCTAATCCAACTATTTCAACCCTTTTTCGTTTGCTATCAAGATCACAAGTATCGATATGTGCCTTGTCTTCTTTTGGCAAAGCAACGCAGCCAATCATAAAAAAGCAAATTAGAAAGCTAATTCCAACATTCCTTATCACATACATAACTAATTCCTTATTCTGCCGATTTCCGCTATTCGCTCATAAGAGACCTTAACCTTTTCAGATAGTTAACGTCAAATATCTAGTAGTTTAGATGAGACTCTACAAATCAAGCTTACTTTAAAGCCTGTTTGATTGAAACAATATGCTCCGGCCCCATACGGCAACAGCCCCCTACTATATTAGCCCCTGCTTTTTGCCACTTTGTTGATGCCGAACCACACTCATTTGGGGATGCAGTGCCATGCCATGTTTTATTAGTCGCATCGAAAACTTCACCAGAATTAGGATACACTACAATGAATTTGTCAGGGCAAGTTACTTTAATTCTTTCTATGAGCTTAACCATGTACTTAGGGTTAGTACAGTTAACGCCTAACGCTACTGGGTTAGAGCATTGATTAAATTCAAGAACACAGTCTTCAATCGGCGTACCATCAGATAAGTGCCTATCGTCCTTACATGAAAAGCTTATCCAAGCTGGCTTTTTTTGCTCGGCTAATAACTGTTTTAACACTAGGGCCTCTTGCAAACTTGGTATCGTTTCACAGGCGAATATATCTGCATTAGTTGCCGCTAGCAGCCCAATTTGTTTTTTATGATGTTTAATTAGCACGGCATCTGCCACGCCATAATCGCCATGATATTCAGAGCCATCGGCTAAACTTGCACCATAAGGACCAATACTTGCCGCAACAAATGGTCTTTCAGCACAAGGATTACTTACCATATATTCTTCAACAGCTTGTTCAGCGAGAGTAACAGAACTAAGAATTAGATCCTTTGCTTGAGTTTCATTTAATCCAGTTTTGATCAATCCTGAGATGGATGCTTGGTAACTCGTTGTAATAACACATTGAGAACCTGCTTCAAGATAATGAAGGTGTGCTTCTACAATTGCGCGGGGGTTTGAAAGCAGCACTTTTGCAGACCAAAGTTCATTGTTTAAATTGAAACCTTGAGCTTCTAATTGGTTAGACATGCCACCATCTAATAACAGAATACGACCTGACTTTAAGTAGTTTAAAATTCGACTGTCATTAAACGATGGTTTATTCATTTGTTATATCCGATATAGCAGTTGATTGCTAAAAACAATACTAACACAACGATTGTAAAACAAAACATCCGTAACCTTATCGCGTTGAAATTCTTAAACAATATCGATGCCGACAAACAAAAAAAGAGCCCTTTGAAGGCTCTCTTTTTAAATAGTAACCTCAATGTTTTGAGGTTTTAACTAATCAATGCTTATACTATTTTGCTTTTACACCGGCAATGATCGGGTCGTCTGACGCTTCGATAATTTTAGGGTTTACGCCGTAATGACGAGTAGTAAACGTAAAATCTTGACCTTGTGTATCAATATTGTTCATAGCACTATCGCCACAGTTAAATGAAATCGTTACTGTACCGTCAGCATTTTTGTCCCAAGTATGAGAACTAATGCTATTCACTTCAGGAATTAAGTACTTAGCAGAATCATACGCTGTAATTGAAGTGAAAAATTCATTTTCAGGGTCTTCAAATGTAGTCGTATAACAAACATCAGCTTTCATTTTAGGACTATTTGAATACTTGTTACCTACAAACGCTTCTGGGCTAGCACCACCCCAACCTGCTGCGTTTTCTAAGTTCCACTGGTGTAAATCAGTTACTAAGTCTGATGTACGTGGGAATGTGTAAGTAAACTTACTCATATTGTTTACTTCAGTCGTATATTTTTGCACCCATTGCTCAACTTCATCATAGTTGTATGGTTGAACCTGGTAGTCAGTACCAAAATTAAAATCAGCAACATTTACTTTCTCTAGACCTGCTACCGCAGCATCAATACCGTTTTCTGTACCAGAGCGATAGATTAAGAATGCATAACCTGATTCTACTTCAACGTCGTATTTACCATCTTCAACAACATAATGTTGACCATGACCACGTTCAGTTACCACTTGAACAGCCATATAGTTATCAGTTTGAGGTATAGAGAACGTTACTTTCCCGTTTACTGCTTTAACAATGGCAACGCCGTAAAGTGTATCGTCATTCATTTGAACTGTTGGTGCATCTTTACCGCGAGGTGGTAACCCTCTCATCATAGCAAATTGTTTGTTTGCACCTAATGCGGTCCAATTACGGAAGTTACGCGCAGTTTCTGCATGAGTAAAATTCTCTTCTGTGATAATTATTGTACCTTCAGAAGACATTTGCTGAGCTGCTACAGTATTAGACTGTTCAGTAGTTGGAGCTTCAGATTGAGTACAAGCAGAAAGACCAACGATAATAGATAGGGCGATTAGAGACTGTTTAAGTTGCATAACATTTACCTTTTGATTAAGTGTTAATTAGTTTATGCCGTTAATAGTAACGATTATTTTTATTAACACAAATGACACATATTCCAAGGGAGTATTCCTAATAGGAATACATAGCCACACACCCCATGACGTAAGGGCATAGAAAAATAAATAGAGAATACGTACGGTAAAAATTTTATTAGAAAAGTAATTGGACCGGCTTTCACCGGTCCATAACGAGGGGATTAATTGTTGTCAGAAAATAGCTAAGTTACTTTTTACCACTGATTTTGGTTTTTGAATTTGCTGCCATATAGGTAAATACGGCATATACCGCAGCATTTTGACGTAACTTCACAGGATCTATTTTATCAAGTGTGTCATCAGCGGTATGATGATAGTTAAAATAGTCAGTACCATCTTGGGCTAAACGAAACGACGGCACTTTAAATGGACGCAGAGGAACTAAGTCAGGTCCACCACCAGCAGCGTTTGTTTCAATGTACTCAACATTCAAAGACTCTAACATCTGTGCGATTTCTTTGATCACTGGCAATGAATTGTCATCAACATTTGATTCAATTCCCCAAATCTTATCCGCACCAAAGTCCGACTCAGCAGCGGCAACGATATTAGACAATTCACTTTCATGTGCTTTAGCGTATGCTTTAGCGCCCCATAAACCGAACTCTTCAGCAGCAAACAACACTACGCGAACACTTCTTTTTGGTTTTTCCTGCGCTGTTGCAAATTTTGCCGCTGCCATTGTTATAGCAACGCCTGCACCATCATCTAGAGCGCCAGTACCTAGGTCCCATGAATCTAAGTGACCACCAATTAAAACGTACTCTTCTGGGAATTCTTGACCAGTAATTTCACCAATAACATTGTAAGACGTACCTTCGCCCATTGATTTTGCTTGCACGTTTATATTGATAGTTACCGGTTTACCTAGCGCTATTAAGCGCTGTAGTTGATCTGCATCTGCATTTGAAATTGCAGAAGACACAATCTTAGTAACACCTTCTTTATAGTGGCTACCGCCAGTGTGTGCAAAGCGGTGATGGGCAGTACTAACAGAGCGCATCACATAACCGACCGCTCCCTTTTTAGCAGCAGCAACGGCGCCGCCACTTCGTGCTTTAACTGCTGGTCCATAGCCATTACCATCACGATGTCTATCCATACGATAGTTAATAAAAACAATTTTCCCTTTCGCTGCATCTTCTGGCGCATTTTCAAGATCGGCCAAGGTTTCAAACTCGATCACTTCTGCTTCAACACCATCCTTTGGCGTACTAATACTACCGCCAAGCGCAGTGATATGAAGTTTTTGTGGAGAAGGACTTACAACAGACGCAGATTCAGAGTAACGGATCCATTTAGGAAACGTCGCTGGCTCTGTCCATACTTTATCAAAGCCCATAGCGTTGAATTTAGCGACAGCCCATGCAACACCAGCTTCATCACCAGGTGTACCAGGCATTCTAGGACCAACTTCAGTGGTCAGTGATTCAACAATATCCCAAGCTAAGTCGCTTTTAAGCGCTTCTTCTTTAATATGTTCTACTTGTTTAATTTGTTGTTCGGTAAAATTTGCAGACTTAGCGAAGACAGTCGTTGTAAACGACGATAACGCTAACGTAACTAAAGAAATTGCCGTAACAGATGCAAAGTTAAAACGTTTGTTCATAGATGAAACCCAAATGTATGTATAAAATGTATGTATAAAATGTATGTATAAAATGTAAGTATTAAGCGTAATTAATTGCGCGCTATATTAATTGACTTGCCGTACGTTTTGAATAAATCTTTTTATTTAGTGCTATTTTTTTTGCAAGAAATTGAATGTTATTCCACAAATCCATCAAAACTACATTAATTTAAATAATAAAAGAGAGAAACATGATTGTTTACGGCGATATAAATTCCGGTAACTGTTACAAAGTAAAACTGCTATTAACTCTATTAGGTATTGAGCATCAATGGCAGCATGTCGACATTATTGCAGGAGAAACCAAATCAGATAATTTCCTCAGCATTAACCCGAGCGGCAAAATTCCTGTAGTTGTTTTCGATGATGGCAAAACACTAACCGAGTCAAATGCGATCTTATCTTACTTTGCAAAAGACACCGAATACCTACCTAATGATAGATTTTTAAACGCTAAGGTATATCAATGGATGTTTTTCGAACAATACAGTCACGAGCCTTTTGTTGCTGTCGCTCGCTTTATTAAACGTTATTTAGGTTTGCCTGATGATAGAAAAGCGCAATATGAATCATTACAAGAAGGCGGTAACAAAGCGCTACAAACCATCGAAATTCAGTTAGAAAATAATCAATATTTGGTTACTGAACAACTGACTATCGCAGATATCGCTCTGTATGCTTATACCCATGTTGCCGATGAAGGCGGCTTCGATTTGAATAACTACCCTAATACACAAGCATGGTGTAAACGGATCAGTGAAACTGATGGTTATGTGAGTATGTGTTAGCGCTAAAAGCTTTTCGATTCAAAATATTATGAAGCAATAACAAAAACCAGAATAATAGCGATAAAAATACCCGCAGACCAAAACACCACGTTATCACCTTTTTTACTGCTTTTCTTACTATGTATTGGTTTTTTATGAGGTTTTCTAGCCATAATAGTTCACTTTCATTTGTTATTAGTGATCTATATATTTCAAATTTAAAGTAGAAAATCAAGCTATTTTAAGGTTTCATTTTAATTACTTGCCTCATAACTAATACAACAAACACAATAAGTTAAAGTAAATTAATTAAAAATTTTATTACTGCAAATAAATGATAAAATGTCATACATTAATAACGCCTCAGTGAGCTAATACAAACAACGTTAATTTTCTCATCTAATTAAGTGTACTATTAATAAACATACTAAAAACACAACATAATTATAAATCACATTAAACAACAAAGGTTTACATAATTGGATTTCACTGTACTAGCCATTTTCATCCCGACATTTTTCTTTGTTAGCATCACCCCAGGAATGTGTATGACGCTTGCTCTTACCTTGGGCATGACAATTGGTGTTCGTCGCACTATGTGGATGATGCTGGGTGAGTTACTCGGTGTTGCCATTGTTGCTGTTGCGGCTGTCTTAGGTGTTGCCGCGTTAATGCTGCAATTCCCTAGCATTTTTAATGTATTTAAAATTGTCGGTGCTTTATACCTTGCCTATTTGGCCACACAAATGTGGTTATCTAAGGGCAAGATGGCGATTCATCAGAATCAAGAAGTTACCCAAACCGTTTCTCGTAGAGGATTGTTTTTACAGGGTTTGGTCACTGCTATCGCCAATCCAAAAGGCTGGGCGTTTATGATCACCCTACTACCACCGTTTATTGACGCAGAAAAATCTATCGCGATTCAACTGGTGTTATTAGTTGGCATTATCTTAATTTCAGAATTTGTCTGTATGATGATTTATGCAACTGGCGGTAAATCACTAGGCTTACTGATTGCTAAAGCTGAAAACGTACGTTTGATGAATCGTATTTCAGGCACGTTAATGTTCGGTGTTGCGCTATGGTTAGCTCTTGGCTAATTGAGGTGAGTTCAGTATCTTTTATCGGTAACTGACAAAATCAAAGGTAAGCTTTTGAGTAATGTTGTTTTTTTCAATATTAACGACCATTTGCCACACCATTGAGTCATCTGTACAAGCGCCAATCATGCTATCTGCAATAAAACCTTGCTCATTGGCTTCAAAAAATAATGGGATCTTGCCCATATACATGTCTTTACCTTCTAACCAAGCCGATTTAATTTTTATTCGTGAATGATTTTTTGAGGTCAATTTAAAATTTACTTCAGTTTCTGATTTTATTCTGCTTGGATTCGCATTTAAAACAAAACGCCCCATTTTGGTACGCTTAACACAACTGCTTTGTTCAAAATCACAGACTTTACTCGATAAAGGTGGATCATCTACGTGGTCAAATCGAATATTAAAGGCAACGAAAAATAAAATGATAAAAATCAACATAATGGCTGTATATATTTTGCGCACTTTTTTCATTTTATCCCGCTCCATTAAGTGAAAAACTCGACTTATTGTACATTTTAGTTACACATTTACACATTTTATTGATCCAAGTCATATTTTTAAACAAGATGACGTGACATTGTAGCTTTGAGGCATTATTATCGCCCCCGAAAAATAACAAACTATAAAGTGTTGTTTTTTTGAACTATAACTATAAGTTAGTAGACTTTTGTCTTATAGAGCAAAAATCTATTAATTAAGTATACTCACATCAACTTTATAAATATAAATGTGGAACCTTTAATATGAGTCAAAGCAATATGACAGAAATGGATTACAACTACAAAGTTGTGCGCCAATTTACTGTAATGACTGTAATTTGGGGTATTGTTGGCACCTTAGTTGGTGTTTTGATTGCAGCACAGTTAATCTGGCCTGCGTTAAACTTCGAAACACCTTGGTTAACATACTCTCGTTTACGCCCATTACATACTAATGCGGTAATCTTCGCCTTTGGTACAAGTGCTCTGTTTGCAACATCTTACTATGTTGTACAACGTACCTGTAAAACTGCCCTATTTGGTGGCAAGTTAATTCCTTTTACATTTTGGGGATGGCAGGCAGTAATTGTAGCAGCAGCGATAACGTTACCATTAGGCTTAACCTCTTCTAAAGAGTATGCTGAACTAGAATGGCCAATCGATATTCTAATTACCTTAGTATGGGTGTCTTATGCGATTGTATTCTTCGGTACTCTATTAAAGCGTAAAACCTCACACATTTATGTAGCAAACTGGTTCTTTGGTGGTTTCATCATTACCGTTGCCGTATTACATATTGGTAATTCAATGGTTGTGCCATTGACGTTAACCAAATCATACTCTCTATACCCTGGCGCCATCGATGCGATGATGCAGTGGTGGTATGGTCATAACGCCGTTGGTTTCCTACTTACCGCTGGTTTCCTAGGTATGATGTATTATTTCGTACCAAAACAAGCTGAACGTCCGGTTTACTCTTACCGTTTATCAATCGTTCACTTTTGGGCACTAGTATCGCTATATATTTGGGCTGGTCCTCACCACTTACACTACACGGCACTTCCAGATTGGACGCAAAGTGTTGGTATGGTGATGTCTATCGTATTATTCCTTCCTTCATGGGGTGGTATGATCAACGGTATTATGACCCTTTCAGGTGCATGGCATAAACTTCGCCACGACCCTATCTTACGTTTCTTAATCGTATCGTTATCTTTCTACGGTATGAGTACGTTTGAAGGTCCAATGATGGCAATCAAATCAGTAAATGCATTATCACATTACACTGACTGGACTGTTGGTCACGTACATTCAGGCGCTCTAGGTTGGGTTGCAATGGTTTCAATCGGTGCGATGTACCACTTGATCCCAGTATTGTTTAACCAAGGTCGCATGTACTCTATCAAATTAATCAACGTACACTTCTGGTTACATACAACAGGTATCGTTTTATACATTGTTGCAATGTGGATTTCAGGTGTAATGCAAGGTTTAATGTGGCGTGCGGTTAACACCGACGGTACGTTAACTTATAGCTTTGTTGAGTCGTTGGAAGCGTCATACCCATTCTACTTCATCCGTTTTGTTGGTGGTTGTTTGGTTGTTGCTGGTTTCCTATTAATGGCATACAACATGTTCAAAACTATCGGCGCTAAAGACGGTAGTTTAGAACAACAAGAAGTTACGGCTTAAGGAGCAGACCTATGCACAATAAACATGAAAAAGTAGAAAAGCACTTAGGTTGGTTCTTCTCAATGACAATCGCTGCGATCAGTATCGGTGGTTTAGTAGAAATTACGCCTTTGTTTTTCCAAAAAGAAACAACCACTCCTGTTGAAAGTCTTCGTCCATATACGGCGTTAGAAATGGAAGGTCGTGACATTTATATTCGTGAAGGTTGTAACAACTGTCACTCACAAATGATCCGCCCTTTACGTGCAGAAACTGAACGTTACGGCCACTACAGTGTTGCCGGTGAATCAGTTTGGGAACACCCGTTCTTATGGGGTTCAAAACGTACTGGTCCTGATTTAGCTCGTGTTGGACAACGTTATTCAGATGATTGGCATTATGCTCATCTTATGGATCCACGTTCAGTAGTACCTGAATCAAATATGCCTTCATATTCTTGGTTAGCAGAAACTCCAATCTCAAACGAGTTATCTGCAAGAAAAATGGAAATCTTTAACATGCTTACGAAAAATCGAAGCCATAAAGACGAGAATGGTAACCCTATTCCACTTTATAGTGCCGAAGATATCGCAAATGCAGGTAAAGAATTTGCTACCACCAAAAGTATTACGGGACAGAGCAGTCTAACAGAAATGGACGCTCTTATTGCTTATTTACAATCACTTGGTCATGCGTTGAAATAATTATGGATTACGGCACTTTAAGAGGCATTTTTACGGTATTAATCTTCGTACTATTTATCATCATAGTACTTTGGGCATACAACAAAAAACGTAAAACATCATTTGATGAAGCCGCCAATTCTATATTTGACGTTAACGATAAAAATAACGACTTAGTGAATAAGAACGAAGGAGACAAATAATGTCTACATTTTGGAGTATATGGATATGGGTGTTAACACTAGGAACCTTAGTAGGTTGCTGGTTACTATTACGCATGTGTCTCAAAAACTTCGCAGGTGTTCCTGAAGGGGAATCAATGGGCCATGAGTTTGATGGCATCGAAGAATTAAATAACCCACTACCAAAATGGTGGAGTACTTTCTTCCTAGTTACCATTATATGGGGTTTTGGCTACTTAGCTTTATACCCTGGCTTAGGTAACTTCCAAGGTCTATTAGGTTGGAAAAGCTCAAACCAAGACGTAGTTAGTTTAGCTGACTCTAAAGCACAAATTGCTGCGGCGAAAGAAGCTGGTTTAAACGTTCAGTATGACCGTGAAGTAGATAGAGCTAATGAAAGATTTGGCCCTATATTCGCTGCATTTGCTGAACAAGATATTGAAACATTAAGTAAAGATGAAGCTGCGCTAAAAATTGGCCAACGTTTATTCTTACAAAATTGTTCACAATGTCACGGCAGTGATGCTAAAGGTACAGAAGGCTTCCCTAACCTTACCGATAACGATTGGTTATATGGCGGCGACGCACATGCAATTAAAACATCAATTCTTGATGGTCGTGTAGCGCAAGGTATGATCGCATGGGACACTATGCTAGGTGGCGAAGAAGGTGTTAAAGAAGTTGCGGCTTACGTAATTAGCTTAAACCCTGAGCGCGCATCGAAAGTCGACTCTGCCCTTGCAGCAAAAGGCGAAGAAAAGTTTGCAATGTGTGCGGCTTGTCACGGTAGTGAAGGCCAAGGTAGTACTGCAATGGGTATACCTTTAGGCGCTCCTGCACTTAACGACAACATTTGGTTATACAGTGGCTCAGAACGAGGCATTCAACAATCAATCCGTAACGGTCGTGCTGGTGTAATGCCTGCTTGGAAAAACATCTTAGGTGAAGATAAAGTACACGTTATCAGTGCTTATGTTTACAGTTTATCTAATCAAGATTAGTTAATAACTGCTTTAGAAAACCCTGTATAGCAATCGCTACACAGGGTTTTATTTTGCTTAGACTAGAATTAAAATCAACAGACTAAGTTTGATTAATAAATTACTATTTATTTAATTAGTTCGCTAAAATCACTGTGACTAGCCTACTGACTAAACAAATATTAATTTACTTAACCCTCTTTACAATCAATTTTTGATAAAAAGAGACTAAGAAACAGAGAAATAATTTTATGCATACACCTTGGTATAAAGAGCCGTGGACTTATTTAGTATTTGGTCTGCCATTGGTTTCTGTCTGTGTTGGTACGACTGTATTTATGGTCGCCAATGATAATGCTGATACTGTTGTTGTAGATGATTACTACAAAAAAGGTAAAGCCATTAACCAAGATATCGGTAAGTATAAAATGGCGCAAAAGCTTGGTATCAAGTTTGATATGCAAGTGACTGATAACGAGATCGTATTAAAACCGACTGGCATCGAAAAAACATTTTCTGTTCTTAATGTGAGTTTTAATCATGTCACCATTGCCGAACGTGACTTTGACGTCAAACTTACGCCAGATGGCAACGGTTGGATGCGTGCAAGTTTTGATGCCGACGTTAACGGTAAATGGCGCGTTATTGTTACGCCATACGATGACAAATGGAAAATGCAAACCAAGATCGGCCTCCCTGCTAAAGATTTTGTTGAATTTCAATTACAGTACTAACCATACCTAAAGACATTATGGCTAACGATTGTTTTCATTGTGGTGAAATAATTCCACCAGGAATAAACTTAAACGTGGAGATTGATAACAACCAACAACACATGTGTTGTATTGGTTGCCAAGCTGTCGCGCAAGCAATCGTTGATAATGACTTACAAGATTATTATCGTTTTCGAAGTGAAAAAGGCAAAAAGATTGATGCCTCAGTGCCCGATGCCCTACTCGACAATCAATTCGTCGATGATGAATCTTTACAAAGTGAGTTCACCTTTGATATAGATGACTGCAAAGAAGCAATTTTATCTATAGACGGTATGTCTTGTGCAGCCTGTGCTTGGTTAATTGAAAAGCAGCTAGGTCATAAAGATGGTATCGCTAAAGCGCAAGTTAATGCAACAACTCAACGCGCCACTATCGTTTGGGATAATAAACAAATAAAGCTCAGCGAAATTCTCTCTGCAATCAGTCAAATTGGTTATCAAGCATTACCTTTTAAAGCCGATTTAACCGAACAGCGTAACATCAAACAATCGAAAGCCTTTATCAGACGTCTGGGGATTTCAGGCATTCTAACCATGCAAGTTATGATGATTGCTATAGGCTTATATTTCGGCGCATTTAGCGATCTTTCCGATCACAACCTCACTTACTTGCGCGGTACTAGCTTTGTTTTATCATTTCCAATAATAACCTATGGCGCCTTACCATTTTATATTGGCGCCTACAGTGCCATAAGAGCGCGCAGATTATCAATGGACGTTCCTGTTTCAATTGCGATAATACTGGCCTTTAGCGCAAGTACCTATGCAACATTCTTCGAAACTGGAGAAGTGTATTTTGAATCACTGTCGATGTTTACGTTTTTATTACTTATCGGCAAGTTTTTGGAATTTCGAGCGAGGGCTCGCGCCGCTGAAGTATCAGCGAACCTACTAAAATTAATGCCGTTAAGCGCAACTAAGCTGATTAATAACGAAGAAACGATCGTTAGTGCTAAACAACTACAAATTGCCGACATTGTAATCGTCAAGCCAGGCGAAACTATACCAGGCGATGGAATTGTTCACTCAGGCAACACCAGCGTTAACGAGTCGATGTTAACTGGTGAACATTCACCGGTGAATAAAAGCTTAGGATCACAAGTGTTTGCTGGCACAGTTAATGGTGATGGCAATATTACCGTAGAGATCAGCCAAACTAATTCAGACAGCTTTTTAACTAACCTGATCAGGTTAAGTGAGTCAGCGCAAGCACACAAACCTAAAATAGCCCAATTATCTGATCTCATCGCCCAGTATTTTGTTGCCATAATATTAGTAACTGCAATCGCAACTGCTACCTATTGGTACTTTAACGCGCCTCAGGAAGCTTTCTGGATAACTTTATCGGTATTAGTAGCAACTTGCCCATGTGCATTGTCGTTGGCCACCCCTACCGCTCTTACCTGCGGCACAATTCGATTAAACCGTGAAGGCATCATGATAAAAAGTGGTCATGTATTGGAAACAATGCCTACGATCAATTGTTATGCGTTCGATAAAACCGGTACGTTGACAAATGGCGCATTTGCGATAACCAAAGTCGAGGTACTTAGCGAGCACTATAATGAGCAACAATTACTCGCCATTGCCGCCGCAATAGAAACGCGTTCTGAGCATCCTATTGCCAAGGCGTTTAGTGAATATCGTGACTTTAACATTAACACTAAAAATATTGACGTGATCCCAGGTTGTGGCATCAGTGCGACACTCATTGATAGCAACCAAATGCCAAGCACGGTAAATATCGGCAAAGTAAGTTGGATAAATGAAACATGCGACATTGCTGAAAAATATTATAATGCTCAATGCTTAATGACGATAGACAATACGCTGGTTGCCGTATTTTATTTAGAAGATACCCTTCGCGATGATACTAAGCACGTATTGCAAGAATTGACGTCAAAAGGCAACGACGCTCTTTTGATCAGTGGTGACAGTGAAGCCGGTGTAAATAAATTTTGCCAACAAGTTAATATCAGAGAGGTCCACCATACCTGCACAGCGACTGATAAACTAATTCTTATCAAGCAAAAACAAGAATACGGAAAAAACGTTGCTATGGTTGGCGATGGTGTGAACGATTCACCAGTATTTGCCGCAGCTCACATTTCAATAGCAATGGGTAGCGGTACGGAAATAGCAAAAAGTGGGGCTGATGTTATTTTACTTAATAACCAACTTTCAAGCTTATTAAATCTCACCCGCATATCCAATAAAACATCTAGAATTGTGAAACAAAACTTTGCTTGGGCGTTTGCTTATAACTCGATAATCCTGCCACTGGCAGTATGTGGTTTTATCACGCCATATATGGCAGTATTAGGTATGTCAGCAAGCTCTATTATCGTGGTTACCAATTCACTAAGGTTATTAAAGTCATGAGCGTGATCTATATTCTTATCCCTGTTGCTCTGGTCTTTACGGCGATTGCCATTTATTTGTTTTTCTGGGCGGTTAAAACAGAACAATTTGATGATCTTGAGAAACAAGGCATGAGCATTCTATTTGACGATGATAAGCAACAAAACAACACTCGCGAAAATAATCAAACCTCTAGCAACGAAGAACTAGAAAAGAAAAAATGAGCTTAGACTTTTTATCGGCATTTTTGATTGGTTTAGCGGGTGCAGGACACTGCGTCGCAATGTGCGGTGGCATTACCACAATGTTGACGTCATCAATTGCCGGTGAACGTAAGCTAAACTTTTCGTTACTTTTAAGCTATAACTTAGGACGCATCTCTTCCTACGCTATCGCCGGCGCTATTGCTGGTTTAACAGGCTCGTTAGCGGCAAAATCCATCGGCGATCATATTATTTGGCTTAAAGTTATTGCTGCAGTCTTTGTTATATTACTTGGTCTATACATTGCCAAATGGTCATTCTTATTAAATCGTGTTGAGGCCATTGGTTCGTATTTATGGAAGTACCTACAACCATTCTCGAAACGATTTATACCGGTAACAAATATCAAGCAAGCATTGGGGTTAGGTGCAATTTGGGGATGGTTACCCTGCGGCCTTGTGTACTCAACCCTTACATGGTCTGTAGCAAGCGCTGATTGGCTAAATGGCGCATTAATTATGGCTGCCTTTGGTTTAGGAACGTTACCCGCTCTATTAACTTTAGCGTCAGGATTTGCATTTATCACCACAACCTTACGCAGTGACATTTTTCGAACCCTAACCGCTCTACTTCTAATTGCATATGGCGGTTATTCATTAATGATTGCTCTACAACAAATATTTTAGTAAAATTTAACGATTAATTAATAGTTTATAGAAGTTAGTAGTTATGCCTCAAACAATCCCGGTTGCGAATAATATTAAGTGTCAAAATTGCAGCATAAGTGAATTGTGTCTTCCTTTTAGTTTAAATGAATCAGAGCTTAACTTACTTGACGACATCATTTCTCGTAAAAAACCGATTCAAAAAAATACACAAATATTTAAAGCCGGCGAAAACCTTCATACGCTCTATGCCATCCGTTCAGGTACTTTTAAAACGTTTATAATTTCAGAACAAGGTGAAGAACAAATCACTGGTTTTCACTTAGCTGGTGATTTAATGGGATTCGATGCGCTTTCTAAGAAAAAACATCCAAGTTTCGCGAAAGCGTTAGAAACGTCAATGGTTTGTGAGATCCCATTTGAAGTATTAGATACGCTATCTAATAAAATCCCTAAGCTTAAAGCACAAATGATGAATTTAATGAGCAACGAAATACTCTGCTCTAGCGAGATGATTTTATTATTAAACCGTAAAAATGCCGAAGAGAAACTTGCTACATTTTTAGCAAGTTATGGCCATCGTTTAGGTAGTCGTAATTTATCAAATATGGAATTCAACCTGCCGATGACTCGCAGTGAAATTGGTAATTATATTGGCTTAACAATTGAAACTATTTCTCGTTTAATGACAAGGTTTCAAAAAGAAGGCCTTATTAAAGTCGAAAATAAGTTTATAACGATTATTGATAAGGACGCGTTATACCAACTTGCAGGCTTTAATAAATAGCCGAGGACTAACTCTTTACATAAGGCACCTAAACGGTGCCTTTTTTGTGTTTAAAATCACATAATCTTTTAAAATATTTGATACGAATCAATAAGCTATGATTATTACTATTTTTAATGCTAACAAATTTGTAACAATCAATAGAAGCGATTAAGCTTAATATACCGTTTATTTATACAAATTCTCGTTAATTAAGGCCAGACTCATGGAAAGTTATCAAAATATCCTCGTTGTTATTGACCCGACTACAGAAGACCAAAAAGCATTGGCAAGGGCATGCACCCTTGCGAGCAAAACCAACGCAAGGATTACTGCTTTTTTAACTATCTACGACTTTTCATACGAAATGACCACAATGCTGTCAGGTGAAGAACGAGAGGCAATGCGAGAAACTGTAGTTAATGACAGAGAACTATGGCTCAAAGACCTCATTAAAGACATGCCGTGTGATATTAGCACTAAAGCGGTATGGCACAACCGACCTTTTGACGCGATATTAAGTGAAATCCGTGATAATAACTTCGATTTAGTAGTAAAAAGTACTCATGAACACCCTGCACTGCAGTCAGTGATATTCACACCAACGGATTGGCATTTAATTCGAAAATGTTGGGTACCTTTATTACTTGTTAAAGAACATCAATGGCCAGAAAATGGTCATGTACTTGCTGCCGTTAACGTTGGTAGCGAAGAACTCGAGCATCAATCGCTAAATAACAAAATTACCGAAGAAGCCCTTAATCTTAGTAAGTTGATCACCGCAGATACTCATTTTGTTAATTCTTACCCTGGAACACCTATAAATATTGCTATAGAAATTCCGGAATTTGACGCCAATGAATATAACCAAGCAATGAAGAACCATCACCGCGATGTAATGCGAGAACATGCTGATAAATTTGGCATTGATTATGATTTTCTGCACGTTGAAGAAGGATTACCAGAGGATGTTATTGAAAAAGTAGCTAACGACATCGATGCAGAACTCGTCATTCTTGGTACAGTGGGTCGTACAGGTCTTTCAGCTGTACTTATCGGCAATACTGCTGAGCATGTAATAGACAGACTTAACTGTGATTTATTGGCGTTAAAGCCTGACGGTTATGAATCACCATTCTTGAAATAACCAATTCATTATATTTATTGCGACTATTGCTTAACAATCTATCCAAACACCCCGTGTGATTACTCCAGTTTTATCACACGGATCACTAACATTTAACTTATCGTTAACCTTAAAATAACCGAGTCCTACTTTGCCTGAGCACTTTGCTCAGGTATAATGCGCGCTTTTTAAACTTAATCATAAATGCAAAGGCTTCAAGCATGTCTATAGACGTTAGCACCGAGAAAAGCGACGAAAAGTTAGCTAAAGCAAAACTTAGCAAATTAGAGAAACGATTTCGTCACAATGCAGGTAAAGCGATCAGCGATTACAACATGATCGAAGACGGTGACAAAGTTATGGTCTGTCTATCAGGTGGTGCTGATAGTTATACGATGCTTGATATATTGTTAAAATTGAAGGCCTCTGCACCGATTCATTTTGATATTATTGCGGTCAACCTAGATCAAAAACAACCAGGCTTTCCAGAGCATATTTTACCTGCTTATCTAGAGGATTTAGGTGTCCAATACCACATAATTGAAGAAGATACTTACGCTATCGTCAAAGATAAGATCCCAGAAGGCAAAACCACCTGCAGCCTATGCTCTCGCTTGCGTCGTGGCATATTATACAGTACCGCAAAGAGGTTACGCGTAACCAAAATAGCGCTAGGTCACCATCGAGATGACATGATAGAAACCTTAATGCTTAATATGTTCTTCAATGGTACTTTAAAAACCATGCCTGCAAAGCTTGTTTCAGACAATGGCGAGCATGTCGTTATCCGTCCTTTAGCGTACTGTAAAGAAGTTGAAATAAAGCAATACGCTGCGCTAAAACAATTCCCGATTATTCCGTGTAACCTTTGCGGAAGTCAACCAAACTTACAACGTCAAAATGTGAAAAAGATGCTTAAAGATTGGAATGTGCAATTTCCGGGACGAGCTGAATCAATTTTTACTGCGATGCAAAATGTAGCACCATCACATCTAGCCGATCACTGTTTGTATGACTTTAAAAATGTTGATTTGTCGTCGGGTGTGATCAACGGTGGTGACTTGGCGTTTGATAAAGAAGAAATTAAAGCGCCAAATATCACAACAACACTAAAAATCGAAGAAGTTAATCGTTTAGACATTATCGAAGTAAAGTAAAATAGGCCTCATAAGGCATTAAGTCGGTAAGTTAGTATCAATGCACAGCTTTTTCTGTGATTTTAGTGGCATTTAGCGTAAAATTCGTCAACATTGCGGCGTAGATACAACATCATTAAAACTCAGTGCCAAAAACTTATTACTTAAAATGCCTAAGCAGCATTTTGATTAAAACAATAAAACTAATAAATATTTAAATTAAACCAGGGAACATAATATGTTTGAAAAGCTATTTAAATTAGCAGAGCACGGTACCACAATAAAAAAAGAACTTATTGCTGGCTTCACCACTTTTTTAACTATGGGTTACATTATCTTTGTAAACCC
Source organism: Thalassotalea crassostreae (assembly GCF_001831495.1). Lineage (NCBI taxonomy): Bacteria > Pseudomonadati > Pseudomonadota > Gammaproteobacteria > Alteromonadales > Colwelliaceae > Thalassotalea > Thalassotalea crassostreae. The sequence continues at coordinate 2,101,495 of NZ_CP017689.1, forward strand.
TTCGATGTTAGCAATGACCGGAATGGATCAGGGCGCAGTATTCGTTGCAACCTGTCTTGCAGCCGCTATCGGTTGTTTAATCATGGGCTTATACGCTAACTACCCTATCGCATTAGCCCCTGGTATGGGTCTTAACGCATTTTTCACCTTTACTGTAGTAATGGAGCTTGGACATTCATGGAATGTTGCTTTAGGTGGCGTATTTATTTCAGGCGTTATCTTCACCTTGCTAAGTATTTTTAAAATACGTGAATGGATAATAAACTCAATTCCACACGCATTGCGTTTTGGTATTGCAGCCGGTATCGGTATGTTCTTAGCGTTAATCGCTTTAAAAAACTCAGGCATTATTGTAGCAAGCCCCGCGACATTAGTGACTTTAGGCGATATCACTTCGTTTGGTCCTTTAATGGCCATATTGGGATTATTCTTAATCGTCGGCTTAGTAAGCCTAAACGTTAATGGTGCGGTAATGATCACGATATTAATCATTACTGTTCTTGGTCTGATTTTTGGTGATGTTACCTACTCAGGTATTATGTCAATGCCACCACCGGTAGCACCTACGTTTTTAGCACTTGATATAGCTGGCGCATTTGATGTGGCGATGATAAGCGTTATCTTTGCCTTCTTATTTGTTGATTTGTTTGATACTTCAGGTACCTTAGTAGCTGTCGCTCAGCGCGGTAACTTACTAGATAAAGACGGCAACTTACCTCGCCTTAAAAAAGCGCTATTAGCTGACTCTACAGCGACGATTGCAGGCTCTATGTTAGGAACTTCAACAACGACTAGTTACGTTGAAAGTACTGCTGGTGTTGCTGCTGGTGGTCGTACAGGGTTAACTGCGGTAGTTGTCGCGTTATGTTTTATCGCAGCGTTGTTCTTCTCGCCTCTTGCAGGCATGGTTCCAGCTTATGCAACGGCCGGTGCATTATTTTTCGTTGGCGTGTTAATGGTTGCCGGTTTAGTGCACGTTAAGTGGGATGATTTAATGGATGCGGTACCGGTTGTCGTTATTCTAATCACTATGCCATTAACGTTCTCGATAGCTGAAGGTATTGCATTAGGATTTATTAGTTACGCTGCAGTACGAGTGTTTAGCGGTCGATTTGACGAAATAAGTCCAAGCGTTTGGTTCTTAGCGGCATTATTTATCGCTAAGTTTGTCTTTATGTAACTAGCGCCTGCGCGACTAATAACATTAGATAACTAAAAAATAGAACAATAAGAAATATAAAAACAATAGTTAACAATAATATTAACAACAAGAGTTAACGGTTCTAATTAGGGTGAAATAAAAATAATATTCGCCCTAACTTTAGAACAAAATAATTAATAAAAGCTAAGTATTAGTATCTAATACTTAAAATTTCAGGGAAAACCATGAACACGACACTTAAAAAAGTAGCAGCGCTTGCAGTAGCCGGTGCTAGCTTAACTACATTTAATGCTAATGCAGAAATGTTTTGGAGCGACAACTCAATTACATTGCTTAAGAATACAAGCGAATTTGAAATTAATAAAAACGATGATGTTGCCGTTGTTACATTAGAGCACGCATCTGGCCATAACTGGGGAGATTTGTTTTTCTTTGCTGATCGCTTAGAGTTTAAAGAAGACAGTAATTACGACGAAGCAAAAGAAACTTACTCTGAATTATCTCCTCGATTAAGTTTAAGTTATGCAACAGGATCAAAACTTCAGTTTGGTATGATTTCTGACGTATTTGTTGCGACCACTTGGGAACATAGTTCATTCACATCGCCAGGATTCAATCAAAGTTTTGATAACTATCTAGTTGGTGTTGGCGTTGACTTAAAAGTGTCTGGATTTGCATTTTTAAATGCTAACGTTTACCAAGCTAACAATGAATTAATCGACAATGACACACAATTAACTGTTGCTTGGGGTTACCCGTTCAGCGTTGGCAATGCAGACTTTATGTTCGATGGCTACATTGATTGGTCATCTGCCGAAGAAACTCACGCTGCAGACTTCCATTTTAACCCGCAGCTTAGAATGGATATCGGGAAATACTTTGGCGCACCAAAGAAGTTTGAAGCTGGTGTTGAATATTCTTATTGGGTAAATAAATTCGGTGCCAAAGTTGCTTGGGATCAAGCTGTATTTGCGCCGGTAGCAGTTGATGATGAATCAGTTATCAGTTTAATCGTTAAGGTTCATTTGTAGGTTTTAAATACCATTCATAATGAATTAAAAAGGCTTCATTCTTTACAGAATGAAGCCTTTAATATTTAGTTATATAAATGCTTTGTAAGCCGCTACTTTTCTATAAATGGTGATATCACTTTGGGTGCGGTTTTAAATTTAATTGCCGGTTTATCGGTTTCAAGCTCCATATCAACCGCTAATTGGCATTTTAAGCCGCTATCATCACATTTCATCATCTTAGTAAGTGATTTATCTATAAACACTATATCTTCTTTGTCTGCGACTTCTATCGTCACACCAGAAACGTCTGGCATCATAAACCATAAAAACGAACCAAAATCATCGACCAGCTCTTGCATTTGAATTGCAACGACAGCAAGTTCTTTAAAACTAAATTCTTTTTTAGCTTTATCTTTTACTTGGATTTGCATTTGCAATGTACAGTTTTGGCGTTCATCTTTTTGTTTCACCCGTAAAAATGCAAACTTGTCATACAGAGTCTCCGACAATGGTACCAATAACTGACCATCGTTAGCGATCTCTATTTCCTTAGGCGTAACCTCTTTACCGAGCATAGTTGCAGTTTCAAGCTCACAACGGGTACGGTGATAAGAGTCAACCAAATAGAATCCCATTGTAATTTTATCGAGTTCATTTTCCTCTATAAGACTAAGGCGTTGATAAAAGCCTTTGTACTCAAGATCTACCGCAAATGTTGGCGCAGAAGTAAAAATTGCAGTGCTTAATAATGCACTGATAAAACCTAGCTTCTTAGCTTGGATTAGTTTTTTAAATTGCTTTGGCTGTTTTGATTGCATTAGTTTTCTAGGTTGCATTAGTTGTTTAAATTTCATTAGCTTTTAATATATCTGTGGTTGTGTCTGAGCATAGTGTTGATCTCTACAACATAATCTATGCCTCGTTCGGAATAAGGAAGTAAACCAGTCGCTAATACATCAGGTCTTAAAGGCAGATCATTCTCTCTAAATTGTTGTCTGATCTGACGAAACATATCATACGCTTGGTTGGTGTTTATATTGTGAAAATAATGTTTAATCATTGCGTCAATACTATCAAAAGAAGCGACTTCATGATTTAGACCCTCATCGCGCCCATTTGGAACTAAGCCGCAGCCCTTTTTATAACACCAAATACCAAAGAAGTTTAACCCGATACGAGCAAATCTAGAGCTGCCCCATGCCGATTCGTTTGCAGCTTGCACTAACACCAATTCTCGTGGGATTTGATCAACTCGTTTGAGCAACTCCTCAAGTCTTTGCTCCTTAGTTTTTGCTGTCACTTTATATTTTTTTGCTAACAATTTGAGGCGGCGCTTTTGGTTTTTTGATAGCTCTTTTTGAGTATCTATCGCCGCTTGAAGTTCTGCAATTTCAAGCCTAAGGTCAGCTAAGCGGTTATTTTCCGCATCAATTGCAGGCTTTAAGTAGTCGAAGAAGCGCTGCTTTCGCTGCGGAATATCTTTTATTGCTGCAAAATCGGGTAAGTCGACATCATGCAATGGTTGCTCTACTTTAACGACATCAGTATCCTTTGACGTTTTTTCGGCTTCTTTCGCTGTTCTTTGCTCTTCTTCAATGACTTCAATTACTGATTCAGTAATATAGATAAATGGGAATATCACCATCACCGCAATGGCAATGAGCAATAACCCTCTTACTGAATTGTTAACTTTAGAACGTTTCCTTACCATGCCATAACTCCTTTAGGCTGAAAAGTAGGTGTCTTGACCGCCGTCTTTTTTATTGACAACTTGCATTCGAACACCAAATATCTCTCTATATAAAATTCCTTTTACGTTGTAATAAAGCGGCGCCATAACTAGCGTCAACAACATGATAAAGAATTGATTTACAACTAAGTTAGCTTGAAACAGTACGTTAATCACTATCGCCATAAACACGAAAACCACTGCCAATAATAAATAGGTTTGTAGTAACTTAAACCATTGAAATCGTGTAGCTCTAAGCGATAGCCATATTGCGGCAAATGGCGTCATGTTTTTTTCAATGACTAATGGCGTTGCTAACGACAGTGCGATAGCAAGATAAATAGCAGGTATAACAAATAGGTATAACCCTAGTATTACCATGGTAAAAGTTAACACACCGACTAAAGAAACAACGGCGGCTCGTTTGAGAAAAGAGAATACAAACCCTGTTCGAGTTTTAATGCCTACTGAATGAGATATCCCCATCATTTCTAAACCAATTAAAAATGGCCAAATAATAATAATCTTAAGATAAAAGTACATGAACATTTGCGGCAATAGCTCATTGAGCTTTTCCATATCTTGCGGTTGGCTCAACATTGCCGTGTATACGCTATCAAGAAAATCTGCAGCGAACGAATCGATAATAAGATCAAGTAAAACCACCATAATAAAACCACTAATTATCGGCGTCATATTTGTTTTTGTGATCGTTATGGCTTCTTTAAAAATATTACCAACATCAAGCTTATAGTCACCTTTAACGGCTTTTTCTGGCGATGAACCAATTTCGATTACTTTTTTCTCTTCCACGAAATTTCACTTATTAAATTTTTAATGATAGTCAGTATACCAAACTCAACTGACGTTAATACAACATTAGAGTTAAATCACTTTAATCTACAGTCAAATGGCTTAATTAAGTAGGTTTAAATCACTAATTGAATGGCTAAAGCGATAAGTAACACGCCCATAATACGGTCAAACCAATAGCCGTGTTTTAATAACTTTTCTCTAAACCCAGGAATTGTCAGCATAAACGATAAAAAGCTAAACCAAATTGCTGTCGCTATCGCCATATATACACCGTAAAACGCTTGCACTTGTATTGGCGTATTAGCTGAAATTATTAAAGAAAATAAAGAAACGAAAAACAACGTCGCCTTTACATTAAGGCCGTTAACTAAGAACCCTATGGCAAACGCTTTTGCATTCGATTGTGTTTTATTTTTGCTTTCTTCGATACGTTGTTGATGGTTACCTGGCTTTGCTTTTATGCCCATATAACCGATGTAGGCTAAATAAAGCGCTGCTATATACGAGAGAATATTGAAATATTTGGGATTACTAGCAATAAGCAAACCAATACCGACAAGCGAATAAGTCACATGCAGTAATATGCCAGTTCCGATACCTAAACTGGTATATAGTGCAGCTGCACGACCTCGAGTAATAGATTGCTTGACGATAATCGCAAAGTCAGGGCCAGGGCTGGCAACGGCAAAAAAATGAATCACCGCTATCGTTAAAAATTCGGCGTAATATAAACTAAGATCCATTTGAAATTCTCACCCTAGGTAGTCTAAAACTAAAGACGTTGATATCGTATTTGTTCATTGTTAATTGTTAATTTTACCGTTTATTGTCTGAATCTGGCTTAGCTATCTTTATGTGCTAATTGCTTAAAGTACTCGATAAAATACTTCTCGCCCTTTTGCTCACATAACGACATATTACGTTGCGGTATGCCTTCAACATCAGGATGCACAGCAATAACTCGCTCCATAGATGCCTCGCGAATCAAATGCAATATAGGAAAAGGAGCTCGGTTGGTATAGTTGCTTACATCACTTGGGTCGACATCAGCAAAATAGTAATCAGGATGAAAACTAGCAATTTGATAAACTCCCTCATAACCCTGTTCGATTATAAGTTGCTCGGCCATCGATAAAAAATCTAAATAGTCGTCAAAATATCGAAACTGTTCTGGGTATATCAATAACGCGGTTTCTATATCATTATTTTGATCTAACGTTTGGCATTGATTGATCACACTCTCAAGTGCAGATTCAATATCTACATTGCGAAATATTGGATAGGCAATGGTATTTTGTACAAATTCTTTCTTAGCGAAAGGACAAAAATTTAGCCCTATGATCAAGTCTTCAATCCAGGCTTTACACTGATTTATTATTTGTTTATCGCTGTACATAATCTTGGCTGGTATTTTAACAATTTTTAAACTTTACGTATTGTAACAACAATAGCCACATAAATTTACTATCAATTTAAAAAAAAACACAGAGACTTGTAAACTTCTCAACCATAGTCAATAGTATGTTTATCTATCTAATTAATAAGTTATCGAATGTTCAGATTTATTGGTTCAATAATTGATAAAATAAACTTTTCCATATTTTTTATTGCTGGTACTCAACTGCCAGGCTTTATTCAAGCTTATTTACAGCGTATATCGGGGCATTTAGCAGAAGCTAAATATCAACTGAGTAAGTACCAAGATATTGCAAATTTGCATTATCAAGGTGACCTATCTTTAATGACAAAGCGTTATCAGCAAAATAGCGATCCAGGTATTAGTGCATCGGGTGAAATCATTGCAAATTTGGATATGCGCGTGACTATGTTATCGCAATATGTAGAACAACTCTCTTCTTCGACTTTTGTTACTAAGCTCTACTATTTTGTCTCAAATATTGATGCCGACATTGCGAGAGCGACGTTGCAAGATCATCAATTAAACATTCCTTTAACCGTTGAAGCAGCTGGCTGTGGTCTTATCTTAGCGACTCTTTTACAGGCAATAATTCAAATAACTTACAATTTATTAGATAAACGAAGAAGAAAAAGCTTAAAAAATAGTTAATTTTATGTAAATAATAGGACACACATAGTTTTTTATTTGGAATTTATTTTGAAGAAAACAGATGTCTCAAACTATGACCATTTTTTGAAAGTGGTTGATTGTCAACAAGCTTGCCCTGCCCATACGCCGGTTCCTGAATATATTCGACTTATTGCTGATAAACGTTATACCGATGCCTACATGTTAAATTGGCAATCAAACGTCTTTCCCGGTGTACTAGGAAGGGTCTGTGATAGGCCTTGTGAACCAGCATGTCGCCGAGGACGTGTAGAAGAAGAACCTGTGGCAATTTGTCGTTTGAAACGAGTCACTTCAGATTACAAAGAAGATATAGAAGACAGATTGCCTTCAATTCCAAAACAAAAAAATGGTAAACATATCGCGTTAATTGGTGCAGGCCCTGCATCACTAACCGTTGCTCGTGATCTAATGCCGCTTGGCTATGATGTTACTATCTATGATCGTGACAAAAAAGGCGGTGGTATGATGCGCTCGCAAATACCAGCGTTTCGTCTTCCAGAAACCGTACTCGATGAAGAAATTGATTACATCCTAAATATGGGCGTTAAAACCGTATTCGGTAAAAATGTCGACAGTTTGCACGATTTATTGCAGCAAAACTACGATGCAATATTTGTCGGTACCGGAGCACCTAAAGGTCGCCCGATGAATATCGATGGTTACCAAGAATCAAAAGATCACATTGCACTTGGCATTGATTGGCTTTCAAATGTGACGTTTGAACACATCAACGAAGCGCCGAAACGTGTGGTTGTTTTAGGTGGCGGTAACACCGCGATGGATTGTTGTCGAACTGCCAAGAGACTTGGCGCTACCGATGTTAAAGTCATTGTTCGTTCAAGTTACGAAGCAATGAAAGCTTCTCCATGGGAAAAAGAAGATGCTGCTGCAGAAAACATCGAAATTATTGTCAACCATACACCTAAGGAATACGTGGTCGAAAATGGTAAGTTCAAAGGCGTACTATTTGATGAAGTAGAATCATTTTATGACCGCGGTGGTAAACGTGTTTTGAAGAAGACAGGGAAAACGTTACTCGCTGAATGTGACTTAGTGTTGGTCGCCATTGGCCAAGATACTTCGTTTTCTTGGATTGAACGCGACATAGGCCTCGACTTCAACGAATGGGATCAACCCGTACTAAATGAAGCTACGCTGCAATCGACCATTGATAGAGTATTCTTTGGCGGCGATGCCGCCTTCGGCCCGGAAAATATTATTACAGCAGTGGCTCATGGCCATAAAGCGGCTATTTCTATCGATTTATTTTGTCAAGGCATCAGCCCAACCACTCGACCAGACAGTAAATTTAATTTGCTTAGCCAAAAAATGGGTATGCACGAATGGAGTTATGGCAACATTATTGACCATGATAACCGCAAAGCTGTACCGCATATTAGCTGGGAAGAAGCAGTTAAAGAACTTGCCACAGAAGTTGAGTTGGGTTTTGATGAAAAACTCGCTCTCGAAGAGGCAAGCCGCTGTTTAAATTGTGATATTCACACCGTATTTACTGAAAGTACCTGTATCGAATGTTCTGCCTGTGAAGACATCTGCCCTACCGATTGTATCAACTTTATTCCCGACATCGACGATGACACCACACCGGCAATAGAGTTATTGAAGGGTAAATTAAAAGTTGAGAAAGCTCACGACGATCAAGACTACCTGATATCTGACAAAATGAAGACTGGCAATATCATGGTTAAAGATGAGGATGTTTGTTTGCATTGTGGTTTATGTGCTGAGCGCTGTCCTACGGGTGCTTGGGACATGCAAAAATTAACGCTTGATAACATAGAGGCGACCATTAAATGATGAATAGCAATGTAGTTAATGACTTTGTCGTAAAATTTGCCAACACTAATGGTACAGGTTCAGCGAGCGCAAATAACATGTTTGCAAAAGCAATAATGAGAATGGGTATACCGGTTAGTGCAAAAAACATTTTCCCATCCAATATTCAAGGCGCGCCCACTTGGTATGAAGTAAGAATTAATGAAAATAACTTTTTAGGACGACGTGGTGGTAAAACCGAAATTGTTGTTGCTATGAATGCGCAAAGTTTTGTCGCCGATCTCGAAGACGTCAAAGATGGTGGTTATTTACTCTACGATTCATCGAAAAAGTTACCTGAGCACTTAATTCATTCAAACATAAACTATTTAGGTATTCCTATTTCGGCTATTTGCTTGAAAGAATATAAAAACCCTCGACAACGCCAACTGTTTAAAAACGTAATATATGTCGGCGCATTAGCGGCATTACTAGAGATAGAATTTGATGTGCTAAAGACTTTGGTTGGCGATCAATTCAAAGGCAAAGAGAAGCTGATCACCCCGAATATATATGCCTTAGAATTAGGCTATCAATATGCGACTAATCACTTTAGCTGCCCTTTACGCTATAAAGTTGAGCGCCGCGATCTTATTGATAATCGTATTATGGTTGATGGCAATACCGGTTGTGGATTAGGTGCAGTATACGGCGGTGCCACAGTCGTTGGTTGGTACCCTATTACACCGTCAACTTCAGTCATTGAAAAATTCGCAAGTTATTGTGAACGTTTGCGCATTGATCCTGCAACAGGCAAGAAGAACTTTGCCATTGTTCAGGCTGAAGATGAATTAGCGGCAATTGGTATGGCCATTGGTGGCGGTTGGAACGGCGCTAGAGCATTTACAGCAACAAGTGGTCCTGGTGTTTCATTAATGCAAGAGTTTTTAGGATTAGCATACTTTGCTGAGATTCCTGTGGTGTTAGTCAATGTGCAACGTGCTGGTCCGTCAACGGGTATGCCAACACGAACCCAACAATCCGATATATTATCGTGTGCTTATGCATCTCATGGTGATACCAAACATATACTGTTGTTCCCCCAGTCACCTGCTGAATGTTTTGACATGACAGCACAAGCATTTGATTTAAGCGATCGTTTGCAGACGCCAGTGATCATCATGACTGACTTGGACTTAGGCATGAACGATCATCTCAGCCCGCCGTTCTTATGGAATGACAAACAAAAATACGATTTAGGTAAAGTATTATCGATACGTGAGCTTGATGAAGCGCAAAATTTTGGTCGTTATACAGATGTCGATGGCGATGGTATTTGTTATCGCACTTTAGCTGGTACACACCCATCAAAGGGAGCATTTTTCACCCGCGGAACCTCGAGAAATACCAAAGCTGTATATTCTGAGAAATCGGAAGATTACGTTGAAAACATGCAACGCTTAGAAAAAAAATACAGAACAGCCGCCACATTAATGCCTAAGGCTGAAATGAGTAGTGGACTGAGTAACGCTCAAATTGGCCTTGTTTATTATGGTTCTAGTGGTCAAGCGATTAACGAAACTAAACACTTGTTGCAAGAGAAAGGTTTCCCAGTCGATTTAATGCGCATCAAAGCATTTCCATTTGGTAATGAAATAAAACCGTTTATTGAAAGCCATGACATGGTTTTTGTTATTGAACAAAACCGCGACGGGCAGATGCGGATGTTATTAACCAATGAACTTGAAATTGACCCGGCTAAATTAAACCCAGTGCTTTGCTACGACGGGCTTTCAATTTCCGCGCAGGAAATATCAGACATTGTTTGCACAACAATGGCAAAAAAACAGCCAAAACAAGAGGTAGTTTAATATGAGTTTTGCTAAGTCTAAATTTCAACATAAAAAATTACCTGTAAACGATCTCGGGTTAACTTATCGTGACTATGAAGGTGCATTATCAACGTTATGTGCGGGCTGTGGCCATGATTCTATCTCATCGGCGATTGTTCATGCTTGTGCTGAGCTTTCAATTGAGCCACATAAAATCGCTAAGATGTCAGGTATTGGTTGTTCATCTAAAGCGCCTAATTATTTTTTAAATAATGCTCACGGATTTAACTCTGTTCATGGTCGAATGCCATCGGTAACAACCGGAGCGAATTTAGCTAATGACGACCTCACCTATATCGCGATGTCCGGTGATGGTGACAGTGCATCAATTGGCCTTGGCCAATTTGCGCATGTCGTTCGTCGACAATTGAACATGGTTTATATTGTCGCGAATAACGGCGTATATGGATTAACAAAAGGACAACTTGCTGCTACCGCAGATAAAGGCGTTAAGAACAAAGGTGGCGATTTAAGTTTATTTACTGACATCGATTTATGCACCACAGCACTGCAAATGGGCGCTTCGTTCGTTGCACGATGTTTTTCCGGCGATAAAGCACAATTGGTGCCGATATTAAAAGCTGCTATATCTCATCAAGGCTTTGCTTTTATTGATATTATTTCCCCCTGTGTCACTTTTAATAATCACCCAGGTTCTACCCGTTCGTACGATTATGTGCAAGAACATGTTGCAACAGGTGCAGTAACTGATTTTGTACCGGTAAAAGAAGAGATCACCACGAAAATACCAGCTGGTCAGTTTGAAGACATTTGTCTACACGATGGCTCTGTTTTACGACTTCATAAAGTTAAAAACGATTACGACACATCAAATCGTTATAAAGCGATGAATGATATTGAAGAGCATAAGCAAAAAGGTGAGATCTTAACAGGATTGCTTTATATCGATCCTACGGCGAGTACATTCCATGAGCTAAACAACACTACAGACACTCCTTTGAATAAAATCAAGCAAGACTTGCTTTGCCCTGGTGAACGAGTGTTAGGAACGATTAACGATAGCTTTAGATAGCCTACACCGGTGAATAAAACAAAAAACCTTAGACTAATTAGTGAACCTAAGGTTTTTATTTTGATTATCTGAATGAGTAACTCATATTAGTTTCTAACATTACTGTCATACATTATCTTCTCTAGTTTAAAACTATCATATAATGCCTGATGAGCAGCTTTAGAAAACGTATCGGCTCTATTATCATAATCTTTTATCCAGTCTATCAACATATTCAGGTTGCTATCCTGTTCGTCTTTAGAATGGTATTTATGTGGTTCCCATGGTCGATTATTAGCGTTTGCTATACAATCATCAATCGATAAATTTTAAAATATAACTTGGTTTGTTTTTGGTAGAACGAGTTCAATTAAGTCGCTATAGCATCCTTCAATAATCCATTGTTCATTTTCATTAACGAACTGCTCTATTAATACCGACGATTTATCAATAGACATCCGCTGTGGCGGTGACACAGGCTCCCACGCAATGGTATCCAAATCAAAGTGCGGCAAGTTATGTTTGGATGATAATTGCCTTGCTAAAGTAGACTTTCCTGAACCAGAATTTCCAAAAATTACGATTTTTTTCACAACAAGCTCTACGTTAAAGTTTTTTACATATAAAAAAGACCGCCATAGGCAGTCTTTTTTGATTACTTAATATATTGCTGCTAACCGTTGTTAGCTTCTTCAACTCGGCTTTTAAGTTTCTGGCCTGGTCGAAACGTTACTACTTTACGGGCAGAAATTGGAATGTCTTCACCTGTTTTAGGGTTTCGTCCTGGTCGTTCATTCTTAACTCGCAAATCAAAATTACCAAAACCTGATAACTTAACTTGCTCGCCTGCTTCTAAACAACTTCTGATCTGCTCAAAGAACTCTTCAACTAACACTTTTGCGTCGCGTTTACTAAGTCCCAATTCTTCGTATAAGTGTTCTGATACTTCTGCTTTGGTTAGCGCCATATTTTTAGTCTCTTAACGTAGCGTTGAATTCAACTTCTAGCGCATCGACTACCTTAGTTACAACTGCCGAGATATCTTTTTCTTCAAGTGTTCTCTCGGTATCTTGCAATGTTAATGCGATTGCAAGGCTCTTAAAACCAGGTTCGATGCCTTTTCCTTGGTATACATCAAACAATTCTAGGCCAACTAAATGATTTGTGCCAATCTTTTCAATGAGTTGTAGCACTTTTTTTGCATTTATTTCATTTTTTACAACAACAGCAATGTCTCGACGGTTCGCTGGGAACTTAGAAATGTCTGCCGCTTGTGGAATTTTCTGAGTTAAAATTTCACTTTGTAAAAGTTCAAAAACAAGAGTACGACCATTTAAACCTAGTTTACGTTCTAGCTCTGGGTGAACTGTTCCTACGTAACCAACTAAATTATCACCACGATAAATAGCAGCTGTTTGACCAGGATGTAATGCTGGATTTTCAGCAGCAACAAAAGTGTATGCATCAGCATTGCTCGTTAATGCTAATAACGCTTCAACATCGCCTTTCGCATCAAAGAAATCAACACCAACTTTCTCCAGGTTCCAATGTTCACCAGATTTAAGACCTGTGATCACACCGGCAAGCATTGCTTGTTGGTTAACACCGTTTTCTGCTTCTGTATCAGGAACAAAACGTAAACCACATTCAAATAAACGAACGCGCGACTGTTGACGGTTTTGGTTATTGATTACCGACTGTAATAAACCAGTCCATAAACTTAAACGCATCACTGACATCTCAGATGAAATTGGGTGTGGTAAAGTTAGCACCTCTTCTTCTGGATGCAATAGACTTTGAACTTTAGGATCAACGAAGCTGTATGTAATTGCTTCTTGGTATCCGCGATTAACTAATGCGTTACGGAATTTACCGATCGTTAATTGCGCTTCGTTATGATTGCGCATAGTTAACTTAGCAACCGGCGATACGTTTGGAATGTTGTTATAGCCAAACATACGAGCAACTTCTTCTGTTAAATCTTCTTCGATAGAAATATCAAAACGATAAGCTGGTACGGTTGTTGTCCAAACATCGTCAGCGAAACTTACAGTTAAGCCTAAACGAGTTAGAATATCAGTAACCTTGTCGTCTTCAATATGAATACCGATGCGAGAATCAAGCTTGCTGCGACGCAGACTAACTTGTTTTACAGAAGGGATATTTTCTTCGCTAACAGCTTCAACGATAGGCCCTGCTTCACCACCAACAATGTCCAATAACAAGGCGGTTGCACGTTCCATAGCGGTAAATTGTAATTGCGGATCAACACCACGCTCATAACGATGCGATGAATCAGTGTGTAAGCCGTATTGACGTGCTTTACCTAAAATCGCTAATGGGGCAAAGAACGCAGCTTCTAATAATATATCTGTTGTTTCAGTCGTTACACCTGACTCTTCACCACCAAAGATACCTGCCATCGCTAACGCTTTGTTATCATCGGCAATTACTAACGTTTCTTTTGAAAGTTTAACTTCTGCGCCATCGAGTAACGTAAGCTCTTCTTTATCATTAGCAAAACGAACATTAATACCGCCATCAATTTTACTTAAATCGAATGCGTGCATCGGATGACCAAGTTCAAGTAACACATAATTAGTTACATCAACTACTGGATCGATTGAACGAGTAGCACAACGACGAAGCTTTTCTACCATCCACAATGGAGTCTGTGCTTTCACATTAACATTTTTAATCACACGACCAAGGTATCTTGGACACGCTTGACCAGCACTAATGTTAATTGCGATTTTGTCATCGATAGTCGCAACATTCTCAGTAATTTCTACTTCATTGACTGCCATAGAATTTAAAACGCCAACTTCACGAGCTAAGCCTTTTATACCTAAACAGTCACCACGGTTTGACGTTAAATCAACATCAATCGTTACGTCATTTAGATCTAGATATTCACGAACACAAGTACCAATTGGCGCATCTTGAGGTAACTCAAGAATGCCATCAGAACTGTCTGCTAAGCCAATTTCAGATTCACTACACAACATACCGTGTGAAGGCACGCCACGAAGTTTAGCTTTTTTAATTTTAAAGTTACCAGGTAATACTGCGCCAACTTTAGCAACAGCAACCTTTAAACCAAGACGACAGTTTTTGGCACCACATACGATATCAACAACTTCATCACCAACGTTTACTTTGGTTACTTGTAATTTGTCAGCATCAGGGTGTTGGCCGCACTCGATAACTTCACCAACAACCACATTGGTAAACTCACCAGCAACTGGGTCTACGCCGTCTACTTCTAGGCCAGCCATTGTAATTTGATGAGCTAACTCATCTGAAGAAATTGCAGGATTAACCCACTCTCTTAACCATGATTCACTAAATTTCATTATTGGCTTTCCTACTTGAACTGTTTTAAGAAGCGAAGATCGTTTTCAAAGAATGAACGTAAATCCGTTACGCCATAACGCAACATACTTAAACGTTCAACACCCATTCCAAAAGCAAAGCCTGTGTATACTTCTGGGTCGATTCCAACACTACGTAATACATTAGGGTGAACCATGCCACATCCTAATACTTCTAACCATTTGCCATTCTTCCCCATAACATCAACTTCAGCTGATGGTTCAGTGAATGGGAAATAAGATGGGCGGAAACGAATTTCTAAATCTTCTTCAAAGAAGTTATGCAAGAAATCGTGCAAAATACCTTTAAGGTGCGTAAAGCTCACGTCTTTATCAACCATCAAACCTTCAACCTGATGGAACATTGGAGTATGAGTTTGGTCGTAATCATTACGGTATACGCGACCAGGAGAAATAATTCTTAATGGCGGCTTTTCAGCTTCCATAGTACGAATTTGAACACCAGAAGTTTGTGTACGTAATACCAACTTAGGGTTGAAATAGAAGGTATCGTGATCGGCACGTGCAGGATGATGATCAGGAATATTTAACGCGTCAAAGTTATGAAAATCATCTTCAACTTCAGGACCGGCTTTTACTTCAAAACCTAACTCACCAAAGAAACTTTCAATACGTTCAATTGTACGAGTTACCGGATGTAAACCGCCATGTTCAATGGTGTTCCCCGGTAGTGTCACATCAATCGATTCAGCAGCTAATTTTGCTTTAATTTGCTCGGCACGAAGTAATTCACCACGTTCATGAATTAATTTCTGTACTTTTTGTTTCGCTACGTTGATCAATTGACCCGCTTTAGGACGCTCTTCAGCGCTAAGTTTACCTAAGCCTTTCAGCTGTTGAGTAAGTAAACCTTTTTTACCTAAAAACTCAACCCTAACTTCATCAAGGGTTGATGGCTCCTGTGCGCTTGCTACGGCTTGTTCTGCCTGCAAGATAATATCATCTAAATTCATGTTCTCCTCGGGCGATAATAAGTCGCTATTGAGTGCTTCTTGTGGATAGTTTTACGCAATTAGTCGATAGGCGTAAACATCCTAAAATAATAAAGGCGGTATTTTTACACGAATGCCGCCGTATTTATAGAGAAAACCTTAATTTTGTTGGAAATAATTCACCCCGCTGAATACGGGGTGAAACAAGGTATGATTGGTTATGCTAGTTTAGCCGGTTTAAAGCCGCTCAAAGTCTAGTAATTTATCTAGTCAAACCCAGTAATTAACTAGTTTACCTAAATAGTACCGACTCCTTGTTAAACCAGTACACACAGAAGCAAATTGAAATTATTGCAAACACTCCAGTAGACGCAAAGATTGGAACAAGAAAGCTATAGTCCAATGTTCCTTTTAATAACTCTTTAATCGCAAGTGCAACATTAGAAATTGGGATCATCGACCACATAGTATTTAACGAAACACCAGGAGTCATGCCAACGATCACTGGAAAGATAACAAAAATTGACATTGGCCCCATGTAATTTTGTGCTTCTTTATAACTACTTGCGTAAATAGATATTGCTAATAACGTTGCACTAAATATTGCTGAAACCGGCAGCAATAATAAAACAATCAAACCATAATCTATCCAGCCAACCGAAGCGAGCACTTCAGACACTGCTTTTACATCCAAGATTTGGCCAATAATGAAAGACCAGAATACCATGGAAAATATAGTTATTAGGGCGGTCATCACAGCAGTTGTCATTATGCAAAGAAACTTCCCAATCACTAATGCAAACCTTGAAACGGGAGTTAACAATAGCGTTTCTATAGTGCCCCGCTCCTTTTCACCTGCGCCCAAATCAATTGCAGGATACATTGCTCCGGTTAAACACAATGGAATAAGTAAATATGGAATAAGGCCACCTATTTTTTCACCAAAGCTTTCTCGTTCATTAGCGGTATCAATCTCTTCAAGCTCAATCGGTTGGTTAAATACAGCTATTTGTTCTTCACTAAAACCTAAATTGTCTAGCTTTTGTTGCTGTAATGAGCCGATATACTCATTAATTACTTCATCTACTTTAAACTTAGTAGCGCCTATAACGCTTGCACCATTAAAATACACTTTCCATTTTGATGTTTTAGTCTGATTGTTCGCATTAAAATTTTGATCAATATTAATAACCAAATCAACTTTATCAGCTTCTATTGCGTCAATAATGCTGCTCTCGTCAGTTAGATCAACATTCACTTCATTAAAATCACTATGATAAAATAGTTTTGTGGTAAAATCGGCTGCAGCTGTTTGATTGATCACGACATAACGAATCACTTTTTCTTGTTCGATAATCGCTGCTTTGGTGCCAAGTACGCCTAATATTCCAAAAACCACAGGAAAAATAACCATTGGCAGAGCGATAATAAAGAACAACGTCTTTTTGTCGCGCAAAAGCTCGACTAACTCTTTAATAAATACTAGCCACATCGCTATCTGCTCCCTTTAAAATATTCATAAATGCTTTGCGTAAATCTAATTCACGGCTATGTTTTTGGAAATCGACAACGGTGCCATCAAAGCAACTCGTTCCTTGATTTATTACTGAAACTCTATCTGCTAATAAAGCAATTTCATCGAGATGATGTGTGGAAAAAATTACCGCTGTTCCTTGTTGTTTGATGTCTTGAACAAACTCCATTATGGTTTCGGTGGCCATAATATCTAAACCGGTCGTAGGCTCATCAAGCACCAAAACTTCTGGTTCGTGGATAACCGCTCTAGCGATAGAGATCTTTTGTTGCATGCCGGTGGATAAGTGCTCCACTCTTCGGTCTAGGTAACTAGTTATTGCTAAGTTTTCATAGATTTTATCAGCATCATTTTTCAAATAGCTGTCGCTAACGCCATGTAGTTTTGCGAAAAACTCAATGTTTTCACGTGCGGTTAATCGCCCATACAATCCTGTTTTTCCAGATAAAAAACCAATTTTTTGCTTCGCCATTAAAGGATTACGAACCACATCCACATCATTCACGATAATAGCGCCACTGTCTGGTTTAAGTGCGGTAGATAGGATGCGCAAAGTGGTAGTTTTACCGGCACCATTGGGGCCGAGTAATCCTAAGACTTCGCCTTTATCACAATGAAAACTTACATCTTTTAATGCGTGGAATTGCTTTCCTTCTTCCCTAGGGTCCTTTTTTTGCTCACCTGAGGCGTGTGCTTTTAATGCAAATGACTTACTTAGCTTTTCGACTGATATCATCAAAATCCCTTGTATAACAATATTTTATAAGTTAACTACTTAATAACTTCAAAACCAAACATGTACCGTAAATAATGTTACAAGTAATATTATGAAGTAGGTATCAAATAAGCCTAACAGGCAATTGCAACAAATCAATAACAATTCGGACTATTTATTACACGTTTTTAACCTCTAACATCTAAAGCTAAACATTATTTAACCCAAAACTTTATTTTCCCTGCAACAACAGGTAAATTAACCGCCTTTACAGCACTATGAGTTACTAATCAAAATGAAAGTTATGATAAATACAAAGATGAAGATAATGTCTTCTTTCGCACTTGCTATTACAGCAACTGCGCTATCGTTAACAACGTTTAGTTCAAGCGCAAAAACATTTGAACAAGCTTACGACAACATCTCTGAAAAGCGTCTGCACCAACACATTAAAACAATTTCTTCTGACGAGTTCGAAGGTCGCCTGCCAACTTCCGCTGGAGAAAAGAAGGTATTAGATTATTTAGCTAAAGAATTTACTCAAGCAGGTTTTAAACCAGGTAATAATGGTAGCTTTTTACAACCGGTTGAACTAACCGAAATTACTCCTGGCGATAATACGGTATTAACTATTGCCGGTAACGGTAAAACTAAGAACCTATCTTACGTTAAAGATATGGTGCTTGGCTCCTCTCGAGTAAGTGAACTTGAAGCGATTAAAGATTCAGAAATCGTATTCGTTGGCTATGGCATAAATGCACCAGAATACAAGTGGAATGATTACGAAGGTATCGATGTAAAAGGTAAGACTGTTGTTATGCTGGTAAACGATCCAGGTTTTGAATCTCAAATTCCTAGTTTATTCACTGGTACGGCAATGACCTATTACGGCCGTTGGACTTATAAATATGAAGAAGCGAGTCGTCAAGGCGCAGCTGCTGCAATTATCGTTCATGAAACGAAACCTGCTTCTTACGGTTGGTCGGTCGTAACAAACGGCTGGACTGGACCACAGTACGCTTTATATCGTGAAGATGGCAATAAAGACCGTGTACAACTTGAAGGTTGGTTAACACTAGAAAGTACTATAGATCTTTTTGCTCAAGCTGGTTTAGATTTTAAAACTTACAAGCGTAAAGCAATGCAAGGTCCAATAAACAAATCTCTTGGCCTTAAAGCCACTGCAGCGGTAGAAAGCAAAATTAAACGCTCTACTTCTTATAACTTTGTTGCGACGTTAGAAGGTAGCGAAACAAAAGATGAACATGTGTTACTAACTGGTCACTGGGATCACATGGGTATGGATGACGCGTTAGCAGATGATAAAATTTACAATGGCGCCCACGATAACGCAACGGGTATAGCCGGTATTATTGAATTAGCATATGCATTAGGTTCATTAGATGAAGCACCTAAACGCTCTGTTACTGTTATTGCTACTACGGCTGAAGAGCAAGGTTTATTAGGGTCTAAGTATTATGCTCAAAACCCAATTTACCCGCTTGAAAAATCAGTTGCGGCTTTTAACATGGACAGTTTGAACATCTTAGGTCAGACTCAAGATTTGGCGGTAAAAGGTAAAGGTAAATCTACTATTGAAGATTTCCTAGAAGTTGCGGCTAAAAAACAAAACCGTAATTTAGTGACTGAGCCAAATCCTTCTGCCGGTAGTTACTACCGCAGTGACCACTTTAACTTTGCGAAAGTTGGCGTACCTGCACTGTACATTGGTGGTGGTGCGATACCATTAAATGATGAAGTAGCAGCATACAAAGCGAAAGTTCAACCAGAAGTACGCCGTTGTTACCACCAAGTTTGTGATGAATACAATCCTAATTGGGACCTTAAAGGTGCAATCGATGATGTACGTGTAATTTTTGATACTATGTTTCAAATTGCAGACTCAGACGAATGGCCACAATGGTCAAAATCTAGTGAATTTCAACGCCCTAAAAAGTAAGAAAAAGTACTAAAAACGGTCAATTGATAATAAATTCGAATATTTATTCTAATTTAGACTATTTCGCTATTGATTTTTACAATCAAATATAAGATTCTCAAAGACGGACATCACTTGGTGTCCGTCTTTTTTTATCTTTAGCCTAAACAAAAAAAGCATGTAGGCTGATTTATAAGGTAAAAATGATTTCGATTATGATTATGTAAAGGAAGCAGTATGTGTTCAATTTTTTGTATCTTTGATATAAAGACTGATGCCAGCGCTCTGCGCGAAGAGGCAATTCAGTTATCTCGTTTATTACGCCACCGAGGACCAGATTGGTCAGGCGTATATAGTAATGACAACGCAATTTTGGTGCACGAGCGCCTTGCAATTGTAGATACCGAACACGGCGCACAACCTTTATATAATCAAAATCGAAATCATGTGTTAGCGGTAAATGGTGAAATCTACAATCACAAGCAACTTGAAGCCAAATTAAATGTTGATTATCAATTTCAAACTAAATCTGATTGTGAGGTGATTTTACCTTTATATGAAGAGTTTGGTGACAGCTTCGTTGATAAATTACAAGGCATGTTTGCATTCGCGTTATATAACAACGAAGACAACTCTTACCTTATCGCTCGTGACCATATGGGAATTATTCCACTATATATGGGCCATGATGAACACGGTAACTTTTTTGTTGCCTCAGAAATGAAAGCATTAATGCCAATTTGTAAAACCGTTAGCGAATTTCCTCCAGGGCATTATTTATCAAGTAAAGAAGGTCAAATTAAGCAGTATTACAAACGTGACTGGCAAGAATTTGACGCGATCAAAGATAACAGCACCGATATTGATGAGCTTCGCTCTTCACTAGAAAGTTCAGTAAAGAGTCACTTAATGACAGACGTACCTTATGGCGTATTGTTATCAGGAGGATTAGACTCATCGTTAATTTCGTCTATTACGCAGAAATTTGCGGCACGTCGCGTTGAAGAAAATGGTTTGACTGATGCTTGGTGGCCAAAAGTTCACTCGTTTGCTTGTGGTCTTGAAGGCTCTCCAGATCTAGAAGCTGCGCAAAAAGTTGCTGATAGCATTGGTACGATTCACCACAGTATCACGTTTACAGTACAAGACGGTATCGATGCTCTTAAAGAAGTCATTTATCATATTGAAACCTACGATGTGACAACGATTCGTGCTTCTACGCCTATGTGTCTAATGGCTCGTAAGATTAAAGCTATGGGCATTAAAATGGTACTTTCAGGTGAAGGTGCTGATGAGATATTTGGTGGCTATTTGTATTTCCACAAAGCGCCAAACGCACAAGAATTCCATGAAGAGTTAGTTCGTAAGCTTGATAAACTTCATATGTTTGATTGTTTACGAGCAAACAAGTCTATGTCTGCTTGGGGAATTGAAGCACGCGTACCGTTCCTTGATAAAGACTTTATGGATGTTGCTATGCGCATCGACCCTGAAGACAAGATGTGTAAAGACGGTAAAATTGAAAAGCACGTTCTACGTTCGGCATTTGAAGGCTACTTACCAAAAGAGATCCTTTGGCGTCAAAAAGAACAATTTAGTGATGGCGTAGGTTATAACTGGATTGATAGTTTAAAAGAATTAGTTGAAACACAAGTCAGTGATGAACAATTAGCAAATGCTAAATTTAAGTTCCCTCACAACACGCCTGATACAAAAGAAGCTTATTTCTACCGTACTATATTTGAAGAGCACTTCCCGCTTGCTAGCGCAGCTGAGTGTGTACCTGGTGGTAAGTCAGTCGCTTGTTCTACTGAAAAAGCACTAGAATGGGATGAAGCATTTAAAAATATGGCCGATCCTTCTGGTCGTGCGGTAAGTGCTGTTCATAACGAAGGTTACTAAAACGCCCTACTTTAATAAGCGTTAAAACCGAAAAAGGATTTTGCCAAAGCAAAATCCTTTTTTTATTCAAGTGTTCCGGCCTTAAATAGTTTCAAAGTTTAATCCATTTTTCCCCACATTCTTTTTAACGTTTCATCTTTTAAAATATAATGATGAAAGAATGATGCGCCAATGTGCGCTGCTAGTAAAAGATAACAAACGTATTCTAAGAACGAATGCGCATCTAAAGCCATGGTATACATGCCCATATTGCGCTCCTCAAACCCGGGTATAGTAAATAGACCAAAAATTACAGTTTCTTTAGCTCTCGATAAATTAATCAATAAGCCAGTGAGCGGCATAAACAATAAAATACCATAGAGTGCCATATGAGCCATATGAGCGATAAATTTTTCAAACTGAGTGCCTAATGCTTCTGGTTTACCAAACCACGACATCAGCACTATACGACCAAAATATAAGAAAAAAGCAACCATACCAAACGACTGATGTAAAAACATTGCATCAGAAGAGCCATAATATTGGTCATATATCATTAAACCAAGAGCAATAATAAACGCCACGGCTGAAACATGATGAACGATACGGTTTGTTAAACTAAATTCTTTTACTGGGATCCAAGTTTTCATTGAAAAATCCTTGATTAATTATTCTATTGATAGCCTTTGGCTATTCTTTATTCTGTCTATTTTATGGAGCTAAATAAACAGCATTATATTTTTCTATTATGGTAATAAACACTGATCATCGGCTTGAATAGTTGTCATCGGAGGCATTGAGCCAACAATGTTGCCCGGGTTTATTACTTCTGGTGCAGTTGGAATCGCTCCTTTATTCGTTAATCTGATCTGAATTCCAAAGTTGCTCGCAGACTCTTTTAACAGTTGTTGGCCCTCTCTTGCCAACTTTTCAGCGTCACCCAGTATTCGCCATGCTTCTCGTGGGCTATGGATCCCTGTCGAATTTTCCGCGCCAACAAAGTCCCACCTCATACTTGCGCGACGGTGCATTTCTAGTGCCGGTTGGATTCCTTCAGATATTGCATCTTGACGCTTTTGTTTATCTTTGATCGAACTAAATTTATCCAAATCGGCCATTTCATGTCTTACTTTTTCTATATCATCGATCAAGGCTAAAATTGCATTTTCAGCCTTAGCCATTTCTTTGGCAGTGAATCGTTGTGTATCTTGAACCATTTTTCTAATTTCAGATTCGTTTTCGTGACAAGATTTACAGGCAATAATATCGTTAAGTGGTGAATCTAAATTATGATCAGTAACTTGTTCACCATCTTTCTCAATTAATGGCATATGACAGTCAACACAGCTAACACCATCTTTAGTATGACGACCACTAGAGGTCATTTCAGCTTCTGGGTGTTGCATTTTCAACATCGAAGCTTTAGTTGTTTGATGTATCCAATCCCCCTGAAAACCACCCTCTTTTGCTCTTTCATTGTCATAGTATTGTTCAATCATTTCGATATTTAACGGTCTATCTTTTGGCCAGTTTGCCCAAGGAAAAGTGAGTACTTTATTAGGACCTTTAAAATAGTATTCTACATGGCACTGCTGACATACATGGTTTCTCATCTCTTTTTGTGTTGCCTTTAAACCAAGTTTGTTATCCGCTTCATATCCTCGTTGTACCATTGCATTGATATAAGCAGGTCGAGTTACTCGTAAACTCATGTCATCGGGTGTGTGGCAATCAGCACATGTACTACCCATTTCAGCACCATGAATTCCCTCTCCATGCTCCTTTTTAAGTTTTGCTACGGTATCCCAGTACGGAGTTTTATTGAATTTTTCCCACCCCATTTCTCTAACAAGTTCTGGCACCCAACCACTATGACAATTCATGCAGGCACCTGGCTGTCCGTTAAATTTCTTTAAACCATGAGAATTTAAAAATTCTTTATCATTTCGTTTAGTTTCGTATTGATCTATTTGGCTATAATAATGACCACGCTCTTCATTAAAATCTAACGCAAAAGCATAGCCCGCCCATAATTCTGTTAATTGTGGAAAGCGGATCAATTTACTGTATGGAACATTGCCACCATATTCAGTGGGTTTGGTCGTATCCTTCATTTGCATATACATCTCGATATACTCAGGATATTCTTTTCCCCAAGAACGAATTGTAGGATCAGAATCAGATCTTTTTACATTGGCTTCTTCAGCCAATGAAAAGCTGGAGATTAACGTTAAAGCTCCCCCTGCCAACATAGAGATTAATGCAAGTATTTTCATAGATGATTTCCATACTAATTTTCAGACAATTTTTATCAGTATAGACAAAAAATTAATAACTAACGTAACTTGTAAAACACACCGTTATCCGTGGTAATTATTTAGTTTCAATGATTTCAAGTTTTAACAAGGCTTAAAAGCAGTTTAACAAAGTGTATAAGTTCTGGGAGCTACTTCAAAAAACAGCTGGGATGACAGCGACCTTTATTGATATTTTTCGGTCGTTCTTGGCATTAGTCATAAGCAGTAATTTCAATGAGGCAATAAAAAAGGCCGTTATTAAAACGACCTTCTTTAGACTGGTAAGATAAACCAAAGCAACAACTACACCAGTAATTTCTACTGCATCACAAATTGTGTTAAATACAAATAACTTTCATATTATTTAGTGACCTTGCCCGGTGATACGTAACAACTTCCATTATTCACACAACTTATACATATCGATTAGTCTATTTCAACCGGCTCGTCTGACATTTCTTTCATTAAGCCCTCTGGCATCCATGGCGCGCCAGCATCAAGTAAAGATTGTTTATAAGCAGGAAATTCTTGTCTCATTAAATTGTTTATTCTTGGCAACAATACATTGAGAGCATCTTGCACAATAATCATCTGCTCTTTTTGAGTTGCGGTAAGGCCCCATGTGTTTGCTCTAGCAAATTCAATCATAAATAGCCTACTCGAAATAGTCGCTGGTGTTGACCCCATGCCACTACTTGCTGTTTTTCCATGAAGAGCTTCTTGCGCCGCAAATACTGCTTGTCGAAGTTCTTCATACTTGGTTTCTAGTTCAGAGGTAGGCGAAAATGATCGATCAAGCGCTATTCGGAACGACCCTAACTTAGACATTAAGTCATCGACTTGTCCGCTTGCCATAGATACATTTCGCCTAAGGTTTTCAACCTCTAGCAATGAGGTAGTACGCTGCTGCGGTGTAACGCCACCTGGTACTATTTCCTCAAATAGCGGTTTGACGTTAAAGTTGACGGATTCTGCCAATTTGCGTGTTATGCCATTTGCAGTCGAATATAACAGCGCCGTATATGTACCTGGGGCGACTAGTGGCCCAACATCACCAAAGAAACTAGGGCCAGTGCCAAGCGCATTAGCTGAAGGCATCCGTAAATCCCAAGTTACTCTATGAAGCCCTTGTTTAGCTTCCGCATGTACCTTCCGTACAACTTTACCCTTAGCATCTTTTATAATCAGATACACACTGGGCTCAGATTCTCTCAATTCAGTTTCAATAGTTTCCCATTTAGGATAAAGAGGGAATTTATCTTTTTCTAGCGCCTTCTTCTCTTTTTCTTCTCTAATATCTTTTAACGATTTAATACCATCGCGCAAGTAATAAGTGAACGTAGCGCCAAATTCTGGGTTATCAGCTCGGTACTCAAAATCGCCATTTGAGTCGGTATGCAACTTTTCTGGAATGTACCAAAGCGCATCACGAGAGGTAAATAATAACGCTTCTTTTTCTAAACTCTCCTTAGTAATTGTTCGCAATGGAGAGTAGTCATCTAGTATATAAATTCCGCGCCCGAAACTACCTGCCACAAGATCATTTTCTCTACGTTGAATTTGAACATCTCTAAACGATATTGTCGGCACGTCTCCTGTTAGTTCAACCCATTGTTTACCGCCATCAACAGTAAAAAACAAACCAAACTCAGTACCAATAAAGAGTAAATTTTGATTAACATGATCTTGCACTATGCGCCAAACCAAGTGCTTATCAGGTAAGTTGGAAGCGATAGATTTCCAGGATTTTCCTCGATTAGTGCTTTTAATCAGATAAGGTTTATAGTCTCCGAACTTATGATTATCAAGCGCAGCATACACAGTATCTTTGTCAAATAAATCAGCACGGATATCATTTATATACGCGGTTGATGGTATGCCTCGTATATCATCAATTTCATAAGTGTTCCATTTTTTACCGCCATCAGAAGTTACTTGAATCAAGCCGTCGTCGGTAGCTGCATACAAAATGTTTTCGTCTAGCGGCGACTCAGCAATATTAGCGATAGTATTAAAATTAGACATGGCTAATAAATCAAAACCAGAGTTAACAGACCAAGTTCGATCCATTACAGGCATATGCATTCTGTTTTGATTTTTAGTCAAATCCGCTGAAATCGCCTGCCAACTATTGCCGCGATCATCAGAACGCCATACTCGTTGAGAAGCATGATATAAACGCTTAGGATCGTGAGCAGATACTAAAATTGGTGCATCCCAATTATAGCGCTCGGCTGGCTCACCTGGCTTTTCTTGAGGTTGTATAGATACATACTCACCAGTTTGTCGGTGAAATCGTGCAAGATTTCCTTGCTGACGCTGACCGTAAACGACGTCTGGGTTTCCTGGTTCAGTCGCGGGCTGATGACCATCCCAATCAAGAATTAAAAACCAGTCATTGTTTTTTATTCCATGTGCCTTTGTAGTGCGCGATGGGCCTCCTTGGGAAGAATTATCTTGAGTACCACCGTACACATAGTAAAATGGCAGGCTATCATCCACCGCTATTTTATAAAACTGTGTTATTGGCATATTAGCTAGAAAGCGCCATTTGTCCATACCGTCTCGTGTTTCATAAATACCACCATCGCTGCCCACTAACATGAAGTCTTTATTGGTAGGATGAAATGCGATCGCATGATCATCAACATGCTTGTTCTTAACATTCATAGGCGTCCAACTTTTTCCGCCATTATCACTATATTGGGTATAGTTACTGGCCATGTAGACACGATCGAATCGATGAGGATCAGCAAAGATTTCTTGGTAATAGTGAGGGCCTGTTCCACCTCCTACGGCATCAGACATTTTTGTCCAACTTGCACCTTGATTCGCTGAACGATAGAAACCACCTTTGCGTTGATTTAATTCAATCGCTGCATACACTACATCTGGATTAATAGCTGAAATAGCCAAGCCGATTTTACCCATATCAGTAGTAGGTAGGCCTTCACTGAGCTTACGCCATGTTTTACCGCCATCGTCAGTGGTATGAATGGCTGAGCCTTTGCCCGTGCCAACATAGGCTGGTAAGGTTCTTTGACGTTGCCAAGTAGCCGCATAAAGTTTATCTGGATTTCGTGAGTCAATGACTAAGGAAGTAACACCAGTCCATTCGTCTATTTTTAACACATTTTTCCAAGTCTGACCGCCGTCAGTCGTTTTAAATAGTCCTCGCTGTCCCCCTTTAGACCATAATGGTCCTTGGGAAGACACCCAAACAGTATTAGAGTCAGTTGGATGGATAATAATATCAGAAATATGCTCAGACTCTTTCAAGCCCATGTTTTTCCATGTGTTACCGCCATCAAGAGAGCGATAAACACCATCGCCGAAGCTCAAATGTCTGCCACCATTATTTTCCCCTGTACCAACCCAAATAATATTTGAGTTACTTGGGTCTATGGTGACATCGCCGGTTGAATAAACAGTTTCAGAGTCAAATATAGGGTTAAAAGTAATTCCGCCGTTGTCTGTCTTCCATACCCCACCAGAGCCTACAGCTACATACCATGTTGAGGGATCTTTTGAATCCACTTCAATGTCTGCAATACGCCCCGCCATATAAGCAGGGCCAATATTGCGCAACTTCATACTTGCAAACAATTTATCGTTCATTAAACCATCTTTGTCTTTTTCAGCAGCATGTAAATTGATGGACGACACAGCAACTAAAAAAGCGACGGATAAAAGAATTTTCATTTAAATCTCCTGCAAGATATTACTTTTGTTATTAGACGTTTATAAGAGCGTTCGATAGAATCTTCATTGTAGACCCGATTAGGTAAAATAGTTCATAAACTTGCACTATGCAATAAACGAGGGTTTGTCAGTCTATTAGACTTAAGTATTTGACTTATATAATCTTGCACTCAGATTTGCTCTAACAACGTTACCGATCTCAGCAAGAGAACGTACAGTTTTTCACAAGGGTGTGCTTATGCTCCCGAACTAGGGATGGTAATAAGGGAGCGCTTAACACCTGCAGCTTCTAGAGTAGCCGGTCTTTACATTAGCCGTCAGCAGTACCTTTTAAAAGGCGAATAAAAAAGGCCGCTATATAAGCGACCTTCTTTAGATTGATTAGCTAAACAGCTATTACCAACCTGTTTTTTCTTTAAGAGCGTTACCGATCTCAGCAAGAGAACGTACAGTCTTAACACCAGCAGCTTCTAGAGCAGCGAACTTCTCGTCAGCAGTACCTTTACCACCAGCGATGATAGCGCCAGCGTGACCCATACGCTTACCTTCTGGTGCAGTAACACCAGCAATGTAAGATACAACAGGCTTAGAAACGTTAGCTTTGATGTATTCTGCAGCTTCTTCTTCAGCAGTACCACCAATTTCACCAATCATTACGATTGCTTCAGTTTGCTCGTCTTTTTCGAACATTTCTAGAACGTCGATGAAGTTAGTACCTGGGATTGGGTCACCACCAATACCTACACAAGTAGATTGGCCGAAACCAGCGTCAGTAGTTTGTTTAACTGCTTCGTACGTAAGAGTACCAGAGCGAGAAACGATACCTACTTTACCTGGCAAGTGAATGTGACCTGGCATGATACCAATTTTAGTTTCACCTGGAGTGATAACACCTGGACAGTTAGGACCAATCATGCGAACGCCTGTTTGTTCAAGTTTAACTTTCACATCAACCATGTCTAATGTAGGGATACCTTCTGTGATAGTAACGATTAACTCGATACCAGCATCGATAGCTTCTAAAATTGCATCTTTACAGAAAGGTGCTGGTACGTAGATAACTGTTGCAGTTGCACCAGTCGCTTCTACTGCTTCACGCACTGTGTTGAATACAGGTAAACCTAAATGTTCTTGACCACCCTTGCCTGGTGAAACACCACCAACCATTTGTGTACCGTAAGCAATTGCTTGCTCAGAGTGGAATGTACCTTGACCGCCAGTGAAACCCTGACAGATTACTTTAGTATCTTTATTAATTAATACAGACATTATTTAGTCTCCGCAGCAGCAACAACTTTTTGTGCAGCATCAGTTAATGACTCAGCAGCGATGATGTTAACATCAGAGCTTGCTAATACTTCGCGACCAGCTTCAGCGTTAGTACCTTCTAAACGTACAACAACTGGAACAGTTACACCTACTTCTTTAACAGCAGCGATAATACCTTCAGCGATCATGTCACAACGAACGATACCACCAAAGATGTTAACTAGAACTGCGCTTACATTATCATCAGATAAGATGATCTTAAATGCTTCAGCAACACGTTCTTTAGTTGCGCCACCACCTACATCTAGGAAGTTAGCTGGCTTACCGCCGTGTAAGTTAACGATATCCATTGTACCCATTGCAAGGCCAGCACCGTTAACCATACAACCAACGTTACCGTCTAGAGCAACGTAGTTTAATTCCCATTGTGCAGCGTGCGCTTCGCGCTCATCTTCTTGAGATGGATCGTGCATTTCACGGATTTTAGGCTGACGGTATAACGCGTTACCATCTACACCAATTTTACCGTCAAGACAGTGTAAATTGCCTTCGTCAGTAATAACTAGTGGGTTGATTTCTAATAAAGCGAAATCGTAATCGTTGAACATGTTTGCAAGACCCATGAAGATCTTAACAAATTGCTTCATTTGAACAGGGTTTAAACCAAGTTTGAAACCTAATTCACGAGCTTGGTATGCTTGTGGGCCTACTAGTGGATCTATTTCTGCTTTGTGAATTAACTCTGGAGTTTCTTCAGCAACTGTTTCGATTTCAACACCACCTTCAGTAGAAGCCATGAATACAACCTTGCGAGAAGCACGGTCTACAACAGCGCCTAAGTAAAGTTCTTCAGCAATATCAGTACAAGATTCAACTAAAATCTTTGATACTGGTTGGCCGTTCTCATCTGTTTGATAAGTAACTAAGTTCTTACCTAACCAGTTTTGAGCGAATTCTTTAATTTCTTCTTTAGTTTTAACTAGCTTAACACCGCCAGCCTTACCGCGACCACCTGCGTGAACCTGAGTTTTAACAACCCACATATCGCCGCCAATTTTATCGGCAGCTTCAGCAGCTTCTTGAGGTGTATCGCAAGCGAAACCTTCAGAAACTGGTAAACCATATTTAGCGAATAATTGCTTCGCTTGGTACTCATGTAAATTCATGGTGTTTCCCAATTGCTTTTTTGAAATGGAGTCAATGTAGCTGCTCAACTATGTATGTATACAATAAGCACGTAAACAAAGGTTTTGAGTAATTACACTAACTGGTTATAATTTTGCGGTGATTATATAGATAAAGTAAGTCTATTTAAAGCCTATTGTTACAGAATAATAAGGTTTAGTTACAAGGTTTGAAAAAAACCTTCGAAACTACCTATTTTATAAGGGATTCTCTAGCATTAGACATTAGTCTACATAAGGTAATCTTTTTGACTGATTTTCAAGTATATAACTACGCCGCGGTTAATTCTGTCGAGCAATTTTGATGAGCTAATAAATTCAATTCAACCTGCTGCCTTTTATTTACTACTTCACCAACAATAATAATTGCAGGCCCGGTTAAGTCATACTTCAATTTTTCCTGTTCGATTGTTGCTAATGTGGCACAGACAACTTGTTGTTTGTTTAATGTGCCTTGGTCGATAATCGCTATTGGCAAATCGCTACGCATACCGTATTGGATTAATCTTGAGCTAATCTGCGAAACTTTACTTAAACCCATGTAAAATACTAAAGTGTCTTGTTCGTTAGCAATCGACTTCCATTTTACTTCGTCTCCTTTATCTTTTAGAGATGCTGTTATAAAACGAACTGATTGAGCGCAATCTCGATGAGTTAAAGGAATACCAGAATAGGCCGCACATCCTGTTGCCGCGGTAATACCAGGTACAACCGCAAACTCAATACCATGCTTTTGTAATATATCGGTTTCTTCGGCAAGGCGACCAAAGATGCTCGGATCACCACCTTTTAGGCGCACCACTGTGTTTCCAGCTTGCGCATAGGCAAGCATAACGTTACAAATATCATCCTGATGCATACTGTGTTTGCCACACTTTTTACCAACGAATTCAACTTGTGCATGCTTTGGAAAGAATTCATAAATATCCGGATTTACCAACCAATCAACCATAATAATATCGGCTTTTTGTAACATTCGGTAAGCTTTCATCGTAAGTAATTCTGCATCTCCACATCCACCACCGATGAGATACACTTGGCCATTTTTATCGGTTGTTTTTATAGCCGAATTACTATTGCGATTAGTGAGTTTTTTGCGCCAATATTTGAAAGAGATTATCGATTGGTTATGATTATCTTTTTGCCTCAGCGATGTTTTTTTAAACACATGGTTAAGCGCATATTTAAACATATTTTTAAGCATTGGCACCGTTTGTGGCATAGCTCGGTCGCTATGAAAAAAGTTTAATAAAGACATTAGCAACCACCCATTGTGATGATATTTTCAGGCAGAATGGTTTTAGATGAGTGACCGCTTAACTGAGTTTTATGATCTTTGATCATTTGAGTTAGGTCGGTTTTGCAACTACCACAGCCGCTACCGCATTTTAATGTAACAGCAAGCTTTTCTAGATTGTCTGAACCACTCATAATCGCGTCTTCTATTTCCGTTTGGTGGACATTAAAACAACTACAAATTTGTTTCCCTTTAAGAAACTCAGCTGCCGGTTCCGATTTCAATATTGCGACTTTATGCTGTTGTGATAATTGCGGTTGTTCAAACACGTGCTCCAACCAACCGACATTGGTTTCCGGAAAGATCGGCTTGTCACTTTTAATGCTATCAACATTATTCAGATCAAAACATTCAACTATAACCGCTAGTGTGCCGTCTATTGAGCCAACAAACCTGCCGATACCATCATTAGCCGCGAGTAAGCTTAACCATTGAACTTCTTGCCCTAGCATAGACTTTAATTGCTTTAGAGTAGATTCAAGAACGATTGTTTCAGCATTATTGTTTGACCGCTCATGCTCTGTTTCTGCTACTAAGTAACTTTGGCAATGTTGATATAAAGTTTTTCGATATAAAGCTTTTCCATATAAACTTAACCCAGATACGTCAATGCGCTGTGCGTACTCATTTTTAACTTCAATTTTAGTCAGAAATCTAACATCAATCTTTTCAATTGCCACTCTCACCTGTTTTAACTGTGGCTGCTTAGAAACTGGATCTACAACACTTGGGAACAAGTTACTCACATTAGCATCAGAAGCAAATTGTTGATTCCAGTGTATTGGCATGAAACACTGGCCTGGCTTAACGTCTTCACTTAAATCGGCTTCTACCATCACTTCACCTACGGATGACTTCGCTTTGATCCAGTCATTAGCTTTGATATTCAATCTTTTGCCATCAATAGTATTAATCGATAATTTCGGTACGCTAATGTGTTGGTTCAAATGAGTCGCAGTTGAGGTTCTCGTCATTGAATGCCATTGATCACGTATACGGCCAGTGTTGAGCACAAATGGAAACTTAGGCGCCGTTTCTAATTGTGGCAATACCGGAGTTATGGCAATAAAATTCGCTTTTCTGCTTTTAGTAGAAAACCTGCCATTAGCAAAAGGTCGGTGATGTAGTTGCGAAGCAGAGGATGATGAACCGCTATCACTAATTGGCCAACGAGTCGGCATCATGGTATCGAATTGCTGTTTGCTGTTTGGCTTTAACGGTGAAATATCAAGTAGACGTTCGCCTTTACTTGCAATGCCAGTTAACTCACAAAACTCAGCAAATATTTGATATGGATGTTGGTAATCAAAACCTTTAAAGCCCATTTTACTAGCGACTTCAGAGATTATTTGCCAATCATTTTTTGCTTGTCCAGGAGCATCTATCATTCCTCTTTGACGAGAGATTACTCGTTCAGAATTAGTGACGGTACCATCTTTTTCAAGCCATGTAGTTGCAGGTAGCTTAACGTTCGCATACTCAAGTGTGTCGTTTTTCTCTACACAATCAGAGACAACAACCAATTCACACTTGTTTAATGCTGCAATTACTCGCTCTCTATCGGGAAGACTAACAACGGGGTTAGTCGCCATAATCCAGATTGCTTTGATAGTACCCTGCTCGATATTCTCAATAATTTCAGTAGCACTTGTTCCCACTTGAGTCGCAATTGTTGGTGACTGCCAATAAGATTGAACTATCCCTTGATGTTCTTTATTTTCCACTTCCAAATGAGCAGTTAATTGATTACATAAAGCGCCAACCTCTCGCCCGCCCATTGCATTAGGTTGTCCGGTAATCGAAAATGGGCCTGCACCGG
Source organism: Thalassotalea crassostreae (assembly GCF_001831495.1). Classification (NCBI taxonomy): domain Bacteria; kingdom Pseudomonadati; phylum Pseudomonadota; class Gammaproteobacteria; order Alteromonadales; family Colwelliaceae; genus Thalassotalea; species Thalassotalea crassostreae. The sequence goes on from NZ_CP017689.1 coordinate 2,134,948, forward strand.
ACTTGCCAATTTTGCCCGATGCCAAATGGCAATTGATAATAGAATTACATTTATCCGTACCAGAGTTCGATTGGTTAATACCCATTGAATAAAAGCTAATCACATTTTTATGATCAGCAAAAAGACGATAGGCCTGTTCAATGTCAAACGGGTCTAACTGACAAAATTCGCTAACCTTATCCAAGGTCCAATAATTTGCCTGTGTTAAAGCATCATTAAAACCATTGGTTGAATCTTCGATGTATTGCTGGTCAATTGCGTCGCTTTCATTCAAATATTTTAGTAATCCATTGTAAAAACCAGCATCACTACCCGGTGCAAGCTGTAGATGAATATCTGCGAGCTCGGTTGTCGCTGTTTTTCTCGGATCAAGTGCAACAAATTGCAGTTTTGGATTTTGGATTTTAGCGGCCTGCATGCGCTGAAATAATACCGGATGAGTCCAAGCAGCATTTGAGCCAACAAAAAATATCACATCGGCTTTTTCTAAATCTTGATATTCACAGGGTACAACATCTTCACCGAATGCTCTTTTATAGCTAGACACGGCAGAAGACATACACAAACGTGAGTTGGTATCTATGTTAGCGCTACCTATATAGCCCTTCATCAGTTTGTTAGCCAGGTAATAATCTTCGGTTAGTAGCTGTCCTGAAACATAAAACGCGACCGCATCTTTACCATGCTGGTCAATAATATCATTGAATTTGCTAGCGACATGTTCAGTCGCTTCATCCCAGCTTACTGGTTGTTGATTTATTTCAGGTTGTAGTAAACGCCCTTTGGTAGCAATCGTGTCGAGCAAACTATTTCCTTTGACACAGACTCTTCCTTGATTGGCAGGGTGTGATGTAGTGCCCTGAAGCTTTACAGGGCTATCATTATGAATTTCAATATCCAACCCACAACCAACACCACAATAAGCGCAGCTGGTTTGCTTTCTTTCTGCTTTAAAAGCGACTTGGGCATTACTACTAATCGACATAACCTACTCTATGCTAAGATCTGTACTTGGCCGTTTTCTAAACGCACCGGATAAGTTTTCAACAAAGCATCTTCTTGTTGCAAACAACGGCCACTTTTTAAAGAGAACTGCTGTTTGTACAATGGCGATGCGATCACTGGTTCATTAGCGACACTACCTACGATACCGCGAGAAATAACATTTGCTTTACCAATCGGGCAATAATTTGACACAGCAAACAATTTTTCTTCACTGCGTTCTAAATGAAAAATTGCTACTTGTTGGTCTTTCACTAATGCACATACGCCAGCGTCTTTAACTAGTGCATCTTGCTCACATACTTCTACCCATTGCTTTTCTACATTACTCATGAGTTTTCCTTATCTTTAACTTTACATTGGAACTTAATATCTAACATTAGTGAGCCAGTTTATGGCTCAACTACTATCGCAATTCTCTCTTCTTCTCGAACTGGACGAATTTGTTCACGCTCTTCCACAAAGACGATATTGTCATCACTTTCGTCGCTATTAACGAATGATTTAAATCGTTGCATTGCAATTGGATCTTCTAATGTTGTTTTCCATTCACATTGATATCGACCAACAAGTGCGGCCATTTGAGCTTCCATTTCTTCGCAGATATTGAGTGAATCGTCGATAACTACTTGCTTTAAGTAATCAAGACCGCCTTCCAAACTTTCCATCCAAACAGAAGTTCTTTGTAATCTATCAGCAGTTTTTATATAGAAAACCAGGATTCTGTCGATGTATTTAATCAAAGTTTCCGAATCCAAATCGGTAGCAAACAAGTCTGCATGACGTGGTCGCATGCCACCATTACCACAGACATAAAGGTTCCAACCGTTTTCTGTCGCAATGATGCCGATGTCTTTACTTTGTGCTTCTGCACATTCTCGAGTACAACCGGATACCGCAAATTTAAGCTTATGCGGTGAACGAATACCCTTGTAACGATTTTCAACTTCTAAAGCCATATCGAGTGAATCTTGAACACCGAAACGACACCATGTTTGTCCTACACATGATTTAACTGTACGTACAGATTTACCGTAGGCATGACCGGTTTCAAATCCTGCATCAATTAATTCTTGCCAAATTGGTGGTAGTTGTTCGACTCGAGCGCCAAACATATCAATACGTTGGCCGCCGGTTATTTTGGTATAAAGGTTATATTTCTTTGCAACTTCACCTATGACAATAAGCTTATCAGGTGTAATTTCGCCACCAGCGATACGCGGTACTACTGAGTAAGTACCGTCTTTTTGAAGGTTAGCTAAGAAATTATCATTTGAATCTTGCAGCGGTAAATGTAGCTTTTCTAAAATATAGTCATTGTAGATAGAAGCTAGAATTGACGCAGTGGTTGGTTTACAAATTTCACAGCCTAAGCCTTGTCCATGCTTTTCGATTAGTTCGTCAAAAGTCTTTATCTGTTCAACTTTGATCAGGTCGAATAATTCTTTTCTTGAATAAGCAAAATGTTCACAAATATCCTTTTTCACCTCAACACCACGAGTTTCAAGCTCATTCTCAAAAACGTCTTTCAATAGCGCCGCACAGCCGCCACAACCTGTACTTGCTTTAGTACAACTTTTAACTTGAGCAAGTTCCGTACAACCTTGGTCTACAGCGTCGACAATATCTTTTTTGGTTACGTTTAGACACGAACATATTGTCGCAGTATCTGGAAGCGCACTCGCACCTAACGTTACTGCACCATCAACACTTGGCAGTATCAAACTTTCTGGCGATTCCGGTAATTCAATACCATTTAGCATATATTGCAATAAGCTGTCGTAGTTACTGGTATCACCGACTAAAACGGCACCAAGCAATTTCGTTTTATCGCTGCTAACGACAATTTTCTTGTATACCCCTTCAGGTTGATCGTCATAAGTATATGCAAGGCTTCCAGGAGTTTTACCATGTGCATCCCCGATTGAACCAACTTCAACGCCCATTAGTTTTAACTTGGTACTCATGTCCGCACCAGTAAATGAATCCATTTCACCGCAGATATGTTTTGCGGCAACTTTGGCCATTGCATAGCCTGGAGCGACCAAACCAAAGATAAAGTTATTCCATAAAGCACACTCACCAATCGCGTATATGTTGGCATCGGATGTTTGACATTGGTTGTTGATGGTAATACCGCCGCGTTCGCCAATTTCTAAATCAAATTCACGGGCTAAATTATCATAAGGACGGATACCTGCAGAAAACAGAATTAAGTCGGTTTCTAAAACTGTGTCGTCACTAAAACACAGCTTATAACGACACTGTTCACCATCTTCAATGACATTAGTAGCTTTTGATGTATGCACCTGCACGCCAAGTTCTTCAATCTTGTTGCGCAGCACAGCTCCGCCACCAGCATCAACTTGCACACCCATAAGTTGTGGGGCAAATTCAACCACATGAGTTTCTAAACCGAGCTCTTTCAGCGCATTAGCTGCTTCTAAACCAAGCAATCCACCACCAATGACAACACCTACTTTACTAGTTTCAGCGCTTTTAGAAATAGCATGTAAATCATCAATCGTGCGATAAACTAAACAATGATCTCTATCTTTGCCTGGGATTGGTGGCACAAAAGGGTATGAACCAGTTGCTAGGACTAGCTTGTCGTAACTAAATACTTCGCCGGTTTCAGTAACAACCTGTTTGTTTACTTTATCAATGTTAACGACTTTAGCATTGGTTCTAAAATCAACACCCCATGCTTCATATTGCTCAGGATTTGTCATTGATAAGTCATCTGCAGTTTTACCAGAGAAAAACTCTGACAAATGCACCCTATCGTATGCAAGACGAGGTTCTGCTGATAAAACCGTAACTTCTGTATTGTCCGATTGAGCTTGTAATTGCTCCACCAAATGGTGACCTACCATGCCGTTTCCAACAACGACAACTTTTTGCTTAACCAACATATCTATTCCTAACTGATTATTTATTTCAATGGTTTTAACAGTGCAGTTGCAACTATTACGCCAAAATTTTTATTCATATTAAACAACTAGTTAGAAATGGTTTGTTTAGATGCTATGTTCATTTGGAGGGATAATGCTCCATAAAAGTGCATTAATGAAGGCAGTGTTCAGAACGGGACCCTAGCCAAAACATTGGCTAGGGTATGGGTTAAATTGAGGGCTAAAGTAACGGTTAAACTTAGTAATTTAACCCAATCAAACGTCTAACGTCGTCGAGAGTATTAATCAGTACTCGGCTAAACTCAAAGCTCATAATGTCGCTTTCGGTTTTACCTTGCCTTAATAACTCATTAAAGTGCTCTATTTCGTATTTGTAGCCATGTAGGTTGTAACCGTGATCTTGATAGCCAAAATCAAACACCTCTTCATCGTTATTAGCGAAAATCGTAACGGTTGTAAGTCCATGAAAGCCCTTATTGATTTTGATAGTGCCGGTTTCACAATAAAATATCGCTTTATTTGACGTGTCGTCTAATAAAGTACTTTCTAGGGTTGCAGTTGCTCGCTCATACTCAAAACTCATTGAGCAGGAAGAGTCAGCGCCATTATCAAAATAACTTGCCTGTGCCGTTATGCTTTTCGGTTTGCCAAGTGTTGATAGCGCGGTAAATATTGGATAAATACCAATATCTAAAAGGCTGCCCCCACCTAAGGCTTTATTGAATAGCCGAGAATTATCATCAAACTCACGAAAAAAACCAAAATTTGCTTCCAGTTTTACAATGTTGCCATAGGTTTTATTGGCCAACTCTCTCAATACAAATTGATAGTGTGGTAGAAAATAAGTCCATAGCGCCTCCATCAATAACGTATTATGTTTTTGTGCACAAGCAATCATAGTGTTTACTTGCTGGCTATCCATGGCAAACGGTTTTTCACATAAAACCGCTTTGCCATGCTCTAAACATAATAAGGTATTGTCTTGGTGTAAAGCATGCGGGGTGGCAATATAAATGGCATCAACTTGTTCGTCTTTGACCAACTGCTCGTAACTGCTATAGGCAATACTTGCATTATATTGATTCGAAAAAGCTTGTGCTTTATCCGCTGAACGTGACGCTACGGCATAAAGCTCACTACCCGTAACCTTGATAAGGTCGCTAGCAAATTTATGGGCAATACTGCCCAGCCCAATGATTCCCCATCGGATGTTTCTATCTTTAATTATTTTCATACTTTGCTAAATTCTATAATACTTTTGAAGAGTTTGATCAATATAGCTTATAGTGAATTTGAAAACATTTCATAATTAAATCTTGCCATACATACTAGTTATGCAATCGCGCTGCAGAATAGCCTTGATTTCGACTACAGTTCTACTTTCTTTGGCACTAATTGGGGCCTCACTACAGGCTGTAATACCTACAGTTAGAGTTATCCACATTAGTAATGAAGTCTTCAAATTCATTAATGCATTTCCTGAGTATTTTTTTATTAGTATTATTATTTTAATCACGAGTATGTTGTTCTAAAACTTCTACTCTTCCCATAGTGTTAATACTGCTATCAACCATGAGACTTTCCTATGGTTGCTCAATACTTAACTTCGTGTGATTTATTAATTTAATTTTGTATTTTTAATATCCTTATTTTACTAGACGAATGAACGTATCAAATCTACTAAACATTTTTCTAAAAAAGTTGATTTAATTTTTCTTTAAATCATCTCCTTTGATAACTCCTACGCTGTTGTTTACTAACAAAAGCAAACGAAAATTTTAACATCTATAGTCAGCCGTCATTAACATGCTCGTTGAAGTGTATGTTCTTGAAGATAATTTTTATTTTCAGTGAATTAAGTGTATTATTTCATCTTAAAGAATAGTGTTTATTTTAAATATAAATTTAATGTCTAATTTCTGAGGCATATTAATTATAATAAAACCTTTTCAATATTAATTTACCATTCAAGTACTACTGTAAGGATGTAACTGTGAGCGATAAGACTTACCTATTTAAAAAATCAATTAATAGTATGCTTAAATTAATTGTGGATTCGACAGATGGGCAAAATGTTATGCCTAACGATATCGAGTTAACCCGATTATTAGGTATCAGTCGAACCACGGTGAGATCATGTGTTGAGCATCTTTGTGATACAGGAATAGTTAAAAGAGACGGTCCTAATAAAGTAGTATTGCGTCAACCAATTGCAAAAGACTATTTCGATATTGAAAATAAAAACTCAACCAAAGATGAACAAATAGAAAAGTACTTTTTAAATTTGATTAATACTGGTCAATTATTACCTGGTGATAGGTTTTCAGAACTAAGTTTAGCGAAAAATTCCGGATGTACGACCATTACTGTTCGCGAATTTTTAATCAAATTCTCAAATTATGGGCTGATTGAAAAAATTCCTCGTGGTCGTTGGGTAATGGTTACCTTTGACGAGGAATTTGCCAGAGAGTTGATTTCATTCAGAGAAATGGTTGAAATGAAAGCGATTACTGAACTATTAAAGTTGCCGAAAGAGCACCCTGTTTGGGCGGAGTTAAAAGATCTTCTTAATAAACATCAAGAAGTAAGGTCTGATATGGAGAGTCGCTATAAAGAATTTCCACACTTAGATAGAGATTTACACTTTATAATTCAAAGCTGTACTAAAAACCGTTTTACTAAACAATTTTTCGATATCGTTTCATTTGTTTGTCACTACCACTACCAGTGGGATAAAAACGGAGAGTTTGAACGATTTACCATTGCAATCGACGAACATATAGATTTATTAAACAATTTGATCACCCATAACAATGCCGGTGCAATTATGAGTATGGAAAAGCATTTAAATAGCGCCGAAAGTACGCTTTTACGCTGCGTACATGGATTAGAAAGTTAATCTAACGATACTTTCTTAATTTAATAGTAACAGGCAACCGAATGGTTGCCTTTTTTGTACTAGAGGATAAATAATTACAAACTAATATGTTGACTGAATATAGGTAAAAATTCATCTTTACGGTGACTAACTAAAATAATAGTGCTGTGTTTCTGTGTTGCTAAGTGTTCAATAAAATTGAGTACTCTGTGTCTATTTAACTCATCTAAACCTTGGGTTGGTTCATCTAAAATTAGTAAATATGGCGACTTAACCAGTGCTCTAGCAATAAGTGCAAGTCGCTGCTCACCGTAGCTTAAATCATTAAAACTAGTATATTGATGTTCAATTAAACCGACTTTATTTAACCATTGACGAGCTATTTCAATTTGATAATTCTCAGGCGTTTGATACAAACCTATAGAGTCGAAAAATCCTGAAGTAACGACGGTTAATAGCTGGCCGTTCACTCGATATTGGCGATGTAATTCAGAGCTAACAATCCCCATCTGTTTTTTAAGCTCCCAAATACTTTCACCTGAGCCACGCTTATAACCTAAAACCTCAATATTATTACTATAACATTGCGTACAATCTCCCGTGATCAATTGCACGAGTGTTGATTTACCAGTGCCGTTAGCACCAGTTATTAACGTATGCTGTAAAGGCTTAATCTGCACATCTAAATTAGAAAAAACATCCACACCATTATAATGAACCTTACCTTGTACTAACTTAACTAAATAATCATATTGATAATCCGTTAACTGTTTACTTCTTTCTGGCCAAGCAACGTCATCAAGAGTAGGCGTTAATAATGTATCTAGTTGCTGCTTAGTGACATCACTATTTAGATCACCAATCACATTTAAATGTCCACGTTCAATAAAGGCAACCTTCTCACACCAAGTTGGGATATCCTGACGATTACTAAGCATAAGTAGTACGTTAATCGCAGAGTTCGATAAACGCTCTAATGCGGCTGACAATGCAATACAGGATTCTTCATCTAAGCTATCAAACGGATTGTCACAAACCAATAGTTCGGCACCATTTAAAATGGCTTGCAATATCAGCAGTTTGCGTCCTTCACCTGTACTTAATTGGCGATAACCAGATTCAAGTCGATGTCTTAAACCAAGTTCATCAATAATCGGTTCATTGAGTTTGTTCGATGGTAAAAAGTCTTTAGCTTTAGTGCCAATATCGTTAGTATCTATATAATCAGTAGCATCTAGTTTTAATTCGTTTTCATAGATTTGTTGCTGCGTCTCAAACGAAACCAATGCAACTTTATCCGGGTTAGGAAGGCTCAACTCCTTTGCAGACGCAGGCGATATACGACCAGTGAGTAATTGATCAATATATTGCTTACCAGAGCCGTTACGTCCGAGAATGCACCATCGCTCGGCTTTACCAACCTGCCAATGATTTATGGTTAGCTTGGGATGCTTATAATTAGTAATGTTTATCATAAAAAACTAGGAAATTAATATTCTGTAAATGAAAAAAAGCGCCATAAAATTAATTATAGCGCTGGTTTATTTTTTCTTATCACTTCTTTATACAAGTCTGTATTAAAATGACTGCATCAATAATTCTTGATTAATATCAGCGAGACTATTCGCGCCCGTTAATGTCATTGCTACGCGCATTTCCTTATCATACAGGTCGAGTAGATTTTCTACTCCCGCTTGGCCTTTAGCGGCTAATGCGTAAATAAATGAGCGGCCCAACATAGTATGATCGGCGCCTAATGCAAGCATTCGCACAACATCAAGACCAGAGCGAATACCAGAGTCAACAATGATCTTCATATCCCCTTTGACCGCATCGGCGATTGCAGGTAAGGCTTTTGCCGACGACATAACACCATCTAATTGACGGCCACCGTGATTAGAAACAACGATACCGTCCGCGCCAAATTTTGCAGCATCTTTGGCATCATCTACATCTAAAATGCCCTTAATCACAATAGGCCCATCCCAGAAGTCTCGTATCCATTCTAAGTCTTTCCAAGATATAGAAGGGTCAAAATTACTGCCTAGCCAACCGATATAATCTTCTAAATTAGTTGCTTCGCCGCGATAAGCCGACACATTACCTAAATCATGAGGTTTACCAAATACGCCAACATCAAACGCCCATTTAGGGTGTCGCATCGCTTGATAAATACGGCGCATCGAAGCAAAAGAACCACTCATCCCTGAATGCATATCGCGATAGCGTGCACCTGGGATTGGCATATCAACAGTAAAAACTAGAGTTTTAACCCCAGCAGCTTTCGCCCGCTCTAAGACATTTTTCATAAAACCACGGTCTTTAAGCACATATAGCTGAAACCACATCGGCCTTTGTATTGCGGGCGCAACCTCTTCGATCGGACAAACAGAAACCGTCGACATGGTAAATGAAATGCCTTTTTTTTCTGCAGCCCTTGCCGCTTGAACTTCCCCTCTACGAGCATACATCCCTGTTAAACCGACAGGTGCTAATGAAATAGGTAGTCTCATTTTTTCACCGAAAATGTCGGTAGATAAGTCTAGCTCAGACATATCATTTAACACACGCTGCTTTAACCCTATGTCAGCTAAATCATCAACATTACGTCGAAGTGTATGTTCAGCATAAGAACCACCATCAATGTAATGAAACAAAAATGGAGGCAAAATTTTCTTAGCCGCATCGCGGTAATCACTTGGGGACGAGATGATCATTTAAGGTTCCTAATCTTTACTAACTCTAATTATGCCTTGTAACGTTCTACAGTTTGCTGTTGAACACCCAAACCATCGATACCTAGACGCATAACATCGCCTTCTTTTAGATATTTTTGAGGAGTCATACCAAAGCCAACGCCAGGTGGGGTACCAGTACTGATGATGTCACCTGGTTGCAAGCTCATAAACTGGCTGATGTAATGTACTAAAAATGGTACTTTATATACCATAGTATTGGTACTGCCATCTTGAACTCTCTCGCCGTTTAGTTCTAACCAAATACCTAAATCGCCAGTATCTTTAACTTCGTCAGTGGTCACTAAATAAGGACCGATCGGACCGAAAGTGTCACACCCTTTACCTTTACACCATTGACCTTCACGTTCAATTTGGTATTCACGTTCAGATAAGTCATTGATAACACAGTATCCAGCAACATGATCTAATGCATCTTCTTCAGATACATATCTAGCTTCCTTACCAATAACCACACCTAGCTCAACTTCCCAATCTGATTTTTCTGATTTTGGCGGCATAAGAACCGTGTCATTTGGGCCAATAATTGCTGAAGTAGCTTTCATAAATAATACTGGCTCAGATGGAACATCCATACCTGACTCTGCAGCATGATCAGCGTAATTTAAGCCAACACAAATAAACTTTCCAACGTTGGCTACAACGGCACCTTTACGCACGTTATCAGCAACTACCGGTAGTGACGACAAATCAATTGCTGAAATTTTTGCAGCCATATCTTGCGACAAAAAATCGCTATCAATGTCGTTAACATGGGCTGATAAGTCACGAATTACACCATCGTTATCTAAAATAGCAGGTTTTTCCTGACCTAAATCACCTACACGTAATAATTTCATTTTTCTAATCCTATTTACATTTGTTTAATTAGTTTTTTAAATTGTGCCTAGCTAAGCAAAATTTAAAGAGTAAAAATTTTATCCATTAACAACCATTTTTCATTGCCTTTAGCCCAAGGTAATTGCTGTTGAAATGTCCACATTAAATCTTCCCAAGCAACAACTTTAGGGTTATTTTCATCGGACTTTTTCTTATCTTCGAATGAAAATGAGTCATTAACTTCCATGATCATAAACAAACGATTTCCAACCAGATAAATATCCAATAACTCTATTCCTGCCCCTTTGATACTATCGATAATCTCTGGCCATACATTACTAGCACTATGGTGCTTTTTATATTCAGCTATTAAGTTTGGATCATCTTTTAAATCTAAAGCAAAACAATGTCTTGTGGTCATATTATAAGTCTTAACTTGGTATATGTTGCTGAGAGCGTTTGCCGTATAAAGCGATAACTACAAAGCAAATAAATGGTAAAACGAACGAAGCTTTGGTTGCTGAGAAACTATCAAATACAACATTCATATCGATAATAGTTGCTTGCGCCATAGGTAAGAATGTACCACCAACGATCGCCATGATAAGGCCAGCTGCGCCCAATTTCGCATCTTCACCAGTACCAGTTAACGCAATACCATATATAGTTGGGAACATTAATGACATACATGCTGATATACCGACTAAGGTATACATCCCCATAATACCATCTAAGAATATCGTCGCAGCTGTAAAGCACATGCCGCCGGCAGAAAGAAGCATCAACAACTTACCAGGGTTGACATATTTCAATAAAAACGTACAAATAAAGCGACTTAAACAGAAAATCACCATGGCATAAATGTTAAACGTCTGTGATTTCGCCTCCGCTGCTTGCTCAGTCATCCCAAGCTCCATAAATACTTCAGTGCCGTAATGAATAATGAACGTCCAACACATAATTTGCGCGCCAACATAAAACATTTGAGCGATTACACCTTCGCGGTAGTTTTGATTAGCAATTAATCGCTTAAACGTACCTGTTAAATCTACCCCTTCAGACTTAGCACCTGTTCTTGGCATTGTCTTAAAAGCAATAACAGCTAAAACAAACAATACAACAACCCCTATTGCTAAATACGGATCTCGTATTACTTCCAAATCATTTGCAGTAATTGCTGATAGTTGTTCTATCGCCTGTTGTGAACCATCTGCAGCCAACTCTCGACGTTCAGCATCACTCGCAGGGTTCAATTTTTGAATTATAAACTGAGTGGCAACAAACATACCTAATAGAGAGCCTACAGGGTTAAAGGCTTGTGCTAGGTTTAATCGTTGTGTTGCAGTTGCCGCAGGTCCCATTGAAAGCACATAAGGGTTAGCACTTGTTTCTAAGAATGATAAACCACAAGTCATCACGAAAAAGGCGATTAAAAAGTAGGTAAATGATTGAGCGCCAGCTGCTGGTAGAAACAACAAAGCCCCCAAAGCATAAAACGCAAGTCCAGTCATTAAACCAGCTTTGTATGAGAATTTTTTAATGAAAATAGCGGCAGGAATCGCCATTACCCCATATCCACCGTAAAAAGCGACTTGAACCCAAGTGCCCTCTGCTGCTGACATTTGCAGTACTTTTGAAAATGCCTTAACCAAAGGATTGGTTATGTCATTAGCAAAACCCCACAACGGGAAACATAATGTCACTAAAATAAATGATATTAAATATTTTTTAGGGATCAATTCAGGTGACGTTGAAGGTGTGTCCTTTAGCATACTGCTATCGTCTTCTACTTTTAATGTTTGCCCAGTCATGGAGTTATCTCTCTTCTTATTATAATTTTTATTTTTTAATAGAAACTTAATTATTAAGGGTGACGAAACCACCATCAATCGGGAAGTTACTGCCAGTTATAAACGCAGCATCATCAGAACATAAATAACTAATTAACGCAGCCATTTCGTCAACCTTACCCATACGCCCAATTGGCTGACTTTTTGATAATTTTGTAAACACTTCTTCTTGATTATCCGGATAGTTTTTTTCAATAAAATTATCTACAAATGGAGTGTGTACTCGACCAGGTGAAATACAGTTACAGCGAATTCCATCGTTAATGTAATCGCGAGCAACTGAATAAGTCATTGTTAATACAGCGCCTTTACTCATCGAGTAGGCAAATCGGTCTTCAATACCAACAGATGCCGCTATTGAGGCTAAATTCAAGATAACTCCCGATTGTTGTTTCTTCATCGATCCAATCACTGAGTGCATCATGTTGTATGCGCCCTTTACATTGACGTTGTAGATCCGATCTAAATCATCTTCTGTTGTATTTTCTAAATTTCCAACATGAGCGATACCAGCATTATTAATAAGAATATCAATTGGGTGTTTATCCAAAATAGACGCTACTACTTCACTTACTTGCGCATTATCAGCAATGTTACATTGGTACACACTTGCTTCTGCACCAAGTTCTTCTATTGTTTGTAATGTGGCATTGGCTGCTTCAATATCTAAATCAACAATAATGATATGGGCACCTTGCTCTGCAAGTTTTAACGCTGTGCTTTGACCAATACCGCTGCCTGCTCCTGTGATTAATGCAAACTTTCCTTCAAACTTACTACTCATCTTAAAACCTATTGTATTTATTTTTTATTAACAATCTATTGTGTAAAAATTTTGTGCTGTTGTTGCCCAAATACTTTGTTGTTCTTGCGCTGTCAAAGGTAAAACAAATTTCTCGACTTGTTTAACCCATTGGTTGTAATCGCTAGCCAGGTTTATCACAGGCCAATCACTCCCCCACATCAGTCGTTTAGAGCCAAAACACTTCAACAAGTGATGCATATAAGGCGCAATCGTCGATAATTCTGGTTTTTCGCCAGCCTCAGTAACTAATCCTGAAAGCTTGCAATACACGTTAGCGCTGGCAGCAATAACCGCCATTTTTTCATACCAATCAGCGGTTTCACCACTTTCAATCTCGGGCTTTGCGCCATGATCAATCACTATGTTTAATTCGGGATAACGATTACTTAAAGTAATAATCACATCCAAATGCTTAGGTAGTACTAATGCATCAAAAGTTAAATCCTTACTGATCAGCTTTTCAAAAATCGGGGCAAATTTGGGGTTTAAAATCCAGTTAGCATCATCGATATCTTGCAGCATTGGTCTTACTCCTTTAAATAAGGAATTTTGACTAAAACGTTGCAAATCAATTAAGCCTTGTTCGCTTTCGAAGTCTACCCAGCCAACAACTCCAGCAATAAAGTTATGTTGCTGTGCAAGCTTTAACATAAAATCAGTTTCTTGTGTTGTTGCTGCGGCTTGCACCAATATTGTTTTGGTAATTTGTGCCTGTTTCAAAAGGGGCTGTATATCAGTAGGCAAAAAATCTTTGTACAATAACTGCAAATCTGGTGTAAGCCAGTCGTAGTCACCGCGGCTCACTTGCCAAAAGTGTTGATGAGAATCAATTCGCATTTTTCTTCTCTTTATTTACCAGAAGGTACTGGAGCATCAAGAGACAATAAGCCATTTGTTTTTAACTCAGACCAGAACTCACTTGGAATAACATGTTGCATTTGTGCAACCGTAGTTTCAACTCTACTGGCAGAGCTTAAACCAGGAATAACACATACTACACTAGGGTGCGCTAAAGGAAACTGCAACGCTGCTGCTGCAAGTGGTACATTGTAATTTGCGCAAACATCTTCAAATTTAGAAACCAAGCTAATGATCTCACGACTCGCCGGCTCATAGTTGTAATTTGGAGTCACACCTTGACGTTTCACTCCGGTCGCGAGGATCCCTGAATTATATGGACCCCCAAGTACGATTGAACTATTTTCTTTTAAACAACGCGGTAAGAAACTTTCTAGCGCTTTTTGTTCTAATAAGGTATAGCGACCAGCTAATAAGAAGCAATCAAAGTAGCCATGGTCCATTGCTTGTTCGCAGACCTCGTATTCGTTAACGCCTAAACCGATCGCTGAAACAAGGCCTTGTGAGCGAAGCTCGTCCATCGCTTTATATCCACCTTCCATTGCTATTTTAAACAACCTATCATGATCATCGCCATGAGTTACGCGACCAATATCATGCATGTATAAAATATCAATTTTCGAAAGCCCCAATCGCTGAAGGCTATGTTCGAATGAGCGCATAATGCCATCGTAAGAATAATCATATTTCGGTTCAAACGGCATTGGCGAACAAAAACCGTATTTATCTTCTGCTTTCGCGCATGGCTCTAAAATCCGCCCTACTTTAGTAGAAATAATATAATCACTACTGTCATATTCTCGTAATGCATCACCAACTCTGCGTTCACTTAAACCAAAACCATAATAAGGCGCAGTATCAAACTGATTAAGCCCTAATTCCATAGCTTTAGCGATACTATTTTGTGCATTTTCGTCAGACATAACATGGTATAAATTACCAAGTGTTGCGGCACCAAAACCTAATTCAGTTACGTTTAAGTTGGTGTTACCAATCTGCCTTTTATTAAACATGTATGTTACCCATTGTTTACTATTCTTTTTCTATAGTCTTATTACTAAATCGGTTATCTAATCGTTGGTAAACATGAAGGACCAATCGCATCAAATCTTTTATAGGTAATTATACTTTCTTGATGACCTAACGCTTCCGATTTAGATTGTTTGCCACTGGCAAGATCTTTAACCAGTTCAAATATTTCATCACCTACTTGGGCTATTGTCGCATCTCCGGTGATAACTTTACCGGCATTAATATCCATATCTTCAGTAAGATTTTTATAGGTTTCAGGGTTTGCACATATTTTAATTACTGGTGATATTGCAGATCCGACTACCGACCCTCGGCCAGTCGTAAATAAGGTAATGTGTGCTCCAGAGGCTACCATTTCCATTATTTCAGCACTATCTGCAATATTAGGGAAACCAAATATTGGTGTATCGTCCGGTACAACATCCATTAAATACAGACCACCTTGTTGGGGAATATCACCAGGTTTAATTAAACCATGTATTTTTGAACTGCCAGATTTTGCGTATGCACCCATTGATTTTTCTTCTTGTGTGGTTAATCCACCTTCAGCATTACCAGGTGCAAAACTACCATATCCCATTTGGGTATAGTAATTTTCGGCTTTTTCAACCGACTTCATAATTTCTTCGCCAAGTTCTGGTGTAATAGCACGTTCAGCCATGATTTGTTCACAGCCAATTAGTTCACCGGTCTCTTCGAAGATACACGCAGCACCTTGCTCAATTAACGTATCAAAACAGTGACCGACTGCAGGATTTGCACCAATACCACTAGTGCCGTCTGATCCTCCACAAATAGTACCTATAACTAATTCACTGGTTTCCATCGCAACAACAGGTGCTTGAGCCGCGATAGCTCTCAACTCTTTCACTTTTTCTAAGCCAGCTTCTATAGTCGTTCTTGTACCACCAGATTTCTGAATGACTAACGTTTCAACAGGACGTTGGCTGTCTTCTATTGTTTTTGTCAATTGCTCGCGATTAAATCCTTCACAACCTAAAGAGACATTTAAAACGCCAGCGATATTAGGATGAGTGCATAGCTGTTCCATTAGCTTTAGAGAATATTCATTAGGGTAACAACCTTGAAAACCAATCAAGTGAACGTCATCTGTACCACTTTGATTGACAATTTCTCTGGCAACGTGGTGCGCGCATTCAACCAAGTAGGTAACCAATACGATATTACGTATTCCTTTACGTCCGTCAGCTCTCAGATATCCTAGCATTATGCTTCTCCGCTTTTGTTTTGACGTGTATGACTTGCTATATAATCACTTTTCATATTGTGCATATGTATGTGTTCCGCAAAGTTTATATTGCTAACTGTCGAGCCAATTGGCGCACCATATTTAATTATTTTCTCGCCAGACTTAAGGTTGTATCTAGCAATTTTATGACCAACATCAATGTTAGTATTAAGCGCGACAGAGATACCTTCTAAACAAACTTCCGTGCCTGCAAGTACCCGTTCACAACAAACGAATACGTTATCTTCATTACCGAGTAATACAAAACGACTATCTAGCATTTAAATTAAACCTTTATACAAAAATTATTATTGTGAGAGACACGCAGCAGAGCGTTTCTATGTATTATATGATTTAATCATCTAGATAGAGTAAGTGTCAATACTTAATTTGTATTTTTATATATAAAACATACACAGGATATTTTTCTGATAAATTGAGCAGGTTAGAAAAATGTTAAAGTGTTTAAGGTTGCTATATTATGCTGCGATAGAAATAATTAAAGAGATAAACAAAGCCAATGAAATACCCTGCCAGAATTTAACAGGATTGCGCTTTAATATCGGTTGCTTCTTATATTCCTCAACCGCTGTTAGATTGGGCTTTTTCAAGTCAACTTCTAACTCTGAAAACGCTTGATACCTTAATTTAGGATCTGGCTGTGTACATTGCATAAGGCTCAAATCAAGCCATAAAGGCAAGTCTGGTCGAAACTGTTTTATACTACGATATTGCCATTGCTGATATTCTGTTTGAGTTATTGTCGCAGTTTTCATTGGTTTAAATGGAAGCTCACCACTAAGCATTTCATAACAAATAACGCCCAGTGAAAATAGATCGCTAATGTTATTCGCTTTTAATTCTAACAAGGTCTCTGGAGCAATATAATTCAGTGAACCTTGCGGCACAGTTTCGGTAAGGGTTTCATTATTTTCGTCTAAAGAAGCGATAAGCGCTGTGCCATAATCGATAAGCTTTACACTGCCATACTTGTCGATCATGATATTGTCAGGTTTTAGATCTCGATGCACTAACTCTAAGCGTTGGAATGTTCTTAACGCTGAAACAATTTGACTAACAATTTCTCTAACTTCTGAAATATTCGGCTTTGGATTATCAAACATCCACTCTGTTAATGTCTGTCCTTCTATATATTCACAAACATGGTAAAGGAAGCGACTATTCTTTTGATCGCTCTTTACTCTCATTACATTGCAATGATTTATCCGCTCGCCTACCCATGCTTCCCGCATGAACCCTTGCAGATAAATAGCATCTTGCGCAAAATTTTGCGACGGTATCTTAATTACCACTGGCGAAGTTTCACCTTCATGCTCAGCTAGGTAAAGGTGAGATCGAGTACTGGCATGAATTACTTTAACTATTTTGTAACCATCAAGCTTATGACCAACATTTAATGCAGGCGGTATACGGCGGCTCAACAAGTTACGTTCAATTTCTTCAGCCTTGCGATTAGGTGTAGCTTTTACAAAAACCAATAAACAACTTACATTGTCATCACTGCCATTGGCAATCGCTCGTTGAACAATACTTTTACTGACTTTTTCAAGCTCCTGCTCACTAGGCTGTGACGTTAACCTCGATAGCTTTTGCTTAATGCATTTTGCTGATACAAAATCGTGCACTCCGTCACATGTTAATACATATACATCACCAACATGAATATCAACTTGGTGAACATCGACTTGTAATCGAGAATCTGCTCCTAACGCTCGTGTTAAGATGGCGCTGGTAGCGCCTTGTTTACGATTATGATCGTTAGTGATGGTTTCAAGCAGGTTGTTTTTAAAAACGCTGATGCGTGTATCGCCTAAATGAAATAGGTAACCCGTTGAAGATTTAGCTATAAACGCCGAAAAGGTTGTCAACCATTGCTGTGCCTGCCCTGTTGAATTGTCGGTCTGAGAATATAACCATTGATTTAAGCTAGTTAAAACTTTGGCTGCTGATTTCTGTGTCGACCATGTTGCAGGGGTTGAGTAATATTGTTCAATAAACTGAGTGACAGCAATTTGTGCAGCCTCTGCCGCTTTCGAAGCACTCGATACACCGTCAGCAATAGCAGCAACGACCCCCTTCGAAGATAACTCATTGTCGTTAGGCGTATATGCAGCAAAAGCATCTTGATTTTGAGATTTTTTTCCAGCACAAGAATAACCACCAAAGTTCAACTGCAATTGCGCAGTTGAACTTTGTTGATGACTTACAGTGACATCTTCATTTATTGACATGCTTGTTCCATTTTCCTGAATAGACGTAATTTAAACAGCATGATTTTTATTCCCATATATCTGTATTAAGACACACTAATTAGTTCAATTGAACCATCTTCTTTTACTTCTGTAATGGTTCCTTGAGGCTCTTCCATAAACATTAAGGTAATGAAACCAACCACTGCAGTAGCTGCAATTACTAAGAAGAACTGCTGATAACTTACCATAGAAAGAACGGTCAAATATACCACAGCGCCAACGTTACCATAAGCACCTGTCATGCCGGCAATTTGCCCGGTTAAACGACGTTTGATCAACGGTACTGCAGCAAATACCGCACCTTCACCCGCTTGAACGAAGAAAGAACAAGCCATTGCAGCAATTACCGCTAACGC
Organism: Thalassotalea crassostreae; assembly: GCF_001831495.1. NCBI lineage: Bacteria > Pseudomonadati > Pseudomonadota > Gammaproteobacteria > Alteromonadales > Colwelliaceae > Thalassotalea > Thalassotalea crassostreae. The sequence continues at coordinate 2,153,741 of NZ_CP017689.1, forward strand.
TAGTGGCCAACTGCTATCAATCGCAGACATGGTTAGGTAACCTGCTGCTAAGCCTGCAGTTAAAATCAATAAGGTTTTCTTGCGACCAAACTTATCGCTGATCCAGCCTCCACCAGGTCGAGACATTAGATTCATAAAAGCATAAAGAGAAGCTAATAAGCCAGCATAAACCATATCTAAACTAAATACGTCAGCAAAAAATAGCGGCAACATAGAAACCACAGCCAGCTCAGAGCCGAACGTGGCAAAATACAACACATTGAGTACAGCAACTTGCTTAAATTTATATTGGTGAATTTCAGGGACAGGCTTTTTAAATACGTGACCATTAACCTTATATGTTTGCTTTACTTCAAATAGAAATAACAGCACTAAACCGATGTATGCAACTATCGCTGTTTGTTCTGTTAACAAACTAACGCCATTTGGTGAAAGCTTCCAAGTAAGTAACGCTAATGCACCATACATTGGAAGCTTCATGATTAATAGTAACCAAAAGTCACCTTTACTTGTAACTTCCATTGCACCAGTTTGTTTTGGTTTAAAATACGTTGAGCCCTTTGGTGTGTCATTTACGTTAAAATACCAAATCGCACTAAATAATAAGCTCATTAAACCGGTTAAGCCAATCGCATATCTCCAACCATCTTCTCCGCCAAATAACAACGCAATCGCTGGTAAGGACATTGCACCGGCTGCAGAGCCAAAGTTGCCCCAGCCGCCGTATATACCTTCAGCTGTGCCAAGTTCATTGGCAGGAAACCATTCACTTACCATACGGATACCGATAACAAAACCAGCACCAATAAACCCTAATAGGAAACGGGAAATTGCTGCCTGTTCAAATGAATCAGCCAGGGCAAACATAAAGCATGGAATACTACAAAAGGCGAGAACACAGGTAAACGTAATCTTAGGTCCATATCGGTCGGTAAGCATCCCTATAATCACACGAGCCGGAATGGTCAATGCGACGTTAAGAATTAATAGTGTTTTTATTTCACTAGCCGATAACCCTAAGCTATCTCCTATTACAGCAAGTAATGGTGCATGGTTAAACCAGACCACAAAAGTAATAAAAAATGCCATCCAACTCAAATGAAGAGTCTTCATCTTCCCGGTAAAGGACAGCAGCTTAAAGCCTGCTTGTTCACTCATAACTAACTCCAAAAAATTATTAAAATTTTAAAACTAGTTATTACAAAGCAATGCTGGTGCCAACAAACCAATTAGTAATTACTTGTTTATAAACATAAACTTAAGACTCTTTAGACTAATCAACTAGGTAGGCTGTTGCACTTATAACGACCGGGCGCACAAATTAAGTGCAGTTTTTTAGTGAAAATAAATTCGCTATTTACTAGAAGGTTTCCAATAAACAACGAATTTATTCAGGTTGGATATCATAAAGTACACGATTGATAATGTTTAAAGAACAAATTATCTATATATGCTCATCTAGGTCGAACATCGTAAACTTTAGATTTCTTGGTTTATTTACTCGAATTAGAAACGTGCTCCTACCCATAACCAAACTTTATCGGTATCTACTTTACCAGCCGCATCATCGCCTGCAGAATACGCCGCAAATTTGATCCCGCCATTAAAATAAGTCGCAAACTTGGTTGCATATTGAACGTTTAATTCAGAGCCTAAATCATCAATACCATAGCCATCATCGTTTGCACTAAAGTCATGCAAGGCTACAAGTACACTTCCACCAAGCAATTTAGTACTAGCACTAACATAAATATCATTTAAACCAACAGTTGGCGTACCCAAAAATTGATCGCTCCAACCGTTAAACTTATGCAAAGTGGCTAACGGTGTTGAGAAACCGTATTGACCATCGTCACTGCCTAGTGCCTCTAGCCCTATTTTGAAATTAAACTTACCAAGGGCGATACCACCTTCAACGTTAATGTAATCGGCATCATATTCACTCGCTCCCGTTTCACTGGTTTGCGTCGCATATTCAAAACGGTAATTAACGTCATTTGAGAACAGTTTCCCTTTACCATCTAGGCTAACACCGAACGTATCTAATGCATTATCTGTGTCTTGGTCCACTTCAAGTAAGTAACCGTAACCCGTTAACTTACCAAAACCTAACTTATAGCTAGCATTAATTAAATGGTCCATTGACTCAATATCTTTGCTTTCCGCAAAAATACGGTTACGTTTGTTGATGTAAGCATAACTGGCACTTAATTTGTCATTGCTATAGTTAAAACTCACACCATCAAAGGTTTGCTTGTCCTGACGCCAGCCGACATGACCGACAAATCGATGACCATCAAACGTAATAACTTGTCGCCCTACTTTTGCAGTAATGCCCTTGCCTTTATATTGAATAAACCCTTGATCAAGCTCCGTCGTATTTGGATCGGCAATAACCGAGTACTCAGTGTTATTACCAGTGGCATCGTTATAATCCTCAACATCATTAACATCACGTGAATCTTCAAATTCAACAACCGCCGATAAACCATTGAAATTTTTGGTTTGATAATGAACTAAGGTACGCAACGTTAATGCTTCTGCATCCTCTAACGCATTGTCTTGCTCAACGGATTCAAAGCGCAGGCGAAAATCGACGAACGATTTGCTTGTGTTGGCTGTTGCCTCAGCAGCGACAGCAGTAGTTGAAATAAACGGTACGCTAGACGCTAACGCGCATACCGCAAATAGTGATTTATTATTATTGTTAATTATATTTTTGAGTTTCATTTTATTTTCCCTGAAAAAAATTATTATCTGTTTAATTTACATTCGATATTCATTATGCGACTTCAATTTTAGGTGTTTTGTTTTCACCTTTAGTTGCCGGCGCTGATTTATTGGTTATTACTTCAACTTTGCGTTGTTTTTCGTATAAAAACGTCAGCACAGCAGAGCGTAAGCGGTTATATTCGGCATTATTAGCTAAAGCGATTCTATCGCGCGGACGAGGTAGTTTTACCTCGAGTATTTCGCCAACGGTTGCAGCGGGTCCGTTTGTCATCATCACTATTTTGTCACTCAGTAATACCGCTTCATCGACATCGTGAGTGATCATAATGACGGTATTTTTTAATTCTTCTTGTATTTCCATTAGTGAATCTTGCATATGAGCTCGAGTCAAAGCATCGAGTGCGCCAAAAGGCTCATCCATTAACAACACTTGCGGTTGCATCGCCAGAGCTCTAGCAATACCCACACGTTGTTTCATACCACCCGATATTTCATCGGGACGTTTGTGCATGGCGTGCTCCATATGAACAAGCTTAAGATTATGTTCTATCCACTCTTTCATCTCTCTCTTATTCATGGATTTACTAAACACTTCTTTAACCGCAAGCTCTACATTTTCGTATGCGCTTAACCATGGTAATAAAGAGTGGTTTTGAAAAACTACGGCTCGTTCCGGGCCTGGGCCTTGAACATGACGGTTATTTAAAATGACCCCACCTTTACTGGCTTGGTATAAACCTGCAACCACGTTCAGTACGGTAGATTTACCACAACCTGAATGTCCGATAAGTGATACAAATTCTCCCTTGTTGATCTTTAAATCTACTTCTTTAAGTGCAGTAAAATCACCTTTGGGCGTTGGAAACACCATATCAATCTTACTAATATCCAAAAATGTACTCATAATTTTCTCCTTGTCGCCTTGTCAATCTATGCTTTAGCGGCTTGCGCTCGTCTTATCCCAAGATAATTTACGTTGTAGTACCAACATGCCTCGATCTAGAAGGAAACCTATTAAACCGATAACAATAACGGCAGTCATAATTCTACTTAGTGATTGCGAGCTGCCATTTTGAAATTCATCCCAAACAAATTTGCCAAGTCCAGGGTTTTGCGCCAACATTTCTGCGGCAATAAGCACCATCCAGGCAATACCAAGCGAAGTACGCATACCAATAAAAATTGCTGGTATGGTTGCTGGCAAGACGATTTTTCGAATGTGAGTTAGCGCTGGTAGTCGTAATACTCTTGATACATTAAGCCAATCACCATTAATTGACGCTACGCCAACAGACGTTTGGATCACCATTGGCCAAATACAACATAGGGTTACGGTGATCATTGAGTTTATGAATGACTTAGCAAACATAGGCTCGTCTGACACATAAACCGCACTCACAACCATAGTGACAAGTGGCAGCCAAGCGAGTGGTGAAACCGGTTTAAATATTTGTATGATTGGATTAATCGCACTATTTAAGGTTTTACTTAAACCAATTGAAATCCCCATTGGAATAGCAATTATTGCGGCAAAAATAAAACCTGACATCACGGTAACCAAACTAGTGATTATTTGGTCGATAAACGTTTCTTTGCCAGTATATGCCCGAGTTTTTGCAACATAGCTTGGGTCTTTCGCAAGCCTTTCACTATTGCGAACCTCTTGTCGTTGATAAAACGACTCTTCTTTGGTTCGCTCATCAATATGTTCTTGGTATAAATTTCCTACTTGAGTAGCTACCGCACTAGGACCAGGAAACTTACCTAGAGACGTATCTATGTTGTTGGCCGACAATGACCAAAGAAATAAGAAGCAAACTATTCCTATAAAAGGCATGATAAGCGATGTTGATTTACGTCCTATGCTCACTAACCAATCAGGTAAATTAACTGTACTAACAGTAATTTTGCGAATTAATGTGGTCATTTTAGTCTCCAGGTATTCATACTTATTAGCGTGTTAAATTTTATCGCCGGCTTTTAAACCAATCGCGAATTTATTGATGTATTCGTTAGGTTTGTTGCCGTCATAAACGATACCGTCGATAAAGTGTGTTTGCGGATTTCTATAGCCGTTGTCTGTGGCAAGGGTTGGAAAATCACTTGAGTTCATTAACTTTTCAGCAATTAAAGACTCTGCAGCAGCTTTATAGATGTCAGGACGATAGACGTTTTGGGCAATTTCTTTGTACCAAGAATCAGGTTTATCATCACTGATTTGGCCCCAACGGCGCATTTGAGTTAAATACCAAATAGCGTCTGAGTAATATGGATAAGTGGCGTTGTAACGGAAGAAAACATTGAAGTCTGGTACCGCGCGTTTATCGCCTTTCTCATATTCAAATGTCCCTGTCATTGAATTGCCAATAACTTCGGCGTCAGCACCAACGTAATTTGATTGAGCAAGAATTTTAACTGCTTCACCACGGTTTTTGTTGTTCTCTTCATCTAACCATTTAGCCGCACGGATCAGGGCTCTTGTTAAACGGATAGTGGTATTTGGGTTTTTCTCAGCGAACTCCTTAGTAATACCAAAGACTTTTTCAGGGTTATCTTTCCAAATCTCATAATCTGTTACCACAGGTACACCGATACCTTTAAATACAGCCTGTTGATTCCAAGGTTCGCCAACACAGTATCCATAGATAGTCCCAGCTTCCATTGTTGCAGGCATTTGTGGCGGTGGCGTTACTGAAAGTAGAACATCAGCGTCAATTTGCCCTGATGTGTCACCTTTTGCAGGAGCATAAAATCCTGGATGAATACCGCCAGCGGCTAACCAATAGCGCAGCTCATAATTGTGAGTAGATACTGGGAAAACCATGCCCATGTTAAATGGCTTACCTTGATCTAAGTATTTTTCTACAACAGGTTTAAGCGAATCCGCTTTGATAGGATGTACCGGTCGACCATCAGGTTGCTTTGGTATATTACCTTTCATCTCTTCCCAGATTTTATTCGAAACAGTAATGGCATTACCGTTTAAATCCATTGAAAATGGCGTAATAATCTCTGCCTTGGTACCATAGCCGATATTCGCCGCGATCGGTTGACCAGCGAGCATATGTGCACCATCAAGACGTCCATCAATAACGCCATCAAGTAAAACTTTCCAGTTTGCTTGTGCTTCGATAGTCACATACAAACCTTCATCTTCGAAAAAGCCTTTCTCATAAGCAACTGCAATAGGAGCCATATCAGTAAGCTTTATAAAACCAAAGGTTAACTCTTCCTTCTCTGGGTAGCCTAACTCTTCGGCCGAAGCAGATAGGCTGACACTAATCGTTGATAAAGCAACAGTAGTCGCTATTACAGCATGACAAACTTGCTGCTTTATTCTTTTAACCGAGTGTTTCATCTGTTATTCCTCTTAACTAAAACTAAAATTTAAAAATAAAAAAAGCCTGGCACTCTGTTCCACATAACATGGAGAGTGACAGGCTACTTTGCCAAACTAATAGATAACTACGACGTTGCAGTTAATTAGTTTTTGAATTTTGTGTTTGCTAAAAAGGTGAACCTTTTTAGCGTAACTCTTTACCTCCGCTGTTGGAGCAATAAAGAGCAATTTAACTTAACTAAAATATATAATGCAGATAGTGTGCCAAAATTGATATTTCCCGAATTTATAGGGTTTCCTCGTTAATCACATATTTAAAAGGGACTAAAATGCATCAAAATTGCTCACATCGTTCTGTTTTAGTGCACTGGATAGAACATTTTTATCTAATGCTTACCCACATTTTTCTAACCAACTCATCGCTTGTTGGTAGATAGTGGCATTGTAAATGTTGTTTAACTCTATGGTCGATAACTCCCGTGGATTTGAATCCGCTTGGCTAAATGCGGATAGGAAGTACTGTTGTAACTGACAAAAGTCTGATTGTTGAGGTTGATTAGCATTAGCTGTTTCATCACTGCTAAAACGGTTATATAAGTCCACCGCTCTTGGCGCTGCGCCCCTCATCGTTAAACAGCTTCCCAATAAACTCGGAGCAATAACGTCAACTGATGTATTAATGTATTGTTTTTGACTTAGCAATTTTGCCGCTTCAAAACGATTTGGTATTTGACTTAACCAATCACATGCCAATGATAAGGCACTAAGTAGTGCGCAGGCTGTTGTTGGATTTTCGATATACCATTGACGCTTAAAGCCTAATACTTTTTCAGGCAGATCAGGCCATATATCGATAGATGTTGCAACAGTAACTCCAACTCCTTCCCTTACCGCCTTAGCATTGTACGGGCCGCCAACACAAAAACCATCAATATCATCATGCCTTAATGCAGGGACCATATTCGCTGGCGATATGATGGCGATATTTATGTCATTTGGATCTACACCACCTTGCTTAAAGTAACTTATTAATTGTAAATAATGACAGCTGTAGGGATACACAGTGGCAAAAGTAAGTTTATTGTTTTTTTTAAGTTTAACTTGAGAACAAAGACTGGAAGCATCTAATGAAGATGTAAGTATCTTAGCTGGGCTAATGGCTTCGAATAAGTTACGGCTTAAAGTGATAGCATTGCCATTACGACTGAGCACAAATGGAGCGACTAAACCTTTACAATGAGCGTCTAAACCCAAAGCCCCAGCTAGCGGCATTGGCGCAAGTAATTGCCCTGCATCTAATACATTTGCCGCAAGTTTATCTCTCATACTTGCCCAAGAATTTTGTCTACTTAAAGTAACATTTAGACCAAATTTCGCAAAAAAACCTAACTCTTTCGCTACGACTAAAGGAGCACAGTCGGTAAGCGGCATAAAACCAAGGGTAATTTGTTCTTTTTCAATCGACTCAAGCCTTTTACTTTGTAATTGAGCAGCCACCATTACGCAGAATCTCCAGCAAACATATTAGCCATCGCTAGCATGTTATTAGCAACATCTTCGACTTTTTGGCTATTATCCATCGCCGTTTTTCTAAGGAAATGGTAAGCATCGTTTTCTGACAGGTTACGGCTTTGCATTAACCACAACTTGGCTTTTTCTATACTCTTTTGCGAGGTCAATTTTTGTTTAGTCAGTTTAAGTTCATCTTTTAAGCTTTGGTACTGTGAAAAGCGTGCAACTGCGATATCGACTATAGATTTAACTCTGCTGTAATCTATACCACCTATCACATAGGCACTTACGCCTGACTTAACCAATTGCGTTATTGTATTCTGGTCTTCTTCCTCTGAAAAAATAACGACTGGCTTGGGTATCGAGTGAGATATACGATTTAAGCTTTCTAGCATATCTCGATCTGGAGATTCCATATCAATAATAATGATGTCAGGTTGCGTATTCTCAACTTGTTTAAGCAATGGAATGCCTGAGTTGACGACTCGCTTTACGTCATAACGAGCACTTATCAACACACCTTCGATAATTTTTGCTTTTTCTCTGTCTGTTTCAACGAGTAAAACTTTAAGCTTCTTGGCTAATGACAATGTATTTTTTGAATTCATAAAATGCTAAAAATGGGAAACAACAATTATTGTATTCAATGATTATGCCAAATATTATATCTTTATTTATCAACCACTTACCATTCGTCATTAATTGAGAGATCATATTTCGCTCTAAAACCTTGCAATAATGCGTTATCAAAGTGCACGTTTCTTTATGACTAGTTCCCGCTTGCAGCAATACCACGCATTAATAAAGCATACTGACTCAATAATCCTAATTAACAACAAAAAACTAATAAAGGATTAAATAATTAGCCCCTTGGTCGCAAATAGCGATACGTTTTTAAAACTTGCTGAACTTCAATAATTGCTGTGCTTTTATAATGTCGAAATCTTTCACAATATTAAAATATGTAAGGACGTAAAATGAGAGTTTATTTACTACTACTGACACTTTTTAGTACAGGGCTTTGTGCCGAAGACAAATATATGTCTTTCAGCGTTTATACGACAAGCAGTGAATTTGAAAACGTTGATTATAATGCGTCTTTTGAAGGGGATTCAGCATTAGGAATGCGTTTATCAGGTGGTACAAAATTTCCTATGTATTTTGATTATTACCAGATAGAGGGTGATAGCCAAAACTTCGAACAATTATCGACATATTCTGTAGGATTTAGCCTACCGTTCATTATAGATATAGGGCTCGAAAATGAATTTTATCTAAATGATGATATACAATTTTTATTCGTTTTAAATACTGGGATTGGTCTTGCTTCAATCAACTATAATGAAGATTCACCATATTATGAAGATGAGCGTGGCGAAGGCCATATTATGTATGAATTCTCTGCAGAAACAGGAGTGTTAATTGGTAATAATTTCAGTGTGAGTGCTGGATATAGGCATCAAGCATTTGGCCTGAAAGCTTTTAATAGTGAATATGATAACACCATAGAAACACCTAATTGGTTTCTGTCAATTGGCTTATGGTTCTAAAAGCTCAGACAGAGATTAACAACGTAATCCCGGCCAACGACGACTGCATGGTTAACAAAATTAAGTCACAGCATTCGTCAGGAGGTTAAAACCAAAAGCACGCCGCAATGACAGTGCCATTTTTCAAACTATTTGCTGAAATTTAGACATAAAAAAGCCGCTATAAAAAAGCGGCTTTCTATTAAACTTTGTTTTTAGATTAGATATCTAAAAGTAGACGAGCTGGATCTTCAAGTAACTCTTTAATCGTTACAAGGAAACCAACAGACTCTTACCATCGATCAAGCGGTGATCGTATGATAACGCTAAGTACATCATAGGTAAGATTTCAACTTTACCGTTAACAGCCTATATGAGTTCTGCCTTGGATTTGTCAAAATCCAGACATTAAAAAGCCGCTATAAAAAAGCGGCTTTCTATTAAACTTTGTTTTTAGATTAGATATCTAATAATAAGCGAGCTGGGTCTTCTAGTAACTCTTTAATTGTTACTAAGAAACCAACTGACTCTTTACCATCGATCAAGCGGTGATCGTATGATAACGCTAAGTACATCATAGGTAAGATTTCAACTTTACCGTTAACGGCCATCGGTCTGTCTTGGATTTTGTGCATTCCTAAAATTGCCGCTTGTGGCAAGTTAAGGATTGGCGTTGAAATTAATGAACCAAATACACCACCGTTAGTGATAGTGAAGTTACCGCCCATCATTTCATCCATAGTAAGCTTGCCGTCTCGGCCTTTAATCGCTAAATCACGGATACCGTTTTCAATACCAGCCATTCCTAGTTGGTCTGCATCACGAAGAACAGGAGTTACTAGACCACGTGGTGTTGATACAGCAATCGAGATATCGAAGAAATTGTGGTAAACAATATCATCGCCATCAATTGAAGCATTTACCGCTGGGTAACGCTTAAGCGCTTCAGTAACAGCTTTTACGTAGAACGACATAAAACCTAAACGAGTGTTATGAGTTTTCTCAAATAAGTCTTTATATTGTGAACGTAAGTCCATAATTGGCTTCATGTTTACTTCGTTAAACGTCGTAAGCATGGCTGTAGAGTTTTTCGCTTCTAATAAACGGTTTGCAATTGTTTTACGTAAACGAGTCATTGGAACACGTTTTTGGCTACGCTCACCAACCGATACTGCTGGAGCAGCGGCTGCTTTTGGTGCTTCAGCTTTAGGAGCTTTTGCAGCGGCTAAGTGTGCAGCAACATCTTCTTTCGAAATACGACCGCCCTTACCTGTACCTTTAACTTGCGAAGCAGTTAAACCACTTTCAGTAAGTAAACGTCGCACTGATGGCGATGCAATGTCATCACCAGCTTCTTCAGCTACAGGCGCTGCAGCTGATGTTGGTGCAGATGTAGCACCGGCGTTTAATTCACCAATTTTTTGGTCGCCTAAAACCGTGTCGCCTTCAGCGTGAATGATTTTACCAATCACGCCGTCTTGTTGAGCAACAACTTCTAAAACAACTTTATCCGTTTCAATATCAACAAGGTTTTGATCACGTGTTACCACTTCACCTTCGCTTACGTGCCAAGTAGACACGGTTGCATCGGCTACCGATTCAGGTAATACAGGTACGTTAATATCAATTACTGAAGCTGCGGCTGTAGGTGCTGCAGATTCAGTGCTTGTTGTTGGTGCAGCAGCTGCGGCTTCGCCTTCAGTTAGGATTGCAATTACTTGCTCGCCTAGTACAGTTGCGCCTTCTTCTTCACTGATAGAAGTAATAATACCGTCAGATGTTGCAGGTACTTCTAGTACTACTTTGTCAGTTTCAATTTCTACTAATACTTGGTCACGAGTGACACTGTCACCTACTTGTACGTGCCATGTAGCTACCGTTGCATCAGCAACTGATTCTGGTAAAACTGGAACCTTAATTTCAGTCGTCATTTTTATTCCTTAATCACAAATTCTTTTATTTGATTATTTATCAAACGTTAACGCATCATTTACTAATGCTTGCTGTTCTTTTACATGCAAAGACATATAGCCACATGCAGGTGCTGCTGACGCTGTGCGACCTGCGTAAGTCAAGGTAGAGTCATTATCAATTACACTGCGGAAATGGTGCTGTGAACAGTACCATGCGCCTTGGTTTTGAGGCTCTTCTTGACACCAAACGAAATCTTTCGCGTTTGGATATTGTGAGATAACGTCTTTTAATTCTGCTTCAGGGAATGGATACAATTGCTCAATACGAACAATAGCAACATTCTTCTGTTCATTCTTACGGCGTTGTTCTAATAATTCGTAGTAAACTTTACCCGAACACATTACAACACGAGTTACATCTTTGTTGTTTAACTCATCAATTTCACCAATCACATTTTTGTACTCACCGCTTGCTAATTCTTCTAATGAAGAAACAGCTAAAGGATGACGTAATAATGATTTCGGTGACATTACGATAAGAGGACGACGCATAGGACGTACAACTTGACGACGTAACATATTGAATACTTGCGCTGGTGTTGAAGGCACACATACTTGCATATTGTGATCAGCACAAAGTTGCAAGAAACGTTCAAGACGAGCAGATGAATGCTCTGGACCTTGACCTTCATAACCATGTGGAAGCAATACAGTTAGACCACATAAACGGCCCCACTTTTGCTCGCCACTTGATAAAAACTGATCAAATACTACTTGCGCGCCATTGGCGAAATCACCAAATTGAGCTTCCCAAATAGTTAAACCACTTGGTTCAGCCGTTGTGTAACCATATTCAAACGCTAACACCGCGACTTCAGATAGTACTGAGTCGTATACTTCAAAAGGCCCTTGGTCTTTCGAGATATGTTGCAATGGCATGTACGTTGAAGCATCTTCTTGGTTATGTAATACCGAGTGACGATGGAAAAACGTACCACGACCAGCATCTTGGCCGGTAATACGAACGCGATCACCGCCATCAACAATACTTGCATAAGCTAAGTTTTCAGCAAAGCCCCAATCAAGATTTTTTTCGCCAGCGGCCATTTTCTTACGGTCATCGTAGATTTTCTTAACACGTGACTGTAATTTGTGATCTTCTGGGTAAGTTGAAATTGACTCAGCTAATTGCTTAAGTTTGTCGACCGAGATTTCATGATCGTACGCATCATCCCAATCGTGACCTAAATAAGGTGTCCAATCTACCGAGTGTTCTGTCATTGGGCGCCATTGTTCTACCGTACATTGACCTTCATCAAGTAACTTACGGTAAACATCGACTAATTCTTTAGATTGCGCAGATGTTAATACACGTTCAGCGTCTAGCTGTTCGGCATAAAGTTGACGCGGCGTAGGATGTTTCTTAATTTTTTGATACATCAACGGCTGAGTTGCATTTGGCTCATCGGCTTCGTTGTGACCATGGCGACGATAACAAACTAAATCGATTACAACATCACGTTTAAATTTATTTCTAAAGTCTAACGCTATTTGTGTTGCCAAAATTACGGCTTCAGGATCATCACCATTAACATGAAGAATTGGTGCCTGAACCATTTTTGCAATATCCGTACAGTATTCTGTTGAACGAGTATCTTCAGGTTTCGAAGTAGTAAAACCAACTTGGTTATTCACTACGATTCGGATCGTACCACCAACCTTATATGCACGTGCTTGCGACATATTAAAGGTCTCTTGTACCACACCTTGACCGGCAACAGCTGAATCACCATGAATAGTAATTGGTAATACTAAGTCACCTTTATCACAATCACGACGGTCAAGTCTCGCTCTTACACTGCCGATAACAACCGGATTAACAATCTCTAAGTGAGATGGGTTAAACGCTAGTGCTAAATGCACGTTGCCACCTGGAGTTACAAAATCTGATGAGTAACCTTGGTGGTATTTAACGTCACCAGAGCCAATTTGATCTACCTTACCGGCGAATTCATCAAATAATTTGCTTGGGTTTTTACCCATAACATTAACTAAAACGTTTAAGCGACCACGGTGAGCCATACCTAATACAACTTCTTTAGTACCATGCTCACCGGCACGAGTGATCAGTTGTTTAAGCATAGGCACCAATGCATCACCGCCCTCTAATGAGAAGCGTTTTGCACCAGGGAACTTAGCGCCTAAATATTTTTCTAGGCCATCAGCAGCAATTAAATCTTTAAGAATTTCTGTTTTTAATTCTTTAGAAAACTCTGCTTTTGAACGTACTGATTCAAAACGTTGTTGTAACCAACGTTTTTCAGTCGTTGAGGTGATGTGCATGTATTCAGCGCCGATAGCACCACAATACGTTTGCTCTAGGGTTTTATAGATGTCCCCTAGTTTCATTGATTCTTGCCCTACGGCTAAAGAACCAACGTTAAATTCTTTATCAAACTCAGATTTGGAAAGTTCGTGGTGAGCTAATTCTAGATCACGTACACGTTCACGTTTCCATAGACCTAATGGGTCTAGACGAGCATTCTGGTGGCCACGGAAACGATATGAGTTGATTAACTGAAGAACGCGAACTTGCTTAGCATCAGCATCTGAACTCACCGCTACGTGCTTTACGCCTTCTTTGGCTAATTGGCGAAATTCGTCACGAACAATCGAATGATTGGTTTCTGTCGTTACGCCGTCTAATTTTGGAAGATCATCGAAAACCTTGCGCCACTCATCGGATACCGAATGAGCATTCTCAAGGTACATTTCGTACAATTCTTCAATGTATTCAGCGTTATTACCGCTGAAATGGGAAGACTCTAACCAGGCCTTCATAACACCTTCTGGCATTGCCTGTTATTCCTCTTTGAAATAAAACTAATCGTAATTTATCACGAACAGTTATTAATTTATCTGCTAAATATCAACTTCTTATATCATCTTCTTATAGCAAAGAAGGTTTGATCAAATAAAAAGCGTTATTCAGCCCCTTTAAAACTAAAATGCCAGGCCTATTTTCATAGGCCCGGCGATATACTATTTAACAACAAAACACGTTGTTAAGTATGCTTAGTTATACCGCTCTTTGTAACAACATTGATTTGATTGACCCAATAGCCTTAGTCGGGTTCAACCCTTTAGGACATACGTCAACACAGTTCATAATGCCATGACAACGGAATACGCTATACGCGTCCTGTAAACCATCTAAACGTTCGTCAGTTGCTGTATCACGACTATCGATTAAGAAACGATACGCATGTAATAAGCCTGCTGGACCGATAAATTTATCAGGATTCCACCAAAATGATGGACAAGACGTTGAACAACAAGCACATAAAATACACTCGTATAAACCATCTAGCTTGTCGCGTTCTTCAATTGATTGAAGATGTTCACGAGCTGGAGGATTTTGGCCGTCATTAATTAAATAAGGCTTAATTTTTTCATATTGATTGTAGAACTGAGTCATATCAATAATTAAGTCACGTACTACCGGTAAACCTGGTAATGGACGAAGAACAATCGTTTTAGCTTTAACATCAGATAATGGTGTAACACAAGCTAAACCATTTTTACCGTTCATGTTTAAACCGTCACTACCACAAACACCTTCACGACATGAACGACGGAAAGATAATGTAGGATCTTGTTCTTTTAATAAAATAAGTGCATCAAGTACCATCATGTCAGATCCTTCAGGGATCTCTAATGTGTACTCTTTCATGTATGGTTTCGCGTCAACATCTGGGTTGTAGCGATAGATTGAAAACTTCTGGTTCATCTCGACAACTCCTTAGTATGTACGTGCTTTCGGAGGGAAAGCTTCGCGGTGTACTGGTTCCATATTTACATCACGCTTAGACATTTCTTCTGTGCCCGGTGTGTAAATTGAATGGCATAACCAGTTTGCATCATCACGTTCTGTAAAATCTTGACGGGCATGAGCACCACGAGATTCAGTACGGAAGTTCGCAGCTTTTGCTGAACAAAACGCTGTTTCCATCAAGTTATCTAATTCTAAACACTCGATACGTTGGGTGTTAAATTCAGAAGACTTGTCGTCTAAGCGAGCATTTTGTAAACGTTCACGAATTTCTTCAAGTTCTTTCATACCTTGAGCCATTGCTTCACCTTCACGGAATACCGAGAAGTTTAATTGCATACAGCTTTGTAGGTCTTTACGGATTTGAGTTGGGCATTCACCCTTATCACTGCTTTCCCAACGATTGTAACGAGCAAGTGCTGCGTCCAAATCAGATTGTGAAGCATCTTTACCGTTTTCAGTATTATGCAAGTACTTGCCTAGGAAATTACCAGCAGCACGGCCAAATACAACTAAATCAAGTAATGAGTTACCACCTAAGCGGTTAGCGCCGTGTACAGATACACAAGCAATCTCACCAACAGCGAATAAACCTTCAACAACTTTCTCTTGGCCATCTGCGCCAATCGTTAGTGCTTGACCGTTTACGTTACAAGGTACACCACCCATTTGGTAGTGACATGTAGGAATTACTGGAATCGGTTCTTCAGCAGGATCTACGTGAGCAAATGTTTTAGATAAATCACAAACACCTGGTAAACGTTTTTCTAATGTTTCGCGACCTAAGTGATCAAGCTTAAGTTTAATGTGTGGACCCCAAGGACCGTCACAACCGCGACCTTCACGAATTTCCGTCATCATTGAACGAGCAACAACGTCACGACCAGCAAGATCTTTTGCGTTTGGCGCATAACGTTCCATGAAACGTTCGCCGTCTTTATTAAGAAGGTAACCACCTTCACCACGACAACCTTCTGTAACAAGAACACCAGCACCAGCGATACCCGTTGGGTGGAACTGCCACATTTCCATGTCTTGCATTTGAACGCCAGCACGTAGTGACATACCAACACCGTCACCAGTATTAATGTGAGCATTAGTTGTTGATGCGAAGATACGCCCAGCACCACCGGTTGCTAATACTGTTGCACGAGCTTTAAAGTAAACAACTTCACCAGTTTCGATACAAACTGCAGTACAACCTACAACATTACCATCAGAGTTTTTAACTAAATCTAATGCGTACCATTCAGAGTAAACGTTGGTTTTATTTTTAACGTTTTGTTGGTACAAACAATGAAGAAGTGCATGACCAGTACGGTCGGCGGCAGCCGCTGTACGAGCCGCTTGTTCACCACCAAAATTCTTAGATTGGCCGCCAAAAGGACGTTGGTAAATTTTACCTTCTTCAGTACGAGAGAATGGTAAGCCCATATTCTCAAGTTCAATAATTGCTTCAGGACCAGTTTTACACATGTATTCGATAGCGTCTTGGTCACCGATGAAATCAGAACCTTTTACGGTATCGTACATATGTTGTTCCCAGTGATCTTCATGGGCGTTACCAAGAGCAACAGTGATACCACCTTGCGCTGATACCGTATGAGAACGAGTTGGGAATACTTTTGAAATCAAGGCACATGACTGGCCTGATTCAGAGATTGCTAAAGCAGCGCGCATACCCGCACCACCAGCGCCAATTACAATGGCATCAAATTCACGAACAGGAACGCTCACTTACACACCCCACACAGTTAATAGTACCGCTGCAACATAAACGAACAGGGTAATAGTGAATAAAAATTGAAGTAAACCACGTAACATAGTGTTCTTTACGTAGTCTGTTAATACCTGCCAAATACCAATCCAAGCGTGGAAAAGTACTGCAATAACTGCAAGTATTGTGAAAATCTTCATGGCTAAGTTTGAGAACAAACCAGACCAAGCTTCATAAGTTACTTCTGGTGTGCAGATAAACCAACACATCATAAATACACTGTATAAAGCTAAAACGATTGCGCTAGCACGGATCAAAATAAAATCATGAACACCACTGCGACCTAATGTAGCTGCGTTATTTACCATAACCAAACTCCTGCTAGCACAGATATAATTAACCAAAGAGCGATAACAAACTTGGCACTTGTTTGACCTGAACCTTTTTCTTCAAGATGACCTAGGTCCATAATTAAGTGACGAATACCGCCGACAAAGTGATATGCCAGAGCAGTAAGAATGCCCCACATAATAAATTTAAAGAATGCCCCATTTAAACATTCTTTAACAGAAGCAAAACCTTCTGCAGATGATAGTGAGACTGAAAGTGCCCAGATTAGGATACCGATAGCGAAGAACATCATTACACCACTAACACGATGCAGTATTGATGCGAGTGCCGCTGGCGGAAACTTGATTGTGCTTAAACCAAGATTTACAGGTCTATTTTTATTCACAGTTATTGCCTAAATTGTATTTAACTAATATTTAGTTAATGAAGTTCCATTATTTTTCTAACCATTCGGTTACTAATTGTAGTAAACAAAACAATACTTTAATAATAGCCATTCATTATTAATGGTCATTTCAAGCAATTTTAGTGATTAATGTAAATAGCCTGAAATAGACGAGTCGAATTATATAGATGTAATATTTGAATTACAATTTTAACACCACTTTTATTGCTTTTTGCTGTATTTTTAGCCAGCCAATAAAAAAATTTGCATAAAAATGCTTTTAGATGCAGTTTTGAATTGACTTTCTACCCCTAAATCAGAGTAAAATACGCACCAAATTTATATTCATGAATATTGACTTACTTTTCATCAATAAGCATTTAGCTCTTTTTTGTTACACTTTTGTAATCTTAACGTTAACTAAATCTAAAAACGATTAGACTAAAGTCAATATTGCGGAGATTTTGTTTCTCTGTTATCTCTAATAACAATACAAAATCATCACTAACTGAAAAATAGAGGAATAACTATGGCTGACAATAAAGCCACGCTAAGCATTGCAGGTCAAGATATTGCAGAATTACCAATTTTAAGTGGTACTGCTGGTAATGATGTAATTGATATCCGTACATTAGGAAGTGCTGGTTATTTCACCTACGACCCAGGATTTTTAGCCACTGCATCATGTGAATCTGAAATTACATTTATCGACGGTGGTAAAGGTATTCTTCAACACCGCGGCTATGCTATTGACGATTTAGCCAACAAAGCTGATTATTTAGAAGTTTGTTATATCCTATTAAACGGTCAAGCGCCTAATCAAGAACAATACGATGAATTCGTAAACATCATTACTAACCATACGTTAGTACATGAAAAATTAGCGAACTTCTTCCGTGGTTTTATGCACGATGCCCACCCAATGGCAATGGTTTGTGGTGTGGTTGGAGCGTTGTCTTCTTTCTATCACTCAGATTTAGACATTAACAACCCAGCAGCTCGTAAACGTTGTGCTCACCGTTTAATTGCTAAGATGCCAACAATTGCTGCGATGGCTTATAAATACAGCATTGGTCAGCCGTTCGTATACCCTCGTAACGATTTATCTTACGCTGAAAACTTTTTACACATGATGTTCTCTGTACCAGCAGAAGAGTATAAGGTAAGCCCTATCCTAGCTAAAGCAATGGATCGTATCTTCACTCTTCATGCAGATCACGAACAAAATGCATCGACTTCTACTGTGCGTTTAGCTGGTTCATCTGGCGCTAATCCATACGCCTGTATTGCTGCAGGTGTTGCTTCACTTTGGGGCCCTGCCCACGGCGGCGCAAACGAAGCTTGTCTAACAATGCTTGAAGAAATCGGCAGTTTAGAAAATGTAGATGAGTTCGTCGCTCGTGCGAAAGACAAAAATGACCCGTTCCGTCTAATGGGCTTTGGTCATCGTGTATACAAAAACTTCGATCCACGTGCAACAGTTATGCGTGAAACCTGTCACGAAGTACTTGGTGAACTTGGTATTAAAGATCCATTGTTAGATGTTGCTATGGCATTAGAAAAAGTTGCTTTAGAAGACCCTTACTTCATTGAGAAGAAGTTATACCCTAACGTAGATTTCTACTCAGGTATTATTTTAAAAGCAATCGGTATCCCAACTAGTATGTTTACTGTTATCTTTGCCATGTCTCGTACCGTTGGTTGGTGTGCACATTGGGATGAGATGCTTACTCAACCTGGTCAAAAAATTGGCCGTCCTCGTCAAAATTACACAGGACAGTTAAATAAAGAGTTTACGCCGTTGGCACGTCATAAGTAAAATTGACTTGTAAAAACATTGAAATAAAAAGGAGCTAGATGCTCCTTTTTTATTGCCTTTAAAATCACTAAAATCTATTAAACAATTTTTTTCAAAATGAATAATAATTCACTTTGTTGCTATGTTTTATAAGTTTGTCTTATAGTTTTAGTTCAAAATGCCTTGAAAATTCGCTGAAGGAATAAAACTTGATTAAAAATTTTCTGTTTACGTTAAGTGTGACGTGTTTCATGACAAACATTGCAAATGCTGATCAAACGTTATTACCGCCAATTGAAAAGTTTACCGGTAAGAGTGAACTATTAATTAAAGACTCGTC
Organism: Thalassotalea crassostreae; assembly: GCF_001831495.1. NCBI lineage: Bacteria > Pseudomonadati > Pseudomonadota > Gammaproteobacteria > Alteromonadales > Colwelliaceae > Thalassotalea > Thalassotalea crassostreae. The sequence continues at coordinate 2,173,191 of NZ_CP017689.1, forward strand.
ACACCCATGGCAAACACCTGCCGAACGATTTGGCTTGAACAGTACACCGAATTACGTTGAAACGTTTGAATATATCGACAGGTTAGTCGACTCATCTTCAAAACTGGTTCAATTGGAGCTAGGTCACAGCCCTCAAAATAGAGCAATTAAAGTTGTCTTAGCCACATCAGATGGGCTATCGACACTAGAAAGCATTGCCTCAAGTCCAAAATTTACGGTGTTTATTCAAGCAGGAATTCACTCAGGAGAAATCGACGGCAAAGATGCTGGCTTGATGCTGCTGAGGGATATTATCCATGGTGATCAGCAAGAACTCCTTGATAATGTCAATGTCGTATTCCTACCGATATTAAATGTTGATGGCCATGAACGTAGTAGTGAATTTAACCGGGTAAACCAGCGTGGTCCAACAAATATGGGTTGGCGAACTACTGCCCAAAACCTAAACTTAAACCGCGACTACGCAAAAGCTGATGCTGTAGAAATGCGTGCTGTCATTACAGCGCTAGAGAAAACGTCAGCAGACTTATATATTGATATTCACGTTACCGATGGTGAAGATTATCAATATGATATCACCTACGGATTTAATGGAGAGCATGGTTATTCGCCAAATATCAGTCGATACTTACAGCAAAAGTTACGCCCTGCTATTGACGATGCGTTAAAAGATAATGGCCATTTAGCATCGGCGTTAGTTTTCGGTCTTGATAGTATGAATTTTTCGAAAGGTATATACGGTTGGACTGCTAGTCCACGTTTTAGCAATGGTTGGGGAGATGCCCGCCATCTACCGACTATTTTAGTCGAAAACCATTCGCTTAAACCTTATAAACAACGCGTATTAGGTACCTATATATTTTTGCAACAGATGCTGGTAACGCTAAATGGCAATGGCCAAGAACTAATAGTTGCGACTGAAAAAGATAAAAAACACCGCCCCAAGAATTTGGTAGTTGATTTTGTCCTTGATATGGATAATCCAACCCGAGAAGACTTTCATGGGATAGATTATACTGTCGCTATCGATGACTTAACTGGCATTGAGTATGTAAACTGGAATGGTAAGAAAAAGCTCTATAAAAACATGCCAACATATTGGCAGAAAAAGCCAAAGACAATAGTCAAGGTACCTAAGGCGTATTATCTTGGTACTGAACATACCGAGGTGATCAAGTTATTAAAATTACAAGGCATCAAAGTTGAACAAATTGACCAATCTACGCGATTAAAGCTTACACAATTAACCGCAGTCGATCATAAGTTCAATGATACTGCATTTGAAGGTCGCCAAACCGTAAGTTCAACATTTCTCGAAAAAGAACTGGAACAAAAAATCGACAGTCGATGGGTAAGAATAAATACAGATCAAGATCTAGGTAAATTTGCCGTTACCTTACTAGACCCTCATGGAACTGATTCGTTATTTTCTTGGGGTTCATTTAATCAAATGTTTCAGCGCACTGAATATATCGAAACCTATGTCATTGTGCCACTAGCGCAAAAAATGCTAGCAGATGACAAGCTATTAGCTGAATTCAAACAAGCATTTCCTAGTTCCGCGACAAAAAGCTCTGACCAAAACGAACAAAGAGATTTGTTTAAAGAGCAACGTAACGACAAAATGCGTTGGATTTATGAGCGTTCAAACTATTACGATAAACAATATTTAAAATATCCAGTACTGATCCAGTATTAGATAGTTTTATAAAGCACAATTGGCTAGAAATAAGTAAGTGAAAGGTTAAATCATAAGCCTTTATGTTTCGGATTGGTTAATAGCATAACTTAATCATTGATAAAGTAATCAAATGTTTGCTTTATCAGTGATTTAGCAATAAATTAAAGTATCGGTAATTATATAGTCGTAATAAACGCAGCTAATTACCACCATCTAATAAGCAATAAAGCGGATACGTTCACTTTTATGAATAATGAAAACAAGCCTACAATTTTAGTCGTTGATGATGAACCCGGAAATATTGATTTAGCGTCGGCTTTACTAAAAGAAAATTATAAAGTAAAAGCAGCAACTAACGGCAAGATTGCCATAAAAATAGCTCAAGCCGATAGTAATATCGACCTTATTTTACTTGATATTATGATGCCTGAGCTTGATGGTTATGAAACCTGTGCAGAATTAAAACGAAACGAAAACACAAAGGATATACCTGTTATATTTTTAACCGCTAAAGCAGAGGTTGCTGATATCACCAAAGGCTTTAACTTAGGCGCGGTAGACTATATCACTAAACCTTTGCAACCAGAGATCCTTAAAGCACGTGTTTTAACCCATGTGACATTGCGCCAAAACAGACAAGCACTAACCAAGCAAGTCGCAACGTTGGTCGAAAATGCACAACTTCGTGAAGATATTGAAAAGTTAACTCATCACGATTTAAAAGGACCGTTAGGTGTTATTTTGTTTGAGTTACCTAAAATAGCCGACAAACAGGCGTCAAAATCAATTGAAGAATCGGTTACCAACGTATTGAATATGATCAACAATACCTTAGACATATTTAAAATAGAAAACGGCACCTATCCAATAAACCCAGATATGGTCGACTTAAATAATTTAGTCGATAAAGCAATGAAGGCCGTACATTCGCTGGCAACGAAAAAGAACATTACGTTTAAGTTAGAATCTGCACATCAAAACACTTATATGGATGCTGAAGAATTACTTTGTTTATCGATTTTTAATAATTTAATAAAAAACTCTGTAGAAGCATCACCAGATAACGAAGATATACATATTAGTATTAGCGAAATAGGCGAACAAATTGAGTTCAAGTTAACCAATACCGGTGTTATCCCTAAAGAATTGCGCGATACATTATTTGAAAAATACTCTACTTCAAACCACATTAGAGGCTCAGGTTTAGGCGCATACTCGGCTAAGCTGATGACTGACGTGCAAAAGGGACAGATCAGTTTTAAAATCATAGACGAAAAATATACTGAGTTTACGGTGACTATGCCGGCCTACTAAGTAGTTTACTTAACGCTTTTAACTCAATAATTTAGGCCAATTGCTTTTCCCAACTAGCATCGTGCCTATTTCGGCTTTATAATGCCGCCTATTATTCGTTATTCAATTAAGTTCTAATTCTATGTCCGATTATCAATTACGGTTTGGCGGTATTGAGCGTCTTTATGGCGTTGTTGGTGCCCAACACTTAAAAAACAGTCATTATTGTGTGATTGGTATCGGAGGTGTCGGCTCTTGGGTAGCTGAAGCATTAGCTCGCAATGGCGTTGGCGAAATTACGCTGATTGATTTAGATGATATTTGCGTTAGTAATATTAATCGACAAATCCATGCATTGACCGATACTATTGGTGAATCCAAAGTTGAAGTAATGAACAATAGGATCTTACAAATCAATCCAGATTGTAAGGTTAACCAAGTTGAAGACTTTATTACCTTAGAAAACTTAGCAGAATTAATGGCAAATAATTTTGATTATGTCATTGACGCGATTGATTCAGTTCAGGTTAAAACAGCTTTAATTGCACATTGTCGCCGTAACAAAATTCCATTAATGGTCATAGGCGGTGCTGGTGGTCAAATCGATCCAACTAAGATAGAAATCACAGATCTTAGCAAAACCTATCAAGATCCATTGCTAGCAAAAGTTAAAAATCAATTGAGACGTGACCATAATTTCCCAAGAAATGTGAAACGTAAATTTTCTATCGATGCGGTGTTTTCAACCGAGCAATTAATATATCCCAATAGCGATGGCAGTGTTTGCCATGCTAAGCAAAGTAATAGTGGTGGCGTTCGTTTAGATTGCAGTGGTGGTTTTGGTGCGGCAACGCATGTTACCGCAAGCTTTGGTTTCTTTGCTGTTGCTCGTTCAATAGATAAATTTCTTGCTCGCAAAAAAAGACAACAAGCTTAGTCTCAACTTTCTTCATTAATTGTCTAACAAGTTTTCGAATCACTAACGAAATAGTGCCATAAAAAAAGATGCACCAACTGGTGCATCTTTTTATTAATTAGTGATAAAACTAGATAGCAATTAACAATTAATCGAGCTCTTATCTAAATGAAAGAGCCTCGCCCATCACGTCAAAGTTCTCTTCAAGCTGTTCTTTAGTGACCAATGTACCTTGATCATCAGTAATTACTAGCGCAGTTTGTTCGTCACTAATTTTTATTAGTTTGAACTTATATACACCAGAATCTAGCGCAACTACTGGCGCAGCATCGCCCCAGATTTCATCCCAAAGGCTTGAATCAACTCGAGTATAATTCACTTCAAAGAAGTTTCTATCTCTATTTAAATCAGTCACTTCAAAATTATATTCTTCAAAGAATCCTGGGATGTATTCCCATAAGTCATCAATTGGGTATTCAATAATATACGCAGGCTGTTGACTAGGCGATTCACCAACAGTAACTATAACCATGCTAGCTCTTGCATCTCTATCAGCTTTGTTATTAACGCGATATTGATAATCTAGTTGCGCAGTAATAGCATTAATCATGCCCATTTCGACACGTTGTTGCTCAATCGGGTCGATCTTCTTAGTTGAACCTTTTTCATCAGTAAACATGTAATCCACAAGTTCAACATTTAAACCGATGCTGCGACCATGGGGCTTAGTGACGAAAGAGTATTTAAATCGCCAGCTTTCTGTCATATCGATACTCTTCCAAAACAAATAACCGCTTTCTTGTTCAATATGGAACCAATCCGATTCCCAAGTGTTTTGCTCTGGGTTTGCATTGACAAATCCTACGTTTTCAGTCGCCAAGTAATCAGTTATAGCCTTGATTACTTGTTCACGTAGATCTCGATCGTCATCAATTTTGTCATACCAAATCGCAGCGGTTTTATCAAACTCATCGAGTCGACTACCTGATGCAAGTGGTAATACTAGCGCGGGTGCTCTAACATCAACTTTATCGCCAATCGGCCCTGCTTCGCCAGTAACTTCAGGAATTTTGTATAGCTCTTGCTCAGCTGGCTTTGTTAAATCACTAGGTACGTTAAATGGTTTTTGAGGTTGTAAATCAACATAGTCAAAGCTACCTTTAGCTTGCTTACGTGTTCCAACATTACTACAAGCACAAAGCGAAAGTGCTAATAAAGAATAGAAAAAAATACGGCGACTCATTAAAACTCCAGAGAAATATAGCCAATACCAATTTTGTAATTGGTTTAAATTATTTTTATAGATTGTTTTGGTGTTTATTTTAACCAAAATCTCAGCTTAATAATTACGACTCGTTTTGAGCCAATAAGTTTCAAGCTTGCAATCATATTTTGCTAATTTTAAAAATGCGTTTAATGGTACTTGTCATCAATTATAAACACAAGGTTTACCCCATATTAAAAGGCATTAATTGGACATTTAATTGAAAATATTGCAATCAACTGTCAATCCCTCAATTTTCTGATTACAATAACCGCAAAAATAACTCTGAAAATATCACAGATAAGCAATGACACATTCTTTAGCCTCTACCGCAATAGGTAAAGTTACTAAAGCAATGGTAAATAATATTAGCACGCTCGTATCGGTTCAAAACAGTATGCTTTGGCCGACTAAAAAATAACATTAAAGGTTACATATGAATACTTTAAACGTTGGTGATAAAGCACCTTTATTTACATTACAAAACCAAGATGGAAAAGATATTTCATTAGCGGATTATATTGGCAAAAAACAGGTATTAGTTTACTTCTATCCTAAAGCTATGACACCGGGTTGTACCATACAAGCTCAAGGTTTGAGAGACAGTAAAGCTGAGCTTGAGCAACTCAACACTGTTGTTTTTGGCATTAGTCCAGACGAAGTAAAGCGATTGGATAAATTTTGTTTACGAGATGAACTAAATTTTGATTTATTATCGGATGTTGACCACAGCGTTGCAGACGACTTTGGCGTTTGGGGCCTGAAAAAGTTTATGGGTAGAGAGTATGACGGTATACACCGTTTAAGCTTTTTGGTTGGTTTAGATGGAAAAATTAGTAAAGTATTTAATAAATTTAAAACTAAAAATCATCATGAAGTGGTCATTGAAGCACTTACTGAATTAAACGCCCAACTATAGTTGGAATTTTAATTCTAATGAACTCATTAAGATGTTATTTGCTTAATTAGCAAATAACATTTTTTTATATTGCACCTTTGACTTAAAAAGCAAAGCAATATCGATTAATAAACGGTCTACAGTTTAAACTGCTTCAACTTCTCTACTCTCTGGCCATGCATTAACAACGGCTTTAACCAGTGTTGCTAAAGGAATGGCAAAAAACACTCCCCAAAAGCCCCACAATCCGCCAAATATAATCACCGCTATGATGATTGCAACCGGATGTAAGTTAACCGCCTCAGAGAATAATAGTGGGACTAATATATTGCCGTCAATTACTTGAATAATACCGTAGGCAAGCATGACATAGCCAAATTCAGCACTTAATCCCCATTGGAATAAGCCAACTAGTACGACAGGTACTGTTACAATTGCCGCACCAACATAAGGTACTAGCACCGACAAACCAACTAATGCACCGAGTAATACCGCATAGCGTAAATCTAACGCCACAAACGCAATTGTGCTGGCAAGTCCAATGATCAATATCTCTATAACTTTACCGCGAATGTAATTGTGTATTTGCAGATACATTTCCGAACCGACTTGACGAGTTAAACGGCTTTCCTTTGGTAAAAATGTTTTGGCATTATTGAGCATGTCTTCTTTATCTTTTAAGAAAAAGAACACCATTAGCGGCACTAAAATAAGATAGATGAGTAATGCCACTATATTTGAAATCGAATTAAGTGAACCTGCTAAGATCAGCTCGCCCCATTCTAATAATTTCGCTTTTATAGATTCGATAATCGAAACTATCTGTTCACCTTGAATCAACTCCGGGTAACGTTCTGGCAGGGTTAATAAAAACTCATTACCTTTAGACAACATGTTAGGCACTTCACTGATCAACGTTGACGTTTGTTGCCATAACACTGGTAATACACCAAGAATTAACACCATACAAACTGTGACAAAAATAAGCATAACAATCATTACTGATTTGGAACGACTTAAGCCCATATTTGCCACGCTTTGAACGGGTTTTTCTAATAAAAATGCCAATACAGTGGCAACAATCACCGGCATTAATAAGTTGCCAAAAAAGAAAATAACCAGAAAGAGGACAAGTATAATCAGAGAGAGACTTACAACATGTGGGTCTGAAAACTTTTCTTTATACCAGTTGACTATATATTGAATCATTAAAGTTCACTCTTAGTTATTATTATTTCAGTGCTATCATCTTTTAAAACTCCCAGTTTGAACTGTATGTTTTTGGATGATAAGAATTTTGGTATGTCAGTATAAGAACCGCTATCGCCAATCAAAACACGCATAAGCTGACCATCTTCAAGTTGCTTTAACAACAACTTGGTTTTTATTAGTGGTAGAGGACATTTTTCATGCCTTGCATCATATTCTTTAGAAATAACCATTGATTTTATCACGCTCGGCTCCGAGGTCTGAGCGAAATTCTACCAACAACATAACTTTAAATAAATACCTAGTTTATCAACTTGTAAAAATCATGTGTATCAAGCAAACTATAGTTTTATATTTGCGGCGTTTTTTTTATAAAGTAAAAATGCAACTTTTGCTTTATAACGCACTCTTATAACAATAGATTATTCTTTATTTTTATTTCAGGTATTTATACGTTACATGAAGCATTCCCTTTTTAAAGCTCTTACATTCACTTTTTGCGCATTTTACATTAACGTTACGGCCACGGCCGCCGAAATGATGGCGGAACAGAAAAACCAACTACCCGATATAGGTACCGCTGCGGTAAGTACGTTATCACTCGATAAAGAAAGACTATATGGCGATGCTATGATGCGCTCAGTTCGAGCCTCGCAACCTATCATTCAAGATCCGGTGTTAGCTGAGTATCTTAATAATTTGGGCAACAATCTATTATTGGGTGCTGATGATGTAAACTATAAGTTTCACTTCTTTATGCTTAATAATTCAGAATTAAACGCTTTCGCATTCTTTGCCGGTCATATCGGTGTACATTCTGGCTTAATAATGAGTGCTGAAACGGAAAGTGAATTAGCGTCAGTTTTATCCCATGAGATTGCTCACGTTACCCAACGTCACTTGGCGAGAAAGATGGAAGCGCAAGCTAACAATTCGCCATTGACCGTAGCAGGAATGGTCACCGGCGTACTATTAGCCTTAGTAAATCCGCAAGCTGGGTTTGCAGCACTAAGTACAACTATGGCTGCTGGTCAACAAGCCTCTATCAACTACACCCGCAGCAACGAAAAAGAAGCTGACCGAGTTGGCATGTCTATCTTGGTTAATAGTGGCTACGATCCAAACGGCGCACCAAACTTCTTTCGAAAAATGGCAGACCAATATCGCTATACATCGAAGCCACCTGCGATGCTGTTAACTCACCCATTACCAGAATCTCGTATTACAGACATACGTAACCGAGCACAAATGTACCCTGCTCGACTATTACCAGCAAATTTATCATTTGAATTAGCAAAAGCTCGTATAAGTGTTCGTTATGGTAATCAAAAAGGCGATATAATAACGGTTTATCGCAGCATGCTTCGTAAGAAGCAATATAAGATTAAGCAGGCAGCACAATATGGTTTAGCTTTAGCGTTGCTTGACGATAAGCAATACCAAGAATCAGAATTAATACTAAAAGAATTATTGGCGCAAGATAGCCGCAACTTGTTTTATCTTGATGGCCTAACTGATGTTTATATAGGACAAAAAAGATTTAAAGAAATATTGGCTAAGCTTGGCGACCTCAATACCATCATGCCAAATAATCAGGTAATCACATTAAATTATGCAAACGCTGCATTGGAAGCGAAAGAATACAAATTGTCGGCTGACTTATTGATGGACTTCATTATCGTTCATAAAGATCATTTCTTAGCCAACCAATTGCTGACTGATGCTTACGAAGGGCAGAAGAAAATGGCACCAATGCATTCACAAAAAGCTGAAGTATATGCACTCTTAGGGTTATATTCACAAGCTATCGATGAACTGCAAACCGCTTATAACTTTTCGCCTAAAAAATCGTTAATGCAAAAGCGTATTAAAGCAAGAATTTTACAATTTCAAGAAAAAGAGGATGAGTTAAAGCGCCTTTAATCAATGACGACGCACAACTCAAAAAGAAATAATATAGGAACACTTAATGACTGAATTAACGATTTACCATAATCCTCGTTGCTCAAAGAGCCGACAAACATTGCAACTGATTGAAGAGAAAAGTTGTGATGTAACGATTATTGAGTATTTAAAAACTCCGCCTACGGCTGCAACAATAGAAAATATTTTGACACTGCTATCGATTGAGCCTCGTCAATTAATGCGAGTTAAAGAAACAGAGTATAAAGAACAGAATTTAGCAGATGAGTCATTAACCCGAGAACAATTAGTTGCCGCCATGATAGCGACACCTAAACTTATCGAGCGACCGATTGTGGTTGGCAGTGGCAAAGCGTGTATTGGCCGTCCGCCAGAAAATGTACTTGCACTTTTAGGGTAAATAAAATCTCAATGAAAGAGCAAACATTTAGTACACAAACCTTGCGAAAAATGGCGCAAGTAGGCTACCTAGGTTTATTAATTTTCATGCCGTTATGGCTTTTGGTTTTACATCCAAGTGAAGGTCTATCGCCTACTCTCTCGTTAGTCATGTTTACCTTACCTTTATTATTTCCATTAAGAGGCATAATCAAAGGTAATCCCTATACATTTGCCTGGGCAAATTTTGTTGTGATGATTTACTTTCTACACTCGCTTACAACGCTTTGGGTCTCAGCTGACGAAAGAATTTATGCTATCGTAGAATTGATTTTTGCAAGTTTAATGTTCTTCGCCGGGTCATATTATTCGAAGTACCGAGGTCAAGAGCTCGGCTTAGGTTTGAAAAAAAGAAAGACGAAAAATAAAGATACATAAATAATATAAAAATAAAAACGTTAAAATTAGCTGTATTAAGGTAAGAAACAATGAAATACAATTTAATCGCTCTAAGCCTGTCGGCCTTGTTATTAACAGGCTGTGGAGGTAGTTCTCCTGATGGTACTATAAGTACTCCTGATCAAACGTATGCTCCTGGTGGCTCTGTAGATCTAGTTCTTCACGATCCAAGCGCTGACATCTCTGATATACAATGGCAACAAACGTCTGGCCCTGCCGTTGAATTATTAACGGCAAAAACAAAAGTTATTTCATTTACTGTTCCTGACTCAGGAGATTATAGCTTTACCGTTAATTATTTAGACGGCGGCAGTCAATCATCACAAGAAATTAACTTTAGTGCCAGTGGAGCAACACCGAGAATCATTGGTAAGTTAGGTCACGCAGTCGTTGAAAATAATGGTGTTTCTTTACGTGCCTTTGTCGCTGATGATATTGATGTTGACACCATACAGTGGCAACAAATTTCAGGTCCTAGTGTAGACTTTGATAATGAAAACATAACCTCAGAAATCGTTATATTTGATGCGCCTGAAGTATTTCAAGATGAAGTTATCGAAATTGAAGTTAGTGCTACTGACAATGGCGAAACAATTACTGATATTGTCACCATATTAGTTGAAGATACTGACCCCGTGCCATCAGACTCTTTATTTGAAGACGTTTTAGATGATAATGCACTAGCAACTGTTTATGCTTACAACAATGACTCGCAGTATGCCGATAACATCGCTTTTTGTGTATATTCAATGGGGTTAACTTGGGACGAAAACAATAGTACAAATTTATGCCGTCTCAGCACCTTACCGTCACTTGGTGCGGAAACATCGGGCGAAACACCGACAATAGATCAAGTAATGGACCGCGTGGTTGTATCTCATGATTGGATGGGTGCTCGATTTAGAGAGTATTTACAAGCATTTGATAATAATGATGACTTCAAAAACATGCTTCGCGCGACTACTGCTATCGTTATCTCTTATGATATAAGACCTTCCTTCTATTGGCCTGGTACAGGAGCAATCTACCTTGATCCAAATGATTTATGGTTAACGGCAGACGAACGCGACACCATTAATGAAGCACCTGATTATCGTTCGAATTTTGGCAATGAATTGCAATTTTCAACGCGCTGGCGCTACGTTAAAGACAACGATTGGGCTTCATTCTATTACCCTCCTGAATATCGCCTAAATCGAAACTTAGAAGATATTAATGTTGACCTAGCAAGCTTGCTTTATCATGAATTAGCTCATGCTAATGACTATTTACCAAGTGCTGAATGGGGAACATACCCTGACAGTTTCATTTTCTTCCAAGCTGCAGTTGAAGAAGATGAAATTTCGGATGAACTCACTCGAATGTACCCTAAATCGAGCACAGAATTAGATGAAATTGCTGATGTACGTTATCGTGGTGAAGACCCATCAAGCACTCAAAAAGCTTACTTGCCAGCAGACATCACAGGTTTCTTTTTAAGTGATGTTGCGAACGAATTTTACAGCTATAGTTCAGAGCGCGAAGATTTAGCAATGTTATTTGAAGAACTGATGATGTCTTACCGTTACTCTATCTTTCGTGATGTAGCCGTTACAGGAACCGCTGATACTGGTTATATTGTTGACTGGGGTCAACGAGGTCGTGTTGAAGTTGATGGCATACGTGTTAGAGCAAACTTCACAGCGATGGAGCTATTGAATGAAGCAAACGCTGACAGTGCCAACCTACCGACACCACAATTATTAGACACAGACTTACGATGGGTTGATACTCTTGAGATAATGAACTCAGGAACAAATTCATTACAGGCTAAACCAACCAACCCGGAGTTTATTAATAAGCGCATTCCTAGAGTTCGTAAACAAGCGCATCACCAAATCGCTTTACCTAAGTTTCACTAAATGTTTCATTAAATTAGTGAACTAGAAAATAAAAGCCGGCTCATTTAGCCGGCTTTTGCTTTTATACAATAAAGTCTTTTTCAACTCTAAAATTCTTTTTAACCCTATGTCATGTTAAAACAGAACGTCTTTAATAAAAGGAATGGTAATTTTTCGTTGAGCTGTAATCGACGCTTTATCTAGTGTATCTAATCCTTTGATTAAGCTATTCATATCTCGAGATAACCGATTTAACAAAAACTTAGCAGTTTCATCATTTAGTTCTATACCACGTAATTTTGACCGAACTTGAATTGCTTTAATTTTATCTTCATCTGCTAATGGCTTAATTTGCTCAGTAAAACCCCAGCCAATTCTTGATTCAAGGTCTGGTAAGGTGATAAGCAAACTATTTGAAGGGTTGTTACCTGCAATAATGAGCTTTTTGTCTTGTTCAATCACCCTATTATACAAATCAAATACCGCCTGCTGCCACTCGTTATTTCCTGCAATTAATTGCAAATCGTCTAAGCAGATCAGATCAAACTGTTCCAACCCATCAAGTAATTCGACTGATAATTGTTTTAATTCAGAGAAAGACAGACATAGAGACGTCAGTTTCATTTCCGAAGCATAAGCACAGCTTGCATGCAATAAATGTGACTTACCGACGCCCTGTTGACCAAACAAATAAAAACCATTGGTAGTAACCGCTGGTTTATTAATAAATGCTTTTAGCTGACCAGAGATAGCCCCGCTATCAATGCTATAAAAGCTTTCAAATGTTTCATCATCAGGTAGATGAACTGCCAATGGCAGTTGAGAAATTTTAGTCATTAACCTTTCCAGGTATAGCTTTGCGCATTATCACCATCGATTAAACGTACTTCTGATGAACTGTCAAAGTAATCGTTATTTGTATCTAGTGATTTTTCCAATTGTAATGCTTGCTTAATTGCATTAACACTCGCAAGCAACTCCAATCTAAACACCATTTTCGTGCCAGCAACTTTAATTAACTTCACATCACTAACTAAGGTCAAATCATTCAAAAACTGCTTGATCTCAACAAACTTAATCATCGAATCTATATTAACAATTTCCACATCAAATACATTTTCTGCACTGCCATCAAAAACATAGGAGTTTTTCTGGTGCAAAGATTCCGCCATATCTGTCATGGCTTTAGATATCAACTTTTGGCGATCATTACCTGAAAAACTATTGGTATACATTTCACCGTTGTTAAAGACATGCCAATCGATTGCATATTCGCTTTTTTGACATCCAGGATTTGATCCACATTGTTCATTCGTATTATTCACTAAACTCGTATTCGATAATCGAATTACAGCGATGGCTTCCGCTTGATAACGTTTAGACGCTTTTTTTATATTTTCTTCAAAACGGCCCCAAACATCACCAACCGTGATCGCCATAGAATCGGATAAGTCCATCAATGGTAAATTAAGTGGCAACCCTCTGCGTTTGGCAACTTCTACAATCACCTGTTTCGCTATGCCCTGCGATGAATCTGCAACAATATCTCTTTCTAGCCCATTTTCTTCGACCATCCACATGGTTATCATAGGACGATGTTTGCCCCAAATACTAGCCTTGGCGCTTTGCAAAAGTTGGTTTATTTTTGCTTCTTCAAATTGAGCAAATAACACCGCATTGCCATTTTTCTCACCATAACTAAATTGAGTTAAATAGCTATTCGGTTTTTTCAATGCCTTTTTTAGCTGTTCATTGCTATTAACAAACTCACTTCCGGCCAATCTGATTAACACTCGTTTAAGTGCTACTTGATTCGCCTTACTTTTGGCATTCTTGCTGTCATCAAGAACAACTTCCGCTGTATATAAATTAGCCACTTCTACAGCGACCGTCTGAAAACTAATAAGGTTCAGAGTTAATGCACAGCAGAAAACTGCTTTTTTGAGTAATTTTTTATAATTCATACGCAAATATTATCATAAAGGTTAAGAATTTAACCAAGAAAAGAAAATATTTTCTCACAAAGATTTTATATCAGACTCAGCGCTGTTAGAATAGGCGCAATTTTTATTAGTATAGTAGCTAAACTTGAATTAAATCTTCAATTTCAGATACGCAAAACATTTTTAAGGGTTCAACGTGAGCGAGCAAAAACAATCTCTAAGTTACAAAGATGCAGGTGTTGATATCGATGCAGGTAATGCATTAGTAGAAAACATTAAAGGCGCTGTAAAAAGAACAACTCGTCCAGAGGTTATGGGTGGCATTGGTGGCTTTGGTGCTATTTGTCAAATTCCAGCAGGTTATAAAGAACCAGTTCTAATTTCTGGTACTGATGGTGTTGGTACTAAGCTACGTTTAGCAATTGACCTTAAAAAGCACGACACTGTAGGTATTGATTTAGTTGCGATGTGTGTAAATGATTTATTAGTACTTGGTGCTGAGCCATTGTACTTTCTTGACTATTACGCAACTGCAAAACTTGATGTTGATGTAGCTTCGTCTGTTGTCGAAGGTATCGCTGAAGGTTGTATTCAATCAGGTTGTGCGCTTGTTGGTGGAGAAACCGCTGAAATGCCAGGCATGTATCACCAAGGTGACTATGACATCGCAGGTTTCTGTACTGGCGTAGCGGAAAAATCTAATCTAATTGATGGTTCACAAGTTGGTGAAGGCGACGTGCTAATTGCTCTTGCATCATCAGGTCCTCATTCAAACGGTTTTTCACTAATTCGTAAAGTATTAGAAGTAAACAATACCGACACTAATGAAATGTTAGGTGATAAGTCTATCGGCGAGCATTTACTTGAGCCGACTAAGATTTACGTAAAATCTACACTTGCAATGTTGAAAGAAGTGAAAGCACATGCTTTATCTCACATTACTGGTGGCGGTTTTTGGGAAAACATTCCACGTGTACTTCCGAAAGGTAGCAAAGCAGTAATTGATGGTAATAGCTGGCAGTGGCCTGAAATTTTCAACTGGTTACAAGAGAAAGGTAATATTACTACTCATGAAATGTACCGTACCTTTAACTGTGGTGTTGGTATGATCATCGCTGTTCCAGCAGACAAAGCGCAGCAATGTATCGACATTTTAACAAGCCACGGCGAAAAAGCTTGGAACATCGGTGAAATCCAAGCAGCTAGCGATGATGAAGAACAAGTGGTTATCAACTAACATGGCTAATGACAAACGAATTGTTGTATTAATTTCTGGAAACGGTAGTAATTTGCAGGCGATTATCGATGCCTGCAAAGACAAACAAATTCCTGGTAATGTAGTTGGCGTTGTTTCAAATAAGGCCGACGTATACGGCCTGCAAAGAGCAGCGAATGATGATATTGCTTCGAGTGTTTTATCACACAAAGAGTTTGCTAGCCGTGAAGATTATGATCAAGAATTAATTAGCGTTATCGATAGCTACAAGCCAGATTTAGTAGTACTTGCAGGCTTTATGCGAATACTTACAGCGAGCTTCGTGCAACATTTTGAAGGAAAATTATTGAACATTCACCCTTCTTTGTTGCCTAAGTATCAAGGTTTAAACACTCATCAACGAGCAATTGACGCTGGCGACACCGAACACGGTGTTAGCGTGCACTTTGTCACAGAAGAACTTGATGGTGGACCGGTTATCTTACAGGCAAAAGTGCCTGTATTCGAAAATGATAACGCTGATGATTTAGCAATGCGAGTGCATGAACAAGAACATAGAATATACCCTTTGGTGGTTAAATGGTTTTGTTCAGACCGCTTAACGATGACAGAAGAATCTGCCATGCTAGACAACAAGCGTTTACCAATGCACGGCTATGCGAGTGACAGTTAAAGCAATTAATTAGCTAGTTAATTGAATTAACTAAATAAACCATACTTAGTTTTTATAACTGTTTTTGCAACTTAAGTATGGTTTTATTCAAAATCTTAGCCATACTAGGAATATTATGGCTAAATTATTTATTAAAAAAATCCTTATTATTGTTAGCGCATTCGCTCTAACTGCCCATGCTGAGTCTGCTCCTGTAGTTAATGCAATTGACGACTTTACCGCAAAATATAACATTGTCCATGGCGGTGATATAAAAGGTAAAGCGGTCAGAAAACTCAAAACCAGAGACAATGGCGATATCGAATTTAGTTATCGTACTGATATTGAATGGATGATATTTAGTGATCACCGCAATGAAGAAACGGTCAATCAAGTAGTTGACGGTGTTGTTATTCCAAAACTTTATATCTCAAGTCGAGAAGGCACTGGCTCAGACAAGTATTATGGCTGGTCTTACGATTACGCTAAAAAAACCGCAACTAATTTAAAAAAGAAAAAACCAAAACCTCAAGAGGTAGAATGGCCTGAAGGATTACAAAGTAAATTAAGCTTTCATCTTCAATCACGTTTTAATCTAATCAATAATCGCAAAAACTTTAATTTTGAAGTGATCAGTACCAACGGAAAAATCAAAAATTATAATTTTGAATATATTGGTAAAGAAGATTTAATGTTGCCTTATGGCAATATTGAAGCAATCAAACTTAAACGAAAAAAACCAGACAGTAAACAAGTGACTTATGTCTGGTTCGCGCCGTCACTTAATTATTTAATGGTAAAGTTATATCTATACGAGAGCGACTTTAAGCAATTTCATGCCGAGCTAGTTTCAGTAACAGATGACACGATTAAAGCCGAAGTCGAACCAACATCTGAGGTTAAATAATCGCTTCTGGCTGCCCTACTATTTCACCACCGACAAAAGCTAACCAGTTACCTTGCTGCATTTTGAACCATTGCTCATCTATGGTTAATGGCTCGGTGGCAATAACTGTCACTATATCGTTTTCTGTAGTTTCTTTCTTAAAATCTATGGCGACATCAGCGTCAAGTAACTTGGCAGGTCCAAATGGTGCTCGACGGGTTATCCAATGCAATTTAGTCGCACAATAAGCGAAAATAAACTCACCATCAGATAAAATCAAATTAAACACGCCAAACCGGGCAACACGTTGCGATAGTTGTCCTAAATATCGATATAGCGCGGAATCATCAGGTCTTTGATCGCCAAAATTAAGCCTTAACTGCTCTAAAATCCAAACAAATGCTTGTTCTGAGTCCGTGCTGCCAATCGACAATAATTTGTGGGTCGATAATGCTTCTTTATACCCCGCTAACTGACCATTATGTGCATAGGTAAAGTTCCTTCCCCATAATTCGCGAGTAAAAGGATGGGTATTTTCTAGACAAACTGCACCGGCATTTGCCTGGCGAATATGACAAACAACCGCCTTGCTTTTTATTGGATAGTTACTAACCAAATCAGCAATTTCAGATTGATGACTAGGCTGCGGATCCTTAAATGTTCGACAACCTTTACCTTCATAAAAAGTTATCCCCCAACCGTCTTTATGCGGCCCGGTATTCCCGCCTCGTTGCATCAATCCAGCAAAACTAAAACATATATCAGTTGGTACATTGGCACTCATCGCCAACAGTTCACACATTTCATATCCTTAACGCAAATTAGTAAGTAACACATTCTATAGCTGAACTATAATTTATGTCGGTAATTAATGTAAACAATTCGTTAAAATTTTAATTGAATTTGTACCCGTATCAGTCTATGCTTTAACTAAGTGGTCAGACCTGTAAGATTTAAGTAGTACGAGGAAGTAGTTATGGAGTTTTCAATTTGGTTAGCTATATCGATAGCTGCGACATTTTATTTAGCGTATCACCGCACATCTTTAGGCGTATTTACTACCGTATATACAGCGCTAATGTTGCTCGGTACATTTTTTGATTTTACCGGCTTATTTAGTTGGATTATTTTTCTTTTAATTGCCCTTCCGCTCAATGTTTCGAGCCTTCGTCAGCAATTAATCAGTGAAAAGTTACTTAGAGCATTTCAAAAAATAATGCCACAAATGTCGAGCACAGAACGAGAAGCTCTTAACGCAGGTACAACTTGGTTTGAAGCAGAATTATTTAAAGGCGACCCAAACTGGGATAAGCTGCACAAATATCCACAACCTAGACTCAGTAAAGAAGAGCAAGACTTCCTTAACGGCCCAGTCGAAGAAGTTTGTCGATTATGTGACGACTGGCAAACAACTCACGAACTAGCAGACTTGTCACCAGAGGTATGGCAGTACCTTAAAGATAATAAATTCTTCGCCATGATTATTAAAAAGCAATATGGTGGCCTCGAATTTAGCGCCTATGCACAATCGCGTGTTTTACAAAAGTTAAGTGGCTGTTCAATTGTTTTAGCAAGTACCGTTGGTGTACCTAACTCATTAGGACCTGGAGAATTATTGCAGCATTACGGTACTAAGGAACAACAAGACCATTATTTACCAAGATTAGCGACCGGTGAAGAAATTCCCTGTTTCGCTTTAACTAGCCCTGAAGCTGGTTCTGATGCCGGTGCGATCCCTGATTTTGGCGTTGTTTGTAAAGGCGAATACGACGGTGAAGAAGTGATCGGTATGCGTTTAACCTGGGATAAGCGTTATATTACCTTAGCCCCTGTTGCAACAATTCTTGGTCTCGCTTTCAAATTATACGATCCGGAAAATCTCATCGGTAAAGAGACAGATTTAGGCATTACTTGTGCATTAATTCCAACAGATATTGATGGCATAAAAATTGGCCGTCGTCACTTCCCTCTTAATGTACCGTTCCAAAACGGTCCGACCCAAGGCGAAGATATATTTGTGCCACTAGATTTTATTATCGGTGGCAAAGAAATGGCTGGTCAGGGATGGCGCATGCTGGTTGAATGTTTGTCTGTAGGTAGAGCAATTACCTTACCTTCAAACGCTGCAGGCGGCGTGAAATCTATGGCTTTAGCAACCGGTGCATACAGTCGTATACGCCGTCAGTTCAAGCTACCGATTGGTAAACTTGAAGGTGTTGAAGAAGCGTTAGCCCGTATTGGAGGTAATGCTTATTTAATGGACGCCGTTACTACCATGTCTACAGGTTCAATCGACTTAGGTGAGAAACCTTCCGTCGTATCTGCGATTTGTAAGTATCATTTAACAGAGAAAATGCGTTCTTGTATTAGTGATGCTATGGACATTCATGGTGGCAAAGGTATCTGTTTAGGTCCAAACAATTATTTAGGTCGAGGATATCAAGGTGCTCCAATTGCGATCACAGTTGAAGGAGCGAATATTCTTACCCGAAACATGATCATATACGGTCAAGGCGCGATTCGCTGTCATCCATACGTTTATGCAGAATTAGAAGCAGCAAACAACGATGACTTTACTGAAGCATTGCATGACTTTGATGAAGCATTATTTGGTCATATCGGATTTACCATTTCAAATTTAGTTCGTTCGATTTCATTTTCGTTTGGTGGTTGGCGCTTAATTGGCACACCATTTAAAGACAGTACGATGAAATACTACAAACACATAACTCGCTTTAGCTCAAACTTGGCGCTTCTTTCGGATCTATCTATGGCGTCTCTAGGCGGCGATTTAAAACGAAAAGAAAGAGTATCTGCGCGTTTAGGAGACATGTTAAGTTATCTTTATCTTGCCGCAGCGACATTAAAACGTTTTCAAGATGAAGGTCGACAACAAGAAGACCTGCCACTATTGCATTGGGCGATGAGAGACAGTTTGTTTAAGTGTCAGCAAGCGATGATTGATGTTTGTGATAACTTTCCAAATGCAATGTTAGGAAAAGCATTTAAATTGCTTGTCATCCCATTTGGCGCAAGTTTGAAGAAACCTTCAGACATACTCGATCACCAAGTTGCGCAATTATTGCAGGCCCCTTCTGCAGCGCGCACACGATTAGGTGCAGGGCAATATTTAGGTGAAGATAAAGAAAACCCGTTTGGATTACTCGAGTTGACGTTGAAGCATATGATAGTGAGTGAAAAAATTATTGCTGATTTAAGCAAAGCTAGCGGTAAACATTATCGTATGATTAATTTAGATCAAGTAGCTGAACAAGCGCTTGAAAATCAGTTAATTAATAAAGATGAAGCGGAACACTTAATTGCTACTGAAGCATTGAGAAAATCTGTGATTAATGTTGATGACTTTGACCCTATGGATCTTGTTATAGACAAAGAAGCACATATTGCTAATGAAAAAGCTAGGTTAAAAAGTAGCAACCTAAAAAATAGTAAAGCTGACCATAAAGCAGCTTAAGCGATATAAAGTATATTGAATGTTAAAGAGCTCGCCATTGGCGAGCTCTTTTTTTATCAAATAGTTTTAGCTTCATTCTACTGCAGTCACTTGCGGTGGAAATTCTTTAAATATCGCTTCAATTATAAGCCTTACAGCTTCATCTCGTTCTTTAGCATTGTCATAATTCTTAATTCTTTGCGAAAGACTGCTACGCCAAACCGTCTTAGCGGTCTTATTATCAATGACATCAACGATAAGTGTGCCTTCAGTATACTGCCTAACGTCTACTGTAGAAGCAGTGCCTATCGTTCGATAACGACACCTATAACAATTTGCTACCACGCTCATCGGGATCGTAGTTACTTGAGTTCTATCTTTAGTAAAGACGAAATATTGAATCTTTACATCAGCATCTTTTTCAACGGAAGTCGCGAAACCTTTACTATTAAGGTTTGCTGCAATCGCGTTATTTATGCGATCTCGGTTGATATCACTTAACATTGGATTTTCCACTGATACATCACCGACAATATTATAGGTTTTTACAGAAGTAAAATCGTAATCTACACTGTAATCAGTTTCAGCGTTTAAGGTAGTAGTGCATGCGGATAACAGCATAAGAACCGGTAAAATAGCCAATTTCATTGTTTTCATAAATATTTTTTCATCAAACTAAAGTTAATATTATGATAGTGGTTAATCATCGATTTTCCTACTAAATGTTTGACACATAATTCGCTTTTCACGATATAAACTGAACATATAGTCGATACTAGATCAGTGACCATTGACATGAATTTAGTCCTGTACTAACAACAGAGCAGCGATTTTCTGCGCTAATCTCTACATGCATAATGTGAAAAAATGGTAATAGAAGCTGCGATTTTTGATGAAACCTGTTTACTTTAGTTAAGCTATCAAAATGTTATCAATTACTGATTTAGTAAGTATTTAAGTAATTCATATTATCACGGCTTAGATACAAAAAACGCCTGAAATATCAGGCGTTTTTGGGTTTTATATTAAAAGCAATTAATTACTTTTTAAGTTTTGCAAAGTCACCAGCTTTAAAGGCATTAATGTCTAAAGAGCCGATATATTTATTAAAGGCTGCATTGACATCTTCAAGGGTCAACTTCTGTACGTCTTCGATTTGTTGGTCATAACGACCTAAATCTTCATCTAATTTACTTGCGCGCTGTAACACACCAGCAATGTATTCATCACTAGCCCAAGCATGGTTTCTACTGCTAATAAACCCTTTTACCGCTTGGTCCAATTCTTCAGCGGTAAAACCATCGGCTACCACTTTTGCAGCCTCTTCTTTGTACGCTGCGACAACGTTATCCATGTTTTCTG
Organism: Thalassotalea crassostreae; assembly: GCF_001831495.1. Lineage (NCBI taxonomy): Bacteria > Pseudomonadati > Pseudomonadota > Gammaproteobacteria > Alteromonadales > Colwelliaceae > Thalassotalea > Thalassotalea crassostreae. The sequence goes on from NZ_CP017689.1 coordinate 2,194,605, forward strand.
GTGCAGAAATAGCTGCAGCATAATACATACCTTGAGTATCTAAGCTATTAACTTGCATGCCAGCGCCAACCGTATAACTATAACCTTCTTTAACACGAATGCGTGCACCGATACGTGAAGAGAATGAATCGCCTCCAAAGATCGTAGTAGCCATTTTTAGTGCTAAGTAATCTTCATGATTAACATTCATAGTGATTGGGTTAATTATATATAACTGCGCATTTGCTTTGTCTGGCGTCTCAGTACTTATCGTTAAACCGGTAGTTTGTTTCATGCTACTTGTCATGTACTCGTACTCTGTATCATTAACAAAGCCAGATAATTGCTTATGCAGTTGTGCAGATATTTTGTCTGAATCAACATCACCAACAATGGCAATATGACCATTAACAATATTAGTATGACTGCGGTACAAACTTTCTAATTCTGATGACGTAATCGCTTTTGTAGCAGCAATTCTTTCATCTAAAGTCATATATGCTTTTGGATGCCCTTTCGGGTAGTTAGCAAGCGCTTCTTTAAAGCTATTACCAGCAACCTTTGATGGATCATTGCGCTCTGACTCAATTCTAGCAATCGAACTACGCTTCATTACTTCTAACTCATTTCCTGGGAATGTTGGCGCCGCCATGATTTCACCAAATAACGCAATAGTTGCATCTAAGTTAGATTTGTCTGTACTTATCGCTACGTCAGTTGAACCTGCCGATGTTGCGATATTAATAGAGCTTTTTAATTGGTCTAGCTTGCTAACAATTTCTTCTTTTGAATACTTTGCATTGCCCTTTTTCAACAATGCTCCAACATAACCAATTGCACTGCCTTTATATGCTAAGTTTTCAGCAGTACCACTTGGAAAGTGCATTTTTATTATGATTTGTTCGCCGCGAAGCACTTTCGGGTAAACGTTTATCTTTGTCCCTTCTGCCCATTGCGACTTTATTAAACGATTTTTAATGTTAGCCACCGTGTTGTCGTACACTTCGCCCGCAGTAGCAACTGCATTACCTTTAAAATCTTTCAGCAATTCAGTTAAATCAGGAGCAGCTGGAATTTCAGCGCGAACTGGTTTTTCAGTTGGAATAAAGCGTCCTACAGTGCGGTTACTTCGAATAAGGTACTTTTCTGCTGCTTGCACTTGCTCTAAAGTGGTGCGTGCAACAACATCTCTTGAATAAAAAGCTTGACGATAATCGCCTAGTGAAATGTATTCAGAAAGCGCCATTCCAACGCCAGTAACACTGCGTAATGCTTGTTCTATTTGGCGAGCCATTTTTGCTTTTGCCAAATCAACTTCTTGTTGTGTAATTGGGTTATCTTTGAGGTTTTCTACAATATTAATTAATTCATCTTCCATTACTGCAATATCTGAATCTTTATTGCCTTCAACAAAAAGCAAAAACTGTGAACTATCTTTTAAATCAAAGGTGAAATTAGATGCACTTGTAGCGATCCCCTTTTCAACCAATGATTTTTGTAAGCGGCCACGAGTAGCGTCACCTAAAATTTCAGTCAATATCTGCAAAGCACCTGCTTCAGCGTGTAACGCTGATGGTGTATGGTAAGACAAGCCAACAATAGGCAAATTCCCTACGCGACGAATATTTATGGTGCGTTCGCCATCTTGCGTTGGCTCCACAGTATAAAGTGGCTCAATCGGCTTTTCAGGTTTTGCAATAGCACCAAAGTGTTTTTCAACTAACGCCTTGGTTTTTTCCTTATCGAATCGACCAGCAATTGTCACAACTGCATTATCTGGACGATAATGCTTTTTATAGAACTCTCGTAATCGTTGGAAAGGGAAGTTTTCTACATCACTACGGGCACCAATCGTGCTGTTACCATAGTTATGCCAAATAAACGCGGTTGAAGACATACGAGCCATTAACATACGGAATGAATTCGTTTCGTTACGCTCCATTTCGTTGCGAACAACTGTCATTTCACTCTTCAAATCTTCTTCGGTAAATGTCGCATTAACCATACGGTCAGCTTCCATGCCAATCGCCCATTCAAGGCTATCTTCATTTGCGTCAAACGTTTCAAAGTAATTTGTTCGATCTAGCCATGTAGATGCATTTTTACCCATGCCACGTTTTTTGAATTCCTTATCAATAGACTTATAATTTGTCGAACCTTTAAACAACATATGCTCAAGTAAGTGCGCCATGCCGGTTTCACCATAATACTCGTGTCTTGAACCTACGCGGTAAGTAACATTAACTAAAGTTTTTGGTTGTGATGGATCAGGGTAAAATAAAACCTTCATACCATTTTGAAGCATATACTCATCAATACCTTCAACATTTCGCACGAAATGTTAATGTTCCAGCTTGTTGCTGAGCCTGTACAACTTCAGTGGTTGCTAAATTATCATTTTTACAGCCTGAAAGACCTAATGCTAAAGTAACTGATAATCCGATTAAACTCGGTTTTAAAAATTTCATGAAATAACCTTATGTTAATTGTCACTGATCTAACACTCTTCACTTAATCTGAATTCTATTTTCTATATAAGCGAAAATATAGATCTTGTTTGCTTAATGCCTACCACACTATGCGTAGTTAATTTTTTATGTGTGTACCCTACCTAAACTCACTGTATATGCAATTTAAAAGCACATAATAAACATATAATTTTATGTTTATATTTATCAAATTTTCATTAAGTCTTTGTTTTAAAAGGATATTTGTCAAAACAGTGAATTTTAAACAAATTGTAACCATTCATTTCATTGACTTTATTTTAACCAATAACTAGTCGCGTCAATGCGCTTTTTTACAATAATAATGTGACACAACTATTCGTTGAATCCTGCCTAATCAAAAGAGCTGTAGCTTAGTAGTTATGTTGACCTCGCTTTTTCAATTTTATAGGCTCGTTATAACCTTTTAGAGGTTGCAGTGACTCATTAGATACAACTTGTGGTAATTAAAAATATTTTATTCATAGGCATGTTATAACCTGTGAGAGGTTCCATCCAAAAACATGATGGAATGATGTATATGGATGTACGAATGCAAATAGGTTCACGGATGAACGTTTTCTATTTGTGACGGCGCTATTTTTCAACATATGTGTGTTTCAGATAGACCTTATAAAGAGTCTAACCAACTGAACTACCACTCGGCAATTTTGTTTCTAATATGGTTTGGGAATTTAATGTTTAGATTTCGAAAACATAATTGGCGGACATGTTGTCGGGACTCGAACCCGCGACAAACAGACACCTGACAGGCCGCTAAGACCTTATAAAGAGCCTAACCAACTGAACTACCACTTGGTAATTATGTTTTAATATTGTTTTGAGTTTAAATCGGATTTTTTCTTGGAAAACATAATTGGCGGACATGTTGTCCGGACTCGTATTCGAGGACAAGCTTTTTTAAACTGCAAATATGGGAGCTAAAGTCAGAGTTTAATAAGGAAAACATAATTGGCGGACATGTTGTCCGGACTCGTAATCGAGGACAAGCTTTTTTAAACTGCAAATATGGGAGCTAAAGTCAGAGTTTAATAAGGAAAACATAATTGGCGGAGTGGACGGGACTCGAACCCGCGACAAACAGACACGTGACAGGCCGCTAAGACCTTATAAGAGCCTAACCAACTGAACTACCACTCGGTAATTTTGTTTCTAATATGGTTTGGGAATTTAATGTTTAGATTTGGAAAACATAATTGGCGGAGTGGACGGGACTCGAACCCGCGACCCCCGGCGTGACAGGCCGGTATTCTAACCAACTGAACTACCACTCCGCGCGTATGCTTGCATTGTGTAACGACAAATAATTTAATCAAAGTTGGCGGAGTGGACGGGACTCGAACCCGCGACCCCCGGCGTGACAGGCCGGTATTCTAACCAACTGAACTACCACTCCGCGATAATTTGATTTGTTTTATAAACTGGCGGAGTGGACGGGACTCGAACCCGCGACCCCCGGCGTGACAGGCCGGTATTCTAACCAACTGAACTACCACTCCGCAGAGATATAAAACTGATGAAAGAGATTGGCGGAGTGGACGGGACTCGAACCCGCGACCCCCGGCGTGACAGGCCGGTATTCTAACCAACTGAACTACCACTCCGCATCTAAGTCATCTGCAACAACTTGTCGTTGAATGCGGAGCGAATAATACGGATATGAACAATTCGAGTCAACTACTTTTTTGAATAAAAATCACTGACTGTGCAAATGTCGAACAATCAGCACAAAATAGAGACAAAAAATTGCAAATTTCTCGACTATTTTAATATTCAGAGGGCTTTCTTAGTCATTATTCAAAAGTAAGTTATTCGCCCTGCTTACCATGCCAGAGGCTGTGTCCGGTCTTTTCTTCGACAATCGCCAAGCGTTCAATATGAGCTTGCTCTTCTTCTTGAGTTGCTTTTACGACTTTTAACGGTGGACGATTGGTATCTAAACGTCGAATGGCTGCAGAATCGCCTGTATCTTCTTTTCCTTGAGATAAGTTTAACGTGTTTTGAAAACGCGTCATCTCAACATAAACATAGGCAAGTAACTGAGCATCAATTAATGCGCCATGGTAGGTACGGTCAACCAGCTTCTCGACACCGTAATGCTTTGCCAAGAAATCTAAGGTTTTTGGACCGCCTAATACATCCCTCGAAGTTTTAAGAGTATCGGTTACGCTGCAAATATCATTTGTCATTGGCAAACCACGGCGAGTCATCGCAAATTCATGATCCATAAAGCCGACGTCAAATTTAGCATTGTGAATAACCAATTCAGCACCTTTTATAAATTCGATAAATTCATCCGCCACTTGATTAAACAGTGGTTTATCTGCCAAGAACTCATTACTTAAGCCATGAATATTAATAACTTCCTGTTCCATATGGTACTGGGGATTAATATAGGCGTGATAAGTTCGACCGGTAAACTTACGGTCGATCAGTTCGACACAACCGATTTCGACAATACGATGACCCTGTTTAGGGTCTATGCCGGTTGTTTCTGTATCAAGAACGACCAAACGTTGTGGTTTTGATTCTTCAGCGAGCACGATTTATCCAAAAAATTTATAATTTGTACTATTCAAGCAAATTTTACCGTAGTTAGTAAACAATAATCGTCCTAGTTTTTAAATTAGTTGTTAAATTAGTTGTTAAATTAGTTGTTAAATTAATTTGTTAAAAATAGTTCGTTAAAAAATTTGACTAGTACAATGCAATAACTGATAAACTTAGCGAACTTAAATTTAAATAAAAAACACTATGCAAAAACATGTAGAAATATACACCGACGGTTCATGCCTAGGAAATCCAGGTCCAGGTGGTTATGGCGCAGTATTAAAATACAACGGCCACGACAAAGAATTAGCCAAAGGCTATAAACTTACCACCAACAACCGTATGGAAATGCTTGCTACTATCGTTGCTCTGCAAACATTAACCGAACCTTGTAAGGTTACGATAACAACCGACAGTCAATATGTTCGTCAAGGCATTACTCAGTGGATCCACAATTGGGTAAAAAACAACTGGCGCACTGCAAGCAAACAACCAGTTAAAAATGTTGATTTATGGAAAGCATTGTTTGAAGAAACCAAACGTCACGATATTGAGTGGAAGTGGGTTAAAGGTCATTCAGGCCATCCTGAAAACGAACGTTGTGACGATTTAGCTCGCACAGCAGCTGAAGGTAGTGAATTATTCGACGACACCGGTTACCAAGCCTAAACCTAGTTTTAAGGAAAAATGACCAGAAACTTAATCATTGATAAGTCAATATTTATAGATGATTAGCAAAGAATACCAATTAGATTAAATATTTTAGGAAAGACTATGGCTTTACATATTCAAGAATTTTTCCATAAAGCTTCATTTACGCTGACGTATATTGTTGTCGACCGTGTATCGAAAGAATGTGCGATAATCGACCCTGCATTAGACTACGATCAACTTGCTAGTAGCGTAGATAGCGCGTTTGCAAAGCAGTTAATTAACTACATTAATGACAATCAATTAACGCTAAAATACATCTTAGAAACTCATGCTCACGCAGATCATATTTCATCTGCCTTTTATCTTAAGCAACAGCTTGGCGGTCAAATATGTATCGGAAGCGGCATTAAAGGCATTCAAAAAACCTTTAAGACGGTATTTAACTTAGCTAAAGATTTTAATACCCAAGGCGTACAGTTTGATCAATTACTTAAAGATGGTGATGTACTGCCGATAGGTAATTTTGAATTTTCAGTGATGGAAACGCCTGGACATACACCTGACAGTTTAACTTATATTATTGAGGGTAACGCATTTATTGGTGATACCTTATTCATGCCAGATTCTGGCTCAGCACGTTGTGATTTTCCAGGTGGCGATGCAGCGCTGTTATATCAATCGATTCAAAAGATTTTCGCATTGGGTGATGATACCAACTTATATATGTGTCATGACTATCAACCGGGTGGCCGAGAGATTAAATTTTTAACGTCCGTTAAAGAGCAGAAAAACCAAAACATACACCTTAAAGGCAATGTAAACGAAAAAGACTACGTTGCAACGAGGGAAGCTCGCGATGCAACATTAGCCAATCCAAAGCTAATATTCCCATCATTGCAATGTAATATCCAAGCTGGCGATCTTCCAAGCGCTGATGCTCAAGGTTTACATTACTTTAAATACCCTATTTCTGGTGTTGAACATTTAAGATAACAGCTGGTTTCGAGCAATAGAAGATAAAAAGGGGCTTTCGCCCGCTTTTATCTTCTATTATTATTCATTCAATTTTTGATTTTCAATGTCGGTGAGTCTTCGACCTTTCTTTGCTTCTAATTCTTCAGGAAATTCAGTTAAATTTAATTTTGCTCTATGGTGAAACTTAGTTAAGGATAATAATAATATTGCTAATAAGCTTTGCCCGATCAGCCACTGCAACTGCCCCAACTCCGCCACAAAATAAAACGACCAGTACAAGATTAAATCAAGCGCAATCAATACCAAACTTAAACGATAAAACTTAGACCACATCGACTTTACAAAGTCACTAGCCCCGGGTTTGCGATTAATTAAAACATATATTAAAAATAATCCAGGGATACCTGTCGCGATATTCAGATATAACATCTTAGGATCGGGGTAAAACCATTGAGCTAGCGCTAATTTATCTCTTAAGTTCACAAAAGATAAAATTGAAATCACCACAGCTCGCAGCAAAAAAAGTGCGATAAAGTAATACAGCACTGATAATTTTAAGCAGTTATATTTATCAAAGTCGTTATAGGTGTAACGTGAAAATTCTGACATTTAATTCTAATTACTTATTGCGAAAATTCGCTTATTCAGCACCTATTCAGCACTAAGGTGCGATAATTTATGGGCATGTGATTCCCAATCTTGACCATTAAACGCTTCCAATGACCATTGTTGCCAGTCAGTCGTATCGAGGCACCTTGCGTTAACACTATAGCCATCTGGATTAGAACGCGGAACATAGAATGACTTAATACCGCAATTGCTACAAAAATAATGCTGCGCTACTTTTGAATTGAACTGATAACAAGTTAAGTTGTTGTTTTCGGTTAATAACTTAAACGATGTTTTTGGCACGATCAGATGAATATAGCCAGTCATCGAACAAATAGAACAATTGCAAGAATGTAACGTTGTAGATTCATCAACGTCTATTTCAAATTTTACATTACCACAATGGCAACCACCACTATAAATAGCCAACTTACTCCCCCTGCTTTTTCCCATATTTATTGAAACCTTCAAGATCAAGACTTTCAATACCATCAACAATTGCGCGTAATGCTCTAGATTTGAATTCTCGATAGTAAAGCACATAAACGACGCTTAGGCTGGCAAAAATGAATAGTAATGGGTGAATGAACCAACCAATGGCAGCGAGAGAAAAATAATAGGAACGAAGCCCGTAATTATATGCGTGACCCGCTTGGTCTTGAACAACGCCCATTTGTTTTGCGTAATCAAGCAAATGAGTTTTGGTTGTATTCGGCTCAAATGGGGCAGCGCCAATCATTATATTTAGAAAGCCATACTGACGCATAGACCAAGTAAACTGGAAAAATGCCATAACAAAAATCAACGCTAATAAACTTAACTTAACTTGAATCGACAAGGAGTTATTATCATTGCTAATAGGAATCGAAGACAACACCTCTTTTACATTATCTACTTGCGTAAACAAGGTTAAAACACCGGCAAGAACAAGTAATGTGGTCGAGGCAAAAAAGGCAACGTTTCGTTCTAAGTTGGCTAATAGAGACGCATGGGCTACTTTAATATCAGTGTCGAAAATTTGACGCATCCAGTGGATTCGGTGCTGGTGTAAACATCTTGATAAACAAGCGGTGTTCTTTGCTTTTACTCTAGAAAATTGGGTATAACCTATCCAACAACTGAAAAATATTATTAAGCTAATGTAATCAACAACTAACAATTGCACTGTAATTCTCTTAGTTCATATGCGATTGCAATAATTTAGCACATTAAAAGGTGGATCAAAGAGTATTTTTACAACTTTCTGTAATGTTCATCAAACTTTCACAAAACACTCGTTAACAATGAGTTAACAATTGACACTGACTCCTTATGTGCGATATAAATTCTATTCAGGTAAATAAAATTACTTGCTTGATAAATAAGACAAATAATAAAAATAAATAAGAAAAATAATAAAGACATTAGGAAGTAGTCATGGGTTTGCTAAGGAAAAGCGCAAAACAGTTATTCAAATCAATTTTGTTTTGTGGTTTATATTTTCCGTTTATCGCAACAGCAGCAATAAATATTCCGCATATAAATAGCCAGATTAAAATCGATGGTGATTTAAGTGATCCCGTTTGGCAGCAAGCCCAACACTTTGACGTTAACATTGTAAATGTCCCCTATGAAAACACCCCAAGCCCAGTAAAAACCGACGCCTATATCTACGAAGATGGCGAATATCTTTATGTTGCATTTAATGCACAAGATCCTGACGTCGATAAATTGCAAAGTTTCCTTAAAGACCGAGACACTACTTTTTCTGATGATATTGTTGGTATAAAACTCGATACATTTAATGACCATCGCCTCGCCTATCAATTTTTCGTTAATCCATCTGGCGTTCAAAACGATAGTATTGGCAATGAAATGACCAGGCAGGATAATAATGCTTGGGATGCTCTTTGGCAGTCTAGCGCAATAATTACGGATAAAGGTTATCAAGTCGAATTTGCCATTCCTTTTTCACAGTTAAACTATGAGAAAAGCCAAGACATTAAAACCTGGAGCATTGAGTTTATTCGTATATATCCACGTGACAATTTGTTGCGAATTTCGAATATACCAATAGATCGAGACAATTCGTGTTGGACTTGTCAGATGCTAGAAATACAAGGTTTTCAAAATGCCAAGGCAAAAGAAAACATATTGATTACTCCATCGGTTGTTGCAAGTAATCAACAAACTAGAGACGTTTATAACAATAATGATGACGACTGGGACAGTGAAAACGATGTTGACCTTGGCGTTAGCCTTCGCTGGGGCATAACGCCTGATATATTATTAAACGCCACCATCAATCCTGACTTTTCAACAGTTGAAGCCGATGCAGGTGTGCTTACCGTCAATACTACTGACGCAATATTTTTTGATGAGAAACGCCCGTTCTTTCTCGACAACGCTGAATATTTTTCTACGCCATTTAATCTAATTTATACTCGAAATATCGCTGATCCCGATTATGGTAGTAAACTTACCGGTAAAGTTGATAAACATTCCTTTGGCTTTTTCATGACCAAAGACAGTGAGACTAATATTATTGCTCCTGATAGCCTTTATTCTCGACGTTTTAACCTTGACGATGAGAGTTATTCCGGCGCGTTACGTTATCGCTATGATGTTAATAATGACCTTTCTTTTGGGTTTGTTAGTACCTTGAGAAGTGCTGATGATTATCAAAATCTTGTAACAGGTCTAGACTCTAAATATAAATTTTCAGCGAGCAACTCTATTGTCGTGCAAGTGCTATCTTCAGAAAGCGAATATCCTGAATTAACTGGTGTAACCGACACACAAGACATATCAGACACCGCCCTCAACATCGAAATTGAACACGATAGTGAAAATTGGTTTATGGACGTTGAATATCAAGATATCGGTAGAGACTTCCGTGCAGACTTAGGTTATATGCCACGGGTTGACTACAATGAAATATCATCAACAATTAAGCGTAAGTTTTATAGTGAAAATAGTTTGTGGACCAAAGCAGATTTAGGGGTCCATGTAGCACAAAGAGAAAATGATGCTGGCGAACAAATTAGTAAGAAAATGATCATAAAAAGTGGTATTGAAGGACCATGGCAATCAAATACCAATTTGAATTTTATAAGCCAAGAAAAGGTCGGTTTGCGTTACGATGATAACGATAATGCAATAGATGGAAATACCACCTCTTTTGAACTAAATAGCGTTGAATTTTATACTCAAGCCAAACCACTGAAAAATATTTACTTTAACCTTTACGCTCTTGTTGGTGACAATATTGATTACGCCAACGATAGACTTGGAGATAGCGTACAAATTTCACCACGATTAATTTGGAATATGAATCGCCATCTTGAATTAAACTTCAACTATAGCTTTGCACAATTAGATGTTGATAATGATTATGTTTATCGTCAGAAGATAAGCGATTTACGTCTAACCTATGCGTTTAATGTAAACAGCTTTATTCGTTTTACTGCGGTGTATTATCAAACTGAACGTAATGCTGAAAATAATCCTGAATTAATCCTATTCTCAGAAGAGAACAATAGCCTTGGCGGTGAAATACTCTATTCATATAAGCTCAACCCACAAACGGTATTTTTTCTCGGCTATTCAGAGAACGCGATTGAAAATGACTTGTTAAATGAACTTAAAAGTGATGAAAGAACAGCGTTCTTAAAGCTAAGTTACGCATTCCATTAAGCTCTGAACTCTAAACAAACAAAAACTGGGGTCAGAGTCAGGATTTTAATCAACCTGACTCTGACCCCAGTTTTTTGCGTTCTCGAAAGAGCTACTTAAGCTTTGCCGATAAACACTCTTGTCGTGCAAGATACTCTTTACCTGCACAATCATCTTTAGATGCATTAGTATCCGCTTTTGCGGTGGTCGAGCCTTCATCTGTTGACGAACAGGCAGTTAGAGCGACAACCATAACAGTTGCAATAAATAAGTTTTTCATTGGTAATTCTCCTTTTTCTTCGGTCATTAATTCAAGTATAGAAGCTTTTAGTTAAAATCGTTAAACAGCTATTAATGCTAAACAAATCTTAACGTTGGTTATAAGCTGCAATTTTTTCTTTTACGATGGCGATAATTTCAGGATTGACGACTTTCTTTTCATCAATCACAACCGTTGCTGATATTTTATCGTGTATCGCTTGTCTGTTTGGATCCCAGAAAATTTGTAAGAAACCTAATAACCCCGTTGCAGTGCCCGCAGCATAACCGCCAAATCGGCCAAAACTATCCCACATAGACAGCGGTGTACCATCAAGTTGCAGCACTCGAATATTAAACAAACGTTTTCCTGGCGTTTTACCGTTCCACCATGAAGTAAATACTGAAAAGTACAATGCCGCCCAACCAAGTCCTAAACCTAAGTCTTCAATAATACCTTTGATCAACTCCATGATTGAGTAGATTGGTTTTGGTGGCTTGGATTCTTTTGTAGGTTGTTTTTCTTCAACTATAGCAAGCGCTTCGTCAACTTTATTAATAGGATTTGATTTATCCGTAGTTACATCCGTAGTCACCGGTGTAATTACTTCATTAGGGACTGTTGAAAGATTATTGTACTTATCTACAACGACATCTTTATTTAAGATTAAATACTCGTTCCATAAATGATTGCTAAGCTCTCGTTGCTGAGCTTTTTCTAATTCGGTTGACTCCGCTATTTCTGCAAAAAAGCCTTTACTTTTCTTGGCTCCGATTTTTAGTTTCGTGGCCTTACTAGGCACATCTTCAAACACTTTTTTCCAACAACTCACATCTTGACACTTATTTTCTTCTGCCAAGCTCAATACTTTCAAGGCAAAAGCAGTGATCTCAATTGCTGTCACGAAGTCTACGTCTTTAGCTTCAACTGTATTGTCTTTTGAGCTATTGTTAGTCTCTTTATTTTTACTATAGTCTTTGGCAGAGTATGGGTTATGTTCAGAGTTTTCATACATCGCTTCACTAAAAATTGATGGTAAGGTTTCGATAAGCACGACGAACAAAATAAAGGCAGCAATTAAACGTTTTAGAAAACGTCTTTTACGTCCCCTCACCTTGCCTTCTTTACTTACTTGTTCTTTTTCAATTTCTAACGCTTTACGTTTACTACTGCGGAAAAACATAATCGCTACAGCGATGGCTAGAAACTCTCCTCCTGCACTACTTAACAATAAAATCAAGAAGAAATCGATGGCAATCGCCAAGCCCCTTTTCCACGGACTGGCAATAGCTGTACCAAATAATGAATCATCCATTTTAAAGGCGAACGGCGTGATCACCTCTTGGGTTTCATCAAATGTTAGTTTTTTCTTAGGTCGTGAGAATAGTTTTTTCATTATTATTATTTTCGTAAGCTAATGATAATCAAAGGTAAAGTAACGAATAAAAATTATTATAGTTCAATTACTTACTATCGCTAGTTATACAAGATTTAAAGTAACTCTTTTATACCAGCTGTTAGGCCTTCAATAGTCATCGGGTACATCCTTTGCGCCATAAGCTGTTTGATTAAATCGATTGATTGATAGTAATGCCAATATTTAACTGGTTGCGGGTTTAACCAAATGCAATGTTCAAAATGATTGGTTAGACGTTCCATCCAAACACTGCCAGGCTCTTCATTCCAGTGCTCCACACTGCCACCTGGAAACGAAATTTCATAGGGCCCCATGGTCGCATCACCAACAAAGATTATTTTATAGTCTTTCGAAAAGCGATGGATAATATCCCATACATCAATTGTTTCTTGGTAACGTCTGGCGTTATCGTGCCATACATGTTCATACATGCAGTTATGAAAATAAAAATATTCTAGGTATTTAAATTCAGTGTGAACCGCTGAAAACAATTCTTCGCACACTTTGATGTATTCATCCATTGAACCACCAACATCGAAAAACATGAGCACTTTGATATTATTGTGGCGCTCTGGACGCATCTTAACATCTAGGTAACCAGCATTTTTAGCGGTTGCTGATATTGTATTATCTAGATCTAACTCTTCAGTTGTTCCAGTTCGGGCGAATTGTCGCAACTTACGTAGCGCCACTTTAATATTTCGAGTACCTAACTCGACACTTGCATCGAGGTTTTTAAATTCTCGCTTGTCCCATACTTTTGCGGCCGAGAAATTTCGATTACCATCTTGCCCAATGCGCATACCACCAGGGTGTTCACCATAAGCACCAAATGGTGATGTCCCTCCGGTGCCGATCCATTTGTTGCCACCTTGATGTCGTTTTTTTTGTTCTTTTAACCGTTCTTGCAGGGTTTTCATTAACTCATCAAGACCACCAAGAGATTTTATTTGTTTTCTTTCTTCTTCGGTTAATTGTTTTTGAAATCGTTTTTCGAGCCAATCTTTAGGAATATTTGATAAATCTAAATCAATACTCGCAACACCTTTAAAATATTCAGCAAAGGCGCGATCAAACTTATCAAAATGACTCTCATCTTTGACCAAGATCACTCGGCTTAGGGTATAAAAATCATCAACCGAGCAAAAAATTACCCGCGCTTTCATCGCTGAAATCAGATCAAGTAATTCGCGTACAGTGCAAGGTACACGGTATTCCCTTAATTTAAAGAAAAATTCGATTAACATTAATTAGCGGCCACTGCGATTTAGAAAAGCTAGCTTCTCAAAAAGGTGAACATCTTGCTCATTTTTTAGTAGCGCACCGTGTAATGGCGGGATGAGTTTATTCTGATTCGTTTCATGTAATACAGCAGTATCAATGTCTTCAGCAACTAATAATTTTAGCCAATCAATAAGTTCTGAGGTAGATGGCTTTTTCTTTAACCCTGGTATTTCTCGTAAATTGAAAAACACCGCTAACGCTTCTTCTAAAAGCTCTTGTTTTATACCATCAAAATGAACATCAACAATTGATTGCATTTCGGCTTTATCAGGGAACTTTATATAGTGGAAAAAACAACGGCGTAGAAATGCATCCGGTAATTCTTTTTCATTATTGGAGGTAATGATTACAATAGGCCTTTGTTTAGCAACTATTTTTTCTTGAGTTTCATATACATAAAACTCCATTTTATCTAGTTCTAATAACAAATCATTAGGGAACTCGATATCGGCTTTATCTATTTCATCAATCAGTAAGACTGGACGTTTATCCGCTATAAATCCCTGCCATAGCTTACCCTTGATAATATAGTTACTAATGTCTTTTACTTTTTCATTACCTAGTTGGCTATCTCGAAGTCGAGACACGGCATCGTATTCGTATAAGCCTTGCTGCGCTCTGGTCGTTGATTTGATATGCCATTGAATTAATTCTGTTCCTAAAGCACTTGCAAGCTCCTCGGCTAACATGGTTTTACCTGTGCCAGGCTCGCCCTTGATGAGTAATGGTTTCTCTAGAGCGATCGCGGCATTGACCGCTAATTGTAAGTCATCACTGGCGATATACGATTCGGTGCCTTTAAAACTTGTCATAGTTATTCCTAAATTTTTAACTAGCGCAATTATAGCTAGATTATTGCGCGAACATTTTCTTCTAAATGCTGGATTGTATTGGGTTAATATTTTTACAAGTTGCTGCTATTACTGACCTAATACTTTACCTTCACGACGCGGATCAGCGCCACCTCGAAGAAACTCGGTAAACACCTCAATTCCGTGTATTCCACTATTTAGATCTCGTACTGAAACTTGGTGCCCCTTTGCTTCTAACATTGGCTTTAACTCAACGAGATTAGTTGCTTTTTCTATACTAGTAATATCATTCCTGTTGGTTACTTTTGGTAGATTAATTGCATTTTGAATATCCAGTTCCCAATCGAGTACTGCGATCAAAGTTTGGCTAACATAATTGATTATTCGACTGCCGCCAGGTGAGCCAACAACTAAACGCAAACTACCATCACTATTAAATACCATTGTAGGTGACATAGAGCTTCTAGGGCGTTTATTGGGCTGTAAACGATTAGCCACTTGTTTACCATTAACAACCGGTGCCAATGAAAAATCCGTTAACTGATTATTCAATAAGAAGCCATCAACAAATACAGCCGAGCCAAACGCCATCTCGATACTGGTGGTCATTGAAATAGCATTACCATCACCATCAACTATAGAGATATGTGATGTAGACGGCATTTCTATGGCATTATCAAGCGCTTGTGCGGTTAAAAGTTTAACCTCTCCGGGTTGAGCTTTGCCCATATCCGATGATGGATTAATCAATGCTGATCTTTGTTTGATATAAGAATCGCTGATTAAATCATTGACCGGCACCTTAGCGTAAGCAGGATCTGCAATATACTTAGCTCTATCGGCAAATGCTAGACGTGAACTTTGGGTGAATAAATGGATAGCATCGACACCATTAACAGGCATATCTTTTATGTCAAACTGTTCGAGTTGCTTTAATATTTGTAATACTGAAATACCACCAGAGCTCGGTGGTGCCATGCCGCACACTTTATATTGTCTATAACCGCCGCACACAGCATCAACTTCTTTAGCATGATACGCACTAAGATCACCAGTCGTTAATCGCCCGGGTGCGCGAGCCGAATTCTGAACCGCTTTAACAATATTCTTTGCTAACCAGCCTTGGTAAAATACATCCGCGCCATTTTTAGCGATCTCTTTATAGACATGAGCAAGTTGAGGATTGAACAATCGAGTACCGGCAACTAACGCTCTATTGTTAGGGTAAAAATATTGCTTAGCGGGCTGCAGTTGTAATAACCCTGGATTTAGCTTCAGGCTAAGCAATTTTGATAATCGTTCAGACACGATAAAGCCCTGCTCTGCAAGGTTAATCGCATCGATAAATAATTCTGACCATGGCAGCTTGCCATGCTTTTGATGAGCTAACTCCAGCGCTTTCAATACTCCGGGAACCCCTACACTGCGACCACCAACGATGGCATCAATCCATCTTACTGGCTGACCTTGTTCATTAAGAAATAAATCTTGTGTCGCTTTTCTCGGTGCTGTCTCTCTTCCATCAAAGCTAGTTAGGTGCTTTGTTTCGTTGTCATAATGCAAAATAAATGCACCACCGCCAATACCTGAAGATTGAGGTTCAACTAATGTTAAAACTAACTGCACAGCAATAGCAGCATCAACGGCACTGCCGCCTTTTTGTAAAATATTAAAACCTGCTTGCGACGCATAGGGATTCGCGGCTGCAACCATAAATTTTTGAGCGCTGACGACTGACTTATCATCAATGGCTACCGTAGCTTCCGGCTCTCTATCTTCACGAATAACTTTTTCTTCGACAACACAAGCATTCAATAAGGAAAGCATCAACACGCTTGGAATTAATTTGGAAAGCAACACTTGGTAACGTCCTTTTAAAATAGGTTTAAGATTTGGTTTTACTGTGCAATTTTACTAGCCTTTGCTGGAACTGATTAAACAAATCAAAGGAATCCAATAAAGGTTGGAATTTAACACTATCGCCTTCTAAAGCAATTAACAAGTGAGTACACGCTTCTAGGCTAGATAAATCGGTACTTTTGTGATGCTTTCGAATGACATAATTACTGGTAATAGAGCTAGGCAACGTCAATTTAGGCAAGCCATGCAAATTTTTAGACAGCTGATACATTTTAAATGCTTTTTTCCATGTACCATCAAGCACTAAAACGATGGTGTCACTTGCGCTGTCAAACGAGCTTTTATCTGCCACTACTGCATCATTCCCGGGATACAACAAGCAAACGTTAACATTGCTGTCGGCAATAACCTTGTTTAAAGTCTCATTATTGGTAAAGTCTTCACCAACAATAATTCGGCAACGATTTAAAGACAGAAAAGCTAATCTAGCTGTTCCTTTGGTTTGTTTCTCTTCACTTGGGTGCTGTAAAAACCAGATTTCAACTTGGTTATCGATTGGACTAACTAAATCACAAATACAGGTGACTAGCGGTCTTTCGCAGCTTGTGCAATACTGTCGGCTCATAACCTACAATAATAATATGAATCACCGCTATGTTGAAGTTATCATTACCAATTAGTCGAAAATCATTAAGCTTACCTGTTTCAGTATTGGTGTTATCCGTACTTATCTATTTATTGCCAGACAACCTATCAAGTTATCTCATTTATGATCGAGACTTACTCGCTCAAGGTGAATTGTGGCGGCTGTTAAGTAGTCATTTTGTTCATACCAACTTCAATCACTTATTACTAAATCTTGCCGGTTTAACAATGTTGTGGGCGCTACACGGCGATCATTATGACAATAAGAACTACGGCCTAGCATTCATAATTTCAATGATAGTATGCTCTGCCGGTATCTATTTTTTCGATACTGATATGCAACGTTATGTCGGTTTATCAGGTGTTTTGCATGGTATTTTTATATGGGGCGCATTTTTAGATATTAGACGAGGCTGGAAATCAGGTTACTTGTTGGTTATTGGTGTAATTGCAAAAGTTGCTTATGAACAAGTGTTTGGTGCCAGTGCTGAAGTTGAATCAATCATCAATGCTAGTGTTGCTATAGATGCGCATTTGTGGGGCACAGTTGGTGGCTTAGTTGCATCAATTGGAATTATCATTTCTATTTTAAAGAAGCCGACAAAATAAACGCTTTTAGTCACCAATAAGTTATAAAAAAACGCTAGAAAGTTATGACTTTCTAGCGCTTTCGCTATCATCAATAGGTGCACTATTGAGCAAATAAATTATTTTATTTCGATTTGCTACTTGGCGAAGATAAAGATTCACGATGTACATAAATCGCATAATTTGTTTTATCAAATTGCTCAGAATAGTCAGAGATCATATCTTGCGCTTTTTCTTTATCCCCTAATAGATCGACTAAACGCTCATAATATGATTTTTCCGCAGGCATCATATCAGCATAACTTTCAAAACCAACCACTAATTGTATCTGTGGTTCACCGCCAATTTGATTATACCAAGCCCAGCTTTCTTCCCAGCCCATCTTTTTAGCGGCATCACTTATTGCTTTGATAGATTCTCGAACCTCAAAACCTGCCCCTGGTTCTGGATATAAACTGGTTACACCGAAATAACGAAATTCTTTGGTATTGTCCCAGTGACTATTTTTATCATCTAGTCTAGAGAAATAATGATCGGCATTTTTAGAATAAAGGCCAACCGTTTTGCGCCAATGACTTGACATTTTTTTACTGCGCGACCAATCACGATACTCTGCAATCTTGTCCCAGTTGGTGCAACAGGCACGCAAGACATAGGTTTCCATATTATTGCCGACAACTTGCGTATATACGTTCCAAATTCTAGGATCGCCATTATCAACGCGATATTGCATGTGGGCTTTTAACGCTTGCTCAAACTTTCCCTTATCAACAGCGTCTATTTTTATCACCCAAACATCAGTTAATGGATCGGCTGCCACGCCCTCTTCTGCTTTAGCGTTCAAAGTAAATGCAATCGCAAATAACATGCTAAATAAATAGATAAATTTTTTCATGATTTTCCCAGTAATAAAATTCTATGGTTTTACTATAGAACAAAACTTGATAAATCACATTGGTTGATACAAAAAATAGTTATTTATTAACAACTAACAGCAACAATGTTAATTTTTCAGCGCACACTAAATTAAAATAAATAACTGGGGTCAGAGTCAGATTAAATAATTAATCTGACTCTGACCCCCAGTTTTAAAACAAAAAAGGTAGCTATTAAGCTACCTTTTTACGTGCAATTCTATATTTACAAATGTGTTTCGAACAGTTTGAATATGCGACGATATTCATCTAACCAACTGCTTGGCTGTACAAAACCATGTGGCTCTACTGGGTAGATAGCGGTCTCAAAGTCTTCCTTTTCCAATTCAATTAGGCGTTGAACTAAACGAACACTGTCTTGGAAAAATACATTATCATCAACCATAGGTGCATTGATTAATAGTGGTTTTTGTAGGCCTTCAGCGAAGTAAATTGGTGAACTACGCTCAAAAGCAATCGGATCATCTTCCGGCGTATTTAAAATATTCGAAGTATAACCGTGGTTATATGACGTCCAATCTGAAACCAGACGCAAAGCAGAGCCCGCTTCGAACACGTCAGGTTCAGTAAACATCGACATCAATGTTAAGAAACCACCGTAAGAGCCGCCGTAAACACCGATTCTATTTTTATCAATATTAGCATTTTCTGTTAACCAGTTAACACCATCGACCATATCTTCAACTTCTGGTTTACCCATATGACGATAAATCGCTGTACGCCAATCACGACCATAACCTTTAGATGCACGGTAATCCATATCGATTACGGTATAACCTTTTTGCACTAACATAGAGTGGAACATGAATTCACGGAAGTAGCCTGACCAACCCATGTGTGAGTTTTGTAGGTAACCAGCACCGTGAACAAACATTACCGCTTTACCTTGCACTGCCGCTGATGGGCCATCTACCGGTGCAGCTTGATATACTCGTGAGTAAATGCCGTCTTCAGTGTGAGACGAAGGCACTTCAACAATTGACGGTGCAGTCCACGGCATTGATAAAAACTCTTCACTTACGGTACGAGTTAACTGCACTGGTGTTGCTTCAATAGCGACATCTTTAACAAATAGCTCTGGTGGCATAGTTGTCGTTGAATGTTCTATCAACAGCTTGCTTTCATCGGGCGATAAAGCGTATGAATTCATGCCGCCTAAATCTGTTACAGGGTTTACAGTAGCGGTTGCCACATCAACCTTGTATATCTCGTAAATACCAGGGTGTTTGATATTGGCTTGGAAATAAAAACTACTGTCATCTTTAGTCTTAGTTAACTGACGAACCTCAAACTTACCAGCAGTTAATGCTTTAGCATTGCCGTTAAGTTCTTTTGCGTAAAGTTGGCCATATCCAGACTCTTCCGATAAGTAATAAAGCGTTTCGCTGTTATCGAACCAACCAAAATCATTAAAGTTCCAGTTTACCCAAGCTTCATCGTGATACCTGTGCTGGCTTACAAATTGCGCTTTCTCAAAGTCAACGCTAGCGATCCAGCGATCTTTGTTATCCCAAGCTTCCATTTCAATAGCCACTTGGTTTGAATTGTTATGCCATTTGATGCCGTTGTACATTAAATGAATGTTTCGTGGTGACTTTTTAGAAGTATATTCTTTGCCTTCACGGGCGTAATTTTCTTTACGAACATCGGCTAACACATCTTCATCAAAACCCGGTAACGAATCATAGGTAAGAAGGTATTGCGCTTCATTAACTAAATCGATGTAATACACTTGCTCTGAATATTTGCGATTATCCGATACACGACGACGTACTTGTTGCGGATCGATCATCGCGCTATCAGTGATGTAATTTGGCATGATATCACCGGCATTACTCCACTTTTCACTCTTAGCTACAGCGACAATTAATTTAGTTGCATCAGGAGATAAAACTGCGTTTGTCACACGCTTGTTGGCGCCAAAATAGAATGTTGCTGTTGCAATTGAATCATTTTGATCACGTAAGTTTTTATCTTCAGTCGATTTAAGTGCGGCATTACGTTTTTGTAGGGCAACAAACTTTATTAACTTTTCTTGTTCACTAGCAATGTATGTTGGCTCTGAGCTTTTTCCGCCCGGAGTATCAGTCATTTTCAAGTTCACTAATTCACGTATTTGATTATTTGCTACGTCGTGAGCGTAAAACACATCACCAATACGGTAAGCAACGCGGCCATCAGTTAAGAACATTGCTTGCGTTTCAACCGCTGAGGTATAGGTTAATTGCTTAACTTCACCACTTGCTAACGTTTTTACAAAGACGTTGCCTTTAAAGGTGTATAACTCTTGGCTGCCATCTTTAGAAAGCAGTGCATTAACATCATCTGCAATATGCATATCTTTATATGCGACTTTTGCGCCATTGCCTTCTGCGTCGATTGATTTTTTGTAAAGGTCTTTTATTGGGTTGCCAACACGTTTTTGCTTATAGAAAACGGTTTGGCTGTCATCGCCCCAGTACCAATTTGTTGGTGATCGAGCAATCCAATCTGGATCGGACATTATCTTTTCAAGGGTAATAACTTTACTCGCGTCGGCATTTTCCGGTTGTGGTGTTTCGACGATAACAGCTTGTTTTGCTGTAACTTCGCTTGAAGCTTGTGACGCCGACTCACTAGTCATGTCGTTTGCTGCACACGCTGTTAAGAAAACACTAATTGACGCCGCGATTAATGGATATTTCATATATTTATAATACCTTATTTTTTCGATGGCCTATTTAAACAAAAACCTTAATAACAAAGCAAACACCTTTAGCAACAAAACTGACAATAAATTGTAACTAAATTGAAATTAAACCTTAGTTTAGTACATTTTTTAACCACACCTTAGTGGCAACTTCTGATATAATCCGCGCCATATTTATCAAGGTACATTGTTTTATGATCCCATTACCAAAAATAGAGCTATTCGATTACCCGAAATATTGGGCTGAATGCTATGGCACAGCGCCGTTTTTCCCTATGTCTCGCAAAGAAATGGACGAGCTTGGTTGGGACAGTTGCGATATTATTTTGGTTAGTGGTGACGCTTATGTTGACCACCCTTCTTTTGGTATGGCGATAATTGGCCGTATGCTTGAATCACAAGGCTTTCGTGTTGGCATGATTTCGCAGCCTGACTGGCATTCAAAAGATGCTTTTATGACACTTGGTAAACCTAATTTATTCTTTGGTGTCACCGCCGGTAATATGGATTCGATGATCAATCGATACACTGCCGAAAGACGGATGCGCCACGATGATGCTTACACACCAAATAACGAAGGTGGTAAACGCCCTGATCGCGCGGTATTAGTTTATTCTCAGCGCTGTAAAGAAGCTTACAAAGATGTACCTGTCGTGATTGGTGGTATCGAAGCAAGCTTACGCCGTATCGCTCATTATGATTATTGGTCGGATAAAGTACGTCGAAGTGTTTTATTTGATGCTAAAGCGGATATCTTAATATACGGTAATGCGGAGCGACCATTAGTGGAAGTTGCCCATCGAATTGGCCGTGGCGAAGATGTTAAGAATATAACCGACGTGCGTGGTACTGCGTTTTTAAGCAAAACGCCATTGGTTGGTTGGCGCGGTGTCGATTCTCGTAGCATTGATAGGCCAGGCAAAATAGATCCTATTGCCAGCCCTTATCAAGATATGTCACCGAGTAATTGTGATAAGGCTGATGATTCAACAGCCAATGCTTCAAAAGATAGCGGCGTGAACGTCGTTGATGTATCTAAAGAGTCAGTACCAATTCAAATTTCTGATTATCAGAATAAAAGCTGGGATAAAAAATTTAAACCATGGGAAAAAACCTACGTTAAGCTGCCTTCCTATGAGCAAGTCAGTGCAAACAAAGTGCTCTATGCTCATGCTTCGCGCATATTTCATCAAGAAGTAAACCCTGCGAGTGCGCGAGCATTGGTGCAAACCCATGGCGATCGTCTTATTTGGTTGAACCCACCTGCTCTGCCACTTTCAGAAAGTGAGATGGATGGCGTGTTTGGTTTACCATACGCTCGTGTGCCACACCCAAGTTATGGTGATGCAAAAATCCCCGCTTATGACATGATCAAAACGTCAATCAATATTATGCGAGGCTGTTTTGGTGGTTGTTCATTCTGTTCGATTACAGAGCATGAAGGTCGTATTATTCAATCTCGATCTGAAGATTCAATCATCGCAGAAATCGAAGATATTCAACAAAAAGTTCCAGGTTTTACCGGTGTTATCTCTGATTTAGGAGGACCTACGGCAAACATGTATCAATTGCGTTGTAAGAGCCCTAAAGCGGAAGCAACCTGTCGTCGTCCATCGTGTGTATGGCCGGATATTTGTGGCCATATGGATACTGATCACACGCCAACAATTAACCTTTACCGCCGTGCACGCAAAGTTAAAGGCATTAAGAAAATTCTTATTGCATCCGGTGTTCGTTATGATTTGGCCATTCAAGATCCAGAATACGTTAAAGAACTTGCCAGTCATCACGTTGGCGGTTATTTAAAAATAGCGCCTGAGCATACTGAAGAAGCGCCATTAGCAAAAATGATGAAGCCTGGCATGGGTTCCTACCACAAGTTTAAGGAAATGTTTGATCACTACTCTAAACTTGCTGGCAAGAAACAATTTTTGATCCCGTATTTTATTTCCGCTCACCCGGGAACAACAGATAAAGACATGGTTAATTTAGCGTTATGGTTAAAGGAAAATAATTTTAAGCTTGATCAAGTGCAAAACTTTTATCCATCGCCGCTAGCGAATGCGACGACCATTTACCATACCGAAGTGGACTCGTTGAACAAGATCAGAAAAGACGGTGATAAAATCCCGGTTCCTAAAGGTACGATCCAACGCCGTTTACATAAGGCTATATTGCGATATCACGATCCTGTTAACTGGCCGATTATTCGCGAAGCGTTAACTAAAATGGGCTTAGCTCGAAAATTAATCGGTTCAGGACCAGAATGTTTGGTTCCAAACGAAACTCGTGGTGAACAAAACTTGAGCACTCGTCGTGGAAAAAATAATGCTAGAGGTAATAAAACCTCACCTGGTCAAAAACGTTATGGTAAGAAACCAGGACATTCAAATGGCTCAGGCAAAGGCAATGGCAAGAGCACCCCAGGCTTAACAAGGTTTAGTAACGACCAGTTTAATAAGCGTAAAAACAAATAGATTATCAATTGCTAAAACTAGCACGGCAAAGCTAGTTGCTTTATAATGCGCGCCATATTTTTGGCGGCCATTATATGGCCTGTTAATAGATTCACTTTAAGTCCCAAAGGAAAAGACATTGATCACAACCGCTAATATCACCATGCAATTTGGTGCTAAACCATTATTTGAAAACATCTCTGTTAAGTTTGGCGGTGGTAATCGCTACGGTTTAATTGGTGCTAATGGCTGTGGTAAATCCACATTCATGAAGATCTTAGGCGGTGACCTTGAACCTTCTGCAGGTAATGTTTCTGTCGATGTAAATGAGCGTGTTGGTAAACTACGTCAAGATCAGTTCGCCTACGAAGAATATTCTGTTGTTGATACGGTAATTATGGGTCACACCGAACTTTGGGCAGTAAAAGAAGAGCGCGACCGCATATACTCTTTACCTGAAATGAGTGAAGAAGAAGGCATGCGCGTTGCCGATCTAGAAACTGAATTTGCCGAGATGGATGGTTACACCGCAGAAAGTCGTGCTGGTGAATTACTTATGGGTTTAGGTATACCTGTTAGCCAACACTTTGGTCCTATGAGCGAAATAGCGCCCGGTTGGAAATTGCGAGTATTACTTGCACAAGCCCTATTTTCTGATCCAGATATTTTATTATTGGATGAGCCTACCAACAACTTGGACATTCATACCATCCAATGGTTAGAAGACATTCTGAATGAACGTAATTCTACCATGATCATTATTTCCCATGACCGTCACTTTTTAAACAGTGTTTGTACGCATATGGCCGATTTGGATTACGGTGAATTACGTCTGTTTGCCGGTAACTATGATGAGTATATGCTTGCCGCTACTCAAGCAAGAGCGCGCTTAATGGCAGATAACGCGAAGAAAAAAGCACAAATTGGCGAGCTTCAAGAGTTTGTCCGTCGTTTCTCGGCTAACGCTTCAAAAGCAAAACAAGCAACATCTCGTGCTAAACAAATTGACAAGATCCAATTGGACGAAGTGAAAGCTTCAAGTCGTGTTAACCCGTTTATTCGTTTTGAACAAGAGAAGAAGTTATTCCGTAACTCTTTAGAAATCGAAAACTTAAACAAAAGCTTCGATGATAATCACGTACTTAAGAACATTAACTTAATGGCAGAAGTTGGTGAAAAAATTGCAATCATCGGTGAAAACGGTATTGGTAAAACTACGTTCTTACGCACTCTAATGGGAGAGTATGAAGCCGATACAGGTTTTGCAAAATGGTCTGAAAACGCCAAAATCGCTTATTACGCGCAAGACCACGCAAGTGACTTTGAAGAAGACATGAACTTATTCGATTGGATGAGTCAATGGCGCCGTGAAGGTGACGATGAGCAAGTGATCCGTGGTTACTTAGGCCGATTATTGTTTTCTTCAGATGACATTAAGAAATCCGTTAAAGTATTATCCGGTGGTGAACAAGGTCGTATGTTATTTGGTAAGATGATGATGCAATTACCAAACATATTGGTACTTGATGAGCCAACTAACCACATGGATATGGAATCAATTGAATCGCTAAATATGGCGTTAAGCAAATATGAAGGTACTTTGGTATTTGTTTCCCATGACCGTGAGTTTGTATCGTCTTTAGCAACCCGTGTTATTGAACTAACCGAAGATGGCTACGTTGATTTTGCCGGCACATACGATGAGTACTTAGCGAGTCAAGCTTAACCCCTTATCTAATTTAAATAGTCAAAATATAAACAGCCAAAAGCGAAATGTTTTTGGCTTTTTTTGTTTTTAAATCACTAAAATCAGGCTGTACTATACTCAAACTAAGTTAATCATTGTTGAGGGTATATTATGGAAGTGGACAATCTTCTTACTATGGATAGTGCCATTGTGCTTGGCATTATTAACGAACGTTTACGCATTGAGTGTGACAGTTATCAACAATTGCTTTCTCGTTACAATATTGAAGAAGGCTCTTTAAACCACAAGATGGCATTACTTGGTTACCGCTACGATCCAATCACTAATCAATTTAAAAGTTCTGACTAATATATAAAGGGGTATTTCAGTGGCAGAAAATAAAACCCAAATAACGAATGTTGATGTAGATGATTTTATCGCGTCAGTTGAACACTCGCAGAAGCAATCCGATGCAAAAGATCTTAATGTTATCTTTTCTGAAATCACCGGCCATAGAGCAAAAATGTGGGGAGCAGCGATTATCGGCTATGGTGAATATCATTATAAATACGATAGTGGCCGTGAAGGCGATTTCTTAATGACGGGTTTTTCACCGAGAA
Organism: Thalassotalea crassostreae; assembly: GCF_001831495.1. Classification (NCBI taxonomy): domain Bacteria; kingdom Pseudomonadati; phylum Pseudomonadota; class Gammaproteobacteria; order Alteromonadales; family Colwelliaceae; genus Thalassotalea; species Thalassotalea crassostreae. Next base: position 2,220,785 of record NZ_CP017689.1, read on the forward strand.
AACAAAATATTTCACTTTATATCATGATGGGATTCTCTAAATTTGATGACCTATTATCAAAACTTGGTAAACACAAATTGGGCAAGTCTTGTCTATACATTAATAAACTTGCTGACATTGATGAAAAAATACTCAAAGAAATCATACGGTTAAGTTTTGAACAGATGAAAGAAAAATATAATTAACCATAAACCATTGAAAAATAAAGTAAAATCAAAGTAAATACAATAAATTACAATATTTTCGCTTTTTATACTTGTAAGTAAGCCAACTTAGTCCCATTCTTATATTAAGGGCGCAGGTAAAGCCCTTCTTTTCAAATTAAATAGGAGACGTCTATGAAGATTAGTATTTCTGGTCACCAAGTTGAAGTTACCGAAGCTATCATCGAAGCAACCAACAACCGTTTTGAAAAAATCGCCAACCACTTTCCGAGTTTAATGTCACTTGAAGTAATTATGAAAGTTGACAAAAATACCCAAAAAATTGAAGCTGTAACCAATTACGAAAATCAAAAAATTGCTGTTTCAGCAAATGATGACGACCTATATGTTGCCATTGGCAAATCTGTTAAGAAAATGGAAGCTGCACTGCAACATCGAAAAGGTGTCCTGAAAGCAAACCTGCATAACAAGTATCAAGTGCCACAATCTGAACTTGTTGCTAACTAATCACCAATTTATCGCTATTTAAAAAGCGCTAAACAACTAAAAAAGCTCGCCAATGCGAGCTTTTTTAGTATTAACAGATAGCAAAAATATTAATCGTGATAATCGACTTTCGCGTTACTCTTCACTATCAACAAATTTACCTGTTTTTTTCTTCTTCATTGGCATGTCGGCAAATGCTTCATCAGTAAAGACTACTTTCTTTTTCACTTTTGGCTGTGAACGTTTTTGTTTTGCTTTTACCGATTTCGCTTTATTAGCTTGTGATTTTGCTTTGTTATCTGTTTTAGGTTTTAACCCTTTAAATTTTGCTTCTAAGCCAGCAACAGTAGAAAACTCAACGTCTTGTTGTAAAAACGCTTTAATATTTAAATAACTCTGCCAGTCTTTAGGTCCAACAAATGACATTGCATCACCTTTAGAGCCTGCTCTACCGGTGCGCCCTACTCGGTGAATGTATTCTTCTGAGTGTTTTGGCAAATCAAAGTTGATGACGTGCGATACATTGACTAGATCTAATCCACGTGAGGCTAAATCTGTGGTAACTAGTATCTTGTTAAGGCCCTTAGAAAACGACTCCATTACTCGATTTCGTTCACTTTGAGTTAGATCACCACTCAATGCAACAGCATTAAGCTGTTTATCGTTTAATTCTCTCGCTAAACGGTCTGTATCGCTTCTAGTGGCGGTAAAGATAATCATCTGCTGATAATCTTCTGCATTGATAAAACTTTCTAATAACGCTTGTTTATGGTCTAAATGGTCGCACAAGTAAAAGCGTTGAGTGATGTCTTTATGCTCAGAGGTTATTGCGCCAATGGCGACACGTTTTGGTTTTTTCAACAAATCTTTTGCAAATTCTTCTACTTGTCCGTGCTCCAATGTTGCTGAGAACATTAAGGTTTGACGCTTGCGATGATCGGCGGCGGCATTAATTTGCTTTAATTGCTCAGCAAAGCCTAAATCTAACATGCGATCGGCTTCGTCTAAAATCAGCAATTCTAAACCATTTAGATAAAACAAACCTTTAGCTAAGTGATCAGCTAAACGACCAGGAGTCGCTACAATAAAGTCAGGGTTCTTATCTAATACTTTAACTTGATCGTTAAAGTTCTCACCGCCAAGTATTAAAGCCGATTTAAATTGCGTACTCGCTGATACCGCTTTGAGTTGCGCAAAGACTTGTTTAGCAAGTTCACGGGTCGGCGTTAAAATTAATACGCGAGGATCTTTTTTAGATAATGCTCGATTGCGAATTAGGCGCTGCAATGCCGGCAATAAAAACGCCAACGTTTTACCCGAGCCAGTTTTTGACGAAGCAATTAAATCATGTCCAGACATGCCAGCAGGTATCGCTTGCAATTGAATGTCTGTAGGCTCGTCAAAGCCCATATGTTCTACCGCTTTTAATAAGCGACTATCTAAATTAAATGCTGAAAATGTCAAAAAGCTAACTCCAAATACAAATTTAGCTTTATTATACCCCTAAATTAACTAAAGAGTTTTTATAATTTTTCAAAGTTTAAATGAAGAGCACATTAGTTTGCGCTTAATTCGTTTTTTGTATTTTACGAGTAACTACTTTTTCGACTATTTTTAGGCTAAATAACAACGTTTATTATAGTAAGTCTAGCTATAATTAGGCGTTATTATGTCTTATTGTATTTTAGCGAAGTCTTTATGTATATTTTCATTTCCCAAATTAAAGGCTCTATAATTCAAAACATACCAAACAAACCTTGATTACAAAATTTTACGAATTCCCACAAAAAAACACAAAATATCTCGTGCATTATTACAAATAGTTACTACAATTAACCTAGATTTAACAAACAGTTAAATTTATATTAAGTTGGTTTGTATTAAACCTGCATAACTAAAAATTTCAAACGGGAATTAGAACCTATGGACAAAAAATCATTTAAAAGTAAGTTAACAGTTGCCTTACTCGCCTCTTTTGTTGGTATGGGAACAGCTAACGCAGCAGGAGCCTCTGGCCCAGCTCCAGTATCAAAAGCACCAGTTGCAGGTAATACACTTTTCACAAATGTTAATGTATTTAATGGTACTGAAAACAAATTATATGAAAACCTTAATGTTTACGTTGAAGGTAAGTTAATTAAAAATATTAGTGAGGCCAAACCTGAAGTTGCTGAAGGTACTGTCGTTGTTGATGGTGGTGGAAGAACATTAATGCCAGGTATGATAGATGCTCATGTTCATTTAGCAATCAACAGCTTATTTACTGACTTAGAGCAAAATTCAGATCATTACGACATTGCGTTCCGCAGTATTTCTATATTAGAACATGCTCTTGAGGACGGATTTACTTCTGTACGTGACATGGGTGGCCCAGTATTTGGTATGGCTCGTGCTGTTAAAAATGGGACGATTGTTGGTCCTCGAATTTACCCTTCAGGTGCGTTTATTTCACAAACTTCTGGTCACGGTGATTTCCGCGACCGCTCTGATGTTGCCTTCACACCAAAAAATGCGAACGACAATTCAAACTTTGAAAACTTAGGTTTTGGCGCAGTCGTTGATGGGGTTCCTGAAGCATTACGAGCAACTCGGACGAACTTGCGTAACGGTGCGACGCAAATTAAAATTATGGCTGGTGGCGGCGGTTCATCAAAATACGATCCATTAGACACAACTCAGTTCTCAGTGGAAGAAACTTGTGCCATTGTTGAAGCGACTAAAGATTGGAACACATACGTAGGTGCACATATCTTTACCGATCGTGCCATTAACCGCGCTTTAGATTGTGGTGTTAGAACTTTTGAGCATGGTTTCTTTGCATCATTTGAAACATATCAGCGCGTAGCGAAAGAAGGGGCTTATGTGGTACCACAGTTTTGGGCTTTATCTCCAGCATTATTAGAGAACCCGAATTTGCCAGCAGACAAAATCCCATTAGTTAAAGGTCTTCTTAAAACATACTCTAGTGTAGGTACAACAATGCTAGACGCTGGTGTTAAAATTGCCTTCCAATCTGATTATCTAGGCACAGCCGATGATGGTGGACGTGCACGTCGTTACGAAATATACGCAAGCTCACAAATGCTAGGACAAAGTGATAAGTATGATGGTAACTTTGAAACATTAAAGACATTAACATCAATCGCCGGTGAAATTCTTGGTATGTCAGGTCCGCGTAATCCAGCGCCTGGCAAATTAGGCGTTATTGAAGTTGGCGCTACTGCAGATATTTTACTTATCGACGGAAACCCGCTTGAAGATATCAGCGTGCTAAACGGCGGCTATACAGAATGGTATTCACAACCTAATCCTACAGAAACACCTATCGAAACTATCGATATGGTAATGAAAGAAGGTGTTGTTTACCGTAACGACCTTTAAAAAGAAAAATAGTAAAAGGGCAACTTTATGTTGCCCTTTTTTATTGAATAAACGGATTAAGCTGTTAAAGCAGTTACGATTAGTACCATTTTTTCTATGGATAAGTGATACTTTTTGAAATATTTTGTAAATACTGTTTTATTATCCCAATTAAATACTCTAACATTATAATTAATAAACCTTTTCTATAATATTTCATAAGGAATAAATATGAATTTAAGCAAATTCCTCTCTATATTATTAATGACTGCAGCTATATCAGCTTGTACTACAGCAACTAAAACAGAGACTGAACAAAACGATGGTTTTTCTGCACCAGCAGACTCTAACGATTTAGTTCGTTTTGCCATAATAGGCGATTTAACCGGAGGTGAACGCCCAGGTGTATTTAATGTTGGTGCCGAAGGCATTTACGCTATGAAGCCTGATTTCATCATGAGTATCGGCGATTTAATTGAAGGTGGCACTGAAGATATCGCGCAAATGGATAAAGAATGGTTAACGTTTACTAATAATTTGAATAACCGCGACATCGATTTCTACCCTACTGTTGGTAATCACGATATTTCAAATACTATTATGCGCAAATGGTACGAAGAAATGGTTGGCCCACGTTATTACCACTTTGTTTATAAAGATGCCCTATTCTTAGTATTAGACAGTGAAGACTTTACCGATAATTTTTTTAGCGAGTTAAAAGTAAAGCGTAATGAAGCGGTCGAAGTTTATAAGAAAAACCCGCAGGATTTTGGCAATACCGAATACGCAAAAATGAGCCAACGTTATTATGGTGAGATGAGTAATGAACAGACCGAATACTTTACCAAGGCAATAAATGACAACAAAGATGTACGTTGGACGTTTTTGTTTATGCACAAACCAATTTGGCAAAACGAGCAAGAGGCAAATTTTAAAAAGCTTGAGCAAGCACTTAGCGGTAGCAACTACACGGTATTTAACGGCCACGTGCATTCATACAAACACACAGAGCGTTTAGGTATGGATTACATTCAAATTGGTACAACGGGCGGTGAAATGAACGCAAAAGATGGCAAGAACATGGATCATGTCACTTGGGTCGCTTTAAAAGGTGATACGCCAAGTTATTTAAACATCAAACTCGACGGCATGATTGATAAGAAAGGTAATATTCCTGCAGATGGTGACAAACTTTGCTTAAATGCTGAAGGGTGCAATTAATCTCGTTATAGAAACTAAACCGATAGAGACAAAAATGGCGCTAAATATCAGCGCCATTTTTATTTGTCTTTTTAGGAGTAAAGCAATGGTTAAGCGTTTGCTTCACGCTCAGTAATGTAAGCTAATGCTTTATCAATACGAACAATAATTTGATCTTGCTCTAACAATGCAAGTGTCGCATCAAGCGAAGGCGAATTACCAGCGCCCGTTGCGGCAACGCGAAGTGGCATCCCTACTTTGCCCATGCCTACTTCTAACTCTTCTGCCGTTGAATTAATTGCATCATGGATATTTTCAGCATTCCACTCGGTAAGCGCTGCAAGTTTGCTTTGCACTAATTCAAGAGGAGCACGAGCTACACCACGTAAATGCTTTTTCGCAGCTTTGGCATCGAATTCTGAATACTCTTCATAGAAATAACGAGATATCTGCGCCATTTCTTTTAATGTTTTCACTCGGTCAGCTTGAACTTTAACAATTTCACTTAATGCTGGGCCATTTTCAGTATTGATACCTTGGTCATCCATGTGCCATGCAAGGTGCTCTGCTACGTACTCAGGGTCTAACGACTTCATGTAATGTTGGTTTACCCAAATTAGTTTGTCTGTATTAAATGCACTTGGCGCGCGGTTACAACCAGTTAAGTCAAATAACTCGATCATCTCATCGCGAGAGAATATTTCCTGATCACCATGTGACCAACCTAAGCGTACTAAGTAGTTTAATAGTGCTTCTGGTAAGTAACCGTCATCACGGTATTGCATAACCCCCACAGCGCCATGACGTTTAGATAAACGCTTACCATCATCACCAAGAATCATTGGAATGTGCGCGTATTGTGGAATTGGCGCACCTAATGCTTTTAAGATATTAATTTGACGTGGCGTGTTATTTACATGGTCATCACCACGAATTACGTGAGTAATGTTCATATCCCAATCATCAACAACTACTGATAAATTGTATGTTGGTGAACCATCTGAGCGCGCTAGAATTAAATCATCAAGTTCTGAATTACCAATTTCAATATCGCCTTTAACGATGTCGTTTATGATAACGGAACCGTCAAGTGGATTTTTAAAACGAATAACATAAGGCCTATCTTCAGGGTAATCAGTACGATCGCGCCACATGCCGTTATAGCGAGGATTCTCACCTTTGGCTGTTGCTTCTTCACGCATTGCTTCTACTTCTTCGGCAGTACAATAACAGCGGTATGCGTGACCTGTTTCAATTAATTGAGCAATGACTTCTTTATAACGATCAAAGCGATGTGTTTGGTAAAACGGACCGATATTCCAATCTAAGTTTAACCAATTCATACCGTCCATAATTGCATCAACAGATTCTTGCGTCGAACGCTCTAAATCAGTGTCTTCAATGCGCAGCACAAAGTCGCCGCCATTTTTCTTGGCATATAACCAGCTGTATAAAGCAGTACGCGCGCCACCAACGTGAAGATAGCCGGTTGGACTTGGTGCAAAACGGGTTGTTAAAGTCATAAAAATCTCGCTAATAAACCCTTGTAAACACAAGGAATTGGATAGATAAAAAATTGTCGCGTATTTTAACAGGATAACAAAGCAAATTCACCAGAAATTTATATCGAAAACGATATATCAAACAACAACTAGTTAGTATATTTAATTAACATAGCGAGACACATCAATACGACCAAAGCGCGAAGGTATACTGGATTTACTTTAAATAACATATGAGCACCAACCCAGGCACCGATGGCCTGTCCAATCATCATAACAAAGCCATAAACCCAGACTACGTGGCCAGAAATAATAAACACTATAAGCGAAGCAATATTAGTAGAAAAGTTAAGAGGTTTGGCCCTCGCAGTTGCTTCAATTAAATCGTATCCTTTACAAGCGACACCCGACATTGAAAAAAATGACCCCGTTGCAGGACCAAACATTCCGTCATAGATACCAACCACTGGCACCACAATATTTTTATATTTACTATCGGACAACAACAGCTTATTCGCCTTCACTTTTATAAATGGCGATACTAAAAAGTACACCGCAATAACAACTAAAATCAATGGAATAATAAATTGCAAAACATCAGTATTGATAAATTGCACGGCAATAGTGCCAATCACAGAGCCTGCAAATGCTGTAAACATAAAAGGCTTCATTTCAATAAAGCTAACCCTCCTACGACGAAACATTAAAAATGTCGCTGTAGCTGTCCCCATACTGCCCTGCAATTTATTTGTTGCAAGTGCAGCTATTGGTGGCATACCAGTTAATATTAATGCAGGAATAGTCATTAATCCGCCGCCACCGGCTACTGTATCAATAAACCCAGCTAAAACGGCAACAAAAAATAATAAAGCTACTAAATCAATAGCTATTGAGCTCAAATCCATAAAACGCTCGAATGTCTAAATATCTTTTTAAATATTAGGGTAAAGCCAAGATTAATGTAAGTAATAACTGAAAATACCAATGGAAATCTGTAAACACATAAGAACTCAGGTAATTAAAATGCTGAATTTAACAATTAAAATAGACACAGATTACTATAATAGGAAATATAAATTTTCTTATACCTATGGGTGTTAAATGGGCCATGTAACTTTAATTGAAACTTGTGGTACAACTCACGAGATTGATATTCCAAATGGACAATCTATTTTAGAAGGTGCGTTAGCCAACGATATTTTTAGTATGCCAGGAGCTTGTGGTGGTGACGCTGTTTGCGCAACATGTCATTGCGTAGTAGAAGAAGATTGGATTAACAAAGTACAACCTGTCGGTGACGATGAATATTTTATTTTGCAATCGCTCGATGATACTAAAGAAAATTCTCGCCTAGCCTGTCAAATTAGAATGAAAGCAGATTTAGATGGTTTAATAATTTTAGTTCAAGATAATTAAACATATTGCAGCTAGATAGAGCAGGCACTTTTTAGTGCCTTTTTTATTGCTAAATTCCAGACAACCGAAAATGCCGATTAAAAATTAGATAATAAAATATTATTTAGCCACAGAATACTGATGGAGGTCCCGTGTCTCGAAAACTGCTCCTGCGTTTTTCTACCTACATACATCCCTGTATTAGTCGCTTAGGCTCGCACAGGATGACGCAGTTAATTGTTTTAACTTTCTTCTCACACTTCCATTAGCGGGCGATGCTATCCCAACAGAAACATAAGATAGCAAAATACCTGAAACAATTTCAGTTATATCAATTAAGTTTGGATTTAATAAAGAGAAATGGTGGACGATACTGGGCTCGAACCAGCTGCCCTCGCGCTCTTGTATTAGCGGGCGATGCTCTCCAGAAAAGCGTGAACAATAGACACACGAAACTCTGAATCAAGTTCAGTTTAATAAAATTAAGTTTGGATTTAATAAAGAGAAATGGTGGACGATACTGGCCTCGAACAAGCTACCCTCGCGCTCTTGTATTAGCGGGCGATGCTCTCCAGAAAAGCGTGAACAATAGACACACGAAACTCTGAATCAAGTTCAGTTTAATAAAATTAAGTTTGGATTTAATAAAGAGAAATGGTGGACGATACTGGGCTCGAACTAGCTGCCCTCGCGCTCTTGTATTAGCGGTCGATGCTCTCCCAACAGAAACATAAGATAGCAAAATACCTGAAACAATTTCAGTTATATCAATTAAGTTTGGATTTAATAAAGAGAAATGGTGGACGATACTGGGCTCGAACTAGCTGCCCTCGCGCTCTTGTATTAGCGGGCGATGCTATCCCAACAGAAACATAAGATAGCAAAATACCTGAAACAATTTCAGTTATATCAATTAAGTTTGGATTTAATAAAGAGAAATGGTGGACGATACTGGGCTCGAACCAGTGACCCTCGCCTTGTAAGGGCGATGCTCTCCCAACTGAGCTAATCGTCCGGGGATCATGAATTTTTAAAACTTAACTTGATGGTGGACAATATTGGCTTGAATCTAAGACCCTCGCGCTCTTGTATTAGCGGGCGATGCTCGCTTTTACAACTATTTATCCAAACATAACCACTCACATAAATGAATGGTGGACGATACTGGGCTCGAACCAGTGACCCTCGCCTTGTAAGGGCGATGCTCTCCCAACTGAGCTAATCGTCCAACAAGTAAAGCTTTTGATTTGGAATTGAATGGTGGACAATATTGGCTTGAATCTAAGACCCTCGCGCTCTTGTATTAGCGGGCGATGCTCGCTTTTACAACTATTTATCCAAACATAACCACTCACATAAATGAATGGTGGACGATACTGGGCTCGAACCAGTGACCCTCGCCTTGTAAGGGCGATGCTCTCCCAACTGAGCTAATCGTCCAAACAATTTCAAATCATAACAAAGAATGATGGATAATATTGACTCGAGTCTATGACCCTTGCGCTCTTGTATTAGCGGGCGATGCTCGATAATACAATTTTTTATCCAAATACCACCATTCATATCAAAGAATGGTGGACGATACTGGGCTCGAACCAGTGACCCTCGCCTTGTAAGGGCGATGCTCTCCCAACTGAGCTAATCGTCCAGTCTTTGTTTTTCTCTTAAGCAAAAATCAATTCTTGCTTAAGAAAGTGATGCGTATTATAGGGCTCACTAAAAAACTGTCAACACTAACTTTCAATTATTTTGTGATTAATTGTTCAACCGATGTTTTTTAATACAAATTGGCGTTTTAAAACCCTAATTTTCAACTTTTTTGCATTTTTATTCAAAAAATTTACCGCCAAATGTAAAACATTATTCGTCTTATAAATACTATTATCCGTGTTTTTTATGTAATACCTCTTAAAAACTATGGGGTTAGCGAATTTCATGCCGCTATTTCAATTATTTTCGCTGACATAAACTGTTACATTCAGCAACAGATTTCTTGCAACTAAATGTCATAGTTAAAGCGTCTAGTACATGAACACAATAAATTTTAAGTTTGCGGTATCAAGCTAAATAAGAATTTAAATTAAACAAAACCATACTAAAACAGGACTATCACTATGAAAACTTTAACTACAATCACTACTACTTTATTAATCGCTGGCGCAAGTTTAACAACTACAGCAAATGCAGCTCCTATGAACTCACACATGGAACAAGTTCTTATTGAAACTTGTAAAGCAGCAGCAAGCGACAGTACGCTACGTTTGAAAAAAACGATTAAAGCAAACCGTCTTGATACAGATACCGTTGCCTTAGGTGTTGTTTGTAATGGTGAAGATATTATTGCTTTTGCGCAAAACAATGGTGCATACAATACTGCACAGCATATGAGCAATAGCATTGGCGGTACAAGTATTTCTGATATCGCAGCAGCACCTAAATATTCAGTATCTTTCGAAATGACAGCTGAATAATAACTTAAAGTTAACTCCCCTTTACTTAAGTTAATCAGTTTTGACACTAGCCCAACATGCGTTGGGCTTTTTCTTATATGCTAGTGATTTATTAAAGTCAGTTAGAACCTAGCAATTTTCTTTTCGTAATCTCAATTAATGGACTTATCAAAATTAGCTTAAGCTACTTTGAACTCCTCAGCCTATTTATCATCCACGGCATCCATGCTTTAAACCGTATTTATGGACGCAAAAGTATAGAATGCGCCGATGATAAATCTCCTGTGCACAAGGGCGAAATATATCCTTTTCTTCAAAATAGCGATTTTAATTTGTTAAATTTTAAGTATGAATAACGCAAGTAATTGTATAAAGTAAACTTATTAAAAGTGCTAATTAAGTTTTCGCCATGAGCTTTTCTAAAACTAATCGAACGATACACAAATGGGCAAGTATTGTTATTGCCCTGCCATTGCTATTAACCATAATTACTGGCGCGCTATTATTATTAAAAAAAGAAATTACATACATTCAGCCACAAAGTATGAAAGGCATAGCGCAAACCCCGACTATTAGCTTTGATGAAATTCTCAAACAAGCATCAAGCATTGAACAAGCGAATATTTCTACTTGGCAAGACGTTAACCGACTTGATGTACGTCCAAGTAAAGGGATCATCAAGGTACGAAGTGAAAATCAATGGGAAATTCAATTGGATGCAAAAACAGCAGAGATATTGCAAGTCGCTTATCGACGTTCCGATTTTATTGAAACTTTGCACGACGGAACATTTTTTCAAGATAAAGCCAATCTTTGGTTAATGCTCCCTGCTGCTATTATTTTACTATTTCTCTGGTTAACTGGCCTTTATTTGTTTATCTATCCTTACTTTAGAAAACGTAAATAAACTTATTTAAAGACGTATCCATGATAAACTTCAATAACTTGTTAAAAAACGAACCTTTAGTTTAGCTCTCTAAGCAGCACAGGAAAGTAGCATGGAAATTGAAGTATTAGCCATTGAAATCAACGAAGAGCCTATCGAGCTGTATAAGCTATTGAAAATAGCCAACCTTGTCGGCGGTGGCGGTGAAGCCAAAGTTGTTATCAGTGAAGGCTATGTGTTTTTAAATGGCGAAGTTGAAACCCAGAAACGTAAAAAGGTTTATGTTGAGGATATTGTTCAATTTAACGGTGAAGCAATTATGCCGGTATTAAGCTATGACGATATCGAAGGTGATGCAATTGAACAGCAAACAAGTGATGACAAGTCTGACTTTGACGCTGCAGAAGAAATAGCTGATGAAACAGAATTAGCGCCTCAATTTGAAACTGCATCTCATTTCACAGCGCAAAAACATCAATCTAATACTCAAAAAAAGTCGAACTCATCTGCCAAGTCAAAAAAGAACAACAAAAAGAACGACAAGAAGAATAAACCGAAGAAAACTAAAGCGGATTCAGACAAAGAAAAACCTCGCTCTGGTCGCCGCTCTATTTCGTTTTAATCAGCAATTTTTAGTAAACTTTTTATAATGTCTTTTCCCAAAACATCGCCGAGCCATGTTTTGGGTCAAGTTCATAACCATTAAAACCAAATTTAATATAACTGTTTTTAGCAATATCATTGCCTTCTAAAACTTCCAGAGTGATCTTACAGCACCCTTGAGCAAGCGCGATGTTCTCAACTTCGGCCATCAATTTCTGACTTAACCCTAGCCCTCTATATTTAGGTAACACCCCCATATCGTGGATGTTTAACAAAGGTTTGGCTTTAAAAGTAGAAAAACCATATACACAATTACAAATAGCTGCAGGCTTATTATCGACATAACAAAGTAAACTAAAAACATTGGTTTGAGATTTTAATTGAGGGATCAAGTTTTCTTTGGTGTACGCAGATAATGGCGTATTGCCTCCCATAGGGTCTTCGGCATACGCATTAAGTAAAAACAAAATATCATTACCATGATTACTATTGTTATAGTCAGCGATTAAGATTTTACAACTCATTATTCACAATCTTTTGTATGTTAAATTAAATATCATCATAGCTTAACAGTAGCAGACTATTTAATAACAGGTAATTCGATAAATGATCTAAACTTACCGCCTTTGTGAATGGTGAGTGTTTTTTCTATTCGATCCCACGGAGCAGTACCACTTTTAGAGTCGGCTCCGGCTATTGTTACTCTAATTCGACTACCTTCTTTTAACCTGATAGCAATGGGTTTTAAATCCAATTGAATTCTAACTGGATTGCCCTTTACTTTACTTATATCTTTTTCATAATTTCCTAACCAAGGTAATCCAAAATTATCAAAAGGAGCACGGCTTAACGCTCTATGAGATATTTTCAAAGCATTGTCGCTAATAAAACGTGACGTACCATCGCTCTCAACGTGCTCTAAAGTCACATAAAGGTCGCCATCATCGGTTGACACTGATAACCAAAAGTCAACTACTGGATATCCGATTATTAACATATCCTGTTCTATTTGGTTTGACGTATACGTTAACGCTTTAGAATCATAACGTTCGGACAAATCGGCATAACCAGAATGTTTATAACAAAAATCTTCAACAACCTGCTTCCCAGAACAATCTCTATGACTACCGTTATTACGTTCAACATAACCACCTAAGCTTATCGAGTAATCTACTTGATAATTATCGCGACTATATTTATTGGCATTGCTTGTACTCAATTTTGAGTCATTAATCGATTTAACAGTGCCTGACTTTCCTTCAGAAAAATAATATTTTATTCTAGACTCATTTGATAAAGGCCAATTTTTAGTAGTTTTCCAGCCATCGTCTATTGAATCACCTATAATAAAATATCGAATGGGATCTTCATTCATTACCCCATTATTAATGCCCTTAACATGATAATCGAACCACTTGATCATTTCTCCAATCATATCGATACCGAAATGCTCTCCATGAAAATATGGGCCTATATGCAGTTTTTGTGGTAAGTCTAAATTAGCATACATTTGTGTTTGCCCTTTTCCATATGCATCAAACCAACCAGTCCAATGATATATAGCTACACCAGACTTATTTATTGCGTCTAGATTAAATAAAGGGCTGTTTTCAATGTGAATACGCTTTCCAGTGATAGCATCCACACTATCTCGATATTTAGCCGCCCTCATTTCATCAGAAAAATTACGATTCCATTGATGTCCAAAGGAAGCTTGGGCGAGTAAACTTCTATCCAAGTCTAAATCAACCGGTGCAACACTATTAGGCGATGGTATTTTGGTCGGAAAATCCAATTTAGAACGAATATAATTCTGCCAAAGCCAACCTAAGTCTTGCCGATAAATACCATTTAAATAGGCTGTCTCATACTGGTCAAACTGGGCCATAGCTGGAAAAATCGCTTTTAAATAAGGTGACGGTTTTATAGCGGCGATATATTGGACACTACCCAAGTAAGATTTACCAAACATCGCAACTTCTTCAGTTGTAAAAGGCTGTTCTACCAACCAATTAGTTATATCGAATGAATCTTCCGCTTGTTTCATGCCTAACCACGTACTAGCATAACCATGCGAAGCACCAAAGCCACGTATGTCAGCAATCGCGACTATATAACCTTGTTTTAAAAGCCGCTCAACAGCTTGCGGTCCATTAATGTCTCCGCCGTGATTTGGCAAAATATTTGTATTCAATTTACCATTATTATCGAGCTTAAATCTGCCATAGGGAGTAAAGCGCCATGCAACAGGTAAAGGTTTTTTATGAAGTTTGCCATTTAATGTCGGACGATAATAATCAACCGCAAGTTTTACTCCGTCCCTAGCCTCAATATAAACAGATTTACGTTCCCAACCATCAAAGTTTTGTGTTTTTGAATATGTGTAAAAACTAAGAAATGTAGAAACTAGTAATACCCAAAATTGACACTTCTTAAGATTAAAATGCTCGCTCATCACACCTCCAAATCAAATAAGTTTTGAAAATAACTAACTTTGCTAAAATTAAACACATAAAAAAGGCCGTAATTCAAAATATTACGGCCTATTGAGTTTTAAATTTTTATAAGATTAAAATTTATAAGTACCTTGAACAGTAACCGTGCGAGGTGCAGCTAGGTAACCAGCATGACCGGCACCAAAGCCCATTAAGCTTTGAGATGTCGTAAGTACAGCTTCATCGGTTAAGTTTCTGCCAATTACTCGAACAGCCCATGTATTGTTAACACTTTCTAAACCAATTTGTGCATTAATTTTAGTATAAGCATCTTGTGTTCCAATATCGCTGTTTAAACCATCGGTGTAGTATTCATCCGAATAAATAACAGATGCGGAAGTTACTAAGTTCATTGATTCAGTAATGTTAAATGTGCCCGTTGCACCTAAATTAGCCGTAATTTCAGGCGCATTTGCTAGATTTTCACCAGACAAATCACATGTTCCAGGAATTGACCCTTCTTTATTATCATCACCAGCCGCACACCCTGCGGTAGTAAACTTATCATATGTTGCGTCAAGGAAGGCCACAGAGGCGTTTAACATTAACCAATCAGTTGCTAACCAACGGCCATCAATTTCTAGGCCTTGAGTGACTGCAGTACCCGCGTTATTCGTAATACCATCAACACCAGTGCCATCTTCATTAGGAATAAAAGCGCCTACTTGTAGATCTTCAAAATCATTATAGAAAACTGTTGCATTAAGTTCTGCAGCGCCGTCAGCCAAAACAGAACGGTAACCAATTTCAAAACCTGTTACAGATTCATCGTCATATTCATCGCCACCAGTAGAAAAACCTCCAGACTTAACACTTTGTGCGACTTTACCATAAAGCATTGCATCAGTATTTAAATCCCATTGCACAACCAATTCTGGCATCACTTCGCTCACATCGTGTGTACCACCGAATTCAGGTGTAGCAACTACCACAGCGCCTCCGTCCAAATAGGTTTCAACAGCTCCTGTACATAGTGAACCTGCTGATTGCTCTGAAGGTAAGTATTCTGGGATATCCGCTAAGTAGTATCCACCGTATTCACAACCAGCAACATCTTTACTTTGGTCGATATAACGAAGGCCTGCAATAATACGTAGGTCATCACTCATGTTGTAAGTACCAGAGACAAATACTGATATTAAATCGTCTTCAGATACGAATGCATTTGAATCAATTAAACCAGGCACGCCAAATGCACCTTGTCCGATTGCAGTTAACGGCACTAAACCTGGATTTTCTTGCCAACTTTCAGACATTTGATAATATGCACCAACAATCCATTCAAACGTTTCACCTGTTGGTGATGCCCAACGCAATTCAGCACTTGTTTGCTCGTAAGTTTCAAATAATGACGTATCTAGGCCATCAAGAAGGAAAACACCTTCAGAATTTAACAAGTCGGTGCCAAATTGAAATTCAAAATCTGAATATCCAAGCGTTGCAGTGATCGTATGGTCACCAAGAAAGTAATCAGCTGTTAATACAACATTAGTATTATCAATGTACATCCCAGCTTCTTCATCAAAAACTTTATCTAACAGCGCGGGATCTGACCAAAACTCATAGTTTAATTTATTATCATCGCCATCAAGGCCGTTTGGACCATATGTTTCACCAAGCGAACCAGATTTCTCATAATCGGCAACCTCAACTTTACCTGTAAGAATTAAATTATCAGTAGCTTGAAAAACAGCACTAAAACGCATTAAGTCACTATCTACAGCACCAAGTGTTTCGCCATTTCTGCGGTTTGTAAAGTAACCGTCACCTTCCCCTTGATGCTTATAAGCAAATCGTAAGCCTAAAGAATCAGTTGGTGAACCGCCAACTACAGCGGTAGTACCAATCTCTCCATACTCTACTTCGTAATCTGCAGTTACTTCAGCGTGAAAATCATCACCCGGATTTGTTTTTGCAGTTACGACACTTACGGAACCCGCTGTTGAGTTCAGACCAAACATAACCGCTTGAGGTCCACGCAGAATTTCTACACGTTGAGGATCTAAAAATGGCGACACATATTGACGCGAACGAGGCATATAAACGCCATCAATAAACATACCTACAGATTGTTCAAAACTTCTGTTTTCACCAGAACCCATACCGCGCATTGTAACTTTAGTACCAGAAATACCTTCACCGACACTAAAATTCGGAACGCCTTCAGACATATCTTGCAAATTAGTGATATTGTTTTCTTTTAGGAAATCACCGCTAATTGCAGTAATTGACATTGGTGTTTCTTGAACACTTGTAGAACGCTTTGTTGCAGTGACTTCAATTACTTCAAGTTTTGATTCGTCAAGTGCTTCTTCAGCGAATGCTGCAGGCATAGCCGCAACTCCCATACCATATGCAAGCAATAAACCTTTTGTAACTTTATTTAACGATGGTTTCATAATTTTATCTCTTTGGAATACTTATGTTAGTTTTTATAGTTTTTATAATTGTTATTGCACTGTAAATAACAGTGTTTGGTTTCTTGGATGGAGAAACCGGTTTATGCTCCTTAGACAAAGAAGCATTTAGAAGTTAACTGGATAAGAAAACTTCTAGTGTTGTATTTAAAATATGCAACCGCCGAGCAAATGTCAACACTTTAATGAGTCCAATTCATTAACTAACAAGGCAAATCTTTACCAGAATGAATAAAAGTCATTAAAAACAATAACAAACATTAACCACTTAAGAATAAATTCGTTATAGAATCTCAAACGAATTTTGACACAATCCTGCAAAAGCCAATTAAAAAACCATTATAATAAGTACACTAATGAGCTCAACTCACACAAATTTATTAAGTAGAAATCTTACAAGTAAGGAACATTTAGAGTTAGAACACTTCGAATAATGAGCTAATTGGCTAGCTCGAAAAAACGCTAAACAAGTCACTGTGACCAAACTCATTATCTATCGCCCTATTTTACTTGCATGGTTTAGCTATTTTAAATAAGCTAGTAATCGATTAATTGCCAAAAAATGAGAGCTAAATGCCAAATTCAGCTAAACGAAAAAGAATAAGACAATCCCCAGAAGAACGTTCAGCTGAGATACTAAAAATATCTCAGAAAATGTTCGTTGAAAAAGGCTACGAAGCCACGTCAATGGCTGATGTTGCTAGCGAAATAGGTATCGTTGAAGGCACTATTTATCGTTATTTTAAAACAAAGAAAGATGTTTTATTAGTAGTTTTAGAGCAATGGTATGATCACGCCCTAGCTGATTATGAACAAAATTTGGATGGCATAACCGGTGTCAAAAATCGAATGCACTTTATGATTTGGCACCATTTAAAAGTTCTACAAGCAGATCCTGAATTGTGTGATCTTATTGTTCAACACGTTAGAGCTACTGACGATTATGAAAATACCAAAATATTTGAATTAAACCGTGCTTATGCTCGCCATGTAGATGAAATCATTGAAGAAGGTATCGAACAAAACATATTCGTTAAAGACTCGCCTATCGCGCTTATTCGAGACATGGTTTATGGTGGTATTGAATACCATTCATGGCGTTATGTTACCGGCAGAAGTAAACGCTTAGATGTTGAAAAGATCGCCGATCAAATTTCTCATTTTGTTTATAAAGCATTGCTAATACCGGGCATTGACGAGAACAATGTAGCAAAGAGTGATAATAATTTGCTGCTTGCAAAACTGAACGTACTCGAAGAAAAAATAGACAAACTAAGTAACTCTAAGTAAGAATTAAAAATTACATAGAGTTATTTAACAGTTAAGATATCATTTAATAACAAATCAAAAATTAGATTTTGAAGTGAAAGCCTGGTTCCCACCAGTTAAGTATTAAAGTATCCTAAATATACTTATAAGGGGATGTCAATATTGGCATTTTTCAATTCAAAACCTGCAAAAATTGCAAAGTTTAGCTTGATTGAACAACACTGCCGTCAGCATTGAATCGCGCTATCGCTGCTTCGCCCATGCCTAGCTCTTTTAATATTTCATTTGTGTTAGCACCACGAGCAACAATATCGCCCTTATCGTTAGTTGGTGTTTCACTAAACCTAGGCGCTGCTGCCGCTTGTAAAATACCATCTTTCTCGAAGTAATAACCACGCGCTTGGTTATGCTCGTGTTCCGCTGCTTCTGCAGGGTTTAACACAGGTGCATAACAAGCATCTAAACCTTTAAACACTTCATTCCAATGTACTTGTGGCTTAGTGATAAATATTGCTTGTAGCTTTTCTTTCTGAGTAGGCCAAAGCTTTGGATTGTATTGGACTTGGAAGTCTTTATCGTTTTGTAAATTAAGCGCTTCGAGCATGATTTTATAGAACTTAACTTCTAATGGCCCTAACGTAATGGCCTTATCATCACTGGTTTTATAACTATCGAACCAATGCGGGCCATCAAGTAAACTTTTACCGCGCTCAAAGCTCGCCGTTTTCGTTGCCACCATGGTTAAAATAAGGTTCATCATATTGGCACTGCCATCAACAATATTGGCATCAATCACCTGCCCTTGTCCTGTCGATTTAGCATTAAGCAATGCGGCAAGCATGCCAATCACTAAATAAGTCGCCCCACCACCAATATCTCCAGCAAGAGTTGGCGGCGCAAATGGCGCATCACCTGGCTTTCCTGAGTACCAAAGAGCACCAGACAAGCCTATATAATTTAAATCATGCCCTGCACGTTGAGCCATCGGCCCTGTTTGACCCCAACCGGTCATACGTCCATAGATTAATTTCGGATTTTGAGTAAAACATTCATCAGGACCTAGACCTAAACGTTCCATAACGCCTGGGCGCATGCCTTCAATTAAGCCGTCAGCTTTTTCAACAAGCTCTAAAACAATATTGCGACCCTGATCAGATTTTAAATCAACAGCAATTGAACGCTTACCGCGTTTTAATATATCGGTGCTGCCAAAGTCTGTTGACGCATCGGCTTTACCACTAGCACGTTCAACAACGATGACATCAGCGCCCATATCGGCCAACATCATTCCAGCAAATGGTCCCGGACCGATACCTTCAATCTCAATAACAGTTAAGCCTGACAATGGCCCTGTTTTTTGATTATTGTTTTTCATCTTTGACAATCCTATATATACAAAAGCCCTGAGTTGAACGGGGCTTTTAATGTCATAATATTGATACCTAAGCTTATCGAGTTGCTATAAATTTACAACCTTAATTTCTGCTTCCGATGCTAAATCGCCATGTTTAAAAATATTGATAAGTTTTTGCTTTTGCGCTTCAAATTTTTCAACATTCGCCTCTTTCACATGACCATAACCACGGATTAAATCAGGGAGCTCGGCAATCTCCACTGCAAACGCATAATTGCTAGCGGTTAAATTTGCTAACACGTCATCAATCATTGCAAAATAATCTTCAATTAATTGACGTTCCATTTGACGTTCTTCTGTTTTACCAAATATATCAAACGCAGTGCCGCGCAAGCCTTTAAATTTCGCTAATATACCGAATGCCTTTAACATCCAGCCACCTAATCGAATCTTCTTCGGCTTACCTGTTACTTTATCTTTTTTAGCAATACCTGGAGGAGCAAGGTTGAATTCAAGTTTGAAGTTTCCTTCAAACTGCGCATTTAGCTTTTCGACAAATTCACCGCTTGCATACAATCGAGCCACTTCATACTCATCTTTATAAGCCATTAGTTTATAGGCATATAAGGCAACTGCTTGGGTTAATGAATTATCGGTGATATCTAATACTTTTTCAGCGTCCGATACTTTATTTACAAACGCTCTATATCGTTCAGCATATTTTGAATCTTGATAATCGGTTAACTCGTGAACACGCAGCTGAACACGTTCAGCAAGAGGTTTGATCTCTTCTTGATTTACATAATCAGCCGATATTAAACGCAATACAGCTTGCTGATCGTTGGCAAAGATACGTCCCCACATAAACGCTTGCTTATTGAAATCAACGGCAACGCCATTAAGCTCTATTGCTTTTAAGATACTGTGCTCGGTTAACGGTATTTTTCCGTTTTGCCATGCGTAACCAACAACAAAGAAGTTGGCCGCTATTGAATCGCCCATAAGCGCGGTTGCGACTTTATTGGCTTCGATAAATTCTAAGTTATTTCCTAACGATCCTTCTAATCGAGTCTTCACTTGTTCGAGCGGGTATTGCAAATCACCATCACGAGTAAATTCTCCAGTGATCGCTTGATGATTATTCACTACGGCAAAGGTTTTACCATCTTTAACCATCGACAAGGTTTCATTATCGGCGCCAGCCAACATGTCACAACCGAGCAATAAGTCAGCTTGACCAGCGGTGATACGAACACCTTTGATGGCCTCTGCGTCGTTACCTATTTTGACATGCGATTTAACCGGACCGCCTTTTTGCGCGAAACCGAGCTGCTCGACAACAGAGACACCTTTGTTATCGACATGAGCAGCCATCCCTAAGATTTGGCCAACGGTAACAACACCAGTTCCACCAACGCCAGTAATAATGATGTTATAAGTGGTATCACCTTGTAATTGATAAGGCGTTACATCGGGTACATGTGGTAAATCGTTTAAGCCTTCTGCGGCGCCCTTACCTTTGCGAACCTTGCCACCTAATACAGTTACAAAGCTCGGGCAGAAACCGTCGTTACAACGATAATCCTTATTACAAGTAGACTGATTTACCATACGCTTACGGCCAAATTCTGTTGATTTTGGCTCTACTGATAGACAGTTAGATTTTTCTCCACAATCACCACAACCTTCACACACTCGATCATTAATGAACATGCGTTTAGCAGGATCAGGGAATTTACCACGCTTACGGCGACGACGCTTTTCAGAGGCACAGGTTTGATCATAAATTAATATGGTCACTCCTGGTATCTCTCTAAGTTCACGCTGAATCAAATCTAAATCGTCACGATGATTAATCGTTGTCCCCTTCGGGAATGCTCTATAGGTTTTGTATTTTTCAGGTTCGTCTGTAACTACAGCAATACGTTCAACGCCTTCTGCTCGCATTTGGTCGGCAATACTATTAACGGATATAGGTCCATCAACCGGTTGACCACCAGTCATTGCAACCGCATCGTTGTATAAGATTTTATAAGTAATATTAACCTTGGCAGCAATTGCAGCACGAACCGCAACAGAGCCGGAATGGTAGTACGTTCCATCACCTAAGTTTTGGAACATATGCTTGGTGTTTACAAAATTAGATAAGCCAATCCATGTGCCACCTTCACCGCCCATATGAGTATAGAGATCAACATCCCTATCCATCCAATTGGCCATATAATGACAACCTACCCCACCAAAACTGCGACTACCATCTGGTGTCACTGTTGAGGTATTGTGCGGACAACCGGAACAAAAGTAAGGCAAACGAGCCATATCTAACGATGGCAAATTACCAAGCTTACAACCAGAGTTTTGTAATATTTCTAAATTCGTCGCGACATTATCATTCGGTGTAATATCAAGTAAACGCTTTGCTAGCGCTTTAGTAATATCATCAGTGGTAAGCGCACCTGAGTTTCTTAATAAGATATTGCCATTTTCATCATGACGACCTAGCACTTTCGGCCGCTGCGATTCAGGTAAATCATAACAGGCTTGAATTACCGCTTTCTCGAGTATTTCACGTTTATCTTCAATAACAATAACATGTTCAAGACCTTGAGCGAATTCTCGATAAGTCTGTAAATCTACTGGATAAGGCATCGATACTTTTAATATTCTAATGCCTAAGCTTTCTAAATCGTTTTCGCCTAAACCTAAATCCTTAAGCGCCTGCATGGTGTCGCGCCAAATCTTACCCATAGCGACAATACCAATCTTGGCTTTAGTACTATTAAAGGTAATTTTATTCAGGTTGTTTGCGCGAGCAAACGCTATTGCTGCATTTAACTTATGCTCTTTGATACGTTGTTCTTGCACATAAGGAGAGTCTATTTTACGAGAGTTTAAGCCACCTTCAGGAAAATTAAATTCCGGATATTGTATTTCAAAACGGTTTTCGGCAATATTAACTCGTGCCGATGTTTCAATGGTTTCAGGCAGTAGTTTGTAGCCAACCCAAGCGCCACTAAAACGTGATAATGCAATTCCCATCAATGATAAATCTAATACTTCTTGGATATCTGCTGGAAATAACACTGGCATTAACAAATCTTCGAACAACACTTCCGAATGATAGTTATTGATGGTTGATGACATATTAGGATCGTCACCAGCTAAAATTAAGGCGCCGCCATTTTTGGCGCTACCATGCCAGTTACCTTGACGAAGACCGTCCATTGTTTGATCAAGACCAGGGCCTTTTCCGTACCACATAGAAAATACGCCATCGTATTTACTATCACCAAAATAATCGATTTGTTGGGTACCCCAAACTGAAGTCATCGCTAAATTTTCGTTGATACCAGGGACAAATTTAATGTGATTATCAGTTAAACGTTTTTCTTCGCGCCATAGTTGTACATCCATCGCGGTCATTGGAGAGCCACGATAACCAGAAATAAAACCAGCGGTATTTAAGCCGTTTTTTTCATCTAACCATCGTTGCTCCAATAGCGCTCGAACAAGCGCTTGTGAGCCCGTCATATAAGCGTTGTCGTTATTACGCTCATATTTATCGTGCAATTTAATTTCAGAATTTGACATGTTAATGCAACCTAGTAATTAGTGAAGTTCTAATTCAGCTTCAACTTCAACACTTAAGTTCATTGGTAGCATTGCCATACCAACAGCACTGCGACAAGCCATGCCACTTTCTTTACCAAATATTTCAATAATAGTTCTTGAAAAGCCATCAATTACCGGTGTTTGACCAGTAAAACCTGGAGCTGTGTTAACCATGCCTAACACTTTTACCCAAGACTTAATTTTAGATAATTCTCCTAATTCGCGTTTTAGCGTACCAACCATTGCTAGAGCCGTTAATTTAGCCGCTTCTTGAGCTTGTTCCAAAGTAAGAGTATCACCAACCTGTCCCATTAAATGCGTAGCAATAGTGCCATCGGGGTTTAATGCCCCGTGACCAGAGACGATAACGCGCTTGTCAATTACTTTGACCATCGAAAGTAGTACTTCAAACCCTGGAGGAAGCTGCAACTCACCAGTAATTTCATAGCCAAGCTTTTGCATGCGTTGTTCGGGTGTTAGCTCGGGTGTTAGGTTATTTGACATAATATTCTCTCTCTTGCATTAACAACACAGGCGTTGTTATGGGCTAAATTTATTTTAATTGTAATTATTGGATTTAGTGGATGATTTAAAAGTAGCACGCACTCTTGTAAAAAAATTGTCAGAAACGGCAAAGACCTTGCCGTCTGCTTTTTACCTTAGATAAAACTGCTCTTATTAAGCACAAATGTTTCTTTATTGATTTTTATAAATGTTTATACAAAAGTTGGATAAATAAAAACCGCAGCCCTATTAAAGGAAATGCGGTTATTCTCATATACAGCAGCATGTTAGAAATTTGAGTACTATTTATGACGCAACATACTTGCATTGATGTCATTGATATTAGTTGCGCCACAAACAATCATTGCACGCTCTATTTCAGCCTTAAACATATTGATTACAAATTCAATACCAGCACTGCCGGCAGCAGATAAACCATAAACAAAAGGTCGAGCTGTTGATACAGCTGTTGCTCCCATAGCAAGAGCTTTTACTACATCGGTTCCTCGACGTAGTCCCCCATCAAGAATTATTTCAGCTTGTCCTGAAATCGCATCAACAACATCAGGGAGAACCGAAAAAGTAGATGGTATTGCATCAAAATTTCGCCCACCTTGATTAGAAACAATGACGCCTTCGGCGCCTATCGCAACAGCTTGTTTGGCATTATCAGCAGACAATATTCCTTTAATAGCCATAGGGCCTTGCCAGTTCTCTCTAATCCAAGTAAGCGTTTCCCACGTAACCGGGCAAACCAAGTTGTGAAATAGCCACTGTTGATCTTTACCTTGGTCAAAGTAATGCTGAAAATTGGCAAAGTCCGGTTTGCTTTTCATATAACCCTTCACCCATTTAGGGTGAGCCATTAATGAAAGGATGCTACGTAAAGGGAACGTCGGAGGAATACCAAAACCGGTTCGTACATCACGCTCTCGATTACCATGTATAGGATTGTCAATCGTTACGATTAACGCCTTATAGCCAGAGGTTTTAGCACGTTCAAGCATGTGTTTCATAATGCCTTTGTCACGCGCTGGTTGTAATTGAAAAAATTTTGCTGAATCGGAAACTTGAGCAACGTCTTCCATAGACGTTGTGGCAAAATTAGACATGCTGTAGATACACCCGGTATTAGCCGCCGCTTTTGCTGTTCCTTTTTCGCCGTCAGAGTGCATAACTTTGTGTGCGCCCCATGGCGACAATAAAATGGGCGATGCCGATTTTTGCCCAAGAATCGTCGTGGTTAAATCAGCAGACTCTATTCCAGTACCAAAATTAGGCATTAAGCAGACATCATCAAACGTACGAGTATTTTCAGCCAGCGTTTTTTCGTCATCGCCGCCGCCATCAATATATTCTCGTATTGCTAATGGCAACGCCTTGTGAGCGGCCTTTCGTACATCACTTGTATTTAAACAATGCTTTAAGGCCTTAGGGGTATGCCCTGACTGTTGGCTCATTTTTATTACCTAATAACTAAAATTTTGTCTTAACCTTACTTTACACGGATGTTTTGATGTTCACTTATCAGTTTAGGTATTGGAATTGACAATTTTGGCAATCCGATTAATTCATCGCTATTATTGTCAATAGCTACAGTCCATGTAAATAACAAGTCAATTTAAGCATCATCGTTTTACCTAGGCATATTTAGCTTTAACAACAATGCTTTGGTGCTAATATTAACCATTATCATTATTTAATTGACCGACATATACGGAGAACAGCATTGGCCATTGAAGATTATAAACAGGATGATGAGCATAGTAATTCCTGCCAAATTAATGACCATGAATCTAAGCTAAATTACCCTTTTTCTATTCCTGAAAAGTATCAGAAACAGCTAATTGGCGATGGTATATATTGGTTTCGTGTGCCTTTGCCTTTTAAGCTCGATCATATAAACCTCTACTTAATTGAAGATGGTGATGGTTGGTGTTTAATCGATACCGGCATGGGTACAAATTATTCAAAGCAGTATTGGCAAGACGTTGAGCATAATATTCTTGATAATAAGCCGATCAATAAAATCGTTATCACCCATACCCATCCAGATCATGTCGGCCTTGCCAGTTGGTTACAAAAGAAACATGATTGCCCAATACTTATCAGTCAACGTGAATACGATATGATGGCGTATTTATTCAGTATCAGTGGCAGTAGTCCTCCTAAATACTATCTTGATTACTTATTAAGAGCTGGAATGTCACCTGAGTTTACCGATAAAGTAAAAGAAGAACGAGACGATGGCTTTGATAAAGCGGTTGATGGCTTGCCACGACGATGCCAATTTATTAGACACGAAGATGTAATTGAGCTTGGTGATCACCGTTTTGAAATCATTATTGGTAGCGGCCATTCACCCGCTCACGCAAGTTTATACTGTAAAGAGCTGGGTTTATTATTTTCTGGCGATCAAGTGATCCCTGAGATCCCGTCAATGGTTACCTTGTATCCGAAGAACCCAAAGTTTAAAGATCATCGAAAACAAAACCCGTTAGGCCGTTGGCTTAACGCGCTTAATGGTTTAAAACAGCTACCAAGCGATACCTTAGTACTTCCCGCTCACTCAAAACCGTTTATTGGACTGCATAAGCGCGTCGATGAAATTATCGAAAACCATTGTAAATTACTGAATAAATTACTTGCCGCCTTGACTCAGCCACGAACTGTGAGTCAAACGTTGATGCCTATATATAAGCGTAAGGTCAAAGACAATATCTATGTAATGTTTATTAGTGAGTTGCTCGCTCATATTCAGTTTTTAGAGCAATTGACATTAGTTAAGCGAGAGGAGACAGAAACTGTTGACCTATTTAGTACAATAAAGTCAGTGGATCTGTGCAAAGAAATAAATAAATTTTTATCTGTAAACACAAAGAGTTAAAGCTCTACCTAAAAAACAATTGCTAAATTGCAGTTAAAAACATAATTTGAAATAAACCTCTGTCGCTCGCGAGAAACAACGCTCTACCCGCGAGCAAACACTATTTACTAATACAAATCTGTAACTTCAGGCTGCTCAAATACCGTCACGTCTGGTAATTTACCGTGATATTTTTCGATTTCTACTAAGCAACTATGGGCACTACAGCCTTGTGCTAACCTAGAAGTGCCCCTATCTTTAGTAAGTACATTAGGGTTGCCGTGAGCTTCTATTTTCTTGCCATCAACTGTTTTCGGATCGTACCAAGCACCTGTTGGCAGTTCGATAACACCATCTCGAATTTCATTTGATATTTCAACCCCGGCTAAACAAGCACCGCGATCGTTAAACAAGCGAATAATGTCGCCATCTTCTATGTTTCTCTTCTTAGCTTCAACACAATTGATACGAGCTCTCTCACGGTGCTTTATCTTATACTCCCGACTCGTTCGAGCATGATCAAACTGGCTATGCAGTCGAGTTTTAGGTTGATTTGATACTAAATGCAATGGGTATTTAATTGCCATGTCACTACCAAGCCACTCGGTATGCTCATACCACTTTGCATGTCCGACACAATCGTCATAATTAAAGCTGGCAATGGTGTCAGAAAATATTTCTATTTTTCCAGACGGTGTGCGCAATGGAAACTTGTTGGGATCACGACGAAAGCGCTCTAACGTAAACTCAATATCATCAAGTTGGTCGCCCACATAAAACTGCTCTCCTTGCCAAAACTCCTTAAATTCAGGCAAGTTAACATCAATTTTTGCTGCGTTATCACGGGTTGTATTATAAAGTTGTTCAACCCATTGCATTTCAGACTTGCCACCGGTAAGTTCTTCGAAAAACCCTAATTTTTCGGCCAATCCAGCAAAAATATCAAAATCAGAGCGAGACTCTGCAAACGGTTTAACTGCTTGTCGCATCGGCGAAATATACGCATCATAACTACTGCCACCAATGTCGTTGCGTTCCATCATAGTTGTACAGGGGAATACAATATCAGCATGTCGTGCCGTTGCCGTCCAAAAAGCTTCATTAACAATGATTGTGTCGGGTTTCGACCATGCTTTGGCGAGTTCATCTAAATCTTGATGATGATGAAAAGGGTTACCACCAGCCCAGTAAATCAATTTAATATCGGGATAAGTTAAGTCCATGCCATTGTACTGATATTTCGCTCCAGGGTTATTCAACATATCAGTATGACGTGCTACAGGAATAAACTTTTTATCACCTAGTGCCGCCCGCTCACCAATTCCCATACCAAAAGCACCCATTTTATAAGTTGGTACTTTGCGTCCGCCAAAACCCATATTATGGATACAGCCGTAACCGTAACCCACACCGGCTCCGACTTTACCGATGTGACCTAACATGGCTGCAAGCGTAGTAAACATCCAATAGGTTTGTTCGCCAAACTCTTGGCGTTGTAACGACCAACTAATGCTTAACACACTTGGTGCTTGACCTAATTCAAGGGCAAGTTCAATTATTTCTTGCGCGCTAATTCCACAAATATTTGCTGCCCATGTCGCGTCTTTTGCAATGCCATCAGTCTCACCGAGTAGATAAGGTAAGAACTTTTCAAAACCTACCGTATATTTATTAATAAAATCGTTATCGACAAGGTCATTAATCGCTATCGTGTGCGCTAAACCTAGCATTAACGCAACATCAGTATTTGGTATTATACCCATCCACTTAGCGTCTAGTTCACTGATAACATCGTCACGAATTGGGCTAATATTAACAACATTCACCCCGGCATCTTTAAGCTGTTTTAACTGCTGTATTGCAGTATGAGCGCCAATGCCACCAGCATTAACTTGCGAATTTTTGATTGCGGCACCGCCGAACAATACAAAATTTTTCGACGTTTTAGCGATTTCCTCAGGACTAGGTGCTTCTCGAACCAATAACAAAAATGGAATTCCAGTGACATGATTCATAATGACTTCAGCAGCAGCAGATGAATATGTATTTAGCGAGTCAACGTAACCACCACACAAACCTAAAAATTTATGTATTTGACTTTGTGCATGATGAAATCGACCAGCGCTTGCCCAGCCGTAAGAGCTGCCATAAATCGCATCATTCGAGTATTTATCTTTAGTAACTTTAATCGCTTTAGCCGCTAAATCGAGTGCGACATCCCAGCTCACAGCAACAAAGGGCTCTTTACCTCGCCCCTTACCATCACTGTTTATTCCGTCTTCTAAATAGCTTTTACGCACCATAGGTTGGGCAATACGAGCGCCCTTATCTAAGGCATCATTGAGCGATTGTCCGATGTCTGTCGGTTCTTTATCAACGTCATAGTTTTTAATAGAAATGATTTGTTCACCGTCTGATTCAACTCGGTAATTTCCCCAATGTGAACAAGTTGGCGACATTCTAACTTTCTTAGAAGAATTGCTATTTTTAACAGACATTGTATACCTTAGTATAAGAGTTAACGGTAAAATAATTGTTAACTCATACTAAAACTTTAAACCTTGGAAGAATTGTCTTTAAGTGATAAAAAGTTGAAATTAGTGACGTTTTTATATTTTGTAATACAAAAGAGCCTCATTGAGGCTCTTTTAGCTGATAACATTATGGTTATTAATCAACGAAACTTAGTAAATCTTCATCAAGTTGCATCAATGTTTTAGGATCTGCCATCATCGTTTCTGCAAGCGATTTTGTTCTAGGAAGAATGCGTTCAAAATAAAACTCAGCAGTCTTAATTTTTGCTCTGTAAAAATCTCTGTTTTCAACATCTGTCGCTAGTTTTTCGTAGGCTGTTTGTGCCATTTGCGCCCAGAAATAAGCCATTGTCACATAACCTGAATACATCAAATAATCGACCGACGCAGAGCCTATAACATCACGATCTTTCTTCGCTTTTAGCGCTAAGCGCAACGTATATTGCTGCCAATTTGCCGTTGCTTTACTTAAAGGCCATATAAACCGATTCATTTGTGCTTTATGTGGGTTAGTCGATAACATCGACTTGTCTTTACAATAACCCAAAATTTCGAAGGCAAACTGTTTAAAGGACTTACCACGATTGAGCAATATTTTACGGGCTAACAAGTCCAATGATTGGATCCCTGTTGTACCTTCATACAAAGTTGCTATCCGAGCATCTCGTACAATTTGCTCCATGCCCCACTCTTTAATATAGCCATGGCCGCCAAATATTTGCAGACCATGATTTGCGCTTTCAGAGCCTAATTCCGTTAAAAAAGCCTTCAGTATAGGGGTGATAAATCCTAAACGATAATCTGCTCGTTTACGCTCCTTCTCGGTTTTCGCCATTTCGATTTCGTCAACCAATTTTGCGGTGTAGTAGATCATAGCTCTACCGCCTTCGCTGATTGCTTTTTGTGTCATCAGCATTTTACGAACATCAGGATGAACAATAATTGGGTCGGCAACTTTGTCGGGATGTTTCTTTCCAGTTAAAGAACGCATAGACAAGCGTTCTTTGGCATACAAAAGCGAATTTTGATAAGCAAGTTCTGCGCTACAAACGCCTTGCAAAGCAGTACCTACGCGAGCAGTATTCATAAAGGTAAACATACATTCCAAACCTTTATTTTCTGGCCCAATTAAAACACCTTTAGCATTATCAAAATTTAATACCGCTGTCGAGGAAGCTTTAATTCCCATTTTTTCTTCTATTGACCCACAAGTCACATTATTGGCTTCGCCAATATTTCCTTGCTGATCAACATTCATCTTAGATACGATAAATAAAGAAATTCCACGAGTTCCTTCAGGAGCTCCCGGTAAACGAGCTAAAACAATATGAACAATATTTTCAGTTAAATCATGTTCACCAGCAGATATAAATATTTTAGTGCCGGTAATGTTATAAGTACCATCACCGTTATCTTCTGCTTTAGTTTTTACTTGACCTAAATCTGTGCCACATTGCGGCTCAGTTAAACACATCGTACCAGTCCAAGTACCTTCAGTTAAACGTGTTAAATAAAGTTCTTTTTGCTCTTCAGTGCCGTGCGTTTGTATAGTGTTCATCGCGCCATGGCTTAATCCTGGATACATCGCCCAAGACCAATTAGCAGTGCCCATCATCTCAGACTTTACCATCCCCAATGACGGTGGTAACCCTTGCCCGCCATGTTCGACAGGGTGAGATAAACTCTGCCAGCCACCATCAACATATTGCTTATACGCCTCTTTAAACCCTGATGGCGTGGTTACGATTCCTTCATTAAAGCTACAGCCTTCTTTATCACCGCTTTGGTTAAGCGGCAGCAATTCATTTTCACAAAATTTTGCGCACTCACTCATGATGGCATCAACTAGATCAGGAGTAGCCTCCTCAAACTCATCAAACTTTTGGTAATGTTCGTAATAATCAAACACATCTTCAATAAGAAATTTTATATCCGTAATTGGCGCTTTATAGCTCAACATAGTGAAAACCTTAACCCTGTAATTTATTCTGTAATCGTTATTTATCGTTCGAGTATAACAGAAAAACAAACTGGTCATACCACTAAATACAGTTTTTTTTAACATGGATCTAACAAGGCTAAATTGTAAGGGCTACGGTGCTTATCAGTAGAAAAGAGAATAGAAAACGAAAATACAATGCAAAGAAAATTAAAAGGTAGTAAATAAAATTTAAAACAAAGAAAGTAGAAGATAAAATTAGAAGGTAACTTTACTATTACCTTCTGTGGTAGGGATCGTGAATTGAGTTTATAACGGCCAATAACGAACGATGAAGTTTCCAAGGGTGACAGGTTGCTCTTCGCCCTCCACTGTCCAAGTAAAATCATAATGCACCGCGATCCCCTCTTTACGCTGTTCGATTTTATCGACGCTAAATTTTAGTACGATAGAATCGCCCGCTTTTACTGGCTTTAGGATCCTAAATCGATCAGTGCCTAAAAATAATGCCTTCATATTATGTAATTCAACATGGTCAAAGTATACCGAATGCAACAATGACATAGTAAACATACCAGGTGCGACAATCGCGCCAAAAGGCGAAGCTTTTGCGCGCTCTTGATCAAAATGAAACCAATCCATTTGATTCACGCTTCGGCAAAAATCTTGGATCATTTCGGCGCTGATATGCATCGGGCGAGAGGTAAACAGTTCTTTTCCTTCGTAGGAAAATAACGACTCTATACCGTGTAATTCAATTTTAGCTGTCATGTTATTTTGCACCTACAAGTTCAGCTTTATTAGTAATAACCTTGTATAAACCTATGGTTAAAAGTGGGATAAAAAACACGACAATAAAGGTTAGGAATAAAAATTTATAGCCAGCCAAAATCAAACCAACGATGCCCATCGTCGACAACGCTAAACTAAATATCACCATAGCGCCTGCCGTCAAACCATGCTGCGTAGCAGTTAACGTTGTGCCTTTTTTCTCTTGCAAATAGTTATCAATTCGTTCAACAAACCCCTGCATCATGCCAACGCCAGTTTGCAAAATTAATACAAATAAAATCAATACATAAATATCGATCAACCATTCAGAGCCAAGCTTTTCTAATAACCAATAAACCGGTACTTCAGCGCCGGAATTTAATATTTCAGGATAATGGGACACCATAGCATAATGCAGAGCTACCAATGGTAAAACCCCAATTACTGCGGTTGAAAAACCGGCGACAAATGATTCTTTTCGTTGTTGAATTTTACGGCCAGCAAATAATAACAATGGAAAGAAAGCGACATTAACCATGGCATATTGCATGCCGACACCTATTGGCGCTACTGAGGCTGTATCGTTAGCAAAATGGGCACTGGTAACATCACCAAGATTGAAAAATACGTAGCCTGCTATAACCGTCAAAATTATCAATAAACTAGCCGAGGCAAATTCCATTGATTTTTCGATAAACTCCCTGCCTTTATAGGTAAAGAAGATAACTGTTGAGAGTAGCAATATTTGGCCAATATAATTATTGGTATCAAAGTACTCACCAAGCACGGTACCTGCTGCCGTTGATGAAATAGCGATAACAATTATCATCGACAGTAAAATGGCGATTTCATAAAGCCACCAAAATTTACCTAAAATAATCTTGCTAAATTTTCTGTAGTCGTAAGCTTGATGTGTCCGTGATAACTCAAAGCAAAGGAATATAACCAATGCTACGACCGCTACTATACTAGCAATAGCAATAAAGCCGCCGATAGGCCCATTGACAGTGACGTATTGAACTAGCTCAACGCCAGATCCCATAGAACCACCAAAAAATACTGATAACCATACCGCTGCAGGGATCAATATCACTCTATTAAAAAAAGAATTTGCCACAACTACCTCAACAATGTTTATTTCTTTATTCTAGCGTTGTTAGATCTCTTTTATCAACCACACTAGAAAACACCATACTGAGCCTAACTCATTAAAATCTTATTATCAACCCATAACAATGTTTAAAAAGAAAATACAAACATTAAGAAATCTAGCTATTACGCTCATAAAACACCATGAAATCCAGTAACAAAAGAGCCTTTGTAAATTGAATCATTATCAACTTGATAACATCACAGTTAGGAGATATGATTGAGTCGAGCTCAATAACAAATATTAAAGGAATGGGGTTTGATGACAGAAAGAACATATGTTGGTGAAATATATAGCCAAACGATGACCCTAACTATTCACGATATTGCAAATGGTGCGACGGCTCTTGGTGATACCAATCCGATTCATTTTAATGAACAGGCGGCAATCAAAGCAGGTTACCCTGGTATTATTGCAAGTGGCGCACACACATCAGGATTGTGTGGTGGCGTATTAACACAAAAATTTCAAGATACCGGCACTTTTATGGGCCTCGATTGCAGTTATCGGTTTCATCGCGCTGTATTACCAGATCAAGTATTAACCATTGTCTGGCGCACAAATCGCATTGAATTTAAAAAGTCATTAAGTGGCTATCTTGTTTCTTTGTCTGGAAAAATGCTCGACGATGCTGGTAATGCATTAATTACCGCTAGAATGAAAGTGCTTTTGCGTGACGACTAAACTTGAGCACTCTCCTCTGCTTTGCCTATAACGAATAAATGAATATGTTAAATTCAGCTTTTTTATCAAATTGGCAACAACGCCATAATATTACTATTTTGTGTACATTCGCACTGATTATTTGTTTTATCGATAGGGTAAATATTTCCGTTGCTATTTTACCAATGCAACAGCAATTTGGTTGGGATGATACAACCAAAGGTCTTGTTTTAGCTTCGTTTTTTATCGGCTATATGATAATGCAAATCTTAGGCGGAATTTTGGCTAGCAAGTTTGGCGGTAAAGTTGTACTCGGCAGCGCAGTGATCTTTTGGTCTTTATTTACCATGTTAACACCAATGTTAGCAGTGGCGTCTTTTCCTTTGTTAATTATTGGCCGTATTTTACTAGGTCTTGGTGAAGGAGCAAGCGTCCCTGCTGCCTATTCAATGTTTAAACATTGGGTTCCAAGATCAGAGCAAGCACGAACCATTAGTACTTTTTCTACTGGAGCACCGCTTGGCACCATTATCGGACTAATTGGCTCTGGCTGGGTTATCCATCACTATGGTTGGGAAATAGTATTTTACCTATTTGGTGGCCTTGGGTTTATCTGGATCATATTCTGGCTAAAATTTTCTTATTCTAAACCTAGTGAAAACCCTCATATTAGTGAGCAGGAGATTGCGCTCATTTATGCAGAAAAGGACGAGATCAAGCAACATCAAGTCATTCCATGGAAACAGTTTTTTACCAAGCCTCCAGTTTGGGCATTATTTTATGCGGCTTTTACCACTCAATGGACTTTATATTTATTTATCGCTTGGTTACCGAGTTATTTTTCAGACGTCCATGGTTTTAGTATCACCCAAGCAGGCTTTTCTTCGGCGGCGCCTTGGCTAACCATGATTGTCATGATCAGTGTTGCTGGATATACCACAGATAAACTTATCGCTCGTGGTAAGTCAGTATGTTTTGTGCGAAAGCTAGTGCAAAGTATCGGTTTAATAGGTTCAGCGCTATGCTTACTTTTAGCCTTGTATATTACAGAGCCAGTGATGGCGATAGTATGCACGTGTGGAGCATTAGGGCTACTATCTTTTTGCTATTCTGGTTACACCGTAAATCCTATGGATATCGCGCCAAAGCATTCGGAAGTCTTATTTGGAATAGTTAATACCGCTGGAACGCTACCAGGTATTCTCTCGGTGGCGTTAACAGGTTGGCTTGTCGATGTAACTAACAGCTACAATTCAGCATTTATTCTCGCCGCTACATTTAGCCTCAGTGGTGCTTTAATATTTACTTTATTTGGTACCACAAAAAAAATTATTGACTAAATCTTACGAATATTTGACGAAAGGTTAATTATAATTTCAAAAAAAAGAGCTAAACATTACGTTTAGCTCTTTTATTTTTAACTACGCAAGAAGACAGTAACTACAGCGTCATTCTGAATCGGATCCCCGTAACTAAGACATCATCTTCAGTGTTGTTTGCTGGGTCTATTAAATATTGTATGTTTGCTGTTACGGCAAAATTTTGTGCTAATTGCATTCGATAGAAACTCTCGATCGTAGATTGACTTTCATTTTGTGCGAAACCGAAATCAATAATTTCATCAACAATATTACCGTGTGACATTGAAATACCAAACAAATCAGAGCGTTGTTGGAAATACTTCATATAACCTACAGTAACGAACTCTTGGTAAAGCTGAACAATATCGTGTTTTATCTCATCCACATCGGAAACACCAACTTTAGCAAAAACCATGTGCTCCAAGTCCCAAGTATAGTTAGCACCAATGACAATACCCTCGGCACCATCATCACTTTCGTCATATTCACCGTATGCGGTTCTATCATCCATTTGCCAAAGCGTTACGTGGATATTTTTAAAATAGCGTTCGCCGCGAGATGGTGAGTAGCCAAACTCTACAGTTTTATATAACTCGTCGAAGCCTTCTTCAAATGGGTCATCGGTATCAACGCTACCGTTAGCATCATTAACCGCGGCTTGGACATAAATCGTATCACTAAACCAATGGCCAATGGCAACACCGTAACTGTTATCAGGAAGCGCGATAGACATATTTAATAAAGTATCTAAGTTTGAAAAAGCGGTCCAAGGAATCGCATAACCTAAAACATCAAAATAGTCATTTGGATCGAATTTACCAACAACTATTGCCGTATTACCATCATTAAAATATTGTTGCCAGTTTAAGTCGACTAACACCCCGCCTTTATCACTAAACAGCATACCGGTTTGACTTAGGTAACCAGCATTGCCACCAAGTTCAGATGGAGTGGTATCGCCTAACTCGTGACGATGATCCACTTTAAAGACTAATGATCCTTTGTTCGCTGTGCCTTTATTGACAAGTTCCCACTTACCATAAAAACGAGCGATACCAGAAGCAGCTGAATCGTAAGCAGCGCCGGGTGTTGTGTCACTCAAACTTTGATATAACACACTATAATCTAAGCCAAATTGCAGACCAGTGTCTTCATAGATATCGTGTTTCCAATCTTTAACGCCTTTAACACTGTCATCTAATCCTTTAATTCTAAAAATTGGATATTTGTCTTTATCATCGTCTTCTAACTGATGACCAGTTTCTGCTGGCCCACCAAAGCCTTCATCTGAGTCATATTTAACTTTTGACTTCGATTTCTCAGTTCCCTCTTTGGCCATTTCTTCTGCAAAAACGTTTGGAGAAAGTACAAGTGCACTCGAAAGTACAAACATTTTCATTAAATTAAATTTATCTTTCATTTTATTTCCTCGGAGCTTCTTAATTGAACTCTCTATTAAGTCATACTGCTATATATTAATTTTAGGAAAAAGCACTGATAAATCAAATAAATAATTAGAATTATTTATATTTCATTTTAGAAGATAATGATTTAAATGAATTGGCTACATTAACTTTGAAATAATGTTCAAAACAACCTAAGAAAGTGAAGCAAAAATAAAGCTTATTATACACTCTCGTTTTTCAGTTTACTTCTAAACTCCCTTGGCGTTTCACCTGTATGAGCTTTGAAAGAGCGGGTAAAATTACTATTTTCTGAAAAACATAATTTCTCAGCAACTTCAACGAGTTTTAAATCCAAATTGGATAAGTATTCTTTCGCTAAAGTCATACGGGCATTTTCAGAAATATCACGATAATTTAAGCCAAATTGCTTAATCTTTTGACTTAAGCTTCGGGTACTCATTCCCAACTCGCGAGCTATCGCTTCTTTTGAAAATACGCCCTTTTTCATTAGATCAATAATATTACTATAGATTCGGGTCGGTAATTCAAAATGTTCAAAGCGCTTCGTATATTCTTCTACAAGCTTTTGATTAACATCGTAAATTTGAGGATCATAGCCAATTTGCTCTATTTCTAACTGGCCCTTGGTTAAATAAAATCCAGTCATCGGTGCATCAAACTCTATCTCTGTATTAAATACTTTCTGGATTTGGTCGACGTACTTTTGCTGAGGTTTAGCAGTAGAGAAACATACTTTATGGAATACAAAATCAGGACTAATACTGAATTTAAAATGTGCATACATTAAACAAACCCACGCAAACTGCATATTTGTTTCAGATAACTTTCCATGGGTAGATTCAGCATATACAAACCAATTATCTTCCGTTTTTATTGTCCTTACTACTGACCCCGTTGAAACCATTGTGCAGTGTTTTATCAGCAATTCGACATTTTCTTCAACAGTTTTACAGGAATAACATAAAGGACCAAGCGCATTAAGCGTTACCGGTCGATAATTATTGACCATATTTAATGCTAAAAATGGTTTTCGAGGATTATCAATAATCATTGATAAAATAGGCAAAAACGAGCTACCTTTAACTCGACCACATTGTGCAAGTAAGTCTTGAGCATCAACTAATTCAATATATTGGCGCAATGAATCGACACTTTCACCTGCTTCTTCCAGTGTTTGAATAAGCATATGCAGTAGTGAACGAATCACTGAATGTTGATAATCAAGTATTTGCAACTTGTCTTCTCCCTTGCCTTATAACTAGTAATCAGCATAATATACTGAATCTGCTAATATTTATTAGCATAACGAATATTTAATTCTAAAGTCTAATCTATGAAACTTGAAGCATCAATTCAAACAAAACGTTATCTTTTTATTCTAGAAGCGTTTAAAAAAATTTATAACGAACAAATTAATGATACCGATCAGGAGCTTGCTGAGTTATTAGAACAATACATTAACGCCGATGATATTAGCGTAAGTGGACGCAAATATATTAAAAACATCGTTCATAGATGGGGAAAGACTAACCTCAACGTAGCAATGCAACTTAATTTTGCCAAACCAATAAACCCAGCTTTATTCGGTGTGTTTGGTCTTTGTGTAGGTTCTGCGACTACATTACGCTGCTTCTTTGAGCAATGGGCTGAATTTGGCCGTATCCTATTTACCTTTAATACCACTACATTTTTAGAAGGCGATACGGTTGCGACGTTAACCTTCCATCCTGATGCTGATGTTGTTGAAGAGAATATTCATTACCAAACAATACAAGGCGGTATTGCAGCGAGTTTATCTAATTTAAGAACGGTATCTAGCGCAAGCTTTAGCCCTGATAAAATTGTTTTACCAAGCGGTATCAGTCAAAAATCGAGAGATGCTATTTCCGAATTAGCTGGCTGTCCGGTGGAAACTACTGAAGAAAATATTGGCCAACTGATCATTAATAAAAGTCGTCTATCGACTCTATTACCGGCCGGCGATAGCCAATGTAACCTTGCCTATTACCAGTTAGCGGCAAGACGCCTTATTGATGTTGCTCCAGATAACATGGTTTACAAAGTCCGCTCGTGGTTTATCGATACCATAATTAGCAATAATATAGACCATGCAGATATTGTTAAAGACCTCGGCTTAAGTATAGAATTTATTAAAGAAAAACTTGTTGAGCATAATAGTGATATCAATAAAGTAAAGAGCAGTGTCCTGCCGACTTTAGCAAGGCACCTACTACAACAGCAAGGTGTACAAATTAAAGAAATAGCCTTTAAACTCGGTTACACCAGCGCCAGCTCTTTTAATAAAGCATACAACCGCTGGACCGGTCATTCCCCAGCCGATTATCGGAAATCTTATATTGAGCGTATAAATAACCTAAAATTTTAGTCTTAATATTAATTAAATGTCATTAATAATGCTTCAACAGACCACATAAAAAAACCGCTAGAATATAGCGGTTTTCATGTTTAAGGTATAAATAAAGTATTGATTTATCTAAACCAGTTAGCCATAACGTTTTCAACAACAGGTGAAATGTTAAAGCTGATCATCCATTCTGGACCAAAATCATCATCTTTTTCCACGTAGTAGTTTATTTCCATACCTAGTTTCCATGGACGAGCACCAAACATTACTGTTTTACCAAATGAAAAGTTTACCGGTACTGTCCATTGTTCAGCTACATGGTCATAAGAAATTATTGGTGATGTTCCGTAATTCCAACCTCCACCAGGTAATTTCACCCAGAAAAATTGTGATGATGTAATGCTGATATCTATGTCGCCGCCAACATCCCACTGGTGATTAGGAAACGCACCGATAATACCATCTGCAGAGATCTGACCCCATAAAAACTCAGGTCCTAATGTAGTAGATTCACCGCCACCAACTTTTTCATCACCAGTAGGTAATGATGTAAAAACACCAAGTGCCATTAACTCGCCAGGATTGTCTTTTGGTGGCGCAAACGCATAGGCAACATCCATAGAAATATCGCCAAGACCTGATTCTTCAGCCCAAGGGGTGGACACATGTATAGGAACTGCTGGACGCCAAATTATTTTCGTACCATCGTCTCGTGGAAACGGCAAAGATGGCTGAAACAATATCATTTGACTGTCTTGATCGTCAGCGCCCGGAATATCTCCTTCGTAAGTACGATGTTGAAATTTGAAATTCAATGATGCAAAGGCAGTATTAGGGTTAGCTAACTCTTTTGCCGCTTTATCTGCTTCACTTTCTCCTTCTGCAGCAAAAGCAGATAGTGAAACTGTTGCTAAAACGCCAAAAAATAATTTACTCATTTTTGATTGGATGATGGACATAAACTTTAAATCTCCCTGATGATTTTTAGTTATTTTTGATAATACAATTTATTTATAGTCGATAGTATCAAAAATTTCCTTGATTTTTAACGTCTTAATCACAAAACAGTAACAAAAAATCAAATAGACTATTTTGCGCTCCTTAAAACGAAGAGATTATAAACCCTAACTAACGTTTCGTTTTTTGTTTTAGAAACGCTTTTATGGGACTATTAATATGAACGCGGCAAACCAAGAACGTGTTCACCTAAATAGTTCAACGTCATTTGTTGTGTTACCGGGGCCAAACGGAACAACTGACACTCTCTAAACCAACGTTCAACATGATATTCGCGAGCAAATCCACAGCCGCCCAAGGTTTGCATCGCATGATGCGTTGCTTCTAAAGCAGCTTCTGCAGCAAGCCATTTTGCCATATTCGCTACGTCGCCAACGTCTTTATCAGATTTGCCATCGTCGTATAAGGTAGCGGCTTTCAGTACTTGTCCCCAAGCAGCTTCTACTTTAGCGTACGCCGCAGCAAGAGGATGCTGAACAGCTTGATGGGCGCCAATAGGTTGACCAAATACGTTACGCTCTTTTGCGTATTCAATCGCGTGTTCAAGTGCAAGTTTAGCGGTACCGCAGGCGCCAGAGGCAATTAAAATACGCTCTGGATTTAAGGTGCCTAGTAATTGATAGAAGCCCTTTCCTTCTTCACCTAACAAGCAGTCTTTAGATACTCTTACATTATCAAAAAAGACTTGGAAGGATTTATAGTAATGATATCCGTGCTTATCTATTGGCGTATAACTGATCCCTTCACAGGGTAAATCTACTAGAAATAGTGAAATACCCGCCGCTTTATTTTTTACGTCTTCTTTTTTCGAAGTACGAGCAACAACCAATACTGCATCAGTATTATCTATGTTAGTAATAAACCACTTGCCGCCATTTATTATATAATCATCACCTTCTTTTTTTGCAAAAGTCTCAATGTTTAATGAGTTCGTACCAGCGTTAGGCTCTGATAAAGCAAAAGCACAGGTTTTTTCACCAGCTGCAAATGCCGGTAAATATTTAGATTTTTGTTCATCATTAGCATGATGAGCCACAGATAAATTACCCAATAAGCCAAACAAGTAACCAAGCGCTGGACCACCGCCACCGCCACCGCGGCACAAAGCCTCCATGGCAAGTGCTACATCAGTTAAACCAGCGTCAGCACCACCCCACTTTTCTTCAAGTGGTAAACCAAAGAATCCTAGCGAGCCAATTTCTTCCATAAACTCTTTTGGATATTGTTTATTTTCATCCATTTCACGCCAGTATTCTGGGTCGTATTTTTTTGCAAGATCAGCAGCCATGTCGGCGATCATTTGCTGTTCCATGGTTAAATCAAAGTTCATAATGTTATTTCCTAATAATTTAACTTAAAACGCACTTAAACCAGTGATGGCACGGCCAATCATTAGTTTTTGGATTTCGTTAGTCCCTTCGGTAACACGAAAAACTTTCGCCGCTCGCGCCATATATTCAACAGGGAATTCACGGGTAACACCATTACCACCGTGAATTTTAGTCGCTTCATCAACGATTTCGCAGGCTAAATCGGTGCAGTACCATTTTGCCATTGCCGCGTCGATGTCTGAGCGTTTCTTCATATCAATTGAATGCAGTGCTTTAAATGCCATTAACTTACCCGCTTCGATTTGGGTATACATAGTCGCTAGCTTTTCTTGCACGATTTGCTTGGCTGCAATTGGCTTACCAAATTGCACTCTATCAAGAGAATATTGTAGTGCTTCATCAAACGCCGCTTGGGCAATGCCCATCGCCATTAAACCTACGATAGGACGAGAAGATTGTAGTAATGTTAACAGCATTTTCAATCCTTGCCCTGGTGCTGCCACCATGTTTTCTCGAGGTACACGGCAGTTATCAAAGAATACTTGTGCGGTAGATTGGCTATTTAATGCTGTCTTGTCGATATTGGTGGTTTCATAACCATGCTCTTCACGATCAACTAAAAATACAGCAAGACCAGTTTCATCGCCTTCAGTTACGTTTGCTAATACGTACATAAAATCTGAATAGTCACCTGATGATATCCACATTTTTTCGCCGTTAATCACAAAATGATCAGCACCATCTGGCTTTGCACGACAAGTCGCTGAAGAAATATCAGAGCCAGTGCCTGGTTCAGATATAGCGACAGATGCGATTAGATCACACTCTAAGAATTTATCGAGATATATACTACGCAGTGGCTCAGGAGTACCGGCAACCATCTTACCAGAGGCAAAATAAATTAAGGTGGTGATGGCAATATCTGGCGAAACCCTTGCAAGCTCATGCATGAGTAGGCCTTGAGTCACCGCATCCATATCGAAACCGCCAAGCTCTTCAGGCAAAAAACCATTAACCACACCAAATGGTGCAAGTTTCTTTTGGATGTCTTTGGCTAATTCAGTTGGAATATATTTATCACGATATTCGTCAGCGATTGGTTTAATTTCTGCTTGTAAGAATTTCTTAAAACCATCAACGGCGATAGTTTGCATTTCATCTAATGAAAAATCCATTGTTGCCTCATTTGTTTATTACTGATCTGCTGCTGTGAAGTTGCGTAAATTTGTTTTTATCTTGATCAGTTTTTTTAGTATAATTGATAATAACGCCTTGCCTCGACTTTGCTT
The DNA here is from genome assembly GCF_001831495.1 of Thalassotalea crassostreae. Taxonomy (NCBI): domain Bacteria; kingdom Pseudomonadati; phylum Pseudomonadota; class Gammaproteobacteria; order Alteromonadales; family Colwelliaceae; genus Thalassotalea; species Thalassotalea crassostreae. The sequence goes on from NZ_CP017689.1 coordinate 2,263,195, forward strand.
TATCAAAACGAGCATTGCGATTGCTTTCAAACTTGCTAATCCTAAACCTCAAACTTAAATTAAATTAAATAACCCAAACAAAAAACCCTAGCACAAACTAGGGTTTAGAAAATTTAGATCAGATTGAGATTAATCGTAATCAAACGCAATGGTTTCTGGCTTATCCCATAAATCAATTTCATCTTGTACAGAAATAGACAATGGACGGCGAGCCAAAATAGCGCCTTCATTGGTTGGAACTACGTATTCCCATAGTGCGGCAGGCATTTCACTACCTTCAGGGCGACGGCGTTTGTTATTACGTTCTGCTGGGTTAATCGAATCTACCAGCGCTTCAATTTTTTGTTCGGTAATATCAAGTACTTTAGCAAGTTTAGCTGAAGCTTCTTTGATAAACATTTGACGTGCATCCCATACCGACTGACTGCGAACACCCGAAGCTAACAGCTCACATTCAGATGATGCTTTCTCAGTACCGAACCAAGCGATAGCGGCGCCTAAACGATGCGCAATACAGGCGATTGCTTCTTGCTTTTCAGCTTCTGTGAATAAAGTGAACCATCCATCAGAGTTTAAGCGGTGGAAATAACACTCTTTACCAAACGCTGTCATCATAGGCGCGATGTCACTGTGTGTTCCGTCTTTAAATGTTGCCATTAAGCGCCAAACTGCAAGCTCTGCCAAGTATGTGGTAACGATATAATCTCCGTAACTTTGCGGCGGATTATCAAGCATGTCCATATTATGAACTTCAACCGCTTTACGGCCGAATTCAATTTGGAAATCTGGTAAGTTATTTTCTTCTTCTAAATAACGGAATAATGCACGGGTATGGCCCCATGTATCTTGCGACATAGCACCTAGGGCCGTGGCATCTTGAAGATTACGGCTATTCATTAAGCTGCGTGTATACCAATGTCCTAATACCCACTCTGTATCAGCGATACAAAGTAATTCAGCCATTAAATTCTTTTCTATAGTCATTTTCTTTACCTATGTTATCTGCTTTTACTGCTTTTGTTTTTTGTTGCAATAACAACGCGAAAAGCAGATCTATAAATGTGTTTAATAATTGATAATTTATAACGCTATTCAGGCATCTTATGTTGCCATTTCATCCAACCAAATGTTTGTTTACAGCCATTACATTTGAATAAGATTTCTGAAACCGTTCCACCAAAAGGACTCGCAACCTGAGTATCTTCCGATTTGCACCAAGGACACTCGACAGTTTGATCGTACTCATCTTTAAAGACTTTCGAATCGTGTTTTTGTTTTGGATTATTATCTGTTGTCATTATGCAAAACCGATTGGCGTATCTTCTTTGCCAATGATGCCAAGAATGTGATCTTGACGAACACAACATAATTCAACCCATGGTTTTTCTGAATATGTCATGTAGGCTTGCGCTCTGGCCAAATCTTCATTTAGCGCATATATACAACCTAAGTGGCTTAATTCTTTATCAATTTTTTCACGACCGAATACTTCGTATACGCTCGCATCGGCTTTATGATCAAGCTTGCTCATAATTAACTCTTCTCTTTGTGAGTTATCGATTTACGATAACTAATAACTTTAAATCACATATCCGTGACGGGCTGCGCGTTCTCGTGCTTCTTCGGTGATGTGAGTTCGGTCCCATTGATGACCCCACTCGACTTTTACTTTGACTTTATCTACACCGTCTAAGTCACCTACACGCTTGCGAATATCAGCCATCATCAGCTCTAATGCTGGACAACCAATACAAGGTAAAACCAATCCAACATAAATGCCTTTATCAACGGTAGCCTCTACTCGTCTAACCATTCCCATATCAAGAATGTTGACACCCATGTGTGGGTCGATAACTTCCTTCAAAGCAGCATTAATAAGTTGTAATTGTTCGTTTACCAAAATGACGCACCCCATTCTTCACGTTGTAAACGCTCATAAATTGCCGGGCGCATGCGACCACCTTTTTTCATGTTGTTTACGACATCAGTCCACTCACATTTTTCCCAGATCCAATCACCTGATTCACGATCCCATGTCATTGGGTATGGTAAGTCTAAAACGTACTTGCCTTCGTCTTCGTCAAAATGCGCAGGCACTTCACAGCCAATTCGTTTTGCTAGGTTACAAGCTGATTGCAACCACTTATCACGCATTTCATCGTTTGACCATTTACGTACGCCGTAAATAAGTTGGTCCATTTTTCCTTTCATCGCATCAGGACGGCCATACCAGAACACACCATGTGGGAATACCCAGTCAACGGCTTCTTGAACCATCGCACGCGTTTCATCGTTGTAGTTCCAATAAAACTCCATCCAGTAAGAGCCATGGCGCATATGGAATGCTTCTTCAAAGTTAACCTTTCTTAATGCACGACGGTAAGGGGCGAATGAACAATGTAGCTCGATATCCCATGTTGTATAACGTCCTGCACGGTCTAAAAAGGCTTGAGCAACGACAAAATAAATGTAGTTCTTTAATTCAAACTCAAGGACTGGCATGGACCAAAACCTTTCCGGTGGACGTTCAAATGCTTCTTTATGCATATCAACACCGAAACGCTCCCACAACATACCTTGCTGATGTGCGTGACCCACTTCATCTTGAATTGAACCAGATATTGCCATTTTGGCACCAAGATCAGGTGCTGTTACATAACCCGTTTGTGCCCATGTCAATACGGTCACCTCACCGGCTGCAGCGATTTCTAATGTGTTTTCCAAAACTTTGCGGTATCGAGGGGTAAGCTCGTCTATATTTTCAATCAATTCGCCTGCTTTAATGCGATCAAGCATCGCTTGTTCAGCAGGATCGTCGGCTACCATTTCTGGTTTTGCCATTGGTCGAATAACGGTTGATTCCATTGTTGTCTCCAATTAATAAGGATTTTATTATCTTGAGTTTTGTTTGGTTTGCACTAAGCAAACGTCATGTAACTAAAATTAGCAGCCATCGATATCGATATCGAATACTTTCGAAGGGTGATATAAACGGTATAAAACAATCAGTAAAAATTTCTAAACACTTGTATTTAAAGAGTTTAATGACATAAAAAGTAAAATAAAAGGTCATATAACTGACATTTAAACTTGTCATTTTGGGCGTAACAGGTTTCTCAACCTTTATTGAAACCTTATTTTTGTTGTGGGAATAGACTCAAAAACCTAAATCTATACAACTAAGTCTAGGCGAAAAATGAAAAAAAAACCTGAATAGAGATAGCTATTCAGGCTTTATTTGCCGGTCAATAATTGCCTATATCAATAGGCCACAGTGGCTTATCAAAAGGCCACTTTCGCTTTATTCGAAGCTATGCGAATAGATAAATGCCCGCTAAAATCAGCACCGCAAACACTAGAGTTTCAGCCGTTATCAACACGACTGGTTTCCAACCTACGGAAACAATTTGTTTTAATGAGGTTTTAACGCCAATTGCCGCAATTGAGACTACTAAACACCAACTCGATAATGTTTTGATCATGTTAGCAACTTCAGCAGGAATTAAGCCGATATTATTGAGCACTGCTAAAATAAAAAATCCAATAAGAAACAATGGAATAAACGTTGTCACCCCACCTTCCATTTTAGAGCCACGTTCTTTAAACGAGAAAAAGATAATCATCACTATCGGCAATAACAGTGCAACACGCAGTAGCTTGATGTAAGTCGCTATATCACCGGCTTCAGGAGAAATTGAGTAGCCTGCGCCCACCACTTGTGCGACATCATGAATTGAACCACCGATAAATACCCCGGCCAAATCGTCTGGTAAGCCTAAATAAGCAACAATTAACGGATAAACAACCATGGCGATAGTACTTAGCGTTGTTACACCAATAACGGTTAATGCAAAGAACTTTTCTTCATATTCTTTTCTCGGTAAAACCGTTGAAATCGCAGCGGCCGCTGAAACACCACATACCGCAACAGAGCCAGATGACAATACACCGAAGACTCTTGATAAGCCAAGCGCCTTAGATAGCACGATACCAAATAGCATCATTAATGCCATCGAGACCATGACTATCATTGGTGGTGTTATACCAAGCGAAACGATATCCGAAAAGGCAATACGTACTCCGAGCAATGCTACAGCAAACCGCAATACCGCTCGTGATGAAAAATTAATACCGGCTTGGTGCTTAGGCGATTCATATAAAAAGTGTAATGCTAAACCAAGTAACAGTGCAAACAGCATAACTGGTGCGTCATAGCGAGCAGCTAATGCACCTGATGCAATAGCAATTAATACACTGATGGCTACGCCAGAGTAATAAGAATTACATTTAGCAAAAAAATTGCTCATTAGAGAATGAACGCTAGAACTGCTTTGCGATGTCATGGCATGCCTTGGATTCGAATAATGGATTGGTGAATAACATTACAATGCCAGATATTTAATCAAATTTATTGTCGCAACTGGCAAAATAGTTTCTTTTATAGACTCGATCATAACAAAAAAGGCTAATAACACTAGGTGTTATTGGCCTTTTAATCACTCTAATTGATGCTACAAATGGCATTAACTCAATTAAGATAACAAATCTCGAGCAATAATGACTTTTTGAATTTCACTAGTGCCTTCATATATGGACGTGATACGCACATCACGTGCCATACGTTCAAGTGGATATTCTTTAATATAGCCAGCACCACCAAGCATTTGCAGAGCGTCATAGCACGCGGTATTTGCTTTCTCTGCAGCAAACAATTTAGCCATAGACGCCGCAGGTCCAAACGGTAAGCCCTGCTCTTTTAAGTATGCCGCTTGCATAATTAACAATCGCGCCGCTTCCATTTCGGTATAACGTTCAGCCATCATCCATTGTAGGCCTTGGAAGTTGCTGATTGGTTGGTCAAATTGCTTTCGCTCTTTGGTAAATTCTTTGGCGTAATCTAATGCAGCTAAACCAATACCTAAAGCAAGCGAGCCAATACCAATACGACCGCCAGCTAACTCACCAACGGCAACACCGAAGCCTTTATTTTCTTGGCCCATTAGAGCACTTGCTGGTACACGACAATTTTCAAAATGTACTTCATTTGTTGGTGAAGCTTTTTGTCCCATTTTGTCTTCATTTTTGCTTATATTTATACCTGGCGTATTTGCTTCAACGATAAAACAAGAAATGCCACGACCTTTCTTTGCGTCAGGATCTGTGACAGCCCAAACCACAAATACACCGGCAAAGTTTCCACTGGTGATATAGATTTTACTGCCATTTAAAATATAGTCATCGCCGTCTTTAACTGCCGTAGTTTTCATCCCTGCAGGATCAGAGCCTGCACCAGATTCAGTTAAACAAAACCCGCCTGCAAGGTATTCACCGCTACAAAGTCTTGGCAAATAAGTCTGCTTTTGTTGTTCATTACCTACAGCTTGAATAACTTCAGCAACCATATTACTTACCGACGTGGTTACCGCAGTTGATGCACATGCCTTGGCAATTTCAGTTATTGCTAAAGAAAACGCAACTACCCCTGCTTCAACGCCACCGTACTCAGCTTTGATGTTTAATCCCATAAAACCTAACTCAGACAATTGCGCTAAGTTTTTCTTAAAGATTTCTTGGTCACCGGTTTCATCAAGATGAGCAGCAACAGGGGCTAACTCAGATTCCGCAAATTTCTTTGCCATATCTTGAATCATCATTTGTTCTTCAGTTAATGAAAGGTTCATAGTAGTTCCAAATATATTATTTATGACGCAAAGATACACCGTTAAGTTAGAATTAACTAGATGTATGAAACATTCTCGACGTTATTTAAAATTTTATCATGATGAAAAGTGTATGATATTTTGTACATAAAAAAAGGTCATTATGGGTAAAATAATGACCTTTATCTAATTATAGTTTAAGGATGAACTGATAATCAGTGACTATAAATTATAAAATTATACGAGCGCGTAAACCGATTACAACTTGATCATCTTCAGCTGCAACACCTTCGGAATTCTTAATGTATTGCACATCAGGAATAATCTGGAAGTAATCAGTTACAGGAATTTTATAATACATTTGCGAGATAACTTGGTTCCCATCGTGACCCATTTGATCTTCGTTAACCTCAGCAAGCTGTACGGCAAAACCTAAGGTGTCTTTCTCTTGTAATAAACCGTAATAGCCAGCACCTACTGTTACAGACTTACTAAGCAACGGCGCAGAACCTTCAGACATACCAGCACGGAAGAATGGCATCCACTGCCCCATCATAAAGCTAGCTGAGAAATTTACACCGTGAGAGTCATCAGTCATGTAACCCCCCATTCCGTCACCAGCATTGTGGCGAGTACCACCGTCTTGGTGCCATAATGATACATGTACATTGTCCATGTAAATTGCACCTTTACCAGCTCCAGTGTAACCAAACTCAATTGATTTATGGTACTTATTCTCACTGAAGAAGGCATCGATGTTGTCGGTAAACTCATCAACTTCTGAGTAACCCGTTGCATCGATAACGCCACCTAATACATAGAAGTTTTTGTTTAGCATATGTCCTGCGGCGAAACCAAACGCAGCATCGTCAGGCAAAGCCATAGTACCATTACCTGTGGCCAGCGTTAAATGTGTGAAGTCGGTCCAAGGACTTGCTTGCGCAAAGGCATCGATATAATCTGTAGCATCTAAAAAACCACCCCAAACAATGGTGTTACCATCGTTGAAGTTTTGGCGCCAATAAAGATTGGTTATACGTCCGCCTTGATCACTGAAGTTAGCACCAGGCATACCAGCATATCCTTGGTTAAATAAACCGTAAAACTTCGGGTCTCTGTCTGTATACGCATGACGATGTTCAATTTTAAAATTTAATGAACCATTTTCAGTGGCCGCCCAAGAGCCCATAAAACGGAATACACCAGAAGCTGCGGTTTCGTCTGCACCATCATATACATCACCAGAATTAATGGCATAAGAGTTATAATCGGCTGCCACGCTTAAACCATAGTTTTTTTCTAAAGATTCTTTCCAGCCTATACGCGGACTGTGCTTGTGATCTTCAATCTCGTTTTCTGTAGCGCTTGGAGAACCAACACGTTGACCGTCTTTAGCAAAAACCATTGGACTCAATGCTAACGATATTGAAGCTGCGATAAGCGATTTAAATTTTAACGACATAATTATTTACCTATTAAAATGACGTACATTTCAACCCACAATGTACAGTTATATTTCGATTTCTATGATGGGCGCATCTTAAAGAATAAAGTACAAAGAAAATGGTTAATTTCGGCAGGTAAATTAATCGAAAACAAACTGTTACAGATAACTACAAAATCGGTGAACTTTTTCAGTAGAAACAACGTATAAATAAAAGTTCTACATTTAGTTCATTTTATCAGCGAGCTATTTTTCCTAAAATAACCAGTTTAAGGTGATTTAAACATCAACAAATAAAGACGTTTCGCGTATAATACTGACGTTTAAAATCGTGCTGTTTTACTAACTTAAGAATTAAATAGCTGACTACTTACCGAGGATGTAATGGTAATAACACAAATCAATAAATGTTGTTTAATACTTATTTTGTTTACCACAATGCTTCATGCGAAGGTCTACGCAAATAGTAACTCTGTAGGTTGGCAGAAAACTTCTACGATGCATGCTGAATCCGAACAAACATCGAAGCCAAAAGTACGAGTATTTGATAAATCAGTTGGTAGCAAAACGCAAGTAAGCCAACGTAACGTTGACGATCTTTATATTATCATCATGCAAGATCAGTCATTGGTGACCTTTGCCCAACAACAGCAGACACTTCAACTTAACCGCGCAGCTAAACCGAAGAAATTAAACTTAAAATCGGCAACTACTCAAGGGTATTTAACGGCATTAGAAGCAAGTAAAGGTAAAGTCATTAATGACTTGTCGATGCAACTAAACAGACAGTTAAAAGTTGAAAACAATTTTAAGTATTCAATTAACGCATTCACCGCAAGAATTAACACCGATGATTTAGCTAAAGTTAGATCTCATCAAGGCATCAAGTCTGTCGTTAAAGTGACACCAAGAAAATTGACAACATTCTCTGGACCACAACATGTTAAGGCTGACAAAGTTTGGAGTGGGATTGCTACGGGTGTTGAGTATAAAGGCGAAGGCGTAATCGTTGGTATTCTAGATACCGGCGTCAATCCAAATCATCAATCCTTTGCTGCCATTGGCCAAGACAACTATCAGCACAACAATCCGCTACCAAATGGCGAGTATTTGGGTGATTGTGCGCAACCTGAATACAAAGATTTATGTAACGACAAGCTTATTGGTATTTGGAGCCACCCAGAGATCACCAATCAAAGTGACACACCGGATATTGGTATCGACTTTGATGGTCACGGCAGTCACGTAGCAAGCACTGCGGCCGGCAATGTATTAAAGAATATTCGTCCAAACAATGTATTAGGCGATGTTTCTAATGCTGTATTTGAACAAGTAAGTGGCGTTGCCCCTCATGCTAATGTGGTTTCTTACCAAGTATGTGATTTATATTCCTGCTGGCCAGACATTGCCTTAGCGGCGGTAGATCATGCAATTGAACATGGTATCAATGTACTGAATTATTCGATTGGTTCACCAGTAAGCAATTCGCCATGGGATTCATTTAACTTTGATGCGCAAGCAATGCTAAATGCTCGCGCAGCCGGTATTCATGTTGCCGTTTCAGCGGGCAACGAAGGAAATAATGGTATAGATGACAGTGAAACCATTTTGGCGCCAGCAAATGCGCCATGGTTAACATCAGTCGCTGCGGTTGATCACGGTGGTACTTTAAGCAACGAGAAAACCATTTCGTTTTCACCTGCATCAAGTGTAGTTGAAAATATTTCTGGTCTATCTGCAACAAAAGGTGTTGAAGCAGAAATCGTTGACGGTAAAGATTTTGGCAATGGGGATTGTTTATCTCCGTTTGCTGAAAACACACTATCAAATAAAATTGTAATTTGCCGTCGCGGTGATATTCCGCGAGTGGAAAAAGGTTCAAATGCATTAGCCGGTAATGCGGCTGGCATGATATTGATTAATGTTGCTGACGGCGATGAAAGTTTAAATGGCGACCTGCATCAATTACCAACGGTTCATGTTAACTATGTTGATGGTGAGAAAATTTTAAACTGGCTCAGCTCTGGAGCAGATCAATATAGTGTAAGTTTTAGTGATTCACAGTTAACAACAGATAATAACTTTAAAAACCAACTCGCCGGCTTTAGCTCTATTGGGCCAGAACCACTGTTTGAAAGCTATTTAGTACCAACGGTTGCTGCTCCTGGTGTACAAATCTATGCTGCCGATAACAATACTAACAATTCAGTAATTCAGCTATCGGGTACATCAATGGCTAGCCCCCACGTTGCCGGCGCACTTGCGCTCATTGCCGGTTTAAAACCAGAGTGGACGCCAGCGCAAGCACAATCGGCTCTAATGCTAACCGCTGATGCAGGTGTTTTTAGGTTAGTTTTAAATGAAGTGACAAACCAATACTCAAAACAAGCGACCACAGTTTTCGACCGTGGCACCGGCTCAATTGTAATTGATAGAGCGTTAAATGCCCCACTAACCATGGATGAGACTATTGAAAATTATATCGATGCTGATCCAAGTAACAACGGTAAGCCACAGCAATTAAACCTACCCGCCCTCGTTGCTAAAGATTGCTTAATTGAATGTACCTGGCAGCGCACATTCACGGCAACTAATAACAGTCAATTTAACCTCTCCATCGACAGTGAAGATGGCTTATTAGTTACGGCTAATCCAAGTCAATTTAGCTTATCTGCTGGGGAAACTGTTAGCATTGAATTTTCGGCAAAGATTGATTCAAATTATCAAGGTGGTTATCAAGAAAGTACGATAACCATCGACAATAACGACAACTTTTCTTCATTATCGCTGCCGGTTATGGCATCGTTTAAACGTGGTAAGTACCCACAAGATATTGAGATAATCGCGAATTCAAATATTGGTTCAGAAAACATTGAAAACGTGGTTACTGTTGGTGTAGACAACATAGTAGTAACGCCTTTTGCGTTATCAAAAATCAATCAAACTCAATTACAATTACAACGTGATGACAGTGATTTTAGTAACTTTCCATACAATGTGATTAATGATGAAGGTAGTTTTTATAGTGTGCCATTTGGCATTAGTTGGGAGTCTAGATTTTTCTCCGCCAAAATAATCTCAACAACGTCGCCAGACATTGATCTGTATGTCGCATTTGATGCCAACCTTAACGGTAAGGTTGATGCTTACGAGTTTTCAGAATTACTTTGTGAAAGTGCCAATTATGGCTCCGATGAAGCTTGTGTTATCGATTACCCTGCTTACGGCAATTATGTATTGCTTGTGCATAATTACGGCGATTATGACACTGCGACAGGCGACTTAGACGATGTCGAAATAGAGTTTTATAGTATTGCGCCGAACAACAACATGGTTAATGCCTATGTAAATAACGATATTCTAGATCTACAAGATATAGGTTTAGTACTTGATTGGGATGCAGAAATGGAAAAAGGTAGTGAATACATAACCGCTATCGATTTAGCCTCTGCCGCTGATACTAGTGAAGATATTGCCTATATCCCTGTTCGTATAAAACGCTCTTTTCAATCGATTAGTGTCTATAATGCCGCTAGTACTATCGGCGGAGAAATATTAACCCTAACGATTAATGTTGATGGTAACGATACCGATACGGCGCAACTTTATGACATCCGTATTGACTTACCTGAAAGCTTGAATCTATTAACTAGCAGTCACAACGCTGAATTTGCGAACGGTAAGCTTAATTTAAGTCTTGAGTTACCAGCTAACAGTGATGCTCAAACCGTTACGATTGATTTAAATACTAATGCCGTTACCTATGACGAAATGATCGATTTATCATTAACTTATCGTTTAGATGCGGGTAATGAACAGACATTAAATTTTTCTACCATCAGTATTAAGGGCAAGCCCGTTGCATTAATCAATGACAGTGAATCATTTTTTAGAACAGCGGTTGAAGGTTCACAAATTACCCTGTCTGGTTTAGCGAGTTTTAATCCAAGCGCAGTGAGTAATTTAACTTATCAATGGCGACAAATTTCTGGCCCTAACTTAAGCATCGCCAGTAATAACAGCGAACTGCAATTAAGCTTACCTGAAGTTAATGCCGATGAAACCGTCGTTATTGAATTAACAGTTTATCAAAATGGTGTTGAATCTGTTGCTACTGCAACCATAGACATAGAAAATAAAAAGTCGAGCTCTGGCGGTGGTAATTTGTTCTGGTTATTGGTAATTCTCAGCTTAGGTTTAGTACGAAAAAGACTAGATTACATTCGTTAAATTCACTTATAAAATGCTGTATAAAAAAGCCACGGTAACTAAAAATCAGTTACCGTGGCTTTTTAAATTCCAGTGTTATTTTTACAAGTGCATTAGTAAAGGTACAGAAAGCCCTATGCTTATTTCGGTTCAGAAAATAAGCTTTTCAAGCTTTCGGCAAAACCTAACAATTTTTCTTTAGTAGAGCGTTTAACTTCAACCTCGACAGTGCCCATAACCACTTTACCTTTTATCGTTATTGTCGGCGCTTGTCGATTTGCCACACTTGGTGATTTATTTTCAACACTGCTCATCACGCTATATATTTTTGACACCACATTAACGTTTTCAGGAATATAAATTGTATCTGTACCAAGCACACAATTAATATTTATGGTGACGTTTTGGTGCTGAAATATTGCATCGGTAAAATCTAATGTCGTTGACCCTAAGACGTCGACAACAGTAATTTCTTTAGGCACTAACCATTTACCACTTCGTTCATTCGAGCCAAGAATGCTTCTTAGCTTAACTTCTTCGTCACTAATATGGTGGCTATAGTTTGGCGTAAATTGAGATTCTTTTTCACTTTGATATTGATTATCTGTTTTTAACGGTAAGTCCTCAACTAAAGCAACAATTTCATAAGCATCATCACTTTGCATCGCCTTATCCAGTCGATGTTCAAATGCTTCTGCAGATATAACTTGACGGCTGTAATTATAAATTAATCGATCTACAGTCTCGTCTCTTACTTGTTCAATTGGGCGGTCTTCTAGTTTTACGTCCACAATATGCACCTTTTATTAATAACAATTTTTATAGTTTCTTTATAACTTTCATAGAAGCAATATCCTTGCCAATAAAAAATACACTAATATTTCAACAACTTATAAAAACAAAAAATATGGTATTAGTTAATTTAACCAAATATTAACAAAGTTAGTAAAAAAAAACCGCCTAAATTGGCGGTTTCTAATTGATGACTAAGCGTTGCTTGTTAAATACGTTTACGTCGCAATGCCGTTAATACAAATAACATAAAACTTGCAAAACCTAGTGAACCGCCACCTGAACTGCTCTCACGCTCTTCTTCAGGTAAAAGGTTAACCGTGACAATTTTGGCACCATTTAACTGCGGTGCAGCAAGTACGACAGTAAAAGACGTCTGCTCTGTTTCATCTTCGACTTTATGCTTATTAATGCTAATTGTTTTGGTTGTTTCACCAGCGTCAAACTTAACGCTGCCTTTGGTATTCGCATAGTGAGTTCCAGCAATTGCAGTGCCATCTACAGTTTCATATAAAACCGTAATTTCACCAATATCGCCATCATTACGTTCTAATGTAATAGACGCTTGCGACGCATGATAATCTACATTTATTGTTTCAGTGGTCACGGCGACAAAGCCTGTTGCCGCTTCATCATCACCAATAATCACTTGCGTAGATTTGATATCGCCATCCACATCACTAACAATTTGTACGGTAAAACTGCGTTCTGTTGCGTTTTGACGTTTATCAGATACAAGCTCTACTTCAATAAACTTTTCGGTTTCACCATCGCTAAACACGATAAAGCCATCATCGCCGTTATAGTCACTACCTTTACGAGCACTGCCGTCGATAAGTGCATAACGGATCATTTGACTGCCTTCAAAGTCGCCACTGCGGATCACTTTGATAGTAGCAATACCACTTTCTTCACTTACAGTAACCGCGCTTGCTTCAAAGTTAAATGAACCCGGTTTACCAGTATCATTATCAATGATCAAAATTTGCGATCTGGTGTTAGGTGCTATATCGAGGCGCTTAGGTAAACCTAACGCTAATTCGACTGTACCATTTTCACGATAGATGTCATTATCTAGAATACGAACATCAACACTAGCTTCGCTTTCACCTGGTGCAAACTCTACTCTTTTAAAGCCTTCAGTGAAGTCTTCGCCAGCAATCGCCGATAGATTATTGTTTCCTTGCAATACCGATAATTCAACGCTTGCACTTTCTAATAGTTCGCCTTCACGAATTAGAGTAACCGTAGCTTTCATTTCATTTTCGTCAGCAATAATAATGCCTGATTTAAAACTCACTGTAGCCGTTGCTGCTGGTCTTTCACCATTATCAACAACGGAAGGTAAATTATTTTGCAACGAAATCACATTATTGTTTTTCTCATCACCACATGCTTGTCCTTTATAGGTAACATTAGGAGAAGAGATAACTGGTAATGGTAAGTTATCTACCGTTAAATTTTGATTAAAAATTGTCGGTACAGTGCCACATCGAGACGCATAGGCATAGTCTGACACACCACCAAAATCAGTCTTTTTGTTTTCAGGTAAAAACGGGTTGTTCTCGTAATAAGCACGATTCGGTCGAGCAAAACCATGGTATAAAAACTGCGGGATCAAATTCAAATTACGACATGTATGTCGAGTGCCATTCAATATACTACCGTATAAGATATCAGCACGCTCTTCTTCGTCATCATAAACGTATGCAGGTTGACCGATATCATCAAGTTTATATTCATTACGACGACTACCACAAGAGCCGCCTGCATAAAATCCGGCATGAAAGTCAGCGCCAAAATCACGTAAATAATCACGCATCGCTTCGGCACCGTCCATGTCACCAAACATATATTCCCAACCACTGGCTAAATATGTTTTTGGTGCATCGTCTAGTTCTTCTTCAGTCAAAAAACGATCATCTTGACGTTCGATATACACAGGATTTAAGTAAAAGCCAGAGCCACTATTATCTAAAACATCTTGAAGCATATAGTGGAAATATAAAATTGATGCTCGCGTTCCCATCGGTTTATAACGACCGGCTACATAATGGGTGTAGGTATAGCCCATATCGATAACGGTAGAGTTTTCAGGCGTAGCAGGTACAGGTAATTGGCCATTAACAAGAATATCGCCTTTGTTAGGAATTCTGATACTACTGATAAACCAACCTGGTCCACCAATTTCTACAGTGTCTATTAAGCTATAACTATCATCTCCATTACTCACATCACCAAACCAACTGGTTTCGGTGCCACGAATAAAGCGCATGAAATTACCTTGTTCATTTTCACCGTATAAATGTAATAAGCCATAGTGTGTCTCGATGCGAGTGGTAAATTCAAAACTGTTACCATCGACAGTAAAACTTAATGTGGTATTACCTGACTCAATATGTTCATTAAGAAATTCATAGGTAACATCAAGCAGTTTAATATTGTCTTTGCTGTTTTCAGCGTTATCGTCTGAATTAGCGTTATCAATCTCTAAGGTTTCACCTGAACTTAAGTTGCTCAATACGTCATATGATGATTGGTCATAGGTTAGCGCATTAAAACCTTGCTCAGTATTTGTATTTTCGGTATTGGCATTCGCTGTACTTAACGAAGTCGCTAGTGCTACGGATAAAGCAATACCTGATAATTTTATTAATTTCATATTTTTCTCCAGAGTTGGGCAGCGACTGACACTGCCCAATTGCCTTAACCGTTAACTTTGCGAAATCTAAAACCAGCTAGCGCTAGCAATAATAAGAAACCAAAACTACCACCAGATGAGCCACTATCGTCATCGGCATTGGCTTCAACTTCGCTTTCTGTTTCATCATCAGGTCTTAAGGTACTGCATTCGTCAGCGCTGTAACCTGATTTTGCAATAACCCTAACATCAATATCTTTTGTCGCGACATCGCTGTTGTTATGCATATCGGCGATTTCGACAGTAACGGTTGTGTCACCAGTGAAACTACAAGCAGCATCAATCGTTAACATTGCTCCTGGTTCATTACCGTCAACAGAAACATTTAAGTGATCTGCATACGCATTCACGCTATTTGCTGTTAGGTTAGAATCTGCATAGTAAACCGGCATAGTCACAGTACTGCCCTGCTCTACAATCACTTGATTAAAGTCAGCAATGGTAATTTGGCTAGGTACCGAAATAGTGTAATCAGTAATAACGGTTGACGAAGCAATTTGCTTTTCAATTTCAATATTGAGATCTTTACCGGCGGTATCATCATCAACTCGAACCCAGAAGATAAATGAACTTTCACTGTAATCTGGACCATAGTAGTCATAACACACAACCAAATCGTCATATAAAACTTCTTCAATATTGTTGTAAGCAAAAAACTCTCTTCTTGGCGGGTTAATTAAGCCAAAGAAGTGTCTATCAGAGTCAAGACCTTGCATACCAATCGCATCATTACGTTGGAAGTTATCCAAAGGAGGTAACATATCTAGGTTATCGTAAGCGAACATTACTTCATAAGCGCCAGCCTTATAGCTGTGTTCGATATCAAACCATGCTTGGAAGTCCATACTATCACCGTAGTCTTGGTCGCCTTGCACTGTGTATGCGTTATCCCACTCAACAAGAAGCTTCCACTCAATACCATCAGCAAATACCGCCATCGTCATACCTTCAACAGTATTGATACTTTCGTTAGGAAGTAAATCTCTAGTCGACTTAAGATCAACGGTTTGATTGTATCGAATACCCTTCCTAAACAATGGCGCAAGTAGTACTTCATTAAATGGATATACTGTTGGACCAAAATATTTAGTGTCTTCAGTCATACCATAACCTGCAGAAATATAACCGCTTGGTGAAACTTTAAATTCAGTGTGACTTCGAGGTCCGTCATACAAGTTTAAATCGTAATTACGTTGACTATCAAAATTGAATAGTTGCTCAAGGTCGACATAGGTATCTTCGCCAAACATAGTTCTACCGTAAGCTGGATTTAGGTTAATAATATCGACATATCCACCTTCTGTTGATGTGCCATTCGCGTAATTACCAACAGCTGGCGTTCGACACTGTGCATCGTAGTTATGGGTGCCGTTTAACACATATGGATGATTCGAATTCTTCGGATCTTCCGGATTAATGTTTGTACTTTGAATATAACCTTTACCTAAACGATGAGTATTAGGCTGGTATAGACTTAACGACATACCTTCGCCATTTTCAGACTCAGCGTATCCGGTTACAAAACGCACATCACCGCTAATTGCGTTGCGCACGTATGTTACGCCTTCAGGCAAGTTAACATTAACGTTTACCGCACGATCGTAACCTGAATGGTTTGCCGCAACATCTAATTCAACTTTTACATAACTTCCTGGTGAAGCTGAAAAAGCATTCTCTTGGGTTTCAATTTTATTAGTACGATTGAAAGTAACACTTACCGGCTCTTCCTTACGGTACAAACGAATTGGCACTGAGCCCATGTCGGCAGAAGTCGCATATTCATTCGAGTATAGCTCTGCTAATGCGTAGCTTACTTCATGTTCTTTTGTATCTATGCTGTATACCAAGTCCATCTGCAATATATCCTGTGCAGGATTCGCTGTTTCTGGTGCATCCAAAATTAAGTTTGGTGACGCATCAGCGCTTACGACAGAAATTGCATAGTCATAAGTATCTTTCAGCCAATCTATTCCGAATGGCGCAAGATCATTGGTATTTTGCATTAACACCCAGTACTTACCAGGTTGTGGATCTACGATGTAACAGAAGTTTTCTAAGTTTTCAGCAACCGAAGCACAGGTGATTTCTTGTAATGGATTAATTCGGCCTGGTTCAACGATATCGCGACCAACAACCATCATTAATGTACCTGAGTGCACACGTAATTCAGCAGATGTGTGAGCGTTAGTTGATACCTTACGAATGGTATCGACAACTAACATCTTAGTGTCTTCTGGCACATCTACCCAAACAAGTTTAATTGAAGGGTCATTATGTGCAGTCTCAAAGTCAAAGTTACGTCGAGATTGATCGAGGTTTAGCTCAGTACGACCAATCCAAGTTTGTCCATAGCCAGTAGATGCTTGTAACTCAGTCACACCAAAAGATGACGTCGCTAATTCTCCATTTTCATCAGTATCGATATACGACGTATTGTTTTGATGATAAAGCTTAGTGCTTAGTTCATCTGTTGACATCGCCGGCATACTTAAATCAATCGGATAACGCCCTACTGTTGATGTTGATTCCGCTTTCACTAATGTTGGTAATGTGTCCGTATCTAGTGATACACCCACAGGTAATCTCAGTGTTGGAATCGATGGGTCAGTTGCAACAATTTCTACTTCACCACCGGTAAAGCCAGAGCCGTCTATTACGTACTGGTATTGACTTTGAGCAATTGCACGGTCAATTTTCGCAGTAAACATAACAGTTACCGTTTCGCCTGCGTCTAATGTGAAGCTATCGATTGAAGATTCAATTTCAACTGCCGATTCAAATTTATCAATGTTAATTGACCAGCTACCAGAGCGTTTTGCTTTAAATGTACGTAACCAAGTACAAGTTTCAGGACAACTACCATCAAACATGTATGGCATATTTAATTGACGCGCATCGCCACCAGCACTTGGGTTAGCAGCCAGCATCTTGTCTAAAGTTTCGTCTAGGACTAAACCAGTATTTATTGCTGCATCTAAGTCGATTAAACCTGTGCCTACATGCCAAGAATTAACGTTAACGATTCTCTTATAGATGGCGATTTCAATCATTTCTAAGTTGCCATCGGCATCAAATACTAGCTCACCTTCTTCATTCGTTTTAGGTACAAGAGTTGATGACTTACTATGATCTGGATTATCTGCATCGTAATCGGCTTCATTTATGAATTCTTCAGTATAAATAACTTCTTTTGAAGTCATCGTTAAAGCAGATTGACGTTCAGCATTAGTCCAATTAGGACGAGCTTGCTTGAAAATAGCGAATGCGCCTGAAACAACCGGTGTCGCCATTGATGTACCGTTAGCAAAACCAAAGTCGGCTGAGTTGTAACCTTTATCTAATACCGCATTATCAGTCCAAGCGGCAAAAATATTCACCCCTGGCGCCATCACTTGTACCGGCATTAAATCTTCAATGAAGTAATGCGGACCTTTTGAAGTAAAATTAGCTAATACATGATCGTAACGATCGTCGTCTTCTTCTATGCGCTGAATTTCAGAGTATAGAGAGGTAATAGTTAAACGACGTTCACGTTGCAACTCTACAAGACTGCTCGGCTCGCTAATTTCACCGCCTTTAAAGAAAGGTTCAAAGTCATTTTCCCATGATTCTTTTTGTATTTGTACAAATGGAATACGGCTTGGGAAGTTAAATAAAGAGCTATAAAATTGACTATCGTTGTAGACTACAATCGACGCATTTACTTCTTCTTCACTGCGACCAGCGTTAATCGCGTCGCGCTCAGCAACTTCCTGCACATTCTTACTTTTTTGATTAAAGTCGATGTTATTACCGGTACCACGAGCACAGAAAACAATAGCATCGTCGAAGTTATATGGTTTAGTGACATCGCTAGGGTCGCGCCACTCATCTAAATTTTCACAATAAAGATCGCCTTCAAAGACACGTAATTCTGGCGCAATACCGACCACAGTAGCCTGCGTGCTAGCTGATGTTTTTGAACGAGATTGTTTAATCAATGGCTCTGGTGCGACGTAATCAGTTAATACTGGACGCTCTGACACCAAACCAAAAGCTTGAGTTGCTGGTGCAGGACCAGAACTATTGCCATAACGTAGATCGTAGTTATCATAATCTCTGTCATCTGGCGCTTTAACGCGACATTGGCCTAGTGTTGGCTCATCGATTGTAGAGTTTTCACCGTCACCATCTCTATCTTCTGGTACACAGTTTTCTTCATCACTATCTTTACAGTCATCACCATCCCAATAAACGATGGTGTCTTTGTTATTTCTTGTTAAACCGTTACTAAATTCAGTTTCCCAATAATACTCAACACCGTAGGCACAAACGATACCGTAAGAGCCACCAAGGCGTCCGCGGTAGTTAGGATGCGCATCATCATAATCTATGCCAGGACAGTAGAAACGCTGTGCAGCTTGCTGCCAGTAAGGAGAACCTGTATCAGTTAACGATGGGAATACTGCATCGTCACCACCATAAACATTATCTGGACAGATTGATTCACGTGTAGTGTAGTTTGCAGGAACCTCACGGTTAATATCTAAACAACCCCATTCAGCACCAGTAGACACATCATTGATGTCCACCCACTCAGTACCAATAAGACAATTTGCTGGATCTTTTTGATCAGGCAAATCTTCAATACCAAAACTATTACACGCAAGTGTATCTGGATTACGGAATTCGTCTTCAGTACATTCTTGATAACATAAACCATCATCAAGCATCTCAAAGCCTATTTTACATACAGGAGCTTCACTACAGTCGTTTTCGACACAAGCGCCCATAAATTCACCTAGAACTGCGCGACCATTGTCGTGCTCACCTGAAATGCTGAACATGCG
This sequence comes from Thalassotalea crassostreae, assembly GCF_001831495.1. Classification (NCBI taxonomy): domain Bacteria; kingdom Pseudomonadati; phylum Pseudomonadota; class Gammaproteobacteria; order Alteromonadales; family Colwelliaceae; genus Thalassotalea; species Thalassotalea crassostreae. Next base: position 2,282,830 of record NZ_CP017689.1, read on the forward strand.
TTGGCTAGATACTAAGTCATATGCTTGACCATCTATGCTTGCTTGTAAATCAGCACCTTGACTTAAGTCAGAGGTGTTAGTGAAAACTTCTTTACGGTTCGTCTGCGTTGCACCAACGGTTGTGATCCAAGGGGCACTATGTTTTACCGTCCCTTGATAACCACTGTTACCCGCAGCTACGTTGATATGAACACCTGATTCATAGGCCGATAGGAACGCTTGTCCTAATGGGTGTTCCCATGCATCATACGGTGCACCACCTAGTGACCAGTTTAATACGTCAACACCATCTTCAATCACATCTTCAACGGTTTCTAGCATTACATCCAATAGACAACCTGCGTAACCTGAATTAGAGTTGGCAGAGATACATACTTGATAGGCTATTACATTGGCTCGTGGTGCAACCCCGGTAACATTACCGATTGCTTCACGAGATGCAGCAAGACCTGGACCGTCAATTTCACGGTAGTGATGTTTTATACTTTTTAGGTTGTTACCAGCGGCAGTACCGGCAGTATGAGAACCATGACCTGCGTGATCTTCACCAACTGGTGGCACCGCATAAAACTTACCACTTTCAGAATAAAGATCGTTGTAATCAAGACCTGCTTTATCCATTACATGGTCGATTAATGCAGTTTTACTATATTGATCGGTTAAACGGGTATATGAACGAACACCAATTAGTTTGTCGTTACACATATGCTCAAAACCATCTTTCAAACAATCACCAACGTAATTGCCTGCACCCCACGGGTTAACGTGATCATAAGGTACCGCGTCAGCTGTTTCCCAAGTGATACCGCTTCGGTCAGTATAAAACCTGTGACCATCAAAATCGGCAAATGAAGGGTGATCGGTATTAATGCCTGTATCAGCAACACCAACAATAATGCCCTCGCCTTTGGCATCAAGATCCCAAGCAGCGTATGAGTCAATAATATCGTGAACACCAGCAACGTCGTTTCTAGCGTCAGTAAAACCTTGGATTTGATGCAAGGTTACACGATGAATACCTTTAACTGACGATAATTCAGCAAGTTTAATCGCTTCTTCTTGAGTCATTGACGTAGTAAAAGCGTTTACCGCAACATCGTATTGTGTTTCCGCTTGAATTGAGAAACCAAAATCATAGGCACTATCAATAAATTCAGCTTGTTTACTGGCAATATATTCTTTGTAATTTGCAACTCGAGTTTTATATTCGTCAGAGGCTTTTAATCGTTTTAAGTTAATTTCATTACCTTCTTTAAAGGTCGTGATATTACTGTCGATATGTTCTTGAGCTACTGTCGCAAGATGTGTCGCAGCAAGTCCAGGTATACCACCGGTATATTGCGCGGCAGGACGATCATGTAAACTTACGAAATATTGTTGAACACCTTCAATACCGTCTTCTGGGACAAACTTATCCTTGCGGTTATATTGAATGTTAGCGCCGTTTGTCATCGGTAAGCCGGTAAGACGGTTTACTTGTGCAAACTTTGACTCTGAATTACCAAATACTTGTTGATGCTCAAATACAGGAGCTTGTTTCAAATATTCTGGTAAATCTGATTGTTGAAAATCTGGTAAATCAATTCTGTTTTCTACTACAGGTAAAGACACTGCGGCAGCAGCTACTGCGCTCATATAAAGCGTCGATGTGGCAGCTATAGCGATTTGCTTTAATTTCACCTTGTATTCCTCTTTTTAAAAGCCGCGTTGCGGCTGATATATTTAATGACAACTTTTTAGTGCGAGCTAATTAAAAGTTGTGTTCAAATCCTAAATAAAACTCACGACCTATCGCTGACCCGGCATAAGCACTGATGTTGTACCATGGCCATTCGTTATAGCTCCAAGAGTCGTCTTCCGGTGAGTTTTCATCAAATAAGTTGTTAACCGTAAAGTTAACGCGAGTATCACCTTCATTGAACGTGTACCCTAAAACTAGATTTGTTGTGATATATGGGTCTAAACGCTTATTCGACAGTTTGGTATTGACGTTTTCGATAACTTCGCCTTCGGCATCAACCGGTTGACCATCTTCATTAAGATCAACGTAATCGACTTCTTTACCGTCAGAATCAAAGTATCGAGGGTCGCCATTTTCGTTTACCAGTTCAGCACGACGACGCGGGCCTAAACCACTTTGGTAACGAACCGTTACGTTGGCGGTAAAATCTTCATAAGCCCAACCTAACGTACCAACAATGGTGTCGATAGGTTCGTTATTCCAAAGCTCATCATGATATTCAGTCGGTTTGATACCATCACCTTCGATGGTATCTCGCTCGGTGCTGATGATACCTGTGTGGGCAATGCTGGTATTGAAAAAGCCATAATCTGCTGTTTCAAAGCGGTAGCTTATTTTCGCGTCTGTACCGGTTTGACGGTGCATTGCTAAGTTAAATGGTGTGGTATTTACTTTTTCGATGTTGGTTTGGCCAAAACCTGGTTCATTTGGACCGCGATTTACCAATTGATTTACTTTTTCACAACCAAAAGTCACGTTGCCAGTTACTTCATCTTCATAGGCACATAAAAACTCGTCGTATAAAAGACCGTTTGAGCTTGCTTGTTGGATCTGGTTATTGATTTCAGTGTCGTAGTAATCAAACTTAATTGCTAAATTATCGATTGGCTCCCAAACAATACCGATACCGTATGAATCACCGGTTTCATTTTTTAAATCTGAAGCAGGTAATTTGTCAGCTTTAAAACCAGAGTTATAGGTAAAACATTTTTCCTTACTACCAGTTTCAAAGTCTTCTGGCGTAATGTTATCCGGTGCATATTGTTGCTCGTAACACGTTAAGTAGTCGATACCAGACGTGTAGAATGAGCTTTCTGTGTATATTGCTTGTAGATCAGGAGCACGGAAGATACCTGAATAAGATGCACGCACCAATAAGTCATCCATTGGACGGTACTCAAGACTTATTGCAGGTGTCCAGTCCCCGTTTACAGGGCCAGTTGAATGATATTCGTCATAACGAAGTGCCATTGTGGTACTTAAGTTATCTAATAATGGAACTTGAACTTCTAGACCAACAGAGTAACGATCGCGATCACCTTCACCGGAGAAACCAGCAAAATTCCACCAACCTTCGCCGTCTTCAGCTTCCATTTTTTCATCGGCTTTATAATCAAAACCTTCATTCATGTATTCTAATACGGCAGCAAACTGCACAGTCCCTGCGTACCAATCAAATGCTTCACCAGAAATAACCGCGGTGACCATATCTGAATAGGTTTCGTTTTTCTCTTTACCACGACCAAAGATGTCATCAATCATTACAGCATCAAGAGGCGTAAAAACATCGATTAGGCTGTTACCATCGTACAATGGATTACCTAGATAAGTGACATTGTCACCGTTGTTATTTACTACGTTCTCACCAAAGAAATACTCTTCAACTTTTTTATAATCTGCTAGTGTACGCTCGGTGTCTAAGGTGTAACGAGAATTGGTGTAGCTTACTTCCCAATCGTATTCATCCATCAACAGACCTTCAACGCCAACAGTAAAACTGTACGCATTTTCATCAAAGTCAGTACCGGTGTTACCGATTTCTTCAGAGGCAAATAAGCGCTGAACTGATTGCAGGTTATGTTGATAACCAAAATCGGTACCAGGATAAGTACCCCATGGTAATTCAATTAATGGTGGTGTTGTGCCAGGCTCTTCAACCATACCCTGTAGGTTTATATAGCCTCGGTCGTTACTTGCTTGAACATTGGTAAAAATAAAGTCGGCGAAAACGCTAATATCATTATCAAGATCAAAGTTACTTGAAATCATCGCAGAGATTTTTTCAGAGCCATTTCGAATGGTACTGCGTTTACCGATATCTAGACCACAGTAGCTACCAAATGAACCTGGTGTGCTGCTATCTTCATTTCGTGCACGGCTTTGGTATTCCATTCCAGGAATAGAATCACAGGCGTCTTTTCCAGGATCAACATACGTTGGCGGCTGCATATCTTCAGGAATGTTGTTATAAAAAGCATCATAACCTTGTGCAGCTAAAGCATTGACGACAACCGCACCACGATTCATCACTGGCGTACCATATGGATAATCCATATCAGACGGACCATAAATATCATCAGAATCTGTGTACTCCATAACCGCGGTGATATTGCCGTTATCAAAATCAAAACCTTTTACAATGTTAAAGCGCATTGAATCGCCATCAACATTATCAGGTGTGCCCAAAGTTCCGCCCATTGAAAGACCTTCAAAGTCTTTCTTCAAAATCACGTTAATAACGGCTGCTGCAGCATCGGAACCATAGATTGCAGAAGCACCAGTTGAAACGACTTCAATGCGCTCAACTGCCGCCATAGGCACTGAGTTAACATTTACCACGGTTGCATTAGACTTGTACGCTTGTGGGTAATTGGCGATTCGACGACCATTGATAAGTACAAGCGTATATTGAGGGCCTAAACCACGAAAGTTTAATACTTTAGCGTTTGGCGTAAAACCATTTGAATTTTCATCGGCGGTTACCGAGCCTGTATTTTGAGTTAAGTTTTGTAATGCATCATAAACCGTCATATTACCGGCTTTTAGCATATCATCAGCACTGATGATCTCAACAGGTAGAGGCCCCTCTAAAGTCGTTTGATTAATTCGAGAACCTGTAACCTTGATGACTTCAACTTCTTGTTCTATTTCAGACTCGTCAAGCTCTGAGTCTGACGATTGGTCAACTTCGATTTGTGATTCATCTTGATCGGATACGCGTTGTTCGGCTTCTGCTCTTGCCGCTTGTGCGAGCAACAAGGATGAAGTTAACAGCGAGAGGCTCATAGCCTTTGTTAACTTGTTTAAGCTTAATTTCATAATGCTAGCCTATTTACAGTGGTAATTATTAGTTTATTTACACTCTGATCCCATCGCTCTTTTGATTTTATTAATCGTTCCGGCATCAGAAAAAAATTTTCAGCCTTAAACTAAAGTAATTAAGTATTAAAAGATGTGAAAAATCGTTAACAAGTGATTGTAGAAAGCTAGAAACGTAAACACGAGGTAAACCCAGTGTCTACGAGGGGTTTAGAAAAGATTAATGAAGTGTCAACAAACAGGATTTTGACAAGATAACTGGTTATTCTAGGCGTTGCTATTGATTATTTTTCAAGCGAATAAAAAACAGTGGTATTAGGACCACTGTTTTGGTTTTTCGTTAGACTTAATAAAACATCAATCACTTACTTATGCTGTTAAATGCAGCATCTGCTGCGATTCTGGTACGATTGATGTGTGGTTTAAATGTGGTTTAAGTCTAGTTTAAGTCTGGTTTAAGTCTGGTTTAAGTGTGCTTGAAACGCGCCTTAAAGGCGCGTTTCACATATGCACTATTTACAAATGCGCTATTGTGGCAATACTACATCGCCAACAAAACTGCCGTCTGCAGCTTCACAATATGCACCTGCAACGGTAAATGCACAGGTTAACTGACCATTGGTTTGCAGTTCATTAATGTTGTGCTGCGTATCAATAGCCATCGTTGCCGACGTTGTTTGACAGTTCCAAATATGCGCATCTTCAGGGAATAACTCTGCATTTTCCACTAACGTAGATTGGCTTGCTAATTCAACTTTACAACGGTTTGGCATATTACATTCAACAAATTGACCTGACTCATCACTATCAACAAAACACGCAAACACACCTTGATGAGCAACTTGTGTTGGAGCAATCAGCTCTGGCACATCAATCGGGGATTGAACCAATATTCTTGTATCAGTTTCTTCATTAAACAATACTGGCGTCGTTGACGTAGCATTTAACTCAACTGGAATAACATTCTGGTTTTCATCGACTGCAAAATCAATGTCTAAAAGCACTTCTGCGCTAACAGGGTCATAAACATCACCAGCAACCATTGGTCTATAGAAATTGTTTTCATTCGTCTCTGGACTGTACCCGTAACATTGGGCGCCATTATCATCGGTTACACAAACGTTTGAACCTCTAAAGGAAACATCGATAATTGATGTACTTTGATGATTAATTTCATTTAGTAGACGCTCTTCTGGTCCCCAACAACGCAGCCCATCGGCATCTTCAACACAGACAGTAGCCAAGTTATGATAAAACGCTTTTGGTTGGTTAAATTCGCTGGCATTGATGTCTTCTATCAAATTGTAGCTATTAGCGCCCCAACATGTAATATCTTCTTCGCTTAACGTACAAATAGCATCTGATGTCATAGCAAAGTCGTCGATATAACCTAAGTCATCAGGGATGTCAGTGATTATTACACCATCATCGCCGTCTTTACCGTCAAAACAGTTTAGACCTAAATCATCAAGGTAGCAGATGGTTGAGTATGAACCTTTAATATCACGAGGGTTTTGTGCAAACGCAGGTAAATCAACACCAAATTTACTCGTGAACTCTTCGCCAACGGTACCTGTTAAACAATAAACTTTGTTATTGGTAATCAAACAACTCGAACGACTGGTTGAGTCATTGGTTGATGCGAAAATTGTATCTGCTGAAAAATCAAACGCTTTGCCAGCATAGTTTGCCTTTTTAGTCCAATTACCTTGTTCCAAACATACAATGTCATCGTTAACTTTATCAGCAACACAGTTACCAATTGAAGAGTTGCTATTTTTCAGTGGCGCAAAATTTTCGAATTGATTGAATACGGTTGGATTAGGATCATCTAAGTTAGCAAGCCCATCACCGTCGACATCAGTATCGACTTCATCGGCAATGCCATCACCGTCCATATCTAAATGATAGCTAGGATTTAGTGGTAGTTGGTCTTCAAAATCGGAGAAGCCATCACTATCTGAATCATTGGTATGTGCTTGAATATATTCGACAATTGCAAATGCTTTATCGGCAATTTCTTGTTTTGTTGAGTTATCAACTGAATCTGCAAAATAATCTGAAGTGGCCAACACAATGTTAACGCCTTCATCTGTTTCAACTGCAGCAATAGCATTACTTAAGATCACACTTAATACTGAGTCGTTAAGCGCAGCTAGATTATCGCCAGCGCTATTAAGAACTTCTTGCTGCACTAAATGCGTAAATGGCGTGATAAATACTGTACCTTCGCCACTTTCTAAATCAAGGTTATTCATTACCTGACTCATCAATACGATAGAGCGATTCAGTTCATTAGGAAGATCTTCAAATCGTGCATTACGATCGGTGTCATAGGCATTAATACCTTCGCCAGTGCCAAGTTCTGCGACTAAATTGGCACGACTTAATTTATCAACATCAGCAGCGGCAACAGTAATGGTAAAGCCGCCTTCAAAGCCGGGCACAAACGAGCTTATTGCCGACGGTTCATTATTGTCATGAACTAGATTGTTATTAAAATCGACAAAAACGTTAGCGCCGCTAATATAACCATCGATTACCTTTCCGCTAATTTCAAAATCACTGTTGGAGCTCGTAGCAGTCACAGTGATAGTGATTGTATGAGTCGCTATTGTGAAGCCGTTATCTGCACTAATAGTAATTTCTGTGCTGCCAGCATCACTGTTGCTTGGTGTACCACTAATTTTGCCAGTTGCGCTATCAATACCCAACCACGCAGGTAAATTAGACGCAGAATAACTATCGCCAGACACACCACCGATTGAACCTGGTGTAAATGAAAACTCTTCGTCAGCAGAAGCATTTAACGCCTTACTGCCATTTAACGAGAATACATCACCAACATTAATTGAAAACGCTGTAAGTGAAGTTGATGTAGTACCATCTGAAACCGACACAGTAATATCGGTATAGTCACCGGCATCGCTATAACTTGGTGTTCCAGATAAGTCGCCCGTAGCGCTATCAATAACTAACCAGCTTGGATTATTCTTAATAGAGAAAGTTAAGGTATCGCCACTATCACTGTCACTAGCGCTAATAGAGGTATCAGTATATGACTGACCTTCATTAATACTTGCTAATGGAGATCCTGAAATCGTTGGTGCGTTGTTCGTTGGCGTAGAGCCACCGCCACCGCTTGTATCGGTGCCGCCACCGCCACCACCGCCACCACCGCCGCCACAAGCGCTAAGTCCGATAACTGCAGACAACGCCAACGCTAAGCGTGTTTTGTTTAAAATTGCGTTCATAATGATTAACTTCCTAGAGTATTAATATTTAGATCTTTAAGTCTTTAAATAAGCCGTTATATAAGCTTTTATATAAGCTTTTATATAAGCCTGTTATTTAATGCTGTTTTTATAGATTTTCTAATTATTGTTATTTTTTGATGAATACAATCTAATCAACTCTGTCGCTAATGTTTGTTAAAATATGTTAATAATCAACTGAAATTAAAAATTAACCTCAACAGTTGTTAACAAACCCATTAACACCATCGTTACTCAGCATTTACAGCGATACTAAAATGTTTAATCGTAACTAAAATTTTTCAAATATTTTCATTGAAATAGGTGCTTACCCAAATCACCTACCAACCAAACCAATCCCCATTAATAACAAACACTTAACCAGAGTGATTGAACGACTAAAAGTCCGTTAACAGTTTTTAACATCTATATGCAGCCAGTTCACATAATCTGGACAGTGAAGAATTATCTATGCTGGCGTCAAAATTAACTGTGCGCGGGCAATAACAAAGGTGAAAAATCGATGACTATCGCGATGAAAAAATCATATCTAGCGTTACTTGTTACCGCATCATTAGGTCTAACCGCATGTGGTGGCGGTGGCGGTGGTGGTGACACTGGCGGCGGTAACAATACGCCAACAAACACAGCTCCTACAATTTCAGGAACTCCATCAACAAGTGCACAAGAAAATACGCTATATGTTGATAGCTCGATCAGTGCAGATGATGCTGAAAATAATACATTAACCTATTCCGTTGAAAATAATCCAAGCTGGTTATCAATCGATAGTTCAACTGGTGAATTATCTGGTACGCCATCGTTTGACGACGCCGGTACATACCAAAACATCACAGTTTCAGTATCAGATGGTAAATTGAGCACATCACTTAGTGCTTTTAATATCACAGTAGCTAATACCAACCGCGCGCCGAGTATTGCTGACATCACCAATACCTCAGTAGATGAAACCGTTGCTTTTAGCCAAGCTTTATCTACCGCTGATGCCGATGGACAACAGGTAGAGTTAAGCTTTGAAAACCTGCCGACATGGTTAGCTTTTGATCAAGCTAGCGGCAAACTTAAAGGAACGCCTGGGTTAACCGATGCAGGAACCAGCAACATCATCGTCAAAGCAAGTGATGGCGAAGATACTGTGCAAACGTCGTTTGAGCTTATGGTGAATCAATCGATTCAAGTAAGTGGTAAGGTTATCGACGGTTACGTTGAAGGTGCTAAGGTTTATTTAGATTTAAATAACGATGGGGTTAAAAATACCAACGAGCCAGCTTATGTAACTGATGCCAATGGTCAATATTCGTTTGTGGTGCTAGGAGAAAACCTAACGCATTTACAATCTAAGTTCTTACGTGCTTATATTGGTAATGGTGCTAATGACTCTTCACGCCCAGATATTGATTTTTCAACAACGCCAGTGACCTTTTCATTAAGTCCAGCAGTTGATGCAGACGCAACAACCGATGCTATTAACAATGCACACATTACGCCATATAGCACTCAAATCGCGCATAACTTAGCGACTCGCATGGCACAATCTTCATTTCTTGGTGATATTAAAGCAGCGCTTTTACTCGCGACTGATGAAGAGATGACTAAATTTTTGACAGCGATAAGTGTTGATAATAACCATCCAAGCATCGATGAAATTAAAGCCGCATTAGCAGGTGATTTTTTAGCATCTACTGTAGCAGCAGATTTGTTCACTTTAATCAAAGATGCCGCTATCGATTTAACCGACCGAGAAATTGGTCTGCAAGATACTAAAGATAGCGATACCGATGGTTACCCTGATTTGTACGAAGTATATATGGGGTCGGATCCGCAAAATGCGACAAGCACACCGTTTGATTTTGATGGCGATGGTGATAGCAACGAAGATGAAATCGCCGGTGGTTCAGATCCATTTAATCCAGACTCTACTGTATTAGATAGAGATGGGGACGGTTTCTCTAATGAAGATGAAAGCAATATTTACAACACCGATCCGGATAATGCCGCTTCAAACCCTAACGATTTAGACGCAGATGGCGTTGTAAACGGTGCAGATCAATTCCCACTAGATCCAACAGAACACGTTGATATTGACGGTGATGAAATCGGTGACAACGCCGATACAGATCGCGATGAAAACGGCTTTGCAGACGCTGATGAAGCAAAAATTGCCGCAGGTCGAAACTTTAGCTGTGCTATCAATCAAGATAAAACAGTGAGTTGTGATAACGCTTCAGATAATACATTTGAACAAATCAATGTTCCTGGTGATTTAGCCAATGTTGAATTATTAAGCGCTGGCGGTAATCACGCTTGTGCGGTATCGAGTGATAACAAAGCACAAGCGGTATGTTGGGGTGACAATAGCTTTAACCAACTTGATGTTGCACAAGCTTCAGGTGATATTAAGCAACTTGTACTAGGTGATAATTATACCTGTACAGTGGCAAACGATAGCGATGACCAAAAAGGTTATACCGTAAAGTGTTACGGCGCTCTAGTTGATACAATCGATGACGATTTTGTACTAAGAAACGGCAGTTTTGGATTAGTTAAAGGTGGACCGAATCATATTTGTGCCACTTCAATGCTAATCGAAAATGGTATCGACCGTGGTATTCCATATTGTTTAACTAATGACCCTAAAACTAAGCTTGTTACTTCATCAGCCGGGTTTGGTAATAACACGCTGCAAATTGTAGACTTTGCTTTAGGTAAAGATTTTACTTGTACTTATACAAATAAAAGCAGTTCCACTTGTATCGGTAGTTTAAAGACTTTAGATCTTAATAAAGACGGCGTAGTCCTTAACCAAGTTACTGCCGGCGATACCCACGTATGTGCGATTGAACAAGTAGATGAAGCAACAAAGCAAGTACATTGCTGGGGTGACAATACCTTTGGCCAGTTAGAAATTGGCGACACTCTTGACGGTGTAGATTTCGACACAATTAAAGCAACAGCAAATACGACTTGTGCGTACTTAAAAGGTGCTACTCAAGACCCAGTATGTTGGGGTGCAAGTGCAGAGTTTGAAAGCACAAATATTGCGGCAAATGTAAGTTACCTTACTGGTGGTGATTTATTTAAATGTGTAATCCTAGCTGATGACACAGAAGTTTGTGAAGGCACTACGGACAGCGATATCAACAATGACGGTTTAACTGATTTGTTTGACGGTGCTGCTTTTACAGCATCTGATGCGACGATTGCTGATTATACAATTTGTGTCGGTGTTAAAGCGACTGATAACTTAGCTTGTTTAACAGCTGCGGGCTTAGAATATCCTGAATATGAAATCGACGGGGTAACAACCAAGCTCTCAGCAGACGCCATTGTAAAACCAGGATTATCAGGTATCGGCGATACTGGCCCAACTTGTATATTAAATGACGCGACAGTGTCTTGTCATGGTGGCAGCGGAGTAGATATTTCTGCCTCTCCTTATTCAACTGACGCTACACAAATGGCGATGGGTAAATTCACCGTATGTTACGTTGAAGAGCAAGGCTTAAGCTGTGTTAATACCAATACTAAAGTAAGCTCTAGTATTATCGATGAGATGCCAGATTTTAGTGAAGCTGTTGAGTTTAAAGGCTTAGCAATTCATCACGATACCGCACAAGAATATGCGTGTGTTGTTGCTGGTTATATCAATAGCCAAGATAAAACTTACTATAAGCCAGCATGTTGGGGTAATGGTGAACATGGCCAAACGAATGCACCAACGAACTCTGTCACTGCATTTGAAAAGTTTGAACTAACCTCATTAAATGCTTGTGCATTAACTAATGCAAATATTCAATGTTGGGGAAATACTGAAAATGGTATAGGTAGTGAAAACATTGCCACTGAACAACAACAGTTAGATGGCGTAGTTATCTATAACACGTTAAATACTGAAGAAGTATTGGTGCCAGGTGAAGATGGTGAAGAAGATACATTAGAAATGCAAACTGTTGCATATTCTGATTTCGCATTGAAGTATAACCGAGCTTGTTATATCAGTGCTTCAGGCCTAAATTGTACAAGCGACGAAGCGGCTTTTGCCGGTATTACTCAAGCTACGCAAGTATCATTAGGTACGGATAACTGTGTAGTTGAAGGCCAGAACGTGCTAGTTGACGATACTGCTGAAAACGGTGGTACTAACATTGTCTGTGCAAATCATGACTTTGCTGATATCACGAATATCTTCAACGTAGAGTCTGGTGCGGGCGCTACCTGTGTTTTCGCGGATGACAGCACTGTTTGTAAGTCAATCATCCAGGGTCGCGAATACGACGGCGCTATCACAGCTCCAGCTGACCAATAACAAGGTAAAACCGGACGTTTAGCGACGCCCTACTTTACCAAAAACAATTAAAAAACCAGTAGCACGCTACTGGTTTTTTTATACCTTTTATTTTTATCATGCCACCCACTGTTATTTTTATCATGCCACCCACTGTATTTTTATCATGCCACCCACTGTAACTTTTGTTTCGTGCATAAAAAAGCTCAACACCTGTGGTTGAGCTTTTCGCTGAAGATAATGAGCTTTCGGCTGCTATTTAGCGGTACCGTTAAAGTAACTGTTAGCTTTGGTAAAACTCGCTTTACCAATTTTCTCGCCCATTAGTCGCCCTGGAATATCATCTGCTGGCGGATGGATCCCGCCCCAAATGCGCGATAAGCTGCATCAGTTACAGTGACAGGCACTGTAACTTGTAACTTTTATTTCGTGCATAAAAAAGCTCAACACCTGTGGTTGAGCTTTTCATTGAAAATAATGAGCTTTCGACGGCTATTTAGCGGTACCGTTAAAGTAACTGTTAGCTTTGGTAAAACTCGCTTTACCGATTTTTTCGCCCATTAGTCGCCCAGGAATATCATCTGCTGGCGGATGGATCCCCCCCCAAATGCGCGATAAGCTACATTGATCTGAGGCGTCTTGGTACGTCGCCCATTGCAATGTCATGCTAACACTTGGACCTTCTTCAAAAACTAAGAATTCGTTGGCTGTTACTTCAAAACCACTCATACCGCCAGGGAAGTACTTGCTACCTGTTAATGCAGTCATAAGTTCAGCAGCTGCGCGGGAATAGGTAGAATGTCCTGAAACATAACCTGCAAATGGCGGGGTGACAAATGAAGGTCGCTGATATGGCCACCAGTTTTCTGCCAATATCCAATCGACACCAGCCATATCGGTTTCTGGATTTTCGATATAGTCAGGACCTTTCCATGAAAACACTTTAATTTTGCCAACATGCTCGTTATTCTCGCCGGCTAACGCATCCCCTATTTCAACCAATTCGACAAGGCCAGGATCTAGTTCAATACCGCCTATATGATAAGACGGCAAGCTAGGATCACTACTTTGTCCTAAATCTGCCATCGCCCTAATTGCAGATACTGGACGAATATAATCATACCAACCTTTAACGCTCCATGCCGTAATGGCAGAATCATGCATGGTAGCGCCTAACGCAAAGTAACTTTTAACATCAAACTCCAACGCTTCGAGCTCATCGCCTTCACCTTGCCACTTTCGTTCAAATTGTTCATGGTCAAACACGGTATTCATTATTACATACCAGTGTCCTGGCGGCGTTTCTGAATCTGGACCATCGGCCCAAAATTCGGCTAGTACTCGAGTGTAATCACCTCGCGGTACAATTTGCTCTTCATAGGCTTGACCAGTTACCGGATTAGTTTGATAACCTTTACCGATATCGCCACCATGTTGCTGATAAAAATCTTTATGCTGTGCAAATGTTTGCGGATATTCATCAACACCGATATTGCCCTGATTTTTTGGCGAAATGTCGATCATCACACCATCTGTTGGATCTAAATGTGCTGACCATTTGCTTACTAAAGCAAAGTTCCACTTATACAACTGGTCTAGCTCTCCACCATGCAACGGAGGCATACCTGGGTCGTGATAGACCTTATACTCATATCCATCACGCTGATATACACTTAAATCATCTTGGTTAAGTGCAAACGGCATCACGTCGCCCCACTCTGCCCCTAAGAACTCAATTGCACCTTCCACTTCATTTCCTGATTGGTCAATGTACGTACCTAAATCGAGTGATTGCCAACGATTTAAGTCTGTAATTTCTGGGTTTCCAGGCAGCTCTGGTTGCAGGGCTTCATTGACTGGTTGGTAGGCGATATTCGAATGCAAAAAGTCTTCTTTTGAGCCGTCGTTGTAACCGTAATTAACGTAACATTCAGCAATATAATTACCTAAAGCTGCGGCGTCACCTTGCTGAAAATCAACGCTGACATTATCTTTGTCATAACCTAACTCAGCCATTAATTCGTCTGCTAGTTCAAACGTTTCGGCTTTATCAGGGGATAATTTAAAGCGATGTTCAATCAATCGATAACTCGCAAAACTCAATGCTTTTTCGCGATTAGCAGAATCTTCCAGTTCATTACTAAAGCCGTCGAAAACACAATCAACACCAGCTAATGTATTACCGAGTAAATACGGCTGCTCAGTTGTTGCAAACACCGCCCAGCTATCATACATAGCAGCAGAAATATGAAACAAATTTCGGGCATGAACCGTTGGCCGTGCAAAGTCATTGCGGATCGCCTCTAATAACACTTCATTCCACAATCGAGCGACCGATGGCGATGTTGATTTGGGCTCTTCAATGACAATTGGAGCTTTAATGCTATCGTCACTGTTGCTATCTCCGCCACATGCACTTAATAACGCACAGGCGATTGCAGATAGAGTGAATTTATTGTTTCTCATGATATTGCTTCTTAATTACTCAGGACTTGTTCGACCAACAACGACTGATTCACTGCGATATCTTGCAGATATTGAATTTCGCCATTTGGCCAAACAATTTTGATTGTCTCTATTTCTGTTTGCTTACCTAAACCAAAATGCAATTGGCTTGGGTTATGGGAGGTAAAGTTACTGTTGATATTAACTTCACGCATTTGTTCGTTAGTTATCGTTTTTAGATAAACTCTAGCGCCGATGGCATGACTATTTGAAGAAGAGGATTTAAGCGTTATTTGCAGGTAATTACCTAAACTATTGCCATTATTATTTTGATAGCGTTTAATCGAGTTTCCAACAACATTATGGTTGGTTAATACAATATCAATATCCCCATCATTGTCGTCATCTAAACATGATACCGCTCGGCCTTGCCCTTGATCGGTCAAGCCGCTTTCGGCCTTAACCGCAACAAATTTATTATTGCCTTGATTGATAAATAACTTAACTGTGTCTTCACTATTAAGTTCATGGCCCTTTGAATCAGGAAAGTTTATGAAGTAGCCATTGGTAACGAAAATATCCATTAAGCCATCATTATTAAAGTCTGCGGCACAGGTGCCCCATGCCCACCCAGAATCAAATGTTCCTGATATGTAGGAGATATCGTTGAATTCTCCGCTACCGTTATTTTGAAGAAATTTATTGCCTGAATAAAGCAAAGATCCTGAATCGATCAGATAAGAAAATATGCTAGTGACAAATGCATCTAAATCACCATCATTATCAAAGTCAGCGATCGCACTTCCCATACCTTGAAGATCGTCAATATTAAAACCTAAGTCAGGGGTTCTCTCAATAAATGTGCCGTTCTTAGCATTAGAGAAATAACTGCTTTGAAGGTAGTCTGAGACCATAAATAGATCTGCATATTGGTCGTTATCAAAATCTGCAAAACTAGGTGAGAAACTCATTTCTATATTGTTACGATAACCGGCTATATTAGTGTCCTTAAGACTTGCATTAACATTGTAAGGAATGAACTCATTGTTGCCACTATTTAGCCATAAGTGATCACTCAATTGCTCATTACTAGTGCCATAGTGGCTGATAACTAAATCTAAATCGCCATCACGATCATAATCTGCAAATGTAGAAGATATAGTATGTTTTGCTTGGATCGGCACAGCTGCAAGCTTTTCGGTAAACGTTCCATTTCCTTGGTTTACGAATAGCTTAGATTTATTACCACCTATACCGCCGACAAATAAATCTAAATCACCATCGCCGTCTGTATCAGCAAAACTTGGGCCGCTGTATTTGCCGCTAATGTTTACACCAGCAATTTCTGCAATATCTTCATACAATCCATTACCAAGATTTTTATATAATTGAGCTCTAGTTTTATCACCACCTATGATAAATAAATCTATATCACCATCTAAATCAAAATCGCCACTAGCGATACCGCCGTGAACATGTTGCACAATTAAGTCATGCTCTTGTTGGTAATTAGCGAGATCAGACACTCCCCAATATTTTTGTAATTCGCTTTGCTCAGTTGAGTCAATAAACCTTAAACTACTAGCTATTTCATTTGCTGGTGGCTCGCCAACAGGCGTTTCATCAAGTTCATCTATTATGCCGTCGTTGTCATCATCCGGATCGGCGTTGTTGCCAATACCATCACCATCACTATCTTTTGATTCATTGGCATCAAGTGGAAACGCGTCGTCATAGTCGGCAACTAAATCACCGTCATCATCTTTATCTTGGTTATTACCAATGCCGTCAAAATCAGTATCCTTTGATTCGTTTGGTTCTAATGGAAAGGCATCTTCACTATCGATAACACTATCATTGTCATCGTCATTATCCGGTGCAAGGCCGCCATTATCAGCATAACCATCGCCGTCAGTATCAACAAATTCCTCGATAGGTAAAGACGAATTTTCGTCATCAACATCTTGGCCTTGTGGCCAACCATCATTATCTAAATCCGTGGCTTTTGAATAGCGCGAGTCGAGAGGAAAGTCATCTTCACTATCAATGACGCTATCATTATCATCATCAGTATCTCGATTATTGCCAATTCCATCTAAATCGGTATCGACACTCTCGCGATTATCTAAAGGAAAATGATCATATATATTGGCAACTTGATCGCCGTCGACATCGGCATCAAGTGCATTGGCTACGCCATTATTGTCACTATCCAATGCTTTGTTTTGTAGTTCATGTAGTTGTTCGAACTGCCAAGTTGAAAATGACTTCATCCATTGACGTTTTTCATCTGATAAGTTTGTCGATGAAGAGAAGTAATCACTATTAAGCTGTTGCTGACTCAACGCCAAGCGCGATGCAATATTATCAGTCGCTTGCTGCTTTAACTGGATAATTTGTGCTTCAGAAATTGCCTGTTGTTCATCAATTAGCACGCGAAGTTGCTCGGCAATAAGATGAGTAAAAGGCGTTATGTTTATATTCTCAACAACAGGCGTTGCAACTGACAGTGCCATTAAAGGCGAATAAGTCAATGTCAGCGGTTTACTACTAAAGTCATCAGTATTGCGGCTGATATCATCGGCACCATTACCTATATAAGCTCTAATAAATGAAGTTTGGACCTTATTAATATTAAACTCATCTACAATTAGCGAAAATCCGCCTTGTGCATTACTAAGTGCATTGGGTTCACTATTTTCGTCATACTGACCATTATTGTTTAAATCGACATAAACGATGGCTCCAGAGATATAACCATCGATCACCTTTCCACTAAGCTGCACCGCATCGACAACCGTTAAAGCAATGGTTACACTATCCGATAACTCGCCATCGCTTACGGTGAATGTTATATCACTGTAAACCCCAGCGCTCTGTGCAGTTGCCTTACCATAAATTTGTAAATTATTGGCATCAAATGTAAGCCATGAAGGTAAACCGGTAACCTCTACGCTCAATGAGTCGTCGTCGGCATCACTAACTTGCAGTATTAATTCAAAGTATTGAAATTCAGATATTTGATGTTCGGTTAATGCAGAAATTTCAGGTTGATTATTAACGCTAACATTATTATCGATTTTGCTATCAGAACCACCTGAGCCGCCACATGCAATTAAGGTAGATGACATTAAACACATAAGTGCTCTAACTAATTTTGATGTGAAAATTTTGCCAGACATTATCAAACTATTCCTATCTTGCTTCGCTGATTTACTTAAAACCTAAAAGTGGCGATTAACCCACCGTTTAATGTACCGATATTTAGTCAACGTGAATGTTAATTAGTGTGAAAATTGGAATGCTAGAAAGTAATAGTTCATTGATTGAAAGAGACTAGTTACAGTGGGTGGCACTGTTTCTCTCGTTATATCTGCAGAAGGTTCCACCCAACAGCACGTTGGAATGACGGTGATTTTTTCTAAATAACTTTTTAATGATTACAGTGGGTGGCACTGTTTCTCCTATTTCTCATGATTACAGTGGGTGGCACTGTTTCTCCTGTTTCTCTGGTAATTTTTTCTAAATAACTTTTAAAAGAAATGCCGCCCTCTTTCGAGAACGGCATTTATATCAAAGTACTAAGTAGTTGTTAACTTAGCGAAGTAACACGTTAGAATTTAGCTGATACTGAAAACTCTACGTATCGAGGCGCTGTCGTTGATGTAACCAACCCGTAATCTGGGTTTTCATTGGCAATCAAATCCGGGTTAATCTCTTTTAAACGCGGTAGAGTAATGTTGTTCACTTCCCCTGTTTCGTAATAACTTGTCGGTGTTATTTCGTTAAACAGGTTTTGCACTTGTAGCTGAGCCGTTGTATCGAAACCATAGATTTCTGTTGAATAAGTTAAACTTAAATCTAGGGTAAAGGTATTTGGTGTGCGTCCTTTAGAAGCCCTTGGACTTGGCACCGATTCAGCAATATACGAAGGATTTTCTGGATCGCTGTCCGGATCTATTACTTCTTCCTCACAATAAAAAGATGTTGGCCCATAAATTTCTGGAACATCCGTTCCTTCACCGCCAGGGTGATAACCAAAACAGTTGTTCGGACGTCCGGTTTGCCAAGTCGCATTAACACCGACTGTCCAGTTATCATCTATGCGATAAGCACCATTCACTTTTAATGTATGACGTCTATCATTTGGTAAATCACCGTATGAATGATCCATTAATGCTGCGTAGTCAAAACTTTGTGTTGCCCCCGCATCTCGTTGCCCTAAATCAGAGTCAACAAGGCCTTCTGAGTTACCCCAAGAATGCGACCAAGTATATTTGGCCGAGAAGGTATAGTCATTTTGCCATGGACGTTCAAACTTTAAATCCCATGCAATATATTGACGTTTCGCTTCAGGATATTTTAAGTATTCATTAGGAATGGTTATTTGGCGGCCAGCTTTTGGACCTTCAACCAAGTTACCATCTTGATCAACATAATTATCGCTATCAACCCAAATTGATACATCATTACCTGGATTGGTTAATACGTACATTGCCGCTTGTGAAGGAGCACAAGCTGCACAAGATTCGCCAAATTCAGCGTCAAGGTATGCTGCTAAGCCATCTTGTACAGTAACGTCTTCAATCGAACTACCTAAATCACGATAAGTTGCACGCACGCCCCATACATAATCCTCAATTGATTGCTCAAATGACAGCATAAACTCATCTTGATACATAGGATCGATATTCTTATCAACCAATTGACGAGTATCATTTAGCGTACCATCTGCGGCAATTAACGTACGCTCAGGGTCGCCTAATATCTCAGAAATATTTTCAAATTCTGATTGTGGTATAGGTTCGTTTTGAGTGTCCCTGTTAATAATATACAGCTCTTCACCAGCGAGTCGAATATTGGTGTTGGTGGCTACTGGCAAGTAGAAACGGCCGTAGGATGCGGTAAATTTGCTTTCGCCATCGCCAAACACATCCCAAGCTAGAGCTAAGCGTGGTGCGATCTGACCATCCATAGTAATAAAGTCATCACCATTGATATTTTTATTGGTAAATTCATCGTAACGTAAGCCCATATTTATGGTAACGTCGTCGGTAACTTGCCATTCATCTTGAATATACAAGGCAAAGTTTTCAGTCTCGTAAGTACCATTGTTATTAAGGTCGACAGAGCTGACAATATTGCTATCAAGCTGATAAATATAGTCTGAATTGCCTTCAAGGAAGTTAACCATATTATCGGTGCTCAAGGTAAATGTGTAAGAGCCTTGACCGTATTGATGCCTGTCAACATAAGACTCAAGCTCTTCTACATCGATACCAAAACGTAAGCTGTGATCACCTAAATAGTAATCAAAATCAACACGATACTGATCGCGGGAATCGCGAGAACTACCATATGAGTTCGTTGATGGACCGTAGAGAATAATCCCAGTTTTACCATCAACAATACGTGTTTGTTCTTCATTGTTTAATGAGCGATCGGAACTTCCCGTTTCGTTATGACCTATCATTGCTGTCATTGTCAGATCTTCGGTAAGATAACCGGTGTACTTTAATGAATAGTTTTCACCACCAACAGTGCTTTTATAACGAGGGTTAGTATTACCCGCTACCGGCTCTACAACGCGACCGTGGAAGTAATATTGCCCTATTCTTTTATTTGATAAATCATAAGGACGAGAGCTTATTTCGTAGTCTCGTTCATCATTAAAATAAGTAAAATCTAAACGGTGATCGCTACTAATGTTCCAGTTAAACTTGGTTGCCCACAATGCATCACTACTGTCGGTTTCAGTATATGACCAAAGGCTTGCGTTTTCGCGCGTTTCGAACAGCGGGTTGTAAATTGCATAGAAAAACAATTTGTCTTTGATGATTGGGCCGCTTGCCCATACATCTAAATCAGTTTTTTCGTAAGTACGACCGTGGTTGATGGTAAAGTAGTCGGTGCCGTATAACTCTGCGCCAACGTCATTTCTTAGTACATCAGGTCGGTCTTCACGCAAACTGTCAGGAATATATCTGGCGTTTACACCACCATGGAATTCATTTGTACCACTTTTAGTTGTCGCACTTATAATGCCGACCGCGCGACCATATTCAGCCGAAAAGCCACCCGTTTTAATTTCAAAGCTTTCATACATTTCCCAAGGGAGATCACTTTGACCTAAACCAGTTCTTGAGTCGGTAATGTTGATACCATCAATGTAATAGGCATTTTCCGCAACCGATGAACCACCGAAAGAGACTAAGTTACCAAACGCTGAGTCACCTTTGTTATTGCCAGCGGCAAGTAATGCTACTGAGTTCATATCCCGAGGTACTGGCAATAGTTCAAGTTCATCTTTAGAGATCACTAATCCTGATTCAGTTTTAGTCACATCGATAGCGGCAATTGTAGAAGCGCGAACTTCGATGCGCTCCATGCCTTCTTCATTCATCGCTAAATCGATTACTGTTTTACCGCCAACACCAACGTTTACACCTTCTTGCTCTGTAACCATAAAGCCGTCTTTAGTGGCGTAAATGTTATAAATTCCGGCGGGTAATAATGGAAAACGAAACTTTCCGTCTTCATCGGACATGATTGATTTTGAATACCCTGTTTGAGTATTAATAATGGTGATTTCAACACCATTAACCGGCATGTCCTGTGCAGAAATAGTTTGACCGGCGATATGACCAGTCGTGGTGTCCGCCATAGCAACTGGCGAAGATAACGCCGCAACGACCGTTGCGGCAACTAAGGTTTTAGAAAACCTTTTTGTCATTAATAAATTATTCATAATTTTACCTAAAATATCCGCAACTTATTTATTATTAGAAAGGGTCAACGCATAACGTTGACGAATTGCGAACATTAGTGTGAATACACCTAAAATCCAGCCGAAACTACCGCTACTCGAAACATTAGAACTGTATGGCTCGATTGTTACCGTATAAGTCGAAGTCGTCGATTTATCACTGTCACTAGCCGTCATTTCAAAGGAAACTGTCGTTGTTTCAGTAATGTTTGGGGCAACAAATTCAATGGCGTCAGATTTCGCACCATCAAATTCAACTGCGTCACCAGACACTTGCTGCCAATTGAAAGTTAAACTGTCTCCATCAAGGTCTTCAGTGACGGAATTAATCACCACTAATGCACCTTCTTTTACTGTCATATCAGCGCCTTGAGAAGTAGGTGCGACGTTAACGTCACGCACAATAATTTCAACTGTCTCAGATTTTTCGTTACCAGACGCATCTGTTGCAGTTACTTTAAATATCAGCAATGAATTTCTGCTGATAATCGGCGAAACAAAACTAAGGTTGCCATCATTTGATTGTGTAAATTCGGCAGTTGGACCTGATAATTGCTCCCAGGTGAATGTCACTGCTTCATTATCAAACTCAATAGCTGATGCCGATGTTGAGATTAACGACTGATTGCCAGCACTGTCTTTTTCATCAACGGTGATGCGATTCACAGTATTGATCATAGGTGCTCGATTGCCACAGCTTTCACCTTGTTCAGCTACCGCGATAGAAAACGCAGGTTTAACGGTGTTAAAAAATTCGAAATCATCGATAAACCAACCTAAGGTAGGGGATTGTTCATCGGTACCAATGGCAAAGCGGACTTTTACACGTTTACCATTGACTTGGCCTTCAGGAATAGTAATGGTAACTAATTCACCTTTCGGGTTTGTCGAGCCGGTGTAAGCCATACGATAGCCTAATGGATTTTGCGCTTTTGCTTCACTCTCAGTGAACGTGCCATGTAGAACATTGGTATACGGTGAAGACATATGAGCATTTAGGCTAGTGACATCTTGCCATTCACCACCGTTAACACTTACTTCAATAACGCCGCCGTCCCAATATTCGCGGATCCATGGCGCGTCATCTAACGATTCGGCAGCTCTGTAATCGGCAACTTCAAATTCATGGATATGGAAAAACTCAAATTTAAATTCACCGCTTTCGTTTACTTCAACTTCTGGTGACTCAAGGGCAGTAAAAGCGCGAGTTGGGCTAGCGCCGCCCCAGAACATTTGCTCTTGACGAATATCAAGTGCATCAGAACCAAATTTGCTATCGAGTAACCAAGGGAACACGGCAACACCATAAGATTCTACAGACACATTTTCCGTCACTGGCAGCCAATCAGCATCCACGGCTATATTATTTTCAAAACGCGTGAGATTATTCTGATTTGCTAGGATATCCGTTTGCGCACTCATCCAGGCACTGCCCGCAGGCGGCATTAACACATCAACTTCCGTGTTTTCAAAGGCTAGATCAAAACGTACTGTCGACATAGGCTCAGCACTATGTAGTGTCATTTCGAAAGAAAAATCAACGTAACTACCGTATTCACCTGAAAAATCAATGTTTAATACATTATCAGGGCGAACGACTCCGTTTTGACTGATAGTGACATCGTCAATGGTATTGATGATGGCTTTAGTGCCGGTAAATGGCTCTCGACTTAAGTCTTTCAACTTCATTGTGATTTTAACGGTCTCACCAACATCAAATGACTCGTCAAGATCACAATAGGCGCCAATGTCACCAATAAATTGATAATCGGCGCTGATATCTTCTACAGAAAACGCAGGATAAGAGGTGGCAAAACTTTCAACGACTTGTTCAAACAAAGCATCGGTACGCTCCGGTGCAACCGCTCCTAATCCAAATCCTCGTTTCGCAAAGGCACGCACCATGATATCGAAGTCTTTCTCGTCCGTAGCTGCTGTTACCGCTAAAAGCGCATCACGAGCTTCAATATAAGTTGGCCAATAAGGCGTTACTTTTAAGCTAGCTACTAAGTATTCTTTCATGCGAGTTTCAATCATATCGAAACTCAAATCGCGACGTTCATTATGCAATGCGATATATACATCCCATAAAGCAGAAGCCCAAACTTCACCTGCCGCGTGTACTTCGTTATTTGGAATATATTGACCGCTATAATAGGTACCCACTTCACGCGGTAGTTCCGCACTAAAAGCGATATGACCTAATGTTAATGGGTTAATATTCATGTCCGTTGTGTATGGGTAACGACGAATGCCTTCTTTAAATGAGATATTACCGATAAGATTTCGGCCGACAAATGTAGACATTGGGTTATGACCTTGGAATAACTCATTACCTAGAATATTTCGGTCAGATTCTTTCAGTTGCAACATCATCGCGATAAAGTCACTCCAACCTTCACCCATTGAAGCGCCCTGCCATTGCATTAAACCAAAACCATTGTGGATTAAACGGTTAGTTAAATAGTGCCCCCACTCGTGACTTACTATGGTGGTATCAAATGCACTGTGATTCTGATCTGTCTTAACAACAACATCGATCGTCACGCTATTACCGGCATCAAGTGACAACAGAATATTTTCAGCATCTTCATAGGATAAAAACACACCTGGAATTGTTACATCTGAAGCATCGTCATTTGGCCCTAAGCCCATATTGATAACGCCACCAATTTGACCTGCACTGTTTTCTTGACCTTGTTTTACATGGTTATAAACAAAGTAACCTACGGCACCAGCTTTTTGAGCATTTAAAGACTTTTGTAAGAAGCTACATTCACCACGAGAAATAACAGCAATTTTACCCGCTATCTCTTCAGCATTAATTGCTGGTTCACATAAATCTGCCGCGACCCCTTCGTCATCAAAAGCATAAGCGAGTTCATTTTCAACTATTTCGGTATCTGGATCATCGATCATTTCAAACGTAGAAGGACCAAATACTGAACGACCAAAACGATCCGGAGAAAAAATGTCCCCTTCTTCTTGGCCAATAAGTCCTCTTACATCAAAAAGTAACTCATATAAGCCCCATGTATACATGCGCATGACAGGCGTTTGACCATCAGGAGGTGTCATCATTGACGCATTATTAGCACCGTTGAAGTCGACTCGAGCTTCTAGGGAATCATTACCTAAACCACCACGACCATAATTGTCTTTTTGCGCATTTCCTGATTGTTCATCAAAGCCTGCGTCATACCAAATATTATGCATATAGTTGTTTACATAAAACAACTGAGTAAGGGCTGAGCGAATATTATGAGGATCCGATGCTGGCAAATTGTAATTATAAGAATAATTAAATGTGCCTGGAGCACTCGTAGTTAAATAAAAGTCTCGCTGTGGGTCGCCCTCTTTGGCAATGGTAAAGCCTTCAGGCGCGACAACATCAGCCATCGCACGAACATTGTTGCCATCAGCGACTATTTGATACGGTTCTAGCCATGGGTCATTAGTACTTATACCAGTATTAATTACTGAAACGTATTGGTCTTCTACAAGGTGGTCGGTGTATAAACCGTAGGCATGAGGGTCAACTCCATTAGGATAAGGTGACGCTTCAATGCTTGTAGGCGTATCAAATGGTCGATAAGGCGAGGTATCATCTGCATATACTTTATAACGATATTCATGGTTTGCTTGCAAAGAACCTTTGTGAAGAACTCGTAAGTCTCGTGCTGAGATAAAGTACCCTTGCATGGTACTTTCTTGAGTTTGAGAATCTACCGTTGAGACATTAATCATATAAGCGGCTTCTACGCCGCGCCCTGTTGGGTAATAAACAAATTTAGCAGCAGCATTATCTATGGCCCATGATTTGCCATCAACAAAGTCAGATTGGTTAACAACTTTATAGGTATCAAAACCGTTATCGCTAACAACATTATCTAAATCCGACGCATTAACGTTTACATTACTTTCTAAATAAGCCTGTATAATTGCGCTTTTCGAAGATTTTAGCAGCGTAGAAGATTGAGATTGTGCGCCACCGTTAATCGTTGCAAATGTACCAGTACTTGCAACAAGTCCTAGTTGTTGATTCATTATGATGTTTATTTCACTACCAATAACATCAACGCCATTTACTTGTTGTTTGTACTTTACAATGATCGGCCCTTTACCGGTGTCATGTATTTGTGCAACGACCGAATCACTGGCACCATTATCGATATAGCCATGTTTGCTAGCAATTTTCGCAAACACTCGCTTTCCAGCTTTTTGTATTTGTGCAGTTTTATCAACAACCAAGTTTAGCTGTGCTTCATTGGGTTGCGATTGCTCAAACCATTGCACCGTATTTTTGCCAAATTCATTGCTAAGATTTTTCATTTGCTCAGGTTTAACAACAGACTGACTTGAAGAAGCGGATAGCAACTGATTATTGTCGTTAAACGAATGCTGAACTGTTGCAGCTAGCGCATTAACGGACAATGCACTACTAATCGCTAACACAACATTTAATTTTCTATATAACATAAAATTTCCAATTCTTACTTTTATAAAAAGCTTATTCACACCTGTTTATCACTAACAGGTGTGAATAATTATTATTTTTTCAAAGACTTACGATTAACTAGAGAAAGACTTAATAGCAGCATTAGCCAATATGCAGCACCGCCACTTGGTTCTTTTCTGCCTTTTACAGCCTCTTCAACCTGAGTAACATCAACAGTAAACATTTTGCTTACTTCAACATTGCCATCGGACACAGTTAATGTGTAGGTATGCGTTCCAGCATCGAGTCTAGAAAGGTTTAAAGAAGGATTATTAATTTGTGTTTGATCTAAATTATCACCAGTCCAGTGATAACTAAGTTCGTCATTATCAATATCTTTTGTGAAGGTAACTATCTGCACAAACTCATCAGACATAATGTCGTAATGATCCGTTTCAAATAAAATCTCTGGCGCATCATTTACATTATCAACACTCACCATAAACGTTGTAGAAACGCTATCTTGCGGATTATTTTGATTAGTCAGTGTTAGTGACACAGATACTGGTTTAGTGGTGAAATAATCTGCAGCTGATGTCACTGTTAACAACAATTGGTTATTCTCAAGGGTATGATCAATATTGATATTTTCATCACTAAATTCGATGTCGACAAACAAGTTATTGCTAGCAACACTAATCGGAATGAATTTAGGCGTAGAGTCTTCAACAAGGGTAATTGACGACAATGTTTCAATCGTTAATAAAGAGCCTACAGAAATTGATTTTTGATTTTCAAACTCAAGACCTGACGAAAGATTTTTAACATTAAATGTTAATATTTCGCCAACTAGCGCGTCATCGCTAACTTTGACTTTAAAGTCGATGCGACTGGCGGCTGACTCTGGCCCTTTATAATCAAAACAAACAACTCTATCGTTTTGGATTGCTGAAAATATTTCAATTTTATCCGCAGCTTTTGCTGAATTAAAGTACTCCGCGCCGTGGTATAAGCCACCAAAAGTATTTTTGTAACCTTCGGAGCCAACTAGACCAACGTTCGCATCATAAAGCGCGTCGTTAAATAGTTTGCCGTCATTATAAGTTCGCTCTACATCATCAATCAGCGCTCTGCGTATGTCGTTATAAGCAATGATAACTTCAAACTCACCTGGTTTATTTTTCGCTTCACCGGTTTCAAGAAATACTTGGAAGTCATAATTATCGGTGCCGTAGTAATCCATTTTTGATGAATGTGTAGCATTTCTAAAGCCAACTTCACCATCATTAAAAGTACATGAAAATTCTTTCTTGCCTTCATTGTTTAAAATTAATTCTTCGTTTTCACAAACCTGCTCCCAACCAGTCATAGCATTGTCATAGTTAACGACAACTTTATTGCCAAGTGTGGCAACACTAATACCAGACTGTGGTTTATCCGCCGTTGCTGTTGGTCTAAAAGGTACTATAAACTGTTGTTCAGAACCGTTTGCACGCCATAATGGTGCAATAGCATCTACAAGCTGTGAGCCATTCATACCACCGTCATAAGCAAAATCTAACGCTCTATTTTGATTCGGTAGTAACGTGCCTAGAGGATTGGCTGAATCAAAATGATGTAAGCCAATAAAGCCATTACCAAATAAATATAGATATCGACTTTGTGAAAATTCACTATTACCAAAGAAAGTGATCCATGGCGCTTCATTGTCTTGGCCTTTAAAGACTTCTTCTAAATCAATAACTACGTGTTCACGATCAATATATTCTTGACCGTTATCATCAATCGTCGCCATCCAGTTAAACGGTCCCCATTGGTCATGATGCACACGCTTAGCCCATTCACTATCTGTCTCTGGTTCGCCGTCTTCATTTAAACGACGCGGGTTAGATATAATAGTTGTTGCCAATGGTGATAATAAATAATCTTTCGGATTATCTTCGCTATCACGCATCGCACTACCTGTAATTGGTGTTAAACCTAGGTCAAGATAACCACCATCAGTTTGATCTTGATAATCAGGTGTTCGACAAAGGGCATCTGTTTCATTGGTCGTAACAATATAATCACGGGTTAATTCTTTGGCTGATTTCATTGTTCCTTGTACATGCAAATTGCCATCTCGGACAAAAGGAGTTAATGAAGCGTAGTCATGATTAATCACTGAAATTGAGTTGCTGATGATTTCTAATCCATTCGGAACTTGCGCACGTAGATTAAACAAACGATCGTCAACACTCTCGTTTTCGTTAAATACAAGTGCCATATCAAGTGTCGCACCTGGCGTCACTTGCTCAGGCTTAGACACTAAAACAACATTCGCGGCGTCAGCCATACGGTTGATGTCTAGGTTGATGGTTTTGTGATTATCTATTGCATTAAATGCCGTATAAACATTTTGACCAGCTGTTAAATCTAAATCCCAATGAACAGTTACTTCTTTGCTATTAACATCGCCGGTAATAGACACATTTTCTGCAACTGAATCGGTTACGACACCAGTATAACTAGAGATGGTCGTCGTAAGTTCATCAGTCCAAAACTCAGCATAAGTTGGATCCGATGAGATGGACCATTGGTACATTACCCAATAATCATCTGCGATTGGATCTGAGATTGAACAAAAATTATTAGACCCTACAGTGTCACCATTGGTTGAAAACGCTGAGGTAAAATCTGAAATACAGATAATCTCATCTCTGAAATCGACAAACTTATTGTTGTTTAAGTCACGACCTATGGCCACTTTCACCGATGTTTTTCGATTGTTGTCTAAAAACAGACGCTTAGCAACATTACCCGCTTCAGCGATTAACCGTTTGTCACCATCGGCTACTCTGATCCATTCCACATAAGCGGTATTGTTTGAAATATGCTCCTCGACATTAAATATTGACTGCACGCAATATGTCGGGCTAAACAGATAACAACTCATGTCATCCCAGCTAGACACTGGCTTTAATAGACTTTCAACGGCTTCAACAATGGCTGGTTGATATACGGTAAAGTCTGGCGTCGTCACATCATCAGTGGTAAACATTGGTAAAACCGCTGACCCCTGATTCATATCAGTACTAACCGCATGATAATCATTGGTAACATCTAACTTACTGCCTACGACAATTGGTAGGTGAACTTCTGGAATAGAACGGTCAGTGGCAGATAAAATAATATCGCCAGAGGTTACCGAGCCTTCATTGTTTTTAATGTCACTTTCAAGATCATCTGCATCAAGACCAAACCAGTTATCAAACAACCAACCTTCACGGAAGGTTTCTTCACTTACCCTAAAATCCACAGTGATGGTTTGGGTTTCACCTTTTTTAAGGGTAAATTCCATCGGCGTTACGGTGATATCAGCCGATGCGTAATCCATGAACTTTTCAACGCGCCATGTTGCATCTTTAGTCGCGGTAAAGGTACGGGTCAAAGAACAATTTGAGAAACATTCCAACTCTAATAAACCAGGTAAATTAAGTTCTGAAATATTGCCTAATGTTGGATCGGCGTTTTGGTAATTCGCCACTGACTCATGCATTACTAAACCAGTGTTTATCGCACGTTCAACATTTATTAAACCAGCGCCCATAGTATAAGCATCAGGTGCTAGCTCTAGCACATTGCTCGAATGTACAGCTGGTTTTGCCGTTAGCGTTAACGCAGAAATGATTTCTGACGGAGACCATTCAGGGTGGGCTTGTTTAACTAACAAAGCAGAGCCCGAGGCCACCGCTGTCGCAATTGAACTACCTGATCTACTCAACCAATCGGATGCGAGACCAAATTCATTATAAGGACGCTGATCTGCCGACGCTGCCATTACGTTTACGCCTGGTGCTACTACCGAAGGTAAAAGATGTTCACCGTTAACCCCTTTACCAGGGCCATAACCTGTGGCTTGATCATACATATACCCAAGTAACGACGCGTATCGTACTTCAATGACCGGTCGAATAGTTGCTGTTGCTTCAATGTTTTGTGTATTCGATTCTACAACCCATTGATAAAAGATATTGTTTGTTTCACTTTCGGTAACACCAGCACGTGCAAACGTTGCAGGAAAGTTATCGTTATAATTCACTGTGATATTTGGCGATACGGCAGTCGAACCCACCATTATCATACCGCCAGCACCAGCGGCTTTTACTTGGTCTGCCATATATTGATAGGTTTGAGCGACAGATAACTCATTGGTGTAAGAGATATTTCCTTCTGCATCAACAAGACACATAGCGATCTCTGTTGATTGGTAGGTATTGGTAGGGATATTGGTACAAGAGATTAACTCAGCAAATTGTTGTTCAGAAAATTCTGAGGTATCAACAACCGTTTCAGCGGCAACTAAGCTACCGTTAAACGCCTCTCCGATATAACCAGAGTAAGCCGCGAACTCATCAATTGGTACCTGCAGAGTGCCGTCTTGTCTTTTCGGACGGGTATCCTCATCACCACCCGCTATATCGGTTACCGCGGTATAAGTGGTGTAAGATTCTGATTTATCTGTAACACCAACAGTTAAAAGCCAAGGAGATGGGTGGTCAGCACTACCATAATCAAATCCACTATTACCAACAGCTGTAACAACTACAATATTGGCTTGGTGTGCATTTAAAAACGCAAGTTCTACCGCGTCTAAATATGGGTTAATCGCAGAGCCGTTTAATTGGGCTACAGAAAAGTTTATTACATCAACATCGTCTAATATCGCATCATCAATAGCTTTGATCACTGCTTCGTCAGGACAACTGCTACTATTACCTTTCGCATCACATACTTGATAAGAAATTACTTGTGCGTGCGGAGCAATCCCTGATACGTCATAAGATGTTGATTTTATTGGCGTGCCATCGTATTGCCATTCTTTGTAACTCGGCAAATGACGAGAAACATTATCGACATTATTACCGATAGCAACACTAGCTACGTGAGATCCGTGACCGTTATAGTCTTCACCATCAACATGAACAAAGTTATCTGATTCTTTAACGTTATAAGTAACATCAGGTACCGGCACATCAAGAGGATATGAACGAATACCGATTAACTTATTATTACAGCGATTGTCATCGGCGTTAGCACAATCCCCAATGAATTGTTCAACTTCTGGGAAGGTGTAA
Organism: Thalassotalea crassostreae; assembly: GCF_001831495.1. Taxonomy (NCBI): domain Bacteria; kingdom Pseudomonadati; phylum Pseudomonadota; class Gammaproteobacteria; order Alteromonadales; family Colwelliaceae; genus Thalassotalea; species Thalassotalea crassostreae. The sequence continues at coordinate 2,313,996 of NZ_CP017689.1, forward strand.
CCATCTTTGGTTAATTCATCACTAAAAGATACATGATCGCTATTGATACCAGTATCCAATACTCCAATAACCATGCCTTCGCCGCGATATTTATCATTACCTAAGCTCGTATTACCAGCCCATACTTCACCTACGCCAACATCTTTAGGCAAGCTGTATGATTGTAAAGCAGAGTATCCCAAGCGCGCGACAGTTTTAACCTCACTAAACTCAGAAATACTTTTTGCCGTTTGTTGGTCAACTTTAATGGTAAAACCATTTAGTGCTCGAGTGTAACTGTTACGTATCTCAACATTAATATTGTTGGCATTAAGTTTTGATACCAGTGATTGATGAGAGCCTAATAAATGTGATTCATAAGCTTGAACAGAAGAATACTGTTGCTTTAACGTTGCACTGCTTGTTGCTGCACCATACTTTGTGCTCGATGACAACGATAAGAGCGAAGATTGATGTTTAACTATTTCATCAAACGCTACTGCAGATTGTTCTTTAAAAATAACCACATAAGTGTGTTCACCGGTAAGCTCTGGTTCATCAAAAAACTTAATTGCATTTGACTTCTTTAGCTGACGGTTAACTCCGCTTGAAACGAAACGACCACTATTATCTTCTAACATTTGCAAACTAACGATGGCATCGTTTGTTACTGCTTTTAATGTCTCTTTTTTATCGAAATTAGTTGCTGCATTTGCAGCACCAATTGAATATGCAGTGACAAATACGGCACTGACAAAACCTTTAATTTTCAAGAAATTCCCCTCAAAACAACGAGTTAGGATTAGTTAGCCAAAATTGGCTTTTATAATTTTCCATGATTATGTTTTAAAGAGTCCGAGGTGTTTGTAAATAAGTGTTAAAGCGACTATGGCGGCAAAGTTGTGACGTTAGGGTTAAGGGCTTGTAATTAACAAGAAACTGAAAAGTGTATGAACTGTATTAATAAAAGCACAAAAGTGATGAGGCGTACGATAAATGATTTTGACTCAATAAATGTAAAAAAGTGTTAAATAAAATCTTATCTAAATTAGCTGAAACACACTAACAAAAATCATAAACAATTGTTTTATAAGGAAATAAAAAACAATAACCAATTATTAAAAAATTCTGACTTATTCTCACCCACAGCACACTCGATTGGATAGTGATAGATTAATTTTGTTAAGTAAATCTATATCAAAGTCAGCATTTGAACTGACCAATGATCTAAAATTAAACTAAGAGAACTCTAGCATGAAAAAAATAGCCTTATTATTAGTGAGTGCTTTAGCATTAACCGCCTGTGGTGGCGGTGGTGGTGGCGGTAGTGACAAAAAAGTCGTGACTGATCCCCCAGCCAGTACTAATGCACCAACTATTAACACTTCTTCGCCTGGCCTTGTTGCAGAGCAAACTGCCGTTGAATTATCAGCAAAATTTGAATTTGACAATGCAACATTGAAAACTGTTTCTTGGACGCAAAAAAGCGGAATGACCGTTGAATATACCGCGACCGATGAAGCGGTTAAATTTAATGCACCAATTGTGTTGATGCAAGATGGTACGCAAACATTAACTTTTGAAGTTGAAGTTACCGATAGCAACGACAAAACTTCGACCAAAAATGTAGAAGTCCAAGTTCAACCAATTAATATTGCACCAACGATTTCGATATCTGCAACCGCTGCCCTAGCGGAATCTTCAGAATTTTCGTTTGATGCATCTGCAACCGACAATGACGGTGAAATCGTTAACTACCTATGGTCAACAAATTATCAAGGTTTAAGTATTGTTAATGCAAATTCAGCAAATGCTGGATTTATGACTCCCGCGGTTAATAACTCAACTGATATTAAATTTACGCTAACTGTAACGGACAACGAAAATCAGCAATCGAGTAAAGATGTTACGGTAACCGTTAACCCGACTATTACCGGCTCGATTATTGGCGCTGACTTCAATCCGATTTCAACAAATGCATTGACCATTGAAGAAAGAGACGTTGTCTTTTACGACCTTGGAACAAATCAAGAGATCGCACGCACTAAACCGGAAACCGATGGCAGCTATACAGTATTGTTAACCGGAGACGTTTCCCTAAGCAATGGTATTAAAGTTGTTTCACAAGAAAACACTTCTGTTGACGGGGAAGTCACTGAAACTCGTGTAGATATGGAAGCAATTTGTTTTGCTGATGAAAGACATAACTGTCAATTAACACCGATAAGCTTACTGATTGTAAGAGCTATTGAAAATGACGACAGCATTACTACTCGTTTGCAAGCAATTGAGTTTTTGCAAAATGCGCTAAATATCGATTTATCTTCCGATCCATTTATCAGTGAAAATGACGACAGCGGTATCGATGAAAAAGCTATTCAATTAGCTCTTCTAAGCGAGGAAATCACTGTTGGAAACTGGATAAATACCATATTAGGTTACATCAATGGTAAACAGGACGATTTAGCCCAAATAGCAACTTACTTTGTTAATACTGACGTTGCCCGAATTGGTGTGATTATTTCATCTGATCTGACTAATTTAACAGCCAAGGAATTTAACATTGTTGAATTTGTTGCAAATGTTAGCTTATTTGGAGGCGACGATAATGGAACGCAACCATACAACTACCAATGGAATTTACCACAAGGGTTTGAGTTTGTTGTTGACGAAAATGACACTACATCTAGTAGTATCCGAGTAAAAATGCCAGATGTTGATACTAATACTGAACTGACATTTTCAGTAAATGTTAGCAATGAAGACTATAACAATGACGCCGATATTAGCATTATCGTTGAGCCGGTCGACTTTGTTGATAATACAGCGCCAACAATCAACGACATTAAAGATCAGATTTTTAATGAAAATATCGACGTTAGCATTGACGCTTATGCAAGCGATGGGCAAGATTTTAGCTCACAACTAGACGTTAGCTGGACTCAAATGGAAGGTGTTCCGGTAACGCTTGAAACGACAGACTCTTTGACGCTTTCATTTAAAACACCTGATGTAATTGACGACGTTCAAAAACTCGTATTTAAAATTACTGTTATTGACTCTTCATTTACCGCAGCTTCTACTACTGTGGATGTCTATGTTACTGAAAAGGCGTTACTAAATGCATTTAAACTAAACGATACAGGCGTAGTTTTATGTGCCAATTATGATTTTGAGAATAGTGCTCATGACAATCAAATCGATTGTCAGGCTGCAGTCACTGAAGCAATGCCAGACAATCAAGATGCCCATTTTGGTCGTGACGTTGATAACAATGATAACAGCAATGGTCATGCTGGTTTTAATTTCACAAAAATAGCAGCTGATGGCCAAGAACTTAGTGCCGATGCGCTGCAATGGTCTTGTGTGCTAGACAACACTACTGGCTTAATGTGGGAAAGAAAACAAAACAACACTGGTATTCATGGTTTTGGCGCACAATTCTTCTATTTTGATTCAAACGATTCTACCAATGGTGGCATACCAGGCGTGATCTTAAAAGACGAAGAATCTAGAGAGCCAATTTTGGATGACGACGGAGATATTCAGGTTGATAAAGGTGAATGTCTACCAAGTGAAACCGTTTGTTTATCAACGGAAGAATTTGTTGTGGAAACCAATACTGAAAACCTATGTGGTTACTCAGATTGGCGCATGCCTAGTAAAACCGAATTGCTATCAATCGTTAATTACAACGCAACTGGTAGCGTTGCTGTTGACACCGATTACTTTAAATATACACAAGCAAAGACTTATTTAACCAATACCGGTATTGGTGAAAAAAGAATGGAAGACCTATATGAAACTCGTAAAGTATCAATCGTCGACTTTTCAAGCGGTGAAACATTTTACTTTAATAAATCTTTTTACGGAAACTCAACCGTAAGCAGAAGACAAAGCGCTAAGTTGGTTCGTGTAAATAGCTCTACTCCGTTACACGCACATGGCGACATCATCAACGGCATACAAACATTTGATAGTGTGTGTAATGGCTTTGAAACTAAGTTGTACCCTGCTTTGCCATTAGACGATGATGACTCAAAAATGTACTGTTCAAACCTAACTGCTGCTGATGAAGCATGTCCAGATAACCATAAAGGTACGTCCGGTGCTTCGGCAGGTAAATGTTGTGCTTACACAGTAGAAACGCGATTAGATCAAGATGACAAAGCGATTTGGGCAAGCGGTGATGAGAATGAAGTACTCGATGTTGAGCTTGGTTCATGTTGTTCATCAGCAGGTTGTCGAGGCTTATCTAATGGTGCATTTGATTTAGACGCGATTGCGCAATAACAGGAGAATCAAAAATGAAAAACTTAAAATTGAAAACATTAGTGGCTTCTTCTTTAGTGTTATTAAGCACTAGCGCAATGGCGCAACGTGGCGAAGCCGAGACAAATCAAAGCTGTATGTATAACATCACTCAATCTGCCCCTACAGACAGATACCGCATTAATACGGGCGGTGCTACTGTTCATGATAAAGTGACTGGATTAACTTGGTCACGTTGTGATTTAGGTGAAACCTGGAATGAAGAATCAGCTATGTGCATCGGTACAAAATCTGAAGTGAACTGGTTAGAAGCTGCCGAACAAGCAACAAACTATGAAGCTGGTGGTTTAACAGGCTGGCGTTTACCTAACATTAAAGAACTATCAACGCTAACCGAAGACAGATGTTTTCTACCGGCAATGAACGTAGAAGTATTCAATAATCTTGTTGGTTGGGAAGCATACTTTAGTGCAACGCCATTTATCTTCGATGATACCGATACCAAGGTTATGATATTTAGCGTGCGCTTATCGGAAGTGCTTGCTTACTCAAAAGATAACCAACTAAACGTTAAATACGTTCGTGATTAGTTAAGCCCATTGGCGGTGAGTGCACAATCAATTCACCACCTGAACATCAAAAAGCACTAGTTAAACCTAGTGCTTTTTTTATCCCTCTTTTACCATGCGACCCACTGTAACTTAACCATTTATTCTATCAAGCCAATCAAAGTTATCTAATATCTACCTTAGCCACTTTTTACTAATACAATGGATATCGATTCAGCGTTTTCTACCGTCAGCAATTTATTATGCCACCCACTGTAACTTAGCCATTTCTTCTATCAAGCCAATCAAAGTTATCTAATATCTACCTTAGCCACTTTTTACTAATACAATGGATATCGATTCAGCGTTTTCTACCGTCAGCAATTTATTACGCCACCCACTGTAACTTAGCCATTTCTTCTATCAAGCCAATCAAAGTTATCTAATATCTACCTTAGCCACTTTTAATTTATCATGCCACCCACTGTAACTTAGCAATTTCCTCTATCAAGCCAATCAAAGTTATCTAATATATACCTTAGCCACTTTTTACTAATATGATGATATCGATTCAGTTTTTTTCTACAGACAGCATTTATATTCATAAGCGACGACTATACGCACTCCTTATCAATGTCTATACGAAGACACCCAACGTCTACACCAGGATCACAGCTGTAAACAAACAGTCTATTTAGGCGTTCTAAATCTATCGCGACAGGTACTAAGTCATAGGCGTTCGAGCGTCAGCAGAACGCTCTATAGACGGCCTATTTCGATCATAGATGTTTAGTTACAGTGGGTGGCTATTTATTTGGTGACTATTTATTTTTTAACAAACAGTCTATTTAGGCGTTCTAAATCTATCGCGACAGTACTAAGTCATAGGCGTTCAAGCGTCAGAAGAACGCTCTATAGACGGCCTATTTCGATCATAGATGTTTAGTTACAGTGGGTGGCTACTTATTTTTTATTTTGGTGGGCACAAAAAAAACCAGCTGCAAGCAGCTGGTTTTATTATTTTATTTAAAAATAACTTTTAAATAATTACTTAACAGTAAATTCCTTAGAACCTGTTAGTACTGTACCGTCTTCTGCCACAGCGTTAAACTCTGCAGTAAAACCAGTAACAACGTAACGGCTATTAATCATGCTACCAATTGCTTCAGTTAATTCTATAGCAGTAGTTACATAAGTTTTGCCTGAAATCTCAGGAGCTGCACCGTTAGCAAGCATTTCTGCACCGCCAATTACATTAGCTAGTTCACTTTCAGAATCATAGTGTTCCATGAATGTACCAGTGTAAGCATCTAACATATGAACAGCTTCTTGTGGAGCTTGGCTTAAACCGTTGTCATTGTTAACAAAGTACGTGTGGTTTAATTCTAGCATTTCTTCAACAGGAGTTTCTGAACCATCCCATGCGCCGTTTTCATCTTTGCTTGTTGTTTGGTATGTAACGCTTGTAATTGTTACTGTACCGCTAAACTCAAAGTCAGATAAGATAAACGCTTTGTTCGGATTAGATGCGTTCTTAGGGCTAAGTTGTGACCACTTAGACGTAATTGATTCACCACTGTAATGTTCAATATAACGGCTAGGACGATTCATGTAACCTTGGCTATCAAAAACTTTAACAGCCATGTCAAATTGACCTGGATTACCTTGTGAATCTTCACCTGTAAATGTTTTACCAACTAATGGTAAGAAGTTAACTGCTGTTTCTTCAATATTCATTTGCGAGGCAATAACTGTACCAGAAAATGCTGGATCCCAACCACCAATTAATTCAAAGTTTAATTGGCTTTCGTCTTGACCGTTTAAGTTATCAGCCATTAAACCATCTAAACTTGGAGCTGCCGCTGGCGCTGATGTTTCTAATTCAACATATAAAGCGTCTTGAGCAATTGCACCGTCATCATTAGTTTCTACATCAAAGTCTAAGTAGAATGGTACGTTAGCAACTAATGGTAGAGTTAGATTTTCGTTACCATTAGGTAAATCTGTCGCATCCATAGTTACTGTAAGAACTGTACCAGCTTCATTCCAGCTGAAGTTTTCTTCAGGTAAGGTAAAACCAGTTGTGTTAGTAACATATAGTTTTTTAGTAAAACCTGCGAAACGGTCTAAGTACATACCACGACCAGAGCGAGGGTTCGGGAAGTTTAACGCAGTAGTTTCGCCTAAGTTATCTAGTACTTGCTGATCTGTCGCGTATAAAATACCGTTACCAAAATAATCTGGGTTTACGTACATGTTTTCGAATGAACGACAAGGAGACGCACCGTTCCAACTTTGAACAACACAGTCACCTAATACTGTAGGACGTACGTATTGGTAGTATCCTTCTGGATCAAATTTCACGTAAGTTGAAGAGAACGCAGTATCTTTCAACTCTTTAGTTTTGAACTTAATGCTGTCAGAAATAACAGTTACTGGACGGTTGAAAGCAATTACGATTTCAGCAGACTCGCCTGCAACTAAGTTTGAAGACAGTACTCGAGAAGTTAGCTCTTCAGCACCTTCAGACATTTCTTCTAATGCTAAAGTTAAGGCTAATTCGTCACCACCTGAGAAACTTGATAGGCCAGTCGAAACTACTTCTGAAGCAACTAAACCGTCAACTGGAGCTACAACTACAGATTGTAGAGCTTGCTCAGCAGATAGAGTTACGTAGTATGTACCATCCATTAATGTCGCAGAAACAGTATCGCCACCAACCATTAAGTCGATTGAAGCTGGAGCATCTACTAGTGAGTAACCCATGTATTCAAGGTTAAGCGCTAAGTCGAAAGTTGTTGGGTTTTCCATGCTATCAACGTATACGTATTGTGACGTTGAAGTTGATTGAACGTTTGCACCAGCTGAGCTAGCCGCTTTCACAGTATCGCCCATGATGAACTCAAGCATTTCGCCAGCAGAGTTGTATAAAGGAGAAGACTCAATATCAAACGTCATGCCTACAGGTAGACCAGAAAATACGTAAGTACCATCTACTGCACCAGCAGTTGCTACGATATCAGATGCTTCAGCACCGCCGCCAGCAAGCATGTCTAGGTCATCAGCAGAAACGTAGAACGTAGCGCCAGTAACTGCGTTGCCAGCCATGTTCATAACGCTAATAGTTACACTACCAGCTTCTACTAAAGTTACGTTTTCAAGGTTGATGCCAGCGCTATCGCCAGTGTATACACCGTGTGTATATGTTGCATGACCTGCACTTTTGAAAGAAACAGTCGCTTCTGAATTTTGTGGAAGTCCTGCTAAAGTGAACATACCAGAAGAGTCAGTCATTGCTGTGAACATTTGACCAGCTGCATATGCTGTTACCGTTACATCACCTACTGCTGCGCGAGATGAGTAAGACATTACACTACCAGAAAGAGTTGTAGTAACAACTTCTGGCGCTTCAACAACAACGTCTACGTCGCTATTCGTTACAGGTGGTTCTACTGTCACGTTTGGCGGAGCAACTTCAACAGCCGCTGGCTCAACAGTAGTATTATCGTCACCGCCACAGGCAGTAAGCATGCTAGCAGCAACAACTGATGCTAGAAGTGTTTTATTAAATTTAATAGTGTTGGACATTTTTCTTCCCATTTGACTAGTGATTAACAGTATTTAATTTCATTGTTGTTATTTTAAGAATTAAAAAAAATACTAATGCGAAGTCAATGTAAAACAGCTAAAGAGATGTGTTTGTAAAAAAATGTTAAATCGTTCACATGTTATTGACAATGTTGGTAGTAAAATCGTATTGAGCGATGAATTAAGGTCTATGGAAAGCTTATCAAAACGAATGTTAAACCTTTAGATTCATATGGTTACATCTCCGGAACGAAGATTATAAAGTAAAACGTACTATATGATTGAGTTTTTTTCATTTATGTAAATTAAATTTTTGTACAACTTACATAAGCTTTATTTCACAGCACTTCCTTAACATTTTATTATCAAATAACTTAAACAAGAGTAATTATATTCTGAGATTTTGTTTAAGTATGTTACTTTAGCCGGATAGTAGCGCATTGCATAAATAATGACCTGTAATTTTTTTGTTAACACTTTTTTACAGCAGTGAATTTTCACCTTAACTACAGTGTGCTATATCGGAACATTTATATATGCTCTTTATCAATGTTTACGATGTTTTCCTATGACGTATTAATTACCTTTATTGCAGTAGTGTAAATAGGTAATAGAAAGAAAAAGATAAGATAATGACGAGAAATTTAGTGCATAGCCTGCGATTATTAGTGTTATTAATGACAATAACATTTGCTGCATTTTCCAGTGCGGCGGACGAAGTAGAAGCTACAGATAAAGACAGTGAAGAAATCGATCACAGTTTTTTTGCCTTCAAGCTTTCTGGTGGTTATTTTAAATATGATTCGCCGTTAAACTTTAAAGAAGATTTCGAAACAAACATATTACCAGGTTGGACATTCTATTATAAAGATGACTTTTTCATCGAAAATACAAAGGTTGGTTACAACTTATATAAAGATGAAAATACCTTTATTGATTTCGTTGGTTTACACAATTTTGATGGTTTGTATTATCATGCCGATGATACTGCTATCGAAGAATTCTTTTCTGTAAATCCATTTCTTCCGCCTGAAGAGCCGCAACACAATGCGCACTTAAGTTATTTAGCTGGTCCGGAAATAAAACGTACTATAGATTCTACTATTATTAGCGCAGGTTTTTATACCGACGTGTCTAATGTACATCATGGGCAACAAGCAAATTTTTCAATTCAACACCGAATTCTAGAATATAAAATCAAGTTAGTTTTAGAGTTTGGCGCCGTTTATAAATCAGATCAACTGTTGGAATATTATTATGGTTCTGACTTAGTTGGTGACAATATCAATTATTATACTCAAATTGATGCAGCCTACCCCCTACTTGATGGGTTATTCTTGGTCGCGAATTACAAGTTCGAGCGATTATCGAGCAAGATTAATAGCTCAAGTTTGACTGACAAAAAGGAATTGAACAGCGGGTACATAGGGATTAACTGGGTAACTTATTGGTAGGTTTTTGATTTAATGCGTTTTTTGGTGTCACTTATTATGTTTTCACTCTTATTTATTAGCAATATAAATAAGAGTTTTGCTGTATCTGACAATAAATTTTCAGCCTTACCAAACAAATGCGTTTTAAATAATAAAGATGCAAATTGCAATACTGAAGTTACGTTAAGTTGGGAATTGGAGTCAGCGCAAAGTATTTGTGTTCTAAAAAATGACGAGATTATCTTTTGTCAAAATAAAACTCTAAAAGGCACTCATACGATACGGATAAGTAGTAATAAATCATTACTGTTTAAACTGGTCGAAATGGACAGTCTTGTCGAGCTTTCTAAAATCAAATTTAATCTGCTATATTTAGGTAAAACATCATCTAAAAGACGCAAACTTCCATGGCAAATACTGTAATGCAAGACACTGAAACAATTAAAGTTTTATTAATTGAAGACGATCACAAGTTAGGCTTGAAAATAAAGCGTTTTTTAGAGCAAAACAAATACGAAGTTGAATGGCTAAATGGCGGTTCACTATTAGGCGTTGATGCGAAAGTAAACGCGTTCGATGTTATCCTTTGTGACATCGACCTACCAGATATGTCGGGCTTTGATATTTGTAACCAATGGCGCAGCAAGTTTGAAGGTGCATTCATGTTCATTACTGCGTTTACCGATTCAGAATGTCAAATTGAAGGCTTAGAAATGGGGGCGGATGACTTTATTGTTAAGCCGTTTGTACCAGACGTGTTATTGGCTCGCATACGAGCGGCGATTCGTAAATTAGATAAACCAACGAATACTAATGACGAAGAAACACCTATTTCTTTGCCAGACTTTTCGCTAAACCCTGTAACATCACAAACAAAGGTTGGTGAAACGTTACTTTCTCTTACTCAACAAGAATTTAAAATTTTATATCTCTTTGCCAAAAACTTTAACTATAAAGTGACACGCGAAGTCATTAGTAAAATCGTGATGAACCGCGAATACGACGGCTTTGATCGCTCTGTTGATGTTTATGTCAGTAAATTAAGAAAGAAGTTTAATACTATCGCCGGTAACCCATATCAGATAAATACCTTATGGGGTAAAGGTTACGTGCTAACAAAAGCTGAAAGCGAAAGTGAAAACCAAACCGAAAGCGAAAGCGAATAAAGCCAACAATGAACTTTCAATTCTTAAGATTAACCATGTTTTTGATGGCATCGTTAATCATACTTGCGATAACATTGGAAAAGATCTGGGAGTCTATTGACCCTCCTGAAGTTATTGTATCTGCCGATGATGTCTTTAACTCTGCGATTTCCGAAAATGGTAACCTATTCTCATTGCAACCGTTAGCTAGTCTGCAATTTCAAGATGATCTAATTGTTACGCTTAAAGCTGGCGAGATCATTCGTTTAAACGACGACAACGACAATTCATATTATTACAAGCTTCATAATGATCAGGTAATGGTGTTAGGACCAATTCAAGCCAATCAAAGCGACAATAACAATGGCAATATAATCTCTTTAGTTTTCTACTTCGGCTTTGCCTGCCTGGTGTTGCTTTGGTTTAGACCTGCGTTTATCGACCTAAAACGTCTATCGTCAGCGATGAAAGACTTTAGTAAATCAGCAAAATGGCAGCATTTATCGTTAAAACCTACATCAATTGCCTACCCTGCAGCCGATACAATCAACTCAATGGCATCTAGAATTGAACAATTGATAGAGTTACAGAAAAGCTTATCGAGAATGGTAGGACATGAAATAAGAACGCCACTCGCCCGCACAGGTTTTTCAATAGCAAGCTTGAAACACGATCCGTGCATGGAAGAAATCTTATCTATAGAAGAAGATCTAAAAGAGATCGAAGATTTAACTGAAGAGTTCCTGCAAATCACTAAGTTAGAGTTCGACTCAAAGGATATTATCTTAATCAAACAAAATGTTTATGCGCCAATCGAACACTTAGTGAGTAAACTTCAGCGTTCATCTCGCATCAATATCAAGATTGAAGTTGATAACAACCTGCTTGTTCCAATCGAATCAAAAACCTTTAATCGATTAATGCAAAACCTAATCACCAATGCATTAAAGCATGCAAAAGATGAAGTTGTGATTCATTTAACCGCAAAAGGTGAGCAATATACGTTATGGGTAAGCGATGACGGAAAAGGCTTTGAACAATCAAATGTCGCCCACAAACCATATTACCAGGAAAATCCGAAAACCGATGGCTATGGACTCGGCCTGTCAATCGTTTCGATGATAGCGTCGTGGTACGGCGGAAAAATAACTTTCGATCGCTCATCAAGCTTAAATGGCGCCAAAGTGATCTTCACCTGGCCTTTCGAAGACTAATCCTCTTTATCTAGCCACCCACTGTAACTCTCTTATTAGCTATATAAAGACAGCTTTTTATGTAGACAGCCACTGTAATTATCTAATTTGGTATTTTCTCTAAATCGACCTAAACTTTTAGGTAGGTTACTCATGGAGGAGTTATTATGCCGAAACCAAGACGCCAACAGGTTGTACTTTCCGAAACGCCTTTCTACCACTGCACGTCTCGTTGCGTTAGACGAGCTTTCTTATGTGGAAAAGACAAAGCTTCCAAAAAATCATTTGAACACCGCAGAGCGTGGGTTGAAGAACGCTTATTGTTCCTCTCAAGTGTCTATCTTATCGATATTTGTGCATTTGCAATAATGAGCAATCATTCACATGTAGTCGTAAAAGTTGATGTTGAAAAAGCGGAAAGATTATCCGATATAGAAGTTCTATATCGGTGGCATAAAATACATTATGGCACACAATTGACACGTCAATATTGTAAGAACAATCAGATAGATAAACACCTTACCTCTACCTTAGGTGCAACAATTAAAGTTTACCGAAAACGACTTTGCGATTTGAGTTGGTTTATGCGCGACCTGAATGAATATATTGCAAGGCTCGCCAACGAAGAAGATAAATGCACAGGGCGATTTTGGGAAGGCCGCTTTACCTCACAAGCACTGCTCGATGAATCAGCTCTGCTAGCCTGTATGGTCTATTGTGATTTAAACCCGATCCGTTCTGGATTAGCGAAAACCGTGCAAAATTCAAGTTACACCAGTGTTCAACTAAGAATAAAATCAGCACTTTCAGGCAAACAACCTTCACAACTGTTGCCTTTTACAGGAGGAAAGTCTCTAAATAAAACGAATGGAATTTGTTTCGAGATAAATGATTATATTGCGCTAGTCGAAACAACAGGCCTTTCAATTCGAGATGATAAAGCGGGCTATATAGACAAAAATGAATGCAACATCTTAAGTGACCTTGGCATTGAAGAAGAAAATTGGATAGAAATTGCTCAAAATTTTGAATCCCACTTTAAAGGTGCAGTAGGAAAAGAAGCCTCACTAAATATATATGTAAAAAACACGAGATATAAACGAAGGCCGAACCATAAAAATTCGCAAAAATACTTCGCCTGATTCAAAATATCATATTTAAATTGCATCATATTTCCCATGATGAAAATAACTGTGCGCCAATACTTTTAAACCCCCAATTTTTCTATTCATTTAGTTTAAAAACAAGCTATCGAACCTTCTAACTATCCAAATAAGCTAACATTTATATAAAATTATTTATTTTGTCGATAACAAAGGACGATTACAGTGGGTGGCACTGTTTAAAAAACTATTTAAAACCAACAATAAGAACATTATTTAATGCAAAATTTAATGGGTTACGGTGGGTGGCTTAGTTAAGGGAGAAAAAAACCGCCATCAGGCGGTTTTTTATGATTGATGTACAACCAGGTTATTCGGCTATTTTAGCGAAATCGCCGGCTTTGTATACATTGATTTTCTTACTCGCAATATGTTTAACAAATGCTGCTTGAATGTCTTCTAGCGTTAGCTTTTGAACTGCTTCAATTTGTGCGTCATAGTAATCTAAGTCGATTTCATTGATGCTGCTGCTATTAATTACACTTGCAATTGCTTTATCATTTGCCCATGAACGGGTGCGGTTACTGATAAAGCCTTTCACTGCTCGGTCTAGCTCTTCTGCGGTAAAACCAGCATCGACAACTTTCTGAGCTTCTTCATTAAACGCGGCGATTACTGCATCCATGTTCTCTGGAGCAGAAATTGCGATGGCGTAGAAGATGCCTTGCTTATCAACAGCATCAACCTGAAGACCTGAGCCTACAGAGTAGCTATAACCCTCTTTAACACGGATACGCGCACCAATTCGAGAAGTAAACGGGTCACCACCAAATATTGCATTAGCAATATTTAACGCTAAATAATCTTCATGTTGAGTATGCATATCAATCGGGTTGATTATGTACAACTGGGCGTTTGCTTTGTCTGGCGTTTCAGTACTAACAACTTCACCTTGGGTTTTCTTTAAGTCTAACGGCATATGTTCATAAGGGGTATCATTTACAAACCCTGATAATACACTGTGTAGCTGCTCTGAAACCTGCTCAGCATCAACATTACCAACAACTGTTATATGACCATTATTAATATTGAAATGACTGTTATAAAGCTCAGATAATTTCGCTGGTGTTACCGCGTTTATCTCGGCAATTTGTTGGTCAAGCTCAGTAAACGCTTTAGGGTGACCCGCTGGGTAGTTATATAGCGCTTTACGGAAGCTATTTGACGCGATAGATTTTGGATCATTACGCTGTGCTTCTACACTAGCAATAGCAGAACGTTTTGCAACATCAAGCTCGGCTTGCGGGAACGTCGGAGCTGATAATAGTTCACCAAAAAACTTAACGGTTTCTGCTAAGTTTTCGCTATCTGTGGTAATACTCATATTGGTAACACCAGCAGAAGTACCAAAACCAATCGAACTCTTTAACTCATCCAATTTAGTTGAAATTTCTTCTTTGCTGTATTTTTCATTGCCAAGACGGATCAATGAACCGATCATGCCAATAGCGGTGCTGTTATTAGCTAAAGTTTCCGGCGTACCCGATGGGAAATACATGTTTATAACAACTTCATTACCACGTAATTGTTTTGGATAAACATTGATCTTAGTCCCCTCTTGCCATTGTGTTTGCACTAAACGACTCTTGATGTTTGGTACTGTGTTATCAAATACTTCGCCCGCCGCAGCAACTTCCTTACCTTTGTAATCTTTCAAGATATCAGTTAAATCTGGTGCTGCAGGAATTTCTGCTCGAACAGGTTTTTCTGTCGGAATAAAGCGACCTAAGGTACGATTACTCTCTACTAAGTACTTTTCAGCTGCTGCTTGAACTTGCTCTAACGTGGTTTCTTGCACTAGATCACGGAAGTAAAACATGTGGCGGTAATCGCCTTTAGCGATATATTCCGACAACTCCATTCCGATGCCTGTCACATTTTTAGTTTGCTGATCAGCTTGCTTAGCAAGGCTCAACTTGGCTAGCTTTAATTCTTCTTCGGTGATCGGTGTGTTTTTAATGTCTTCAACAATGTTTATTAATGTCTCTTCCATTAATTTCAAATCGCCGGTTTTTTCACCTTGAACTAAGAATAAAAACTGCGAGCTATCTTTTAGCAGAAAGCTAAAGTTCGTTGCCCCTGTCGCTAGGCCAGTTTCAACCAATTGCTTTTGTAAGCGACCGCGAGTGTAATCACTTAATATTGCTTCCAATAATCTTAGTGCTGCGGCATCTGGATGTAAGCTGCTTGGCGCGTGATATGACAAACCTACAAATGGTATATCACCAACACGCTTAATATTTACGATACGTGAACCGTCTTGAGTAGGTTCAACAGTATATAGTGGCTCTACAGGAGTTGCAGGTTTAGCAATAACGCCAAATTTTGCTTCGATGTTCTTGATTGTTTCAGCTTTATCAAAACGACCTGCTACTGTTAATACCGCGTTGTCTGGGCGGTAATGTTTGTTGTAAAACTCGCGTAATCGAGAGAATGGAAAGTTTTCAACATCGCTACGAGCACCGATAGTAGAGTTTCCGTAGTTGTGCCATAAAAACGCCATTGATGACATGCGGCTAAGCAACATGCGAGATGGAGAGTTTTCATTTTTCTCCATTTCGTTGCGAACAACAGTCATTTCACTTTTTAATTGCTCTTCGGTGAATGTCGCGTTGATCATACGATCTGCTTCCATTCCTAACGCCCACTCTAATGAATCAGCATTTGCATCAAAGATCTCAAAATAGTTGGTACGGTCTAACCAAGTCGTAGCGTTAGTAGCCATGCCTCGTTTCTTGAATTCAGTGGTGATTTCAGGATAGTTTTTAGAGCCTTTAAACAACATGTGCTCTAACAAATGGGCCATACCTGTCTCACCATAATATTCATGTACTGAACCAACACGGTAAGTAACGTTAACTAATGTTTTAGGCTGTGATGCATCTGGGAACAGCAACACTTTCATGCCGTTTTCTAAGGTATATTCTTCGATACCTTCTACGCTACGTATGTAAGTTAACGCACTGCTTTGGTTTTGCACAGATTCAGCTGCAACAACGCCATCAGTTGTTGAGCAAGCGGATAAACTTAGAGCTAATGACACAGACATGCCAATTAGAGTGGGTTTGATAAATTTCATTAGTTAACCTTCATTCATTTTATGGTAAATAACATCACCAAAATAAGCAGATATTATTTCTCTATTTTATGCACGCACAGTAACCTTTGTATGGCTATAGAACAACTAAATAAATGTTAAAAATTATTAATAGATTTATTAATTAAACTTAGCGCAAACTATTAATATATCTGGATTTGATAGAAATTTAAGATTAAAAGGATTGGCTGACGAAAGAGACCTAGAATAGAATGGAAAAATCGCTCGAAGGGTTGGGAGCTTCGAGCGATATTTAGTGGTACTTTTGTTTATTAAACAACGATCAGTCTGCCACTTCAAAAGCAAATTTATTGTTGAGTCATCATTAAAGTATATGAATAAGATACCTTTGTTAAATTGTTAATTCAAACAAACAAATGTTAAAAATTATTAACTCGCTCAAATGTCAATTTCAATACTTTAAATGATAAAATCCCAAAGCCGTAATAACACAGCTTCGGGATTTTAATGCCTATTTACAATTTTCTGCAAATGAATTAACGGATGCTAATACGTCGTCTACTTAATAGAGCAACCAAAGTAAAAAGCATAAACGCCAAAGCGCCACCTGAGCTACTGCCTTCTTGTTCAAGTTCAATAACGCTTTCATCAGATGTATCACAATCTGCTGTGGCTTTAAAACCAGCTACTGCCACTACTTCAACATTAAACGAAGCAACTGCTTTGTCAGCACTGTTTTCTATATCAGCAACCATTACATCAACGACGGTTGTGCCTTGGAAATCACACAGAGCTTCAATCGTTAACATCGAACCTGGTTCATTGCCTTCAACTGTTGTTAAAACGCCGTCACTACTGGCTGTAATTTCATTTACAGTGCTTTGCAAATCGCTATAAAGTACAGGTAATGTTACTACCTCACCTTGGTTGAGCGTAATATCCGAGATTGGATTAATACTAATATTACCGGCAACTTTCAATGTATTGGTAACCGATTTAGTAATGCGATTTAATTTAGTTTTCACTGTTAAATCGATTTCTTCACCAGCATAATCTTCTGCAACTTTAACCCAGAAACTAAACCCTGTTTTACTGTAATCTTCACCAATAAAGTCGAAACAGATAACTAAGTCATCGTGTAAAACCTCATCAAGATCACCGTAGGCAACTGCTTCATTTCTAAAACCACCGGCAGGACCAAACGCTCCACGAATTCCGGCCATGCCATGGAAGCCAACCGTACCTTGACCATGAACCATATTTAAGTTGTCGTATGCATAAATCACTTCATAGCTACCGATTTCGTAGCTGTATTCTAAATCTAGTATCGCTTGGAAATCGTAACTGTCATCATTTGCTATACCTTGAGAACCGGTAAAGAAACGTTCGCCCTCTATGGTATAAGCATTATCCCATTCAATTAAGATGTTTTTATTAGTGTCAGTCATAAACGCGCCTAAGGTAATACCTTGAGCATCATCAGCAATCAAGGCATCCTCCGGCGTAACTTTACCAGTGGTTAATTGCACTGATTTGCCACCTACCATAAGTGGTCCAAGACGAATATCTGGCAAGCCGTACATAGTGCCAAACGGGTCGCCATAAGGTACACCAAATAACGGATAGTCTGTACCTGAATCGATGTAGCCCATTGGACTAATACGTAATTCTTGATAGCTGTTTGGCGCATTGTATAAATTAAAGTCATTGTTTTGACCATAACCAAATAATTGTGCCACATTAACTCTAAGTTGATCTTTCCATGACCCCATTCGATTTGGATCGTCGGAACCATAAGGTGGCGTCGCCCCTCGCGGATTTAATTTTGCCATATCGATGTACTTACCCTCGGGGCTAGTGCCATCGAAATAATTACCAACTGGCGGTGTCATACACATTGGATTGTATTTGTCCGCCAATGGGTGATCTTCAAAACCTTCTTCATTAGGATTAACATTGGTACTCATTTGATAAAACGGGTACAAGTTATAGCTGTTTGGTTGGTATCCAGATACAGTTACGCCCGTTGAATTCTCACTGTAATCAGTAACGAAACGAGGATCACCGCCTAGACTATATGGTATAAAGTTCAACCCGTCAGGCACTTCAAACTCTAAATCAAAGGTACGTTGGTAACCCGTGTGATTTTTCGCGTAATTCACGTCTACTCGAATGTAATTGCCGGCTTTTACTACTTCGTCGGAAACCTTGACAGTAAATGCGTCTTCGCCACGAATTAATTTTACCGGCATCGCACCTAGGTTATTTAGATTATTCTGTGAAGTACCTAGTTCAACCATTCCATACAACGCATCGCCCTGATTTAGTTCAACATCGTAGGTTAAATCTAACGTTATTGGCGTAGTGCCGTCATAGCTATCTGGTGCATTAACATGCAGGCTTTCAGACTCTTCATCTGTAATAATCGAAATCGAATATTTGTAGCTATCTCGCAAGTATTCGTAAAAACCCGTCGAAGACTTATCTTGGTTTACGTTCTGTAAATAGATCCAATAGCGGCCTTCTTCAGGATATTGCAACATACAATTATTATTCATCAAGTCAGAAGACGATAAACACATGCCTTCTTGTTGAAATTGTATTTCGCCATCACGATTATTGTCACGACCAATACCAATAAATAAATCGCCTGCTAGCCAAAATTCACCTGGATTTCCACCTTGTGTTGATGTGGTAGCTATACGTTCTAATACATCAACCGCTAACAACTTAGTGTTTTTCGGAACATCAACCCAAATTAAACGGACAGAATCTTCATTTCTGGCATTTTCCCAGTCCCAACTCGACGGCGAATTATCAAGCGGTAAGTCAACAATACCAACGAAAGTACCACCTTCACTCGTATCCGCTTCATCGATAATATATTCACCAGCACCATCGATTCGAATATCTCCATTTTGGTCTAATCCAAAGTAGTTAACACCACCCTGTTGATAAACTTTCGCTTGCAGATCTGTCGTTGATCCCCACGGTGCTATGCCATTAATAGGAAATTGGCCAATATTTTCACTGGCAACACCGGTGGCAAGTAATGGTAATTTTGACTCATTTAAAGCAACACCTACCGGTAATCTAGAAGTACCTAAATTGCCATTTTCAGGTACTAAATGTACTGTCCCAGAAACCATTGACGTACCTTTGCTATTCGCACTGGTCGAGCGTTTGATATTCGCAGTAAATAATACTGTAATCGATTGCCCTTTAGTTAATGTGAACGATGTTGGTGATGCAGATAAAGACAGCGATGTTTCTGATGTTTCAGTATTGACATGCCAAGTATTAGCCCCTAATTTTGTCGATGTAAACGTTCGTGTCCAGCGACAGGTATTAGCGCACTCACCGTTAAATAAGTAAGGTAAATTCAATTGTGTTAAATCACCGCCCATTTTTGGATCGGCGGCAATAAAATTGGCATGGCTTTCATCCATAATCAGCGCACTATCAATCGCGTTTTCTACATTAACTAATCCAGATCCCGCTTCCCATGAACGCGTGAGTTGACGTTCAAAATAGCTATGCATAACCTTTTGTAAGATTTCATTACCATCTTTAACTAGCTCACCGGTTTCAGGATCGATAACTGGCGCTTCATAAACAAACTTTTGATGCAAAATATTGTCTTCATCGTATTCAGGACAAATCTCTTCATCGCTACTATTGGCGTAATCGGTAACATCAATACCGTTTTCCAAAATGATCCCTGAACAATTTATGCGAGCCCAAGAACCGCCGGTTACATCACCGGCTGTCAACATTACTGCAGACTCAAGCTCATTTGCAGTCCACTCATCGCCTCGAGCTTGTTTCATAAGAGCCATAACACCAGCCATGTGTGGAGCGGCCATAGAAGTCCCTGACTCAAATGCATAATCAGCTGAGTTAGATTTATTCTGGAAAGCGCCATCATTGGTGTAAGCCGAATAGATATTCGCTCCTGGTGCTGCAATCGTCGGCCCCATCAAACTAGGGTATGTAGTATTGGGTCCTTTTGATGAGAAACCGGCTAAATCTTTAATTCGTTTCGGATCATAATTCACCTGCTTTTTAACTGACTTAATCGTTAGATAGATATCTTCATTTTCAATCATCGTCTGTCTAAGAGTGGTGCGACCTAAGCCTTTTTTCCAGGTGCTACTGCCAACATGAATATATGGCAAGTTGCGGTAACCTAAAACATCACCGCTTTGTTCGTCTATTTCTTTAATATTAACCGCAAGCGCTAAGCGTCGGTCGTAATCATAATCTGGATTATCGTTATATAAAACAAAACCAGCAGCGCCGCGCTCTCCGGCATTTTCAGCTTTAACCAAACGAGGAAGATTATCTTCAACGGTGTCATCACCACGCGCACAAACTAGTATTTTATTATTAAAATCAAATTCTTGTGTTGGGTCTACAGGATCTTTCCAACTATCAAAATCTAAACAATGCGGGTCACCCTTGAACATTTTTAATACAGGTTCAACAGGTGCAACCGCTTGAACTGCATTTAAATTAAGATTCTCTTGTGAGTCATTTGAGACATTATAAACACTGCTCTCGCTCGAGTGTTTAATTGTGCTATCTATTGTCGCTATATTCGAGTTTGCGGCCGCTAACACTTCGATAAAACCGTTACTTTGAACCGCACAACCGTTTGGACCACAACAGGCGCCATACCATTCATCGTTTACATTGTATGGTTCGTCTGGCCAAATCGGTTTGCCTTTAGAATCTTCATTTGTTTCAACAGAATAAGCACAACATTTACCCGCAGATTCGCCGGTTAAACCTTGATGATTTTCAGGGCACTGGGGAGCGGTATAGTCGGCACAATAGTAGCCTTGGTTTTGTAAATCATTTTCCGTATTGCCAAACTTCCCAGGATAAAGCTCTACTTCACGACCTTCACAAATACTTTCATAACTTTTTGGGCCGTGAACATGGTCATCGACACATTCACCAAAAACTTCTTCTTCACCAATTAAGCAAGCACCATTCGCACCGCCATTGTCGCCACCTGAGTTCGATTGTTTAAGCTCACACTCTAATGTCTCACCATTACGCTCTTGATTGTCACTGCATTGCAAGTAACACATGCTATCAATCATTTCATAGCCGTCTTCACAAACAGGTGCTAGTGAACAATCATTATTTATACAAGCACCAAAGTCTGCGCCGAGAGCTGCGATACCAGTTGCTTCGCCAGAAATACTACGGGCAAAACTACCACCTAAATCGATAGCATTAAAATCGACTGCATCAACACTGTATTGCAAGCCGGCGCTGCCGATATCTTTTTGGCTACGACCTAAGTCGGTTGCCGCAACCGTTAACGACCAAGGTGTTACGTTAGAAACTTGGAAATAGCCGCCAGTATTACCCGCTGCTGCAGTAACATGAACGCCCTGCTCCTTTAGAGATAGAAACCCTTGTAAAATTGGATCGCCCCACGGATCGCGAGAACCACCACCGATAGACCAGTTAAGCACGTCAACGCCATCGGCGATCGCTTGTTCAATTGACGCCAACATGACATCCGATAAACAACCGGCAATAGGGTCTCCACCACCGCCAGGTAAACATACTTGATATGAAATCACATTTGCATGTGGTGCCACACCTGTTACGGTTCCCAGTTTTTCAACACCTGCTGCAACACCTGGTCCAGCACGAAATTCTCGGTATAAATAATCAACATCATAGACAACATTACCGCCAGCAATACCTGCGGTATGAGAGCCATGGCCGACATAATCTTTACCATTAGCTGGACGTATCATGCCGGTATTAGAATTGACCTCTTCGCCACGATCTAATGTAACTTGCTTCGCTAGCTGACTACGGTACCAACTGGTAATTTCTGGATATGAATAAACGCCGATAAGTTTATCGTTACATAAATGTGCCCACTCTTGAGTTGCACAATCACCTAAGTAACCACCGCCATCAATTGGATTTGTATGCCTATAGCCGTCATCGCCTATTGCTGTAAACGATTTACTATCGGTATTAATCCCCGTATCAGCGATACCGATAATCATACCTTCGCCTTGATAACCACTATCTAAATTCCAAGCTTTGTCAGCCGCTATCACTTCATGTGAGCTAACAAAATCGCCATCAACAACACCGGTAGGCATGTATACTTGCACTGGGCTTATTGATTTTACCGAACTTAGTTTCGCCAGTTGAGCTGCTTGATTTTGATTCATTGTTACAGTCACAGCATTTACTGCATCAGTAAACGAACGATTAATCTGTAAGTCAAAACCAAATTCTGCTGCAGCGTTTATTAATTGCTGCTGTTCACTTTTTAAAAACTCTCGATAAGCAATGACACGATTTTGATATTGGTGTGATTTTTTGATCGCTTTAAGTTTACTGCGTGGTAAAACCTTTGATGGTGAGTCAACTGACAAAAGGCTGCTATTACCATCTTCTTTAGCATAGGTATCTAAATGGGTTGCAGCTAAACCGTTAATACCACCAGTGTATAGCGCCATCGGATGGTGATTCAACATCACCACAAAATTAGTATCGCCAGTGATGGAAGGATCGGCGGTAAATTTACTACGTCGTGTTAATTGACGATTCACCACAGTTGAGCTTTCTGGCATACCGGTTAACCGATCAACTTTTACGCTGGTAATATTACTTGAAACTGCGCTCGCCGGAATTTCAACTTGTTGGCGAATATTTGATTTCTGCAAATGCGCAGGCAACTCGGTTTTGTCGACATTCCATATTTCAGCAGCAGACAAGGCACCACTCATATATAGTGCGCTTAAACCGGCAAACATTATTCTTTTGGTAATCATAAGAAACCTTTTTCTCTAATTTTTTTGCCGCCTTCCTTGGCAACACTTTTAATATTTATTTGGCTATTTAGTTAACAGTGAATTGTGTGTTGAACTAAAAATGATGATTTAAGCTGATGTACATTTCACGACCTAGCGCCGAACCCGAGTAGCTATAAACGCTATACCAAGGCCAATCTGTCGCGGCAAAGGTGTCATCTTTAGGAGCTTTGCTATCAAATACATTCTTCACCGTTAATGCCACGCTCGTATCTCCGTCATTCATTAAATAGCTAAAATTTAAATTCGCAGTAATGTACGCATCGAGACGTTTTTCTGAGCGCTTTGCTTCACCAACCACTCTTGCATCTTCACCTTGGTAATAACCTTCAGTAACAATGAACTCTCTTTCGCCATTGCCAATATCGTTTATTTCGTAAACTAATGGGTCACCGTATTTATCGAAGTAAATGGTTTGGCCATTTTGGTCTTTTTGCGCTTGAATACGATGTGGAGCCAATGGACTCATATAATGTCCAGATAGCGTGGTTGAAAAGTTTTCGTAAGAATAACTAATCGCTGCAGTGATCACTTCATCAGGTTGTCTATTTGCGATACTGCCGCTAAATTCGTTAGCTGGCTGATCATCATTTGCCAGAGCATCGTATTCTGAAGAAACAATTTTTGTCAGTGCTGAACTTAAGCTAACCTGTCCCCAAGAATCGAGATCATATAAATAACTCGCTTTAAGGTCATAGCCAGTTGTTCTATAGGATGCTAAGTTAAATGAAGAGGTGTTGACGGCAAGAAGGTCGCCGCCTGAAAACTCGTCATTTTCATCTACATCAGTATCTCGAATAACTAAGCCAACACGCTCGTCTGTGCCACTGATCACATCACAACCAAACGTTGGAGCACTTTCAGCCGTGCCATACAAACAATGGAAGTCCTCAATCAAAATTGAACTGACATCGCCTTGTCGAACCTGATTTCGAATTTCTACATCGTAGTAGTCAAATGTTAGGGTAAATTCGCTAATTGGAGAGAAAACAAAGCCTAAGCCAATCGACGTCCCCTCTTCATGTTTTAGCTCTTTTGTTGGCAACTGCTCAACATCAAACTGCGAACCTAAACATGCAGAGTAATATGTTTGATTAGTGATAAATTCTTTCGCTGAAATATCATCGGCAAATGATGTCTCATAACAAGATACATAATCAGTACCGAAGGCAAATCCTTTCGATTTAGTGAATATGGCTTGCATATCTGGTGCTTTGAAAGAGCGCGCGTAACTCGCTCTAAATAACCAATCATCATTTGGTCTAAATTCAACACTATAAGATGGAGTGAACGATTCGGCGTTTGCAGCGCTATCACCATCATATTGGTCATAACGTAATGCCACATTTACCGCTAGGTTATCGGTAATAGGCGCTTTTAATTCGCCGCCTACAGATGAACGAGAACGTTCACCAAAGCCTGAGAAACCACCAATTCCCCACCAACCTTCACCTTCTGGTTTAGTGGTCAATTCATCTGGGAAGAATTCAAAATCTTCGGTCACGTATTCAAATACTGCAGCGTATTGTATATTTCCGGCAGGTAGTTCAAATACATCGCCACTGATTGATGCACTAAAGATGTTCGATGAGGTTTTGTTTTTACTTTCAATAGTGCCGATTAATCGGCGTTGTTCTTCTGCGCTTAATGGTTCATAGATATTATGAGTTCCTGTACCATCGTACACACGAACGCCTAATTGATCTTTTATATAATTGCCAAAAAACATTTCTTCAGTTTCTTGGTAACGTAAAGCTTTTTGATTTGAATCGAGCTGATTTTGCGAATTTAGAAAGTACACTTCCCAGTTATGGTCGCCAATGTATCCATTAGCACCAACGGTAACACTAAGTGCACTATCATCTAAATGCCATGCGGTATCGCCGATTTCTTCTTTCGGTAATATACGACCCATAGTGTACCAATCTGGCATTACTAGATATTGACCGTCTGGACCTTTAACTTTTAATTGATTGGCACCTGTTTCTAATTCAATGGTGCCGCCATTAACAGCTAAATAACCACTGTCTGTTGTGGTTGAGCTGTTGGTATATAGCACATCAACAAAACCATTAACGTCGTCCCCTAATTCATAGTTACCGGTTATTAATAACGAGTATTTTTCTGTTTCTGGACGCAACACGGCATTTTTGACATGGTCATAGCCACAATACTTGCCCCAAGACCCAGCCGTTTGCCCCAACTCAATCGCTTCAGGAAGTTGCTTGCGGTCTTGATAACTGGTCCACGGTAAATTATCACAACCATTAACCCCAGGATCGAGATAAGTCGGCTCGCCAGTAGGATTTAACAGGTAATCATAAGCAGCCCAGTTATCAATCAAAACTGCACCACGCGACATCACCGGATCGCCGTACGGGTAATCAAAAGCAGAATCAATATCATCGATATCCCCACCACTAATAGCATCAGCGTTATGTGCTTCGGCAATAATAGTCACATTACCTTTATCAAAATCGATACCGTGGGTAAGTGTAATACGAGCATCATCTTTCTTATGATCTTCACCCGTACCATAAACTAAACTTAAATCCGTTCCCTCAAGATCCTTTTTAAGAATAATGTTAATGACACCTGATACCGCATCAGAGCCATAAACAGCCGATGCACCGGTTGTTAATATTTCAATACGGTCAATAGCTGCAGTTGGAATGCTACCAACACTTACGATAGACGTTGTACCTTGATACGCTGACGGATAACTCGCCAAACGGCGACCATTAACTAAAGTTAATGTGTATTGTGGACCTAAACCGCGTAAATTTACCGCGTTAGCACCTGGGGTAAAACCATTGGTACCAACTTCTGAGGTATCGACCAATCCGCTATTTTGGGTTAGGTCACCTAGAGCATCCATTAACGATGTATGCCCTCTTTTAAGCATATCTTCAGAGGTGATAATAGTGACTGGATTTGGACCTTCAAAAGACGACTGTTTGATGCGCGATCCGGTAACTTGAAATACCTCTATTTCTTCATCTTGTTGTTCTGACTCAAGTTGAGTGGATTCTACCTCTGCCACTTCTTCAGCAGCTAAGGTTGTAAATGGAAAAGCTAATGCAGAAGCAAAAAGAGAATATCGAATACTCTGCGTTAGTAAATTCACTGACACTTTCATGGTTATTACCTGAATTATTTATTATTAAATTTTCCGATAAAGCCCGAGATCATTCACCGGAAATAAATTGGCGATTTTTTATATCACGACGATGGCTTTGCTAGACGTGAAAAAGTGTTAATTAGGCGGCGTAAAAGGAGTGAAATTTAAAGAATTGCAATTAAAGTCATAGGATTGCAAAAATTGCAGTGTTTATAAAGAAAGTGAGAAACCAAAACAGGGGTCAGAGTCAGGTTTTTATGCGTTGGCAATAAACCTGACTCTGACCCCTGTTTTATGTTTTAATAAACCTGACTCTGACCCCTGTTTTAGAATTTTGATTCACTCTATGGTGAAGATTATTTCGGTAAAATCACTTTAACTTGGGCTGTTGCACTTATTTTACCGGCGTTATCTACCCAAACATCCAAGATTACGGTATCTTCATCGACAACAACCTCGCTGACTTTGCCATGAAACGTTAACGAGTCGCCACTGCAATTGAAACTTAACATACGTAACGGGCCAATTTTGCGGATAAAGGTTTTTAAACCGCCCCATTCACGAACTAAACGTTCAATCATGCCATACAAGAAAAATGTATTAGCGTAAGCATCCTTTGCGCCTGTCGCTTTCGCCATACCAGCATCGTGATGAATCAAAGATAAATCTCTGTTTGCTGCGGCTTCCATCACTAAGCGCTGCAAAGTAATATCAATATGAATTGCTGTCAATTCATCATCAACGGCAACATCACTCATTGTTTTTTGCAGAGTCCAATCGATTACATCAGTCATTAGCTATGCTCCTTTTCCTTGTCCACCTCTGGTGGATTAAAACGGAAAATATCCAAAATACCAATTGCGACTATTTCATCATTTTGATTTCGATAGGTATCTTTTTGTTTAAAAAAAGCCCCCTTACCTACACGCAACTCTTTTTCAACCAATGATATTAACTCATGGGTAATGGTGATTTCGTCGCCATGGTACATAGGCTTAAAAAACTCCATTTCCATTGATGTTGCAAAACTTAATGAAAACGGCGCAGGTACGTCAAAAATAACCGGAATTGGAATTTGAATCGGCTCATCACCATGCTCGAAACGTTTATCTCCAGCGTGCCAATGTGATGGCTGTCCATAAGTCATCGCCATGGTACTTGGGGCAATTTTCCCTTCTAAACCAGCATCAATAGCCGCTTGTTCGTCATCAAATAACGGGCAGGCAAACTCTTTTGGCTCTAACCAGCGACGCACACTACTTGCATCCACCGCGTCAGCGCCTTTGGAAACGCCAACAACCTTACCAACATAAGATTGTGCTTGTTGCCAAGTGCCCTGTTTACCCCAGCTAGGTTTATCGCTCGCCATGTTTATGACTTAATTAATTGGAACAAAGGTAATTTAAAATCGCCATTTGCTTTAACAAAGTCGACTTCGACGCGATCGCCGATCTTAGCGGTTTCAGCGCCTTCACCAATTATATTACTCGCCATACGAACGCCGCCCTCATCTAACTCAATATAGGCGACATGAATTGGTAACTCTTTAGTAAACTCTGACGTTGTACCTAAATACGTTGTAGTAATCGAGTATATTGTTCCAGTGCCTTTAGCCTCTATCCAGCTTATGTCTTTCGACCAACATTCAGGACATAGGCGACGCGGATAAAAAATATTAGTATCACAACTATTACAGTGTTGAATTAATAGTTTATCTTCTTGAACAGCATCCCAAAACGGTTTACTTTCTGGTGATACTTCCGGAAGTGGTCTTTTCATCTCAGTCATTGCTTAGTTCCCCCAAATTGTTGCTAATGTGTTCATGCCAGAGCCACCAGAGGTAACCATCATTACTTTTTCGGCACCTTCAACTTGGTTAGCACCTGCTTCACCACGTAATTGACGAGCTACTTGACAATAAAATGCCATTGAAACACCTGAGCCGGTATGTCCGCGACCGGTTGCATCACCCATTGTTGTACAAGGTGTTTTACCACCTAACTTCGTATGACCTGCTGCATGATAGCGCGCACCTTCGCCAGGTTCGCAGATGCCGTTAGCTTCTAAATAACTTGCTTGCGTAAATGGATAGGCTCCATAAATTTCATGAATATCAATATCGTCTACAGTTAAGTTCGCTTGTGCTAATGCTTCACCACATGACTTGCGGTAACCTTCTCGCCAGAATATATCTTCACGAATTACCGGTGTGCCACCTAAGAAGTCGCTACCATGGCCTAGCTTCCAAACAGGCTTCGCACAATGTTTCTTCGCATACTCTTCTGAGGCAATGACTAAACAACCGCCACCATCGGCAAGCATATTACATTCAACTGACTTTAACGGCGTTGAAATCATACGAGCATTCATAACGTCTTCAGTAGATTTGCCTTTATTAAAGAATAATGACAATGGATCACGAGATGCCCAATCACGAAGAGCATGGGTAATTGATGCCATATCTTCTTCAGTAGAATTAGTTTCATGCATGTAGCGTTCAGTAATTAGTGCCATCGCGCCATTAAACGTCATACCAAATGGAAACTCCCATTCTTGATGCATTGGCGCTTTCGCGAAAAAGGTAATTAAGTCTTCTGGCGCAATATCAGATTGCACGGTAATGTGTGGAACAAGTACAACCTCAGCCATACCTGACGTGATCCACTGCTCTGCCATACGCACACAGTTGGTGGTCGAAGCGCCACCAGCATTACAGATTACGTTATCTTTTACATTTTTTAAGCCAAAGTGCTCAGGAATAAGTCCAAACGCTGTTTGTGAAATAAGATCAGGTTGAGCTTGCGGTGCTACGTTAACGACGCCTTGTATATCGTCTTTGCTAATACCAGCATTTCTAATTGCTCCGGTAACCACTTCTTCCATAATATCCCAGCGAGTTCGCTCGGGATTAATTTGTGTCGGCACCTCGTGGTACCCAATAATTGCTATTTTAGCCATGATAGTTCTCGTTCTTAGTAAATTAGTCATTAACTAAATCTTCATTGTTAAAGGTGGCAATCCTTTAACAACAAAAACCATTAATGAGTCAAACTCAATAAACATTAACATCATATTTATTGGTTATCAAGAATAGTGACCGTCAAAAGGAAAATTTTAGTTGAGGGAAACTTATTTGCATAAAATGAAAAGTTATACAATGCTTAAAGGCGTCAAATAGTGGCTATTAAACGACTAAGCAATAGCGAAATAGAGCAACAAAAACCGTAGTTTTAGTGACCGTCGTTAAAGTGTTCAACAATATTTCCGCTTGCGACTAAGCAATTTTTCTTATCAGATTGAGTTAAACTCAGTTTTTGGTAAAGTAGCTGGCAATTAAAAGTTAGTGCAATAACTTTAATACGATTAAAAGGTTGCATTATCGATATGAAACGCAAAACTAGGGAGCTGAAATGGCTGGTTTTAACAAAGTAGTAAACTCATACGAAGAAGCAATGGCAGGTTTAGAAGATAACATGACCGTTATTGCTGGTGGTTTTGGTTTGTGTGGTATTCCAGAAAATCTTATAAAAGAAATCAAACGCAAAGGAACAACCGGCCTAACCGTTGTATCAAATAATTGTGGCACTCATGACCAAGGTCTTGGTCAATTACTGATTGATAAGCAAATAAAAAAGATGGTCGCTTCTTACGTAGGTGAGAATGATATTTTCGAAGCGCAAATGATGAGTGGTGAACTTGAAGTTGAATTAACTCCGCAAGGCACATTGGCTGAAAAAATGCGTGCTGGCGGTGCTGGTATTCCTGCATTCTTTACAGCAACTGGTGTAGGTACTCCGGTTGCAGAAGGTAAAGAAGAGCGCACCATTAACGGCCGTGATTACATCTTAGAAGAGTCTATTACTGGCGAGTTCGCCATCGTTAAAGCATGGAAAGCAGACACCTTTGGTAACTTGATTTTCCGAAAAACCGCTAGAAACTTCAACCCTCTAGCAGCAACAGCTGGAAAAATTACCGTTGTTGAAGTCGAAGAAATAGTAGAGCCAGGTGAGTTAGACCCGGATCATATCCATGTACCAGGTATTTACGTAAACCGCCTTATCAAGGGTACTTTTGAAAAAGTTATCGAACAACGCACTGTGCGTTCATAATTGGAGAAATAATCATGGCTTTATCTCGCGAACAATTAGCACAACGAGTTGCTCAAGAACTTCAAGACGGATACTACGTTAATCTAGGAATTGGTATTCCAACATTAGTAGCAAACTATGTACCTGAAGGTATGGAAGTTATGCTGCAATCTGAAAATGGCTTACTTGGTATGGGACAATTCCCAACTGAAGAAGAAGTAGACGCCGACTTAATAAACGCAGGAAAACAAACGGTCACAATGGCAACAGGTGCATCTTTATTTGACAGTGCTGAATCATTTGCCATGATCCGAGGTGGTCATGTAGACCTTACCGTTTTGGGTGCATTTGAAGTGGATGTAAACGGCAATATTGCCTCTTATATGATCCCAGGCAAGTTGATCAAAGGTATGGGTGGTGCAATGGATTTAGTTGCCGGCGCTGACAACATTATCGTTACCATGACGCATGCTTCTAAGCATGGCGTATCAAAGCTTTTGAGTAACTGTACTCTGCCATTAACTGGCCGTGGTTGTATTAAAAAGGTCTTAACTGATTTAGCATTTATTGAAATTAAAGATGGTAAATTCCACTTACTTGAGCGCGCACCAGGCGTGACTGTTGAAGATATTGTGAATTTAACCGAAGGTGAATTAGTGGTTCCTGATCACGTGCCGGAAATGCAATTTTAATTTAACCAGTCAATTTTAATAATTCAAATTGAAAATTAGCACTAAAATAATTAATAAGTGCTAATTTTTGCCTGAAATGACACATATAAATTATTAAGCTCGAGTAATATAAAGAGATAATAAATTAAAGCATTGTCCAAATAGGAAATAAAATGAGTAAACGTGAAGTTGTATTTTTAAGTGGTGTTCGTAGTGCTATCGCTGATTTCGGTGGTTCACTAAAATCTGTTGCACCAACAGACCTTGCAGGTCAAATGGTTGCTGAAGCGGTAAAACGTTCAGGTGTTGATAGTGCAGACGTAGGTCACTGTGTGATCGGTAACGTTGCTCATTCAGATCGTCGCGATATGTACATGAGTCGCGTTGCTGCATTAAAAGGCGGATTACCAGAATCTACTCCTGCTTTAACAGTTAACCGTTTATGTGGTTCAGGATTACAATCAGTTATTTCTGCTGCACAGCTATTGTTACTTGATGATTGTGATGTTGCCGTTGCTGGTGGCGCAGAATCAATGTCACGTGTCCCTTATTGGTCACCATCAACTCGTTTTGGTACAAAAATGGGCGATGCTCAATTAGTTGATCCTATGGTTGGTGCCCTTACCTGTCCTATCGGTAATACTCATATGGGTATCACCGCAGAAAACGTTGCTGAGCAATGGAATATTTCACGTGAAGATCAAGATGAAGCCGCTGCTGAATCTCATCGCCGCGCACAAAAAGCAACGGAAGAAAATCGCTTTGATTCGCAAATTGTTCCCGTTGAATTAAAAACACGCAAAGGTGTGGTTGAATATACTACTGACGAGCACGTACGTTTTGATTGTGTTGCTGCTGATATGGCTAAACTTCGCCCGGTATTTAAGAAAGACGGTACAGTAACTGCTGGTAACGCTTCTGGTATCAATGATGCGGCGGCGGCATTAGTTATGGCCGATAGCGAATTTGCTGCAGCTAAAGGGTTAAAGCCGTTAGCAAAACTTGTTGGTTATTCATTTGCAGGTGTTGCTCCAGAGGTTATGGGTATCGGTCCTGTTCCGGCGGTAAACAAGTTATTAGAAAAAACTGGTATCAGTAAAGACGATATCGACGTTTGGGAAATAAACGAAGCGTTTGCTGCCCAGGCTCTTGCAGTATGTCGCGATTTAGAGCTTGATATGGATAAAGTTAATCCAAATGGCTCTGGTATTTCTTTAGGCCACCCTATCGGTGCTACAGGCTCATTAATCACAGTTAAAGCGATTCATGAGTTACAGCGCGTACAAGGTAGATACGCGGTGATTACTATGTGTATTGGTGGTGGTCAAGGTATCGCTGCACTTATTGAACGCGTATAGTTATTTATTTAACGCAGCTTAACAGTATTTAAACAGGCCGATAGCTTAGCTATCGGCCTTTTTGTTTCTATCATCAACTCTGATTCGTACACAGACACTCTTCTCCTCTAGTATCCGCTTTTTGGCAAGAATTAAGATTAGCACCTACACTAATAAATCAAATTATCGATTAAAATTAACAGCTTAAATAAAAGAACTAAATAATGACGAGCACTAGCGAAGACAGATGTTTATATTGTGATCCTGATGGCTACCAATGTAACGAACCACAAACGGATTCTGGTTTATGTTATTGGCATGATCCAATGATCATTAAAAACAATAAAGATGACGTCAAAAATCTTGAAGCTCATGCAAAAAATGGTGGTATGTTACGCGGCATCAGTTTGAAAAATGCTGACCTGAGCGGTATCGATTTGGTTAATCATCATCACAAGAATGGCTATGATCTCAGCCATGCAGACTTATATCGAGCAAACTTATCTGGCGCTCACTTATTTAGCATTAACTTTGAACACGCGAGCTTAATGAAAGCAAATTTAACTAATACTAATTTGCATTGCGCTAACTTAAAAAACTGTAATTTACTTGGCTGTATTTGGAATAACACCAAGATCAAAAAGCTCAACATTGGTGACAAACTAGTTCAAGAGGTGCAAGCCAAAAAGGCGGTAAAAGATTTTGATTTGGTGCTGGCACATGACTTATATGAGCAATCTGAAGAGATTTACCGAGATTTAAGAAAGCACTCGGAGCGAGAAGGCATATTTACTCTTTCTGGTCGCTTTATCCAAAAAGAATTAACTATGCGACGTTATCAAATGCCAAAACCATCCATAGCGCGTTTGATGTCGAAAATTGTCGATTTATTTTGTGGTTATGGTGAAGAGCCTTTGCGCGTGGTGAAGTTTTCTATTTTACTGATTTTTATTTGTGCATTACTCTATTTTTTTACTGGTATTCGCATCGATGGTGAACCGTTTTATTTCCAATCAGGTGATAGTCTGCTAGTTAACCTAGAGCACTTTCTTACTTGTTTATATTATTCGGTAGTGACTTTTACCACCTTAGGTTATGGCGAGATAACACCGATAGGTATCTCTAGGGCGATCGCCGCTACAGAAGCGTTTACAGGCAGTTTCACCATCGCCCTATTCGTTGTTGTTTTTGTTAAAAAGATGACCCGCTGATTTATTAGAAAACAGCAGTATTTAACTTCGATTTTCTGACAATAAAAAACCCCAGCATTTTTCAATGTTGGGGTTTAGCTAAGCTTTATAATTAAACTTACAAAATGTCCGTTAGCGCAATACCAATACCTAATCGGTTTTGTTTGTGATCATAATCAATCAATGACTCACCGTAACCACCATAGTATTGAACATAACCTTTTAGTTTACCCCAAAGCGGGAAAGTCATACCAACTTCTAGACCAGCCTTATGGGTTGCGAAGTTTGCACGGCCTTGAGCGAAAAACTCTAAGTTGTTGTATTGATATGCAACACCAAGGTCAAAATAGCCCATGTAGTCGTTAATATCAGGGTTGTCATCGCCATCAGGATCATAACTTCCGTCATCTAATATTTCTTTTTCATCTTCTTTTAAACGGTAATAAGGCTTAAATGAAAATGCAAAGTCGCCTTTTTCAAATAAGAAATCTACGTAGATACGGTTCCAACTGCGAGAAATTGCGTTTGAGCGACCATTTGATTGATGCTCAAAACCAAACATCAAACCTGTGTTGCCTTCTAGTGGGTGCCAATCTAAGCCGGTAATATAATAAACTTCTGGGCGGTAGTTGGTTTCCCTAAACGGTTTAGATATACCTTCAGAATATACTTGCCACCACGATTGTAACGTCATACCAAAGTAGATTTCATCACCTTCAGTGAAGATATCATCATAACTTAACGGAACTTTAATACTTAATTGGTATTTAGCTTCCGTTTCTTCAATATTTTCTGCCCACTTTGATTCAGGTACAGAGTCTTTATATTCTTGTCTGTTAATGCTATCAGTTACCGTTACTGGTAAAATATAATTCATTCTGTGCGGGGTAATTACATATGGGTTATACGCTGTTTCACGTTCACCGATAATACGTTTAGAAATCGCACCTTGATTACTAGTATCTTTTGGACCATTAACCTCTACAGCACATTCGTCACGAAGTTGAGATACTAAGTCAGCACCTTTAGCTTGGTTCATTTTTTCCATTAAACAAGCTTGCGTTTTCGGATCTACAGCGGCTTCTTCTACAGATTGAATGTCAGTCTCTTCAACACTGGTCTCTTGCGCATTTGCTACTGGCGCAGAAAGCAACGCTAATGCAACAAATAAAGGGCTACAACTAACTGTCTTTATATTCATAGAGGTGTTTCTTATCTTGTTTATGTATTTTGGGTTATTATTATTCTTTTTAAAAATCATCCTGCTGAATGAATAAAAGAATTGAGTAAAAATTTTAACAAGTTAAGTAACAAAATAAAACATAAAACAAACAAAATGACACACATTTCTTAACAACTAAGCGCAAATAACAAAAAGTGGTTAAAATAAACACACTTTCAAATTAGAATAATTTAGATCTCTATACTTTAAATTTAAGTTTTAACCATAATTGGTATAACAATTTTTATCTTCTTTTCTTAATACAACTGACTTTTAGCGAAATACATAAGTTGACTAATAAACATAACAATGCGACGACAGCGTCAATAAAAATAATTAGCCATTATTCAAGTAACAGACAATTCAATTAAATTTACCTGTTAAGCCCTCATTTAATTAACTATCGCCCTACAACTCCTTATAAATGTAGAATTGATTTAGCAACTCTGAAATTAAAATAATAAGATAAGAGAATTAAGCAAAAAAAAACGCCTCAAAAGAGGCGTTTAAATATAAATATCGTTATAAACTAGTGATTAGTTAAATGAATAAGCTTTTCTTCGGATAAATACGCTTCATCCACTTGTTCAAGTTTGTTGTAACTTATCATTTCACGAATACCATCAATGTATGCTTGTCCACGCTCAGAGTACTTATCAAGAGTACCCGCTAG
The DNA here is from genome assembly GCF_001831495.1 of Thalassotalea crassostreae. Taxonomy (NCBI): domain Bacteria; kingdom Pseudomonadati; phylum Pseudomonadota; class Gammaproteobacteria; order Alteromonadales; family Colwelliaceae; genus Thalassotalea; species Thalassotalea crassostreae. Next base: position 2,349,537 of record NZ_CP017689.1, read on the forward strand.
CTCATGACCAGTTATTTCATTGCCGCTTGTTCTTATCTCTGCACGTAATTGGCGAAGTTTGGCGTAAGCTGTGCCAGTATTGATGTTATACATGTAGCCTTCTACCGATGCCAATGGGCTATCAAATCGTGCGAGGCCATAATCTCCTAGCTCTTTACGTTGCTGTTTTGGTCTCATGCCATTGCCTGAAAAATCCCATTGACCGAAAAATGCATTACCCTCTTCGGTAAATCTAGATGTCCCCCATCCACTTTCTTCAGCAGCCTGTGCTAATGCTAGTGATGGTGGAATAATATCGACTTTCAACAATAACACCGCTCTTAGCTCTTCGGTCATTTCTTTACCATCTTTAAGTACATGATATTTGTCAGCCAACTCTTTTAAATTCTGACTACTTAAAGATGCGGTGCGAACTTCTTCTCGTTCTAATAAAATTCGTTCATTTGAAATTAAGATTAACGGCGCCATTAAGCGAAAGAAAATCTCTTTTTTTAGTGCTACCGGAATATCATTAGACGTTTCTTTCCAGCGATGACTCACTTCTTCAAAAGATAGTCTTGGCACTTCACGATTACCTTGCGCCCAACTCTCTTTGTCGTAGTTGTGCTCTTTAAACAAAGCAACTAAATCATCTAGCGAAGTGATGTTTACAATGATTGGATCTTTCATCGCTTCAACGACAACCAGCTTATCAATCTCAGATTCTGGTTTTGCTTCAGTTTTTTTGCCCGGTTCAGAACACCCTGCTAATAAAACGCTTGTGCTCACAACACCAACTAGCAACATTTTTGTGGCGTTAAGATAGTTCGCTATTTTCATTTTTCTCACCTGTTAAAATTTTTAATCAGTATAACAAGTAAGTGATGAAGTTAAAGTAATCCTTTGATCATCGACTTATATAATTCATTTGCGATCAAATAATCCCCTTCTTCTTCAGCAAACTCTGCTCTGCGAATCAATTCTAAGATAAAGGCCTTGTTGCCATTAATTGCTTGGCGACATATTTGTTCATTGCTATATCGACATAAATCCACTTTTGTATAGTGATATTGTCTACCATTTATTTGCTCCAATTGAGCTCTCATTTTCGCTGCATTAACCATATAAATACCTCAATTTAGCGGAATTAAACTTTTTAAATATCCGATTAGTATTTTTAATACTAATAAACTAATGAGTTAAAATAGTGACTTTTTGGCGGCCAATTGTGATCAAATACGACGGCTATATATTGGTTGCGAAAACTTTTTTCGGCGATAAAAAAATCAGATGCTCGGGCATCTGATTTTGATTTTTTGTTCTTATTTTTACCTGTAACAAATAACGCGACTTATATCTTTAGCAACTTACAGGGTCAATGTTGCTAAAAGCCTATAATTAATGCAGTGCCGCTCTAAACGGTAATTTAGAACATATCTCAGCTTCCGCAACTAATATTTCTTCAAGCCGCTGATAAACTTCACTTTCTTCGAAATACTCTAATGCAAGTTCAACAAATAAATTTTTGTGTTTCTCTTCGGATTTAGCAATATCGTCGTAGAACTTTTTATCCTTACCTTCTGGCAATACCTTTGCGATTAATGAAAATCGTTCATGCCCTCGAGCTTCAATTACACCAGCAACAAGTAGTCGGTCTAGAAATTTTTCCGCACGAGTATGACGGAACATTTTTCTAATTTCGTTGATATACGGGTCTTTTTCGTCATTCGCTAACATTACATCTCGACGAGTCATTAACTTTAATACTTGTTTGAAATGGATCATTTCTTCAAGAGCAAGGTCGGTCATCGCTCGTACTAAGTTTTTTCTGTCTTGATAATGAGACAACATCGTCATAGCCATGCTTGCTGCTTTCTTCTCTGCGGCAGCATGATCTTGCAAAAATGCATCAAAATCTGCGACAGCAACTTCTGCCCACTCAATAGGTGTGTGATATTTTAATTCAAACATAATGTCTTGTTACTCGAATGCTTAATACTAGTGATAAATATATGGCGCATATTTTACACTCCTTTTGACAGTGGTTATAGTAAAATTAAAGCAAGCGGACAATTAATCGATGAGCAACTCAGTGAACGATACTTTATACATTACCGGCGCGGGCGTATCCTCAGAAAGCGGTATCCCAACTTTTCGTGGTGAAGATGGATTCTGGACCATTGGCAGCAATAACTATACGCCAATGGAAATGGCCACTCGAGCCATGTATGAAAGCAACCCCGCACAGTTTATATCTTGGTATTATCACCGCTTTGCCACCTATCGAAATCATGGGCCAAATGAAGTTCATCACTGGCTTAGTGACAAAAACTTGATCACTCAAAATATTGATGGCCTTGATGGAAAAGCTGGTAATAAAGATTATATTGCGATTCATGGCCGGTTAGATCAAATGACCTTATTCCATCTCCAAGGTGATGAAGTAGAGTGCATTACCACACCATGGGATAAAGTTGATGAAACTAACTTGGTTGAATCCTTATTCGATATTTTTAAAATCAGCAACAATAAACCAACTCTCAATCACTCATTCAAGCCCTACGTATTATTATTCGATGAATTCTATACCGAACTGTACCGCATAAGCGAAGCTCAACAGCGCATGTACAGCGCAGATAAAATGGTTTTTATCGGAACATCTTTTAGCGTCAATATCACCCAAATGGCGTTAAGAGCGGCGATCACTAATGGTATTGAAATTGACATTGTCGATCCTGATCCTATCGAAATTTCCTACAACAAGGTCAATTATCATAAAATGAAAGCAAGCGAATATATTAAACTTTAACGCTGTTTATTAAAGCGATTGGTCAATGCTTGATGACATTGTTTACAGAGTGTTTGTAAATTGCTTATTTCAGCTTCCAAATCAGGGCGAATTGAGCGCTCGATAATGTGATGAACGTCAAGTGAAACCTTATCATCTTGTGGTGTTTTTCCACATATTTGACAGCGTTGTTCATCTCTTTCTAAAGCCTGCAATCTCAATTCACGCCAAGTTGAAGATAAAAGAAAGTCTTTCTTTAATTTTGGAGTATAAGGAACAGATTCATAGTTGCTGAAACTTTTAGTGCCAATTCCTGGACCAGTCAAAATAGCGTGTGCTTGCCGGTCTGCTTGATGCATTTTCAAGAATTCATAAATACCTTTATAAGCGCCTTTTAACGTTTTTAAAGCTTTAACCTTTCGTTTTTCTTTATTGATTAAGGTAACGTTGAACATTAATGGCTACCTAAATCCTAGCTCAACATCTTCGATGATATAATTACCGTTAAATATTGGGTGGGGATGGCCGAGCGTATCGATTTCAAAGAACTCTTGCTCTTCTACCGTCAATCCTTGATAGCCACTAATAACGCCGTAAATCCACTGCTCGCTGTCAATGTCGAGCTCTTTGCTTTGATGATACTCAAGCGCCGACATACGCTCACCTGTATCCATGATTTGGCAGAAATAGTCTTCAATCGCTAACTTAATGGTATCACTCTCTATATCGATTGAATCGATATCATTAACATCAAAGCTCTGCCCCTGTCGTTTAGTTTTGTTATCCCCTAGCGAATGCTTAACTTGCTTAATATTGCTTACAATAGTTGCAAATGTTTGCTCGTGTTCGATATTACTGACATCAATATTGGCAGGTTTGATCATGGCCGGTGCAATATTGAATAAGCTCGGCACATTATGTCTAGCGGCGTAATCTTTAATTTGAAAATCAAGTTTTTGTTGATAGTGAAGGACAAAACCTTTGAGCAACTGTGATCGTTGTAGATATTCTCTAAACTTACCCAGTAAATCGATCAATTTTGCTTGCGCTAAAGTCAGCTCTTGGCTAATTTCACTGTGACTCTTTTGCAGTTGTACTACCAATAAACGTCTTAATTCTCGTGAATTCCCCGCAAGTAATGCGAGTTCATCAAATTCAAACATCTCAAGTTGTTGACGCATTTCGGTAAGCTGGCTTTGTGCCAGTTCATTTTCACGGATTTTGGCGTTGATTGATGCGACATAACCAAACTCATTATGTATACGTCGCCATAAATTACGGACACTCGATTTCAAATTATCGACTAAGCCATAAATTTGCTCGGTTAAATCTTCCATATACACTTCTGATTCAGCATAATTTTGCTGATGCAGAGCTTCTTTATAATGATTGGCAATGGTGGTGATAGCGGCAACTTTAGAGCCGATATTTGCATCGATTTGACGATTACGTTCATCTCTTAGGCTATTTTCTAATAAACCACGGACAACACTTCTTAAACGCAAATCCTGCTCTGGCTCAGGACGCCATAATACACCAAGCTCAACAAGCTTTTCTAAAACTTTGGCATCAACATCTAACTCATTCACTCTACCTGATAAATAAGCTTTCATGATCACATCAGAATGCTTTGCCAACGCCTTTAAAAATTTAACGCCGGCTATCTGTAATGGATGACTCATCGCTGAATGTGTTTTAGAGCTTGTGTTCACAGCAAGTCTCCTTGCTCAATGGCTTGCTCCGCCTGTTGCGCTAAATTAAGGTTTTCACTGTCATCGATAAATCGGATGACTTCAAATAGGTAATCAATTTTTCCCGTTGCTAGGTATATCTGTGTTTCAGGGTTTGGCCTTAACAAATAGCCTAAATCGACCAAACGCTTAAAAATAAGTTTTAATTGAGCATCAACCACTGAACTGGTTGAATTAAACACACTGTACTTGGCAATCTTGGCTAATTGTTCGGTAAAAGCCGGTGTGTCTTCAATAACCGATTGAATTTCATTGAGGCGGACCACTTTACCTTCAGTCAAAGGCGCATTATCCCCCTTCGCTTCTTGCACTAACACTAGCCATTCAATCAATGGTAATAAGGCGTTGGTGATTTCTCTAAACTGCACGCTGACCGCTCTGCGCTCTGTTTCGTCAATGCTTTGGTAAGCACAAAATAATACCTGACCATCGCTTGCGGTAGCGATACAGCGATTCATCAAATTAAGCTGTTGATCAACGTTTCTATAGTTCTCGTCATTTTGCAAAAAGTTAAAACCAAGCTCATCGGTGGTTTTACATATAAAACCGCCGCTGAGTAACGTTTCTAATACTTGCCCTTGTAGAGTGATCATGCTGATTTCTCCGTTTCTTTACGCTGTTTAATCAATTCACTGATCCGACTGACTTTCGGCTCTACAATACGAAGTCGTTGTTTTTCCTTCGGATTCTTTTCAATTAAATAACGATTTTGGAAGAAGTGTAAGACATCCGATTCAGGGTTTGGAAATGCCCCTAAAACATGAATATTGTTTTCTTTACAGGCGTCGAATATTTTCTTCACATTTTTATTGGCAAGCGTACCAATTTCATCAATTGGCCAATGAATAATAACTTCTGATTTGCCCACTAGCATGCGGGTAAACGCCAGTAAGAATTTACACAAAATAAGATAAGCCATACCGTGACTCGAGCTTTCGTTTAATTGACGGTCAGTGCGTATTACCAGCTCAGAATTACCTTCTTTAAGGTGCAGCTCTATATCAAGCAATTGACTAATTCCACCGCTCATTGTTGCCCGACCTAGTACATCCAATACCTCGCGCATGGTCTGCATATATTCATCGTCAGGTAATTCGGCACTCTCATCGCTTGCCCATTGGCTATATAACTTATTGAAAGATAATAATTTAGGCCAGAAATCAAACTCACTAATTTTAGAGCGTATTTTAACCGACGACTCCGACACGCCATCTAAAAACAGTTCGTGTTCGACTTCTTTACTGATGCGTCTTGATTGCAAGGCAATGCGCTTATCGATATCAGCTAATAGGTTGTAATATTGATTGAGGTTATTACCAAATGTTAAGCCATTATTGCGTACCCCGGCCAAATGTTGTGGCACTAAAATAGTTAATAACGTCTCTAATTCTGTCACCATTTTGCGCGAATCTAATACCGTTAATCCTTGGGCATTTTCAACTAAACAATCTTGTCGCGCTCGCTCCCAGGTTTCAGTAAGACTTAAACCCGACTTTTGCCCGATGGCATTATCAAAATAGCTAACAAATTCTTCGATATCTTTGCTGGCTTTGCGTTGATTATCGATGAGCTCTCGTGCTTCAACTAAGCGCGCGGCTGCCGTAGAGTTTTCTGTTACAACGATTGCTTTTGGCAATATCATGGTCGCTATTTGTTGCTTAATCGTGGTAATGCCCGATGATAACTCTCGTTGTTCATTTAAAGCTTTTTGCAACTGTTCGAGCTGCTTTTGCAATTGCTGTTGCTGCTGCTGATAATTGGTTAACAGCTCAGCCTGTAAACGTTCCGCTTTCGACTTGCTTTCCTTCGCCGCCGATAATTGTGTTAGATAACCTGCTTTTTGCTTGGTAAAGACTAATTCATACCATGACGCGTATTCGCTGACCTTATCTCGATATTTATTGGTTACCGCAATATTGTCCTGTAACTCGCTAATGCTCTGCTTCAATTCACTTATTTGTTTAACATCAACATCGCGATTGTTTAGTTCATCTTGATACCATTTTTTACAGGCTTTTAAGTTTTGCTTATATTGGCTCTCAGCGTCAGCTACTTGTAATTTAATCGAGCTAACCTTTTGTTCAACACCGCCTATTAATTGTTGCCAATGAAGTTCGTGTTCCATCTTTTCATCATGGCACTGCTCTTGGTGCTCTTCGATGGCATTGGCTTTATTGCTAATAAGCTTTTCAGTTCTATTTTCAACACCTTTTAAACTGTCTAAACGCTGCTGTTTTCGCTCTTGTAGCGCTTGTTTGTGTTGTTCTTTTAGCTGATTACGCTCATCTTGGATGCGTTTTCTGGTATCTTGTTTAAACTGACACTGTGACTGCAATTGAGTACACTTTTGCTCGGTTTGCTTAACCGCCGCATTAAGTGTTGCGAGCCCCTGCTCTAAATCAAGATGAATTGCTTGCGCACTTTTAAGCTCTTCTTCAATGTTTAATAACTGCTCTTTGAGTTGCTCTTCAGTTTGTACAAGCTCTGACTCATTAATCACATCAGTATCAAGTAATACTCCAAAGATACTATTACTTTCTTTATCATCTAAAGCAGGGGATAAATCAGTGCGGGCGAGTAAATCAGGGCTTATAACCTTGCCTAAACTCTGTTCCCAACCTGATAAATTATTACGAAGAAAATCCAACAATGAATTATTTTCAGGGTCTAACCAAGATTGCACTTCTGCTAAACGTTGGTTATCGGCTTTAATCTTCGCTCGTGACTTATTAAGCTTTTCATTAGCCGCAATTTGCTGATATTTCTCGCTCTGCAATTGCTCATTGAGCTTTGCAAATTCATTGCGAGTATGATCTTCATCACTTTGCGCATGTTCAAGGTTGTTTTCTTGAAGCGCCATCTGTTGTTGTTCTTCAGCGCTTGGTCCGCTTAATTCAATTTCAGTTTTTAAGGTTTGTAACTTCAGCTTGTTATCATTAATTTGTCGGTCGAAATCACTATTAATCGCGGCTAAACGAGCATCTTGGCTGTCTTTTAATTCTGCTAATGCTTGTCGCTCTTGTTTTTGTTGAACATCTAATTGTTCTTGGCTTTGGTCTTTTTGCAGATTTAACTGTGCCAATTGCTTTGAATGTTTTTTCTCAATATCCGCTTCACGTTTATGGAAAGACGCTTCGATATCTTGATGCTCTTGGGTAAGCAAGGCATGTTGCTGGCTATTCGATTCTAATTGTACTTTCCAATTATCAATTTTATCTAAATTAGCCTGATGAGTTTCTATGTCTAAGTCTTGCCACTCGTTGAATTTATCTTCGATTTGATCCAAGTGCTGCTCGGCACTTTTTACATCGGCATTGGCCATCGATAAGGTACGGTTCTGTTCATCGCGTTGTTGTTCAAAATTACTTTTTACCTCAGATAACTGCTGTTTATACGCAGAATTGTCTTGTTCGGCTTTAACGATTGAATCACTTAACAACGATAAATCTGCGCTTAACTGAGACTTAAGCTGACTTAAACGTTGCTCCGTATGCTGCAACGACGCATTAACCTTTTCTAACGAACGATAGCTTGGCATTAACGACTGAAACTCTTGAATTAACTGACACTCTTTAATCCAATCATCGACTTGCGCTTTAGATATTTTATTACTCGGCGTTTCAACACCGTCTTCTTCTAAAATGGCGGCGATCATTGCTTTGATCGTTTCCATCTTGCCCTCTTTTGAGTGCACCGCTTTGATTAGTTTTTCGATATGACGCAAACGAGCATCGCTTTCACATAAACTAAAGCTACGAGCTGCTGCTAGCAAATCACGTTTATGGGTACTCAGCGCTAAAACTGCTCTATCGTTTTGTATAACGCTACGATACTCTTTGTTGTTTAAGGCTCTTGAAACCATGACATTTTGCTGGCGCATATTTTTGCTAATTTCGCCTTTAGTTAAAGAGCGCTGAGACGCTGCATCATCGGTTGATGCCATATCGTCAGTGATGAAATCTTCAGCATCAAAACCTTTTTCGATAAAACGATATTCAACACCAACATTTGATGATGTTAACAACGCCATACATAACTTGTCGTCCAAACGCTGATACTCATAAATGATAAAGCTCGATTCGCGCGGTAAATACCAAGTTTGAAAATTATCACGAGTCGCCGGAACCACCTTGTTGGGTGCTTCACCATAAAAGACTGGCAACAATCTTTGCAATGTTGTTTTACCCGAAGCATTAGTTCCACAAATGTTGGTATGGCCATCGACCTTAAGTTCAACTAAACCAGGTAAATGGGTATCGATTAGGATGATACGTTTTAAGCCAGACATAATTATTAGTATTATATTTTAGAAATGATTATTACCATATTATGACTGCACAACTGTGCTGTAAATAGGCCTTATGTAAAAATGAGATAAAAATGCCATAAAAAAGTCACTAATCCCGCAATAAACCTCATAAGCACTGGCTTTTAGGCTAATTAAACAGCAATATATGCTATTAGTAAAAACGCACTTTCGTTTGATTAAATTGAGATCAGAACAACCATGAATAATTATCAGCTTTATATCTTCGATTGGGACGGCACATTAATGGACTCAATAAATAAAATTGTGCACTCACTCCAGGCCGCTGCTGAATCTACAAAACTTAAAGTTCCATGCGATAAATCATCAAGGTCAATTATCGGAGCTAGTTTAACGGAAGCTGCTAAAATTCTTTTTCCAGATATCAAAGAAGTGCAAATAGAACAGCTGATCAAGCACTATAAATCTCAATACTTAGAATTAAATCAAACTCCTTCCCCCTTATACCAAGACGCTGAAAATTTACTGCTATCTCTGCATAAAAATAACAAGTTATTAGCGGTAGCTACTGGCAAAGGACGACAAGGATTAGAGCATGTACTGGCGGTATCAAGTACAAAGCATTTGTTTCACTTAACAAAGAGCTCAGATGATGCACGCTCTAAACCTCACCCGGATATGCTAGAACAAATACTGTTAGAGCTAAACGTAAATGCTGAAGATGCGTTAATGATAGGTGACAGTCGCTATGATTTAGAAATGGCGCAACACGCTGGCGTTGATAGCATCGGTATCACCCATGGCGCAAGTGACGAAGCAGACCTTATTCAATATCGACCTAAAGCAATCGTGCACTCAATTAAAGAACTCGCCGCGCTTATCCTCTAACCAATAATAAGTAGGGTCAGATCACACTTTTTTACCAATAGTAATTTAGTGGACTCCAAATAAGTAGGGCGTCAAAAATTAAACATCCCTGTATTTTTGACATACCTTACGTCCTGTAAGGCAAGAAAAGCTGCCATTGGCAGCTTTTTAGTTTTTAAACGTTTGCTCAGTTAAACCGGATCTTGATCAAGTTCGCTGTGCTCAACTTTTGGCTCTGCCAATGACTTATCTTCAGCGCCGTGCATCCATTCAACCAGTTTATCGGCCATAAAGAATACTAGGATACCAGCAACAAATCCGCTAACCGTAAGGCCGGCAAAAATACCAAAAGCATTATCAATTTGCTCTTGTCCTTCACCAATCATACCACCAACAAGACCAGCAACCTTGTTCGCAATTGCCGAACAAGCAAACCAAACCCCCATCAATAATGATAAGAATTTAATTGGTGCAATTTTTGACACTAACGATAAACCAATTGGTGAAATACAAAGTTCACCAAATACTAAGAATAAATACGTCATAATCAAGTAAAGAACACTGACTTTAGCGTTAATATCACCGCCTTGTTGCAATGTAGCAGCCATCATAAATAAGAAACCGACACCGACAAATATCAATGAATAGGCAAATTTCTTCGGTGAAGGCGGCTGTTTGTCACCAAGTTTAATCCACAAACTTGCGAAAACAGGTGCAAAGATAATTACGAACAATGCACTTACTGCTTGTAACCATGATGCTGGCATTTCCCAGCCAAGAACATTTAAGTCAGTAAAGTCTTTTGCGTAGATGTTAAGTAAACCACCACCTTGCTCGTAACCAACCCAAAATACGATTGAAATGACAGACATTATGACGATTACTTTAACTCTGTCTTTTTCTTCAGCGGTTAGAGGTTTGTCTTTTGCAGACGACTCGCCAGCAACAGCGATATGATGAGCTGATGGTTTTACACCAATTTCACCAAGATACTTTTTCGCTAATGCTAACTGCATTGCAACAGAAATTAACATACCAACACCTGCGCAGATAAAGCCCAGTTGCCAGTCAATTTTTTCACCTACATAACCAACAACAAGCGGTGCCACGAAAGCACCGATGTTGATGCCCATGTAGAAGATAGTAAACGCGCCATCTCGTCTAGTATCGCCTTGCTCGTATAAATCACCTACGAGAGTTGAGATATTTGGTTTAAACATACCATTACCACAACACAGTAACACTAAGCCGATATAAAATGCATTTTCAGCGCCGCCGCCAAAGACTTCTTGAGGTGTACCTAAAGTAAAATGTCCCGCAGCCATTAAAAGACCACCGATGATGATACTTTTTCGCTGGCCTAAAACATTGTCAGCTATCCAACCACCTAATACCGGAGTTAAGTAAACTGCCATGGTAAACCAGCCATATAAGGCTAGTGCTTCTGAGTTACTCCAGCCAAAACCGCCCTCTTGAACGGTTGCAACTAAATAAAGTACCAATATGGCACGCATACCGTAGTAACTGAAACGTTCCCACATTTCGGTACCAAAAAGTAAAAATAGGCCTTTCGGATGGCCTAAAAATTCCGTTGATTGATGAGTCATGTTGCTCTCTTTTGTTTTATACCTGTGGTATTTTTATAATTGAGGTATTAATTAACTGTATTGAAATTGGTTAATGAATTATTTAAATTCGCCCATAATTAACCGTTGCCATACTATAAGCGATTGAATATAAAATTGCACAGGCTATATCGCATAACGTCGCCGCTAGACGCTATTTACAAGGATAAATCTAACTAATGCTTCGCAAGTAACCATCTACCTTTGCTTTGGATAGCGACGATAATTTTTTGATTAGATTAAAGTCTACTTGCTCTATCTGGTATTTAGTTTCGATATCCGACAATATTTCTAGCCACAATTTCGCCGTCATTTGTGAGTCGAATAACGCCCTATGGAAATCTCCATCACTGGCGATATCTTTGTACTTAACTAACGTACCTAACCTGTGATTGGGTGCATCTTGATATACACGCCTTGAAACTAATAATGAACACGCAAATTGACCAGAATAACTGCGCCCTACTCGTTGCAATTCGGCATCTAAAAACTTTTTATCAAAAGACGCGTTATGGGCAAGTAGGTTATCATCGCCAATATAATCAGCAAAGTCGTTCATCACCTGCTCACAACTTGGCGCATCGGCTAACATCTCGTTGCTGATCCCTGTGTATTGCTCGATAAAACTATTAACCCGTTGTCCTGGGTTCATTAATTGCTGAAAAGAGTCAACCACGACTCCGTTTTGCAATCGAACTGCACCAATTTCAATTGCTCGATCACCTGTTGCCGGTGATAGTCCTGTTGTTTCGAAATCGAGTACGACTATGGTGTTGGCTAACCTATTTAACATTCGCTCTTCCTGTTCAAGCTTTTCGTTCTATTTAAAATTAAATACTTAGTTGGTAAACGTGCTGATGCTGCTACCGGTCTTTGAACTTTTAACATCGACTCTAAGAGCCATTTGTTCTTTTAATTCACTGACATGGGAAATAATGCCGATAGTACGCCCGGTTTGCTGCAAGTCGACTAAGGTTTGAATTGCTAACTGTAAGCTTTCTTGATCAAGACTTCCAAAGCCTTCGTCAATAAATAACGTATCGAGCAATATTCCCCCAGAGCGTTGCTGCACAACATCGCTCAACGCCAGTGCTAACGCCAGTGATGCTAAAAACGATTCTCCGCCAGAAAGCGTCGATACCGGCCTAGTTTTACCGGTGTAAGCATCATCAATAGCCAAATCCAAACCGGCAGTAACGTTTCGCTTTTGCAGCCCCTCATCTTGACGCACTAAACAATATTGGCCTTTGCTCATAATTTGTAATCGCTTACTGGCAATCATTAGAACGCTATCAAGCAAGTCCCCCAAGACAAAGCGCTCAAGAGACACTCTCACTTTGCCTTTGCCGCCGGCAGCTCTTGCTAAGGTACCAATTTGTTCAAATTGTTCTTTGTTTTGCTGCTGCTCACTTTCAATACGGGCAATTTTTTCAATGATATCGTTTAACTTAATTTGTTTTTGCTGAGCGCCTTGCCACAATTTTTCACTATCAACAAAGTCATTTTCCGCCTTAGCTCGAGCTTGCGTTAACCGCTCTATATTTGGCTCTTGTTTGCCTTCAAGTTGTTGCGTTAATAATTTAATTTCACCTGCCAACGATTGTTGAAGCTCGTTAAATGTATCAACTTTTTGCTGCAATTCATTTAGCTGCTGTTGTTCAAGCAAAGCTTGCTTAAACTCTTGCTCATTAGAAAAATCAGATTTATTAATCGCTTGCTGCCAAATTTCTGTTAATTGCTCCTGGCGTTGCAGTAATTGCGACTTATTGTCTTGTAACTGTTTTTTACTACCTTGTAGAGCACTATCTTGGTTGCTTAATTGCTGTACCTGTTTAGTTGCCTTGTTATAATTAAACTCAATTAATTCAATACGTTGCTCATTATCAAATTGAGCTTTTTGCAACACGTCTAAATTTCTAAAGTTTTCAGGAATGGCGCTTTCCGCATTTTCAAAGGTGGTTGTCGCTGCAACAAATTGCTGTTGGAAGCGACTCGCCTCCTCGTCATGCTTAGTCACTAACTGAGTCAATGGCAACAATTCATTTTGTAATTTATCGCGCAGCTCTCGCCATTTCGGTAAGTTCAACTTCCCTTTTTGTAATTCTGTTATTTGTTTATCTAAAGCAATTAAATCTTGTGCCATTTGTTGACGGTCACTATTAACTGCACCACCTAACTGTTGTTCTAGCTCAGTGACTTGTTGCTGCCATTGCTGGACTTGTAAGGTTAAAGAAGACAACTCTTTATCAACATTATTTTTTGAATTTTGTAACTGCTGTTGCTGATGTCTTGCCTGCTCAACACTTTCTTTGCTTACTGCATGTTGTTGCTCTAACGTCGCAGGTTCAGGATGTTCAGTAGCGCCACAGACAGGGCAAGATTCACCGATTTTTAATGATTGTGCCAACATTGCTGCCTGATTAGTATGCCAATGCATTTCTAAACGATTAGCGTGCTCTACAGCTTGTGTATATTGTTCGCTTGCATCGCTTAATTGCTGTTGTTTTTTAATTATCATAGGTTGGCTGTTGGTTATTTTTAACAGCAGTTGATCACGCTGAACAAATAAGCCGTTTTGTTGCTGCAATTGTTGTTGCCTTAATTGCAAATCAGCTAAGCCTTCTAATTGCTGCTGTAGATGTTCAATTTTCTGCAGGCCTACTTCACTTCGCTGTTGGTTTTCAGCAATTTTTTCTTCCGCTGCTTTCTTATAAGTCTGCGCTTGTAGCAACTTTTGCTGACAAGTTTGCTTTTCTGTATACAGCTGCTCAAGTTTCGCTAAGCCGTCTACATAACCTGCATAGTTAGATTTGAGTTTAAGTAAATCATCTCTTTTTCCGTGCTCTTTAATTGCTTTCTGCAGTTCATTTTGAGCTCTTTCAATATCAACAGTCAGCACTTGCTGTTGTTTAATAACTGTGTTTAATTTGTTGTCGTTGTCAGTTAGATCGTTATTACACTGCATTAGTGCTAAATGATCTGGCCGAAGGCCATCGGCTTGCTTCGCTCGTTTGATCGAATTTACTAAACCATTAATAATGGGCAGTTGTTGTTCGAGTTCGCTGCTTTGTTTTTTCTTATTGTTATAAAGGCTGAAGGTATCAAGTAATTGCTGTGCAGATTTAAACGCCTGCAGAGCAGTTTGTCGTTGCTGATCAAGTTTTAATTTTTGCTGTTCACACAACTTTGTTTGTTCAATTGCGCTTTCGTGCTCTGCGTTTAACTGTTCTTTATCATCGACATAGGCTTCTTTTAGTGACTCAAGGATCTGGTCATTAAACTTTGCGTATTCACGTTCTATTTCGTTCGCTTGTTGTTTTAAATTTTGCTCGATTCGTTGATAAATTTCAGTTTGAAACAAAGTGGATAAAATTTGCTGGCGTTCGCTTGAATTGGCTAACAATAATTGTCTAAATTTGCCTTGCGGTAACACCATTACTTGCCGAAATTGCTCAGCGGTTAATCCAATAATGCGCTTGATCTCATCATCAGCATCTTTCTTCTTTTTAGCAACTAACGTTTGCTCAGTGCCGTCACTGAGAATCTTCACTAAATGTGCTTCAGTTTTTTGTTCGGTTTCTCCATCGCCACGTTTTGCTTTTCTGCGCTGCGTTGGCATTCGAGTGATCTGGTATTGCTGCTCGCCGATTGCAAACCGTAAACAGACCTGAGTTAAGGTTTCAGCCTTAGCATTGTCACATCGAAGACCAACATCTTTACGTTCTTCATCAGTGGTTTCACCATATAAAGCAAAACAAATGGCGTGCAATATTGAAGACTTACCAGCGCCTGTCGGGCCATCAATTAGGAATAATGGATTGTCGCCTAGTTCATTAAAATCAATTGATTCAGTACCGGCAAAAGGACCAAATGCTTGCAGGTTTAAGTTAATGAATTTCATTACTCATCCTCCATAGCACTGCGCGCTTGTTTGATAGTGTTTTCTATAATTGTAATTTGTTGCTCAGTCAACTCACTGTCCATTACTTGCGAAAAGAAATCGCTAAACACTTGCTTTTCATCTCGTTGATTTTGACCAGTAGCACTGCTTTCAGATTTAAGCTTTTTTGCTTCTAAGTTATCAAAATTTGTACGTTCTATTTGCAACGTATTAGGGTAGACCGACCGCAATCGCCCCATCGGATCTAACATTAATTGTTTATCGGTTAATCGCGCGAGAATATAGTCGTGTTGATGTTGGTCATTTTTACCGTCATCAATCAGTTGCTGCAACTCACCTTCAATAATTCGCATGTTGTGTTTGGGTTTAATATCGAGATGTTGATGCTCAACATTACCTTCTTTGATTTCAACTAAGGTCACGCCTTTTTTCTGTTTATGCTCAGAAAAAGAATACTTCAATAGTGAGCCACAATAGCGAATATGCTCTTCCCCTTTATATTGCGGCCCATGTAAATGGCCAAGGGCGACATAATCAAAGTCAATTAACGGTTGGTAACTTACTCTATCGGCGCCACCAATAGACAGCGGTCTTTCTGAGTCAGACTCGCTTGCACCATCAATAAAACAGTGACTCAACAATATTTTTGCCATACCATCGCAGTGCTCAAAACCCGCTTTTATTTTTTCGGCTAAAAATGTGTGAGCTTGATCGTAAGTTTTGATCGGCAATTCGCTAACTTCATCGGCAAATACCTCTCTTACTTGCACAGGGTCATGATAAGGAATACCAAACAGAGCCAGTTTTTCCCCGCTCGCTTCTATTATCACCGGTTTTTCGCAGTCCTTTATTGATGTGAGCAAATGCACACCGGCATTAGACATTTGTTTAGCACCGAAGCTTAATCTGTCACTTGAATCGTGATTACCAGAAATCATCACAATAGGAATATTAACAGTTTCAATAAAATCGTTTATAAAATCATCCAACGCTTTTACCGCATTAGCCGGAGGTATGGCTCGGTCAAAAATATCGCCACTAACAAGTAATGCGTCGACATTATATTGCACAGCATATTCTTTGACTTGTGCTAACGCATAAAGTTGATCTTCGAGTAAAGATACATTTTGAAAAAGGCGGCCAATATGCCAGTCCGAGGTGTGAATAAATCGCATGCTAAGTAGATTCTTATATTAGAAATAAACGTTAGGGGTATATACAACCACGGTAAGATATAACGACGGATTAAACAATAGATAGTAGCGATTATTTATCGCTATTATTCACTATCGATTACTATTTACTCAGGTTAGTTTTCATTAGTTTAAAACAGAGCCTGAGCGACGATAAAAATGCACTTTATAATTCTTGGTTAAATTGAATCTAGAGATTATGATATAAATGTTTTTATCTTTTAATCGTGCTCAGCTAATTTAAGCTAAGTTAGTTTAAGCTAAATTAGTTTAAGCTAAGCCATGCTTAGTCGTGTATAGATTTATATTCCCAATAATAAGATTTTATAATCATTATGTTTCAACAACTTTTTAAAACAACACCACTGTTAGACAGCGGCTCTCGAGATTGGATTTTAGATACCTTTGCCTGGGCAATCAAAGAGTTCGATGCGTCTTATTTTGACAATCATTCTAAACTGATATTACCAACCAATGAGTTCTATCCAGGCAGCGTGTCTAGCATTTTAGAAATGGCGCAGTCGGTATTTGATAGAACGGTTGATTATGCGGGAATGAGTCATTGGCCAATCAAATTGATCACGCCACAAGAATTTCAATCAAACATTAACTATAAGCAATTCCCTAACCTAAGCGTTAATGGTGCTTATCGTATGCCCAAAGCAGAATTACAAAGCTCATCAATTGATAACACAATTGTCAGTAATGATTACTCTGAAACGGCGAATAAACATATCTATGTCAGTTTTAATCCGCAACAAATTAACCAACCACAAGATTTAGTTGCATCTTTTGCACAAACATTGGCGAGTATCTTAGTAATGCAAAAGGCGAAACTACCACCTGGGGGTAAAGAGTTTTTACCACAAGCGGCTGATGTCATTGCCATAATGATGGGCTTTGGTGTGATGTTTGCAAATACCGCATATCAATTCAAAGGTGGTTGTGGCAGTTGTTACAACAAAATGGCTAATCGAGAGGTCGCCTTACCTGAACAAGAGACAGTTTACTGTCTTGCAGTGTTTGCCCATTTAAAAAACATTAAACCTGCGGTTATCAGCAAACAGTTGAAGTCACATTTACGCAGCGATTTTAAAAAAGCATATAAAGAGTTGAATGGCGAATTAACAAAAACAGAGAATCGACATCTACTCGAATTTAAATAAGCACTATGTACATGATGCTAGCGCTAATACGGCTTAGGCATACACAACATAAGCTTGCTCCATGCATTTATTGACCGAGGTTGTTGTATCTTCAGTAACATTTTATAAATAGTTACTTGTTGCACCTGGCTTTTAATTGCTCTAATTTATAAATTACTAACGAATAAATTATGCTTTAAATCATTCAAAGGTTGTAAACATACCCTATGCAATTTAAAACAGTTACAGCAGCTAAAAATAAACATATTGCTCTTGTTGCCCACGATAATATGAAACCAGCTCTACTTAAGTGGTGCGCAGTGCATAAAGAAAAGCTATCTAATCATACCTTGTATGCAACAGGTACAACTGGCTCGGTACTAAAGGCTAAAGCGAACTTAGATATATGTTCATTGATTTCAGGTCCGCTCGGCGGCGACCAACAAATCGGTGCGCTGATCACTGAACAAAAAATAGATATGCTGATATTCTTTTGGGATCCATTAGAAGCGCAACCTCATGACCCCGATGTCAAAGCCCTACTTCGCTTAGCTGCGGTTTGGAATATTCCAGTAGCTTGTAATCAATCAACCGCTGATTTATTGATTCACTCAACCTTATTCGATGCAGAATATCCAAAATCAATTCCTGATTACGACAGCTACATTGCTAAACGTGTCTAACTTAATTTTTAATTGTACGATAAACAAAAATGGCGCTAGTTAGCGCCATTTTTATATAAATTCATTTATGTATTCAATTAATCGATTTTTTCGTACATCATGTCCCAAACACCATGGCCTAGCTTTTGGCCACGATTCTCAAACTTGGTTAATGGACGGTGCTCTGGACGAGGTACATAATCATTGGTTTCAGATTGGTTTTTAAAACCTGGAGCTGTGCTCATATCTTCTACCATACATTCTGCGTAGTTTTCCCAATCGGTTGCCATATGAAATACACCACCAACCGCTAAGACACCGCGAATGCTTTCAATAAACTCTGGTTTTACAATACGGCGTTTGTGATGTTTGGCTTTATGCCACGGATCAGGGAAAAATAACTGCACTCGGTCGATGCAGTTGCCAGGAATACAGTCAGCCAAAATTTCAATAGCATCGTGCTCGTATACTTTTAGATTATCAACGCCTTCAGTTTCCGCAAGCGCTAAACAAGCGCCAACGCCGGGGCGATGAACTTCAATACCAATAAAGTTGCGCTCAGGAGCAGCTTTAGCCATTTCGACCAAAGATTTACCCATACCAAAACCAATTTCTAAGGTCACAGGTTTTTCATTACCAAATAACGACTGCGGGTCAATCATGCCATCGCTATGGTTTAAGCCCATAGTATCCCATAACGTTTCAAGAGCTCGTGCTTGACCTTTAGTTAAGCGACCTTCACGTTTAACAAAACTGCGAACCTTACGGATATATTTTCCTTCAGCTTCTGCTTGCTCTACGGTCTTATGATTATTGCTCATAGTTAGTTCTCGTTACTCTTAATTATGGTGGGCTATTAATTTTTAAGGCGCATATTATCCTGTTTTGTTAAACAGAATTCAACTGCGCCTTAGTATTGACTGAACGATTTATCGATCGCTAATGCGATTACGACCACCAAATATCATACAGTTCAGAAACAGCCACTGATGTAGCACCATTTTTGGTTAGCCATTGTTCAACTGTTTTACGATCTTGTTCAGTGCACTTACCCAAGCTTCGGGTACATATTAAGCCATGCCATAAAACATCACCTTCGCCACCAAACCCTAAATCATTAGGTTCTATTGCTTCGACAATAAATTTATCAACAAATTCATCGATTGCTTCACTCGATGTGCCGTCTGCAAGTTTCCATGCAACATCAAATCCCAATTCTTGGAATTCATCAACGCGCATCTTTTTGCGAATACGACGACTACGGTTTTTTGCTTCAATTTTCATAACATACCTAATTATAAACGTTATCACTTGCAGCTAGATTAGTGCCTAAGTGGAAAATTGCCAAGTTATTACTGGTTAATAGTTGTAACTAAAGACTGTTTATTGTCGTAGATCAATCATATTAAAACAGCTACACTCGCTACAAATTACAATAAATCGTAGAAAGTATGTCATTTAGCAAAAACGTTCTTAATTGGTTTGAACAACAAGGTCGCAAGCACTTTCCTTGGCAACAACAAAAAACACCCTATCGAGTTTGGATCTCCGAGATCATGTTACAACAAACACAGGTAACAACGGTTATCCCTTATTATGAAAGGTTTATGACGTCTTTTCCTGACATAAATGATTTAGCTAATAGTGATGAAGATAATGTATTACATCATTGGACAGGGCTTGGCTATTACGCCAGAGCTCGTAACTTACATAAATCAGCCAAGATTATTCGCGATCAATACAATGGCAGGTTTCCAACGGATATAGAACAAGTAATTGCTCTACCTGGCATTGGCCGCTCGACAGCGGGAGCAATATTATCGCTGTCTTTAAAACAACATCACCCAATACTTGATGGTAATGTTAAACGAGTACTTGCGCGCTTTCATATGGTTGCCGGTTATCCAGGACAAGCTGCCTTTGATAAGAGTTTGTGGAAACTGTCAGAGCAATTAACGCCAGCCAACGGCGTCGAAAAATACAATCAGGCAATGATGGATTTAGGTGCAACGGTTTGTACACGTTCAAAGCCACTATGCAGTATTTGCCCGTTAAAAGAAGATTGCCAAGCATTCTTTCATGATAAACAAAGTGAGTTTCCTGGTAAAAAACCGAAAAAAGAAAAGCCAGTAAAGCAAACTAATATGCTGCTTTTTAGCAAAACAAGTGATGACAACGATACCGAAGTATTGATGTACAAGAGACCTCCATCTGGAATTTGGGGCGGTCTTTGGAGTTTCTATGAAGTTGAACACGAGAAAGAGATAAATCAATGTGCCAAGCAAAATGGACTAACGGTGAGCAAAACGACTACCCTTGAGCCATTTCGTCATACATTCTCACATTTTCATTTAGATATCACACCGATAATGGTAGAAATTGAAGATACGGGTATAATTATTAATGATAATGAAAGTCAGCTTTGGTACCATCTTGCCAACGGTGCAAATGTAGGTTTGGCTGCATCAACAAAAACCATGCTCACTTTGCTAAATGAAGAATTGCAAAAATGAGTAACATAGAATTAGTAAGCACTAATTTAACAATTAAGAGAATATTATGAGTCGTACAGTTTTTTGTCAGCATTTAAAAAAAGAAGATAATGGTTTAGATTTTCAATTTTACCCTGGCGACATAGGTAAACGTATTTTTGACAATATCGGCAAAGAAGCTTGGGGCATCTGGTTAAAAAAACAAACCATGTTAATTAACGAGCATAAACTTGCACTAAATAATGCTGAAGACCGTAAGTTTTTAGAAACCATTATGGTGGAGTTTTTGTTCGAAGGTAAAGAGCCTAAAATTGAAGGTTATACTCCGCAAAGTAAATAATTCGAATAATTTTAGAAAATAACTAAAAAAAACATAAACAAAAACTTATGAATTTATACAAAGGCTACAAAATGTAGCCTTTATTGTTTTCGCTTCGAAATAAAAATTTCGAAGCCTAGATGTTACCAAAAAGCTAATAAACTGCAGTTTTATGATAATAAAACAATCAAATTGCATTTATTTTAAGCAAACAGAAAATAATTTAAAAAAAGTAGTTGACGATTGATTCGAAAAACAGTTTAATAGCGCCCGTCTTCAAGGCAAAGCCAAAAAGACAATAAATAGAGACGCCTCGATAGCTCAGTCGGTAGAGCAGGGGATTGAAAATCCCCGTGTCCCTGGTTCGATTCCGGGTCGAGGCACCATCTATTTAATACCAAATTTGAATTAGTGATTTTTCATTAATTCGGTGCACCAAGATATCGAAATCTAATTTCAGATATCGCACACAGTTTAGTGTGCCGTCTTAGCTCAGTTGGTAGAGCAACTGACTTGTAATCAGTAGGTCGCCAGTTCGACTCCGGCAGACGGCACCATTTATAACGAAGCCTCAACAGTAATGTTGAGGCTTTTTTATTTGCTTTAAATTATTGAGAACCGCCCTACTGATTGAATCATAAACTCACATAAAGCATGCACATATTGTAGATAAAGCACACCGTCATCCTCGAGGACTAGACCAAGGATGGTTGTAGGTAGAATAACGCAGGAGCAGTTATCGAGCCTAAGCGACATCGGCAACCTCCTCCAGCGTGCTGTGAATACAAACAATCGAACCGCCCTAATGCTTGAATCTTTTATATGAACGCAGGTATAACAACATCTGAAATTTTTGCCATAATCTTATCATCACGATCGTGGCCTGTTATAGCAATCACTAAACTGAGTTCTTCAACTACAACAACACGCTGTCCGCCGCCTCCCCAGGAAAAAGTTGCATTATAAGTTTTTCCATTCGTTTTTATTGGTGCGTTATACCAAAAATAACCATATCTATATTCTTCTGGGATCCAGTCTTCGCTAGGTTTTACCTTACCATTAGTCGCCTTTTCGAGATAAGCGGCTGAAATAAACTGCTGTCCTTGCCATTTACCACTGTTGGCGACAATATTGCCTAACTTGAGCATATCTCGTGAGGTTATACTCGAACGAGAGCCAGCTTGAGGTAAACCACTTAGATGAGTCTCCCAACGATAGTTAGATATATTAAGCTTATCTAAAACTTCGGCCTTTATAAATTCTTCTGCAGTGCCTGGTACGACAGCTTCTATCACATTCATCACCATAATAGGGTTGAAGTTGCCGTATTTGTAGACCTGAGAACCATCGGTAATAGGCTCACTTACTTCAAGTAGCTTTTGTATATAGTTTTGCCCTTGTAATAATGCTGGAGTTTTTTCTATTTCTTGCCATTTTTCCCTATCTACTGTTAAACCGCCCTGCATTGTAAGCGCTTTATGCAAAGTGATTTTATCCGCCCCCTTTACCAACCTTGATTTATCAATGTCTTCTAAAAAACTCAAAAGTGGTTTTTCCAAGTCTTCTATACTTAAGTAACCTAACTGTATAGCACGTCCTATAATCATACTCGTTAACCCTTTGGTGGCTGAAGCCTGGGGGTGAGCATGGTTATAACGCCCTTTTTGGTAATAACTTTCAAACACAAGTTTATCTTTATGAGCAATTAGCAAACTATCATATTTTCCATGTTTCCCTTCACCTATCTCTTTTGCTAATGTCACGATCTTAGCTGTTTTATTTTTTGATAAATCAAGCGAGTTAGCTTGAAGCGCGTAGTCATTTGACTTTGGTGCGGTGTTAATAAAGGATTTATCAAGCGCAGGAATATCCCTAAAAGATCCGACTGCTTGAGCTGGCATAATTTGCGGCGCTTGATTGGCTGCGTGTTTTTTTAAGTGTTCCGGTTTTAATTGTTCAATCACTTTAGCATCAACCCAGAAAGTGTCGACTTCCCTTTCGCCCATATTTCGATTGAAAAAAAGAAACTTTCCATCAGGCGATACTTGTGCAGCAAATTCTGAGGCTGGCGTATTGATTTCATCACCAAATTTAATCGCTTCTCCCCAACTGCCATTTGGCTGTTTAAAGCTAATAAATAAATCAGGGTGTTCCATCTCAGCTCCGCGCTGCCCATCCCAAATAACATAGCTTTCGTCTGGGGCAATAAATGGGTGAGCGTTCCATTGACCTGTATTGATTTGTTTTGGAAAAGCTTCAGGAGCCGCACGTTTACCGTTTTTCAGTGTTGAAAAACGTAATAGGCCTTTGCCATCTTTAGTTGCTTCATCAAATGCTAATGTACCGTTAAATGATGACGTAACTCGCATGATGCGAAATGGTTCAAAGTCAGGGCCTAATCTTTTTGTTTCTGACCAACCATTTTCAGTGCGTTGTTTATATCCTCGTCCGAGAAACATCGTTTTGTTATCAACTGAAAATGTTGGAGTACCAGATCTTGGTGAGACTACTCGTTCTTGCCACTTATCATCTTTCTTTTCATAAACGACGAGGAGTTGCTGTGCATCTGATTCAAGACTATCTTTTCTGACGTAATACATTTCATTGAGAGCCGGAGAGAACACTACGCCATATTCCCAGTTCTTTGTTGAAATGATACCTGGAGCAAAAACTTCTGGTGTTGTTCCCGGTAATTTTTGACCAAGATAAGGCCCAATTAAATCCGTTTGTTTCTCTGTTTGTTTAGAAATAGCTTTATTACTAATTGCCGTCAACAAAACAAGCATTAGCATCTTTTTAATCGTTAAATTCATCATTGTTCCCTTTCGCTTCCAATTTATTTTCTGCAAAATAAGATTGCAGTGTTACTTCATTTTCATTTTATTGCTGAAATATGGCTCTACCTTGCCATCACTTGACCTGAAGCACATGAAAAAAACCTGACGTTTAGCTGATTTATTAGTATTCAGCTTTATTTTTAGGGCAAAACCGCGGTAAGATTTGAATTGAATTATCAAAGGGATGTTCTTTTCATGACCAAACAATTTTGGGTAAATAATTACTTTATTGATGTCAATCGCAATCAAATTCAGCATCAACAACAAGCAACCCCAATCCCACCTAAGGCACTAAAAGTATTAGAGGTTTTAGCTTCACGTGCAGGTGACGTTGTCAGTCATGATGAACTTATGGACATCGTTTGGGAAAACAGTATCGTTGCTCCAAATACTCTACAACGGGCTGTTGCTCAGCTACGAAAAGCCTTTGGTGATGACAGTAAAAAGCAGGCATTTATTAAGACTCATGCCAAAAAAGGCTACAGCTTAGAAGCTAATGTGCGTTGGGAAGATAATGTCATTGAAAAAGCGCCAAATAAGAAAAAAACACCATCACAAAAATCAAAAATCCTGTTTGCACTGGCAATTATTTCGGCGGTTTTAATTATCATTATTGCATCGCCTTCAAAATTATCTATTTATGAAAAGACCACACCATTAACTGCAAGTGATGAACAAGAATATAACGCGTCATACTCTCCTGATGGTCGATACTTAGCCTTTAACCGCATGGTTGGACAATGTGAAAGTCACCTTTGGGCAAAAGATTTAAATAATAATCAAGAAGAGCGATTAAGTTCTGAACCTGGACACTATAGCCAGCTAAGTTGGTCTTCAGATGGGTCGCAATTAGCCTTTGTATTACAATCAGATTGTTCCTCAGAACCAGCACAAGTGCAACAATGCTGGCAACTACAAACCTTAGATTTTGCGCAAGCATGGAATGGTGATGCTAACAACATGCTTCGATACAATTGTGCAGACGTTGAAACCTCACACCCTACTTGGTTAAACGACGGGCGAATTGCTTTACTTCAACACCCCGCTGTTGAAGATAATCAACCTAAACTTGTCATTTATAATGCTGTCTCAGATACACTTACCGAAGTACCACATGATCACCCTGGTCAAATCTATTCATTAGACTATTCGACAAAATCTGGTTTATTGGCAACCGTTGCTATAGCAAGCAATAACGTAAGCATGCTTAGAATATTGAACTTAGCAGGTGAAGTTAAAATCGAATCAGAAATACAACGTAGCGCCGATCACTCGGTATATACTCGATTTGAAATTCAGTTCTCGCCTGACGGTGAACATTTTATCACAGACATAGAAGGTAAAATTTACCGACTGAGTTTTGACGGTGAACTACAACTAATGCACTCAGCAAATCACTCTGGATTATGGGCGCCAAGCTATCATCCAAGTCAAACTCGATTTGCGGTAACATTGGGCAGCAAAGATTTTGATATTGGTTACCTCAATACAAAACAAGTCGAAGCAGATATAGAGGTAATGTCTCGCTCAACATCCGTTGACGCCAATGCAAAATTTCAACCAAATAACGACTTAATTTCTTATATTTCCTATCGTTCAGGGACGCGTCAGTTATGGTTAAATGATGAAGGTAAAACCTTTCAACTAACAAAATTTGAAAAAGGATTAAGTAGCACTCGATACTATTGGTCACCAGATGGACAAACCTTAGCCGTCAATGTCAATAATCAAGTAAATATAGTGAATATGGATGGTACGTATATAGCGCTAAAATCGCCAATAGCTATTAACACAATTTTGTCTTGGACAGAGCCAGATAAACTACTTGTAACCGGTATTAAAAATAATATCCCTCAGTTATTTAGTATCGATATTAGTACAGGTGAAGCCAATGACTTAACTATTAAAAATGTTTTGTGGGCGGCTTATTTTGAAAATAATCAGTTAGTTTACGTTGATCGCAACAAAAACTTTTGGTTTAAGGACGGTGAAAATATTCTAGAGCTCTCAGCCATCAATCAAAAACTGTTTGGCACTTATGTTTTATTAAAAAATAATGCTCTATATGGTATAGACGCTAATGATCAGCTATGGAAATTCGATTTAACAACCAATGAAATAAATACTCGCTACACACTAAATAAAGACATTAGCTACGTGAGCGATATTAAGGGCGATAAAATGCTAGCAACTAAATTTATTGGCGGCCGAAGAGAACTTGTAGAATTTAATCAACGCTAAGACGCTATATAGATTTGCTAAAGCAATATAAAACGCATTTAGAGACACTACAGCAGTTTTTACAATAGTCTCATTCCATGTCACACTGTTCCGATATTGATGGTGAACTGTTCAACCAGCTGAAAAACAAGTATTTTTAAATGGAAAATCTAAATTTTGTCAACCTAATCCAAGCCGCGATCACTGCCACCAGCATACTCGGTGGAGCCTTATTATGGTTGACTAAATCGAAAGAATATCGAGGCGTTGCGGTTTTACTATTTTTGATTTCCTTCGGCTCTTGCATCAATATTCTAGAAGAGTCGGGGCTCACTCGTGATATCTATCTAATAAGTCCGATTTTTATCATGCTATTTGGGCCAGCAACTTATTTAGCAATAAAGTTACTCGTTAATAAGTCCTTATCCAAACAACACTTTTGGCACCTCGCACCGGTTATTCCTGTTTTATTTATAACATCACAAGTCACTATTGTTATTGGTATTGGTACTTTATGGCGATTGTCTTATGCCCTACTTACCGTTTTATTGTTATTGAAATACAAAAAAGTTATGGATGAGCAGCGCTCTGATTCAGACGACTTTTCATTAACATGGTTAGTCTGGATATTAGCGCTCACAGCTGTATTTAACTTAATTGATCTTGCGCGTTTGAACATGCAACACGCGATCTCTTACGATCTTAATGTTTTAGGTCAAGGCGTTAACAACGTTATCTGGCTAATTGTAACTATGGTCATCATTGTAAAATTACTGACCATAAAAAAGATTCCTCAAGATGCGAGTAAAACCAATACTGCTGCTGATAACGCTGTAAACAAAAACACTAAAACTGATGATTACAGTTCATTATATAGTGAACTCGACTCGTTAATTACATCCAATAAATGGTACCTTCGCCCTCGGCTAACCCTCAATAATTTGAGTGACTTAACAGGCCTGCAAACAAGAGATATCTCCCGGGCGATTAATGTCGTCACCAATAAATCATTCAATGAATACATCAACAATTACCGAGTTGAATTCGTCTGTAAAAGGTTAATTGCAAATAAAAACAAATCTCTTACCGATATTGCAGCGGATGCAGGATTTAGTTCCAAAGCATCATTTAATAAAGTCTTCAAGCAGGTGTCAGGTGTTACACCGAGCGAATATAAAGCTCAAAATCTGCTCTAAAAGTAACGTCTAAAATCAAGATACTAGCCTTCTAAAAACTTGATCTAGGACGACAACAGCTAACTTTCATTTTAACTTCTTAGCTATATTTAAAGGAGTTTACAAATGAAAACTTTTACCGTGCTATTGCTGATACTTTTAGTCCCTTCTTGCAAAACTAATACACTTAAAAGCCCACCATATGCCGATGACTTTGTGTTGACCAATGTCAATATCATTGATGTTGAAAGACAACGAGTTCTACAATCAAAAACAGTGGTTGTTATCGATGGCAAGATTGACTCTATTGATGATCATACACCTTCATTATCGCGGCCAAATATAAACATCATAGATGGTGCTAATGGGTACATAACCCCTGGATTGATCGATATGCATGTTCATATGTATGAAGAAGCTGCTTATATATTTACCTTAAGTCATGGTGTTACACACGTAAGGATCTTAAATGGTGTCCCTAAGCAATTAGAATGGCGTGACAATATAGCGTCAGGAAAACAAATTGGCAGCAGCTCTACCGTAAGTAGTCCTATTATATCGGGCAATAAAGATGCCCTATTACAACATGGCGTTGAAACTGAAGAAGAAGCAAGGGCTGCCATTGGAAAATACCATGAGCAAGGTTATGACTTAATCAAAGCCTATGGCAATCTTAATCAAACAACACTATCAGCGATCATCGATGAAAGTGACAAATTAGCGATACCGGTGGCAAAGCATGGTCCTCATGCCTCAGGTAATATGTCGCTTTCGATGCTTGCTAACCTGCAGTCATTTGAACATGTCGAAGATATATTTCAAGGCCCGCTTAATCATCAATTTGCAGTGGATAAATTGCCTGCTGTGATAGCTGATATAAAAGTGACAAAGGTGCCGGTAACGCCAACGTTAAACATCTATTATCAATTAACTAAACTCAGTCAAGAAAAGCAAGCTTATCTGGAAAAAACGACAACGCAATATACGCCGGATATCATTGCTTTAGAAACCTCATTTAATCAGGTTGATCGATGGTTGCAATCCTCAGACAAAATGGCTGCGTACAATCAAAAGAAATTAAGATTTTTGCAACAGATAACTAAAGAGTTAAACAAAAACGATGTCCCTTTATTAGTGGGTTCAGATTCAGGCGTACTACTCTCTCCCCATGGCATTGCCACTCATAATGAGATGCGCCTGCTGCAACAGTCTGGCATGAGTAGCTATGATGTATTGGCGGCGGCGACAATCGCCCCTGCTAAAGCACTCAATCTTGAACAACAGATTGGAAAAATACAAACTAACCTGAACGCGGATTTTATTTTTTCAAAAACGAATCCAATAAACAATTTATCAATATTACAAGAGCCTGAGGCAGTCATTAAGAATGGTCGCTGGTTTTCAAAATCTGATCTTAAATTGATGCGAGATCAAGCGATTGATTCGAGAAGCATGTGGGATGAATTTTGGGTTTTACTGGAGGCAATTTAAGTCGACTTGATTAAAAATATGCAATAGTACACCGTCATCAGCTTAAGCGAGGCTCTCTTACAGTGTGCTGTGAATATAAACAATTGAACTGCTCTACAATTTGAATATGTAGATAATAGTTTTTAGGAGTAATAATGCTTTGAATCCAACACCACGTCATTGTGTTTAGCGATAATTTTTTTTAATTCAACTTCTTGATTTGCATTGACCTCGAGCAATAGGATAGAGCACCCTTGTTGTAGAAAAGACTTAAGCTCTTCACGATTTAGCGCAGATTCATTGGCATTTACCAAAAAATCTTTTGGTTTAGTGTACAGCGTATATGCAGAAAAGATGGCTACGATTAAAAACCAAAAAAGTAGTAATTGACTATACCCTAGCAAAAAGCTCACCGATGCGAGAATAAAAGAGAAAACGAGTAAAGACAAGGTTACGTGATCACCGTTAAATAATGCATTGAAAACTTGATATTTTACTGGAAAGAAATAATCGAAGTGATCGTTATCATCCTGATCTTCAATGAAGTGCATTTGTGGTTTACTGATCCCTTGCTTTTCTAATTCATCAGAAATTAGCTGCAAATCTTCAATGTTATCGGCAACATATAAATGGCGATTCAATTTAAAATCCTTCTTAAATCATTTGTTCTAAACATTATAATTAGTATGGTTCACTATCTTTAAAAATCAAATTGACAGTCATTTATCTATAAAAAAGCTAACAAATTGATTCAAATCTTAATTTTATTTTAATAAACGGCAAAAGTTACGATATAATCATCAAATACTATTCAACTTATGACCGACTATAGGCACCCCATTGGCTAAACAACAAAAATCCCAGAAGCACCCAAATAAAACATCTAGAAATGACAATTATGATTATGATTCAATCATCATAGGTACGGGTCCTGGCGGTGAAGGTGCGGCGATGAAACTGGCGAAAGAAGGTCAGACAGTCGCTGTTATTGAACGTTATAAGCGTGTTGGTGGCGGCTGTACACATTGGGGAACAATCCCTTCAAAAGCGCTGCGTCAATCGGTAAGCCAATTAATTCAGTATAATTCAAATCCGCTGTTTGCTAACGAAGAGCAACCAAAGCACCTTACTTTCCCAGAAATTTTGGCGCATGCTTCTTCGGTAATTGATAAGCAAGTAAATTTACGCGCCGGTTTTTATAACCGAAACAGAGTAACTAATTTTCATGGTCAGGCTGAGTTTATTGATGCCAATCACATTAAAATCACATTAGATGATGACTCAGTTGAAACGATAAGTGCGAAGAACATCATTATAGCCACAGGGTCTCGACCGTATCATCCAGATGATATCGATTTTACCCATGATCGCGTTTATGACTCGGACAGTATTTTGTCACTGAAACATGACCCTAGACAAATCATTATCTATGGTGCTGGTGTTATTGGTAGTGAGTATGCTTCTATTTTTAGAGGCTTAGATGTCAAAGTTGATTTAATAAATACCCGCGATCGTTTGTTGTCTTTCTTAGATGATGAAATGTCAGATTCTCTAAGTTATCACTTATGGAATAACGGCGTTGTCATTCGTCATGGCGAACAGATTGAAAAAGTAGAAACAACTGACCACTGTGTAATAGTGCATTTGCAATCAGGTAAAAAGATGAAAGCTGATTGTCTATTATTCGCCAATGGCCGAACGGGTAATACCGCGGAGCTGAATTTAGAAAACGCTGGTTTAGTTGCCGATGGACGTGGTCAAATCAAAGTTAATGGTGCTTACCAAACAGAAGTTGACAATATCTATGCGGTAGGTGATGTTATTGGCTACCCAAGTTTAGCAAGTGCAGCTTACGATCAAGGCCGAATTGCTGCTGGTGCTATTATCAATGACGGTTCAGCGGGTAAACTAATTGCTGATATTCCAACAGGTATTTATACCATTCCTGAAATTAGTTCTGTTGGTAAAACTGAAATAGAATTGACTGAAGCAAAGATTCCATATGAAGTTGGTCGTGCACAATTTAAACATTTAGCCCGCGCTCAAATTGCTAACTCTATGGTGGGCTCGCTAAAACTTCTATTCCATCGCGAAACAAAAGAGATACTTGGTATTCATTGTTTTGGTGAAAATGCTGCTGAGATCATTCACATCGGTCAAGCTATCATGCAGCAAACAAATGGTGGCAATAACATTGATTATTTCGTTGAGACAACGTTTAACTACCCTACTATGGCTGAGGCATTTCGTGTAGCAGCTCTAAATGGCTTAAACCGATTATTTTAAAACTTAACTAATTTAACAGTTGAATAAGAAAGGCATATCTGCAAAATATGGCCGCTATCATAAAAGGACGTTCCTGTTGGAAGGTCCTTTTTTTTGGCCAAATTTAGCGTTAACTATAAAACAGGTTTCTTCTACTTAAGCAGAAATCGAATTTCTGTTGCCAATAAAATGGCTCACAATGATAACCAATCTATCCCTATAGACAGGTACATTGGTTATCAAATAATTATACTTGAATGACACCCACCACATATTTCACTAGAAAATATGCTATTTGAGGAAGAATAATGACAACATTAACCCAAAGTTATATGACCGGTGAAGGCAATGGACAATTACTCTATGAAACGATAGGTAATTGTTTCGATCGTATTGCCGATCAATACCCTGATAACGAAGCACTGGTAGTTCGATATCAAAATATCCGTTGGAGCTACGCTCAGCTACAACAAGAAGTTAATAAATTAGCGACGGGCTTATTGTCGTTAGGTATTGAACCCGGCGATCGTGTTGGTATTTGGGGACCAAACTCATACGAATGGGTTCTAACTCAGTTAGCCACAGCCAAAATTGGCGCCATCATGGTATGTATTAACCCCGCGTATCGTTTGTACGAATTAGAATACGCATTAAACAAAGTTGAATGTAAAGCGATTATTAGCGCAGAAAGCTTTAAAACTAGTGAATACCTAACTATGTTAGCCGAGTTAGCGCCTGAACTTTCAAGCTGTAAACCAGGTAAACTAAACTCTAAAAAGCTTCCTCATCTAAGCACAGTGATCCGCATGGGTGTAGAGCACACTCCTGGGATGTTAAATTTTGCCAGTGTTTGCGCAATGGGCGGCGCCGCAAGCACCCAACGACTTGCCGAGTTAGCCATTGAGTTACAGCCAGACGACGCCATTAATATTCAGTTCACTTCCGGAACAACAGGTAATCCTAAGGGCGCGACATTAAGTCATAACAATATTTTAAACAACGGTTTTAATACCGCCAAAGGAATGCAATTTACTAATGACGATAAACTCTGCATTCCTGTGCCTTTATATCATTGTTTCGGTATGGTTTTAGGCGTATTAGCCTGTGTAACTACCGGTGCTACTATGGTATTCCCCGCTCAATCATTCGATTCTCGTTCAACATTAGAAGCCGTTCATAAAGAAAAATGTACAGCCTTACACGGCGTACCGACTATGTTCGTGATGGAACTAGATCACCCTGACTTTGGCGATTATGATGTTAGTTCCCTGCGCACTGGCGTTATCGCTGGCGCACCTTGTCCTGAAGAGCTGATGAACAACATCATTAATAAAATGCATATGGATAGTGTGGTGATCGGATACGGTCAAACTGAAGTTAGTCCTATTAACAATATGACGCTACCAGATGATACTTTAGAAAACCGCACTCAATCTGTTGGTCGAGCTATCCCCTATGTAGAAATCAAAATAGTGGATGAATCAGGACGTGTATGCGCAATCGGTGAGCAAGGTGAGATTTGTACTCGCGGATACTCGGTAATGTCGCATTACTGGAATGATGAAGAAAAAACCGCTGAAACGATTAAAAATGGTTGGTTGTATTCCGGCGATTTAGGCACCATGGATAAGCATGGTTACATAAAAATTACCGGTCGTATCAAAGATATGGTGATCCGCGGCGGTGAAAATATTTATCCTCGTGAAATTGAAGAATTCCTATATACCCATGAAAAGATCTCTGAGGTTCAAGTCTTCGGCGTAGTAGATGAAAAAATGGGTGAAGAAGTTTGTGCATGGATCCAATTGAAAGAAGGTGAAACAGCAACTGATGATGAAATTCGTGATTTCTGTAAGGGTCAAATAACCCATTTTAAAATACCCCGCTATATTCGTTTTGTTGATGAATATCCGATGACAGTAACGGGCAAAATTAGAAAAATAGATATGCGTGAACAAATGGCAAAAGAGCTATACGGTTAATTTACTCATTCTCAAACTTAGTTATTCTTTCTTTACTGAATGAATAACTGATTGAATAAGTGAATGAATTACTAAATTAAAAAAGGCGACTCTTTGAAAGTAAAGAATCGCCTTTTAGTATTTTACGCTTTTAGTTTTAGTATCAAGCTTTAAGTATCAACTATTTCTAACTCGCGTTGCGTGCCGCTTCAACGGTATTTTTCAACAAGCATGCGATTGTCATTGGGCCAACGCCGCCAGGTACAGGAGTTATTGCACCTGCTATCGGCTCGACATTAGCATAATCAACATCCCCTACTAACTTAGCTTTACCGTCGCGTTCAATGCGGTTAATACCAACATCAATTACCGTCGCACCTGGTTTTACCCAATCAGCTTGGACAAACTCAGCAATACCAACAGCAGCAATAATAATATCAGCTTGGCGACACACTGCGCCAAGATCTTGGGTTCGAGAATGGGCAATAGTAACGGTACAATTCTCTTGCAATAATAGAAGAGCGACTGGCTTACCTACAATATTAGAGCGACCGATAACAACCGCATTTTTGCCACTTAAGTTATCGCCTAGGGCTTTTTTAGCAAGGATAATACACCCCTGTGGTGTACACGGAACTAATGCACCAGGTTCACCATTAACAAGTCGACCTGAATTCATCGCATGAAAACCATCAACATCCTTTTCAGGAGCAATTTTAGCGATAACAGTCGTTTCGTTGATGTGTTTAGGTAAAGGTAATTGTACAAGAATGCCGTGCACTGAATCATCATTATTCAATTCATCTAATACGTTCAGCAATTTTTGTTCTGTTGTTTCTGCTGACAATTTGATTTCATTTGAAATCATGCCAACTTCTCGCGTTTGCTTTACTTTATTACGCACGTAAACCTGACTCGCAGGGTCTTCTCCAACAAGAACAACGGTAAGTCCTGGGGTGATATTTTTTTCGTCTTGTAATTGTTTTACTTGTGCAGCGAGCTCAACTCTTAGGTCGGCAGCAGCTTGCTTTCCATCAATAATCATTTTTATTCTCTAACTCTATTGCTATATAAATTTTTAATCATTTAAAAAGAGAAAGTATGCCATTAATTGCACCTAGTTTCTGTGCTTAATTTCACATTTTTTTAACTAAATATGGAAAGTTGGTGGTTTAAGCGAATAAATTTAAAATTTCTTACCTAAAAGAAAATCTTTAAACATCACCCAATCACCAATAAATGAATATAGAGGGTATTGAAATGTGGCAGGTCTATTTTTTTCATAAACAAAGTGGCCAACCCAAGCAAAGCCATAGCCGATAACAAGAGGTAACCACAACATCTTTAATTGGCCGCTAAAAATGGCATAAAGCAAAATCACTAATGCTGTGGTTGAACCAAGATAATGCAACAAACGACAAGTAGGATCTTGATGCTGGCTTAAATAAAACGGATAAAATTCCGCAAAACTGTTATATCGTTTGGTGGTCACGCATAGTCCTTATTGTAAAATCGTTTAAGTTTATTCCGTTAACTTAAGCTTATTGCTTCCGATAATGGATCATCAGTGGTCCTGTTACATTACCAACTGTCACTTCTTTTACTGGTGTGTAGTCACACTCACTAAAGAACTCTTTATACTTTTCTGTGGTTACGTACACAGCCACACCTTCACTGTCTTGGTGGTCCTCTAAGACAGTATTTACCGCAGCCACTAGATAATGACCAAAACCATGATGCTGGTGCAAAGGGTGAATCGCAATAAATGACAGCATATGAAAGCGCTGCATTGGCACTGCCGCTAAAATTTGCTCTTCTTTTTGGATCATTTGTTTAGTGCTTACAAAACCGGCTCCTAGCATCATTTTCAAGCGCCAATGCCAAAATCTATCGGAGCCAAAACCTGCATCAGGGCCATTTAAACATGCAACCCCCACTAATGCCTCGCCCATATAAAGCCCTAAAATCGGCTGCTTTGCTTGCCAAAATGCCGCAAGCTCTTCGCGAATAGATGCTCTAAGTTTT
The DNA here is from genome assembly GCF_001831495.1 of Thalassotalea crassostreae. Lineage (NCBI taxonomy): Bacteria > Pseudomonadati > Pseudomonadota > Gammaproteobacteria > Alteromonadales > Colwelliaceae > Thalassotalea > Thalassotalea crassostreae. The sequence goes on from NZ_CP017689.1 coordinate 2,384,479, forward strand.
TGTTCGTAGTCACCGCTGCCATTACTGAATATATCAACAAATACAGGGTCGTCATGATAGGCTTGATACAATAAAGATGCTGCCAGCTTTAATTCTGGCGCAGTTAAATAGGCTGCTCTTATTTCGTTTTCTGTAAGAACTTGAACATCATTCATATATCACCACTCGCTTATAATTCTTTTGTTTGATTGCGTTGTCGATTACGAAACTTTTATTATTTGTTAGGTCTAGCTTAGTGCTAAGTTTTATTGTTAGTTTTTATTTTGATTACTAATTTCTTTAGATCAATTTTTTATTATTACTCGCATTTGAATCGGTATTGATTTGAAAAAAGCCTAGATAAGTTAGCTTTTTATTCTTAATACTTTTCGACAACGGATTATCACCATAACAAGATTTTAACAAACTGGTCAAATTTGAATCATTTTTAAATAACAACAGCATCTTCAATATAGGCGAATTAGGTTTTGACGAGAATAAAACCTTAGCAACAAAAAAACACGATGCAAGCATGAAACAGCTAGCATCGTGTTTTATAAAGCAATATAAGGTAAGTCCGATAGAGGCGAGGATCTAATGCCGCTATTGCTACAACTATTAATTAGTTATATCTACTTATAGCTGCTGAAGTGCAGTATCACCCCAGCTAGTTAACACACCATCTTTAAATAATAACGGTGTGCATTCATCTTTAGTTGTCATACCGTCTGAATGTTTTCGCATTGTGCGGTAGAATAGAACTTGAATCGTTTCGCCTTCCTTAGTGTAAGTTTCGTTAAAATCTGGAACACCAAATTGGTTTTTTACTTTATCAATCGGCGTATTTAGCGTTAAGTTAGCGATCTGAGAACGATTATCGCGTTCGCGGTCTTCGTGATCTACAGATGAGTTGTATTTACCATCACCATCGGCAACGATGATACAACCTGTTAATCCTAAAGTAAGTGGTGCAAGTAACAGTAACGTAGCTAAAGATTTTTTCATAATTTCCCTCTTGGATATTTTTTTTGTATTACGTTTCTAAAATTAAACTCAATAATCTAGTTTTATAAGAATGTTTTAAACTAAATTACCTAAGTTACTTAAGTTATCTATTAAGCAAATCGCTTGCCAATTTTTTAAGCTGTTGTTTTTACAGGAATTAACAAATAACTGTAAATTAAAATGATGACAAGGTTAGCCATTTTCGCTACTATTTAAGCAAATTAACACACAAAAATTTAACAACTTAATAATGATAATTAGTGCCGAAATTTACCGAATAGCCACACGCCTTTCTAATGAAGGCAAAACACCTAGTGTCGCTTTAATCAAAGCAAACCTTGGTCAAACTTTACCACTTGCACAAGTAATAAAAGGATTACAGAATTGGCAAAGTAATCCAGAGTTAGGCAATGTAGAAGCGAAAGAGAAAGCGGAGCCTCTTAAAGAATCGGACATAGACAATGATCTAGCAACAGCAATTGAAAATGCAACTAGACCACTTGTGCAACGAATTGAACAATTAGAAGCAAAATTGGAAACAATAGAACGCCAACTGTCAAACAAATAGGGCCTATTAATCGTTAACCCAAATAATCGCTAGTCCCAATATTAGTTAATCCAAGCTCAGTAGCTGAAAAAACTCGCTAAGATTATTGGCGAGTTTTTTATTCGGCTCACATCCTACCGGCTCAGCCCATACTTCACCGCTTTGGTTATGTATGACAAGATTAATTTCTTCTGCGTCAGTTACTGCGAAAAATACTGTTAACTCTTGTTTCAGTCTGCGCTTCATCAATACATGACCAATAAGGTTTTGTTGTAAACGCTCAAAATCATCTTTATTCCAAGCAAACAACAGCTCTAGCTTCCCTTCGCTGCAGCTTGCAGGTATTGACTCAGAGTATATTTGTGAGAAATAGGTTTTGATATCCGGATGCAATTCAACTTCAAGTGCCTTTTCAACATTATCGAAAGAAACGTTTACGTCCATTGCAACAGGTTGCCACTGAATATTACCTTCTTTGTCGGCTTCGCCTGTTTCGCAAGGGGAAATCCAATCACTATCCTGCTCTACCATTGGTAAATGCTGATGCTGCTGTTTAAAGTGGTTGATATAAGATTGACTAAATGTAGAAATTATCTCGGCTAAGCTGTTGTTATTCATGGTCATACGTTAAAATAAAAGCAATGTAACGCCATTATAGCGATTAGTTGAAATGAATGACACCATTTCACACAGCCACTTAACGACAACGAATTTTATAGTATAAATTTATGAGCCTATATCAAAATGCCGACGAACTAAAAACTTTAGTGCTAGGTAAAACCACAGATTACAAAAGTGAATATGCACCGGAGTTATTACAAGGGGTGCCTAGAGCGTTAAATAGAGAAGACTTAGATCTAGATGGCGAGCTACCTTTTTATGGCGAAGATGTTTGGTATGGTTACGAATTATCTTGGCTAGAGCCAGGTGGTAAACCTAAAGTTGCTGTAGCTGAATTTCGTTTTTCCTGTAATAGCGTTAACTTGGTAGAGTCAAAGTCTTTCAAGCTTTACCTCAACAGTCTTAATCAATCTAGATTTGCTGATAGCGCTGCCGTTGAAAAGACTTTAACCGAAGATTTAACTAAAGTTGCACAAGGTGATGTCACGGTAACGCTTTTTGATGTTGATGACTGCCCTCCTCTTGCTATATCCGCTATAGACGCAGTCAAAATTGATGATATTGATTTGACCATTGATGGGTTTGAATTTGATCGGGAGATATTAAAAACCGCTTGTGCAGACACCTCAGATATTGTCGAAGAAAAGCTGGTCAGTCATTTGTTAAAGTCTAATTGTTTGATCACCAACCAACCTGATTGGGGAAGTGTGTATATCAGCTATAAAGGCCCTGCCATTAACCATAAAGTGTTACTTAGCTATATCATTTCATTTCGAATGCACAATGAATTTCATGAACAATGTGTCGAGCGTATCTATACCGACATAATGGAGTTTTGTCAGTGCCAATCCCTTACTGTTTTTGCCCGTTATACTCGCCGTGGAGGATTGGACATTAACCCTTATAGAAGCAGTGAAAACAACACCGCGCCGAGAAATAGAACGCTTCGTCAATAACAGTGTTTTAATCGAGTTAACAAGCTTAAGTATTGCCTTGATTAGATTCTTGCAACATCTGTTTACGTTTTAACGTCTAGCTACGCTTCTCAAACATTGAGAAATACACTAGACTTAAAAATAGTCCTAATAGCTTATATATTTTTCGTTAAGCTCTTATTTAATAAGAACAAATTTTGAACAAACGAAGAACAAATGAGAATAATAATTTTCATCTCAATCGTTAATATTAGGTTTATTAAAGCGGCACATTCATTTTGTATGAAGCGTTTTTTCAAAAACGTATAACAATCTCAAGGGTGTCGCCATTAAAGGTGTGCTATGCAAATAGAAATTAACCCGGTTGGTAATATGTGTTTATTATCACCCCTAGAAGTTGATCAATTACAACATTCGGCCAATTCACAACTCTATCAGTTGTATCGCAACTGTTCTCTTGCCGTGCTTAATGTTGGCAGCGATACAGATGATGCTGAAGCAATATACGCCGCCTATAAAGATTTTGATATTCAGGTATTAAAGCGAGAGCGCGGGGTGAAACTGCGATTGATAAACCCTCCATCTCATGCATTTGTTGATGATAAGCTCATTGTCGGTATCAAGGAGCAACTTTCTGCAGTACTGCGCGATATATTGTTTATAAACTCTCGCTATCTATGTACGCCACCGCCAAGGCCAACAAATTTAATCACTCATATGGTATTTGATATCATCCGCAATGCTGATGCCATCAAGCTCGATAGCACACCAGCTATTATCACCTGTTGGGGAGGCCACTCGATTAACGAGGAAGAATATAAATATACTAAAGAAGTTGGTTATCAATTAGGTTTACGTGGTATCAACATCTGTACAGGTTGTGGACCGGGAGCGATGAAAGGGCCAATGAAAGGGGCTACATTTGGTCATGCTAAGCAACGAAATTATGCAGGCAGATACATCGGTCTAACAGAGCCTAGTATTATTGCCGCAGAGCCACCAAATACTATCGTCAATGAACTAGTGATAATGCCTGATATCGAAAAACGTTTAGAAGCGTTCGTGAGAATGAGTCATGGCTTGATAATTTTTCCTGGTGGCGCAGGAACAGCAGAAGAACTATTGTATATTTTGGGCATATTATTACACCCGGAAAACAAGCTGCAAAAGTTGCCAATTATCTTAACTGGACCAGCTTCTGCTAAAGCTTATTTTGAACAACTTGATGAATTTATTGGCAATATATTGGGTCCTCAAGCACAGCAACTCTATTCCATTGTGATTGAAGATGCTGTCGATGCAGCAAAGTATTTAAGTGAACAAATAGACGGGGTGATTAATTACCGCAAAGCAGTTGGTGATTCATATCATTACAATTGGACTATTGAAATTGAACAACAATTTCAGCGACCTTTTGAACCGACCCATGAAAATATGGCTAGCCTTTCGTTAACGCCAGACCTTCCCGTTAATGAACTGGCGGCGAATTTAAGAAAAGTATTTTCCGGTATTGTTGCCGGTAATGTGAAACCAGAATGGGTACAATCTGTTCGAGAAAACGGTCCTTATCAAATCACAGGCGATAAAGAAATTATGACACACATGGATAACCTGCTATCATCCTTTGTCAAACAACAAAGAATGAAATTACAGGGCGAATATACGCCTTGTTATCAAATAGCGGCTAAATAACAATAACATGCAAGCTCACTTAGTACTTATCGATGCAATGAACTTAATCCGCAGGATTTATGCGGTACAAGAGCGCCCTTTTTTAGGCCTGGGTGAGTTATCTGATAATACCAAACAACAAATCGTTCATAATACTAAGCAAGCGACCGCTAAGGCACTGCAAAAAATTATTAATGAACATCAACCAACACATGCATTGGCAGTTTTTGACTGCCACGGTAAGTGTTGGCGTTATAAGCTTTTTCCTGATTATAAAAAAGGGCGAAAGAAAATGCCTGAGCATCTAGCGTTATCTTTGCCTGATATTCAAGATAGCTTCTTAGAAAAAGGCGTCGACTCATTAGAGTCAGAGCAAGATGAAGCGGATGACTTGATCGCAACGCTAGCGGTTAAAATGGCATTGCGAGATCAAAAGACGACCATTATCTCTACCGACAAAGGGTTTTTACCGTTATTGGGTAATCATATCCATGTATATGACTATTTTAACAAACGTTATTTTGATCAAGCTTATGTACTCGATAAGTTTTCAGTGAACACTGATCAACTTATTGATTATTGGGCACTGACTGGTGATACCACCAACAAGATCCCCGGTGTTGCAGGTATAGGACCGGTGACAGCTACAGAATTATTAAAAGAACATGGCAGTGTCGCAGCAATATTAGCCGCCGATAATTTAAAACGTACGGTTGCAAATAAAATGAAAGATGCAGAAATGCAAACTAAGCTGGCACAACAGCTTTTAACGTTAAAACAAGACATCCCATTAGGATTCAATTTAAAAGATATTCGTCTTCATTTAGAAGCCGAAAATACATAAATATCTCAGAAAGGTAAACAATGAGTAAAAAAGTTATATTTTGGATTTTTATCGCTATTATCGCTTATGGTGTATTTGCCATGGCAGTTATGCACTTTTACAAAGATACACCAGATAAAATGCAATGGGATGAGCGTGAAGGCTTTAACCGAACGTATATCGCTAAGTTACAACTCGATTCTATTAGCACAGATCAAATCATCATAGATTTAGGTAGCCCAGATCTGACTGAAGCAAAAAAAGTAGAACAGGATAGTTACCAAGTCATGTTTTACCGAACTCAACATAAAGAGTCTGATGGCATCACCACTCAAGATGAATGCACGGCATTACTATTTAAAAATGGTCAGTTAATTGGTATCGGTGATAGTGCTTATCTCGACTACAAAAATAGCTTTAAAATCGATTAAAGCACACATTAAATTTTCATAAAAAAGGCTAAGATGTCTTCGATATCTTAGCCTTTTTTAACTTTACAGCAATGCTGCGGTGACAATTCACTAAGCAACGATTAAAACTCGATACTAAGCCAATAATATCACCGCAATTTAAGCCTAGGTTCTCGTTAAAACGCGTAAATGTACGGTTACTTCTTCGCGATCATAATACAAGTGTTTTGCATACAATTCATACCAAATATCATTATCTGACATTATGTCTTTGATCGCTTGAATATCTTTCATTACTTGCTGATAACGTGATTTGCTAGGCTGCAGCTTTAAGTTAAACATGGCTTCTTTACAGTCACCGTCGACAATCCAACTGGCCATCAATTTGGCAACCCGTGATGAGTTTTCAATCATGTCACACACTAACCAGTGAGTATTCTTTTTGTGTGGTCTAAATTTGAAACCATCTTGTTGATAGTGCTTAACTTGACCGGTCTCCATCAATGATTCTGCCATTGGTCCATTATCTACTGACTTAACCATCATGCCACGACGAACCAATTGATAAGTCCAACCACCAGGCGCCGCACCTAAATCAACCGCGTTCATCCCAGAGGTTAATCGGGTTTCTCGTTCTTCCTTTGGAACAAAATATAAAAATGCTTCATCAAGTTTTAATGTCGAACGACTCGGTGATGCATTTGGAAACTTCAACCTTGGGATGCCCATTTCATGAACAGAGCTATTACGAACATAGGAATATCCAAGTTGCACCTGCTGACCAGAAAAGAACAATGCATGTAAAGATACTGCGCCTCGCTCTTGTTCTTGCTGTTGTTTACTAAGCGGAGCTAATACAGACGTTTTACGTAAATGTTGACGCAATGGTACCGACAGTTTACGACCAAATTTGCTTAATGCTTTACCATCATTGGTATCTAAGGTTTCTACCCTTAACTCTTGGTAATGTGATTCATCACCTAGTGCTTCAGCAATAGCCTCTACCCGGTTATATTCCGGTAACTCAACAATATCACCTAGTGTTACAAACCATTGACGAGCAAAAATCAAACGCTTAAGCGGTAGCTTTTGAATTAAAATGTCTGCTTGTTTTGCTTCATATAAATGAAATTCCACTAAACCTTCATTCTTCTTTAGCTTAATAAAACCAAAAACTTCATTCCAAGATGCTTTTTCAGTAATTTCGGCGGCACATTCTTTTTCAAAGCCGGGGCGACAATAAAGTACGATCGCAGTCATTAAATTTATATTCCTGTATTAATTAAATATCTAATCACTTGCATTAAGATCAGACACTTCAGATTTGGTAAAAGCAATTGCTAATAATAACCATGCAATTGCAAACGCAATTCCCCCCAACGGCGTGAACACCGATAATAAGGTAATCGCAAATAAAGACTTAATCATAATAGACAATGAAAATGCCACTAAGCCAAACGCAAAACCACACGCTGAAATAAGCGCTAAACCATTGTTCTTTTGTTGCTCTGTCGACAATGCGATAAACACCGCAATGCTATGAATAAAAGCAAACAATATCGCTGTTTCTAAATTATTAACTACCGTTAAGCTTAGCTCACGACCAGCATGCGACAACCAAGCACTTAACAAAACTGACGCAGCGGCCATTATACCAGCAATTAGCGCTAATACTTTAACAATCATGATAAGTTCTCAATAATAAAGGATTTAATCATATCAGCTGCGTTTTCAATATGCTGTTGATGGGTAAAACCAGATTTCACCCTAGGCTTTAGATCATGATCACCATCAGCAAAGAATTGCACAGAAATGTTTTTATACAAAGAGTACCCTGCAATTTCTGCTTCGTTACCTAATGCATCGCGTGTACCTTGACAAATAAGTACAGGCGTATGGTTTTGCTCTAGTGGCTCTAAACGAGTCTTTTCCGGCTTTTTTTGAGGGTGAAATGGGTAACCTAAGCAAAATACGCCTTGTACCTTTTCACTTTCTGCAACCATTGCCGCTACACGAGAGCCCATAGACTTTCCGCCAATAAATAACGGTAATGATTGATTATACGCGTCAATTCGTTTATTAAAACTTTCCATTAACGCCGGCATTCTATTAGGAGGTCGCCTTTTACCGTCAATTAAACGTTGCTGCATATAAGGAAAATTAAAGGCGATGACGTTAAGCTGGCGTTGATTTAGTAACTTTATCATTCGTTGCATAAAGTCATGTTCAATATTTGCACCTGCACCATGGCTGAAAATGACCGTCGCGACTGCATTAGTAACTGAGTATTCGCTAATTGATAAATCGTCCTGATAATTCACTAATAATTCTCCAGTTCAATGACTTCTGAGGCTTCTGCTGCGACAGTTGCAATTACCCAATCACGAAATTGCGCAATTCGAGAACACTCCAACTGCTCTTCACGAACAACAATATAGAAGCCGTTCTTGGTATTTAACACTTGTGGAAATGGCGCTACCAAGCGCCCTGCTTCTAGCTCTGGCTTAGCCAGAATATTATTGACTAAAGCAACACCTTGACCATGGACTGCAGCTTGTAATACAAGTGCAGAATGGCTAAAAATAGGGCCTTGTTTAACCGCTTTAATATTAACTAACTTTGAATCTTCACCTACAGATTTAAACCAACGCTTCCAATCATTTCGGCTCGTATCATGCAATAACGTTTGTTTCGTTAAATCTTTAATCTCGAATAACGCATTGCCAGACATCAACATTGCAGGAGAACAAACAGGCTGTAAATATTCATCAATGATTTTTGTGGCGTTGACATTAGCCCAAGGTCCACGGCCGTAATAAAAGGCGATATCAACATCATCATGCAAGGTATCGTCATCACCATCATCAGCTTTTATGCGCACATCAATTTCAGGATATTTAGCGTTAAATTCACTCAACTTAGGCACTAACCATTGTATCGCTAAGCTTGGCTGTATGCATACGGTAATGGTTCCCTTTTCTCCCTTAGCAAATAACTTTTGTGTTGCTAAATTTAGTGAATTAAAAATATCTTTAATATCTAAATAGTAGGACTGACCTTCTTCCGTTAATAACAATGAACGGTTCTTTCGCATAAATAATTTTATGCCTAAAAATGATTCTAACGACTTTATTTGGTGTGAAACTGCCGCCTGGGTAACAAATAGTTCATTTGCAGCTTTAGTAAAGCTAAGATGTCTAGCGGCAACTTCGAAGGCTTTTAACGAATTTAACGGCGGTAATCGGGTATTCATTACTGATTTTTCATAAATTTTTCTAATCGATAAATTATAAATAATGGTCGTTTAAATAGCTATCAAAATTGCGATAACAAAACATTACAAAGGTATACAATCCATTACTTGTTAATTAGATGTTGCACTGGTTTAATAACACCATATTAATTAAGAGGGCTTACCCATGACCAAGACAACTAACAACATCGTAGCAATCGCGGCAGCAATCGTATTACCATTTTTCGCAGTTAATGCACACGCTGATGACAGCGTAACTCAAGCAGAAGCTCAACAAATCCGTATGGCTGCTATTGAAGTAGAAGCATCTTTAGAAATGATGCATGAAGAAATGCGTCAAGAGCACAACGCTGACGTTGTCGCAATGACGCAATTAAATATCGAACAGCAAGAATTAGAAGTTGAAGAAGAATTAGCTTCTGACGAAGAGTACCAAGAATTAATCGCTGATTAATCTACTCATAAATCACATTCAAATGAAAAGACCGCTATTTAGCGGTCTTTTTTGTTTATTTAACTCTGAAATTAGTTTACTCATTGAGGGCTTTTTATCTACCGTCTTTTCAAAAGGATGATTAGCGCTAGCTATACTTGGTAGCACCGCGAAACTGAGCAAGCCACAAACATTCGTAACTTTATTTGTTAAGAATAAATTTCTACACGCCAAGGTGGGTTAATTCTATTTTCCCCTGCCCAATAGAGCTTTATTTTATTACCCGAAGGGTCATATAGAATAGCTTCTCGCCATAAATAACTTTGGTCCATTGGCTCTTGGTCAAACTTAACGCCTTTGATTTTTAAATTATGCACCCACTGATCTAGTTTCTCGTGTTCAAAATAGATAACTGTACCGCATACAAGTTCAGGATTTTCTAACGATAAGGAAAAGGTTGAGTCCCCTTCTGGACATTCAAAACGGGCATAATGAGGTGTATCGACAATTTGAGTAAACCCTAATGTTCGATAAAACTTAGTAGACTTTTCCATATCATTAACAGGTAATGTAACTTGATTTAAATTCATTTAACTTCCTTGAGTGCTTTATGCCTTAATAAATATTGCAACATGCGCTACTTTGATTTATTTACTCGACAGCAGTAAATTTCAGGCGCAAAACTTTCTGCTTCGTAGGTTCGTGGTATTTTTCCTCTGATAGCTCAAAACCATATTTAGAATAAAAAGCGCGACCGATCGAATTTGCTTTGAACACTTCTACTTCCAAATCACCATGTAATTCTTGTGCTTTATCCATAAGGGCTTTGCCGATACCTTTGCCATGACACTTCGGTTGAAGAAATATAGCGCCAACTTCGTTTCCCATAAGCGCGATAAAACCTTGTACTTCGCCATCAATTTCTGCGACCCATGTGTCCGTATTCGGTAAATAGATTTCGGCGACATTTTTTCGCTCTTGAGCGATGAAATCATCAGTCATAAATTCGTGGGCTAAACGAGTTGCGAGTTCCCACGAATCTAAAACAGACTGTAAATCTAAATCTTTGTATGGTCGTATTTGCACGGCATAGTTTCCTTACTGTTAACGCCCCATTAGAGGCAAAAAGATAGTTTGCTAAAATATGTAGCGAAGCGAAACCGTGCAAACTGGTTTTAGTCACGCTTGAATGATTTGTTATATTTTTTTTCGCCAACACCACTTTGAAAATAGAACGAATAAATAAGTGTTAATTCCAAAACCAGCACTTATGACCGCACCTAATAGTAGTGCTCTAGGATAAAAACCAATTGTTTCATCCAGAAATTGTATAACCGGTTGAATTAAAGTTAACTCCATCCAAGGATAAGACAACATCAACATCACAAATCCAGGAATATTTAAACTAGCCGTCCAGTGAATACCCGTGGCTTTATATATGCACCAAAGTAGGTAATACGAAAAGCATAACGAAAATGGAATCCAAAATGATTTCTTCACTATTCCCTCACAGCATATAAAAATTTACTAAAAAGAAAACACCCACAAATGTTCTAATAAAATGCAGATATTAAGATATGGCGAAACCTCTAATCTACAGTCTCAACAGTAATTAACTTTTCAAATTAATACAATCCTAATTATTAACAGGATGTTACAACACAATTAAAATCCAGTTCGATTAGTTAAGTATTTTATGACACAAACATTTCATCATTCATTTCCATTAAAATCAACAACTTATACCCAACCGCTTAGGCGATAACAAAACATTACAAAGGTATACAATCCATTACTTGTTAATTAGATGTTGCACTGGTTTAATAGCACCATATTAATTAAGAGGGCTTACCCATGACCAAGACAACTAACAACATCGTAGCAATCGCGGCAGCAATCGTATTACCATTTTTCGCAGTTAATGCACACGCTGATGACAGCGTAACTCAAGCAGAAGCTCAACAAATCCGTATGGCTGCTATTGAAGTAGAAGCATCTTTAGAAATGATGCATGAAGAAATGCGTCAAGAGCACAACGCTGACGTTGTCGCAATGACGCAATTAAATATCGAACAGCAAGAATTAGAAGTTGAAGAAGAATTAGCTTCTGACGAAGAGTACCAAGAGTTAATCGCTGATTAATCTTAAAGCGAAACAAATTCAAATAAAGAAGGCCGCTTTATTTTAGCGGCCTTTTTGATGCACTTTTTCAAAGTATTTTTAGTTGTTTTTCAACACTCGAAATTAGCCAGTTACCAATGGCTCGAACGATTTAACAAGATCATCAATTGCTTTCATTTGTGTTAAATAGCCTTCAAGCGCATGTAATGGTAATGCACATGGTCCATCACATTTTGCTTCATCTGGATTAGGATGAGCTTCAATAAACAACCCGGCAATCCCTAAAGCCATACCAGAACGAGCAAGCTGTGCTGCTTGTGCTCGTCGACCATCAGCTGAATCACTTCGACCACCAGGTTTTTGTAGAGCATGAGTGGCATCAAAGATAACAGGTGCCATATTAGTCATTTCATCCATCGCCAACATATCAACCACTAGGTTATTATAACCGTAACAACTACCACGCTCACAAAGTATTACTTTGTCATTGCCCGCTTCACCAAATTTATTGATGATATGACGCATTTCATGGGCTGCTAAAAACTGCGGTTTTTTAACATTAACCACTGCATTGGTCTTCGCCATAGCAACAACTAAATCGGTTTGACGAGCTAGGAATGCAGGTAACTGAATCACATCAACAACTTCTGCAACCGGGGCCGCTTGATGTGTTTCATGGACATCGGTGATGACTGGGATATTGAAGGTAGATTTAATTTCTTCAAAAATTCGTAAGCCTTTTTCCATACCAGGGCCACGGTATGATGATACAGACGAGCGATTCGCTTTATCAAAAGACGCCTTGAACACGTAAGGAATACCAAGTTTGGTTGTCACTTCAACATAGTGTTCAGCTATTTTCATTGCTAAATCCCGTGACTCAAGTACATTCATACCACCAAAAAGCACAAACGGCTTGTCGTTAGCAACACTAACATTGGCAAAATCGATAGTTTGTAAACTCATAAATATCCTTAATGGTTTAGTTTTCTAAATCATTGATTGTAATATAGCTCTTAACAGCTAAACGGTGACTGTTCATTTAGTAAAACAGTCACTAAATTATTAAATTGCTTGCAGTATTTGTCCACAAAACCAAGCTGCAAAAGTACCTACGGTATAACCTAAAACAGCTAACAATACGCCCACTGGTGCTAATGACGGATGAAATGCACTAGCAACAATTGGAGCGGATGCTGCACCGCCAACGTTAGCCTGTGAACCTACCGCCATGTAAAATAAAGGCGCTTTAATTAGTTTAGCAACAAATAACATTAATGAAGCATGGATTATCATCCAAACCATACCGATTACAAAATAGATAGGTGCATCAGCAATCATAGTCACATCCATCTTCATACCAATTGAGGCAATTAAGATGTATAACATCGCCGAGCCAACCTTCGAGGCACCTACGCCTTCAAGCTTGCGCAGTCGAGTGAATGACAGTGCAATACCAACTACCGTGGTAAAGACAATCATCCAGAAAAACTTACTGTGAAAACTTAAACGGTCGAGCGTTGGAAAGTTTTCAACCATAAATGGCGTGATGGTATCAGCAAACATATGGGCGAAACCAGTAACACCAAAACCAACAGCTAAGATAACCATTAGGTCATGCAATGCTGGATTACGAGAATGTTCAGCTTGAAACTGCTCTACCTTCTCTTGTAAGCGGGTAATTGCCGCAGTATCAGCTCCTGCTTTTTCATCAATTTGCTTAGCTTTTGAAGCCATGACTAACAGCACTGCCATCCAAATATTGGCGACAATAATATCTACCGTTATCATTGCTGAGAATATACTATCACCAACACCATAGATTTCTTTCATTGCAGCTTGGTTCGCACCGCCGCCAATCCAACTACCAGCAACAGTAGTTAGACCACGCCATACCGCTTCTGGCCCCTCAACGCCTAATAGCCCAGGGCTTACACTAGATACTAATAACAAAGCTATTGGACCACCGATAATAATGCCCAAAGTACCGGTCAGGAACATTACTAATGCCTTAGTACCTAAACCAGCAATCGCTTTTAAATCGACGCTAATAGTAAGTAACACTAAACAGGTTGGAAGAAGGTAGCGTGAAGCTACAAAGTAGAGGTTAGACTCTTTGCCACTAATTACGCCAAACGTATTTAATAATGATGGTAAGAAGTAGCACAGTAATACCGCAGGTACTACTGCGTAGAAACGTTTCCATTGTGGGTTTGAACTATTAGCGGTATAAAACACTAAACCGAGTATTATTGCCAATAGACCTAAGACTGAAGCATCATTGGTAATTAAAGCATGCGAATCCATGTGTTCTCCATAATTGATTTAATTGCCCTTCTTGGTCGAGAGCTTATTTTTTTATTTTAAGTACTTTTGTTTGAATGCTTTGGATCGAACTTATTGTCTTGCAGCTAAACATTACCCTCAGCAATGGCACGATAAGACTTACTAGTGCAATACATTGACTCTTTCATTAAACATCTCAAGCTGTATTTGCAATAGCTTAGCTTGCTCATTTTCAGGGCAACGTTCGATAAAATATTTGTAGTCATCGAATGCTACTTTAAAGCAATCAAGCTGTTGTAGCAAAAAACCGCGATCTCGACGATGAAAAGGGTCATCTGGAGTAAGGGCCAAAATTAGCTCAACACAGTTAAGTGCTAAGTCAAATTGTTGTTCTTTAATCAAAGCAGTTTTCAATGATACTAAGTATTGTTTAATCAAATGCTTGTCGCTCAGCGCTTCTAAACCAATATGCTGATCATCTTGTTCCATATTACTTAGGCGCATATCTAGTTCTAGCCAGTTAATTGGTACGCCATCAATACTATTAAAAACAATCGCATACTCTTGATCACAAATAATTCTTAGCATAACTTCATCGGGAACATAAACCGCTTCAATTTGAAATCCACAAGCCCTAAAGATATGTAACATAAGAATATTCTTAAGCATTGGCGCAATTGTTCGGTATGCCATGCTATAAGACAACTGATGACTTTTTGTTGACCACTGCTGACGATAAGACTCGGCAAAAACTTGTCCGATAAACACTTCTTCTAACAGTTTCTCTGCTCGTTCAAGAGGATCATCACAACCATCAATCTCTTCTTGAAAATGGCAAATAAAAGCATCTACATCTTTCATCGTTTGTATCATGTCTGAGTTTGCCTCAGCGAATATCGACTGCTCGATCCACAATACAGCCTGCACTAGATTGATGTGGTCAGAGTTCAATTCACTGAGTAATAAATCTTTCATTTAAATCTTATTTCCTCTAGTTGTATCAACACAGTCGATGCAACTAGGACTGCAAAGTCACGTAAAACGCAACTATAATAAAAAGTTCTCTTTGGTCATCGCTATACGGGCAATCAAAATAACCCAGCCCATTGAACCTAAGTAACCAATAACTCGCATAGTATTATTTCGAGCTACTTTCAATGTGTAATAACCAGTATAAATATAAGCAACGACTGCTAATAATTTTTCAGTCATCCAAGAAACACTTCCTGGGTATAACGACAGCTTAACCATCATGTAAATACCAAGTACAAACAAAATTGTATCTATCACATGGGGCGCTATTTTTAACCAACGCGCATCTCGCTTATCAGACTTGGTCATTAACAACGCAAAGCGCAAAGTAAATAAAGCAACGCTGATCATTGCGATTAACATGTGACTGTGTTTCAAAATTCCCAAACTGTTAGCTCCCAAGCTA